>NZ_JAKWJP010000003.1 GCF_022761035.1 Microbacterium sp. SS28
CCGCCGGACTTCTTTCATGAAATGGCCACCCAAAGCTGGGTGGCCATTTCACGTTAACGGACCGAATCTCTGCTGCGCGCAGACCGGAGCGACGACCGGAGCGACGACCGATGACACAGCCCGAACAGGCCGCTGATAGCGTGAAGCGCGTGCCCGAAACTGCTGTGACCGCGCTCGCGCCCGCCAACGATCCCGCATTTGGGAACGTGTGGGACGAGCTGCTCTGGCGTGGACTCGTGCACGTCTCGACCGATCAGGACGCGCTTCGCGACCTGCTCGCGGGCGACCCGATCACGTACTACTGCGGCTTCGACCCGACAGCGCCGAGCCTGCACCTGGGCAACCTCGTGCAGCTGCTCCTCATGCGCCGGCTCCAGCTCGCCGGCCACAAGCCGCTCGGTCTCGTCGGTGGCTCGACGGGTCTCATCGGAGACCCGCGGCCGAGCGCAGAGCGCACGCTCAACACGAAGGAGACGGTGGCCGAATGGGTCGGCTACCTGCGCTCGCAGGTCGAGCGCTTCCTGAGCTTCGAGGGTGACAGCGCTGCGCGCATCGTCAACAACCTCGACTGGACGGCGCCGCTCAGCGCGATCGACTTCCTCCGCGAGATCGGCAAGCACTACCGCGTCGGGACGATGCTCAAGAAGGACGCCGTGAGCGCCCGCCTCAACTCCGAGGCCGGCATCAGCTACACGGAGTTCAGCTACCAGATCCTCCAGGGCCTCGACTACCTCGAGCTGCACCGCGCGTACGGCTGCGTGCTGCAGACGGGCGGGTCCGACCAGTGGGGCAACCTCACGAGCGGCGTCGACCTGATCCACCGCGTCGAGGGCGTCTCGGTGCACGCGATCGGCACGCCCCTCATCACGAACAGCGACGGCACGAAGTTCGGCAAGAGCGAGGGCAACGCCATCTGGCTCGACCCCGCGATGTGCAGTCCGTACCGGATGTACCAGTTCTGGCTCAACACCGACGACGCCGACGTCCTGCCGCGCCTGAAGATCTTCACCTTCCTCACGCGCGATGAGATCGACGAATACGCGCGCCTCGTCGAGGCCGAGCCGTTCCGTCGCGCCGCGCAGAAGCGCCTCGCCCTCGAGGTCACGACGTTCGTCCACGGACCGGATGCCACGTCCGCCGTGATCGCGGCATCCGAGGCCCTCTTCGGCCAGGGCGACCTGACCCAGCTCGACGCCGCGACGCTGCGTGCGGCACTCGAGGAGCTGCCGAACGCCGCTGTCGCCTCGGGCACGCCCGTCGTGCAGGCGCTCGTCGACACGGGACTCGTCACGAGCCTGAGCGAAGCGCGCCGCGCCATCGCGCAGGGCGGCGTCTCGATCGACGGCGCCCGCGTCGAAGACGATGCCGCGACCGTCCACGGGACGCTCCCCGGCTCGGTCTCGGTGCTGCGCCGCGGCAAGAAGACCCTCGCCGGCCTCTTCGTCGACTGATCCGTCCGGCTTCCTCTCTCCCCGGTCGCTGAGCCTGTCGAAGCATGCCGTTCACGCCGAGCCACGCGGTCGTCGCGCTGCCGTTCCTGCGCACGCCCCTGATCCCCGCCGCGATCGCGGTCGGGGCGATGGCTCCCGACCTGCCGCTCTTCGTGCGCGCTCCGATCTTCGGGTACGCGCGCACGCATGACCTCGCGTGGCTGCCCGCCACGACGGTGCTCGCGCTCATCCTGCTGCTCGTGTGGCGGTGCGTCCTGCGCCCCGCGACGCGGGAGCTCTCGCCCCGATGGCTCGCCGCCCGGCTCCCGGCAGGGTGGGACGTCGGTACGGCCGGGGCCGCGCGCGAGACGTTCGCGATCCGGACGGATGAGCGGCCGGACGGCGTGCGACGGTCGCGAGTGTCGTGGACCGGCATGCTGCTGCTGCTCGCGTCCCTCGCCCTCGGTGTCGCGAGCCACATCCTGTGGGACCTCTTCACGCACAAGGGTCGTTGGGGTGCGGACGTGTTCCCGCCGCTCGCGCAGCAGTGGGGTCCGCTCGCCGGCTACAAATGGCTGCAGCACGGCTCGAGTGTCATCGGCCTCGCGATCATCGGCATCTGGGCGCTGCTGTGGCTGCGGCGGCGCGGGGGAGCGGCATCCGTCCCCCGACTCGTCCCCTCGTGGCTGCGCTGGGGCTGGTGGCTCTCGCTCCCCGTCCTGCTCGCGGGCGCCTGGGTTCTGGGGCTCGCGACGTGGGGTTCGTTCGACGCGCAGTTCACGCCCGCGCACCTCGGCTACCGGGTGCTGCCGCAGGCGTGCGCGCTGTGGGGCGCGCTGACCGTCGCGTTCGCGATCGGCATCCAGATCGCGCGCGGGCGGGCGCGCGCCTGACCCGCGCCTCCCATCCAGTGGGAGTCGGGGCGCCGCAGCGAGCGGCTTCCAGAGTATCCTGATCGTATCAGTCTGCGAACGCGCGTTCGCATAGCGAACAAAGGAGTCCCGGTGATCGACAAGACGGTTCCGGATGCCGCGGCCGCGGTCGCCGGCATCCCCGACGGGTCCACCGTCATGATCGGCGGGTTCGGACGGGCGGGGCAGCCCGTCGAGCTCATCGACGCGCTCATCGAGCAGGGTGCGGGAGACCTCACGATCGTCGCCAACAACGCCGGCAACGGCGACACGGGCCTCGCGGCCCTCCTCGCGAAAGGTCGCGTGCGGAGGATCGTGTGCTCGTTCCCGCGCCAGCATGACTCGCACGTCTTCGACGGTCTGTACCGCGACGGGCGGATCGAGCTGGAGCTCGTGCCGCAGGGTAACCTCGCGGAGCGGATCCGGGCGGCGGGTGCCGGGATCGGCGCCTTCTTCTCGCCCACCGGCGTCGGCACCGAGCTCGCGGCCGGCAAGGAGTCACGCGAGATCGAGGGCCGGCAGTACGTGCTCGAGTACCCGATCACGGCGGATTTCGCCCTCGTGAGCGCGCTGCAGGGCGACCGCTGGGGCAACCTCGTCTACCGCAGGACGGCGCGCAACTTCGGTCCGATCATGGCGTCCGCCGCGACCACGACTGTCGTGCAGGTCGACGAGATCGTGCCGCTCGGCGCGTTGGACCCGGAGAGCGTCGTCACGCCGGGCATCTTCGTCGACCGCGTCGTCGCCGTGGGCGAGCGGCCGTGGCTCGAGGACGGCGTCTTCGTCGGCGGAGTCGACCTCGAGGGCAGGCCGCTCGCGGCCGCCGGAACGGAGAACGACCGATGAGCACGCGCATCAGCCGTGACCAGCTCGCGGCGCGGATCGCCGCCGACATCGCCGAGGGCTCGTACGTCAACCTCGGCATCGGCGCGCCGACCCTCGTCGCGAACTTCCTGCCTGCCGACCAGGAGATCATCCTGCACACCGAGAACGGGCTGCTCGGCATGGGGCCCGCACCGGATGCCGCGCACGTCGACCCCGACCTCATCAACGCCGGCAAGCAGGCCGTCACAGCGCTGGCCGGCGCCGCGTACTTCCACCACGCCGACTCGTTCGGCATGATGCGCGGCGGACACCTCGACGTGTGCGTGCTCGGCGCGTTCCAGGTGAGCGAGACGGGCGATCTCGCGAACTGGTCGACGGGCGCGCCCGGCGCGATCCCCGCCGTCGGCGGTGCGATGGACCTCGCGATCGGGGCGAAGGCCGTCTACGTCATGACCGACCTGCTGACCAAGACGGGCGAGTCCAAGCTCGTCCCCGCGTGCACCTACCCCCTCACGGGCGTCGGCTGCGTCACCCGCGTCTACACCGACCAAGCCGTGTTCGACGTGACACCCGACGGCTTCCTCGTGCGCGAGGCGTTCGGAGACAATACCGTCGCTTCGCTGTCCGAGCTCACGGGGCTCACTCTGCTGCACGAGTTCGACTTCCCGCCTGCACTCGCCTACGACCCCGCGCCGTTCCAGCCGGCCGAACGGAGCTGACATGACCGCATCCGTCATCTACGACGCCGTCCGCACACCGTTCGGCCGCGCGGGAGGAGCGCTCTCGGGCGTGCGCCCCGACGACCTCGCCGCCGTCGTCATGAAGGCCGCCGTCGAACGCACGGGCGTGGACCCCGCGCGCATCGACGACGTGATCTTCGGCGACGCGAACCAGGCCGGTGAGGACAACCGGAACGTCGCGCGCATGGGCGCGCTGCTCGCGGGCCTCCCGTCGTCGGTGCCCGGCGTCACGGTGAACCGCCTCTGCGGCTCGTCCGTCGAGGCCGTCATCCAGGGGTCGCGCGCGATCGAGGCGGGCGATGCCGACCTCATCCTCGCGGGCGGGGTCGAGTCGATGAGCCGCGCACCGTTCGTGGTCGAGAAGTCGGCGAAGCCGTTCCCCGCAGTGGGCAACCAGACGCTCTGGAACACCGCGATCGGGTGGCGCATGGTCAACCCCGCGCTGCGCAAGGACTGGACGATCTCGAACGGGGAGTCGGCCGAGAAGCTCGCGCAGATCTACTCGATCTCGCGCGACGCGCAGGACGCGTTCGCGCTGCGCAGCCATCGCCTCGCGGCGCAGGCGTGGACGGACGGCGTCTTCGCCGGCGAGATCACGCAGGTCGCCGGGGCCGAACTCGCGCGCGACGAAGGCATCCGCGAGGACACGACGCTCGAGAAGCTCGGCACCCTGCGGGCGCTGTTCGCGTCCGACGGCACCGTGACGGCGGGCAACTCGTCGCCCATCAACGACGGCGCATCAGCGGTGCTGCTCGGCCGCGAGGGTGCCCTCGATGCCGAGCCGCTCGCCCGCATCACGGGCCGCGGCGTCTTCGGCAATGACCCGGACGTGTTCGGCGTCGCGCCCGTCGAGGCCGCGAACCGCGCCCTCGCGCGGGCCGGCCGCACATGGGCGGACGTCGACCTCGTGGAGCTCAACGAGGCGTTCGCCTCCCAGAGCCTCGCGTGCGTGCAGCTGTGGCGCGACCTGGATCCCGAGAAGGTCAACGTCCACGGCGGCGCGCTCGCGATCGGGCACCCGCTCGGCGCCTCGGGTGGGCGGATCATCGGCCGCGCCGCGCACGAGCTGAAGCGCCGCGGGGGAGGCGTCGCGGTCGTCGCGATCTGCATCGGCGTCGGCCAGGGCCTCGCCGTTGTCCTCGAGCGATGACGAGAGCATCGCGGATCTTCACCGGTGTACGCGGAACGCGCACCTAAGGTGACACGAGTGACATCTCGCGTGGGGGGTAGAGCATGACGGTGGCGGAGGACGCGACATCCGGCGACTTCGTGCAGTCGCTCGCGCGGGGGCTGGCCGTCATCCGCGCGTTCGACGCCGACCACCACGAGCTCAGCCTCAGCGACGTCGCGCGGCGGTCGGACATGCCGCGCGCCGCGGCGCGGCGCTTCCTGCGCACGCTCGAGACCCTCGGCTACGTGCGCGGCGCGGGTGAGGGGACGGGCCGCTCGTACGCGCTCACTCCGCGAGTGCTCGAACTCGGCTTCAGCTACCTCTCGGCGCTCTCGCTGCCCGAGATCGTGCAGCCGCACCTCGAGCAGCTCTCGCGCGACGTCGACGAGAGCGTCTCGGCAGCCGTGCTCGACGGCGCCGACATCGTCTACATCGCGCGCGTCCCCACACGCCGCATCATGAGCGTCCGCATCACGATCGGCACGCGATTCCCCGCGTACGCGACGAGCATGGGGCGCGTCCTGCTGGGTGGGCTCACGGAGGGCGAGGCGGATGCCGCGCTCGAGGCATCCACTCTGCCGGCCCTCACCGACCGCACGCTGACCGACCTCGGCGATCTGCACGACGAGCTCGCGCGCGTGCGCGACCAGGGCTGGTCTCTTGTCGACGGCGAGCTCGAGCCGGGGCTGCGCTCGGTCGCGGCTCCGCTGCACGGCCGGGACGGCCGGGTCGTCGCTGCGCTCAACGTCTCGACGAGCGCGACGCGCGACTCGATCGAGCACCTCGTCGAGGCGTACATCCCTCCGCTTCTGCGCACGGCGGCGGCGATCGAGGCGGAGCTGCGGCTCGTCTGACGGGTCCGTGCGAACCGCGAACGCCCGGACCCGCGACCGTCTCGGCTCAGCCGGCGAGGACGGGGTGCAGCCGGGTCGAGACGATCTTGGCGGCCTCGTCGAAGATGCCGCGCATCCAGGCGTGCTCGGGGTCGCGACTGTGGACGGGATGCCACCACAGCGCGTTGACGACGGGCGTCGCGGCGAACGGCGCCTCCAGGATGCGCACGCCGGCGACGGACTCGGCGACGTGCGCGAGCCCCGCCTGCAGCAGTCCGAGGCGGTTCGTGCCGGCGATGAAGTGCGGCAGCGCGAGGAAGCTCTCGACGACTGCTTCGACGTGCGGCTCGATGCCGAGCTGCTGCAGCTGCCGCGCCGCCGAGGTGAAGGCCGTCCGCGACTGGTAGGTGAAGACCCACGGCAGGGCGCCGAGCACCTCCATCGTGAGCTCGTCGCCGACGAGCTCGTTCGACTCGGACGCGACGATGACCCATCCGTCGCGCCAGAGGTCGGCGTAGGGGAGATCGACGAGGTAGCCGTGCGGGATGACCATGCCGTCCGCGGCGCGCAGCCGGTTGAGAGCGTCGTCGACGATCGTCGGGTTGTGCAGGACGAAGCGGAAGCGCACGCCGGGTGCGGACTCGGCCGCGAGTCGCGACACCTCGCTGCCGATCGTCGCGAAGCCGTAGTCCGAGCCGTAGATCGAGAACTCGCGCGTCGACTCGCGCGGGCTCCAGCTGGCCTGGCTCTCGAACACGCGGCGTGCGGCCTCGAGCGCCGTCGTCGTGTGCTCCGTGAGCCGCAGGGCGAGCGGCGTGAGCTCGTAGGTGTTGCCGCGGCGAGCGAGGATCGGGTCGTTGAAGTGCGTGCGCAGACGTGCGAGCGATGCGCTCAGGGCGGGCTGGCTCAAGTGCAGGCGCTCGGCGGCGCGGGTGACGCTGCGCTCGGTCAGCAGCGCATCCAGCGCGACCAGCAGGTTGAGGTCGAGCCGGGACAGCAGCGGTTGATCGGACACGACGGTGTGGTCCTCCGGTTTCGGGGTCCGTTCAGTGTATCCGCGCAGTCTATGGACCCGGTAGGGCGTATCGCTCGCGACGATGACCGCGGGTCAGCGCGGCTTATGCGCGCATCAATCCTACTTATGTCGAAAACATGCCGAATGGTCTAGAGTGGAGCCGACGCCCCGCCCGTTCGGCGCGGGTCCGCAGCCAGAGAGCGAGCATCGATGCTTCTCGAAAGAGACCTCATCCAGTCCGTCGGATTCCGCAACGTCCGGGAAGGAGGCGAGGTCACCGGCTTCCAGCTGCGACTGCGGATGCCGTCGTATCGCGGGATGGCGGCATCCCTCATCGACGGCGTCTCGGTGCGGGTCGGCGACATCGTCGATGTCGCCCACGACGTCGCGCTCTGGACCTTCGAGGGCCGCACGTACTCGCTGCAGGAGCTGTGGGACTCGGAGGGCGTGCGCTGGCCGCTCGAAGAGGCCGCGATCGTGACCGTGCCGTTCGCGGGAGGACTTCCCGAGGGCACGCACGAGGTCTCGATCGAGCTGCGGCTGCGCATGTCGTACATCCCGCAGGAGCACCAGCCCTCGACCTACCGCGTCTCGCGCCACATCACCCTGACCTCGGGCGAGGACGGCGGGCCCTTCAAGTACGGCGTCTCGCTCTACAGCTTCATGACCGACTACGGCACGGTGCTCGACCTCGAGACGGCGCTCGCCGCGGTCGCCGACGTCGGCGCGACGGGCATCGAGATCCTCGGCGAGGGCCACATCGAGCGCTACCCCGAGCCGACGACCGAGTGGATCGACCGGTGGTTCGCGCTGCTCGAGAAGTACTCGCTCGAGCCCACGAACTACGGCTCGTGGATCGACACGCGCCTGCACTCGAGCGGGAAGAACGCGCGCGACCTCACGGCCGTCGAGGGCGCCGCGATGCTGCAGCGCGACCTTCGGCTCGCGAAGCGCCTCGGGTTCCAGTTCGTGCGACCCAAGATCGGCGTCGTCTCGAGCGACCTCGTGCCGCACCCCATCTGGACCGAGTCGGTGGAGCGCTCGCTCGACCTCGCGGCGGAGCTCGACGTGATCGTCTGCCCCGAGATCCACTCGCCGACGCCCATCAAGCACGAGGTCGTCGACGACTACATCGACCTCATCGAACGCACCGGCACGAAGCATTTCGGCCTCCTGCTCGACACCGGCATCTTCCAGGATCGCCCGATTCCCCTGAGGCCCGGCGAGCTGCCCGGCCAGCGTCCGGCGTTCCTCGACGGCATCGGCGTCGATCCCGCCGACATCGCCGACATCGCGAAATACGTCGTGTTCATCCAGGCGAAGTTCCACGACATCGACGAGAACCTCGAAGACCAGCAGATCCCGTGGGAGCCCGTCCTCGGCGCGCTCAAGAACGCCGGCTACACGGGCTACCTCTCGAGCGAGTACGAGGGCGACCGCATCCCGTGGCGCTCGATCGAGCAGGTGCGCCGCCAGCACTCCCTCATCCGCTCCATCGCAACGCGTCTCTGAACGGACAGGAAAGAACCATGCCCAACGGACTCATCGCCGAAGACAGCCTCCGCCCGCACCCGGACGGGCTCGCGCTGAAGCTCACCCTCCCCTGGTACCGCAGCCTGTGGCTCTCGTCGGTCTCGACGCTGCGCGTCACGGTCGACGGCGCCGAGGTGCCCGCGGCCGATCTCGCTCTCGAGCTGGACGGGCGGCGCTACGACATCGCCGAGCTGCCTCTGCAGAGTGACGTGCTGTGGTTCCTGCAGCAGCATCCGCTCCTCGTCGTGCGCCGCGACGCCCCGGTCGCGCTCGGCGAGCAGCACGACGTCGAGATCTTCGGCGAGCTGCGCCTGCCGTACATGCAGATCGCACCCGGGCAGGACGGCGGTCCCGGCATGTACGTGCCGAACATCGTGCGCCAGGCGTTCACGCTGACGGTCACGGATCGGGATGCCGCGCCGCCCGCCCTCGTCCGCGATGTGCCGCCGCCGCCCGCCGCAACGGAGGACGACCCGTTCAAGCTGGGCCTCACGCTCTACTCGGCGAGCGCGGAGTTCCGTGCGGGCTGGTTCGACTTCGACGGTCTGCTCGATCGCGTCGCCGAACTCGGCATCGGACCCGGCATCGAGATCGTCGCGTCGCAGGTGCTGCCGACCTACCCCGTCGTCTCGGACGAGTTCGTGCGCACGTGGCGAGCGGCGTTCGACAAGCACGGCTTCGATGAGAGCTCCTTCGGCGCGAATCTCGACATGGGCCGCCGCCGCGACCGCGACATGACGCCCGACGAGGAGTTCGAGTTCAGCGAGCTCATGTTCCAGGGCGCCAAGAAGCTCGGCTTCCCGCTCGTACGCATCCAGAGTGCCAAGCCCGAGCTGCTGCGCCGCCTGCTGCCCGTCGCCGAGAAGCTCGAGCTGAAGCTCGCCTATGAGATCCACGCGCCGATGGGGCCCAACGCCGAGCCCATCCTCAAGGTGCGCGACACCTATGCCGAGCTCGACTCGCCTCTGCTCGGGTTCGTCGCGGACTTCTCGTCGACGATGCACAGCATGTCCCCCACGCTCCTGCGGGCCGTGCAGCGCGCAGGACTCGACGAGGCCGCCGTCGCGCGCCTGCAGGAGATCTGGGCGACGGATGCCTCGATGCGCGAGCGTCAGCAGGAGTTCATCGCCTACCTGCAGAGCCGCGACTTCGACCCGGGCCGCCTGGGCTCGTTCGCGCACCTCGCGTTCAACATGCACGGCCGCGTCTACCCGCGCGAATGGGCCGACATCATGCCGCAGATCACGCACGTCCACGCGAAGTTCTACGACATCGACGAGAACGGCCAGGAGCCCGCGATCGACTATCCCGAGCTCGTGCGCGTCTTCGTCGAGGGCGGCTACCGCGGCTACTGGTCGAGCGAGTGGGAGGGGCACGCGTTCGCCGAGCTCGGCGAGGTCGACCCGCTGCTGCTCGTGCGCAAGCAGCACGACCTCATCCGCACCTCGATGCGGGCAGTGGCCGCGCATGCCTGAGGCCGAGGTCGACTTCCGCACCCTGCCCCTGCCCGAGGTGCTGCGCCTGTTCCGTGAGCAGGGCGAGCCCGCCGACCCGCGTCCCGACATCGACGACGCGTCGCTGCGCCGGCGATTCCCGCGGCTCGCGGGCGTCGAGACGAGAGAGCTGCGCATCGACGGACCCGGCCGGCGGCTCGTTCCGGCCCGGCTCTACCGCGACGCGTCGGCCGCGGCATCCGGTCGCGCCCTCGTGTGGGTGCACGGCGGCGCCTTCATCGGCGGGCATCTCGACATGCCCGAGTCGCACTGGGTCGCGCTCGAACTCGCGGCCCGCGGCATCCCCGTGCTCGCGGTCGACTACGTCAAGTGCCTCGGCGACGTGCACTTCCCCGAGCCGTCCGACGACGTGCTCGCCGCGTGGCGGCACGCCGTCGCCCACGCGGAGGAGCTCTTCGGGGTCCCCGCGTCGGCTGTCTTGCTGGGCGGCGCGAGCGCGGGTGGCAACCTGACGGCCGGTGCCGTCGCGCGGCTGCGGGATGCCGGAGATGAGGTGCCCGCGGGGCTCGTCCTCGTCTACCCCGTCGTGCACCCCAACGGGCCGAAGGCGTCGGCCGAGCTGGACCCCGCGTCGCCGCATAGTGAACTCGCCCTCAACTTCGCGGGGTCTGCGAACGGGTTGCGGGATCCGCACGCGTTCGCGGCGCTCGGGTCGGTCGAGGGATTCCCGCCCACGCTCGTCGTCGTGTGCGAGCTCGACGGACTGCGGCCGTCGGGCGAGGCGTTCGCGCGCCAGCTCGCGGCCGCCGGCATCCCGGCCGCGCTGCATTTCGAAGCCGGCGCCGACCACGGCCACATCAACGAACCTTCCGACCCCACCGGCTTGCCCACGATCGCGGCCATCGCGGACTGGATCGGCGGAGAGCGGTGAGCGCGCCGCGCTGGCGACTGGATGCCGGTCGGCTGCTCTTCGACGACGAGCCGGCGCTGCTGCTCGGCGGCCAGGTGCACAACTCGACGTCATCGAGCCCGGCATCGATCACGAGTTCATTCGGGCGCACGCGCGACCTCGGCGCCAACACCGTCATCGCGCCCGTGTGCTGGGACCTCTCGGAGCCTGAAGAGGGTGTCTTCGACTTCGCGCTGGTCGACACGCTCCTGACGGAGGCCGACCACGCGGGCCTGCGCCTCGTCCTCCTCTGGTTCGGTGCGTTCAAGAACGCCGCCTCGACGTACGCCCCGCGCTGGGTACGCGCCGACGCCGCGCGGTTCCCGCGCGCCGTGGTCGGCGCGCACGACCGTGCGCCGTTCACCTACGAGGGCGCGACGCACAAGCCGGTCCTCAGCGTCTTCTCGCCCTCGCTGCGGGAGGCCGACGGCCGCGCCTTCGAACGGTTCGTGCAGTTCGTCGCCGAGCATCCGCTGCGCGACCGCGTCGCTCTCATCCAGGTCGAGAACGAGGTCGGACTGCTCGCCGACAGCCGCGACCGATCGGCCATCGCCGAGGCGGCGTGGGCCGGGTCGGTGCCCGCCGAGCTCGTCGCGTTCGTCGAGCGCACGGCCGCCGATTCGATCGCGAAGCGGCTGTGGGAGGCGCAGGGCGCACCCCGCGCGGGCACGTGGCGCGAGCTGTTCGGAGACGACTGGCAGGCCGACGAGGTCTTCATGGCGTGGGCGTTCTCGACCTACGTCGAGTCGCTCGCGGCACGCGCTGCGCGCATCTGGCCCGTCCCGCTCTTCGCGAACGCCTGGCTCGGTCCGCAGCCGGGTCAGGACCGTGCCGGCCAGTACCCGAGCGGCGGCCCGGCGGCGCGCGTGCTCGACGTCTGGCGGGCGGGTGCCCCGTCGCTCGACATGCTGAGCCCCGACATCTACGTCGACGAGGCCGCACCCGTCGTCGACGCCTACAGCGCCTCCGGTGCGACGCTCTTCGTGCCCGAGTGCCGCGTGCGCGTCGCCGACATCGCGACCTCTCTCGCCGCGGGAGCCGTCGGCTGGTCGGCGTTCGGCGTCGAAGACATCCGCGTCGGCAGTCAGGTCTCGCAGCTGCTCGGGCAGCTCGTTCAGCTCGAGTCTTCGCTCCCGCAGGCGCAGCGGGACGGGCGGCTCGAGGCGATCGTGCTCGGGGAGGGCGTCGAGTCCGCGCGGGTCGTCATCGGCGATCTCGAAGTCGTCGCACGCGGCACGCGGGCGCTCTTCACCCGCATGCTGCTCGACGCGGGCGTCGGGCATCCCGTCACGCCGCCTCCGCCCCCTGCCGAGACCGACGCCGACGCCGCTGTCGCGAGCCCGCACGACACCAGGCCCTTCGGGCTGATCGTCGACGAGGGCGACGACACATTCCTCGTGTTCGGCCAGGGTCTCACGCTCGACTTCTTCCGTGACGGCACAGTCGTCGAGTACGACTCCGTCGGCGAGGGACGCTTCGTCGACGGCACCTGGGTCGCGGGGCGCTCGCTCAACGGCGACGAGCGCCTGCGCGTTCTTCCGCTCGATGAGGTCGGTGCCGTGCGCATCCGCCTGGTCACGGTGTCGGGCGTCACGGCATGACGACGGACACCGTTCGGGATGCCGCCTACCGCCGCATCCCCGTCACCCCGCAGGCGCGTGTCGTCGTCGACAACGACTATGCGGGGGATCCCGACGGTCTGCTCGCACTGGCCCACCACCTGCTCGCGGATGCCGCGGTGATCCGCGCCATCACGTGCACGTCCATCGCGATGGAAGGAATGCCGTACGCGGCGGGGAACCCCGCGCGCCTGATCGCCGAAGAGCTCGTCCGGCGGCTCGGGGTCGCGGACGTCCCGGTCTCGGACGACGTGCAGGTGCGCTTCGACGAGCTGACCGGGCTCACCGACGGCGCTCGCCTCATCCTCGAGGAGTCGCGGCGCGAGGATGAGCTGCCCCTCTTCGTCGCGTGCGGGGGGCCGCTCACCCACCTCGCCTCGGCGCTCCGCGAGGATCCGACACTGGCCGAGCGGATGGAGCTCGTCTGGATCGGCGGCGGCGCCTACCCGGACGGCGCGTGGGAGTACAACCTGAAGCTGGATGTCGCCGCGGCCCGCTTCGTCTTCAACGAGAGCCGAGCACGGATCGTCCAGGTTCCTCAGCACGTCTACCGGCAGTGCCTCATGTCCGTGGCCGAGCTCGAGGCGGGGCTGCGCAGGTCGGGGGAGTTCGGGTCGTGGCTCTACGACCGGTTCACCTCACCGCCCGACTTCATCCGCATCGGCGGGATCTGGCCCATGGGCGACAGTCCCCCCGTCCTGATCACGGCACTCGGGACCGAGTCGAGCACCTTCCGCACGGTGGATGCGCCGTGGATCGACGAGGACGGGCTGTACGCGCGGCATCCCGATCCTCGTCCGCTCGTCGTCTACGACACGGTCGACGTGCGCCTCATGTTCGCCGACTTCTTCGCGCGACTCGACCTGCACGCGGCGGGACAGCTGACCACGGAAAGGGAGCGATCGTGAAGGTCGTCGTCGTCGGCGGAACCGGCAACATCAGCACGAGCATCGTCCGGCGGCTGCTCGACGAAGGACACGACGTCACGTGCGTCAACCGCGGCACGACCGCGGCGGCGCCCGAGGGCGTCGAGACGATCGTCGTCGATCGGCAGGACCGCGAGCGGTTCGAGTCGGCGGTGCAGGCGGGTCGCTTCGACGCCGCGATCGACGTCATCGCATTCACGCCCGACGACGTGCGGTCGAGCATCCGCGCCTTCCGCGACGTCGGGCACGTCATCCACACATCGACGGTGACTGTCCTGGGCGAGAGATTCGACTGGATGCCGGTGACCGAGGATCACCCCGTGCGCCCGACGGTGCCGTACGCCGCCGCGAAGGCCGACGCCGAGCGCGTCCTGCTCGAGGCGCACTACGGCTCGGGGTTTCCCGTCACGATCATCCGGCCGTCCACGACGTACGGCCCGAAGCGCGCGCTGCGCCAGCTCGGGATCGACAGCACGTGGGTGCACCGCATCCGGGCGGGGAAGCCGATCATCAAGGTCGGCGACGGACGCGCGACGCACCACCTGCTGCACGTCGATGACGCCGCGTTCGCGTTCGTCGGCGCCCTCGGCAAGCAGCGCTGCCTCGGTCAGACCTACCACCTCGTCCACCCGCAGCACACGACGTGGGAGGAGTTCCACGCCGCAGCGATGCGGGTCGTCGGGCGCGAGGTCGAGCAGGTCGGCGTGCCCGCCCAGGTGCTCGAAGCCGTCGACGAGCAGCGGTTCCTGTTCGCGACGAAGGTCTTCGCCCACAACATGCTCTTCAGCGCCGACAAGGTGCGGCGCGACATCCCGGAATTCCGTCCCGTCGTGACGGTCGAGGCGGGACTCGCCGAGACGGTCGAGTACATCGATGCGCACGGGCTCGGCCAGGGCGGCGACGATCTCGAGGACCGCATCATCGCGGCGCAGCGCGGCGTCGCGGGCTCGGCGTCCACGGCCGCTGGCGAAGCCGGGGAGTGATATGAGTCCGGAGACTTCCGACCTCATCCGGGCGAGCCTGCGTGGCGCGGTCGACGTCGAGGTCAGTGAGACGGGTCTGACGCCGTTGCGGCTGCCGCTGAGCGCTCGGGCGCAGTTCGGCTCGGACTGGATGCGGATCGCGGCGGAGCAGGCCTCCGGCGTGCGCTGCGAGTTGCGGACCGCGGCGACGTGGATCGAGCTGACCGTGGAGACGACCGGCGTGCATCTGCCCTGGGTTCCCGACCATGTGCGGTGGGCGGTGTTCTCGGCAACGGTGGACGGCGAGCCCGTCGATGATGCCCGCGTAACGGGTGGTTCGCAACTTCACCTGGCGGAGCCTGGCGGACCGAGGTTCGTGCCGGGAGCGCCGGCCATCGTGCGATTCGAGCTCGGGGGGACGGGTGCCCAGGAGCGCCGGGTCGTCGTCTGGTTGCCGCAGACCGAGAGGGTCGAGATTCGCGATGTGCGCGCCGACGCCCTGCTGCTGCCTGCTGAACCGCTCGGCCGGCTGCGCTGGTGGCACCACGGAAGCTCGATCAGCCACTGCATCGAGGCCGAGACGCCGCTCGGCGTATGGCCCGTTGCGGCGGCCGGCGAGCTGGACCTGGACGTGACCAATCTGGGCTTCGCCGCGAACGCGCACCTCGATCCGTTCACCGCCCGCGCGATGCGGGACTCGGGTGCCGACCTTCTCAGCCTGAAGATCGGGATCAACATCGTCGGTGGCGACACCATGAAGTGGCGCACCTTCGTCCCGGCAGTCCACGGCTTCCTCGATACCCTTCGCGAGGGCGCGCCGACGACGCCGATCCTGGTGATGTCTCCGATCTTCTGCCCCATGCATGAGGACACCCCCGGACCCACCGTCACAGACCCGGTCACGGGCGAGCGCCGCGGCAACGCGGGCGCGCCGCTCGATCCTTTCCAGCCGCCGCTCACGCTCCGCGCGGTGCGGGAGATCCTCCGTGATGTCGTTGCGTCGCGCGCGGCCGAGGATCCCGCCATCTTCTCCCTCGATGGTCTCGATCTCTTCGGTCCGGACGACACCGACGAACTGCCGGACGGACTGCATCCCAGCCCCGCAGGGTACCTGCGGATGGCGGACAGGTTCGCCGCATCTCCTGCCGTTTCCACCTGGGTCGGCGCAGCGACGCGCGAGAAGGCGACATCATGACCACCTACCTCAACCCGGTGCTCGCGGGCGACCGGCCCGACCCGGCCGTCATCAAGGTGGGTGACGAGTACTGGATGACGTATTCGTCGTTCGAGTCCGCGCCGGGGCTGCTGCTCTACCGCTCGACCGACCTCGTCAACTGGACGTACGAGGGCCCGGCGCTCGAGAATCCGGTCGGCATCACCTTCGCCGTCGACATCGCCGAGGTCGACGGGCGCTTCTTCATCTACATCCCGTTCATCCCCGCGCCGTGGTCGCAGCTCGAGGCGCCGTCGATCTACGTCATCCACGCGCCCTCGATGCGCGGGCCGTGGTCGGAGCCGATCGACCTCGGGATCCGATGGGCGATCGATCCGGGCCACGTCGTCGGCGAGGACGGCACGCGCCACCTGTTCGTGAGCGGCATCCGTCGCATCGAACTGGCCCCCGACGGCCTCTCGACGGTCGGTGAACTCGAGCAGGTCTACGACGGCTGGCGCTACCCCGACGAATGGGTCACGGAGGCGTATGCGCTCGAGGGGCCGAAGCTCTTCCGGCGGGGGGAGTGGTTCTACCTCGTGAGCGCCGTCGGCGGCACGGCGGGACCCGCGACGGGCCACATGGTGATCGTCGCGCGGGCGCGATCGGTGCACGGGCCGTGGGAGAACAGTCCCGGCAATCCCGTCGCTCGCACGCAGGACGCGAGCGAGAAGTGGTGGTCGCGCGGCCACGCGACGATCCTGCCGGGGCCCGGTGGGCAGGACTGGTGGATGCTGTCGCACGGGTACGAGAACGGCTATCGCACTCTCGGCCGGCAGATCCTGCTCGAGCCGATCGAGTGGTCGGAAGACGGATGGCCCGTCACGGCGTCGCAGGACATCGGCGGAGCGCTTGCCGCGCCGTCCGGCGCCGCTCCGCAGGCGGCATCGTCGGCGTTCGAGGACGACTTCTCGGGGTTCCGTCTCGGCGAGCGGTGGACGTTCCACGCGCCGTCGCCGGGCGAAGCCGGTCGGGTCTCCGCCGACGACGGGCTGGTCGTGTCGGGCAAGGGCACGGGCCCCGGTGACACGTCGCCGCTCGCTGTCATCGTCGGGGACCACTCGTACGAGGTGGAAGTGGACGTCGAGGTCGACGGCGGGGAGGGCGGTCTGCTGCTGTTCTTCAACGACCGCCTGTTCACGGGCATGGGCATCGACGGCGAGCGGATGCGCAGCTACCACGGAGGCCGGCCGACGCACTGGCGCGAGCCCGCGCCCGCCGCGCACCGCATGACGCTGCGCCTGCGCAACGACCAGCACATCGTGACGGGCTGGTACCGGGTGCCGGGCGGCGAGTGGGTGCGTCACGCGATCCGCTACGAGACATCCGGATTCCACGCCAACACGATGGGCGATCTGCTGAGCCTGCGCCCCGCGCTGTATGCGGCGGGCGAGGGCTCGGTGCGGTTCCGGGACTTCCGGTACCGGCCGCTCGGCTGAGTCCGCGCCGCTCCTCCGGTTCGCAGTGATGCGAGAGGCCGCAGGTCGTCAGCGGACGCGGAGCTCGACCGCCTGAGTCGAGGTCAGGGTGGGGCCGACATGGAGGCGGAAGAGCCCCGGCTCGACGATGAACGCGGCGTCCGCGGCCCAGAAGCCCAGGGCCTCGCGACCCAACCCGAACGCGAAGACCGTGGTCTCGCCGGGATCCAGCGTGCGGCGCTCGAAGGCGACGAGCCGGCGGACCGGGGGTGCGATGCTCGCGACGACGTCTTCGACGTAGACCTGCACGACCTCTTCCCCGCGTCGCGCCGATGTGTTCGTGACGTCGATCGAGAGTGAGACGGTCTCGTCGGGCGACACTTCGGACCCCGACAGCCGCGGCTCGCCGTGTGCGAACGTCGCGTAGCCCGAGCCGTGGCCGAAGGCGAACTGCGGGCCGAGCCCGAGGTCGAGGTACTTCGAGGTGTACTTCTCGTGGACGTTGCCGGGTCCGTCGAGGCCGACGTCGGCCGTCTCCGTCGTGAGGGTTCCGCCAGTGGACGCCGGCCGGCCGGTGCGTTCGTGCGCGTAGTGGATCGGGATCTGCCCGACCGAGCGGGGCCACGACATCGGGAGCCGCCCCGCGGGATCCTCGTCGCCGAACAGGACGTCGACGATCGCCGTGGCGGCTTCGGTTCCGCCGTGCCACGCGACCAGCACGGCGGGCGCCTCATCGATCCAGTCCGCGACGACGAGCGGGCGCCCTGTTTCGAGGACGACGCCGAACGGGATGCCGGTGCCCGCGATCGCCCGGATGAGCTGCTCCTGCCGTCCTGGCAGGCGCAGGTCGCTGCGCGAGGCCGCCTCGCCGGAGAGCGCACTCGGCTCGCCCGCGAGCACGAGGACGAGGTCGCACTCGTGGGCGGCTGCGACGGCGTCGGCGATGCCGGAGGCGTCGTCGTCGAGGAAGCCGAGGCCGGGGACGACGGATACCTCGGCATCCGGGAGACGACCGCGCAGCTCGTCCGCGATCGATCCCGCGTGAGCGCCGAACGACTGGGTCCACGCGCCGAGATGGTCGGTCGACTCGGCGTACGGGCCGGTCAGCAGGATGCGGGCCGGAGCCCTGAGCGGGAGCGTCCCGTCGTTCTTCAGCAGCACGCACGAGCGGGCCGCGGCACGGCGGACGAGGGCGCGCGCGGCATCCGTCGGCTCGATCCGTTCGCGTGCCGGATCGACGTAGGGGTCGTCGAAGAGCCCCAGCGCCTCTTTGAGCGCGAGCACGCGCGCGACGGCGTCGTCGAGGCGCGCCGGGTCGATCCGCTCGAGGTCGGCGGGGTCGAGGTCGCGGGGCGCGCCGCCCATCTCGACGTCGAGGCCCGCGCCGAAGGCCTGCGCGACGGCATGCGCGAGATCCTCGGCGACGCCGTGCGGGAGCAGGTTGCGCACCCCATCGGCGTCGCCGACGACGATCCCCGCGAATCCCCACTCGTCCTTCAGGACCTCGGTCAGCAGGTGACGGTTCGCGTGGACGGGCCGACCGGCCACCGTATTGAAGGCGGCCATGACGGATGCCGCGCCCTCGGCGACGACCGCGCGGAAGGGCTCGAGGTAGACGTTGCGCAGCCGATGCTCCGAGACGTCGACGGTGTTGTAGTCGCGACCGCCCTCGGGCTGGCCGTAGGCGACGTAGTGCTTCGCCGTCGCGGCGATCGCGTCGGGAGCCGAGAGATCCGTGCCCTGGTAGCCGCGCACCATCGCGCTGCCGAGGACCGCCGTCAGGTGCACGTCCTCGCCGAAGCCCTCGACCACGCGCCCCCAGCGTGGATCGCGCGACACGTCCACCATGGGCGAGAAGGTCCAGGTCACGCCGCCGGACCGCGCCTCGGCGGCAGCGAGGGCTGCGAGCTCGCGCACGAGCGGCGGGTCGAACGCCGCGGCCTGCGCGAGCGGAACGGGCGCGATCGTGCGCTGGCCGTGGATGACGTCCAGTCCCACGAGGACCGGGATGCCGAGCCGCGTCTCCTCGACGGCCACACGTTGCAGCGCATTCGTCGCCGCGGCCGACCGGGGCCAGAAGACCGACCCGATGCCTTCGCGGATGAGCTGCGCGGCATCCGTCGATGACGGCCGGAAGACGATCTGCAGCTGACCGAGCTTCTCTGCGGGGGTCATGGCGGCCAGGAGCGCGTGCACACGGTGGGTGGTTGACATTTCCTGCTCTTCTCTCGGCGCCTCGCGTGATTCGGCGAGACAGAGGACTGCGTCGAGGCAGAGGATCGGGCGACCATGTCTCGGTCGAATCCCCTGTTTCGACAACTCCCCGTCCCCGAATGGATGTGCCGCCCGGAGCCGAAGCCCCGGGCGGCACAGACGTTGAGGTCAGCCGATCAGCTGTCCCAGGCCGCGTCCATGTCGGCGAGCACCTCGTCGACGGTCTTCTGACCGGTCAGCAGACCCTGGACACCGGTGCCGAGCGCGTCGTACACGGCCGGGTTCGGCCAACTCTCCAGCGGGAGAGCTGTGAAGTCGCCATTCTCGAGCAGGTCGCCGATCGGCTCGTAGCTGGGCAGAAGGTCAGCCGAGCTGACTCCCGTGATCGGGACGAGGCCCGACAGGTCGGCGAATGCCTTCGACTCCTCGGGCGAGCCCACCCAGTCGAGGAAGTCCTGGATCGACTTCTGCTTGGCGTCGTCCGCCTTCGCGTTGACAGACCAGGCGTAGTTCGCCGAGGCGAGGGTGAAGGGCTCCTGACCATCGGCCGGCGGGAACGCCTGCACGGTGATATCGAGACCAGTCGCGGTGCCGATCGAGGCGGCGGCCGAGCCGGGCGTGACCGCGCTGAGCGACGTGCCCCCGCCGATTCCTGCGGTGATGTTGTCGAACGTTCCGCCCTCGACACCGTCCTGGAAGCAGCCCTCATCCCTCATATCGAGGACGGTCTGGAGCGTCTCCTTCCAGCCTTCACTGTCGGCGAAGGTGACATCGCCCGCGGCTCGCTGCTCATTCCAGTCGGGAGTCTCCTGGTAGACGCGCGTCGCCGAGATGAGCTGCGTGAACAGGCCGGTGTTCGGCGGCATGGATCCGGCGAGGACCGTGAACGACTTTCCGCCGTCGCGAGCCGTCGTGCAATCGGCGAGCAGGTCTTCGTAGGTCGAGGGGTATTCGTCGATGCCGACGTCGGCGGCGCCGCCGCTGTTCCAGATCATGCCGACGGGGGCGAGGGCTGTGGGCTGTCCGTACAGCTTGCCGTCCGAGCCGTAGAGAGCCTCGGTGCCCTCCGGGATGATGGATGCCGTGTTGCCGCCGAGCGGTGCGAGGAAGCCCGCATCCGCCAGCGTGACGACCGAGATCGCCTGTCCCGTTCCGGGGTTGAGGATCATGACGTCGGCGGCGTTGCCCGCCTGCAGCTGCGTCGTGACCTGGGTGTTGTACGCGTCGGAGGGGTAGGGGATCACCTCGATCGGAACGCCGGTCTCGTCGGTGTACTTCTTCGCGGTCTGTGCGTAGAAGTCGTCGGCGTCATTCGCCTGCGCGACCATGATCGAGAACCCCTCGGAGCCGGCGTCTCCGGTGCTGTCGCCGCCGTCGCCGCCTGCGGAGCAGCCGGCAAGGATGAGGACTCCGGCGACCGGCGCCGCGAGAAGCGACCACCGGAGCGGCCGGGAGGCTGTGTGCTGTGGCATTTCGACCCTTTCGTGACTTCGTTGTCGCCAGCTCGGGATGCTGGCTCGGCCTCGGGGCCGCACGTCAAGCCTCGCACGATATGTAGGTTTCTGACATTAGTAATGCTTATGTGCGGCAATTACCTCGCTGATCCGCGATTCCGGCCGGTCAGCCCGGAATATCGACGAGGACTCGGACCGGGCCTGCCAGGCCGGCGGGCAGGGGTGCGGCATCCGGCTCGAACACCTGCGTCATCGGCGCGAAGATCTCGCCCGACGGAGCACCGGCCTCGGCGATGAGCCGATTGCGCCACGGCGTCACGACCTCGACCTCGATCTCGTTGCGTCCCTGTCGCACGGCGGCGGTCGCATCGACGAGGAACGGCGCCGTCCACGCGACGCCGCAGTCCACGCCGTTGACGATCACGCGGGCGATGTCTCGCACGACGCCGAGGTCGAGGCGGATCCGCCCCTCTCCCACGGTGTCGAGGTGGAAGCCGGATCGGTAGACGCCCGTGCCCGAGAAGCAGCGGGCTTCGTCGTCGATGTCGGTCCAGAGGCCGGGGCCGGTGAGCGCGACGACTTCGCGCCCGGGCAGCGCGAGGTGCCATGGTTCATCGAGGACGACGGAGTCGACGGATGCCGCTCCCGCGGCCGCAGCGGCGGCGAGGCCGTGGCCCGCCAGGCCGTCGCGCACGAGTCCCTCGGGCACGAGGAAGACCGACCCGAACGGCGGCAGCTCGAGCCGGAACGTGCGCCGCGCGTCCGAGACTCCGTCTTCGGGCAGGGGGCTCACCCCGAGCGCGACGGGATCCCACGCGGTGAGCCCGCCGACGGCATCCGCGACCGTGACGCGGACCTGCACCGTCTCGCCGCCCGGGTTCGCGAGGAAGGTCACACGCTGCCCGTCGATGAGGCGAGCGATCGTCCGCAGCGGCGCTCCCTCGATCTCGAGTGCGGGGGCGATCCCGAGCGTGCGCAGCGCCTCGGCGAGATCGAGCGTCTCGAGAACCCGGCCGTGCGTGCGCGGCGTCGCCCAGATCCGGTCGCAGAGGCGCGCGAATTCCGCGCCGTCGTCCGCGAGCGACGGCGAGCACTCCGGCCGGAGGCCGACGACGGTCGCGCCGGCGTCGAGCAGGTCCTCGATGCGGCGCAGGGTCGCGATCGTGAGGCGCCGGCTCGAGCCGCCGAGCAGGAGGAGGCGATACCGCGCACCCGCAGACCGCAGCCCGCCGTCTTCGACGCGCAGGATCGCCAGGCCGTCCGGCCCGACGTAGTCGAAGTCGAATCCCGGCGGCACGGTCTCGTCGTACGCGTCGTCGAAGAGCCCCGTCACGGGCGCCTCCTCGCCGACGAACACCGCGACGTCGACGGCGGGTTCGCCCGACGAAAGCACAGCGCTGCACCGCGCGAGGTAGTCGATCCAGGGTCGCGCCATCGCGCACCACGTCTCGTTGATCGTGAATGCCTGCCCGAGGAAGGGCGCGAGCGCGATGCCGGGCGGCGGCGCGGCGAGAGGCTGGTGCGCCGACGTGTGGATGCAGAACCGCGTCACGCCGAGCGCGAGCTGAAGGTCGGCGACGTGCTTGAGGCTCCGGGGAGAAGAGGCCCATGGGCGGTCGAAGCTCGTGAACGCCTCGGCGCCCGTCCACGCCTTGCCGTAGACGTGCGCGACGGAGGACGCCCCCTTGAGGTCGGCGACGTATGTCGGCTCGGGTCCCGCCTCGGGGTCGAACGTCCACATGGCGCCCATCGGCACGTCGGCGTGCGCGCGCATCGAGAGGTCGTCGCCGAGCTGGGGACGGCCGTCTTCGAGCGCCTCGGCGTAGTACGCCATGCCGCGGATGTGCGCCTCTGCGGCGAGGGTGCCGTAGTACTCGTCCGCGAGCAGTTCGGCGATCGTGCGGCGGTAGTCGTAGAGGAAGCGATCGGAGTCCGCGCCCCCGCCGACGACGTAGCCGGCGAGCGCCGGCAGCCACGGTGTCGGGTCGTAGCCGCGCCGCGCGCAGAACCGTTCGAGCATCGCGTCGGTCCAGTTCTGCGAGCCCGACTCGATGCTGTCACTCAGGAGGGCTCGGAAGCGTCCCGCCGAGAACCGCTCGAGGTGCGTCAGGAGGTACGCCGTGACCCGCTCCCCGTCGAGCTTGTCGACCTCGAGGCCCGTCGCGTCGGGGAGCGCAGGTCCGTTGGTCTGTCCCGTGAGCGACGCCCCGAGCCGCAGGATGCGCCAGCGTCCGGGCGGCGGGTTCCACGCGAGCCGGTCGCCGTCGAGGAACGAGGTGACGTCGTGCACGTCGCCGGCGCCGAGGGGAGCGGCATCCACTCGCTCATCCGTATCGACGGCGTAGTAGTCCGGCATGACCCCGAAGCCCGCCTTGACCTCGGCCTGATGCACGCGCCCGCCCGCGCGGAGCGCGAACTGGGAGACGAGGAAGGTGTCGCTCCGGCGGAGGACGGGCGGCACCCGCACGCCGTCTGCCACGGGCGGGAGGGCCTCGGCCGCGCTCACCCCCGACAGCACGAGCCGGAATCTGCGCGCCGTGACGGGCGGGAAGGAGGCCGTCCGCGCGGGGACCGAGGTGGACGCGAGCGCGGCGACATCACGGTAGGCGACGCCGTCGTCGCTCGCCTGCAGCACGGCTTCGGGCGCGGGTGCCGCGCCGAATCCGCGCGGGCCGGGGAGTCCGATCGTGAGCGACCGGACCGTGACGGGGTCGGCGAACTCCTGCTCGATCCACGTCGACGACCAGGCGTCGGGATCACGAGGGAGCGGGATGCCGCCGGTGAACGAGCCGTCGGTGAGCGGTGCGGCGTCGACATCGGAGGAGTCGGACGATGTCACGCGCAGCGGCTGAAGAGGTTCATGAGCAGGATCCGCAGGGAAAGCGACAACCCGCCAATCGACGGACCAGCCGGCGCCGGCGGGGGCGCCCCAGCGCGGGCAGTCCTGGAAGGCACCCGCGACGGACGGCAGCGGAGCGAGCGCGTGCTCGTCCGATCCCGACTCGATGACGGTCTCGGACCACACGACCTTCTTCATCGCGTCGGCGACTTCGACCCACGGGCCGCCGGCCGCGCTCCATCCCGAGGAGGTCGCGACGGCGAGCTCGAGCCCGAGCTCCGCGGCGGTGTCGGATGCCGCGCCGACGGCGTCGCGCCATGTCTCCGACCCCGGCCGCACCGGCTCGGGGACGACGAGCGGCACGCCCATCCCGCCGTCGAAGAGCTGCACGCCGCGCACACCCACGTCGTGCAGCCAGGTGAGGTCGCGCACGACGCCGGCGGGGTCGATGTTGCCGTCCATCCAGTGCCACCACGCCCGCGGCCGGGCCTCGTCGGGCGGGTCGATGAAGGCGCGCCACAGCTCGTGCGGTGCAGTCGGCGGCGTCGGCTTGGTCACAGCCTTCATCCTCGCCCGCCCGGCACTCTACGAAGGGTCCGTGCCACTTATATCCGATATCCGTAGAACTAATGTGTGCTTTCGACACAAGTATGCGATCGTTGCACCAGGCGCCGAAGTGGGCGCGTGACGACGAGGTCAGAGAGCAGATGACAGTGACGATCGAGCGAGACGCAACTCGCACCCTCACGGTGCCACCTGAAGCACGACGCACCCCGCGCCCCCGCGGCCGCAAGCCGCTCATCAGCTACGGGCACTGGTGGTGGGCTCTCCCCGCGATCGTGCTCGTCATCACGGTCCACTACGCCGCGACCCTCACGGGCGGCTTCTTCGCCTTCACGAACTGGACCGGACTGGGCGACTGGGAGTTCATCGGCCTCGACAACTTCGTGCGGATCTTCCAGGATCCGACGCTGCTCGGATCGGTGTGGAACACCCTGTTCCTCGCCTTCGGGTCGGTCATCGTGACCAACATCATCGGGCTCGGGTTTGCGCTCGCGATCAACCGCACGCTCAAGTCGCGCTATGTCCTTCGGACGCTCCTGTTCCTGCCCGTCGTGCTGAGCCCGCTCGCGGTCGCGTACATCTGGAAGTTCATCTTCCAGTTCAACGGTCCGCTGAACGGCTTCTTCGTGCTGATCGGTCTGCCGGACCTGCAGAAGGTGTGGCTCGCCGACCCGACATGGTCGATCTGGGCGATCCTGTTCACTGTCGTCTGGCAGCAGACCGGCTTCGTCATGGTCATCTATCTCGCGGGCCTGGCCTCGGTCCCGGTCGAGATCGAGGAGGCTGCGGCGCTGGACGGTGCGAACATCTGGCAGCGGTTCCGCGCCGTGACGGTGCCGGCGATCCGCCCTTCGATCGCGATCGCGACGACGCTCGGCATCATCCAGGGCCTGCGCATCTTCGACCAGATCTTCGCGCTCACCGCCGGCGGCCCGGCCGGTGCGACCGAGACCCTCGCGACCCAGGTCTACAAGCAGGCATTCTCGCTCGGGCAGTTCGGGTTCGGCTCGTCGCTCGCGCTCGTGCTGACGCTGATCATCCTCGTGTTCGCGATTCTCCAGCAATACGCCACCCGCGACCGCGACGCCGTCGGAAGGGTCTGACATGTTCCGCTACACCAAGCTCACCGCCGTTCGCGAAGTCCTCATCTGGGTCGTCACGCTGATCTGGCTGCTGCCGTTCTACTTCCTCATCGCGACCGCCTTCAAGGGCGACCAGGAGGCACTCACCACGAGCGCGGTCGCACCGCCGGCATCGCTGAACTTCGGCGCGTTCATCGAAGTGCTCACCGCCGGCGGCCGAAACAACATCCCGCTGAGCATCCTGAACAGCATCCTGATCACCGCCGGTGCGATCACGGGACTCGTCCTGCTGGGATCCGTCGCGGCCTACGTGATCACCCGCCGCACCCGTGCCTGGACGAACCTGACCTTCTATCTCGTCCTGATCGCGATCATCCTGCCCGCGCAGCTGGGCACCGTACCGCTGTACATCGGGGCTCGCACGGTCGGTCTCACGGGCAACGCGGTCGGCATGATCCTGCTGTGGATCGGCATCCTGCTGCCGCTGTCGGTGTTCCTCTACGCGAGCTTCTTCCGCGGTCTCACGACCGAGTACGAAGAGGCCGCCGTCATCGACGGGGCATCGCCCACGCAGGCGTTCTTCCGCGTCGTGCTGCCGCTCATGGCTCCCGCGACCGGAACCGTCGCGATCCTCGCGGGCCTCATCGTCTGGAACGACTTCTTCAATTCGCTGATCTTCCTCGGCGGATCGACGACGCAGACGCTCCCGGTCGCGATGTACACCTACGTCGGCGGACTCGTGTCGGCGTGGAACAAGATCTTCGCCGTCGTGATCATCTCGATGGTCCCGATCCTGCTCTTCTACATGTTCGCCCAGAAGAAGTTCATCCAGGGCTTCGCCGGCGGGCTCAAGGGCTGAAGGGCTGACACCGCACATGAGCGCCGACAACCGGGCGGCGTTCGAGACGTTCGTCGACCTCTTCTACACGCAGAAGCGTGTGGCGGATGCCTTCGCCTACGCCGTCTCGGACGACTACCGCCAGCACAATCCGACCATCGCCGACGGCCCAGCGGCCGCGATCGAGATGCTCACCCCGAAGTTCGACGGATCTCCGGACGCGCGCTTCGAAGTTCAGCGGATGCTGGTCGACGGAGACCTGGCGATGGTGCATGTGAAAGCCTCCCGCCCCGGCGCTCCGGACGCCGCGGTCGCGGACATCTACCGATTCGAGAGCGGCCGGATCGTCGAGCACTGGGACGTGCTTCAGCAGGTTCCCGTGCATGCCGCCCACGACCACCCGATGTTCTGACCCAGGAGATTCCCGTGTACCAGCTCGCACCCAATATCGAACTCCTCTTCACCGAGGCCGGCGACTACCACGACCGCGTGCGCGCCGCCGCGGCAGCCGGTTTCACCGCCGTCGAGATGTGGGGGCCGACCGGCGTGGACGCCCCCTCGACGCCGAAGGACCTTCCCGCACTGAAGGCCGCCCTCGAAGAGACCGGCACGCAGCTGACGGCGCAGCTCGCCGAGCCCCGCACGCAGTTCATGATCCCGCCGTGGGATCACTCCGAGTTCTTCCGCAAGCTCGACGAGGGCGTCGAGATCGCGCACTTCCTCGGCACGCCGCGCATGGTGGTCGGCAGCGGTACCGGGTTCGGCGGCTGGAAGCGCCAGGTGCAGCTCGACAAGCTCATCGAGATCTACCAGAAGGCGATCGCGCAGATCGACGGCTCCGGCATCACGCTCGCGCTCGAGCCCGTCAACGTCCGCGTCGACCACCCCGGCTCGCTCCTCGATCGCACGAGCGAGGCCGTCTACATCGCGCGCGGCGTCGACTCGCCCCACTTCGGCATCCTCTACGACATCTATCACTCGGCCGTCGAGGGCGAGGACATGGCAGCCGAGCTCGCGAACGCCGGCTCGCTCGTCGCCTACGTGCAGCTCGCCGACACCCCCGGTCGCGGCGAGCCGGGCAGCGGAACGCTCGACTGGGCCGAGCGCCTCGGAATCCTCCGCGGCGCCGGCTACGACGGCCCGATCGGCCTCGAGTACTACCCGACCGTCGAGTCCGAGGCATCCGTCGCCCTCATCCGCGCAGTGGCGGCCACGGCGTGAGCAGGTATCCCGCCGAAGTCGACGTCGCGATCGTCGGCAGCGGTCCGGCCGGTGCGACGTATGCGCGCATCCTGAGCGAACAGGCTCCGGATGCCGTCATTGCGATGTTCGAGGTCGGGCCGACCGTCTCGAACCCGCCGGGAGCGCACGTCAAGAACATCGGCGATCCCGACGAGCGGGCCGTTGCACAGCTGCGGTCGGAAGGGCCGGCGGCGCACGACGACGGCGACCGGGTGGGCGGCATCGTCAAGACGACGCAGCGCCGCGCACGGCCCGGCACGTTCCTGCTCGAGCGCGGCTACCAGGTCGACGGCGAGGACGGTCTGCCCGTCGCGGCGATGTCGAGCAACGTCGGCGGGATGGCGGCGCACTGGACAGGCGCCTGCCCACGTCCGAACGACAGCGAGCGCATCGACTTCCTCGACGAGGCGGGCGTCTTCGACGACCTTCTGGCGGAGGGCGAACGGCTGCTCGGAGTGACGACCGACGCCTTCGACAGCTCCCCGCACGCCTCTCTCGTGCGGGGCCGACTGGCTGCGGCCGCGGACGAGGGGCGCGACGACCACGCGAAGGTGCAGCGGATGCCGCTCGCCGTCCACCGGCGCGACGACGGCCGCCTCGTGTGGTCGGGCTCGGATGTCGTCCTGGGTGACGAGACCCGCGGCAACGAGAACTTCACCCTCTACGACGAGTCGCTCGTGACCCGGGTCCTCACCGAGGACGGTCGAGCCGTGGGCGTCGCGGTGACCGACCGGCGCTCAGGGGAGACCCACGAGGTGCGGGCGCGGTTCGTCGTCGTCGCGGCCGACGCGCTGCGCACGCCGCAGGTGCTGTGGGCATCCGGCATCCGTCCCGATGCGCTCGGGCGATACCTCAACGACCAGGCGCAGATCGTGTTCGCGGTGCGGATCCGCGACTTCGTCCCCGCCGACGAGAGCGACCCCGCCGCCGCGACGGGACTCAGCGAGTACAGCGGCGTCACGTGGGTGCCGTTCACTGACGAGCTGCCGTTCCACGGGCAGGTCATGCAGCTCGACGCGTCTCCCGTGAAGCTCGCTGACGATGACCCGGCGGCGCCCGGCTCGATCGTCGGGCTCGGGCTGTTCTGCGCCAAGGACCTGCAGGCGTCGGACCGCGTCGAGTTCTCGGACGACGAGGTCGACGGATACGGGATGCCGTCGCCGACGGTGCACTACCGGCTCACGTCTCACGATCACGAGGTGATCGAGCGGGCCAAGGCCGAGATCGTCCGCCTCGGCAAGGCGATCGGCGAACCGCTCGACGACCGGCCGTTCATGATGCCGCTCGGTGCCTCGCTGCACTACCAGGGCACGACGCGCATGGGCGAGACCGATGACGGCCGGAGCGTGTGCTCACCGGACAGCGAGGTGTGGGGGACTGCGGGGCTCTTCGTCGCCGGCAACGGCGTGATCCCGACCGCGACGGCGTGCAACCCGACTCTGACGTCGGTCGCGCTCGCCGTCCGCGGCGCGCGGTCCATCGCCCGCGAGCTCGTCTGAGGCGTGCGCCGCGGTCGAAACGCGTCGGCGACAACAAAATGTTGCTTATGTCTGATTTAGACATTAGAGTGTAGAAACAAGGACAAAGTAGTCAAGGAGGCTCCTGTGATCCCCGATCGCATCATCGAGCAGGGAACGCTCACGACCGACGGCGCGCGCGCCGCGGTCGAAGTGCGGCTGCCCTGGTACCGGGCGCTCCCGGCATCCTGCATCGCCGGCGCGACGCTCACCGTCGACGGCGTCGCCGCTCCCGCGGAGTCGCTCCGCTGGGAGATGAACGGCCGCACCTTCACGTTCGAAGAGCTCGTGCCTGACACCTCGGAATGGTGGTTCCCGACCGACTCCGCCGTGCTCTCGGGCGACATCGCCCTGGCCGACGACGCGACCGAACACCGGGTCGAGGTCGGCCTCGTCCTGTACATCCCCTACATCGTCATCGGCGCGAACGAGGTGCTCCACATCGAGGAGCGCGACGCCAAGACGATGACGGCACGGAAGGCGGTGGCGGCATGACCGCCCTCGGTTCGCCCATCCAGGGCGTCACGCTCTACAGCTTCACGCGCGCCTTCCACGGCCGCGAGTACGACCTCGAGGGTCTCGTCCGCAAGGTCGCGGCCGAGGGCTACGGCCCGGGGCTCGAGATCATCGGCTTCTCGAGCTTCCGCGGCTTCCCCGCGATCGACGACGCCTACGCGGGTTGGTTCCGCGACCTCATCGCCGAGACGGGCCTGGTCACGACCTCGCTCGCGGTCAACGCGGATGTCGGCATCCACCGCGATCGCCTGCTGAACCAGGACGAGCTCATCGACTACATGACGCTGCAGATCAAGGCGGCAGCGAAGCTCGGCTTCCCGATCGCACGCGTGCAGATCTCGATCACGCCCGACTCGATGGAGGCGCTCGCGCCGATCGCCGAGGAGCACGGCGTGACTCTCGCGCTCGAGGTGCACGCCGACCAGTACGCGTCGCACCCGCGCATCCTCGCGCTCCGCGACCGCTATGAGAAGGTCGGCTCGCCCTTCCTCGGCTTCACGATGGACTGGGGCGCCACCGTTTCGGGCTTCGCCCCGTCGCTCATCGAGGCGTACCGCCGGCGCGGCGCGTCGGAGGAGCTGCTCGGCAAGGTCGTCGCGCTGTGGGACGAGTTCTACCAGCAGGGTCCGCCCGCCGACCAGGCCGACCACGGCCAGCGCTTCGGCCGGTTCATCGGCCTCGCGGCGCAGAACGGCCGCCCCGACCTCGGCATCGACTTCGGCATCAACGGCACGGGCCTGTTCGGCCCCGCGCGCGTCGACGACTGGCTCGAGATCTTCCCGTGGATCAAGCACGTCCACGGCAAGTTCTTCGGCATCGACGAGAACCGCGAAGAGCCGTCGGTCCCCGTCCGCGATCTCGTCACCCTGCTCGTCGAGAACGGCTACAACGGCGCGATCTCGAGCGAGTACGAGGGCTGGCACTGGAACTACTGGCAGTCGCCGTTCGAGATCATCCGCGACGAGCAGGCCGTGCAGCGCTCGGCCGCGGAAGCGGCCGGTTCCCGTATGACGACGGATGCCGCATCCGCCCGCGCGCAGCTCGCGCAGTGGCTCCCGACCACCGAAGGAGTGAATTCATGACCGCCGACAACGGCATCGCCGGCACGGGCATCAAGCTCGGAACGACGCTGTACTCGATGACGAGCGAGTTCGCGGCGGGGCTGTACACGCCCGAGACGCTCATCGCCGCCGTCGCCGAGCACGGGATCGGGCCCGGCGTCGAGTTCAACATCGCGCAGCTGCTGCGCACGTATCCCGACGTCGACGCCGCCTTCGTGAAGCTCTGGTTCGACTCTCTGGACAAGTACGGGCTCGAGGCGAGCGCCGTCGGCACGAACCTCGACATGGGGCGCCGCAAGGATCGCGACATGACGCCCGACGAGGAGCACGAATTCCTCGCGCGTCAGCTGAAGACCGCGCACACGCTGGGATTCAAGAAGGTCGTCATCCGGTCGCACGGCAAGGAGCTGCTGCGCAGTCTCCTGCCGCTCGCGGAGAAGTACGACCAGAAGCTCGGCTACGAGATCCACGCGCCGTCGGGGCCGAACAACCCGCAGGTGCTGCAGATGCGCGAGATGTACGACGAGCTGCAGTCCGACCGCCTGGGCTTCACCGCCGACTTCTCGTCGACGATGCACTCGCTCTCGCCGACGCTCCTGCGGACCCTCGGGCAGATGGGCATGGACGAGAAGCACTTCTCGGTCATGGACGAGATCTGGCACGAGCCGACCCCGATGCACGTGCGCAACCAGAAGTTCGAGGACTACCTCTCGGGCGAAGGAGTCGATCCGCTCACCTTCGGCCCGTTCACGCGTCTCGCGTTCAACATGCACGGACTCGTGCCGCCCGAGGAGTGGCTCGACATCATGCCGCAGATCTTCCACGTGCACGCGAAGTTCTACGACATCGGCGCCGACGGCGAAGAGCCCGCGATGGACATCCCGCGCATCGTGCGCCAGTTCGTCGAGGGCGGTTACCAGGGGTACCTCTCGAGCGAGTGGGAGGGTCACGCCTTCTCCGACCTCGGCGAGTCCGACCCCATCGACCTCGTGAAGAAGCAGCACGTGCTCATGACGCGTGCCATCGAGGACACCGTCGCCGCGAGGGAGGCAACACGTGTCTGACACCGTCGCGGATCTCTCGATCGCCGACCTCGTCGCCGAGGTCTCGCGCCTGCGCGAAGACGTCGCCGCGGCGCAGGCGCTCGCCCGTCGAGCATCCGATCGCGGCGAGGTCGAGAACCTCTTCAGCCGCTACATGTATCTGCACAACGCGTTCCAGGACGAGCAGATCATCCCGCTCTGGGTCGCGCCCGGCACGGACGGCATCCGCGCGCGCTACACGAACGCGGGGCAGTACACGACGTGGGAGAGCGTCGTCCGCTATCACCGCGGCCGGCCGGCTCCCGTGGGCAAGCTCATCCTCCACGCCACCACGACTCCCGTCATCGAGGTCGCCGCCGACGGCGAGACCGCGAAGGGCGTCTGGCTCATGGCCGGCACGGAGTCGGGCCTGACCGATCCCGAGGTCGCCAAGGCGTTCCCCGACATGTACTCGCCCGACGAGGTGCAGGGCAAGAAGGTCTGGGCGCACTGGGTCTGGTGCAAGTACGCGATCGACTTCCTGCGCCAGGACGGCGAGTGGAAGATCTGGAAGTTCCGCTGCTACGAACTGGCCCGCGCACCGTTCGAAGAGAACTGGGTCAGCTTCGGCGAGAAGAACCAGGGCGCCTTCGACCTCGACCTCATGTACTTCGGCGACGACGGCAAGCCCGTCTTCATGCCCCCTGCCGACGAGCCCGCGCCGAGTGAGAACCACCCGTACAGCCCCTCGACGGTCCAGAAGCTCGAGCCGGTGCCGCCGGTCGCGCACGACACGTTCACCGACACCTTCGCGTAAGGAAGCGCCATGGCCACCCACAACTCCCTCTTCTCCGAGAAGGACGTCCGTCGCACCGAGAGCGGCGTCGCCGTCTCCGTGCAGCTCCCCTGGTACCGCAGCCTCTGGCTGTCGGCGGTCGACGGCGTCGCCGCGACCGTCAACGGCGAAGCGATCCCCACAGATCGACTCCGCTTCGAGCTGGAAGGACGCAGCTACCGGGTCGAGGAGCTGCCCGAGCAGTCCGACACCCTGTGGTTCGTCGCGGACCGGCCCGACGTCGTGATCGACCTCGGCCGCTCGCCCGAGCCCGGCGAGAAGCTCACGATCGAGGTCGTGCTGACGATGCGCCTGCTCTACATGCAGATCATGCCCGGCGTCGACGGCGGCCCCGGTCGCTACGTGACCAACCGCGTCCCGGTCGAGCGCGAGGTCGTGCTGGCATGACCGCCGGATCCACGCGGCCCCTCCGGGTCGCGATGATCGGGTACGGCTTCATGGGGGCCACCCACTCGGTCGGGTGGCGCCAGGCGCCGCGCATGTTCGACCTGCCGGCTGCCGTCGAGATGGCGGTGATCGTCGGTCGCAACGCGGATGCCGTGGCCGCCGCCGGTGCGAAATGGGGCTGGGCGGAGTCGGCGACCGACTGGCGCGAGGTCATCGCGCGCGACGACATCGACATCGTCGACATCGTGACCCCCGGCGACTCGCACGCCGAGATCGCGATCGCGGCGCTCGACGCCGGCAAGCACGTGCTCGTCGAGAAGCCGCTCGCGAACACCGTCGAAGAGGCGGAGGCGATGACGGATGCCGCGTCCCGCGCCGCCGAGCGCGGGGTGCGGTCGATGGTCGGGTTCACCTACCGTCGGGTTCCCGCGGTCACATTCCTGCGCGACCTCATCGCAGAGGGCGTCGTCGGCACCGTGCAGCAGGTGCGCGCCGCGTACCGGCAGGACTGGCTCGTCGATCCCGCGATGCCGCTCGCGTGGCGACTGCAGAAGGAGCACGCCGGGTCGGGGGCGCTGGGCGACATCGGCGCGCACATCATCGACATGACGCAGTTCGTCACCGGGCAGACGGTCGACGCGGTCTCCGGCACGACCGACACGATCGTCAAGGAGCGGCCGCTCCTCGGTTCCGGTTCGGGCCTCGCGGGCACGGCGGGCGAGGGCTTCGGCGAAGTCACTGTCGACGACGTCGCGCTCTTCACCGGCCGGCTGTCGGACGGCGCTCTCGTCTCGTTCGAGGCCACCCGCTTCGCGACGGGGCGCAAGAACGCCCTCACGATCGAGGTCTCCGGCGACAAGGGCGCGCTCGCGTTCGACCTCGAAGACCTCAACAGCCTGCAGTTCTACGACCGCACCACCCCCGGCGACCGCCAGGGCTTCACGAAGATCCTGGTCACCGAGGCGCAGCACCCGTATGTCGGCGCATGGTGGCCCGCCGGTCACATGCTCGGCTACGAGCACGGCTTCAGCCACCAGGTCGTCGACCTGGTGACCGCGATCGCCGAGGGCACCGATCCGCACCCGACCTTCGCCGAAGGCCTCTCGGTGCAGCGCGTGCTCGACGCCGTGGAGCGGTCGAGCGAGAACGATTCCGCCTGGATCCGCACCGCCGCGGGCGTCCCGGCATCCGTCTGAAGAAATCTCCCGAAGGAAACAGCCATGGCACGTCCTGTCACCCTGTTCACCGGCCAGTGGGCCGATCTGCCGTTCGAAGAGGTGGCGCGACTCGCGGGCGAGTGGGGCTACGACGGCCTCGAGATCGCCTGCTGGGGCGACCACCTCGACGTCTCGCGGTGGGATGACGCCGAGTACGTGCAGAGCCGGCTCGACATCCTCGAACGCAACGGATTGGCTGTGCACGCGATCTCGAACCACCTCACCGGCCAGGCCGTCTGCGACGACCCGATCGATGACCGCCACCGCGACATCCTGTCCGATCGCGTGTGGGGCGACGGCGATCCCGAAGGCGTGCGCCAGCGTGCGGCGGAAGACCTCAAGAACACGGCCCGCATCGCCGCGAAGCTCGGGGTGAAGACCGTCAACGGCTTCTCGGGCTCGTCGATCTGGAAGGCCGTCGCGATGTTCCCGCCGGCCTCCGAGGAGTTCATCGCGCGCGGCTATCAGGACTTCGCCGACCGCTTCAATCCGATCCTCGACGTGTTCGAAGAGGTCGGCGTGCGGTTCGCGCTCGAGGTGCACCCCTCCGAGATCGCCTACGACTACTGGACCGCGAAAGACACGCTCGACGCGATCGGACACCGCAAGAGCTTCGGGTTCAACTTCGACCCGTCGCACTTCGTCTGGCAGCAGCTGGACTACATCGCGTTCGTGCTGGATTTCGCCGAGCGCATCTTCCACGTCCACGTGAAGGAATCCACCACGAACCTGGACGGCCGCAACGGCGTGCTCGGGTCGCACCGGCCGTGGGCCGACCCGCGCCGTGGATGGACGTTCGTCTCGACCGGCCATGGGGCTGTCCGGTGGGAGCCGCTCTTCCGTGCCCTCAACGCGATCGGCTACGAGGGTCCGACGAGCGTCGAGTGGGAGGACGCGGGGATGGACCGCCTCGTGGGCGCACCCGAGGCGCTCGCGTTCGTGCGGAGGCTCGCCGACATCACCCCGCCGGCCGCCGCCTTCGACGCGGCGTTCAGCACCAAGTAGACCGTTCGCCGCGCGCACGGCAGACCCGCTCCACAGGAAGCAGACACCGCGATGACGACGCCCAGCGCCGAGCCCCGCCAGATCAAGTGGAGCTATATGGACCATTGGCGCAGCCAGGGTCCCGCCGGTCCCATCGACCAATGGCAGTCCCGGCTCGCGATGACGCGCTTCCTGCGCCAGGTCGCGGCCGTCGGATTCGATGCCATCGACACGTTCGACTTCCGCTTCTGGCAGATCCTCGAGCAGTACGGCTCGGTGGCGAACTACCAGGAGTTCGTGCAGGAGCAGGGTCTCGAGCGGATCGTCAACACGTTCCACGGCGTGTACTACACCCCCGACCGCTACGCGCCGGAGGTGCCGGCGACCCACCCGACGATCCTCGACGACTTCAAGCTCACGATGGACCGCTGGTCCGGCATCCAGCTCGACAACATCATCGTCATGCCGGGATCCCGGTACTTCGACGAGGTCGGCGTCTCGGACGACGGTCTCAAGCATGCGGCCGATGTCTGGGCGGAAGTGGGCGAGATCACGCAGCACTATGGGGTCAACCTCACCTGCCATCACGAGTTCTACGGCGGCATCCGCACCCGCGCGCAGATCGACACGTTCTACGAGTACGCCGACCCGCGGTACGTGAAGTTCTTCGTCGACACCGCGCAGCACTGCATCGCGGATGTCGACCCGGTCGATGTCTACGAGGCGCACCATGAGCGCGTGACGGGCTTCCACTTCAAGGACACGCGCACGAAGGACGTCAACGACGACTACCGACTGTGGCCGGATGCCGAGCTCTCGGCCGTGACGACCGAGAAGTGGTTCTACGAGATGGGGACGGCCGAGGGCCTCGTCGACTTCGAGTCGATGATGCGCTCGGTACGCGATCACGGCTACACGGGCTGGATCAGCGTCGAGCACGACAAGGCCGACAAGCTGGGCGGCGACTACTCCGAGAGCACGGCCATCGCGCGGTGGTACGCGAAGAACGTGCTCGACGGCATCCACGGGGAGGGCGCGAAATGACCGGCATCCGGTGGGCGTACGCCCTGAACCAGTGGGATACCAACATCGACGCGTTCGTCCGCAAGCGCGACCACGAGCGTGCCTTCAAGACGATCTCGATCAGCGGGTTCAGCGGTGTCGAGTTCACCGCGGTGAGCTTCGGCCCGTGGGAGCCGTTCGGCAGCCCGGATGAGATCGCGAAGCTGTACGGCTCGCTCGACGGCCTGCGCGCGTTCCTCGCGGAGTGCGCGCTGGACGCCGTCAGCAGCTACGTCTACGACCCGTTCGTCGGGTTCGACGTCGAGATGGGCCGCGGGCCCGACCCGCTGGATCCGGACGCGCTCGCGCCCATCGTGGCCACCTCGGTGTGGTTCGCGGATGCGGTGCACCGGCTCGGCGGCAACACGCTCGTCGTGCGCCCGGTGGGGTCGGCGTGGCAGACGGGCGCGCTCAGTGACGACCAGATCGGCACGCTGGCACGACTCTGGAACGAGGTCGGGCGTCGAATCGGGGAGCACGATGTGCGTCTGGCTCTCCACGTCGATTTCCTGTCGGCGCTGCGCCTCGGCGACGGCATCGACCGGCTTCTCGCCGCCACCGATCCCGGATTCGTCGGCCTCGCACTCGACACGGCCGAGCTCGCCGTCGCCGGCATCGACCCCGTGGAGTTCTTCCGTCGGCACGCCGATCGGGTCGCCCACATCCAGCTCAAGAACGCCCGCGACGTCGTCGGCGACGAGGCGCTCACCCCGCACGCGGAGCACTTCGTGCGCACCGAAGGCGGTGAGCGACGCATCGAGCGCTGGTTCTTCGAGCCGACCGATGAGGGCGGCCTGATCGACTTCGAAGCCTTCGCGCAGGCGGTCGCCGACTCCGACTACACCGGCTGGATCGTGGTCGAGTCGGATCAGAGTCCCCGCCCCGCCGAGAGCGCGATGGTCAGCGGCTGGTACGTGCAGAAGGTGCTCCGGCCGATCGTCGAGCGCCAGGGAGTGCGGGTCTGACATGACCGGTGTGCTGAACGTCCTCATCCTTTCGGGCCACATGACCCGGGAGCATGACAATGAATTCCGCAGCTTCCGGCTGCACAACCAGTGGATCACGACGCTCCTGGAGGACACCGGGCGCTTCAAGGTGCGGGTCGTCGAGGACCCGCGCGGACTCGGGCCTGCGATCATCGACAAGTACGACGTCGTCATCGTCGTCTTCGAGGGCCGCGACGGCTACCACGAAAAGGCCGTCGGGTTCGGAGCCGAGACGGATGCCGCGCTGCTGAAGTTCGTCCACGATGACGGCAAGGGCATCGTCTGGTTCCACGGCTCGGCCGCGCAGGAGGACGACTGGGGCTACCCCGACGAGTTCAACGTCATGCGCGGCTCGCGCCTCACGGTCGCGGGAGGGCTGCGGCCGCGCCCGTGGGGCGAGGCGCAGCTCGACACGGTCGAGCCGCGGCATCCCATCACCGAAGGAATCAGCCCGCGCTGGACCGTGACCGGGGACGACATCCTCGTCGGGGTCGAGATCCTGGACGGCGCGCAGGTGCTGCTCACGACGTTCGACGACCTCGCGGCGTACGAGAAGGCGCCGGTCTGGCCGATGTCGCACTACCCCGTGGCGATCCCGCCCGAGGGCATCACGGCGCTGCCCGGCATCGACACCGACCAGCCGATCGCGTGGATCAACGACTACGGCAGGGGCCGCTCGTTCACGATCACGATCGGCCACGACATCGACACGTTCCGGCGCATCGACTTCATCCGCATGTTCCCGCGCGGTGTCGAGTGGGCAGCCACGGGCGAGGTCGCGCTGGAAGGTCCGGACCGTCGTGGCGATCGGCGCTTCCTGCCCTGGCCTTACTACAACCACGAGGGCTGAACGGTGACGACGGAGCTGAGGATCGGCATCCTGGGTGCCGGCGGCATCGCGGAGCGAGCGATGGTGGAGCCGTCACGCGAGGTCGAGGGTGTGCGCGTCGACGCGATCGGCGCACGGGACCCGGAACGCGCCCGGGCGTTCGCCGAGCGGCTCGACCTGCCGAAGCACGGCGACTACGACGCGATCCTGTCGGACCCCGACATCGACCTCGTGTATCTCGCGCTGCCGCCGATCACGCACGCCGAGTGGGGTGTGCGTGCCCTGCAGGCCGGGAAGCACGTCCTCTGCGAGAAGCCTCTGTCGGCGAACGGCACGACCGCCGCCGCGATCGCCGCTGCCGCCGCCGAGGCGGACCGGCGCGCGTTCGTCGGCTTCCACTACCGGCTGCACGGCTTCACGCAGCGTCTGCTCGAGGTCATCTCGTCGGGCGCGCTCGGGGAGATCGAGCGGGTGGACGTCGATTTCAGCATCCCCCACTTCGTCGTGAAGCCCGGCAACATCAGGCTGGACGGAGACCTCGCCGGCGGCGCCGTCATGGACGTCGGCTGCTATGCCGTCGACCTCATCCGCGCCGCCTGGGGCGAGCCGGTCGTGGAGTCCGCGACGGCGGTGCTCTACGACGAGGATCCCCGCATCGACCTGCAGACCGACGCGGTGCTGCGGCTCGCGTCGGGTGCGTTCGCAGTGGTGCGCGCGTCGTTCATCGGCGACGACAAGGGCGCCATGTCGCTGCACGTCGTCGGCTCCGCGGCGACGCTGCACGCCACGAGCGTGATCGTCCCGCAGTGGGGAGCGACGCTGCGCGTCACCGCGGGCGAGGACGTGCTGGTCGAAGAGAAGGCCGTCGAGGGCGAGAACAGCTACGCGCGTCAGCTGGAGCACCTCGTCGCCGTGCTGGGCGACGGCTCTCCCAGCATCCTCGATGCAGCGCGTGGCGTCGGCACGATGCGCGTCGTCGACGACATCTACCGCGCCGCGGGGCTCGAGCCCCGCTGAGCCGCCATCCCGCGCCGTTCCCCGTACCGTGGGGCGATGAGCATCACCTACGTAGAGCGCGGGCCCGTCGATGACGTCGCGCTGAGCCGGCTGCACGACCTCGCCTTCGGCGGGATCCTGTCGGGCGATGTCGCTCCGTGGTCCGCGCGGCTCCGTGCGCACAGCGTCGGATGGGTCTGCGCCTACGACGGCGACCGGCTGTGCGGCTTCGTCCACGCGTGCTGGGACGGGGGCAGTCACGCGTTCGTCCTCGACACCGCGGTCCTGCCCGACCTCCAGGGCCGCGGCATCGGTTCCGAGCTGCTGCGACGCCTCACCGCGCTCGCGCGAGAGGCCGGCTGCGAATGGCTTCACGTCGACTACGAGCCGCACCTCGACGGCTTCTACACGGCGGCGGGATTCACCCCGACCCTCGCGGGTCTCCACCGGCTCGGCTAGAGGCGTCGAACGAACGACGTCGATCAGACAGGATCAGCCGGCGAGGGAGTGGAACGCCTCGGGCGAGAGCACATGCTCGACCGCCAGCATCCCGGCTCCGACGACGGCCGCGTTCTCGGCCGCGGCGGACTGCACGATCGCGAGGTGCTCGGTCGCGAGTGGCATCGACCGCGTGTAGACGACCTCGCGAACCCCCGCGATGAGGTGCTCGCCGACGCGCGCCATCGAGCCGCCGAGCGCGATGACCGACGGATTCATGAGGCTCACGCAGGCGGTGAGCACTTCGCCGATGTCGCGGCCCGCCTGCCGCACCGCCTGGATCGCATCGATGCTGCCGCCCTTCACGAGCGCGATGACGTCGTCGCCGTTCTCGGCGGGCACGCCCTGCGCGCGCAGAGCACGCGCGATCGCGGGACCCGAGGCGACGGCCTCGAGACATCCCCGATTGCCGCAGTGGCACGGCACGTCCGAGCCGCGCGCGACCTGCACGTGCCCGATGTCGCCCGCGACGCCCTGCGCGCCGCGCTGCAGCTCCCCGCCCGAGATGACGCCGGCGCCGATGCCCGTCGCCACCTTGACGAACATGAGGTGCTGCGTCGTGGGCCATGCGGTGGCGCGCTCACCGAGGGCCATGATGTTGACGTCGTTGTCGACGAGCACCGGCACCTCGAGGTGCTGCTGCACCCACCCCGGCACGTCGAATCGGTCCCATCCGGGCATGATCGGCGGGTTCACGGGCTGACCGGTCGAGTGCTCGACGGGGCCGGGAACGCCGATCCCGATCGCGACGAGGGAGCGGATGTCGCGTCCCGACTCCGCCACGAGCGCGCCGGCGGTCTCGACCATCCGCGTGAGCACCGCGACAGGCCCGTCGGCGACGGGCAGCGCCTCGGTGCGCTTCTCAAGGATCGCCCCCGTGAGGTCCATGACGGCGACCGTCGTGTGCGATGCGCCGATGTCGACGGCGAGCACGACCCGGGCGCTCGGGTTGAGCGCGAACTGCGACGGCGGGCGCCCACCGGTGGATGCGGCATCCGCCACCGGCATGATGAGGCCCATCCGCATGAGCTCCTCGACGCGCGCGGCGATCGTGGAGCGCGCGAGTCCCGTGGACTTGGCGAGTTGCGCGCGCGTGCGCGGAGTGCCGTCGCGCAGCAGCTGGAAGAGCTCGATCGCTCCGCTGCCGGCGGGGGACGATTCCGACGAGAGAGTCACCACGGTTCAGTCAATCACTGCCTGCGCGCGGCTCGAATTCCGCGGACTTCCGACGAGAAGAGGGGATGCCGCGCCCTGCCCGCGCGGCCGGCCGTCATGTCGCTCGCCCGCTGGGCTTGGCGAAGCGCTGCTGCAGCAGCACGGCGACGACGATGATGACGCCCTTGACGACCGCCTGCACAGAGGAGTTCAGGTTGTTCTGCACGAACACGTTGGTCAGGGTCGTGAAGATCAGCACGCCGAACACCGTTCCCGTGACGGTGCCGCGCCCTCCGGCGAGAAGCGTCCCGCCCACGACCACCGCGGCGATCGCATCGAGCTCGAGCAACGTGCCGTGCGTCGAGGTGCCGGCGGTGGTGCGGCCGAGATACATGACCGCGGCGATGCCCGCGGTGAGCCCCGAAATCGCGTAGAGCCACATGGTGTGGCGCTTGACGTTGATGCCCGCCAGCCGCGCGGCTTCGCGGTTGCCGCCGATCGCGACCGTGCGACGGCCGAACGTCGTGCGGTTGAGCACCACCCAGCCGAGGACGGCGACGATCCCGAAGATCCAGATCAGCATGTCCACGCCGATGATGTCGAGGTTCATGAAGTTGATGAAGTCGCGGTTGCCGACCTGGAGGGTGCGGCGCTCGGCGAGGATCTCGGCGAGTCCGCGGGCGGCGACGAGCATCGCGAGGGTCGCCATGAAGGCGACGACCTTGCCGTAGGCGATCACGATGCCGTTGATGAGCCCCGCGCCGACGCCGACGGCGAGGGCGAGGACGATCATCACGATCCAGTGCAGCTGGTCGGCGAGATCCTGGATCGCGGCGAGTGTCGCGACGACGGATGCGAGGCCGATGAGGGAGCCGACTGAGAGGTCGATGCCGCCGGCCGTGATCACGAGCGTCATGCCGATCGACACGACGCCGAGGATCGATGCGGCGCGCAGGATCGTGAGGATGTTGCTCGTGGTCAGGAATGTGTCGGGTGCCGTGACGGCACCCGCGATCACGAGCACCAGAAGCGCTGCCACGAGGCCGAGATTGCGGCCGACGGAGCCGGACAGGAGGCGCCGCCACCGGCTCTCCTGCTCGGTCGTGGAGGTCGAGGAGGTCGGCGGCGCGCCGTTCGCGGGGGCGGCTTCGGCCCCGGGGGTGGACTGCTCGCTCACGCGGCGGTTCCTTTCATCACGAGGTCGAGCACGCCGTGCTCGTCGATCTGGGAGGCGGGGAGGGTTTCGACGACGCGTCCGTCGGCGACCACGAGGACGTTGTCGGCGAGGCCGAGGACCTCCTCGATCTCGCTCGAGACCACGACGAGCGCGTTGCCGGCGGCGGCCAGCGCTCTGATGAGCGCATAGATCTCGGCGCGTGCGCCGACATCGACGCCGCGAGTGGGCTCATCGAGCAAGAGGACCCGAGTGCCGTGGACGAGCCAGCGGGCCAGGAGGATCTTCTGCTGGTTGCCGCCGGAGAGGGTGCCCGCCGGGCGGTCGGGGTCGGCGGGGCGCAGCTCGAGCGCCTGGATCTGCTCGCGCGCGGTCGCCCGCGCGGCGCGGTCATTGAGGAAGCCGGCGCGGGCGAACCGTGACATCGACGACAGGGTCACGTTGACGAAGATCGGCTCGTCGAGCACGAGGCCCTGGCTCTTGCGTTCCTCCGGCGACAGGCCGATGCCCTCGCGTACGGCGGCGACGACCGAACCGCGTCGCAGCGTCTTGCCGCCGATGCGGACGGCGCCCGCCGTGGACCGCCGTGCGCCGTAGATGGTCTCGAGGATCTCGGAGCGCCCGGAGCCGACGAGGCCGGCGAGTCCGACGACCTCTCCAGCGCGCACCGAGAAGGAAACGTCCGCGAAGACGCCGGCGAGGGCGAGGTCCTCGACCTCGAGCACGACGGCTGCATCGTCGGCGATGGGTGCGGCGGGCGGGAAGACGTTCTCGACGTCGCGTCCCGTCATGAGCTTGATGAGGTCGCTCGTGGTGGTCTCCGCGACGGGGAGCCCCGTCGCGGTCGTGCGACCGTCCTTGAGGACCGTGATGCGGTCGCCGATCTGACGGATCTCCTCCAGGCGATGCGTGATGTAGACGACCGCGATGCCCTCGGAGGTCAGCTCGTGCACGACGTGGAAGAGGTTCTTGACCTCTTCGGAGTCGAGCACGGCCGACGGCTCGTCCATGATGATGAGCTTGATGTCGTGCGACAGGGCGCGCGCCATGCTCACGATCTGCTTGTTGGCGGCGCTGAGCGTGCCGACTTCCGTGTTGGGTGAGAGGTTGGAGTGGCCGAGCCGGCGCAGCAGCTCGCGCGTCTGCTTCGCGGCCTCGGAGCGCTTCGTGAAGCCGCCCCGGGCGATCTCGTGTCCGAGGAAGATGTTCTCGGCGATGGTCAGGCCGTCGACGACGTCGAGCTCCTGGTACATCGTCGCGATGCCGATCTCGATCGCGGCTTCGGGATTCGGGATGTCAATCCGCTCGCCGAGCCAGAAGATCGCGCCTTCGTCCGGACGGTGCACGCCCGCGAGGGTCTTGATGAGGGTCGACTTGCCCGCACCGTTCTGGCCGAGGACGCAGTGCACTTCGCCGGCGAGGATCTCGAGATCGACGCCTCGCAGAGCCCGGACCCCGGCGAACGACTTCGTCAGCCCTTCGGCCGTCAGTAATGCCGATCCATGGTCACCTTTGATCACGGCACGAACATAACATGGCGCCCGGATGCTCGCCCAGAGCCCGCGACGCCGATTCTCAGGCCGCTTCCCGTGCTCGACGAGTCGATCTGCCCGAAGAAAACAGGGCAGAGAGGCTTCGCGGGCCACTTATAACGAGTAGGACACAAAAGGTGCCGGTCCGACGGTCGGTTCTGTTACCGTGAGTCCCGTCAGCGTGGACATCGCTCGAGTGCGGACCCAAACCCCTCCCGGCAGCCACCTGTCGCAGCTGCATCCATTCAAGGAGGAAACAAATGCGCTCACACCTGAACGCGCGCACGCGGCTCGTGCTCACCGGCACCGCAGTCGTCGCTGCCATCGGAATTCTCGCCGGCTGCACCGGCACGGGCGCCGACGAGGAGAACGTCGTCGACCAGGGCACCACGACGGAGGAGAACGCAGCGTCCGGCGACAAAGTCGTCATCGGCTTCTCGGGCCCCGCCGCCGACCACGGCTGGCTCGGCGCCATCAACTCGGGCGCCCAGGCGGCCGCCGACAGCTTCGACGACGTCGAACTGCAGGTCGCCGAGGGCACGAACGACCCGATTGCACAGATCGCGGCGGTCGAGACGTTCGTCAACAACGGCGTAGACGCGATCGTGCTGCTTCCCACCGACGGCGCCGCGCTCACCGAGGCGGCGATCAAGGCGATGGAGGCCGGCATCCCCGTCATCAACGTCGACCGCGTCTTCTCGAGCCCGTTCGCCGCGCGCACGACGATCCTCGGTGACAACTACGGCATGGGCGTCTCGGCGGGCACCTACATCTGCGAGCAGCTGGGCGACAACCCCGACGCCGTCGTCGCAGAGATCGCCGGCATCGACTCGCTGCCCCTCACGCAGGACCGGTCCGAGGGCTTCGCGGACGCGCTCGACGACTGCGGTCTGGAGGTCTCGGCCCGCGTGGCCGCCGACTTCACGGTCGCCGGCGGCGAGGCCGCGGCATCCCAGCTGCTCGCTGCCAACCCGAAGATCGACGCCCTCTGGAACCACGACGATGACCAGGGCATCGGCGTCCTCGCGGCGATCGACTCCGCCGGTCGCGACGAGTTCTTCATGGTCGGCGGCGCCGGCAGCAAGAGCGCGATGGAGGCCATCGAGGCCGACGACACCGTGCTCAAGGCGACGGTCATCTACCCGTCGACGCAGGCGGCCGACGGCGTCGCGCTCGCGCGCCTCATCGCGCAGGCCAAGACGATGGGCGACCTCATCACCCCCAGCATCCCGAACCGGATCGTGCTGGACGCACCCGTCGTCACGAAGGAGAACGTCGACCAGTACATCGGTCTGTCGTTCGAGTAGCCGACGACCTGCGGGGCGCCCGTCGACACGGCGGGCGCCCCGCGCCATGATCTTTCGAGGAAGGACACGACGTTGACCGATTCGCTACGCGTCGCCATGATCGGCTACGGCTTCATGGGCGCTGCGCACTCCGTGGGGTGGCGCCAGGCGCCCAGGGTGTACGACCTCCCGCTCGATGTCGAGATGGCGGTGATCGTCGGACGGAATCAGGATGCCGTCGCCGAGGCCGCCGCCCACTGGGGCTGGTCCGAGTCGGCGACCGACTGGCGTGAGGTGATCGCGCGGGACGACATCGACATCGTCGACATCGTCACGCCGGGGGACTCGCACGCCGAGATCGCGATCGCGGCGCTCGAGGCGGGTAAGCACGTCCTGTGCGAGAAGCCGCTCGCGAACACCGTCGAAGAGGCCGAGCGCATGCTCGCCGCGGCGCAGCGAGCGGGCGAGCGCGGGCAGCGCGCCGTCGTCGGGTTCACCTATCGCCGCGTCCCGGCCGTGACCTTCCTGCGCGATCTCATCGCGCAGGGAGTCGTCGGGAACGTGCAGCAGGTGCGCGCGGCCTATCGGCAGGATTGGCTCGTCGATCCTCAGATGCCCCTCGCGTGGCGGCTCCAGAAGGAGCACGCGGGATCCGGCGCGCTCGGCGACATCGGCGCCCACATCATCGACATGGTGCAGTTCGTCACGGGTCAGGCCGTCGCCTCGGTGTCGGGGACGATGGACACGATCGTCACGCAGCGCCCGCTCCTGGGGTCGGGCTCGGGCCTCAGCGGCACGGCCGCCGAGGGCTTCGGCGAGGTCACCGTCGACGACGTCGCCATCTTCACGGGACGGCTCGAGGGCGGCGCTCTCGCGTCGTTCGAGGCCACTCGGTTCGCGACGGGCCGCAAGAACGGCCTCACGGTCGAGGTCTCCGGCGACAAGGGCGCGCTGTACTTCGACCTCGAAGACCTCAACGCGCTGCAGTTCTACGACCGCACGGCCCCGGACGATCGTCAGGGATTCACCAAGATCTTGGTGACCGAAGCGTCGCACCCCTACCTCTCGGCGTGGTGGCCGGCCGGGCACATGCTCGGCTACGAGCACGGGTTCGTGCACCAGGCCAAGGACCTCGTCGAGGGCATCGCCGCGGGAACCGACCCCCATCCGACCTTCGCGGAGGGGCTCAGCGTGCAGCGCGTCCTCGCCGCCGTCGAGCAGAGCTCGGCGAACGACTCGATCTGGGTGCGCGTCGACGCGCCCGCCACCCGATAGGAGACACCCCATGGCACGTCCGATCACCCTGTTCACGGGGCAGTGGGCCGATCTGCCGTTCGAAGAGGTCGCCCGGCTCGCGGGCGAGTGGGGCTACGACGGCCTCGAGATCGCCTGCTGGGGCGATCACCTCGACGTGTCGCGGTGGGATGACGCGGAGTACGTGCAGTCGCGGCTCGACATCCTCGAGCGCAACGGCCTGAAGGTCTACGCGATCTCGAACCATCTGACGGGGCAGGCCGTGTGCGACGACCCGATCGACGCGCGCCACCGCGACATCCTGTCGGATCGCGTGTGGGGCGACGGAGACCCCGAAGGCGTGCGCCGGCGCGCCGCGGAGGACATGAAGAGCACGGCGCGCATTGCCGCGAAGCTCGGCGTCAAGACGGTCAACGGCTTCACGGGGTCGTCGATCTGGAAGGCCGTCGCGATGTTCCCGCCCGCGTCGGACGAATGGATCGCCGCGGGGTACCAGGACTTCGCCGATCGCTGGAACCCGATCCTCGACGTCTTCGAAGAGGTCGGTGTGCGCTTCGGTCTGGAGGTGCACCCGTCCGAGATCGCCTACGACTACTGGACGGCCAAGGCGACGCTCGAGGCGATCGGCCACCGGAAGTGCTTCGGGTTCAACTTCGACCCCTCGCACTTCGTGTGGCAGCAGCTGGACTACGTCGCGTTCGTGCTCGACTTCGCGGACCACATCTTCCACGTGCACGTGAAGGAGTCGATCACCAACCTCGACGGCCGCAACGGCGTGCTGGGCTCGCACCTCGCGTGGGCGAACCCGCGTCGCGGGTGGACGTTCGTCTCGACGGGGCACGGCGCCGTGCGGTGGGAGCCGCTCTTCCGCGCGCTCAACGCGATCGGCTACGACGGTCCCACGAGCGTCGAGTGGGAGGACGCCGGAATGGACCGCCTCATCGGCGCACCCGAGGCCCTCGCGTTCGTGCGCAGCCTCAACGCGATCACGCCGCCCGCGGCCGCATTCGACGCCGCGTTCTCGACGAAGTAGGCGCGCGCGGCGGGCGTCTCGTGGCGCCCGCCCCGCGTCGCGCTATCTGACCGCGGCCGCGGCTCTCAGCGCCCGGTGCGCGAGGGCGAGGTGCGCCCTCGTCATCGCGGCGGGGTCGTCATCGAGCCACTCGTGGCCGCCCCACTCGCTCGTGAGCGTGCCGGCGAAGCCCGAGCGGTCCAGCTCGGCGCCGAGGTCGCGGATCGGCTGCGAGACGCGACCGTCGGTGTCGTCGAGGTCCCAGAACTTGAGATGGAACGCGCCGACGAGGGGCAGGATGCCGCGCAGGACCGAGGCATCCGACCGCCCGAACCGGATGAGCAGGTTCATGAACGACGTGTGCACGGCGGGCGGCACGGCGCCCGAGCGCAGGTACGCGACCACGGCATCCGCCGTCGCGGGGTCGCGCCAGTCCGCGCCGAGCCGGTCGAGCAGCGCCGCATCGACGCCGCCCGCCCGCAGTTGGTCGAGGTAGCTCGGCGGCAGCGACGGCATGAGCATGCTGATGTCGACGAGCAGGCGCACGTGCGGGTCGTCGATGCCCGCGATCGTGTCGATCGCGCTCGCGGCACCCGGCGCGTTCGGCGTCTGCTGACCCTGGATCTCTTCGTAGAGCGCGAGGTCGAGCTCGTGCAGCGTCGGCAGCAGGCGGCGCAGGAGCGGCTCGCCGGCCTGGCCGATCGGAAGGCGGACGGCGTGCGCCCCCACGCGGTGGGCGGCGCGCAGCTGCGGCACGAGGAACGCGAATCGCTCGTCGTCGGAGCGATGCAGCCCCGGCCCCGACCAGTCGTCGAGGCTCGCGCCGACGATGCTGACCGAGCCGCCGAGTTCGTCGAGCGCGGCGCGCAGCTCTTCGACCTCGTGGTCGGCGGGGACGGGGAACGATCGCCAGAGCTGGCCCGGCTCGATCTCGATGACCGAGGCCACGCCGTCCGCGACGATGCCGACGGCGATGTCGGTCGCGGAGCGCTCCGCGCGGATCACCTCGGGCGTCCAGTTGAAGGCGCTCGCGGCGACGGTCCAGGGTCCGGCATCGGGCGCGGAGCCGTCGCGCGCGGCCGCAGGCCGTGCGGACGTCTGCGAGGCGACGGGATGCCGCGTCCCGCCGTCGACGAGGGGAAGGACCTCGAGCGGCCGCGCCGCCGCGAAGGGGAGCGTGAGCGGGCCGTCGGGTCCGGCCTGGAGGTAGGGGATCGCGAGGCTGAACGAGACCGAGACGTCATGGCGACCCGACTGCAGGACGCTTCCGACCTCGAGGGCGAGCCGGTCTTGGATGAACCACCAGCCGGACTCCGAGGCGAGTGCGGCCGGGTCGAGGCGGCGTTCGCCCAGCACGACCCGCGTCTCGACGGGTTCGCCGTCGATCGTGACGGTCAGATCGCTGACGCTCGCGAGCGGCAGCGACCGGATCCAGGGGAGGTTCACGAGCAGCACGAAGCCCGACGGGCTCGCGGCGAGGGCGTCGTCGCCGAGGATGGGAAGGGTCACGTGCGCCTCACTTCTTCGTGTCACCGGCGCGCACCGGCTTCAGACAGAAAGGTACACGCTTTAGTCTGTTTTCGTAAGAAGTGCTTCAGCCCGGATCGAGCCGCGGCGAGTGAGGAGCGTCAGGCGTCCGCGTCGAGTGGCCCGCGGATCGCCTCGATCATGGGGCGGCCGAGGCCGAACCAGCGGGGGAAGGTCACCTCGAACAGCTGCTCGCGCACCATCTCGATGCCGCCGCGCAGGGGCTCGCGCACGTCGTTGACGGACTGCGCGATCGTGAGGTCGCGCGTCGCGAGCGGAAGCGAGAGCTCGTAGACGCGCTGCCGGACTTCGGCCAGGAGCAGCTCGCCCGCGCCTGCCACGGCCCCGCCGATCACGATGATCGACGGATTGAACATGTTGACGAGCGCCGCGATCGACTCGCCGACGACGCGCGCCGAGCGCTGGATGAGCCGGATCGCGAGCGCATCGCCGTTCTCGGCCGCGAGCGAGATGCGCTCGGGCGAGAGCTCGTGGCCCTCGGCGACGGCGGTCGCGAGGGTTCCCGTCGCGCCCGCAGCGATCTCGGCTTCGGCATCGCGGATGAGCGCCCAGCCGCCCGCGACGGCCTCGAGGCATCCGACCTTGCCGCAGCGGCACAGCGCCTCGGACTCGCGCACGCGCACGTGGCCGATGTCGCCGGCGGCGCCGTTGACGCCCCGATGGACGCGTCCGTGCGAGAGCAGGCCCGCGCCGATACCCGAGCCGATCTTGCAGTAGATGAGGTCGAGTCGGTCGTCGCCGCGACGCGCGCGTTCGCCGAAGGTGAGCAGGTTCACGTCGTTGTCGACCCACACGGGGGCGTCGTACCTCTGCTCGAAGCGGCGGCGGACGTCGAATCCGTTCCACCCCGGCATGATGGGCGGCGCAACGGGGCGCCCGCTCTCGAAGTCGACGGGCCCCGGGACGCCGACCGCGATGCCCCACACGGGCACGTCGGGGGTCCGCTCGAGCAGCTCGTCGATCATGCTGAGGGCCTTGTCGAGCGTCTCGGCGGGGCCGCGGGCGATGTCCCAGGCGGAGTGGGACTGATCGATGACGTCGCCGTCGAGCATCGCCACGCCGACGTGGATGTGCAGGGCGCCGAGCGCGCACACGACGATGCGGGCGGCGTCGCCGCGGAAGCGCAGCGTGCGGGGGGCACGACCGCCGGAGGAGGGTCCGAACTCGCCGTCGGCGAGGTAGCCCATCTCGATCGCGTGATCGACGCGCTGCGTCACGACGCCTCGACCGAGACCCGTCACGCGCCCGATCTCGGGACGTGTCGCGGCGTCGCCGGTGCGCACCATGTTGACGATGCGCAGCAGGCTCGTCATCTCGTCGGTCTGAGCGCCGAAGCGCAGCGTGGACTCCCTGGCCATGGTCGATTCTTGCATAACCGCGTGCATACGCGGCCCAAAAAGACACACCTATAGTCAAAGCATCCATAACTTAGGTACGCTTCATGCAGAAGTGGAAGGAGAGGCGATGGTCTACGGAGTCGGCATCATCGGCGCGGGCCCCGGCGTCGCGGCCCTGCATCTGCCGACCCTCGCGCGCCTGGCCGACGACTTCCACGTCGTGCACGTCGCCGACGCGGGGAGCGGGCGCGCGGACGCGCTCGCCGGGCGGACGGGCGCCCGTTCGTCGACCGGCATCGAGGCCCTGCTCGAAGACCCCGCCGTCGAGGTCGTCGCGATCTGCAGTCCGCCCGCCGCGCACGCCGCGCAGATCCGCGCCGCAGTCGCCGCCGGCAAGAAGGCCGTCTTCTGCGAGAAGCCGATCGGCGCCACCGTCGCGGAGTCCGAGGAGGCCGTCGAGGCCTGCCGCCGTGCCGGCATCCCCCTCATCGTCGGCACGAATCACTTCTTCGACCCCGCTTGGGGGCGCGCCAAGCACCATCTGACGGTCTCGGGCGGACCCGTCGTCTCCATCTCGGTGACCCTCTCGCTGCCGCCCAACACGCGCTACCACGACGTCGTGACCGAGCTCGCGGCGCCGGGAGGAGCGCGGCCCGCGCCCGATCTGTCGCGCCCCGAGGTCGCCGCCGGCGTCGTCCGTCAGCTCCTGACGGGCCTCGCGATCCATGACCTCCCGCTCGTGCGCGATCTCGCCCCGACGTTCGAGCGCGTCCTTTTCGCGCGAGCCCTGGCGCCGATCGGCTACGCCGTCGGGTTCGTCGCGAGCGGCGTCCCGATCCAGCTCACGACCGTCATGCTGGCGGACGGCGCGGATGCGCTGTGGCGGCTGACGGTGACGACGTCGAGCGATCGGCTCGACGTCAGCTTCCCGCCCGCCTTCGTGCACGCGGGAAGCGCTCGAGTGCGGGCACTGCTGGCAGACGGGCGCGACGCGACCTACCCCGTCGAGGCCGACGACGGTTACATCGCGGAATGGCGCGCGCTGGCCGAGCTCTTGGGCAGCGGCATCCCGGTGGAGTACGAAGAGCTGCTCGACGACGCGCGGTACGGGCTGCGCCTCGCGCACGAGGCGGCCGAGGCCGTGGAGGCGACGGCATGACGACGGAAGTCCGCACCGATCTCGAGGCGTACCGGGTGGCGATCGCCGAGCTTCCGCTTCGCGCTGCGGCGACGCGGGAGCCCTCCGGAGCCGTCGTCGCCGTGAGCGGCGCAGGAGAGTGGTGGAAGCGCGCAGCGGAAGCGCTCGCGGCCGGCGCCGCCGCGGTCGTCGTCGCGCAGCCGGGGCCCGCCCCCGTGACCGAGCTCGATGCCCTTGCGACGCGGGCCGGTGATACCCCCCTCGTCTTCGAGCGCGCCCTGCTGCCGTCCGACGTCGTCGATGACCTCGAGAATGCCCTGACGGAGGTGCCGGCGCCTTCGGCGCTCGTCGTCGAGTGTCATTCGCCCGGCGCGACGCTGTCCTCGGCCCTTGCCGACGCACTGGGATGGGCGCGCACGCTCGGCCGTGGGTCGCTCGTGCATCGATCCGGTTCGCCGTCGCGCGGGCACCGGCTCGCGCTCCTCGAGGCGGCGGGGGGCGTCCCGGTCTCCGTCGTCTTCGGCACACAGGCCGGTGCGCCGCAGTGGGGCCGCATTCGCCTTACGGCCCTGGGCGGCACTCTGATCGAGCTGGAGGGCGGCGATCGCGGCATCCAGGTGACGATGACGGATGCCGCGTCCCGCCGCACGCTCCCGACGCGCTTCGAGTCTCCTCAGCGACTCGCCCTGCGTCGCGCCATCGAAGCCCTCGAGCGGGGTGCCCCGACGGCCGACCTCGCAGACCTGCGCCGGGACGCGGCGCTCGCCGAGGCCATCGGCCGGTGATCCGCCCGGACCTCAGCTCCGCGGCGGGAAGATGCCCACCAGCGCGATGCACCAGTTCAGCACGACATAGGGCTGCATGTTGGCGTGCGGCTGCCCGGACCCTCCGCCTCCGATCATCGTGGGGCTCATGGCCAGATCAGCCGTGGTGCCGTACGAGGATCCGCCCGCCGTCAGCGCCGGCACGGCGCCTGCGGGGTTCTTGGTCGTCGCGGTGGACGCGGCGGCGACGGTATGACCGTGCGGCGGGATGGTGGCCGCTGTGAGCGTGACCGCCTCGGTTCCGCCGACCTCGCCCTGCGTGTAGGCGCCCAGCCCGGGCCCCTGCCCGAACGCGAGAGGGACGCGCCCGCGAAGGTCGGGGAGACCGAACGTCACGCGCCCGTCGCCGCCGTACATCGTGCCGAGCAGCGAGAACAGAGCGGTGTTCTGCGAGATCGTCAGCAGCTGCCCGTTGCACAGCGCCCATCCCTGCGGGGCGAAATTGAAGCCGAAGCAGCGGACCTCGCCGATGTAAGGGTCCATGAGTCCTCCTGAGGTCGAGACGAGTCCCGCCGGTCTGCGACGGGGCCGAGGTCTGTACAGGGGGCCCGCGGCAGTCATAGTGTGCCCTCATAGGGCCATGTCCGCCATGCCCCGCCGGATGGTGGTCCGGCGAAGCGGATCGCGGTGAGGGAGTAGCAGACGATGGCCGGATCCGACACCCCGCGCGCGGCGGTCGCACGCTCGCGATTCCGGCGCCGCGGCGTCGCGGCATCCATCGCCGTGATCCTCGCCGTCCTCGGCGGTGCGCTCATCGCGCCGTCCATCGCACAGGCCGACGGGCCGACGACCTTCAGCAACTCGGCATCCATCGCGATCCCCGCCGCCGGTTCCGCCGAACAGACCGGTCCCGCGAGTCCGTACCCCTCGACCATCACCGTGTCGGGCTTGGCGGGCGCCGTTTCCGCGGTGCAGGTCGTGTTCCACGGCCTCACGCACGGCGTGCTCAACGATGTCGACGCGATGGTCGTCTCTCCCTCCGGTCAGAGTCTGGTCGTGCTGTCGGACATCGGCGACCCGACGACGACGCTGGCCTTCGCGAACAATGCCACGCTCACCTTCGACGACGCGGCAGCCGGACCGGTGCCGACCGGCAACGTCCCCACCGGCACCTACCGCCCCACCAACAACGGCGCCGGCGACCCCTTCCCTGCGCCCGCTCCCGCGCCATCCGCGCAGACGACCCTTTCCGGCGCATTCACGGGGATCGATCCCAACGGCACGTGGCAGCTGTTCATCGTGGACGACGCCAAAGGAGACCTGGGCTCGATGGCCGGCGGCTGGAGCCTCGTTGTCACGACCGAGGTGTCGGCGGTCGCGACGACCACCGCGGTGGCGACATCCGGCTCGCCGTCCGCGACAGGCGCTGCAGTGACCTTCACGGCGACGGTCAGTGCCGCGGGAAGCCCCGTGACCGCCGGGACCGTCGCGTTCACCGCGGACGGCGCCCCGCTCGGAACCGCGGCCGTCAACGCGGCGGGCCTCGCCCAGGTCACGACGAACGCCCTCGCCGAGGGCACCCACGCGATCCTCGCGACCTACTCGGGCAGCACGGGATTCCTGACGAGCAACGGCTCCGTCTCGCAGCGCGTCGACAACGCGACGGTCGTGACGGGCAGCACGTACTGCAATACCGGGCCCCTGACGACTCCGCTCGCCGGGCCCGCCGTTCCCTACCCGTCGAACATCACGGTGTCGGGGCTCACGGCTCCCGTCAGCAAGGTCACCGTGACGCTCAACGGCGTCTCGCACTCGGCGCCGATCGATCTGGACGTCATGCTCGCGAGCCCTGTACCCGCGACGAACCTCATGCTCATGAGCGACGTCGGCGGCACCTCGGCGGTGAGCGGAGCGACGATCGTGTTCGACGACGCCGCCCCCGGGTCGGTGCCGACGCCTCTGACGTCGGGGACGTTCCGGCCGACCGACGATGATTCCGATTCAGCGGATGCCGCGTTCCCCGCCCCTGCGCCGATCGTCAGCTCCGCCACGACGCTGGCGACCTTCAACGGGGCGAGCGGCAACGGCGTCTGGAGCCTGTGGGTGCTCGACGATGCCACCGGCGACGCGGGATCGATCAGCGGCGGCTGGTGCCTGACCCTTGCGACGGTGAGCCCCACGACGACCGCGTTGACCTCGAGCGTCAACCCCTCCGTGGTCGGAGGGTCTGTCACCTTCACCGCCACGGTGACGGCGGGGGGCGCGCCGGTGACGGCCGGTTCTGTGGCCTTCGCCGACGGCGGCACGCCGCTGGGGGCGAGCGTCGCCCTCGCGGCGGACGGTACGGCGACGGTGACGACGAGCGCGCTCACCGCCGGCACCCATTCCCTCACCGCGACCTACTCCGGCACCCCCGACTTCGCGACCAGCAGCGGCAGCCTCAGCCAGGTCGTCGACGTGACCCCCACCGTCACGACGGTGACTTCCGACCTGAACCCGTCCCACGTCGGCGACGCCGTCACGTTCACCGCGACGGTCACGGCGGGTGGCGCGCCTGTCACGGCCGGGACCGTCGCGTTCACCGACGGAGGCGCACCGCTCGGAGGGAGCATCCCGGTGGATGCGACCGGCAGGGCGACGTTCACGACCAGTGCGCTCACCGCCGGCACGCACCCGGTCACCGCGACCTTCTCCGGCACCCCGGTTTTCGCGACCAGCAGTGGCAGCCTCAGCCAGGTCGTCGACGTGACCCCCACCGTCACGACAGTGACTTCCGACCTGAACCCGTCCCACGTCGGCGACGCCGTCACGTTCACCGCCACGGTCACGGCGGGCGGCGCGCCGGTCACGGCCGGGACTGTCTCCTTCGCTGAAGGTGGCACGCCGCTGGCCACGGGCACCCCCCTCGCGGCGGATGGCACGGCGACGTTCACGACGAGCTCCCTCACCGCGGGCACGCACACCATCACCGCGACCTACTCCGGCACCCCCGTCTTCGCCGCCGGCAGCGCAACGCTCGACCAGACCGTCCAGGCGCCCCTCGTCGCCGTCGCCGGCGGGCCGTACTCCGTCGCGGAAGGCGCCGATCTGTCGCTCGACGCCTCCGGATCGACCCCCGGCGCTGCCTACGCGTGGGACCTGAACGCGGACGGTGACTTCACCGACGCCACGGGCCTGACGCCGACGCTGACGTGGACGCAGCTCGAAGAGCTCGGCATCGACGACGGTCCGTCGACGCACACCGTCGCGCTGCGGGTGACGGCGGGACTGCAGGTGGCCACGAGCAGCGCGAGCCTCGATGTCACCAACACCGCCCCCGACACCGTCGTGACAGGCGCCCTGACCGCGACTGCCGGAGTGCTCTTCACGATCAAGGTGGGTGCGGACGATCCCTCGTCGGCCGACATGGCGGCCCTCTTCGGCTACACCGTCGACTGGGGCGACGGCACGCCGGTCCTGAGCGTCAACGGCCCCGCCGACCCGCCCGTGTCGCACCTCTACACGGCTCCCGGCACGTACGCGGCATCCCTGACCGCGACCGACAAGGACGGCGGCACCGGCGAGCCGCTCACGATCGAGGTGGTGGTCGCGCCTGCAGAGGTTCCCCCGCCCGTCGTGCCGCCCGTCGTGCCGCCCGCAGTCCCGCCGGGTCTGCCGCCCACGGGCGCGGATCCCCGCGGCGCACTGCTCGCCGCCGGAATCCTGTTCCTCGTCGGTGCCTCGATGGTCGTGGCCGCCCGGCGTCGCCGACCGATCCGACGCTGACCGGGGCGGCTCGATCCGAGGTTCCGTTGCGACCAGTGCGGTCTCGGCGCGCGCACGCCTGCGCACGGGACCGCCCAATCCATAAACGGAGCTGATCCTCAGCATCGGCGATATGCCGTTCCCTGATATGCCCGTCTTCGCCCAAAGTAGTTCACGGGATCACCCCGAAGACTCTCCGAAAGGGATCGAAGATGATCAAGCTGCTGTCTCACCTCTCATACGTCGAGATCACCTCGCCGGATGTCGAGGCCTCCGTCGACTTCTACGTCAACCAGGTCGGCCTCACGGTCGTCGACCGCGTCGACGGCGCCGTGTACCTGCGCTGCTGGGGCGACTACTACGCGTACAGCGTCGTGGTCGTGCCGGGCGACGAGCCCTCGCTCGTGACCGCCGCCTGGCGCACCTCGAGCCCCGAGGCGCTCGAGGAGGCCGCGAAGCGCGTCGAGGCCGCAGGCATCGAGGGCGAGTGGGTCGACGTGCACAAGATCGGCCGCGCCTACCGCTTCACGGGCCCGTGGGGCCACACGCTGACGCTGCACTGGGACGTCACGCGCCACAAGGACACCGAGGGCGACGCCGCCTCGATCTACCCCGACCGCCCCTCCCGCCGCAGCAAGGTCGCGGGCGCACCCCGCCAGCTCGACCACGTCACGATCGCGACGAGCGACGTCGACGCGTTCGTGAAGTGGTACGTCGACGTGCTCGGCTTCCGCTTCATGGCCCGCACGCAGCTCGACGAGGCGCCCATCTCGGTCTTCTCGGTGCTCACGACGAACGAGAAGTCGCACGACCTCGGCGTCGTCCTCGACGGCTCGACCAAGGCCGGCCGCGTCAACCACTACGCCTTCTGGGTCGACACGCGCGAAGAGCTGCTCATCGCCGCCGACGTCCTCGGCGAGAACGGCTACCCGATCGAGTACGGCCCCTCGATCCACGGCATCGGCGAGCAGAACTTCCTCTACTACCGCGAGCCGTCGAACCTGCGCATCGAGCTCAACACGGGCGGCTACCGCAACTACGTGCCCGACTGGGAGGCCAACACGTGGAAGCCGTCGCAGGGCTCGAACAACTTCTACCGCAACAGCGCCATGCCGATGTCGATGACGGAGTCGTTCCCGCCCGCTGACGGACCCTCGGCGACCGAGGAGGGCGTGCCTGATGAGATCAAGGACGCCCTGCTCAACCCCTACGCCAAGCACGGCCAGGGCTGACAGGCTCGAGGGCGGAGGCGCGTGATGCCGCCTCCGCCCTCGCACCACGTTCCGACCACCGGACATGGAGAGAGACACATGACGACGACGTCAGCGGGGCTCACCGCCCCCTTCGCCCTCGCCCGCTACCGCGACGGCGATTCCGTGCGTCTCGGGCTCGTCGCGGGCGACCGCATCCGGGCGCTTTCGCCCGATGAGCTGGGCGCCGCCGACCTCAACGCCTTCCTCGCGCACCCCGATTGGGACCGCCTGCGCCCGCTCGCATCGACGGACGGCGAATGGATGCCGCTCGCCGACGTCGTGCTGACGGCACCGGTCGCGCCCCGCCAGGTGCTGCAGGCGGGCGCGAACTATCGCGAGCACGTCATCGAGCTCGTCGCAGCGGGCCTCACGAACAACTCCGACCGCACGCCCGAAGAGGCTCGGGAGTTCGCGGCCAAGATGATGGACGACCGCGCCGCGAACGGCGAGCCGTACTTCTTCATCGGACTGCCCGCGTGCGTCGTCGGCGACGACGTGCCGCTCGTGCTGCCCGGCTACAGCGAGGTGCACGACTGGGAGCTCGAGCTCGCCATCGTGATCGGCAAGGAGGCGTTCCGCGTCTCTCGCGAGGACGCTCTCGACCATGTCGCGGGCTACACGATCGTCAACGACGTCACGACGCGCGACCTCGTCTTCCGCAAGGACATGAAGGAGATCGGCACCGACTGGTACCGCTCCAAGAACGCGCCGGGCTTCCTGCCCACGGGCCCGTTCCTCGTCCCGGCGCCCTTCATCGACGGGGCGGATGCCACGGTGCGCCTCGACCTCAACGGCGACACGATGCAGAACGGCTCGACGAGCGACCTGCTGTTCGACATCCCGGCCCTCATCTCGGGCGCGTCGCAGACGATGCCCCTGCTGCCCGGCGACCTCCTGCTGACCGGGAGCCCCTCGGGCAACGGTCAGCACTGGAAGAGGTTCCTGCGCGACGGCGACGTCATGACGGGCTCGATCTCGGGCCTCGGCACGCAGGTCGTCCGCTGCATCGCCCAGGAGCCGGCGGCATGACCCTGCCCAGCGCCGACCCCGCCGACCTCGACCGGCAGAAGCCGGAGGCCGAGATCGCGGCGCGCGCCGAGGCGTTCCGCAACTGGGGTCGCTGGGGCGAGGACGACCGCCTCGGCACCCTCAACTTCATCGACGAGGCCAAGCGCGTCGAGGCCGCTGCCCTCGTGCGGACCGGCCGAGTGATCTCGCTCTCCCAGTCGTTCGACATGAACGGCCCGCAGAAGGGCTGGCGGCGGCGCACGAACCCCGTCCATCTCATGATGGACACCGGGACGGATGCCGAGCGGGGCGCGCAGGGATTCCCGCACGGCATCGGGGGAGCCGACGACCACATCTCGATGCCGCTGCAGTGCTCGACGCAGTGGGACGGCCTCGGCCACATCTTCGACCACGGCAATGCCTGGAACGGGCGTCGCGCGGGCCAGGTCGTCACGAGCGACGGCGATCTCGTCACGGGCATCGAGCATGCGGCATCCGTCATCGTCTCGCGGGGAGTCCTGCTCGACGTCGCCCGCCACCTGCGCCCCGAGACGGGCGAGCTCGAGGACGGCTTTGCCATCACGGCCGCCGACCTCGACGCGACGATCGCGGCGCAGGGCACGACGGTCGGCCGCGGCGACATCGTGCTCGTCCGCACGGGACAGCTCGCGCGCACGCGCCGCGACGGCTGGGGTGACTACGCGGGAGGCCCCGCGCCGGGTCTGAGCCTCACGACCGCCGGCTGGCTGCACGGCTCCGAGATCGCCGCCATCGCGACCGACACGTGGGGTTTCGAGGTGCGGCCGAACGAGTTCGACGTCCCCGCCTTCCAGCCGCTGCACCAGGTCGTGATCCCCAACCTCGGCCTCACGATCGGCGAGCTGTGGGACCTCGAAGAGCTCGGCGCGCTGTGCGCCGAGACGGGGCGCTACGACTTCCTGCTCTCCGCCGCGCCGCTCCCCATCACGGGCGCCGTCGGCTCGCCGATCAATCCCGTCGCCATCCTCTGAACACCCCCCGAACAGCAGAACAGAGAGGTTCTCAAAATGACCGCAGTCAGCAAGGTCGCGATCGCCGGAAGCGGCGTCGCGGGACTCGCCGCCGCCATCCAGCTCGCCAAGGCGGGCGTCGAGGTCGACGTCTTCGAAGCGAAGGCCGAGCTCAGCGCGCTCGGCTCGGGCATCTCCCTGCAGGGCAACGCCATCCGCGTGTTCGACGCGCTCGGCGCGTGGGACGACATCCGTGCCGCGGGGTACCCCTTCGAAGGATTGAACCTGCGCGCGCCCGGCCCCGGTGCGCCGATCGTCGCCGAGCTCCCCGACGTCAAGTCAGGCGGTCCCGACTACCCGGCGCAGATGGGGATGCCGCGCGCCGAGCTCGCGCGCATCCTGCTCGCCCACGCGCAGAAGGCCGGGGCGAACGTGCGCTTCGGTGCGAAGATCACGGGGCTCGAGCAGACGGGCGCTGCTGTCGAGGTCTTCGTGAACGGAGAGACGGCCGGCACGTACGACCTGCTGATCGGCGCCGACGGACTCAACTCGACGGTGCGCGATCTGATCGGGATCGACACCAAGCCCGAGCCCACCGGCATGGGCATATGGCGCTCGTTCGTCTCGCGGCCGGCCGACGTCGTGCGCACCGAGCTGTACTACGGCGGCCCCATGTACATCGCGGGCTACACGCCGACGGGCGACGACACGATGTACGCGTTCCTCGTCGAGAAGGCGCAGGACCGCTTCGGTGTCAGCGATGAAGAGGCGACGCGCATCATGATCGACGAGTCGCGCGCCTACGACGGCCCGTGGAACGCGATCCGCGCCGACCTCGAGGGCGGCGCGCACGCCAACTACACGTGGTTCACGAAGCACCTCGTCGAAGGCCCCTGGAACCGCAACCGGGTCGTCGTGATCGGGGATGCCGCGCACAGCTGCCCCCCGACGATCGCTCAGGGTGCGGCGCAGGGCCTCGAGGACGCGCTCGTGCTGACGGAGCTGCTCGTGCAGGCTGACACGCTCGACGTCGACCTGTGGGAGGCATTCCACGAGCGCCGCATCCCGCGCGCGAAGGCGATCGTGGAGGCGTCAGTGCAGCTCGGTCAGTGGCAGCTCGACGGCAACCGCGACGCCGACGCCGCGGGACTCATCTTCGGCGTCTCGAAGCAGATGGCGGTCCCCGCATGACCACCGACGTCCACGCGCACCTCCTGCTCCCCGCGCTGCACGCAGAGGTCGAGCGGCGCGTCCCGCAGCTCGTCGCGGAGGCGGCCGACCTCGAGCGCCGGCGCAACGGCGTCCCGAGCCTGCAGGCGTCCGGCGCCATGATCGGCGCCCGCATCCCGAAGCTCACCGACGTGGGCGCGCGTCTCGCCGCGATGGACGCGCAGGGTGTCGAGAAGCAGTGGGTCAGCGTCTCGCCGAACCACTTCTACCCGTGGGCACCCGAAGGACTCGCGGCGTGGGTCGCGATGGAGACGAACCGGCTCGTCGCCGAGCACGTCGCGCAGGCTCCGGACCGGCTCACGGGCCTCGGGGTCGTGCCACTGCAGCATCCCTCGCGGATCGTGGAGTACCTCGACGACGCGATCCTCGGCCGCGGGCTCGCGGGCGTCGAGATCTCGTCGTTCGCGGGCGATGTCGAGCTGTCGGACGAGCGCCTCGAGCCGTTCTGGGCGCGTGCGGCCGAACTCGGCGCCGTCGTGTTCCTGCACCCGTTCGGGTGCAGCCTCGACGAGCGCCTCGACCGCTTCTATCTCTCCAACACCGTGGGCCAGCCGACCGAGAACGCGGTCGCGCTGTCGCACCTCATCTTCGCGGGCGTCCTGGACCGGCATCCCGATCTCAAGATCGTCGCGGCGCACGGCGGCGGCTACCTGCCGTTCGCGATCGGCCGCTCCGACCGCGCATGGCGCGTGCGCCCCGAGGCGCAGCGCTGCGCGCACGAGCCGTCGTCATACCTCAAGAAGCTCTGGTTCGACACCGTCGTGCACGATCCCGTCGCTCTGCGGCACCTCGTCGAGGTCGCGGGCGCGTCGCAGGTCGTGCTGGGCAGCGACTTCCCGTTCGACATGGGGCTCGACGATCCCGTTTCGTTCGTGCGCGGCGCCGACCTGCCGGAAGAGCTCGTGCAGCGCATCCTCACGGACAACGCCGAGGCGCTCCTGCAGACGCGGGTGCGCGCGTGAGGATCGCCCGCTGGGAGGCCGGCGCCGCGACGCACGAAGGATTCGTCATCGACGACCGCGTCGTCGCGTTCCCCGACGGCCAGACGGTCGCCGCGATCCTCGCAGGGGGAGCGGATGCCGCTCACGCGGCCTTCGCGCACGTGCACGGCGACGCCGGCACGCCGCTCGCCGACGTCCGGCTCCTCGCCCCGCTCGTCCCCGCCGCGGTGCGCGACTTCGTGGCGTTCGAGGAGCACGTCGAGGGTGTCAGCGCGAGCGTCGACGGCAAGAGCGAGGTCGTGCCCGAGTGGTACCAGGCGCCGACGTTCTACTTCACGAACCCGCACACGATCCTGGGCCCCGGCGAGGCCGTGGCCCCGCCCGTCACGCAGCGCCTCGACTTCGAGCTCGAGATCGCCGTCGTGCTCGGGGGAGTGCCCGGCACCAATCTGACGGCGCAGGACGCGGCATCCCGGATCTTCGGCTACACGATCATGAACGACTGGTCGGCGCGCGACATCCAGTCCCGCGAGATGAAGGTCCGCCTCGGGCCCGCGAAGGGCAAGGACTTCGGCACGAGCCTCGGCCCGTGGATCGTCACGGCCGATGAGCTCGCCCCGTTCCTCGACGAGGACGGGTTCCTCGCGATCCGTGCCGAGGTGCGCATCAACGGCGAACTCGTCGGCGAGGATCTCGTCTCGAACATGGGCTGGCCGTTCCCCGAGCTCATCGCCTACGCGTCCCGCAACGCCCGGGTCGTCGCGGGCGATGTGCTCGGCAGCGGTACGGTCGGAAACGGCGGATGCCTCGGCGAGCTGTGGGGGCGGGGCTCGACGATCCCCGCTCTGCAGGAGGGCGACGAAGTGCGCATGACCGTCGAAGGCATAGGCGAGCTCGTCGGCACCGTCGGCGCCGCCGAGCCGGCGCCGGAATTGCCGCCCGCGCGCCCTCGCTCACGCGCCCGGCGACGCTGATCTCGGCATCTTTAGTTGAATTCACGCTAAAGATCGGCTAGAATCGACAGTGACGTCGGGGCCCCGCATGCGGGCCCGTTCCCTCCACGAAGCCGCGGAGGGGCACACCCCGTCGCGTCGATCGCCCGGTCTCACGGGCCTTAACGCGTATGACAATGTCGCCGTGGAGACTCCGTCTCCTCATCACCTCCCTCCTGACCGTCTCGATCCTGGGCGCCCTCGACCACACGATCGTCTCGACGTCGCTCGCGACAGTCGCGGGCGAGCTCGGCGCTCTCGAGCACATGAGCTGGATCGTCGTGGGGTACACCCTCGCGAGCACTGTGCTGCTGCCGATCATCGGCAAGCTGGGGGATGCCGCCGGCCCCCGCCGCATCTTCCTCGCCTCGCTCGTGCTGTTCCTGCTCGCGTCGCTCGCCTGCGGTTTCGCGCAGGACATGCCGCAGCTCATCGCCGGACGCGTCGTCCAGGGGATGAGTTCGGCGGGCCTGCACCTCATGTCGCAGACGATCGTCGCCGAGGTCACCTCCCCGCGCGAGCGGCCGCGCTACATGGCGATCATCGGCGCCGCCTTCCCCATCGCGATCCTCGTGGGTCCCGTGCTCGGCGGCCTCATCACCGACTACTGGGGCTGGGAGTGGGTCTTCTGGATCAACATCCCGTTCGGGCTCATCGCCCTCGTGCTCGCGGCCGTCGCGGTGCCCGCGCTTCCCGGGTTCGGTCGCCGCCGGTTCGACATCGCCGGCTCCGTCGCCTTCACGATCGCGATGGTCGCGCTCGTGCTCGCCGTCACCTGGGTGGGGGATCCGGCGCTGGGCGCGGCATCCGTCATCGCCTTCGTCGTCGCCGCGATGGCCTTCGCCGCGTTCTTCCTCATCGAGCTGCGCGCCCCCGAGCCGCTCGTGCCCCTGCGCCTCTTCGCGAACCGCACGGTCGCGGCGGGGACGGCGCTCTCGGCGATCATCGGACTCGGGCTCTTCTCGATCACGGCCTATCTGCCGACGTACTTCCAGATGGCGTACCAGACGAGCGCGACGGTGTCGGGGCTCGTCCCCATCGCGACCGTGTTCGGGATGCTGGTCAGCAACCTCGCGAGCGGGTGGCTCGTGAGCCGCACCGGCCACTATCGCGTCTACCCGATCGTCGGCACCGCGCTCGGCGCCGCGGGCCTGCTCGCGATGGCGCTGCTGCCGGTGGGACTGCCGCTGTGGGTGCCGATGATCGTCATGGCCGTCGTCGGCATCGGCACGGGCGCCTTCATGAGCCTCGTCGTCGCCGTCGTGCAGAGCGCGGCGCCCCGCCGCGACATGGGCGCCGTGACGGCGAGCGTCAACCTCGTGCGCCAGGTCGGGTCGACTGTCGCGACCGCGATCATCGGCGGCGTCATCGCGGTCGGGGTCGCGACGCAGCTACCGGGATCGCTCGACGCCTCGACCCTCACTCCGCAGCTCGTGCACCAGGCGCCCACGGACGTGCAGGCGCAGATCGCCGGGATCTACGGCGACGTCTTCGCGCCCGTCTTCGCGGCCCTCGCGATCGTCTACGCCCTGGGCATCGTCGCGGCCGTCCTGCTTCCCGCCGGCCGGCTCTCGGACGAGCACGACCCGGCGCCCACCGCATCCACTGAACCCGTCACCGCGTGACACCCGAGGAGCACTCCATGTCGCACACCCCCACCATCGCCGTCGTCGGCTCCGGGCCGATCGGGTCCGCGTACGCGCGGCTGCTCGTCGAGGGCCTCCCCGACGCGCGCGTCGTCATGTTCGAGGCGGGCCCGCAGCTCACCGAGGTGCCGGGCGAGAGCGTCCGCAACATCGCCGACCCCGCAGAGAAGGAGCGCGCGCGCGAACGCTCGCAGGGCCCGCAGGCGGGTGCCTTCCGCGAGTCGCTCGGCATCCCCGGGGGTGTCGTCGTCGAGGGCATGTTCACGGCGCGCCAGGGCACGCACCTCATCGACTTCGGCGGCGCGGGCTCGGGCCACGCCCCGACCTTCCCGGCTGCGGCGATCGCGACCAACGTCGGCGGGCAGGGCGCGCACTGGACGTGCGCGACGCCGTCGCCATCGTTCAGCGAGAAGATCCCGTTCATTCCGGACGCCGAGTGGGACGACCTCATCGCCGTCGCCGGCGACCTGCTGCACGTGCAGGGGGCGGCCTTCGCCGACTCGGCCGTGGGCGGCGGCATCCGGTCCCTCCTCGAAGAGGAGTTCGGCGCCGAGCTGCCCGAGGGCTACGGTCCCGGCACGCTCCCCGTCGCGGGCGACCCGCAGCCCGACGGCTCGATGCGGTGGGCCGGCGCCGATGTCGTGCTCGGCCCGCTCATCGATGCGACGTCGCCCTTGAGTGAGCGCTTCGAGCTGCGCGACCTGTCGCTCGTGCGCCGCATCGAGCACGAGGACGGCCGGGTCACGGGCATCCTCGTCGAGGACCTCCGCACGCGCGAGTCGTACTCCTTCGCCGCCGACGCCGTCGTCGTCGCGGCTGACGCCTTCCGCACTCCGCAGCTGCTGTGGGCCTCCGGCATCCGGCCCGCCGCCCTCGGGCACTATCTGACGGAGCACCCCGTCGTGATCTCGACAGTCGCACTCGACGCCGACAAGATCGGGCGATTCGCGACCGAGACCGACCTCGAGGCCGAGATCGCGCGGCGCGCGTACAACCCGGCGGATCCGGTGGCGGCGGTCAACCGCATCCCGTTTTCGGAGCCCGACCACCCGTACTCGCTGCAGGTCATGTACGCCGAGAACCCGCCCTTCGCACTGCCCGCCGACCACCCCCGCGCGGGCAACAGATGGGGCTACGTCAACATGGGCTACGGCATGCGCAAGCACCCGCGCTACGAGGACGCCGTGACGTTCGACGATGACGAGCCGGACTACCGCGGCTTCCCGAACATGACTGTCGAGTACGCCCTGACCGACGCCGAGGACACCGAGATCGCCGCGGCGACCGAGCGCCTGCGCCGCGCGGGCGCAGCGCTCGGCGAGTTCATCGCCGAACCGCGCCTCATGCCCAACGGCTCGAGCCTGCACTACATGGGCACGTACCGCGTCGGCGAGGCGGACGACGGCACCTCGGTCGCCGACCCGTGGTCGCGGGTGTGGGGCTTCGACGGGCTGATCGTCGGCGGCAACGGCACGATCCCCACCGCGAACGCCATGAACCCGACGCTCATGAGCGTCGCGATCGCCGCGCGCGGCGCGCGCAGGCTCGTCGAGGACCTCTCGGACGCGCTCGTCGAGGAGGCGCGCTGACCGGCGCCCGGCTCAGCCCCAACCCGGTCCCCGCGCTCGCCGAGGGGTCGAACCGGCGCCCGGCTCCGACCTCAGCGGCCCGCGATGCCGTCCGACATGGGCTTCGCGCCGGCCGACGAGGCAGCCCCGCCGTCGACCGGGATCTCGGCGCCCGAGATGTACGAAGAGGCGTCCGACACGAGGAATGCGACGACCTCGGCGACCTCGGCCGACTGCCCCAGGCGCTCGAGCGGCGTCAGCGCGAGCTGCGTCTCGCGCATCGCGGCCGGCGCGCCCGCCGTCATGGGAGTCTCGATGAACCCGGGGTGGACGATGTTGACCCGGATGCCGCGCGGCCCGAGCTCGGTCGCCGCGACGTGCGTCAGCCCGCGCAGGCCCCACTTCGAGCTCGTGTAGGCGACGGGATAGTGGCCGTTGAGCGCCGCCGACGACCCCACGTTGACGATCGACGACCCCGCGCCCATGAGCGGACCCAGTGCCTGGATCCCGAGCATCGGTCCGGTCAGATTGACGGCGAGCACGCGGTCCCAGTCGGCGCGTGCCACGGCGCCGAGCCGCGCCCGGTGCGTGATGCCGGCGTTGTTGACGAGGCCCTTGAGCGTCTCGCCGTCGCCCAGCTCGGCCGCGAGGTCGCGCGCGAGCGCCGCCCAGTCGGCCTCGACGCTCACATCGAGACGTCGATACCGGATGCCGGTCCCCGCGAAGACGCCGGGTTCGGCATCCGCGACATCCGTCGCGACGACCCGCGCCCCGGCCCGCGCGAGCAGCACGGCCTCTGCCGCGCCCTGCCCTCCGCCCGCGCCGGTCACGACGATCGTGCGCCCCTCGAGTCCGGGATAGCTGCTCATGCCCCGACGCTAGCCGTGGCATCCCCTCGGCGGAACGCGGCTTCCGTGATGCCGCGTATCAGCGATCGCCCCGCGCGGGATCGCGCCCGCGGCGGGAGGATTGATCCGTGAACCCGTCCCCGCTCGCCCCCGAGAACCTCTTCTCGTGCGCGGGGCAGGTCGCGATCGTGACGGGGGCCGGCACGGGCATCGGGCGCGTGTGCGCCGAGGCGCTCGCCGCGGCGGGCGCGCGGGTCGTGGTCGCGGGGCTCGGGGCCTCCGCACCGCAGCGCGCGGCCGCAGAGATCGCGACACACAGCGGTGACGCCGTCGGGGTCGACTGCGATGTGACGGATGCCGGCGAGCTCGCCGATCTCGTCCACTCGACTGTCGCGCGGTGGGGTCGGCTCGACACCGTCGTCGCGAACGCCGGTGCTGCGCTCGACGACCCGGACGGCGCCGACGCGATCGACCGCCTCGACCGGATGTTCGACCTGCACGTCCGCTCGGTCGCGCGGCTCGCGGAGCTCGCGCTGCCGATCATCGCGGAAGGAGGCGGCGGGTCGTTCATCGTCATGTCGAGCCTCTCGGGCCTGCGCGGCAACCGCGTGCTCGCGGGCTACGGCGTCACGAAAGCCGCGAACGCCCAGCTCGCCCGCAACCTCGCGGTGCAGTGGGGAGCCCGCGGCATCCGGGCGAACGCCATCTCGCCCGGCGTCATCGCGACCGACTTCGCGCGGCCCATCACCGACGACCCGGCCGCCGCGCCCGTGCGCCTCGCGAAGACGCCGCTCGGCCGTTTCGGCACGCCGGAAGAGGTCGCGGGCGCCGTCGTGTGGCTCGCGTCGCCCGCGGGCGCGTTCGTGAGCGGCCAGAACATCGTCATCGACGGTGGCACGCTCGTCTCGGACTGAGTCGCGGCACCCGGCCCGCCGCAAGTCCGCAGATCACCGCAATGTCACAGGCGGGAGGCCGATTCCCCGTGACATTGCGGCGATCTGCGACATTGTGGCGCGCGCGAGACGCCCGACCCCGAGGCCGCGTAAAGGAGGAGAGCGGTCAGCGCACGCCCCTCATGAGCGCGAGGACGGGCTTGACGCAGAAGAGCAGCGCGGCGCCCAGCGCGATCGCGATGAAGCCGAGGATCGTGAAGTACGGCACCTCGTTCTTCGGGTCGTAGAACTGCGCGAGCCAGCCCGCGATCGAGGTTCCGAGGGCGACCGAGAGGAAGTACAGCGACACCATCTGCGTGTGGAAGCGCTGCGGCGCGAGCTTCGTCGTGACCGAGAGTCCCGGAGGCGAGATGAACATCTCGGCGATCGTGAAGACGAAGAGGATGAGGACGATCGCCATGAGAGGCGTCGAGTTGGGGGCCCCGTTGGCCCACGGCAGGAACAGCAGGAAGGCGATGCCCATGATGATCGCGCCGAGTGCGAACTTCACGGGCGCCGAGGGCTGACGCGGGCCGAGCTTCGTCCAGATCGCCGCGAACACGCCCGAGAGGATGATGACGAACACCGGGTTGATCGAGTTGATCCACGACACGGGCATCTCCCACCCGAGGATCATGCGGTTCAGGCGCTGGTCGGAGTAGATCGTCAGGACCGTGAACTGCTGCTGGTACAGCGACCAGAAGCCGACGTTGACGATGAACAGCGGGATGAACCCGATGACGCGCGAGCGGTCGTCCGACGTGATCTGCCGCGACGACACGATCACGAAGAAGTACGCGATCGCGGCGCCGAGCGTCGCGATGATGACGACGCCCGCGAGGTTCTGGGCGTTGATGACCCCGAGCAGCACGAGCACGACGATGACGGCGACGCCCGCGAGGCCGATGCCGATGACGGCGCCGTAGCGGCTGCTCGGAAGCGGGTTCGCGACGACGCCCGCCGATGCCGGGAGGTTCTTGCGGCCGATCGAGTACTGGATGAGGCCGATGCCCATGCCGACGGCCGCCACGCCGAAGCCCCAGTGGAAGCCGTAGTTCTGCTGCAGGAAGCCCGTGATGAGCGGCCCGAGGAACGCCCCGAGGTTGATGCCGAGATAGAAGATCGAGAAGCCCGCGTCGCGCCGCGTGTCGCCCGCGCGGTAGAGCGTGCCGACGAGCGCTGTCGCGTTGGCTTTCAGGCCGCCCGACCCGATCGCGACGAGGATGAGCCCGACGCCGAGGCCCGCGAGGTTCGGCAGGATCGCCAGCGCGATGTGCCCCGCCATGATGACGATCGCGCTGAAGAAGAGGACGCGCTCCGACCCGAAGAGCCGGTCGGCGAGCCACGCGCCGAGGATCGTGCACAGGTAGACCGTTCCGCCATAGGCGCCGACGATGCCCGTCGCGGTGGCCTGGTCGATGCCGAGCCCGCCCTGCTCGACGGAGTAGTACATGTAGATGAGCAGGATGCCCTGCATGCCGTAGAAGCTGAACCGCTCCCACATCTCGACGCCGAAGATGTTGGCGAGCGCGCGCGGCTGGCCGAAGAACCGCGTGTCGTCAGAGCCCGTACCGGTCGTGCCGGCGGCATCCGTCCCGCTCGCCGCCGCCGCGGCCGCCCCCGTCGCGCCCGACGACGCTGCCGCCGCCGTCGCTCCCTCCGGTGCGCCGACCGGAACCTGCTCCGGTACGTCGTCCGATCCGCCGCTGCCCCCGCGCGTCTGGTCGCTCATGGGGTCAGGCTAGTGGGGCGGGATGCCGCGCCGACAGTGGCCGCTCGGTAGGTCGGCCCCGCCTCCTACTCGGGAAGCGAGGGGTGCTTCTCGGCGGCCGCGCGGTGCCGCGGGATGAACAGGGCGAGGACGAGGGCCGCGACCGCGGCGATCCCGCCCAGGATGAACGACATCCGGAACGCCTCGGGCGTGGGGAGCGGCATCCCGTCGCTGACGATCACGAAGCTCGACAGCACGGCGCCGATGACGGCGGCGGCGGTACTCGTGCCGAGCGAGCGGAACAGCGCGTTGAGGCCGTTCGACGCGCCCGTCTCGGACTGCGGCACCGACCGCATGATCAGCATCGGCATCGCCGCGTAGCCGAAGCCGATGCCCGCGCCGATGAGGAAGTTCGCCACGACGAGCTGCCACACCTCGGACGAGAACAGGAGCGTGTACCCGTACGCCGCGATGAGGGAGAGGGCGCCGAGGACCAGGAGGAGCTTGGGTCCGACGGTGCGGGCGAGGCGCCCCGAGAACGGCGAGAGCACCATCATGACGACGCCCGCGGGCATGACGACGAAGCTCGCGGCGAGCAGCGACAGCCCGAAGCCGCCGACCGCGACGGGCAGCTCGAGCATCTGCGGATACGCGACGTTCGACGCGAAAAGCGCGAAGCCCATTGCGACCGAGGCGAGGTTCGTGAGCAGCACAGGGCGCCGCGCGGCGACGCGCAGGTCGAGCAGGGGCTCGGCGATCCGCAGCTCGAACCAGCCCCACAGCAGCAGCACGACGACCCCGCCGAGGCCGAAGGCGAGGGTGGGCGCCGAGGTCCAGCCCCACTCGTTGCCGCGCGAGATCGCGAGCAGGATCCCGAGGAGGCCGATGCTGAGCCCCGCCGCGCCGACGTAGTCGAAGCGGCCTGCCGTGCGCAGGACGCTCACGGGCACGATCCACAGCACGAGCGCGAAGACGATGACTCCGAGCGCCGCGGCGACCCAGAAGAGCATGTGCCAGTCCGCACGCTCTGTGATGAGCGCGCTCACCGGCAGGCCGAGCGCGCCGCCCACGCCGAGCGTCGCGCTGATGAGCGCGATCGCCGTGTCGACGCGGTTCTCGTGCAGGACGTCGCGCAGGATCGAGATGCCCAGCGGCACGACCCCGACCATCGCGCCCTGCAGCGTGCGGCCGATGATGACGCCCACGATGCCGGGCGAGACGGCCGCGATGATCGACCCCGCGACCATGACCGCGAGCAGCACGAGCACGATGCGGCGCTTGCCGTACATGTCGCCGAGACGCCCCGCGATGGGCGTGATGATCGCCGCGGCGAGCAGCGTCGAGGTCACGACCCACGCCGTGTCCTCGCGGCTCGCATCGAGCAGCTCGGGAAGCTTCGACTGGATCGGCACGACGAGCGTGAACATGAACGACGACGCGAGCCCCGCGATCGCCAGGACCGTGACGATCGCGCCCTGGCGAGGCATCCGGGTGAGTCTTCTGCGTGCGTCCTCGTCCTTCGATGCCATCGTTCCAGGCTATCGGCGGCCCCGAGGGCGGGGGTCGCCGGGCGTAGGGTGGGCGCATGTCCGACCCGACCGCCGATCCCGTGCCCCCGCCCGGCATCGAGATCCGTCCGCTCGAGACCGTCGAGCAGGTGCACGCAGCGTCCGAAGTGCTCGCAGAGGTGTGGGGCGGCGATCGCGGCGGCATGCCGCCCAATCTGCTGCGCGCGCTCGCGCACTCGGGTAACTACGCCGTCGGCCTGTACGAGGGCGACCGCGTGGTGGGGGCATCCGTCGCCTTCTTCGCGGCCCCCGCGGCGCGCTCGATGCACTCGCACATCACGGGCGTGCTGCCCGACTACCAGAGCCAGGGGCTCGGCCGCGTGCTCAAGCAGCACCAGCGCGCATGGGCGTTCGCGCGCGACGTCGGCCACATCACGTGGACCTTCGACCCCCTCGTCGCCCGCAACGCGCACTTCAATCTGCGCGTCCTCGGCGCGCGCGTGACGGAGTACCTCGTCAACCAGTACGGCGAGATGGACGACGGCATCAACCGCGGCGACGAGACCGACCGGGTCATGGTGTCATGGGCGCTCGCCGCTCCGCCCCTCCCGACCCCGGCAGACCGCGACGTAGTCGCGTCGGTCGCCGTTCCGCACGACATCGAGAGCCTCCGGCGCGAGGGGACGGATGCTGCGGCCTGGCGCCTGCGCGTGCGCGAGGAGTTCGTCGGGCACCTCGCCGCGGGACTCGCCGTCGGAGGTTTCGACGACGAGCGCGGGTACCTCTTCGTCCGGCCCTGACCGCGCCCGCCGAACCCTCACCGCGCTCTGTCGGGGAGGCCATTGACCTGGCATCGCCCGAGTCGGAGGATGTGACTCGGGTCGTCGACCCGACGTCCCCCGTACGGCGATGGGGAAATTCGCCGCGCGGAGTCGAGCGCCCGCAAAGAGGCGGGCGACCTACTTGGGAGGTATCGATGCGCACATCACGCGCGCTCGCGGCCGGTGTCGCTGTCGCGGCACTCGTACTCGCCACGCCGGTCATGGCGTCGGCGGCAGGGAAGGGAAACCATCCGGATCCCGAAGTCCGGTCGGATCAGGTCGTCGCTCCGTTCAATCTCGCACTGCCGGGGTCGGATGTATACGTCGCCGATGGCTTCACGGGCCTCGTCGGCACGCTGCAGGGCGACGGCTCGCTGGCGCCGGTCGCGATGGATCAGCCGGGCACGTCGGGAGTCGACCTCTCGGCGGACGGGAGCGTCCTGGCGTTCACGACGACGGTGTCCGACTTCGAGACGGGCGAGAACCTCGAGAGCGGCCTCAACCTCTGGGGGCCCGGCGATCAGAAGGTCTACGCCGACACGCACGCGTACGAGGCGGCGAACAACCCCGACAGCGTCAACCACTACGGCATCGACAACCCGAGCGACTGCGTCGCCGATGCGTTCGCGTCCATGGGGTTCCCGTACGACTACATGGGTCAGATCGACTCGCACGCCTACTCGGTCGCCGCGTACGGCGACGGGTGGGTCGTGGCGGATGCCGGCGCCAACGCCCTCTGGAGCATCGATGCGGAAGGCGACGTCAGCACGCTCGCCGTCCTCCCGCCCCAGCCGGTCGTCATCACCGCCGACATGGCCGCGGCCCTCGAGCTGCCGGAGTGCGTCGCGGGTGTGACCTACGCCTTCGAGCCGGTGCCCACCGACGTCGAGGTGGCCGCCGACGGCTCGCTGTACGTCACGACGCTTCCCGGCGGACCGGAGAGCCCCGTCCTCGGGGCGCGCGGCTCGCTGTGGAAGTTCACACCGTCGACGGGTGCCCTGCAGAAGATCGCCGGCGGATTCCTCGGTGCGACGAACCTCGCGATCGGCTGGAAGGGCGAGATCTACGTCGCGGAATACTTCGCAGGCAAGATCTCGGTCGTCAAGAAGAACGGCAAGAAGTCGGACTACACGCCGCTGCAGAACGTCATCGCGGTCGAGACCGCCGCGGACGGCACGCTCTGGGCCGGTACGACGATCAACCTCGACCCGACGCTCCCGCCCGTCCCGGGCACGATCGTCCAGGTGAACAACGGGCACCCGGGCAAGCACATCGGGCTGAACTGACCGACGCCCGACGCTCCGGTGCCGCTCCGGGTCTCAGCCCGGACGGCACCGGAGAATCCCCGCCGCAGCGTCGGAGATCGGCGCTGCGTCGGAGGATTCCTGCCGCGCGGGACCGGCGGACTGCCGATCTCCGGCGAACCGGCGGGCGCCGGCATCCGTCGTCCTAGGCTGACGCGCATGCCCGACTATCGCGCCCACTTCGACTTCGACCTCACGTTCGCCAACGGCGGGGGACTCGCCGGCGTCGGCTTCCGGCTCGACCTGCCCTCGCCCGACCTCGACGCCGGTGCGATCGGCCGGCTGCTTGTGCAGCACCTGGGGCTCGCGCTCGTCGACGAGGTCGAGCTGCGGGGACTCCGCATCGTGGAAGAGCCGCATCGCGGCAGTCGCGGGATCGCGAATGCACAGGAGACCCGGGATGCCGCTCCCCGCGTCGTCGACCTGAGCCACCCCATCCGGGCGGGGCTCGTGACCTACCCCGGCCTGCCCGCCCCGACCATCACGCCGCACCTGACGCGCGAGGACTCCCGGTCCCGCTACGCCCCCGGCACGGAGTTCGCGATGGACGTCATCACGATGATCGGCAACACCGGCACCTACCTCGACTCGCCCTTCCATCGGTACGGCGAAGGCGCCGACCTCGCGGGCCTCGACCTCGCGTCGCTCGTCGGGCTGCGCGCCGAGGTGTTCCACCTCGAGGACGCGTGGACGCCCGAGCGCCGCGGCATCCGGGCCGAGACCCTCGCCGACCGCGACGTGCGCGGCGCGGCGGTCCTGCTGCACACGGGCTGGGACCGCTGGTTCGGGCAGCCCGAGTACGGCAAGGGGTCGCCCTTCCTGACGGAGGAGGGCACGCGCCACCTCATCGAGGCGGGCGCGGCGCTCGTCGGGATCGACGCGCTCAACATCGACGACACGGAGTCGGGCGGCGAGCGGCCCGCGCACACGCTCCTGCTCGGCGCAGGCGTGCACGTCGTCGAGCACCTCACGAACCTCGGCGCGCTCCCGCCGCAGGGCGCCCGCTTCACGGCCGCTCCGCCCGCCGTCGAGGGCTTCGGCACGTTCCCGGTCCGCGCGTTCGCCGAGCTCCCGGTCTGACCCGAGACGTCGTCGCGGCGCCGTCGGGTCCGCCCATGACGGATGTGGACGCGCCGGCGTACCGTGAGCGCATGAGCGACTTCGCATCCACCCTCGTCGCCGACGCGGCCGAGCCCTCGCTCGCCGCCGAGCTCGCGCTCTTCGGACGACTCGTCGGCCGGTGGCGCGTCGAGAACCGCTACCGCGCGTCCCCCGAGGGGGAGTGGACCACGAGCGAGCGCACGTGGATCTTCTCGTGGATCGCCGGTGGGCGCGCCGTGCAGGACGTCATCGTCGGCAGCGACCGCGGCAGGGATCCCGTCGTCGCCGGCACGACGGTCCGCGCCTACGATCCGCGCATCGGCGCGTGGCGCGTCGACTGGTTCGGCACTTTCCACGCGAACTATGGAGCGCTCATCGCCCGCGCACACGGCGACGACGGCATCCGCCAGGACGGCGTCGAGTTCACGCCGGAGGGCGACATCCCGATCCGCTGGAACTTCAGCGACATCGCCGAGGACTCCTTCACGTGGGACGGGTGGTCGTCGGCCGACGGCGGCGCGACCTGGTGGCTCGAGCAGCACATGGACGCGCGGCGGATCGCCTGACGGGGCCGCGATAGCGTGGCGGGATGATTCCCGCCGACTGGACAGCGCACCGCCGCGACGACGGAGAGCTGCTCGGCTGGATCCGCCCCGAGGGCGAGCACTGGGTGGCCGTCGACCTGCTCGGGCGCGAGGCATCCGGGCCCGTCGACTGGCTGGACGCGGAAGAGGCGCTCGAGTCGGCGGGGCTGTCGTGGCTCGCCGAGATCTGGATGCTGGAGCAGGACGCCGGCGAGCCGCTGCGGGTCAAGCTCGTCGAGGTGACGCCCGGGCGGGTCGGCGAAGCGGGGCATGTCGTCGTGCAGACCGACGACTTCGGAGCGATCGACGCGCCCGTCGAGCGGTTCGAGCTGCCGTGGCCCGCGCCCGCCGCGCTGCGACTGCGCCGGCCCGGCGAGTCGACGACCGCACCCTGGGGCTGACCTCGCGTCGGGGCGTTTCCGCGTGCGACGAGAGGGGTGACGCGGCCGGGCGGACACGGTTGACTCGACGCATGACACTGCAGGAAAAGGCCGACCGCCTTCTGACCCTCCACGAAGACCCGAAGCTCCTCACCGTCGTCAACGTCTGGGATCCGATCTCGGCGAAGGTCGTCGCGGCCGAGCCGGGCACCGAGGCCCTCGCGACGGCAAGCCACTCGATCGCGGCGAGCTTCGGCTACGACGACGGTGAGCAGATCCCGCTCGAGCTGCACCTCGAGGCGATCGGCCGCATCGTCGAGACGACCGACCTGCCGGTCTCGGCCGATCTCGAGGCGGGCTACGGCGACGTCGGCGAGACGATCCGCCGCGCGATCGGGGTCGGTGTCGTGGGCGCCAACATCGAGGACCAGCTCAAGCCCCTCGACGAGGCCGTGCGCGGAGTCGAGGCGGCCCTCGCGGCGGGCGAGGCCGAGGGCATCCCCTTCGTGCTCAACGCCCGCACCGACGCGTTCGTCCGGGGCGGCGACCGCACGCCGGCGGAGAACCTGCAGGATGCCGTGACCCGCGGTCAGGCGTACTTGGCCGCCGGCGCGCCCGTCGTCTTCGTGCCCGGCCGCCTCGACGAGCACCAGGTGAAGACGCTCGTCGACGCCTTCGGACCGCGCAGACTGTCGGTCATCGCGGTGCCCGGCTCGCTCCCGCTCATCACGCTCGAAGCCCTCGACGTCGCACGCGTGTCGTTCGGCCCGTGGTCGCAGCGCGTCGCGCTGACGGCCCTGCAGGACCTGGTGCGCGGCGTCCACACCGGTCAGGCGATCCCCGAGGGCACGCGCCCCCTGAACTGAGAGCCGCGGCTCCACCGTCGCCGAGCGACGCCTGGGCGGGCTCGGGGACCGGCAAGCCTGCCGACACCCGCCCCGGGCGTAGCCTGAGCGCATGCCCATCGCCCGGCCCGCGGCATCCGTCGCCCTCGAAGGCTTCGAGCTGCGCGTCCTCAACGTGCCGCTCGTCGCTCCGTTCACGACGTCGTTCGGCACGGAGACGGTGCGCGAGGTCATCATCGTGCGCGCCCTCACGACCGACGGCGACGGCTGGGGCGAGATCGTGACGCAGGCGTCGCCGCTCTACTCGAGCGAGTACACGCAGGGCGCGTGGGATGTCGCGACGCGCTTCCTCGTTCCCGCACTCCTCGGACGCGGCACCCTGGCCCCCGAGGACGTCGCCCCCATCCTCGAGCCCTTCGTCGGCCACCGCATGGCGAAGGCGGGCCTCGAGCTCGCGGTCCTCGACGCGGCGCTGCGCGCAGAGGGCCGCCCGCTCGGCGAGTACCTCGGCGCCGTGCGGGACCGCGTGCCGAGCGGCGTGAGCGTCGGCATCCAGCGCGATCCGGCGGCCCTCGTCGAGAGCGTGCGCGGCTACCTCGACGAGGGCTACGTCCGCATCAAGATCAAGATCAAGCCGGGTCGCGACGTCGCCGACACGGCGGCCGTACGCGCGGAGTTCGGGGCGACCCCGCTGCAGGTCGACGCGAACTCGGCCTACACGCTCGCCGACATCGAGACGCTCGCCGAGCTCGACCGGTTCGACCTCCTCCTCATCGAGCAGCCGCTCCAGGAGGACGACATCGTCGACCACGCGACGCTCGCGCGACACCTCACGACGCCCGTGTGCCTCGATGAGTCGATCGTGTCGCTCAAGGCCGCGACCGACGCGCTCGCGCTGGGTGCGGCATCCGTCGTCAACATCAAGGCCGGACGCGTCGGCGGGTACCTCGAAGCGGTGCGCATCCACGATCTGTGCCGGGATGCCTCGGTGCCCGTGTGGTGCGGAGGCATGCTCGAGACCGGCATCGGGCGCGCCGCCAATGCGGCGCTCGCGGCGCTCCCCGGATTCACGCTGCCCGGCGACGTCTCGGCGTCGAGCCGGTTCTACCACCGTGACATCGTGACCGAGCCCGCCGTGCTCGAGGACGGGCATGTGCGCGTCCCGACGGGGCCCGGCCTCGGGGTCGAGATCGACCCGCTCGCTCTCGACGACTTCACTGTCGCGCGCGAAATCCTCCGACGGTAGCGTCCGAAGATGCCGACGGGACAGCTGCTCCGGGCGGGCGCGCTCCTCGCGCTCCTCGCGCTGCTCTCCGGCTGCGACACGGGCAGGGGCGACGACCCGGGACCCGGGCCGCTTCCCGACGGCGTGTCTGTCCAGTTCGTCCAGCTGCGGTCGGACGTCGCCTCGCGCCAGGGGCAGGTCCGAGTGCACAACGGCGCCGATGAGGCGATCCAGGTCGGCGACGTCGTGATGAAGGATGACGGATTCCCGGCCGGCTCGAGGCGCGTGAACGAGGGGCGAACGTCGACGATCGCGCCCGGCCGGACCGTCGACATCCGCGTCCAGCTCGCGCCGGCGGACTGCGACGCGTCTCAGGGCGACACGCGGGTGTGGCTCGACGTCCACAGTGTCGCGGGAGGAGCCGCCGCGTCACTGCCGGATCCGCTCGACGTCCTCGGGCCCCTGCACGACCGCGAATGCCGCGCCGAGCAGGTCGCGGACGCCGTCGCCCTCTCCTTCTCGTCGTTCATCCCGTCGCCGCCCGGCGAGCCCGCAGCCCTCACGCTCACCCTGGAGCCCACCGGCGACGCCGCAGCGCGGATCGACAGCATCCACTCGACGAATCTGCTGACCTGGGCCGGTGACGCGACGATCCACCCACTCGAGATCGCGGTCGCGGCGGGGGATGCGACGCCGGTCGAGCTGACGCTGCCGCTCGTACCGCTGCGGTGCGATCCGCATGCCGTGCAGGAGGACAAGCGCGGCACCGTCTTCACCCTCGACGTCGAGGTCGGCGGCGAGCCCGGCACCATCGAACTCCCCGCGAGCGAGGAGATGCGCGGAGCGATCCTGACGTGGGTCGCAGGATGGTGCGGATTCGGATCCCCGTGACCGGGGACAGCCCGCAGCGAACTCGGGGGACAGCCCCCGCGCGCCCGCCGCGGCGCGGATCTACTGTTGTCGAGTGACGTACCCGAACCCCGCCCCCTACGGCGGAAGCCCCGCGCCCCTGAACCCCTCGGACGAGAAGCTGTGGGCGGTGCTCGTGCACCTCTCAGGGATCTTCTTCAGCTTCATCCCCGCGCTCATCGGCTATCTCGTCCTGAAAGACCGCGGGCCGTTCGTCCGCGCGCACACCGCGACGGCGCTCAACTTCCAGCTGACGCTGCTCATCGCCTATGCCGTCGGCGGCATCCTGACGATCGTCCTGATCGGCATCCCGATCCTGATCGTCGTCGGAATCGCCGCGCTCGTCCTGCCGATCGTCGCGGCCGTCAAGGCCGGTGGCGGTCAGTGGTTCACCTACCCTGCGACGATTCCGTTCGTCCGCTGACGCGCTCCCGGCGCACGCGCGACGCACGCCCGCTGCACGCGCGGCGCCGTCGCAGGAACACGCCGATGCATCCGTGCATCCGGCCGCTTATGCTTGCCACATGATGGCCGGCCCTCGGCGTGCTTCCGCCGGTTCTGATCCCTCCTCGCCGCAGAGAAGACGGCCCGGTTCCGCGCGTCTCGCGGGCCTCTCGGCGCTCGCGATCGCGTCGCTCATCGCGCTGACGGGATGCTTCGGCGGCGGTGACCCGCAGGTCGACACCGCCGACGGCGACTTCGCCGACGACGGCTGCACGAACGTCGTGGTCGCGACGTCGTCCGAGAAGGTCAACATGCTCGACGCGCTCGCTGACGCGTTCAAGGAGTCGCCCGAGCACGAGGCCCTCGACACGTGCGCGACCGCGCGCCCCATCAACGTCTCGTCGGGCAACGCGACGCGGTTCCTGACGGCCGGTGAGGACTGGCCCGACGAGAACACGCGTCGGTGGCCCACCCTGTGGTCGCCCGCGTCCACCGTGTGGACCGACCGCGTCGCGGCGGCTGCGTCGCCCACTCTCGCGGGCGAGCCGGAGTCGTTCACGCACACGCCCGTCGTCTTCGGCGTCCCCGAGACGATGGCGCGGGCGCTCGGCTGGCCCGACGCCGAGATCGGCATCTCGGACCTCGCCGCCCTGTGCGCCGACCCCGCCGGGTGGGCGAGCGTCGGCAAGCCGCTGTGGGGGTCGTTCAAGATCTCCAAGACGAACCCGAACACCTCCACCACGGGCCTCTCGACGATCCTCATGCAGTCGTACGAGGCATCCGGCAAGACCTCCGATCTGACCGCCGACGATGTCGCGGCCGCCGCCGACTTCTCGCGCGTCTTCGAGGAGTGCGTCATCCACTACGGCGACACGACCGGCAACGTCCTGACCCGTCTGTACGACCAGACGCAGGAGGGCGCGAGCGGGTCGGGCTATGTCTCGGCGATCGCGGTCGAGGAGACCTCGCTCCTGAACTACAACCAGGGCAACCCCGACTCGCACACGGTGCAGCCGGGTGAGACCCTGAAGCCGCCGAAGGAGAAGCTCGTCGCGGTCTACCCGTCGGGCGGGTCGATGTGGTCCGACAACCCCATCACGGTGCTCGGCGCGGACTGGGTCTCGGACGAGCAGCGCGAGGCGGGCCTCGCCTTCGCGGCGTTCGTCCAGACCCAGGAGGCGCAGAAGATCCTGCCGGAGTTCGGCTTCCGTCCCCTCGACGAATCCGTGCCGCTCGGGAAACTGTTCACCGAGGAGTACGGCGTAGACCCTGCGAAGCCGACAGTCACGCTCCCCAAGCCCGCCGTCGACGTCGTCTCGGCCGCGATCGACCAGTGGACGCAGATCCGCAAGCCCTCGTCGGTGCTCGAGCTCATCGATATCTCGGGCTCGATGGACGACCCGATCGGCGACGGCCGCTCGAAGCTCGACGGTGCGATCGACGGGGCGCAGAAGACGCTCGGCCACTTCCGTCAGACCGACGAGGTCGGTGTCTGGGCGTTCACGACGGGGATCTCGTCGGAGGCCGGCGAGAACATCGCCGTGCTGCGCGACGTGACCCCGCTCGCCAGCGACCTCGAATCGCTGCAGTCCTCCATCGAGGACCTCAAGTTCTCGAACCGTCAGGGGACCCCGCTCTACGACGCGATCGCGGCCGCCTACGACGAGATGAAGCTGCGCGCCGAGCCGGGCCGCATCAACGCGATCGTCGTGCTGTCGGACGGACAGGACACCGACTCGGCCATGTCGCTCGACTCGCTCATCGCGAAGATCGGAAAGGCCTCGCGCGAGGGCAGCGACGCGGCTCCCGTCCGCATCTTCCCGATCGCGTACGGTGAAGGAGCCGACACGTCGGCGCTGCAGCGCATCGCCGAGGCGACTGGCGGGCAGTGGTTCGACGCATCGGACCCGGCCAAGATCGACCTCGTGTTCGCCTCGGTCATCAACAACTTCTAGTCGGCGGGAGAGCCATGCACCTTCCCCCGGCGACCGTGGGCACCGAGGTGTGGGTCGACCCCGCGGCTGAGGCACTCCAGACGTCGAACGTCTACGTCTCGCCTGACGCAGGTGTCTCGCCGGAGCTTGCCGTCCAGCTGAGCGACCAGATCGGGGATGCCTCGATCGGCGTCGCGGTGCTGCCCGCGAACGCAAAGCTCGAGGCCGAGCCGACCGAGATCGTCGAAACTCTCATGGCCGAGACCGAGTACGAGACGATCATCGTCGCGGTCGGCGACGACCTCGCGGCGGACTCCGACGCGCTTCCCGAGGAAGAAGCCCTGCGGATCGCGAATGTCGCTCAAGGTGAAGACTCGGTCGAGGACGCCCTCGTCACGACGATCCAGCAGATCTCCGCGGCCGCCGAGCCCGCCGCCCAGCCCGACGCGCCGGGCGTCGACGGCGGCGTCATCGTGGGCTTCGCGCTCGCCGCGGCGGTGCTGGTCGGAGCGGGCATCGCGGTCGTCGCGGGTCTCCGCCGCCGGCGCCGCGGCTCCGTCGAGCAGACGAGCCTGCCAGAGGGCGTCGAGGCCCAGCTCGCGATCCTGCGCGGCCTCGTCGGCGAGTATGCCGCCGTCGGGGCATCCGGAAACCAGGTCGCCGCGCAGACGAGCCCGCAGATCGCCGTCCTCGCCGACAACGTCTCCGAGCTGTTCGCGCGCCTCGATCGGCGAAACGTAGAGGACCAGGTCAACATCGCGGCCGTCGAGTACGACGACAAGCTGCGCAAGCTGACGGCCGCGGTGGGCCGCGACTATCTGCTCGACATCCTGACCCATCCCCACCTGTGGGACGACCCGGACGACCGCGTGCGTGAGGTGCAGAACGCGCTCGACGCCGTGTCCACCGAGCTCGTCGAGAACATCAAGCAGGTCAACGCCCGGCGGGGGCTGCTCTTCCAGGTGTCGCTCGACGGACTCATCGGCCGCCGCAAGGAGCTGCAGGACTGGGACCGCGCTTTCGGCGAGGCCGGCGACGACGGCCCGGTCGCTCCGGGTCAGGGCTCCAGCAGGTAGAACCGGAACGCCGCGAACCCCTCGATCGGGAGCACGGAGACGGCGCTGAACCCGGCCTCGCGCGCGTACCGCTCGAGCGTCGCGGGCCGCATGACGGTACCGGTCGCGATCGATCCCGGAGTCGACATCGAATCCGGCAGGCACATCAGGATGCTGTACCCGTACATCGCCCGCTCGACGTCGTCGCCGGGCGGCGCGAACGTCTCGGCGACTGCCTCGTCCATCACGACGACGATCCCGTCTGGTCGCAGAGCGCGGCGCACCGACGTGAGCACGCCGACGGGGTCGGGCAGGTCGTGCAGGGCCTCGAAGACGAACGCCGCGTCGTAGCGCTCTTCGCCCTGCTCCGCGATCTGCTCGCCGCGCAGCTCGGCGAAGGTGACGTTGTCGATCCCGGCGGCGTGCTCCCGCGCCGACTCGATCGCCGGCCGGTCCAGATCGAAGCCCTCGACGATCGCGTCGGGGTAGGCCCGTGCGAGCGCGATCGTCGACCAGCCGTGCCCGCATGCGACATCGGCGATGCCGGCCTCCGGCCTCGAGAGCACGTCGTGGACGGCGGGCACCGAAGCGAGCGCGTCGGGCAGCGCGTGCTCGAACCACGGTCGATTGACGTCTCCCTGCCCGTCGCGCGCGTCGGCGCCGAAGCGCGCCCAGGGCACGCCTCCTCCCGACCGGTAGGCCGCGAGGAGCGAGGGCATCTGGGCGGCGGCCGAGACGAACAGACGCGCGAACGGCGCGGAGTAGGCCAGCGAAGCGGGGTTCGTGAGCACTTCGGCCTGCGCCGCCGGCAGACGGAAGGACGCGGCGTCCGTCTCGCCCTCGACCTCGAGGATCCCCGCGACCGCCTGCTGCTCGAGCCACTCCCGCACGTAGCGCTCGTGCACGCCCGCACGCTCTGACAGCTCGGCCGCCGTCGCAGGTCCCTGCAGCAGCGCCTGATAGAGCCCGAGCCGATCGCCGAGATGGATCGACAGCAGCTCCATCGCCCCGAGCAGCTGCCCGAACACCCTGCCGGCGAACTCCTCGACCTCCTGCTCGACGGTCTCGTCGCTCGTGGTCTCTTCCATGGCGGAGCCTCCTCATCGGTGCGCCCGCTCGATGCCGCACATGCTAGGCCCGGCCGCCTGCGCGCGCCAGAGGTCGGCCCGATCGCCCAGGTTCGCCCTGCACAGCCCGGCTAGGATTGACGGATGCCGCGATCGCGGCATTCCCGCGGCATCCCGCGATCTTCCTCCCGACCATTGGAGCCACCGTGGCCGAGCAGTCCCGCCTCGACAAAGTCATCGCCCTCGCCCGTCACCGCGGGTTCGTCTTCCAGGCGGGCGAGATCTACGGCGGATCCCGCTCGGCGTGGGACTACGGCCCCCTCGGCACGGAGCTGAAGGAGAACATCCGCCGCCAGTGGTGGCAGACGTTCGTCCGCGGGCGCGGCGACATGGTGGGCCTGGACTCCTCCGTGATCCTCCCCAAGCGCGTGTGGGAGGCATCCGGTCACGTCGCGACCTTCACCGACCCGCTCGTCGAGTGCCTGCAGTGCCATAAGCGGTTCCGCGCCGACAACCTCATCGAGGACTTCGAGGCTCGCAAGGGCCGCGCGGCCGAGAACGGCCTCGCCGACGTGCCGTGCCCCAACTGCGGCACGAAGGGCCAGTACACCGAGCCGAAGGCCTTCTCGGGTCTCGTCAAGACCTACCTGGGCGTCGTCGACGACGAGTCCGGCCTGCACTTCCTGCGCCCCGAGACGGCGCAGGGCATCTTCGTGAACTTCGGCAACGTCCTCACGGCGAGCCGCAAGAAGCCGCCGTTCGGCATCGGCCAGGTCGGCAAGGCTTTCCGCAACGAGATCACGCCCGGCAACTTCATCTTCCGCACGCGCGAGTTCGAGCAGATGGAGATCGAGTTCTTCACGCCGCCCGCCGAGGCTCAGGAGTGGTTCGAGCACTGGGTCGAGGCCTGCTGGGACTGGTTCATCGACCTCGGCATCGACGCGGGCAACATGCGGCGCTTCGACGTCCCGGCAGAGGACCGCGCGCACTACTCGGCCGGCACGATCGACGTCGAGTACCGCTTCGGCTTCCCGGGCAAGGAGTGGGGCGAGCTCATGGGCGTCGCCAACCGCACCGACTACGACCTCGGCAGCCACACGGCGGCGTCGGGCCAGTCGCTCGCGTACTTCGACCAGGCGAGCGGCGAGAAGTACATCCCGTACGTCATCGAGCCCTCGTTCGGCCTCACGCGCTCGATGATGGCGTTCCTCGTCGACGCGTACCACGAGGAGGAGGCGCCGAACGCGAAGGGCGGCACCGATACCCGCACGGTGCTCAAGCTCGACCCGCGCCTCGCGCCCGTCAAGGCCGCCGTGCTGCCGCTGTCGCGCAACGAGCGCCTCTCGCCCGTCGCGCGCAAGCTCGCCGACGACCTGCGCGGCCACTGGAACGTCGACTTCGACGACGCCGGCGCCATCGGCCGCCGCTACCGCCGTCAGGACGAGATCGGCACGCCGTTCTGCATCACCATCGACTTCGACACGCTCGACGACCAGGCCGTGACGGTCCGCGACCGCGACACGATGGGCCAGGAGCGCGTCCCGCTCGAGGGTCTCGAGTCGTATCTCGCAGAGCGCCTCCGCGGCGCCTGAGCGACGGCATCCGCTCCCGACGTCCTAGGCGCCTCCGCCCAGTTGGTCCTCGAGCGTGTTGCCGCTGCGCACGTGCACGAGCGTGAGGTGCGTGAACACGAAGGAGATCTCTTCGTAGGGGATCCACGTCGACACGGCGGGATCCCAGACGTCGGGAATGACGCTGTCGATCTTCGCGACCGCACCGCCGTCCAGCCCGACGGTGAAGCTGTGCCGGGTGCTTCCGTCGGACGGGTCGGTGTCGAAGATCAGGATCTCTCCCGCGACCACCTCGTTCTGCACGAGAGCGCGGTAGAGCAGCGGCGTGCTGGCATCGAGCCGCTTGAGGATGCGGATGGGCTCGTACTGACGACGGCCGACCGCCGCGCCGGTGTCGGCGTTCCGCGCCGTCGCCGCTCCGAAGCTGAGTCGCCGCACCTCGACGTACCCGGATGAGACGTCCAGGCCACCGACCTCGGTGGCGCTGACGTCGCCCGTGAGCGCCGTTCCGTTCAGCGTCAGGCGCGCATACGAGTTGAGTGCCATCTCCCGCTCCTTCCACCCGGCGCGGGTGCGTCTGGCCGTGCGGACGGCTCTCAGGGTACGCGCGTGCCGACCCGCCGACCATGGCTTCGCGCATCCGCCTCTTCGGCCGGGCGTCCGTGACAGCGGGATGACAGCGGGACGGATGCCGCGACAGCGGTGTGACAGCGGTGCGCGAGCACCCTGGGGGAAGCCGTTCAGAGAAAGGCATCCCCATGAACTCATCCACACTCGCCGTCCGGGCCGAAGGGCTCGTCAAGGTCTTCGGTGACAACCGCGCGGTCGACGGCGTCGACCTCCGCGTCGAGGCCGGCACCGTCTACGGCGTGCTCGGCCCCAACGGCGCGGGCAAGACCACGACCATCAGCATGCTCGCGACGCTCCTGCGCCCCGACGGCGGCCGCGCCGAGATCTTCGGCCACGACGTCGAGCGCGAAGCGCAGGTCGTGCGCCAGCTCGTCGGCGTGACGGGCCAGTACGCCTCGGTCGACGAGACGCTCTCGGCCACCGAGAACCTCGTCCTCTTCTCACGCCTGCTCGGACTCTCGCGCACCGAGTCGCGCCGCAAGGCCGCCTCACTGCTCGAGGAGTTCGGCCTCACCGAGGCCGCGAAGCGCCCGCTCAAGAACTTCTCGGGCGGCATGCGCCGACGCCTCGACCTCGCGGCGTCGCTCATCGCCCACCCGCCGCTCATCTTCCTCGACGAGCCCACGACGGGCCTCGACCCCCGCACGCGCGCGCAGATGTGGGAGACGATCCGCCGTCTCGTCGCCGAGGGCTCGACGGTCCTGCTGACGACGCAGTACCTCGACGAGGCCGACCAGCTCGCGGATCGCATCGCCGTCATCGACACCGGAAGAGTCGTCGCCGAGGGCACGCCGGATGACCTCAAGGGGTCGATCGGCACGTCGAGCCTGCAGCTGCGGCCCGCCGATCCGGCCGACCTCGACGATGTGCGCATCGCCGTCGAGCGCGTGCTCGACGTCCCGGCGACCGTCTCTCCCGAAGCGACGCGCCTCACCGCCCCCATGCAGGACCCCGACCTCGTGACCGACCTCCTCGTCACGCTGCGGGAGTCCGGCATCCGTCTCGCCGAGCTGAGCGTCCAGAAGCCGACGCTCGACGAGGTCTTCCTCACCCTGACGGGCCACGGAGTCGTCGACTCCGAGCAGCCCGAGGCCGCTCTCGAAGGGAGCCGCGCATGACCACCGCAATCCTGACCCCGTCCCTCCCGCTCAAGAACCGCGTGAGCGTCGGGCAGTCCGTCCGCAACTCGCTCACGATGGCGGGCCGCGGGCTCATCAAGATCCGCCGCACGCCCGAGCAGCTCATCGACGTGACGATCCAGCCGATCATCTTCACCGTGATGTTCGCCTACATCTTCGGGGGCGCGATCGCCGGCAGCGTCGAGACGTACCTGCCGTTCCTCCTGCCCGGCATCCTCGTGCAGACCGTCATCACGACCTCGGTCGTGACGGGCGTCCAGCTGCGGGAGGACACGGAGAAGGGCGTCTTCGACCGGTTCCGTTCGCTGCCGATCGCGCGCGTCGCCCCGCTGGCGGGGGCGCTCCTGGCCGACACCCTCCGCTACGCGATCGCGACGACCCTCACCTTCGCGACGGGGTTCATCATGGGCTACCGGCCCGCGGCGGGTCTCGGCGGCGTGGTCGCGGCGGGACTCCTCGTGATCGGAGCATCGTGGGCCCTCAGCTGGATCTTCGCCTTCTTCGGCGTGATCGCCCGCACCGCGGCATCCGTCCAGGGCATCTCGTTCCTCATCCTGTTCCCCCTGACGTTCCTCTCGAACGCCTACGTCCCGATCGACACGCTGCCGCCGGCACTCGCGTGGTTCGCGTCGATCAACCCCGTCTCCCACCTCGTGTCGGCGGCCCGGGCCCTGACGATGGGGACGGATGCCGGAGCCGACGTCATCGCGACCCTCATCGGCGCCGCGGTCGTCGTGCTGGTCTTCGCACCCCTGACCGTGCGGGCGTACATGCGCAAAGCCTGACGCCCGGCCCTTCCGGCCTGCCCTAACCGCACGAATGACCGGTCCTCACCACGAGGGTCGGTCGTTCGTGCGGTTTCGACGGTGCTGCGCCGACCCGTGCGCGTCCGCGCGCGCTAGGTGGGGGGCAGCAGCCCGGCGAGGCGGTCGAGTTCGTCGAGCGCCGGCGCGAGCGGGGCCTCCGAAGCGGGTGCGGCCCGCTCTGCGACCCAGCGGTGGAAGGGGTCCGCGGCGTCGACACCCCCGCGGAATGCGTCGGCCAGGTCGAGCGCCTCCCGGGACGCAGCATCCCGTCCCGTGCCCGCGAGCCATCCCGCGAGGCTCAGGACGGCGTCCGCGAGGATCGGCAGATCGCCGCTGCGGCGCGCGACGGGCAGAGCTGCGGCCACCGCGACGGCGGCTTCGTCGACGCGGCCCGTCAGCAGCAGGGCCTGTGCGCGCTTGGAGTGCGACCACGCCGTGATCTGATCGGGGAAGCTCGCCGCGAAGCCCTCCGCGACGTCGTCGAGCAGCCGCAGCGCGGCCTCGCCGTCGCCCATCGCGATCTCGAGCGTCGCGGCGTTCATGCGGGCCTGTGCGAGCGCGCGGTCGGACCCGTCGGCGCGCGCGAGGGCATCGGTCTCGACGACGCGGCCGCGCGCCTCGTCGATGCGCCCGAGTCGCACGAGGATCCCGATGGCCTGCGACTTCTGCTGCAGCAGATCCGTCACGGAGGTCAGGCCCTCGAGGCCCTCGGCCGACGAGTCGGACACCTCGAGCGCCTCGGTCAGCCGGCCCTGCAGCACGAGCCACTCCGAGCGCATCTGGCTCGCGAATGCGATGCCCCACGGGTCGCCGAGGTCGCGGAACCGTGCGAGCGCCTTCTCGCTCTCGATCCCGAGCGTCTCGACGTCGCCGCCGTTCTGCGCGAGCGCCGAGCGGATCATCGACAGGAGCGCGGTCGTCCACGGCGGAGAGCCGGGTGCCGCATCGGGCAGGAGGAAGGCGCGCGACCAGTTGAACTGGCCCTCGAAGTGCGCGAGGGCCTCGCCGGCTCCCGCGAGCAGCGGCGGGATCGCGGCGGTGAGTTCGGACGGATGCCGCGCGGCGGCATCCGTCATGCGCGCGTGGTGGCGCTCGACGGCGGCGGAGAGCGCGGCGACACCCTCGAAGTCCGTGTCGGCCGCGCGACCGAGCGCCGCCTGGACGCTCCCGAACACGACAGCGACGCCGTTGACGACGACGGCGGCCTCGGAATCGAGTGGGGCATCCGGCGCGGCGAAGGCCTCGACACCCGCCTGCAGCTGCTCGAACCGCTCGCGCATGAGCCACCCCCACAGGCTCGCGCGGACGAGTGCCAGGCCCGTCGCGGTGAGGCCCTGGTCGACGCACGCGCGGAGCGCTGCCGAGAGGTTCTCCTCGTTGGCGTCGAACCACGCGAGCCCTCTTCGCACGCCGGGTCCGCGCAGCAGTGCGTCCTGCGTGAGCGCGAGCTCCGCGATCGCCTCGGCCTGCCGGGCGCGGAACTCCGCTTCGCGTCCGCCCGAGCGAAGCAGGTCGAGCCCGTACTCGCGCACCGTCTCGAGCATGCGGAACCCGCCGTCGCCGCGGCGCAGCAGCGACCGGTCGACGAGCTGGTCGAAGGCCGCGGCATCCGTCTCGAATCGACGCGCGACGGCTGCCGCATCACTCGCCGTGATGCCGTCGGGGAAGACGGATGCCGCGAGCAGCGCTTCGCGCTCGGACGCCGTGAGGGTCTCCCAGCTCCAGTCGATGAGCGCTCGCAGCGTCTGATGGCGCGCCTCGGACGTGCGCGGGCCCGACCCGAGCAGCGCGAAGCGGTCGTCGAGCCCCGCGTCGATCTCCGCGAGCGTCAGCGTGCGGGCGCGGGCTGCGGCGAGCTCGAGGGCGAGCGGCAGGCCGTCCAGGCGCCGGACGATGCGAGCGACGGCGTCGGTCTCGTCCGCCGCGGGCGCCTCGCCTCGCGCCGCGCGGACGCGCCGCGAGAACAGCTCGACGGCATCCTCTGCGGGCAGGGGGCCCAGATCGACGAAGCCCTCGCCCGCGACGCCGAGCGGCTCACGGCTCGTCGCGAGGATGCGCGCCGCGGGAGTCGCCTGCAGGAGCGCGAGCGCGACGCCCGCCGCCTCGGCCGAGAGGTGCTCGCAGTTGTCGAGGACGATGAGGACGGGCCGGCCCGCGAGCGCCTCGAGGGCGCGCTGACGCGGTGAGACGGCTGTCGGCGTCGCCGACGTGTCACCGAGACGGATGCTGCGCCCCGCCGCCGCCGCGACGGCCGTCCAGACTTCGCCGGGCGCCGCGGGGGCGAGCTCGACGACGACTGTCGCGTCGCCCCACGCTCGGGCGGTCTCGAGCGCGAGGGTCGTCTTGCCGGCGCCGCCCGGACCGATGAGGGTCACGAGACGCTCCGAGCTCAGCTGGGCGCCGATCGTCGCGAGCTCGCGGTGGCGGCCGACGAGCGGCGTCAGCGGCGCGGGGACGATCTGCGTCACGGCGCGGACCTCTGCGGGCGCACCTCGCGCGATCCGCTCGGCGTGCGCGCGGTCTTCGAGCAGGTCGCGCACGGCCCAGTCGAACTCGGGTCCTGGAGTCCACGGGTCGCCGCTCCAGAGGGCGAGCGCTTCGCGGGCGTGCGCGGCTGCCGCTCCGGGGTCGTTCTCGGTGCGCGCCGTGGCGACGAGGTCCTGGAAGCGCGTGATGTCGACGTCGGCCCGGGTCATCGCGAGTCGGTAGCCTCCCGGCGTCGACTCGACGGCGCCCGCCCCGACCGAGCGGCGCAGACGGGATGCGAGCGACTGCAGCGACGCACGCGGGTCCTCGGGGGGATCGTCGGGCCAGACGTCCTCGGCGAGCGGGCGGTACGCGACGGCGGTGCCGGCGTCGACCGCGAGGCGGAAGAGGAGCGCCTGCTGCCCGCGACCGTGGACGACGAGCGTCTCACCCGCGGGGCCGTCCGCGTGGAGCCCGCCGAAGAACCTCAGCCGCACGGGTCAACGATAGGGCTGCCCGGCCCGCCCGCGGCATCCGTCCGTGTTCGCTCCCGACTCCCAGCCCGGTCGCCGGGATCGGCGGAGGAGACCAGCGCCCGCGTCAGTCGGTGATCGTGATCTGCGCGTAGTCGTCGCCGCCCGAGCGGGCGAACGCTTCCGAGGCCGTGATGACGCGGCGCAGCACGTCGTGGTCGACGGCCTCGAGGTCCTTGATGTACAGGCAGCTCACGCCCGTCGTGTGCGGGCCCAGCTGTGCCAGCTCGTCCGTGTGCGCGTCGGTCCGATCGAGGTACACGGTCGTCGAGTCCTTCCGCGGCGAGAAGGCGACGACGGGCATGTCACCCTCCGTGCCGGTCGGGTAGCGGTAGTGGCATGACCCGAACCCGACGATCGTGCCCCACAGCTCGGGGTCGCGGCCCGTCAGCTCCGACATGAGGGCGAGCATCGTCTCGGCATCCCGCCGGCGCTTGGCGGGCGTGACGCCCGCGATGAACGAGGCGACGCTTCCTCCGGTCTTCTTCATCAGACCCCGCCTCCGCCCGAGCTCGTCTTGGCGGCGGCCTTCATCGCCCGCTTGTGCTCGCGCACCTTCGCGAGGCTGTCGGCCGAGACGATGTCGGCGACGCTGCGGTAGGTGCCCTCGTCGCCGTAGGGAGCGGATGCCTCGCGCCAGCCGGCGCCCGTGAAGCCGTACTGCTTGCCGAGCAGCGCGAGGAAGATCTTCGCCTTCTGCTCGCCGAAGCCGGGGAGCTTCTTGAGTCGCCGGAGCACCTCGGGGCCGTCCGGCTCGCCGCGCGTCCACAGCGCTGCGGCGTCACCGTCCCATTCCTCCTCGAGCGCGGCGCACAGGCTCTGGACGCGCCCCGCCATCGACCCGGGATACCGGTGCACCGAGGGCGTCAGCCGGAACGCCTCGACGAGGGCGTCGGCGTCGTAGCCGGCGAGGGTCGCGGCATCCACCGATCCGACCCGCTGCGCGATCTTGAGCGGCCCCGAGAAGGCGACCTCCATCGCGACCTGCTGGTCAAGGAGCATGCCGATCAGGAGTGCGAGCGGATCGTCGGTGAGCAGGCGGTCCGCGTCGGCGTCCCCCGTGATGTGGAGCGTCATGCCGCCAGTCTCGCACTCGCCTCAGCGCGCGTCACGCGTCGGCGGGCCCAGCGACCGTGATGAGCGCGAGCGGATGCCGACAAGGGCGGATGGGAGGATGGATGCATGACCGAGCCGGCAGACGACAACGAGCTCGACGCGATCGCGGCCGCCGCGCAGGAGCAGCACATCGTCGTCATCGGCGGCGGGATCGCGGGCCTCGTCGCCGCCCTCGAATGCGCCAAGGTCGGCCTCCGCGTCACGGTCCTCGAGGCAGCCGATCGTCTCGGCGGCACGATGAGCGCCGTCGAGGTCGGTGGGCTCGAACTGGATGCCGCGGTCGAAGGATTCTCGACGCGCGGCGGCGCCGTGCACGCGCTTGCCGTCGAGCTCGGTCTCGGCGCCGACCTCGTGCCCGCGGCAGACGCGGCGGTCTGGATCACGGGTCTGCCGTCGGGAGCCGCGCCGCTTCCCGACGCGACCGTCGCGGGCATCCCCGCGAACGCGTGGGACGAGAACGTCCGGCGCATCATCGGCTGGAACGGCGCGTGGCGCGCCTTCCTCGACCGGATGCGCCCACCGCTCACGATCGGCAAGCAGCGCAGCCTCGGCACGCTCGTGCGCTCGCGCATGGGCGATGCCGTGCTCGACCGGCTCGTCGCGCCCGTGAGCCTCGGCGTCTACGGCACGCACCCCGACGACGTCGACGTCGAGGCTGTCGCACCCGGCCTCAGCACGGCCCTCACGCGCACGGGCTCGCTGAGCGGAGCCGTCGCCGACCTGCTCGTCGACCGCAGTGCGACGATCGCGCTCGAGAGCATCAGGGGAGGGATGCGGCGCCTCGTCGACGCCGCCGAGACCCGGCTCGTCGAGCTGGGAGCCGAGATCCGCCTCGGAGTGCGCGTGCAGGGCCTCGAGCGGCAGGAGGACGGCCGCTGGCAGGTCGCAGTGGACGGGGATGCCGCGCTCGATCCGGCCGCGCACGTCGTCGTCGCGACGCCGGAAGGCGAGGCGCGCCGGCTCCTGGCGCCCGTCGCCCCCGCCCTCGACGCCCCTCTCGCGCCGCACCATCCCATCGAGGTCGTGACCCTCGTCGTCCATGAGCCCGCGCTCGACGCAGCACCGCGGGGCGCGGCGGTGTACCCCATTGCGGGCACCGCGAAGGCGAGCGCCGTCACCGACTCGACCGTGCGCTGGCCGTCGGTCGCAGCGCTCGTCGAGCCGGGCGTCCACGTCCTGCGCGTCTCGTTCGGCACGGCCGGTGTGCCCGCCGCCACGGCCGCCCTCGACGACGCAGCGGCCGCGCAGCTCGCGCGGGATGAGGCATCCGCTCTGCTCGGCGTGCCTCTTGCCGACGTGCGCGGCGCCGCTCGCGTGCGGTTCGAGCCGCCTCGTCCGGCGTCCACGCTCGGCCATGCGGAGGCCGCCCACGCCGTCCGCGGTGCCGTCGAAGCCGTCGGAGGACTGTCGCTCGTCGGGGCGTGGCTCGCGGGCTCGGGGCTGGCGCAGATCGTCCCGGATGCCGTCGAGGTCGCCGACGCCCTGCGCCGCACGGCGCTGTGGAGTTCACCGCAGCCGTGATCGCTCCCGCGCTCACCCCGATGTGTCAAGGGCAGATGCCGGAATCGGCATGCGGGGCTAACCTGGGAGCACGCACCACCCGTCGAGCGTGAGGAGACGCCCATGAAAGGCAAGGTTGGACTCGTCATCGGGCTCGCCGCCGGCTACGTGCTCGGTTCGCGTGCCGGACGAGAACGGTACGAGCAGATCAAGGCGCAGGCACTCAAGGTCTGGAATCTCGACCCCGTCCAGGAGCAGGTCGACAAGGCGAAGGAATTCGCGAAGTCGAGCGCGATGGCCCTCCCCTCGACGCTGTGGGACGGTGCGGTCAAGCTGTCCAAGGCCGCGGGCTCGAAGGGCACGCCCGGCCAGCGGCTCGACGCCGCCATCAAAGTGAGCAAGGACTCGGCCGACGACGTCTCGGCGGCCGCGGACGAGACGGCGCAGGCCGTGAAGGACGCCGTGGACGACGTGTTCGACGAGAGCCCCGACGCAGGCCGCGGCGGGGCGTGAGATGACGACGCCGCGCGGCTTCCGCGATCGATCCGACGAGGGCCTGCTGACCCTCGTCGGTGAGGTGCCCGAACTCATCCGCAACCTCATCACGGCGGAGGTCGAAGCGGCCAAGGCGTGGGTCCGGCGCACCTCGAAGGACGCCGGCATCGGCTCGGGGTGGATCGTCGGCGCGCTTTTCCTGCTGTTCTGGTCGATTCCCGTCCTCGGCGCCTTCATCATCATCGGGCTGTCGGCGTGGATGCCGCTGTGGGCCGCCGCGCTGACGGTGCTCGTCGCGCTCCTGCTGGGCGCGGCCATCATGGCACTGCTCGGGTACCGGCGCTGGCGAAAGGTCGTCAAGAGCGAGAACCCGGTTCAATCGATCGTGAAGGATGTGGAGGCCGTCCGCGATGAGCTCTGAGATCCCGATTCCCCGGACCGCCGTCCCGCTGGGGCTCACCGATCCCGTCGAGCGGGCGCGCGCCGAGCTCAAGGCGACCCTCGCCGCGATCGAGGACAAGGCCAACGTGCCGCGCCGCATCACGCGCGCGAACGATCGCTTCACGACGAAGGCCCGCGCGTTCGCGCACGAGCGCCCCGTCGCGGCCTCCGCCGCAGTGCTCGCGGGGGCCGCCGCGGTCGGCGCGATCGTGTGGTCGATCGTCCGCTCCTACACGCGCTGACGAGGTGATCGCATGCGCTCCGTGCACCCGGACCGGACACCACGGCGGCGCGGGGGTATGCTCGGTGCGAGGCAGTGCGATGGTGCGGATGCTGCCGACGGCGTGAAACCCCCGATCCTGGTGGGGTTCAAGACGCCCGTCGGCTGCTCTTCATGGGGCGGCTGACCGAGCACGCACGAGAGTCGACCCCCATGAATGCATCACCGCAGAACGCCACCGCGAAGCCCCTCGCCGGGTGGCGCGTGCTCGTACCGCGCGGTGGTCCGTGGGGTGACGGCGTCGCAGCCTCGCTGCGTCACCGCGGTGCGATCCCCGTCATCGCGCCGCTCATCAACTTCGCCCCGAGCAACGATCAGGCGACGCTCGAGCAGGCGCTCTCCGATCTGGAGGCGGGTGCGTTCGACTGGCTGACGCTCACGAGCGCGACGACGGTCGACGTCCTCTACTCGTACCGCGCCGCGATCCCGGCGCGCACGAAGGTCGCCGCCGTGGGCGAGACGACGGCCGCGGCACTCACGGCCGTCGGCTATCGGGTCGACCTCGTCCCCGATCGCGACAACTCGGCAGTCGGCCTGGCCGAGCAGCTCATGGCGCTCGAGCCGGAGCACCGCGACATCCTCACCCTTCGCAGTGAGATCGCGAAGCCGGTCCTGACACGCATGCTGAGCGAAGCGGGTCACCGCGTGCGCAGCGTCGTGGCCTACCGCACGGTTGGTGTGCCGGTCACGGACCGCATCGCCGAGGACGTCCGCAGCGGCCGCATCAACGCGATCCTCGTCACGAGCGGCTCGGTCGCCGAGCAGGTGCACTCGCAGTTCCCCGAGCTCCCGCCCGCGACGCTCATCGCCGCGATCGGACCGCGCACCGCCAAGGATGCCCGCCGTGCGGGCCTCTCGGTCGACGTCGTGGCCGACCGGCAGACGGTCGACGCGCTCATCGACGCCGTCGCGAAGTTCCCGCTGCCGGACGCCGCGGACGAGTTCACGCACTGACCGCCGCGGGACGCGATCGTTGCCGTCCTGTGAGCAAACCGAGCCGCACCTTCCGGGCGTCGCTGGCAGACTAGTCGCATGGTGACCCTGCTCCTCGACTCGAGCCACCTCGAGGTGGTGCTGTCGGGTACGGAGCGCCTTCTCTCATTCCGCAAGGGGAATGTCGCGATCGAGCGGAGCGCCATCGCGAAGGTGCAGCTCACCGACGATGCGTGGACGTGGCTGCGCGGCATCCCCAGCCCCGGCACGTATATCAAGGGCGTCACGGCCATGGGCACGTGGAAGTCGACCGGGGGCGAGGATTTCGCCGTCATCCGGCGGCACCGCGCGGGTGTCGTGATCGATCTCGACGGCCACCCCGAGTTCGAGCGCGTCGTCGTGACGACCCGCCACGGTCTCGCGCTCGTGCAGGCGCTGCGGCTCGACGTGCCGGCCGAGGCGGCCGATGTCGTCGATATCGCGGCCGAGACCGGGTCCATCCCCGTCGTCCCGGCGCCGGCGAAGAAGAGCCGTGCGCGCAAGGCTCCGAGCCCCGCGCCCGCTCCCTCCGCCGGCTGAGCCGCCCTCCGCCGGTCAGCTGACGTCGCGGCGCCAGCTGAAGAGATAGCCGAGCACGACGAAGACGGCGGCGTAGCCGAGCAGCACGAGGCCGCCCGCCCACCACTCGAGCGGGTCGCCCGCCGCCGAGCCCGAGGCGCCCATGCCGGCTGCGAAGATGCTCGCACCCACGAGAGCGTCGCTCGCAGCGCCCGGGAGGTACTTCGTGACGTCCGTGAGGCCTTCGACGAAGGATGCCGCGGCCCGCGCGACCGGCTCGAGGAACTGCGTGAACACGAGCACGCCGACGATCGCGCCGACCTGGTTGCGCACGAGCGAGCCCACGCCGACACCGACGAAGACCCACAGGACGTAGGCGAGGAGCATGCGTCCGAACAGCGCCCACGTGTCGGCGGAGCCGAGTTCGGTGTCGAGCCCTGAGCCCGCGAGGAACGCCGCGGCGGGCCCCGCCGAGCCGAGGATGCCGATGACCCCGTAAAGCACGCCGAGCAGCACGGCGACGGCGAGCTTGGCCCACAGGACGGTCGCGCGGCGCGGCGTCGCGAGGAACGTCGGCGTCAGGATCTTGTGGCGGAACTCGCTCGTCACGACGAGCGTGCCGATGAGCAGAGGGAAGACGTACCCGACCGCGGTCGCCGTGCTGTACAGGGTCTCGGGGAGGCCCTCCGCGGGGAGCTGCGGGCCGTCTCCGGGGAGCGAGCCGGTCGCCGAGGCCGTGAACACGAACCCGAGCACGGCGGCCGTGAACGCGACGTAGACGAACAGGACGATCGCGAGCACCCACCAGAGGGCGGTCGTGAACTGCTTGGTGGTCTCGGAACGCGTCGTCGCTGCGAGCGTCATCGCGGCTCACCTCCTTCGCTCTCGGTCTGGGCGTCTCGGTCGGCCGCGTCCTCGCCGCCGGGGCCTTCGTCCGCCCCGGGGTCGTCGGTCTCGTCGCCCTCGCCGACGGGGGCGAGCGGCTCGGGCTGGGGATGCCAGCCGGGGGACTCGCCGCCGAGGTCCTCGGCGGACGGCGTCTCGAGCTGGGTCACGGGCTCGCCGTCGGGGCGCACCGACGCCTCATCTGCACCGCTGGAGTCGAACGCGGCGAAGAAGCGATCGGCTTCCCGGTCGGCGTCCGTCTTGACGAAGTCCTCCCACGGCCGGTCCGACTCGGCGGGCGCCTCGACGCTCTCGGCCTCGGCGCCTTCGGGCTCGCCGTCGACGTCCGACTGCTCGGCAGCCTGCGCGTTCGCGGCGGCGGCTTCGTCCTCGGCGACTATCGGGTTCGCGGCGGTCCAGGAGGCCGGGGCCTTCCACTCGACCGGCTCCGCCCAACCCGCGGGTGCTCGCCACTCGCGCCGCTCCGCCGCGACGGGCGGCAGATCGCCCGCGTCGTCGGCGTCCTCGGCGTCCGCCGCCGACTCGGGCGCGGGCGCGGGCTCCGGCTCGGCCCACGCATCCGGTTCTGCGGCCGGCACGGCGGACCCCTCCGCATCGCCCTCGGCTTCCGCGTCGGCGGGCGCGTCCGCGTCGCCGTCAGCTTCCGCGTCGGCGGGCGCATCCGCATCCGCATCCGCGGGGTCGTCGTACGAGAAGAACTCCTCCTCGATGTCGCTCCCGTCCTCGTCGGCCTCGCCCGGCTCGGCGGAGGTCTCGTCCGAGGCCTCGTCGCCCGCCGCGGCGATGGGGACGATGTCGATGATCCCGGTGCTCGCGACCGCGAATGCCGCGGCGGGCGGGGCATCCTCCGCGAGAGCCTCGGCGGCCTCAGCGTCTTCGTCCGCCGCAGCCGCGGGGTGCGCACCGGCGGGCGCTTCCGCATCGCTCGCGACCTCGATGTCGGGTCCCTCGAGAGGCTCGGTCTCGTCGTCATCGTCGTCGCCGCCCGCGACGACACCCGCCGCGACCGCGCCCGCCACGAGGGCTGTGCCCGCGCCGGCGGCGACGACTGCGAGCGTTCCGCCCGGGGCCCCGGCTGCGGCGCCCTCGTCGTCCGGGACATCGTCTGCGTGCTCGTCGTCGGCCGCCTCGCCACCGGCGACCGCGGCGACGGCCGCCTCCTCGGCGACGGGCGCGCCCGCGGCGGGGGGAGCGGCATCCGGTGCCGTCTCGGTCTGTTCGCCCGCGCTCGCGTGGACGCGCGTGCCGTTGACGAGGTCGAGGAAGATCTCCTCGAGGGCGGGTCCCCGGCGCTGCAGCGACGTGAGCGCGACGCCGGCGTCGGCCGCGATGCGGCCCACCTGAGCGGTGTCGAGGCCCCGCACCGTGAGACCCGAGCGCAGCACCTCGAAGTCGGCGTCGGCGGCGTGCAGGGCCGTCGACAGCGCCGCGCGGTCGCCCGCGTCGACGACCGTCGCGTACTCGCCGGGATCCGCGAGATCCGAGAGCGCGCCCTGGAAGACGAGGCGGCCCGCCGAGATGATCAGGAGCGAGTCGACGGTCTGCTGCACCTCGGCGAGCAGATGCGACGACACCAGGACCGTCCGGCCCTGCCCCGCGAGGTCGCGCAGCAGACCGCGCATCCACCGGATGCCCTCGGGGTCGAGGCCGTTGGCCGGCTCGTCGAGGACGAGCACTCCGGGGTCGCCGATGAGCGCGTAGGCGAGGCCCAGGCGCTGGCGCATGCCGAGCGAGTAGCCGCCGACCTTGCGGCCCGCGACGTCGCCGAGCCCCACGAGCCCGAGCGCCTCGTCGACGCGAGCGGCGGGCAGGCCCGCGGCCTGCGCGTAGATCTTGAGATGGTTGGCGGCCGAGCGGCCCGGGTGGAAGCTCGAGGCCTCGAGCACGGCGCCGACGGAGCGCAGCGGGTGCGCCAGCTTCGCGTAGGGCACGCCGCCGATCGTCGTGGTTCCCGCGGTCGCGCGCACGAGTCCGAGCAGGATGCGCAGGGTCGTCGTCTTGCCCGCGCCGTTCGGGCCGAGGAAGCCCGTCACGAGCCCGGGCTCGACGCGCGCGCTGAAGTCGTCCACGGCGGTGACGGCGCCGAAGCGCTTCGTGACCGCGGAGAATTCCAGCACCTGTCCTTCGGGCATGGCGAACCCTCTCGTCGTCATGAAGCCGTTCCCCCTATCTTTGCGGAAGATCGCGCTCGGACGAGGGAAGGTGAATCCCCACCCGGCCGCGTCCTCGCGGGCCGGGGCGCACATTTTCGTGGAACGGTAACGTGGCAACGTGAGCGTACCGGCGGACGGCCCCGAGGAGAAGGTGCTCGCGCGGGCGAGCGGATCGCTGGGCCGGCTGACCCTCAACAGGCCGCGCTCGATCAACGCCCTCGACCTCGACATGATCCGGGCGATCTCCCTCGCGCTGGACGAGTGGGAGGCCGACACCGACATCGACACGATCCTGCTCGACGGGGCGGGTGAGCGCGGGCTCTGCGCGGGCGGAGACGTGCGCGGCCTCTACGACCGCACGGTCGGCGGGCTCGCCGAGGACTCCGCGACGTTCTTCCGCGAGGAGTACGCGCTCAACGCGCGGATCGCCGAGTACCCGAAGCCGTTCGTCGCCCTCGCCGACGGCATCACGATGGGCGGCGGCATCGGGCTGGCCGGTCACGCGCCCGTACGGATCGTCACGGAGCGCTCGCAGCTCGCGATGCCCGAGACCCGCATCGGCTTCACGCCCGACGTCGGCGGCACGTGGCTGCTGTCGCGCGCGCCGGGGCGGCTCGGCGAGTTCCTCGGGCTCACCGGCGCTGTCATGAACGGCTCGGACGCGCTCCACGCGGGGTTCGCCGACCACTTCGTCCCCTCCGAGAACCTCGACGGCCTGCGCGACGCGCTCGAGACGCGCGCCGACCCGAGCAGCCCTGCCGAGCTCGTGCTGCTGTTCGACGAGACCCCGCCTCCCTCGCGCTTCGTCGCGGCGCGCGAGTGGATCGACGACGCCTTCGCGGCCGACAGCGTCGTGGAGATCATCGAGCGCCTGCGGGCGCGGCCCGAGGCCGAGGCATCCGCGACCGCCGACCTGCTCGGAGAGCTCTCGCCGACGGGGCTCGTCGTGACGCTCGAGGCGATCCGCCGCGTGCGCGCCCTGCCGAGCCTGCGCGCCGCGCTCGCGCAGGAGTACGGCCTGGTCATGTGGTTCGTGACGACCCAGCCCGACCTCGCCGAGGGAATCCGCGCCCAGGTGGTCGACAAGGACCGGTCTCCGAAGTGGCGGCCCGCGACGCTCGCCGAGCTGGCACCGGATGCCGCGGCATCCGCTCTCGCATTCTCACCGGCGACACCGCTCTGGGGCTGACCGGATGGCGCGGGCGAACGGCGACGGCGGGAACCGCCGCGGCTCCGTGTCGTTCGGCGTCGCGCTGGACTGGTTCTTCTTCGTCTTCGCGGGGCTCGCGGCGCTGTGGCTCGCGTATCTGAGCCTCACCGAGACGTTCAACCTCGGCTGGTGGGGGCTCCTGTTCGCGATCGGGTTCTGGGTGCTGCTCGCCTACCTCGTGCTGCCGCGGCTGCACCGCATCCTCACGACGATCTACGTGCCGGACTACTTCATCGGACGCACGCGCACGAGCGACGGACTGCTCGGCGACCCCGTCAACCTCGCGCTCATGGGCACCGGGGCTCAGGTCGAGGCAGCCATGGTCTCGGCGGGCTGGACGAAGGCCGACCCCGTGACGCTCGCGTCGTCGTGGCGGATCGTCGCCTCGACGGTGCTGCGCCGCACGTACGACGAGGCGCCGGTGAGCCCGCTCTTCCTGTTCGGGCGGCAGCAGGACTTCGCCTATCAGCAGGACGTCGACGACAACCCCGCCCAGCGTCATCACGTGCGCTTCTGGCAGTGTCCCGACGACTGGCTGCTGCCGGGCGGGCGCCGCGTCGAATGGCTCGCCGCGGGCACGTTCGACCGGCGCGTCGGGCTGTCGCTGTTCACGCTGCAGGTGACGCACAAGATCGACGCCGACACCGACATCGAGCGCGACCACATCGTCGAGACCCTCCGAGCAGCCAACAGTCGGGTGGCCGTCGACGTCATCCGCGACTTCGCGACCGGCTACCACGCGCGCAACGGCGGCGGCGACTCGATCTCCACCGACGGCGACCTGCCGATCGTCGACGTCCGCGCCGTCGTCGTCCTTCCCACCGAGGGGGTGGTCGCGTGACCGACGCCGCCAAGCGCGCCGCGTCCGGCAAGCGCCCCGCGTACGAGCCCGCGCGCGAGCTGCTGCGGCGCCCGGGCTACCGGCCCGAGATGACGCGGCCGCCGACGACGGTCGCGGGCGCCGTGCTCGTGTTCCTGCGGGTCGTCGTGGGGGTGCTGTGGCTCGGCGAGCTCGCCCTCAACTGGAATGTCGTCGCGACCGAGACATCCATCGATCTCGAGGGCTTCACGTCCGACGAGGCGGTCGGGGTGGGACTGTGGATCGTCGTCGGCATCGCCTCGGTCATCCTCGTCCTCGACATCGTGCTCGGGGTCCTCATCCTGCGCGGCCTCAACTGGCCGCGCGTCGTCGTCATGCTCTTCGCGGTCATCTCCATCTGCTCCGCGTTCACCGCCTGGTGGCTCGACGACCTCGAGATCACGCTCACGACGAGCCTTCTCACGACCGCGCTCGATACGCTGATCCTTCTCGCGCTCTCCAGTCGCAGCGCGGCCGCGTACGCCCGTCGCAACGAGCGGCGCTGAAGGGTTCCGCATGTTCGACTCGCCGCTTTCCGCGTCGGCGTACCAGGTGCTCGGCGTCGAGCCGACCGTCGACGAGGAGGCGCTGCGCAAGGCGTACCGCCTGCGGCTGCGCCAGACGCATCCCGACACGGGCGGCGAGGCATCCGTCTTCATCCAGGTGCAGCGCGCGTGGGAGCTCGTCGGCACGCCCGACGCCCGTGCCTCCTACGACCGCGGGCACGGGTTCGGTGCCGCGACCGCCGTGTCGTTCGCTCCGGATGCCCCGGCCTGGCGTCCGCCGTCGAGTCAGGCCGACACGCGCCCGCGCGCGCGGTCGTACGGGCAGCCGGGCGGCTGGCGCCGCGAGCGGTACCTCACCCTTATGCGCGAATGGGTAGGACGAGGTGTGGAGCTCGAGGACCCCTACGATCCCGCGCTCGTGCGGACGGCGCCCCGGCAGCTGCGGCGCATGCTCGCGGACGCGCTCGCGGAGGAGGCGACGGCGCGCGTCGTCGCCGACCTCGGCATGGGGTACACCGTGTGGCACGACGTCGCGGCGGGCCGGGAGTCCGACGAGAAGGTCGACCACCTCGTGCTCGGGCCGAGCGGGCTCTACGGCGTGCTGTCGGAGGACTTCGGCGGCCCCGTGCGTGTGCGCCGCGGCGAGCTGTGGGGCGACGGCGTCGAGGGCTCGCCCATCGCGACCCTGCTGGCGCGGCTGCGCACCGTGGCCCGCGCGGGACGCGTGAAGTTCGGCGGTGCGATCATCGTGCTGCCCGACGACGACCTCGAGCAGCCGATCGAGGAGATCGGACGCGTCCGGGGCGTCCCCGTCGCCGTCGTGTCGCGCAGTGCGCTCTCGACCGTCCTGCGGCGCGGAATCACGGGCGCGCGGGAGGTCGGCGGCAACGAGGTCTTCGACGTGCGCACGCGGCTGCAGCACACCGTCCGCTTCGTCTAGCCTGTCCGACGCCTCGGCAGGCGCGGCGGCCGTGAAGGCGCGGCGACCGGGCGGGCGCGGCGGCCGTGAAGGCGCGGCGACCGGGCAGGCCCGGCGACCGCGGCGGCAGCGGGCCGTGTCAGCCGGCGAGGCCGAAGAGCTCGAGCGGGTGCGTGAGGCGCCACCACGACGAGGGCGGCTCGATGTCGCCCGCGAGCACGACGTCGACCGTCGACGAGCCGTGCGGTCCCTTGACCGTGAGCGCGCCGACCGTGTCGCCCGTGTCGCGGTCGTCGCCGAGTGAGAGGTCCGTCGACACGGTGCCGGCAAGCCCGTTCCAGAGCACGACCGAGGCGTCGGCATCCGTCTTCACCTCGACGTGCTCGCCCCACAGGGTGTCGATGACCCCGACCGTCGTGCCGGCCGCGACGGACGGCTCGGTCTGCAGATCGGCCTCGAGCTGTGCGAAGAGGGCGCGCGTGGCCTCGATGCGGGCGGCGTCGTCGGGCTGGCCGAGCACCGCGGCGTAGAGGCGAAGCGGCGACTCGCCGACCATGATGTCCTTCGCGGCGAGCAGGTTGAAGTCGTCGAGCGAGCCCGTCTTGACCCCGATGACGCCCGCGTCGGCGAGCAGCCCGTTCGTGTTGGTGACGTGGCTCGCGCCCGGGAGGTCGGTCGCGGTCTTCGCGACGATCTCGGCGATGACGGGGTTCGCGAGCGCCTTCTGCGCGAGCGGGATGAGGGATGCCGCGCTCGCGGTGTTGCGCGCGTCGAAGCCGGTCGGCTCGACGATCGTGACTCCCGGCACGCCGTGCGCCTCGAGCCAGGCGCGCGCCGCGCTCGCATAGACGGCGTCGCTCGGCCAGAGGCCGCTCGCGAGCCGGTCGGCGTAGTTGTTGGCCGAGCCGATGAGCATGCCCTCGAGCATCTGATACTCCGAGAGAGCGCCGCCGACCGGGATGTCGAGCGCCGACTCGCCGCGGGAGCGGTAGCCCCAGTAGCGGGTGCGGTCGTTGGCGGTGAAGCGGTAGTCCGGACCGGGCTCGCCGATCGCGAGCGGCAGCTCCTCGAGCACGAGCAGCGCCGTGACGACCTTCGTGATGCTTGCGATGGGCGCGGCATCCTGCGTCGAGGCGACCATGCCGCCGAAGCCGGACACGGCGACGGCTCCCGAGCCCTGCGCGGGCCACGTGAGCGCCGCGGCGGGCGAGGGCGTCGAGTCGACCTGGATGGCCTCGATCTCGGGGGCGACGGAATGCAGGGGCCACAGGAGCGTCGTGCCCGAGTAGGCGCCGATGAGTGCCGCGATGATCGCGATCGGCACGAGCACGCCGGCGCGGAAGGGCGAGCGGCGTGGAGCGCGGGCGAGCAGGTCGCCGCCGACCGCGACGTACGAGGCGGCGGCGGCCGAGAGATCGCGCGGAGCCAGGGCGGTGCGCCCGACCGCCTCTTCGTCGACCCATGCGAACGCGATGCGGGGATCCTTCGAGGGACGGCGGGGCTCCTTGTGCGCCTTGCCGGGCTTGCCTGGCTCGATCGCGCCGGGCGCCGGGCTGCCGTAGGCGGGCGCGTCGACGAGGTCGGTCGGCTGGACGGGGATCCCTGCGGGCGCGTACGCGGGCGCGTCGGCAGGGTGGTCCACCGGCAGCTCACCTGTCTCGCCGCGCCGCGAACGGCGCGTCGGAGGCTGTGTTTCGGCGAGGGGCACCCGCTAAAGGTACCTCGCGCGACCGCGGTATACTCACTGCCACAACCACGGGAGTCCGGTGAGCCGGGCTGAGAGGAAGCGACCCACGCTTCGACCGTCGAACCTGATCTGGATAATGCCAGCGCAGGGAGGAGAAACATGAACGTGTCCACGTCTGCCCCGACGACTGCGGCCCCGGCTGCGAGTCGCCTCCGCTGGAGGGTCGTCGACATCGTCGTGGCCGCCGTGCTGGGCGTCGCGATCGGCCTCGTCTTCTGGGGCTGGAACACCGTCGGCTACGCCTGGTTCATCGCGATGGACGGCCTGACCCCGGGCCTCGGCGGCCTCGCCGTCGGCATCTGGCTCATCGGCGGCGTCATCGGCGGCCTCGTGATCCGCAAGCCCGGCGCCGCCCTGCTGGTCGAGGTCATCGCCGCGATCGTCTCGATGCTCATCGGCAACGTGTGGGGCGTCTCGACGCTGCTCTCGGGCCTCGTCCAGGGCCTCGGCGCCGAAGTGATCTTCGCGCTCTTCTTCTACCGCCGCTTCGGCCTTCCCGTCGCGATGCTCGCGGGGGCAGGGGCTGCGATCGGCGCGTGGGTGTTCGAGCTGTTCTACGGCAGCTCGCCGAACATCCTCAAGACCCTCGAGTTCAACCTGATCTACCTCGTGTCGCTCATCGTCTCGGGTGCCCTCCTCGCCGGCGCGCTCGGCTGGGTCGCGGTGCGCGGCCTCGCGGCGACGGGTGCGCTCAACCGATTCGCGGCGGGCCGGGAAGCCCGACGCGAGGTCTGACGATGTCGGCCGCCGGCCCGGCGCGGATCACCGCGCAGGGCTGGGGCTGGCGCTACGCCGGCCGGCGCGCGCCCGCCGTCAGCGACGTCTCGTTCACGATCGAGCCGGGGGAGCGCGTGCTCCTGCTCGGCGCATCGGGGGCGGGCAAGTCCACGCTGCTCGCCGGCATGGCGGGCCTGCTCGGCGGCGCCGACGAGGGCGACGAGACGGGCGCGCTGCTCATCGACGGCCGCCGCGCCGAGGCGCAGCGCGGCCGGGTCGGCCTCGTGCTGCAGGATCCCGACGCGGGCATCGTGCTATCGAAGGTCGGCGACGACGTCGCTTTCGGCTGCGAGAACCTGGGCGTGCCCGTCGCCGAGATCCCGCGTCGCGTCGCCGAGGCGCTCGAGGCCGTCGGGCTCGAGGTCCCGCTCACGCGCCCGACCAAGGCGCTCTCGGGCGGGCAGAAGCAGCGCCTCGCGCTCGCGGGGGTGCTCGCGATGCGGCCGGGGGTGCTGCTCCTGGACGAGCCGACGGCGAATCTCGACCCCGACGGCGTCCGCGAGGTGCGGGCCGGCGTCGAGCGCGCCGTCGCCGAGACGGGCGCGACGCTCGTCGTCATCGAGCACCGTACCGAGGTGTGGGCGGATCTCATGACCCGCGTCATCGTCGTGGGCGCCGACGGCGGGCTGCTCGCCGACGGCTCGCCCGCCGAGGTCTTCGCGCGGCACGGCGCAGAGCTCGCGGCGGCGGGAGTGTGGGTGCCGCGGCATCCCGTCGACCTGCCTGTCCTCGCTTCGGCGTCTGCCGACGGAGCCGCGGCGCTCGAGGCATCCCACCTGTCGATCTCGCGCGATGCGCGCACGATCGTGCGCGCGGGGCTCGATCTGCGCATCCCGCGCGGCGCAGCGACCGTCGTGACGGGGCCCAACGGCGCCGGCAAGTCGACGCTCGCCCTCACGCTCGCGGGCCTCCTGCCCGAATCGGCGGGGCAGGTGCGGGCCGCCGAGGCGCTCGCGGCGCCGTCCGGGCGCCGTCCGTCGCGCTGGCGGTCGCGCGAGCTGCTGACGCGCATCGGCACGGTGTTCCAGGAGCCCGAGCATCAGTTCCTCGCGTCGACCGTGCGCGACGAGCTCGCGATCGGCCCGCGATCACGCGGCGTCGACCCCGCGGCGACCGGCCTCATCGTCGACGAGCTGCTCGAGCGCCTGCACCTCGCCGCGCTCGCCGCGGCGAACCCGTTCACGCTGTCGGGTGGCCAGAAGCGCCGGCTTTCGGTCGCGACGGTGCTCGCCGATTCGCCGCCGGTCATCGTCCTCGACGAGCCGACCTTCGGGCAGGACCGGCGCGGCTGGATCGAGCTCGTCGCGCTGCTGCAGTCCGAGATCGCGGCCGGCACGACCGTCGTCGCCGTGACGCACGACGAGGACGTCCGCCGCCACCTCGGCGGCCTGCGCATCGACCTCGGCGCGCCCGTGCCCGCGGGAGCGCCGAGATGACCGCCCTGAACGCCAGGACGGACGAGGTCCAGGTCGCCCGCGCGGCGTGGCTCGACGGCGTCAACCCCGTCACGAAGGTCGTCCTGGCGCTGCTGCTCTCGGTGCCGCTGCTCGCCTCGATCGACGCCACGAGCGCGCTCGTCGCGATCGGGCTCCAGCTCGCCTGCGTCCCGCTGACGGGCCTCGCGCTCCTGACGGTTCTGCGGCGGCTCGCGCCCATCGCGCTGTTCGCCCCCGTCGCAGGGGTGAGCATGCTCCTGTACGCCGAGCCCGAGGGCACGATCTACTGGTCGTTCGGATTCGCCACGATCAGTGAGGGCTCGATCGAGCTGGCGATCGCCGTGAGCCTGCGCGTCGTCGCACTCGCGCTGCCGACGATCCTCCTCTTCGGTCGCACCGATCCGACCGAGCTCGCCGACGCGCTCGCGCAGGTCGCGAAGCTGCCGAGCCGCTTCGTGCTCGGCGTGCTCGCGGGCACGCGGACGCTCGGCCTCTTCCTCGACGACTGGCGCAGCATGGGGCTCGCGCGCCGGGCGCGCGGCGTCGGCGACTCCGGAGCCATGCGGAGGTTCTTCTCGATGGCCTTCGTGCTGCTCGTCTTCGCCGTGCGGCGAGGCACGAAGCTCGCGATGGCGATGGAGGCGCGGGGGTTCGGCTCGGGCATCCCGCGCACGTGGTCGCGGCCGTCTCGCCTGAGCGGGCGCGACGCCGTCGCGGTCGTCGGCGGCATCGCGGTCATGGCGATCGCGATCGGCGCTGCGGTGCTCGCGGGCACGTTCCGATTCGTCTGGTCGTAGCCCGCCGCGGCCGGGACGGCCCTCCACGAACTCGGATCATTCGACGCCGATCGGATGTCGCGCCCACATCCATCCGAATTCGGCGGAATGATCCGAATTGGGCGAGGTCGGTCAGTGCGTGAGCGCCGCGTACTCGTCCTGCAGGGCGGGGAAGTAGTCGTCCCAGACGACGGCTGCGGCATCCCGTCCCTCGTGCGCCTCGAGGGCGCGGTCGAGGTAGTACTCCCAGCCTGGGCCGATCGACCCGACGTCGAGGCCCTCGTCGATCCGCTGGCCGAAGCGCAGCGTCGTGACGCCCGCCTCCTCGTGCAGCTCGAACCACAGGTGCCAGCCGCTGCCCGTTTCTCCGGCGAATCGCCGGGGCCGGTCGCATTCGAGGATCGTGTACAGCTCGGGCTCGACGACATCGCCTTCGGCGGTCATGAAGAACGAGACGGCGCCCGTCGTCGGATCGCCCTCCCAGTAGCCGATCCAGTCGCGCAGGCGCTCGGAGTCCGTGAACGTCTGCCAGACGGCCTCGGCGGGCGACCCGAACGTGCGGATCAGGACGAGATGGGGTTCGCCGTCGATCATGACGACGGAGCCGGTGCGGTGTGCGGTCATGTCGCGTTCCAGAGCTCCCGGTAGTAGGCGATGCGCTCGGCGTCAGGGGCGATGCCGTAGGCGGCGAAGAACCCGGCCTCCCATCCGGGACCATAGTTCCACTCGAGGCTCATCAATGCCACGGCCAGATCCGCCCAGCAGTCGGCCACGCCGAGCGCTCCGAAGTCGACGTGCCCCGCAAAGCGCCCCTGCGCGTCGACGAGCGTGTTGGGGCTGCACGCGTCGCCGTGGCACACGACGAGACGATCGACGGCGGGTGCGCTGCCGAGTCGATCGGGAAGACGGATGCCGCGGCGCGCGGCATTCGCGACACGCGCGCGCACGCCCCAGTCGAAGGGGCACTCCGCGATGGGCAGCGTGTCGTGCAGCCGGCGCAGCCCCTCGCCGATCGCGCGGACGGCGGGCGCGGCATCCGCGATCCACACCGGTGCCACGGCGGATTCGCCGGGGAGCGTCTCGGTGACGAGCCACTCGTGCGTCTCGTCGCCGCCCACCTCGACGACGCGCGGCACGGTGAGCCACGCGCCCGCCCACGCGAGCCGCTCCGCCTCGGCGAGGAACGAGGTCTCGGCGTTGCGCGGCCCGTGCTTGATGTGCCGGCCGTCCGCCGTGCGGAAGGTCAGGCCGCCGAGCTCGTTCGCCCACACGGGCTCGAGGGCGGCGCCCCGCGCGAGCGCGCGGACGCGCGGCGGCACCGCGACGGTCTCGACGGGGATGGTCACGGCTCGCCGAGCAGGATCTCGCGAAGGATCTCGGCGTGGTTGCGGATCGCGTCCTGGGCGCCGTAGAGCAGCGTCGTGACGGGCTTGCCGGCAATCGCCGCACGCAGGTCGTCGACGGCGGGACCCCGCGCCAGTTCGCCGCGGTAGGCCGCGTCGAACGTCTCCCAGTCCATGCCGTCCTGGTGGAATGCCCGCCTCAGCTGGGTCGAGGGTGCGGCCTCCTTCGCCCACAGCTCGATCGCGGCGCGCTCCTTCGTGAGCCCGCGCGGCCACAGCCGATCGACGAGCACGCGGAACCCGTCGCCGGGTTCTGGCTCGTCGTAGACGCGCTTGAGCCGGATCTCCACTCCCTCAGTCAACTCCGCCGTCTCGCCGCGCGCCACCCCTCGCCGCTAGCCTGGAAGCGACCCCCGTGCCGGGGGCGGGCTCGCGGCAGGTAATGAGACGCAGTCCCGCCTATGCTGGGACTGGATGCCACGGCGCGGCCGATGGCTGTTCGAAGGAGAACGCATGGACATCTCGGGCGCATCGGCCCTCGTGACGGGTGGCGCGAGCGGGCTCGGACTCGCGACGGCGCGACGCCTCGCGGCAGCGGGAGCCGCCGTCACGATCGTCGACCTGCCGGGCTCTGCCGGGGCATCCGTCGCCTCGGAACTCGGCGGCTCGTTCGCACCCGCCGACGTCACCGACCCCGGGCAGGTCGCGGCCGCGGTCGCGCAGGCGAGCGCCGCGGGACCGCTGCGCGTCGTGGTCAACTGCGCAGGCATCGCGCCGCCCGCGAAGGTGCTCGATCGCGAGGGCAACCCGACGCCCGTCGCGGACTTCGAGCGGATCGTCCGCATCAACCTCGTCGGCACCTACAACGTGATCGGGCAGGCGTCCGCCGCGATCGCCAAGACCGAGCCGACTGCCGGCGGAGACCGCGGCGTCATCGTCAACACGGCGAGCGTCGCGGCGTTCGACGGCCAGATCGGGCAGCCTGCGTACGCCGCGAGCAAGGGCGGGGTGCACGCCATGACGCTGCCCATCGCCCGCGAGCTTGCGCGGTACGGCATCCGGGTCGTGACGATCGCCCCCGGCATCATGGAGACCCCGATGCTGAAGGGCCTGCCACAGGCCGCGCAGGACTCGCTCGGCGAGCAGGTGCCCTACCCGCAGCGCCTCGGGCGCCCCGACGAGTATGCACGGCTCGTCCTCTCGATCGTCGAGAACGGCTATCTCAACGGCGAGACGATCCGCCTCGACGGCGCGATCCGGATGGCCCCGAAATGACGCTCGGAACGCCGCGAGACGTCACCTCTGTCCTGATCGAAGCCCGCGAAGCCGACACAGGCGAAGTCTCGCGAACCGGCAAGGAGAACGCATGACCGACTCGATCCTCGTCTCGCGCGACGGCGCCCTGGCCCGCGTGACGTTCAACCGCCCCGCCGTCCTCAACGCGATGGACTTCGAGATGGGCGCGCTGTGGCGCGACATCGCGCACGAGATCACGTCCGACGACTCGGTCGGGGCCGTGATCCTGGATGCCGCAGGCCCCGCCTTCTGCGCGGGCGGCGACGTCATCGCCATGGCGCAGTCGGGGGCGGCGGGTGCGGACGTCACGAGCGCCGCGCACACGATCCACGACGGCATCCGCACGTTCGCCCTCTCGGACAAGCCCATCGTCGCCGCCGTGCAGGGCGCCGTCGCGGGGGGAGGCCTCGGCCTCATGCTGACGGCGGACTACATCGTGGCCTCCGAGTCGGCGAAGTTCGTCAGCAAGTACGCCAACATCGGCCTGACGCCCGACCTCGGCGTCTCGACGCTGCTGCCTGCCGCGATCGGCCAGCGCCGCGCGCTGCAGCTGCTGCTGCAGGACCGCGCGATCGACGCCGCGACGGCGCTGGACTGGGGCCTCGTCGCCGAGGTCGTCCCCGCCGCCGAGGTCGCACCCCGCGCGGAGGCTGTCGCGCGATTCTGGCTCGACAATGCGACGGCGGCGTTCGGGCAGGCCAAGCGCCTCGTCCGCGTCGGCGCCGACCGCTCGTTCGAGGCCAACCTCGCCGACGAGGCGGCGTCGATCGGCGCGCGCTTCGAGACAGACGAGTCCCGTGCCCGCGTCGCGGCCTTCGCCGCGGCCTCGTCGAAGTCCGCCCGGGCCGCCGGCGCAGCATCCTGAACCCCGGGACATCATCAACGGAGGAAGACAGTGACCGACAAGCCCCTGGCCGGCAAGACCATCCTGATGTCGGGCGGCAGCCGCGGCATCGGCCTCGCGATCGCGCTGCGCGCGGCGCGCGACGGCGCCAACATCGCGCTGCTCGCCAAGACCGGCACACCCCACCCGAAGCTCGAGGGCACGGTGCACACGGCGGCGCAGCAGATCCGGGATGCCGGTGGCCAGGCGCTCCCGATCGTGGGCGACGTGCGCAACGACGACGACATCACGCGGGCCGTGCTCGAAACGCAGGGTGAGTTCGGCGGCATCGACATCGTCGTCAACAACGCGAGCGTCATCGACCTCTCGGGCTCGCTCGACCTCGCCGCGAAGAAGTACGACCTCATGCAGGGCGTCAACGTGCGCGGCACGTTCCTGCTCTCGCGCACGGCAGTGCCGATGCTCCGCGAGAGCGCGAACCCGCACATCCTGTCGCTGTCGCCGCCGCTCAACCTCTCGCCGCGCTGGCTCGGCGCGCACACGGGCTACACGCTCGCGAAGTACGGCATGACGATGGCGACGCTCGGGCTCGCGGCGGAGTTCGCGAAGGACGGCATCGCCGCCAACACGCTGTGGCCGCGCACGACGATCGCGACGGCCGCCGTGCAGTTCGCGCTCGGCGGCGACCGCATGATGAAGGCGAGCCGCACGCCCGAGATCTACGCAGACGCGGCGTACGAGGTCATCACGAAGCCGTCGCGCGAGTACACGGGGCAGACGCTCGTGGTCGAAGACGTGCTGACGGATGCCGGCATCACGGACTTCTCGGGCTACGCGGCGGTGCCGGGCACGCCCGACGAGCACCTGTTCCCCGACATCTTCCTCGACTGAGGGACGCGGGCTACAGGAGCCCGTGACGCTCGAACGCGTTCCACACGCCGTCGTCGTCGACGTCCGTCGTGACCTCGTCGGCGTAGGACTTCGCGGTGTCGTCGGCGTTGCCCATCGCGATCCCGACGCCGCACATCTGCAGCATCTCGAGGTCGTTGTAGCTGTCGCCGATGCCGATCGCGTCGTCCGTCGACATGCCGAGGTGCTCGGCGAGCCGCTCGATCGCGGCACCCTTGTGCACGCCCGGCATGCTGACCTCGCCGCCTGCTTCGCCGAGGTAGGGGATCGTGCCCGTGATCACGTGGAACCGGTCGCCGAGGCCGTCGCGCACGATCGCGAAGGTGCCGGGGTCGGAGCCGAAGAACGTCGCCTTCGCGATGCCCTCGGCGGGAGCCGGTCCCCGATACGCCATGCGCAGCTCGAGCGTCTTCATGTCGCGCGAGCCCGCGACATCCCGTTCCCTCGCGATGTCGCCCTCGAAGAGCGGACGCACCCTCTCGAAGAGGTTCTCGCTCGGGTACACCTCCTCGTAGCCCTGCAGGTTGTACTCGATCCCGCGATCGCGGAGGAATGCGACGAGCTCGATCACGGCGGCGGGCGGCATCGTGAAGCCCGCGACGAGATCGTCGCCGAACTCGACGAAGCCGCCGCCCGCGGTCACGGCGCCGTCGAAGCCGATCGCGGCGACCGAGTCGGGGATCTCTCGACGCGAGCGACCCGTGCACAGGTGCACGAGGTGTCCCTTGGCGCGGGCGCGGCGCACCGCCTCTGCGACGGAGGGGGAGAGGCGCTGGCGGTGGTCGACGATCGTTCCGTCGACGTCCAGGAAGACGAGGCGGCGAGCGGTCACAGGATTCTCCTCGGAATCGATGAGGTGCCGGATGCCGTCATCGGCGGCATCCGGCACCCTCTGTCGTTCTGTTCAGTCTGCGGCGGTCAGCGGGCGAGCGAGGCGCCGTTCGTGCGGATCACCTCTGAGTACCAGTCGAAGGACTTCTTGCGGTGTCGGGCGAGTGAACCGGAGCCGTCGTCGTTGCGGTCGACGTAGATGAAGCCGTACCGCTTGCTGAGCTGCGCCGTGCTCGCGCTCACGATGTCGATGCAGCCCCACGCCGTGTAGCCGAGCACCTCGACGCCGTCGAGCACCGCTTCGCCGACCTGCACGAGGTGGTCGTTCAGGTACGAGATGCGGTAGTCGTCGACGACGGTCTTGACGCCGTCGACCTCGACCAGCTCGTCGCGGGCGCCGAGCCCGTTCTCGACGATGAAGAGCGGCTTCTGCCAGCGGTCCCAGAACTGGTTGAGGACCAGGCGCAGGCCCACGGGGTCGATCGCCCAGCCCCACTCGCTCTTGTCGAGGGTCGGGTTCTCGACGCCGCCCATGATGTTGCCCTCGCCGACCTCACGCTCGCCCGCCGTCTCGGCGATGCTCATGTAGTAGCTGAACGACACGAAGTCGACGGTGTTCGTCAGGTCGTCGCGATCCTGGTCGGTGATGTCGAGCTCGATGCCCTTCTCGCGCAGGGTCCGCAGGAAGTAGCCCGGGTAGTGCCCGCGCGTGTGGACGTCGCCGTAGACGAGGTTGGCGTGGTCGGAAGCCATGACCGCGAGCGCGTCGTCGGGCGACGCCGTGAGCGGGTAGATCGGCATCGAGAGCACCATGCAGCCGATCCGGGCCTGCGGAGCGATCTCGTGCGCGAGGCGCGTGACGCGCGCCGAGGCGACGAGCTCGTGGTGCATCGCCTGGTAGAGAGCCTGCTCGCCGAGCTCTTCGCGGGGCGTGTTGATGCCGCCGCTCATGAAGGGAGCGTGCAGGAGCGAGTTGATCTCGTTGAACGTGAGCCAGTACGTGACCCGCGAGCCGTAGCGCTCGAGCAGCACGCGCGCGTAGCGCTCGTAGAAGCCGATGAGGTCGCGGCTGACCCACCCGTCGTACGTCTCGGCGAGGTGCAGCGGCGTCTCGTAGTGCGAGATCGTCACGAGCGGCTCGATGCCGTGCTTCTCGAGCTCGTCGAGGACGCGGTCGTAGAACGCGAGGCCCTCTTCGTTCGGCTCGGTCTCGTCGCCGTTCGGGAAGATGCGGCTCCATGCGATCGAGAAGCGGTAGACCGAGAAGCCCATCTCGGCGAAGAGCGCGATGTCCTCCGCGTAGCGGTGGTAGAAGTCGATGGCCTCGTGCTTGAGGTTGTCGGGAGTGGGCTCGGCGGTGCGAGGGGCGACGATGCCGCGCGGCATGACGTCCTGCACCGACAGACCCTTGCCGCCCTCGTCGAACGCGCCCTCGACCTGATTGGCTGCGGTCGCGCCGCCCCAGAGGAAGCCCGTGGGGAAGGGGGTGACTGTCGTGTCGGTCATGAGTGTGGTGTCTCTCTTCTGGTTCCGTATGGATGCGTCTGAGCCGGGGGCGACGCGGACGCCGCCCCCGGCATCCGTCATTTCGCGGGGATCGCGGCCTCGACGGCGCGGGCGAAGAACAGCGGCTCTCCGTGCGCGATGGGGCCCGCGGCGGCGTCGCCGACCTCGGGGTACAGGTCGGGGTTGGTGATGATGACGGGCGTCGTCAGGTCGTAGCCCGCGCGCTCGATCGCGTCGCCGTCGAACTCGACGAGCAGGTCGCCCGCCTTGACCTGCTGGCCGGCCGTGACCTTGAGCTCGAAGTGCTCGCCGCCGAGGCGGACCGTGTCGATGCCGATGTGGATGAGCATCTCGGCGCCGTCCTCGTGGCGGAGGCCCACGGCGTGGCCCGTCGGGAAGGCCGCGACGACCGTCGCGTCGAACGGCGCGTAAACGGCGCCCGAGCGCGGGCGGATCGCGACGCCGTCACCCAGCGAGCCGTCGGCGAAGGCGGCGTCGGGCACCTCGGAGAGCGCGACGACGGTGCCGTCGAGCGGGCTCAGGACGCGCAGGTCGGTGCTCTCCGCGGCGACCTTCTCCTCCTCCACGGGGTCCTTGAAGCCGATGAGGACGACAAGCAGGAACGGGATGACGATCGCGGCGGCGAGGCCGATCGCGAGCAGCGTCATGTTGCCGTTGCCCAGGAGTGCGGGGATCGCGAGGCCCGAGGGCACGACGAAGCTGAGCGAGAAGACGCCGCCCGCCGACAGGATGGCGCCGCCCACGACACCGCCCACGACGCCGAACGCGAACGGCCGCTTGAGCGGCAGGTTGATGCCGTAGATCGCAGGCTCGGTGATGCCGGCGAGGAAGCCCGAGAGCGTCGCGGGCGCGGCGAGCGAGCGGAGGTTCTTGTTGCGCGTGCGCACCCACACGCCGGCGACGGCCGCGGCCTGCGCGAGCACGGCGGCGAAGACCGGCGCGATGAGGAAGATCATGCCCGACGTCTGGTACTCGAGCGTGAAGAGCGGCACGAGGCCCCAGTGCAGGCCGAAGATCACGAAGACCTGCCACAGTCCGCCCATGACGGCGCCGCCGAGCCACGGGACGTTGGCGAAGAGCCAGCCGATGCCGCCGCCGATCCAGCCGCTGATGATCGCCGAGATGGGGCCGATCACGACGAAGACGAGGGGCACCGCGACGAGCACGACGATCATGGGGGTCACGAAGCGGCGGATCGCGGCCGGGAGCTTCGCGTAGAGGAACCGCTCGGCGTGGCTCTGCAGCCACACGATGATGATGATCGGGATGACGCTCGAGACGTAGGTGACCATCGTGAACGGGATGCCGATGAACGTGAGCCCCTCGGCTCCCACCGTCGCCGAGATCGTCGGGTACATGAGGGCGCCGGCGATCGCGAACGACGTGAACTCGCTCGCCTTGAAGTAGCGGGCGGCCGTGATCGCGAGTGCCATCGGCAGGAAGTTGATGAAGGCGTCGGAGAGCGCGTAGAGGATCGCGTACGTCGTCGTCGTCGTGTCGATCCAGCCGAACGTCGCAGCGGCCGCGAGGAACGCCTTCAGAAGGCCGGTGCCTGCGAGCGCCCAGAGAAGGGGCGTGAAGATCGCCGAGATCATCGAGATGAAGCGGTTGAGGAGGTTCCCGCGCGGCGCATCCGCGGCGGGCGCCGACGCGCTTGCGCCGCCGAGCTTGGAGATCTTGCCGATCTCGGCGAACACCTCGGGCACGTCGTTGCCGATGACGACCTGGTACTGGCCGCCGGCCTGGGCCGTCGTGATGACGCCCTGCGTCGACTTGATGGCCGCGGCATCCGCCTTCGACTCGTCCTTCAGGACGAATCGGAGCCGCGTCGCGCAGTGCACGAGGGACTGGACGTTGTCCTCGCCGCCGACGCCCTTGAGGACCCCTGCGGCCGTTTTCGCGTGATCCGCCATGGGGATCCGCCTCCTTCTCGCCGCTTCTGCGCGGCCCGTGGTGCAAGCGAGCAGCCGGTCCGTCGCCGTTTTCTGGCAACAAAAAAACCTGAACTCGTTCATCGCCGATTCGGCGATGTGAGTTCAGGTTTTGCCCGCTCGCGCGGTAACAATCCGGATATCTCGGCAGGACGGAAGCCCTGCGTCGGTCACCCTAGCACGCCGCCACCGGCCGTGTCACGCGCGACCTGACCCGCCAGCCGCTCGACGTGCACGATGAGGTACAGGAGCTCCTCGTCGGTGAGGTCGGATCCGGTCGCCTCGCGCACGTAGCCCTTGACCTGTTCCGCGATGCGATAGGAGCCGGGATACTTCATGCGCGCGAACTCGAAGAACGACGTGTCGGCGCTGCGCAGCATCGACTGCGATACAAGGCGCTGCAGGAGGAACTGCACGTGAAGGATGAAGCGCGCGTAGTCGGGGCTCTCGACGTCGAGGGTGACCCCGAGTCCCGTCTCGACGGTCGCGACGACGTGCTGCACACGGCGGAACAGCTGGGCGGCAGTGCCGTTCGGCTCGTCGCGCGTCGCGTTGAGCAGGTGCATCGTGAGGAACACGGCCTCTTCGTCGGGCAGTTCGCGGTCCAGCCGCTCGCTGATCACCTCGGCCATGCGCGTCGCGGCGGCGAACTCGTGCGGGTGCAGGACGCGCAGCTCGGGCATCGTCGTCGTCGGGATCCGGATGCCGTTGTCGAGGCGCTCCAGGACGTACTGGACATGGTCGATCACGGCGATGAGCAGGCGCCGGCCGAGATCGTGGCCGAGCCGGCGCTCCGCCCCGTCGACGGCGGCGCCCACGGCCTCGACCACCGCGTACGGGACGTCGGCGAGCGTCCGTCGCACGTGTTCGGGGTCGTCGGCCTGATCGAGCACGAACGTCTTCTCGACCTTCGCCGGGTCGATCGTGTCGGACGGCTTGAGCTGGAAGCCGAGCCCCCGCCCCATGAGGACGCGCTCGCCGCCGTGCTCGTCGACGGAGATCACGACGTTGTTGTTGAGCACCTTGTGCGCGACCTCGCGCGCTCCGCGCGCTTCGGGCGGCACCGGCATGCACGAAGTCTATTGGCCGGTCCTCGCGCGGCGGTCACATCCTCAGTGCCGGTTGCCCGTGAAGAGCAGGATGCCGCCGAGGCCGATCATGAGGCCGCCGCCGGTCGCCGAGAGCGTCGCGATGCGTTTCGGCGAGCGACCGAACCAGTCGCGGGCGGCGGAGGCGACGAGCGCCCAGATGCCGTCCGAGATGAGTGCGATGACGAAGAACACGAGGCCGAGTTCGACCATCTGCAGCGGCACCATGCCCGCCTCGAGGTCGACGAACTGGGGCAGCACCGCGACGAAGAAGGCGATCGTCTTGGGGTTGGTGACGCCCACGATGAACCCCTCGCCGAGCTGACGCCAGTGCGACCGCGGCGGCGCGCCGTTCGTGGCGGCCTCCGCCGTGCGGTTGCGGTGCCGGATCGCCTGCACTCCGAGGAACATGAGGTACAGGGCGCCCGCGACCTTGACGATCGTGAAGAGCACGATCGACTGCGCGACGATCCCGCCGACGCCGAGCGCGACGAGCGCGATGACCGGCAGCAGCCCGAGGGCATTGCCCAGGACGCTCAGGAGGCCGCCGATGCGGCCGAGCGCGAGGGCGCGACCGATCGTGAAGAGCACGCTCGGCCCGGGGATCACGATGAGGACGAGGGCCGCGAGCGTGAAGGCGAGGAGGTTCTCGAGCGGGACCACCCTGAAACGATAGTCCCGGCGTGCTCAGGGCTGCGTCGCGGCCTCGGACTGGAGCACGCGGACGGTGTCGTCGCCCGTCCACAGGAACTCGATGCGGTCACCGGGCGCGAAGCCGTCGGGGCGCTCGTCGGCCTCGACGCTGCGGTACGGCAGGCTCACGACGAGCGCCATGAAGGCGCGGAAGGCATCCGGGATGCAGCGGCTGCGCGAGATGCCGCCGTGCTGCAGGAGCACGCACCTCTCGGCCTGGACGCCGTCCGACGCGCCCGCGACCCAGAGGCTCCAGCCGTAGTACTCGCCGAGCGGTGCGGCCCACGTGACGGTCGCGGCGGTCGGGAAGACGGGGATCTCGTCCGGCGCGGGGTTGGACACCCCGAACCAGTCGTCCAGGGGAACCTCGAGCATGACCTCGGGCGCGGGCTGCTGCGCGGCGCCCGCTGCCGCGTCGGAGGTCGTCCCGATCGGCTCCTCGGGGCTCGCGGTCGGTGGGGGCGAGCCGGGCCGTGCGACCACGACCGCCGTCGCGACGAGCGCGAGCGTCAACGCGAGCGGCCACCATCCCCCCGCACGCCGGCGGGCGGTCCGGGGCGCACGGGGTCGGGGCGAACGGGGCGGCGACTCGCTCTTCGGTGACGGAGCGCTCGCCGGACCGTCTGCCCGCGCGGGAGGGGATCCCGCATGCTCCGCGACGGCGAGCTGCTCGAGCGCGTCGAGCCGCGCGAGCGCCGCCGGGTCGTCCGCGAGGTCGGGGTGCAGACCGTAGGTCCGCTGCCTCAGATCTGCCAGCTCGGCCCGTGTCGCGGCATCCATCGCGTCAGCCTCATCGGCTCGCGAGGCGCCCGAGGTCGTCGCGCAGCTGGTAGCCCAGCTCGTCGAGGGTCTGCGTGAGCGGCGGCATGTCGGGCGTCCCGTGGATGAGGGCCTCCTGCACGAACGCGGCGCGCTGGAGCGTGAGGATCTCGCCGGCATCCTCGATCCGGATGCCGCGCACCTCGACGTCGACTGCGCTCACGATTCCACGGTAACCCTCGTGGCGATGACGGGCTCCGATTCAGAACCCGAGGAGGAAGGCGAGCACCACGACGCCCGATGCGATCCCCGCGAGGACCATCGACTGCCGGATGTTGCGATACTTGCGCTGCGCGACGGCCGAGAGCACGAGGAGCTGCTGGTACGTGCGCTCCGGCGGCTGCAGGCCGCGCTCCGCGAGCGCCGCCGCGACCGCCTGCGGTGACGGCATCCCGCGGATCTGCCCCCAGTAGGTGATCGCCCCGGGTCCCGGGCCCTTGCTGAGCCGAGGCCAGACGGCGAGAGCCGCCGCGACCACCGAGGCGGAGGCTGCGATGGCGCCGACCGTCCACAGGATGACGCCGAACGAGCCGAGGTCGGCGGGCGACCAACCGCCGCCGAGCATGCCGCTCAGCACGATGCTGAAGGCGATGCCGAGGCTGCTGATGAGAAGCGAGGCCTTCTGATCGGCGCGATCGATCTCGACCATGACCTCGGCGAGCATCTCGGACGCCAGGGCATGGGTCTGCGCGGCGCGCACGTCGTCGTCGGAGGGCCCGGGGGTCACGGCGGCTTCGTCGGGCATCGGCACTCCCTCGTCGGCGACGGTCATCCGCTCACTCCGAACGTCAGGGTGAACGACGTGCCGTCGGCGAGATCGACGCGGTAGGTGTACTTCACGCCCGGGTCGAGGTCGGCGGTCGGGATCGTGCCGAGCCAGACGTCCGCGGCATCCGCGTAGACGAACGGGAACGGCAGGAAGTACGCCTCGTTGACGGCCGCGCCGGCGGCGAGATCCTGCGACGTCACGAGGACGATCTCGCGCACGAACCCGGGCGTGCCGATCGCCTCGCCGTCGTCGTCGAGCGCGCGGAAGATGACCGGCACCGCCGATCCGTGGGAGTAGACGCTCGATCCGTCGGTCTCGACGGGGCCGAGGGCCTGACGGTCGGGGAGCGTCCCGGCACCCGGCAGGACGGGCGCCGCGATTCCGCCGCCCGAGCCGCCCGAGCCGCCCGGGCCGCCCGTGCTGCGTCGCGTGCTCGGCGGGCGAGTGGCGGGTGGCGTCGAGCCGGGAGGGGTCGGTGTCGCCGTCGGCGGCGTCGGGGTCGGCGTGGGCTCCGGTTGGGGCTCGGGCTCCGGGTCCGGCGTCGCCACGACCGTGTAGTGCGCCTGCACGACTGTCGTGTTGCCCGCGACGTCGGTGGCACGGCAGGTGACGGATGCCGCTCCCGCCGTCGCCGTCTGAGGCACGTCGCACGACTGCGAGGCCACGCCCGAGGCGGCATCCGTCGCATTCGGCGTCGCGGTCGCGGGGGCGCCCACTTCGACCTTCGCGGGGGTCACCGCGGGGGTCAGCGTCGGTGCCGTGGCATCGAGGCGGACGAGCACCGTCGCCGTCGCGGTGCGGCCGATGAGGTCGGTCACGGTTCCCGTGACGGTGGTTCCCGCCGCCGTGGTGTCTGTCGCGATCACCTGCGGTGCGGGGCAGGGGAGCAGCAGCGGCGCGCCGTGCGTGCACGCGAACGAGACAGTCACGGCCGAGATGCTCCATGCACCCTCGACGTAGGCGCCGGCGCTCGTCGTGGCCATCGCGGTGATCGTGGGCGCGGCGGGCGGGGTGACCTCGCGGCCGACGACGATCTCGTCGAACGCCGCGTGGCCGGGCGTCATGTCGTCGTCGGGCGTGACCGTCACCCGGATCACGTCGCCGGTCTGCGCGATGCCCGCGAGGGCCAGCGTCGAGCCGGTCGCGCCGGCGAGGGGGAGGCCGTTGCGGGACCACGCGTACGAGGCCGTCACGGGGCCGCCGTCGGGGTCGGTCGCCGTCGCGTGGGCCGTCAGGATGCTCGAGGGCTCGACGGGGTTCGCGTCGGCGGTGAGCACGACGGTCGCGGTGGGCGCGGAGTTGGGTGCGGGAGTGTCGATCTGGAAGGAGGCGTCGGTGCAGGCGCTGCCGCGGCACACCGTGAGGGTCGCCGTGAACGCGCCGTAGCGCGGGACGACCTGATCGATGAGCGCGCGCGTCGTGCCGTCCGCCCCTGTCTCGACCGTGGCCGCCGACGTCGCGACGAGCTCGCCGTCCGCCGCGGTGAGGCGGACCGAGGCGGTGAGTCCCTCGCCCGCGACGCCGTCCGTCACCGGTACGGCGCGCAGGACGCGCGCGCCGACGTCGACCGTCGTGTCGGGTCCCGCGTCGCCGAGCGTCGGAGCAGCGGCTCCCGCGACCCCGAGGCGCCCGCGGGAGGTCTCGGTCGCGACATTGCCGGCCGCATCGACGACCTGGACCATCCACCGGAACGGCGTCGTGGGAACGGTCGCCGACCATTCCGTGCCGAACTCCTCGGCCGGCGGCGTCACGTCGGCACGCTGCCACTCGGTCTGCCCTTCGGGCTGCACGAGGACGATGACCGACGCGATGTCGCTCTCGATGTCGGATGCCTGGACGTACATCGTGCCGCCGCCGGGCCCGGGGAGCTCGATCGATGCGATGACGGGCGGGGCCGTGTCGGTCGACGAGGCATCGCCGTACACGACCTGCGCCGTGAAGTCCGTGAATCGCTCGGTGAACCCCTGGCCCGCTGCCGGCTGCTCGACGCGCGCCGGTGTCATGACGAGCAGGTCGACGGGACCGAGCGGTGTCTGCTGCTGCGTGATCGTCCCGAAGGTCGAGGGGAACGCGACGTTCGTGCGCGTCGCCGTCGTCTCGGGGATCCCGACGCTCGGCGTGGCGACGGCCGGCGTGCCGGTGCGGTCGATGACCGAGGTCAGCGCCGTGAGGATCACGCCGCGCGGGGCGAGGCCCGGAGGGGCCGGCTCGAGCGTCCGCACGATGCTCGGAAGGATCGGCTGCCCCGGGACCGCGACGGGCGCCTCGCCGTCGACCGTGAGGTACTCGGCGTCGGGCGTCGTGTTCTCGTGGAACTCGGGGCTGAACGACAGCGATGCGGTCATGAGGCCGTCGACGTCCGAGACGGTGAGGTCGGGGGTCTCGGGCAGGGGCATCTCGGTCTTGGCGGGTGCCGCGAAGGTGTACATCGGGAGGCCGTAGTACACGGCCTCCATGAGCACCTTCTCGTCGTAGCCCGAGTACAGGCCGAGCCCGCCCAGATACGACTGCTTCGCGTACGTGAGGGCGCTCGCCGCCGAGACGGCGTCGCCGTGGAGCGAGACGCCGATCCAGTCGCTGTACAGGGCGAGCAGGCGCTCGCCGAGGGCCGTCGTGACGCTGTTGGCGAGGCCGTAGCCGGTGTTGCCGATATAGCCGCCGGCCTGCGAGAAGACGTCGACCCAGTCCGTGACGTCGCCGTAGTACCCCGCCGGCAGGTTGTTGCCGGCGTGGCAGCCGATGCCGAAGATGAGGGCGCCTGCGAGCTGCGCGGCATCCTCGTGTCCCGCTGCGAGGAACAGGTCGCCGTCGGCGAAGTCGCCGGACTCGGCGCCCGGCACGCCGGGCAGCATGCGGGTCTCGTCGGCGTGCGTGTTGATCGACACGACGCGCGGGCTCTCCGCGGCATCCGGGAACAGGCGGCTCTCGATGTCGGAGGCCGTCCAGACGTCGCTGAACTGCTGGTTGGTCGCCGAGCGCCACGCGAGCGACTCCGTGACCTCCTCGGGCAGCTCGCTCCACGCGCCGTACCCGCCGGTCAGGCTCGAGTCCGCGTCCAGGATGCCGTCGGACTGCAGGAAGCGGTCGATCGTCGCGAGGGTGCCTTCCGGGCCTTCGGCGAGGCGCCCCAGCCCCACGGTCGGCACGTAGAGGTGCCCGCCGAGCGAGTCGTAGGCCGTCGCGAGCCCGTACGGGTCGTCGGTGAGGATGTGCGAGGTCGACGCGGCCGCGGACAGCGGCGTCTCGCAGGGGTCGACGCCGATTCCGGGCGTGATCCCGACGGGGCACGGCTCGCCCTCGAAGCTCGTGAGCCGCAGGTCGGCCGCGTGGCTCTCCTCGGTGAACTGCGACGTGTGCTGGGCGACGGGGGCGAGCGGCACGATGTCGTCTCCGCCGACGATGACGACGGACGAGATCTGAGAGCGGTGGCCGTCGATCGCATCCGCGACGAACGCGTTGATCGCGCTCGTGAGTGCCGCGCGCGCCGTCATCGAGCACGGGTTGGCGTCGAGCGCCGCGCGCGCCGCGACGACGCCGGGAGAGCTGTCGATGGCGAGCACGGCGCCGTCGACCGGGCCCGTGCCAACGTGCCCGTCGCCGGTGAGCGACACGAGCGCATCGCGCACCTCGTCGGCTGCCGCGGCGCCGTACGTGTCTCCGTAGCGCTTCGCGTCGAAGAGGAAGATCGTGTTCGTCGTGTCGGTGACCGGGTCGCTGACGCCTTCGACGCCGGGATCGTCGGTGACGGCCGCCTTCCACGGCGTGCAGTGCACTTCGGGCGCTTCGTCGACGTACTGCACGCGCAGCGAGTAGAGCGCAGCGCTGGGCGTGCCGTTGCCGCTCGTCACGCGCACCAGGAGCTGGTCGCCGGGAGCGGCATCCGTCGACGCCGCCTCGATCTGCGCGGTGCCGTCGCCGCTCACGACGGCCTGGTCGATCAGGATCTGATCCTGCAGCTGGACGCCCGCATCGGCTCCCGACTCGGCGGGCTGACCGCCGGGTCCGCTCTGTTCGGTGACGGGCGTCCCGGGCGCGGGGCCCGCTCCTTCGAGGCCGAGCGTCGAGTCGGGGGACTTCGGCGCGTACAGAGCGAGGGCGATCTGCCCGTCCATCGCGTTCGTCGAGATCACGAGGCGCTTGCCCGCCGGCGCCGGATTCACGAGGAAGTAGTCCTCGTCCTGCGCGGGTCCCTCGACGAGGTCGCCGCTGTCGTCAAGATCGCGCCAGCCGGGCGAGAGCCACTCGTAGTAGACCTGGCTCTCGATCATCGCCGCGGGCGGCGCCTCCCACTGCCCGTCGTAGAGGTTGTGCGCGGGGTCGTCGAACGTGTCGAGCGGAGCGTCGCCGTAGAGCGTCGCGCGCCCGGCCAGGCCGCCGCTCGAGAGCTCGCCCGTCGCCTGCGACTCGCCGGGCAGCGTCGTCGCGGTGTACCAGGCCTCGACGCTGAGCACCGTGCCGCCGGGGGTGTCGGCGAGCGGGATCCGCATCGTGCCGCCCTCGACCTGCTTGGGGCCCTGGAACGGCGTCTGGCCCGAGATCGAGACTCCACCCGGCCCCGAGGCCGACGCCCACTGCAGGTAGGTCGCCGTCCCGGCGGGGGTCGTCAGAGTCGCCGTGGGCGCCGTGAAGGTCGACGGCTCGCCGGGGCCCGGGTCGAACGTGTACAGGAACGTCGCGTTCTGACCGCAGCGCAGGACGACGTCGCATCCCGTCGGGCCGGTCGCCGACTCGGCGAGGTTGGGGTCGATCGAGCTCGCCGCGATCTGCTCCCACGGGTAGGTCGCGGCGTCGAGCATCGAGAGGAACAGGGTGCCGAGGGTCACGCTCTCCGGTGCGCCCGGTGCGAGGTCGGCTGCCGAGGCGTCGTCGAGGTACCAGACGGTGGGCGTCGCGAGCGTGCCCGCGACATCCGCCGTCCCGAACAGCGCGACCCGCGCCGACGCGTCGAGAGAGGCGACCTCGACGCCGCCGAGCGGCGTGCCGGCGAGGAAGAGCTCGTTCATGCGCAGCTCGTCCATGAGCGTCGCGGCGACCGGAAGGCTGCGCAGCGGCACGGCGTCGATGCCGGACCGCTCGATGTCGAGCCCGACCGCGTCGAGGTCGGCGAGGAACATGTCGGGCTCGACCGTCAGGCCGAGGCCCTGCGCGTCCGCGATGTCCTGCCAGCGCTCGAGTGGCTCGCCGTCGCCCGCGATGGGCACCTCCGCGAGCGGAGCCGAGCCCAGGACGTACGACGCGAGCGTCAGCGCGTCGAGGCCGCTGTCGTCGATGCTGAGATCGCCGAGCGTGAGGCTCTGGATGACGGTCGCCGCGGCGCGCTCCGCTTCGGTCGCGCTCGATCCCGTCGCGAGGGCGGCGGCCGCCCACGTCAGCACCTCGTCGAGCGTCACACTCTGGATGAGCTCGCCCGCGAAGGGCGTGTCGGCGAGCACCTGCGCCCAGCCGCCGGGCAGGTCGAGGCGGTGCATGGGCAGCCGGTGGATCGGCAGCCGGTGCATCGGGAGCCGGTGCATGGGCGAGTCCTCGACCAGGAGCCGGTGGATGGGCAGCCGGTGCATCGGCAGGCGGTGCATCGGCAGCCGGTGCATGGGCAGGCGGTGCATCGGTGCGTTGGCGACCGCCGAGGCGTAGCCGCGGAGCGTCGAGAGCGGGATCGTGCCGATGTCGATGACGGTCATGAAGCCCGGCGTCACGAGCTGTCCCTGCGTGCTCGAGACCGCGAGGCCGTCGTGGCTGTGCGTGTCGATCGCGAAGACGGATGCCGCGGCCGGCGCCGGCGCCGTGAAGGCGACAGTCCGGCCGGACGCCGACAGCGAGGGCGCGACGCCGTCCGCCAGATCGATCCAGTCGGTGCTGAAGGTCGCGACGCATTCGAGCTGCTGCTTGGCGTCGCGCCAGTCGATCTCCTGCTCGCGCACGACGGGCTGCGTCAGCTCGACGGCGGGAGTGGCGAAGTCGAAGGCGGGGACGGTCGTGGTCCACACGACGTGACTGCCGTCGGCCGCGATCTCGGGGTCGGCGACGTAGCCCACGCGCCGATCGGTGCCGATCGTGCCGAGGGCGACGGAGTAGAGATTGTTGTCGAGGGTGGCGACGACGACCGACGGCAACGCGTCGCAGGTGCTCTCGTCGATGAAGGCGAACGTCGTGCCGGTCGAGTCGACCGTGGCGTGGCTCGCGTCGCGCTGCACGAGCGCCGCGTTCTCGACGCCGACGTTGCCGCCGCCGCGGTAGACGTGGTCGCCGGGGAAGGGGGCGGGGGCGGCGGGGTCGAGGTCGTCGAGGTGCGCCGTGAAGACGACGGTGTCGGCGTTGCCGCTGATCCGCGCCTGCTCGGTGCCGCCCGGGATGGACTGCGACGGGAGGAACCGCGACACGGCGACGTCGCCGTGCACACCGTCGCCGTTCGCGTCGAGATCGGCCCAGAACGAGTCGGCCGCGCCGTTGGTGTCGCCGGCCGACAGGTTCGTCGCCTCGGAGGTGAAGACGAGGTAGCGTCCGCTGTCGTCGAGGTCGGGGTCGTACGAGCGCCCGTCGGGCTCGCCCGCGGGCGCCTCGACGCGGAAGGTCGTGCCGCGGACGGTGTCGCGCACGTAGATGCTCGAGCGACCCGGCGTGCCGCCCGCCGCCACGAGGTTCGTCGCGGCGCTCGCGAACGCGACGTACCTGCCGTCTGCGCTCGCCACGGCGTCGCCGCTCGCACCGTTCGCCTGCGTGGTGCCGAGCGCGTCATCGGGGACGCTCACGATCACGGGTGCGCCGGAGAACGGATCGTCGGATCCGGATGCCGCCACCGACCGGAACACGTCGGCGACGCCGTTGTCGTCATCGGCGACGAGGTCGGAGGCGGTCGAGGTGAAGAAGACGCGCTGGCCGTCGGGGGTCAGGTACGGCTCGGTCGACTCGCCCGCAGCAGTGCGCGAGACGGCGAACCGCTCGGCACCCGACGGGAGCGGAACGGCGGCGGCCGCGGGCGCGGCGAGGGGCGGAGCGATCGCGACGAGCCCCGCCGCGACGACGGCCGCGACGGCGACGATCCCGGCGGAGCGCCGGGCCGTGCGGGGGCTGAGGGGAGCGGGGGTCATCGGGCATGCGCCGCTTCGGAGGTGACGGGGGAGAGGGTGAAGATCTGGCCGGCGTTGATGACGCCGAGTCCCGTGAGCAGCCGCTCGCCCTCGGCGCGGACGGCGGGGTCGGGGCGGAGGTGGAACAGCTGCGCGAGCGACAGCGCCTTCTCAAGGGGCGTCGCCCCGGCGTCGTCGACGGCGTCGAGCGTCAGGGCGAGCGCCGTGTCGCCGTCGCCCGAGAGGGCCGCGAGCCGCGCGCGCTGACGTGTGAGGCGCGCGTCGCCGGAGTGCCCGCCGAGCTCGGCGAGCAGCGCCGCAGCCTCCTCCAGTTCGCCGGCGTCGAGCATCGACTCCGCGAGTCGCACGCGCGCATCGAGCGCGGCATCCGTCTCCTCGATGGCCGCGAACGCCTCGGCTGACGCGCGGAACGCGGCCTGTGCGGCGAGGGGATCCCGGGCCTGCTGCGCGATGCGTCCCACGAAGCCCGTCACGAAGGCGGCGAGGTAGTGGTTGCCGGATGCCTCGAAGACGCGCAGCACGTCATCGACGATCGGGCGCGCCTCGTCGATGCGTCCCTGGTCGATCAGCACTTCGGCGGCGTTGCCCGACTCGACTGCCGCGCCTACGACGTCGCCCGCCGCGTCGGCTGCCGCGCGCGACTGCTCGTAGAGGGCCGTGGCCGTCGTCCAGTCGCCGCGATAGTAGGCGCGCACGCCGAGGAGGCTGAGCACCTTCGACTTGGAGAGCTCGTCGTGCGCCTGGTCGTACAGCTCGAGTGCGCGCGAGAGGTGGATCATGCCCGCGTCGCCCTCGAGCTCGCTCGCCGCGATGTCGTGGTACCGCAGCGCGTCGGCCAGGACGCGGCGGCCCGTGTCGTCGTGCACGATGCCGTCGAGCAGAGCGATCGCCTCGTTCGCGAGCGCGCGCGCGTCGGCCCAGCGGGCCTGCCGCAGGCGCACGCCCGCCTCCGTCACGGCGACGGCGCCCAGCACCCGCTGACCCTCGGGGCCCGCCCCGGTGAGAGCGCGTCGGGCCGTGCGCAGGGCGCGCGAGGCTTCGTCCTGGCGGCCGAGGATGTTGAACGCGTAGGCGCGCTCGTGGTCGAGGCGGGCGCGGGCGATGGTGTCCGAGATGAGCTTGCGCGCGCTCGAGTACGCCTCCAGTCCCTCTTGCGTCCAGCCGCCCGCGATCGAGACGCGCCCGAGCGCCTGCAGCAGCGCGGGGAGGTCTTCGGACCCGGCCGAGCGCCGCGCGGCCTCGACCGCGAGGCGGTAGTTGCGCACGGCCTCCTCGAGTGCGAAGGCCTCTTCCGCCGCGGTCGCGGCGGCGACGGCGGCGCGATGCGCGGCCTCCCAGTCGCCCACCGCTTCGTAGTGGGCGGCGAGCATCACGTTGCGCGCCGAGCCGCCGAGCCCCGGGTCGGCCTCGATCGCTGCCGCCGCCGCGCGGTGCAGCTCGCGCCGCGCCTGGAACGTGAGCTGGTCGTAGGCGACATCGCGGAACAGCTCGCTGCGGAACGACACCCCGTCGGCGCCGAGCTCGAGGAACGAGCCGAGGCCCCCCGAGATGAGCGGCATCCCGACGCATTTGACGTACAGACCGAGAGGGATCCGGATGCCGAGCACGGCCGCCCGGCGCAGGGTCGTGCGCTCGCTCTCGGTGAGGGCGTCGATGCGCTCGCCGATGAGCTGCTCGATCCCGAGCGCGTCGTCGCCCGAGGCCAGGCCCGTCGCGAGCTCGATGGCGTACAGCGGATTGCCCTCGGCGCGCGCGACGAGCGGACGGGCATCGGTGGGCAGCAGGCGTCTGCCCGCGACCGACTCGATGATGTCGCGGATGTGATCGTCGCCCAGGCCCGCGAGCACGAGCTCGTCGCCGAGCGGTCCGACGCCGCCTTCGACAGGTCGGCGGACGAGCAGCACGGCGTGCCGCGCATCGTGCTCGATGAGCGCCGTCAGGACGGCGGCCGAGGCCGGGTCCACCCACTGCGCGTCGTCGAGGACGAGGCATCCGGGCCCCGCCGTCAGCGCCGCGAGGAACTCGGAGACGACCTCCGCGGCCCGCTCGGCGCGGAACGCCTCGTCGAGAGCTTCGGATTCCGCCGTCGGCTCGGCCTTCGCACCGACCGCGGGCGCCAGGAGCGGCAGCCACGGGACGAGGTGCGGGAAGTGGTCGGCGACGACCTGCGCGAGGCGCTCGCCTGCCTCGGCGGCGCGCGCGGCGGGCGGAATGCGCAGCAGGGGCCGCAGCAGGGTCTGCAGTGCGCGATACGGCGTGCTCGCGCCGTAGCGGTCGCCGTACGCGCGTAGGACGGGGAGCGGCGTCTCCTCGAGCGCGTGCTCGAGCAGCCGTGTCTTGCCGACGCCCGCCGCGGCCGTGATCGTGAGCACGGATCCCGCTTCGGCCGAAGCATCCGTCAGCATCGTCCTCAGGCGCTCGAGCTCGGCGTGGCGGCCGACGAAGGGCGTCTGCTGCGCCGACAGGATCGTCGCGCCGCCATGCCCCGTGACGACTGCGACCGGGATCTGCTGCGTCTTGCCCTTGACCGAGATCGTGCCGCCGTCCTCTGCTTCGAAGGGACGGCCCGTCCGCTCGAGCGTCGACCGCGCGACGAGCACGGTGCCCGGCTCGGCGCGCGCCGTGAGCCGCGCCGCGAGGTTGGTCGGGTCGCCCATGACCGTATACGTCTGGCGGTACATCGCGCCGACGAAGCCCGCGAAGACGCGGCCCGCCGTCACCCCCGCGCGCAGGCCGTACGGGGTGTTCGCCTCGAGGATCCGCAGTGCCGCCGTGATGAGCCGGCCCTCGGGGTCTTCCGCCGTCGTCGGCGCGCCCGCCGTCAGGAAGTACCGGTAGCCGCCGACGGCCGGGTCGACGTCGAGCAGCGTCACGCCCGTCTCGTTCGCGACGTCCTCGACGAGGGTCGTGAGCCGATCCATGAGCGCGACGTCGTCGTCGCTCGGACGCCCCGGAACGCCCGAGACCTGGATGAACGCGATCGCAGCCCAGCGGTGGTCGGGCTCGGAGCCCAGAAGATCCGGCCGCAGCGCGAACGCGCGCGGGAGGAAGCGGTCGGCGGCACTCGTGCGGCCGACGCTGAGCGCCATGAGCGAGGCGGAGGCGACCGATCCGCCCTTGACGAGGCGCCGGGCGCCGGGAGCCGACTCCTCCTTCGCGACCTGGGCCGCGGGCAGCAGCGCCGCGGCCTCGTCGCTCACGAGGATCCGGCCGGCCTCCGCCGCCGACTGCAGGTCGATGACCCGCGAGGTGTCGGCGCCGGTCAGGACGACCGACGTGTTCTGCCCGCCCGTGAGGAAGAACTCGAAGGTTCCCGCGTGCAGCCCCACCGACATCCGCAATCTTGCGCGGGCCGCGGGCAGATGGATGTCGCCGATCGCCGTGAGGACCTTGTTCATGTTCCACGCCGAATGCGCCGCGTGCCGGGCGTGGTCGGGGCCTGTGAACAGCACGAAGAGCGCGTCGCCCGCGAACTTGACGATGTCGCCGCCGTCGTCGGTGACGGGGAGAAGCACCGTGAAGATGCGCGACAGCGTCGCGATGAGCTGCTCGGTGCCTTCGCGCCCCGCCGCGGCGAGCTGCTCGGACAGCGTCGTGAAGCCCGAGATGTCGACGACGACAGCGGTCCCCTCGACGCGGAGTCGCTGCTCCGCATCGTCGGCGAGACCGTGAAGAAGGCGGGGGCTCAGCGCCGATGCTGTCACGTGTGCGTTCAGGCTCTCACCCTCCTTTGGGGGACGCCCGGCACCTGCCGGCTTCGGGGGGAATGCCGGAGCGGTGTCGATCATGAGAAGAATCTCATGGATACCTGAGGCCTGGCTATGGGTTGACTCTCCACCGAGGGGGCGGCTTCCCTTCTCCCAACAGACTTCGCGCAGGTCGGTCGCCTACCCTGGAGCCATGGATTCGAGCCGCCCGCCCGCCCGCGCACCCCAGGTGCGGCCCACCACGGAGGGCTGGACGCAGAAGAAGGACACCGAGGGGCGGCCGCTGCTGCAGTTCGCGTCGCCCAAGCGCGGCAAGCCGCCCGTGCACCTCGCCGACCTCACGCACGACGAGCGGATCGCGAAGCTCGTCGAGCTGGGGTTCCCCGGCTTCCGTGCGAAGCAGCTCGAGAAGCACTACTTCACGCACTACACGCACGATCCGGCGCTCATGACGGACCTCCCCGCCGCGGGGCGCGAAGAGCTCGTGCACGGGATGCTGCCACCCCTCCTGACCGAGGTGCGGCGGCTGCAGACCGACAAGGGCGACACGATCAAGTTCCTCTGGAAGCTGCACGACGGCGCCCTCGTCGAGTCGGTGCTCATGCGCTACCCGGGCCGCATCACGCTGTGCGTCTCGTCGCAGGCGGGCTGCGGCATGAACTGCCCGTTCTGCGCGACAGGGCAGGCGGGCCTCACGCGCAACATGTCGGCCGCCGAGATCATCGAGCAGGTCGTGCGCGCCAACCGCCTCATCCGCGAGGGCGGGCTGGGCCCCGCCGAGCACCCCGACGAGCGCGTGACCAACATCGTCTTCATGGGCATGGGCGAGCCACTCGCCAACTACGCGCGGCTCATGCAGGCCGTCCGCGTCATGACCGACAAGAAGCACGGCCTCGGCATGAGTGCGCGCGGCGTGACGGTCTCGACCGTCGGACTCGTCCCCGCGATCCGCAAGCTCGCCGACGAGGACATCCCCGTGACATTCGCGTTGTCGCTGCACGCGCCCGATGACGAGCTGCGCGACGAGCTCATCCCCGTCAACTCGCGGTGGAAGGTAGACGAGGCGCTCGACGCCGCGCGCCTGTACTTCGAGAAGACGGGCCGTCGCGTCTCGATCGAGTACGCGCTCATCAAGGACATGAACGACCACCCGTGGCGCGCCGACCTCCTGGCCGACAAGCTCAACGCGCGCGGGCGCGGGTGGGTGCACGTCAACCCGATCCCGCTCAACCCGACGCCCGGCTCGATCTGGACCTCGTCGACGAAGGCGGCCCAGAACGAGTTCGTGCGTCGTCTGAACGACGCCGGCATCCCGACGACGCTGCGCGACACGCGCGGCAAGGAGATCGACGGCGCGTGCGGTCAGCTCGTCGCGACCGAGGACGACCAGCGCGTCGCCGCCGTCACGCCGCTCGAGGACTGAGGCGCGCGCGCGGCCGCGCCCGCGCGCATCCGGCCGCCGTCGTCCCCGGAGCTCTGGCATCCGAAGATGCGTCGCGGCGAGATCCGTAGGCTCGAGTCGTGCCGGATCCGATGCACTTCGACGCGCATGCCGACGACTACGCCCGCGCCAGGCCGCCGTATCCGCCCGAGCTGTGGGCGCGCGTGCGCGACACCGGACTCGTCGGTCGCGGGCGCCGCGCGGTCGACCTCGGAGCCGGCACGGGCGAGGCGAGCGGACCGCTCCTCGCGATGGGCGTGGACGTCGTCGCCGTCGAGCCGGGTGCGCGACTCGCGACGATGCTCGAGGCGCAGCATCCACATGCCCGTGTCCTGATCGGGCGTGCCGAGGACGTCGAGCTGGGCGCGGCGTCGTTCGATCTCGCCGTGGCGGCGACCTCGATCCACTGGATGGACCTCGACATCGTGCTGCCGAAGGTGCATCGGGCGCTCACGGCCGAAGGGCGGTTCCTGGTGTGGCGCAACGTGTTCGGCGATGCGGGTGCCGCGGTCACGCCGTTCCGGGAGCGGGTCGCGCAGATCGTCGACCGGCGGGAGGCGCCGCCGCGCGAGGGCGATCACGAGAACGCCGCGGTCGCCGCCGAGCGGCTGAGCCGATCGGGACTGTTCGCCGTCGAGGACGTCTTCCGGTGCCGGTGGAGCATCGAACTCGACGCCGTGCAGCTGCGCCGGCTGTTCGCCACGTTCAGCGACTGGTCGGCCGACGAGGCCGATCAGGCCGCCGCCGCCGTCGCCGACCTCGGCGGACTGATCACCGAGCACTATGCGTCGTGGCTCATCGTGCTCGCCCCGCAGCCTCGCCCGTAGTCGGGCGGTCCCCGCGGGACGGAGTCGTCACGCGGTGGACTCGCCGGTGGTCCCGCGCAGCGACGCCTGGATTCGCCTGATGTGGTCGCCGAGGTCGCCCGAGGCCAGGAGTCCGGGGCCGAGCGGTCCCGCAGAGTCCTCGCCGAGGATCGGGAGCCGTCGCAGCGCCGAGGCGACGGGCGGGCTGATGTGCTCGAGCTGCCAGTCGAGTTCGATCGCGGCGCCCCCTGCGGGGTCGGCCATACCCGCGGCCTTCGCGGCGTAGGCGGCTGCGCCGAGCGCGTGCGCACCCATGTGCGCGACACCGGCCGCCTGGGCGGCGGCGCGGGCAGCGGCAGCGCCGGCGGGGGAGGACGCCGAGTGCGCGGCGCGACCGGCGACGAAGCGGCGGCGGATCTCGCCCGCCGCCGTGAGCTCGCCCCGCGAGAACGCCCGAGCACGCGCGACGGCGTCCCGGGGGCGGGCGTCCGCCGGCGCCTCCGCCTCGAACAGCGGGAGGACCCGCTCGGCGCAGTCGGCCGCCCAGGCCGCCACCAGTCGGCGGTCTTCTTCGCTGAGCGACTGAGGCGACGGCACGCCAGCACTCTGCCACGGGATGTCGCGGGTCGGCCGTCGACGCACTGACCGGGGCCCGCACGCTTCGGGTATCTTCGGGGAAGCGTCGCGTGCCGGTGGCAGACCGTGTCAGGCATGGAGGCGCCGGATTGAAGGAGTGGGCGATGCCCTCGTCGCACCTTCCGTTCTCGCGTGACTGACCGCGAGACGACCAGGCTCATCGCGTGGAGCAGCGAGCTGCGCGGCGTGCACGCCCGCCTGCGACAGGCCCTGCGAGCCGCGCGCGAAGCCATCGAAGACCCTGCCGCCGCGCGTCGTGAGCTGCTGCTGTACTGCCGCGGGTTCTGCGTCGCGCTCGGTGACCATCATCGCGGCGAGGATCGCGCCCTTTTCCCCGCGATCGAGGCCGCCCATCCGAGTCTCGCTCCCGTGCTGCGCACCCTCATGCAGGACCACTCGATGATCGACTACCTGCTCACGGCGCTGTCCACGGCGGTGGATCAGGATGCCTCACGGGAAGAACTCGAGCGTCACCTCGACGGGGTCGGCGCGATCATGGAGAGCCACTTCGCCTATGAGGAGCGTCAGCTGCTGACTGTCCTCGACACCCTCGCGCTCGACCAGGATCCTCGCGTCGTCCTCGGCTCCCTGTAGCCGTCGGACAGTGCGGCGGCGGAGCTACTCCCCGAACTGCGTCTCTTTGTGGGGCGCACCGGAGCGGTCATAGGTGGTCCACGTCCCGATCTGACGACCCCGGTCGAACGAACCGCTGCGCATGATGGTGCCGTCGAGGCGGAACCACTCCCAATAGCCGTGCATCTCGTCATCCATCATCTGGCCGCGCCCTCGAACGCTGCCGTCCTTGTGCAGCTCTTCATGCGGTGTGGGCTCTGTCACCCGCTCATCCTGTCAGTGCCACCCGACAGCCCCCGCTCGAAGCGTGGCCTCCCGCGCGACCGTGAGCGGTCGTATGCTGACCCCGATATCGAGAGGGGATGCCGCGATGCAGGTCGAGATCGCCGAAGAGCGGATCATCCTCCTTGCCGACCGCTTCAGCCTCGATCACGCCGAGGGTCGGGCGTGGTCGCGCCGCGCTGACGCGTTCGGCACCGGCGCGAAGCTCGGGGGACTGCTGAATCGGGCCACCTCCGAGGACTACGAGTGCGTCTACCGCGAACGCCGCCTGCAGCCGTTCTGGCGTCTGCACGTGTCGACCGTCGCGGCCTACGAGCGCACCAGGAGCTATTCCGTCGCCGTCTCCCCCAGTGTCCGCGGCGTCGAGATCGCGGGGCAGGCCCTGCCCGTCAACCAGGGGCACATCGTGCTGACCGGCCTCGAGTCGTGCCGCGACGAGTCCGCGCGGGCCTTCGCCTTCGACGGGCTCACCCGTCTCGAGACTCCCGCCCTGAGCGCGTACGACAGCTACGCGAGTTCCGTAGTGGATGCCGAGGCTCTGGCCGCCGCGACGACATCAGGCACGGTCGTCGTTCCGCCCGACGCGAAGGCGTCGATGCTCGTGCGCGAGGTGATGGCGGGGGCCATCGGCAAGATCGACGCCGATCGCGTGCTCGAGGAGAGGGTCACGGTGGATGTCGTCGACCTCGTCTATCGGCCCGTGTACGCGTTCCGGTACCGCCACGGCGCGAAGGAAGCCGTCATCGAGTTCGACGGGCTGACCGGTGCGACCCACCCCGACGGTGCCACGTTCGAGCAGTACCTCGGCAAGATCCTCGAGCCGAAGTTCCTGCTCGACGTCGGGGTGGAGACGGTCAACATCTTCGTCCCCGGCACGCAGCTCGTGCGCATCGTCGTCGAGCAAGGCGTCAAACACCTCGCGCCGCCCCCGGCCGCTCAGACCTGATCCAGGTCGAGCTTCGCGGGATCAGTTCGAGCCTTGACCGTCCCACGGCGGGTCGGGCACGCTGAGTCGCGAGGATGTTCCTCGCTCATCGCGACCCGGATCCATCACTCGCCGTGGGCTCGTTCAGTCGTGGAGGTGAGCAATGGCGGAGTCGAACGGCGAAGTCGAAGTGCAGGTGTCGCTCCCGGTCGCCTGGGAGTCGGAACTCGAAGCCGAACTGCAGGCCGAGCTGTCCGCCGCAGGCGGCGATCCCGCGGACATCGCGGAGCTGGACCAGTCGGACGATGCCCGGTTCGAGCCGATCGGGATCCTCCTGTGGGTCGGCACGATCCTTGTCGAAGCCGCTGTCGGGTACCTCGTGGGGCGTGTGCTCGAACGCTTCTTCCGCCGCAAGGCCGCGGACTCCCCGACCCCCGTGTCGATGACCGTGATGCTCCCGGATGGGGTCGTCGTCGTGCTCAATTCGTCTGATCCTGCGGCCCTCGAGCGCGCGTTCGAGCAGCTGCGCGGCGGCTTCACCGGGACGTGACGGCGCGACCGTGCCCGTCTCCTTTCCGTCCGCGAGCACCTCTCCCTGGTCACGAGTCGTCGAGATCGATGCGCGCGATCAATGCGCGCAGGCTGTCGACGAGCTGCTCGGTCTGGCATCGGATCTCGGCGACGAGACCCTCGGCGCTGAGGAGGGGGTCGTCCGGTTCGCGGCCCGCTGCAACGCGTCCGCGGGGTGGGACCGCGATGCCCGGACCGAGTTCGCCGCGCTCGTCGGGACCCTGCTGCACGAGCTGCAGCACGTGCACGACTTCGTGGGCACCTACACCGGCGCGACGCTCGCGCTGCTCGGCCTGAGCGCCCACGTCGACGCGGCCTTCATCGTCAATCGGCTGCAGCACTGGAGCCTGGCGGGGAACAGCATCCCGATTCCCCTCGACGCAGACTGGCTCGCCGAGACCTTCGCCGACGACCGGCTCGACCGAGCGTGGAAAGCCGCCCGCGAGCAGGCGGCCGAGGCATCCCGGCTGTGGATCACTCGCGATCATCAGCATGTCGTCCCGGGAATCAGGACACGCGATCTCTTCGAGACGAGGGGTCTGCTCACTCAACTGCAACTGACGGCTGGACTGTTCGGCGCGGACATCGCGACCGCGGTCGCAACCGCGACCGACTGGCAGGGCGGTCACATCTCGTCGGGGAGATACGGCTACATCGAGCGGGTCGTCGGCAACCTGCTGGGTGCCCGACACGGTCTGGCTCCGGCGGCGGCCCTGCTGCTGGGTGCCCTCGATGAGTCGGAGCCCTCGGAGACCACCGACGGCACCTCCTCACCCGAGAACTTCTTCGCGGCCCGGGGGCCGGCGACACTCCTCGTCGACGCGGCTGCCGTCCTGCGAAAGGTTCCACCGGATGGGTGGCCTCCCGAGGTGCTCGCACTCTCCTCCGTGGAGCAGGCGCTCCAGGACTGGGGCGTGACGCAGCCACGTTCCGACCGCCTCCACGACCGGCGCATTCAGCTGCGCGCCCGGGTCACGGACCTCGCCGCGCGCCCCATTGCGACCACCGCGCCGACGGCCATGCACGCGATCGCAGCGGCGCACGCGCTCGTGGATCAGTACGACACGCTCGCGACGCTTCGCACCGATCCGTTCGACGGAGGGACGGAGATGAACGCGTGGCTCGAGGCCCTGCTCGTCGGCACGCTGCCGTCGGTCACGGTGCGTGTGCTCACCGCGGGGTCGCCCGATGGGGTGTTCCGCACTCGGTCCGCGACGGCGATCCCTGACGCGTCGCTGATGATCGAAGCCGAGCGTGCCGTGTGGCAGGTGCTCACGCACAGGCGACTCGTCACCGACAGCGAGATCGTCCGGCGCACGCGCAGCGAGATGCTCGTCGGCAGCTCGCTCAGCAATCTCCGCGTCGTCGAGCGCAACCGCGGTCGGGCTTAGACGACACCTCCTGCACGGCGGCCCCGGTACCCTCGCGACATGCGGATCGTCGTCTCAGGGACTCACGCGAGCGGCAAGAGCACGCTGATCTCCGACTTCGCGGCACGCCACCCGGACTTCGTCGTGCTGCCCGACCCGTTCGATCTGATCGATGAAGCGTGGGACGGCCCGAGCGCGGCGATGTTCGCGGCGCAGCTCCGCGTTGCTGCCGATCGGCTCGTCTCCGGCGAGTTCGGTCCCGACCTCATCGCCGAACGCGGCCCGCTGGACTTCCTCGCCTACCTGGTGGCACTCCGCGAGAAGACGGGTGCCGGCATGTCGAGCGAGCTTCTGGAGCGCTCGGCGATCATCACCGCCGAAGCGCTCCGTCATGTAGACCTGCTCGTGGTGCTGCCGCTCACCACCTCCGAGCGGTTCTGGGTCGACGCCGACGAGGACCTCGAGCTGCGAGACACGATGAACGACATCCTGCTCGATCTCATCGAAGACCCCGACCTCATCGGCACGCACGCGGAGGTCGTCGAGATCGCCGGCACCCGGAGCGAGCGGTCGTCGCTCCTCGACTCGCTCGTGAGGTAGCCGCGACCCCGAGACCTCGGCCGACGGGCGCGGGGAACGGATGCCGGGACGTCAGTCAGGCGGACCGTCCAGCACAGTCGGGGTGAACTCGACCAGTTGGAGGCGGCCATCCAGCGTGCGGATCGACTCAGGCGCCAGGCCGACATCCGGCCAGCCGTCATAGATCCGGTCGCCACCCGTCGCGCCGTTCACGACGGGGAAGATGACGACGCGATAGCGATCGACCAGTCCAGCCCTCAGAAGCGACCGGCACAGGCTCGGGCTCCCCACGGTTCGCAGGGGAATGCTCCCCTCGAGCTTCATCCTTCGCACCGCTTCGACCGCGTCGCCGGGTTCGAGGGTCGTGTTCGCCCACTCGAGCGGCTCGTGCAGGCTCTTCGAGAACACGACCTTTCGGCGGTTCGTCAGCTCGGACAGGTCCTCGGACCCCGTGCGGGCGAACTCTGCGAAGAGTCGGTACGTGTTCGCCCCCATGAGCGTCAGGTACTCGTCACGAGCATCCTCTTCGAGGAACGCGAAGTACTCGGGGCCACCCATGCCCCAGAGTCCGGGCCAGCCCTCCGCGGATCCGAACCCGTCGAGCGAGGTGATGTAGTCCACCGTCAATCGCGCCATTCGAGCACCCCTGTCCGTCGCCTGCCGTTCGCGGCGCCGCCCCTTCATCCGCAGGCGGTCGCGAGGGTCTTGCTCGGCACGGTACTCCGCCCGCGAAATGTCGGGAAGTCGATGCCCCGGCGGGCGGCGTGCGCCGGGGCATCGGCTCGTCCCTGTCTGAGCCGAGAGCTATCCTCAACCGCGTGGACAAGCCCGAACTGCACGTGGACACCGTCGCGGAGTGGGAGGCCTGGCTGGAGTCGGGCCCCGACCCGATCGGGATCCGACTTCGACTGCGGAAGACGGCGACGACCCGGCCCGGCATCACGTACGCCGAGGCGCTCGATGTCGCGCTGTGCTTCGGGTGGATCGATGGGCAGAAGAACTCGCTCGATGCCGACTACTTCATCCAGACCTTCACGCCACGTCGACCGCGCAGCCTGTGGTCGAAGGTCAACATCGGCCACGTGACTCGGCTGATCGAGGAAGGTCGCATGCGGCCCCAGGGCCAGCTCGAGATCGACCGCGCCAAGGCGGACGGGCGCTGGGACAGCGCGTACCGGCAGAGCGACGGCGAACTCCCCGCAGAGCTGCAGGAAGCCCTGAATGCAGACCCCGAAATCGCGAAGGCCTTCGCGGCGCAGTCCGCGCAGAACCGGTTCGCGATGTCCTTCCGCGTCGCCAACCTCAAACGTCCGGCTTCACGGGCCGCGCGCGTCGCCGAGTACGTCGAGATGCTCAAGCGAGGCGAGACCATCTACTGACGAGCACCGACCCCGGCAAGCTCTGACCCTGCTCGGGGTCGATCAGGATCTGGCGAGTTCTCAGCCGGCGACAGACGCTGCGTCGGCTCAGAGCAGGGCGCCCGCGGGCTGCAGGCGGTCGCGCGCGTTCTTCCACGGCTTGACCCAGGTCATCTGCTCGGCCGTGAGCACCGCGCCGCACGCGCTGCAGACCTGACCCTGCGCCGTCTCCTGACCGCAGGTCTCGTGGATCATCGCCATGTGCCCGCCGCCGTCGGGCATCGCGGTGTGCTTCTCGCCCCACACCGCCAGCTGCTGGAGCACCGGCAGAAGCTCGGCCGCGGCATCTGTCGCCGCGTATCCCTTGCGGATGCGGGCGCCGTCGCGGTAGTCGACGCGAGTGAGCAGCCCCGCATCGACCATCGCGGCCAGCCGCCGACTGAGGACGGCGTCGGCGATGCCGAGATTCTCGCGCAGCGTGTCGAACCGGCCGCGACCGTGCAGCACGTCGCGGACGATCAGGAGCACCCACGGGTCGCCGAGCACGTCGAGAGAGCGGCGGATCGGGCAGTACTCCGTCGACCAATCGGATCGAAGCGGCATCCGAGCCCCTCTCGCAGTGGCGGACGCGGTCGCGTCTCGTGTAACTTTCTTCAAGAAAGTCTACTCCGGAATTCCGAGGACCCGCCATGCGACGCATCGTCACCGTTCCCGTCCTCTCCGACGCGTTCGCGCGGCTCGGTGTGCCACTCACGCTCGTCAACACCGCAGGGCAGGCCGTCTACGTGTCGGGATTGCCGCCATACGATCCCGACACGGGCGAGCTCGTCCGCGGCGACATCGCGACGCAGACGGACACGTGCCTGCGCGCTCTCACGGCGTGCCTGGCCGCGGCGGGTGCGTCCCTCGACGACGTCGTGAACGTCAGGGTCTATGCCGCGAACGCCGGCCACTACCGGACGATCAACGAGGTCTACGCACGCCACTTCCCCGCTGACGCGCCGACTCGCGTCTTCGTCCCGGTCGCGAGCTGGGCCGGCGAGTTCGACATCGAGATCGACGCCGTCGCCTACCGCTCCACCGACGACGCGGTGGAGCGCGGATGACCCCGACGGACGGAGGGATGCCGCGCCCGGCCGACCTCGAGGACGGCGGTGCCGCCCGTGCGGCTCGCCTCCGCATCCATCCCGCGTGGTGGGTCGCGGCTGTCGCATTCCTCGCGCTTCTGGCGGCAGCGGGCTTCCGCGCAGCTCCGGGTGCTCTCATGGTGCCCCTGCACGAGGAGTTCGGATGGTCGACGACCGTCATGTCGCTCGCCGTCAGCATCAACCTCCTGCTGTACGGGCTGACCGCCCCGTTCGCCGCCGCCCTGATGGACCGGTTCGGGGTGCGCCAGGTGGTCGCCACGGCCCTCGTCCTCATCGCCCTGGGGGCGGGCGGCAGCATCCTGGTGACCGCATCCTGGCAGCTGGTCGTGTTCTGGGGTGTGCTGATCGGGCTGGGCACCGGCTCGATGGCGCTCGTCTTCGCCGCGACGATCGCCAATCGCTGGTTCGTTCGACGACGCGGACTCGTGATGGGCATCCTCACGGCAGGCTCCGCGACCGGCCAGCTGATCTTCCTGCCGATCGTCGCCGATCTCGCCGCGACAGCCGGCTGGCGCGCGGCATCCCTCGTCGTCGCTGCCGTCGCCCTCGCGGCCGTACCCCTCGTGTGGCTCGTGCTGCGCGACTACCCCGAGGATCGCGGGGTCCTGCCCTTCGGCGCCGACCCGGCGACGCACACCGCACCCGCCCGAGTCAGCGGCAATGCCGCCCGACGGGCGATCGAGGGACTCGCATCCGCCGCCCGGACGCCGTCGTTCTGGGCGCTCGCGGTCGCCTTCGCGATCTGCGGCGCGACGACGAACGGTCTCGTCGGCATCCACTTCATCCCGTCGGCGCACGACCACGGAATGGCCACGACGACCGCCGCGGGACTGCTCGCCGTCGTGGGAATCTTCGACATCGCCGGCACCATCGCCTCGGGATGGCTGACCGACAAGTTCGATCCGCGCATCCTCCTGGTCGTCTACTACGCGTTCCGCGGCGTCGGCCTCGTGCTGCTGCCCTGGCTGCTCGCCGACGTCGTGCACCCCAGCATGGTGCTGTTCGTCGTCATCTACGGGCTGGACTGGGTCGCCACCGTCCCGCCGACCTCCGCGCTGTGCCGGGAGATCTTCGGCGACCGCGGAACCATCGTCTTCGGGTGGGTCTTCGCCGCGCACCAGATCGGCGCCGCCGCGGCGGCGCTGGGAGCGGGCGTCATCCGCGACGCCTTCGGTGCCTATACCTATGCATGGTGGGGCGGCGCGGCGCTGTGCGCCATCGCCGCCCTGCTCTCGATCGTGGTTCGGCGGGCACCCGCCCGCGCCACGGCCGAGCGCACTCCCGTGACGCCGTCGGGGGGAGGGCCGATTCGCTAGCATGCGAATCGGGTGGACTAGGGGAGACTTCCGTGGCGCGCGACGAATTGCTCTACACGAACCGCAATTCCGAGTCCGGCGCGTTCGCGGCCGCGCTCGCCGCGCACCGGAGTCGACTGGACTCGGATGCCTCGCACGCGAGCCAGGGACAGAACGTGCTGGTGTTCCATGGCATGGGCGGGCTTGGAAAGACGGCGCTCTCGCAGCGGCTGCTCGAGTGGGCCGAGGGCCGATTGCCGGCCATCGAGGGGTGGGGACCTCGACCCGAGACGCATGTCGACGCCACGGTGCGGATCGATCTGAAAGGCGGAGACGGAAAGATCCATCCGGCAGAACTGCTGTACACCCTGCGGCGGCAATTGGGCGCGTATCGGAGCAGTTGGCCCTGCTTCGACATCGCCTTCGCCACCTATTGGGCGTCCATCAAGCCGGGCGTCGATTTCCCGGTCGGCACCGAGGAGGATCGGGACTTCAAGAACGCAGTGCTCGCGACTGCCGGGGCCGTCTTCGAGGACTCGCTGCCCAAGGAGTTCGACTGGCCCAGCACGGCCGCGCAGGTCGCCGGACTGCTGTTCGGGTCGCTGTGGTCGCTGTTCGATCGACGCATCCGTCGTCTGCCCGGCGTACCGGACGACTATGAGGACCTGCTCAAGGATCTGCGGGTGCTCGCCACGCCAGACGACCCCCGTCCAGACCTCGTCGAGCGCATGGTGGGCCTCCTCCTGTCGGATCTCGCCGCGGCAGATGAGTCACCCCTGATCGTCGTGTTCGTGGACACCTTCGAGAAGCTCGATCTCGATGCGCGCCGCGAGGGAGAAGAGCTGCTCAACCGCATCGCCTGGAGTCTGCATTCGATGCTGTTCGTGGTCACGGGGCGCAGCGCACTCCGCTGGGCGCGGCTCGACGGGCACACGCTTCCGCACCGGGGCGGCAAGGTGTGGCCGCTGCTGACGGTGCCGCCCGGGTCGATCGAGCCTCGACAGCACAGCGTCGGGAGTCTCACGGAGACAGACAGCTGTGCAGTCCTCGAGCACGCGTCGAGACGACACGGTCTCGGCCTCGATGACACGTTGATCCGTCGGATCGCCCACAGCTCTGGAGGAAACCCGAAGTACCTCGAGATCGCAATAGAGGTGGCGATCACCTACGTGCGAAACGACGAAGCCGTAACGGAAGCGGCCGTCACGGGGAGCCTGGAGTCGATGGTGGCGATGCTCTTCGACGGCATTCCCGCGGACGAGCAGCGCGTCCTGCGGATCGTCGCGCTGCTCGGCTCCACCGACGCGAAACTCGCGGCGGCCGTGGTCGGTTACGACCACGGGGCCGCGCAGCGAGCCCTCGACAGGTCGCTCGTGAGCCCCTCCGAATCCGATTCGACCCAGTTCACGATGCACGATTCGGTGCGGGAGATCCTGCTCGATGCCGGATACAGCGTCGCGAACGGGTGGGCCGACGACGACTGGATCAGTGCCGGCACCCGCGCCCTCGAGCACGTCCACATCCGGTGGCAGCAATCGATCGAGGCTTATCGCGACGCGGTCCGCGACGAGGACTACAGCGCGATCGCGTCGACGGCCGATCGTGCGCTGCGCGACTACGCGATCGCCATGCGGATCGTGTGCGCCGTGCCCGCCGGCATCGGGGCGCCGAAGTTCGCCGTCTACGGCGACTGGGTGACCGAGGCCCTCGTGTTCGGCCCCTCGATCGCCGGCCTCTCGGCACACGTTCCCGCGCGCTCCCGGACGGACTTGGGCGCAGCGATCCTCTTGTTCCTCGCAGGCAAGGACATCACGCTTCCCCGCGAGGAGCGTGAGGCGTCGCTTCAGCGGCTCGCGGGAGTCCCACTCCCCATCGCCCGTGTAGGCAGCCGCCACCTCGCCTATCTCTATGCCGGCGGGAGCGAGTGGGACCGATCGCTCGCGCAGTGGGATCGGCTGATCAGTGAGCGCCCGAACGCGCCGAAGTTCAGCCAACGACAGCGCGCGTACACACTCATCAGCGCGCGGCGGTACCGCCAGGTCCACGATGAGCCCAGCTGGTCGGACGACGAGATCCGCCCACGGCTGCGTGGGCGCATCCGCTACGACCATGGCAAGCCCAAGGAGCTGCTCGAGTGGTCGGCGTCACGTCTCACGTCGGGCGTCGACAGCATGAACCTGAAGGACCATCTCGAACTCGCGGGTGCGCACCTCGCGCGTCAGGCGCTCATCCGAGGCGCATCCGCCGGCGAAGTGGATGCCATGCGACTCCGCGCGGAGGCTGCCGGCCATGAGGCTGCATTGCAGGACGCGCTTCTTGCGGGGATCTTGATCGGGCACGGGTCGACCTCGACCGCGCTGGACCTGATCGAGCGCACCGACCGGGATCGTTCAGCTCGCAGAATCGCGGGTCGAACCGCCCTGGCGCGGACGGCCCTCGCCTACCTCGACGACGACCAGGCGGCGATGGAGAACCTCTGGCGCGAGGCTTCGGAGTCGGCCGAGCCGCGCACGCGCCTCTGGATCCCCGTCGAGTGCCTGCTCCACTCCCGGGGATTGGTTCTTCCCGACGTCCCTGCGGAATGGATCGGACCCTACGAAGACGTCGTGACCCGTTGGGTTGCCCTGTGGGAGAACTGGCGGCTGCGTCGCTTGACTGAAACCTGATGGAGAGGGCTCAGCCCCGCATCGACCATCGCGGCCAGCCGCCGACTCAGGACCACCTCAGACGCGGCGCGAGCCCGGAACGCGAGCACGGGGTCGGCCGATGCGTCCGGCGCCTCACCCACCGGCCCGCTCGACGGGGATCTCGACGTCGCCGATGCGCAGGATGTCGCCCTCGAGCACGACCGGCGTTCCGTCGACCTGGACTTCGAGCCCCGCGTTGAGGATCTCCAACCGCATCGGCCACTCCCACTTGGGGATCCTCGGCACCTGGATCGTCGAAATGGACTGGCGGTAGTCGACATTCGTCGGGACCAGCCTGCCGCTCGCCGTGAACGGCTGGCCGATGGCATCCCTTCCCGACGCGGAGATCGCGAAGCCGACGTTCGGGTCGACGACGGTCGCCGGGCTGCTGTTCAGCCAGCACATCCCCGCCGCGTCGAAGGTGATGTCGTAGTAGGCGTGCGCTCCGACCCGCTGTGTGGGTGCCGGAGTCCAGGTGATGCTCTGCAGCGACCAGGCCGGATCATCGTCGGGTCCGAAGTGCCCCGCGTCGAGCTGCACTTTCACGGCGAGCCGCGTGTAGTAGCGGCGTGTGCCGATCGACACCCACCCGTTGCCGGCCTTGACCCCGCCGATGTTGATCGAGGACGAGCCGTTGCTGCCCTCGACGTTGCCGGAGTCCGCGTAGTCCGAGACGACGACGTTGCCTGCGGGAGCCGGGCGGGGCAGTGCGATGGGGACATCGGCCGCCGCCGTCGTGAAGGCGGCGGTTCCCGGCACCCAGAAGTCCAGATCGGCGACCGTCACTTCGGCCAGAACGCCGACGGTGTGGTCGTAGGCGTGGGTCCACGCCTGCTGATTGACCGGGACGATCGCCGTGCGGTTCGCCGGCATCGGCATCCACGAGCCCGTGTCGACCCGGCTCGACCACACCGGGGTTCCGGGCAGACCGGCGGTGCTCGCCGTCAGAGGAACCATGTAGCCGCCTCGACCCGGCGTGATCATCACCTTGCGCGTGGGGAACGCCGACAGGCTCATGGTCGGAGCGATCACCGTCGGCGTCACGCACACCGTCGACGGCGTCCACGACGCCAGCGCCGACGTGATCGACGTCCGGCACACTCCGCAGAACGGCATCCCGGTGGACTGCATCTTGCAGCTCTCCTCCGAGCGGAACAGGCCGGTCGCATAGTATTTCGCGCCCGCGAACAGGCCGACCGTCCCGAGCGGCACCGTTCCGGGCGGGGTGGGCACTGTCGTCGTCGGCAGGATCGACGCTCCCCACGGAATGCGCGAGAGCGCGGTCTGGTCGGTGACGTTGGGCTCGTCGAGCGGACCGTACTGGAAGAACGAGAGGAAGGAGTCGTATCGGCGGCCGCTGTCCGTTCCGTCGCACACGTAGCAGGCGTACTCGTCGGCGAGACCGAGGACGTGCGCGAACTCGTGGAGGGCGGTGTCCTCCCAGCCCGGTTCGGCGGTGAACACGGCGACATCGCCCTGCACGCCGCCGTGAAGGCTGCTGTTGACGAGGACGAGAATCGAATGAACCTCGGGCAGGAATCCCGCGACCCGATTGCGCACCGCCCCGGAGTCCAACGAGATGACCCTGCGGACCGCGCCGCCGCCGCACATCGTCGAGTCGAAGTACGTCCTCGGCATGGCGCCGGTGCCGGTGGTTCCGTCGCCGCACATGAGCGGGTCGTCGATGCCGGACTGCGTCGATGCGACCTCGAGCGCGAAGACGTTGAACGTGCAGCGCAGGCCCGAGAACGGCGCCGTCCAGAACAGCGTCCGCAGGAAGGACTTGCAGTGCGACCGGAACAGCGGCATCTCGGCGGCCGTGTACCCGTCCGAGACGATCGCGATGTTGTACCGCAGCTGTCGCGGCCCGTTGTCCTGAAGGGTCCGGAACGCCAGGACCGCTCCGTCGGATGCGCCCATGGTTCACCTCACCTCGAGTCGGCGGCCGATGGAGAACTCGACGACGTTCTCGGATTCGGTGTTGCCGGTCTGGTCGATCGACCAGAACGCCAGCCGGTGCGCGCCGGGCTTCTCGACAGTGATGGTCAGACCCTCCTGCTCACCGCCGTCGTCGAGTCGGTAGAGGGTTCGGGCGACCTTCCCCAGGTTGTCGAAGGCCCGCAGATGGATCACAGCGGCGCGGTCGTACGCCGCGACTGCGTCGGAGACGGTGGTGGGCGGGATCGTGTCGGCCGCGATGGCGGCGTCGTCGATCGCCGCGCCGACCGGGAAGCGCGCGAACTCGGCCGGCACCGGCTCCTGGTCGGGCTTCTCGGCCTCGCCCCAGTCGTACAGGACGAGCCATCGCGCGTCGGGCAGGTCGGGAGCCAGCAGCGTGAACGTTCCGGACGTGCGACGCGAATCGACGTAGGCGAGTGGATGCTCAGGATCTCCCGTCCGGATTTCGACGCGGGGGTCGAGTGGATGCCGCTGCGTGCGTCGGAAGAGCACAGTCTGCTTGTCGTCCTGAAGCTCGAACCAGAAGGGCGCGCGAGGCGCTCTCCCATCGAGCGGTGCCGACGGCGGCAGGGTCATCTCGATCGGCTCGCGCAGGACGAGGGCGATCTTCCGTTCCTCGAACGAGAAGGTCAGGCGGTACGCCCGGCGATAGGCGACATCCTCTTCGAACGACGACCCCGGTCTCGTGACCCGGTCGAACGGCAGCCGACGGCCGCCCACAACGTGTTCGTCGCTCATTGCAACGCTCCCGTTTCGGTCCCCCGAGCTGAACGTACGCCTGTCGGCGGGGGTGCGCAACGACGGTCGGTGAGGCGCGGGAGCTTCAGCGATCTCGCCACGAACGCGTCGGCCGCCAGCCGAGAACGACGGCTGCACGTGAACTGTCGAAACCGCCTTCGTGGCCGGGGAAGTCCCGTCGGCGGACAGCGGCCGGGAGATGGCGGTCCAGCAGGTCACTGGTCGGAGTCTCCGAGAGCGTCTCGTCGCTGGCGATCACCAGCGCCTCGTAGCCGCGGTGCTCGGGTTGGGGCTGAAGTGCGAGCACGCATGCCCGGGCGGCGTCCTCGAGGTGGATCCAGCCCCACAGGCTCGCGGCGCCGTCGGCGTCGCTTCGGCTGTGGGCGATGCGTTCGGCCTCGCCAGAGGTGAGGATCCACTGCGGCCTCAGCGCCGTCACCGTCATGCCGCGTCGGGCGTACATCTCGCCCATGCGCTCGCTGAAGTCCTTCGAGAGCGCGTACGGGTCGACGAACTCGAGCGGCGTCCACTCGCCCACGGGGAGGGCTGAGAAGAAGAGCGGCTCCGGCGAGAACGACGTCCCGTAGACGGAACCGCTCGAAACCACCACCGCGGTGCGGATGCCCGCCTGCCACGCCTGCTCGAGCGCGTTGAAGCAGGCCATCGTGTTGTTGCGGACGAGCTCGCTGGGCTCAGTGTGCTCCGGGGTCGGGATCGCGGCGCAGTGGATGATCGCGGTCGCGCCTCGCATCGAGCGCGCAACCTGGTCGGCGTCGGTGAGATCCACGGGCGACGGTCCTTGCCGATCAGCCTCGAGCACGTCGACGCCGACGGCGCGCAGCTGCCGGCAGACTTCGCGCCCGAGCTTGCCGCGCGACCCGCTGACCCACACGGCGGCGGCTTCGGTCGCGGAGGCGGTCGGTGCGGCGGGAGTGCGACGCGTCACGCCTCGACCCTATGGCGCCGCTCCGCGGCGCTCCAGACCGCGGGCCCGCGGACACACCTGGCGCACAGGTTGACCGCTCTAAGGTGGCCGGATGTCTTTCTCTGCGCACCGGCCGGGCCGATTCGGCTCCGATGGCCGCATCGAGTTCGAGACCGACGGTGACGGACCGGACGATCTGTACCTCGACGACGTGCGCGCGCAGCAGGCCGCGGGCGAGCCGCGCGAAGAGCATCTCGACGGCCCCGAGGACCCGTACCCCGAGACGCGCGACCTCCTCGAGGACGCGCTTGCGATGAACCCGACGCAGCCCGTCGCGGTGACGGCCGACCCCGAGACCGAGAAGCACCGGATCGGCGAGTGGGGCGCGATCGACGAGCCCGCCACGGCCGGCGCGCCGGTCGAGACGCGCGCGCCGATCGAGGAGCCGGAGGCTGCGGCATCCACCCCTCCCGTTCGTGTCAAGACCGCGAGGCGTCGTCGCGAGCGCGGCACGGGATGGCGCCGGCTCGCGATCCTCGGCGGCGCCGACGGGTCGGTGCTCGATCAGGTGCCGACCGAGACGCCGCGCTTCGTGCAGATGTTCTTCGTCATCGCCGGCACGGCGCTGATCTCGGCGATCTCCATGTACTTCGCCCTCACAACGGGTGTGCGGATCGTCGCGTGGGGCGCCCTGCCGCTCGCGATCGTGTGGATGCTGATCATCTTCAACCTCGACCGCTTCCTCACCTCGACGATGCGCTCGACGCACAGCATCGGCAGGCTCATCGGCCTCGCCATCCCGCGCGTCATCATGGCGGCCGTCATCGGCATCGTCGTGGCCGAGCCGCTCGTGCTGCAGATCTTCCAGAACGACATCGCGCGCGAAGTGACGGCGACCAATCTCGTCCAGGCGCAGTCCGACCAGGACGCCGTGACCGATGGGCCCGAGAAGCAGGCGCTGGATGCCGCGAGCGAGCATGTCGCCGGGCTCGAGAGCCAGGCGGCGAGCGGTGTCGTCGCGGGAGCCGACACGACCTCGGGTGCCGCCGCCTCGGCCCAGGCGACGGTCGACGACCTCACCGCGAAGCTCGCCGCGCAGCAGCTCGTGATCGATCAGGCGCGTGCCATGTATCAGTGCGAGCTCACGGGTCAGGGCGATGTGGCCGGCTGCAGCGGCGTCGCGGGCGAGGGCGCGAGCTCGGGTGCCGCGCAGGACCAGCTCGCGGCCGCGCAGGCGGCGTACGACGATCTGGCCGCTCAGCTCACCGCGGCGCAGGGAGACCTCGCCGCCGCGCAGGCGGCCGGCACGGCGGAGGCCGGCGCCTCCGAAGCGGTCAACAAGCAGCAGGCGAAGGACGAGCTTCCCGCGGCGCGCGAGCAGTACCAGGCGGCGCTCGCCGCGTACGACGCGCGCGCGGCGGAGGTCGCGAGCGGCAACGCAGGCGCGATCGGCCTGCTCAGCCAGATCAGCGGACTCGAGCGGCTGTCGGAGCGCGAGCCGACGCTCGCGTGGGCGCACTGGCTCATCGCGGGGCTCTTCTTCATGATCGAGCTGCTGCCGGTGCTCGTGAAGGTCATGACGAGCTACGGCCAGCCGTCGCTCTACGAGCAGGCCGATGCGCTGCGGCGCCAGGTGGCGCTCGACCGCGTCACGGCGAGCAGCTGGCGCGAGCGCGCCGACATCGCACGGGCCGCCGAGGCATAGGCCGCGGGGTCAGTCGGTCGGGGCTGCCAGCCAGCCGCGGACGCGCGCGAGCACGTCGGGGCCGGAGTCCCGGTCCACCGTCGCGACCAGGTCTGCGACCGTGACGCTGCGCAGCGACCCGCGCCACGCCTCCTCCGCGGCCAGCATGGCGCGGTGGACGGCGCACGAGCGCAGGCAGTCCTCGGGGGATGCCGCGAGCGGGCCCCGCTGCCGGATCTCGGTGCACGTGAACTGCGGCTCGGAACCTTCGATCGCGAGGACGACGTCGAGGACGGAGATCTCCGATGCCGGACGCGCGAGGACGTAGCCGCCGGCCTTGCCCTGGACCGAGTGCACGAGGCCCGCCCGCGCGAGAGACTGCATCTGCTTGGCGAGGTACGTCATCGAGAGGTCGTTGAGCCGGGCGAGGGTCGCGGCGGGGACGGGCTCGGCGACGCCCGCGAGGGCGACGCACGAGTGCACCGCCCACTCGACTCCGCCCGACATCCTCATACCCGGAAACACTACTTGACTCGGATAGATGGTGTCCGGGTACATTGAACTCGGACAGGCAGAATCCGAGTTGGAGAGATCATGAAGATCGTGGTGCTGGGCGGAACGGGACGGATCGGCGCGCGAGTGGTCGCGGAGCTGGTGGAGCGCGGTCACGAGGTGATCGCTGCCTCGCGGTCCACGGGGGTCGATGCACTGGCGGGGGCGGGCCTCGACAAGGCATTCGCCGGCGCGGACGCGGTCGTGGACGCGACCGAGTCGTCGGCGTGGGACGAAGCGGGCGTCATCGAGTTCTTCACGGCGGCCACCCGCAACGTGCTCGCCGCGGAGGAGCGGGCAGCCGTCGCGCACCATGTCGCGCTGTCGATCGTCGGGATCGACCGCAACCCCGACGCGAGCGGATACCTCGCGGGCAAGGTCGCGCAGGAGCGGCTCATCGCCGAGAGCGCGGTGCCCTCGACGATCGTGCGCGCGACCCAGTTCTTCGAGTTCCTCGCGCAGATCGCCGACGCGAGCACGGTCGACGGCGAAGTGCGCGTCGGGACGGCGCTGCTGCAGCCGGTCGCGGCTCAGGCCGTCGCGCGTGCGCTCGCCGACGCGGCCGAGACGGCTCCCGGCCGCGCGTTCGACGTCGCGGGCCCCGAGCGGGCGCCGCTCGCCGACTTCCTCGGCCGCGACCTCGCGGCCCGCGGCGACGCGCGACCGGTCGTCGTCGACCCCGCCGCGGGGTACTTCGGCCGCGTCGTCGGAGAGACGAGCCTCGTGCCCGCGGGCGACGCCGTCATCGATCAGCTGGCGTTCGAGGAGTGGTCGGCGGCTCGCTGAGGCCCTCTCGTCACGCGATATATCGTGTTAGAGTGTCCGGCGTCCCGCCCGCACGGAGGGGGCCGCCGCGATGTCGGGGAGCCGTGCGAAGGTGGTTACGCAACACCACATCCGCACCGGCAAAGCCCCGCCACGGCTTCGCCATGTCAGGAGAAATCCGTGCTGGCCAAACTTCTCGTCCGCTATCTCAAACCGTCAGGCTGGCTCCTGCTCGGCGTGCTGCTGTTCCAGTCGGCATCCGCCCTCGCCTCGCTCTACCTGCCCAGCCTCAACGCCGACATCATCGACAACGGCGTCACCAAGGGCGACACCGAGTACATCTGGCGCACCGGCGTCTTCATGCTCACGGTCTCGCTCGCGCAGATCCTCGCGTCCATCATCGCGACGTGGTTCGCCGCCCGCGCGGCGATGAAGCTCGGGCGCGACATCCGCGACGACATCTTCGAGCGCGTCTCGGGCTTCTCCGAGCGCGAGGTCACGGGCTTCGGCGCAGGGTCGCTCATCACGCGCAACACGAACGACGTGCAGCAGGTGCAGATGCTCACGATGATGGCGGCGACGTTCCTCGTGACGGCGCCGCTGCTCGCCATCGGCGGCATCATCCTCGCGATCGAGCAGAGCGCGAGCCTCGCATGGATCATCGCCGTGGCGGTGCCCGTGCTGCTCGTCGTCGCCGGCATCCTGATCTCCCGCATGGTGCCGCTGTTCCGCAGCTACCAGGGCAAGCTCGACGGCGTGAACCGCGTGATGCGCGAGCAGCTCACGGGCATCCGCGTCATCCGCGCGTTCATCCGCGAGCCCATCGAAGAGGAGCGCTTCCGCGAAGCCAACACCGAGATCATGGTCATCGGCCGCAAGGTCGGCTCGCTGTTCGTGCTGCTGTTCCCCGCGGTCATGCTCATCCTCAACGTGACAGTGGTCGCGGTGATCTGGTTCGGCGGCATCAAGGTCGACGCGGGCGAGGTGCAGATCGGCACGCTCTTCGCGTTCATGCAGTACGTCATGATCATCCTCTCGGGCGTCATGATGGCGAGCTTCATGACGCTCATGATCCCGCGCGCCGCGGTCTCGGCCGAGCGCGTCGGCGAGGTGCTCGACACGACGTCATCGCTCGAGCGTGCCGCCGACGCCGTCGCCGACTTCCCCACGCCCGGCACCATCGCGTTCCGCGACGTGTCGTTCACCTATCCGGGCGCCGAGCACCCGATCCTGTCGGGCATCACCTTCACGGCGGCCCCCGGCGAGACCGTCGCGGTCGTCGGCTCGACCGGCGCCGGCAAGACGACGCTCATCTCGCTCATTCCGCGGCTGTTCGACGTCACCGACGGCGTCGTCGAGGTGGGGGGCCGCGATGTGCGGCGCGCAGACCTCGACGCGCTCTGGGGCACGATCGGGCTCGTTCCGCAGCGTCCATTCCTGTTCTCGGGCACGATCGCGTCCAACCTGCGGTTCGGCCGCGAGGACGCGACGGACGCCGAGCTCTGGCGGGCGCTCGAGATCGCCCAGGCGAGCGACTTCGTGAGCCAGATGGAGGGCGGGCTCGACGCCCCGATCTCGCAGGGCGGCACCAACGTGTCGGGCGGCCAGCGCCAGCGCCTCGCGATCGCCCGCGCGATCGTCCACGAGCCGCGGGTACTCGTGTTCGACGACTCGTTCTCGGCGCTCGACCTCACAACCGACGCGCGCCTGAGGCAGGCGCTGTGGCGTGAGCTGCCCGACGTCACGAAGATCGTCGTCGCGCAGCGCATCTCGACCATCACCGACGCAGACCGCATCGTCGTCCTCGACGACGGCGGCATCGTGGGACTCGGCACGCACGAGCAGCTGCTCGAGACGAGCCAGACCTACCGCGAGATCGTCGAATCCCAGCTCGGAGCGGAGGTCGCCCGATGAGCGCCGACAAGCCCACCCGCCGGCGCAGCCGGACCCTCGCCGCCGTCGCCGAGCTGAGCGCCGAAGAGAAGCTCGAGATCGAGCTCGGCGAGCAGGCGCGCATCTCCGCCGACGACTGGAGCGGCGCCGTCGCCCCCGGCAAGGCCGCGCAGTTCTGGCCCGCCTTCCGACGGCTCATCGGCCTGCTGCGCCCGCACGCCCTCGCGTTCGTGCTCGTGTCGATCCTCGGATCCATCGGCGTCGTGCTCGCGGTGCTCTCGCCCAAGATCCTCGGCGAGGCGACGAACATCCTCTTCGAGGGCGTCGTGTCGGGGATGGCGCCGGCCGGCGCTACGCAGGCGCAGGTCGTCGCGGGGCTCGAGGCCGAGGGTCAGCAGGACCTCGCCAACATGGTCGCGGCGATGCAGCACTTCGTCCCCGGGGCCGGCGTCGACTTCGTGGCGCTGAGCCGCGTGCTGCTCATCGTGCTCGCCCTGTACTTCGCGTCGTCGATCCTGCTGTGGCTGCAGGGCTACGTCATCAACGTCATCATGGTGCGGGTCATGTGGCGCCTGCGCGAAGACGTCGAGGCGAAGATCAACCGCCTCCCGCTGCGCTACTTCGACCGGGTGCAGCGCGGCGAGCTCATCTCGCGCGTCACCAACGACATCGACAACATCACGCAGATGATGCAGCAGTCGCTGTCGCAGGCGCTCACGAGCGTGCTCACCGTGATCGGCGTGCTCATCATGATGCTGTCGATCTCGTGGCAGCTCACCCTCGTCGTGCTCGTGAGCTTCCCGCTCATGGGCGTGCTCTTCGGCGTCATCGGGCCGCGGTCGCAGAAGGCGTTCGGCATCCAGTGGCGCAAGGTCGGGCGCCTCAACTCGCGCGTCGAGGAGTCGTTCTCGGGGCACGCGCTCGTCAAGGTCTTCGGCCGCGAGCAGGCCTCGCGGGAGGCGTTCCGCGCCGAGAACGAAGAGCTCTACCAGGCCTCGTTCAAGGCGCAGTTCCTGTCGGGCATCATGATGCCCGCGATGCTCTTCATCGGAAACCTGACCTACGTCGGCATCGCCGTGTTCGGCGCGCTCATGGTCGCGGGCGGCCAGCTGCGACTCGGCGACGTGCAGGCCTTCATCCAGTACTCGCAGCAGTTCACGCAGCCGCTGTCGGAGCTGGGCGGAATGGCCGCGGTCGTGCAGTCGGGCACGGCATCCGCCGAGCGCGTCTTCGAGCTGCTCGACGAGACCGAGCAGGACCCCGACGCCGCCGACGCCCCCGCGCCGGTCGAGGGCGACGGCACGATCGAGTTCCAGGATGTCGCGTTCTCGTACTCGCCCGAACGCCCCCTGATCCACGACCTGTCGTTCCGGGTCGAGCCCGGGCAGACTGTCGCGATCGTGGGTCCGACGGGCGCGGGCAAGACGACGCTCGTCAACCTGCTCATGCGGTTCTACGAGCTGGACAGCGGACGCATCCTGCTCAACGGCCAGGACATCGCCCTGCTCACGCGACGCGACATCCGCGCCAAGACGGGCATGGTCCTGCAGGATCCGTGGCTGTTCGCCGGCACCATCCGCGAGAACATCCGCTACGGCCGGGCCGACGCCACCGACGACGAGATCCTCGCCGCCGCGCGGGCGACGTATGTCGACCGGTTCGTGCACTCGCTGCCCGACGGGTACGACACGCTCCTCGATGAGGACGCGTCGAACATCTCGGCGGGCGAGAAGCAGCTCATCACGATCGCGCGCGCGTTCGTCGCGCAGCCGTCGGTGCTCATCCTCGACGAGGCCACGAGCTCCGTCGACACCCGCACCGAGCTGCTGCTGCAGCACGCGATGGCGGCGCTCCGCGAAGGACGCACGTCCTTCGTCATCGCGCACCGCCTCTCGACGATCCGCGACGCCGACCTCATCCTCGTGATGGAGAACGGCGGCATCGTCGAGAAGGGCACGCACGACGAGCTCATCGCGACGCACGGCGCCTACTTCCGCCTGTACAACTCGCAGTTCGAGCAGGCCGCGACCGATCTCGACGAAGAGGCGCGCGCTCTCGCCGAAGCCCAGGCGAAGGACGACGCCGGCGAGTCGGACAGCGCCGAGGACGCGATCGAGGGCGAGGCCGCTCCGGTCAGGTGACGGACGACGGTCCCCACGGCCACTCCACTCGCCGCTGACGCGTCGGTGGAGCCGCCGGCCGCGTGGGCCCGACCGCGGCGCGCGCTGCGCCGGCCGCGGCATCCGTCGGCTCTTTCCCGGCAATCCGTCGAATCGTTTCGTTCCCAATGGACGCGGGGCCAGGCGGGCGCCTAGGGTAGGACGGCCCGCCGGACACGGCGTGGCCGTACGAACAGGAGAAGGCAGGAATGGTCGAGTATCGCTACCTCGGAAACAGCGGCTTCAAGGTCTCGGAGATCACGTACGGCAACTGGGTGACGCACGCGTCGCAGGTCGGCGACGACGCGGCGATCGCGACGGTGCACGCGGCGCTCGACGCCGGCATCACGACTTTCGACACCGCTGACGTGTACGCGAACACCGAGGCCGAGATCGTCCTCGGCAAGGCGCTCGCGGGTCAGCGTCGCGAGGGCCTCGAGATCCTCACGAAGGTCTACTGGCCCATCGGCCCCAAGGGCGCCAACGATGTGGGCCTGAGCCGCAAGCACATCCACGACGGCATCAACGGCTCGCTCAAGCGTCTCGGCGTCGACTACGTCGACCTCTACCAGGCCCACCGCTACGACTACGAGACGCCCATCGAGGAGACGTTCCAGGCGTTCGCCGACGTCGTCCGCCAGGGCAAGGCGCTGTACATCGGCGTCTCGGAGTGGACCGCGGAGCAGCTGCGCGAGGGTCACGCGCTCGCGAAGGAGCTCGGTATCCAGCTCGTGTCGAACCAGCCGCAGTACTCGGCGCTGTGGCGCGTCATCGAGGAGAAGGTCGTGCCGACCTCGGTCGAGCTCGGCATCTCGCAGATCGTGTGGTCGCCCATCGCGCAGGGCGTGCTCTCGGGCAAGTACCTGCCCGGCCAGCCCGTGCCGGAAGGTTCGCGCGCGACCGACGAGAAGAGCGGAGCGCACTTCATCCAGCGGTTCCTGCGCGACGACGTCCTCGCCGCCGTGCAGCGGCTGCAGCCCGTCGCCGACGAGGCGGGCCTCACGCTCGCCCAGCTCGCGATCGCGTGGGTGCTGCAGAACCCGAACGTCGCCTCGGCGCTGGTCGGAGCATCCCGTCCCGAGCAGATCGCCTCGAACGTCAAGGCCTCGGGCGTGAAGCTCGACGCCGATGCGCTGGCCGCGATCGACGAGGCGCTGGGCGGCGTCGCCGAGCGCGACCCCGAGAAGACCTACGAGGTCTCGCCCGCGACGCGTCCCTGATCGCTCGCGCCTGACACCTCGCACCGACCACAGCGTCGGAGATCCGCGTAACGTCGGACCGAATCCTCGTGATCGGTCCGACGGACGCCGGATCTCCGACGCTGCGGCGTGAAAGGGGTGGACATGCCGGTGCACAGCGCGGGACTCCTCCTGTACCGGGTCCCCACGGCCGGGCCGGCCGAGGTGCTGATTGCGCACATGGGCGGCCCGTTCTGGGCTGCGAAGGACGACGGCGCGTGGTCGATCCCGAAGGGCGAGTTCGACCCGGAGTCCGAGACGCCGCTCGACGCGGCGCGGCGCGAGTTCGGCGAGGAGCTCGGCATCGCGCCTCCGCCCGAGCCCTACGCCGAACTCGGCACGTGGGCGTACTCGTCGGGCAAGCGCATCACGGTCTTCGTCGTGGACGGCGCGGACGTCTCGCTCGACGGTCTCGAGTTCGGCGAGTTCGAGCTGGAATGGCCGCCTCGATCGGGCCGCACGCAGTCCTTCCCCGAGGTCGACAGGGCCGAGTGGATGCCGCTCCCCGCCGCCCGCGACAAGCTCGTGAAGGGTCAGCGGCCGGCCCTCGACGCGCTCGACGCGCACCTCTCGGCGGCGGGCGCGGACTGACGCGCCGGGGTTCTTGCGGCGCGCCCGGCGCGGCGTGAGACTGGCCGGGTCGGCTCCGCACGAGAGGACCCCTGATGGCTCACGGCGACATCACGCACATCGACATCCCGGTCAGCGACTTCCCCCGGGCGACGGCGTTCTACTCGGGACTGTTCGGGTGGAAGCTCGCCGAGCTCCCGGGCTTCGAGGGCTACCCCATGTGGCGCGCGCCCAACGAGATCTCGGGCGGCGGCCTCGCTCCACGTGATGAGGGGTTCTCGCAGCCGCGCTCCTACGTCGAGGTCGACTCGATCGACGACACGGTCGTCGCGGCGCTCGAGTCGGGCGGCAGCGTGCTCATGGCCAAGTCCGAGATCACCCCGACGAGCTGGTGGGCGGTCATCGGCGATCCCGACGGCAACGAGATCGGCCTCTTCGAGGGCTCGACCGGAGTCTGACGCGGGCCGCGGGAGCGGCGCGCCGGCGGGTCAGCGGCCGTTCTTGGGGGCGGCCGACACGTCGAGCTTGGGGTGCGTGCCGAGTGACGACCACGCGCTCTCGGTGCCCTTCGCGGCGTGCTCCGATGCGCGCACGGCGCGCTCGTCGGCCCACGCGTTGAGCACGTGGCCGGAGTGCCCGCGGACGTGCTCGAGCACGACATCCGGAAGCCCCGCGGCCCTGCGCGCGTCGCGCGCCGCGATGAGCTGCTCGAGCAGCTCGCGGTTCTTCGTCGGGGCGCCGGCGGAGGTCTTCCACCCGCGGCGGCGGTGGCCGTCCATCCACTTCTCGTAGCTGTCGATCGCGTACTTCGAGTCGGCCTGCACGACGAGGTCGCGCACATCGGCGTGGTCCTCGATGGCGCGCAGCAGGCCGAGCAGCTCGCCGATGTTGTTCGTCCCGGTCGGCAGCGCTCCCGCCGCCCAGTGCCCGTCTTCGGCGACCCATGCCCAGCCGGTCGGTCCCGGGTTGCCCTTGCAGGCGCCGTCGGTGGCCACGATGTAGGGAGCGTCGGAAGTCACTCGGGCAAGGCTACCCGGCGGCCGGCTCCTCCCGGTGCGCGCGCCACTCCTCGACGAGCTCCGGCATGCGCGTCGCGAGAAAACGCAGGAAGTCGGCGGTCGCGCGAGCGCGGGCGACGGAGGCAGGGGCCTCGCCGTTGTCGTCGGCGATGAGGTCCATGAAGTCGGCGAGCCGGGTGTACAGCGGCGCGTTCGCGGTCGCGACGTCGCTCCACGCGTCGTCGGCGAGGTCGTATCGATCGCGGCGATCTCCGGGACGCGAGATGCGCCGGATCATGTGGATCGAGTGCAGGTAGCGGACCGCGCCCGACACGGCGGCGGCCGAGACGCCGAGCCGCTCGGCGAGCTCGGCGGCCGTGTAGCCGTCGTCGGGCGAGCCGACCAGAGCCATCATGACGCGGCTCGGCATCCGCGCCATTCCGGCGGCCGTCAGAAGCGAGGCGGCCTGCTCGGCCGCATCGGTTCCCGGATGCTCGTCCCCCACGCGGTTCACCTACCCGGCGCTCGCGAGCTCGCGGCGCTGCATGAGGGTCAGGGATGCCGCCGCCCCCACCCCCACGGTCAGCAGCAGCCACCACATCCCGCGCAGATCGACCTCGTCTCCACTCGGGACCGGCGCGACCGAGAACGGCGAGAGGTTCGTGACCCATTCCGGCAGCCCCAGCAGCGGGCCGAAGAGCCCGAAGACGATGGCGGCGGTGACGAGCGTCCAGCCGAGGGGGATCGTCCAGCGGGGCGCGATCGTGAAGATGACCGCCGTCAGGACGAGGAAGACGGATGCTGCGACGACCTGTCCCGCAGCGGCGACGAATGCGTCCTGGGTGAGGCTCGCGCCGTTCGCCGATCGGGCTGAACCCGTCCACGCGCCCACGAAGGCCGCGGCGCACGTCAGCACGATCGCGATGAACCCGATGACGACGAAATCGGCGAGCCATCGCACCCGCTGCACGGGTGTGGCCAGGACCGGCTCCGCCGTTCCGTGCGCCTCCTCCTGACGGGCGCGGGCGACCGTCTGCACGGCGGCGCACGCCGCGAGCAGGCCGACCATCGTGAAGAACACGACGACGACCGCCTGTTCGAGGTCGGCCTCCGCCGAGAGGGCCCTGAGCATGTCCGCGACCGCCGGATTGTCCGAGCCCATCTCGTTCACGACCGAGCCGAGCGAGGTCGAGAGGGCTCCCGCGAAGAACGCGCCCGCCATCCATCCGATCGTCGAGCCCGCCGCGAGCCGCGTGACGAGCGCCGTCGTGGACGACAGCGCGGGGCGCGCGGCCGAGCGGCCGTGTCGCTCGGCGACGATGCTCCCGCCGAGGTCCCGGACGGTCTGGAGCGCCAGTGCCGCTCCTGCGAAGACGACGAACGCCGCAAGGCAGAGCAGAGCGGGCCACCAGAGGTTCTCGTCGAACGCGCGCGTGTTCTCGGCCCACCCGAATGGCGAGAGCCAGGTCAGCCACGAGCTCTCCATGTGCGTGAGGTCGTCACTCGGGGTGCCGACAGCGTTGCCGATGCCGGCGATGAAATAGGTCACCACGAGCACCCAGACGGCGAGCGAGTTCGCGCCGCGCGAGGTGCGCATGAGCTGCGCCGAGAGGAGGGCGAAGCCGAGGTAGGTCAGCCCGCCGCACGCGGCGGTGAAGCCCGCGAGCAGCGACCCCTCGGTCGGGGATCCGCCGCTGAGGAAGGCCGCCGCGACGAGGACGCCCAGGATCGCGTTCGCGAGCACGCCGTGGACGATCGTCGCGACCGTCGGCAGGGTCCTCCCGGCCGTCGTCGCGGCCACGAGCTCGAGACGTCCGGCCTCCTCGTCGCCGCGCGTGTGGCGCACCGCGAGGAACGTGCTCATGAATGCCGCCATCATCACGAGGAAGGGCAGGAGCAGGAAAACCATGAAGGCCGACTCGTCGGGTCCCGAAGGCAGCCCGCGGAAGAGCAGGATGACGGGGTTGGCCATCACGGTCGCGAGAAGGGTCGTGCGTTCCTGATCATTGCCGTAGGTCGTCGCCGTGCCGTTCAGGCCCGCGAGGGCGAGCGCCATCGTGCCGAGGATCCACAGGGTCAGCTGCAGCCAGTCGCGACGAAGGCGCTGGGCGAGCAGGATCCCGACGCGCCTCATCGTCCGTTCCCCTCCAGCGCGGCGAGGTCATCGCCATAGTGGCGCAGGAAGAGCTCTTCGAGCGACGGCGGCGCGACCCGCAGGCCCGAGACGCCCAAGCGCGAGAGTTCCGGCAGGACCCCGGTGACGCGGTCGCTGTCGACCGTGAAGCGAACCCGCCCGTCCTCGACGAGGGCGTCGTGCGCATCCGAGAGCGCTGCGATGGGGGCGGCATCCGATCCCTCGTACGACACTTCCGTCCGCGTGAGGTGCCGCATGTCGGCGAGCGTGCCGGCGTCGACGATCCGCCCCGCGCGGATGATCGAGACCCGTTCGCACAGCTGCTCGACCTCCGACATGATGTGGCTCGAGAGCAGCACCGTGGCGCCCGTCGCGTGCACTCGCGCGACCTCACGCCGGAACATGACGTCCATGAGCGGGTCGAGCCCGCTCGTCGGCTCGTCGAAGATGTAGAGCTCTGCCGGCACGGCGAACGCCGCGATGAGCGCGACCTTCTGCCGGTTGCCCTTCGAGTAGGCCCTTCCCTTCTTGCGCGCGTCGAACTGGAACGCCTCCATGAGTCGCTCCTTCTCAGCCAGGTAGACGCGGTCGCGCGCGGCGGCGCCGCGCAGGCGCGCGAGCAGGTCGACCGCCTCGCCGCCGGTCAGGTTCGGCCACACGCTGACGTCGCCGGGGATGTAGGCGGCGCGGCGATGGATGGCGACAGCGTCGCGCCACGGATGGAGGTCGAAGACGGACGCCTCGCCGCCGTTGGCGCGCGCGAGGCCCAGGAGGATGCGGATCGTCGTGGACTTGCCCGCGCCGTTGGGCCCGAGGAACCCGTGGATCTCGCCGCCCGCGACCTCGAGGTCGAGGCCGTCCAGGGCGTTGTGGCGGCCGTAGCGCTTCACGAGGCCGCTCGTGCGGATGACTGTGGTCATGCCCCGCACGCTACGCCGGTTTCACAAACTTCTGAATATTCCTTACGCAATCCTCACGGGTCCCTCCGGCTGGAGGGGATCGCAGCCGGAGTGGCCCGCGCCGGTGTCAGCCGATGAACTCCATGACGTCTGCGCAGAAGTCGCGGCCCGCCGTCTCGAAGTGGCCCTTGGCGTCGGCCTCGATGAACTCGATGAAGTTGTAGTCGGCGTCGAGATGGACGGTCCCGAACGTGCGGCCCGCATCCACGAACATCCTCTTGCCGTCATTGTCGTAATACGTCGACGCGCCGGTGTTCAGGAACGTCAGCATGATCGTGCCGTCCTCCTGCGGGATGACGAGGTGATCCTTGTCGACGCCCTGCTGCACGAGGCTGAAGGACTTGCCGTTCTCGACGTTCGTCCAGCTGGCCTCGACGTGGAACGAGCTCCCGCCGTAGAACGCGCCCCTGCGCTCGACGCCGTGGAAGTTCCCGTGGGAATCCTCGTGGTACAGCACGAGGAAGGGGACGTCGGGGCACCAGGCCTCGTGCGCCTCCTGCTCGATATGGGTCACCGAATCGGTCCAATGATCGATCTCGGCGGGTGCCGCCGAGGCGGGGGCCGTCGCGAGCGCCAGAAGGGCTGCGGCGAGGGCGGCGACGATCGCCGCGGTGCGAGTGTGCTTCATTGCATCTCCGTTTGTCAGGGCCCCCGCTCGAGGCGGACGCTACACCTGTCCCCGGGTCACCGGTAGAGGTCGGCTTGCAGGTGTCGTATGTATACGAATGGGGATGCTGAAGGGGCCGGGTGGCCGGATACGGCCCGCTGTGTATACACTAGGCCTGCCGTGATCGAGGAGGTGCGTTATGCGGGCGAGTGACCGGGCGTACGCGAGCCTCCTCGACGAGATCCAGTCCGGACGCCTCGCGCCGGGCGCCGTGCTCGGCGAGGTCGAGCAGGCCGCTCGGCTCGGGGTCAGCCGCACTCCGCTGCGCGAAGCGCTGGGCCGGCTCGCGGCCGACGGGCTCGTCGTGCAGCAGTCCCCGCGCGTCACGGTCGTCAGCGACGTCGACGCGGGCGACATCCGCGAGCTCTTCGAAGTGCGCCGTGCGCTCGAGGAGACCGCCGCGCGACTTGCGTCGGAACGGGGGGATGCCGCGGCCTTCGCGCAGCTCGCCCGCGAGTTCTCGGCAGCCACCGTCGACGGCGTCGCCGCGACCGACGACTACTACGCCGTCATCGCGCGGTTCGACGCCGAACTCGACTCCGCCGTCGCGAACGACTACCTGACCTCGGCCCTGCGCACCGTCCGCACGCACCTCGTGCGGGTGCGCCGGCTCGCGCGCGACAATCCCGGCCGGCTCGCGGCATCCGTCGCCGAGCATCGGCTCATCGCCGCCGCGATCGCGGCCCGCGACGCCGACCTCGCGGCGCACGCGACCCACGTCCACCTGCACAACGCGCTCGCGAGCATCCTCGATTCGGTCGCCGACGCCCCCGCGGGCGTCGCGACGGGGGCCGCGGCATCCGTCCATCACGAACAGGGAGCAGCATGACCGTCATCCACCACCTCCGCGTCCACCGCAGCGACGAGAACCTCGCGCGCGAAGGGCAGCTCGCTTGGCACATCGCCGAGGTCGCGGCCGACCCCGTCGAGGTCGAGCCCGAGGTCGTCGACATGATCATCAACCGCGTGATCGACAACGCGTCGGTCGCGGCAGCCTCCCTCACCCGCGCACCCGTCAGCGCCGCGCGGCAGCAGGCGCTCGACCACGCCGTCTCGATCGGCGGCGACGGTGCGACGGTGTTCGGCTGCGCGCTCGAGCGCCGCACATCACCCGAGTGGGCGGCGTGGGCGAACGGTGTCGCGGTGCGCGAGCTCGACTACCACGACACGTTCCTCGCGGCGGACTACTCGCACCCCGGCGACAACATCCCGCCGATCCTCGCCGTCGCGCAGCACGTCGGGGCCGACGGCGCGGCGCTCGTGCGCGGCCTCGCGACGGGCTACGAGATCCAGATCGACCTCGTCCGCGCGATCTGCCTGCACAAGCACAAGATCGACCACGTCGCACACCTCGGACCCTCCGCGGCGGCCGGCATCGGCACCCTGCTGGGTCTGCCCGTCGAGACGATCTACCAGGCCGTCGGCCAGGCGCTGCACACGACGACGGCGACGCGGCAGTCGCGCAAGGGCGAGATCTCGACGTGGAAGGCGCACGCTCCCGCGTTCGCGGGCAAGATGGCGGTCGAGGCCGTCGACCGCGCGATGCGCGGCGAGACCTCTCCTTCGCCGATCTACGAGGGCGAGGACGGCGTCGTCGCGTGGATGCTGGACGGCCCGGGCGCCTCGTACGACGTGCCGCTCCCGGCTCCGGGCGAGGCCAAGCGCGGCATCCTCGATTCGTACACGAAGGAGCACTCGGCCGAGTATCAGGCGCAGGCGTGGATCGACCTCGCACGCAAGCTGCACAACGAGGCGTCCTTCGACCCGGCCGACGTCGAGTCGATCGTGCTGCACACGAGCCACCACACGCACTATGTCATCGGCTCGGGCGCGAACGACCCGCAGAAGTACGACCCGACTGCCTCGCGCGAGACGCTCGACCACTCGATCCCGTACATCTTCGCCGTCGCGCTGCAGGATGGCGGCTGGCATCACGTCGACTCGTACGCGCCGGCCCGCGCCGCGCGGGAGGACACCGTCGAGCTGTGGCACAAGATCACGACGGCCGAGGACGCCGAGTGGACGCGCCGCTACCACTCGGACGACCCGAACGAGAAGGCGTTCGGCGGTCGTGTCGTCGTGACCCTGACCGACGGGTCGGTCATCGAGGACGAGATCGCGGTCGCCGACGCCCACCCGCTCGGCGCGCGGCCGTTCGCGCGCGAGGACTACATCCGCAAGTTCCGCCTGCTGGCCGAGCCCGTGCTCGCGCAGGAGGAGATCGAGCGGTTCCTCGACCTCGCGCAGCGCCTGCCCGAGCTCACGCCGGCCGAGGTGCAGCAGCTCTCGATCGTCGCCCAGCTCGGCGTCCTGGCGGGCGCGCCGGCTCCGAAGGGCCTGTTCTGATGCTGGTCGCGCCCGCTCCGAGCGCCCCACGAACTTCGGATCATTCCACGACATTCGGATGCCGCAGCCGAATCCGTCCGAATATCGCGAACTCGCCCGAATCTGGTGAAGGAGCTGTGCGCTGATGCTGTACTCGACGATCCCCGCGCATGAGAAGCGCCGCGCGTTCCGCGAGCGGCTCGCCTCGGGTGAGCTGCTGCGCTTCCCGGGCGCCTTCAATCCGCTCAGCGCCCGGCTCATCGAGCAGAAGGGGTTCGAGGGCGTCTACATCTCGGGCGCCGTGCTGTCGGCCGACCTCGGTCTGCCCGACATCGGGCTCACGACACTGACCGAGGTTGCGGGCCGCGGCGCGCAGATCGCCCGCATGACGGATCTGCCCGCGATCATCGACGCCGACACGGGCTTCGGCGAGCCGATGAATGTCGCCCGCACGATCCAGACCCTCGAAGACGCGGGCGTCGCCGGCGCCCACATCGAGGACCAGATCAACCCCAAGCGCTGCGGGCACCTCGACGGCAAGGCCGTCGTCGACGAGTCGACGGCGATCAAGCGCATCCGCGCCGCCGCCGACGCCCGTCGGGACCCCGACTTCCTGATCATGGCGCGCACCGACATCCGTGCTGTCGAAGGGATGGATGCCGCGATCGACCGCGCCAAGGCGCTCGTCGACGCCGGGGCCGACGCGATCTTCCCCGAGGCGATGCGCTCGCTCGAGGAGTTCGCCGCCGTGCGGGCCGCGGTCGACGTGCCGATCCTGGCCAACATGACGGAGTTCGGGAAGTCCGACCTGTTCAGCGTCGACCAGCTGCGCGACGTCGGGGTCAACATCGTGATCTGGCCCGTGTCGCTGCTGCGGATCGCGATGGGAGCGGCATCCCGCGCCCTCGACACGCTCCAGGGCGACGGCCATCTCACCGCCAAGCTCGGCGAGATGCAGCACCGCGCCGACCTGTACGACCTCATCGACTACGAGGCGTACGGCCACTTCGACAACAACGTCTTCAACTTCCAGATCAGCCGCTGAGCGCGGGGCAAAGGAGAACCCATGACTGACACGATCGAGATCAAGAAGGGCCTCGCGGGGGTCACCGTCGACTACACCGCGGTGAGCAAGGTCAATCCCGACAGCAACTCGCTGCTGTACCGGGGCTACCCCGTGCACGAGCTCGCGGCGACGCAGCCGTTCGAGGCGGTCGCCTACCTGCTGTGGCACGGCGAGCTCCCGACGGATGCCGAGCTCGAGGCGTTCCGCACGCGCGAACGATCGCATCGGGCGCTCGACGCCAACGTCAAGCAGGCGATCGACCTGCTGCCGCTCGAGGCGCACCCCATGGACGTCGTCCGCACGGCGGTCTCGGTCATCGGCGCCTGCGACCCGACCACGTACGACAACTCGCCCGAGTCGGATCTCGCGAAGGCGGAGCGGCTCTTCGGCAAGCTCCCCGCGATCGTCGCGTACGACCAGCGCCGTCGCCGTGGCGAGGAGCCGATCGCGTCGCGCGACGACCTGGACTACTCGCACAACTTCCTGTGGGTGACGTTCGGCCAAGAGCCCGACGCGACGGTCGCGGCCGCGTTCAACGTGTCGATGATCATGTACGCCGAGCACTCCTTCAACGCGTCGACGTTCACGGCGCGCGTCATCACGAGCACGATGGCAGACCTCTACTCGGCGGTCGTCGGGGCGATCGGCGCGCTCAAGGGCGCGCTGCACGGCGGCGCGAACGAGGCGGTCATGCACATCTTCGACGAGATCGGATCGGCCGACAACGTCGGCCCGTGGCTCGACGAAGCGCTCGCCGAGAAGCGCAAGATCATGGGCTTCGGGCACCGCGTGTACAAGAAGGGCGACTCGCGCGTCCCGACGATGAAGGCCGCCCTCGACACGCTCGTCGAGCACTACGACGCGCACGACCTCGCGGCCCTCTACGACGCCCTCGAGACCGAGTTCGTCGGGCGCAAGGGCATCTACCCCAACCTCGACTACCCGTCGGGCCCCGCGTACCACCTGATGGGCTTCGACACGCTGACCTTCACGCCGCTGTTCGTCGCGGCGCGGATCGTCGGCTGGACGGCGCACATCGTGGAGCAGACGGCGTCCAACGCGCTCATCCGCCCACTGTCGGCCTACAACGGACCCGACGAGCGGCACATCGACGGCTATGTTCCGGATGCCGCGCAGCGCGATGCCGCCGAGCGCGCGGAAGAGGCAGCGGTGTGAGCATCTGGTTCGGCGAGGTCTCGGCCGTCCCGCTCAACGCGATGGCGGGCGGGACGCTCATCGAAGGCCTCGGCATCGAGATGCTCGAGGTGCGGGACGACGCCGTCGTCGCGCGCATGCCGGTCGACCACCGCACGGTGCAGCCGGCCGGCGTGCTGCACGGCGGCGCGTCGGTCGCGCTCGCCGAGACGCTCGCCTCGTGGGCGGGCTATCTCGCGGTCGATCGCGAGAAGTTCCACGTCGTGGGCCAGGAGATCAACGCCAACCACATCCGCCCGGTCTTCTCGGGCTGGGTCACGGCGACGGCGACGCCCGCCGCCATCGGGCGGCGCAGTCACGTGTGGGAGGTCCGGATCGTCGACGACGCGGGCAAGCTCGTGTGCATCTCGCGGTGCACGCTCGCCGTCATCGAGCAGCGCAGCACCTACGGCACCGCGGAAACCCGGGGCTGACACCGCTGCAAGCGCTTCCGCGCACGCGCCGAGAAGGGCGCGGGCGCGGCATCAGCGAATCCTAGATGAGGGTTCTCTCATTATGTAAGCGCTTGCATTCTGTCCCACCCACGCGCTAGCGTCGCAGACACCGCAGCCGGGCACGTCGCCGTGCCCGCTCCATCCTCAGGAGCCACTGAAGTGTCGAAGACGACTGCCGCACGCCGCCGCGTGCTCGCCACCCTCCTTGCCGCCGCGCTCGCCCTCACGGGTGGCGTGACGGCCCTTGCGGCTCCGGCCGCCGCCGCCGAGCGCACCTTCGCTCTCGTCGGCGACCTGCAGAAAGAGCTCGGATGCTCGGACGACTGGCAGCCGGAGTGCGCCGCGACCGAGCTCGAGCCGACGGATGACCCGAACATCTACGCAGCCGAGTTCGAGGTGCCCGCAGGGTCGTGGCTGTACAAGGTCGCCGTCGACGACGGCTGGGGAGAGTCGTACGGCCTGAACGGCGGCAACGACAACGCTCCGCTGACGGTCGCCGGGCCCTCGAGGCTGCGGTTCGTCTTCGACGACGTGCAGCACCGGATCGGCGTCGAGGTGCTGTCGGTGCGCGCGGGCTACACGGCCGAGGACGACGCCCTCGTCGCGCCGCCCGTCCGCCAGGCGGGCAGCGGCGAGCAGTTCTACTTCGTCATGACCGACCGCTTCGCCAACGGCGACACCGCCAACGACACGGGCGGGCTCGCGGGCGACCGCCTCACGACCGGCTTCGACCCGACGAGCACGGGCTTCTACAACGGCGGCGACATCGCGGGCCTGCACGACAACCTCGACTACATCGCGGGCCTCGGCACGAGCGCGATCTGGCTCACGCCGAGCTTCAAGAACAAGCCCGTGCAGGGCGCCGGCGCCGACGCGAGCGCGGGCTACCACGGCTACTGGATCACCGACTTCACGCAGATCGACCCGCACCTCGGCACGAACGCCGAGCTCGAGTCCTTCATCGCGGCGGCCCACGCCAAGGGCATCAAGGTCTACTTCGACATCATCACGAACCACACGGCCGACGTCATCTCGTACGCCGAGGGCACGAATTCCTACGTCGACATCGGCGACTCGCCCTACCTCGACGCCGACGGCAACGAGATCAAGATCGACGAACTCGCGGGCGGCGACACGTTCCCGGCGCTCGACCCCGCGACCTCGTTCCCCTACACGCCCGTCATCGCGGATGCCGAGAAGGACGTCAAGGTGCCCGCCTGGCTCAACGACCCGACGCTGTACCACAACCGCGGCGACTCGACGTGGGCCGGAGAGTCCGTCACGTACGGCGACTTCGTGGGGCTCGACGACCTCATGACGGAGCATCCCGCCGTCGTCGACGGCTTCGTCGACGTCTACGACGCATGGATCGACCTCGGCATCGACGGCTTCCGCATCGACACCGCCAAGCACGTGAACTTCGAGTTCTGGGAGAAGTGGACGACCGAGGTCCTCGACTACGCCCACGCGAACGGCAAGCCCGACTTCTTCATGTTCGGCGAGGTCTACGACGCCGACCCGACGAAGCTCGCTCCGTACGTGCGCCAGACCGACATGAACTCGGTCCTCGACTTCACGTTCCAGTCCGCCGCGAGCTCGTTCGCCGGCGGCGGCCCCGTGAAGAACCTCAGCACGATGTTCGCGGGCGACGACCACTACACGACGTCGGACTCGTCGGCGACGGCGCTGCCGACCTTCCTCGGCAACCACGACATGGGCCGGATCGGGTACTTCCTCAACGGCAAGACGAGCCAGCTGCAGCGCGACCTGCTCGCGCACGATCTGCTCTTCCTGAGCCGCGGCCAGCCCGTCGTCTACTACGGCGACGAGCAGGGCTTCGCGGGCACGGGCGACGGCAAGGACCGCCACTCGCGTCAGACTCTCTTCGCGAGCGACATCGCCGAATACACGGACCAGCCGCTCGTAACCGGCGAGGCGGCCGGCTCGCAGGACCGCTACGCGACCGACGCCCCCGTGTACGCGCACATCGCCGAGCTGTCCGCCCTGCGCGAGGCGCACCCCGCGCTCGCGGACGGCGCGCAGATCGAGCGCTACGCGGCCGACAGCGCGGGCGTCTACGCCTTCTCGCGCGTCGACCGCGACGAGAAGGTCGAGTACCTCGTCGCGACGAACAACGCCACGACCGAGCAGACCGTCCCGGTGACGACGCTCACGGCGGGTGCGACGCTGACGCCCGTCTACGGCGGGGGAGCGGCTGTGACGACGGATGCCTCGGCCGCGGCATCCGTCACCGTGCCCGCCCTCTCGACCCGCGTCTTCAAGGCCGACCGCCCCGTCTCGGCGCCCGCTGAGGCCGCGGCGATCAAGGTCGAGGCTCCCGTCGCGGGTGCCGGGCTCACGGGCTCGGTCGCGGTCTCGGCCGAGACGTCGAACACGTGGCGCGAGACGAGCTTCTCGTGGCGCGTCGCGGGCTCGGACGACTGGCACGCGCTCGGCACGGCCGAAGACACCGCGCCCGGCGTCTTCCACGACATCGAGGGCCTCGCGGACGGCACGCTCGTCGAGTACCGCGCGGTGTCGACGGATGCCGCGGGCCATCGCTCGGCGGACTCGACGTACGCGTCGGTCGGTCACCGCGTGAACCTCGCGACGGCGCCCGTCGATCCCGAGGACCCGGAGGAGCCCGAGCCGCAGGGGCCGGCGCCGGACTACGCCGCCGTCAGCGTCCCCGGCAGCTTCAACGACGAGGCGGGATGCCCCGAGCACTGGCAGCCGGCCTGCGGCCTCGTGCAGATGACGAAGCAGAAGGGCGACATCTGGGCGCTCGAGCTCTCGAGCCTGCCGGCGGGCACGTACGAGTACAAGATCGCGATCAACAAGGAGTGGACCGAGAACTACGGAGCGGGCGGCGCGCCCGGCGGCGGCAACATCACGCTGAAGCACACCGCCGACGGTCCCGTCTCGTTCTTCTTCGACGCGCGCACGAAGAACGTCTGGTCGACGGCGGACGGCCCCGTCGTCACGCTGCCCGGGTCGCTGCAGAGCGAGCTCGGCTGCACCGAGGACTGGCAGCCGACGTGCCTCGCCACGATGATGTTCGACCAGAACCACGACGGCACGTTCCAGTACACGACCGACGACCTGCCCACCGGCTCGTACGAGGTCAAGGTCATGCACAACCGATCGTGGGACGAGAACTACGGCGCGGGCGGCGCTCCCGGCGGCGCGAACATCGGCTTCAGCGCGACGCTGGGCAAGGTCACGACCTTCCGCTACGACATCGCGACGCACCTGCTCACCGTGAAGTCGGCCGACCCGCCGCTCGCCGGCACGGGCGAGCTGCGCGCGCACTGGATCGACGCCGAGACGATCGCGTGGCCCGCAAACCTCGGGTCCACGGCGGCTGACGCGCAGTGGCAGCTGTATTCGTCGACGGATGCCGCGCTCGCCGTCTCTCCCGACCGCGTGATCACGGGCGGCGATCCGATCGCCCTGACCCGCATCGCGGGGGGCCTCACGGCCGAGCAGAAGGGCACCTTCCCCGCGCTCGCGTCGTACATCGCGCTGCACGTCGACGGGCAGGATCGGGATGCTGCCGCCGCGCTGCTGAAGGGCCAGCTCATGGTCGCTCAGCGGAACGCAGCGGGAACCCTGACCGCCTTCACGGGCGTGCAGATCCCGGGCGTGCTCGACGACCTCTACGCGGACGCCGTCGAGGACCTCGATCTCGGCGTGACGTTCCAGGGGAACAAGCCGACGTTCCGGCTGTGGGCTCCGACGGGGCAGTCCGCGACGCTCCTGACCTGGGAGGCGGGCGCCACCGGCGACCCCGTGCCCCACGAGGCGACGTGGGACGCGGCATCCGGAACCTGGACGGTCAAGGGCAAGAAGGACCTCAAGGGCGACGAGTACCTGTGGGAGGTCGTCGTCTACGCGCCGACGACGCAGAAGATCGAGACCAACCAGGTCACGGACCCGTACTCGTTCGCGCTGACCGAGAACTCGAAGAGGTCGGTCGCGGTCGACCTCGACGACAAGAGCTGGAAGCCGAAGCAGTGGGAGAAGACGGCGGCGCCCGTCGTCGAGCGCCCCGTCGACCGCGCGATCTACGAGCTGCACATCCGCGACTTCTCGGCGACGGACGAGACGGTGCCGGCGGATCTGCGCGGCACGTACCTCGCCTTCACGCAGAAGAGCGCGGGCACGGCGCAGCTGAAGCAGCTCTCCGACGCCGGCATCAACACGGTGCACCTGCTGCCGTCGTTCGACATCGCGTCGATCGAAGAGGACAAGGCGGCGCAGCAGACGCCCGCGTGCGACCTCGCGGCGCTGCCGGCCGACTCCGCGGAGCAGCAGGCGTGCGTCTCGGCGGTCGCGGCGACCGACGCCTTCAACTGGGGCTACGACCCGTACCACTACTCGGTTCCCGAGGGCTCGTACGCGACCGACCCCGAGGGCGGCGCGCGTGTCTCGGAGTTCCGCTCGATGGTCGGCGCGCTGCACGGCCTCGGCCTGCAGGTCGTGCTCGACGAGGTGTTCAACCACACGGCCGAGTCGGGTCAGGGTGCGAAGTCGGTGCTCGATCGGGTCGTGCCGGGCTACTACCAGCGCCTCAACGCGGCCGGCAAGGTCGAGACCTCGACGTGCTGCCAGAACGTCGCGACCGAGCACGAGGTGGCGCAGAAGCTCATGGTCGACTCCGTCGTCACATGGGCGCGCGACTACAAGGTCGACGGCTTCCGCTTCGACCTCATGGGGCACCACTCGAAGCAGAACATGCTCGCGATCCGCGCGGCGCTCGACGAGCTCACGCTGAAGAAGGACGGCGTCGACGGCAAGGCGATCTACCTGTACGGCGAGGGCTGGAACTTCGGCGAGGTGACGAACAACGCGCTGTTCGAGCAGGCGACGCAGGGGCAGCTCGGCGGCACGGGCATCGGCACGTTCAACGATCGCCTGCGCGACGGCGTGCACGGTGGCAGCCCGGTCCGCGAGTCGACGTACGAGCAGGGCTTCGGCACGGGCCTGGGCACCGACCCGAACGGCCGCAGCGGCACGGCCGAGGAGCAGCTCGCGACGCTCGGCGACATGACCGACCTCGTGAAGATCGGACTCACGGGCAACCTGCGCGACTTCGAGTTCACATCGGCCGACGGCACCGTCAGGTCGGGCGCCGAGATCGACTACAACGGCGCCGAGGCCGGCTACGCCGACCAGCCCGACGAGACGATCAACTACGTCGACGCGCACGACAACAACACGCTGTACGACCTGTCGGTGCTCAAGCTGCCGACAGACACGTCGATGGCCGACCGCGTGCGCATGAACACCCTGTCGCTCGCGACAGTGACGCTCTCGCAGTCGCCGTCGTTCTGGCACGCCGGCACGGAGCTCCTGCGGTCGAAGTCGCTCGACGACAACAGCTACAACGCGGGCGACTGGTTCAACCGGATCGACTGGACGGGCCAGGAGTCGACCTTCGGGTCGGGCCTGCCGATCCAGGCCGACAACGGCGACCGGTGGAGCATCCTCGGGCCGCTGCTGGCGAACCCGGCGCTCAAGCCGGGCGCGTCCGACATGGCGGCGGCCGAGGCATCCGCCCTCGACCTGCTGAAGGTGCGCGAAGAGGTCGACCTGCTGCGCCTGGGGTCTGCCGCGCTCATCGAGCAGAAGGTCACGTTCCCGAACAGCGGGACGGATGCCGCTCCCGGCGTCATCGTGATGCTCATCGATGACCTGCTCGGCAAGGACGTCGATCCCGCGCTCGAGGGTGCGCTCGTCGTCTTCAACGCCTCGCCCGAGGCGACGACGCAGGCGATCCCGTCGCTCGCGGGCCGCGGCTTCGCTCTGACACCGGCGCTCGCGAACGGCTCCGACGCCGTCGTGAAGACGACGTCGTGGGATGCCGCGACCGGCACCGTGACGGTGCCCGCGCGGTCGGTCGCGGTGCTCGTGGACCGCCAGCCCGTCGGCACGACGGTGCTCGCGGCCCCGAGCCGGCTCGCAGCTCCCTTCGGCACGTCAGTCAAGATCGTCGGCAAGGTGCTCGCGGACGACGGCAGCGCCCCGCAGGGGACTGTCACGGTGAGCGACAACGGCAAGGTCGTGGCGACGGCATCCGTCACCGCCGCGGCGAAGGGCAAGCTCGACATCGCGCTGCCGAAGCTCGCGAAGGGTGTGCACCTGCTGCGCGTCTCGTTCACGGGGGCCGACGGCTGGTCTGACTCGAAGGCGGTCCTTCCCGTGCCGGTGCTCGTGCACTGACCCGCGGGGCGCGCCGCGCACGCAGAAGGCCCCGAGCGACCTCGTGAGTCGCCCGGGGCCTTCTGCCGCGCGCTGCGTCAGCGGACGATGACCGCCCCGAGGTCGATCGTCGGCGACACCGCGGTGTCGCCCGCGTAGTTCGCGACGATGGGGTGCGTGCCGCGCGGGAGCATGCCGACCGGGAGGGCGACGTCGAAGCCCGATCCGTCGAGGGTTCCCGTGAAGGTCTTGCCGTTGACCTTGACCTTGACGGTGCCGGTCGGCACCGTCGCCCGCGTCGCGTAGTTCGACGGACGCACGCTGACCGTGACGACGACGGCCGTCGACGTCGTGACGGTGCGCGGCGACGTCGTGACGAGCGCGATGGGCTGGAACCGCACGAGCGCCGGCGCCGACGTGGCGACCGTGCTGCCGGCATCCCGCTGCGTCCCCGTCACACGGACCGAGAGCTCGCGCCCCGCATCGAGCAGCGAGACGCGGTACGTGCGGCTCGTCGCGTTGCGGATGGGCTCCCCGTCGAGCAGCCACTGGTAGCCGAACGTCACCCGGCCGGCGCCGACGCCCTGCCATGTTCCCGGGTCGGCCGTGAGCTGCCGCAGGACGTCGGGGCTGCCCGTGATCGTCGGAGCCGCCGTGTTGACGGGCGCGAGCAGGTCGACCACTGAGAAGAGCGTCGTCGTGCCGGATACCTCGTTGGCGACGGCGAGCAGCGGTGCCCCCGTCGCCGAGGCGGCCGCGGGGATGAACGTGACGCCCTCGGGGCCGAGGTCGCCCGCCTGCGACAGCACCGCCGACGGGTCGTCGGCGTCTTCGACCGAGACGGAGAAGTCGCGGTTGTTGACGTAGGTGACGAATCGGGATGCCGCGGGGTCGGTGATGTCGTAGACCGCGATGCCGCCCACCCGCTCGAGGCCGACGAACGCGTACGTGCGGTCGTGGACGGTGCCGATCGCGAGGCTCTCGGGCTCGGGTCCCTTGTCGTCGCTGCGACCCTCGGCGGCCGAGACCGTGTGGTTGGAGTTGAAGAACGCGGGGTTCGCGTCGTGCGTGACGCGCTCGAGTGAGTCGCCCGAATCGAACACCTGCGTGCCGTCGGTCTTCCAGATCGAGAACGAGCGCCCGCCGAACGCGTACAGCTCGCTGTAGCAGCCCTTGTCGGTGTCGAAGCCGAGCTCGGTCGTGACGTTGAGGCGGCCGAGCTGGTCGCCTGCGAGCGAACCGGCGAGCGTGCTGTCAGCGCACACGGGGCCGTAGCCGTCCGTCGCGAGCGCGCCGACGCGCGAGACTTCGGAGTAGTCGCCCCACTCGCGGGCATCTCCCTCGTCGGCGGTCACGAGATACGTCTCGCCGCCCGCCCGGTACGACGTGATGCCGTCGGGCGAGTAGACGCCGAAGAGGCCCTCGAACGTGCGGATGTCGAAGGTCGGCGCGTCCCGCGGATCGCGGTCGCTCGGATCGATGCCGCTGCCCGCGACCGAGTGGTCCTTGAAGCCGAGCGGCAGGATGTCGCTGACCGTCGCCGTCGCGAGGTCGACGACCGCGACGGCGTTGGCCTCCTGCAGCGCCGCGTACGCGGTGCCGCCGTCGACCGCGATGTACTCGGGCTCGAGGTTGCGGCTCACGCGCAGGTCGTCGCCGTGGGGCGCGGGTCCGTAGATGCGGACGCCCTCCGGCACGGTCTTCGCGCCGCCCGCCTCGAAGGCGTGGAAGTCGGCCGTGCGCACGGCGCTCTGCGCCGGCGCGCCGTATCCCGCCGGCGGGAGCGTGACGATCGAGATCGAGCCCTCGGGGTCGCTCGAGAAGTCGTCGGCGGGCTCGCCCTCGTTCGCGACGACGGCGTACGCGCCGTCGGGCGAGATCGTCACCATGTCGGGCTGCGCGCCGACCGTCACTTCGCCGAGCGGATAGGCGACGTCGGCCGTCGCGTCGAAGAAGAGCAGGTGGCCGGGGTCGGTCTTGACGAGCGCCTCGAAGGCGACGACGCCGATGCCGGACGGCGTGATCGCGATCGAGTTCGCGACGCCCTCCGACGACACCGCGAACAGCTCGGTGATGGCGGCGGGGTTCGAGTAGTCGAGCACGCTGACGGAGCCCGCCTGCGCGTTGACGACGAACAGCCGATCGCCGAAGGCCTGGACGATCTCGGCGCCGGACTCGTCGAAGACGCCGGTCTCGAACGTGCCGGCGGGCGTCAGCGCGAGCGCCGCGTCGTCAGCCGAGGTCGCGATCAGGTCGGGCACGATCGCGGCGCTCGCCGCGACGGCGGGGGCGAGCGCGAGCGCGCCGATGAGGGTGGCCGTCGCGGTGATCGCGACGGCTCTGCGGGCGTGGGAAGGCATGGGTGTCCTCGGGGTGTGCGGGCGACGGGAACGCGCGACTGCGCCCTCCCGTCCTATCGCCGAGGAGTGGCGGGCCGGTGAACGGCGGGGAACGGGATGCCGGACGGTCGTCTGGCGTGCGGTGCGGCATCCGTCATCTCCCAGGTCGCAGGACACCCGACCGAATACTAGGAAGTCCATGTAAACTGAGCACAGTGACAATGCCGTCCCACAAGGAAGTCGCACAATGACCCTGGAACTCCCGCTCGAAACCACCGCAGTCGTCCCGTCCCTCTCGGCGGAGGAGCGCACCGCGATCCTCGAGGCCGTGCGTGACTTCGCGCAGTCCGAGATCGCGCCGCACGCGCTCGAATGGGATGCCGCCGAGCACCTGCCGCGCGACGTGCTCGCCCAGGGCGGAGAGCTGGGCCTCGGAGGCCTCTACACGCGCGAGGACGTCGGCGGCACGGGCCTCTCGCGCAGCGACACGGCCGCGGTCGTCGAGGAGCTCGCGAAGGCCGACCCGTCCCTCGCTGCGTACATCTCGATCCACAACATGGTCGCGTGGATGATCGACAGCTACGGCACCGACGAGCAGCGCCAGGAGTGGCTGCCGAAGCTCGTCACGATGCGCGATCTCGGCGCCTACTGCCTCACCGAGCCCGGCGCCGGATCGGATGCCGCCGCCATCGCGACGACCGCGATCCGGTCCGGTGACGACTACGTGCTGACGGGCGTCAAGCAGTTCATCTCGGGCGGGGGCGTGGCATCCGTCTACATCGTCATGGCTCGGACGGGCGAGCCGGGCGCTCGCGGCATCAGCGCGTTCCTCGTGCCGGACGGGGTCCCGGGACTCTCGTTCGGCGTCAACGAGCACAAGATGGGCTGGAAGGCCCAGCCGACCAGGCAGGTCATCCTCGACGAGGTGCGCGTGCCCGCGTCGAGCATGCTCGGCGCCGAAGGGCAGGGGTTCAAGATCGCGATGTCGGCACTCAACGGCGGCCGCATCAACATCGCCGCGTGCTCGCTGGGCGGCGCTCAGTGGGCGCTCGACCGTGCCGTGCAGTACGTGCACGAGCGCTTCACGTTCGGCGAGCCGCTCGCCGAGAAGCAGGCTGTCGTCTTCGCCCTCGCCGACATGGCCACCGACCTGCAGGCGGCCCGCGCGTTGGTTCGGGATGCCGCGCACGCGCTCGACACGAAGGCGCCCGACGTCGCGATGCAGTGCGCGATGGCCAAGCGGTTCGCGACGGACGCGGGGTTCCGCGTCGCGAACGAGGCGCTGCAGCTGCACGGCGGCTACGGCTACCTCGCCGACTACGGCATCGAGAAGGTCGTGCGCGATCTGCGCGTGCACCAGATCCTCGAGGGAACGAACGAGATCATGCGCGTCATCATCGGCCGGGAGCTGCTCGGTTAGCCTCGGACCCATGACCGAATACGCCACGATCCTGGTCGAGACGCGCGGACGCGTCGGCTGGATCACGATCAACCGACCCGAGGCGCTCAACGCGCTCAACACGCAGGTGTGCGCCGACATCGTCGCCGCGGCGACGGCGTTCGACGCCGACGAGGGCATCGGCGCGATCGTCGTCACGGGGTCGGAGCGCGCCTTCGCGGCGGGCGCCGACATCAAGGAGATGGAGTCCAAGACCGGCCTCGAAATGCTCATGGGCGACCACTTCGGCGGGTGGGCGCAGTTCGCGTCGGTGCGCACGCCGGTCATCGCGGCGGTCTCGGGCTACGCGCTCGGAGGCGGCTGCGAGCTCGCCATGATGTGCGACCTCATCCTCGCCGCCGACACCGCGAAGTTCGGCCAGCCCGAGATCAACCTCGGGGTCATGCCCGGCATGGGGGGCTCGCAGCGGCTCATCCGCGCGGTCGGCTACTACAAGGCCGCCGATCTGATCCTCACGGGACGAATGATGGATGCCGCCGAGGCCGAGCGCGCCGGGCTCGTGTCGCGCGTCGTCCCCGCCGCCGACCTGCTCGACGAGGCCGCGAAGGTGGCCGACACGATCGCCGCGAAGTCGCTGCCGTCGCTCTACGCCGCGAAGGCCGCGCTGGATGCCGCCATGGAGACGCCGCTCGCCGAGGGGCTCCGCTTCGAGCGCCACGTCTTCGCGAGCCTGTTCGACACCGCCGACCAGAAGGAGGGCATGGCCGCCTTCCGCGAGAAGCGGTCGCCCGACTTCACCAACCGCTGACCCGCACGACGGGGATCTCATGAGTGCAGCCGACCTTCCGCTCTCGGGCCGCGTCGCCGTCGTCACGGGCGCCAGCCGGGGCATCGGACTCGCGATCGCCCACCGGCTCGCGGCGGCGGGCGCCTCCGTGTGCATCACCGCGCGACGCGCGGAACCTCTCGAGGAGGCGCTTGCCGAGTTCGCGCCCGGCACGGCGATCGCCGTCGCGGGCGGCGCCGACGACCCCGATCACCGCGAGGACGCCCTCGTGCGCACCGTCGCGCAGTTCGGCGGCCTCGACATCCTCGTCAACAACGCGGGGATCAACCCCGTCTACGGGCCGCTGCGCGACCTCGACCTCGCAGCGGCGCGAAAGATCCTCGAGGTCAACGTCGTGGGCACGCTCGCGTGGACGCAGGCGGCGCTCGCGCACGGCCTGGGCGACGGCGCGGCGGGCGGCTCGGTCGTGAACCTGTCGTCGGTCACGGGGCAGACCCCGGCCGAGGGGATCGGCTGGTACGGCATCAGCAAGGCCGCCGTCGCGCACCTCACGCGCACGCTGGCGGTCGAACTCGCCCCGCGCGTGCGGGTCAACGCCGTCGCGCCGGCGGTCGTCAAGACGCGCTTCGCCCGCGCGCTCTACGAGGGGCGCGAGGAGGAGGTCGCGTCGGGCTACCCGCTCGGCCGCCTCGGTGTTCCCGAGGACGTCGCCGAGGCCGTCGCGTTCCTGTGCGGCGACGGTGCGTCGTGGATCACGGGCCAGGTGCTGACCCTCGACGGCGGTCTGCTCTCGGCAGGAGGCAGCGCGTGAGCGATCTCGTGGAGCGGACGCGCGCGTTCGTGCGCGAGGTCGTGATGCCCGCCGAGCCCGGGTGGGGCGAGGCGCTCGACGACGCGACGCTCGCCCGACTGCGTGCCGCGGCGCGCGACGCAGGCGTCTACGCGCCGCACGCGCCCGTCGCCTTCGGAGGCCTGGGCCTGCCGATCCGGGAGTGGTCGCCCGTCTTCCAGGAGGCCGGCTACTCGCCCATCGGGGCGGCGGCCCTGAACTGCATGGCTCCCGACGAGGGCAACATGCGCCTGCTCGAACTCGTCGCGTCGCCCGAGCAGCAGGAGCGCTGGCTCGCACCGCTCGTCGCGGGCGAGACGCGGTCGAGCTTCGCGATGACCGAGCCGCACCCCGGCGCGGGGTCCGACCCCGATGCGCTCGCAACGACGGCGCGCCGCGTCGACGCCGGCTGGGTCATCGACGGGCGCAAGCGCTTCATCTCGGGCGCTGAGGCCGCCGACTTCGCGATCGTCATGGCCCGCACCGACGAGGTGGGCGGCGCCACGATGCTCCTCACGCCGCTCGACGCGCCGGGCGTGACGATCGGTCCGTCGATCCGCACGATCGAGGCGGCGATCGGGGGCGGGCACCCGTACGTGACGTTCGAGGGATGCTTCGTCCCCGACGCCGATGTCCTGGGCGAGCCGGGCGCCGCGTTCCGCTACGCGCAGGTGCGCCTCGCCCCCGCGCGCCTCACGCACTGCATGCGCTGGCTCGGCCTCGCGCGGCGCGCATTCGACACGGCTCTCGACCGAGCGAACTCCCGCGAGCTCTTCGGCCAGCGACTCCGCGACCTCGGGGTCGCCCAGGCGCTCCTCGCCGACAGCGCGATCGACCTCGCGACCTCGGACGCCGTGATCGACAAGGCCGTCGCCGCCGTCGATTCCGGCGACACGCGCGCCGCAGCGACGCTGTCCTCGATCGCGAAGGTGCACTGCTCCGAGGCCGTCTTCCGCGTCATCGACCGCGCCGTGCAGCTGTGCGGCGGTGACGGCGTCAGCTCGGGACTCCCGCTCATCCAGTACCTCAACGAAGTGCGGCCGTTCCGCATCTACGACGGCTCGAGCGAGTCGCACCGCTGGGCGATCGCGCGGCGCGCGGCATCCGCCCGCGAACGCGCTGTGCAGGCGGGCGAGCCGCGCCTCGACGTGGTGCCGTGACGGACGCGGTCACGGACGACGTCGCGGCGACGCGAGCCGACGCCGAGCGGATGCCGCGTCCTCCGCTGCTCGTGGTCGACGAGTTGGCGGCATACCTGGCGCGCGAGGGCATCGGCGAGGGGCCCCTGTCGTGGCGCCGCATCGGCGACGGGCATTCCAACGTCACGTACCTCGTCGAGGTCGGCGGGCGGAGCGTCGTCCTGCGCCGCGGTCCCCGCCCGCCGCTGCCGCCGACGACGCACGACATGGTGCGTGAAGCGCGCGTGCAGCGGCTGCTGCGCGCCGAGGGGGTGCGAGTGCCCGAGATCCTCGCCGTGTGCGAGGACGCCTCGGTTCTCGGCGTGCCCTTCTACGTCATGGAGCATCTCGACGGCGTCGTCGTGACGGATGCCGTGCCCGCGGTGCTCGAGGGAGACCGCGCGCGCATCCCGCTCGTCGCGATCGACGCGCTCGCCGACCTGCACGCGGTCGACGTCTCGCAGCCGCCGCTCGCGGAGCTCGGCAGGCCGGACGGGTACCTCGTGCGCCAGGTCGAGCGCTTCGCATCGCTGTGGGGGACGGTTTCGCGCCGGTCGATCCCGGCCGTCGAGACGCTCGCCGACTGGCTCGCCGCCCAGCGCCCCCTCTCGCAGCGCGCGAGCGTCGTGCACGGTGACTATCGCATCGGCAATCTCATGCTCGCGCCGCACGCGCCCGTTGAACTCAACGCGATCCTCGACTGGGAGATGGCGACGCTCGGCGATCCGCTCGCCGACCTCGGCTACTTCGCCGCCACGTACGCCGAGGCGGACTCGGCCGAGACGCCTCTCGAGCTGAGCCCCGTGACACGCCTGCCGGACTTCCCCTCGCGGCGGGCTCTCATCGACCGCTACGTCGAGCGGACCGGCGCCGACGTCGGCGCGCTCGACTGGTATCGCGCGCTCGCCCTGTGGAAGGCTGCCGTGTTCTGCGAGGCGATCCACACGCGCTGGCTCGACGGCGAGCGCCCCGGCGACACGTTCGCGCCGACCCTCGAGCGGGGCGTTCCCGCGCTTCTGGCCGAGGCCGCTCGGGCGGCGGGGGTCAGAGCGGATCCGGAGCCGGCCGGGGATCCGAGAAGTCGCCCGCGTCCTTCCGGAACCGCGCGATGATCCGCACGAGCTCGGTCGTGTCGTCCTCGGTCAGCCCCGGCTGCTCGAAGATCTCGGCGTTGAGCGCCGTCGTCGCGCCCTCCACGAGCGCGCGCCCCTCATCCGTGAGCACGAGCATCGCGGCGCGCCCGTCGACGGGATGCGGCTCGCGCACGACGAGGCCGTCCCGGACGAGCCGGTCGACGGTGTTCGTGACGCTCGTCGGATGCACCTGCAGGCGTGCGATGGCGCTCGCCATCGGCATCCGTCCCGCTCGTGTGAAGGCGAGCAGCCGCAGCATCTCGAACCGCGCGAACGACAGACCGAACGGCCGCAGGACCGCGTCGATGCGCGCGAGCATGAGCTGCTGCGCGCGGATGACCGACGTCACGGCCGACATGCCGGCGGCCGCATCCGACCAGCCGTGCGCGACCCACTGTCGCTTCGCCTCGGCGATCGGATCGACGGGCAACGGCGATTGCCTCGGCATGCGGCACCTCCCTCGCAGCGTGTCCCACGGTAGCGCCGTCCGGGGCTCGTCACGGGGCTCCGCGCGGGTGCGTCTGCTCACGGTGCGCGCCATAGACTCGACGGGAAGAAGGAGCGGAGCCGCATGAAGATCGTCGTCCTGGTCAAGGAAGTCCCGGACACCTACGGAGACCGCAAGCTGTCGCTCGAGACAGGGCTTGCCGACCGAGGTGCGTCGGAACGGGTGCTCGACGAGATCGGCGAGCGCGCGCTCGAGGTCGCCCTCTCGTACGCCGACAAGACACCCGGCACCGAGGTCGTCGTGCTCTCCATGACGTCCGAGGCGTCGGCCGCGACGGTGCGCAAGGGGCTCGCGATGGGCGCGGCGTCGGCCGTGCAGGTCGTCGACGACGGACTGCTCGGCGCCGACCTGGGCCTCACCGCCGAAGTGCTCGCGGCGGCGCTGCAGCGCACGGGCTTCGACCTCGTGATCGGCGGCAACCTCTCGACCGACGGGTCGGGCGGGGTCATCCCCGCGATGGTCGCCGAGCTGCTCGGCGTGCCGAGCGTGACGGCGCTCAACTCGATCGCGATCACCGACGGCGGCATCTCGGGCGAGCGCGCGTCGGACGGCGCGACGCTCGCGGTGTCGGCACCGCTGCCCGCCGTCGCCTCGATCACCGAGGCACTGCCGGACGCCCGCTTCCCGAACTTCAAGGGCATCATGGCGGCGAAGAAGAAGCCGTTCGAGACGCTCTCGCTCGCCGACCTCGGCATCGAGCCCGAAGACCACTCCGCATCGCGATCGATCATCATCGGCCTGACCGAGAAGCCCCCGCGTCAGGCGGGCGTCAAGATCACCGACGAGGGCGACGCGGGCGAGAAGCTCGCCGAGTTCCTCATCCAGAACCGGCTCGCGTAAGGGGCGACATGGCGAACTTCGCTGAAGACTCGATCCTCGTCCTGCTGGATGTCACGCCCTCGGGCGCGCTCGCCAAGTCGTCGGCGGGGCTGCTCGGCGCGGCCGCGTCCATCGGCACTCCCGTCGCCGTGATCGTGGGCGCCGATGCCGCATCCCTCGCGTCCGCCGCCGGCGACCTGGGCGCGGCCGTCGTGCTGACCGCCGCAGGCGACGCGGCGCAGCTCACGGTGCCGGCCGTCGACGCGCTCGCCGCGGCCGTGGATCTCGTGCGCCCCGACGCCATCCTCGTGTCCAACTCGATCGAGGGTCGCGACGTCGCCGGCCGGTACGCGGCGCGGTCGCGGTCGGGCCTCGCGGTCGACGCCGTCGCCGTCTCGCGCGACGCCGAGGGCGTCGTCGCCCACCACTCCGTCTACGGCGGCGCCTACAACGTCGACTCCGCCGTCACGTGGGGCGCGCCCGTCATCACGATCCGGCAGGGCGCGGTCGACGCGCGGGCCGAGGCGCGCACGCCCGAGGTCGAGGCGCTCGAGGTGCGCGCGTCGGGCAAGCCCGCGGCATCCGTCGACTCCGTCGAAGAGGCCGTCGTCGCGTCGTCGCGTCCCGAGCTGCGTGGCGCTGCTCGCGTCGTGTCCGGCGGTCGCGGACTCGGCTCGGGCGAGAAGTTCGCCCTCGTGGACCAGCTCGCCGACGCCCTCGGTGCGGCCGTCGGCGCGTCGCGCGCCGCCGTCGACGCGGGCTACGTGCCGCAGTCGTACCAGGTCGGGCAGACGGGCGTCTCGGTGTCGCCGCAGCTGTACGTCGCGCTCGGCATCTCGGGCGCGATCCAGCACAAGGCGGGCATGCAGACGGCCAAGACGATCGTCGCGATCAACAAGGATCCGGATGCCCCGATCTTCGACATCGCCGACTACGGCGTGGTCGGCGACCTCTTCACCGTCGTGCCGCAGCTGATCGCGGCCCTCGAGGCGAAGAAGGCGTAGCGCGCGGTGGCGACGTTCTCTCGGTCGATCCGGCGCGGGCTGCCGCGCGTCGCAGGAGGCGAGGCGTGGCCTCCGTCGAACGGCGTCGCCGCTGCCGTCCCGGTCGCTGAGCCGGTCTCCACGGGCGCTGAGCTCGCCGAAGCGTCGAACGTCGCGGTCGCCCCCGCGGTCGCTGAGCCTGCCGAAGCGTCGCCGGTCACCACGGTCGCCGACCCCTCGGCAAGCTCCGGGACCGATGGGGCGTTGAGTTCCGCCGGGGACGCCGGGTCCGCTGCTCTGCGCCGCGGCCTGCCGCGAGTGCCGGGCGGCGAGCCCTGGCCGCCGGCCGACGTCGTCCCGGCGGGTGCCGTCGCCGGCGCTGCCGCCGTCGTGACTGCTCAGGAGCGGCAGACGGTGGGTGCCGACGCCGGTGACCCGCACAGTGCCGCCGGGGAGGCGACGAGCTCAGCTGCTCAGCAGCGGCACACGGTGGGTGCCGGTGCAGTCGACCCGCCCATTGCCGCCGGGGAGAGGCTGCGCCGCGGCCTGCCGCGCATCGCGGGAGGAGAGGCGTGGCCCGCGGCCACTGCCGTGCGGACGACTCGTGTCCTGGACGACCCCTCGGCAAGCTCGGGGACCGTGGTGGAGTCGGAGACCGGGGTGGAGGAGCCGGTCGTCGAGCCCGCCGCAACCGTGACCGAGCCGGAGGTCCCCGCACCCGTCCGACGCGGCCTGCCGCGCACGCCGGCGACCGAGACCACCGCACCCGCCGTCGCGACAGCGGCCGAGGCCGTCGCCCTCGCCGACCGCGCGCCGCTGCCGTTCACCCGCACCGTCTGGCCGGGGGCGGCGGCGAAGGCTCGCCCGAAGCCCGCGCCCGAACCCCAGCGCATCGGACCCTTCACGAAGGCCCAGTGGGCCGGTGCCGTCATCGTCGGCGGCGCGGGGCTCCTTTTCGCGGCGGGGATGGCCGTCGTCTTCACGCGGTGGTTCCTGAGCCTCGAGTTCATGCAGGAGTTCCTCGTCGCGTTCCCGGGCGAGTACCACCTGCCCGAGGGGGCGCCCGTCGGCATGCCGCCGTGGCTCGGGTGGCAGCACTTCTTCAACGTGTTCCTGATGGTGCTCATCATCCGGTCGGGGCTCACGATCCGCAGCGAGAAGCGTCCGAGCGTGTTCTGGTCGCCCAAGAGCAACGGCCGCCGCAAGATGAGCCTCACGATGTGGTTCCACCAGGCGCTCGACCTGCTGTGGATCATCAACGGGGTGCTGTTCGTCGTGCTGCTGTTCGTCACGGGGCAGTGGATGAAGATCGTGCCGACGTCGTGGGAGGTCTTCCCGAACGCGATCTCGGCGGGCCTGCAGTACGTGTCGCTCGACTGGCCGACCGAGAACGGCTGGGTCAACTACAACTCGCTGCAGCAGCTCGCGTACTTCACGACGGTGTTCATCGCGGCGCCGCTCGCGATCATCACGGGGGCGCGCATGTCGTGGGTGTGGCCGAAGGACGCCAAGCGGCTCAACCGCATCGTCGACGTCGAGTGGGCGCGCAAGCTGCACTTCCCCGTGATGCTCTACTTCGTGCTGTTCATCCTCGTGCACGTCGCGCTCGTCTTCGCGACGGGGGCGCTGCGCAACCTGAACCACATGTACGCGTCGCAGGATGTCGTCAACTGGACGGGCTTCTGGATCTTCGCCCTGTCGCTCGTCGTCATCGCAGCGGCCTGGATCGCCGCGCGGCCGCTCGTCATCGCGCCGATCGCCCGCCTGTTCGGCAAGGTCACGGCGCGCTGACGGTCAGCGGCCGCTCATCTCGCGGATGAGAGCGACCGGCGTCACCAGGCGTAGGCCTCGGGGGCGGGTCCTCCGGGGCCGGGCCATACGGCGTCGAGCGCCTCGAGCACGAGCGGCTCGACCGCGACTTCGGCGGCCGGGACGAGCGCATCGAGCTGCTCGGCCGTGCGGGGGCCGACGATCGTCGCGTCGACGCCCGGTCGGCTGAGCAGCCACGCGAGCGCGAGCACGGGCATCGAGACGCCGGCCTCGTCCGCGAGGGCCGCGGTGCGGTCGAGGGCGTCGCGGTGCGCGGCGAGGCGAGCCGCGAACTCGGGAGTCGCACGCCGGCCGCTCGAGCCGCCCGTGCCCGCGAGGAGGCCGCCCGCGAGCGGGCTCCACGCCACGACGCCGATGCCGAGATGCTGGGCCGCCGGCAGCACCTCCAGTTCGACCGTGCGCTGGGCGAGGCTGTACACGGACTGCTCCGAGATGATCCCGAGGCCGCCGCGCGCTCGCGCCTCGCCCTGTGCGACGGCGAGATGCCAGCCCGCGAAGTTCGACGAGCCCGCGTAGAGGATCTTGCCCTGCGCGCGCAGGACGTCGAACGCCTCCCATACCTCGTCCCACGGCGCGCCCCGGTCGATGTGGTGCATCTGGTAGACGTCGATGTGGTCGGTGCGCAGGCGCCGCAGCGACGCGTCGCACGCGCGGCGGATGTTGAGCGCCGACAGTCCGCCGTTGTTGGGCCAGGCATCCGTCTGCTCGAAGACCTTCGTCGCGAGGACCGTCCGCTCACGGCGCCCGCCGCCCTGCGCGAACCATTCGCCGAGGATCTCCTCGGACGCGTGCGGGCGGTCGGCGGGGCCGTAGCGGTTGGCCGTGTCGATGTAGTTGATGCCCACGGCGTGCGCGCGGTCGAGAATCGCGTGGGAGCCCTGCGTGTCGACGTGTGACCCGAAGTTCATCGTGCCGAGGCACAGCCGCGACACCTCGAGCCGCGAGCGGCCCAGGGTCGTGTGCCTCACGAGCGCGCGCCCGACCGCGCGGCCTGCGCCGCGGCGTCGAGCAGCTCGGCGATCGCTCGGGCGTCGGCGACGTCCACGTCGGACGGGCGCCAGCGCGACCTCGTCGTGAAGCCGACGCCGGCGCGGGCCTCGACGATCGCCTTCGCAGACCCGGGGTAGGTGGGGCCCATGCGGTCCTCCACCTGGGCGAGCAGGTCCTGCAGTTCGCGCGCCCGCGCCGTCGCCCCGTCGCGCGCGACGATGTCGCCGAGCTCGGCCACGAGGTCGGGAGCGACATTGACGACCCAGCCGGAGAGCCCCGCGACGCCCACCGCGAGGGAGTCGACGTGATCTTCGATGCCGGCGTTGAAGATCTGCAGGCCTGCGCTGGATCCGATCCGCACGCGCGTGGCCATGACGGCCGTGTCGTGGCTCGTCTCCTTGAGGAACGAGAAGCGGCCCGTCGCGGCGATCCACTCGAGGAGCTCGTCCGAGAGCAGCCGGTGGTACGGCAGCGGGCACTCGTACACGCCGAACGTCACGCCCGGGTTCGCGTCGAGCACGGCGCGCGCGACCTCGACGAACACCGACTCGTCGTCGCCCTCGTGAAGGACCACCGAGGCGATCAGCACGACGACGTCGACGCCCGCCTCGGCGAGCCGGCTCGCGGCCTCCGCCGTCGCGGCGGGCGTTCCGTGCTCGGCGATCGCGGCCGCGACGGGTACGCGGCCCGCCGCGCGCCGTACGACGCGGGCGGCGACCGCGAGCCGCTCCGGCTCGCTCAGCTGGAACATCTCTCCCGACAGCGCGACGGGGAACAGTCCCGTCGAGCCCTCGTCGATGAGCCAGTCGACGTAGCGGTCGACGGTCTCGAAGTCGACTTCGTCGCGGGTGGTGAACGGCGTCAGCATGACGGGCCAGGCGCCGTGGTGCGCGGGGCGGGACAAGGGGGCCTCCAGTGGTGGGGAGCGGTCAGCGGGCGGGACTCAGGCGTGCGCGCCCGAGCGGAAGATCGTGAATCAGCCGGGCGAGCTGCCGAAGCGGCTCGCCCTCGTGGTCGCCGATGCGCTCGGGCTTCCAGCGGCTCCGCGCGCGCCACGACAGTCGCGACGACACGTCGAGCAGATACTTCGCGGATGTCGGATACCTCAGGTTGATGCTGTGCTCCGTGACCGTCAGCACGCGCTGGACGGTCTCGACGTCGGCATCGTCGTCGTGCGCGTGCCGGCAGAGCCAGTCGACGAGCTCGGGGTACACGTTCGCGGCGTAGCCGGAGAAGCCTGCGGCGCCGAGTCGCACGGAGTCGCGCAGCGACGCGATCGCGGCGTTGTAGAGACTCACGCGGGAGTCGCCGAGGGCCTCGAGACGCCTCTGCATCGTCGGCAGCGAATGGCTCGTGTCCTTGAAGAACGTGAAGCGGTCGGTCTCGCCGAGCCAGCCGACGGTCTCGTGTGGGAGCAGTCGCTTGAACGGCAGGGGGCACTCGTAGACGCCGAGGTCGACGCCGGGAGCGGCATCCATGATCCCCTCGACGGTGCGTCGCCACTCGCTGTCGCGCGCATCCATCGGGGCGACGAGCGACGAGGCGAGCACGACAGCCGAGACGCCTGTCGCGCTCATCTCGACGACGCGATCGGCTTGTCGCGCGACCTCCCCCGAGGCCGTCGCCGTCGCGACGACGGGCACGCGGCCCGCCGCGCGCTCGACGACCCGCGCCGCGAGGGCGACCTGCTCGTCGTCGCTCAGGTCGTACATCTCGCTCGAGAGCGACACCGTGAACAGGCCCGCGGCGCCGAGCTCGATGAGCCAATCGGTGTAGGCGTCGACGGCGTCGACGTCGATCGAGAGGTCCTCGCGAAACGGCGTCAGGACGACGGGCCACGCGCCCGGAGGCAGGGTCGCGGCGGTCATCCCTTGAGCGATCCGCTCACGAGGTCCAGTCGCCAGTAGCGCTGGAGGAAGAGGAACAGCAGGATCAGCGGGATGATCGCGAGGAGGCATCCCATGATGACCAGATTGAAGACGTTCAGCTGATCGGTGCCCTGGTTCATCATCGCGTAGAAGCCGACCGTCAGCGGGAAGGTCTCTTCGCGGCTGAGCATGATGTACGGCAGCAGGAAGTTGTTCCAGATCGCGACGAACTGCAGCAGGAAGATCGTGATGAGTCCCGGCACCATGGCGGGCAGGCCGATCGAGCGGAACAGCCGCCATTCGCTCGCGCCGTCGAGGCGTCCCGCCTCGAGCAGCTCGTTCGGGACGACCGCGGCGGCATAGATGCGCGCGAGGTAGATCGAGAACGGGCTGATCGCGAACGGCAGCAGCACCGACCAGTAGGTGCCCGCGATGCCGAGCTTGGCGAGCAGCAGGTACTGCGGGATCGCGAGCACGACACCGGGGATCAGCACGCCGATGAGCAGGAACGTGAAGACGAGCTGCTTGCCGCGGAACTCGTACTTCGCGAGGGCGTAGCCCGCGGCAGCGGCGACGGCCGTCGCCGCAAGCCCTCCGCCGACCGAGAACAGGATGCTGTTGCCGCTCCACACGAGGAAGGCGCCGTCGCCGAACTGCAGCAGTGCGACGAGATTCTCGAAGAAGCCGCCCGTGAAGCTGGGGACGAGCGTCGAGGTCGTGAACAGCTCGCCCGCGCTCTTCGTCGAGGCCGCGAGCAGCCAGTACACCGGGAAGAGCGAGTACGCGGCGCCGACGAGGAGCATGACGGTCGGCCAGAAGCCGCCCTTGGGCGCGGCGGGCCGGCGCGGAGCGTCGGGGGCGGCGAGGCGAGGGTTCACCGGGGCGGACCGGCGGGTCTCGGTCGCGGCGCTCATGACTCTCCTCCGAAGGCGCGGGTGCGCAGCAGGCGCAGCAGGCCGAGGCTCGCGACCATCGTCACCACCGTGATGATGACGGCGGTCGCGGATGCCCCGTACAGGTCGTTGGTGACGAAGGCGTCGCGGTAGACGAGCATCATCGGCACCCAGTCGGACGTGATCGAGTTCGTCAGGGTCATCATCATGTTGGGCTCGCTGAAGATCTGGAGGGCGCCGATGACGGTGAACAGGCCCGTCAGGATGACGCTGGGGAGGATGAGCGGCAGCTTGATCCGCAGCGCGAGCTGCGTCTCGCTGCAGCCGTCGAGACGAGCCGAGTCGTAGATCTCCTGAGGCAGTCCGCGCAGAGACGTGTAGAGGATCACCATGTTGAATCCGATGGCGCCCCAGATGCAGACGTTCGCGACGGCGAAGAAGACCGAGGCCCCCTCGAGCGGATCGGGGACGGGCAGGCCGAAGAGCGTGAAGAGCTCGCCTGCGGGGCTCACGCCGGGCAGGTACATGAAGCCCCACATGACGGCGGCGATGACGCCGGGCACGGCGTAGGGGACGAAGATCGAGATGCGCGAGAAGCGCGTGAAGCGGCTCGAGAGGTGGTCGAGCAGCAGCGCGAACAGCAGCGCGAGGCCCATCGTGATGGGGACGGCGATGAGTGCGAGGACGAGCATGCGCCCGAACGAGGCGAGCAGTGCCGGGTTGGTGAGCGAGCGGACGTAGTTGTCGAGGCCCACGAAGACGTCGGTGGCGATGCCGATTCCGGATGCCGTCACGCGGCGTCCCTGGAGGCTCAGGAAGACCGTGTAGACGAGCGGCGCGAACAGCAGGCCGGCCGAGAGGACGATGGCGGGGGCCAGGAAGAGCCACGGCGCGACGCGAGGTCGGTGGCTATGAGTGCGGAGAAGGGTCATGGCTTCCTTTCGGGTGGGCCCGGAGCTTGCGGGCCCACCCGTCGGATCAGGGATGGGAGCGGATCACTCGACCGTGAAGCCGAGCTTCTCCATGTCGGCGACGACGGCGTCCTGCACCGTCGTGAGGGCGTCCGCGAACGAGCCGCCCGAGCTGATCGCCGTGCCGAAGGCATCGCCGAACGTGCTGTACGCGGTCGCGACGTTGGGGCCCCACGTGACGGGGACGGCCTCTTCGTCGGTCTTGGCGGCGAGCTCCCAGAAGTCGGTCTGCTCGGGGACGAGCGCCGCGGGGATCGTGTCCTTGAGACCCGGCAGCTCGCGGCCCGCGAGGTTCGCAGGCCAGATGCTCGCGTTCTCGATGTAGGCGGTGAGCGCCTCCGTCGAGTTGTTGAGCCAGATCGCGAACTCCTGCGCCTCCTTCGCGTGCTTCGTGCCGGTCGTGACGACGGTCGCCGATCCCCCGAGCGCGGCAGAGACCGAGTCGCCCTCGTTCCACTGCGGGATCTGGACGGCGCCCCACTTGCCCGCCGTGTCGGGCGCGTTCTGGAGGATGAGCGGCGGCGCCCACACGGCGCTGAGCCAGCTCGCGAGCGTGCCGTCCGCGAGTGCGGCCTGCCACTCGGGCGTCCACGTCTTGAGGGTCGTCACGACGCCCTCGTCGACGAGGCCCTGCCAGTAGTCGGCGACCTTCGTGCTGCCTTCGCCGTCGATGCCGACCGACCACGTGCTCTCGTCCTGCGTCCACCACTCCGCGCTGGCCTGGGCGCTCAGCGCCGCGAAGAGCTGCGCGTCGTTGGCGGGGAAGGTCGCGAGGTACTTCGTGGGGTCGGCCGCGTGGATGGCGCGTGCGGCATCCGCATACTCGTCCCACGTCGTGGGGGCCTCGAGGCCCAGCGACTCGAAGATGTCGGCGCGGTAGTAGAGGAACTGCGGGCCCGTGCCCTGCGGCACGGCGAAGTTCTTGCCGTCGAACGTCGTGAGGTTCCAGGCCGAGGGCGCGATCTGGTCCTCGTAGTCGCCGAACGCCTCGGTGATGTCCGAGGCGACGCCGTTGACGATGAGGTTCGGGAGGTTCTCGTACGTCGTGTTCGAGAGGTCGGGAAGGCTGCCCGCCTCCTTCGCGGCCGAGAGCTTCGCGACGATGTCGTTCGCTCCGACCGACGTGTTGACCTCGACCTGCACGTCGGGGTGCGACTGGTTCCAGACCTCGACGATCTTGGCGATGTTGGGCGCCCAGGACCAGTACCGGAGGATGACGGGGCCGTCCTCCTCGGTCTCCGCGGCGCTGCTCGCGCAGCCCGCCAGGAGCGAGGCCGCGAGCCCCACCGTGAGTGCGCCGGCGATGGCGCGGGACGTCTTCCTGCTCATGTGCAACTTCCTTGTCGTGTGATCAGCGGACCCAAGGGCCGGTGGTGCTCGGGAGCTTGTTTACCGGTAACCCGATTGGATTACCGGTAAACTACACGCGAATGGTGGAGTGCGCAAGCGCCGATCCGGCGGGTTCGGCGCCGAGCCGGCCTCAGGTGTGGGCGCAGCCGCGGGGATCGTCGCCCGTACGCCGGCTCGCGGCATCCGTCCCCGCCTGCTCGCCCGCCGTAGCGTCACAGATAACCGCAATGTCGGAGCCGGCAGCCGGAATCCGTGAGGCGATGTGGTTATCCGCGGCGTTGTGGTTGCAACGGGGCGGCCGACGCCGCCGGGCAGGGGGTCAGCTCGCGGCGGTCGTCGCCCGCGCGATGAGGCGGCTCTCGGGGTACTGCGGCAGCGACGAGCCGGGCTGCTCGATGAGCGAGAGCAGGCTGCGTGCGGCGACGCGACCGCCGTCGGTGAAGTCGATGTGCACCGTCGTGAGGGGTGGCGTGAAGTACGCCGCCTCGGGGATGTCGTCGATCCCGACGACGCTCACGTCCTCGGGGACGCGCACGCCCTTCTCAGCGAGGGCGCGCAGCACGCCGAGGGCCATGCGGTCGTTCGCGACGAAGATCGCCGTGTGGTCGGCGAGGCTCTCGCAGTCCGCGACGATGCGATAGCCGGATGCCGCAGACCAGTCGCCGTGGCCGAGCACGGCGGGCTCGCTGCCCCTCGCCGCGGCGTGCGCGCGGTAGACGTTCTCGCGGTTGGTCGCGGAGTCCCAGCCGACGGGTCCCGCGACGAACGCGATCCGCTCGTGGCCGAGGTCCTCGAGATGCGCGACGACGAGCCCTGCCGCGATGCTCTCGTGCGTTCCCTCGGCGTCGCCGCCCGGACGCTGGTCGCCGTTGACGTCGAGGAAGACCGGCATGCGGAACTCGACGCGGTCGAGCGCCTCGCGCACATTGCGCGTCGGCGAGGTCGCGAGCACGCCCGCGACGTCGGTCGCGTTGAGCTGCTCGAGCGCCTCGGTGATCTCGGCGACGTCGCCGAGCGGCTTGACGTTGACGATCTCGAGCAGGTAGCCGGCCTCTTCCGCGATGTCGGCGACGCCGCGCAGCACCTTGCTGGTGCTGGATTCGAACGTCTCGTAGCCGACGACGCCGATGCGCCGCTGGCGGGAGCGTGCGAGCTCGCGCGCCCCGACGTTGGGTCGGTAGTTGAGGTTGCGCAGCTCCTGCTCGACCCGCTCGCGCGTCTCGGGGCGCATCCCGCCGAGGCCCCGCAGCACCTTCGACACCGTCTGGTGCGAGACGCCGGCTGCTTTCGCGACGTCGTAGATCGTCGCGGGGCGGTCGGGATGCGGCCGGGTCATGGGGAGAGGTTACCGGTAAACGCGGTGATGACGAGTCCACGGATGCCGCGGGCCGTACTGTGGCGGCATGGATGTGCACCACGCGCGAGCCTTCCTCGCGCTCGCGGACGAGCTGCACTTCGGGCGGGCGGCGGCGCGGCTGCACATCGCCCAGCCGCCGCTGAGCCGGCTCATCCGCCAGCTCGAGGACGAGCTCGAGGCCCCGCTGTTCGAGCGGAGCACACGCGCCGTGAGCCTCACGCCCCAGGGGGAGGCCCTCGTCGAGCCCGCTCGCGAGCTCGTCATGCTGTCGCAGCGCATGAAGGAGATCGTGCGGCAGGCGGGCGCGGGCGAGACGGGGCGCGTGCGGCTCGGCTTCGCCGGGGCATCCGTCAATCATCTCGTCGCGCAGCTCGCCCGCGCGCTGCGCCGTGAGCGCCCGGGCCTCGCCGTCGAGCTGCACAGCGCCCAGCTCTCGCGCCCCGGTCTCGAGCGGCTGCTCGACGGCTCGCTCGACGTGCTCATCGGCCGCTGGGACTTCCTGCCGGCCGACGTCGACTCTCGGGTTATCGCGCGCGAGCAGCTGCTCGTCGCGGTGCCGACCTCGCACCGGCTCGCGCAGCGGCGGGAGCTGACGGCGGCGGATGTCGCGGACGAGCCGTGGATCGTCCTGCCCGGCGGCAGCGGCGCGACGCTGTCCGACCGCCTGCACCTGCTGGGTCAGCGCGGCCGCTTCGTGCCGCGGATCGTGCAGACGGCGCCCGACTCGGCGACCGAGCTGCTGCTCGTCGACCGAGCTGCTGCTCGTCGACGGGGGGGTCGGGATCGCCCTGACCCTCTCGGGCGTGCGCGACAACCTGCCTGCGGGCGCCGTCAGCTTCCTGCCGCTCGCGGCCGATCTGGGCGGGGTCGAGGTGCGCCTCGCGTGGCGGCGCGGGGGATCGGCCCCCGCCGTCGACGCCGTCATCGAGGTGTCGCGCGCCGTCTTCAGCCTCCCGGCGTGACGGCGCCCACCCCGAGCCACGCGAGCACGCGCTCGCGATCCGCGTCGAGCAGCGGCGGCGCCTGGGAGTAGTCGACCTCGCCCGTGCCGTACCGGATAGGGTGCCGCACCGCGGGGATGCGGCGCTCGCCCGTCCCCGTCTCGACGACAGGCTCGAGGCCCAGCCGCGTCGCGAGATGGATGCCGCCCTCGACGGTCTGGATGGGCCCGCTCGGCACGCGCGCGATCCGCAGCGCCTCGAACCACTCGTCGGCGCCGCGCGTGCGCAGGCGGTCGGCGAGGAGGGGTCGCAGCGCATCGCGGTGGACGTTGCGTGCCGCCATCGTCGCGAACCGCGGGTCGGAGCTGAGGAGCGGCATCCCGATCACCGAGCACAGCCGGGCGAACTGCCCGTCATTGCCGACCGCGATGACGAGGTCGCGGTCGGCCGTGGGGAACGGCTCGTACGGGTAGAGGCTCGGGTGCGCGTTGCCCATGCGCGTCGGCACGACGCCGCCTGCGACGACGGCGGAGGTCTGGTTTACGAGCCCCGAGAGGATCGAGGTGAGCAGGTCGACCTCGATGCGGTCGCCGCGGCCCGTCGCATGGCGCGCGTGGAGCGCCGCGAGGATGCCCGCCGTCGCGTGCAGGCCCGTCACGACGTCGACGAGCGCGACGCCCGCCTTGGTCGGCCCACCCTCCGGTGCTCCGGTGAGGTCCATGAGGCCCGAGACGGCCTGCGCGAGCAGGTCGTACCCCGGCAGGTCGGCGCCGAGCGCCGCGCCGAATCCCGTGATCGAGGCGTAGACGAGCGATGGATGCCGCGCCGACAGTGTCTCGTAGTCGAGCCCGAAGCGCGCGAGGGAGCCGGGGCGGAAGTTCTCGACGAGGACGTCGGCGCGCGCGACGATCTCGTGCGCCGTCGCGAGCTGCGCGGGGTCGTCGAAGTCGAGTGCGATCGAGTGCTTGCCGCGGTTGACCGAGAGGAAGTAGGTGCCTTCTCCGTCGCGCATAGGCGGCGTCCACCCGCGCGTGTCGTCGCCCGCGGGGCTCTCGACCTTGATCACGAGGGCGCCCATGTCGGCGAGAAGCATCGTCGCGTAGGGTCCCGCGAGCACGCGGGAGAAGTCGGCGACGACGACCCCCGCGAGGGGACCGCCCGCGGACGGGACGAGGGGCGGAGCGGCATCCGGGGTCACGTCGACAAGTCTCCATGGAGCGGGATTCGAATGCATTGATTCATACCCTGCAGGTATCAATTTGGTCGGGTCACTCGGTTCTGCAACTCGGGGGTTGCAATAGGCAGATGGGATGTGCAACTCTGGGGTTGCCACAAACTGCAACGCACGAGTTGCATCAATCGCACGAGAGGACCATCATCATGAGCATGACCGCCAACCCCGGCTCGATCGTCGACGAGGACCGCTTCGTCGTCCGCCGCACGATCCGCATCGACGCATCCGTCGAGAAGGTGTGGTCGGCCGTCACGCGGCCGGAGCACATCTCGCAGTGGTTCGGACAGGCCCGCTTCGAGGGCGAAGGCGTCGGCGCGTCGGGCACGCTGACGTTCCCCGGCTACGGCGACGTCCCGATCCGCGTCGAGGCGTACGACCCGCCGCGCTCCGTCACCTACCGCTGGGGAAACGACGACGCCCTCGGCGAGCTGAAAGCCGAGCTCGACGAGACGCGCTCGACGGTCTTCACCTTCACGCTCGAAGAGGCCGCCGGCGCGACGCAGCTCACGGTCGTCGAATCGGGCTTCGAGAACACGTCCGACCCCACCGCCAACCTCGAATCGCACCGCGAGGGCTGGGACGGCGAGCTCGACAAGCTCGTCGCGCTGCTCGAGGGCGGTTCATGACGACCGAGGCGCTGGTTCCCGTGTTCGCGGCTCTCGCAGACGAGACCCGCTGGAGCATCCTCGCGGCGCTCGGCGAGGGGGACGCCTCGGCGTCCGCCCTCGCCGGGCGTCTGCCCGTCAGTCGGCAGGCGATCGCCCGCCACCTCACCGTCCTCGAGGAGGTCGGCGTCGTCGAGTCCTTCCGCGCCGGACGGGAAGTGCGCTATCGGGTCGTCGGCGCGCAGCTGAGCGCGACAGCCCGGCGGCTCGACGCGATCGGCGTCGAGTGGGACCGCCGCCTCGCCGCGATCAAGGCGATCGCCGAGTCGCTCTAGCCGTCTCGGCTGCTCGTCTCGCGCTCCTTGGCGTCGAGATCGCGCGGGCTCTCGGCATCCTTCCCGCTCGACTCCCGCAGCGCACGCCCCTCTTCGACGTCCTCCTCCCTCTTTCGCTGCTTCTTGTCGCTCTGCCGCGAGTCGCGCGGCGGCAGCTGGATCGTCTCCTCGGCCTTGATCCCGGCCTGCAGCTGACGGCCGCGCTCGAGTTCGGCGTCGAGCTCGGCGCCGAAGAGCAGCGCGAGGTTCGAGATCCAGAGCCACAGGAGGAACACGATGACGCTGCCGATCGCGCCGTACGTGCGGTTGTAGCTCGCGAAGTTCACCACGTAGAACCCGAAGGCCAGGCTCGCGAGCGCCCACGTCGCGAGGGCGACGAGCGCGCCGACGCTTATCCAGCGGAACTTCGGTTGCTTCACGTTGGGCGTCGCGTAGTAGAGGACGGCGACGATCACGACCGCGAGCACCGCGATGAGCAGCCACTTCGCGATGTCCCACACGACGACGGCCTCTTCGGGCAGTCCCATCGCCTGCGCGATCTCGCGTGCGACGGGACCGGATGCCGTCACCAGGACGGCCGCGATCACGGCGGCGATGAGGCCGACGACGGTGATGCCGAGCATGACGGGCCGCAGCTTCCAGAACGGGCGGCCCTCGTCGGTCTCGTAGATGCGGTTCATCGCGCGCGAGAACGCGACGACGTACCCGGAGGCCGACCACACGGCGCCGATGACTCCGACGGCGAAGGTGAGTCCCGCCGACGGCGACTGCGCGAGGCCCGTGAGCGGCTCCCGGATGACGTCGATCGTCTGGTCCGACAGCAGCCCGCTCAGGATGCCGAGCAGCATGTCGGTCGTCTGCTGCGGGTCGCCGAACAGCCCGACGATCGAGACGACGGCCAGCAGTGCGGGGAACACCGCGAGGACGGCGTAGTACGTGAGCGCCGCCGCGAGGTCGGTCGCCTCGTCCTCGCCGAACTCGCGGAACGTCTTCTTGACGATGTAGCCCCACGACCGCTTGTGCAGATCGCTCAGCTCATCAGGCTTGCGGGGATCGTCCGGCGCGGGCGCCGTCTCCTCTTTCACGTCGGAGCGCTCGCTCGTCTTGGGGTCCATGCGCGTTTCTCCAACCCATCCGGGAAGGGCAGGCTACGCCGACGGGAGGACGCGCGATTCAGGGTTGACGCGGCGCGAGCGGGTGTGCTCGACCCCTCAGCGGCTGCCCTCCCCGCCGCTGCGGATGCCGGCGACGAGGTCGGCGTAGACGCCCGCGCTGGGCTTCGCCGTGCGCTCGAAGGTCTCGCGGTCGACCGAGTGCAGTCCGAGCTGCGGCCCGTAGCCGAAGATCCACTCGAAGTTGTCCATGAGCGTCCAGTGGCAGTACCCGAGCACGGGCACGCCGTCGGCGATCGCCTGCGCGAGGCCTTCGAGGGACGGCTCGATGAAGGCGGCGCGGATGTCGTCTTCCGGCGTGCTGACACCGTGCTCGCTCACGAGCACGGGCACGCCGCTGACCTCGTGCGCGTAGACGACGGCGCCGCGCAGCGAATCGGGGTCGACCGTCGTGCCCATGCCGTTGAGTACGGCACCCTCTTCTGCGGGAAGCAGCCCGTCGGGACCGTAGTGCAGGCGCTCGTAGTTCTGCACGCCGACGAAGTCGTCGTCCGCGGCGAGGCGCAGCCAGTAGTCGTAGACCTCGGCGCGCTTGCGCGCCACGATCTCCTCGCCGCCGGGCGCCGCGACGTCGTCGCACATCGCGAGCGACAGCCCCACGGGCAGGTCGGCGCGACGCGCCTTGATCGCGTCCTTCGCGGCGAGGTGGGCGGCCGTCATGCCCGCCCGCATCCCGGCGAAGTCCTCGCGCAGCATGACGTTGCCGGCGCGGTAGCGCTCGACACCGGCGGCTTCCGACGCGGCGGTGAGCGTCGCGCGTTCGAGTTCGGCGACGAACGGCGGAAGGCCCGCCCACGTCAGCATCTCGGGGAGATCGGGCTCGTTGAAGGTCAGGGCGAATGCGATGCGGTCGCCGAACCGGTCCATGACGACGCCGCAGTAGCGGGCGAACAGCGCCGGCGCCTCGGGGTCGAGCCACGCGCCGCGCTGCGCGAACCAGTGCGGCGACGTGAAGTGGTTGAACGTCACGATCGGCGCGAGGCCGCGGGCGCGGCATCCGTCGACGATCGCCTCGTAGTGATCGAGCGCCGCTTCGTCGAACGAGCCCTCCGCGGGCTCGATGCGCGCCCACTCGACCGAGAAGCGGTAGGCCGTGAGGTTCAGGCCCGCGACGAGGTCGAGGTCGGACTCCCACAGCTCCCACCCGTTCGTCGCCTTGCCGGAGCGCTCGCGGAAGACGGTCGGCTGCACGTTCTCGAGGAACCAGGTGTCGCTCGTGACGTTGTCGCCCTCGTTCTGGTGGCCGGCGGTCGCGACGCCCCAGAGGAAGTCGGCGGGGAAGGATGCTGCGGGCATGAGTGGTCCTCTCTGAACTCTCGTCCATCATGCCTCACTTGTTCATTCTACGAAAGCGTGTTTCACTGAACGCAGCAAGAATCCGAGGCCGCGTTAGGCCGCGGCTAACGAAGCACAGAGGGAATCCGAATGGCCAAACGGGCCCCGGATCGTCACTCTGGACCGAAAGATCGCATCCCCGAACTGCGATCGTCGACACCGAAGTCCGCAGCAGCAACACCGATCACAGGAGATCAGGATGTCCCGACTCACCACAGCACGTGGCGCCGCCGTCATTGCGGCCGTCGCCGTATCCGCCCTCGCCCTCGCCGGATGCACCGGCTCGGGCGGCTCGAGCGAGAGCGGCGGTGCATCCGACACATCGAAGCTCGTCATCGGCCTCGACTCCGACCAGGCCGCGCTCGGCTACGACCCCGTCCGCTACGGCAGCGGACAGCGCTTCTTCTTCGAGGGGATCTACGACTCGCTCTTCCTGCTCGACGAGAACGGTCAGGTCGTGCCCGACCTCGTCACGTCGTTCGAGTACAACGAGGACAACACGCAGCTGACCCTCGACCTCGACACGACCGCGACCTTCGACGACGGCACGGCGCTGAGCGCCGATCTCGTCAAGGAGAACCTGGACGCCCGAGGCAACCCCGACCTGTCCGCCTACAGCGGCTTCGCCACCGGCGGGGAGAACGAGATCTCGGACGTGACAGTCGTCGACGACGACACCGTCACCCTCACGTTCGCGACGCCGAAGCCCGGCTTCGAGGCGAACCTCGTGCTCCCCGCCGGCGCGATCGTCGGCCCGACCGGCGCCGCCGACCGCTCCACGCTCGACACGACGCCCGACGGCTCGGGACCGCTCATGGTCGACGAGGAGGCCACCGTCAAGGGCAACTCGTACCTGCTCGTCAAGAAGGACGACAACGACGCCGCGGCGGACTACCCCTTCGACTCGTACGAGTTCCGCCCGATCCTCGACCCTCAGGCGCGCGTCAACGGCGTGATCTCGGGCGAGGTCGACATGGCCAACATCACCTCCGACACGCAGGCCCAGGTCGAGTCGGCCGGCGTGGGGCTCGTCGCGAACGGCGGCACCGTCCAGAACATCATCGCCTTCGACAAGACGGGCGCCCTCGGTCCGCAGTGGGGCGACCCGCGCGTCTACCAGGCGCTCTCGATGGCCATCGACCGTGAGGCCTACGTCAACGCGATCCACCCGGGCGAGCTGCCCACCGCGAACGCGCTGCCCGCCGACAACCCGGGGTACCTGCCCGAGCTCGACGAGGAGTACGCGTACGACCCGGATGCCGCGAAGGACCTGCTGGCCGAGGCCGGGTACCCCGACGGCTTCGACTTCGACTTCACGATCTCGCCGGCAAGTCAGCGCGACCTCGAGGCGCTCCAGCCGTACTGGGAGGCGATCGGCGTGAACATGACGCTGAAGAACGCCGCCTCGACGGAAGAGATCTTCGCCGTCGTGCAGACCGAGCCGCTCGGCGGACCGATCCCGCTGACGTGGACGAACCCGCTCGGCAACGTCTTCGGCGTGCTGTTCGGCTTCGCGAACTTCCACGGCGCGGAGAACCCCGACATCCAGGCAGCCGCCGGCGCCTACGGCGCAGCGACGGGCGACGAAGAGGCGCAGGCCGCGGCGCTCAAGGATCTCAACCGCGCGATCGTCGACTCGGGGTGGCTCATCCCGCTCTTCGAACAGCTCGCTCCGTGGGCCTACAACACCGCGAAGGTCGCCGAGCCCACGTTCCCGGGCGCCGAGGCCTTCCCGATCCTCTCCTCCATCCAGCCCGCATCCTGATCCGACGGCGGTGCCGGCGACCCCGCGTCGCCGGCGCCGCCCGTCAGGGAGAGTTCTGATGCTCATCTTCATCCTGAAGCGGGTCGCCTGGGGGATCGTGACGCTGCTCATCGCATCGTTCATCGCCTTCGTGCTCGTCCACCTGTCGGGCTCGACGCCCGGCGGAGTCGCCCTCGGGCAGTCGGCCACGCCGGAAGAGGTCGTCGCGTACAACGAGTCGATCGGCTGGTACGAGCCGTGGCTCCAGCAGTACTTCGCGTGGGTCGGTCAGGTGCTGCAGGGCAACCTCGGCACATCGCTCATCGACGGGCGCCCCATCGGCGCCGACATCGCCAAGCGCCTCCCCGTGACCGCCGCCCTCGCCGTGTTCGGGACCCTCGTGGCAGCGCTCATCGGCATCGTCATGGGCGTCGTCGCGGCCGTTCGCCGCGGCGCGGTGGACAGGACCATCACCGCGACCTCCGGCATCCTCCTCTCCGTCCCTGCCTTCTGGGTCGGAGTCCTCCTCGTCTACGTCTTCGCCGTCCAGCTGCGGCTCCTGCCCGCGACGGGCTTCGTGCCGTTCGCGACGGATCCGGCCGCGTGGGCCCGCTCGCTCGTGCTGCCCGTGCTCACGATCGCCATCACCTCCGCTGCCGGCATCGCGCGGCAGACGCGGGCCTCGATGTCCGAGTCGCTCGCGCAGGAGCACATCCGCACCCTCCGTGCCGTCGGCACCCCGACGAACCGCATCATCTACGTGCATGCGCTGCGCGGAGCGAGCCTGCCGATCCTCGCGAGCGTCGCCGTCATGTTCATCGTCCTGTTCAGCGGCTCGGTCGTCATCGAGGTGCTGTTCGCCCTGCCCGGCATCGGCCAGGCCATGCAGAGCGCCGTCGGCTCGGCGGACCTGCCGTTCGTGCAGGCGCTCGTGCTCGTCGCGACCCTCGTCGTCGTGATCGTGAACGTCGCCCTGGAACTGCTCAACCGGACCCTCGACCCGAAGCTGCGTGCCTCATGACCGTCTCGACGACCTCGATCGTCCGCCCCCGCCGGTCCGAGCGGAAGCTGCGCCTGCGCGTCCTGCGCTCGCCGGCCGCCGTCATCTCGATCATCTGGCTCGTGGGCCTCGTGCTCGCGTCACTCACGTCGCCGCTCTGGCTGCGCTACGGCCCGCTCGAGCAGGACCTCTCGGTCGTGCTGCAGGGACCCTCGCTCGCACACCTCCTCGGCACCGATGAGCTCGGCCGCGACATCCTGTCCCGCCTCGTCACGGCCGCCGCCCCCACGATCTTCATCGGACTCGTCGTGCCCATCGTCGCGGTGCTCGTGACGATCCCGATCACGCTGTGGGCCTCACGGAGCCGCCGCGGCGAAGGCGCGATGAACCAGGTCAGCGAGATCGTCCTGTCGCTTCCGGGAACCGTCATCATCCTGGCCTTCATCGCGGCAGTCGGCACCAACATGCCGCTCGTCATGGCGGCGTTCGGCCTCCTGCTGTTCGGCGCGATGTACAAGATCTTCTTCGGGCAGGCCAAGTCGCTGCACACGCAGCTCTACGTCGAGGCCGCCGCGATCGACGGCGTGCGGCCGATGGCGGCCAGCATCCGTCACGTCCTGCCGAACATGTCGACGACCGTCATCGTGCAGTTCGTGCTGCTCTTCGGAGTCGGCATCGGGATGCAGGCGGCCCTCGCGTTCATCGGGCTCGGCCCGCAGCCGCCCGAGCCGACGTGGGGCGGCATGATCCAGACGGCGTCGCGCTTCATCTTCCAGCAGCCGTGGATGATGGTGCCGACCGGCGGCATCCTCGCGCTCACGCTCATCGCCGCCAACTCGCTCGCCGACGTGCTCGCGGGCGGCACGGCGGTGCCGCCGCCGCTCGTCGCCCTGCGCCGCCGCAAGCGACCCGTCGCGGCGACCGAGCTCGCGGCATCCGCCGTCGCCGACGACCTCCCGATCGCGGGGCGGATCGACGACCCGGCGCCGGAGTCCCTCGACATGATCGGGGATGCCTCGTACCCCGGCTCCAACGCAGACCCGCTGCGCGCCGCCGAGGCACCCGTCGACGTCATCGCCCTGAGCGGACTGCCCGCCGACGGTGTGGACGGGCCGACGTCGGGCCCGGCTCTGCCCGGCGCCTCGACGACCCACGAGCGGCTCCAGGGCGACGGGCAGGGGCTCGTCGTCGAGGACCTCGTGATCGGCGTCGACGGGGGCCCCGCGCTCGTGACCGGCGTCTCGCTGCGCGTGCGCCCCGGCACCGTCATGGGGCTCGTGGGCGAGTCGGGCTGCGGTAAGAGCGTCACGTCGTACGCGCTTCTGGGGCTGCTCGCACCCGGACTCTCGGTGCGGTCGGGGCGCATCGGATGGCGCGGCGCCGACCTCGCCGGATCGGCGGAGAAGACGCTCCAGCGCGTGCGCGGCCACGAGATCGCGTTCATCTCGCAGGAGCCGACGCGCGCACTCGACCCGATGTTCACGGTCGGCGCGCAGCTCGCCGCCGCGATCCGGCGCCTGCGTGGCGTGGGCCGTGCGGAGGCGAAGCGCATCGCGACGCAGCTGCTCACCGACGTCGGGATCATCGACCCGCCGCGCGTGCTCAAGAGCTACCCGCACCAGATCTCGGGCGGCATGGCGCAGCGCGTCGCGATCGCCCTCGCGCTGAGCGGCACGCCGAGCCTGCTCGTCGCCGACGAGCCCACGACGGCCCTCGACGTCACGATCCAGGCGGAGATCCTCGCGCTGCTGCGCGGGCTCGTCGCGGAGCGCGGGATGTCGATCATCATCGTGACCCACGACCTCGGCGTCGTCGCCGACATCTGCGACGACGTGTCGGTCATGTACGCGGGCGAGATCGTCGAGACCGGCTCGGTGCGCGATGTCCTCCTGCGGCCCGAGCACCCGTACACGATGGCGCTGCTCGCGGCCGATCCGCACGCGATCCTCGATCTCGAGGGCACGACGCGGCTCGCGTCGATCCCGGGGCAGGTCCCGCTGCCGGGCTCCTGGACGAGTGGATGCCGCTTCGCCGAGCGCTGCCGCTTCGCGCGGGACGAATGCCTCGTCACGGTGCCGCTCGAACCGCGGGCCGAAGGCGAGGGTGGCGTACGGTGCGTGCGCCGCGACGAGGTGCAGGGGCGCCAGGACGAATGGCGGCTGCCCGTGAAGACAGGAGGAGTGCGATGACGACGGCAGAGACGTCCGGGCGCCCGACGACCGAGACCCCGCTCCTCGAGGTACGCAATCTCGTCGTCCGCTACGGCAAGAAGGGCCCCGCGGCCGTCGACGACGTCTCGTTCACAATCGCCCGCGGCGAGACCCTGGGCCTGGTGGGCGAATCCGGCTCGGGCAAGACGACGATCGGGCGCGCGATCCTGGGTCTGCAGGCCGTGTCGGAGGGGCAGATCCTCTTCGACGGACGAGACATCACGCGCGCGAGCGTCGCCGAGCGGCGCGCGCTGCAGGGCGACCTGCGGGCCGTGTTCCAGGACCCGTTCTCGTCGCTCAATCCGCGCCGCGTGATCGGCGACGCGCTCACCGAACCGCTGCGCGTCGCGGGCGTCGCCGGCGACGAGCGGAAGCGCCGCGCGAACGACGTGCTCGCCGCCGTCGGGCTGCCCGCCGGCTCGTACGACCGGTATCCGCGGCAGTTCTCGGGCGGTCAGCGGCAGCGCATCGCGATCGCGCGCGCCCTCGTGACGGATCCTCGGCTCGTCGTGTGCGACGAGGCGGTGAGCGCTCTCGACCTCTCGACGCAGGCGCAGGTGCTGAATCTGCTCGCCGAGCTGCGCACAGGCGCCGACCTCGGCTATCTCTTCATCGCGCACGACATGGCCGTCGTCGAGTTCCTCGCGCAGCGCGTCGTCGTGCTCTACCGGGGCAAGGTCATGGAGCAGGGGCCGACGGCCGACGTCATCCGCAATCCGCAGAGCGACTACACGCGCGTGCTCATGGCAGCCTCGCCCGTGCCGGACCCCGACGAGCAGGCCCGCCGGCGCGAGGTCTGGCAGAGACTGCGGGCCGAGGCGAAGGCGGCGGCTGCCTGAGTCCGCCCGCGGGTCAGTGCAGCGTCGCGTCGACGAGCGGCGACAGCTCTTCCGCCGTCTCGCGGAACGTCTTGACCATCGGATTGGGCGAGTCGCTGAGGCTGCACAGCACGATCGTCGCGGGCTCGATGTCGGTGATCGGCACGAAGGCCAGCTCGTCGCGGCGGTACTGGCGCGACGCGGACTGCCCCGCGATGTTGACCCCGGCTCCGGCCGCGACGAGCTCGAAGAGCCCGTCCACGCTGTCGGCCGTGGGCCCGCGCCGGGGCCGCGTGCCGTCGGGGCGGGGGTCGACGATCCACCAGTCCACGACCTCGGGCACTCCGCCCGCCACGGCGACGAAGACCTCGCCGTTCGTCTCGAGGATCGTGACCGACTCGCGGTCCGCGAGCGCGTGGCCGCCGGGCACGACGAGCACGCGCGGCTCGCGCCACAGCGGCTCGACGCGGATGCGCGGCGGGAGCACCATCGGCGACGGCGCGAACACGACATCCACCCGCCCCGCCTCGAGCTCGGCGGCGACGTCGAAGAACCCCAGCCGTCGCATCTCGATGCGCGCCTGCGGGATCGCCTGCATCGTCGCCGCGATCGCGGCGGTCGTGAGCGCTCCGGCACCCGCCGCGACGACCCCGACGCGCAGCAGCGGCGTGCGCTGATCGCGGCGCACGGCGCGCGCCCACGCGAGGATCTGGTCGTGGTCGTCCTGCACCCGCCGGGCGAGCGGCAGCAGGTCGCGGCCGTAGCCCGTGAGCTCGACCTTGCGGGGGCTGCGGTCGAACAGCTTGACGTCGAGCTGCTGCTCGAGCCGGCTGATCTGCTGGCTGAGAGACGGGGGCGTGATGCTCAGGCGCTCGGCGGCCCTGCCGAAGTGGAGCTCCTCGGCGAGCACGCAGAAATACCGGATGACGTGGATCGGCACATCCATGCGCCGATCTTAGCCTGCGGCTAACGAAGGGTAGGGATCTCGAACTTCATTTCCCCGCCCCCGGACCGAAGACTGGTGCACGAGGAATCGCCCACGGAACGACCCGATGATTCCCTCTGCCTAACGGCAGAAGTGTCCTACATGGAGGTAGACATGACAGTTTTCCCCGCTGACGACCCCGACAAGGTCCCCTTCGCCGGCATCCTTCCCGCGGCTCCGAAGCCCTTCGTGCTCGGCAACGGCGAGGGGGAGAAGTCCCTCGTCTTCGACCAGCTGTTCACGATCCTGCTGTCGGCCGACGAGACCGACGATCAGTACGGGGCGTTCACGATGGTCGGGCCGAAGGGCGACCGCATCCCGGCTCACAAGCACTTCAAGACGCACGAGATCTTCTACGTCGTGGACGGCGAGATCAGCATCTGGATGGATGACGAGGCCGACTATCACAGCAGGACCACGCTGACGACGGGCGACTTCGCGTTCATCCCCGCGAACGTCGTGCACGCGTTCCAGATCCACAACACGACGAAGGTGTTCGGCGTGGGCACCGCGGGCTTCGAGCGCTTCTTCCACGCGATGGGTCAGAAGACCGACCTCACCGAGCCGCGGGGTGTCGCCGTGCCCGACTACCCCACGATGCGCGCGGCGGGCGAGAAGTACTGGACGCAGTTCATGCCCGAGTTCCAGTTCCGCGACTGACCCTGCTCGTGCCCTCGCTCCTCGAGGTCGACTTCGCGCAGCCGGAAGGGTTCCGGCCGCTGTCGCTCGACCTGCGCACCCCCGACGCCGCCGGCGCACCCCTCATCGTGTTCCTGCACGGCGGGGGGTGGCTGCGCGGCAGCCGCAAGGTCTTCACGCCCGGCATCGGCGCTGCGGACTCGTTCGACCGCATCGTCGCCGCCGGCTTCGCGATCGCGTCGGTCGAGTACCGGCTCAGCGGAGAGGCGCGCTTCCCCGCACAGCTGGAGGACGTGGATGCCGCGCTCGCGTGGCTGCGAGACCACGCCGCCGAGTACGGGGCGGATGCCTCGCGGCTCGTCTTGTGGGGAGTGTCGGCCGGCGCGACCCTCGCCGCGCTCGCGGGGCTCCGGCGGGATGACGTGCGCGGGGTCGTGGACTGGTTCGGTCCGGCCGACCTCTTCACGATGGCCGACCACGACATGGGGGATCCGCCCGACCGGACCCGCGAGGCCCGCTGGATCGGGGGGACGGCGGCGCAGCATCCCGAAACCGCGCGTGCCGCGAGCCCCGTGCATCAGGTGCACGCGGAGGCCCCGCCCTTCCACATCTCGCACGGCACCGCCGACGATCTCGTCCCGCTCTCCCAGAGCGAGGCGCTCGCGGCGGCCTTGCGACACGCCGGAGCCGACGTCGAGTTCCACGCGGTCGCAGGCGGCGGGCACTTCTGGCGAGGCGTGAGCGATACCGCACCCCTCTTCGACCGTGCGATCGGCTTCGCCCGGCGCGTCACAGCCTGAGTCGCCGTTCCATCCCTCGAATCTTCAGGAGTCCACACCATGGGCGAGACGCCCTCAGCCGCCCGGTTCATCGCACCCCAGCACCCGACCGAGGCCGCGCCTCTCCTGCGGCGCGAGTTCGCGCTCGAGGGGGGCCATGGCGACGTCGTGAACGCGACCCTGCGCACGTCGGCGCTGGGCGTCGTCGAGGCGTGGGTCAACGGCATCCCCTCCTCCGACGAGCTGCTCGCGCCGGGGTGGACGAGCTACGAATGGCGCGTGCGCCTGATCGAGCACGACGTCACGCTCGCGGTCGCGGAGCAGACGGTCCTCGCACTGCGGCTCGGAAACGGCTGGTACCGCGGCTGGCTCGGCTTCACGGGGCAGCGCGCGGTCTACGGCGACGAGCGCGCCGGGTACGCCGAGCTCGAGATCCGCTTCGCCGACGGCCACGTGCAGCGCGTCGTGACCGACGAGGTATGGCGCGCGGGGACGGGCGAGGTCCTCGCGGACGACCTCTACAACGGCGAGACGATCGACGCGCGTCTCGGCGACACCGCGTGGCGGCATCCGGGATTCGATGACTCCGCATGGGATGCCGTCAGCGCGGTCGATTTCGACGCGAGCGCCCTCGTCTCCCGCACATCGCCGCCCGTCCGCCGGCTGGGCGAACGCGCCGCCGAGCGCGTCTGGACCTCGCCGTCGGGCAAGACGCTCGTCGACTTCGGCCAGAACCTCGTGGGCTTCGTCCGCGTGCGGGTGTCGGGGCCGGCCGGCACCGAGATCGTCCTGCGCCATGCCGAAGTGCTCGAGGGCGACGAGCTCGGCACGCGCCCGCTGCGCCGCGCCGAGGCGACCGACCGCTTCATCCTGAGCGGCGGCGACGACGTGTTCGAGCCGACGCTCACCTTCCACGGCTTCCAGTACGCCGAGGTCACGGGCTGGCCCGGCGAGCTCGACCCCGGGGCGCTCACGGCGATCGTCGTCGGCTCCGACATGCCGGCCACCGGCACGTTCGCGTGCTCCGACCCCCTGCTGAACCAGCTGCACAGCAACGTGGTGTGGGGCATGAAGGGCAACTTCCTGAGCGTGCCGACGGACTGCCCGCAGCGCGACGAGCGGCTCGGCTGGACGGGGGACCTCGCCGTCTTCGCGCCGACGGCGGCGTTCCTCGGCGACGTCGAGTCCTTCCTCGCGGACTGGCTCGTCGACGCCGAGCTCGAGCGCCGGGCGACGCCCGAGCAGACCGTGCCCGTCGTGGTGCCGAACGTCATGAAGCACCTTGAGACGGGCTTCCCCGAGCCGGGCGCGACCGCGGTGTGGGGCGATGCCGCGGTCTGGGTGCCGTGGGCGCTGTGGACCGCCTACGGAGACGAGCAGACGCTTCGCAACGCGTACCCGCTCATGACGGCGCACCTGCGCAGCGTCGCCGACGTCCTCGCCCACGACGGCGCGTGGGACACGGGCTTCCAGTTCGGCGACTGGCTCGACCCCGACGCGCCCGCCGACGACCCCGGCAAGTCGAAGGCGCCGGCCGCCGTCGTCGCCACCGCGAGCGCCTACCGCACCGCGGCGTTCATGGCCGAGGCCGCTGAGGTGCTCGGGGAGGAGTCCGATGCCGCCGAGTTCCGTGTGCTGCGCGACCGCATCGGAGCGGGCTTCCGCGTGCGGTATGTGCGCGACGGCCGCATCGAGAGCGACAGCACGACGGCCTATGCGCTCGCGATCGTCTTCGGCATCCTCGACGAGGCCGACCTCTCGCGCGCGGGCACTCGCCTCGCGGAGCTCGTCCGCGCGTCGGGACACCGCATCAGCACGGGGTTCGCGGGCACGCCGTTCATCCTCGACGCGCTGACGTCGACGGGCCACCTCGGCGACGCGTACGCCCTGCTGCTGCAGCGCGAGATCCCGTCGTGGCTGTACCCCGTCACGATGGGCGCGACGACGATCTGGGAGCGCTGGGACTCGCTGCTGCCCGACGGCAGCGTCAATCCGGGCGAGATGACGTCGTTCAACCACTACGCCTTCGGCGCCGTCGCGGACTGGATGCACCGCTCGGTCGCGGGGCTCGCGCCGCTCGAACCGGGCTACCGCCGCATCCTCGTGGCACCGCAGCCCGGCGGCGGACTCACGTGGGCCGAGGCGAGCCTCGAGACGCCGCACGGTGCGGCCGCCGTCCGCTGGGACCTCGACGGGGCCGACCTCCGAGTCGAGGTCACGGTGCCCGAGGGTGCCGAGGCCGTGCTCCGGCTCCCCGGTCGTGCCGACGAGAACCTCGGCTCCGGCATCCACACCCGATGAGAGGAAGAGACGAATGACGCAGACTCACGATGTCGCCCTGGCGGGCGGAGGCCACGACTTCCGCGTGCGCGTGTATCCGGCGGCCGAGCCGAACGGCTCGATGCTCGTCTGGCTGCACGGCGGCGCGTTCATGTTCGGCACGCTCGACATGCCCGAAGCCGACCAGGTGGGTCAGAGGCTGAGCGCCGCAGGCATCACCGTCGTGTCGGTGGACTACACGCTCGCGCCGCTGGACGCGCTCGAGTCGCTCGGTCCGCCGCCCGACCAGGCCGAGGGCTTCCCTTCGCCGGAGCAGCTCCGCGCCGAGGCGGCGAGCGCGGGCCCGCGGGCGCGATTCCCCGTCGCATCGCTGCAGATCGTCGCCGCGTTCGACTGGGCCGTCGACAACGCCGACCGGTACGGCGCCGACCCCGGGCGGGTGGCGCTCGGCGGGGCGAGCGCCGGGGGGAACCTCTCGTCCGGTGCGGCGCTGCGCCTCCGCGATCGCGGGACGACGGCGCCGGTGCTGCTGGCACTGGTCTACCCCTCGCTGCACGACGGGATCCTGCAGCCGAACGCCGAGCTGGCTCGACTGCTCGAGGATGTTCCCCTGTCCCGGATCTTCACGTCCGAGACGCGGGACGCGATCAACCGCAACTACCTGCCCGATGCCGAGGACGACCCCTCCGGGTACGCATTCCCCGGCGGCCGCGACCTCGCGGGGCTCCCGCCGGTGCTCATGGTCAACGCCGAGCTCGACAGTCTGCGCGCCTCCGGTGAAGCCTTCGCCGCCGAACTCGCATCCTCGAGCGTCGATGTGCGGGTGTTGAGGGCGCGCGAGGCCATGCACGGCTATCTCAACGAGATCGGACACCCGGCCGCGGAGCTCACACTGGAGCTCCTGACCGATGCCGTCGCCCGCGCGTAGGGGGGTGGCGTCAGGCGGCGCGGAGCCGCCGCGAGATGTCGTCGGCCGTCGCGCGCAGGCGATCGAGGATCGGCCCGCGCAGCGACGCGAGGTCGTGCCGCTGCGTCGAGACGGCGATGTTGATCGCGGCGGCGGGCTTCGTCTCGCGCCCGAACACGGGCACCGACACCGACCGCAGGCCCGCCGCGACCTCCTGGTCCTGGAGCGAGTAGCCCTGTTCGCGGATGACGGCGAGCCTTTCGCGCAGCTCGTCGAGCGAGCGGGCGGCGTTGGGGCCGGCATCCGCTCCGAAATCATGCGTCGCAAGGGTCGCCGCGAGCTCCGCGTCGCTCAGATAGGCCAGCAGCAGCTTGCCCATCGACGTGTACGCGGCGGGCAGCGTCGACCCGACCTGGATGTTGGCGGTCACGAGGTCGGAGTTGCGCAGGCGCGCGAGGTAGAGCACCTGGTCGCCGACGAGGACGCCGAGGTTGACCGTCTCGCCGGACCGCTCGGCGAGGTGCCGCAGAGGCTGTTCGCTGAGCTGCACGAGGCTCGATCCGCGCAGCGCGGCCGACCCGAGCAGCAGGACGGCGACGCCGGGGCGGATGCCGCCGTCGGGCAGCCGCTCGAGGTACCCGCCCTCTTCGAGGGTCGCGACGACGCGGAACGCCGTCGGCATCGGGATGCCGGTGCGCTCGCTGATCTCGCGCAGCTTGAGCGAGGTCACGGACTCGTCGAAGAGCCGCAGGACGTCGAGTCCCTTCGCGAGCGCCTCGATGCGATAGCGGCTCGGCGTCTTCTCGGCCGCCTCGGTGTCGGGCTCGTCAGCTTTCATCGTGTGAAACCGTATCTTCCGCTGTGGAGCCGTGCAATCTCACGGCGCGACCCGGAAGACGCGCAGCTGCAGCGCGAGGGTCGCGTAGTAGCCGACGAGCGTCGTGAGCTCGAAGATCACCTCGGGGCCGAGGGCGACGGATGCCGCGTCCCACAGTCCGTCGTCGAGGTCGCCGTCGAGCAGCGCGGCCGTCACGCGGGCGACGAGACCCTCTTCGCCCGTGAATCCCGCGACCTCACCCGCGCGCAGCGCCGCGAGCTCGTCCTCGCTGAGGCCCGCGGCGGCGCCGACGGCTTCATGCGCCTCGCGCTCGAAGGCGCTGTCCCAGCGCGCCGCGACGAGCAGGATCGCGATCTCGCGCGCCCGGTCGCTCAGCGAGCCGCGATAGCGCAGGGCCGCGCCCACGTCCTGGAGTGCGCCGCCCAGCTCGGGCGCGAGCAGGAACGCGTTGAAGGGGCCGCGCAGCGAGCCGTCGGGGCGAGTGAGGGCGAAGTGCTGCGGCCCCTGTGCGCGGGGTCCGCCCGCGATGGCGTCGTACAGGTCGAACTGGGCGACCGAGAGCGCGTCGGGGGTGAGCGCAGGGATGCGGGCGGCCATCGGACTCCTTCATTTGACGAATCGCTGGGATCAGCATACATTCAATAGACGAAACTAGCTTTCATCCAATGAACTGACTCGAGAGAAGTGTCATGGCAGACACCCTTCACCGCACGAGCGCCGACTGGCTCGGACTCACGGGAGCACGCGTGCTCGTCGCGGGCGCCGGCGGCATCGGCGGCGCGTGCGCCCTCGCCTATGCGGAGGCCGGAGCATCCGTCGCCGTCGTCGACCGCGACCAGCGCGCGCTCGACGCGATCGGCGCCGAGCTGTCGGCCCTGGGCGCCCGCCATGAGCTCATCCGCGCCGACCTCACCGAGCACGGCGCGGGTGCCGAGGTCGTCGCCCAGGTCGTCGAGCGGCTCGGCGGACTCGACGTGCTGCTGCACGCCGTCGGCATCAACGACCGGCGCCCCATCCTCGACTTCACCGAGGACGAGTGGGACCACATCCTGCAGGTCAACCTCTCGTCGCTCTTCGGGCTCGCGCAGGCCGCGGGCCGCCACATGGTCGCGCAGGGCCACGGCCGCGTGCTCGCACTGTCGAGCGTCTCGGGGCTGCTCGCGCACCACTCGCACGGCCCGTACGCGGCATCGAAGGGCGGCATCAACCAGCTGCTGCGCGTCATGGCGCGCGAGTGGGCGGTCTCGGGGGTCACGGTCAACGCGCTCGCGCCCGGCTACATCGAGACGCCCCTCACGGCGGGCGAGCTCGCCAAGCCCGGCAAGCGAAAGGACCTCGAGAGCCTCGTCCCCGCGGGCCGGCTCGGCACGCCCGACGAGCTCACCGGCCCCGCACTGTTCCTGTCGTCGCGTCACGCCGGATTCATCACGGGCCACGTGATGTACATCGACGGCGGACGCACACTCGTCTGAGGAAGGACCCACCATGTCAGAGATCTACCCCCGGTTCGCCGGCAAGACCGTGCTCGTCACGGGCGCGGGAACGGGCTTCGGCGCCGAGATCGCCGTCCGCGCCGCGCAGGAGGGCGCCAAGGTCGCCATCCATTACCGCTCATCGAAGGCGGGCGCCGAGGCGACGCTGCAGCGCATCAGCGAAGCGGGCAGCGACGGCATCCTCGTGCAGGCCGACATCGGCTCATGGGACCAGATCAAGAGGATGGCCGACGAGGTCTGGGCTGCGTTCGGCACGCTCGACGTGCTCGTCAACAACGTCGGCGACGTCTCGAGCGAGCAGATGAACTGGGACGAGCTGACGCAGGAGGCCCTCGACGCCGTCATCGACATCGACGTCAAGGGCACGCTGCTCATGACGCACGAGTTCGGCGAGCGGATGCTGCAGCAGGGCCACGGCTCGATCGTGCAGGTCGGCTCCACCGTCATCGTGCGCGGCTCGGCACGCGCGCCGCAGTACGCGGCGGCGAAGTACGCGATCCTCGGCATCACGAAGTCCTATGCCAAGGCCTTCGCCCCCGCCGTGCGCGTCAACACCTTCGCCCCCGGGTTCATGGAGACCGAGCGGCTCCTGGGCCGCGAGGACTGGAAGAACGGGCGCCGCGAGGTGCTGCTCGCGCAGACGCCCATGGGCGTCATCCCGCCGCCCGAGTTCGTCGCGGGGGCGTGCCTGTGGCTCGCGACCGACGAAGCAGCCCATCTGACCGGCGGCTACATGCTCGCCGACGGCGGATTCAACATGGTAGGAGCCTGAAATGAAACTGATCACCTTCGACGGCGGCCGCGTGGGCCGACTCGAGCTCGAGGAGGGCGTCGTCATCGAACTCGACGTGCCCTCGACCCGCGAGTGGTTCGAGCGCGGCGGCGACGTCCGCGAGACGGGCGAGCGCCTCGCGTACGCCGACGTCACTCTCGAGGCGCCCATCCGCCCCAAGAAGTTCTTCCACACGGCGGGCAACTTCGCCGACCACCACAACGAGCTCGAGGCGGTCAACTGGTCGCACCCCGTGCACAAGGGCATCGTGTTCTTCCAGAACGTCGACGCGATCATCGGGCCGGACGACGACATCGTCTACCCGGATCACCTCACGCGAGAGATGGACTACGAGCTCGAGCTCGCGATCGTCATCGGCAAGTCGGGCAAGTTCTTCGGCCCCGACGAGGCGGACGACTACATCGCGGGCTTCACGGTCTTCAACGACATCTCGGCGCGCGACATCCAGCGCAAGGAGATGGAGTCGGGCGTCTTCTCGTTCTCGAAGGCGATCGACACGTTCTGCCCCATCGGCCCGTGGATCGTGACGCGCGACGAGGTGCCCGACATGCACGAGCTGCCGATGCAGCTGCGCGTCAACGGCGAAGTGCGCCAGCAGGGCAACACGAACCAGACGCGCATCAAGTTCCCGCACCTCGTCGCCTACCACTCGCCCCAGACCTACAGCGCGGGCGACCTCATCACGACCGGCACGATCTCGGGCGTCGCGGCGATCCAGCCGAACCCGTTCGACTTCTACCTCAAGCCGGGCGACCAGATCGAGGCCGAGATCACGGGCATCGGCACGCTCCGCAACCGCGTCATCTCGTGGGAGGACCGCTACGGCGAGCCCGCCCCGCAGCGGGTCGACTGGTGAGGATCGCCAACCTCGACGGCCGCGCCGTCCTCGTCACGGAGGGCGGCGCGGTCGACGTCGCGACGGCCTCGGACGGCCGCTTCGGCCCCGACCCCCAGGCTCTGTTCGAGGACTGGGCGGCGTTCGCGGACTGGGCGCGGACGATTCCGGATGCCTCTCCCGATGCCGCCGTCGCCTTCGACCCGTCCGACCTCGGCGCCCCCGTCCCACGCCCGCGGCAGGTGTTCGCGATCGGGCTCAACTACGCCGAGCACGCGGCGGAGGCCGGCTACCCGCCGGACTCGATGCCCGTGACGTTCACGAAGTTCCCGTCGTCGATCGTCGGTCCCGACGCCGTCGTCGAGCTGCCCGAGGGCAACGTCGACTGGGAGGTCGAGCTCGTCGTCGTGATCGGCCGTCACGCGCACAAGGTCGACCGCGAGACCGCGTGGGACCACGTCGCGGGCCTCACGATCGGCCAGGACCTCTCGGAGCGCATCACGCAGATGCAGGGCTCGGCGCCCCAGTTCAGCCTCGGCAAGTCGTTCCCCGGGTTCGGCCCGACGGGTCCGTGGCTCGTGACCCCCGACGAGTTGGCCGACCGCGACGATCTCGCGATCGCGTGCAGCCTGTCGGGCGAGGAGGTTCAGTCCTCGCGCACGTCGATGATGCTCTACGACGTGCCCGAGCTGCTCGTGCGCCTTTCGGCCGTCTGCCCCCTGCTGCCCGGCGACATCATCTTCTCGGGCACCCCGTCGGGCATCGGCAACCGCCGCACGCCGCAGCGCTTCATCGGTCCGGACGACGTGCTCGTGAGCGAGATCGAGGGCATCGGCGCGCTGACCACGCGCTTCGCCGCACCGCACTGACGGCATCCGTCCCCTCGTGTGACCTCGCGTGACGGGGGATGACCACGGGTGACACACGCCCCCGCGCGCCCCCGCGCCGCCTGAAAGCCTGACGTCTCGGCTCTCGATCGAGAGAGCAGGAGGCGAAGGGGGCGCACGTGGCGCGATATCTCGGCAGGCGACTGCTGCAGGCGGTGGGGGTGCTGTGGGCTGCCTACACCGTCTCGTTCCTCGTGCTCTACGCGCTGCCCGCCGACCCCGTGCAGCTGCTCGCGGGCGGCGACGCCAACGACATCTCGCCCGAGCAGCTCGCCGACCTGCGCGCGCGGTTCGGCCTCGACCAGCCGCTCATCGTGCAGTACTTCACGCAGCTCGCGAACGTCCTGCGCGGCGACCTCGGCACCTCGATCGTGACGGGTCGTCCCGTCACCGAGATCCTCGGCGAGGCGATCCCGCCGACGCTGCAGATCGCGGCCGTCGGCTTCGCGCTCGCCGTGATCTTCGGCGGGGGCATCGCCTTCTTCGCGACCTACACGCGCAGCCGCACGCTCTCGGACTTCCTCATCGGGCTGCCGCCGCTCGGCGTCGCGGTCCCCTCGTTCTGGCTCGGGCTGCTGCTCATCCAGTGGTTCTCGTTCTCGCTCCCGCTCTTCCCGGCGGTCGGCGACGGGGGACCGCTCGCGATCGTGCTGCCCGCCATCACCCTCGCGGTGCCGACCGGCGCGACGATCGCCCAGCTGCTGACGAAGAGCCTCGACACGACGCTGCGCGAGCCCTACATCGACACGGCGTGGGCCAAGGGCGCGCGCCGCCCGCGCGTGCACCTGCGGCACGCGCTGCGCAACGCGGCCCTCCCCGCGATCACGATGACGGGCCTCGTGATCGGCCAGCTGCTCTCGGGCACGGTCGTGACCGAGACGGTCTTCTCCCGTCCCGGGGTCGGCCGCGTCACGGCCGCCGCCGTGCAGCAGCAGGACATCCCCGTCGTGCAGGGCGTCGTGCTGTTCGCCGCGACGGTCTTCGTGATCGCCAACCTCGTCGTCGACCTCGTCTACCCGCTGCTGGATCCGCGCATCGTGCTGAACGCGGCACCCCGCCGGCGATCGGCGCGCGGTACGCAGTCGACGGATGCCGCTCCCGCCGACGAGACAGACGAGCGCGTGCTCGAACCCGCGGGAGGAACCCGATGAGCGAGACCACCGCCCTCCTGCCTGACACGTCGACGCACTCGGCCGACCCCTTCGCACAGACGGCGCAGGACCGCTTCGAGGATGCCGTCGCCGATCGTACGCGCGCCCGAGCCCGCCGCGTGCTCGAGCCGCTGCGCCGCCCCACGGTGCTGCTCTCGGCGCTCTGGCTCGTGCTCGTCGCGGTCGCGGCGCTCTGGCCGTGGCTGCTCGCGCCGGGCGATCCCTTCCTCGGCGTGCCGGCCGACAAGCTGCAGCCGCCCTCGGCGGAGCACTGGTTCGGCACCGACCAGATCGGGCGCGACCTCTACACGCGCGTCGTGCACGGCGCCGCACTGACCCTCTCGGCGGCCGCGATCGCGGTGGGCGTCGGCATCGTCGTCGGAGCCGTGCTGGGCCTCATCGCGGGGTTCACGGGCGGACGCGTCGACGAGCTCATCATGCGCGGCGCGGATGTGCTGCTCGCGATCCCCGGACTCCTGCTGTCGCTCGCGATCATCACGGCCCTCGGCTTCGGGACGGTCAACGTCGCGATCGCGGTCGGCGCCGCGAGCGTCGCATCCGTCGCCCGGATCATGCGCGCCGAAGTGCTCCGCGTGCGCTCGGCACCGTACGTCGAGGCGGCGTACGCCTCGGGCAACCGCACTGTGCGCGTCCTCACGCGCCACGTGCTGCCCAACGCCGCGGGGCCCGTGCTCGTCCTCGCGGTGCTCGAGCTCGGGGGAGCGATCCTGGCCGTCTCGGCCCTGAGCTTCCTCGGCTACGGCGCGCAGCCGCCGCTCGCCGAGTGGGGCTCGCTCGTCGCGGCGGGTCGCGACTACCTGCGCTACGCGTGGTGGCTCACGACCTTCCCCGGCATCGTCATCGCCCTCACAGTGCTCGCCGCGAACCGCCTCTCGCGCGCGCTCGACACCGATCGGAGCAGCCGATGACCGCCCCCGTCCTCGAGGTCGACGACCTCTCGGTCTTCTACCTCACGCCTCGCGGACCCGTCGCCGCCGTGCAGGAGGTCTCGTTCCAGGTCGCGCCCGGCGAGACGCTCGCGATCGTCGGCGAGTCCGGCTCGGGCAAGTCGACGACGGCGCACGCCGTCGCGCGCCTGCTCCCCGCGACGGCGCGCATCCCGTCCGGGCGCGTTTCGCTCGGCGCGCTCGACCTCGCGACCGCGACGGCCGACGAGCTCTCGGGCATCCGCGGGCGTCAGATCGGCCTCGTGCCGCAGGATCCCACCGTGAGCCTCAACCCCGTCGTGCGGATCGGCGCGCAGGTCGCCGAGGTGCTCCTGATCCACGGGCTGGCCGATCGCCGCACGGCGTGGGACCGCGCCGTCGAGGCGCTCGCGGAGGCCGGCATCCCCGACCCCGCCGTCCGCGCGCGGCAGTATCCGCACGAGCTTTCGGGCGGCATGCGCCAGCGCGTGCTCATCGCGACGGCGCTCATCGGCCGCCCCGATCTGCTCATCGCCGACGAGCCCACGAGCGCCCTCGACGTCACGGTGCAGCGCCAGATCCTCGACCAGCTCGACCGTCTCAAGGCCGACCGCAACACGGCGATCCTGCTCATCACGCACGACCTCGGCGTCGCGGCGGACCGCGCCGACCGCGTCCTCGTCATGCACCGCGGCCGCGTCGTCGAACACGGCACGCCCGCCCAGGTGCTCGGCGACCCGCAGGACCCGTACACGCGCCGGCTCATCGCGGCGGCGCCGAGCCTCAGTGCACGGCGGGGAGCGGCATCCCTCCTGTCCACGGTCCGTTCCTCGGAACTCGACACGGGTGCGCCCGTCCTGGAGGTGCGCGACCTCGTCAAGGAGTTCACGCTGCCGCGGGGGTCGGCGCAGGCCGTGCAGCGCGCCGTCGACGGCGTCTCCTTCCAGATCCCGGGCGGCACGACGCTCGCCCTCGTGGGCGAGTCCGGCTCGGGCAAGACGACGACGGCGCGGCTCGCGCTGCGCCTCGCCGAAGCGACCTCCGGCACGGTGCTGCTCGACGGCGACGACGTCACGACCGTGCGCGGCGCGCGCCTGCGCGCCCTGCGACGCCGCGTGCAGCTCGTGCAGCAGAACCCGTACGCGACGCTCAATCCGCGCCTGTCCGTCGAGCAGGTCATCACGGATCCGCTGCGCGCGTTCGGCGTCGGCGACCGCCGCGCGCGCAGCGCCCGCGCGGCGGAGCTGCTCGATCTCGTCGCGCTCCCCGTCTCGGCGCTCACGCGCCGCCCCGCCGAGCTCTCGGGCGGCCAGCGGCAGCGCGTCGCGATCGCGCGCGCCCTCGCCGTCTCGCCCGAGCTGCTCGTCCTCGACGAGCCCGTCTCGGCGCTCGACGTCTCGATCCAGCACCAGATCCTGAGCCTGCTCGTCACGCTGCAGCGCGAACTGGGCCTCACGTATCTGTTCATCTCGCACGATCTCGCGGTCGTCCGCCAGATCGCGCACCGCGTCGCCGTCATGCGCACGGGCCGCATCGTCGAGGCAGGCGCCACCGGCGACGTCTTCGACGACCCGGCCGACGCCTACACGCGCGCACTCATCGACGCGATCCCCGGCGGCCTGCGCCCCCTCGCCCCCACCACCCGAACCTCTGCACGGCAACAAGGAGCATCATGAGAACCCGCACCATCCTGGGCGCCGCCGCGGCGCTCACCACCGTCCTCGTCCTCACCTCATGCGCGGGCGGCGGCACGCAGACCGCCTCGACGACGACCGACGCCGACACGCCCGTCGACGGCGGCGACCTCGTCTTCGCCGTCGCGAACGACCCGATCTCGCTCAACCCGTCGGGCTTCGGCTCGGGCAACGACACGTGGTACGTCACGCGCCAGCTCGTCGACTCGCTGCTGCACCAGGACCCCGAGACGAACGGCCTCGAGCCGTGGCTCGCCGAGTCCTACGAGGTGAACGACGACGCGACGGTCTTCACGTTCGACCTGCGCGACGACGTGACCTTCTCGGACGGCACGCCGCTGACCGCCGAGTCGGTGAAGGCGACCTTCGACGACATCGTCGCGGCGGGCGCCCTGAGCAATGCGATCGGCTCTTTCGTCGGCTACGAGCAGACGGTCGTGGTCGACGACGACACCGCCGAGGTGCACTTCAAGAGCCCCAACGCGGCCTTCCCGCAGGCGACCTCGACGGTCGGCCTCGGCATCGTGGGCGACGCGACGCTCGCCGTCCCGTACGCCGACCGCGCCGACGGCGCGGCCGTCGTGGGCACGGGGCCCTTCACGCTCGACACCTACACGAAGGACGTCTCGACGGTGCTCGCCCAGCGCGAGGACTACGCGTGGGCGCCGGCATCCCGTGGCAACGACGGCGCCGCGCACCTCGACAGCGTGACGTTCCAGGTCGTCCCCGAGGCGAGCGTGCGCACGGGCGGACTCGAGTCCGACCAGTTCGACGTCATCGGCGGGGTTCAGCCCAACGACGTTCCGGTCGTCGAGGCCGCGGGCCTGCCGCTCATCTCGCGCGCGAACCCCGGCATCAGCTTCGGCCTGACCTTCAACGAGTCGCGGCCCATCGTCTCGGACCCCGCCGTCCGCGAGGCCATCGCCTCGGCCGTCAACGCGCAGGAGGTGCGTGACACGTCGCTCAACGACCTCTTCAACGTCGGCACGAGCGTCCTCGCGAAGAACACCCCCTCGTACGCCGACCAGAGCACGTACTTCGCGTTCGACGCCGAGAAGGCCGCCGAGCTGCTCGACGACGCGGGCTGGGAGGAGGGATCCGACGGCATCCGCGAGAAGGACGGCGAGCGCCTGTCGCTGCAGCTCATCTGGGTCACGAACTTCGGGCCCAACCAGACGAGCCTCGAGCTGATCCAGCAGCAGCTCAAGCAGGTCGGCATCGAGGTCGAGCTCTCGGGCAGCGTCGTGCCGGACTTCCTCGCGAAGCAGGATGCCGGCGAATGGGACATCACGTGGGGCAACCTCTCGCGTGCCGACGGCGACGTGCTGCGCACGCAGTTCTCGACGGCGACGACCAAGACACGCATCGACGACCCCGAGCTCGAGGCGCTGCTGCAGGCGCAGCTCGCCGAGCCCGACCCCGCGAAGCGCGACGCGATCCTGGCCGACGCGCAGGAGCGCATCGCGAGCCAGTACTACCAGATCCCCGTCCACGAGCTCACGTCGATCCTCGGCACGCGCGCCGACGTCCACGACGTCGTCTTCGGCGCCGACTCGCGCCTCGACTCGCTCGTGACGGCCTGGAAGGACGCCGAGTGACCGCGCGCCCGACCCCGCTGATCCCGCGCGCGGGACTCGTCTTCGCCGGCAACCATCCCGAGGGCGATCCCCGCGCGGGCCTCGAGCAGGCGCTGCGGCTCTTCTCCTTCGCGGAGGAGCTCGGCTACGACGTCGCGGGCATCCGCCAGAGGCACCTCGAGCGGGGGGTCTCGTCGGCGCTGCCGTTCCTCGCGGCGGCGAGCCAGCGCACCGATCGCATCCGCCTCGAGACCGACGTCGTGCCGCTCGGCTACGAGACGCCGTTCCGCCTCGCGGAGGACTTCGGCACCGTCGACGCCCTCTCGGGCGGCCGGGTCAACATCGGTATCTCGACGTCGGCGCCGCACGGCGACCTGCTCGCCTCGCTCGGCCGGCAGGACGCCGCGGTCGAGCCCTACGCGCTCATCGAACGCTTCCTCGAGGCACTCGAGGGCGGACTCCTCGCCGACGAGCCGCTCTACACCCCGTACGGCCCGCAGCTGCCGCGGATCGAGCCGCACATCCCGGGGCTGCGCGACCGCGTGTGGCTCGGCGGCGGCTCCGAGCGCTCCGTCCGGTGGGCCGCGAAGCACGGGCTCAAGCTGCTGCTGGGCAACCTGAGCGACGCGGGCGGGCACGACAGCTTCGAGCCCGCGCAGCGCGCGCATCTCGACCTCTACTACGCGGAGTTCGCCGGCAGCGGCGAGCCCGCCGTGGGCGTCGAGCGGGTCGTCGTGCCCACGACGACCGCGACGGCCGAGCAGCGCGCGCACTACCTCGCCTACGCCGAGGCGCGCGAGGCCCGCACGTCGGCGCCCGGCGAGCTGGGCGGGCGGCGGATCGCGTTCCAGCGCGACCTCGTGGGCACGTCGGAAGAGATCGTCGAGCGCTTCCTCGACGATCCCTCGATCGACGGGCGCACCGAGCTGCGCGTCGCCCTGCCGTACGGCTTCGCCGAGGACGAGTACCGCCAGATCCTGTTCGACATCCGCGACACGGTCCTGCCGGCCCTCGGCTGGCAGCCCGGTTCCACAGGGACGCCGGCCGCCGCCCGCTCGATCGTTACGGCGAATGAACCTGCGTGACCACCTTTGACGCACTCTCGCGCCCCGCCTTCCGCGGGGCGCGAGAGTGGCATCCGGACCACCTGGAGGACTCATGACCACGAACGACGCACTTCGTCTCGGCATCGCGCTCGAGGGCGCGGGCTGGCACCCCGCCGCTTGGCGCGAGCCGTCCTCGCGACCGCTCGAGCTGTTCGCACCGCAGTACTGGACCGATCTGGCGCAGCTCGCGGACGCCGCGGGAATCGACTTCGCGACGATCGAGGATTCCCTCGCGCTGCAGTCGAGCACGCCGTTCGGTCCCGACACCCGCATCGACGAGGTGCGCGGTCGCCTCGACGCCCTCCTCATCGCGGCGCGGCTCGCGCCCGTGACGGAGCGCATCGGGCTGATCCCGACCGTCACGACGACGCACACCGAGCCGTTCCACGTCTCGAAGGCCGTCGCGACGCTCGACTACGCGAGCCTCGGGCGCGCCGGATGGCAGCCCAAGGTCTCGGGGCGCTTCGACGAGGCGCGCCACACGGGCCGCCGCGACATCCCGTCGTTCGACGATCTGAACGACCCGCGCACCCGTGAGGCGATCGCGGAGCTCTTCGCCGAGGCGACCGACGTCGTCGAGGTCGTGCGCCGGCTCTGGGACAGCTGGGAGGACGACGCCGAGATCCGGGATGTCGCGACCGACCGGTTCCTCGACGCCGAGAAGCTGCACACCGTCGACTTCGACGGCGAGTGGTTCAGCGTGCGGGGCCCCTCCATCACGCCGCGCCCGCCGCAGGGTCAGCCCGTCGTCGCCGCCCTCGCGCACGCCGACCTGCCGTACCGCTTCGCGGCGACGTCGGCGGACCTCGTGTTCGTCACGCCGCGCGACCTCGACGACGCGCGCGCGATCCTCTCCGAGGTGCGCGCGATCGAGGCCGAGATCGAGCGCGACGGCGAGGCGCTGCGCGTCTACGCCGACATCGTGACCTTCCTCGACGACTCCGCGGAGCGCGCCGTCGACCGCCTCGCGCGGCTCGACGCGCTCGGCCGCCCGCTCGCGTCGGACACCCGCGTCTTCACGGGCTCGGCCGACGAGCTCGCCGACCTCATCGCCGAGCTCGGCGACCTGGGCTACGCCGGCGTGCGCCTGCGCCCCGGCGTCGCGACCGACGACCTGCCGCGCATCGCGGACGACCTGCTGCCGATCCTGCGCAGCCGGTCGATCCTGGCTGCCGCCCCCGCCGCCGCCGGCCTCGCCGCGCCGACGTCGCTCCGCGAGCGCCTCGGCCTCCCCACGACCGTCCCCAACCGCTACGCGTCCGCGTCGGCCTGACCGCGCACTCCGAGGAGCAGAACATGAGCACGACACCGCGCAAGCAGATCATCCTCGCCGCCTACGTCGGCGGGGTCAACGAGCACACCCTGTGGGAGCACCCCGACGCGGGCAGCCAGATCGACTTCGCGTCGTTCCGCCACGTCGCCCAGACCGCCGAGCGCGGCCGCTTCGACTACTTCTTCCTCGCCGAGGGGCTCGCGCTCCGCGAGCGCGCGGGACAGGTCTTCGACCATGACGTCGCGGGACGCCCCGACACGCTGCCCGTCCTCGCGGCGCTCGCCGGGGTGACCGAGCACATCGGGCTCATCGGCACGCTCAACGCGACCTTCAACGAGCCCTACGAGCTCGCACGCCAGATCGCGAGCCTCGATCACCTGTCGGGCGGTCGCGCGGGATGGAACGTCGTGACGAGCTGGGACGCCTTCACGGGGCAGAACTTCCGCCGCGGCGGATTCCTCACGCGCGAGGAGCGCTACACGCGCGCCGAGGAGTTCGTCTCGACGGTGCGCGAGCTGTGGGACTCGTGGTCCGAGGACGCGATCGTCGCCGACAAGCAGACGGGCGAGTTCCTCGTGGATGCCGCGGCCGGCGCCTTCTCGCACACGGGCGCGCAGTTCGACATCGAGGGGCGCTTCACGGTGCCGCGCAGCCCGCAGGGACGACCCGTCATCGTGCAGGCGGGCGTGTCGCCGCAGGGCCGCGACTTCGCTGCGGCGAACTCCGACCTCATCTTCTCGCCGTACTCGAAGCTGCCGGAGGCCGCCGACTTCTACCGCGACATCAAGTCGCGGGCGCGCGCGCACGGCCGCAACCCCGACGAGCTCAAGATCATCCCGGGTGCCGGCTTCGTGCTGGGCGACTCGCTCGCCGACGCGGAGGAGAAGGCGCGGCACATCCGCGACCAGCAGCTCACCGACCGCACGGTGCAGGTGATCTTCGAGCAGGTGTGGAACGTCGACCTGTCCGCCTACGACGTCGACGGCCCGCTTCCCGACATCGACCCCGACCCGCTGGCCGAGCCGATCATCCAGGGCCGCGCCTTCATCTACCAGGACCGGTTCGAGACGGCCCGCAAGTGGCGCGAGCTCGCCGAGGCGAAGGGCCTGAGCCTGCGCGGCGTCGCCGCCGAGATCTCGTCGCGCGCCGAGTTCATCGGCACGCCGCAGCAGATCGCCGACAAGCTCGACGACTTCATCCAGAACGACGGCGCCGACGGCGTCGTGCTCGGCGGGCACCACACGCCCGGCGGCATCGACGAGTTCGTCGACAAGGTCGTCCCGCTCCTGCAGGAGCGCGGATCGCTGCGCACGGAGTACACGGGCTCGACGCTGCGCGAGAACCTCGGCCTGCCCGTTCCGGAACGTCGCGGCGCACTCGCCGCGACGGCGTGAGGAGAGACGCATGAGCACCCAGGCGATCGACCCCGCCGTCACCGACCGCGTCGTCTTCGGTCGCGAGTGGGAGGAGTGGCACCGCGCCCATGAGGCGCGCCGAGCGGATCCGCACGGCTTCCTCGCCGTGACGGGCCTGTACTGGCTCTCGGCCGAGCCGCAGCGCATCCCGGGCCTGCCGGGGGAGTGGACGACAGGAGCCGAGGGACCCGTCGTCGACCTCGCCCCCGACGAGGCGCTCGAGGTCGGCGACGCGACAGTCACGGGCCGCCACGCCTTCGGCGTCATCGCGGAGCGCGGTGGCGTGACGGCGCGCTTCGGCGGCGACCTTATCGAGATCGCGAAGCGCGGCGGACACGACATCGTGCGGCCGCGGCATCCGGAGCATCCGTTCCTCGCCGCGTACGCCGGCACGCCGACCTACGTGCCGAACCCCCGCTGGCGCGCGAAGGCGCGGTACGTCCCGTACGCCGAGCCGCGGCCGACCGAGGTGGGCGCGGCCGTCGACGGCCTGACGCACGTCTACGACGCGCCGGGCGAGCTCGAGTTCACGCTCGGCGGCGAGGACTTCCGGCTCGTGGCGTTCCCCGGCCACGGCGCGGACGAGCTGCTCGTGCTGTTCACGGATGCGACGAGCGGCATCACGACGTACGCCGCGAACCGCAGCCTGGGCGTCGCGGCGCCCGACGCAGAGGGCTTCACGGTGCTCGACTTCAACCGCGCCGTCAACCTGCCATGCGCTTACACGGACTTCGCGACGTGCCCCCTGCCGCCCGAGGGCAATCGCCTCCCGATCGGCATCGAGGCGGGCGAGAAGACGCCGCTTTCTCGAGTGGTCGCTGCTCCTGGTCCGAGCGCATGAAGTTCCAGCTCCTCGACATCGTGCCGTACCGCGCCGACCCCCTCACGGGGCGGCAGGCGTCGGCGGCCGAGCGGCTCGAAGAGACCGTCGCGGCGGCCGTGCGGGCCGAGGAGCTCGGTTTCGACGCCGTCGCCGTCGCCGTCGGCGAGCGGCACGCGGGACCCTTCCTGTCGTCGTCGCCCACCGTGCTGCTCGGCGCGATCGCGGCCTCGACGAAGCGCATCCGGCTCAACTCGGGTGTCACGGTCCTGCCGGTGCTGGACCCCGTCCGTGTCGCGGAGGACTACGCGACGATCGACCAGCTCTCGCGCGGACGCCTCGACCTGACGATCGGCAAGGGAAACGAGGCCCTGCAGTTCCCGCTGTTCGGGTACGAGATCGACGACCAGTGGGAGCTGCTCGCCGAGAAGTACGCGCTGCTGCGGGCACTGTGGGACGGCGAGGATGTCACGTGGCCGGGCGGCGAGTTCACGCGCCCGCTCACGGGGGTCACGACCCTGCCCCGTCCGTTCGACGGCGCCCCGCGTGTGTGGCACGGGTCGGCGACGACCCTCTTCTCGGCGGGTCTCGCGGCGCGCTGGGGCGACCCGCTGTTCAGCGCGAACGCGATCCAGCCGCTCGAGAACTACGCGGTCCTGGTCGACCACTACCGCCGCGAGTACGTGCGCCACGGGCACGCGCCGGGGCAGGACTACGTCGCGGCAGGAGCCGGTGCTCTCTTCATCGCCGACACGACGCAGGAGGCCGTGCGCCAGTACGGGCCCGTCTACGACGCGATCGTCGCGGCGACCAACGTTCCGGGCAACAACACGCCCTACCGCGACATCGCGCACGCCGTCGCCGAGGGACCCGTGCTCGTCGGTACGGCGCAGCAGGTCATCGACAAGATCGCCCGCTTCCACGGGCGTCTCGGCCACTCGCTGCAGTCCGTGAGCCTGCCCACGACAGTTCCGTTCGCGCAGCAGCTCGAGATCCTCGAGCGCTTCGCGACCGAGGTGATCCCGGTGCTGCGGCGCGAGCTGCCGACGACGCTGTGGACGGCGCAGGACGCCGGCGCGCGGGTCGGGGACCGCATCCCAGCGGCCGCGTGAGCAGGGCCCGCTCGGCCGCTCTGTGGTCGTGCCTCGGCGCGGGGTTCGCGACGCTCTTCGACGCGACGACCGTCGCCTACACGGTGCCCTCGCTCGCGGCGAGCCTCGACGCGTCGACGGCGGCGCTGCAGTGGTTCCTCGCGTCGTTCTCGCTCACCTTCGGTCTCGGGCTCGTGCCCGCGGGGCGGCTCGGCGACGCCTTCGGGCGCCGCCGGCTGTTCGTCGCGGGCCTGCTCGTCTTCCTCGTGGGCGGCCTGCTCTCGGCGGGCGGTCCCGAGATCGGCGCCGTCGTCGCCGGCCGGTTCGTCCAGGGTCTCGGCGCGGGATTCGTCAGCGCGCAGGTGCTCGGGGTCATCCAGGACCTCTACCACGGTGCCGCGCGCATCCGCGCGTTCGTCGCCTACACGGCGGTCGGGGCCGTCGCGGGGCTCACGGGACCGCTCGTCGCGGGCGTCATCCTCACCGTCGCGCCCCCCGACGCGGCGTGGCGGCTCATCCTGCTCGCTCCGCTGCCGCTCACGGCGGCCGCCATCGTCCTCGCGCTGCGGGGGCTCCCGCGCACCGACGTCGCCGCGCCCCGCGTGACGCTCGACCTGCCCGGCATCGCCCTGCTGGGCGCGCTCGTCGTGCTGCTCATGCTCCCCGTCATCGAGCCGGGGCTGCACGAAGCCGCCGTGACGGCCGTGTACGCGGCATCCACTCTTCTGCTCGTCGCCCTCGTCGTGTGGGAGCGGGCGTACGTGCGCCGCGGACGGCTCGCGCTGTTCACGCCCGTCCTGGTGCGCTCGCGCGGATTCGTCGCCGGCAACCTCGTCGCGCTGCTGTGGTTCGGCGCGCTGCTCGCGCAGGGGAGTGTCCTGACCCTCTATCTGCTGCAGACCACGGGCGCGCCGGCGATCATCATCGCCGCCGTGTTCGTCCCGGGCGCGCTCGGCCGGCTGCTCGTCTCGCTCGTGAGTCGGCGCCTCTTCGCGCGCTTCGGCATCGGCGTGCTCGTCGCGGGACTCGCTGTCGAGACGGTGCTCGCGACGACGCTCGCCGTGAGCGCGACGGCCCTCGCGACGCCGGCGCTGCTCGTGCTCGTCGCGGCCGCGAACCTCGGACTCGGCATCGCAGGCGGTCTCGTCGAGCCGCCGCTGCGCACCGTGACGCTCTCGCACGCGACGCCGGCCCTGCACGGGGTCGCGGCCTCGTTCCTGCAGCTCACGCAGCGGCTCTCGGCGACGTACGTCGTGGCGCTCGCGACCGGCATCCTGCTGGGCGCCGCGGGAGCCGCGAGCGCGGGCTCGCTCCAGGCGGCGCTCACGGTGTGCGCTGTCGCGGTCGGCGTCTCGACGCTCGTCTCGCTCGATCCGTCGCTGCGCCGGGCCGCGGCCGGGTTACGGGGTGTTGCCGACGCGCCGGTCTCGGGTGGTCGCGCAGGCGAGAATGTCGGAATGCCTGAGACGACCGCGGAGTGGACCCTCGAGACCGTCGCGTGGGACGACGAGCGCGCGTCGGCCCTCCGCTCGGCCATGGACGCCGAGATCGGACCGCGCTACGCCGACCGGTTCGACGACCTCTCGGACGACGAGGCGGCGCGCCTCGGGGCGGCCCTCTCGATCGATCCCGCGACGATCGTCGCGACGATCGTGGCGACGGATGCCGGTGGCCGGCCCGTCGGCCACGCCGCGCTGCGCGACCTCGGAGACGCCTTCGAGGGCTCGCTCGAGGTCAAGCGCGTCTTCGTCGAGCCGGGCGCGCGGGGTTCGGGCCTGAGCCGGGCGCTCATGGCGGAACTCGAGCGCGTCGCGGCGGACTCGGGGGCGGACCGGCTCATCCTGCAGACGGGCGACCGCCAGCCCGACGCGATCGCACTGTACGAGAAGATCGGCTACGCGCGCATCCCGATCTATCCGCCCTACCTCGAGATCTCGTTCTCGCACTGCTTCGAGAAGCGCGTCCCGGCGTGACGCGCGACGCGCAGGTCGCCGTCGTCGGCGGCGGGGTCATGGGCGCCGCGACCGCGTGGCAGCTCGCCCGACGCGGCGTCGACGTCGTGCTCGTCGAGCGCTTCGGCCGAGGCCACGTCTTCGGCGCGTCCCACGGAGCCTCGCGCAACTTCAACGTCAGCTACGAGGACCCCGCGCTGCTCGCGTGGCTGCGCGAGGCATCCGTGCTGTGGCGTGAGCTCGAGGCCGAGACGGGTGCCGGCATCCTGACGACGACCGGCATCGTCAACCACGGCCCGGGGCGCGACCTCGTCGCCGCGGGGCGCGCGATCGCGGCGGGAGGCTTCGAGACGGAGCTGCTCGACGCGGCCGAGGCGTCGGCGCGGTGGCCCGGCTTCCGCTTCGCGGGGCCCGTGCTGCACACGCCGCAGGCGGGGCGCCTGCACGCCGACCGCGCCCGCGCGGGATTCGCGGATGCCGCGGCCGCCCGCGGCGCGCGCGTGCTGACCGAGACGGCCGTCGTGGGCGGATCCGTCGGCTCCGTCGACGACGGGGTCGCGCTGCGGCTGCGCGCTGCGGACGGGGCCGAGCAGGAGCTGCGCGTCGATCGCGTCGTCGTGACGGCGGGCGCCTGGACGGTCGACGTGCTGGCGTCGCTCGGAGCGACGTTCGCGCTGCCCCCGCTGCGCGTGACGCAGGAGCAGCCCGCCTTCTTCGCGCCGCTCGCGGGGGCCGAGGCGCTCGAGGACTGGCCGGGGTTCAACCACTCGTCCTCGCCCGACGACCCTGCCACGGCGTGGTTCCCGAGCGGCGTCTACGGCATGGGCTCGCCCGGCGAGGGCGTCAAGGCCGGCTGGCACGGAGTCGGGCCCGAGACGCATCCCGACCGGCGCACGTTCGTCGCCGATCCCGGGCTCTCGGCGCGGATCCGGCGTTACGCGCAGGAATGGCTTCCCGGGGTGGATGCCGCATCCCTCGCCGAGATCACGTGCACCTACACCTCGACCCCCGATTCGGCGTTCTTCCTCGAGCGGGTCGGTCCCGTAACGGTCGGTGCGGGCTTCTCGGGTCAGGGCTTCAAGTTCGCGCCCACCATCGGGAGGGTGCTCGCTGACCTGATCACGGCACGCTAGCTCGCACCGGGACGTCGAGGCCGAACGTGAGCAGGTCGATCCAGCGGCCGGGCTCGACCTCGATGCGCTTCTCGCGCTCGGTGAGGCGCTGGAAGCCGATCTTCGCGTAGAGGGCGTGTGCGCCAAGCATCTCGGGGCCGCTGTTCATGATGACGCGGTGCGATCCGCGCTCCTCGGCGAGCGCGATGACGTGCCGCGTGAGCGCCTCGCCGATGCCTCTCCCGCGCGCTGCGGGAGCCACGGCGAGCTGGCGGAAATCGGTCTCGCCGGGCTCGGCGACGGGCGAGAGCGGGCGTCCCTCGGGCGCGACCCAGACCGTCCCGAGGATCGCTCCGTCGTCGTCGACCGCGACCCAGACATCGCCCGCCGCGAGGCGGCCCTCGACGTCGCGCAGTGACGCGAGGTACGAGTCGGAGAGCTGCGAGTAGCTCGCGGTGTAGGCATCGGCCGTGACGGCGCCCGCCTCGGCGTACTCCTCGGGCCGCACGAGTCGGATGGAGACGGCGGTCACACGCCCACCGCCTCGAGCCGCTCGGCCGCGGCATCCGGGATCTCGTCGTCCGTCTCGAGGGGCTCGAGGCCCCATGCCTCGGCGAGCAGCGCGTACGAGTGCTCGCGGTCGGCGGGGTCGTGCGTGATGCTCGTGACGAGCAGTTCATCGGCGCCGGTCGCGCGCTGGAGGGTCTCGAGCCGCTCGGCGACCGTCGCGGCAGTGCCGGCGAACTGCGTCGCGACGCGGTCCTTGACGACCTCGATGGCTGCCGCGTCGAGGGGGTTCTCGAGGGCCCATTCGGTCGTCGGGTAGGGGATGGCGCCGTCGCCGGCGCGAATGCTGTGCACCCAGTGAGGGTAGCCCGCCGCGAGGCGCAGAGCCTCGGAGGTGGAGTCGGCCGCGACGACGTCGACCGAGACGGTGACGTACGGCTCGTCCAGCACGCCGGGGCGGAACGCGGCGCGATAGGCGCGGACGGCGTCGAGGACGAAGGTCGGGGCGACGTGGTAGTTCGCGCCGAACGGCAGGCCGAGCCGGCCCGCGAGCTCGGCGCTCGGGCCCGCCGTGCTGCCGTGGAGCCAGACCTGGATGTCCTGGCCCTCGGCGGGCGTCGCATGGATCGGCACGCCCTCGGGGGCGACGTAGGTGCCCGCGATGAGATCGAGGATGTCGTGCACGTCCTGCACGAAGCGGTCGGCATCGCCGGGGGTGCGGCCCAGGAGCCGCGTCTGTGCGGCGAAGCGCGGCTTGTCGAAGGCGAAGGGCCGCGCCGCGGGCAGGAGGAGCCCCGCGACGAGGCGGTCGGGGATCTCGCTCGGCGGCGGCGGGGTCTGCGCCGAGCTCGTCGAGCCGGAGCGGCCGATGCCGAGGTCGAAGCGACCCGGATGCACCGCCGCGACGACGCCCGCGGCCTCGACGACCTGCAGCGGCGAGTAGTTGCCGATGATCGTCGCGGCGGTCCCGATGCGGATCTGCGACGTCGCCGCCGCGATCGCGGCGAGCAGCACGTGCGGCGCCGCGCCCGCGACGCCGGGGTTGAGGTGGTGCTCCGCGAGCCAGTACCGCGAGTATCCGAGGCGCTCGGCGCGCTGTGCGAGGGAGATGCTCGCGCGCAGTCCGTCCGCGGGGGTCTGGCCCTGGCCGAAGGGGGACAGGTCGAGCACGGAAAGCGGTGTCGTGGTCATGGTTCTCTCGTCTTCGCGGTGCGGGAAGCGTGCAGGGGCGGGACCGGGAGATCCGGTCCCGCCCCTGGCGGTCGTCAGGACTTGGGGAGTCCCTGCGGGTTGATCTCGGAGCTCGTCACGGCCTCGGACTCGAGACCCCAGAACTCGAGGACCTCGCCGTACGTGCCGTCCTCGATGAGGGTGTTGAGCACGATGTTGACGGCCTCGATGAGCCCGTTGCCCTTGGCGGTCGCTGCGGCGATGTTCGCCGTCAGCGGCCAGCCGCCGGGGACGACGCCGACGAGCTTCGTGTCGCCCGTCTCGCGCGCCGACCAGGCCGCCGTCGCGTTGGGGCCGAACGTCGCGTCGGCACGGCCGGACTGCAGCGCGAGGTTGCCCGCCGCGGCGTCGTCGTAATAGGCGAGCTCGGCCGGCTCCTCGCCGGCGTCCGTGAGCTCCTTGTTCCACGCGAGGAGCACCTGCTCCTGGTTGGTGCCCGAGCCGACGACGATCGTGAGGCCCGAGATGTCGGCGGCCTCCGTGATCGACTCGATGTCGCTGTCGGACTTGACGTAGAAGCCGAGGAGGTCCTCGCGGTAGCTCGCGAAGTCGTACAGCTCCTTGCGCTCCTCGGTCACCGTGACGTTGGAGGTGATGAGGTCGTACTTGCCGGACTGGATGCCCAGCGGCCAGTCCGCCCAGGCGACGACCTGCGGGTTGTACTCGAGGCCGAGGCCCTCGGCGATGAGCGAGCCGATGTTCGGCTCGGTGCCGGCCGCCTCGGTCTCGCCCTCGGGGATGTAGCCGAGCGGGGGGAGATACGCCGAGTGCGCGATCGTGAGCTTGCCCGCCTCGATCGGCTCGAAGCCGCTCGCCTCGAGCGCCGCGACGGCCTCGGGGATCGGGTCGGTGTGGAACCACTGGATCTCGTCGGTCGCCGTGTTCGTCTCGGCGGGCGCGGGGGCCGCGGCGGCCTCGTCGGCCGCGGCCGACGAGTTGTTGTTGAGCGCGACGAAGACGCCTCCGACGACGGCGGCAACCGCGACGACGCCCACGCCGATCGCGATGCCCTGCTTCTTGCTGATGGCCATTGCTGTGTGTCTCTCTCTTGATTCGGGATGCTGGGATCCGGGATTTGTCGGACCTGAAGGGCTCAGGCCAGGACTTTTGCGAGGAACTCCCGCGTGCGCGGGTGCTCCGGGTCGACGAGCACCCGCTCGGGCGGGCCCTCCTCGAGGATTCGGCCGCCGTCGACGAACACGATGCGATCGGCCACCTCGCGGGCGAAGCCGATCTCGTGCGTGACGATGATGAGCGTCGTGCCGCTGCGCGCGAGGTCGCGGATGACGTCGAGCACCTCGCCCACGAGCTCGGGGTCGAGCGCGCTCGTCGGCTCGTCGAACAGCAGCACCTTGGGGCTCAGCGCGAGAGCGCGAGCGATCGCGACGCGCTGCTGCTGGCCGCCCGAGAGCTGGCGCGGGTAGTGGTCGGCCTTGTCGCGCAGCCCCACGCGCTCGAGGAGGCTCAGAGCGAGCTCGCGCGCGGCATCCTTCTCCAATGCACCCGTCGCGATCGGTGCCTCGACGATGTTCTCGACGGCGGTCAGATGCGGGAAGAGGTTGAAGTTCTGGAAGACGATCCCGACCTGCGTGCGGCGCTTGAGGATCTCCTTCTCGCGCAGTTCGTACAGCCGGTCGCCGCGGCGCTCGTAGCCGATGAGCTGGCCGTCGACCGTCACCGAGCCCTGGTCGACCGACTCGAGGTGGTTGATCGTGCGCAGCAGCGTCGACTTGCCCGAGCCGCTCGGCCCGAGGATCGCGACGACCTGACCGGGCTGCACCGTGAGGTCGATGCCCGCGAGCACCTCGACGCCGCTGTAGCTCTTGTGGACGTTGTGGATCTCGACGAGCCCGCGGGTCGCGGGGGGCGTGGGGATGGTCACCGTGCTCATGCTCCTGTTCCTCCCGAGAACGTGGCGTCGTTGCGGGTGCCCTGCTGCGCCGCGACGACGAGGGGTGCGGCATCCGCTCCCGCCAACGGCGGCGGTGCGGCCTTGTCGTCGCCGAGTCGCGCCCACTGCACGGACGACCAGTGGCGGAAGCGCTGGATCGGGGTGGGCGGCAGCACGCGGACGGCGCCGCGGGCGTAGTGCCGCTCGATGTAGAACTGGGCGATGCTCAGGATCGTGGTGATGATCGTGTACCAGACGACCGCGACGAGAAGCAGCGGGATGACGCGGCTGTTGCGGTTGTAGATCACCTGGACGGCGTAGAAGACCTCGGGGATCGCGATGACGAAGACGACCGACGCACCCTTGACGAGGCCGATCACCTCATTGGTCGCGTTCGGGATGATGGAGCGCATCGCCTGCGGAAGGATGATCCGCAGCAGGCGCTTGCTCGCCGGGATGCCGAGGGCTGCGGCCGCCTCGGTCTGACCCTGGTCGACCGACAGGAGGCCGCCGCGGATGATCTCGGCCGAATACGCCGCCTGGTGGAGGCTCAGGCCGAGGATCGCCGCCGCGAACGCGCTGATCAGCTGCACCGTCGGGAACTCCACGATCCAGAAGTCCGTCGTGAAGGGCGTGCCGAGTCCGAGCGTCGGGTACAGGTAGCCGAGGTTGTACCAGACGATGATCTGCACGACGAGGGGCACGGAGCGGAAGAACCAGATGTACGACCAGGCGGCGGCGTTGAGCAGTGACGACTTCGAGAGGCGGGCCAGCGCGAGGAGCGTGCCGAGGACGAAGCCGATCGTCGCCGAGATCGCCGTGAGGGCGAGCGTGTAGCCGACACCGATGAGGACGGGCTCCGAGAAGAAGTACTTCGCGAAGACGTCCCACTCGTAGTTGGCGTTCGTGACGAGCGACCACGCGAACTGCGCGACGAAGAAGATCACGAGGGCCGCGAGCGCCCAGCGGAACCAGTGCCGCGTGTGGACGACGCGGAACGATCCGAGATCGACGCGGTCGTCGCCGCCGCGTGCGGCGGCGGGCTCCGAGACGATGCGGGTGCGCTCGTCGGCGGTTGTGGTCATGGCGGTTCCTCGGCTCGAGATCCGGCTCCGTGGCCGGGTCCGCTCACGTTAGATGTGCGCCGTCACCCCCCGCTGGCCCGTGCATCACATCCCGTAAAGATGCGATACGCGAGGTAACACAGCTCACGCGTCGCGCAGAATGCGCTCCGTCGTGCGCGCCGAGAAGGCGAGGCTTGCGACCGGGATGCGCTCGTCCGCCGTATGGAACTGTCCGAACACGTCGAAGCCGTCCGGCACGCGCAGCGGCACGAAGCCATAGCCCGCGATGCCGAGGCGCGCGAAGTGCTTGTTGTCGGTGCTCGCCGGCAGCAGGTAGGGCACCACGAGGCTCCCCGGGTCCTCCGCGTCGATCGCGGCCTGCAGGACGTCCAGCAGGGGAGCCGCGACGTCCGCCTCGGTCGCCGACCACCAGCGCCCCCAGCGGATGTCGACGTCGTCGCCGACGACGGCCCGCAGCTCGTCTCGGAGGGCGTCGTCCTGACCCGGAAGCACGCGGATGTCGAGACGCGCGCTCGCCTCGGCGGGGATGATGTTCGTCTTGCCGCCGGCCTCGAGCACTGTCGGGGTCGCGGTGTTGCGCAGGCTCGCCCCGATGAGGGGAGCCGCGAGCCCGAGCGAGTCGATGTCGGCCTCGAGCGTCTCGTCGCCGAACGACAGGCCGCGCGCCTCGCCGTAGGCGCGCAGGAAGGCGTCGACGGCCGCCGTCCGCACGACGGGGAACCGGTGTTCGCCGATCGCCGCGACGGCCCGCGCGAGGCGCACGACGGGGTTGTCGGCGGTCGGTCGCGAGCCGTGGCCCGCGCGCCCGCGCGCCGTGAGCGTCGCCCACGCGACGCCCTTCTCGCTCGTTGCGGCGGGATACGCGCGGCGCCCGTCGACGAGGGGGATCGAGAAGCCGCCCACCTCGCTGAGCGCCTCGGTCGCGCCCGCGAACAGGTCGGGGCGGTTCTCGACGAGCCATCCAGCCCCCCACACGCCGCCCGCCTCCTCGTCGGCGAGGAACGCGAGCACGAGATCGCGATCGGGCACGATGCCCTCGCGGGCGAAGTGCCGGGCGGTGGCGAGGATCGTGCCCGCGAAGTTCTTCATGTCGACGGCGCCTCTGCCGTAGAGCCAGCCGTCGTGCACTTCGGCGCCGAACGGCGGATGCGTCCACTCCTGGCCCTCGACGGGGACGACGTCGAGGTGCGCGTGCACGACGAGCGCCCCGCGATCCGGGTTCCGGCCGGGGATGCGCGCGATGACCGATGCGCGGCCGGCGCGCGGCTCCAGGAGCTCCGACGCGATGCCGACCTCGGCGAGCCTGGCCTGGACGAACAGTGCGGCGCGCGTCTCTCCGTCGCCGATCGTCGCGGCGACGCCCGTGTTGACGCTGTCGATGCGGATGAGGTCGCGCGTGAGCTCGATCGCCTCCTCTTCGAGCGTCGCGAGGGCATGGTCGAGCTGCGGAACGAAGCGGGACGACATAGCGCGAGGCTACGGGGCACTCCTGCGACGGCGACAGCGTGACGCATTCTTTCTCCAGGTTGCGGGATGTTTCGTCACAGAGCGCGCCGTGTTCGCGCGCTCGCGAGACTCGTGGCATGTCTCACCTGATATCTCCACGAGAGCTGCAGGGTGAGTGGGAATCCGGTCGTCCCGTTCGCCTGCTCGATGTCCGCTGGCGCCTCGACGTGCCGGAAGGCCGGCCCGACTATGTCGCGGGCCATCTGCCCGGCGCCGTCTACGTCGACCTCGAGCGCGAGCTGTCCCGCCGCGGGTACCCCGAAGACGGCCGCTACCCGCTCCCCGAGCTCGCCGAGCTCGAAGCATCCGTCCGCCGCTGGGGTGTGCGCGACGGCGACTTCGTCGTCGCGTACGACGACAACGACGCTGTCGCGGCGGCGCGTGCGTGGTGGCTGCTGCGCCGGCGCGGCGTGCAGATCCGGGTGCTCGACGGCGGCCTGCGGGCGTGGGTCGCGCAGGGCTTCCCGCTCGAGCGCGGCGACCACGCACCCGCGCCGGGGAACGCGACGCTGACGGATGTCGATCCCGGCGCCGTCACGATGGACGAGGCCGCCCGCGCTCCTGTCGAGGGTTACCTCATCGACGTGCGCGCACCCGAGCACTACCGCGGGCTGACGGCGGGCCTCGACCCCGTCGCGGGCCACATCCCGGGAGCGCTCAACATCCCGGTCATCGCGCACATCGCCCGCGACGGGACGTTCCGCCCGCCGGAGGAGATCCGCGCCGTGCTCGATGCCTTCGGCGTCGACCCCGAGCGGCCCATCACCCTCTACTGCGGGGCAGGAATCTCGTCGGCCCATTCGGCTCTCGCGTACGCGCAGGCGGGCATCGAGACCCAGATCTACCCCGGCTCGTGGAGCCAGTGGGCGCGCTCGCCGCGGCGCCCCGTCGCCGTCGGCCGCACGCCCGCGGACGCCCTGCACGCCTGGTGACGGCAGGGCGCCCGCGACCCGTCAGCGCCGCCCGGCTCCCGGCCCGCCGCCCATCCCGCCGGCGATGGCCGTGCCTTCGGTCGCAGTCGCGGCAGCGGACCCGTCGACCAGCACCGTGTAGGCCGCGCCGTCCACGACGTCCGGCGAGGTGAAGACGACCGACGCGTAGGCCTTCTCGGCCGTGACCGAGGCCAGCACGGTGCCCGCGGCATCCGTGATCTCGATCTCGTCGCCCGCCGATCCGCTCACGCTCGCCGCGATCCACTGCTGCGGTGACGCGGCGTCGGGAGATTCCGCCATGCCGGCGCTGCCGACCGCGAGCAGCGTGCCGCCCGAGACCGTGATGCCGCCGTTCGAGTCGAGCGCGCCGTTGCCGTCGTTCGTGGGGCCGAACACGATCGTGTCGCCGCCCGTGATGCTCATCGAGCCGTTCGAGTCGAGGCCGTCGCCCGAGGCCTCGACGCGGAGCGTGCCGCCCGAGATGGTGAGCGTCTCTCCGGAGTCGGCCATCCCGCCGCCCCCGCCCTGGCCCGACGACGAGCCGCCGCTCGCGTTGACGCCGTCGTCGTCGGCCGTGATGTCGACGTCGCCGCCCGCGATCGTGATGTCGGTCGCCTCGAGGCCCTCCTCGGACTGCGCGACAGTCACGCTGCCCGCGCGGATCTCGAGGGCGGCTTCGGCGTGGATTCCGTCGTCGCGCGATGACACCGTCACCGTGGCGCCGCCGATGCCGACCGAGCCGTCGGCGTGCACGCCGTCGTCGGTCGCGTCGATCGCGACCTCGCCGTCGTCGATCGCGGCGACCACGCCCGCGCTGATGCCCTTCGCCCCGTCGGCGCCGATCGTCGTGAGCTCGAGCGTTCCGCCCGTCACGACGGCGTCCGTCGCGGCGGCGAGGCCGTCGTCGCCGCTGCTCGCTGTGACGTCGCCGCCCGAGATCCAGATGTACCCGCGGGTCGCGTCGTCGGCGGCGTCGCTCTTGAGGGCGTCGCCGCCCGCCGTCAGCGCGAGCGTGCCGCCCTCGATGACGAGCGCGTCCTTGCCGCGCAGCGCGTCGTCGGCGGCGTCGACCGTGATCGCGCCCGAGAGGATCGCGAGGTCGTCGGTGCTGACGATGCCGTCGTTGCCGTTGCCGCTCACCTCGAGCGATCCCGAGCCGGTGACCGTGAGGTCGGCGTCGACGTGGATCGCCGCGTTCGCCGCCGCGTCGTCGGCGTACGACGAGGCATCCGACACGCTGTTCTCGCTCCCGTCGGCGAGCGCGATCACGACGTCGTCGGCGCTCACGACCTCGATCGCTGCGCCGTCCGTGTTCGTGATGTCGGCGTCGTCGAGGATGAGCACGACGAGCGCGTCGTCGGGCGCCGTGACGACGACCGATCCCTCGAGCGAGCCTGACAGGCGGTACACGCCGGCCTCGGTGATCGACACGCTCGAACCCGTGAGCGCGATGTCGACCGCGTCGGCGGCGGACCACTCGTCGTCGTTCACGACGGTCGCGTCCTCGTTCGCGGCGAGCACCGCGTCGGCGTCGAGGTCGGAGTCGATCTCGGCCGTCACGGTGGCCTCGGTCGTCGTGGTTCCCGCTGCCGGCGTCGTGGCGGCGGGCTGCGTCGCGCACCCCGCGAGGACGAGCCCCGCGATCGCGAGCGGAAGGATGGGCAGGATCAGGCGGCGGCGCATGGCAGCTCCTCTGTTCGGGCGGGCTCTGTTCGGGCGTCGGTTCGGGCGGGAAGGGTCGTGCGAGTCGAGAACGGTCCGCGCAGGACGCGGTTCCAGCGGTTGTGGGGGAGGTCGGCGTGCAGGGCAGCGAGGCCCGTCGCGTACTTGCTGACGGTCGCGGGGCGGTGACCTGCGCGCCACAGGAGGCGGTCGATCCGGGATGCCGCGGCCGGCGACTTGGTCTCGACGATGACGACCTCGGGCAGAGCGAAGCCCGCGCCGCCGGGTTCGTCCCAGCGCAGGTGGGTGTCGATCGTCGCGCGGCCGAGGCCGTCGGACGCGAGCAGCGTCGTGCGGCGGTAGCGCGTCGTGAGCGTCGCGGCGAGCTCACCCGCGCGGTCGCCGTCGACGCCGATCGCGTCGAAGGCGTCCGCGATGTCGTCCCGCGCGCCGTCCGTGAGCACGCGCCGCGACCGCGGGTCGTACTCCGTGCGCTCCTTGACCGTCGTGCCGCGGGCGCCGCGGGTCTTGATCTCGAGGTACGCCGCGTCGGTGTCGAGATAACTGCGGGTGCGCAGCTTGAACCGTCGGCGGCGCGGCTGGGCCGCCATCCGGAAGCTCAGCAGGTCGGGGGTGTCGAAGTAGACCGACTCGTACGCGAAGTCGCGTGACCCGTCGATCTCGAGCACGCGGGTCGCGGGGTCGAGCGCCGCGAGCAGCCGCGCGGCGTCGCGCGCCGGGACGATGTACTTGCGGTCGACGCGCGTGAGCAGTGCGGCATCCGTCACGAGTTCGTCGAGCGTCACGGGCCCGAAGCCTTCGAGGGGGAGGGCGGTCATCGCGTCGCTCCGACGAGGGACGACGCCGCGACGCGGTAGCGGACGTCGACGAGCGTCGTGTCGTTGACGAGGTCGAGCTCCTGCACCGTGACCGACAGCACCTGGCCGCCGAGGCGCTCGGCGAGCTCGTCGCGCAGCTCGGTCTCGTCGGCGACGGCGCGGTCCAGGCGCACGGCCTGGTGCCGGCTGCGGGCGAGCACGCGCGGGTGGTCGGCCGCCCACAGCACGACGAGGATGAGCGCGATGAGCCCCGCGACGGGCCACGGGTCGCTCTGCGGCAGGCCCGCCATGAGCCCCATCGCGAGCGCCGCGAAGTAGTACGCGACCTCGCGCTGCGAGATCTCGGACGAGCGCAGCCGGATGATCGAGAGCACGCCGAACAGTCCGAGTCCGAGGCCCAGCGCGACCTCGGCGGTGCCGAGGACCGTCGCGACCGAGAGCACACCGACGTTGACGCCGAGGAACGCGACGACGAGGTCGCGGCGGTGGTGCCGGCGGTAGTAGAGCCCGAGGCTCAGCAGCAGCGCGGCGGCCAGGTCGACGGCGATGAGGATGAGGGAGGTGAAGGTCATGACTCCACTCGACCGTCCGCCGCTATGCGGCTCCTTTGCGTCGTCTGTGGCGCCGTTACGTCTTGCGATGCGAACACGAAGCTCTTCTGCACTCCGTAGCTCGTGACGAACAGCACGGCCTCCGTCGCGACCTTCGCGAGCAGCAGCGGCACGCCGAAGTCGGTGAGCGCCGTCATCCACACGACGTTCGACGCGAGCAGGGCGGCCGCGAGGATCGCGTACCTCAGCGCCTGCCGCACGAGGTCGCGGCGCACGCGCTGCCGGAAGACGAACCGCCGATTGACGGCGAAGTTGACGCTCGCGCTGAGGACGCGCGCCGCGACGATCGAGGGCACGAGCCAGCCCGTGAGCGCCGTGAAGAGCAGCAGTGCCACCGTGTCGACGACGAACGCGATCATGGACGATCCCGCGAAGGCGAGCAGCGGCAGCATGACCCGCGCCGAGTCGGCGACGGGCCGGAAGTGGCTCGATGCGTTCTGCCCGAGATAGACCGTCTCGATGGGCACCTCGCGCGTGCTCCAGCCGTCGCGGCGCGCGCGCAGCAGCACGTTCTGCTCGTACTCGAAGCGCTCCCCGGGCTGCTCGAGCAGCCACGGCAGCATGAGCGACGGGATGCCGCGCAGCCCCGTCTGCGTGTCCGAGAGGCGCCAGCCTGCCGCGAGCCGGAAGACGCCGCGCGCCGCGGCGTTGCCGACGCGACTGCGCAGCGGGACGCGGCCCGCGAAGGCGCGGCACCCCAGCACCATCGCGGGGGAGCCGGCGGCGGCATCCCGTCTCATCTCGTCGGCGACCGCGACGATGTCGGCGACCGTGTGCTGCCCGTCGGCATCCGCCGTCACGATGTCGTCGGCCGGGTGGGAGCGCATCGCGTGCGCGAAGCCCGTCTTGAGCGCAGCGCCCTTGCCGAGGTTGGTCTCGTGCGCGAGCACCGTCGCGCCGAGCGCGCGCACGCCGTCGAAGACGCCCGCGAAGCGCGCACCGCTGCCGTCATCGACGACGACGATCTCGACGTCGGGGTCGGCGTCCAGCAGCTCGCTCACGAGGAGGGGCAGCGCGTCGCCGGGCTCGTAGGCGGGGATCAGGACGATCACGGGTCACTCCGCGACGTAGAGGATGTCGCTCGTGCCGCGCTCGCCGCCGTTCGAGGGCTGGTTGACGACCTCGCCCTCGAAGTACATCGTCGACGAGCCTCCGCCGTCGAGGTTGTACGCCGTCGTCGCACCCAGGTCGAGCATGATCTGCGCGGCCTCGGTCATCGTGACGCCGCGGCTGTACCCCTCGCTGCGCCCGTCGACGACGACGAAGACGAGGTGGTTCTCGTCGATGACGCCGACGAGGGTGCGGGGCTGCTCGCCCTGGATCGAGTGATTGCCGAAGTTCGTGTCGATCTCGACCTGGTCGATGCCGTCGACGATCGCGCCGTCCTCGACGATCGCGGGGCCGAAGCTCAGCGTGTTCCACGCGCCCGCCGCGAGCAGCTCGGCGGCCGTCGTGGTCGTCTCGTCGTAGACCGCGACCGTGCCGTCCGTGTAGAAGACGAGGCCTTCGCGCGCGCCCTCGTCGCGATAGACGACGCCGTTGCGGATCACGATGCCCGTGTCGCGGAAGCCGTAGTAGTCGCCGTTGATCGCGAAGAGCGCGTCGTTGTCGGCGGCGATCGCGCTCGTGGTCTCGGTGATGTTCTCGCCGAACTGGTCCTTCGCGAATGCCGAGCGCAGGTCGGTCGCGTCGCCCAGGACGACGTCGGCGACGTAGTACGTGACGGTGTCGGCGCCCGTGCCGGTCACGACCTGAGACACCGTGACGGAGGTGTCCGACTGCGTCGTCGTGTCGGTCGCGGCGCCTGTGTCGGGCTCGGCTTCCGCCGTCGTCGCCTGATTCTCGGCCTCGTACGCCGAGACGTCCGAGATCTCGACGTGCTCGACCAGGAAGCGGTCGACGGCCCATGCGGCGCCTCCGCCGCCGACGAGCACGACGGCGAGGCCCCCCGCGATGAGGCTGTTGCGGATCCTGCGGCGGTGTCTGCGTCTCGAGTCCATGCTTCATGACTACGGACCCGACTTAGGCGGGACGCCGCCGCCGTCTATGAAGCGCCTATGGCATCATTCGCCCTCGGGGCCGAGCTCGTGCTCCGCGACGAACCGCGCGACGCGCGCCGCGAGCGTCTCGAGCTCGAGCACTGCGAGCGTGTTCTCGCCCGGCCGTGTGAGGGGCGCCGGGACGAAGAGCGTCCGCTGCGGGCCGTTGCGCCAGTACCTGCCGAGCAGCGTCCCGTTGACGAACGCGAAGCCCTTGCCCCAGTCGCCCGTGTCGAGGAAGAGGTCGTGCGCGGCGTCGAGCTCGAACGACCCCCTGAAGGACTGCAGGCCGGGAGACGCGGTCGGGGCGGAGAGGTCGACGGGCGTCGCCGTCCACGCGCCGAGCGGCTCGCCGTCGAGCAGGACGGGGCCCATGAGACCCTTCGCCTCCCCGAGACGCCCGTCGTAGTTGATGCGGCCCTGCTCCTCGACGACGAGCGTCAGCCGCTCCCCGGCGGGCAGGGCGATCGTGTGCTCGTGCCGCGTCCGCGAGAGGGCGCCGATGCGGCATCCGTCGACGAAGACCCACGCGTGGTCGCGGACGGCGCCGAGTTCGAGGATGCGCCCGTCGCCGCCCTCCGGCAGTTGGGTCTCGTAGACGACGAGGGCTCCGAGGTGGTCGAGGGCTTCGAACGTCGGGGGAGAGGGATGCCGCTCCTCGCCGCGCACGGCGGGCGCGAGCTCGACGCGCTCGAGGGGCACCTCGAACGCGGGCGCCGGCTCGGCTCGCGACGGCACCTCGTCGGGCACCGCGGCGTACCGCGCGATGACCTCGCGGAACGCGTCGTACTTCGCCGTCGGATTGCCCGCCTCGTCGAGCGGGGCGTCGTAGTCGTACGACGTCGTGATGGGCAGATAGCGGCCCTTGTGGTTCGCGCCGTTGGTCAGGCCGAAGTTCGTGCCGCCGTGGAACATGTAGATGTTGACGGATGCCCCGGCCGCGAGCAGGGCGTCGAGCTCGGCGGCCGCCGCCGCTGTGTCGGTCGTGTGGTGCACGCCGCCCCACCAGTCGAACCAGCCGTCCCAGAACTCCGAGCACATGAGCGGGCCCGTGCCCTGGTGCGCGCGGAGCGTCGCGAGCCGCTCGGTCGCGCGCGAGCCGAACGAGCCCGTCTTGTGCAGCTCGGGCAGGCTGCCGTCGCGCAGCATGTCGGGCTCGGGCTGATCGACGGTCGTGAGCGGCACCGTGATGCCGGCCTCCCGCGTCACGCGCACGAGTTCCGCGAGGTACTCCTTGTCGGACCCGTACGCGCCGTACTCGTTCTCGATCTGGACGAGCACGACGTTGCCGCCGCGGTCGATCTGCCGCGGCACGACGATCTCGTACACGCGCTCGAGGTACCGCGTGACCTCGGCGACGTAGCGCGGCTCGGCCCGCCGCAGTCCGATGCCCGGCATCGCCGTGAGCCACACCGGGAGCCCGCCGTTGTGCCACTCGGCGCAGATGTACGGGCCGGGGCGCACGATCGCGTGCAGCCCCTCGGCGGCGACGAGATCGAGGAAGCGGCCGAGGTCGTTCCAGCCCGTCGCATCCCATTCGCCGCGGCGCGGCTCGTGCGCGTTCCACGCGACGTACGTCTCGATCGTGTTGATGCCCATGAGCCGCGCCTTGCGGATGCGGTCGGCCCACTGATCGGGGTGCACCCGGAAGTAGTGCAGCGCGCCGGCGATCACGCGGTGCGGGCGGCCGTCGAGCAGGAAGTCGGTCTCGCCGATCGTGAACGTGGGCAAAGAGGTCTCTCTGTTCGTCGGAGGACGGATGCCGCGGCGCAGGCCGCAGGCAGCGGATTCGGGCTCGCTCAATCCTCGCGGACGGGCGCCGTCGAAGCGCGCACATTGAGCGTCGGGCTGAGGGTCACGCGGTGCACGGCACGATCGGGCTCGGCGATGCGGCGGACGAGGAGGTCGACGGCGGCCGCGCCGACCGCGGCGCGCGGCGGTCCGACGGCGGTGAGCGCGGGCGTGAAGAGCTCGGCGACCTCGTCGTCGTACGCGACGATCGACAGGTCGCGCGGCACCGAGATGCCGCGCGCGAGGGCGAGGTCGACGAAGGCCATGGCCTCGGCGTCGGCGTGCACGAGGAGCGCCGTCGTGCCGCCCGCGAGTGTGCGGTCGAGCGACGCGTTGACGGCGTCCGAGAACTCGGCGCTCGTGCGGTGCGGGAGGAAGTCCTCGAAGTGCTGCGTCGGGGTGAGTCCGAGCTCTTCGCACGCGGCGGCCCAGCCCGCGCCGATCTTGCGCGACGTGGGCGAGTCACGCGACAGGACGAGTCCGACCCTGCGGTGCCCGAGCTCGGCCAGGTGGCGCGCCGCGAGCAGGGCGCCGAGCGCGTGGTCGGTCGTGACGGATTCGACCGGCGTGCGCCCCGGCAGCACGACGGCGTCGCGCTCGGTCAGGACGCTCGGCACGCCGCAGTCGGCGAGCCACTGCACGACGTCCTGCGCGTGCGGCGTATCGGTGTTGGGCGCGAGGATGAGGCCCTTGACGGCGGGGTCCTGCACGAGGCGCTCGAGCACGGGGCGCTCGTCCTGCAGCTCGTACGACGCGCCGCGCAGCAGCAGCCTGTAGCCGCGGCGGCGGGCCTCGTGCTCCATCCCGCGCACGACGTGCGGCCAGTAGTAGTTGAGCGACGGTACGAGCACGGCGATCGAGTCGTCGGTCGCGGGCTCGGCGTCGACCGCGTGCTCGGCAGCGTGGCCGTTCTGCGGTGCGACGGCGCCGCCGTGCACGCGCACGAGCAGGCCCTCGGCCTCCATCTGCGCGAGATCGCGGCGCACCGTGACGGGCGTCACGCCGAGCTCGTCGATGAGCTGCGAGACCCGCACGATGCCGTCGCGCGAGAGCGCCGCGAGGACGTGGGCCCGGCGCGTCGGGGCGAGCGGCGCATGCGGTGACTGCTCTGTCATCGGTCTTCCTTGTCGGGGACTGCGTCCAGTTCTACCGTGACGCGGAGGTTTCGGCGGTCGCTGACGAGCAGATCGACGCGTGTCAGCCTCGCGCCCCACACCGTCGTGAGCATCGGGTCATCGAGCGGGCGCTCGATGAGGGTCGCCTCGACGTCCGCCGACCAGCGCACCGCGACGGGCCGCGCACCCTCGAGGGGCACGACGCGCAGTCCGTCGGGGACGGTCTCGACGTCGCCCGCCACGAGCAGCCGTACGACGGTCGGCGGCTCGTCTCCCGGGCCGGCCCACGCGTCGAGGTTCCACGCGTCGTCGACGACGACGCGGGCCGAGCCGTCCGAGCGCTCGAGCGCCGCCGTGCGACGCCACGATGTGAGCCCGGGCGCGGGGTAGGCGTCGGCGAGGTCGAGCGACAGCGCCGAGACGTCGTCGCCGAGCCGCGGCTCGACGGCCCGCGCCGCGTACTGCCGACCCGGCGGCTGTGCGACGCCGCGCACCTCGGGCGCGTTGTGCCACGTGCTCTGCATCGTCCAGATGTCGTAGCGGCCCGCGCCGAACGTCGCGAGCGTGTAGGTCGGTCGCCCCGCGTCGACGACGACGGGGACGCCGTCGACCGCGACGACGAACGAGCCGACGTCGTTGTGGTTGTGGTGCTCGGCGTTGTGGCCGCCTTTGACGGCGAGCGCGAGCCCCGCGGGGGTGCCGCCTTCGGCCCGCGCGAGCAGCACTTCGGTCGAGGGCAGCCAGGTCTCGCGGGGGAGCGGCGACGTCGCGCCGCCCGCACCGCGCCACGTCTCGTCGGTGAGGGCCCGCAGCAGTCGCCCGAGTCCTTCGCGCTCGGTCGCGATGGGCTCGCCGGGCAGGCGATGCGCTGCCGCGTGCGCGCGCGCCGCGTCGTCGCCGACGCGTGCCGCGGCGCGGTGCAGCGCATGCCACGCCTGATCCTGCGGGGGCCGCGCGGGCCCGTCCGCCAGGTTGAGGTACCAGTCGCCACCGAGATGCATGCGATGCGGGAACGCGACGGTCTCGCGCAGGCTCGGAACGGCGGATGCGGCATCCCATCGCCCTCCCGTCGCGAAGGCGAGCACGTCGAGCGCCTCGAGCGCCCGGCAGGCGCCGTTCCACCAGTACGCGTAGCCCTCGTCGATCGCTCCGTCGGCGGGGAGGGATGCCGCGTACCGGTCGAGCCCCTCGACCGCGAGCGCGACGACCCCGGTGCGCAGGCCCTGCTCGTCGGGGCCGTCGAGGAGGCGCAGCGCCGCGACGAGGACGTTGCCGTGGATCCACGGATTCCAGTTGTGGACATCGCCGTCGAGGCCGAGCCAGTGCCAGTCGCGGCGGCGCGTGAAGGGCTCGATGACGCGCGTGCGCGCCTCGCGCCGGATCCGAGCGCGCAGGCCGGGGTAGCGCTCGTCGAGCTGCTCCCCGAGCAGCTGGTCGATCCACGCGAGCTGGCCGACGGCCTCGCCCGCTCCGAGGTCGAGGAAGGGGTCGTCGGTCGTCGCGAGCACGGCGCCGTGGCGCGCGAAGGTGTCGTCGTGCGCGGGCCAGCACCATGAGCTCTGCTCGCACAGCAGTACGACGCCGTCGGCGACCTCGTCGATCCAGGCGTCGTCGAGGGTCACGGCGGCCGCGATCGCGGCGCGGCTCAGCCGGCGCTGGCGCTCGAAGGCGAGGCTCTCCCAGCCCTCGCGGTCGCCGTCGCGGTGCACGCGTGCCGCGGCGCTCGCGAGCGGAACGGGCCAGGGAGTGCCGAGATCCTCTCGGGCGCGCCGCAGCAGATCGTCGACGGTCGCGGTGTCGAGGGCCTCGCGCGACCACGCGCCGCGCTCGGCCGCGGGGGGAACCGGGAGCGCCTCGTCGGGTGGCAGGAGAACGTCGGCGGTCCGGTCGCGAGCGAACAGCTCGGCGAGCGGACCACGGAACACGAGGGGCATGAATCGATCATAAACGATCAAGAACGAAAAACAACGTATTGCAATGAACGATTATGATTGGTAATCTCCGAATGCGGTCCGGTTCTCGGGCCCCGAATTCGAAGAGGAATCACCCGGTGACGAGCAACGACGACGCAGCCCACGGCGCAGCCGCGGACTGGAGCCGCGCGCAATGGGTGCAGTACGCCGATCGGCTGCTCGCCGGTGCACGAGCGTGGGCGTCGCCGGGCAACGGCCGCATCACCCCTCCCGGCACCGAGGGCGGCTACGGCCGCGACGTCGACGGGCTCGAGGGCTTCGCGCGCACGTTCCTCCTCGCGGGCTTCCGCATCGCGGGCGAACGCGGCGAAGGCGTCGACGACCTCATCGAGTTCTGCCTCCGCGGCATCGCGACGGGCGTCGACCCCGCCGCCGCCGACCGCTGGGTGCGCCTCGACGAACACGCGCAGGCGAAGGTCGAAGCGGCATCCCTCGCCCTCATCCTCGACCTGACGCGCCCCTGGATCTGGGATCGCCTCGACGCCGTGACGCAGGAGCGCGTCGTCGCGTACTTCGCGCCCGCCGTCGGCGACCAGACCTACCCGCGCACCAACTGGCTGTGGTTCCGCCTCGTCGTGCAGACCTTCCTGCGCTCGGTCGGCGGACCCTGGTCGCCGCAGGACGTCGCCGACGACCTCGCGCTGCACGACTCGTTCGGCCGTTCCGACGGCTGGATGTCGGACGGCGATGAGCGCTCGTACGACCACTACGTCGGCTGGGCGCTGCACCTGTACCCCGTCCTCTGGGCGCGCATGCAGGGCGCCGCCGAGCTCGCCGAGGGCCGCACGGCGCGCGATGTCGCCCACCTCGACAGGTTCCTCGTCGACGCGCACGCGCTCGTCGGCGCGGACGGCTCGCCCCTCATCCAGGGCCGCAGCCTCATCTACCGCTTCGCCGCCGCCGCGCCCTTCTGGGTCGGCGCGATCGCCGAGGTGCCCTCGCTCTCCGCCGGGGCGCTGCGCCACGCCGCGAACCGCGTCGTGGGCCACTTCGCCGACAACGGCGTGCCCGACGCGCGCGACCTGCTCAGCATGGGCTGGCACCGCGAGTGGCGCCGGCTCGCGCAGGCCTACTCGGGCCCCGCCTCGCCGTACTGGGCTGCGAAGGGCCTCCTGGGCGTCTCGCTCCCCGCCGACCACGCCGTCTGGAGCGCACCCGCCGAGCCGCTCCCCGTCGAGCAGAAGGACACGCTGCGCGCCATCACGGCGCCCGGCTGGATCCTCTCGGGCACGCGTGCCGACGGCATCGTCCGCATCGTCAACCACGGCACCGACCACGCCGAGGCCGGCGCGCTCGTGGGCGACTCGCCCCTCTACGCGCGCCTCGGCTACTCGACCGCGACGGCACCGCTCCTCAACGGGCGCGGGTGGCGCGAGCCGCTCGAGCAGTCGGTCGCGCTCGTCGACGAGCACGGTTCCGCGACCCACCGCGCCGCGATGGACCTGCTCGACGTCCGCATCGACGACGCCGGCGTGGGGGTCGCGGCCTCGACGTGGCCCGCGCACTGGATCGCGCCCGCCGAGACGCAGGTGCGCCACGGCTCCGGCATCCAGGGCGAGACCACGGTCGCGGGTCGCCTCACGGTGCACTCGCTCGTCCGCGGTCCGTGGGAGGTCCGCATCGCCCGCGTCGACCACCTCGAGCCCGGCGTCGACGCCGCGCGGCTCGCGCTGCGGATCGGCGGCTGGGCCGTCGCGGACGGCGAGTCGCAGGGCACGCCGGCCGCGGCCCGCGTGTCGACGGCGCGGCTCGGGAGCAGCATCCGCCCCCTCCTCGGGCAGGGCGTCGCGAGCGTCGAGGCGCGCCCCGACTCGACCCCGCTCGGCACCGATGCCGTCGTGCCCGTCGTGACCTTCCCGGCAGCGGCCGGTGAGACGGTCGCCGTGCTCGTCGAGCTCGCCGGCAGCCCCGCCGACGGCGACGCGCGCCTCGAGCTCGCGGAAGGCGCGGCGAGCGTCACGTGGCCCGACGGCCTCACCACGACGAGCACCCTCACAGACCCCCGGATCGACGACGCGTCGAGCCGGTAGCAATACAGGGCCCGACGAAGGGCCCCTGACACTGCACTCGCAAAGGAGCAGCATCACATGAAGCGCAAGTACGCAGCAGCCGCCGGCGTGGTCGTCGTGGCCTCGCTGTCGCTCGCCGCCTGCAGCGGCAACACGGCGTCCTCCGAGCCCGACGAGACCTCGGGCCCGGTCACGATCACCCTGTCCGGCTGGAGCCTCGACACGACGCCCGAGTTCCAGACGCTCGCCGACGCCTTCCACGCGGCGAACCCCGACGTGACAGTCGAGCTCAAGGGCTACGACGCCGCCGAGTACAACACGCTCGTGACGGCCGACCTCGCCGCGGGCGTCGGCCCCGACATCATCACGCAGAAGGAGGTCAAGTACGTCACGACCTTCCAGGAGGGCGGCCAGCTCCTCGACGTGTCGGACGTCGAGCTGCCCGACGGCATCGGCGGCGCCTCTTCGTACGAGGTCGACGGCACCGCCTACGGCGTGCCCTACCGCCAGGACTCGTGGGTCCTCTTCTACAACAAGGCCCTCTTCGACCAGGCGGGCATCGACTACCCCGACGGCTCGTGGACGTGGGAGGACTACGACGCGGCCGCCGCCGAGCTGACCGAGGGTCTCACGGCCGCGGGCAGCGCAGCCAAGGGCGCGTACCAGCACCGCTGGCAGTCGACGGTCCAGGGCTTCGCGAACGGCCAGACCGACGCCGACATCCTCGAGGGCGACTACGGCTACCTCAAGGACTACTACGACCGCGTGCTCGCCCTGCAGAACGACGGCTTCCAGGTCGACTTCAACACGAGCAGCGCCAACCAGCTGACGTACCAGGGCGAGTTCGGCAAGCAGAACGCCGCGATGCTCCCCATGGGCACGTGGTACGTCGCGACCCTCATCGCGCAGCAGGCCTCGGGCGACGCCGACACGTTCGAGTGGGGCATCGCGCCCATCCCGCAGCTCGAGTCGGACACGGCCGGCCTCGACAACACGCCCGTCACGTTCGGCGACCCGACCGGCTTCGCGATCAACGCGAACATCGACGACGCCAAGGTGCAGGCCGCGAAGGACTTCCTCGCCTTCGCCGCGAGCGAAGAGGGCGCGCAGGCGCTCGCCGCGATCGGCATCACGCCGGCGCTCCTGAACGACTCGGTGCTCGAGACGTACTTCGGCGTCAAGGGCGCGCCCGGCGACGACCTGTCGAAGTTCGCCTTCGGCACGCACGAGACGCACCCCGAGAACCCGACGTCGAGCAAGACCGCCGCGATCCAGGGCATCCTCGGTGACCTGCACACGGCCGTCATGTCGGGCTCCGAGAGCATCGACAACGCGATCAAGACCGCTGAGGAGCGCGTCAAGAACGAAGTCGGCCTCGACTGACACACCCCGGGCGGCCGGGCCGAAGCATCCGTCCCGGCCGCCCATCCCCGCACCGCATCTCCCAGGAGGACACCATGACGAGCATCGTCGCTGACGACGTCGCCGCATCCCCGGCCGCGCCCCCGCCGTCCGACCGTCGCCGGCGTTCGAAGCTCGCGCTGCGCAACACGCTGGTCGGCTGGAGCTTCATCCTGCCGAACTTCATCGGGTTCGCGGTGCTGACGCTGGTCCCGGTGATCACGCTGTTCTACATGTCGTTCACGAATTGGAACGTGTTCGGCAAGGCGGACTGGGTGGGGCTGGCGAACTTCCAGCGTCTGCTCGGCGACGGCAGCTTCCGGATCGCCGTCGTGAACACGCTGTACTACTCGGCGCTGCACATCCCGCTGACGATCATCGTCTCGCTGGGCCTCGCGCTGCTGCTGAACAACAAGCTCCGCGGCATCGCGTTCTTCCGAACCGCCGCGTTCTTCCCCTACATCACGTCGATCGTCGCCATCGCGGTCGTGTGGAACCTGCTGTTCAGCCCCGACTACGGCCCGATCAACCAGATCCTGCGGTTCATCGGCTTCGAGAACCCGCCCGGATGGCTGACCTCGGCGGAGTGGGCGATGCCCGCCGTCGTGATCGTCTCGACGTGGCGCGATATGGGCTACTACATGATCCTCTTCCTCGCGGGCCTGCAGACCGTGCCGCGCGAGCTGCACGAGGCAGCCCGCGTGGACGGCGCGAACGTGTTCCAGCGGTTCGTGAATGTGACACTGCCCTGCCTGCGCCCGACGATGTTCTTCGTCACCGTGATGCTGACCATCAACTCGTTCAAGATCTTCGACCTGATCCTCGTGATGACCGACGGCGGGCCGGGCCAGTCCACCCTCGTGCTCTCGCAGTTCATCTATCGGAAGGGCTTCGAGGAGTCCCAGTTCGGCTACGCATCCGCGGCGGCCGTGGCCCTGTTCCTGATGTGCATCGTCGTGACGATCATCCAGTTCTTCTGGAACAAGCGGAGGAGCATCTGATGACCGCTCTGGAAAGCCCCATCGACCGCCGTCAGCTGCGCAAGGTCGCCGAGGAGGAGTCCCCGCCCCCGGTCGACAAGGCCAGCCTGACCCCGAAGCAGCGCGGGCTGCGGATCCTCGGCTACACGGTCCTCACGCTCGCCGCGATCGGCCTGCTCATGCCGTTCTTCTGGATGGTCATGAGCTCGCTGAAGTCTGCGAACGAGGTCTTCTCGGTGCCGATCACGTGGTTCCCCGAGACGTTCGTGTGGCAGAACTACCTCGACATCTGGACCGAGTCCGGCATGCTGACGTGGATCCGCAACACGCTCGTGCTGGCCGTCGTCGTGACGTTCCTGCAGGTGCTGACCGGCTCGTTCGCCGCCTACGGCTTCGCGAAGATGCGCTTCCCCGGCCGGGACGTGCTGTTCATCGTCTACATCGGCACGATCGCGGTGCCGTGGCAGTCGTACATGATCCCGCAGTTCATCCTGCTGTCCAACTTCAAGGTGTCCAACACCCTGTGGGCGATCGTGCTGATCCAGGCGTTCGGCGCGTTCGGCGTGTTCCTCATGAAGCAGTACTACGAGACCATCCCCGAGGAGCTCTCCGAAGCGGCCCGGCTGGACGGGCTCAGCGAGTACGGGATCTGGCGACGGATCATGCTGCCACTGTCGATCCCGGCGCTCGCGAGCCTCACGCTGCTGACGTTCGTGAACACCTGGAACGACTACCTCGGACCCCTCATCTACCTGCGCAACCCCGACCTGTGGACCATCCAGCTGGGTCTGAAGAGCTTCGTCTCCAACCTCTACGACACCAACTACGCGCTGCTCTTCGCGGGCCTGACGATCTCGGTCATCCCGATCGCGATCATCTTCATGCTCGGCCAGAAGTACTTCATCGAAGGCATCGCCACGAGCGGGATGAAGGGGTGACCATGGTCCGCCGCCTCGGCCTCAGCCAGGACGCGTACGCGAACGTCTTCGGCGTCGCCTACCTCGCCCTCATCACCAACGCCCTGCTGCTCGCCGCGAGCCTCCCGCTGGCGGTGCTGCTGATCACGACCGACCCCGCGCGCTCGTGGCCGCTGCTCGCGGTCGCCGCGCCGCTCGCCGCGCCCGGCGTGACCGCCGCGTTCACGGTGTTCCGCGCGCACGGCGACGGGAGCACGACGCCCGCCCGCGACTTCGTCCGGGGCCTGCGCGCGACCTGGCGGCGGGCGCTGGCGATCGGCGCGATGCTGACCGCGCTGGTCGTCGTGCTGCTCGTCGACGTCCGCGCGTTCTCGGGCACGAGCTTCGGGGTCGTCGCGATCCCGCTGCTCGGGGTGCTCACGGTGCTCGCCGCCGCGTGCGGGCTGCTGGCCCTCGTCGCGATCGCGGAAGAGCCCACCGCGCGCATCCGCGACGTGCTCAAGGCGAGCGCGTACCTCGCGGTCCGCCGCTGGCACCTCTCCGCCGTGTCGCTGCTCATCCTCGGCCTGCAGGTCGCGCTGTTCGCGACCCTGCCCGCGATCGCGCTCGGCATCACCGCCTCCGCCGCCCTCTACCTCGCGTGGGCGAACTCCCGCTACACGCTCCGGCCCGTGCTCGGCATCGCCGACGCGCGGACCGCCTGAACACCGACGAAAGACGACGACGACCGATGACGACCACGCCCCCGGCCCGGCAGAGCTCCGCCCTCGCGGTCGACTCAGCCCTCGCAGGCGCCCTGTCGACCGTCCGCCGCAACATCGCGGCGTTCGGCGACCTCTACCCCGACGACACGACGCGGGACGACCGCTACCCGCTGCGCCCTGCCGCGGGCGCGTTCCCCGAAGGCGGCAACCGCGGCTGGACGACGAGCTTCTGGCCCGGCATGCAGTGGCTAGCGTGGGAGCGCACGGGCGATCCCGCCTTCCGCGACGCGGGGCTGCGGCACGCCGCCGACTTCGCGCGCCGCGTCCGCCAGGGCGAAGACCTCGAGACGCACGACCTGGGCTTCCTCTACACGCTGGCGGCCGTCGCGCCGTGGCGTCTCCTCGGCGACGAGCACGCACGCTCGGCCGCGCTGCTCGCAGCCGACCACCTCATGAAGCGCCTGCTCGAGCCCGCCGGGGTCATCCAGGCGTGGGGCGACCTGTCCGACCCCGCTCAGCGCGGCCGCACGATCATCGACAGCCTCATGAACATGCCGCTCCTGACGTGGGCGCACGAGCAGACCGGCGAGGAGCGGTTCGCCGACGCGGTCCGCCGCCACACGACGCAGCTGCGCGAGAACATCCTGCGCGCGGATGACTCGACCTTCCACACGTTCTACTGGGATCCCGCGACGGGTGATCCCGTCCGCGGCGCGACCGAGCAGGGCGCGTTCGACGACTCGTGCTGGGCGCGCGGTCAGGCGTGGGGCGTCTACGGCTTCGCGCTCAACTACCGCGCCACCGACGACGCGTCGCTGCTCGAGGCGGCCTGGCGCTGCGCCGAGTACTTCCTCGCGCACCTGCCCTCCGACGGCGTGCCGTACTGGGACCTCGTCTACACCGACGGCAGCGACGCCCCGCGCGACAGCTCGGCCGCCGCGATCGCGGCGTGCGGCTTCCTCGAGCTCGCGCGCCTCGACGACGACCCCGAGCGCGCGCACCGCGCGCAGGCGGTCGGCGAGAAGCTCGTCGCGGACCTCATCGCGGGGTACGCGCCGGCGCAGCCCGAGGATGCCGACGCCCTCCTGCTGCACAGCGTCTACGACCTGCCGAAGGATGTCGGCGTCGACGAGGGCACCCTCTGGGGCGACTACTTCTACCTCGAGGCCCTGACGCGGATCGCCGACCCCGAGTGGGTGACGTACTGGTGAGCACTGTGTACTTCTCCCTCGAAGCGCTCACGCGGATCGCCGACCCCGAGTGGGTGACGTACTGGTGAGGCTCGTCACGCTGCGGACTCCCGCAGGCGCGCGACCGGCCGTCGTCGCGACGGTCGACGGCGTCGACCGGGCCGTCGAGCTGCCGTTCGCCACGACTGTCGTCGAGGTGCTGGCCGATCCCGCGCTGCGCGATCAGGCGACGGATGCCGCGGCCGCCGCCACGGCGGCGAACCCCGCGCTCGCGGGGCTCGAGCTCGATCCGCCCGTCACGCCCGGCAAGATCCTGTGCCTCGGCTACAACTACCGCGGGCACGTGCCGGACGGGGTGGACCCGACCGCGAACGACCCGGAGTGGCCCGACGTCTTCGTCAAGACCCCGAACACGCTCGCCGGTCCCCGCGACGCCGTCGTGATCCCGCCCGGGGCGACGGACGTCGACTACGAGGGCGAGGTCGCGATCGTCATCGGCCGCCGCGCGCAGCGCGTCGCCCTCGAGGACGCCCTCGACCATGTCGGCGGCTACACGATCCTCAACGACGTCTCGGACCGCGCGTGGCAGCGACGGCAGAGCCAGTGGGCGCTCGGCAAGTGCTCCGACGGCTTCGCACCGCTCGGGCCGTGGGTCGTGACGCCCGACGAGGCCGGCGATCCGCAGGATCTGCTCGTCGAGGTCGTGCGCGACGGCGTCGTGACGGTGTCGCAGTCCACGTCGACGACGATCTTCAGCGTCGCGTTCGTCGTCCACCACCTGAGCCAGGTGCTGACCCTCGAGCCCGGCGACGTCGTCTCGACCGGCACGCCGCAGAAGCTGCCCGAGGCGCAGGACGCGCACCGCCCCCTCGCCGACGGCGACGCCGTCACGGTCCGCATCTCGCGGCTCGGCGAGCTCACGACCCGCTTCGCATCCGCATCGGAGAACCTCGCATGATCCTCGATTCCTTCCGCCTCGACGGTCGCGTCGCCCTCGTCACGGGCTCGAGCCGCGGCCTCGGACAGGCCGCCGCCGTCGCCCTCGCGGAGGCGGGCGCCGACGTCGCGCTCCTCGACCGGGGCGACCCCGCAGAGACGGTCGCGCAGATCGAGGCGCTCGGCCGCCGCGTGCACAGCGTGCGCCGCGACCTCGTGAGCGCCGGCCCCGACGACCTCTCGTCGGTCGTCGACGAGGTCGTCGCCGAGTTCGGCCGGCTCGACATCCTCGTCAACAACGCCGGCACGATCCGCCGCGCGCCGGCGGCGGAGTACGCGGCCGAGGACTGGCGCGACGTCCTCTCGGTCAACCTCGACGCCGTCTTCCACCTCTCGCAGGCCGCCGGTCGACAGATGCTCGCGCAGGGCCACGGGCGCATCATCAACGTCGCCTCGATGCTGTCGTTCCAGGGCGGCATCCTCGTCCCCGCCTACACGGCGTCCAAGCACGCCGTCGCGGGCCTCACGAAGGCGCTCGCGAACGAGTGGGCCGCCTCCGGCGTGACGGTCAACGCGATCGCGCCCGGCTACATGGCGACCGACAACACCGCACCGATCCGCGCCGACGCGGCGCGCGAGGCCTCGATCGTCGCCCGCATCCCGGCGGGCCGCTGGGGCACGGCCGGCGACCTGCAGGGAGCCTTCGTCTTCCTCGCGTCCGACGCCGCAGCCTACGTCACGGGCGCCATCGTGCCCGTCGACGGCGGCTGGCTCGTCCGCTAAAAACCTCAACCAGGAGCAGCCATGGAACAGCGCTACGCGACCAACCCCGACCAGATCCCCGCCTTCACGACGGCCGACCTGCGCGAGCGCTATCTCGTGCCGGACGTCTTCGTGCCGGGCGAGATCCGTCTCGTCTACACGCACCACGACCGCGTCGTCCTCGGCGGCGCCGTGCCGGCAGGCGCCTCGCTCGCGCTCACGGGCTACCCCGAGATCCGCAGCGACCACTTCCTCGAGCACCGCGAGGTCGGCATCATCAACGTCGGCGGCACGGGCACCGTGACGGCCGACGGCGAGGTCTTCACGCTCGTCAAGGGCGCGTGCCTCTACCTCGGCCGCGGCATCCGGGACGTCGTCTTCGCCGACGAGGGCGACGCCGGCGCGCAGTTCTACCTCTTCTCGGCACCCGCCCACACGTCGTACCCGTCGGCGCTCGTCTCGCCCGGGGAGGGCACGGTGCGCGAGCTCGGCGACCAGCTCACGTCGAACCGCCGCACGCTCAACCAGTACATCCACGAGAACGGCGTCAAGAGCTGCCAGATCGTCATGGGCGTCACCGAGCTGCACCCGGGCTCGATGTGGAACACGATGCCGGCCCACACGCACGACCGCCGCACCGAGTGCTACCTCTACTTCGACGTGCCCGAGGACGCCCGCGTCATCCACCTCATGGGCGAGCGCGAAGAGACGCGCCACCTCGTCGTCGCCGACCGACAGGCGATCATCTCGCCGAGCTGGTCGCTGCACTCGGGCGTCGGCACGTCGGCGTACTCGTTCATCTGGGCGATGGCGGGCGAGAACCAGGCCTTCGACGACATGGACGCGGCGCCCGTCACCGATCTGCGATGATCGGCCGATGACCTCATCCCACGGCGCCCTGCTCGCCGTCGGCGAGACCATGGCGATGGTCGCGCCCGTCGCGGCCGAGCGGCTCGCCGAGGCGGACGAGTTCCGCGTCGACGCGGGCGGCGCCGAGTCCAACGTCGCTGCGCACGTCGCGTCGGCGGGGCACGTCGCGCGCTGGTTCAGTCGCCTCGGCGATGACGCCCTCGGTCACCGCATCGCACGGCAGCTGACCGAGCGCCGCGTCGACGTCTCGGCCGTCGTGTTCGACCCGCGGCATCCCACCGGCGTCTACTTCAAGGATCCCGGGCACGGCGTGCGCTACTACCGGGCGGGCTCCGCCGCGTCGCATCTCGCGCCTTCGGACGCCGACGGGGTCGTGCTCGGCGACGTCGCGGTCGTGCACGTCTCAGGCATCACGGCGGCGCTCTCGGAGTCGGCTGCGGCCTTCCTCGACCGCGTCATCGATCGCGCTCACGCGGACGGCGTCCGCGTGAGCTTCGACGTCAACCACCGCGCTGCGCTGTGGGATGCCGCGTCCGCCGCCGCCCCGCTCGCCTCTCTCGCGCGTCGCGCCGACCTCGTCTTCGTGGGGCGCGACGAGGCCGAGACGCTGTGGGGGACGACGGATGCCGCATCCGTCCGCGCGCTCTTCCCCGAGGTCGCCGAGCTCGTCGTCAAGGACGGGGACGTCGGGGCCACCGCCTTCACGGGGGACGGCGACGTGTTCGTCCCGGCCCTTAAGGTCGACGTCGTCGAAGCGGTCGGGGCAGGCGACGCCTTCGCGGGCGGGTATCTCGGGGCCCTCCTCGACGGCGCCCCTGTCCCCGAGCGCCTGGGGCGGGGCCACGCCCGCGCCGCCCTCACCCTCCAGACCACGAGCGACTCCGTCGACGAACAGGTCGACGGGAAGGACGAGAAATGACCACCGACGAGGACTTCGAGCAGCTGTTCGGCAGCGCCCCCATCATGGCGATCCTGCGCGGAATGGGCGTCGAGCGCTCCGTCGCGCTCGCGACGACGGCGTGGGATCTCGGCATCGACTCCGTCGAGGTGCCGCTGCAGACCGCGGAGGACGAACAGGCGCTGCGCGAGGTCGTGCGTCTCGGCGAGGAGCGCGGCAAGGTCGTCGGCGCCGGCACGATCGTGTCGGTCGATCAGATCGCGGTCGCGCAGGCGGCGGGCGCGAAGTACCTCGTCTCACCGGGTCTCGATCCGGAGATCGTCCGCGCGGCGCAGGCCGCCGGCATCCCTCCCCTGCCCGGCGTCGCGACGCCGAGCGACGTGCAGCGCGGCGTCGCGCTCGGGCTCACGTGGCTCAAGGCCTTCCCCGCGACGTGGCTCGGCGCCGACTGGTTCCGCCACATCCGCGGGCCCTTCCCGCAGGTGCGCTTCGTCGCGACGGGCGGACTCGACGCGTCGAACGCGGCGCAGTTCCTCGACGCCGGCGTGCGGGTCGTCGCGGTCGGCTCGGCGCTCGAGGATGCGAGCCAGCTCGAGCGGCTGGCTGCCCTGCTCGCGCGCTGAACCGGCGGTCTCGCGTCAGCGACCGACGGGCGCCGTCGACTCGCGGGCGTGCAGGACCGGCAGCACGTACGTGCGCTGCACGGGGCGGTGCGCGCTGTCCGAGAGGCGGTCGGCCATCGCCTGCACGGCGAGGCGCCCGACGTGCTGCTTGGGCGGGCGCAGGGCAGTGATGGCGGGCTCGGCGCTCTCGGCGACCTCGTCGTCGTAGGCGACGATCGCGAGATCGCCCGGGATCGACCACCCGCGGTCGCGCGCGTGCTGCTGCAGCAGCACGGCCTGCGGATCGGAGTGGATGAGCAGCGCCGTGGTCCCGGTGTCGCGGCACCGCTCGAGCAGCTCGGCGATGAGCGCCTCGCGCGCGGGCGCGTCCATCGCGTCGAGCGACGCGTCGAGGTCGACGGGGCACTCGAGCCCCAGCTCGAGCAGAGCCCTGTCCCACCCGCGTCGCAGCTGCCATGACGTGGGCGAGCCCGCCGACGTCAGGATGCCGACGCGGCGGTGTCCGAGCGAGGCGAGGTGCGCCGCGGCGAGCGAGCCGCCGAAGACGTGGTCGGTCGTGACCCACTCGAGGCTCGTGAGGGCGAGCGCCGACGGGGCGCGCCGCTCCGCGAGGACGACGGGGATCGGCAGCGACTCGAGCCAGTGCAGGAGAGCCTGCCCGTCGGGGCCGAGCGTCTCGGGTGCCGCGATGAGGCCGTGCAGGCTGCCCGATTCGACGAGCGTCGCGATCTGCCGCCGCTGGTCGTCGACCGAGTAGCTCGCGCCGCGGAGGATGAGCTGCACCCCGAGCTCGGTCGCGGCGGCGCGCGCTCCGATGATGATCTGCGGCCAGTAGTAGCTGAGCGAGGGCACGACCATGCCGACGCGGAAGCGCGTGGGCGGGGGCGTCGCCGCGCCGACCGCGACCGTCGTGTCGAGGCGGCTGCGGAGCGTCGCCCCGCCGTGCACTCGCGTCAGCAGCCCGCGGTCGGCGAGGTGGCCGATGTCGCGCCGGATCGTGAGCTCGGCGACTCCCAGCTCACGCGCGAGGTCGGCGACCCGGACCGCTCCTGTGCGGGCGAGTTCGTCCAGGATGCGCTCGCGGCGCGAGAGTCCGAAGGGGGCAGGGGCGGCGTCGTCCATGATCGCTCAGCGTACAGGTGGGTGCGTATTCGAACGAGTGTGTTCGAATCAGACCGTTTCCGTATCGCTCGCCCGCGGCTCGGTGCTTCGATGCTGGAGCCGGGACGACCCGGCCGCTCTCATCGTCGAGGAACCCCATGCCGAAGATGTCATCCCTTCTGGTCGCGCCGCTCGCGATCGGCGCGCTCGTGCTCTCCGGAGCCCTCGTCGCGCCGCCCGCAGCGGCTGCGGCATCCGTCCCCGCCGTACCGGCCGCCGTGCAGGCCGCCGGCATCGACGACCTGCCGACCCTGACGTACGACGACATGGCCGCATGGGCGGAGGTGCTCGTCAACGGCGACGATGTCGAGCGCGACGCGGAGGGCGCGCCGTTCAACACATTCGGCGGCTTCGGTTCGGTGTCGTGCAACAACACGTCGAACCTGCTCCTGGACTACAAGGAGGAGCAGCCCGAGGTCTACTGGCGCATCATGCACCTCATCTTCGACCCCGAGACGGGTGCGGGGCTCAAGCACATCAAGGTCGAGCTCGGCGCCGACAACAACACGTCCTCGGGTGCCGAGCCCGCCACGAAGCGCTCGGCCGACGAGCCCGCGAACGTGCTGCGCGGCGCGGGCTTCCACTTCATCGCCGACGCCAAGTCGATCAACCCGCACATCGAGGTCGAGGCGCTCCGGTGGGGCGAGCCGTCGTGGACCGGCGGCGATCTGAACAAGCGCTACCAGTGGTACAAGGAGACGATCGACGCCGCGTACGACACGTACGGCGTCGAGTTCGACTACATCAGCCCGTCGCAGAACGAAGTGCACGCGAGCTACATCAACAGCGAGCTCGCCTGGACCGTGGACTTCGCGCAGCGCCTCGAGCAGGACGCCGAGAAGGCCGGCGCCCGCTACGACTACTCGAAGATCAAGATCGTCGCGCTCGACTCGTACCGCAACGTCGGCGCCGTCTCGCGGGCGATCCTCGCGAGCCCCGCGGCGCTCGAGCAGGTCGACGCCGTCGGCTACCACTACGACATCGCGGGCGACCCCGCCCTCACGCGGCTCAACAAGGAGTTCGGCATGGAGGTGCTGTACTCCGAGGGCGTCGCGCCCATGATCGACCCCGAGTACCGCATCAACGCCGACCCCGCGCGCGGCGGCATCGGCGGCACGGTGGGCGCCGTCGACATCGCCGACCGCTTTATCACGGCGTACCGCTGGAGCGGCACCGAGCCGAACCCCGGCCACATGACGACGTTCCTCTTCCAGCCCGCAGTGAGCGCGATGTACGAGGGTTCGCAGTACTCGCCCAAGCACCTCATCCGCGCGTCCGACCCGTGGTCGGGCTACTACGAGGGCGGCGTCGGCATCACGATGGTGCGCCACTTCATGCAGTTCATCGAAGAGGGCTGGGAGTACGTCGAGGGCGCCTCGGGCGGCGACGGCACGAAGGGCGACGGCGGCACGAACGTCGACTCGTCGACCCGCACGATCCTGACGCTGCGCACGCCGAAGGCGGAGACGGATGCCGGAGCCCCGGCCGAGTTCACGCAGGTGCACGCCAACAACACGTCCAAGACCCGCAGCTTCGAGGTCAAGGTCGCGAACCTCGGCACCGACGACGACACGCCGCTCGCGGTGTGGGAGACGCGCGGACCCGACGCGGGCGAGGCGTACGACGCCAACTACTTCCAGCGGATCGGCAAGGTCGTTCCCGTCCGCACCGAGACGATCGGCGGCGCCCCGCACGACGTCTACCGCGTGCAGGTCCGGCCGTACTCGATCCTGACCCTGTCGACCCTCGCCGACGGCATCCACGGCACGACGACCGAGTACGCCTCGGGCCAGTACGCGTCGCCTGCGGCCGACACGGTGCTCGAGCTGCCCTACACCGACGACTACGAGTACGCCGGCTACGGCGAGACCCAGATCAACGGCGTCTCGATGGACTACCTCGAGCGGCGCGGCGGCAAGGTGCGCTACACGGCCGACCAGAACGGCGCCTTCGAGGCCGTCGACTCGGGCACCGAGCGCGGCAGCGTCATGGAGCAGCGCATCCACGCGGGCAACCGCGGCTACACGTGGAACGTGTGGGGCGACGGCTCGCAGCGCAACCCCTCGACCGCAAACCCCGCGACGGTCCTCGGCGACCACTCGTGGACGAACTACACCTCGAGCATCGACTTCCGGCTCGACGACGTCGTGCGCGACGCCTCGCTCGGCAACTTCGCGGGGCTCGGCGTGCGCCAGGTCGTGGCGGAGGGCGCCGACCTCGCCGGCTACAGCGTGCGCGTCTTCGACACGGGCCGGTGGGAGCTGCGCAAGCGCGACACCGTCGTGCAGCAGGGCACGACGTTCCTCTTCGACGCGTCCGCGTGGCACACGCTGAACGTCGAGGCGCGCGAGAACGTCATCACGGCCACGCTCGACGGGCAGGTGCTCGCGACGTACGCCGACACGAGCGCGACCCCGATCATGTCGGGCCGCATCTCGATCGTGAGCGGCTACTACAACACGTGGTTCGACGACCTCGCGATCACGCCCGTCGACGGGCTGTCGTGGCACGCCGTCAAGATCGACGACGCCGACGCGCGCGTCTCGTACCCCGGCGGCTTCGCCTTCACGCAGGCCGGCTACGCGCACCTCAACCGCACGCAGCACGTCCTGAGCACGGGCCGCTCGTTCACGTTCGAGATGAACGGCACGGGCTTCAACCTGCTCGGTGCGACGGCGGCCGCGAACCTCTCGGTCACGGTCGACGGCGAGCCGGCACGCACCGCGACGGTCGGCGCCACCGGCAATCGGCAGACGTCGTACTGGCTGCGCGGTCTCGCCGACGGCCCGCACACCGTGACGGTGCGCGTCACCTCGGGCACCTTCACGCTCGACGGCATCGACGCGCTCATCGGCGGAACCGTCGCGGGTCCCGTCGACCCCGCGATCAAGCCCGTCGCGGTGCTCGACACGCTGCCGCGCTCGACGACGGCGCCCGGCGTCGTCCCGGCGCTGCCCGCGACGCTCCGTGCGACGAGCCAGGCCGGCGGCACGATCGACGCGCCCGTCACGTGGCAGGCGACGCCCGGGCAGTTCGCGACGGCGTACGACATGGTGAAGATCGACGGCACGTTCGCGAACAACCCGTCGCTCACCGTGAGCGCGTACGTCGAGGTCGTGCCGCGCGGCATCCGCTACTTCGTCGACGCCAACGCGCCCGCCGACGGCCTCGCCTACCCCGCCTACAAGTCGGCGGCGGGCGACCAGCTGCGCAACGCGACGGCCGACGCCGCTTACACGACGGCGAGCGGCTGGGGCCGCGCCGGCACGTACACCGCGAAGGGACGCCTCAACCAGACGCCCTATGACAAGACGCGCGAGACCGGCTGGTACACCGCCGCACCGGGCACGCCCATCGCGTACCGCTTCACGCTCCCCGCGGGCGAGTACGACATCGCGTCGGGTCACACCGAGTGGTGGAACCCCGGTTCGGGGCGCAGCCGAAAGGTCACGACGACGATCGGATACACGGATGCCGCGGGCGCGCCCGTCACGCAGACGATCGGCTCGCACACCTTCGCGAACGGGTCGCTCGGCTCGGCCGCCGTGCTGCGCGGCACCTTCACGCTGACCCAGGAGACGACAGTGACGTTTGCGGTCGCGGGGACGGGCGGCACCGAGGCGCCCGCCGTCAGCTGGATCGGCATCGCCGACAAGGCAGTCACGGTCGACAAGGCCGCGCTCGGCACGCAGCTCACCGCAGCGTCGACGGCTCCGCGCCGCGCCTACACCGAGGCGTCGTGGCAGAGCCTGCGCACCGTCGGCATCGGCGCGAAGGCCGTCTACGACGACCCGCTCGCGACGCAGGAGCAGGTGGATGCCGCGGCTGCGGCGCTCGCCGCCGCCGTCGGCGCGCTCGTCGAGGTGCCCTACCTCGCACTGTCCGACTACCGCATCGCGGCCGAAGCAGGGAAGGAGCTCGTGCTCCCCGAGTCCGTCCGGCTCGCGACCATCAGCGGCGTCGAGCACGACGTGCCGGTCACGTGGAGCGGCGAGCCCGCCCTGACGACGCCCTACACGGTCTCGGCCGTCGCGGGCAGCGCCGCGGGCACGGCCGTGACGCTCGACGTCGAGGTGGTCCCGGCGGGGCTCGCCTACTTCGTCGACGCGGCGTCACTGTACGGAGGCGGCTCATCGCCCTCGTACGACGCGGTCTCGGCGCTGCGCGGCGACCTGCTGCGCAACGATGCTCCGGACGGCGCGTTCGACGAGGCTGCCGGATGGGGCCTCGTGAACCCGATCGACTCGGGTGCCGGCTTCGTCGGCGCCAAGGCGCGCGTCACGGGCGACTACGACAAGTCCCGCACGACGGGCTGGTGGGCGAGTGCCGGCGGGTCGGTCGACTACCGGCTCACGCTTCCGGCCGGCTCGTACGAGCTGACGTCGGGCTACCAGGAGTGGTGGGGCGTCACGCGCCAGGTCGCGCCGAGCGTCACGATCGGCGACGAGGTCGTCGAGGGCTCGCCCGTGAACCTCTCGGCGTCGACGCCGCAGGGCGTCTCGACGATCGCCTTCGCGCTCGAGGCCGAGACGACGGTGCTCTTCCGGGCCGCGCGGGGCACGGGATCGTCCGACCCCGTCCTCAGCTGGATCGCCGTCGCCGACCTCACGGTTGCCGGCACTCCGCGGAACGCGACGGCGCGCAAGGCGTCCGACACCTCGATCGCGATCGGGTGGGATGCCTCGGCCCCCGCCGGCAGCGGATTCTCGGGCTACCGCGTGTACGAGAAGGGCGGCACCGAGCCCGTGTGCGAGACGGCGGAGCTGACCTGCACCGTCACGGGTCTCGAGCTCGGCTCGGCGCACGCCTACGAGGTCGCCGGCGTCAACGAGCTCGGTGAGGGCGCGCGGTCGGCGGCGACGGCATCCGTCACCCTCCCGGAGGTCCCCTCGAACGACGGCGCGACGAAGGCGCCCGGCAAGGGCGTGCTCTCGTCGAACGACGGGTGGGACACGGGCCTCAAGGACGGCACGTTCCAGGTCACGATGGACCTGTGGTGGGGTGAGAACGCGTCGAAGCTCAAGCTCTACCGCGACGGCGCTCTCGTCTCGTCGGTCTGGCTCACGATGGCGACGCCCAACGCCCAGAACGCGGTCGTCGACATCGCAGGGCTGCCGAACGGCACCTACGTCTTCACGGCCGAGCTCGTGAACTCGAAGGGCACGACCGCGACCGCACCGCTGACGGTCAAGGTGACCGACGCGTCGCCCGGCAAGCCGGTCCTCTCGGCCGACAACAAGGACGGCGACGGCGTCTACACCGTGACCGCCGACCTGTGGTGGGGCACGAATGCGACGTCGTACCGGTTCCTCGAGAACGGCGCGGAGGTCGCATCCGGAACCCTCGTCGCCGCGAGCCCCGCTGCGCAGCGCGCGACGCTCCCCGTGACGGGCAAGGCGAAGGGCTCGTACACCTACACGGTCGAGTTCACGAACCCCGCGGGCACCACCGTGAGCGCACCCCTCAAGGTGACAGTCTCGAAGTAGATCGAAGGAGATCAAGTGAGAAATCACACTCAAGCGAATGCGCGCCGTCGGCGCCTCGCGGCCGCCGTCATCGGCGTGCTGCTGGCGTCGGCCCTCACTCCCGTGCTCGTCGCCGCGCCCGCGGCCGCGGCGACAGCGCCCCTGTCGGACGACTTCAACGACGGCGTCGCCGACGGGTGGACGCTGACGCCCAGCTCGCAGTGGTCCGTCGTCGCCGACCCGACGGACGCCTCGAACAAGATGCTCAAGCAGTCCCTCACCGCCAACGCCGAGGCCTACGCGATCAGCGCCGCGGGCTCCTACGACGACTTCTCGGTGAGCACCCGCATGATGTTCACGACGAGCCAGCTGGGTGCATATCCCGGGCTGATCGCTCGCCACAGCGATGCGAACAACTACTACATGTGCCGGATCAACAAGCTCGGTGAGAACCGCGTCGAGCTGAGCAAGAAGATCGCCGGCACGAGCACCGTGGTCGTGCAGTCGTTCTCGATGACACCCGTCATCAACACCTGGTACACGATCCGCATGACTCTGCAGGGGAGCACGATCCGCTGCTACGTCAATGACCTCCGCATCGGCGAGATGACCGACTCGGCACTGGCATCGGGCAAGGCCGGCTATCGCACCAACTGGGACGCGGACGCCTTCGACGACTTCACCGTCGCTCCGCTGCCCGCCACGACGATCGCGGCGCCCGAGGGCCCCGCCGTCAGCGCCACGACCTCCGAGACGACGATGAACGTGTCCTGGAACCCCGTGCCGGGGGCGGAGAAGTACCGCGTGTACCGCTCGACGACGGCAGGCGGGAGCTACATCAACGTCTCGGCGGGCGCAGGCACGTCGTTCACGGATGCCGGGCTCACCCCGGGCACGACCTACCACTACAAGGTCTCCGCCGACCAGGGCGGCCTCGAGTCGGCGCAGTCGGCGAGCGCGTCGGCGACGACGATCGTCGCGGCTCCGTCGGCGCCGACCACTCCGACGCTCATCAAGTCCAGCTCCTCGTTCGCCGAGTTCCGCTGGGCGGGCGCCGACAACCGGGCGTCGAGCTACACGGTCTATCGCGCGACGACGCCCGGAGGTCCGTACACGGCGCTGAAGTCGCTGGCTCCCGTTCCCGGGTCCGCGCTCACGGCGCTGCAGACGACCGGCCGCGACAGCACCGTCGAGCCCGGCCAGACGTACTACTACGCGATCTCGGCGACGAGTTCGGGCGGCGAGTCCGCGAAGTCGGGAGAGCTGGCCGTGACGATCCCCGTCGGGCAGTCCGACCTCATCGTCAACGGAGGGCTGTGGTTCGACAGCGACGACAATCCCATCCAGGCGCACGGCGGCGGCGCCATCAAGGTCGGCGACACGTACTACTGGTTCGGCGAGGACAAGACGCACAACTCGTCGACGTTCTGGAACGTCGCGGCGTACAAGTCGAACGACCTCGTGAACTGGACCTTCGCGAACAGCGTCCTGACGAAGGACGCCGCTCCCGAGCTCGGGATCGACCCCGCGACGGGCCGCTCCTACTCGAAGATCGAGCGTCCGAAGGTGCTCTACAACGAGGCCACGGGCAAGTACGTCATGTGGGGGCACAAGGAGCTCGCCGCGAACTACAACGAGGGCAAGGTCGCGGTCGCCGTGAGCGACACCGTCGACGGCGACTACAGCTACCTCGGATCGTTCAACCCCGACCCCGTGATCGGCGGGACCGGCGACTCCGACCCGAACACGGGCGACCAGTCGCGCGACTTCACGCTCTTCCAGGACGAGGACGGCACCGCCTACCTCGTGTCGGTCGCGCGCAGCAACCTCGACATCAACGTCTACCGGCTCACCGACGACTACACGAACGTCGAAGAGCGCGTCAACGTCCTCTGGCCCGGGCAGCGCCGCGAGGCGCCCGCCATCCTCAAGGACGACGGCAAGTACTACATCTACACGTCGGGTCAGTCCGGCTGGGCGCCCAACCAGGGCAAGTGGTCGGTCATGAGCTCGCTCGAGGACACGAGCAACCCCAGCCCGACCCTCAACGACTACGGCAACAACTGGACGTGGGCGACCCAGCCGGCGTTCATCCTGCAGGTGCAGGGCACCGAGACCACGACCAGCATCCTGGTCGGCGATCGGTGGCGGCCCCTCGCGCTCGGGACGTCCGAGACCATCTGGATGCCGATCGTGCACAATGCGGACGGCGTCCCCGTGCCGACCTACAACGCGAAGTTCTCGTTTGACGTCGCAACGGGCAGGATCGTCGCACCGGAGATCACCCAGTACCCGATCGCCTCGGCGACGGCGACGAGTACGAGCACGTCGAACCCGGGTCTCATCGCCCGCAACGCGATCGATTCGAGCTACTCGACGTACTGGCAGTCCTCCGCCGCGCCGACCACGGCGAACCCGGTCAGCTTCACGCTCGACCTCGGGGAGTCGAAGCAGATCGGCCGGCTCGATCTCAGCACGCGGTCGGTCGGCGGATCGGAGGCGTACACGCGCTACAAGCTCTACGGCTCGAACGACGGCACGACGTTCCAGGCGCTGCTCGCCGACCGATCGACGAGCATCGACCTGGGCTTCACGTCCGACAACATCGAATCGGCCGATCCGTGGCGGTACCTGCGGCTCGTGATCACGGGACATGTGAACTTCGTCAACTCCGCCAACGGGGCGACCGGCATCTACGACGTCAAGGTGTGGTCGAAGGCCGAGAACGCGATCACGTTCGACGAGCTGCCGCAGCGTGCGTTCGGCGATGCCGACTTCGACCTCGAGGCGACGTCGCAGTCGGGCCTGCCGGTGTCGTTCGCGGCGAGCGGCGCATGCACCCTCTCGGGCACGGCGGTTCACCTCGTCGGCGCGGGCGAGTGCGCGGTCACGGCCTCGCAGGCGGGTGACGGAACCTACAAGGCCGCCGAACCCGTGACCCGGACCTTCACTGTCGTCCCTGCGACGCCGAAGGTCTCGGTCGCCGCGGGCGGAACGGTGCACACCGACTTCAGCGGCACGATCAACCTCGCGGTGTCGGACTTCGACACCGCGGCGGCCGACCTCGTGCTGAGCGTCGAGTCGAGCAACCCCGCGCTCGTGCCCTCCGCCAACGCGGTGCTGGGCGGATCGGGCGAGCAGCGGACGCTTCGGGCGACCACCGTCTCGGGCCGCACCGGCACGGCGGTGCTCACGGTGACCGTCTCGGACGGCGAGCGCACGTCCACCGTGACTGTCACGGTCGTCGCGGGCAGCGGCGCGAGCGAGACGATCGACGGCACCGAGGGTGCCGACATCGTCTTCGCCGGTGACGGCAGAGACACCGTGCGCGGCTTGGGCGGCAACGACCTGCTCGTCGGCGGCCAGGGCGACGATGTGCTGGTCGACGGCGGCGACGGCGACGATGTCGTCACCGGCTCGACGGGCAAGGACCGGGTCGACGGCGGCGCCGGCTCCGATGTCGTCATCGGCGCGGCAGGTGACGACGTGCTCACCGGCGGTGGCGGCGACGACGTGCTGGATGGCGGCGCCGGCGCGGACTCCCTGACCGGCGGCGCGGGAGCCGACGCCTTCCGGGGCGGGAGCGGCGCCGACAACCTCGCCGACTTCGCCGCCGCGGAGGGCGACACCACCGACGGAAGCTGACCGACCCGAGAAGCGACGGATGCCGCGCCCCCGTGAGCGGGGGCGCGGCATCCGTCTTCCTGTGTCTCCTGCGTTACTTGATCGACCCCCGCGTGACGCCGGAGATGACCCAGCGCTGGCTGAAGATGTAGACGATCAGCAGGGGCGCCATCGCCATGAGGTAGGACGCGAACGCCACCGTGTAGTCGGTGTTGAACTGACCCTGGAACACGTACTGCGCGAGCGGCAGGGTGCGTGCGGAGGGATCGGTCAGCACGACGAGGGGCATGATGAAGTCGTTCCACGCCCACACGCACGTGAGGATGCCGACCGTCGCGTTCATGGGCATGAGCAGCGGGAAGATGACCGACCGGAACACCCGCCACGTCGACGCGCCGTCGATGCGCGCCGCCTCCTCGAGCTCGATCGGGATCGAGCGGATGTAGGCCGTGTAGATGAAGATGTTCAGCGACAGCCCGTACACCGTGTACAGGATGATGAGTCCGGCCTGGTTGTCCAGGCCCAGAAGCGCCGTCTGCTTCACGAGTGGCAGCATGATGATCGGGAACGGGATGAACAGCGCCGCCAGCAGGTAGAAGAACACTCCCTTGAAGAACGGTCGGTGGATGTTGCGGGCGAGCGCATACGCGACGACCGAGCTCGTGAGCAGCGTGAACACGACCGCGCCGACCGTGATGATCGCCGTATTGGCGAGCGCTTGCGGGAAGTTGGTCCGCTCCCACGCCTCGGCGAAGTTGCCCCAGTTGACCGGGTTCGGCCATTCGAAGCCCGTGCCCGTCGTGAGCTGATCCGGTGTCTTGAGCGCCACGACGACCGCGAGGTAGAGCGGGATGAGGATCGTGAGCGAGCACACCGCGATCAGGGCGGTCGCCCACCAGTTGACCTTGCGGGTGTCGTCGTCGGTGTCGCCGCGGCGGCGCCTTCTGTCGTTCGCCGTGACCGCGTCGAGCTCTTGCTGCGCCTGCGACGGGACGTTGGTTGCGGTAGTCATCAGAAATCGGCCTCTCTGCGCTGAAGGACCCGGAATTGGAAGAGCGACACGATCGTGATCACGATGAAGAAGATCACGGCGTTCGCGGATTGATAGGCGAACTCCCCGCCGCTGAATCCACCGCGGAAGATCAGGAGCGTCACGGACTCCGTGGCAGTGCCTGGGCCGCCGTTGGTGAGGGCGACGATCGGGTCGAACACCTGGAGGAACCCCTTGAGGCTCAGCACGATGTTGATCGTGAAGAACGCGCCGATGAGCGGGAAGGTGATCGACGTGAACTGCCGCCTCTTCGAGGCGCCGTCCAGCGATGCCGCCTCGTAGAGCTCTGCCGGGATCGTCTGGAGTCCCGACAGGTAGATGATGATCGAGAAGGCGCACGCCTGCCAGACGGCGAGCACGACGATCGCCGTCCATGCCCACGTCTCGTTCGTCAGGATGTTGTCGGCGAACAGCGGGATGCCCGACAGGATCTTCGGCAGCGAGTTCGAGAAGAAGAACTGGAAGACGTACCCGATCACGAGGATCGACAGGATGTAGGGCACGAAGTAGACGCCGCGCCAGAAGCTGCTCGCCCTGATCTTGGCATTGAGCCCCAGGGCGATCGCCAGCGAGAGCGCGTTCGTGAGGATCGTCGCGACGATCGCGAAGAGGAACGAGAAGCCGTAGGCGTTGAGGATCCGGCTGTCTTTGAACAGGTTCGCGTAGTTCGAGAGACCCACGAAGTTCCAGTCGCCGTAGCCCGGATAGTTCGTGAAGCTGAAGAAGATGCCGACCAGTACGGGCAGGGTGTGGAAGAACGCGAACGCGATGACCGCGGGCCACACCATCCAGTAGAAGGCGCTGGGCGCGCGCTTCGCCTCGGAGCGCATGCGGCTGGCACGCTTCTTCGTCGTTCCGCCCGTCGATGAGGCTCGCACGGCCTCGGTGAGGGTTGTCATGTCATTCTCCCGTCACGGGGATCGTGCGAGCGGCCACCTTGGCCCACTCGCTGTCGAGGGTCGCGAGCGCCGCCTCAGCGTCGCCGCTGAAGAGGAACTGCTGGTCGATCGCGGCGAGCGGGATGCTCGGCGGGATCTGGTGATCGATGAAGCCCGTGATCTTGCCTTCATCGAAGAAGGGCTTGACCGACTGGAGCGAAGGATCGTCGCTGATCTCGGTTCCCTTGACCGAGGGCACCATGTTCTGAGAGGCGGCGAACTCCTCGATGACGTCGGGCTCGAACAGGTAGTTGATGAACCGCAGCGCCTCCTCCTGGTGCGGCCCGTTCTTGCCCATCGTGACCGTCACGTCCACACCCGACACGAGCAGTCGGTCATCGGGATCATCGACCGCCGGGTAGGGGAAGATCGCGGCCTTGATGTCGGGGTTGACAGCCTTGACAGGATTGATCGCCCAGATGCCCTGGAGGAGCATTGCGACCTCGCCGTTCGCGAACGCCGCGTTCCCGTCGTCATAGGTCTTGCCGCGGTACCCGTCCTGCATGTAAGAGAACAGCTGGTACTGCTGGTCCATTGCGTCGGCGAAGTCCTTCTGGAACGACACCTCGGAGTCCGGGCCGACGTTCTCGCCCTCTTCGCGCATCTTGTCGAAGAAGTCGCCCTGCGACGGATACGCGCCCAGGGCGTTGAACGACGGCAGGCCCGTCCACGAATCGGCGAGCGTGCCGTAGAACGGGGTGATGCCGGCGTCCTGCAGCGCATCGCATACCGCGATGAACTCGTCCCACGTCTCGGGCACCTCGAGGCCCTGCTCCTCGAAGATGTCCTGGTTGTAGATCACACCGTTGGCGTTGTTGACGTAGCCGAGGCTGTTCACCTCGCCCTCCTTGTTGCCGAGGTCCGCCAGGATCTCCTGCACGGCGGGGTTGATCGTCTGCAGCACGGGCTCATCGGAGAAGTCGTAGAAGACGCCCGCCTGCGCGAGCTTGCCGAACCCGCCGTTGGCGTTGAGCGTGATGACGTCGGGGGCCCTGTCCTTCACCAGGAGCGCGCGGATGAGCGTGTCGGCGTCCGCGACCTGGTTCTGGACCACCTTGATGTCGGGGTTCTCGGCCTCGAAGTCGGCGATGATCTTGTTGAAGTCCTCGAGGGCCTCGCCCTTGAACTGGAAGAAGTTCAGGGTCGTGACGCCGTTCGAGGGATTGGCGGCACAGCCGCCCATGACGGCGGCCAGGCCTACGAGGGCCAAGACCGCGGCGGGCCTGCCGAAGCGGCGGGCAGTCGGTTTCATCGTGCGCCTCCTTGCGCGTTGGGGGTGTCTCAGGCGAGGGCGGTGAGCTCGACGAGTGTCGAGCGCTGGGGGAGCTGGACGGGGGGACGCAGGCCTGTGACGGCGAGCTCGCGTCCCGTGAGGACGACGGTCTGCGACGCCCACTCGAGCGCGGACTGACCCGCGTCCTCGTGCGCGTCGCGGCCGGGCGTGAGCACCGCGACGCGGTACCTGCGGGCGGGGTCGAGCCCCGGCATCCTGATCCGACCCGCCGGGTAGGCGACTGTCGTCTCGGTCTGCGTGATCGTGAAGAGAGCGGATGTCGCGTCCGCCGCGACGATGCCGCGCACATCGACACCGGGGTCGGTGCCGTCGACGTCGATCGTGCGGCCCGTCGCGACGAGTCCGCGGATGCGCTGCGCGAGGGCGACCCACGCCGCGACGCGGCGGCGCGTGTCGTCGTCGGCGCTCGTGAGGTCCCACTCGACGCCGAAGTGGCCGAAGAGGGCCACTGCCGCGCTGAGGTCGAGCCCGACGCTGCGGCCCGTCGAGTGCACGACGGGGCTCGTGAGGTGCATGCCGAGCATCTCGGGCGGCACGACGAGCGCCGTGTACCGCTGATTGGCGAGGCGCTCGATGGGGTCGAGGCAGTCGCTCGTCCAGACGCGGTCGGTGCGGTCGAGGATGCCGAGGTCGACGCGCGCGCCGCCGGAGGCGCAGCTCTCGATCTCGAGGCCGGGGTGGGCGGCCTTGAGTTCGTCGATGAGGCGGTACACCGCGAGGGTGTGCTCGTGGACGCGCGCGACGCCCTCGGGGCCCGAGCCTGCGTCGACGAGGTCGCGGTTGTGGTCCCACTTGAGGTAGGCGATGTCGTGCTCGTCGAGGATCGCGTGCAGACGTTCGGCGAGGTACGCGTAGGCCTCGGGGTGCGCGAGGTCGAGCACCTGCTGCTGCCGTGCCGAGCGCGGCAGCGCCATGCGCCCGCGGAGGATCCAGTCCGGGTGCGCCCGCGCGAGGTCGCTGTCGGGGTTGACCATCTCGGGCTCGACCCACAGGCCGAACTCCATGCCGAGGCCGCGCACGTGCCGGATGAGGGGGTGCAGGCCCGCGGGCCATACCGTCGCATCGACGTACCAGTCCCCGAGGCCCTTCGTGTCGTCGCGGCGGCCCGCGAACCACCCGTCGTCGAGGACGAACCGTTCGACGCCGACGGATGCCGCGGCATCCGCGAGCGCCGTGAGCTTGTCGAGCGAGTGGTCGAAGTACACGGCCTCCCACGTGTTGAGGGTGACGGGCCGGGGGCGCGCAGGGTGCTGCGGACGCTGCCGCCACTCGTCGTGGAACCGGTGCGACAGTTCGCTGAGGCCGTCGCCCCACGAGCCGATGACCCACGGCGAGGCGAGCGAGGCGCCCGGCGCGAGCACGACCTCGCCGGGTGCGAGCAGCTCGCCGCCCGCGAGGAAGGCCTCGCCCGTCGTCGTGCGCTCCGCGAGCACACGGTGGTTGCCGCTCCACGCGACGTGCACGCCGTGCACGCGACCCGTCTCGAAGCCGAAGCCGGGGCGGCCGGCGGCGAGCAGGAGCGTCGCGTCGGCGCCCGGACGGCCGCGGCGGCTCTCGCGCAGGTGCGTGCCGAACGTGAAGGCGTGGCGCTGGGGGGTGCGCTCGCGCAGGTGGCGGCCGGTCGTGTCGAGCAGCTCGGTCGCATCCCATGGCACGGGGAAGGCGAGCTGCAGCGACTGCACCGTATAGGGGGTGTCGCCCGTGTTGCGCAGCGTGATGCGCTGGTGGAAGAGGCCCGCCGAGCCGACGCGCAGCTCGACCTGTGCGGCGAGCCGCGCTTCGGAGTCGACGAGCGCGACGACGGCGCGGTTGTCGTTCGCCTGGACGCCCGCGACATCGAAGAGGGCGCTGAAGCCGGCGCCCGAGCGGTGGCCCTCGAGGGCGGGCGATCCGAGCCAGCCGGCGGCGGGCGTCGCGACGACGCTCAGGCGCGGGGTGACATCGAGGCCTCCCGAGACGCGCTGCGGGCGGGCGGCGACCGCGAGACCCCGCAGCGATTCGTCGGTCGAGTCGGCGAGCTCTTCGCCCCAGTGCACGATCGCGGGACCGCCCGACGCGCCGAGGTCGAGGACGACGCTCGTGCCGCCGCGGCGGAGGTGGAGGACCTCCGGTCGCGGGCTCGGCGGGGTCCAGGCGGTGCGCTCGGCGTCGAGCGAGGACTCGCTGAAGTTCATGGAGTTAGTTCTAGCACGAAAATAATAAACAAGGCAAGGGGGTGTTCTGGACGAATTCGACGGTGCATCGGTACGTAATTCATGTCAGGATGGAATCAATGGGGGAGGTCGTCGCGGATGCTGACCGACAGTGAGAAGGCTCTCGCTCGCGCTGTGCTCATCCACGGGCCCATCGCCCGGAGCGCCCTGACGACGAGGCTCGGCCTGTCGCCGGCGAGCCTCACCCGCCTCGCGAAGCCTTTCCTCGATCGCGGCCTGCTCATCGAGCTCGACGACTCGGGCGACGGCTCGGTCGGGCGCCCCGTCCGGCCCCTCGACGTGGCCCCCGGGATCGGCACGTTCGTCGGCGTCAAGCTCACGGGCGAGGCGCTGCACGCCGTCTCGACGGACGTCCGGGCGGGCCTGCTCGACACCGTGAGTCGCGACCTGGACTCGCACAAGCCGGCGGATGTCGCGGCCGCCATCGCGGCGGCACTCGACGATCTCGGGGTCGCCGAGCCGAGCGGCGTCGGGGTGTCGCTCGGCGGCTCGGTCCGCGACGGCATGGTCGAGTTCGCGCCCTTCCTGGGCTGGGAGGAGGTCCCCTTCGCAGCGCTTCTGGAAGGGACCCTCGGCGCTCCCGTCTCGCTCGAGAACGACCTCGTGGCGCTCGCCGAGGCCGAGCGGTGGTTCGGGCTCGGCCGCGGCATCCCGGGATTCACGGTCATCACGATGGGCGCGGGTGTCGGCTACGGCCTCGTCGTGCACGGTGAGGTCGTGCGCTCCCGCGAGGCCGGTCTCGGCCTCGGCGGCCACCTGCCTCTCAGCGCCAACGGTCCCGTCTGCCACATGGGCCACCGCGGCTGCGCCGAGGCGATGCTCAGCTCCGGGTCGATAGCGGGACAGGTGTCGGCATCCCTGCAGCGCCCCGTCGACTACGACGAGGCGCTCGCGCTCGCCGAAGGCGGCCACCCCGCGGCCCGGGCCGTCGTCGACGCCGCCGCGGTCGCGCTCGGCCGCTTCGTCGCGCTCGCGGCCAACATGACGCTCCAGCCCGCCACCGTCCTGGCGGGCGAGGGCATCGGGCTGTTCGCCGTGGCCGAGGACCAGGTCCGCGCCGCCATCGCCGCCGACCGCGACCCCCGCGCGGACCCGATCGAGCTCTACGTCGACGACTCCGGATTCACGGCCTGGGCGCGCGGCGCCGCCGCGATCGCGATCCAGGCGGCCGTCGAGCGCATCCGTTTCGACTGAAAGGACCCCATGACCAACCCGCTGCTCGACCCCGCCACGGCCCCCTGGTGGACCGGCGCCGTCGTCTACCAGATCTATCCGCGCTCCTTCCAGGACTCCGACGGGGACGGCGTGGGCGACCTCCGAGGCGTCCTGCAGCGCGTCGACCATCTCGCAGAGCTCGGCGTCGACGTCGTGTGGTTCTCGCCGCTCTACCGCAGTCCGCAGGACGACAACGGGTACGACATCAGCGACTACCAGGACGTCGATCCCCTCTTCGGAACGCTCGAGGACCTCGACGAGGTCGTCGCCGCGCTGCACGACCGCGGCATCAAGGTCGTCATGGACCTCGTCGTCAACCACACGAGCGACGAGCACGCGTGGTTCGCCGAGTCGCGCTCGTCGAAGGACAGCCCCAAGCGCGATTGGTACTGGTGGCGCCCTGCGCGTGCGGGGCTCGAGCCCGGCACGCCCGGTGCCGAGCCGACCAACTGGGGGTCGGTGTTCTCGGGACCCGCGTGGGGCTACGACGAGGCGACGGGCGAGTACTACCTGCACCTGTTCAGCGCGAAGCAGCCCGACCTCAACTGGGAGAACCCCGAGGTGCGCCAGGCCGTCTACGCCATGATGCGCTGGTGGCTCGACCGCGGCATCGACGGCTTCCGGATGGACGTCATCAACCTCATCTCGAAGCACGTGGGCCCCGCGGGAGAGCTCGCGGACGGGATCGTGACGAACGGCCCGCACGGCGACGGCTGGGCGGGCTCGGTCAACGGCCCGCGTCTGCACGAGTTCCTGCAGGAGATGCACCACGAGGTGTTCGAAGGGCGCCGCGACGGCCTGCTGCTCGTCGGCGAGACGCCGGGGGCGACCGTCGAGGACGCGGGCCTGCTGACCGATCCGTCGCGCGGCGAGCTCGACATGATCTTCACGTTCGAGCACGTCGGCCTCGACCACGGCCCCGGCGGGCGCTTCGACGTCATCCCCCTCGACCTGCGGGCGCTCAAGGCGACGATGGCGCGCTGGCAGACGGGGCTCGACGTCGCGGGATGGAACGCGCTCTACTGGGAGAACCACGATCAGCCGCGCATCGTGTCGCGCTTCGGCGATGACGGCGCCTACCGGCGCGAGTCCGCGACGATGCTCGCGACGATCCTTCACCTGCACCGCGGCACGCCGTACGTCTACCAGGGCGAAGAGCTCGGCATGACGAACGCGCACTTCGCCTCGTTCGACTCGTACCGCGACATCGAGTCGCTGCGCTGGGTCGCGGAGCAGCGCGAGTATGGCCGCGCGAGCGACGACCGGCTGCTCGCGGGGCTCGCGGAGGGCAGCCGCGACAACGCGCGGACGCCCGTCCAGTGGGATGCGTCACCGCAGGCGGGCTTCACGACCGGCGAGCCGTGGATCGCCGTGAACCCGAATCACGTGAGCGTCAACGCCGAGAGCGAGCGGGCGGATGCGGCATCTGTCTTCCATCACCACCGGCGCCTCATCGCCCTGCGCCATGACGATCCCGTCGTGCGATTCGGCGACTTCGCCCTGCTGCTGGCGGACGACCCGAACGTCTACGCCTTCACGCGGACGCTGGGCAAGACGACGCTGATCGTCCTCGGCAACTTCACCGAGGACGACCAGGTCGCCCTGCTGGAGCGTTTCGCGCTCGGCGAGGCTCAGTGGGTGATCGGCAACTACCCCGACTGGCAGCCGGGTGAGGGGTCGATCAGGCTGCGTCCCTGGGAGACTGTCGTGCTGCGGTTCACAGCGTAGGCGAGCCTGTCGTTCCCATCTCGGACTGCGCACGGGCCGCCGAACGGCGCGTCTCGTCGGCGACGGCTTCGCCGCTCGACGCGGCTTCGTCCGCGACATGCTGCGCGGCCGACTGCGCCGTGTCCTTGACGGAGGTGACGGCGTCCTGCGCGGGCTCCTTGAGGTTCTCGCCGACCTCGCGGGCGGCATCCTTCACCTCGTCCATGAGCGGCTGGGCCTTCTCCTCGACCTTGGCGGCGAGCTCGCGCTCCTTGTCCGAAGCAGGGAAGAGGGACGCCAGCAGCAGCCCCGCGCCGAAAGCGACGAGTCCCGCCGCGAGCGGATTGCCCTGCGCCTTGTGCGCGACCGACCGGCCGGCGTCCTCGACGCCGTGAGCGACCGAGTGGCCCGCGTCGCCGACCGACGCCGCGGCGTCCTCCGCCGCGCCCATGATCCTGTCGCGGACGGCGCCGAACGCGCCCCGCACCTTCTGCGCCTGCCGGTCGACGATCTTCGACGGGGTCACCTTGTCGGCGAGCGCGTCGACGTCCTGGCCGAGCTCGCGCCGCGTCGCCTCGATGTTCGCCCGGATGACTTCCGGGGATTCGCTGGTCGTGCTCATCGGTTCTCCTCGTTCCTCTTCAGCGCGTCCGGGATCTCCTTGAGGGTGTCCACGGTCTGGGGCGCGCCCTTGACCTTCTTCATGTTGTTGCGACCCACGGTGATGCAGATCGCCGCGACGATGCCCCAGACGACGGCCGTCACGACGGCCGACCATCCGAGTCCGATGAGCTGTCCGACGGCCCACCAGAAGGCGACCGAGAGGAAGAAGACAGCCATGAGGCCGGCGTAGACGCCGGCGCCCATCGTGACGCCTCCCTTGACCGCCTCGGTCGCGGATTCGCGCAGCTCGGCCTTCGCGAGAGCGAGCTCCTGTCGCATCAGGACCGACATGTCGCCGGTGACCTGGCCCACGAGGTCGCCCAGCGACGTGTTGGCCGCCTGACGCTCAGAGGGTGTCGAATCGCTCATCCGAGCTCCCCGGAGCGATACATCGGGTCGTTCGCGACCGACGTATCGGTGCCGCGCTCCGCCGTCGTCCGCACCGTCGGCGAAGCGTACGCCGGCGTACGCGTGGGCGGCATGCCCGCGGCCTGCGCGGCCGGCAGCTGACGCTGGTACGTCCCCTGTCCGTTCCCGTGCCCGTTGCCGTCGGGCGATCCCGCGGCGAGCGAGCGGGTGAGGCGTCCGACAGCGACGCCGGCGAGCGCAGCGAACGCCAGGAACATGCCTGGGCGTCGACGCGCATAGCGCTTCACCTCGTCGAGGACGGCGCCGGGGTCGCGGGAACCGAGCCACGAGGCCATGCCGTCGAGGCGGTGCGAGACCTGGCGCACGACATCCGTCGCGATGCCGCCGTCCGTGCTCGAGTCGGCCATGCTGCGCAGCTCGCCACCGGCGGTGCGCAGGCCCTCGGCGAGGCGGTCCTGGCGGTCGGCGGCCTGCATCGAGAGCTCGCCGCGCGCCTCGTCGTAGAGGCGGGAGATCTGCGTGCGCGCTTCGCGCCCGACCTCCTTGGCCTCTTCCTTCGCCGTCGCGGCGACGTGCTTGGCTTCGTCCTTCGCGGTGCCGGCGACGTGCGCGGCCTCGTGCTTCGCGGCGTCCAGGCCGCTTCCGGCATCGCCCGATGACGTGCCGGACGTCGACGACGGGTAGGTCGACGGCGTCGTCGGGTAGGTGGTCGGCGAGGTTCCGGCGGGGGTGGAGTCCCCGCCTGTTGGCAGCGTGTCACGAATGTCCGACATCGTGACTCCCTTCCGATCGTGCGGCCTCTTGGGCCGGTCTGATTCAGTGATACGTCGGTTTCGGGACGCCTGCCGCGGGGGTTGCGCCGCACGGCGCCTGTGTGGGATAACGCGAGCTCTGCGCGCCTCGTTGGAGGGGCGAAATGGTGGGACATCAGTCGCCCGGATGTCAACCCCCTCGCCCCCCACGCGCGCGCGACGCACCCTCGAACCACGACACGTCGATGGGGGGAACGAGATGACCCACACCTCCGCCTCAGCGCAGCGGCGCCACTTCGACGAGCAGCAGGATGCGAAGCATCCCGCTGCCCGGCAGTTGCGGCAGGCAGACGAAGAGGGTCGGCCCGCGCACAAGCCCTCTCATAAGGGCTACGTGCCCGTGTGGTCGTATCAGGTCCCGGCAGACCGGCACGAGTGACGTGACGGTGCGGTCAGAGAAGAGGCGACGATGACGACATCCTTGGACCACGGAACGGTGCATCAACTCGAGCTGGTGCCCCTGGGTGACGGTGCATGGCGCCTGTGCGACCGCAGCGTCGAAGACGACGACCCGAGCAGCGTCGTCGCGTACGTCGAAGCCACAGCGGAGGGCTTCGAAGTCGTCTGGCTGCAGCGCGTCGGCGGGCGGTCGATCTACGGCGGGCTCAACGACGTCCTGCTCGCCGCGATCGACGAGATGATGCCGATCGTTTCTGGGCGCCGCCCCTTCGAGATCCCGCACCTGCCGCCTCGGCCCGCGTGGGGGTAGGGGGACCTTCCGCATGGATGTCGCCGCGGGTCCTCCCGCATCCCTGTGGCGGCGGACGACGGAGCCCATCGCGGATGACCCGCGCGTCGAGCGCGTCGAGGTCGTGGTCGTCGGCGGCGGGATCACGGGCCTCGCAACGGCTGTCCTGCTCGCGCGCCAGGGCCGCACGGTCATGGTGCTCGAGGCGCGCGAGGTCGGCGCGGGCACGACGGGCGGCACGACCGGCAAGCTGAGCCTCCTGCAGGGGAGTGTCGCGAGCGGCATTCGCGCGCACGCCGGTGCTGACGTGCTGCGCGCGTACCTCGAGGGCAACCGCGCGGCGCAGGACTGGGTGCGCACGGTGGCGGACGGCGACGACTCCGTCATACAGACCCGCACCGCGTACACGTACGCGACGAGCCCCGAAGGCGACGACGTGCTGCGCCGCGAAGCCGAGGTGCTCGCGGAGGCGGGGCTGGAGTTCGAGACGCTGGGCGCCGGTGCCGACATCGGCCTGCCCTTCGCCGTCACGGGCGCCCTCGCCCTGGCGGATCAGAGCCAAGTGCACTCGATGCGGCTCCTCGCGCGACTGGCCGCAGAGGTGCGCCGGCTCGGCGGGCGCATCGTTCAGCACGCCCGGGTGACGGGGATCGATCTCGTCGAGAACGGGGTCCGCGTGCGCACGGCGGGCGGCGACGTCGACGCCCGCTTCGCCGTGATCGCGACGGGCACCCCCATCCTCGATCGCGGCCTGTTCTTCGCGAAGCTCGTGCCGTCGCGTTCGCTCGTCGGCGCCTACCGCCTCACGGACGGGAGGCCCGTCCCCGACGGCATGTACCTCTCGGTGGATCCCGAGTCGCGGACGATCCGCGGCGCGCAGGACGGCGCGGGCCGCAGTCTGCTCGTCGCCGGCGGCGCGGGGTTCACCCCGGCCGTGAAGAAAGCGTCGAGGCGCTGCGCGAGCGCCTCGACCTGTGGGTATCGGAGCACTTCCCAGGTGCCGTGCGGCTCACCTGGTGGGCGGCGCAGGACTACCGCATGGTGACGCACGTCCCGTTCGCAGGATTGCTGCCGCGCGGCGGGGGCCGCATCCACGTCGCGACGGGATTCAACAAGTGGGGACTCACCAACGGCGTCGCCGCGGCGCTCGCGATCGCGGGCGCCATCGCCGGCGAGAAGCCGAAGTGGGCCGAGCGCCTTGCGACGCATCACGCGACCCTCAGCGATGCGGGGGAGGCGGCCGGGGCGAATCTGCAGGTCGCCGGACACCTCGTGGGAGGGTGGGCCCGCGCCGAGTTCAGCGCGGCGCCGGCCGAGCCTCCCGCTGAGGGCGCGGGACGCGTGGTGCGCTCCGGCCTCTCGCCGGTGGCCGAGTCGACGGTCGAGGGCGTGACGTGCCGCCTCTCGGCGGTCTGCACGCACCTGGGCGGGATCGTCTCGTGGAACGACGCGGAGAAGACCTGGGACTGCCCCCTGCACGGCTCGCGCTTCGCGGCGGACGGTCGGCTGCTCGAAGGCCCCGCCGTCGCAGACCTGTCCGACATGCCCGACAAGGAGAAAGTGAAGACATGACTTCCGAGACGATGGACCCCCGGGTGAAGCACCCCGACACCTTCCCGTCGCAGTCCCAGGATCAGCCGGGCAAGACGGGCGAGTCACGTCCCACGCCAGACCACGGTGAGGAGTCGTACCGCGGCTCCGGCCGCCTCCAGGGGCGCAGGGCGCTCATCACGGGCGGCGACTCGGGAATCGGCCGCGCCGTCGCGATCGCATTCGCGCGCGAGGGCGCCGACGTCGCGATCGCCCACATGCCCGAAGAGCTCGACGACGCCGACGACACAGTCCGCCTCATCGCGGACGCAGGCCGCCTCGGGGTGAGCTTCGCGGGCGATCTGCGCGATGAGCGGTTCGCGACATCCATCGTCACCGACACCGTCTCGCAGCTCGGGGGCCTCGACATCCTCGTGCTCAACGCGGCGTACCAGAAGGACCGCGAGAGTCTCGCGGCGCTCGAGACCGACGAGTTCGACCGCGTCTTCCGCACGAACCTGTACGCGATGCTGTGGTCGGCGCGCGAGGCGGTCCCGCACCTGAAGCCCGGCTCGTCGATCATCGTGACGTCGTCGATCCAGGCCTTCAACCCTTCGCCGGGGCTCATCGACTACGCCATGACGAAGGCCGCGCAGGTCGCCTTCGTCAAGGCGCTCGCCGAGCAGCTCGGACCCGAGGGAATCCGCGTCAACGCGGTGGCTCCGGGGCCGATCTGGACGCCGCTCATCCCCGCCACGGGATGGGACGCCGACAAGGTCACGTCCTTCGGCCAGGACACCCCGCTCGGGCGGGCGGGTCAGCCCGCCGAGCTCGCGGGAGCCTACGTCTACCTCGCCTCGGAAGCCGCCTCGTACGTGTCGAGCGCCGTGCTCCCGGTGACGGGCGGCAAAGGCCTCTGACATGCCGCGCCGGCGCTCGCCCGTCCGGCCGCGTCCCGCACACGCGACTGCCGAGCCGCGCCGGCGCTGCGGGATCGCCGGCGTGCTGCTGATCGCCCTCCTCACCTCGTGTGCCCCCGCGCCCTCGCCCGATCCGGCGCTCGTCGCGCTCGCGGGCGAGGCGCTGAGCGCGACCCGCTCCGCGCAGCTCGGCGAGGACCAGCGTGCCGACGGGCGCATGTTCGGCACGACGACGCGGGCGCTCCTGGGCGACATGGAGCGCAAGCTCGCCGACGTCGTGCACAAGGCTGACCTGCACCGCCCGATCGATGCGCGGGATGCCGCCTACCGCGGCGATCTCCTGGCGGCGAGCCAGGACGCGATCGACGCCGTCCAGGCCGCGGCGGCCGGTCTGCCCGAGGCGGGCGATGAGCTGGATGCCGCGGCCGAGCAGCTCGCACGATTGGACGAGCAGCCGTGAGCCGCCTGTTCGCCGTCGCGCTCGGCATCCTCACCGCCATCGGCGGGTTCGTCGACATCGGCGATCTCGTGACGAACGCCGTCGTCGGCGCGCGGTACGGACTCGGGCTCGCGTGGGTCGTCGTCGTCGGCGTCGCGGGCATCTGCGTCTACGCGGACATGTCCGGCCGGGTGGCTGCGGTGAGCGGGCGGGCGACCTTCGAGATCATCCGCGAGCGGCTCGGCCCGCGCGCGGGGCTCGCGAACCTCGCGGCATCCTTCCTCATCAATCTGCTGACCTTGACCGCCGAGATCGGCGGCATCGCGCTCGCGTTGCAGCTCGCGGCGGGCGTGGGTCCGGGGCTGTGGATCCCTGTCGCGCTGTTCGGGGTCTGGATCGTGCTGTGGCGCGTGAAGTTCCAGGTCATGGAGAACGTCGCGGGACTCCTCGGACTCGCGCTCATCGTCTTCATCGTCGCGCTGTTCCTGCTGAAGCCGGACTGGGGAGCGCTCGGCGCGAGCGCCGTGCAGCCGTGGACCGCGGCATCCGGGAATCCCCTCTCGTACTGGTACTTCGCCGTCGCCCTGTTCGGTGCCGCGATGACGCCGTACGAAGTGTTCTTCTTCTCGTCCGGCGCCGTAGAGGAGCATTGGACGCCCGAGGACCTCGGCGTCGAGCGTGCGAACGTGTTCGTCGGATTCCCCCTCGGCGGGATCCTTTCGCTCGCGATCGCGGCGTGCGCCGCCGTCGTGCTGCTGCCCCAGGCGATAGAGGTCGAGACGCTCTCGCAGATCGTGCTGCCCGTCTCGCAGGCGGGCGGACAGCTCGCGCTCGCGTTCGCGATCGTCGGGATCCTCGCGGCGACCTTCGGCGCGGCGCTCGAGACGACCCTCTCGAGCGGCTACACGCTCGCGCAGTTCTTCGGGTGGAGCTGGGGCAAGTTCCGCCGCCCCGTGCGGGCGGCGCGGTTCCACCTCGCGATGATCGTGTGCCTCCTGATCGGGGGAGGCATCCTGCTGACCGGCGTCGATCCGATCGCCGTGACCGAGCTGTCGGTCGTCTTCTCGGCCGTCGCGCTTCCGTTGACCTACTTCCCGATCCTCGTCGTCGCGAACGATCCCGACTACATGGGCGAGAACGTCAACGGGCGGCTCGGAAATGCACTCGGCGTCGTGTTCCTCGGCGTCATCCTGATCGCCGCCCTCGCGGCGATCCCGCTCCTGATCGCATCGGGGATGGGCTCATGATCCGCGCCATGGGACCCCGCAGGCCGCTCGAGTGGTACCGCGATCCCGACGGTCGCGCCGTCGATGCGCGGCTCCACCTGCTCGACCGGCAGATCCTCGATCGCGAGGCGACGCCGATCTCGACGGTGGACGACATCGAGCTCGCGGGCGTCGAGGTGGGCGAGCGGGTCGATCACTCCCAGCAGTGCACCGTCTCGGCGATGCTCGTCGGGGTCGCCGTGCTCCCGCGCGTCTTCGGCGGCCGGCTGCCGCGGTCGTCGTGGGAACGGCTGCCGTGGGCGCTCGTGTCACGGCTCGGCATCGTCATCACGATCGACGCGCTCGCGGACGACCTCGATGCGACGTGGGTCGAGAGGTTCGTGAGGGACAGGATCGTGGGTCGCATTCCGGGAGGTCGTCATGATCCTGAGTGAGCAGATCGGATGTCGGGCCGACGGCCCTCGGTCGGTGATGCTCAGTCGCCGTCCGGGAGGTCGTCATGATCCTGAGTGAGCTGTTGGGATGCCGCGTCCGCACCCCCTCGGGCGAAACGCTCGGCACTGTCGTGGACGCGCGCTTCCGCCGCGGTCCGGGCGGGAGACGCCGGGAGGGCGAGCTCGAACTCATCGCGCTCATCGTGAGCCCGCGCTCGCGCAGCTCGTTCTACGGGTACGAGCGCGGCCAGGTGCGGCATCCGGTCGTCCTCGCCGCCATCATCCGCTACCTGCACCGCGGATCGCGGCTTGTGCCGTGGGAGTGCGTGGACCGCATCGTCGAGGGCGAAGTGCGGCTCGGGGTCGATCCGCCCGTCATCCCGCTCGACGTCCGTCTGCCCATCCCGGGACGCTCACCGGGTGCGGCTTAGACGAACCCGAACGCCGGCGGGAAGACGGCGGCGACGATCGTGGCCCACACGAGGTAGACAGGCACGTACGCCGTCTGCCAGCGCTCGACACGGTCGAACGAGGTCTTGTGCATCACGAATCTCAGCTGCAGCCAGGCGGCCCCCGCGAGGTTGACGAGCAGGATGACGTTCAGGCCGAGGGACGCGAGCTTGTTGGGGCTCGCGCCGTATTCGGCGGTGCGCGTGATCATGCCGATGAGAACGAGGATGTCGATGATGAGCGCCGCGACGAGCAGCACGAGCTGCAGCCGGTCGAACCACCCGGGCGCCTGCTGCGGATCGCGCGCGGAGAGCGAGTAGAGGAGAAGTCCGAGCACGACCACGAGCACGAGGTCGAAGATGATGAGCAGGTCGCGCTGACCGAACACGACGATGCCCGTGCCGTCGACGCTGGCGCGCTGGATGAGCCCCGCGACGATGAGCGCGAGCAGGAGCAGCGTGAACAGCGGCGTGAAGAGCTTGGTGAGGACGGGTGCGATGTTCTCGATGACGCTCTGCTTGGCTTCGACGAGCCAGCCGGAGAGGACGACGGCGCCCGCGAGGCCGCACGGGATGAGCCACTCCTGGACGAACCACGCCGCGTCGAGGCCGATCGAGCCGAAGACGCCGACCGTGAGCATCGCGAGCACGCCGCCGCCGAGCGCGATGAGCACGAGGTAGATGAACCATTCGCCCGTGAAGCGGATGAAGTCCATGCGCGCGCGCTCGGAGCGCCACGCCCCCGCGACGTAGGCGATGCCCGTCACGAGCCATAGCGCGACGGCCGCGTGCAGGGCCGCGAGGCCGATCGTCGAGCCCCCGATCGTGAAGGGGTAGACGTTGAGGATGACGGCCGCCGTCGCGAACGGCGCCGCGACGGCGAGGATCGTGCCCGGGCGCGCCCGCCGGCGAATGAGGAAGAACGCGGCGAGGAACGGGAGGATCAGGACGGCGATGTTGAGGCCGTAGAACGTCGGGTCGCCGCCGAAGGTGATGCCGAAGAGCGCCGGCACCTTGACCGCGACCGCGGCGGCGCACGCGAGGCCGAAGGCGAGGGCGAGGCCCGTCAGAGGGGGCGCGGTCTCGTCGCCCACGACGAGCTGCTTCCAGAGGCGGTCGGAGTGTTCGCGTGCGAACTCACGCGAGAGGTCGTCGAGCTTGCCCATGCGCGTCACGGCGACGAGGAACGCCTCGTCCGAAGAGAGACCGGATGCCTCGAGCCCGTCGATCTGGTCGCGCAGGTGGGCCTCGAGCTCGGTGACGTCGGCTCCCGCGATGGCTTCGCGGCGCGAGACGAAGCGCCGCCACTCGTCGATCTGTGCCTCGACCGCTGCAGTCGAGGCCATGTCAGATCCCTCCCAGCGCGAGCGCGGATCGCGAGTCGCCGCGGTCCTTCCAGACCTGCTGCAGTGTGCGGCTGACGACCTGCCATTGGCGGCGCTGCTCGGCGAAGGCCGCCTCCCCGCTGTGGCTGAGGCGGTAGTGCTTGCGCGGGCGTCCGTTGGGCGCCGCACCCCACGTCGACTCGATGTGGCCGAGGCGCTCGAGGCGGTGGAGCAGGGGATACAGCATCCCGTCGCTCCATTCCAGCTCGCCGTCGGAGAGCTCGTTGATGCGCCGCAGGATCGCGTAGCCGTACGACTCGCCGTCGGCGAGGATGCCGAGGACGAGCGGGGTCGCGGTGGCCGCGACGAGGTCCTTGCCGATGCGCATGATCGCCCCTATACCTTGCGGTGTATGCCTTGCAGTTCTACGTACCTAGAGGTACAAGGTACACCCTGTTCGCTGGACCCGTCGACGCTGCGGTCAGGACTGCTCATCCTGCTGTCGATTCACGATTCGCTGTATTGTTGCGACATGCCAGCTGCCCCTGCCCCTGCCACCGCCACGGCCACCCACACCGCAGCACTGGCCCGGCTCGGGCACGCGCTCTCGGATCCGACCCGCGTGGGCATCCTGCTCGCGCTTCGAGACGCCCCCGGGTACCCGTCGGATCTGGCCGACGCGCTGGGAGTGTCGCGGCAGGTGATGTCCAATCAGCTCGCCTGCCTTCGGGGCTGCGGACTCGTGACGGCTTCGCCGAACGGCCGGCGCAGCGAATACCGGCTGGCTGATCCACACCTCGCGCCGGCGCTGAGCGAGCTGCTCCAAGTGGTCCTGGTCGTCGACCCCGACTGCTGCGACGGGGAAGGCTGCACCTGCGCATGAGCGCGACGGCGCTGACCTCCGATCGTCGGCACGTGCTGCAGCGACGGGTGCGCTGGATCGTCTCCGCGACCATCGCCTACAACGTCATCGAAGCGATCGTCGCGATCACCGCCGGCAGCGTTGCATCCTCCGGGGCACTGATCGCGTTCGGGCTCGACTCGACGATCGAGGTGCTCTCGGCCGCGGCTGTCGCATGGCAATTCACCCGTCGGGAACCGGAGCGCTGGGAGAAACCGACGCTCCGCGTGATCGCTGTCGCGTTCTTCGCCCTCGCCGCATACGTCATCTCGTCGTCGCTGCTCGCGCTGCTCGGGCGCGTCGAGGCGGAGCACAGCACGCTCGGCATCGTCATCACGGCCCTGAGCGTCGTGGTCATGCCTTTCCTGTCCCTCGCTGAGCGCCGCGCGGGGCGAGCGCTCGGCTCTGCCACGGCGGTCGCCGACTCGAAGCAGACGTTGATCTGCACCTACCTGTCCGCCGCGGTCCTGATCGGGCTCCTGCTGAACAGCATCTTGGGATGGTGGTGGGCCGACGCGATCGCCGGCCTCGTCATCGCCGGATTCGCGATCCGCGAGGGCATCGAGGCCTGGCGCGGCGACGCCTGCGCCACCTCCGTCGCGATGATCCTCGAGGACGACCACGACCACGACCACGACCACGAGGCCGACCACGAGCACGAGCGCGACCACGACCACGAGGCCGACCACGGTCGCGCCCGCGGCCCCGAGCGGCACCACGAGCACAACCACCACGACTGATCGTCAGCGAGTCCGCGACCGAGCCCCCTGCCAACGGTCGGAGCCTCGGACGCCCCGTCCGCGCCGGCCCCACCCCGCCTTGCGACGGCCCGGTGCCTCAGAACGGAGGCGGATCATCGTCCGGCACGTGAGAACTGGCGAGTGCCGGTGCACGCTCCGAGGTGCGACCGTGCCCGCGCACGGCACCCCGCCGAGGCGCCTCCGCGCTCGGAATGAACCTCAGCGTCGCCGGCATATGGTCGGTGTAGACGCGACCTGTCGGGCTCGTCCAGATGAGGCGACCGCCGACTTGTTCGACCCGCCAGAACGACACGTGCTTGAGCACGTGATGTCGACGGCAGAGATGCGCGAGGTTGCATTCCGCGGTGACCCCGCCCAAGGCCGCGTCGATCGTGTGATCGGCGTCGCAGCGCCACGGCTTCATCGTGCAGCCCGGGAAGCGGCAGCGCTCGTCGCGAACGTTCAAGAACCGCCGCAGTTCGGCAGACGGTCGATAGCAGTGGACGGCGACCGGCGCGCCGGTCTGCCCGTCGACCAGCACACGGGTCCACGCGGGCGTCGCCGCCATGAGGCGGCGGACGAGGTCTGCGTCGACCGGCCCGTAGCCGCTCAGCAGCGCCGGCTCCTCGCTGACGCCCGCCGCCGTCTCGATCGGGATCGTCACCTGAATCGCGCCGCGGATGCCCGTCAGCGCGCTGCCGTCCGTGCCGCCGTGGCCCGTGGGGACGGAAGTCAGCAGCAGATCGGAGAGCACATCGGCGCGGATCTCGCCGAGCGTCCTTGAAGCAGAGGCCTCGTCGTCGGCGTTCACGGCTGCGTCAGTGTCGTGCTCCGCTGCGACCGGCCGCGCGGCATCCGGTCCCCGATCCAACCCAGCGCCCTCCGCATCGGCGACACTGCGCGCGAACTCGGTGAGACGGTCCATGATCGCGTACGCCAGGGGAGCGGGCAGGTCGGCGAGCAGCCGGGCCATGCCGTCGTCGAGGTCGAGCACGCGCACGTCGCGGCTGCGCAGCGCGGCCGTCCGGCGGCGAGCCGATGCCTCGGGATCGATCCGCGCCGCGATCACCCGAGCGATCTCTCTCATGCGCCCCGCGGACTCGACCTCGGCCACCGCGAGGGTGAGCGTCTCGTACTCGCGCCGAGCGGCGTCTTCCGTCAGCACGACGCCCTCGTCGACGATCGTCGTGACGTGCTGTCGATCGATCCGGCCCGCGCGCCACGCGTCGAACGTCGCCGAGAAGCGCGTGACGAGCGTGTGCGCGTCGTCGATCCGCCGCTGCACCGTGCGGTCGCCGACGCGCATCGCGGTGCCGAGCTCGGCCGACACCTCGCGCAGTGGCAGATCGTTGCCGAACCGCACGCCCTGCGTGCGCCGTTCCACCGTGCGCGCCTCGACGAGGTCGACCGCCCGTGCGAGGAGCGCCGCCTCGTGCGCCTGCGCAGCGGCGACGGCTGCCCGCGCGTGCTGCACCTCGTCGACGAGAGTGTCGAGCTCGCGCCACACCCCCGGCGCTGGACCGCTCGCTTCGAACTCGTACCCCACGGCAACGCCCGTCTCTTCTGGTGCGCCACGGCTCATGCGGGCGACTCACGGTGCTGCGCGCTAAGTGGGTACGTTGCGCGACTTCTCCTCACATGCTAGAACATATCTACGAAGAATGCAAACGCAATCAGAAAAGAGCGTCGAAGAGATGAAATCAACCATTCTCGGCGTCCGCGGTCCGGATCCCTAGCCCCGCACCTTCCGCGTCGAGCCACGACCGGAGCTTCGCGCGGGCGCGGGCGTGCCGGCTGCGGACGGTGGCGGGTCGCATCGAGAGGATCTCGGCAACTTCGGCGAGGCTGAACCCATCCCAGTAGGCGAGCCGGATGATCTCCTGGTCGATCTCGTCGAGCAGCTCGAGCACGCTGCGCACCCGGGCTGTGAGATCCCCGTCGTCGGGAGCGGAGCCCTGGACGCTCAGCTCTTCGCCGAGCCGCTGGGTCAGCGCTGTGCGCCTCGCGTGCGTGCGCCGCTGTCCTGCGAAGACCTTCCGGGCGACGCCGAACAGCCACATGCGCGCCTTCGTGGGATCGTCGGGGATCGACCGCTCACGCCGCCACACGACGAGGAGGGTCTCGCCGAGCAGATCGGCGGCATCGGCAGGGGTCGTCGTGCGGCGCAGGAAGTAGTCGAGCAGGCTTCCCGCCTCGCGCTCGACGAGCTCGGTGACCGCTTCGACGCGCGCGGTGGCGCCGTCGCGCCGGGTCCCCGGAACGGGACGCGGCAGCGAGAACCCACCGGCACTCAATGCAGCTCTCCCGTGCAGTCGCTGTCTCCGCCCATGCCGCCCGTGTCGGCGGTCAGCAGCTCACCGGGGATCGTCGCTGTGATCAGATCGTTCTCGGCACTCGACCAGGGGAAGGAGTCGCCTGCGGCCTCGTAGCGCAGAGCCGTGTCGTAGAGGCGCTGGCCGATGCCCGTCCAGTCCAGTGTGCGCAGGTGGTCGACGGCCGCCGTGCTCACCTCGACGTAGTCGAGTTCGCCGTTGAAGAACTCGAGCGAGCAGCTGACCGTCCGCCCGGTGTCGGTCGTGTACGTCACGGGGATGACCAAGTCCGGGACCATCCGCGGGTCGGTGCCGCCCGTGGTGGCGAGCGCGAGCGCCGGGGCCAGCGCGAGCGGCGTCATCGCCCACGCGAGCGTCTTCCGACGGCGCGTCGCGCGCGCCCGGCCGCGCGCCTCGACGACGAGGGCGTCGAGGCGGGCCTGCACGCCGGGCTCCCAGGCCCGGCTGGGCGGAGCGCTGCGGGCAAGCAGGTCGTCGATCATCGGCTCGCTCATGGTGTTGTCATCCTCCGTGCTCAGATGGGCTCTCACCAAGTACGTGGCCGGCACGAGCCGAAACGTTGCACGCGAGCCGAAACCGCCGCACGGCCAGCCGAAGCCACCGAACCCCGAGCCGAAGCCACCGAACCCCGAGCCGAAACCCCCGCACGGCCAGCCGAAACCCCCGCACGGCCAGCCGAAACCACCACAACGCGAGCCGAAACCGCCGCACGGCCGGCCGAAACCACCACACCGCGAGCCGAAACCGCTGCACCGCCAGCCGAACTGCTGCACCGCGAGCCGAAACCGCCGAACGGCCAGCCGAAGCCACCGAACCCCGAGCCGAAACCCCCGAACCGCCGGCCGAAACAGCCGCACCGCGAGCGGGCTCGGGCGCGCCGCGCAGGCGGATGGCTACGCTGAGCCGCGTGGACCCCGTCGTCGCAACACTCGTGATCCTCGTCCTCGCGATCGTCGCCTTCGTGAGCAATCGCCTGCCGCTCGGCATCGTCGCGATCGGTGTCGCGCTCGCGCTCTACTTCACGGGCGTCCTGACGCTCACCGAGGCGCTCGCGGGGTTCGGTGACCCGACAGTCCTCTTCATCGCGGCGCTCTTCGTCGTGAGCGAAGCGCTCGACGCGACGGGTGTCACGACGTGGGCGGGGCAGAAGGTCATCGCGCGCGCGGGCACGAAGCGTCGCACGCTCCTGCTCGTGATCGGCCTGCTCGTCGCGGTCGTCTCGGCGCTCATCAGCGTCAACGGCGCCGTCGCCGCCCTGCTGCCGCTCGTCGTCGTCGTGGCGACTCGAGCGAGCCTCCCGCCGTCGCAGCTGCTCATGCCGCTCGCGTTCGCCGCGAGCGCGGGATCGATGCTGCTGCTCACGGGCACACCCGTCAACATCATCGTGTCCGAGTTCGCGGTCGGCGCGGGGGAGAGAGCATTCGGCTACTTCGAGTTCGCCCTCGTCGGCATCCCTCTCGTCATCGGCACGGTGCTCATCCTGACGTTCTTCTCGCGCTTCCTCCTGCCTCAGCGCGAGAGCGCGCAGATGCCGATCGACCTGATGAGGCATGCACGGATGCTGCGCCGGCAGTATTCGCTGAGCCTCGAGACCTCGCTGCTCGTGGGCCCCGCGAATGGTGTCACCGAGGTCGTCGTGGCGCCGCGCTCGCCGCTCATCGGGTCGAAGGTGTTCCCCGGCATGACGACGCCGACGGGCGACCTCGTCGTGCTCGCCGCGCGCCGGGGCGACGCCGTGCTCAAGGGCGAGATCGTCGTCCAGGCGGGGGACGCGCTGCTCATGCAGGGGCGGTGGGACGACCTCGTCCGGCACGCCGACGAAGAAGGCGTCCTGCCCGTGCACTCGCCGCAGGAGCTGCGCCGCTTCGTGCCGCTCGGACGCGGGGCCAAGCGCACGCTCGTCATCGTCGGAGCCATGGTCGTGCTGCTCGCGACGGGGCTCGTCCCGCCCGCAGTCGCGGCGCTGCTCGCGGCCTGCGCCCTCGTCCTCAGTGGGGTCGTCAAGGTGCCGCAGGCGTACGGCTCGATCTCGTGGACGACCATCGTGCTCATCGCGGGCATGATCCCGCTGTCGACGGCCTTCACCAAGACGGGCGCCGCCGACCTCATCGCGGACGGACTGCTCTCGCTCATCGGCGACCAAGGACCCTACGTCGCCCTCGCCGTGCTGCTCCTGCTGACCCTCGTCCTGAGCCAGCTCATCAGCAACACCGCAACAGTCCTGATCGTCGCGCCCATCGCGCTGTCGATAGCAGCGACCCTGGGCGTCTCGGCGCAGCCGTTCCTCATGGCGCTCGCCGTCGTCGCCGCCGCGGCCTTCCTCACGCCCGTCGCGACGCCCGCGAACCTCATGGTCATGGATCCCGCGGGCTACCAGTTCGGCGACTACTGGAAGCTCGGCCTCCCGCTCGCGATCCTGTTCCTGCTCGTCGCGGTCTTCTACGTACCGCTCGTCTGGCCGTTCTGACCGCATCCGACAGCGGCCCCGCAGCGTTCGGGTCGCTGCGGGGCCGCCCAGGGTGGAGGGGCTTACGCCGCCGACCACCCGCCGTCGCTCGCGAGCACGACGCCGTTGACGTTCACGCCGTCATCGCTCAGGAGGAAGGTGATGGATGCCGCGAGCGCCTCCGCCTCGGCGGCGTCGGGCAGGATCGTCATCGCGAGCTGCACGCGCTCGGCGCCGAGCGGCGAGGCGAACGAGGCCTCGATGTTGGTGATGGTCGGTCCCGGGGCGACGGCGTTGACGCGGATGCCGCTCGGTCCGTACATGAAGCCGCTCGACTTCGTCAGACCCACGACGGCGTGCTTCGAGGCCGTGTAGGCGGCACCGGCGGCCGAGCCGCGGAGGGCCGCTTCGGACGCCGTGTTGACGATCGAGCCGAAGCCCTGCTCGAGCATGCCGGGGATGACGGCGCGCATCATCTTCATCGTGCCGGTCACGTTGACGCGCATGACGCGCTCCCAGACGGCGTCCGACAGCTCGCCGACGGGCGTCATGTCGTCCATGATTCCGGCGATGTTCGCGAGGCAGTCGATCGTGCCGCCGGCCGCCTCGACGATGCGCGCGACGCCGGCGTCGTCGGTGATGTCGGCGGTGAGCGCGACGATCTCGGCGCCCGCGTGCTCGGCGACGAACTCGTCGAGGCGCTCCTGGCTCACGTCGACGGCGACGACGCGTCCGCCCTCGCGGGCGACGCGCGAAGCCGTGGCGCGGCCGATGCCCGAACCGGCTCCCGTCACGACGACGGTCTTGCCCGTGAAGCGGCCGCCGTCGATGCGCTCGGTCCACTCGCGGGGCGCGGGGCGCGCGGCCTCCGCGGCAGGCGCAGGTGCGGCAGTCGCTGCCGGGGCCCCTGCGGGCACGGCGCCTGAAGCGGCGTTGCGCACGAGGTCGTCGAGCATCTCCTGCGTGAAGGCGCCGCGGCTCAGCTTGACGAGGCGCTTGAGGGCGAGGCGGCGGACGGGCTTGAACACGTCGGGCGTCTGACCGCCCTGCGCGAGCATCTCGGTGAGGATCGCGTTGCCGGCCGGGTCGGCGAGCCAGTCGGCGATCGAGGTGTCTCCCGTGAGGGAGCGTGAAGCGTCAATGGTCATTCCGGGTCCTTCCGTCGTTACCGGACAGCTTTGTCCGGTAATAGTGTATTCCCGTGCCGACTCCTTCGGAGACCGCGTCCCGCGCCAACCGCGGTCCTGCAGCTGGTCCCTCCAATCGCCGAGCCCTCATCGCCGCCGCGCGCGAGGTGTACGCCGAAGCGGGGCTCAGTGCGCCCTTCAGCCAGGTCGCCAAGCGCGCCGGCGTCGGACAGGGCAGCCTCTACCGGCATTTCCCCGACCGTACGGCGCTCGCCCTCGCGGTCTTCGACGACAACATCCTCGAGCTCGAGGCCTTCGCCGCCGAGCCCGACCGCACGATCGAAGACCTCCTCGACCTCGTCGCCGACCAGGCGGTCGTCTCGACCGCCTTCATCGAACTGCTCACGTCCGGCCCCGGTGAGCCGCGCGTCGTGCCGCTCGGGCTGCGCTTCCGCGAGGTCGTGGCGCGACTCGTCGACCGGCAGCACGCGGCCGGGCGTGCGGCATCCGTCGAAATCGAAGACGTCCTGCTCGCGACCGAGATGCTCGCGTTCGTGATCGCGCGCACACCGAGGGAGGGGAGAGCGGATGCCGCGTCCCGCGCGCGCCGCCTCCTGCGCGCCGCCTTCGAGGCCACTTCACGCAGCTGAGAACCGCGCGCTGCATCCCGATGGTCGCGCGACGGGTTACCGTTGTCTGTCTCGGGGAAGGATCACGATGGGGCGATTCATTTACAGCGGCGGCGACTCGGTCGATATCGAGGACCGCACGCTCGCGCATCTGCGCATCGTCGTCATGAACAAGCTGCGCCGCTCGGAGGCCTTCATGTTCGACGTCGAGATCGGCGACGGCAGCGGCCGGCGCAGCTTCTGGATCAATCCGTCCGTCGCGCTGCAGTTCCACTTCTTCGGGAGTCGTCAGCCCCGCATCAACCGCGCCTGGGTCGAGGACCTCATGCAGGTCGCGAGCGGCCCCAGCGGGCTCACGCTCGTGCCTGAGCCGCCCGAGGAGCAGGCGCCCGAGACCGACTGACCGCGACTGCGACAGCGACAGACGAGGACGAGCTCAGTCCTCGTGGACTTCGACGACCTGCGGCGCGTTGTCGGAGACGTCGATGGGCCCGGTGTCGAAGTGCTCGGCGACGAGCGTGATGCCGCCTGACGAGTTCGCCGAGTTCGCGAGCTCTTCGATCCAGATCCTGTTGAGCTCGGTCGGGTCGGGATCGTCGAAGACGAACCGCAGCGGGATCGAGGGATTGAGCCACAGGGTGCTGCGTCCGCGAGGCTGGTCGTCGGGATGCTGCCAGGAGACTGTGAAGCTCTCGCCGCGGCGGAGCTTCGTCGCGATCACGACCTTCAGGTGCGCGAGCGCTCGGTCCTCGATGTGGATGGGAGTGGCCGAGCCCCCGTAGTAGATCGTCCCCATGTGATCACCTTAAGCCCGCTCATCGCGCCGCGCGCTCAAGATTGGCGACGAGTTCGTCGCGATCCTGACGCACGACATAAGCCGGCTGATCGCGCTCCACGCGCCAGCTCTCGCCGAGCGGTCCGATGTCGACGGTGTCGAAGCCGAAGGAGTCGTACAGCTCGGTCACGAGGGCGGATGCCTCGGGGAAATCGCTCGCGGTGGCGAGTGCGCGACGACCGGGGGTGCCCGGGGTTGCGCCGTCCGTGTTGATCTGCGCGGCCATGATGTGGTTGAAGGCCTTCGCGACCTTGGAGCCGGGCAGGTGCTCCTGCAGGAGCCCGCTCGTCGTCGCGCGCTTCTCGTCGAGCTCGGCGATGCGGCCGTCGCGCTCCCAGTAGTAGTTGTTCGTGTCGAGCACGATCTTCCCCGCGAGCGGTTCGGCGGGGATGTCGCGATACGCCTTGAGGGGCACGGTCACGACGACCCACTCTCCGGCGTTCGCGGCGTCGCGGGTCGTCGCGGCTCTGGCGTTCTCGCCGAGCTCGCTCACGAGACCCGAGAGCGTCTCGGGCCCCCGCGAGTTGGCGATGACGACGTCGTAGCCGCGGGCGACGAGCCCGCGTGCGACAGCTGATCCGATGTGTCCTGCGCCGATGATTCCCACTGTGGGCATGTCGGGGTGGAACGCGCCCCCGGCATCCGTATTCCTCGATGTCGGCGCGAGTCGGTCAGAGCCGTGACCAGGCCTCTGTCAGAACGCCCCGCAGGATCTGCTCGATCTCGTCGAACTCGGCGGGCCCGGTCGTGAGGGGCGGTGCGAGCTGGATGACGGGATCGCCGCGGTCGTCGGCGCGGCAGTACAGGCCCGCGTCGTAGAGCGCCTTGGAGAGGAAGCCCCGCAGGAGCCGCTCCGACTCATCGTCGTCGAAGGTCTCGCGCGTCGCCTTGTCCTTGACGAGCTCGATGCCGAAGAAGTACCCGTCGCCGCGCACGTCGCCGACGATCGGGAGGTCGTTCAGCCGCTCGAGCGTCGAGCGGAAGATCGGCGAGTTCTCGCGCACGCGCTCGTTGAGCCCCTCCTCCTCGAAGATGTCGAGGTTCTCGAGGGCGACGGCGGCGGAGACGGGATGCCCCGCGAACGTGTAGCCGTGCGGGAAGCTCGTCTGCCCGTGTGCGAACGGCTCGTGGACGCGGTCGCTCACGATCGTCGCGCCCAAGGGGGAGTAGCCGCTCGTCATGGCCTTGGCGCACGTGATCATGTCGGGGATGTAGCCGTAGGCGTCGCACGCGAACCACTCGCCGATCCGTCCGAAGGCGCAGATGACCTCGTCGCTCACGAGCAGGACGTCGTGCCGATCGCAGATCTCGCGCACGCGCTGGAAGTAGCCGGGCGGCGGGGGGAAGCATCCGCCCGAGTTCTGCACCGGCTCGAGGAAGACCGCCGCGACGGTGTCGGCCCCTTCGAAGAGGATCATCTCCTCGATGCGGTCGGCAGCCCAGCGGCCGAACTCCTCGGGCGTCCCGCGGAAGCCCATCTCGTCAGCTCGGTAGAAGTTGGTGTTCGGCACGCGGAAGCCGCCCGGGGTGACGGGCTCGAACATCGACTTCATGCCCGGCAGCCCCGTGATCGCGAGGGCGCCCTGCGGCGTGCCGTGGTAGGCGATCGCGCGCGAGATGACCTTGTGCTTCGTGGGCTTGCCCATGAGCTTCCAGTACTGCTTCGCGAGCTTGAACGCCGTCTCGACGGCTTCGCCGCCGCCCGTCGAGTAGAACACCCGGTTGAGATCGCCCGGCGCGTATGACGCGAGGCGCTCGGCGAGCTCGATCGCGGAGGGGTGCGCGTACGACCAGATCGGGAAGAACGCGAGCTGCTCGGCCTGGCGCGCCGCCGCCTCCGCGAGGCGCCGGCGGCCGTGGCCCGCGTTCACCACGAACAGGCCCGAGAGCCCGTCGATGTAGCGCTTGCCCGCGGCATCCCAGATGTGATGTCCCTCGCCGCGCACGATGATCGGCACGCCGTCGCCCTCGGTCATGGTCGACTGCCGCGCGAAGTGCATCCAGAGGTGGTCGCGGGCCTTCTGCTGCAGCGCCTGCTCGTCGGTGCGGACCGTGCGGTCGATCGTCGACATGGAACCCCCTCGTATCGGTGGGCCCACGGTACCGCCGCTCGGGGCCGCGCGCACGGACGGCCGGCGGGCGCCACAGGAAGCGCCCGCCGCCCGTCGCGAGCTCAGCTCCGTGCGGCCGTGGCGACCGCGACGGCGACGGTCCTTCCGTCGGCCGCTGTCACCTCGTGCACCGGACCCGTCAATCGCGTCGTCGTCGTCGTCTCGCGATCCTCGCAGGACCCGCCGACCCAGAACTCGATGTCTCCGGGCTCGACGACGCGGACGCCGCGGCGATCCGCGAAGGCGAGACGAGCGGACGGCACGACGAACCCGACCACGGTGCGCTCACCCGGCTCGAGCGCGACCCTCGCGTAGCCGACGAGCTGCGCGACGGGGCGCGTCACACTCGCATAGACATCACGCGCGTACAGCTGCACGACATCGACTCCCGCGCGCGTGCCCGTGTTCGCGACATCCACGACGATCGTGAGGTCGGCGTCTGTGCTCGATTCGGCGGGGGCCGTCACGCCGGAGTGCCGGAAGGTCGTGTAGGTCAGGCCGAATCCGAACGGAAGAGCAGGGGTGCTGTCGGCGCTCGTGATCTCGGAGGGGCCGCCGAGGACGGGATGCAGGTACGAATAGGGCTGCGCCCCCGCGGAGCGGGGCAGAGAGACGGGGAGTCGTCCTGACGGAGACGTGCGCCCCGTCAGGATGCCGGCGATCGCGTCGCCGCCCTCTTCGCCGGGGAAGAACGCCTGAACCAGTGCGCTCGGCCCGTCCAGTGCCCAGCCGATGGCGTAGGGCCGACCCGAGAGCACGACCACGATGGTCGGCACGCCGGACGCGACGACCTCCTCGACCAGCCGACGCTGGACCCCCGGCAGCTCGAGGTCTTCCACGTCGTTGCCCTCGCCGACCGTCCCACGGCCGAACAGCCCGGCCCGATCGCCCACGACGACGAGGGCGACGTCGGCGTCGCGCGCCGCCGCGACGGCATCCGGGATGCCGCTCACGTCGTCTCCGCTCACATCGCAGCCGGGCACGACGACGAGCGCGGCTTCCGGCAGCTCGAGCCGCAGCGCATCGACCAGGCTGGGCAGCTCGAGTCCCAACGGCACATCCGGGTGGTGAGCGAGGACGTGGTTCACGAACGAATAGCAGCCCATGAGCGCCTCGGCGGAGTCGGCGTTGGGGCCGATCACCGCGACCCGCCGGAGCCGCTCGGGATCCAGCGGGAGGATGCCGTCGTTCGAGAGCAGCATGATCGACTCGCTCGCGAGCCGGCGGGCGAGATCGCGGTGCGCGGGCGTGTCCAGATCGATCTCGGTGGGCGGCTCGGCGAACGTCTCGTCGAAGAGACCGAGCTCCTCCTTCTCGGTGAGCACGCGCAGCACGGCACGGTCGATCAGCGCTTCATCGACGCGCCCGTCGCGGACGGCGGCGGCGAGCGGCGCGGCGAACGCGTCGCCCGTCGGAAGCTCGACGTCGATGCCGGCGGCCAGCGCGAGCGCGGCCGCTTCTCCCAGATCCTCGGCGACGCGGTGCATCGTGTGCAGGAAGGCGACCGAGAAGTAGTCCGACACGACGACGCCGTCGAAGCCCCACTTCTCCCGCAGGAGGTCGGTGAGCAGGTCGGCCGATGCCGCGACCGGGATGCCGTCGACGTCCGCGTAGGAGTTCATCACGGAGCGGACGCCGCCGTCGCGCACGGCCATCTCGAACGGCGGGAGCAGCACGTCGGCGAGTTCACGAGGTCCGGCGTGCACGGGGGCGTGGTTGCGGCCGGCCTGCGACGCCGAGTACCCCACGAAGTGCTTGAGGGTCGCGTGGATGCCGGCATCCTGCAGCCCCCGCACATACGCGGTGCCGATCGTGCCGACGACGTACGGATCCTCGGCGATGCACTCGTCCACGCGTCCCCAGCGGGGATCCCGGATGACGTCGAGCACGGGTGCGAGTCCCTGATGGATGCCGAGCTGCCGCATCGAGCCGCCGATGAGACGACCCATCTCCTCGACGAGCGCGGGGTCGAACGACGCGCCCCAGGCGAGCGGGGTCGGGAAGGTCGCGGCCTTCCACGCCGCGAGGCCCGTGAGGCATTCCTCGTGCACGATGGCGGGGATGCCGAGTCTCGTCTGCTCGCGCAGCCGCCGCTGCTCGGCCCACAGCCACGCCGCGCGCTCGACGGGATCGACCGGTCGGGTGCCGTAGACGCGGGTCAGGTGGCCGATGCCGTGGGCGGCGGCTTCCTCGTACTTCGTCGAGGTCGCCATCTCGCCCGCCATCGGCGCGACGAGCTCGTCGCCCTGGTCGACCCAGTATCCGACCAGCTGACCGAGCTTCTCCTCGAGGGTCATCCTGGCGTGCAGGGACTGCACCCGCCCGGATACGGGCGGAAGTCGAACGTCGCTCATCCCTTGACCGCTCCCGTGAGGCCGCCGACGATCCGTCGTTCGAACAGGCTGAAGAAGGCGAGCGCCGGGATCATCGAGAGCGAGGTGAACGCGAGGACCTTCGCCGTGTCGACGGAGTACTGCGACGAGAAGGCCTGCACGCCCAGCGGCAGGGTGAAGTTCGCATTGTCGTTCAGGAGGAACAGCGGCAGGAGGTAGCTGTTCCAGCTGCCGATGAAGGCGAGGATGCCGACCGTGATGACTCCCGGAACGGCCAGGGGAAGCACCATCCGCCAGAAGAAGCCCAGACGGCTGCAGCCGTCGATGAACGCGGCCTCTTCGATCTCGTCGGGGATCGCGCGGAGGAACGGCACCAGGATGATGATCGTCGTCGGCAGCGCGAAAGCGATCTGCGGCAGGATGACGCCCCCGAGGGAGTTGATGAGCCCGAGGTCCCGCACGACGATGTAGAGGGGCGTGATGGCGACCGTGATCGGGAACATGAGCCCGGCCGCGAAGAGCGCGTACATCGCGCCCCGGCCGCGGAACCGGTATCGCGCGAGCACGTAGCTCGCCATGAGGCCCAGCGCGATGACGCCCGCGGTCGTGGCGACTCCGACGATGGTGGAGTTGAGCACGAGCTGCCAGAAGACGCCGCCGGTCAGGACGTCGAGGTAGTTCGTCCAGATCCACGGGTCCGGCAGGCCGCCGGGGTCTGTGGTGATCTGGGAGTTCGTGCGGAACCCGCCGAGGACGATGTACAGGACGGGCCCGATCATCAGTGCGATCACGACGAGCGCGACGAACCACACGGCCGGCGTGGCGCGCCGCATGCGCTGGCGTCGGGGCGGCGGCAACTCGATCGTCGCCAGTGCGGCGGTGGTCATTCTGCGTTCCTTTCGGTGAGCGCGCCGGCGGTGTCGCGCCGCAGCACGAAGCGCTGGTAGATGAGGGCGACGACGAGCGAGATGACGAAGATGACGACGGCGACCGCGTTGCCGTAGCCGAAGTTGCCGGCGTTGCGGCCGTTGGCCACCATGTAGGTCGCCATCGTGGAGGTGCCCGCCACGGGAGCGACGTACTGCCCCCAGATGATGTACACGAGGTCGAAGAGCTGCAGGGCGCCGATGATCGACAGGAATGCCCAGATGCGCAGAGTCGGCCCGAGCAGCGGAATCGTGATGCGGCGCTGGATCTGCCAGTAGGTGGCGCCGTCGATGGCGGCCGCCTCGTAGAGCTCATCGGGGATGCTCTGAAGCCCTGCGAGGAAGAGGATGACGGCGAACCCGACGTACTTCCAGGTGAGGATCGCGACGAGCGTCCAGATGGCGATGTTCGGGTCGGCGAGCCAGTCGTGGGCGAGCCCGGTCATGCCCCACTTCTCCAGCACGCCGTTCAGACCCCCGTTGGTCGCCAGGAGCAGGCTGAATCCGGTGCCCACGACGACCTCGGCGATGACGTAGGGGACGAAGATGAGCACGCGGATGACGGACTGGCCGCGCATCTTGCGGTTGAGCAGGAGCGCCAGGAGCAGCGCGATGGGGCCCTGGATGAGGAGCGAGGTCACGACGATGAACGCGTTGTGACCGAGCGCTTCCTGGAAGTCCGGGTCGGTGAGGATCGTGACGTAGTTCTTCAGGCCGATGAAGTCGGTCGCCGGCCCGTAGCCGTGCCAGTTGAAGAAGCCGTAGTACGCCGCCAAGATCACGGGGAAGATGACGAACCCGATGAAGACGAGCATCGCCGGGCCGGCCAGGATCGCTATCTCCAGACGGCCCTTCCAGCTGGTTCCTCGGGGACGGCGGCGCCGCGATGCCGAGGGCGGCGGTGTGACGCCGCCGCCCCCGGAACGCTGCGCGAGATCCGTTTCCGGGCGATCGTCCGTCTTCGGTGTCTCGCTTGTCTGCATGAGAGGTCTTCCTAGCCCTTCGCCCCGGCCTTGTTGGCCTCGTCGATCATCTGCTGCGGCGTGCTCTGCCCGGCGAGCATCGAGACGACGGCGACGTTGAGCGCGTTGCCGACGTTCTGCCCGAGGACGGTGTCGAGCCACTGCGAGACGAACGGAGCCTGGTTGTAGGCCTCGAGGATCTGCTTGAGGTAGGGCTCCTCCACGGCTGACTGAGCCTGGGAGTTGACCGGCGGGGAGTTGAACGCCTTGTAATAGGCGGTCTGCTGAGCGTCCGACCCGATGAAGTTGAGGAAGTCGACGCACTCCTTGGGCGCCTTCGCGGAGCACGAGTAGCCGTCCACGCCGCCCATGATGGAGCCGGGCTCGCCCTTGCCGCCCGAGACCTCGGGGAAGGGGTACCAGGCCAGGTCGGCAAGAGGCTTCTGGTCGGGCGTCAGCGATGCGATCACACCCGGGTCCCACGCGCCCATGAGCTCGCCGCCCGCCTGGTGGTTGGCGACGAGGCCGGCCGAGCTGCCCGCGCCCTGCTGGGCCGAGGTGGTCAGGAAGCCTTCGTTGAACGGATCGGTGGCCGCGAACTCTTCGAGGTCTTCGGCCGCCTTGAGCCAGCAGGGGTCGCTGAAGTCCTTCGAGTCGCCCGTCTCCTCCATCGTCTTGGGAGCGCACTCGCGCAGGGCGAACCAGTAGAACCAGTGCGCCGCGGGCCAGGCGTCCTTCGCGCCGAGCGCGAGGGGGGCGACACCGGTCGCCTTCAGCTTGTCGTTCGCCGCGACGAGCTCGTCGATCGTCGTGGGGGTCTCGGTGACGCCGGCCGCGGTGTAGAGGTCCTGGCTGTAGAAGATGCCTCCGGGGAGAACCGACAGCGGCATGGCCCAGACCTTGTCCTGGTAGGTCTCAGCCTTGAACGAGCCCTCCGAGATGTTGTCCTTGGCCTCTCCCTCGATCTTCCCGGTGAGGTCCATGAGCTGGCCGGCCTGCACCATCGCGGCCATCTTGCCGCCGCCTCGCTGCAGGAAGATGTCCGGCGGGTCGCCCGCGTTGAGGGACGTCTGCAGCTTTCCGTCCATGTCTTCGTTCTGGATGGACTGCATCTTGATCGTGACGTTGGGGTTCTCGTCCTCGAAGGCCGCGATCGCGTCCTTCCAGAACTGCTGACCCGGCCCGGTCGTGGAGTTCTGCCAGAGCGACATCTCGACGTTGCCGTCGCCGCTGTCGCTGGAGCCGCCGGCGCTGCAGCCGGCGAGCGCGAGTGCGCCGACGACAAGTGCGGCGGACCCTGCCAGGATCCTGTTGCGCATCATGTGATTCCCGTTCTCTTCCTTGAGGACACCCCTGCTCCGGGGCGTGGTGGCAGCGCGGTCGGGACCGCGCCTGCTCGGCGTGCCAACCGAGCGGGATAAGTCTCAGTTCGCAACAAATGCCTGTCAAACGTTTTCGAAAACGGTTTCCAACCCGTTATGCTTTCGAGATCATGGACCGTCGACCCACCATCATGGATGTCGCCGCCGCGGCGGGAGTCTCGGTCGCGACGGTCTCGAAAGCGGTCAACGGCCGCTACGGGGTGGCCAGCCACACCGTCGATCATGTGCTCGCCGTCGTCGCCGAGCTCGGCTATGAGTCGAGCCTGATCGCGAGCAGCATGCGCTCCCGCCGCACAGGCGTCATCGGGGTGCTCGTCGCGGATTTCGAGCCGTTCAGCGCCGAGATCCTGAAGGGCGTGGGCGAGGCGCTCCGCGACTCCGCGTACGACCTTCTCGCCTACTCGGGTTCACGTGGCGCCGCCGAGGGCTGGGAGCGCCGCTCTCTCTCCCGGTTGAGCGGCACGCTCATCGACGGCGCGATCATCGTCACGCCGACGGTCGTCAACGTCGGCACCGAAGTCCCGGTCGTCGCGATCGACCCGCACACCGGTCCCGCCGATCTGCCGACCGTGGAGTGCGACAGCTTCGGCGGTGCGATCCAGGCGACGAGGTACCTCACCGAGTTGGGCCACACCCGCATCGGGTTCATCGCGGGCAGGCCGGATCTGCGCTCATCGATCGCCCGCGATGCGGGGCACCGCAGAGCGCTGGCAGACGCGGGAATCGCCGTCGATCCCCGGCTCGTGGCGACGGGGAGCTACCGCCAGGACGCCGTGCGCGTCGCGGCACTTGAAATGCTCAGACGCCCCGATCGGCCCACCGCGATCTTCGGAGCCAACGACACCACGGCGCTGGAGATCGTCAAGGTGGCGGCCGAGCTCGGACTCGACGTTCCGCGCGACCTCTCGGTCATCGGGTTCGATGACGTGCCGGAGGCATCCAAAGCGGCCCCCGCCCTGTCGACGGTGCGTCAGCCGATGCACACACTCGGCGCCGAAGCGGCGGGGATGCTCCTCGCGCTCATGAGGGGTGAGACTCCGAAGGTCACGCACCTCAAGCTGCCGACCCGTCTCGTTGCGCGGGCGACGACGGCTCCGCCTCTCTGAGGAAGGTCGACGACCGGCTCAGCGCGCGGTGAAGCCGGCGGGATCGCCCAGGAGGTCGGCGAGCGCTGCTTCCGCAGCGCCGATGAGCAGGCGGTCCTCGCCGAGAGCGGCGGGCCTGATCTCGAGGTCTTCGCCGTTGGCGGCCATCGTCTGTGCCGCGACCGCAGCCCGGAAGCCCTCCAGGTCGTGGGCGGCGAGCATCCCGAGGAAACCGCCGAGCACGACGACGGCCGGATTGAGCACGTTGACGGCATTGGCGAGCGCGGTCGAGAGGATGCGTCGCTGGCGGGCGATCTCTTCGAGCACGTCTGTCGCGCCCGTCGTGCGCAGCAGTTCGGCGAGCGTCGGCTCGTCGGCATTGCTCCGGCCCAGGGCGGCGAGGAGCCGCGCACGGCTCACTTCGTCCTCGAGCACGCCTTCGCCTGCTCGACGATCGGCGCCGGATGCGATTCCCGGCCGGTTCTGGCCGAATTCGCCGGAGTAGCCGGAGGCGCCCGCCACCGGCATCCCGTGCACGATGAGGCCACCGCCGATGCCGCTCGCGCCGCCGTTGAGGTAGACGACGTGATCGATGCCCTTCGCCGCGCCGAAGAGGTGCTCGGCGACGACTCCCATCGCGGCGTCGTTGCCGATGACCGTCGGCAGGCCCGTCGCTTCGACGACGAGTTCGCGCAGAGCGATGTCGCTCCATCTCAGATGCGGAGCGTCGCGCACCAGTCCGTCGGATGCGCGGACGAGACCCGGCACCGCGATGCCGACTCCCGTGATGGCGGCGTCGGCGAGGTCCTCGCCGCGCCACGCTTCCATCCGCTCGGCGATCAGCTCGGCGGTGCGCTCGGGGGTGAGCAGTCCCGACATCTCGATGCGCTCTCGCCGTCGCACGGTGCGGTCGAGACCCACGGCGCCGATCGTGAGGGCGTCGACCTCGGGGTTGACCGCGATCGCGACGACTGCGGGGTGTGCACTCACGAGCGGCGAGGGGCGGCCGACGCGCCGACTGGGGTCGGGAACGTGCTCCTCGACGAGGCCGAGCGCGACGAGATCGCCGACGAGGTCGGCGATCGTCGACCGGTTCAGCCCCGTCGCGAGCGTGAGTGTCGCACGCGAGACCGGTCCGTCGAGGTGCGCGAGGCGCAGCAGTCGCGACAGGTTCGCCTGTCGACTGCCCACCTGCTCGTTCATGCCTTCACCCTAAGGGTGTCCCTGCGCGGGGCCGCCGAAGGAGAAGGGCACGCGCCCAGCGTACGTTGCGTTCGACAACAATTCGGGAGGCGCGTCGGGCGGGGCGCCCGTGCCGTCGCGCACAACGGGGCGCGCGAGATGTCCATCCGCAGCCCCTCCGGGCGGACTCCTTCGGCGAAGAAGTCGTCACCGTGATGATCGTCCTTGTCGCGACCAGGCGGGCTCCGCTAGCGTCGGCCCCGGCGCGGGTGCGGATGTCTGGGGAGATCCATCCTCCGTCCGCGATCGCGCGCCGTGTTCAGCTCCACCCCGCATCACCACCGGATCCAAGGAGCAGTTGCATGCGTGCATGGAATCGACGCGGCGCGATCGCCGCTCTCGCGGCCGTCGTCATGGTCGCGGGCCTGGTCTCGCCGGCCTTCGCAGAGGAGCAGGCCGCGGACACCGTCAAGAGGGCTGATGCCTATGCCGGTCAGGTGCCCATCGACCGCAACGCCGCCACGGCGCTCGAGTGGCGCGCTATGCCGCTCATCGACATCGACGGCAAGGCGCGGTTCCAGGTGCTCTGGGCACCCACCCACCTGACGATCTACGTGGACGTCGACGACCCGGCGAACGAGGACGACAGCGACGGCGTGTCGATCTGGGGGTGGGGCAACCTCTGGAGGGACGGTATCGGTGACCTGAAGGGAGGCGTGTTCGGTCGACCGGGAGGGTACACGATGGTCATCGAGGCCTGGTTCGAAGACGCCGACCGGCCCGTGCCCGCGCTCGGCGACGAGATCGACTTCAACCTGATCGTCATGGATCAGAGCGGGGAAGACGTCAGCTGGATGCCGCGCGGTGAGAACGGCAAGCTCCGACTCGTCGAGGCGCTGTCGTTGGCGAAGGTCCCGCAGGCGGACGCCGCGCCCGTCGTGGACGGCGCGGTCGATGCAGCGTGGTCGAGCGCCCCCAGTGTCACGACGTCGAAGGTGGTGCTCGGAGATGCGGGGGCGGCGGCCGCGACGGTCCGCACACTCTGGGCCGGCTCGAAGCTCTTCGTGCTGGCCGAGGTCGCCGATCCCGTCATCGATGTGAGCGCCGCCGACCCGTCGTCGCAGGATTCCGTCGAGATCTTCCTCGACCCGGGCAACGCGAAGAACGGCCCCTACCGTCCGGAGGACTCGCAGATCCGCGTGAGCGCCGCGGGTGAGGTCTCGTTCGGCACGGGGGACGCGAGCTTCCAGCAGGCGCGCACTCAGGCGGCCACGGCGCTGGTCGGCGGCGGCTATCGCGTCGAGGCTTCGATCGACCTCGCCGCGGCGGGAGGACCTGGAACGGTCCACGGCCTCGACGTCCAGGTGAACGACGCCTCGGGCGGTCAGCGCACGGCGATCCGCACGTGGGCGGACCCGACCGGGACCGGTGCGCAGTCCACGGCCCGGTGGGGAACCGCGCAGCTCGTCGCACCCGAGCCGCCGAAGTCTCCCGTCAATCTCGTGCGGCCCAAGGTCACGGGCACGGGCCAGGTCGGCAACACCCTCACGGTCGACTCCGGCACGTGGGACAGGAGCGACGTGACGTTCGCCTACCAGTGGAGGCGCAACGGCGACGCCATCCCCGGCGCTACGGGCACGACATACCGCGTCGTCGAAGCCGATCGCGGAAAGGTGCTCACCGTGGCGGTGACCGCGACCGCCGCGGGCTTCCCGGCCACCGTGGCGCAGTCGAACCTGCTCTACGGCCTCTGGCCGTCGACGACATCGCTGCTCCTCTCCCGCCGCTCCTCGACGACGGCCCAGCCCGTCATCGCGCGGGTGCAGATCAAGGGCGTCGGGAGCTCTGCGGGCGGCACGGTCCAGCTGACGGCCAACGGCAAACCGCTCGGTGGGCTGCTCGCGGTCGAGTCGTGGGGCGGAGTGAGAGTGACTCTCCCGTCGCTCCCTCCCGGCGTCTACGTCATCCGGGCCGAGTTCCTGGGATCCCCGTTCGCGGCCCCGTCCAAGAGCGGGTCGGCGCTGCTCCTCCGCGCACCGTGACCGGCGGGGGTCGGACGGGCTTCGTCCGACCCCTCCTCCATTGCCGGGGCGGCTCTATGGGCTGCCGAGCCGCCGCGACGCGATGCGAGCAACGCGCGGGGAGTGGCGATGCGGAGGGAGATGAGATACGTTGTCCTCGACAACAATTCCACCCACGGTCGTTCGCAAAGGAGCGCCATGCCCACCCCCACCCGCGCCGACAAGTTCTCGTTCGGTCTCTGGACCGTCGGCTACAACGGCACCGACCCCTTCGGCGGCCCGACGCGGCCCCCGCTCGATGTCGTGCACGCCGTCGAGAAGCTCTCCGAGCTCGGCGCCTACGGCCTCACGTTCCACGACGACGACCTCTTCGCCTTCGGCTCGACCGACGCTGAGCGTCAGACGCAGATCGACCGCCTCAAGGGCGCCCTGGCCGACACGGGCCTCATCATCCCGATGGTCACGACGAACCTGTTCTCGGCCCCCGTCTTCAAGGACGGCGGCTTCACCGCGAACGACCGCGACGTGCGCCGCTTCGCGCTGCGCAAGGTCTTCCGCCAGCTCGACCTCGGTGCCGAGCTCGGCGCCAAGACGTTCGTCATGTGGGGCGGCCGCGAAGGAGCCGAGTACGACTCGGCCAAGGACATCCGCCAGGCCCTCGAGCGCTACCGCGAGGCCGTCAACCTGCTCGGCGACTACGTCACCGACAAGGGCTACGACATCCGCTTCGCGATCGAGCCGAAGCCCAACGAGCCCCGCGGCGACATCCTGCTGCCGACGCTCGGCCACGCGATCGCGTTCATCGACTCCCTCGAGCGCCCCGAGCTCGTCGGTCTCAACCCCGAGGTCGGCCACGAGCAGATGGCGGGCCTCAACTTCGCCGCCGGCATCGCGCAGGCGCTGTACCACGGCAAGCTCTTCCACATCGACCTCAACGGCCAGCGCGGCATCAAGTACGACCAGGACCTCGTGTTCGGGCACGGCGACCTGCACAACGCGTTCGCGCTCGTCGACCTCCTCGAGAACGGCGGCCCGGGCGGGGTCCCGGCCTACGACGGCCCGCGCCACTTCGACTACAAGCCCTCGCGCACCGAAGACGAGAAGGGCGTGTGGGACTCGGCCTCGGCCAACATGCAGACGTACCTGCTGCTCAAGGAGCGCGCCGCGGCCTTCCGCGCCGACCCCGAGGTGCAGGAGGCGCTCGAGGCTGCCAAGGTCTTCGAGCTGACGACGCCGACGCTCAACCCGGGCGAGACGTACGAGGACTTCCTCGCGGACCGTTCGGCCTACGAGGACTTCGACGCGTCGGTGTACCTCGGCGGCAAGGGCGGCGGCTTCGTCCGCCTGCAGCAGCTCGCGACCGAGCACCTGCTCGGCGCTCGCTGACGACGGTCACCGGATGCGGCGGCGGGGCTCATGGCTCCGCCGCCGCATCCGTCCCGGCGCAGCCTCGCGCGCCCGGGCGATCGTGTCCCACTCTCGATCGGCCAAGGGGCCGCGAGCGGTGGGAATCGGGACATGAAGAGAAGCAGCCGGGACATGGAGAAAGGCGGGGAGCCATGACGCTCGTCGTGGGAGTCGATTCGTCGACGCAGTCGTGCAAGGTCGTCGTGACGGATGCCGCAACCGGCGCCGTGGTCCGGCAGGGTCGCGCTTCGCACCCCGACGGGACCGAGGTCGATCCCGCCGCGTGGTGGGACGCCCTGCAGGGCGCGATCTCCGACGCCGGGGGACTCGAGGACGTCGACGCCTGGGCCGTCGGCGGCCAGCAGCACGGCATGGTCGTCCTGGACGCGGAGGGACGCGTCATCCGTCCTGCCCTGCTCTGGAACGACACCCGCTCGGCGGGCGCCGCGGCCGACCTGATCGCCGAGTTCGGGGCCGATGCGCTCGCGCGGCGCACGGGCCTCGTGCCGGTCGCGTCGTTCACGATCACGAAGCTGCGCTGGCTGCGCGACAACGAGCCGGCGAACGCTGCGAAGGTCGCTGCCGTCGCACTTCCGCACGACTGGCTCACCTGGCGCCTGCGCGGGTTCGGCCCCGTGGGCGAGTCGCCGCGCGGCCCCGTGCTCGAAGAGCTCGTGACGGACCGATCGGATGCCTCGGGCACGGGCTACTGGAACCCCGCGAACGACCGCTACGACCGTGACCTGCTCGTCGCCGCGCTCGGCCAGGACGCGATCCTGCCGCGCGTCCTCGGTCCGCTCGAGTGGGTCGAGGACGAAGCGGGTCGCCGCGTCGGCCCCGGCGCCGGCGACAACGCCGGCGCGGGCCTCGGCCTCGGCGCGGGCCTCGGCGACGTCGTGGTCTCGATCGGCACCTCGGGCACGGTCTTCGCAGTGAGCGAGGAGCGCACGATCGACCCGACCGGCACCGTCGCGGGCTTCGCCGACGCCGACGGGCACTTCCTGCCGCTCGTCGCGACCCTCAACGCGGCGCGCGTGCTCGATGCGATCGCGCGCCTGCTCGGCGTCGACCATGCCGAGCTCTCGCGCCTCGCCCTGGCGGCGGAGCCGGGTGCCGGGGGACTGAGCCTCGTCCCGTACTTCGAGGGCGAGCGCACCCCCAACCTCCCCGACGCGACGGCCTCGCTCACGGGCCTGACGCTCGCCTCGACGACGCGCGAGAACCTCGCTCGCGCCGCCGTCGAGGGCATGCTCTCGGGCCTCGGCGCGGGGCTCGAAGCGCTCCGCGGCCTCGGCGTGCCGCTCGAGCGCGCCCTGCTCGTCGGCGGCGGAGCGCAGTCCGAGGCGGTGCGGGTCATCGCGCCGCTCGTGCTCGGCATCCCCGTCGAGGTGCCGGAGCCGGGCGAGTACGTCGCCCTCGGCGCCGCTGGGCAGGCAGCCCGGGTCGCCGCTGCCTAGTCCGCGGCATCCCGAGTATCACGCTCGCCGCCCGGGTTCACAGGCGCTGTATAGGCGGGGTCCATAGGTTGAGATCATGGCGACCCCCGCGGATGATGCGTCTCTGAACGTCTGGGCGGCGCAGCTGAGGGCTCTGCGCGATCAGACCGAGCGATTCCTGCGGGAGTACCGCTTCGGCATGCAGGAGATCGAGACGAAGCTCTCGATCCTCCGCGAGGAGTTCGAGCACACGCACTCCTACAACCCCATCGAGCACGTCTCGAGCCGGGTCAAGTCGCCGGACAGCCTCGTCGAGAAGGTCGAGCGCAAGGGCATCGAGCCGAACTTCGACGCGATCCGCGAGCGGATCACCGACATCGCGGGCGTGCGCGTCACGTGCAGCTTCGTGTCGGACGTCTACCGACTCTTCGACCTGCTCGCGCGGCAGGACGACATCACGGTGCGCGAGGTCAAGGACTACATCGCCGAGCCGAAGCCCAACGGCTATCAGAGCCTGCACGCGATCATCGAGGTGCCCGTCTTCCTCTCGACGGGACGCGTCGACGTGCCCGTCGAGGTGCAGTTCCGCACGATCGCCATGGACTTCTGGGCGAGCCTCGAGCACAAGATCTACTACAAGTACGACAGTCAGGTTCCCGAGCGGCTGCTCGCCGAGCTCAAAGACGCCGCGGATTCGGCCGCCGAGCTCGACCACCGCATGGAGCGCCTGCACCGCGAGCTGCACGGCCCGCGCGCCGCGAAGGTCGTCGCCGTCTGAGCCCGCCCTTGCGGGCACAATGGACGGGATGCCGCAGCCGCCGTCGCCCGCAGGGTCCGACGAGCTCGACGCGATCGATGCGATCGCCGTCGAGCTGTACGCCCTGCCGCCCGCGGAGTTCACGGCGGCGCGCAACGCGCGGGCGGGGGCCGCGCCCCGGCCGGTCGGCGTCGCCGTCAAGCGGCTCGCCAAGCCCGCCGTCGCCGCCTGGGCCGTGAGCCTGCTGGCTCGGGAGGGGCAGCTGGGCGACGCGCTCGAGCTGTCGGCCGCGCTCCGCGAGGCGCAGGACGACCTCGACGCGGCTGAGCTCTCGCGGCTCGGAGGGCAGCGCCGCGCGCTCGTCGCGGCGCTCTCCAAGCAGGCCGTCGCCCTCGCACAGGAACGCGGCGTCGCCGTCGGCGCGGGCGCGCGCGAAGACCTCGAGAAGACGATCAATGCGGCCGTGATGGATGCCGGAGCCGCCGCCGCCGTCATGTCGGGCCGTCTCGTCCGGGCGCTCGAGGCGACGGGGTTCGACGCCGTCGACCTCGCGGGCGCCGTCGGCGGCACGCCCGTCGACGGCACGACGCTCGCGCCGCCTCCCTCGCGCGACGATCTCGCCGAGCGCCGCGCGCGCAGGGCCGCTGAGAAGGCGCTGCGCGAGGCCCAGCATGCGGCGTCCGAGGCCGAGCGCGCGCTCGCACGCGTCGAGGCGCGGCTCGGCAAGGCCCGCGAGCGCGCCGATCATCTGAATGAGCGGCTCGAAGAGCTGCGCGCCGAAGTGCTGCGGTTCGAGACGGATGCGCAGGCGGCCGATGCCGAGGTGGCGCGGATCGACGCGGAGCGCGCCGTGGTGGCATCCACTGCCCGCTCCGCGCAGAAGACAGCCGACTCGGCGCGCGCCGCGGTCGACGACCTGAGCGCCGGATGACCCGGCGTCCGAAGCGCGGCGGCTCCGGCTCGGGCGTGTGGTCTGCGCGCCGGCGCGCGTCCCTCGCGTTCGCGATCATGGCCGGCTTCCTCGCGATCGCCGGCGCGCTCGTCGTCGCGATCGGGGTGCGCCTCGTCGGCGACGCGCTCGAGCGGCCCGGGATCGACGACTTCTACGCCCAGCCGGCCGACGCGGCAGTCGGCGACCCGGGGACGATCGTCAAGACCGACGCGTTGCTGGGCACGCCGCTCGCGAGCCGCGCGTGGCGCATCATGTACCGCTCGACGACGGCCGCAGGAGACCCCGTCGTCGTGACGGGCGTCCTCATCGAGCCGTGGGGGCCCGCGCCCGAGGGTGGGCGGACGCTCGTCTCGTGGGGGCATCCGACGACAGGCTCGGCGCGCGACTGCGCCCCCTCCTACGGATTCGATCCCTTCCTCGGCATCGAGGGTCTGCGCCTCCTCCTGCAGCGCGGCTTCGCGGTCGTCGCGACCGACTACGCCGGTATGGGCACCGAGGGTCCCGATTCGTACCTCGTCGGCGGCACGGCGGGCCGGAACGTGCTCGACGCCGTGCGCGCCGCGCAGGAGGTGCTCGGCGAGGCCGCGAGCGACGACGTCGTGCTGTGGGGTCACTCGCAGGGCGGTCAGGCCGCACTCTTCGCCGCCGAGGAGGCGTCGAAGTACGCGCCGGAGCTCGACATCCGGGCCGTCGCGGTCGCCGCGCCCGCGGCCGATCTGTCGGACCTCATGTCGGTGCACCTCGACGACATCTCGGGCGTCACGATCGGCTCCTACGCCTTCCAGGCCTTCGCCGACACCTACGGCGACAGCGTCCCCGGCGCCGAGCTCGACACGATCCTCACCCCCGAGGCGATCGCGATCCTGCCGCAGATGAACGAGCTGTGTCTGCTCACCAACATTCCCGAGCTCCACGCGATCGGCGAGCCCGTCGTGGGGGGGCGTTCACCAAGAGCGACCCCACGAAGACCCCGCCGTGGGCGCAGCTCCTCGCCGAGAACTCCGCGGGCTCGGTCGCGTTCGACGCCCCCCTGTTCGTAGCGCAGGGCCTCGACGACACTCTCGTCGTGCCGTCCGACACGACCGACTTCGTGAAGCACGAGGCATCCCTCGGCATCCGCGTCACCTACGAGCGCATCCCCTTCGCGACGCACGCGACCGTCGCGTACCTCGCACTGCCCGGCATGATGCTGTGGCTCGACGACGTCCTGGACACCTGGTCGTTCCCGGACTGACGGCGGCGTCACGGCGGACTGACGGCGCGGTGACCCCGACGGGGTGAGCGTGCACGCCCCCGGTCCCGCTCGCGCGCCGGGATCGCTACCCTGAACGCGTGACCGGACTGGATGCGACGATCTTCCTCATCCCGGTCCTCGCGGTCCTCGCGCCACTCGTCGCGCGCGTGCTCGGCCGCTGGGTGCGGGTGCCGATCGTCGTGTTCGAGCTCGTGCTCGGCATCGTCGTCGGGCCGTCCGTGCTGGGCTGGGCGCAGCCGGCGGAGTTCGCCGAGATGCTCTCGAACTACGGACTCGCGATGCTGTTCTTCGTCGCGGGCTCCGAGATCGAGTTCGGCGCCTTCCGCGGCCGCACGGGCCGCCGGGCGATCGGCGGATGGTTCGTGAGCCTCGCAGCGGGCATCGGCGCGGCCTGGCTCCTCGCGCCCGGCGAGGCGGCCGTCGTGATCGGCATCGCGCTGTGCTCGACGGCGCTCGGCACGCTCATGCCGATCCTTCGCGACGAGGGCGAGCTGCGCACGCCCTTCGGTCAGACGATCTCAGCAGTCGGGGCGATCGGCGAGTTCGGACCGCTCATCGCGATCTCGCTCTTCCTCGGCGGGCGCAGCCCGGGGATCGCGACGATCGTGCTGCTCGTCTTCATGGCGGTCGCGGGCCTCGCGATCTGGTGGGCGTTCCGGATGCCGCAGGGGGCCCTGCACCGCTTCGTCGACGCGAGTCTGCACACGTCGGGGCAGTTCGCGATCCGCGTCGTGTTCCTGATCCTCGCGGTGCTCGTCGCCGTCAGCGTCCTGCTCGACCTGGACATGCTGCTCGGCGCGTTCACGGCCGGCATCGTATGGCGGCTCCTCATGCGCGACGCCGAGCCCGCCGCGCGAGAGGCCGTCGAGAGCAAGATCGAGGCCGTCGCCTTCGGCTTCCTCGTGCCGATCTTCTTCATCTACACGGGCGTCACGTTCGACCTCGCGGCGCTCCTCGCCGACCCGGCGCTGCTGCTCGCGCTGCCGCTGATCCTCGTGCTCCTCCTGCTGATCCGCGGAGTCCCCTCCATGCTCGCCGCGCCCCTCGACGCAGACAGGCGCGACCGCATCGCCGTCGCGTTCTTCGGAGCCACGGGGCTGCCGATCATCGTCGCCGTCACGGCGATCGGCGTCGACGAGAAGATCATCACGAGCGGCGTCGCTTCGGCACTCGTCGGGGCCGGGATGCTGTCGGTGCTGCTGTATCCGCTCATCGGCACGCTCATCCGTCGTGAGCCCGTCACGGCGACCGCGCCCCTCGAGGACGACCTCGCGTGAGCCTCGAGGAGCTGTTCGCGTCCGCTCGCGCTCGCCTCGAGGGGGTGGAGCGCGAAGGGCTCGGCGAGCTCGTCCAGCCGCGCCGCGTGCTCGGCGTGCAGCGCGCGCCGCGGATCGTGCCGCGCGGAGCGGCGTGGCACCTCGGCGTCCTCCTCCTCGCGGACGACGCCGTCCTCGCGACGGGCGACATCATCCGCGCACGCGAGGAGGCGCGCCGCGGGTACACCGCCGAGTCGCAGCGGCAGCGCGCGGCGCTCATGGCCGCGGCGCGGCGCGGCGGGTTCGCCGAGGGTGCGACAGTCCACCTCGGCTGGACGGTGCTCGATCTCGCGGCGGTGGCCGCGGGCGCGGCATCCGGTCCCCTCGCTCTCGTGGACGGCGTGCCGAGCGTCCGCTGGAGCCCGCGCGGCGGATTCGCACCCCTCGAGGGCTACCTTGCGGAGCGCGTCTCGCTGCTGACCGAGCCACCGCCGGGCGCGAGCTGAGCCGGCGCGGGGCGTCTGTCAAGCCCGCGCGGCGCGACCCGTCTCGTCCGTATCGTCGGTCGCATGACCGCCGCAGCAACCTCGCCGCACCTCGACGCGGCATCCCGTCCCGCCGACCTCGCCCGCCAGATCGCCATCATCTGCGCGACGTGCTTCATGATCGTCGCGGCCGCCGTCGGCACGGGGGCCCTCGGCGGCACGCCCGTGCAGGACCTCCAGGGCGGTGCGCTCGACACCGACGGCTCGTATCTCGCGCCCGCGGGCCCTGCGTTCTCGATCTGGAGCGCGATCTACCTGCTCCTCATCGCCTACACCGTGTGGCAGGCGCTGCCGGGGCAGCGCGGCGACCGCCGTCAGCGCGCGATCGGCTGGTGGGTCGCCCTCACGGCGCTGCTCAACGGCCTGTGGCTCCTCGCGGCGCAGTTCGCGACGCTCCCCGTGACCGTCGTCGTGATCCTGCTGCTCGCCGCCGCGCTCGGGGTCACATTCCAGCGGACCGTCGCCGTGCCCGCCGAGGGCATCGCCGACCGGATCTTCATCGACGGCACGACGGGCCTGCACCTCGGCTGGGTCACGCTCGCGAGCGTCGCGAACACAGCGGCGTGGCTCACGGCCTCGGACCTCGACGTCGCGCTGCCCGACGTGTGGGGTGTCGTCGTCCTCGCGGTCGTCGCGGCCATCGGCGTCGCGATCGCCGTGGCCGGCCGCGGGCGCTTCGCACCGGGCCTCGCCATCGCGTGGGGCCTCGGCTGGCTCGGGGTCGGCCGGCTCACGGGCGAGCCCGCGAGCACGCCCATCGGCATCGCCGCGATCGCCGTCGCCGTCATCGTCCTCGTCGTGCCGGTCGCGATGGGCGTGCGGCGCGCGTCACGGGGCAGTCGGTGGTTCCGGCCGTGACGCGGCGAGCTCAGCCGGCCCGAATCTGCGGGCGAAGGCGCGCAGGAGGCGCACGGGTTCGGTGACGGATGCCGCGAGCACCTGTCCCGCGATGCGGTCGTAGTCGCGCGCATCGAAGTACCCGTCATCGCGGTACACGGCCATGCGCCGCGTGAACGCCTTCGTGGTGGGCTCGGGGTGGAACTGCGTCGCATAGAGGCGGTCGCCGACGCGGTACGCCTGCACGGGACACTGCGGATTGGTCGCGAGCAGGATGCCGCCCGGAGGCGGCTCGGCCGAGCCCTCCTTGTGCGCCGTGAGCGCCGAGAATCGCGTCGCGAGCTCGCCGAAGATCGGATCGGACTGCGCCTCGGGCACGAGGCTCACGACGGTCGCGCCCGTGTCCTCGGGGTAGGCGCGACTCACTTCGCCGCCGAGCAGCCGCGTCACGACGCCGATGCCGTAGCACGTGAAGAGCGCGGTCGTCTCGGCGGAGGCGGCCCGCGCCGCGATCCGCTCGAGGTCCGCTTCGAGGCGGCGCTGCACGTCGGTCTTCGTCGACTCGGGATCCGTCGTGTTGAAGGGGCTCCCGCCGACGAGGAAGCCGCTGTAGCGGTCGAAGACGTCGTCGGGCAGCGGCTCGCGGACGAGGTCGTGCTGGGCGAGGCCCGACTCGTCGAGCCTCGTCGCCTGCCGGAACGACTCGTACTCGGCCACCGCGGCGCCCTGCTGCGGGCGCACGCAGACGTACAGCAGCGGCGGACGCGTCATGGCGCGATTCTAGGACGCGACGGCCCTCTCCCGCCTGTCCACCGTCACGCGGCGTCCCGGCCGCTTACGCGCGCGACGAATTCGCCGTGCGGCCCCGGACGATCCCGACGAACGCCTCGACGAGCGGCGTGGTGCGGTCGGCGGGCCACGCGAGCGCGACGGACGAGATCGGACCGTCGCGAAGGGGGATGGATGCCGCGTCCCGCCGCCGGTGCAGGCGCGCGAGCGACATCGGCACGATGACCGCGCCGACGCCGGCCGCGACCGTCGCGATGGCCTCCTCCGTCGTCGCGGGGGGCGCGAAGGCCGGAGCGACGGCATCCGGGATCTCGAGCCCCAGCACATCGTCGGCGGGCGTGATGACGATCTCGCCCGCGAGGTCGGAGAGCTCGAGCTCGTCCGCCGCCGTCAGGTGCGAATCCTTCGACACGACGACGACCGCGACCTCGTCGTACAGCGGGATGACGTGCAGGCCGTCGCGCTCGATCGGGAGACGGACGATCGCGGCATCGAGCGCCCCGCCCGCGAGTTCCGCCCGCTGGTCGGCGGCGGCGAGGGGCCGGAGGTCGAGCTCGACGTGCGGCATCCGCTCGCGCCACGTGTCGATCCACTTGCCGGGCGTCGCGCCGGGGACCGCGCCGAGGACGAACGACGTCGGCAGCTCGAGGGCCGGCGCGTCGGGCGCCTGCGGACTCGGCTGGGGCGCGCGGCGCTGCGGCGGCTTCGCGGACTTCGGCTTCGCGGGCTTGGCCGACGCTCCGCCGAGGCGGCGGGGGGCGGCATCCTTCCGCCCCTTCCGGGGCGCGCCTCGTGAACCACCGCCCTTCGCCATCCCGTCAGCGTACCGGGGCGCTATCGTTCGCTCATGATCCCCATCCTTGCGACGGTCTTCGCCGGGCTCGCCGCCCTGCTGCACGTCTACATCTTCGTCATGGAGAGCGTGCAGTGGACCCAGCCACGCATCTGGAAGCGGTTCGGAGTCCCCGACCAGGCGACGGCCGATGCGACGAAGCCGATGGCGTACAACCAGGGCTTCTACAACCTGTTCCTCGCGGTGGGCGCGATCATCGGGCTCGCGCTGTTCTGGGCGGGCGGCCCGGGAACTGTCGCCGACGTCGCGGGGCGCACCCTCGTGCTGTTCAGCCTCGCGTCGATGGTCGCGGCGGCGCTCGTGCTGATCACGACGGGCTCGAAGTATCTGCGCCCGGCGCTCATCCAGGGCACCCTCCCGCTGATCGGGTTCGTGCTGTTCCTCTTCGTCTGAGGTTCGCGCGCGTTACGGGCGGCGGCTGTCAGCCGCACACGCCCCACTGCCCCACGTCCTGAGCACGGGCGGCCGCCTCCGTCGACGTGAAGAGCGTCGCGTAGGCGTGGTTCGGCTCGACCGCCATCGCCTCGGCATCGCCCGCCGCGACGAGTTCGTGGTTGATGAAGCGGCCGTCGTCGGTCCAGAGGTAGAGCAGATACCGCTCGTAGCGGTCCTGCGGGTCGACGTCGAACGCGGCCCAGAGCGTCGATCCCTCGGGGGCGAGCGTTGCGAGATGAGTGCGTGCGTCCTCCGCCCCGCACTCGCTCGGGTCGCCGAGTTCGGGGGTGTCGATCCCGATGAGGCGCACGCGCACCTCGTCCGCCGTCGGCATCGCGTCGTTCGGAGCCTGCGGCGTCGCGCGCAGCGTGTCGCCGTCCCATACCGAGGCGACGGTCATCGGGAACGCGTCGGCGGGCCGGGCCGGAACCTCGACGCCCGGCACCGCGACCGGCTCATCGCAGCACGAGGACTGGAAGGGGTGGAGGTACCACCACAGACCCACGACGACGGCACCGATGATCGCGACCGTCAGGATCGCGCGGACTCCTGCTCGCACAGACAGACCCTAGCCGCGGGCCCCGACATCCCGCTCCGGCTCTCAGCGAGCGTCGTCCGCGTCGTCAACGGGAACGTCGTGGGCGCTCGAGAACAGCCCGCGCCGTCGCCCAGCGACGACAGCCCAGTGGGCCAGGGCCAGGGTCAGGCGGCCAGGCGCAGCCCGCGGCGGTCCGTCGCGACGTTCTCGCCGTCGCCGATCGTCTCGTCGTCGCCGATGAGCGAGCCGACCGCCACGCGTGCATCGCGGCCGACCTGCGTGCGCACGCCGATCTTCGCGCCCGCCCCGATCGCAGCGCGCGAGCCGATGTGGGCGTGCGGCGCGATGTCGGCGTCCGGGCCGATGACGGCATCCGATTCGACCCATACCCCGCGGCCGACGTGAGCCCCCGCGGCGATCTGGACCCCGGGCTCGACATAGGCGCCCACCTCGACGATCGCGCTCGGGTGGACCTTCGCGCCGTGCGCGATCAAGCCGCGCCCGTTGGTGTGCTTGCGATAGCGCAGCGTCTCGCCACGGTCGTTCTCGATGTCGATGTAGTTCTTGCCCACGGTCCCCTCCTGCGGTGCCTCTGAGCACCGAGTAATGAAATAACGGGGTTCGCAGGAGTTTCATTCCCGCGCATGCGCGCGGGCTGTCAGGGCGCTGTGAAGCGGCTCAGACTTCGGGTGAATCCGGCGTCTTCGCGCGGGGACGGCGGGCGACGAGATAGATGATCGCGGCCACGAGGGCGGCGAGTCCGAGACCCACGACCCAGGGCACCCAGCTCGCGGTGCCGCCGTCATCAGGTGCCGCTTCGGGGCTCGGCGACGCCGATTCGGTCGGCGTCGGAGTCGGCGTGGGCGTGGGAGTGGCCGTCGGCGTCGGGGTGGGTGTCGCGGTCGGCGACGCGGCCGGCTCGGTCGGTGCGACGGTGGGCTCGGGCGGCGCGACGGTGGGCTCGGGCGGTGCGACGGTCGGCTCGATCGTGGGTTGACGGGTCGGCTCGACGGTGGGCTCCGCCGTCGGCGACGGCTCGGCCGTGCGCGTCGGCAGGATCGGAGTGCGGCTGGGCTCGGGGAGCGTGACCGTGGGGGACGGCAGCGTGATCGTGGGGGACGGCAGCGTGATGGTCGGCGAGGGGAGGCCGCCCTCGATGAGCGAGCATCCCGAGAGCAGCAGGGCGGATGCCGCGATCGCGAACGCGAACGCCCGCAGACGCCGCGGCGTCCCGTGCGACTTCGACATGAGAGGCTCCTCCACTCGGCAGGGCGTCTGCCTCGACAGCACGCTATCCCCGACGGCGCGCACGGCGACGGACGCTCGCCCGTGCGGTGTGAATCGCGGTCGCCTCAGCGCTGGCAGGACGGGCACCAGAACACGTTGCGCTCCCGCGTCGGGTCCGCCCCGAGCGACCCGCCCCGGATGATCGTGCCGCAGCGCCGGCACGGTCTCCCCGCCCGCCCGTAGACCCACGTCGAGCGGCCCGCGCGCGGATCGCCCGTGAAGGTCCGGCCCGAGCGGTCGCGGTTCGCCCGGATCATGCGGGCTCCGAGGTCGACGAGCGCCGCGGCATCCGTCTGATCCGCCGGTGTTGTGGGCAGGATGCCGCGCACGAACAGGATCTCATTGACGTACTCGTTGCCGAAGCCCGCGATGCTGCGCTGATCCTGCAGTGCGACGTGGACGGCCCGCGCATCGGCGCCCAGGCGCCGCGCGGCCTCCGCCGGGTCCCAGTCGTCCGACAGGGGGTCCGGGCCGAGGTGCCCGACGAGGCGCTCTTCGTCCCGCGTCGGCACGACCTCGATCTGCGCGAGGTCGAACCCGACGGTCTCGCTCGCGTTCGTCCCGACGATCGCGCGGGCCTTGAAGGCGGGCGCGCGCCACTTCTCGCCGGGGCGGTAGACGTGCCATTCGCCCTCCATCTTGAGATGCGAGTGCAGACTCCAGTCCCCGATGCGGTGCAGCAGGTGCTTGCCGCGCGAGACGACGCCGTGCACGGTCTCGCCCCGCAGGTCGACCGTGGCGGCCTGCGGAACGCGCAGCTCGAACCGCGTCACCTCCTGCCCCGCGAGCGCGTCGTTCAGCCGCCGCGCCGTGCGGAAGACGGTGTCGCCCTCAGGCACGCGTCACCTCCGCGCGACGGCCGCAGGCGTGGGGGCCGATTCAGGCACGTGTCGCCTCCCGCGCGGCATCGCCCGCCGTGAGCCGGCGCAGCGTGAGCCCGCGCGGAGACTCGACGAATCCGGCATCGCGCAGCGCCTGCCCGACCGACGTCGTGTAGACGAAGACGCCGTTGACCTGCTCGATCGTGAGGGTGTCGAGTCGACGCGCGCGCGCCGTCGCGGCGAGGTCTCGCGCGGCCGCCGCGAGGCGTTCGGCATCGTCGGTGAAGGCGAGCGCGGATTTTCCGCCGCGCTCGAGATACAGGGTGAGCGTGCCGTCGACGAGCACGACGAGCGCTCCCGCCTTGCGCCCCGGCCGATGCCCCACGCCCTCGAGGGCCGCCCAGCCGAGGGCAGCGCCGTACGGATTCGCGGGGTCTGTCGCCGCGAGGGTCACCGCGCGCAGCGGCGCCGGATCGGGGAGGGCTGCGAACTCGCGCAGCCGATCGACCGTCGCCGAGGCCGCGAACTGCGCCGCGCCCAGCCGCTCGATGACGTACCCGCGGCGGCAGTGGCCCGCCTCTTCGAAGCCCGCCAGCACGCGGTACACCTGCGCGAAGCCGCCCGGGACGCCCTCGGACTGCACCGCGCCGCGCGTCACGACGCCGTACCGGTCGAGCAGCAGACTCGCCGCGGCCGTCGCGCGCATCGCCGCGTCGGGCTCGGGTTCGGGCAGCAGCGACCAGCGGCCCCCGATCGAGGGGGGACGCGGAGGGACGGATGCCGCGACAGTCCGCGCCGCCGCGCCCCTGTACATCCGCGTCCGTGGTGCGCGGCGCGAAACCTTGTGGGCCTGCGACCCGCCCGCGATGAGCGTGCGCACGGGGGCGAAGGTGTCGTTCGTGATGCGCCCGCTCCACGTGAGGTTCCAGAGGGCCTCGATGATCGACTGCTCGTTCTCGGCGCCCGTCAGCTGCCGCAGCTGCGCCGCGAAGTACGCGCCGCCCCCGCCGAGCGCCGCGAGCAGCTGCGCTTCGAGGCTGCCGTCGACCTCGTCGGCGGCAGCGAGCGTGAGCGGAGCGGTGTCAGCGGGATGCAGTGCGATCCAGCCGTCGCGTCCGGGCAGCGCACCGTGGCCCGACCAGACGACCTCGCCCGTCGCCGTCAGCTCGTCGAGCATCGCGGGGGCGTAGTCCGCGACGCGCGAGGGAAGCACGAGCGCCTCCCATGCGCTCGCGGGGATCGGCACGCCCGCGAGCTGCTCGATCACGGCCGCGACGCCGTCGATCCCCTCGAGCGGCCGGGTCACGTGCTGCCACGTGGGAAGGAAGCGGGCGTACGCCTCTTGCGAGACTGGCTCGACGCTGCCGCGGATCGCGGCGAGCGAGCGCATCCGCAGCCGTCGCAGCACGGCGGTGTCGCACCATTCGGTGTCGTCGCCCCCGCCGCCGGCCGCTGCGGGGAGGAAGAAGCCGGAGGCGACGCGCCCCTGCGATTCGAGGCGCTGCAGCGTCTGCCGCACGACGGCCACGCCCACGCCGAACCGCAGCGCGACCGCGTCGGCCGTGAAGGGACCGTGGGTACGGGCGTGCCGCGCGACGAGATCGCCCAGTGGATCGGCGAGCGGATCGAGGAACGCGGTCGGGATGCCGACGGGCAGCGCGGCGCCGAGCGCATCGCGCAGGCGGCCGGCGTCTTCGATCGCCGCGACCCGGGATGCTCCGCCGATCGTGACGGGTATCGCGCGCCGCGCCGCGATGAGCGCGTCGAGGTGCGCCGACGCCTCGGCCGCGGTCGCCGCGCCCGCGCCGTCGGCGGGCTGGGCGGCGCCGTCGGCCGGCTCGAGCCGCACAGCGACCTCTGCGGCGTCGAGTGGACCCAGCATCCGGAGCAGGTCTGCAACCCCCTCGGCACCGCGCGCGCGCCGATCGGGGTCGAGCCGCTGGGCCTCGCGCTCGAACTGCAGGATGACGTCGGGGTCGAGCAGCTCGCGCATCTCGACCTTGCCGAGCAGCTCCGACAGCAGCGCGGGGTCGACCGAGAGTGCGGCGGCTCGGCGTTCGGCGAGGGGCGAGTCGCCCTCGTACATGAATGCGCCCACGTAGCCGAAGAGCAGATCGCGCGCGTACGGCGAGGGCTGCGAGGGCTCGGTCTCGACGAGCCGGATGCGGCGGTCGCCGATGCCGCGCGCGATGCGCAGGAGGGCCGGGACGTCGTACACATCCTGCAGCACCTCGCGGAGGGTCTCGAGGATGATCGGGAACGTCGGATGCCGCCGCGCGACCTCGAGCAGCTGCGCCGAGCGCTGCCGCTGCTGCCACAGCGGACTGCGGCGGTTGGGATTGAGGCGCGGCAGGAGCAGGGCGCGTGCGGCGCACTCCCGGAAGCGTGACGCGAACAGCGCCGAGCCGCCGACCTCGTCCGTCACGAGCTGCTCGAGCTCGTCGGCGTCGAAGACGAACAGCTCGGCTCCGGGCGGCTCGGCCGTGGCATCCGGAATCCGCGCGATGATGCCGTCGTCGCTCGCGACCGCCGACCCGTCGACGCCGAGCCGCTCGCGGATGCGCGCGCCGACGGCCAGCGCCCACGGGGCGTGCACCGGCATGCCGTACGGAGAATGCAGGATGATGCGCCAGTCGCCGACCTCGTCGCGGCCGCGTTCGACCGTGAGCGAGCGGTCGGTGGGCAGCGTGCCGGTCGCCTCGCGCTGCTCGGCGAGATACGCCATCAGGTTGCCGCGCGCGTTGGCGTCGAGCCCTGCCTCGATGAGCCGCTCCTCGGCGGCCTCTGGCTTCGCGGCCGACACTTCGCGCGCGAACGCGCCGAGCGCCTCGCCGAGCTCGGCGGGCCTGCCCAGTCCGTCGCCGTGCCAGAACGGCACCTTGCCGGGCTGGCCGAAGGCGGGCACGACGTTCACGCGGTCGTGCGTGATCTCGGCGATGCGCCAGCTCGTCGTGCCGAGAGTGAAGACGTCGTTGACGCGCGACTCGTAGACCATCTCCTCGTCGAGCTCGCCGACGCGGGCGTTGCGCGTCTCGCCCGCGACGAAGACGCCGAAGAGGCCGCGGTCGGGGATCGTGCCGCCGCTCGTGACTGCGATGCGCTGCGCGCCGGGTCGGCCGGTGAGCACCCCGAGGTCGCGGTCCCACACGAGACGGGGCCGCAGCTCTGCGAACTCGTCGGAGGGGTAGCGGCCCGCGAGCAGGTCGAGCGTCGCCTCGTACGCCGAGCGGGGGAGCGCGCGGAACGGCGCGCTGCGCTTGACCGTCTCGTACCAGCCCTCGACGTCGACGGGACCGACCGCGCATGCCGCGACGGTCTGCTGCGCGAGGATGTCGAGCGGATTCTGTGGCACGGCGATCGCCTCGATGCGCCCCGAGAGCATGCGCTCCGTGACGATCGCGGTGTGCAGGACGTCGCCGCGGTGCTTGGGGAAGAGCGCGGCGCGACTGATCTCGCCGACCTGGTGCCCCGCGCGGCCCACGCGCTGCAGCCCCGACGCGGCCGACGGCGGAGCCTCGACCTGGATGACGAGGTCGACCGCGCCCATGTCGATGCCGAGTTCGAGACTCGACGTCGCCACGACGCAGCGCAGGATGCCGGACTTGAGCTCCTCCTCGACCTGCGCACGCTGCTCTTTCGAGACCGACCCGTGGTGGGCCTTCGCGAGCACAGGTGCGGCGCCGGCTGTCGCTCCCGCCTGCGCCTCCCCGATCGCCCCTCCAGACGGCGCATACGCGCCGTCCGGAGCCTCTGCTCCGTGGGCCCGCATCCCTGCAGGGATCGTCTGCTCCGCCAGCTCGAGCCCCAGTCGCTCCGAGTAGATCTCGTTGAGGCGGCCGGTCAGGCGCTCGCCGAGGCGGCGCGAGTTGACGAAGACGATCGTCGACTGATGCTGCAGGATGCGATCGACGATCGCCTCCTCGACGTGCGGCCACAGCGAGCCCGTCACCTCGGTCGACTCGGGGCGCGGCGGCGCGAACCAGTCCTCGTCGGTCGCCGACTCGGAGACGGGCTCGGGTTCGGCGGCCGGGGGCGGCGGGTTGAGCATGTCGTCGACCGGCACGACGACGCTCAGGTCGAACGTCTTCGAGGCCTTCGGCGCGACGATCTCGACGGGGGCCGCGCCGCCGAGGAACCGCGCGACCTCGTCGATGGGTCGCACCGTCGCCGAGAGGCCGATGCGCTGCGCCGGGGGCGAGCCCGGCGCGAGGGACTCGCGCAGCGCGTCGAGCCGCTCGAGGCTCACGGCGAGGTGCGCGCCGCGTTTGGTCGCCGCGACGGCGTGCACCTCGTCGACGATCACGGTGTGCACGTTCGCGAGCGTCTGCCCAGCCTGGCTCGTGAGCATGAGGTACAGCGACTCGGGCGTCGTGATGAGGATGTCGGGCGGAGCCGTCACGAGCTTGCGGCGGTCGCTCGAGGTCGTGTCTCCCGAGCGGACTCCGACCGTGACATCCGGAACCGACAGCCCCAGCCTGCGCGCCGACTGGCCGATGCCGACGAGCGGCGAGCGGAGATTGCGCTCGACGTCGACGCCGAGCGCCTTGAGGGGAGAGATGTAGAGGATGCGGGTGGGGGATGCCGCGGACTCCCGGGCTCGCTTCTTGCCGGCTGCCACGGCCGCGGGCTTGTCGCGGAAGACGCGGTCGATCGCCCAGAGGAACGCCGACAGCGTCTTGCCCGAGCCCGTCGGCGCGACGACCAGCGCGTGCTTGCCGTGCGAGATCGCGTCCCACGCGCCGATCTGCGCCGAGGTGGGCGCCGCGAACGCGCCGCGGAACCAGTCCTGCGTGGCTGGGCTGAACCGCTCGAGCGTCGCCCGCGCTGAGCTTGTCGAAGCGTCGCTCATCCCTCTATCCTCGCCCCGGGTTCCGACATGCGGGCCGCGCTGCGAGCAGCGGGCGTCAGTAGCGCTCGAGGGGGATGAGCAGCCAGAGCAGCAGATAGAGCCAGAGGGAGAGCCCGAAGAACACGACCGACCCGACCATGAGCACGCGCACGACGGTGACGCTCATCTCGAAGCGGTTCGCGATAGCGAGGCAGACGCCGCCGATGACGCGGCCGGCGCGGGGTCGGACGAGTTGGGCCATGCCGCCCATCCTGCCCTCATCCTCCCCGCACCGGTAGACGTCACTGCTCCGCGATCGTGCCGTCCTGCGAGAGCTCGAGCACGAGGTTCACGCCGAGTCGCTCGAGGAATGCGTCGTCGTGGCTCACGACGAGCACCGCGCCGCGGTAGGCCGAGAGCGCCTCGACGAGCCGGTCGACCGTGTCGAGGTCGAGGTTGTTCGTCGGCTCGTCGAGCACGAGCAGCTGCGGGGGCGGGTCGGCCAGCAGCAGCCGCGCGAGCGCGACGCGGAACCGCTCGCCGCCCGAGAGCGTCGCGACGGGCCGCATCGCGGCGTCGCCGCGGATGAGGAACCGCGCGAGGCGATTGCGCAGCTCTCCCGTCGGGATCTCGGGGGCGCCCGCCGCGATGTTCTCGAGCGCGGACGCCGCCTCGTCGAGCCCGTCCATACGCTGCGGCAGGTAGCCGATCCGGTCGGTGAGCGCCGTCGCTCGTGCACAACTCCGGAGGATCGGCGCGCCGCGGTCCGTCAGCGCGCTATCCCATGTCGATTCCGCCGGATCTCCGGAGTTGTGCACGACCGGCCCGACGAGCCTCTCGAGCAGGGTCGTCTTGCCCGACCCGTTGGGGCCGATCAGCGCGACCCTCTCCGGGCCCTGCACCGTCCACGATTGGACGCCGTCGCCGACCGTCGCGATGCGGCGCCCCGCCGGCACGTCGGGGTCGGGCAGGTCGATGCGCAGCGCGTCGTCGTCGCGAACGCGGCGCTCGGCTGCGTCGAGCACCGCCCGCGCGGAGGCCTCGCGATCGGCCTTCTCGCCCCGCATCTTGCCCGCCGATACCTGCGCGGCGCGCTGGAGGTTGCCCGCGACGATCGGGGGCACGCGCTTCTGGAACTGGGCCTTGCGACCCATCGCGGCGCGCTTTGCGAGCTTGGACTCGGCCTCGATGCGCTCGCGCTTCTCGCGCTTGACGGCCTGCGCCGCCGACCGCTCGGCCTGCCGGGCGGCGCCCTGCTCGGCATCCAGCCACGCGCGCCAGGCCGAGTACGGCCCGCCGAACACCGACAGCTCGTTCGCGTACAGCTCGGCCGTGTCGTCCACGAGCTCGAGCAGCGCCGTGTCGTGGCTCACGACGATGAGCGCTCCGCGCCAGTTCTGCACCATCGAGTAGAGCCGTGCCCGGGCGTCGCGGTCGAGGTTGTTCGTCGGCTCGTCGAGCAGCACGACGGGAGCACCGCGCAGCCGGATGCCCGCGATCGCCGTGAGCATCGCCTCGCCGCCCGACAGCGCGCCGACGCGTCGCTCGAGCATGTCGGGTGCCAGGCCCGCCTCGGCGAGCGCGGTGTGCGCGCGGGCCTCGATGTCCCAGTCGGCCCCGACGGCGTCGAAGTGGCGAGGATCGGGATCGCCCGCCTCGATCGCGCGCAGGGCGCGCAGCGCCGAGCCGACGCCGAGCAGGTCGGCGACGGGGCGGTCGACGTCGAGCGTCAGCCGCTGCGGGAGGTACGCGGCATCCGTCGACCGCGAAACCCGGCCGCTGTCCGGCGCGAGCTCGCCCGCGACGAGGCGCAGCAGTGTGGACTTGCCCGAGCCGTTGCGGCCGACGAGGCCCGTACGGCCGGAGCCGAAGGCTCCCGAGACGCCCGCGAGCGCGGTCGTCCCGTCGGGCCAGGTGAAGGTGACGTCGTCGAGGACGACGGAAGGGGTGAAGGTATGAGCGGGCATCAGGTCTCCGAGGTGTCGTGTATGCACTGACACCGAGGAGCCGCGGAGCGCTCGGACGAGAATGCCGGAGGCAGGAAGGCGGCGGAGTTCGACGGGTCAGCGCGGATCGGGGCGCAGACGCGTCGAGGGTCGACGGATCAGCGCGTGGTCACAGCGCGGAAGCGACGATCTCCGTCAACGGCTTTCCTCACACTCGGGACAAGGACCGGGCCAGCATAGCGAACCGATCCTGGGAAGGAAACGGGCAACGTCCCCGCGCGGCTCAGCGGCTCAGCCGGCGAGCGCCTCGAGCTGCTTGTCGAGGAACGTCCGCACGTCGGTGAGCTCCTGCTCCGACACGCTGTGCGTGAGCCCCGCGTACACGCGGCCGCTCAGCTCGACGTGCGCGGGCAGCCAGTCGACGCTGTGCGCGACGAGGAACTCCGGGATGACGTCGTCGTTCGTCCCGCGGCCCCAGAAGACGGGCGGCTTGCGCTCGGCGAGCGAGGCGTCGCCCGGCAGGTCCCCCGGCGTCGCATAGCCCGACAGATTGACGGCGAACGCGAAGCGCTCCGGCTCGAGGCGCATCGCCTGCAGCGCGACGGCGCCGCCCTGCGAGAACCCCAGCATGCCGACGGGCGCGGGCGCGGGTGCGACGACGTCGAGCCAGTGCAGGAATCGGGATGCCGCCGCCGTCGTCTTGTCTCCGTCACGCCCGTCGAGCCCCTCGATCGGGTACCAGGAGTAGCCGGGCGCGGGCCACGGCGGGCTCAGCGGCGCCCGGACGGCGGCGACGACGAACTCGGGCGGCAGGTACGGGACGAGGCCGAAGAGGTCGCGCTCGTCAGCGCCGTAGCCGTGCAGCAGGACCAGGAGGGGGCGCCCCGCCCGCTCTGTCTCCGGTGCCGACCACAGGACGATGCCGTGATCGAGGTGCGGGGTCTGCGGCGAATCCGGGTCCACGCGCCCGGAGGCTCCGGGCGACGCGCCGGCGGCGTCTGGAGTGGGCGAAGCATCCGTCATGCCTTCCATCCTCCCAGTCGGCCCCGCGCGCGGGGTGTGGGGTATACAGGAGTCATGCCGGTGCGCACGCCTGATCCCGATCCGAACGAGAGCGACGACCAGGGCACGCCGCGCGATCCGCTCGGCGGCATCGGCGCGAGCTTCGGCGTCTCGGGGCGCCCCGTGGGCGACGGGTCGTTCGGCTCGCCGGCGCCGGGCAACGCCGCGAACCCCGGCTGGCTCACCGACATCGAGCTCGCTGAGGCGCGTCGCCGCCTGCCGATTCTCTACGTCGAGGCGATTCCGGTCCGAACCGACGGCGTGGGCGCCGTGACGCAGGTCGGGATCCTCTTGCGCGCGACCCCGCTCGGCGAGATCACGCGGTCGATCGTCTCGGGGCGGGTGCGGTACAGCGAGACGGTGCGCGACGCGCTCTTCCGCCACCTCGAGAACGACCTGGGGCCGATGGCCTTCCCCCTCCTCCCGCCGCAGCCCGTGCCGTTCACGGTCGCCGAGTACTTCCCGATGCCGGGTCTCAGCCCCTTCCACGACGACCGCCAGCACGCCGTGTCGCTCGCGTTCGTCGTGCCCGTGACGGGCACGTGCGAGCCGCGCCAGGACGCGCTCGAGGTGACGTGGATGACGCCGGAGGAAGCGGCATCCGACGCCCTCGCCGCCGAGATGGAGGGCGGCCGCGCGACGCTCGTGCGCCTCGCCCTCGCGAGCGTCGGCGCACTGCGCTGAGTCGTCGCGACGAGGGGTGAGCGGCCCGTGCCCGCGGTGTCCCCGCGCGCGGGGATTCGTCTCGGTTTCGCCAGGTAGGATTCCTGCTACCCGAGGCGCAAACGCGCCGACCCCCCCGGTGTCGCGACGGATCGCGACGTCCCTCGCCTTCCTCGCTGTCCCCCCTCTCAGAGGTGCCCGTGCGTCGGCAGGGCCGTCCGTCCGGCCTGCCCGCCGTGATCCTCTGACCCACGAGAAGCGGAGACACAGATGTCCGATCAGCAGATTCCCGCCCGGAACCCCGGGCTCGAAGAGGTCGCGCCCTTCGAGGAGCTGCTCGGCGGCGCCGCGGCCGCGCCCGCCGAGTCGTCGTTCGCGACGGTCTTCCGGGGGTACGACAAGGACGAGGTCGACTCCGCGATCGCCCGTCTGACCTCGCGCATGCGCGCCGACAGCGCCGAGATCGCGTTCCTCGAGGAGCGCTACCGCCGCGTGAACGAGACGGCAGGCGACCAGAGCCGCGAGGCACTCGAGCGCCTGCAGGCCGAGTCCGACGCGAAGCTCGCGGCGGCCGAGACCCGCAACCGCGAGAACCTCGAGCGCTTCCAGGCCAAGCTCACGGCCGCCAACACGCGCATCGCGAAGGCCGAGCAGAGCATCCAGGCCGAGGTGGCCGCGGCGACCGAGACGAGCCGCGAGACCGTCGAGCGCCTCGAGGCCGAGCTCACGGCCGCCACCGCGCGCGCCACGAAGGCCGAGTCGCGCGTCAAGACGCTGACCGACGAGCTCGTCGACGGCGGCGGCGAGACCGGGAACCGCCCGCAGTTCGAGGAGATCCTCCGCGTCGCCGAGGAGCAGGCGAGCCAGGTCATCCGCAACGCGAGCATCCAGGGCGACCGGCTGCTGGAGGCGTCGCGCAGCGAGATCGAGAACCGCCGCAAGGAGGTCCAGGCCGAGGCCGAGGCCATCCGCACGCAGGCCGGGCACGATGCGCAGCAGGCGCGCCTGAAGATCGAGACCGAGCTCATGGCGCACCAGGCGCGTCTCGAGCGCGAGGCCGCGCACGCGGCCGAGAAGGTCTCGCAGGCCGAGCAGGAGGCCGCCGCGATCCGCAGCGAGGCCGAGAGGGGCGCCGCGGCGCTGCGCTCGCTCGTCGCGCGCGAGACGGGGCTCTCCCGTTCCGAGGCCGAAGAGGCCGTCCGCGAGCTGCGGGTGCGCGCCCTCGAGTTCGAGGAGTCGCTCACGCGCCGCCAGGACGACGCGCAGCAGGAGTTCCTCGTGCTGCACAACCAGGCCGTCGCGCACGCGGAGCGCATCACTCAGGACGCCAACGACCAGGTCGCGGCGTCGCTCGAGCACGCACAGCGCGTCGGCGCCAAGGCCGACGACTTCGACCGACTGATGCGCGCGCAGGCGCAGCAGATCGAGGCGGACGCCAACATTCGCGCCCGCGAGCAGCTCGACCGCGCGCGGGTCAAGGCGCAGAAGATCATCGACACCGTCACGACGCACTCGCAGTCGGTGCTGCGCGACGCCGAGGACCGCACGCGTCAGCTGCGCTGGCAGCAGCACCAGCTCATGAGCTTCATGGCCGAGGTCAAGGAGCTCATCCGCCCCGAGATGACCCTCGAGGGCGCCGAGCAGGCGACTGAGCCGTTCCTCGGCGCGGACGCCCTCGCGCCCGTCGCCGGCTCGACCGACGAGGCGTCGGTCGACGAGATCTCGGTCGGCGATGTCTCGGTCGACGACGTCGACGCCGAGCTCGCCGAGCTCGTCGAGCAGGCCGCCGACGCCCAGGACGACGCGCAGGGCGACGCGCACGAGGGCGAGCAGCCCGCGCACGAGCACCACGGCTGAGGCATCGGGCCGCGGCCCGGCCTCATGACCACGACGCCGCCGGGCGGGAGCGATCCCGCCCGGTGGTTCGCGCTACTTCTTCAGCTGCCCGCGGATCTCGCCGCCGGGGTACGTCGACGTGTGCACGTTGACGTAGAACCCGCGCGGATTCTCCTGAATCCGCATGAGCAGCGCCGTGTCCGACACGGTCTCGCACCCCGCGGTCTCGAACGAGGTCCGGGGGAGCGTCTCGAGGTGGATCCTGATGCCGCCGTTGACGTTCCGCGCCGCCTCATGGACGTGCGCCGCAGCGGCCGGCGTCGTGAGACCCCAGACGTCGAGCGTCCAGCAGAACTGGTCGCCGTCGATCTCGTAGGTGAAGAAGCCGTGACCGTCGCTGTCGATCTCCGCGACCTCTTGGCCCGGATTGAGCGGCAGCGCGGGAGCGGCCTGTGCCGCCGCGCTCGTCCCGACCAGGAACGCGCTGACGGCCGCGACGACGAGCGCCGCGCGAACTGTGGTGTGCATGTGCATCCTCACTTCTGTGTGTGGGTGCCCGCTCGAACCGCACGGTACGCCTGCGTCTCCGCCGTCACAAGGGTGCGCGGCGCGCGAGGGCCGCGATCCGCGCCGGAGCACGGAACGGGCGAGGGCCGTCAGGCCGCGGAGGTCTCGCGGGCGATCGCCGCGATGAACGCGTCGACGTCGTCCTCGTGCGTGTCGAAGCTGCACATCCAGCGGACCTCGTTCTTGGCGGCATCCCAGTCATAGAAGCGGAAGCTCTCGCGCAGCCGGTCGGCGACGCCGTCGGGCAGCCTCGCGAAGACGCCGTTCGCCTGCGTCGGCTGCGTGAACGCGACGCCCCTGATCGAGCCGTCGGCAAGGCCGGCCTCGACGCCCGCGCGCAGTCGCTGCGCCATCGCGTTGGAGTGGTGGGCGTTGCGCAGCCACAGATCGCCCTCGAGCAGTGCGATGAGCTGTGCCGAGACGAAGCGCATCTTCGACGAGAGCTGCATGTTGAACTTGCGCAGGTAGGTCAGCCCCGTGGATGCCGCGGGGTCGAGCACGACGACGGCCTCGCCGAGCATCGCGCCGTTCTTCGTGCCGCCGAGACTCAGCACGTCGACGCCCGCGTCGCGCGTGAAGGCGCGCAGCGGCAGGTCGAGCGAGGCTGCGGCGTTCGCGATGCGCGCACCGTCGAGGTGCAGCCGCATGCCGAGCGGGTGGATGTGGTCGGCGATGGCGCGGATCTCGTCGGGCGTGTAGAGCGTGCCGAGCTCGGTCGACTGCGTGATCGACACGACGAGCGGCTGCGCGCGGTGCTCGTCGCCCCAGCCCCAGGCCTCGCGGTCGATGAGCTCGGGGGTCAGCTTGCCGTCGTCGGTAGGGACGCTCAGGATCTTGATGCCGGCGACGCGCTCGGGCGCCCCGCCCTCGTCGACGTTGATGTGCGCCGTCGACGCCGCGACGACGGCGCCCCAGCGGGGGAGCATCGACTGCAGGCCCGTGACGTTCGCGCCCGTGCCGTTGAAGACGGGGAAGGCCAGGGCGACGTCGCCGAAGTGCCGGCGCGCGACCTCCTGCAGCCGCTCCGTGTAGGCGTCCTCGCCGTACGCGACCTGATGGCCCGCGTTGGCCGCGGCGATCGCCGCGAGCACCTCGGGGTGGATGCCGGAATAGTTGTCGGAAGCGAAGCCGCGGATGTTCGGGTCATGCAGGGGGGTCACGGGCATCCAGCCTAGTTCGGCGCGGGTGTGAGGCCGCCGGTTCACATCGCCGCCCGTCCACAACTCCGGAGAGTCGGCGCCGAGCGGGCCTCGGAAGCGCTTCCCGGCCCCGCTCGCGGCCGGATCGCCGGAGTTATGCGCGATCGACTTCGGCGCCGAGAGTGACGACCGTGTCGTTGACATCGGCGGCGTCCGCATCGAACAGGCCGAGGAAGGACTCCGCGAGGATCTGCTCGAGTCCGTCGAGCGATTTCACACGGAAGATGACGGATGCCGCTTCCAGCGGCCGCCCGGCATCCCGCGCCGCCTTGGCGAAGCCCTGCGCGACCGCTCGCGTCCACGCCTCGCTCGCGGCCTTGACGGCGGCGTAGTTCGCGCCGCCCGCGAGGGGGCGGTCGAGCGCCGTCGAGGACACGATGGCGAGGCGCGCGGCATCCGACTCCCGCAGATCATCGTCGAAGGCGCGGGTGACGTGCCGCAGGGCCGTGAGCGATCGCTCGAGGAAGCGGAAGTCCTCATCGCTCTGGCCCGCGAGCCCGCCGCCGCCGCGCCATCCGCCCACGAGGTGCAGGATGCCGTCGACCCGCGTGCCGACGCTGCGCAGGCCGCCCGCGAGCGCGCGCACGGCGGCCTCGTCGGTCAGATCGACCGCCGCCGTCTCGACGGCCGGGAGCTCTTCCGCGAGGGCGGCGAGCTTCGCGGGGTCGCGCCCCGCGACGACGACGTGCGCGCCACGCTCGAGCGCGGCCCGGGCCGCGACGGTCCCGGCGAGGCTCGTCCCTCCCGCGAGGAGGAGCGTGCAGCCCTGCAGTGAAGCGGTCATGCCCTCATCCTGGCATCCGGGTTCCGCATGTCGGTGGGGGTGGTTAGCCTCGAGGAGTGGCCCACGACACCGATCCGTCCGGCGTGCCCGGTGAGGTGACGCTCGCCCCTCCGGGCGGCATGCGCGTCTTCGTCCAGGTGCTCGTCAACACGGCGGTCGCGAACATCACGACGAGCTTCCTCTGGTTCGCGCTGACGTTCTGGGCGTACCTCGAGACGCAGTCGGTGCTCGCGACGGGGCTCATCGGCGGCGCGTACATGCTGCTGATCGCCCTGTTCGGCATGCTGTTCGGCACGGTCGTCGACAAGCACCGCAAGCACCGCGTCATGATCTTCTCCGGCGTCGCGACGCTCATCGCGTTCGTCGTCGCGGGGGTGCTGTGGCTCGCGCTCGGCGAGGCCGTGCTCATCGACCTCGGCGGACCGTGGTTCTGGGTCTTCTCTGTCATCATCCTGCTCGGCGCCGTCGTCGAGAACCTGCGCAACATCGCCCTCTCGACGACCGTCACGCTGCTCGTGCCGGTCGAGCGGCACGCCAACGCGAACGGTCTCGTCGGCACAGTGCAGGGCGCGGCGTTCATGGTGACGAGCATCTTCAGCGGCCTCGCGATCGGCCTGCTCGGCATGGGGTGGACGCTCGCGATCGCGCTGTTCCTGACGGCGGCGGCGCTCATCCACCTGCTCTTCATCCGCATCCCCGAGGCGGTGCCCGCCGCCTCCGCCGAGAAGCTGCCGCTCATCGACCTGCGCGGAAGCGTCAAGGCCGTCGCGGCGGTGTCGGGCCTGTTCGCCCTGATCCTGTTCTCGACGCTCAACAACCTCATCGGCGGCGTCTACATGGCGCTCATGGACCCCTACGGCCTCACGCTCTTCCCCGTCGAATGGTGGGGCGTCGTCCTGGGCATCACGGCGACGGGGTTCATCATCGGCGGCGCGCTCATCGCCAAGTTCGGCCTCGGTCGCAACCCGATCAAGACGATGCTGCTCTTCGTCATCGCGATGGGCGTGCTCGGCAGCCTCTTCACGATCCGCGACTGGTGGTGGCTCTACGCCCTCGGGATCTGGCTGTACATGTGCATCATCCCGGTCGTCGAGGCATCCGAGCAGACGGTCATCCAGAAGGTCGTCCCCTACGAGACGCAGGGTCGCGTGTTCGGCTTCGCGCAGGCGTTCGAGGCATCCGCCGCGCCCGTGACGGCGTTCCTCATCGCTCCGCTCGCGCAGTTCTGGATCATCCCCTACATGGATTCCGAAGAGGGTCAGCAGACATGGGGATGGCTGCTCGGCGAGGGCGAGGCGCGCGGCATCGCGCTCGTGTTCTTCTTCTCGGGGCTCGTGATGATCGCGCTCGGGCTGCTGGCCTTCACGACGCGCGCCTACCGCACGCTGTCTGCCGAGTACGAGACCGGAGTGCCCGTCGCCGCCGACGCGGCGAACGACTGACCCGTCAGTCGGTGCCGCGGATGCCCTCGGTCGAGTCGATGACGGCGCGCATCTTCTTCTCGAGCGCCTCGTAGAACATCGACAGCGGGAACTCGTCGTCCAGGACCGCGTCGGTGTAGCCCTTCGGCGTGCCCGCGAGGACCTCGTCCGGGAGGCCGCGCGCCCACGTCGAGGCGGGGTTCGGCGTCAGCGTGCCGCGCACGAGCTCGTAGGCCGCGAGCCAGTGCGCCGTCTTCGGCCGGTCGATGGACTTCCAGTACAGCTCGTCGATGGCATCGCCGAGCGCGACGACGGCGGCCGGGACGTCGTCCCAGTCGAACGCGAGCGACGTGTCGGTCCAGTGCAGCACGCCGCGCTGGTGCAGCCACGCGAAGAGCAGCTGCCCCCCGACCCCGTCGTAGTTGCGGACGCGCGAGCCCGTGATCGCGAAGCGGAAGATCCGGTCGAAGATCACGGCGTACTGCACGAGCCGCGCGTGCTCGAGCATCGCCTGCTCGGCTTCGCTCAGCGCCTCCTGCCCCAGGGCGTCGCGGGCCGAGAGCCGCTGCTCGATCGCGACGCACTCGCGGAACGCCGTGAGGTCGCACCGCAGCTCCTCGAGCGAATACAGGAAGTACGGCATCCGCTGCTTGATCATGAACGGGTCGAAGGGCAGATCGCCGCGCATGTGGGTGCGGTCGTGGATGATGTCCCACATGACGAAGGTCTGCTCGGTGAGCGCCTGATCGTCGAGCATGCGTGCGGCGTCGTCGGGCATGTCGAGCTTCGTGATCTCGCATGCAGCGCGCACGACGCGGCGGTAGCGCGCCGCTTCGCGGTCCTGGAAGATCGCGCCCCACGTGAAGGTCGGGATCTCTCGCATCGCGACGGTCTCGGGGAACAGCACGGCCGAGTTCGTGTCGTAGCCGGGGGTGAAGTCGATGAGGCGCAGCGACACGAAGAGCTTGTTCGAGTAGTCGCCCGCCTCGAGCTGCGCGATGAACTCGGGCCAGATCCCCTCGACGATGAGGGCCTCCACGTGCCGGTCGCGCGATCCGTTCTGCGTGTACATCGGGAACACGACGAGATGACGGATGCCGTCGATCCGGTGCCGCTGCGGCTGGAACGCGACGAGCGAGTCGAAGAAGTCCGGGATGCCGAATCCTCCGTCCGCCCAGCGCTCGAAGTCGTGCATCGAGGCCGAGAGATACTCGACGTCGTGCGGGAAGGCGGGCGTCAGCTCGCGGATCGCCTCGACGATCGCCTCGACGTGGGACCGCGCCTCCGCGCGGTCGTCGGGGTCGGGCACCGAGCCGTCCTGGGCCTGCAGGGGGTGCAGCGCCGTCGCCGCATCCTTGAGCCGCAGCCAGGCGGGGCTGTGCTCGACGGTGGCCGAACTGGTGGGGGTCTGCGTCAGGGTCATGCGGGCCTCCGATCGAGAGGTGACAGGAAAATGTTCGGTATTGTGCACCGGATGCCGATATTCTTCCATGTATGGAGGATGCTGTCGACCAGGCCATCACGCTCGAGCTCGCCCGCGACGGAAGGGCGACGCTCGCGCGGCTTTCGGAGGTCGCGGGGCTCTCCGTCTCGGCGACGCAGGCGCGCGTGCGCCGGCTCGAGACGCAGGGGATCATCGTCGGCTACCGGGCGGTGCTCGACGCCGAGGCCGTCGGCCGTCCGCTGTCGGCGTTCATCGAGATCACGCCGCTGGACCCCGGTCAGCCCGACAACGCGCCCGAGCTGCTCGAGCACCTCGCCGCGATCGAGGCGTGCCACTCCATCGCCGGCGACGCGAGCTACATGCTCTTCGTGCGGGTCGCATCGCCGCGTGATCTCGAGGCGCTGATCCGCGACATCCGGTCTGCGGCATCCGTCAACACGCGGACGACCGTCGTCCTGCAGACCTTCTACGAGAGCCGGCCGATCGCGCCCGCCCCCGACGGAGGCTGACCGCCCCGCGGTGCCGCGGGTACGCTCGGGCCATGGCGACGCCGGAGATCCTGCTGCAGCCGCGACCCACCGGCGCCGGCCTGCTCATCGTCCGCAACCCCGCCTCGGGCGCGGACGTGCTGCGTCGCGATCCGACCGACGTCATCGCCGAGCGGCTTCCCGACGCGACAGTGCACGAGCTGGCCGAGGGGGAGGAGCTCGCCGAGGTCGTCGAGGCCGCGCTCGCCGGCTCGGAGCCGCCGACAGTGCTGGGCGTGCTCGGCGGGGACGGCTCGGTAGCCCGCATGGCGCAGCTCGCCCGGCACCACGGGCTTCCGCTGCTCGCGCTTCCCGGCGGCACCTTCAATCACTTCGCCCGCGCCATCGGGGTCGACAGCGTCGACGCCGCGATCGACGCGCTCGCGGCGGGCACGGGCGTCTCGGTCACGGTGGCCGAGGTCACCGCCGACGGCGGCGAGCCTGCCCTCGCCCTCAACGCGGTCTCGTTCGGCACCTATGCGCAGGTGGTCGCGGAGCGCGAGGAGCGGCGCGACGATCTCGGCAAGTGGATCGGCGGTGTCGTCGCGGCATGGCGCGCGCTGCGGGCAGCGGCGCCGACGGTCATCGTCCGCGACGGTCGCCGCGCGAAGGTGTGGTCCGCCTTCGTGAGTGTGGGCTCGAACGTCCCGGGCCAGGTCGCGATGATGCAGCGTCAGACGTTCGATGACGACGTGCTCGACATCCGCCTCCATCACGCGCGCGGGACGCGCCTGCGGGCCCTCGCCTCGCTCGCCTTCGGGCGAAAGACGACGGCGGTGCTGCGGGCCGTCCGCATCATGCCCCCCGACTCGGATGTCGAGCGCATCGTGGCGACCGACTTCGAGGTCCGGGTGCGTCCCGCGGCCGACGCCGTCTCGGTGTACGTGCACGACGGCGAGCTCGAGGAGCAGGCTCCGGAGGGCTACACGCTGCGCGTCCGCGTCGTCCCGGATGCCGTGCGGGTCTACGCCCCACCGCCGGCGGACTGAGTCTCGATCCTCGCTTTCGGGCCGGTCAGAGGCACCCTCTTGACAATAGGAAGATATCTGCCCAATAATTTTCGCATGAGACGTCGTGCCGGAACCCTCGTGCCGCTGGAGGCCGAGATCCTCGACGCCGCGCTCCAGATGCGGCGCAGCGGCGAAGACAGCTTCCACGGCTTCGCGCTCGCGAAGGTGCTCGCGGGCGAAGGGACGACGCTCACGGCGCACGGCACCCTGTACAAGGCGCTCGGCCGGCTCGAGCAAGCGGGCCTGCTCGAGAGCGATTGGGAGGATGCCGCCGCCGGCGAGGCGGAGGGCCGTCCACGCCGGCGCCTCTACCGCGTGACGGGGACGGGCCAGCTCGCCCTCGCCGCGCACCGGGCCGAGAACTCGCGCGGCGCTCCCCTCGGGCGCGCCGCCTGGGAGGCGCTGTGAACGCGCAGCGGGGTCCGGGAACGACAGTCCGGGACGAGCGGGCGGCCGAGGCTGCCGCGTCGATCGCCCGCGGCTGGGTCCGCTGGTACTCCGGATTCGTGGGTGCGGAGGCGTCCGAGCGTCGCCGTGCCGAGATCGAATCCGATCTGTGGGAGCAGCGGGCCGATGCGCGACAGAGAGGGGCGCGGCCGATGGCCGCGGCCGTTTCGATCGCATCGCGGGTCGTCGGCGGTGTGCCGCACGATCTGCTGTGGGTACGAACACAACGCCTGACCATGCGGGGTCTGCAGGCCGAACGAAAGGCCATCCCCGTGAACCCCCTCGATCACACCCTGTCGCGCTGGTGGTGGGTCGCCGGAGCCGCCGTGCTCGCCGCGATCTTCCTCGGCGCAGGCATCGACAACCTCACCGCCGACTACGGGCCCCTCCCGGGCTCGGCGGCGCAATGCTTCGCCTACATGTCCGTGCTCATCGCGGGCATCGCGTGCAGCTACAAGGCTCCGCGCACGAGCGCGGCACTGATCGCGCCGATGGGTCTGGTCACCGTCGTCGCCTGGTGGGCCCCGCCGCTCGTGGCGTTCGGCATCGCGATCGCCGTCGGCGCGATCATCCAGCTCGTACGGCTCAGTGCGACGGGCTTCCTGCCGCGTGCCGGCGCCGTCCTCGGTGCACTGCTGCTCGGGGTCGCCGCAGTCGCCCCCGCGATCGGCGCGAGTCCTGCAATGTCGAACCCGCAGCCGTTCTTCATGGCTCTGGCGCTCGCATGCGCCGTGGGCGGCACCGCTCTGCTCGTCGTCACTCGGGCGCGCGCGCCGCGCACGGAGCAGACGCGCAGCACCCCGTCCCTCGTCGCCTGACCTGCGGGGCCTCGCCCCGCTCCCCGACCCGGCACGGCCGCGGCTCCCGCCGCGACCCCGCACGTGCCGGCCGCGGTCCGGGATGCCGCTCGGCACGGCATCCCGGACCCGCGTACGCCCTGCGGCGGATGCGGATACATCGCGGGACGGATGCCGCGGCATCCGCTCTCCCGTAGCGTGAAACGGTGTTCCGCCCGCTCAAGCCGTACCAGATCGTCGTCGACGTCGTCCTCGCGGGGCTGTTCGCGCTCATCGTGGCGCCGGTCGAGCTGAGCCTCGCGGTCACCGCCGACACGAACGCCCTCGGCACGGCGCTCATCACCGTGCTCTTCGCGGGCGCGCTGGCGGTGCGGCGACTGTCGCCGGGCCTGTCGCTGGGCATCGCGTGGGTCGGCGCGATCGTGCAGATGGGCTTCGGGCGAAACCCCGGCCCCGTCGATCTCGCGATCTTCGCGGTGCTCTTCGCGACGGCCGCCTACGGCTCACGTCTCGTCTTCTGGCTCGGGTTCTCGTCCGCGATCGTCGGCGCCGGCGTCATCACGCTCTACCTGTTCGCGGGCCCCGTCGTCGTGACGGGTCTCGACTGGTCGACGATCACGACGGCGGCGGCCGTCCTCATCGCGGCACTGTTCGCCCTCCTGCTCGCCTGGACCGTCGGAGCCCTCGTGCGCACCGCCATACGCGCCCGCGAGAACCGCGCGGCGCAGCAGCGCGCCGAGCAGGTGACCGTCGCGGAGCAGGAGCGCGTGCGCATCGCCCGCGACATGCACGACGTCGTGGCGCACTCGCTCACGGTCGTCATCGCGCAGGCCGACGGGGCGCGGTACGCCTCGGCCGCCGATCCTGCGGCCGTCCCCGCCGCCCTCGAGACCATCTCGGCGACGGCGCGCTCGGCGCTCGCCGATGTCCGCCTGCTGCTGACGCAGCTGCGCCATAGTCAGGGCGACGGGCCTCAGCCGACGCTCGCCGATCTCGAGGGCCTCTACGCGCAGGTGCGCGCGGCCGGTGTCGACCTGCGCGTCGACGTCGACCCCGCGCCGCCCGGCGGCCCGCCCGCCGCGGCCCAGCTCGCGGTCTACCGCATCCTGCAGGAAGCCCTCACGAACGCCCTCCGCCACGGCGACGGGGGAGCCGTCGAGGTGCGGCTCGCCTGGCTCGCCGATCGCGTCGAGCTCTCGGTCCGCAACGCGATGGGGACGGATGCCGCTCCCGGCGCAGGCCACGGCGTCATCGGCATGCGCGAGCGGGCGCAGCTCGCGGGCGGCTCGCTCACGGCCGAGGCAGCGGACGGCGTGTTCGTCGTGCGCTCGGTGATCCCGATCGGGGCGACGGCATGACGATCCGGGTCGTGCTCGTCGACGACCAGGCGCTGTTCCGCGCCGGCATCCGGATGCTCGTCGACTCGCAGCCCGACCTCCAGGTCGTCGGCGAGGCCGCCGACGGGCGGGAGGCGATCACGGTCGTGCGCGCCACGGCACCCGACGTCGTGCTCATGGACATCCGCATGCCCGTCCTCGACGGCCTCGCCGCGACCGCCGAGCTGCTGCGCGACGCCGATCCGCCGCGCATCGTCATGCTCACCACGTTCGACCTCGACGAGTCCGCCGCGCGCGCGATCCGGCAGGGCGCGAGCGGATTCCTGCTGAAGGACGCCGACCCCGAGTTCCTGCTCGCGGCGATCCGCACGGTGCACGGGGGATCGGCCGTCATCGCGGCATCCGCGACTCGCGAGCTGTTCGAGAGATTCACGGATGCTGCTCCCCGGCCAGTCCCGCCCGCCTTCCGTGACCTGACGGAGCGCGAGCGCGAGATCTTCGCGCTCGCCGCGCGCGGGCTCTCGAACGCCGAGATCGCGGCGCGGGAGTTCCTCTCGGAGGCGACCGTGAAGACCCACATCAGCCGCATCCTCACGAAGCTCGCCCTGCGCGACCGCGTGCAGCTCGTCGTCTTCGCCTTCGAGCACGGCCTCGCCTGACGGGCCGCGCACGGCCAGGTCCGGCGCGGGTCAGCGGCCTTCGAGGGCCGCGCGGTGCTTCGCGTAGCGCGGCTTGCCGACCCAGCGCCACAGCAGGCGGACCGGACCGGGCAGGCTCTTGCGCATCCACGCATCGCCGCCGTCGGGCTGCGACGCGAGGATGAGCCCGAGCGAGTTCCACGTCTGGCCCTTCGGCGTCGACTTGCGCCCGTGCTCCGAGAACCACTCGACCTCGCGCTGCGTGATGACGGTCTCCATGACCGGCACGATGTTCGTCTCCTCATCCGGCAGGTGCATCGCCAGCGCCGCGTTGACCCCGTCGACGGCGGTCAGCAGGGGAGCGGCATCCGTCGCCGTCGCCGACCCTCGCCACGCGGGAAGCGCCCCGTCCATCGCCGAGAGGTGCACGAGCAGCTGCGCGTGCTGCTCCTTCATGCGCTCGACGTGCACGGCGCACGCGGGTGCGCGCTCGGCGAGCGGCCCCCACAGGCGCGCGTCCTCGCCCTCGTGGTGGGCGTGCAGCGCGACCGACAGCAGGTCGAGCTGCTCCGCGACGACGGCGGCGTGAGCCGTGTCGCCCGGTGCCACGCCGCGCACGAGCCGCGGGGCCTCGCCGAACCCCGCCTTGTACATGCGATGGATCTCGGCCATGCCGCTCGCGTCGCACGTCTTCGCCTTCGGGACGTCGCCGCTGGGCGGCAGAGGTGTCGCGGGCATGGGGGCTCCTTCGTCGGGTTCGCGCCGACGCTATCGCCGTCCGCCGACAGGCGGAAGGCCGCGTGCCGTCATGGACGCACACATCATCCTTCCGATGTACACGGATGCCTCTCCCGGCCGACGCGCCGAGCCGGCCGCCGTTCGTACCGTCGAAGGCATGCACATCTCCTCCACCGACCTGGGCCTGGCCGCCCGGGTGCAGCAGCTGACCAAGACCTACGGCACCGGCGAAGGCGGCGTGACGGCGCTCGACGCCGTGACCGTCGGCGTCCGCCGCGGCGAGTTCACCGCGATCATGGGACCCTCGGGCTCGGGCAAGTCGACGCTCATGCACATCATGGCGGGCCTCGACGCGCCGACGAGCGGTCGCGCCTGGATCGGCGACACCGAGATCACGGGCCTCAGCGACCTCGAGCTGACGATCCTGCGGCGCCGCCGCGTCGGGTTCGTCTTCCAAGCGTTCAACCTCGTGCCGACGCTCGACGCGATCGGCAACATCCTGCTGCCGTTCGACCTCGACGGTCGCCGCCCCACGGCGCTCGAGCGCGCCCGCGTCGACGGGCTCGTCGAGACCCTGGGGCTCGGGGCGCGCCTGCGGCACCGCCCGCACCAACTGTCGGGCGGCCAGCAGCAGCGCGTCGCGATCGCCCGCGCCCTCGCGACGGCGCCCGACCTGGTCTTCGCCGACGAGCCGACGGGCAACCTCGACTCGCGATCGGGCCGCGAAGTGCTCGGCCTGCTGCAGACCGCGAGCCGCACGCACGGCCAGTCGATCGCGATGGTGACGCACGATCCCATCGCAGCGAGCCACGCCGACCGGGTCATCTTCCTCGGGGATGGCCGCATCACGGCAGACAAGCCGCGCCAGAGCGCCGAGGAGATCTCGGCGTTCATGCTCGCGGCCGAGCTCGGCGCCGCGGGGATCGAAGCCTCGGAGGTTTCGGCGTGAGCACCGCCACAGCAGACATCGGGATGCCGCGGGCAGCGGCCGCCGTCCCGCTCGCGTGGCTCCGCGAACGGGGCATGGGGGCGAGCGTCCTCGTCGCTGCGCTGTCGAGCGCCTTCGGCGTCGTGCTCATCTCGGCGACGGGGTTCATCGCGGCGATGCTGTCGGCCGACCCGTACATCGGCGACAGCGAGACCCTGGCCGCCGTGCTCAGCATCATGACGGTGCTGCTGGTCGGCGTCGCGGTGTACGTCGCGTCGATCGTGACGGCCAACACCTTCGCGACCGTCGTCGCGGGGCGCACGCGGCAGATCGCCCTCCTGCGACTCATCGGTGCGTCAGCACGAGCGCAGCGCGGCGAGGTCGCCCGTCAGGGACTTCTCGTCGGAGTCGTCGGCGCGTTCCTCGGCCTCATCGCCGGCACGATCCTCGCCGCGGTCGGCGTGTGGCTCACGATCGAGCTGCTCGACCTGCAGGGCGTCTCGTACGCCGTCGTTCAGCCTGCGCTGCTGATCCCGGCCGCCGTCGTGGCGCTCACGACGTGGGCCGCCGCGTGGGCGGGCTCGCGGCGCGTTCTGAGCGTGACGCCGCTGCAGGCGCTCGGCGGGTCCGTCGAGGCCTCGCGCGAGACGCTCGTCCGCCGCAGCGCGCGCAACGCCGCCGCGATCGCGCTGTTCGCGATCGGCGGCGGACTGCTCGCGCTCGGCATCTTCGCGGGGCTCTTCACGCCGCTGGGGGTGCTCGTCGCGTTCATGGGCGGCATCCTGTCGTTCACGGGGCTCGCGCTCGGCGCGACGATCGTCATGCCGCCCGTCCTCCGGCTCGTGGGCCGCGCCTTCGGCACGTCGGCGCCCGCGCGTCTCGCCGCCGAGAATGCGCTGCGATATCCCGAGCGCTCGAGCCGCATGGCCATCGGGGTCGTCATGGGAGTGACGCTCGTCACGATGTTCGCCGTCGCGCTCGAGTCGGTCAAAGCCGTGCTCGCGAAGGCGGCGGGCGGCGAGCTGCCGGGGGAGATGGCGGCGGTCATCGACTCGTTCTCGGCGATCATGATCGGGCTCGTCGCGGTGTCCGCCGTCATCGCGGGCGTGGGGCTCGTCAACCTGCTGACCCTCGGCGTCGTGCAGCGCCGGCGCGAGCTCGGGCTCCTGCGGGCTCTCGGCCTCGCCAACGCCCAGGTGCGTCGCGTCGTGCTGCTCGAGGCCGCGCACATCACGATCGCGGCCCTCGCGACGGGGCTCGTGCTCGGCATCGCGTACGGCTGGGCGGGTGCGCAGTCCCTCCTCGGATCGGTCCCGATGGACCCGACCGCCACGACGCACTCGCCGACGTTCGTGTGGCCCGCCGTGCCGTTCTGGCCTGTCGTGGTCGTCGTGATCGCGACCGCCGTGCTCACCCTCGTCGCGGCGGTCGTCCCGACGCGGCTCGCGACGCGCGTCGCGCCGGTCGAGGCGCTCGCCGAGTAGACGGCACGCGCGCCGCTCGGGGCGGTGCGCGTGCGATTCGGGATGCCGCGGCCCGGCTTCGGCCGCGGCATCCCTCCCTCTCGCAGTCGCTCCGCGTCGACGTGCCACTCGTCCGCGCAAGCGATCGTCGAGCTGCCGTGTCTTCCGGCAACCCGACGGGATCAGGTCGGGTCAGCCTGGATCAGGCGGGGTCGGCCGGCTCGACGTCGTGCGCCCATGTCGGGGCGAGTGCCCGGATGCGCGCGCCGCGCCACTGCCACACTCCCCACAGGAGAGGCCAGAGGGCGGGCGCCGTCGGGCCTCCGATGACGAGCCGGTCGCGCCACAGCGTCTTGCCGGGATCACCCGGGGCGGGCGAGATCGCCATCTGGTGGTCCCACACATCGAGACTCGCGAGCGGGCCCGTGAGCGGGATGCCGCTGTCGCGGAACACCCGCACAGGACCCTGCGGCCCCTTGGCGAACCACTCGCTCATGTGGATGAGCTGCCGCCCCATGGGCACGATGCCCAGGGCGCTCAATTGCACGGGGACGTCGTCGCCCGGCTGCCACGACGTCGGAAGGGAACCGGGCACGAGCGGATCGAGGTCGAGCAGCGGTCCGTAGAGCTCCGCAACGGCGCGGGGCGAGTGGACGGCCCGCCACGCGGCATCCGCGTCACAGTCGATCACGAGCTTCAGCAGAACGCGCATGCCCCAGTCTTGCACCGCGCCCGCCTCCCGGCGGATGCGGGGGCGGGGCTTGACAGCGCGCTCGCCTAGGCTGTCGGGATGCCCGAGACGTCCTCGCCCTTCGACCAGTCCACGTACCAGGTGCGCTTCGACTGGGGCGTCGACGGACTCGCGCGCCTCGCTCATGCCGATGTCGTCGTGCTCGTCGACGTGCTGGGGCTCTCGGCGGCGGCGATCGAGGCGGTCGAGAAGGGCGAGCAGACGGCGACGGATGCCGCTCCCGCGGCCGCCGCGCTGGTCGAGGCGGCCGCGCAGTCCGGTGCCGTCGTGGTGGTCGGAGGGCTCCGCAACGCGGGCGCCGTCGCGGCGGAAGTGCTCGCCGCGCAGGAGCGCCGCGCCGCGCGAGCCAGCGTCGCGGTGATCGCGGCGGGCAAGCCTGCCGAGGGCGGAACCCGCTTCGCGGTCGAGGATCTCCTGGGGGCGGGAGCCGTCATCGACGCACTCTCGGACCGCGGGATCGACCACTCGTCGCCCGAGGCCGCCGTCACGGGCGAGTCGTTCCGCGGCCTCCGCCGCGCGACCCGCCACCTGCTCACGGCGAGCGGCTCGGGCCGGGCGCTCCAAGGCCGCGTCGACCTCCTGCACGCCGCGGCCGCGGTCGACGCCTCGACCGCGGTGCCGGTCCTGCGGCACGGAGCCTTCACCGCCGCCTGACGCCTGCGCTGAGGGTCAGCGGGGGGTCATCGCGGCGAGGCGCGTCGCGGGGGTGATCTCGCGCCGCTCCCACGTGAAGAGGTGCCGCGCGTCGAACCGCGGAGCGCATTTGACGCACGACGTCGCCCGCGACGGCTTGCGGTGCCGGTACGCGGTGTGCCCCGCGGGGCACACGCCGACCCAGGGGGCGAGGTCGGTCGCGGTCTCGCCGCGGTGCGTCACGCCGCCGACATAGCCCAGGTCGCGGGCCACCGTCTTCCAGCGGGGGCCGTGCGCGGCATCCGGACCCGCGAGCGCATGCGCGACCTCGTGCAGGAGCGTCTGATGATTCGTGTCGTCGTCGTAGCGCGCCGTCAGGTAGCGCGACACGGATATGCGCTTGCGCGTGTAGTCGCACAGGCCCGCCCGGCGCTTCGCGTTGTCGAACGCGAAGGTCCATGAATCGTCGAGGTGGGTCGCGATGAGGGCCTCGGCCCACCGTCGCACACGCTGCAGTTCCGACATGCCGGTGAGATTAGAACAGACGTGCGACAGTCAGCTCGCGACCGATCGCGCGCGGCGACGGTCGGCGGCGTCGATCGCAAGGAGGGCCGCCTCGAGCTGATCGTCGGTTGCGCCCGAGTCCTGGCGCAGGAAGAGTGCGCGCTTGAAGTCGGTGCGGGCCGCATCGAAGTCCTCGACCTCGTAATGCACCTTGCCGCGATGCTGATACGCGAAGGCCGCGATGGCTCCCCAGCCCTGGCCCTCGGCCTCTTCCGCGCAGGTCGTGAGCTCCTGCTCGGCGGCCGCGAAGGCGCCGCGCTGGTGCATGACCGAGGCATGCAGGATGCGGGCGCGCAGGAGGTCCTTGCGGGTGCCCGCCATGCGCGCGAGGCGCACCGACTCCTCCGAGAGCACGAGCGAGTCGTCGAGTCGGTCGAGCACCTTCAGCAGCCACACGCGCTCGAGCAGCGCCGTGAGGCTGCGCTGCTCGCCGATCTCGTCGAGTCGCTCCTTGCACTGGCGGGGATCGATCTGCTCCCGCAGCGTCTCGGCGTCGTAACCGTGGATGTAGCTCACCGTCGACTCCTCTCCGCGGACCGGCTCGCGTTCCAGTGTGCCCTGCCGGTGGCGAGGCGCGGGAGTCGGCACGCCGGGTCGCGGCATCCGGAATCGTCGTCTTCGTCTTCGGGGCGCGTCAGCGTTCGAAGAGGGATGCCGCGGGCTTGGGCGACGGCGTCGCGTCGGCGTCGGTCGCGGGTCGGGCTCCGCGCACGAACTCGTCGAGCTCGGCGCCCTGCGAGACCTTGGCCGGGTGGGGCCCCGCGGCCATGAGACGGGGCAGCCATTCGGTGGGAAGCGGGGCACCCGAAGCCGCGATGACGAGATTGCCGAACCGGCGGCCCTTGAGCGTCTGCACCTCGGCGAGCACGACGACGTGCGGGAGGACGGCCCGCACCGTCGCGACCTGGCGGCGCGCGAACGCGAGGCCCGCGCCGTCGGCGACGTTGACGAGCAGCACGCCCTCCGGGGCGAGCAGGTGGGCGGCCGCTGTGTAGAACTCGATGGTCGTGAGGTGGGCGGGCGTCTGGGCGCCGGAGTAGACGTCGGACACGAGCAGATCCACGGCGCCCGTCAGCCCCGCGGGGAGCCGCCCGAGCCCCTCGCGGGCGTCGCCGATGCGCACGCGCACGGCGGCTCCGCGCGGAAGCGGCAGATGCTCGCGCACGAGGTCGACGAGCGCCGGCTCGAGCTCGATGACCTGCTGCCTGGACCCCGGACGGGTCGCCTCGACGTACCGCGGGATCGTCAGCGCTCCCGCGCCGAGGTGCACGGCGGTGAGGGGCTGGCGCGGCATCCGGAGCTGATCGATGACCGCCCCCATGCGCGCGACGTACTCGAAATGCAGGTGCGTCGGATCGTCGAGGTCGACGTGCGACTGCGGCGTGCCGTCGACGACGAGCTCGAAGCCGGACGTGAAGGCGGAGGGTGAGATCCGCGCGATCGTGCCGTCGCCGAGGCGCGCCTGCGGCTCGTCAGCGGGTTCTCGTCGCGCTCGGGCCATGCGTCCACGCTAGCCCGACGCGCGTGATGCGACGGGGCTACCGTGGGCACATGGCCACGATCGACCTCAACGCCGACCTCGGCGAGACCGTCGACGGAGCGCCGACGGCCGACGACGAGGCGATGTTCGCCGTGATCTCGAGCGCGAGCGTCGCGTGCGGCGGGCATGCCGGCGATGCCGCGTCGATGCGTGACGCCGTCGCGCGAGCGGCCCGCTTCGGCGTCGCCGTCGGAGCCCATCCTTCGTACCCCGACCGGGCCCGGTTCGGCCGCACGCGCATCGCGATCGCGCCGGACGAGCTGCGCGCCTCGGTCGCCGAGCAGCTCGCGGGGCTCGTCGCGGCGGGCGCGCGCATCTGGTACGTCAAGCCGCACGGCGCGCTGTACCACGCCGTGACCCTCGACCGCGCGGAGGCCGACGCCGTCGCGGGGGCCGTCGCCGACCTCGCGCAGAGCCTCGGCCGCGCGCTGCCGATCCTCGGTCTCGACGGGGCCATCGCCGGGGCGGCGCACGCGGCGGGCCTGCCGTTCGTGCGCGAGGCTTTCCTCGACCGCGGCTACCGCGCGGACGGATCGCTCGTGCCGCGCGGTGAGCCCGGAGCCCTGCTCGACGACCCCGCCGCCGTCGCTGCGCGTGCCGTGCGCCTCGCGCGCGAGGGGCGGGTCGACGCCGTCGACGGGACGGATGTCGCCGCCGACGCCGCCTCCCTCTGCCTGCACGGCGACTCGCCCGCGGCCGTCGCGATGGCGCGCGCCGTCCGCGCCGCGCTCGACGCCGAAGGCATCGAGGTGCGGGCGCCGTGGTGATCGCGACGCGTCTGCTGCCGATGGGGGATCGCGCGGTCCTCGCGGAGGTCGGCTCGCTCGACGACGTGCTGGCGCTGCACGCGGCGCTCGCCGCCTCGCGCGTCGAGGGGGTCATCGACCTCGTTCCCGCTGCGCGGACCGTGCTCGTGCACGTCGACCCGAGCGCCCTCACCCTCGCGGCGGCGCGGTCGTGGATCGACCGCGCGGCCAGGGAGACGGATGCCGCAGCCCCCGTGCCGGCCGACGCCCCGGTCGTCGAGCTCGACGTCGCCTACGACGGGCCCGACCTCGCCTCCACCGCCGGCCTGCTGGCCATCGGACCGGGCGAGCTCGCGGAGCGGCACGCCGCGGCGGAGTGGACTGTCGCCTTCACGGGCTTCGCGCCGGGCTTCGCGTACCTCGTGAGCCCCGCGTGGACCTTCGACGTGCCGCGCCTCGCAAGCCCGCGTACGCGCGTGCCGGCCGGGGCGATCGGCCTCGCCGCGGGGTTCGCGGGCGCGTATCCCCGCGAGACCCCGGGAGGCTGGCGGCTCATCGGCACGACCTCGGCTGCGCTCTTCGATCCGGATGCCGCGGCCCCCGCGCTCCTGACCCCCGGCGCGCGCGTGCGCTTCGTTCCGCGCGCCACCGGGCCCGCGACCGCGGGGGCGTCGGGGACCGGGGGCGACGCCTCGGCAGGCTCGGCGACCGTGGGGGAGGACGCGGCCGAGGCGGCCCAGCGGAGCATCCGGATCATCGAGCCGGGCCTGCTCGCGACGATCCAGGACCTCGGGCGGCCCGGTGCGGCATCCCTCGGCGTCGCGCTCTCGGGTGCGCTCGATCGCGGTGCCCTGCGCACCGCGAACCGGCTCGTCGGCAACCTCGAGCATGCCGCGGGAATCGAGATCACGATGGGCGGACTCCGCGCCGTCGCCCAGGGCGACCTCTGGTTCGCCGTGACGGGCGCGTGGGGGCCGATCCTTCTGGACGGGCGGCAGGTCGATCCGTACGAGGCGCATCCGTGGGCCGCGGGCGCAGAGCTGCGCGTCGACTGGTTCGCGCACGGCGCGCGCGGCTTCCTCGCGATCCGGGGCGGGCTCGGCGGACGCGCCGTGCTCGGATCGCGTGCGACGGATCTGCTCGCAGGCCTCGGGCCCGCGCCGCTGCACGCGGGCGACGCCGTCGCCGTGCGGGACGAGGCATCCGGTCCCGTCCCCGTCGCCGGCATCGCGCCGTGGGGGGCGCCCGACGACGCCGATCTCGTCGTGGAGCTCGCGCCGGGCCCGCGTGCCGACTGGTTCGCGGCATCCGCTCTCGTCGACCTCTACGAGTCCGTCTGGACCGTCACGAACGATGCCGACCGCGTCGGTGTGCGACTGGACGGACCCGTCCTCGAGCGCGTCCGGCACGGCGAGCTTCCGAGCGAGGGGATGGCCGTCGGCGCGCTGCAGGTGCCGCCGACCGGTCGGCCGACGATCCTCCTCATGGACGGCCCCGTGACGGGCGGCTACCCCGTCATCGCGGTCGTGACGGATGCCGCGCTCGACGCGATCGCGCAGGCGCGGCCGGGCACCCGCATCCGCTTCCGGCATGCCCGCGCGAACTGACGGCGCATGCGAGGAGGGGGCGCGCGCTCAGGGGCCGTCCGAGCCGATCGGTCCCGCGAGCGCGTAGTCGGCCGCCTCGAAGGCCCCGTACTCGGCGCCGCGGGCCTCGGCGGCGCGCAGGCGCGCGCCGATCTCGGCGGCCTCCACGGGATCGTCGTCTGCGGCCGTCACGAGGGCGTCGACATACCTCGTGTGATAGACGAAGTTCGGGATGTCGAAGGTCGCGACGCGCTTGCGCATCGCCGCGGCCGCGCCGCACAGCACCCCCGCGCGCTCGACCTGTCCGCGCAGCGCGGCGATCGCGCAGAGCCCTTCGAGGCCGTACGCGATGCCCTCCTCGTGCCGCAGCCGGATCGACCCCTCGATCGCCCAGCGGAACATCCGCTCCGGCTCGTCGACCTCGCCCGCGAAGAGGATCATGCGCGCGAGATGGTGCGTCGCGACAGTGCTCGCGAACTGATCCCCGCTGTTCGCGGCGGCGACGACGGCGCGCCGGAAGAACTCCATGCCCGCGGGTCCGTCGTTGCGGAGCACCGCGAGGCGGCCGAGCGCGACGAGCCCCAGCGATTCGCCCCATCCCGCCCCCGTGCGGCTGAAGCGTGCGGCGCCTGCCGTCAGCCACTCGGATGCGGCGGCGAAGTCGGGGTCCGGGGTGTTGACCTCGGCGAGCCCCGCGGTCGCGAGCGACATCGCGACCCCGAGGTCGTCGTGCGCGCTGTCGAACAGCGCCGCGCAGCGCACGAGCCGCTCCGGCACGGCGTGCGTCGGGGCGTTCCAGCTGTCCCTCCAGCCGATGTAGAACTCCGCGATCGCTGTCGCGTGCGGAGACGTGCCGGGCCCCATGGCCGCGAGGAGCTCTTCCATCCACGTGGCGACCTCCATGAGGTAGCCGCCCACCCACCAGTAGAGGTAAAGCCGCCACGCGACCTCCGTCGCGAGGTCGGCGTCTCCCACCGCGACGAGATGCCGCACGGCGGCGCGCAGGTTGCCGCGCTCGAGATTGAGCCGCGCGACGGACTCGATCTGCCGGCCCGTGCCGAGACCGTGCTCCATGCGGCGCGCGAGGTCGGCGAACACCTCGGCGTGCGCGGCTCGCGCCGCGAGCTCGTCACCGGATTCGCGCAGACGCTCGATGCCGTACTCGCGCACGGTCGCGAGCATCGAGAACACGGCCTCGCCGTCGACGTCCTCGCGGTCGACGAGCGACGAATCGACGAGGGTCTCGAGGGCGTCGAACGCCTCGAAGTCCCACTCGCGACGCATCCCGAGCGCCTCGACGGAGTCGAGCGTGAACCCGAGTGAGAACACCGAGAGGTCGTGCAGCATGCGGCGCTCCGACGCCGTCAGCAGTCCCGTCGACCACTCGATCGTCGACCGCAGGGTCCGCTGGCGCTCGGGCAGATCGCGCGAGGACTCGACGAGGAGCGGCAGCTGGTGGTCGAGGCGCTCGAGGATCGCGGCCGGCGTGAGCACCCGCATCCGGGCGGCGGCGAGCTCGATCGCGAGTGGAACTCCCTCGAGCGCGCGGCAGATCCCGACGACGGCTGCCGCGTTCGCCTCCGTGACGGCGAACTCCGGTCTGACCGCGTGCGCCCGCTCGACGAACAGCTCGACGGCGGGCGAGGCGAGCGCCCGCGAGACGGACTCGGGCGATGCCGCGTCATGCGACGCGAGCGGAGGCACCTCGAAGACGCGTTCGCCGCGGATCCGCAGCAGGATCCTGCTCGTGACGAGCAGGACGGCCTCCGGCGCGATCGTGTAGAGCTCGACCAGGATCGGCGCCGCGTCGACGAGCTGCTCGAAGTTGTCGAGCACGAGCAGGATCCGGCGTCCCTCCAGCGCGATCGCGAGGCGGTCCGCGAGCGGGTGCTCGCCCGTGTCGCGCACGCCGAGGGCGTAGCCGATCGTCGGGAGCAGCAGAGCCGGCTCGAGGACGTTCTCGAGCGGGACGAAGACGGCGCCGTCGGGGAAGGATCCGGATGCCGCGGCTGCGACGGCGAGCGAGAGCCTGCTCTTGCCGATGCCGCCGGGGCCGAGCAGGGTCACGAGGCGCGTGCCGGGCGCCGCGAGCAGCGCGAGGACCTCGTCCACTTCGCGCTCCCGACCGATGAGCGGCGTGTAAGCCACCGGCAGGCGCGGGGGCGGGAGGGACGGCTGGCCGGCGTCCGCGGCGGCGGGACGGGCGGCGTCGAAGCGCTCGGCGAGCAGCGTCGCGAGGTCTGCCTCGATCAGCTGCGCGAGCTCGTCCGCCGTCGAGAACGACTTGTACGACGCTGTGTCGTCGGCCTGGATCCGCCCGATGAGATCGCGCAGCCGTTCGTCGCGGTCGGCCGGCTCCTTGAGATAGATGAGCTTGGGCAGCTCCGTCGGCGCGAGGCGGTACTCGTCCTCCAGGCCCGAGATGTCCTCGCCCGGTGCGACCCATCCGTAGCGCTCGCCGTAGATGCCGACGAAGACGTCGCTCTGCGCGAGGTACGCGCGGTAGAGCTCGCGCGGCGGATGCGGCCGAGCCCCGAGCTCGAACATGACGGGAGCGAGCCGCAGCCGCTCGATCGCCCCGCGAGCGGCGATCCGCTCGGCCTCGAGCTCGCGCAGGGTCGAGGAGACGAAGACCCTGAGCCGCTGATCGGGAGTGCGAATGGTCACCGTGGTCACCACCTGCGCAGGGTCTCCCGCAGGACGGGATCACCGGCATCCGGGAGCGCGAGGGCGACGGCCTCGGCGATCGAGAGCTCGGCGCCCGCGCGCTCGCCCGCGTCGAAGGCATCGGGGTCGCGCTCGCGCAGCTGCGCGAGGTAGGGAGTGTGCACCGTGAACGCCTCGGCGTCGAAGACGCCGATCCGGTGCCGGATCGACCCTGCGGCCGCCGACAGGGCACTCGCGCGCCACGTGTCGCCGCGGACGGCGGCGACGACGCAGACGCCCTCGAGGCCGTACGCGACGCCCTCCTCGTAGTGGAGTGCGAGCGACAGGTGCAGCGACTCGACGAACCCTGTCTCGGCGGTCTCGATCTCGCCGCGCAGGAAGTCCAGCCGCGCGCGCTGGTTGCCGGCGATGGAGCTCGTGAAGATGTCGCCGCTCGCGCGGGCGACCTCCCTCGCCTCGCCGAACCGCTCGAGCGCCCGAGTGCGATCGCCGCGCACCCACGCGATGCGCGCGAGCGAGACGAGCGTGATCGCCTCCGCCCAGCGGTTGCCGAGATCGCGCAGGCGCTCGACGGCCTCGGTCAGCTCGCCCTCCGCCTTCTCGATGTCGTCGATCGAGAACTGCACACGGGCTGTCGCACGGGCGGCGAGGGCCATCGCCGACGCGTCGTCGTCGCCGCTCTCGGCGAAGAGACGGACGCACTCGCCGAGGCCCGCGACGACCTGCTCGCTCGGACGCTGCCACATCTCGCCCCACAGCGCGAAGAACCACGCGACGGCGCGCGTGTGCTGCGAGATGACGGTCTGCTTGTCGAGGAGTTCGAGCATCCAGACGCGCACCTCGCCGAAGAAGCCCGCGATCCACCAGTAGATGAGGAGGCGCCAGGCGAAGTCCGCTGCGTCGTCGAGCCGGTCGGAGTGCACGAGATGCCGCACGGCCGCCCGGAGGTTCGGCAGATCGAGCCCCAGCTCGGCGACGGCGTCGGCCTGCCCCGCACCGCCGAGGTGCGGAGCGACGCGCGCCGTGAGGGATCCGTAATAGTCGGCGTGCGCCGTGCGCATGAGATCGACGTCGCCGCGCGCCTCGAGCCGGTCCAGCGCGTACTCCCGCACCGTCGCGAGCAGCGAGTACACGGATCGGCCGTCGACCTCGGTCGCCTTGACGAGGGAGCCGTCCACGAGCGCCGACAGCGCCTCGACGGCCTGGCCCTCCCACGTGCGATCGATGCCGATCGCCTCGGCGGCCTCGAGGGTGAACCGCCGCGCGAAGACGCCGAGATCCTCGAGCAGATCCCGCTGCTCGGCCGGCAGCAGGCTCACGCTCCAGTCGATCGTCGCGCGCATCGTGCGGTGCCGCTCGGGCAGGTCGCGCGCCGCGGCCGTCAGCATGGGCAGCGTCTGCTCGAGTCGCTCGGCGATCGCCTGCGGCGGGAGCAGGCGCACCTTCGCGGCGGCGAGCTCGATTGCGAGGGGCAGGCCCTCGAGCCGGCGGCAGATGTCGGCGATCGCCGCGGCGTTCTCGTCGCCGAGCTCGAATCCGGGCTTCGCCGCCGTCGCGCGGTCCACGAACAGCACGCACGCCGTCGAACGGCCGACGCGTTCGACGCTCGCCCCCGCGCTCTCGTCGGGCGTCTTGAGCGCCGTCACGTCGTACACCTGCTCGCCCCGGATGCGCAGCACGATGCGGCTCGTGATGAGGAACGTCGCGAGGGGCGCGAGGTCGTACAGCCGGATCAGCAGGGGAGCGGCATCCACGATCTGCTCGAAGTTGTCGAGGACGATGAGCACGCGCCTGCCGCCCAGGGCGTGCGCGATCCGCTCCTCGATCGCGGCCTCGCCCGTGTCGCGGATGCCGAGGAAGTAGGCGATCGTCGTGAGCAGCAGCCGCGGCTCGAGGACGTTCTCGAGCGGGACGAAGTAGATGCCGTCGGGGAAGAGGTCCTCGCTCGACCGCGCGGTCTCGATAGCGAGGCGGCTCTTGCCGATCCCCCCGGGACCGATGAGACTCACGACCCGGTGGCTCGCCGAGAGGAGCGCCCGCACGGCCGCGAGGTCGTCCTCGCGTCCGATCGTCGCCGAGTACGGCACGGGCACGCGGCCCGTTGCAGGCTCCGCCGCCTCGGCGTGGTCGTGCTCCTCCGCGGGCCCCGTGCGGGACTCGTCGAATCGTTCGGCGAGGAGGGTGGCGAGGTCGTCGGTGAGGCGGTCGTGGAGTTCTTCGGGGGTGGTGAAGGGGAGGTAGGCGGCGGTGTCGTCGGCTTGGATGCGGGCGATGAGGGTTTTGAGGCGTTCGTCGCGGTGGTCGGATGCCTTGATGTAGATGAGTTTGGGCATCTCGCGGGGGGCGAGGTCGTATTCGTCTTGGAGGCCGGAGACTTCTTCGTCGGGGGCGACCCAGCCGTAGCTCTCCCAGTAGATGCCGACGAAGACGTCGCTCTGTTCGAGGTAGGAGCGGTAGAGCTCGCGGGGTGGGTGCGGGCGGGCGCCGAGTTCGAACATGACCGGTGCGAGGCGGAGGCTTTCGATGGCCGTGCGGGCGGCGCGGCGCTCGTCGGACAGTTCCCGCAGGGTCGAACTCACGAAGACCCGGATCCGCTGATCGGGTGTGCGGATGCCGCTCACCATGGAGCGAGCGTCCGCTGGAACGACTCGTCGGCGTCCGGCAGAGCGATCGCGAACGCCTCGGCGAGGCTCATGTCGGCGCCGGCCTGCTCGCCCGCCGCGAGCACCTCGGCGTCGGTCTCGCGGATCGCCGCGAGCGCCTGCGCGTTGGCGGCGAACCCCTCGACGTCGAACACGCCGATGCGCTGCCGGATGGACTCGGTCGCGGCGGCGAGGGCGCCCGCGCGCCACGCGTCGCCCTGGATCGCGGCGATCGCGCTCATGCCCTCGAGGGCGTACTGCGCGCCCTCGTCGTAGTGCAGCTGCGCCGCGAGCTCGAGCGCCCTCCGGTAGGCCGGTCCCGCCGCTTCGGGGTCGCCCGTGATGAGGCGCATGCGTGCGACGTTGTTGCCCGCGACGACGCTCATGAAGGCATCCTGCTTCTCGGTCGCGATGGCGGCGGCGCGGTCGAAGTGGTCGATCGCCTCGGGCAGCGCCGTGCGTGCGAGCGCGAGCAGCCCGAGCCCCACGTCGGCGAGGGCCTCGGTCCACCAGTCCCCGAGGTCGTGCAGCGCGTCGCGCGCCTCCTGCAGATCGGCCTGCGCCGCCGCCATGTCGAGGTCGGGGAAGCGCATGCGCGTGCTCCCACGGGCCGCGAGCGCCATCGCGGCGGCCTGCTCGTCTCCGCTCGCGCGGAAGAGGTCGGCGGCCTCGCCGAGCCCCTCGATCACCTGGCGCGAGGGCCGGCGCCACATCTCGCCCCACACCGTGAAGAAGACGGCGATGGCCTTCGTCCGGGTGGAGATGGGATGCTGCTTCCCCAGCAGCTCGAGCATCCACACGCGCACTTCGCTGAAGAAGCCCGAGATCCACCAGTAGACGAAGAGGTTCCACGCGTAGTCGCCCGCGTCGTCGAGGCGGTCGGTGAAGACGAGGTGGCGGACGGCGGCGCGCAGATTGGACAGCTCGAGGCCCAGCATCCGCACGGTGTCGGGCTGGCGGGCACCGCGCAGATCCGGAGTCGCGCGGCTGACGAGGTCGGCGTAGTAGTCGGCGTGCGCGCGGCGCATCGCGTCGGCCTCGCCCCGCGCCTTGAGACGCGCGATCGCGTACTCGCGCACGATCGACAGGAGCGAGAAGGTCGAGCGGCCTCCGACGTCGATCTGCTTGACGAGAGAGGCGTCCACGAGCCCGCCGAGCGCGTCGAGGACCTGCCCCTCCCACGAGCGTCCCGTGCTGACGGCCTCGACGGCGTCGAGCGTGAAGCGGGTGGCGAAGACGCCGAGGTCTTCGAGCATGTCGCGCTGCACATCGGGCAGCAGGCTCATGCTCCAGTCGATCGCGGCGCGCATCGTGCGGTGCCGCTCGGGCAGGTCGCGCGAGGGCGCCGTCAGCAGCGGCAGGCTGCGCTCGAGCCGCGCGTCGATCGCGGAGGGCGGCAGTGCGCGCACCTTCGCGGCGGCGAGCTCGATGGCGAGCGGCAGGCCCTCGAGGCGTCGGCAGATGCTCACGACGTCCGCGACGTTCGCGTCGGTGAGCTCGAAGTCCGGCCGCACGGCGCGCGCGCGGTCGACGAACAGTGCGACGGCCGAGGACCGCTGGGCGCGGTGCAGCGTCGCGGGGTCGCTCCCGGCCGGCGTCGTGAGGGCGTCGACCTCGTAGACTCGCTCGCCTCGGATGCGCAGGACGACGCGACTGGTCACGAGGAAGGTCGCAAGCGGTGCCGCCGAGTACAGGCGCACGAGCTCGGCCGCGGAGTCCACGATCTGCTCGAAGTTGTCGAGGATGATGAGCACGCGCTTGCCGTCGAGGGCGCGCGCGATTCGCTCCTCGAGGTCGGCGTCGCCGATGTCGCGCACCCCGAGCGAGTAGGCGATCGTCGGGAGCAGGAGTCCCTGCTCGAGGACGCCCTCGAGCAGGACGAACGTCACGCCGTCGGGGAAGAGGGAGGCGCTCGCGCGCGCGACCTCGATCGCGAGGCGGCTCTTTCCGATGCCGCCGGGGCCGATGAGGCTCACGACACGGTCGGTGCCCGCCGCGAGCAGGTCGTGGACGTTGCGCACATCCTCTTCGCGCCCGATCGTCGTCGTGTACGGCGCGGGCACGTGACCGGGGCCCGCGGGCGACGGCGTCGCCTCCTCGGCGAGCTCGCGCCGCGCGCTGTCGAATCGTTCTGCGAGGAGGGTGGCGAGGTCGTCGGTGAGGCGGTCGTGGAGTTCTTCGGGGGTGGTGAAGGGGAGGTAGGCGGCGGTGTCGTCGGCTTGGATGCGGGCGATGAGGGTTTTGAGGCGTTCGTCGCGGTGGTCGGATGCCTTGATGTAGATGAGTTTGGGCATCTCGCGGGGGGCGAGGTCGTATTCGTCTTGGAGGCCGGAGACTTCTTCGTCGGGGGCGACCCAGCCGTAGCTCTCCCAGTAGATGCCGACGAAGACGTCGCTCTGTTCGAGGTAGGAGCGGTAGAGCTCGCGGGGTGGGTGCGGGCGGGCGCCGAGTTCGAACATGACCGGTGCGAGGCGGAGGCTTTCGATGGCCGTGCGGGCGGCGCGGCGCTCGTCGGACAGTTCCCGCAGGGTCGAACTCACGAAGACCCGGATCCGCTGATCGGGTGTGCGGATCACGGGCCGATGGGCCCCAGTCATGAGCACATCATGGCGCGCCGAGGCCCCCGTGTCATGCGTCTGCATCCGTTTTCCCGCGGAATCCGGCGGATCCGGACCCCTTCGGACCGGTTTATACCGCAGCATCCCCCCATCGTCAAGAATCCCACTGGACACGGCGCGTCGGAAGACATATAGTAGGTAGTTGCGCTCTTGGATACCCCCTGCCCTCATATGGTGGTCGGCAACCCTGCGTGCCCCCGCTTCACAGCCCTGTGCTGTCAGGCGGCGAGCGGCGCGCAGGATTCGGGGTTTGACCGAGCACTCCACCTGTCGACAAGGAAACGTGCCCCCCGGGGCCCACGGAGGTAATCCCCTTGGCTGCTGCGCCCAACGCATCCAACCCCACCACCACCCTGAAGAACGGTCGCGGAGCATCCCGCCTCTCGTTCGCCAAGATCTCCGACACGCTGGAGGTCCCCGACCTTCTCGCGCTGCAGACCGAGTCGTTCGACTGGCTCGTCGGCAACGACGCGTGGAAGACGCGCGTCGAGGAGGCCCTCGCGGTCGGCCGCACCGACGTCCCCGAGATCAGCGGCCTCGAGGAGATCTTCGAGGAGATCTCGCCCATCGAGGACCTCAGCGAGACGATGCAGCTCTCGTTCACGAACCCCTACCTCGAGCCCGAGAAGTACTCGATCGAGGAGTGCAAGGAGCGCGGCAAGACCTACGCCGCCCCGCTGTACGTCGAGGCCGAGTTCATGAACCACCAGACCGGTGAGATCAAGACGCAGACGGTGTTCATGGGCGACTTCCCGCTCCAGACCGACAAGGGCACGTTCATCATCAACGGCACCGAGCGCGTCGTCGTCTCGCAGCTCGTGCGCTCGCCCGGCGTCTACTTCGACCGCGTCGCCGACAAGACGTCCGACAAGGACATCGTCTCGGCGCGCGTCATCCCCAGCCGCGGCGCATGGCTCGAGTTCGAGATCGACAAGCGCGACCAGGTCGGCGTGCGCATCGACCGCAAGCGCAAGCAGTCGGTCACCGTCTTCCTCAAGGCCCTCGGCCTCACGACGGAGGACATCCGCGCCGAGTTCGCCGGCTACGAGTCGATCGAGGAGACGCTGTCCAAGGACACGATCCTCACCAAGGAGGACGCCCTCCGCGACATCTACCGCAAGCTCCGTCCGGGCGAGCAGGTCGCCGCCGAGGCCGCCCGCGCGCTGCTGGACAACTTCTACTTCAACTCCAAGCGCTACGACCTCGCGAAGGTCGGTCGTTACAAGATCAACCAGAAGCTCGGCCTCGACGCGCCCCTGAGCGACTCGGTGCTGACCGTCCAGGACATCGTCGCGACGATCAAGTACCTCGTCCGCCTGCACCGCGGCGACACCGTCTTTGACGGCGTGCGCAACGGCGAGGCGGCCGAGATCCGTCTCGACGTCGACGACATCGACAACTTCGGCAACCGTCGCATCCGCGCCGTCGGCGAGCTCATCCAGAACCAGGTCCGCACGGGTCTGTCCCGCATGGAGCGCGTCGTCCGCGAGCGCATGACCACGCAGGACATCGAGGCGATCACGCCCCAGACGCTCATCAACGTGCGTCCCGTCGTGGCGGCGATCAAGGAGTTCTTCGGAACGTCGCAGCTCTCGCAGTTCATGGACCAGAACAACCCGCTCGCGGGTCTGACCCACAAGCGCCGCCTGTCGGCGCTCGGCCCCGGCGGTCTGTCGCGTGAGCGCGCCGGCGTCGAGGTCCGTGACGTCCACCCCTCGCACTACGGCCGCATGTGCCCGATCGAGACGCCGGAAGGCCCGAACATCGGCCTGATCGGCTCGCTCGCATCGTTCGCGCGCATCAACGCGTTCGGATTCATCGAGACGCCTTACCGCAAGGTCGTCGACGGTCGGGTGTCGGAGCAGATCGACTACCTCACCGCATCCGAGGAAGCCGACTACATCGTCGCGCAGGCCGGTGTCGAGCTGAAGGCGGACGGCTCGTTCGCCAACGAGCGCGTGCTGGCCCGTCGCGGTCAGGGTGGCGAGGTCGACCTCTTCCACGCTGAGGAGATCGGCTACATGGACGTCTCGCCGCGCCAGATGGTGTCGGTCGCGACCTCGCTCATCCCCTTCCTCGAGCACGACGACGCCAACCGCGCCCTCATGGGTGCGAACATGCAGCGCCAGGCCGTTCCGCTCCTCCGCTCCGAGTCGCCGGTCGTCGGCACCGGTATGGAGGGCTACGCCGCGATCGACGCCGGCGACGTCATGACCGCCGAGAAGGCGGGCGTCGTCCTGGAGGTCTCGGCGGATGTCGTGACGGTCCAGCTCGACGAGGGCGGCACGCAGGACTACTTCCTGCGCAAGTTCGACCGCTCCAACCAGGGCACGTCGTACAACCAGCGCGTCATCGTCTCGGCGGGCGACCGTGTCGAGAAGGGCGAGGTCCTCGCGGACGGCCCGGCGACCGAGAACGGCGAGCTCGCGCTCGGCAAGAACCTCCTCGTCGCGTTCATGACGTGGGAGGGTCACAACTTCGAGGACGCGATCATCCTCAGCCAGGACCTCGTGAAGGACGACACGCTGTCGTCGATCCACATCGAGGAGTACGAGGTCGACGCCCGCGACACGAAGCTCGGCAAGGAGGAGATCACGCGTGACCTCCCCAACGTGAGCCCCGACCTCCTGAAGGACCTCGACGAGCGCGGCATCATCCGCATCGGCGCCGAGGTCCGCCCCGGCGACATCCTCGTCGGCAAGGTCACGCCCAAGGGCGAGACCGAGCTGTCGGCGGAAGAGCGTCTGCTCCGCGCGATCTTCAACGAGAAGAGCCGCGAGGTGCGCGACACGTCGCTCAAGGTTCCCCACGGCGAGCAGGGCACGATCATCGCGGTCAAGGAGTTCAACGCCGAGGACGGCGACGACGAGCTCGGCTCGGGCGTCAACCGCCGCGTCGTGGTCTACATCGCCCAGAAGCGCAAGATCACCGAGGGTGACAAGCTCGCCGGTCGTCACGGCAACAAGGGCGTCATCGCGAAGATCCTGCCCGTCGAGGACATGCCGTTCCTCGCGGACGGCACGCCGGTCCAGGTCATCCTGAACCCGCTCGGCATCCCGGGTCGAATGAACTTCGGCCAGGTCCTCGAGCTGCACCTCGGCTGGATCGCCCAGCAGGGCTGGAAGGTCGAGGGCACCCCCGAGTGGGCCGCCCAGCTGCCGCAGCAGGCTTTCGAGGCCCCCGCGGGCACGAAGGTCGCGACCCCCGTGTTCGACGGTGCCTTCGAGGCCGAGATCGCGGGTCTGCTCGACTCGACGCTCCCGACCCGCGACGGCGAGCGCCTGATCGACTCGACGGGCAAGACGCAGCTGTTCGACGGCCGCTCCGGCGAGCCGTTCCCGGCTCCGATCTCGGTCGGCTACATGTACATCCTGAAGCTGCACCACCTCGTCGACGACAAGATCCACGCACGCTCGACGGGCCCGTACTCGATGATCACGCAGCAGCCGCTGGGTGGTAAGGCGCAGTTCGGTGGCCAGCGCTTCGGTGAGATGGAGGTGTGGGCCCTCGAGGCCTACGGCGCCGCGTACGCGCTCCAGGAGCTCCTCACGATCAAGTCCGACGACATCCTCGGCCGCGTCAAGGTCTACGAGGCGATCGTCAAGGGCGAGAACATCCAGGAGCCCGGCATCCCGGAGTCGTTCAAGGTCCTCATGAAGGAGATGCAGTCGCTCTGCCTGAACGTCGAGGTGCTCTCGGCCGACGGCACGCCGGTCAACCTCCGCGACACCGACGACGACGCCTTCCGCGCTGCGGAAGAGCTCGGCATCAACATCTCCAGCCGCTTCGAGTCCTCGTCGATCGACGAGATCTGACCCGGCCGACGAACAGAATTCCGACACAGGAGAACTGAGAACTAGTGCTCGAATCAACCACTTTCGACCAGCTTCGCATCGGCCTGGCCACCGCTGACGACATCCGTCGTTGGTCCTACGGCGAGGTCAAGAAGCCCGAGACCATCAACTACCGCACGCTCAAGCCCGAGAAGGACGGCCTGTTCGGCGAGCAGATCTTCGGACCTTCCCGCGACTGGGAGTGCGCCTGCGGCAAGTACAAGCGCGTCCGCTTCAAGGGCATCGTCTGCGAGCGCTGCGGCGTCGAGGTCACCAAGTCCTCGGTCCGCCGTGAGCGCATGGGCCACATCGAGCTCGCGGCGCCCGTCACGCACATCTGGTACTTCAAGGGCGTCCCGTCGCGCCTCGGGTACCTGCTCGACATGGCGCCGAAGGACCTCGAGAAGGTCATCTACTTCGCCGCGTACATGGTCATCTCGGTCGACCAGGAGGCGCGTCACCGCGACCTCCCGACGCACGAGAACAACCTGCGCCTCGAGCTGAAGACGCTCGCGGACCGCCGTGACTCGCGCATCGCGACGCGCCTCGCCAAGCTGGAGGAGGAGCTCGCGGCGCTCGAGGAGGAGGGTGCCAAGGCCGACCAGAAGAAGAAGGTCAAGGACCTCGCCGAGAAGGACATGGCGGCGATCCGCAAGAACGCCGACGACCAGATCGTCCGTCTCGAGAAGGTGTGGGACGACTTCCGCAACCTCGAGGTCGGCTCGCTCAAGGGCGAGGACGAGATCTTCCACGAGCTCCAGGATCGCTTCGGCCAGTACTTCGAGGCCTACATGGGCGCGGAGTCGATCAAGCGTCGCCTCGAGGCGTTCGACCTCGCACAGGAGTCCATCGACCTGCACCTGCAGATCTCCGAGGGCAAGGGCCAGCGCAAGATCCGTGCGATCAAGCGCCTGAAGGTCGTCAACTCGTTCCTGCAGACCGGCATGAGCCCGGCCTCGATGGTGCTCGACGTCGTCCCGGTGATCCCGCCGGAGCTTCGTCCCATGGTGCAGCTCGACGGTGGCCGCTTCGCGACCTCCGACCTCAACGACCTGTACCGCCGCGTCATCAACCGCAACAACCGTCTCCGTCGCCTGATCGACCTCGGCGCCCCCGAGATCATCGTCAACAACGAGAAGCGGATGCTGCAGGAGGCCGTCGACGCGCTGTTCGACAACGGCCGCCGTGGTCGTCCCGTCACGGGCACGGGCAACCGCGCCCTCAAGTCGCTGTCCGACATGCTCAAGGGCAAGCAGGGCCGGTTCCGCCAGAACCTGCTCGGCAAGCGCGTGGACTACTCGGGCCGCTCGGTCATCATCGTCGGACCCCAGCTCAAGCTGCACCAGTGCGGTCTGCCCAAGCAGATGGCGCTCGAGCTGTTCAAGCCGTTCGTGATCAAGCGCCTCATCGACCTCGGTCACTCGCAGAACATCAAGGCCGCCAAGCGCGCCGTCGAGCGCACGCGTCCCGAGGTCTGGGACGTGCTCGAGGAGATCATCCGCGAGCGTCCCGTCCTGCTCAACCGCGCGCCCACGCTGCACCGCCTCGGCATCCAGGCCTTCGAGCCTCAGCTCGTCGAGGGCAAGGCGATCCAGCTGCACCCGCTCGTCTGCGCCGCGTTCAACGCGGACTTCGACGGTGACCAGATGGCCGTCCACCTGCCGCTGTCGGTCGAGGCCCAGGCCGAGGCCCGCATCCTGATGCTCGCGTCGAACAACATCCTCAAGCCGTCTGACGGCCGTCCGGTCACCCTGCCCTCGCAGGACATGATCATCGGCCTGCACCACCTGACCACGGTCAAGGCCGGCGCTCAGGGCGAGGGTCGCGCGTTCGGCTCGGTCGGCGAGGCGATCCTGGCCAAGGACGAGGGAACCCTCGACCTGCAGGCCAAGGTCCGCATCCGCATCCCGGGGCTCACGTTCCTCGAGAACGACATCGACACGCCGGAGAAGATCGAGGCCTACGAGCGCAACGGGCTCGTCGAGACCTCGCTCGGCCAGGCGATCTTCAACGACACGCTCCCCAAGGGCTACCCGTTCGTCCGCGAACAGGCCGACAAGGGCAAGCTGTCGCAGATCGTCAACAAGCTGGCCGAGGAGTACCCGAAGGTCGAGGTCGCTGCTTCGCTCGACCGGATCAAGGACGCCGGCTTCTACTGGGCCACGCGCTCGGGTGTGACGGTGGCGCTGAGCGACATCCTGACTCCCCCCAACAAGGGCGAGATCGTCGCGGGCTACGAGCAGCAGGCCGCGAAGGTCCAGGGCCAGTTCGAGAAGGGCCTCACGACCGACGCCGAGCGTCGCCAGGAGCTCATCAAGATCTGGACCGAGGCGACGGATGCCGTGCAGAAGGCGATGCGCGACAACTTCCCCGAGGACAACACGATCAACCGCATGGTGTCGTCGGGTGCTCGTGGAAACTGGCTGCAGATCCGCAACATCGCGGGTATGCGCGGTCTCGTGAACAACCCGAAGGGTGAGATCATCCCTCGCCCGATCATCTCCTCGTACCGCGAGGGGCTGTCGGTCGCGGAGTACTTCATCGCGACGCACGGTGCCCGCAAGGGTCTGGCCGACACGGCCCTCCGTACGGCCGACTCGGGCTACCTCACGCGTCGTCTCGTCGACGTCTCGCAGGATGTCATCATCCGCGAGGAGGACTGCGGCACGACCAAGGGCCTCGAGCTTCCGATCGCGACGAAGGACGCGACCGGCACGCTCATCAAGGACCCGAACGTCGAGAACTCGGTGTTCGCCCGTTCGCTCGCGACCGAGGTCGTGGACGCCAAGGGCGAGGTGCTGGCGGAGGCGGGCGACGACGTGGGCGACGTGCTCATCGACAAGCTCGTCGAGGCAGGCGTCGAGACCATCAAGGTCCGCTCGGTCCTCACGTGCGACTCGGCTGTCGGCGTGTGCCAGAACTGCTATGGCCGATCGCTGGCCACCGGCAAGCTCGTCGACATCGGCGAGGCGGTCGGCATCATCGCGGCCCAGTCCATCGGCGAGCCCGGCACGCAGCTCACGATGCGCACCTTCCACACCGGCGGTTCGGCCTCGGCCGACGACATCACGCAGGGTCTGCCCCGCGTGCAGGAGCTCTTCGAGGCCCGCACTCCCAAGGGTGCGTCGCCGATCGCCGAGTCCGACGGTCGCATCACGATCGAAGAGACCGACCGCGCCAAGAAGGTCATCCTCACGCCCGACAACGGCGACGAGCCGCACGTCTACCCGGTCCTGCGCCGTGCGACGCTGCTCGTGGAGGACGGCCAGCACGTCACGGTCGGCCAGCCGATCCTGGTGGGCACGCTCGACCCCAAGGAGGTCATGCGCGTCATGGGCGCCCGCGAGGTGCAGCGTTACCTCGTCAACGGCGTGCAGGGCGTGTACCGCTCGCAGGGTGTGCCGATCCACGACAAGCACATCGAGGTCATCGTTCGCCAGATGCTCCGCAAGGTCACCGTCGTCGACCACGCCGACACGACCCTGCTCCCGGGTGAGCTGGTCGACTTCAAGCGCTACCAGTCGATCAACCGCGAGGCCGTGGCAGAGGGCAAGCGCCCCGCGTCGGGCCGTCCCGAGCTGATGGGTATCACGAAGGCGTCGCTCGCGACGGAGTCGTGGCTGTCGGCCGCATCGTTCCAGGAGACCACGCGCGTCCTCACGCAGGCCGCGATGGAGGGCAAGAGCGACCCGCTCCTCGGCCTCAAGGAGAACGTCATCATCGGAAAGCTCATCCCCGCCGGAACCGGACTTGCGAAGTACCGCAACGTCACGGTCGAGGCGACGGAGGAGGCCAAGAGCGAGCGGTACCCCAACCGCATCTTCGCCTCGGACGGCGCGTACAGCGACGCCGACCTGAGCTACGTCGACTTCGACTCGTTCTCGACGGACGGCTTCTCCGGCGATTACAACTAGACGCGACTCGGGTCAATGCGAGCGAAGCCCGCGTTGACCCGAGGCGGGTCTAGGTTGAGTAGCCCGCGAAGCGCGCGTATCGAAACCTGAAGACTGACGGATACCGCGCGAGCGGCATCCCGAATCCTCCGCACGATGGCCCCCGGCACACGCCGGGGGCCATCGTCGTTCCCGCTCTGCGCGCCGAAACAGGCGACGTCGCCGGCTCGAACTACCGTGGAGGGTGGGGAGGGAAAGGGGCGGTATGGCGCGCATCGGCGGTCGCAACCTGTGGCTCGCGTGGCCTGCGGGTCTCGCGTGCGCCGCGACGGTGGCGGCCCTCGTATGGCTCGCGGCACCGGCCGTGCCGGGGACGATCGTCTTCGTCGGCGACACGCTGCGCGCCGCGACGTCTGCTCCCCAGGCCATCGCGGCCCAGCCGGTCGGCGCGGCGGCGCTCGACCTCTCGACCGACGTCGACTGCCGCGACCTGTACCCCGCGATGCTGTGGGGCGAGCTGGCCTGGACCCGCGACGCGCTGCTCGACCAGAACCACGCGGCGCCCGCGACCGCTGTGACGGCGCTCGTGGACGCCCTGCAGCCGACGGTGCGCGTCACGTGCCTCTGGCGCGGTCCCGCGGGCACGATCGTCTCGACGCTGTCGGTCGTCCCGGCGGACGCCGCGACGGTCGCCGACCTGTCGCTCCGCGGGCAGGGCTTCACGTGCGCCGCGTTCGGCTCGGGCATCGCGTGCCGGCGGGAGTCGGGCGCCGTCGTCGAGGAGCACGCCGTGCGCGACGGCCTGTGGCTCTCGAGCGTCGAGACGACGTGGCATCCCGAGGACTACGGCGACCGCCTCGCGGCGTTCGTGTGGAGCTGACTCAGCCCCTGTCTCGATACGGCTCGTTCAGCCCCAGATCGAATCGATGATCGCGGCGGTGTAGCCGGTCGGGGCGAGGTTCGAGTACTGCGTGTCGATGAGGATGTCGTCGCGCCAGAAGAGCGTGCGCCCGTCGGTCACGGGGTAGGTCTCGTTGGGCCACGTCTTCTCGCAGCGCGTGCCGCCGTCGGGCGTGTAGCACGTGAAGCCCTCGTCGTTCGCGAGCTGATTGAGCATGTCGAGGGCGGGACCGCGCGACATCGAGCTGATCTCGGTGCGCAGGCCCGTCGTGTCGGCGGCGGGATCGGCCCAGATGCAGATGAGGCTCCCGTCGGGCTGCACGCCCGACGGCCCGAAGGCGGGGTCGTTGAGTGGGACGTCCGCGAGCTGCGCGAGCACGTCCGCCGTGAGGATCGCGCGGCAGTCGTCGGGGACCGCGGCCGCCGCGCCCGTGGACGACGAGCTCGGCGTCGGGGTGGCGCCGCCCGTCTCCTCGCCGGGCGTCGACCCCGATGCCGAGGACGAGCCCGAGGTCGAGCCGCTCGAGGGCGTGTCGCCCGGCGAGGCGCAGGCCGTCAGGGCCGCGACGAGGACGAGGGATGCCACGGCACCGACGAGCGCGGCGCGGGCGGGACCGGTGCGTGCCATGGCGCTCACCCTAGCCGGGGGGCGCCGCGCGAACGGGGGCGAATCGCCGCGGCATGCCTCCCGAGGCATGCGGGATCCCCGCGCTACCCTCACTGTGCGGGGGCGTGCCCCGTGTGAGGAAGTGCATCCGATGAGTGACTCGAAGTCGACCTACGGCGAGCCCGTCGACGAGCCGAAGCCCGTCGACGACGATGTCGTCGGCCGCGTCAACGAGGGACTCGCCGATGCCGAGGCCGCGGGCCGCGAGGCCGTCTCCGGCTCCGAGCCCGAGCAGGAGCCCGCGCGCGAGCAGGAGCCCGTCGCCGTGGAGCCCGAGCCCGCCGTCGCGGAGCCCGAGCCCGCCGAGCAGTCCGAGGCTCCCGTCGTCGCCGAGGCGTCGGCCCCCGAGACCTCCGACGACGAGATCACGGATGCCGCGTCCTACATGGCGGCCTACCGCGCGGCAGGCGGCGGCGACGAGACCCCCGCCGCCGCGCCCGAGAGCTCCGTCGCGACGCACGCGTACGAGACCCCCGTCGAGGCCCCGGCCGACGCCTACGTCGTCGCGCCGAGCGAGCCCGTCGCGCACAGCGAGCCCGTCGCCCCCGTCGGCTCCGTCGCGCCTCAGCCCATCTTCGTGCAGGCCCCCGAGCCGCCGCGTGCGCGCGGCAACCGCGCCGCCGCAGGCGCCATCGGCCTCCTCGCCGCCCTCAGCTTCGCCGTGCTCTACCTCGGCGTGTGGCTCGGCGTGGGCCTGCTCACTGACGACATCGCGCCCGACGGCATCGTCAGCGCTCTCACGACGGCGGTCTCCTCGTGGGTGTTCTGGGTGCCCGTCGTGCTGTTCTTCATCGGCTTCTGGCTGCTGGGCGCCATCATCAACCGCGGCCGCTGGGGCCACTGGGTGATCTTCGGCATCTTCGTCGGCGTCATCAGCTGGTTCGGGTACGTCGTGGGTCTCCTCTTCCAGGCGCCGTTCTGGATGCTCACCCCCACCGAGGGCGTCGAGCTGATCCGGGACAACACGTTCGCGCCGCTGGCCGTGGGCGCCTTCATCATCGGCCGCGAACTGACGATCTGGTTCGGCGCGTGGGCGGCGGCGCGCGGCAAGCGCGTCACCGAGCTCAACGTCGAGGCGCAGCGCGAGTACGAGCGCACGCTCGAGGCGGGTCCGCAGCTCTACCGCGCGTAGTCCCTCCGACCGCACGGCGGCGTATCGTCGAGAGGTGTCGGAAGATCGCGCGCCCGAGCACGGGCATGTCCGGCCGGTGGTGGCTCTCGGGCTCGCCACGGCGGGGTTCATCGCGCTTCTCATCGCGGGCCTCGGCGTCACGAGCCTCGTGCTCGACGCGGATGTCATCGACGTCCCGGGCCTCGGTCAGATCCCCGGGATCGTGGGGACGGCCGCGACGACGGCGGTCTTCGCGCTGAGCCTGTGGATCGCGCTGCGGCGGCGGCACGCCGTCCTGCGCGGTGCCGTGGTCACGATGGTGCTCGCGACGCTCGCCTACGTCGCAGGAGTGTGGTTCGGCGCACTGCTCGCGGGCGCCGAGCTCGGGGCGGCCGGGGACGCGGCATCCGGTGTCCTCTTCTCCTGGTTCTCGGTCGTCATCGCCGCGTCTGCGTTCGGGTCTGCGGCGGCGGGGATCGCGCTCGTCCGCACCGACGCGCAGCGCCCGCGGTGGCGCTGGGAGGACCCGTTCGACGAGTGACGCGAGAGACGGCTTCCCCGCACTCGATCCGACGAGTGCGCGTCAGGCCGCCTCAACCGGCACTCCACGGGATAGCGTGGACGCGTGGAGCGGTCGCTCGAGACCCAAGTGAGCCAGGCAGTGGATGCCTGGCTCAAGTGGCTTCCCCGCTGGGAGCCCTCGACGCACCGCGGCAGGGTCGCTCCGTGCCGACGCTGCTTCGGGTCTCCGATTCTCTCGGCGGCGGGTCTCGGGGGAGACGTTCCGCACGGAGTGCAGCACGGACTCTCGACGAGGATCAAGACGATCGTCGACCACGCGGTCGCCGAGTACACGGCGCGCAACCTCCCGATGCTTCAGGCCGAGCTCGACCAGCAGGCTACGCGCAACCGCGCGCGCGCCTACCGGCCCGGCGAGGGCCTCGAGCCCGAGTTCGAGGGGCTGCCGCTCGACCCGGATCCCGTTCCCGGGGCGCCCTTCCTGTTCACGATCGCAGGGATGGCGGAAGAGGCGGACTCCGACATCCCGGCGCTCCCGCCGCTCACGGACGAGGCGAAGGCGGCGCTCCGCCAGGAGGTCGGGCTCGCCGACGACTACGCCAACATGGTGGGTCGCGAGGTGTGCACGATCCTCCTGCACCACCGTCTGCGCATCCAGGCGGCGATCGGACAGTACGTCGAGCCGCAGATCGAGGCGCTCCTCCAGGAGCTCACGCGATCGCTCGACGCGCCCTTCGATCCGAACGAGCCGCCGAGCCTGTAAGGGGACCCAGGACCGCTCAGCGGCGTTTGTTAGCATTGCCCAGTTTGCGGAGCGTGCGGCATCGGGCCTGGCGCGACGCCGTCGGATTCCAGGGGAGGACCGCGTGGCAACTCGCCTCCCCTCGGCGCCCCCGATTCTCCCGGGACTCACCTACATTCGGCCGCTCGGCTCGGGCGGCTTCGCCGACGTGTTCCTCTACGAGCAGGACATGCCGCGGCGGGATGTCGCGGTCAAGGTGCTGCCGAGCGACGTGCGCGACGCCGACCTGCGCCGCATGTTCAACGCCGAGGCCGACGTCCTCGCGCACCTCTCGGCGCACCCCTCGATCGTGACGGTCTACCAGGCCGGCATCTCGGCCGACGGCAGGCCCTACATCGTCATGGAGTTTTGCCCGGGGTCGCTCGCGCAGCGCTATCGGCGCGAGCGCATCCCGGTGCCCGAGGTGCTCGAGATCGGCGTGCGGATGGCGAGCGCGCTCGAATCCGCGCACCGTGCGGGACTCGTCCACCGCGACGTCAAGCCCAGCAACATCCTCGTGACGACCTTCGGGGCGCCCGTCCTCGCCGACTTCGGCATCTCGTCGTCGCTGTCGCGCGCGACGGCCGACGAAGTCCTCGCGATGTCGATCCCGTGGAGCGCCCCCGAGGTCGTCGGCGAGCAGACGGCGGGCTCGGTCGCGAGCGAGGTGTGGAGCCTCGGCGCGACCGTCTATTCGCTGCTCGCGGGGCAGAGCCCGTTCGAGCGTCGCGAGCGCGGTCAGAACACCAAGGAGCAGCTGCGCCGCCGGATCGCCCGCGCGACCTACACGCCCGTCCCGCGCACCGACGTCCCCGCGTCGCTGCAGGACGTGCTCGCCCGCGCGATGAGTCGCGACCCCGCGCGCCGGTTCGCCTCCGCGCGCGAGTTCGCCGAGGCGCTGCGCGGAGTCCAGAGCGAACTGGGCATGTCGCCGACGGCGCTCGAGGTTCCCGTCGACGAGTGGAGCGCGGCATCCGCTCCCGTCGACTTCTCCGATTCGACGATCCGCGGGGCGGCGCGCAGCACCGTCGCGCACGAGGAGCGGCGCAAGACGCGCTACGAGACGAGCGTCGCGGGCCTCGCGCGCGACGAGGACACCGCGATCTCGGGACCGGAGCGCGCGGGACGCGGCCTGCTCCCGTGGATCGTGGCGGGCGTCGCGGCGGCCATCGCACTCGTCGCGGTCGGCGTCGCACTGCTCTCCGCGGGAGTGCTCTGAATGCGTCGCCGCTCGCTCGCCGGCGTCGTCGCCGCCGTCGCCTGCCTCGGTCTCGTCGTGACGGCGAGCATCGTGTGGCCGGGCCTCGACGCCCAGGAGACCCCTGAGGTCGACACCGCCCTGTGGGCGCTGCAGACGGGGGAGGGGCTGCACTACGCGCGCGTCAACACGGCGGTCGGCGAGCTCGACACGGTGCGCAGCATCAGCAATCCGAGCGAGGTCGCCCAGACCGACGACGGCGCCTACGTCTTCTCGGACAGCTACAGCAAGCTCACCAGGATCGACGCCGCGATGCCCGTCGACCTCGACGAAGAGACGCTGCGCGCCTCGCCGTCGACTCCCGCGGGCACGACCGACGTGGCGACCGCGGGCGACTTCGTCGCGTACCGCACGGACTCGGGAGCCGTCTTCGTCGGCCGTCTCTCGACGGGGCAGGCGACGCAGATCGATCCCTTCCCCTCGGACGCCGAAGACGCTCCGCAGTACACGGCCGATGCGATCGCGGTCGATCCGCGCGGCCTCCTGTTCAGCTACTCGCGGGCCGACGCCTCCGTCCTGCGCTACGACATCCCCTCTTCCGAAGTGCGGGGTCGCGACCCGCTCGAAGCCGACGGGCTCTCGTCTCCCGTCATCACGGCGGGCGGCGACGAATGGGTCGTCGTAGACGCGGACGACGGGGACGTCTGGCTCGCGGGAGCGGATACCGCCGAGCGCGTCGACGCGACGGGTACCGTCGTCGTCGGCGCCCCCGACCCCGCCGGCGAGGCTGTCTATCTCGCGACCGAGACGGGCCTCGTGCGCGTGCCCCTGGACGGCTCCGCCGTGACGGAGGAGGTCGGGGCGGGCGCCACCGTCCTCGGCGAGCCCGCGCGGCCCGTCGTCCACGACGGCGAGGTCTTCGCCGCGTGGCTCGCGCAGGGCGCGACCGAGGGCGTCCTGTGGAACTCGGGCACGGGCCGCACGACGGTGCTGGACTACGCCGGCCGCGCACTCGGCGACGACCTGCGCCCGCGCTTCGTGACGGGCGGCACCTCCGTCATCCTGAACGAGACGCGCAGCGGCTGGGTGTGGACGGTCCCCGACGGCGACCTCGTCGAATCGAGCCAGGACTGGACCCTCGACGACCGCACGAACGAGGATGCCGAGCCGAGCGACGAGCAGCTCACGATCATGATCGACCCCAAGCCGCCCGTCGCCGAGCCCGACGCCTTCGGCGTGCGCGCGGGGAGCCTCGCGAGCCTCCCCGTGCTGCTCAACGACCACGACCCCAACGAGGACGTGCTCTCGATCGACCCGGCGTCCGTCACGGGCCTGGACCCCGGATTCGGCACAACCTCGATCACCGACAACGGGCAGCGGCTCGCGGTCCGCGTCGCGCCCGATGCCGTGGGCTCGGCGACCTTCTCGTACGCCGTGACGGACGGCACGAGCCAGGACGGCCTCGTCTCGCAGCCCACGACCGTCACGATCGAAGTCGCGCCCGAGTCGCGCGACACGGCGCCGGTGTGGTGCGGCGTCGAGGGATGCCTCCTGCCGTGGCCCGAGCCGCAGGTCGCGACCGGCGGCACCGTGACGATCCCCGTGCTGCCGGGCTGGGTCGACCCCGAGGGCGACCCGCGGTTCCTCCTCTCGGTCGAGAACCCCTCGGGCCGGGGGAGCGTCGCGTCGACGCCGTCGGGGGATGTCGTCTACCAGCACGACGACGACGGCAGCGGCGGCGAAGAGCTCGTCGAGCTCTCGGTCACGGTGTCGGACACGCGCGGCATGACCACGACGGTCCCGCTCGTCGTGCGGGTCTCGCCCGAGCCGCAGCTGCAGGTGCAGTCGTTCGCCGTCGTCGACTCGATGGACGCGGGGCTGACGGTGGATGTCGCGCCGCACGTCACGGGAACGGCGGGCGCGCTCGCGCTCGAGTCGGTGCGCGTGCTCGACGGGGCGCCCGCGACCGCGACCGTCGTCGGCGGCACGACGAGCTTCGACTTCTCGGCGCAGGTGCCGGGCACGATCCGCGTGGGCTTCACCGTGACCGACGGCATCAGCGATGCCGACGGCACCGCCCGCATCACGATCCTGCCCGCCGACGCACCGCCCGAGCTCGCGACAGCGCCCGTCGTGGCGTTCGTGCATCCCAAGCAGGATGCGACGCTCGACGTCTTCGACGCCGTGTCGAACCCGACCCGGCGCGTCCTGCTGCTGAGCGATGTCGTCGTGCACCCCGACGCCGGGGCATCCCTCTCGGTCGACACCGTCGGCCAGAGCCACCTGCGCGTCTCGGGCTCGACCGAGACGGGGGCCGTAGGGCGCCTGGGCACCGTCACGTACACCGTGAGCGACGGCACGGAGGACCGCGGAGCGAGCGTGCAGGGCGAGGCGACCGTCTACCTGCTCCCGCTCGCCCCCGAACTGGCCCCCATCGCGGTGGACGACACCGTCGTCGTGCGCGCCGGCTCGCAGATCGACATCCCGGTCCTCGACAACGACATCGCCCCGTCCGGCGGCCGTCCCACGCTGGATCCGTCCTCTGTCGTGTCGTCGACGGATGCCGCGCTCGCGTTCGCCTCGGGTGGCGTGCTGCGCTATCTCGCGCCGAGCGAGCCGGGCGAGTACGGCATCCGGTACTCCGTCTTCACGACGGGCGCCCCCGCTCTCGCCGACACGGCCGACGTGCGCATCCAGGTGCTCTCCGACGATGCGAACCGCGCGCCGCTGCCGGAGACCCTCGAGGGCCGCGTGCTGAGCGGGCAGTCCGTGCTCGTCGAGTTCGACGGGTTCGGGATGGACCCCGACGGCGACGTCGTGACGCTCGACCGGATCATGACGCAGCCCGAGACCGGCGCCGCGACGATCTCGGCGGACGGCGCGTCGATCCTGTACTCGAGCGTCGCGGGCCGGCCGGGCCAGGTCTCGTTCCGCTATCGGGTCGTGGACGCGTTCGGTGCGACGGGCGAGGGCACGGTCCGCATCGGCGTGCTGGACGGGGCGTCCAACCCGAGCCCCATCACGTACACCGACTACGTACAGGTGCAGGCGGGCCACGACAGCCGGATCCGGGTGAGCCCGCTCTCGAACGACCTCGATCCCACGATGGGCCGGCTCTCGCTGCAGTCCGTGCGCCCCGACCTGCCGGAGTTCCTCGGCGACGGAAGCCCGAACCCGGAGTTCGCGCGGCTCGACGACCTCATCGTCACGACGAACGACACGACGGTGGTCATCGGGGCGGGTACCCAGCCGGCCACGATGTCGTTCCTGTACGACGTCGTCTCGAGCTCGGGCAACACGGGCCGCGGGCTCATCGTGGTCAAGGTCGTGCGCGAGAGCGTGCCGGATTACCCCGTCGTCGCCGACACGGTCCTGACCATCGAGAACCGCGACGACTTCGAGGACGGCGTCGACGTGCTCGACGGCAAGGCCGCGTGGTCGGCCGGCGATGTCGAAGACCTCGCCGTGAGCCTGTGGGGCGATCCCGACGGCGTCTCGGTCGACGGCTCCGAGCTGAGCGGGGATCTGCCGGCGCGCTCGCGCGTCATCCCCTTCGCGGTGTCGGGTGCAGGACCCTCCGGTCCCGTCACGACCTATGCCTTCCTGCGCGTGCCGGGCGACGACGACCTCTCGCTGATCCTCCGGAGCGGCGCGCAGACGCCGCAGGCGACCGAGCTCGCGTCGGTGACGTTCGACATGGCGACGCTCGTCGCCCGCCCTCCGGGCCGGCGGATCGAAGTGGGCGACGAGGTGCGCGCCTCGGGGGCGCGGGCCGACGCATCCTGCGTCCTCGAGTCCGGCACCTCCGTCCGGTACGACGCGGGCGCGGGAGCGCCGTGGGCCGACGCGTGCCAAGTGCCCGTCCGCCTCGACGGGCAGAAGGACTGGACCTACCTCTCGGTGCCCATCACGGTGGTCCCCGTCGACCCGCAGCCCGTCCTGCACCCCGCCTCGCTCACGGTCGGGCCGGGCGAGACCGCGACCTTCGACCTGACGCTCATGACGACGTGGCAGCTGCGCGAGGACTGGGACGGCATCGAGTACGCCCTCACGCACACGGGCTCGGCGTTCCAGGTCGTCCAGGACGACAACATCGTCACCGTGACGGGCGCCGACCGCGCAGTGCCGGGCGCGGAGGAGGTCGCCCTCGTCGACGTCGCGAGCCACCCGGACGTGCCCTCCGCGCGACTCATCCTTCGCGTCGGCGCGGCGCCGTCGACGCTCCCGCAGGGGGCGTCGGTGACGCAGCAGTGCTCGCAGGCCGCGGGCACGTCGTGCGCCATCACCGTCGTGGGCGGGCCCGGCGAGGTCAACCCGCTCCCGCGCACGCCGCTCGAGATCGTCGACGTGCGTGCGACGGGCGCGTGCGCGGGGGTCGCGTTCGAGCGCGGGTCGGCCACGACGATCGTCGCGTCATGGACGGAGGATGCCGCGGGCGCGACCTGCACGGCGTCCTTCTCCGTCCAGGACGCGCAGGGCCGCCGGACCAACGCCGACCGCGACGGCCGGCTCCTGCTGGATCTGCAGGGCTTCCCGCGCGCGCCGGCGGGCCTGTCCCAGACGGCGTACGACGACGGCACGCTCACGCTGCGCGTCGACCCGGGGGATGCGCGCGCCGCCTACCCCGCGCTCACGGGGTTCGTCGTCCGCCGCGACGACGTCGAGGTCGCGCGGTGCGCTCCCGACGGCACGTGCCCGGTCATCTCGGCCCCGAACGGCGAGCAGCGCACGTACGACGCCGTCGCGGTCAACGCCGTCGGCGAGTCCCGCACGGGCGTGCAGACGGTGGGCTGGGCCTACCGCGCTCCGCGCCCGCCGCAGTCCGTCACGGCGTCGCCGGTCGTCACCCCCTCGGGCGAGGGCGGCGTCATCTCGCTCTCCATCGCGGGCCTCGAACCCGATCAGACGGGGGCCGTCGAGATCACGGCGGCGGGGGGCGAGACGGCGCGCATCGACGTGCGACCGGGGCAGGACCGCGTCGACCTCGCGTCGTACCGCCTCGGCTCCAACTCGTCCTCGCCCGTCACCGTGACGCCGCTCTCGCGATTCGAGCTGCCGCCGGGCCTCTCGGGCAGCCAGTCCGGCGCCGCCGTCACGATCGGGGCGAACGGCATCGGCGCGCCTCGCGATCCGGTCCTCACACTGAGCGCCGAGTCCGCGGGCGACGGGACGTCCACCGTCACGGCACGCGGGGCGGCCGCTCTCAACGGCGACGGCTCGGCGCTGCGCTACGGCATCGTCCGCGACGGCGACGTGTGCACTCCGACCCCGGACGGCGCGGTCGCGGTGTTCTCCGGCCTGCCCGACGGCGAGGAGTACCGCTTCGAGCTGTGCGTCGAGTCCTGGTACGACGGGTCGTCTTTCGGCCGCTCGACGACGACGCAGAGCGTGCGGGCCGTGCAGAGCGGGAAGGCGCCCAAGGGCTGGACCTTCGCGGTGGACGGGCAGCCCGATGTGCGCGACGGCCGGGCCGAATGGATCGTCCGCGCCCAGCCCACCTCGACCGAGCGCGTCCCCAACCGCAACCACGTCGAGTTCTCCGGCTGGCCGACCGGCGTCTTCGATCGCGATCCCGCGATCCAGGTGCGCTACGTGCACGACGTGTGGGGCACCGCGACCCCGTGGGCCACCGTGGTCCCCGCCGCGGGGAGCGCCCCGTACCAGCTGCAGGCGTCGTGGTGGGTGCAGTCGTGCGCCGGCGGCGCGACGCTCGACGTGCGCGGGGACTCGTCCAACACTGCGCAGGGCAAGGCCGTCGTCGGCTTCTCGAACGCGCAGCTGGTCTACTACGACCGTGACGACGCGATCCTGCCGCACATCCCCGACACGTGGGACGTCCCGCGCGGCGCCGTGCGCGTCGAGGGCATCGGCGTCACGGCGAGCTGGTCCGCCCAGGGCTGGGGGCTCTCCGACGCGACGCGCACGATGAGCGCGACGTGCGAGCCCAACGATCCGCCCGGCCAGAATCCCGCCCCCTGATCCTCCCCCTCGCCCGAATCCCCTCGAAGGACACCCGCACATGACTCTGACCCAGGAGCAGGCCACCTGGTTCGCCCAGACGTTCGCGCAGATCTCCGACAACGTCGAGCGTGCCATCCTCGGCAAGCGCCACGTCGTCGAGCTCGTCCTCACGGCGATGCTCAGCGACGGGCACGTCCTGCTCGAAGACGTCCCGGGGACGGGCAAGACCTCCCTCGCGCGCGCACTCGCGCAGTCCGTGCAGGGCACGAACACCCGCATCCAGTTCACCCCCGACCTCCTCCCGGGCGACATCACGGGCATCACGGTGTACGACCAGAAGGAGGGCCGGTTCGAGTTCCACGCGGGTCCCGTCTTCGCCAACATCGTCCTCGCCGACGAGATCAACCGCGCGAGCCCCAAGACGCAGTCGGCGCTCCTCGAGGTCATGGAGGAGTCGCGCGTCACGATCGACGGCGTCACTCGGCCCGTCGGCGTGCCCTTCCTCGTGCTCGCGACGCAGAACCCCGTCGAGCAGGCCGGCACCTACCGCCTCCCCGAGGCGCAGCTCGACCGCTTCATGATGCGCGCCTCCCTCGGGTACCCCGACCACGCCTCGACGGTGCGGATCCTCGACGGCGCAGCCGTCGCGACGGAAGAGCTGAGCCCCATCATCACGCCGCAGGCGCTCGTGGGCATGGCCGACCTCGCGCGCGACGTCTACGTCGACGCCCTCGTGCTGGACTACGTCGCGCGGCTCGTGGACAGCACGCGCTCGGCCGACGAGGTGCGCCTCGGCGTCAGCATCCGCGGTGCCCTCTCGCTCACGCGCGCCGCGCGCACCCGTGCCGCGTCGCAGGGACGCACCTACGCGACGCCGGACGACGTAAAGACGCTCGCCGTGGCCGTCCTCTCGCACCGCCTCATCCTCCACCCGGAGGCGGAGTTCGACGGCGTCACGCAGGAGGCCGTCATCGGCCAGGTGCTGCTCGACGTCGCACCGCCCACCCGCCGCGAGGCCGTATGAGCCTGACCGAGTCCCGCCTCACCCGCTCCGCCGCCGACACCGGCTCGGGCGTCGGCGAATCGACGCGCACGGTCGCCCCCGTGACGCGCGGACGCACGCTCGTGCGGATCGTCGTCTGGACGACTGCCGCCTCGCGCGCCGTCGGAGCGGGCATCGCGGCGGCCGCGGACTGGGCCTCGCGCACGGTCCGCCCCGCCGGCATGCTCGTCGCGCTCGCGGCGACCGTGGGACTCGCGCTCGGAGTCTGGTTCGGGTGGGTCGAATGGATGGTCGCGGGCGCCATCTCGGTGCTCCTGCTGCTCATGGCTGTGCCGTTCCTCTTCGGGGCGCGCTCGTACGACGTGGACCTCACGCTCGCGCACGAGCGGATCGTCGCGGGGCAGGGCGTCACGGGCGAGATCGTCGTGCGCAACCACGGCAACCGCACGGCGCTCCCGGGACGCATCGACATCCCGGTCGGCGCGGGACTCGTCGAGCTCGGGGTGCCGCTCCTGCGCTCGGGCCACCGGATCGCGCAGGCCCTCGACATCCCGGCCCTCCCGCGCGGGATCGTCGGCGTGGGACCCGCCACGACCGTCCGCAGCGACCCCCTCGGACTGCTCCGCCGCGAGCACGCGTTCGAGGACGTGCATGACCTGTACGTCCACCCGCGCACGACGACGGTCCCCTCCACGAGCGCGGGGCTCATCCGCGACCTCGAGGGCAGCCCGACGAGGCGGCTCGTGGACGCCGACATGTCCTTCCACGCGATCCGCGAGTACGCGCCGGGCGACTCGCAGCGACAGATCCACTGGAAGTCGACGGCCAAGACGGGCCAGCTCATGGTCCGTCAGTACGAGGAGTCCCGCCGCTCCCGCATGGCCGTCATCCTCGCGATCGCCGAGGCCGAGTACGCCGACGGGGACGAGTTCGAGCTCGCCGTGAGCTGTGCGGCATCCGTCGCCGTGCGGGCCGTGCAGGACGCCCGCGACCTCGACGTCGTCGTCGGCTCCGAGGTGCCCCGCGTCGTGCGCGGGCGGCTGCGCGCCGTGCAGCACATCCCCGCCGTCTCTCCGCGCGTCCTGCTGGACGGCTTCAGCGGCATCGACCGCCTCGAGAACACGATGCCCGTCGAGGACGTCTGCCGCCTCGCGTCAGAGGCGAACGACCGCCTCTCGATCGCGGTCGTGGTCACGGGCTCGCGCGTCTCGCTCACACGGCTGCGACAGGCGGCCCTCGGCTTCCCGACCGACACCGCGATCCTCGCGGTCATCTGCGACGAGCGCGCGCACCCGCGCATGCAGACGCTCGCGGGGCTCTCGGTCATGACCGTCGGAACGCTCGACGACCTCTCGGGCCTGCTGCTGCGGGGGGCCTCGACATGAGCGGCGTCGACCTCGCGGGAGGCCGCGACGAGCTCGCGCGCCGCGCGCGAGCGGAGTCGACGCGGCGGATCGTCGCGGGCACGCTGTACGCCGCCGCGATCGTCGCGATCGCGACGGTCGCGGCCTGGCCCGTCTACCGCACGGGCTGGTTCCTGGTGCTGGTGGGGGTCTCGGCCGTCGTCGCTACCGGGATCGCGATCATCGCCCACCGGCGCGCGTGGGGCGGGTGGCTGACGGCCGCCGCGCTCGGCGTCGCGATCCTCCTCTTCGGGGTGCCGCTCGCCGTGCCCACGCGCCTCGCGGGGGCGCCCGACATCCTGCAGGGACTCATGGATGTCGCGACGGGACTCGTCCTCGGCTGGAAGGACCTCGTGACGGTCGACCTTCCCGTCGGCACGTACCGCAATCTCCTGGCGCCCGCCCTCGTGGTCTTCCTCGTCGGCACGTGCGCCGTCCTCGTGCTCTCGTGGCGCGACAGCCGCGCGGCGTACGCGGCCGCGCCGATCGGCATCGCGATGGTGTCCTTCGGTCTCTTCTTCGGCAGCGCGGCCACGAGCGCGCCCCTGTCGATCGGGCCCGTCACGCTCTTCGCGCCCGTCGAGACGGCGATCGGCATCACGGCGCTCGTGGCGAGCGTGCTGTGGCTCGCGTGGCGCACGCGCGACGCCCGCATGCGGGCCCTCCAGCGCGCCGCGGCCTCGAGCGGAGTGCGCATCTCGCGGCGGCCCTCGATCGCCGACCGGCGCCGCTCGGCGCTCGCGGCGGGAATGCTCGCCGTCGCCGTCGTGGCGGCCGCCGCGGTCGTGCCGTTCGCGGCGCGCGGCGCCGAGCGCGACGTCCTGCGCTCCGCGGTCGGCCCCGAAGTCGCGCTCGCGGCGGAGCCGAGCCCGCTCTCGTCTTACCGGTCGCGCTTCGCGCAGGGGAGCGCCGACGAGGTGCTCTTCACGGTCACCCCCGAGGCGGGCGCGGCATCCCGCATCCGTCTCGCGACCCTCGACGACTACGACGGCGAGGTCTTCCGCGCGGGCGGCGGCGACTCGGCCGACCAGGCGCACTTCGTCCGCGTGCCCGCTGCCCTCGACGCGGGGCCGGGCGAGCCGACGCGCTCCAGGATCTCGATCGAGTCGCTGGAGGGGATCTGGATGCCGACGACCGGCCGTGTCGCATCCGTGAGGTTCTCGGGCGAGCGCGCCGCGGGCCTCGCCGACGGCTTCTACTACAGCGCGTCCGCGGCGGCCGGCGTGCAGACGGCGGGAGGCGGACTCGAGGCGGGCGACTCCTACGTCGTCGACGCGGTCGAGCCGCGACTCCCCGCCCTCGCCGACATCGACGCGCCCGGCGGAGCCGCGAACGACGTGGAGGCGCCTGAGAGCCTGACGGCGTGGGTCGATCGCCATCGCGAGGGCTCGGGAGGCGCGGCGCTCGCGGGGCTCGTCGCACTCCTGCGCGAGCGCGGCTATCTCAGCCACGGCCTCTCGCTCGACGCGACAGCCTCGTCGTGGATCCAGGAGCTCCCGGGCTACACGTTCCAGCCGAGCGCGTCCGGGCACTCGATCGGGCGGGTCGGCGTGCTCTTCACGCGACTGCTGGAACGCGAGACCGACCCCCGCGCCGCGGCATCCGGAGACTATGTCGCCGCGATCGGCGACGACGAGCAGTTCGCCGTCGCGGTGGCCCTCATCGCGCGCGAGCTGGGGTTCCCCTCCCGCGTCGTGCTGGGCGCCCGGCTCTCCTCCGCCGAGCCGGGCCTCTCGGCCTGCCGGGACGGCCGGTGCCGCGCACAGGATCTCACGGCGTGGACCGAGGTGCAGGACGGCGCGGGGGAGTGGGTCCCCATCGACGTGACGCCGCAGTTCGAGGTGTCGCCGAGTTTCGACGTCGCCGAGCAGCGCGACCCCGAGAACGTCACGGAGGTCCGGCCCGACTCCGTCGAGGAGGTGCTCCCGCCCGACCCCGTGCAGGAGGACTCGGGAGCCGACGACTCCACGCCTCCCGCCGAGGGACTCGACCTGGCGTGGCTCCTGCCGGCGCTGCGCATCGCGGGGATCGCGTCGGCGGTCCTCGTCATCGCGTTCGGCCCGTTCATCGCGGTCGTCGCGGCCAAGGCGATGCGGCGCCGCGGGCGGCGCAGGGCCGACGCTCCGGCATCGCGCATCGCGGGCGGCTGGGAGGAGTACGTCGATGCCGCCGTCGATGCGGGCCGCGGCGCACCACGCTCGCTCACGCGCGTCGAGCTCGCGAACCAGTACGCCTCCGAACCCGCGGGCGTGCTCGCGGAGGGCGCCGATCGGGCCGTCTTCTCGGGTGCGACGACGACCGTCGAGGCCGCCGACGAGTTCTGGCGCATCGTGGATGCCGAGCGCCGCGCCCTCGCGAGGGACGGCGGAGCGTGGCAGCGCGTGCGCGCGACCGTATCGTTGAGATCGTTCGTCCGACACCTGGCCCCCGCCCGTCGGGAACGCACCGTCGAAAAGGAGAAGCGCCGCACTGACCAGCGCGCGCACACATCGCCATGACCAACCTCGAGCTGTCGAACACCGTCGCCGTCGTCACGACGTCGCTCGTCGCGGTGCTCCTCGTCTACGTCTGGATCGCGATCGCCCTCGGCGCGGTCTTCCGCAAGAGCGGCGAGCCGGCGTGGCAGGCGTGGGTGCCCTTCCTCAACATCGTCGTGCTGCTCCGGCTGGGGGGCCTGTCGGGCTGGCTCGTGCTGCTGTTCGTCCTGCCGCTCGTGGGGTGGATCGCACTCATCGTCGCGGTGCACCGCGTCAATCTGGCCTTCGGCTACGGCGGCGGGATGACGGCCCTCGCGTTCTTCCTCTTCCCGATCTGGGCGAGCATCGTCGGCTTCGGCCCCGAGCGGTGGGTCGGGCGCGACGCCGCGAAGACGCACGGGCCCGTCCGCACGCCGCAGCCCGAGACCTTCACGGCGGGACCCGCAGAGCCGGCTGCCGCCGTCACGGCCTACTCGCCGATCACCCCTCCGCCGGGCTACGCCGCCGTGCGGGGCGGGTACGTCCCTGCGGCGCCCGCCGCTCCGCCCGCGCCCCCTGCGGCGCCCGCTGCGCCTGCTGCGGGCGGCTGGGCGCCCCCGCCTCCGCTTCCCACGCAGCCGGTCCCCTACACTCCCGCGACCTCGCGCGCCTCGACGCCCGCGGCCGAGGAGGCCGCCGCGCCCGCCGCGGCCACCCCCGCGCCCGCCACCCCAGACGCTCCGGCGACGGCCGCGCCCGTGCCCCCGGCATCCACTCCTGCCCTGTCCGATGAAGCGCCCTCGTACGTCCGCCGCTCGTCGACGCCGCAGCGGCCCTACGAAGACGACGAGGACCGCTACGACGAGTCGTGGAGCTTCGACGCGATCCCGGGCTCCGCGACGAGCGAAGTCACCGACGCCGTCTCCGGGGCGCCCGCCCCCATCTCTGCCGCTCCCATCGCCGGGCGCCGGGTCGGCAGCCCGCCGCTCGCGCCGCTGCCCCCGGACGACCTCGTGCCGCCCGTCACACACGTGCCCGCGGCAGCCGATCCCGCCCTCTCGCGCGAGCCGTGGGCGCCCGCGCCGTCGCCGGTCCCGGGCGAGGGCGACGCCTTCCCCGAGAGCTCGGGGCCCGTCTCGGCGATCGCCGGGGCACCCGATGCCGGAGGACCGCGCTCGGCGCTCGCCTCCGTGTCGGCGCAGCACACGCGCCCGCACATCCCCGAGGAGGACGACCTCGAAGAGACGATCGTCGCGCGCCGCAAGCGCACGGCGTGGGTTCTCGTCGGCCCGACGGGCACGCGCGTCCCGCTCACGTCCGAGGCCGTCATCCTCGGCCGCCGCCCCGTGCGCGACCCCGAGTTCCCGGGCGCCCAGCTCGTGTCGCTCGACGACGACACCCGCACGATCTCGAAGACGCACGCGCGTCTCGAGCTGCGCGACGACCGCTGGTACATCACGGACCTCGACTCGACCAACGGCGTGCTGTTCACGACGGTCATGGGCACCGAGGTGGCCGCGACCCCCGGCGAGGCGACGGAGGCGGGGGAGCGGTTCCTCCTGGGCGACGCGGAGGTGTCGCTCAGCCGGAGCGAGCCGTGAGCGGCTCGGAACCGGCGGGCCCCGACGGATCGGGGGAGACGGAAGACCGCCCGCAGAGCGACGGCCCGGCGGCGACCGACGAACTCGACGCGACGATCCGCGTCTCGCGCGAGGCGCCCGACGATGCGACGGCGCTCGCGCGCGGCCGCCGGACCGCCGACCCGGGCGCGACGCAGCCTTCGTCGTCTGAGGACGGTGAGCCGGACGCCGCGCCCGGACCGCGCCGCACCACGACCGACGCCGAGCCCGACGCGCCCGACGACGGCTCGACGATGGTCGCCCGGCGCGAGTCGCGCCGCCGCGCCGCCCGCGGCGTCGGCGAACACCCCGCCCCGTTCGCGGGCACGAGCGCGTCCGACGTGCCGGCGTCGCTCGGGCGCATCGCGCGCGCTCCCGAGTCCGCTCCTCCCGTGTACGCGCCGCGCGCGGTTCCGCCCGTCACCGCGGCCCGCTCCGCCCCCACTCCGCACCCCCAGCAGCAGCACGTCGACACGGCCTCCGTCGAGGCGGCATCGCGCCGGCGTGCCCGGCGGCGCACTGTGATCGCGCTCGTCGCGGCATCCGTCATCCTCGCCGTCGTCGTGGCGGCCCTCATCGCACTCACGGCCACAGCCTGAGAGGACCCCTGTGCACGTCAAACTGAGCCTCTACCGCCCCGACGGATCGGCGCACGACGTCGTCGTGACGGCTGAGCCGACCGCGACCGTCGGCGACGTCGCCGCGCGCATCGCGGCCGCCGATCCGCGCGGCGCGTACGACGCATCGCGCCGCTACACGCTCCAGACCGCGTCGCCGATGGACCCGCAGTGGCGGCTCCTGCCGCCCGACGCCGTCATCGGCGACGAGTGGCTCGCGTCGGGACTCTCGGTCGCGCTCGTCGACGAAGCGGATGCCGCGCACCTCCTGCCCTCGCTGCACCCCGGCGCGACGGCCGTGCTGACGATCCTGAGCGGTCCGCAGGCGGGCCGGTCGATCCCGCTCGGCGGAGGATCGCACCTCGTGGGCCGCGACCCGTCGTGCGACGTCGTGCTGGCCGACCCGTACCTGTCGAAGCAGCACGTGCGCGTCGACGTGGGCCAGAGCGTCGAGCTCGTCGACCTCGGCTCGGCCAACGGCGTCGAGGTGGACGGCGAGCTCGTCTCCCGCGTGCGCGTCCCGGGCCGGCTCGTCGTGCTCGTGGGCGGCACCGAGCTGCTCGTCGAGGTCGAGTCGCACGACGCGGCGACGCGCGAGGACCACGTCGGCCCCGTCGAGTTCAACCGCTCGCCGCGCGTCGAGGAACGCTACATCGGCCGCACGCTCTCGGTGCCCGAGGTGCCGCGCGAGGCAGACGACCAGCCCTTCCCGCTGCTCGCGATGATCGCGCCGCTCCTGCTGGGCCTCGCGATGTTCGCGCTGACGCAGCGTCCCATCACGCTCCTGTTCATCGCGATGAGCCCCATCATGCTGCTCGGCAGCTGGATCACGACGCGTCGCCGCGACGCGCGCAAGCTCAAGCGCCAGATCGCGCGGTTCGACGAGGGGCTCGTCGAGCTGGGCGAGCGGCTCGAGTCCGAGAAGAGCGTCGAGCAGCGCGCCCGCATCGCCGAGCTGCCGTCCTCGTCCGAGGTGCTGCGCGCGGCGGCGGGGCTCGGCCCGCTCCTGTGGACGCGGCGCCCCGAGCACTGGAGCTTCCTGTCGCTGCGCCTCGGCACGGCGTCGATGGAGAGCCGCACGACCGTCGACGAAGCGCAGCGCGGCGACCTCGTCTTCGAGTTCCAGGAGCGGCTCGGCGCGGTCGTCGCGGAGCATCGCCTCGTCGACGACGTCCCCGTCGCGGTCGAGCTCGCGGAGTCGGGTGCGATCGGCATCGCGGGGCAGACGGATGCCGCGCTCGAGGTCGTGAATTCGGTGCTCGTCCAGCTCACGGGCCTGCATTCGCCCGCCGAGCTCGTGGTCGCGGCGGCGCTCACGCCCGAGTGGGCGACCCGCCTCGACTGGCTCAAGTGGCTGCCGCACACGTCGTCGCCGCACAGCCCCCTGAGCGGCAACCACCTCGCCGCGACGGAGCCCGCTGTCATCTCGCTGACGAACGAGCTCGACGCCCTCATCACGGCGCGCGAGCAGGCGGCGACGCGACGCAGGGAAGAGGCGCGCGGGGCGCTCGGCGTCGAACGATCCGCCCTCGTCGCGGGCGCAAATGTCGGCACGGCGCAGGGTGACGCCGGAGGCGCCGGCATCCCGCTCCCCGCCGTCGTCGTCGTGCTCTCCGAGGGCGCCGCGAGAGATCGCGCGCGTCTCGTGGCGCTCAGCGAGCGCGGCGCGGACGTCGGCGTCTACCCCGTGTGGGTCGCGGAGTCCGCTCCCCGGCTCCCCGCGGTCTGCCGCGCGTTCACCGAGGTGGGCCCCGAAACCGTGCGGATCGGCCTCGTGCGACTCGGCGAAGAGCTCGCCTCCCCGCGCGCGGACCGCGTCACGGCGGGGGAGGCCGCGGGCTTCGCCCGCAATCTCAGCCGCATCTCCGACGCCAACGTGCCCGTCGACGACGTCTCGGACCTCCCCACGAGCGTCGCGCTCGCGGCGCTCGTCGACCCCGCGACCCTCTCCGAGCCCCTCGCGGTGCTCGAGCGCTGGCGCGCCAACGACTCCATCACCGACCGGACGCTCACGGGCCAGCCGCCCGCGCGGCGCCGCGCAGGCCGCCTGCGCGCGACGATCGGGCAGGGCGCCTCGGGCATCATGCACCTCGACCTGCGCACGCAGGGCCCGCACGCGCTCGTCGGCGGCACGACGGGCTCGGGCAAGAGCGAGTTCCTGCAGGCCTGGGTGCTCGGCATGGCGGCCGAGTACGGACCCGACCGGCTCACGTTCCTCTTCGTCGACTACAAGGGCGGCTCGGCGTTCGCCGACTGCGTGACGCTCCCGCACGCCGTGGGTCTCGTCACCGACCTCACGCCGCACCTCGTGCGCCGTGCCCTCACGAGCCTGCGCGCCGAGCTGCACCACCGCGAGGCGCTCCTGCACCGCAAGGGCGCGAAGGACCTCCTCGAGCTCGAGAAGAGGGGGGATCCGGATGCTCCGCCCGCGCTCGTGCTCATCATCGACGAGTTCGCGGCCCTCGTCGGCGAAGTGCCCGAGTTCGTCGACGGCGTCGTAGACATCGCCCAGCGCGGACGCTCGCTCGGCATCCACCTCATCATGGCTACGCAGCGCCCCGCGGGGGTCATCCGCGACAATCTGCGCGCCAACACGAACCTGCGCATCGCGCTGCGGGTCGCCGACGAGTCCGACTCGCAGGACGTCATCGGCGTCAAGGACGCGGCGCACTTCGACCCCGGCATCCCGGGCCGCGCGATCGCCAAGACGGGTCCCGGGCGCCTCCAGCGCTTCCAGTCGGGCTACGCGGGCGGCTGGTCGAGCGGCGCCGTCGAGGCCCCGCGCGTCGACGTCGCCGACATGCCCTTCGGCGTCGCGGGAGCCTGGACCGCCGCGGGCGACGATGCAGCCCCGGAGGAGCGCGATCTCGGCCCGACCGACCAGAAGCGGCTCGTCGCGACCGTGACCGAGGCTGCGCGGCAGGCGCGCATCCCCGCGCCGCGGCGGCCGTGGCTCGACGAGCTGCCGACGGCGATCGCCCTCACCGAGCTGCGTGCGCGCACCGACGAGCGGCTCCCCATCGGCGTGAGCGACCTGCCCGAGCGGCAGGCGCACGAGATCGCGGCCTTCCAGCCCGACACCGATGGCCACCTCGCCGTGTTCGGCACCGGCGGATCCGGCAAGTCCGTCGCCCTCCGCTCGATCGCGGCCGCGGCAGCGCTCGCCGAGGGCTCCGCCGTCGATGTCTACGCCCTCGACTTCGGCTCGGGCGCCCTCCGCGCCCTCGAGGAGCTCCCCGGCGTCGGGGCGGTCATCACGGGCGAGGACGACGAGCGCATCGTGCGTCTGTTCCGGATGCTGCGCGCCGAGCTCGACCGGAGGTCCCGCGTCTACGCGGACGCGCGCGCGACGAGCGTCGCGGAGTACCGGCGCACTCCCGGCCACGAGCGCGAGCCCCGCATCCTGCTCCTGATCGACAACTTCCCCGGATTCCGCGAGGGCTGGGAGATCCCGACGGGACGCAGCGAGTGGTACCGCGTCTTCCAGGACATCGTGGCGGTCGGCCGTCCGCTCGGGGTCCACGTCGTCCTGACGAGCGACCGGCTCGCCTCCATCCCGAGCAGCGTGGCATCCGGCATCCCGCGCCGTGTCGTCCTCCGACTCGCCGACGACACGGGGTACGCGTCGCTCGACGCGCCCGCCGACGTCATCACGGAGGACTCGCCGGCGGGCCGCGCGCTCATCGGCGGGCGCGAGACGCAGCTCGCGATCCTCGGCGGCTCGCCCGACGCGGGGGAGCAGGCAGCGGCCCTCTCGGCGCTCGCCGCGCGACTGCGCGCCGCCGGTGCGGCCTCGGCGCCCGGCATCCCGTCGCTCCCCGCCCTCGTGCGCCTCTCGGCGCTCCCCGAGCTGCGCGACGGCGATCTCGTCGTGGGTCTCGCGGAAGACACCCTCGAACCCGTCGGCATCGCCCCCACGGGCGCCTTCGTCGTGGCCGGTCCTCCCGGCGGCGGGCGGTCGAACGCCCTCGCCGTGATCGCGCAGCGCGCCTTCGCACTGCCCGGGCACGCGGTCTACTACATCGGCCCGCGCCGCTCGGCGCTCGCCGCCGATCCGCGCTTCGCCGCGACGGCAGGAAGCCCCGAGGAGGTCGCCGAGCTTGCGAAGCTCCTGCGCGAGATCGCGGCCGACCCCGCGTCCGACCTCCGCTGCGTCGTGATCATCGAGTCGATCGGGGACTACCTGCAGACGCCCGCCGATGCGCCGCTCGTCGAGATGGTGCGGCAGTTCAAGCGTGAGGAGCACTTCGTCGTCGCGGAGGCGGAGTCCTCGGCATGGGTGTCGTCATGGCCGCTCTTCGGCGAGTTCAAGAACTCCCGCAGGGGACTGCTGCTCCAGCCCGACCAGAGCGACGGCGAGGTCATCCTCAAGACCTCGCTCAGCCGCGCCAAGCGGTCGGACTTCCCCGAGGGACGGGGCGTCGTCGTGGCGCGCGGCAAGACGCGGCGCATCCAGGTCGCGCTCGCCGACGCCGACGCGCCGGTGCCCGTCGCACGCCCGTGAGCTCCCGACGGTTCTCCCCAGCCGGATTCGCGGATGCCGCGAGTCTTGTTAGCCTGGGCCGGGTCAAGTCGTTCCACTGAAAGGAAAGCCGTGTCGAACATCAACGTCACCTACGGCGACATGAAGTCCGCTGCCGCGCAGCTCATCACGGGCAAGGGCGCTCTCGAGGACAAGCTCAACGAGCTGCAGCGCCTGATCGGCGACCTTGTCGCGAGCGGATTCGTCACCGACGCCGCGTCCGGCGCGTTCCACGAGTCGTACACGCAGTTCACGACGGGCGCGACCCAGACGATCGGCGGCCTGCAGGGCCTGTCCGACTTCCTCAACGCCGCGGCCGACGCGCTCGGCGACACGGATTCGCAGCTCGCGAGCGCCATCCGCTCCTGACGTGCGCCCGCGGGGCGCCGGACCGATGACGGCCGGCGCCCTGCGGCATCCCGTTCCCCGACTTCCCCGATCCTGAGGAGATGACGGCGATGACGACGCTGATCGTCGATCTGCTCGCCCTGGACTCTGCTCGCATCGACGTGAGCCGCATCCATAGTGAGTTCACCGAGGCTGCGGCGCGCAGCGACCGCCTCGCCGACGCCGTGGGGCATCCCGGCCTCGCCGATCGCGTGCACGAGTTCGCCGGCAACTGGGACCAGCGCCGCCGCGAGCTGGCCGACCAGCTCGCGACAGTGCGCGACCACCTTCAGCAGATCGTCTCGGCGTTCGAGGAGACCGACGCCGAGCTCGCCCGGGCTCTGACCGACCAGCGCGAGTCGTACCCGCCCGCCGTCGCACCGGAGGCAGTGTGAGCCGTCCCGCAGACTGGAGCCCCCTGGGGCTCGCGTCCGACCCCGTCCCCGGCGATCCCGATGTCGTCGCCCTCACGGGCCGCATGTACGTCGGCACGGCCGACGCCATCGTGCGCGCGGCCGCCGATCTGACCCGACTCCTCGACGAGCGGTTCGGCCAGGCAGAGTCGATCGACGCGATCCGCGACGAGTCCGAGGATGTCGCAAACCGCATCCGCCGCGCGGAAGAGCGCTACCGCGGCGTGGGCGAGGCGATGACCGCCTACGCCCCGAAGCTGCGCACGGCGCAGAGCGAGTCGGCCGCCGCCCTCCAGCGCGCGATCGACGGTCATGCCGAGCTCGCGCAGGCCGACCGCATGGTCGACTACTACCGCGGCCGCGTCGAGGATCCCTCCACCCCGCCCGCCAATCTGCCCGGCTACGAAGCGCGGCTCGCGGAGTGGACCCGCACTCACGCGGCAGCACGCGCCGAGGGGACCGGAGCCGAGGGCGACGTCGCCCACGCCGTCGCCGTGCGCGATTCCGCCGCGGGCACCGCGATCGCCGCGATCCGCCTCGTCGAGAGCTCGGGCGACCTGAACGACAGCTGGTGGGACAACACCGTCCAGTTCATCCAGGACCACAAGGACACGATCGACTTCGTCGTCAACGTCATCGGCTGGGTCGCGACGGCGGTCATGGTCGTCGCGATCTTCATCCCGGGCCTCAACGTCATCGTCGGGGTCGTGGCCCTCATCGCGGCCGCCGTCACGCTCCTCAACGCGGCGCTGCAGTTCGCCGCGGGGACGATGGGTCCTGCCGAGGCCCTCCTCAACGTCGGGATGGCGGTGCTGACGTTCGTCGGCGGCCGCGCGATCGCCTCTTCCCTGTCGGGCCTCAAAGAGACCGCCCGCACGGCCGTCGCGACCTCGGTGCGCGCGAGCCACGCCGGCGCGGGCCTGCGCGGCATGACACAGGCCGCCGCGCTGACGCGCGTGACGACCGTCGCGAACGTCTCGCGGCCCGCTCAGATGGCGATCCTCGAGCGGCTGCGCTACGTCGCGCTGGACTACAAGACCGTCGTCCAGATCCGCAACATCGCCCACCTCGAGCTCGTCTCGGGCGGCCACTCCGCGACCCAGTTCGCGATCCGCCAGCAGCTCGCGCAGCTCGGCACGCGCGCGGCGCTCTTCGAGGGCGGCATGATCGCGGGCGGCCAGGTCACGAACGCGGTGGGATCGGCCGAGACGCCGCTCCCGTGGCGCCTGGGCGACGGCTGGTGAGCGCAGACGGAGAGTCGCGCCTCGGCCGCGTCATGGGGCTGACGGTCTTCTGGTCGACCCTCGCTGCCGTCGTGGGGCTCGCGCTCTGGCCCAAGGTCATCGGTGCCGGCTGGGCCCTGGCGACGTGGACGGATGCCGAGAAGGAGCGCTGCGAGCAGACCGCCGGATGCGCCGTCAACGTCGTCCCTGGAGGCGTCGTGCCGGTCTGGTGGGCGCTGCTGTGGGTCGCCGTCATCGTGACCGCCATCGTCGTGTGCTGGCACCCCGCGCGGTGGTGGTCCTCCCGCGGACGCGGGCGCATCGAGTTCATCGCCGACTCTTCGCCCAAGTGGCTCCGTGTGCACGCCTTCGTCGCGGCCTTCATCTGTGCGCTCCTCGTCCTCCCCGGGCGCGGCATCACGACGACGTGGGCGATCGAGTACGCGATCCCCGCGGTGCTCGCGCTCGCCGCAGCGGGGCTCGCGACGCTCAGCGTCCGGCACGCGCGCTCCGTGCTCACGCCCGCCGAGGCGGAGCGGCTGCTCGGCGCCCACGTCCTGGTCGACCGCGCCGTGCGCCACTCGGCGCGCACCGAGCGGAAGTCCGGCGCGGACACGAAGGAGGGGACGCGATGAGCGCTGAGGCCCCCGCGGCGCCGCGCCTGACGATGCTCCTTCCCGAGGGATGGGTGCGTCTCGCGGTCTCCGACGACCCGTCCGAGAGCGTCCAGCGGATCCTCGACCGCGCCCTCGCGGGCGTCGACCGCGCGCGGCGCGACATGGCGCGCGTGACGCTCCGCCGCCGGCTCCAGTCGGCGCTGGGCGATGCCGCCGAGCGCGGCGTCTACGAGCTGTGGCTCCCGATCGCCCCGACGAGCGGCGTCACGATGCCGGCATCCGTCGCCATCGCGGCCCTGCCGACGCAGCCGGACCCCGCGCGAGCCGTCGCCGAGGTGCTGGTGGGCTTCTCGGCGAGCGCGGCAGGCGCCCTCGCCGTCGAGATCGGCGGCGCGCTCGGCGTGCGGATCGCCGTCGACGTCCCCGAGCGGCATGACGCCGCGGGCGAGCTCGAGGCCCCGCCGACCCGGCTCGTCAACTACATCGTGAGTCCCGCCCGGCCGGGCGGGGAGTGGCTCGTCTTCACCGCGAGCCTCATGATCCCCGACATCGAGCAGTCGGCCGACGTGCTCGCCGCGCTCGAGTTCGTGATCGACTCGATGATGGCGACCGTCGAGTTCGAGGAGGCCGCGTGAACGTCTACATCGAGTACCCGGGCGACTGGATCGGCGTCCCGCGCTTCGGCGCGGGCGAGGTGTTCGCGGTGCCCGCCGATTGGGCCGCGGCTCTGACCGACGAGCTCATCGCCGAGTCCGGCGCGCGCCCCGGTCGCGTCGAGCGGCAGGCGCTCGTGGACGCCCTGACGATCATGGGCACCGGCTCCCAGGAGCGCGGCGCGTCGTCGTCCTACATCCACTATCCGGGCTGGGGGGCGACTCTCGAGCTCGTCGACGTCGTGCTGCTCGATCGCAGCGTCGTCGGCGACGCCGAGGCCGCCGAGGTCGCGGGCGCGCACGAGCCCGACCTCCTCCGGCCGGCGACCGTGACCGAGGTCGAGACCCCGGCCGGGCTGCGCGGCAGCCTCGTGGTGCGCCATGCACCGCTCGACGCCGACGCCGCGGAGGTCGTCACGCTGCGCGCCTCGTGCGCCCTCGACGTCGGCGACGGCTTCGTGCTGCTGGGCACCGCGACGACCGATCTCGCGGCCTTCGAGGCGTTCAGTCCCCACTTCAGGGCGCTCGTGGACTCCGTCAGGGTCGCCGTCGAGTGACGCCGCGCGGAGGGCGCCCGTGGGCGTCTCGTCCGGGCTGCGTCGGCGTGGCGTGCGCTCGTTTGACCGACCCCGTGCATCACGCGTATCATTGACCGAGTGTGCGCTCGCGCGCGCCGTCAGCCGTGCCTAGGCGCGATCGACGGTGCCTGAGCGCCGCATCTCAGGGATCGACCTGCGAACAGGTCGCCCCCACGGCATATCCACCACACATCGCCTCAGTATTCTGTCGCGCCGGTGGGTACATGTGAGCCCGCAGCGTCACGAATCGCAAGATCCGGATGCAGCGGGGGAGACACGCTCGCTGTCACCGTGCAGCCAAACAAGGAGAGAACGTGCCAACCATTCAGCAGTTGGTTCGCAAGGGTCGCTCGCCGAAGGTCTCGAAGACCAAGGCGCCCGCGCTCAAGGCGAACCCGCAGCAGGCCGGGGTCTGCACCCGCGTCTACACGACCACGCCCAAGAAGCCCAACTCGGCGATGCGCAAGGTCGCCCGTGTCAAGCTCCGCAACGGCACCGAGGTCACCGCCTACATCCCCGGCGAGGGCCACAACCTGCAGGAGCACTCGCTCGTGCTCGTCCGCGGCGGTCGTGTGAAGGACCTCCCGGGTGTCCGCTACAAGATCGTCCGTGGCGCCCTGGACACGCAGGCCGTCAAGAACCGCAAGCAGGCTCGCAGCCGCTACGGCGCGAAGAAGGGCTAAGGAACATGCCTCGTAAAGGACCCGCCCCGAAGCGCCCCGTCGTCAACGACCCGGTCTACGGCGCCCCGATCGTCAGCCAGCTGGTGAACAAGATCCTCGTCGACGGCAAGAAGTCGATCGCCGAGTCGATCGTCTACACCGCCCTCAAGGGCGTCGAGGCCAAGAACGGCCAGGACGCCGTCGCGACCCTCAAGAAGGCGCTCGACAACGTGCGCCCGACCCTCGAGGTCAAGTCGCGCCGCGTCGGCGGCTCGACCTACCAGGTGCCGATCGAGGTCAAGCCTCACCGCGCCAACACGCTCGCCCTGCGCTGGCTCGTGAGCTACGCCAAGGGTCGTCGTGAGAAGACGATGACCGAGCGCCTCCAGAACGAGATCCTGGATGCCTCGAACGGCCTGGGTGCCGCGGTCAAGCGCCGCGAAGACACCCACAAGATGGCCGAGTCGAACCGCGCCTTCGCGCACTACCGCTGGTAACCAGCATCCGGTCGTCCGGTTCCGGCCTCTGAAGGCCGGAACCGGACACCCCACGATTTCCCCCACCACAAGTAAGGACACCCCGTGGCACAAGAAGTGCTCACCGACCTCAACAAGGTCCGCAACATCGGCATCATGGCGCACATCGATGCCGGCAAGACGACGACGACCGAGCGCATCCTGTTCTACACGGGGGTCAACCACAAGATCGGCGAGACGCACGACGGTGCCGCCACGACCGACTGGATGGAGCAGGAGCAGGAGCGTGGCATCACGATCACCTCTGCTGCTGTCACGTGCTTCTGGGACAAGAACCAGATCAACATCATCGACACCCCCGGCCACGTCGACTTCACGGTCGAGGTCGAGCGGTCGCTGCGCGTCCTCGACGGCGCCGTCGCCGTCTTCGACGGCAAGGAGGGCGTCGAGCCCCAGTCCGAGACCGTCTGGCGCCAGGCCGACAAGTACGACGTCCCCCGCATCTGCTTCGTCAACAAGATGGACAAGCTGGGCGCCGACTTCTACTTCACGGTCGACACGATCGTCAACCGCCTGAAGGCCAAGCCCCTCGTCATCCAGCTGCCGATCGGTTCCGAGAGCGACTTCGTCGGTGTCGTCGACCTCGTCGAGATGCGCGCGCTGGTGTGGCCCGGCGATGCCAAGGGTGACGTGACCATGGGCGCGAAGTACGAGATCCAGGAGATCCCGGCCGACCTCGCCGACAAGGCCGCGGAGTACCGCGAGCACCTCCTCGAGACGGTCGCGGAGACCGACGAGCACCTGCTCGAGAAGCACTTCAGCGGCGAGGGCCTCACGGTCGAGGAGATCAAGGGCGCGATCCGCAAGCTCACGATCAACTCCGAGATCTACCCCGTCCTGTGCGGCTCGGCGTTCAAGAACCGCGGCGTGCAGCCCATGCTCGACGCGGTCGTGGACTACCTTCCTTCGCCCCTGGACGTCCCCGCCATCGAGGCCAAGGACCCCAAGAACGAAGAGATCATCATCGAGCGCCACGCCGACCGCGACGAGCCGTTCGCGGCGCTCGCGTTCAAGATCGTGACGCACCCGTTCTTCGGTCGTCTGACCTATATCCGCGTCTACTCGGGTCACCTCGACTCGGGCGCCCAGGTCGTCAACGCGACCAAGGGCAAGAAGGAGCGCATCGGGAAGATCTTCCAGATGCACGCCAACAAGGAGATGCCGGTCGACTCGGTCACCGCCGGTCACATCTACGCCGTCATCGGCCTCAAGGACACGACCACGGGCGACACGCTCTCGGATTCGCAGCACCAGGTCGTGCTCGAGTCGATGACGTTCCCCGAGCCGGTCATCGAGGTCGCGATCGAGCCCAAGACCAAGGCCGACCAGGAGAAGCTGGGTCTCGCGATCCAGAAGCTCGCTGAAGAGGACCCGACGTTCCGCGTCGAGCAGAACGCCGAGACCGGCCAGACCGTCATCAAGGGCATGGGCGAGCTGCACCTCGACATCCTCGTGGACCGCATGAAGCGCGAGTTCAAGGTCGAGGCCAACGTCGGAAAGCCCCAGGTGGCCTACCGCGAGACGATCCGCAAGACCGTCGAGAAGCACGACTACACGCACAAGAAGCAGACCGGTGGATCGGGTCAGTTCGCCAAGATCCAGTTCACGATCGAGCCTCTCGAGGTCACGGCCGACAAGACGTACGAGTTCGAGAACAAGGTCACCGGTGGCCGCATCCCGCGCGAGTACATCAGCCCGACCGACCAGGGCTTCCAGGACGCCATGAACGTCGGCGTGCTCGCCGGCTACCCCATGGTGGGCGTCAAGGCGATCCTGCTCGACGGCGCTTCGCACGACGTCGACTCGTCCGAGATGGCGTTCAAGATCGCCGGCTCGATGGGCTTCAAGGAGGCGCTCCGCCGTGCGGATCCCGTCATCCTCGAGCCGATCATGGCCGTCGAGGTGCGTACGCCCGAGGAGTACATGGGCGACGTCATCGGCGACCTGAACTCGCGTCGCGGCCAGATCCAGTCGATGGAGGACGCCGCCGGCGTCAAGGTGGTCCGTGCCAACGTGCCGCTGTCCGAGATGTTCGGCTACATCGGCGACCTGCGTTCCAAGACCTCCGGCCGCGCCGTCTACTCCATGGAGTTCGACAGCTACGCAGAGGTCCCGCGCAACGTCATGGACGAGATCGTCCAGAAGAACAAGGGCGAGTAATCGCCCTCCGGGATGCCGCGGTCAGCGGCATCCCGGAATTCCACAACTTCATACACATAAACTAAGAAACATCCCCGTAGAGAACCGGTCGCAAACCAGTGCCCGGCGCTCTACACGAACGTCCTGAGGAGGACCCAGTGGCCAAGGCCAAGTTCGAGCGCACCAAGCCGCACGTGAACATCGGAACGATCGGACACGTCGACCACGGCAAGACCACGCTCACCGCCGCGATCTCCAAGGTGCTCGCCGACAAGTACCCGTCGGCCACCAACGTGCAGCGCGACTTCGCGTCGATCGACTCCGCTCCGGAGGAGCGTCAGCGCGGCATCACGATCAACATCTCGCACGTCGAGTACGAGACGCCGAAGCGCCACTACGCGCACGTCGACGCCCCGGGTCACGCCGACTACATCAAGAACATGATCACCGGTGCCGCTCAGATGGACGGCGCGATCCTCGTGGTCGCCGCCACCGACGGTCCCATGGCGCAGACGCGTGAGCACGTTCTGCTCGCCAAGCAGGTCGGCGTGCCGTACCTGCTCGTCGCGCTGAACAAGAGCGACATGGTCGACGACGAGGAGATCCTGGAGCTCGTCGAGCTCGAGGTTCGCGAGCTGCTCTCGAGCCAGGACTTCGACGGCGACAACGCCCCCGTCGTCCGCGTCTCGGGCCTGAAGGCGCTCGAGGGCGACGCCGAGTGGACCGAGAAGATCGTCGAGCTCATGGACGCCGTCGACGAGTCGATCCCCGACCCGATCCGCGACAAGGACAAGCCGTTCCTCATGCCGATCGAGGACGTCTTCACGATCACGGGCCGTGGCACGGTCGTCACGGGCCGCGCCGAGCGCGGCACGCTCGCGATCAACTCCGAGGTCGAGATCGTGGGTCTGCGCCCGACGCAGAAGACGATCGTCACCGGTATCGAGATGTTCCACAAGCAGCTCGACGAGGCATGGGCCGGCGAGAACTGCGGTCTGCTCCTGCGCGGCACCAAGCGTGACGACGTCGAGCGCGGCCAGGTCGTCGTGAAGCCCGGTTCGGTCACCCCGCACACCAACTTCGAGGGCACGGCGTACATCCTGTCCAAGGAGGAGGGCGGTCGTCACAACCCGTTCTTCACGAACTACCGCCCGCAGTTCTACTTCCGCACTACGGACGTCACCGGCGTCATCACGCTGCCCGAGGGCACCGAGATGGTCATGCCCGGTGACACCACCGACATGACGGTCGAGCTGATCCAGCCGATCGCCATGGAAGAGGGCCTCGGCTACGCGATCCGTGAGGGTGGCCGCACCGTCGGCGCCGGCACGGTCACGAAGATCCTCAAGTAAGCGAGTCGCGACTGCGACTCGGGTTGAGTAGCGAGCGAAGCCCGCGTATCGAAACCTGAGTGACTTCTTGCGCAGAACCCCCGGGAGCGATCCCGGGGGTTCTGTCGTCTCCGGAAGGCGTCATTGACGGGATGCCGCCCCCGGGTCAGCATGGTCCGGAGGGCGTCCACCGGGCGCCGAAGGAGCACACATGGGGATCGATGACCTCGTCAACCAGGGCAAGAAGCTCTACGAGGACCACAAAGAAAAGGTGGACGGCGTGCTGAACTCGGAGCAGGCCGAGCAGGTCAGCGACCAGGTGTTCGACAGCGCGGCCGACCTCGCGAAGAAGATCGCGCCCGATCAGTTCGACGCTGCCGTCGACGACCTGCGCGATCAGGCGGACGGCGCCGTCGGCACCGAGAAGTAGTCGTCGCGAAAGACCCGGACGGAAGCGTCCGGGTCTTTCGCGCGCGGGCGGGCGGAGTGAGGCTCATCCGCGAAGGGTGAGGCCCGCGCCCTGCTGAGACGCGGTCTCGCGCGCCGCGAGGCGGCGTTGCGGATCCGGCACTTGACGCCGGGTTTGGCCCCGGGCTACGTTCACAGTCGGGAGAGGTAGTTCCCGTGCTGTCGGCCTGGGGGTCGGAAATCTGCGCGGAGGCTGCGGATCCCACGGGGTTCTCGTTCCGGAGCTCCTGGTGGGGCCTTTTGTTCCGAGAGGCTCCTTGTCGATGGCGACGGGTAACTTCATGTCTGGTGTTCTGGGCGGGCAGAATCAGGGGCGCAGCGGGCTGCGCCGGAGCATGCGGCAGGAGCGGGAGCGTCAGCGCAAGCTGACCCTGCGCCATCGCTGGTACGCGGGCGGCATCGCCACGCTGCTGACGGGCGCCCTGATCTTCACGGGTGTCGGTCCGGCGATGGCCGAGACGACGACCCCGACCCCGACGCCGTCGACCTCCGAAGAGGCGACGACCCCTGACGAGTCGACCGCTCCCGATGAGTCGACGACTCCCGATGAGTCGACGACTCCCGCCGAGACCGAGACGACCCCGCCTGCGTCTGAAGAGCAGACGACGCCCCCGGCCGAGGATGACACCGAGGCGGCGCCGGAAGACGACGCCGAGCCCACGGATCCCGCCGCGCGCACCTTCGAGGCGAACTCCCTCGTCGCCGAGGAGGACGGCCTGGTCTCGGTTCTCGCCCTCGGCAGCGGTCAGGGCGCTCCGCCCGTCGGCGCCCCCGCCGCGAACGAAGTCCTCATCACGATCAAGAAGGCCGGCAACCGGACCGGCGCCGAAGCGATCGGCGCTCTCGCCGGGGCCACCTTCGGCGCCTTCGAAGCGACGGGACTCAACACGGGCGTCGCGGCTGTCGCGACGGCGACGTGCGTCACCGACGCCGCCGGCACGTGCTGGATGGTCATCCCCACGCGTGGCGCGGGTCAGGGCGCCACCAACAGCGGGTACTACGTCAAGGAGATCACGCCGCCCGTGGGGTACCGGGTCCTCGACACGCTCACCTACTCCGCGGACGGACTGTCGGTCAGTGGGACGACCCCGTACAGCTTCTACACCAGCCAGGTCGGCGCCGGCCGGACCCAGGCGCAGCGCACGTTCGCCCTCCCGAACGCGACGACGCCTCAGCTCGACGCCGGCGGCAACAACATGCGCCAGACGACGGGCACGTGGGCCAACGCCCTCATCAACCCGACGATCCCCGCGCAGTGCGGTCTCAACGTCGCCCTGCTCGTCGACCTGTCGAGCTCGGTCAACGCCGTGTCGGGAGGTCAGCAGGCCGTGCGGGACTCGGCGACGGCTGTCGTCGACGCCCTCACGGGCACTCCGTCGCAGGTTGCCATCCACACCTTCGGCACGCTGTCGCCCGCGCTCAACCCGACGGCCAACCCCGACGTCCCGGGCTTCCCCGGCCAGGGCAAGAACTCCAACGTCGGACTTCAGAGCGTTGCGACATCAGGTGCTGCGGCGTTCATCCGCGCGAAGGCGCAGAACCTCACGACGTCGGGCCTTCCCGCCACCCAGTACACCAACTGGGACCAGGGACTCTGGCTCCTGCAGCCGCTCGCGGCGAACCTCGACGCCGTCATCGTCATCACCGACGGCATGCCGACCCGCTATGGACCCAACGCGGTCAGCAGCGGCGCCGCCTTCACGCGCTTCATCGAGATGGAGAACGCGATCGCGTCGGCGAACACCATCAAGCAGGCGGGTGCGCGGATCATCTCGGTCGGCGTCGGCAACGGCGCATCCGGCAGCGGGTCCTTCAACCTCCAGGCGATCTCGGGCCCCACCGCGAACAGCGACTACTACCAGGTGGGCTGGACCGAACTCGCGGCTCAGCTCAAGGCCCTCGCTGAGGCGAACTGCACCGGCACGGTCAACGTCGTCAAGCAGGTCATCCCCGCAGGCGGCGCATGGGCGGACCGCGATGAGGTCGCCGGCTGGGGCTTCACCGGCACGACGACGGGTCCGAACGTCCGCATCGACAGCCCGAGCACGCCGACCTTCGGCACGTCGGCCTCCGGCGTCACGGGCGCGACGGGCGTCCTCGGGTTCCGCTCCAACTTCGGCACCGGCACGACGCCGGACAACAGGCGGCTGAGCGTCACCGAGGCAGACCCCGCCGACTACAACCTCGTCCCCTGGACTTCGGCGAACGGCGCGCACACCAACGGCGACTACGCCCGCTGCACCTCGAGCGCCGCACCGAACACGCCCCTCGACATCACCAACATCGTGAGCGCGTCGAATCCCGGCTTCATCGTCGATCCCGTGAACAACGCGACGGTCTCCTGCACCGTCGTCAATCAGCGGGTCGACCAGTCCGCGCAGCTGCGGGTCGACAAGATCTGGCGCATCGACACGAACGGCGACGGCACGTACGAGCAGACGACGCTTCCCAACGTCGCCCAGACACTGATCCCGGGCCTCTCCGCCAACCTCGTGCTGAGCGGCAACGCCGGCATCGGCGCCGGTCCGTGGGGCTTCGGACAGACCTACTCGAACCTCGCGGTGAACTCGACAGTCGGCATCTCCGAAGAGGTCAACGGTCTCCCCGTGCTGTGCACCAACACCGCGACGTACGCCCCCGCGCTGAGCGGCGGAAACACGACGCTGACCAAGTCGACGACCGAAGGCGTCAACGTCGTCACACTGACGAACACCGTCAGCTGCACGACGCAGCTCACCCTCGTCAAGACCGCGACCGGACCCACCCCGCCGCCGCTGACCGACTGGACGCTCGACGCCATCGCGCCGAGCGGCGCTCTGCCCGGACCTCTCGGCGGGTCTGGCACGGCCGCCGCGACCGCTCCCATCACCTCCAACGTCGTCTACCCGCTCAAGGAGACGGCCAACACCGTCGCCGCGCAGGGCTACCGCCAGCGCTGGAACCCCTCGCTGCAGGACCAGTGGTCGGCGAACCAGGCCGCCGGTGCGACCGGCTCGTGGGTGTGTGTCCAGGCGACCTCCGTCACGAACGGTGTTCCCACGTGGGCCGCCAACCAGTACGACGGCCGCAACGGCGGCGTCACCGCGCCCACCGGCTCGTGGGTCAAGTGCGAGGCGATCAACGATCCGAAGCCGACGCTCCAGCTCGTCAAGAAGGTCTCGCTCAACGGCGTCGAGACCGTCGTGCCGGTCGGCACGGGCAACTGGACGCTCGGCGCCGACTGGGCCCCGCTCACCTCGGGCCAGGCCGGTGGCGCCGACGGCATCACGCCGAACCCGCTGACGCAGTCGCCCGATCCCGTCACGGGTGTCGCAGGCTTCGCGGCGACGATCGTCTCGTCCGGCAACTTCACCCTCACCGAGACCGGCACGACGAACGGGTACACCAACGGCACCTCGTACTCGTGCTCGATCAACGGCGGGCCGGCCACGACTGTCGCCCTCGGCGGCATCCTCACCCTCACGACGGGGCAGGCTGCCGTCTGCACGATCGTCAACACGCGCCTCACGGGCACGCTCGCGATCGTGAAGGCGATCGACAACCCGCAGGCGGTGCAGGCGGGCAAGGTCTTCAACGGCACCTACACCTGCAACGACTCGAACCCGCAGTCAGCGGGAACGTGGACGCGCACCGGCGCAGGAGCCGCGACGCTGACGCCCACGACGGGCTCGCTGCAGATCCCGAGCGGCACGCAGTGCACGATCGCCGAGGTCCCCTCGACGCCGACCGGCGGTCTCGTGGACACGTCGTGGCAGTGGGGTGCGGCGACCTACGACCAGCCCCCGTTCATCGTCGCGAACAGCACAGTGACGGGAACCGTCACCAACCACGCGACGCGCGTGACGGGCTCGATCACCGTGACCAAGAACATCGCGGGAACGCCCGCTGCGTTCTCGGGCACCTTCACGGGCAACTGGTCGTGCGTCTACCCGCTGAACGCGGCAGACAACACGAGCGGCACGTGGAGCGTCGTGTTCACGGGCGGCGTCGGCGCCGCTACGACTTACACAGGCCCGCGCACGCAGATCCCGCTGACCTCGCAGTGCACCGTCACCGAGAACACCGGTGCCTCGCTGCCCGGATTCACAGACCCGTCCTACACCTGGGCGTCCAACGTCGTCTCGCCGAGCACGGCCACGACCGTCTCGAGCGCGCAGACGCCCGTCGCCTTCACGGTCACCAACACGGCTCAGCGCTCCTCGCTGCAGCTGTCCAAGATCGTGCTGAACCCCAACGGCGGAACAGCCGGCTCCACGGACTGGAACCAGAAGCTCACCGCGACCGGGACGACCGGCGGTCCCCTGCTGTTCGACCACCTGCAGACCCGCTTCGTCGCGCCGGGCACGTACACGCTCGCTGAGATCAACCAGCTCACGGGCTACACCCAGACCGGCCTGACCTGCTCCGTCGGCACCCTCGTCGGAGCTGTCGTGACCGTCGCACCCGGCCAGGCGGCCGCGTGCACCTTCACGAACACCGACGTCGCACCGACGCTGACGCTCGTCAAGAAGGTCGACAACGACAACGGCGTCGGCTCCTCGTTCGCCGACGAGTGGACGCTCAGCGCGACGCCCGACGACGTGGGCGCCCCCGCGATCTCGGGCAAGGGCTCGCCCGCCGATCAGCTCGAGGCTTCGATCAGCGGCCCGGTCAGCGGTCAGGTCGAGTACACGCTCGCCGAGTCCAACGGTCCGTCGGGCTACACCGAGGGCACGTGGAGCTGCTACGTCACGGGAACCGACGACGAGTACCCGATGGAGACCGCGAACTCGCTCGTCCCCGAAGTCGGGACGAACGTGACCTGTGAGATCACGAACACGGCCATCCCGGCCGAGGGAACCATCGTCAAGCGGATCGCCGACGGGTACCCGCGGCAGAACGCCGACGGCACGTGGACGATCGTCTACGAGGTGATCGTGACGAACAACTCGACGACCTCGACGTTCTTCTACGACCTCGAAGACACCCTCATGTTCGGCGGCGGGATCACGCCCGACCTGTCCACCTCGACCTGGCAGGGGCCGGTGGGCGGCGTTCAGCCGTTCGACTCGCTGACCGAGACGTTCGCCACCAACGCGTCGATCCCGGCCAACCTCACTCACACCTACACGGTGACGGTCAACGCCGCGATCGCGGACGGCACCGAGGACGGCCAGACCTGGCAGTGCTCGACGGTCAAGCCGACTCCGGCGGCCGGCGGATTCCTCAACTCGGCGACGATGTCGGTCGAGGGTGAAGAAGACGTCACCGTCTACGAGTGCGACCCGCCCGTGTTCCCCGGCGTCGCCAAGATCGGCACGAACCCGGCGACCCAGAACCCGGATGCCTCGTGGAACATCTCGTACACCGTGACGCTGACGAACCCGAGCAGCACCATCCCCCTGCAGGCCGCGCTCACTGACACGCTGCCCGCTGCGCCGTCCGGCTGGACGCTCGCCGGCGGCCAGTGGACGGTCACGCCGGTCGCGGGTGCCCCCATCGACCCGACGCCCGTCGGCGGCTGGACGCCGGGGACGCACACCATCTGGAGCACGAGCACCGCGCCGGCCAGCGTCCTTCCGCCCCTCGCGAGCTACAGCTACACGATCAGCGGCATCCTGACGCCCGGGCTCGCAGCCACGCCGATCGGCGACTGCGAGGCGAACGGGGGCTTCAAGAACAAGGCCACCGTGACGTCGGGCGAGATCGTGCGCGACGCCGAGGGCTGCGTGACGGTCGTGCTCCCGCCCGTCACGGTCGTGAAGTCCAACGCAGGAGTGGTCACGCAGACCTCTCCGACGACGTGGCAGATCGACTACTCGGTCTCCGTCACGAACGCGAGCACGCGGGCGACGGTCTACACGCTGACCGACACCCCGGCTCCGGGTGCGGGCTGGACGGCCGACCCCGCGAGCGGGTGGATCCCGGTCGCGACGCCCGGACAGCCGGCGACGCCTTCGGCGGTCACGCCGGCGCCGATCGCCGCCAACACGACGCACACGTTCCTGTACCGCATGATCGTGACGCGTGACGCGGCTGTCACCAGCCCGTCTCTCGTGTGCGACCTGACCGACGGCGGCGGCTTCTTCAACCGCGCGACGGTCTTCTTCCCCGGCGGCCCGCAGAACGGCGTCTCCGACACCGGCTGCGCCACGCCCGGAACTCCGACGGTCGAGAAGACGGGCAAGACCGCGACGGTCAACCCGGACGGCACGTGGAACATCTCGTACGAGGTGATCGTCGGCAACACGAGCGGCAAGACGCTGTTCTACACGCTGACCGACACCCCGCCCGCTGCGCCCGCGGGAACGACGATCACGGATTGGGCCGTCACAGGCCCCGGTGCCTCGGCGACCTGGCCGACGCCGAACGTCATCGCGTCTCAGCAGATCCCGACAGCCACGAACCACACCTTCACCATCACGGCGAAGCTCGCCTTCACGGGTGCCGTGACGCCCGTGGCCAGCGCCTGCGGCGAAGGATCAGGCACCGGGATCGCCGTGGTCAACCTCGCCACAGTGACCAACGGCATCGCGCCGGACACGGACGACGGCTGCACCTCGGTGAATCCGCTCCCCGTGACGATCGAGAAGACGTTCGTCTCGGCCACTCAGAACGCCGACAAGTCCTGGACCGTGGCCTACACGGTCAAGGTCTTCGGGCCCACCGAGGGCACGACGACCTACCGTCTGACCGACACGCCGGTCTTCGCGTCCGGCCAGGGCGTCACGTTCACGGGGCTCTCCTGGACGGGGCAGACCAACGGCTCGAGCCCGACGGCACCCGCCGTGCTCCAGCCGGGAGCGCCGATCTCCACGGGACAGACGCACACCTACAACGTCACCGCGACGGCGACCGTCAACGTGCCTGCAGGCGTGTCGCTCAACCCGTGCGTACCCGGAGTGTCCGGACCGTTCTACAACACGGCCCTGGTCACCTACCCGGGCGGTTCGGCGCCCGCCAACGCCTGCGGCGTCCCGGCCAGCCCGACCGTCACCAAGACGGCACCCGCCAACGCCGTGCAGGAGGCCGGCGCCTGGGTGCTCACGTACACCGTGACGGTGTCGAACCCGAGCGCGACGACGCAGGTCGCCTACACGCTCACCGACACGCCGATGGCTCCGCTGCCCGCCGGCGCGACGCTCGCGACGCCGTGGGTCGTGTCGGGCCCCGCGGCCCTCGCGGGCGGCACCTTCGTTCCGGCCGCGCCCGCGTGGAACGGCGGCGCGAACACGACAGTCGGAACGGGCACGCTGCTTCCGAACACGTCGCACGTGTTCACCGTGCGCTCGACAGTGGACCTCGCCACCGAGACCGTGAAGGAAGACCTCGTCTGCGGTCAGAGCTCCACCTCCGGTGACGGATTCTGGAACTCGACGAGCGTGTCGAACGGCGTCGCGACGGTGAACGCCGAAGCGTGCACCTCGATCACGCCGACGCCGCTCTCGATCGCGAAGAGCGACGGCACGGTCGTGCAGCTCGAGGACGGCTCGTGGCAGATCGACTACACGATCCAGGTCACGAACCAGGCCTTCACCTCCACGACCTACACCCTGACCGACCTGCCCGCGCCCGGTTCCGGCTGGACGTGGAACCAGGCGGGCTCGAGCTGGCGCGATCCTGCGGACCGCAGCCAGGAGGTTCCGGCGCCCGCGGCCAACACGCCTATCGCCGCCGCGGTGAGCGTGGATGCGCCTACTGTGCACACCTACGTCTACCGCGTCATCGTGACGAGGGACGGCGCGGTCGAGACGCCGAGCACGACGTGCGAGCCTCGCGTGGGCGGCGCCTTCTACAACAACGCGTCGATCGCCTACCCGGGCGGCACGGCGACCGACTACGGCTGCGCGCAGCCGGCGTCGCCGAGCGTTTTGAAGACGGATCTCCCCTCGACGTTCGACGCCGCCACCGGACGGTGGACCGTCAGCTACCGGGTCCAGGTGACCAACGGCACCGGCATCCAGCTCGCCTACACGCTCGACGACGCTCCGTCCGCCCCGCCGGCGGGTGCGACGCCGGTCGGAGCCTGGAGCGCCACGGGTCCTGACATCACGGGCGGAGTCGCGGGAGTCGACGAGGGCACGCTGGCCGGATGGACCGGCACGGGCACCGTCGCGACGGGACTCATCTCGACCGCGGCCACGCACACCTACACGGTGAGCCGGCAGTTCACGATCGGTTCGTCGGCATCCCCGGCCCCGCTCACGTGCCAGTCCGAGGCCGGCGGATTCCGCAACCTCGCGATCGTCGACAACGGCGTGATCCCGGACGAGGATGACGCGTGCGCGACGATCGTGCGGCCGGCGGTGAGCATCACCAAGTCGGTGTCGAGCACCGTGCAGAACGACGACGGGACGTGGACCATCACGTACGCCGTGAGCGTGAAGAACTCCTCGACGACGCTCCCCGCGCAGTACGACCTGACGGACACGCTCGTGTTCGGAGGCGGCATCGACATCGACACGACCGGCGACGGACGCCCGTCGTGGACGGGACCGACCAGCGGTCAGTTCCCCGAGGGCACCGTGAGCAGCACGCTCGCAACGGGCCGCGTCGTCGCCGCGAACGGCACCGACGTCTACACCGTCACCGCGAACGCGCACATCACGCCGGAGAGCTGGACGGACCCCGACGCGGAGCTCACGTGCCAGCCCGAGGGCAGCCTCGACGCGGGCGGCTTCCTGAACACGGCGACCGTGGTCGCCGCGGGTCAGCCGCCGCTCACGGCAGACGCGTGCTCGACGCCCGACATCCCGACCGTGGCCAAGCAGGGTCTGGCCGCCTCGCAGGATGAGAACGACCCCGACAAGTGGACGGTCACGTACCGGATCACGGTGACAGGTGGCGACTACCCGTCGTTCTACCGCCTCACCGACGACCCGGGCTACCCCGCCGGCGTCACGCTCCTCGCGGGCACGGCGCAGCGCGAGGGAACACCGGACGTCCTGCCTATCGGCGACGGCCTGCCCTTCCCGGCGCTGCCGGTCGCGCTCGCGGCGAACGAGGTCCAGACCTGGATCGTCACGTGGCAGGTGTCGATCCTGGGTGAGCTCGACCCCGCGGTCACGGAGTGCCAGACGACCTCGGCCGGGGACAGCTTCTACAACCTGGTAGGCCTCTACCAGGGCGAGGACAAGATCTCCGAGCGGGACACCTGCATCCCGGTCGACACCCGCGCCTACCCGTCGATGAACAAGACGGTGACGTCGGTGACGCAGAACGCCGACGGCACGTGGACGATCGTCTACGGCATCGACGTGGTCCAGGCCGCGGCCGGGACGCCCGAGAACCCGGACGGCGTCTTCGCGCGCTACACACTCACGGACGACCTCGACTTCGGTGGAGCGATCGACGTGAACAGCGCATCGTGGTCGGTGGCGCGCATCCCGGCAGGACCCCTCCTGCCGCCCACGTCGGGTGACTTCGACCTCGGGACGAACAGCGCCTCGCTGGGCACCCACATCATCGGACCCGGAGTGACACACGCCTACACGATCACGGTCGTCGCCGAGATCACGGAGGACGGCTTCGTCGACGGTGTGCCGGTGCCGGGGCTCAACTGCTCGACGAGCCAGACGCCGACCGCGAGCGGGTTCCTCAACACCGCCACGATCACGGCCGGACTGCGGCCCGCGATCGTGGATTGGGACTGCGCCGAGCCGATCTTCCCGACGATCGTGAAGACGGGAACCGGCAGCACGCAGCAGGCCGACGGCTCGTGGGACATCACCTACGACGTGACGGTGTCGTACCCGAACACGGCGCAGTCGCCGCGTCCGGAGTCCCTGGCCTTCACTCTGACGGACGCCCCGGACCTCCCGGCCGGCGTGACGCTCAAGCCGGGCACATCGTGGACCGCTTCGGCGACGAACGGCGGACCGCTCACCAACCCGACCTGGGATGGAGTGGCTCCGTGGACACTCGTCGAGGACGGCGAGCTCACGCTCGACCCGGAGTCGCCGACACTGCCGTCGTACACCTACGAGGTGTCCGCCACGGTGGTCGTCCCGACGCCGCCCACCGAGCCGCTCGCGCCCTGTGCTGACGCGGATGCCACAGGCATCGTCGTCCTCAACGAGGCGACTGTGACCTCGGGTGCCTATGTCGCCTCCGATGAGGGCTGCGACGTGGTGCAGTACGACGACGTCAAGATCGTGAAGACGTCGAGCATCCCGACGGGTCAGGCGGTCGCAACCGGCGACACGTTCGACTACATCCTGACGGTGACGAACACGGGAACCTCGACGGCGACGAACGTGGTGGTGACGGACAACTCGCTCAACACCCGCCTGGAGGTGACCGGCGTCGCGATCACCGGCGGCACGGGCGCGGACGACCTGACCGTGGGCAATGCCATCAAGGTCCAGTTCGATTCGCTCGGCGTGGGGCAGGTTGCGACGATTCGCGTGACGGTGAAGTTCCTGCCGTCGAACACGACTCCGGTCACGAAGGTCAACCCCGGAGAGGAGCCTCCTCAGCCGGGAGCTCCGCTGGAGAACCTCCACAACGAGGCGTGCGTCGACGCGGACTTCAACGCCGACACGACCAACGACTGCGACGTCGAGGACATCCCGACGAAGGACATCACAGCGGCCGTCTACGCGACGTGCCTCAGCGACGCTCCTCTCCTGGGTTGGGTCGTGCGCAAGTCCGAGGCCCTGCGCAACGAGCCGATCTCGTTCCTCTGGACGCCGGCGGCCGGTGCTCCGGCTGACGTCGACCCGGCGAGCGTCGAGCGGACGATCCCCGGCGGCACACTGATCGGCGGAGACATCGTCGAGTGGCCGGGCACGGTGTTCACCCCTGGTGGCATCGCGATCGACTACCCGGGCTGGCGGCCGATCGTGGCATCCGACATCGTGCCTGGATCCGACCCGCTCGAGTTCTACCTGCCCGGGACGAACACGGTCATGACGCCGGAGCAGCGCGCGCTGTACATCTTCAACGGCCTGATCCTCGACCCGAGCGAGCTGGACTACAGCTGGCGGGATAACACGAACGTGACGCTGTCGGTCAACCCGACGCTGCAGTTCGAGGTGGAATACCCGCCGGCGACGCCCGAGTGCTTCCAGGCGCGTCACTCCGACGTCCAGATCGTCAAGACGGCAAGCGTGGAGAAGACCGAGCCGGGCAAGTCGTTCAACTACACCCTCGAGGTCGCGAACGTGAGCGACGACTCGGCGGCGGCGGGCGTCGTCGTGACGGACGTGATCCCGGCCGACCTCAAGATGACGAGCATCACGTGGCCGACGGGGACGTTCCCGACATGGCAGAGCTGCGAGGTCACGGGTGAGGATGCCGCCGGCTACGGTGGAACCCTCGTCTGCGATCTGTTCGGGCCGCTCATGCCGATGAACGCCGAGCGCGGCAACTCCGAGGCGCCCGACATCACCGTGACGGTCATGGTCAACCCGGCGTCCAAGGCGAGCGTGATCACGAACGTCGGCGTCGTGGATTACTACACCTTCGGGGACCCGGAAGACACGGGTCGCGATGCCGATGACGCGACGGTGCTCCTGTCCGGCCTCCCGGTGACGGGCGGATCCGTGGCGCTGCCTCTGCTGCTCGTAGGGTTCGCGGCACTGCTCGGCGGTGCGACGGTCCTGATCATCCGCCGGCGGCGGGGAGAGACTCGGGCCCGAGTCTGAGGTGACGGAGGGAGGACCCCTAGGGTTCTCCCTCCGCACCCCGACTCGCCCGAAAGACGCGGACGGGCGCCACACGGGTGGTGGCGCCCGCCCTCGGTTCTCCGGGGCCGGGGCGGAGATCGCCTGACACCGGGTCGCGCGGGACACGGCATCCGGTTTTCATCCCGTTGCTTGACGCCTCGACACGCGGGGTCTACGTTCGCCCTGGGGGAATAAGACCGCGCTGAGATCTGGGGAAAGATTTCACCGGCGCGGTCTCTCTCTTGGGGACCTTCAATCGGGGTCGCTCTGCAGTCGTAGTCGACGAGGGTGAAGTCATGAGTGTTACTTGGGGTGCGTCCGACGCTGGGCGCAAGGGGATCCGTCGGAGTATTCGCGAGGCGCGTGAGCGTGAACGGAGCCTCATCCTCCGCCACCGCTGGTACAGCGGAGTCGTGGCATCGCTGCTCGCGGTGACCCTATCGTTCGCCGGAATGGCGCCCGCCAGCGCGGAGGAGGTGGCTCCCGCGCCGGACACGGCGACGAGCGAGACGCCCGCCGCGAGCACGGCGGACGATCCGCCCGCGCCCCCCGCCGAGACCGCGGCCGACGCTCCGGCTGACGCGCCCGCGGAGAGCGACTCCGACGCGTCGACGGCCGACGCGGCCGAGACGGCGCCCGACACCGGCAAGGATGCCGGCAGCACGGGCGCCGACCAGCAGAGCCTCGCGGCGCCGCTCATCGCGGCCGCGGTCGTCTGCGGGACGGCCTGGCCGGTCGGGTCATCCCCGTTCCCCAACTTCGAGATCGACGGCAACCTGTGCGTCAACACCGTGCCGCTCCTGGACTGGGAGAACGCCGGGTCACAGCCGGTCACGAACGACGGCTACAGCGACTCGACGCAGTGGACGCAGGGGGCCAAGGAGGACAACTGGGCCTGGAGCGGCGGTCAGACCGGCGGAAACGGCACCGCGCCCGACAAGACCGACATCGGAAACGTCTACGCCTTCACTCAGACGGTGGCCGGTCACGTCTACGCCTATCTCGGATTCGAGCGGGCCAAGAACAGCGGCTCGGTCTCGTACCACGTCGAGCTGAATCAGAAGCCGAACCAGTTCGGCCCCGTCCCCAACCGCACGGTCAACGACCTGCGTCTGACGATCGAGCAGACCGGCAGCAACACGATCTCCCTCATCGGTGCGGACAAGTGGAACGGCTCGGCTTGGGTGTCGCTGGGCAACCTCTCCGGGTTCGTCGGTCAGGTGAACCAGGCCGGCACGACGAATCTCTCCGGGGCCGCCCTGGCGACGGGTGAGTTCGCCGAGATGGCGATCGACCTGACGGCGCTCTTCGGCGACACGGGATGCAGCGGGAATTACGGCGTGCTCAACGTGCGCTCGAGCTCGTCGCCTGAGGACACGTCGTCGCTCGCCGACTGGATCGCGCCCGTCAACCTCAACGTCCCCTCGACGTGTTCGACGCTGACGATCCTCAAGACCGACATGGCCGGCACCCCGCTCGCGGGCGCAGAGTTCACGATCGCGCCGAACCCTGCCACGGGCACAGGCTCGACCACGGGCACGAGCGACGCGACCGGCAAGATCGTGTTCAGCGGGAACGTACAGCCGAGCAAGACCTACACGATCACCGAGACGAAGGCGCCGGTCGGATACCTGCTGCCCGCCGATGTCACGGAGGACGTGACGTTCGGCGCGACCGCGGAGTCCAAGACGGTGACGTTCAAGGATCCGCTCGGCGAGGCGACTTGGCTCAAGCACGACGGCGACGGCCAGCTCCTGGGCGGCGCGACCTTCCAGCTCTCGGCGACGGGCGGCGCTGCCGCCGCCGCGCCGTGGGCGAGCGGGTTCCCGAAGACCGTCGCCGACAACGGCCTCAACGACGCTGATCCCGTCGCGGGGCAGATCAAGGTCGTGAACCTCCCGACCGGCTCCTACTCGGTGACCGAGACTGCGGCACCGACGGGCTACATTCTGAACGCCTCGCAGACGCGAACCTTCACGATCTCGCAGGCGTCGCAGGCGCCCGCGATCTCCACGGCCTTCGTCAACATCCCGTACGCGACCGTCACCCTCACGAAGGACTGGGTGAACGCGTTCACGGGCGACAAGGCCGATCTGTCGATCAGCGGCGCCGCCTCGGGCACTGCCACCTCCACCGCTCCCGTCGACGGCCCCGTCGTCACCGTGAGTGTCGCGCCGGGCGCGGGCCTCAGCCTCGCCGAGGTGCTCGGCGGAGCGAACACGGGCACCTACACCTCCGTCCTCACGTGCGTCGGCGCCGCGGTCTCGGGCAACACGGGTCTCGCGGGCTCTATCGTCGTGCCGGCCTACCCTGCGTCGAAGGCGGGCGTGCAGTGCACGTTCACGAACACCGCAGTCGAGCGCACGATCACGGTCAAGAAGACGTGGATCGACGCCGTCGCCGGCGACAAAGCCGTGCTGAACGCGGGTCCGACCGCGAGCGCGACGAACCCGAAGACCTCGATCGCGACGCAGCCGAACCTCGTCGACAACACCAATGTCGCGACCGTCACGGTGCGCGTCGGTGACACCGTGACCCTGTCCGAGACGCTCGCCGGCAATGGCAACGTCGGTTCGTACGGCACGTCCTACTCCTGCACCGACCAGGCGCAGACGAGCGGAACGACGCTCTCGTTCGCCTTGAAGGTGCCCAACCAGAACGTCACGTGCACCTTCACCAACACGGGCCAGCGGGCGACCGTGAAGCTTCAGAAGAACTGGGTCGGCGCGTTCAAGGATGACGAGGCGCACCTCGCCATCTCCGGCGCCGCCGCCGATTCCGACCTGTCGGTCGCCTCGGGCGTCGACGGAGTCGACGACACGTTCTCGCAGGTGACGGTCAACGTCGGGCAGAAGGTGACTCTGTCGGAGTCGATCGTCGACGCCGACAACACCGGTCGCTACACCTCGACCTGGTCGTGCGACAACGGCACGAGCGGCTCGGGGCGCAGCATCCCTGAGATCACCGTCGCCGGCTCGGTGACCTGCACCATCACGAACACCGCCAAGACGATCGACGTCTCGGTCGGGAAGATCTGGAAGGACGCGTTCGCGAACGACTCCGCAAACCTCTCGATCAACGGACAGGGCGGCGTCGCGATCGCGAACGGCAGTGCGCTCCAGACCATGCCGAACGTCGTGGTCAGGACCGTCCGCGTCGGCGAGCCGGTGACCGTCGTCGAGACGCTCGGCGACAACACCGGCACCTACACGACGACGGTGGACTGCACCGGCGTCGCCGAGAATGTCGACGGCCGCACCGCGACCTTCACCGCCCCCGGCGGTGACGTCGTGTGCACCTACACGAACGAGGCAGTCAAGCACGACGTCACACTCGTGAAGAAGTGGGTCGACGCGCTCCAGGACGACAAGGCGACGATCAGCCTCGGCGGCACGACCGACGAGTCGACCGCGAGCGCGGTATCGCCGTTCACAGACAGCGCGAACGCGGTCACTCGGAGCATCCGCGAGGGCGACACCGTCGCACTGTCGGAGACTCTGAATCCGGCGAACGCGGGGACGTACGGCTCCGTCCTCACGTGCACGCCCGGGGCGTCGTTCACGGGCAGCAACCGCAGCCACACGCTCACCGTTCCTACCTTCGACGTGACGTGCACGTACACGAACACGGCCGACACCGTGACGGTGTCGCTCACGAAGCACTGGGTCGACGCGTTCGCCGCGGATCAGGCCGGCCTCAAGATCGAGCGTGGTGCGCAGACGATGACCGCCGGAACGTCGACGGCGAGCGACGTGCCCGACAAGACGATCTCGGCGGTCGTCCGCGTCGGCGACAAGGTCGTCCTCTCCGAGGCGTTCGACTCGCAGAACACCGGCGCCTACTCGACCAGCTGGGTCTGCACGGGCGGCGCCACCCCTGGCGCGAACGCACTCACGACGGCTGAGCTCACCGTCGGCGCAGGCGGCATCAGCTGCACCGTGACGAACACGGCGAAGAAGATCACCGTGACCGTCGACAAGCAGTGGGCAGGCGCCTTCGTCGGAGACGACGTCACGGTCGACGTGAACGGCACGACGGGCGGATCGGATGCCGGCACGACGAACCAGCTCGACACGAATGTGGTGGTCAAGCCGGTCCGCATCGGCGAGATGGTCTCGATCTCCGAGACCCCGACGGCCGGCAACACGGGCGTCTACGACGCGGAGTGGAAGTGCGGTCCTGAGGGCACGTACGTCGACGGTGCCGCGGTCCCGCCCTTCAAGGCAGCGGTGGACATCACCTGCACCTTCCAGAACACGGCGCGCGAGCGCACCGTCAAGCTCCAGAAGCAGTGGGTCGACGCGATCCAGGGCGACACCGCGACGCTGTCGATCGACGGCGGCCCGGGTGTCGTGAGCACCGCCAACGGCCAGGCGGGCTCGTGGGTCGACCCCCTGAAGTTCGCGACGGCGAGCGTCCGGATCGGCGAGGTCATCGACCTCGACGAGGTGCTCGACGCCAAGAGCGGCAGCATGTACGACTCGAGCTACTCGTGCATGCCGGGCGGGGTCGTCGCACCGGGCACGGGCACGGGCACGGGCTTCGAGATCACCGTCACGTCGGGTGCGGGCGACATCGTCTGCACGTTCACGAACTCGAACAGCCGCGGCCAGATCACGCTGCTCAAGACGGTCGTCAAGAACGACGGCGGCACCGCGGCCGACACGGCGTGGACGCTCAACGCGACGGGGATCGTGACGGCATCGGGCGTCGAAGGCTCCCCGGCGGTAACCGACGCCTTCGTTCCGGTCGGCACGTACGAGCTCACCGAGACGGGCGGCCCTGCGGGCTACCTCCAGACGGGGCTCGAGTGCGCGGGCGGCATCTTCACGGCCGCCGCTGCGGGCAAGCCCGCGACCGTCACCGTGGCCGCGGCATCCCACGTCGTCTGCACCTTCACTAACGACGACGTCGCGCCGAAGCTGACGCTCGTCAAGAAGGTCGTCACCACGGGCGGCGGCGTCAGTGGCGCGACGGACTGGACGCTCACGGCGACCGGGCCCACGGCCTGGACCTCCGCGACGAGCGGCACGGCGGCTCAGGCGACGACATCGACGCAGGACGTCAAGGCGGGCGCGGGATACGCGCTCACCGAGAACGGCCCCGCGGGCTACACCGCCGGCTCGTGGTCGTGCGACACCGCGGGTGTCCTCGCCGGCAGCACCGTCACGCTCCCGCTCGCGGCGAATGTCACGTGCGAGATAACGAACACCGCGATTCCGGCATCGGGCACGCACGTCAAGACGGTCGACAGCGTCTCGCAGGACTCCAACGGGGTCTGGACGATCGTCTACAAGATCGTCGTGACGAACACGTCGGTCGCCTCGACGCTGACCTACGACCTGGACGACTCGCTGCAGTTCGGCGACGGCGTCGAGGTTCAGGATGCCTCGTGGACGGGTCCGTCCGACGCGGTCCCGGTCCCGTTCGACACCGAGTGGTCGACGATCCTCGCGAACGACGTCCAGCTGACCACGGCGGCGGGGACCCACACCTACTGGGTCACCGCACACGCGACGGTCGCAACTTTCCCCGGCGCTCAGGACACATGGCAGGACTGCGTCCTGCAGCCGGGCGAAGAGGGGACGGGCTTCCTGAACTCCGCCCTGCTGACGATCGGGCGCGTCCCGGCCGAGCAGACGGCGTGCGATGAGCCCGAGTTCCCCAGTGTCGTGAAGTCGGCGGCGACGCCGACGCAGGACCCGGCCACCGGCAACTGGACGATCGGCTACACGATCGACGTGACGACGACGGGCTCGGCGGCTGACGGCGACCCGGCGGTCTACACGGTGGTCGAGGATGCGCTTCCGGTCGCTCCGGCGAACTGGTCGCTGGTCGGCGGCACGTGGCACGTCACGAGCGGCGCGGGAACACCCGCCCTCGACGTCAATCTGGCGCCCGGTGAGCGGCAGCTCTTCGCCGGCTCGATCCCGGCGGGCTCGCACTACACCTACACCGTGACCGGCGTGCTCGACCCGAGTGCGGGTGCGGGAGCCCTGGGCGACTGCGACGAGCAGGGTGGACTCGTCAACGAGGCCACCGTGACATCGGGCGCCGCGAGCGACGACGACGACGCGTGCGTGGAGATCACGCCGCCGCGCGTCTCGATCACGAAGACGGTCACAGATGTCGACCACCTGGTCGGCGGCCTCTGGCAGGTCGTCTACGACATCGAGGTGAAGAACTCGACGGCGCTGACCGCGAACTACAGCCTGACGGACGACATCGAGTTCGGCGGCGACATCACGGTCCTTCCGGCGTCTTCATGGTCCGGCCCGACGGGCGGCGGCTCGTTCGCCCTGCCCGCCGGAACGGCGACACTCGCGACGGACTACCCCCTCGTGGCGAACAGCAGCCACCACTACACAGTGACGGTCCTCGCACAGGTCGAGCTCGCAGACTTCGCCGGCGAGACGATCGATTGCCAGCCCGAGGGATCGCTCGAGGCAGGCGGCTTCCTCAACACCGCGACCGTGACGGCCGCCGGTGTACCTCTGACCGCTGACGACTGCGCCGAGCCGGCGCTGCCGACGATCACCAAGACGGCCATCGGGGCCCTGCAGGATTCCGATGACGCGTCGAAGTGGCGGGTGGCATACCTCATCACGGTCACGCCGAACGGCTACGACGACACTTATCGGCTCGACGACTTCCCGGGCTTCCCGGGGGGCGTCACGGTGGGCGCGGGAACGGCTCAGCGCGTGAACGGCCTGAACCAGCCGCTGGCGGCATTCCCGCTGCTGAACATCCTCGGCAACAACATCCTCCCGAGCGTCGCGATCTCGGCCGGTGACGTCCACCGGTACCTCGTGACGTGGGAGGTGGATGTCGCGACGTTCCCGTCGACACACGGCGAGTGCGTCCAGGCGCAGTCGGATGAGGGCTTCTACAACTCGGCGACGATGACGGTGGGCGGGATCCCGCTCTCCGACGACGCGTGCATCCCGGTCGTGCAGGCCGTCTACCCGACCCTCGACAAGACGGTGACCTCGGCGGTCCAGGACCCCGAGACCGGAGAATGGACGATCACGTACGACATCGTCGTGAACCTGCCCGGGAACGAGACGGGGGAGAACTCGGAGTACTCGCTCGAGGACGCGCTGGACTTCGGCGATGACATCGAGGTGACGGATGCTTCGTGGGAGGGCCCCGGCGGCGCCCCCGGCGACGCAGGGGACTTCGACGACTCCGACTGGACCGCAGACCTCGCGACCGATCGGCAGATCGAGGACGGGGACACGCACGTGTACACCGTCACCGTCCACGCGAACGTGCCCCAGGCTGCGATCGACGCGGGCTCGACCAGCTGCGTCGAGGGCGAGGCGGGCGGCTTCCTCAACACCGTCGAACTGACGTCCTTGGGTCAGACGATCACGGACGAGGACTGCGCCGAGCCGGCGTTCCCGGAGATCGAGAAGCACGGTCTGCCGGCGGTGCAGGACGAGGAGGATGCCAGCTGGACTGTCAGCTATGTCGTCAATGTCGACCACGACGGCACGATCCAGGATCCCGCTGTGGGCGCCGGGTACGTGCTGACGGATACTCCGGCGGCGCTGCCCGACGGCGTCGAGCTCGTGGAGGGGGAGACGTGGCACGCTGAAGCGGACGGCGCCGGGACCCCCGACCCGACCGACGACAGCTGGAGCTACGGCGACCCCGAGTGGGTGATCGTCAGCGGCACCGTCGAACAGCCCGGCGAGGGTGCGGACAGCGTACACACCTACCGGATCTGGACGACGGTGCAGGTCACCGATGCGCCCGATCCTGCGGACGTCGGCGACTGCGCTGATGTGCCCGAGACCGGCATCGTCCTGTTCAACTCCGCGACGATCGACTTCGGCGCCGACCCCGTCACGGATGCCGGCTGCACGACAGTGCAGTTCGACGACGTGGGCATCGAGAAGACCGCACTGCTTCCGGACGACCCCGAGACGGGGGAGCCGCTCGAGTCGGTCGACACGGACACCGAGTTCGACTACATCCTCGAGGTGACGAACTGGAGCACGCGCGCGGCGACGGAGGTGCGCGTCACCGACCCGATCCACGAGCGGCTCGAGATCCTCGGCGTCACGGTCGGCGGCCACACCATCACGCCGGAGGCCGGATTCTCCGGGAACCTCGTTGACTTCACGATCGACGATGCGCTTGCGCCGGGCGAGGTCGTCGAGGTGACGGTGCACGTGAGGTTCCTGCCTGCGCCCGTCGGAGAGGTGCCGGAGTTCCCGGCGGAGCAGCCGGAGATTCCAGACCCGCTCGAGCAGATCGACAACGAGGCGTGTGTGGTCTCGGCTCTCGACACGGACGACGACGCGAACCACTGCGACGACGAGACGGTGTTCACGCGTGACATCAGCGCCGCGATCTACGCGACGTGCCTCAGTGACGCGCCGCTCCTCGGCTGGGTGCTGCGCAAGTCGTCGCTCGTGGCGGATCTGCCCGGAACCCTGACCTGGGTCCCCGTGCCGCCGAGCCCGGATTCGGACCCGTCGGAGGTCGTCATCACCGAGGGTGAGGACGGCGAGCAGGTGGGTGCGGAGTGGAGCGGCGTGATTCCGTGGCCGGGGGCGTTCTTCACGCCCTCCGGGGTCGCGGTCGACTACCCCGGGTGGCGTCCGCTGACGGCGGCCGACCACGGTCCCAACGGGGGCTTCATCAACCCCGAGGACGGCCTGGAGTACACGCCGGACGAGGCGATCAACGGTCCGCTGGCCTTCGTGTTCAACGGCCTGATCCTCGACCCGAGCGAGCTGGACTACGCCTGGCGATTCAACTCGCAGGTTACGCTGAGCGTCAATCCGGAGATGACGTTCGCCGTGGCGTACCCCCCGGCATCGCCCGAGTGCTTCGTCGCACGGCACTCCGACGTGCAGATCGAGAAGACGGCGAGCGTCGAGAAGACCGACCCAGGCAAGTCCTTCACATACGACCTCGCGGTCGCCAACGTGAGCGACGACTCGGCGGCGGCGGGGGTCGTCGTGACGGACAAGATCCCGAGCGACATCAAGATCACCGACATCACGTGGGAGGGCGAGGGCGACAGCAACGTCTACCCGAACTGGACCATGTGTGACGTCACAGGGGAGGATGCCGGCGGCTTCGGTGGTCTGCTCACGTGTGAACTGTTCGGCGAGCTGCAGCCTGCGGGCGCGAACGAGGCACCCTCGAGCGCGCCGACGATCAGGCTGGCTGCCACCGTGGCTGCGAACTCGACATCAAGCGTGATCACCAACCTCGGCGTCGTGGACTACCACACGTTCGGTGACCCGGACGACACCGGCCGCGACGCAGACGACGCGGTAGTGACGCTCTCGTCGCTGCCCGTCACGGGCGGTGCGCCGATGTGGACGCTCGCGGCGATGGGTCTCCTCGCGCTCCTGGGCGGCACGCTGGCCCTCGTGGTGATGCGCCGCCGGCGCGGAGAGGCGAAGGCCAAGCTCTGAGAACGGGGAGAGCGGGTCGCCCTCCTGAGAGCCCGCTCTTCCTCACTCGCTCGGCGGTCCAGCCGCACGGGCCGCTTCGAGCGGCGACCGCCGACGGGATCGATGACTCCCGAATGCGGAGATCCCGGCGCCGAGCAGTGACCAGAACCCCTCGGCGAGCCCGCGCCGAGGGGTTTCTCGGCGTTTCGGTAACGATCCCGGGTTGCGGAAGGGGTCGATTCGTGTCGTGTCCGATCCTCCCGGTACTGTTTCCCCCGCGGGCCTCGCGCCCGTGAGTCCGTCGCCACCCGAGCGACGGGTCTGGGGAATTGTGCGGATCTGGGATCCGCACGCGGTGACCTCGAGTCACCGGCCATCGTGGTGCGCGCCCGTGCACCACTGGGAAGAGACGGCGCACGCCTGTGCGCCGCTGGGAGACGGCGCTGTTCGCGCCGAGTTTGGGGACGCTGTGCCGACCGTGCGCAAGCGATTTTTCACGGCCATCGCGAGTGTGGCGGCTGCCGCCGCACTCGTCGTCGCACCGCTCGTGGCCACGAGTGCCTCGGCGACCGAGCCGCTGCTCGGGACCGTCGGGACCATCGAGCCCTCGACCGCGAAGGGCAACGGGACGGACTACTGGGAGGCCCGGTACGCCGCGTTCGACGTCGAGTGCTTCAAGGATGCGGCCGCTTACGGGACCGTGACCGATGGAAGCAAGACGGTGACGCTGTCGGCTCCGCCGGCAGGCAAGGTCTGGGTCGTCCTGGTCGTCAAGGCCGCGACGAGCAACAACGTCGTCGAGGACCCCGCCGTGGGCACGCCCTATGCGTCGCCGCGGGCGAACGGCGGTCCGCAGGCAGCCGTGTCGCACTGGATCGTGTGCGCAGGAGACGCGCCCGAGACGACGCCGACGATCGTCACGCCGATGCTCGAATGGACGCTGCCCGACTGCTATACGGCGGGCGCGGTGACCAAGACCAACGACGTCGACTGGTCGTCCCTCGTCGACGAGGTCACCAAGGCGACGACATGGACGGCCACTCCGCGCGCGGGCGCCGCCTTCGCCGAGGGCTTCGTCCCGGTGTGGGTCGTGCCTAACCTCGAGAAGCTCACCGCATCGTGCGACGAGTCCGAGCATCCGGACCCGAAGGTGACCACGAAGGTCGTCACCGAGTTCGACTGCGAGAGCGAAATCGCCGAGATCACCACCACCACGACGACGATCTCCTCCCGGTGGGAGGAGTCCCTCGCTGCCTGGGTCGACGAGGAGCCTGTCGTGACGACAGCCTCCGCGACGCGCGCGCTGACAGCGGGCGAGCTCGCGACCTGCCCGCCCGACACGACCGTCGAGTACGGCGAGTGGGCCGACGGCGTGTGGGCGTGCGGTGACACGACGGTCATCCAGACGCGCGAGATCACGACGACGGTGTTCGAGTTCGACGAGCAGGGCCTGCCGACGGGCAAGTCCTCCGTCGCCCTCGAGACGCGCGAGCGCGAACTGACGCAGTCCGAGATCGGCACGTGCCCCCTCGTTCCCGGTGACATCCAGTCGCAGTGCGTCGGCGACGTCCCCTACCTCGGCTACGACCTGACGCTGCCGGAGGGCTTCGTCGCAGGCGCCGACCCCGTCACGATCACCTTCGTGAACCCGGACGGCGAGGACTACGTCGTCGAGAACCAGCCGCTTCAAGGCACGCTCCTGTGGCCGGGTGCGTCCGCCGACGAGCCGAAGATGTGGCCGGGCTGGGCGCTCGTGGACGGTGAGTACGTCGAGACGGACGGCAACTACCGCTGGACCCGCGCCGGAGTCACGATCGTGTTCGAGGTCAACCCGACCTACGAGACGACGGTGGAGTACCCGCAGGCGACCGCGCTGTGCGCGAGCCCGTCGCTGTTCACCACCGACGTGCCCGAGGACCCGACCGATCCGAGCGCCCCTGAGACGCTCGCCGTGACCGGTGGCGCGTTCTCGCTGGGAGCCGTCGGACTCGGCGCTCTCGCGCTCGCCGCGGGCGTCACGATCACGGTCATCAGCGCGAAGCGCCGCGCCAGGGCCTGACGATCTGCAGTCCGAAGGGGGCGGTCACGCGTGAGCGTGGCCGCCCCCTTCGGCATGACCGGGATGCCGCGGACCGACATGAATGGCGGGCCGCGGCATCCCGTGCCTGTGAAGGCGCCCTGCATAGCCGACCGCGACACGCCCGGGTTTGCGACACGCCCGGGCGACCCGTAGACTAGGGAAGTTCCACATTCCGATGCCCCTTTTGGCGTGCGTCGGATCACTGCCAGGGCAGTGCATAGGCGGCGCGAAAGCGCAGAGACCTAGGCCGCGGGCAGCAGAACAGAACATCCTTCCTCGACAAGGTCGGGAACCGGGAGACCGGGATCCGGCCACACGCGTGCGTGCGAGGGGGAGCCGGATGCCGAGGCCTCCGGTTTGACACGAGAACAGCGGTGCAGCATCCCGGTGAGAGCCGGAGCAAGTGCCGTGGCGCGCAAGCGTCACCGTGCGTCCAATGCCCCCGGGGAGCCCGGGCCGGTAAGACGCGGAAAGAGAGTGAGCAGACAATGGCGGGACAGAAGATCCGCATTCGCCTGAAGTCGTACGACCACGCCGGCCTCGACAGCTCGGCGCGCAAGATCGTCGACACCGTGACCCGTGCCGGTGCGACCGTCGTCGGCCCCGTGCCCCTTCCGACCGAGAAGAACGTCGTGTGCGTCATCCGGTCGCCCCACAAGTACAAGGACAGCCGCGAGCACTTCGAGATGCGCACCCACAAGCGCCTCATCGACATCATCGACCCGACGCCCAAGGCCGTCGACTCGCTGATGCGTCTCGACCTGCCGGCCGATGTCAACATCGAGATCAAGCTCTGAGGTCCGACATGGCTGACATCAACAACAAGGTTTCGAAGGGCCTGCTGGGCACCAAGCTCGGCATGACCCAGGTCTGGAACGAGAACGGCAAGCTCGTTCCCGTCACCGTCATCGAGATTGCCCCGAACGTGGTCACCCAGGTTCGCACGCCCGAGAAGGACGGCTACAAGGCCGTCCAGATCGCGTACGGCAAGATCGACCCCCGCAAGGTCAACCAGCCGCTGACGGCCCACTTCGAGGCTGCCGGCGTGACCCCCCGCCGCCACCTCACCGAGGTCCGCACCGCTGACGCCGCCGACTACTCGCTCGGCCAGGAGCTCACGGTCGACGCCACGTTCGAGGCGGGCCAGCTCGTCGACGTCGTCGGCACGAGCAAGGGCAAGGGCTTCGCGGGTGTCATGAAGCGTCACAACTTCAAGGGTGTCTCCGCTTCGCACGGTGCGCACCGCAACCACCGCAAGCCCGGCTCGATCGGCGCTTCGTCGACGCCCAGCCGCGTCTTCAAGGGCATGCGCATGGCCGGCCGTATGGGTGGCGAGCGCGTGACCGTCCTCAACCTCACGGTGCACGCCGTCGACGCCGAGAAGGGTCTGCTGCTCGTCAAGGGCGCCGTCCCCGGCGCGCGCGGCCGCATCGTCTACGTCCGCAACGCAGTGAAGGGTGCCTGATATCCATGGCTGACTCGACTCTCGCGCTCGACGTGCGCAAGGCAGACGGCAAGAAGGCAGGCTCCGTGGAGCTTCCCGCCGCTCTCTTCGACGTCAAGACGAACATCCCGCTCATCCACCAGGTCGTCGTCGCGCAGCTCGCGGCGGCTCGCCAGGGCACGCACTCGACAAAGCGTCGTGGCGAGGTCTCCGGCGCCGGCCGCAAGCCCTTCAAGCAGAAGGGCACCGGTAACGCCCGTCAGGGCTCGATCCGCGCGCCGCACATGACCGGCGGTGGCATCGTGCACGGCCCCAAGCCGCGCGACTACTCGCAGCGCACGCCCAAGAAGATGGTCGCCGCAGCGCTCCTCGGAGCACTCAGCGACCGCGCCCGCGGCGACCGCCTGCACATCGTCGACTCGTTCGCGATCGAGGGTGCTCCCTCGACGAAGGCCGCTGCCGCGGTCCTCGGCGAGCTCGCCCCGACGAAGAACGTGCTCGTCGTCATCGAGCGGGCCGATGAGCTCACGATCAAGAGCGTGCGCAACCTCGCGTACGTCCACGTGCTGCCCTTCGACCAGCTGAACGCCTACGACGTGCTCGTCTCGAACGACATCGTCTTCACCAAGGCCGCCTACGACGCCTTCGTCGCGTCGAAGTCGGCAACCGAGGAGGTCTCGGCATGAGCACCGTGAACATCGCCGTCAACAAGGACCCGCGCGACATCATCCTGAAGCCGGTCGTCTCCGAGAAGAGCTACGGGCTCATCGACGAGGGCAAGTACACGTTCCTCGTGGACCCCCGCGCCTCGAAGACCGAGATCAAGCTCGCGATCGAGAAGATCTTCGGCGTCAAGGTCGCTGCGGTCAACACGATCAACCGCGTCGGCAAGACCCGTCGCACCCGCTTCGGCACGGGAAAGCGCAAGGACACCAAGCGCGCCATCGTGACGCTCAAGTCGGGCACCATCGACATCTTCACGGCAGTCGGCTGACGGTCGGGACAGAGGACTAGAGAACTATGGCTATTCGCAAGTACAAGCCCACGACCCCGGGTCGCCGCGGCTCGTCGGTGGCCGACTTCGCCGAGATCACCCGATCGACGCCGGAGAAGTCGCTCCTCCGCCCGCTCAGCAAGACCGGTGGCCGCAACAACCAGGGCCGCATCACCACTCGCCACATCGGCGGTGGCCACAAGCGCCAGTACCGCGTCATCGACTTCCGTCGCAATGACAAGGACGGCGTCAACGCCAAGGTCGCTCACATCGAGTACGACCCCAACCGCACCGCGCGCATCGCGCTCCTGCACTACTTCGACGGCGAGAAGCGCTACATCATCGCGCCGAACAAGCTGGCGCAGGGCGACATCGTCGAGTCGGGCCCCTCGGCCGACATCAAGCCGGGCAACAACCTGCCGCTGAAGAACATCCCCACCGGTACCGTGATCCACGCGATCGAGCTCCGCCCCGGCGGCGGCGCGAAGCTGGCTCGCTCGGCGGGCACTTCGGTGCGTCTCGTCGCCAAGGACGGCCCCTACGCGCAGCTGCGTCTCCCCTCGGGCGAGATCCGCAACGTCGACGCGCGCTGCCGCGCCACGATCGGCGAGGTCGGCAACGCCGAGCAGTCGAACATCAACTGGGGCAAGGCCGGCCGCAACCGCTGGAAGGGCATCCGCCCGACCGTCCGCGGTGTCGCGATGAACCCGGTCGACCACCCGCACGGTGGTGGTGAGGGCAAGACCTCCGGTGGACGTCACCCCGTCACTCCTTGGGGCCAGGCTGAGGGTCGCACCCGTCACGCCAACAAGGAAAGCGACAAGTACATCGTCCGTCGTCGCAACGCCGGCAAGAAGCGCAAGTAGGAGTAGAGGAATATGCCTCGCAGCCTTAAGAAGGGCCCCTTCGTCGACGAGCACCTGCTTCGCAAGGTCGTCGTCCAGAACGAAGCCGGCACCAAGAACGTCATCAAGACCTGGTCGCGTCGCTCGATGATCATCCCCGCGATGCTCGGGCACACGATCGCCGTCCACGACGGTCGCAAGCACATCCCCGTGTTCGTGACCGAGACCATGGTCGGCCACAAACTGGGCGAGTTCGCGCCCACCCGCACCTTCCGCGGCCACGTGAAGGACGACAAGAAGGGCCGTCGCCGCTAAGGCGACTGAGGAGGAGAGAGAAATGGTGGAGTCCATCGCACGCGTGCGACACATCCGCGTGACCCCTCAGAAGGCTCGTCGTGTCGTCGCCCTCATCAAGGGCAAGCAGGCTCAGGAGGCCCTGGCCATCCTGAAGTTCGCGCCGCAGAGCGCGAGCGAGCCGATCTACAAGCTCGTGGCTTCGGCGATCGCCAACGCGCGGGTCAAGGCCGACCAGGTCAACGAGTACCTGGACGAGCAGGACCTGTTCGTCAAGAACGCCTTCGTGGACGAGGGGACGACGCTCAAGCGTTTCCAGCCCCGCGCCCAGGGTCGCGCGTTCCAGATCAAGAAGCGCACCAGCCACATCACGATCGTCCTCGCGACCCCTGAGGTCGCCGAGACGGTCCCGGCTGCCAAGACCAAGAAGGCGAGCAAGTAATGGGACAGAAGGTAAACCCGTACGGCTTCCGCCTCGGCATCACCACCGACCACGTGTCGCGGTGGTTCTCGGACTCGACGAAGCCGGGCCAGCGCTACGCCGACTACGTCGCCGAGGACATCCGTATCCGCAAGCTCCTGCAGTCGAACCTCGACCGCGCAGGTGTGAGCCGCATCGAGATCGAGCGCACGCGTGACCGCGTCCGCGTCGACATCCACACGGCTCGTCCGGGCATCGTGATCGGCCGCCGCGGCGCCGAGGCCGAGCGCATCCGCGCCGACCTCGAGAAGCTCACCGGCAAGCAGATCCAGCTCAACATCCTCGAGGTCAAGAACCCCGAGGCCGACGCCCAGCTCGTCGCTCAGGGTGTCGCCGAGCAGCTCTCGGCTCGTGTGGCGTTCCGCCGCGCGATGCGCAAGGGTCTGCAGGGCGCACAGCGCGCAGGCGCCAAGGGTGTCCGCATCCAGGTCTCCGGCCGCCTCGGCGGCGCCGAGATGAGCCGCTCGGAGTTCTACCGCGAGGGTCGTGTGCCGCTGCACACGCTGCGCGCGAACATCGACTACGGCTTCTACGAGGCCAAGACCACCTTCGGCCGCATCGGCGTGAAGGTGTGGATCTACAAGGGCGATCTCACCAACAAGGAGCTCGCACGCGAGCAGGCCAACGCTCCGAAGGCACCCCGCGGTCGCGATGACCGTGGCGGCGACCGTCGTCGTGGCCCGCGCAACGAGGCCCCCGTGGCAGAAGGAGCGTCGGCGTAATGCTCATCCCTCGTAAGGTCAAGCACCGCAAGCAGCACCACCCGGGCCGTTCCGGTCAGGCGACCGGCGGCACGAAGGTCAGCTTCGGCGAGTTCGGCATCCAGGCCCTCACGCCCGCTTACGTGACCAACCGTCAGATCGAGTCCGCTCGTATCGCCATGACGCGTCACATCAAGCGTGGTGGAAAGGTGTGGATCAACATCTACCCCGACCGTCCGCTCACCAAGAAGCCCGCTGAAACCCGCATGGGTTCGGGCAAGGGCTCACCCGAGTGGTGGGTCGCGAACGTCAAGCCGGGTCGCGTCCTCTTCGAGGTCGCCGGCGTCAACGAGGAACTCGCTCGTGAGGCCCTGACCCGTGCCATCCACAAGCTGCCTCTCAAGGCACGCATCATCAAGCGCGAGGAGGGCGACGCGTAATGGCGATCGGCACCAAGCAGCTCGCCCCGAGCGAGCTCGACACGTTCGAAGACCAGCGCCTCGTCGAGGAGCTGCGCAAGGCCAAGGAAGAGCTGTTCAACCTGCGCTTCCAGTCGGCCACCGGCCAGCTCGAGAGCCACGGCCGCATCCGTGCGGTCAAGCGCGACATCGCGCGGCTCTACACCGTGATCCGTGAGCGCGAGCTGGGCATCCGTGCCACGCCCGCGCCCGTCGAGGTCGCGACGAAGGCGAAGAAGACGAAGGCCAAGAAGGCGGATGCCGCTGACGAGGCCGTGAAGGAAGAGGCCGAGTGATGGCTGAGACCACCGAGAAGAAGGCTCCCGCCAAGAAGGCGGCTCCGAAGGCTGAGGCCGTCGAGGTCGTCGCGGCTGCGGGTCACGAGTCGGCAGCGCACGACGTGCGCGACGCCGATGCGCGTGGCTACCGCAAGTCGCGTCGTGGCTACGTCGTGAGCGACAAGATGGACAAGACGATCGTCGTCGAGGTCGAGGACCGCGTTAAGCACCCCCTCTACGGCAAGGTCATCCGTCGCACGTCGAAGGTCAAGGCGCACGACGAGGGCAACACCGCCGGCATCGGCGACCTCGTCCTCATCAACGAGACCCGTCCGCTCAGCGCCACCAAGCGCTGGCGCCTGGTCGAGATCCTCGAGAAGGCCAAGTAAGCCCTCGGGCTCGCTTGGAACCCAAGGAGTAAGAAGTGATTCAGAACGAATCCCGCCTCAAGGTCGCCGACAACACCGGCGCCAAGGAGCTGCTCACGATCCGCGTGCTCGGCGGCTCCAACCGGCGCTACGCCGGCCTGGGCGACGTCATCGTCGCCACGGTCAAGGACGCGATCCCCGGCGGAAACGTCAAGAAGGGCGACGTCGTCAAGGCTGTCGTCGTCCGCACCAAGAAGGAGACGCGCCGTCCCGACGGCTCGTACATCAAGTTCGACGAGAACGCCGCCGTCATCCTGAAGAACGACGGGGAGCCCCGTGGCACCCGCATCTTCGGACCGGTCGGTCGCGAGCTTCGTGACAAGAAGTTCATGAAGATCGTCTCGCTGGCGCCGGAGGTCATTTAGTCATGGCGAAGATCAAGAAGGGTGACCTGGTTCAGGTCATCGCGGGCGCCAAGCCCGAGCGCGGCGGAGACCGCGGCAAGCAGGGCAAGGTCCTCGAGATCCTGACCGAGCAGAACCGCGTCATCGTCGAGGGCGTGAACTACGTCACGAAGCACACCCGCGTGGGCCAGACCCAGCGCGGCACCAAGACGGGTGGCATCGAGACGTTCGAAGCCCCCATCCACATCTCCAACGTGGCTCTCGTCGACCCCTCGTCGAAGAAGCCCACGCGTGTCGGCCACCGTGTCGAGGAGCGCACCAAGGACGGCGTCAAGCGCACCGTCCGGGTTCGCTACGCGAAGAAGTCAGGCAAGGACCTCTGAACATGAGCACCCCCACTGCCGTGGAGGCTGGCAAGATCCAGCCCCGCCTGAAGCAGAAGTACAACGGCGAGATCAAGAAGGCTCTGCAGGAAGAGTTCGGCTACGCGAACGTCATGCAGATCCCCGGACTGGTCAAGGTCGTCGTGAACACCGGTGTCGGCGAGGCAGCTCGCGACGGCAAGGTGATCGATGGCGCGGTCGACGACCTCACCAAGATCACCGGCCAGAAGCCGGTCGTGACCAAGGCTCGCAAGTCGATCGCGCAGTTCAAGCTGCGTGAGGGTCAGCCCATCGGCGCGCACGTCACCCTCCGTGGCGACCGCGCGTGGGAGTTCATCGACCGTCTCGTGAACCTCGCGCTGCCCCGTATCCGCGACTTCCGCGGCCTCTCGGGCGCGCAGTTCGACGGCCACGGCAACTACACGTTCGGCCTCCAGGAGCAGTCGGTCTTCCACGAGATCAACCAGGACAAGATCGATCGCGTCCGCGGCTTCGACATCACCATCGTCACCACCGCCAAGACGGATGCCGAGGGTCGTGCGCTGCTGCGCCACCTGGGCTTCCCGTTCCGCGCGGTCGACGGCCAGGCGTGACGCTTCGGCGGGTGCGGGGATCCCAAGGTCCCCGCATTCGCCGGAGGGTCCACCCATAACTGAACATCGCCCAGTCATAGAAGGTCGCCTGTCGTGTAACGGCATCCGAAACCTCATGAACGAAGGAATCAACCAATGACAATGACAGACCCGGTCGCAGATCTGCTGACCCGTCTGCGCAACGCGAACTCTGCGCACCACGACTCCGTGTCGCTGCCGAGCTCCAAGCTCAAGTCGCACATCGCCGAGATCCTCAAGCAGGAGGGCTACATCGCCGAGTGGATCGTCGAGGACGCCCGCGTCGGGCAGACCCTCACGCTGACGCTCAAGTACGGCCCGAACCGCGAGCGGTCGATCGCCGGCATCAAGCGCGTCTCCAAGCCCGGCCTCCGCGTGTACGCGAAGTCGAGCGAGATCCCCAAGGTCCTCGGCGGCCTCGGCGTCGCCATCCTCTCCACCTCCTCCGGTCTTCTCACGGACCGCCAGGCCGAGCAGAAGGGCGTGGGTGGGGAAGTCCTCGCCTACGTGTGGTGATCTGACATGTCCCGTATCGGTCGTCTCCCGATCGACATCCCCGCCGGCGTGACCATCACGGTCGACGGCCAGGATGTCGCGGTCAAGGGCCCCAAGGGCGAGCTGTCGCTCGCCGTGGCCCGTCCCATCGAGGTCAAGGTCGAAGAGGCGCAGGTGCTCGTCACCCGCCCCGACGACGAGCGTGCGTCGCGTGCCCTGCACGGCCTGACGCGCACCCTCATCAACAACAACATCATCGGTGTCACCCAGGGCTACACCAAGGGCCTCGAGGTCGTCGGCACGGGTTACCGCGTCGCGCAGAAGGGCGACTCGGTCGAGTTCGCCCTCGGCTTCTCGCACCCCGTCCTGGTCGCCCCGCCCGCAGGCATCACCTTCACGGTCGAGGGCAACAACAAGCTCACCGTGAGCGGCATCGACAAGCAGGCCGTCGGCGAGGCGGCTGCGAACATCCGTAAGATCCGCAAGCCCGAGCCGTACAAGGGCAAGGGCGTGCGTTACGCCGGCGAGGTCGTTCGGCGCAAGGCCGGAAAGGCTGGTAAGTAAGCATGGCTGTGAAGTCGAAGACCGACGCCCGCGCGCGTCGTCACGCCCGCCTTCGCAAGAAGGTCGTCGGCACTTCCGAGCGTCCCCGCCTCGTTGTCACGCGTTCGTCGCGCCACGTTTTCGTGCAGCTCGTCGACGACAGCAAGGGCCACACCGTGGCGTCCGCCTCGACGCTCGAGGTCGACCTGCGCGCCTCTGACGCCGACAAGACGTCCAAGGCACGCAAGGTCGGCGAGCTCGTCGCCGAGCGTGCGAAGGCCGCCGGCGTCTCGGACGCTGTGTTCGACCGCGGTGGCAACCGCTACGCGGGCCGTGTCGCGGCGATCGCCGACGGCGCCCGTGAGGGAGGTCTGAACCTGTGAGTGAGATCAAGGAGAACGAAGTGACCACGACCGCTGAGCCGGCTGCGGCCGCAGAGGCGCCGACCGAGCGCGAGCGCGAGCCGCGTCGCGGGGGTCGCGAGCGCAGCCAGACGCGTGACCGCGGTGCGCGTGACGCAGACAAGAGCCAGTTCCTGGAGCGCGTCGTCACGATCAACCGCGTGTCGAAGGTCGTCAAGGGCGGTCGTCGCTTCAGCTTCACGGCGCTCGTCGTCGTGGGCGATGGCAACGGCGTCGTGGGCGTCGGCTACGGCAAGGCCCGTGAGGTCCCCCTCGCCATCTCGAAGGGTGTCGAAGAGGCCAAGCGCAACTTCTTCCGCGTTCCCCGCGTCGGCTCGACGATCCCGCACCCCGTGCAGGGTGAGGCGGCTGCCGGTGTCGTGCTGCTGCGTCCCGCCGCCGCCGGTACCGGTGTCATCGCGGGTGGTCCCGTGCGCGCCGTGCTCGAGTGCGCCGGCATCCACGACGTGCTGTCGAAGTCGCTCGGTTCGTCGAACACGATCAACATCGTCCACGCGACGGTGGAGGCGCTGAAGCAGCTCGAGGAGCCCCGTGCGGTCGCCGCGCGTCGCGGTCTCGAGTTCGATCAGGTCGCCCCCGCTCGTCTCGTTCGCGCCGAGGCCGAGGCCGCGGCTGCTGCGAAGGCAGGTGTCTGATGGCATCGCGCCTGAAGGTGACCCAGGTCAAGTCCAAGGTGAGCGAGAAGCAGAACCAGCGTGACACGCTGCGTTCGCTCGGTCTGAAGCGGATCGGCGACTCCGTCGTCCGTCCCGACGACGCGCAGACGCGCGGCTACGTCAAGACCGTCGCGCACCTCGTGAAGGTTGAGGAGATCGACTGATGGCTGAGAAGGCCGAGAACAAGAAGGACGAGGCGACCGTGGTCGCCGAGCCCAAGAAGGCCGCCGCCAAGAAGCCGGCAGCCGAGAAGGCGGCGAAGGCCGCTCCCAAGAAGGACGCCGTGAAGAAGGACGCCCCTGCTTCGCGCCCCGGCGTGCTCAAGGTGCACCACCTGCGTCCGGTCCCCGGCGCCCACACCGCCAAGACCCGCGTGGGTCGCGGTGAGGGCTCGAAGGGCAAGACCGCGGGCCGTGGCACCAAGGGCCAGAAGGCCCGCTACCAGGTCAAGGCCGGGTTCGAGGGTGGCCAGATGCCGCTGCACATGCGCACTCCGAAGCTGCGCGGGTTCAAGAACCCGTTCCGCGTCGAGTACCAGGTCGTGAACCTCGAGAAGCTGGCCGAGCTCTACCCGGCCGGCGGCGACGTCACCGTGGGCGACCTCGTCGCCAAGGGTGCGGTCCGCAAGAACGAGAAGGTCAAGGTGCTCGGCGCCGGCGACATCGCGGTCAAGCTCAACGTGGCCGTCGACAAGGTCTCCGGCTCGGCTGAGCAGAAGATCGTCGCGGCGGGCGGAACCGTCAAGTAGTACCCCGGCGGGGGTCGGAGTCTCGTCTCCGACCCCCGCTGTCGTCCCCGGCGCACATCCCCTCGCAACGTCGACGGAATCTCGCTGGGTTACTCTGGTTGACGGTGCGCCGTGACGCGTACCGGCATCCCTTCTGGAGGCAGCCTCTTGTTCAGCGCAATCGCGCGGGTCTTCCGTACACCCGACCTTCGTCGGAAGATCGCATTCACCCTGGCGATCATCGCCCTCTATCGGCTCGGCGCCCACATCCCGGCGCCCTTCGTCGACTTCCCCAACGTGCAGGAGTGTCTGCGACAGAGCGCCGGCACGGAAGGCCTGCTCTCGCTCGTCAACCTGTTCTCGGGCGGCGCGCTGCTGCAGCTTTCGATCTTCGCGCTCGGCGTCATGCCGTACATCACCGCGACGATCATCGTCCAACTGCTCCGCGTCGTGATCCCGCACTTCGAGACCCTCTACAAGGAGGGCCAGTCGGGCCAGGCGAAGCTCACGCAGTACACCCGTTACCTGACGATCGCACTCGCACTGCTGCAGTCGACGACCCTCGTGACGGTGGCCCGCAGCGGACAGCTCTTCGGAACGACCGGCATCCCGGCCTGTGAGCAGCTGCTCACGAACGACGTGTGGTGGGCGCAGCTGCTCATGATCATCACGCTCACCGCCGGCACGGGCCTCATCATGTGGTTCGCCGAGCTCGTCACCGAGCGCGGCATCGGCAACGGCATGTCGATCCTGATCTTCACCTCGATCGCCGCCGCGTTCCCCGCCTCGATGTGGGCGATCTGGCAGTCCAAGGGCTTCGAGGTCTTCCTCCTCGTCCTGGCGGTCGGAGTCGTCGTCGTGGCGCTCGTCGTGTTCGTCGAACAGTCGCAGCGCCGCATCCCGGTGCAGTACGCGAAGCGCATGGTCGGCCGCCGCACCTACGGCGGAACGAACACGTACATCCCGATCAAGGTCAACATGGCCGGCGTCGTGCCCGTCATCTTCGCCTCGTCGCTGCTGTACATCCCTGCGCTCATCGCGCAGTTCAACCAGCCGCAGGCCGGCGAGGAAGTGCCCGCCTGGGTCGTCTGGATCCAGCAGTACCTGGTGCGCGGCGATCACCCGCTGTACATGCTCCTGTACTTCCTGCTCATCGTCGGCTTCACGTACTTCTACGTCGCGATCACGTTCAACCCCGTCGAGGTCGCCGACAACATGAAGAAGTACGGCGGGTTCATCCCCGGCATCCGTGCGGGTCGCCCGACCGCGGAGTACCTCGACTACGTCCTTACGCGCATCACGCTGCCGGGCTCGATGTACCTCGGTCTCATCGCGCTCCTGCCGCTCATCGCCCTCGCGACGGTCGGCGCCAACCAGAACTTCCCGTTCGGCGGCGCGTCGATCCTGATCATCGTCGGTGTCGGTCTCGAGACCGTGAAGCAGATCGATGCGCAGCTCCAGCAGCGCCACTACGAAGGGCTTCTCCGATGACAGCACGTCCCGTCCGCCTTCTCATCGTCGGCCCCCAGGGTTCCGGCAAAGGCACACAGGGCGTCCGGATCGCTGAGGCGTTCGGCATCCCGGTCATCTCGACCGGTGACGTGTTCCGCGCGAACGTGGCCGAGGGCACGGATCTCGGCCGTCAGGTCAAGAGCATCATCGACGCGGGCCACCTCGTTCCCGACGAGCTGACGAGCGCGGTCGTGCGCGACCGCCTCGCCCAGCCCGACGCGGAGGACGGCTTCCTGCTCGACGGCTACCCCCGCAACCTCGCCCAGGTGCTGCACCTCGACGAGTACCTCGAGGGTCGCGACGAGCAGCTCGACGCCGTCATCGTGCTGGCCGTCCCCCGCGAAGAGAGCATCGCGCGCCTGCACAAGCGGGCCGCGGAGCAGGGCCGAGCGGATGACACGGACGAGGTCATCGCCGCGCGTCTGTCGATCTACGAGAACGAGACGGCCCCCATCCTGGGCGTCTACGGCACGCGTGGCATCGTCGCAGAGGTCGACGGAGTCGGCTCGCTGGACGAGGTAGCCGGTCGCATCGTCGACGCGCTCGAGGCGCGCGGCTTCGCGCGCTCGGCCGCGGCCTGACGACGTGGCCCTGCGTCGCTCGATCTACAAGTCGCCCGCCCAGCTGCGGGCGCTCGTCGAGCCGGGCCTCATCACGGCGGCGGCGCTGGACGCGGTCCGCGCGCTCGTCGCCCCCGGAGTGACGACACTCGAGCTGGATGCCGCCGCCTACGACGTCATCCGCTCGAGGGGCGCGCGCTCCAACTTCCAGATGGTGCGCGGGTATCGCCACACGATCTGCGCCTCGGTCAACGAGCAGGTCGTGCACGGCATCCCCTCGGGCCGCCCGCTCGAGCCCGGCGACATCCTGTCGATCGACGCGGGGGCGGAGTTCCAGGGATGGAACGGCGACTCTGCATTCACGATCGTCGTGCCCGACCCGGACCGCCCCGAGATCGTCGCTGAGCGCGAGGAGCTCTCCCGCGTGACGGAGGGCTCGCTGTGGGCGGGGATCGCGGCGCTCACGTCGGCCCGCAGCCTCGGTGAGATCGGAGCCGCGATCCAGGGGCACATCGATGCGTCGGGTCACGGCTACGGCATCCTGCGCGACTACGTCGGCCACGGCATCGGGCGCAAGATGCACGAGTCTCCGTCGGTCTTCAACTATCGCGTCCAGGACCCGGGCCCCGACGTGCGGCCCGGTCTCGCCCTCGCGATCGAGCCCATGGTCGTGATCGGCGACCAGGAGACGCACATCGAGGACGACGGCTGGACGGTTTCGACGATCGACGGCACGGCGGGGTCCCACTGGGAGCACAGCGTCGCAGTGCACGAAGACGGAATCTGGGTGTTCACGGCACCCGACGGTGGCAAGGCGGGACTCGCGCCGTTCGGCGTGACGCCCGTCCCTGTGGCATAAGGAGAGCGGCATGGCCGAGCGCAAGGTGAACTGGTTCGCGATCTGGATCAGTATCGGGGTCGTGGTGGCTCTCGTCGTCGTGGCGGGGCTCGTCATCTGGATGAACAGCGCGTCCTCCGCGCCGGGGGAGGCACCGAAGGCGTCGAACATCAACGCCGAGACCGGCGCGATCGCGGTCGGCGACGGGACGAACCAGCTCGACACCTACATCGACTTCATGTGCCCGGTCTGCAACCAGTTCGAGCAGCTCTACGGCGAGACGATCGAGGGCCTCGTCGACGACGGGTCGACGACGCTCAACATCCACCCGATCTCGATCCTCGACCGCGCGTCGCAGGGCACGGAGTTCTCGACCCGCTCCGCGAGCGCCATGTACTGCGTCGCGGTGGCCGATGCCGACGCATCCCTCCCGTTCATGCAGTCCATGTACGAGAACCAGCCGGAAGAGGGCTCGACGGGCCTGACGGATGAGCAGATCCTCGCGATCGCCTCGGATGTCGGAGTCACGGGGATCGACGACTGCGTCAACGACGGCCGCTACATGAAGTACGTCACAGACATCACCGACAAGACGCCCGTCAAGCCGGGCGCCCGCGGGATCGGCACACCTACTGTGCTGCTGAACGGCGAGTTCGTCGAGCTCACGGGCGACCCGCAGGCCGACCTCGTCGCGGCCCTGCAGTAGGCCCCGTCCTCGCCCCGGCTGAGAAGCGGCCGGGAAGGCGGGGGAGCGTGAAGCACGGTTTGCCGAGGCATCCGATATCACGTATGCTTGATCTTTGGTGCGTTGCGCCTTCATTGGCGTGTCGCAGCACCGAAACCCCATCCACGCAGATCGACCGGTCTGCACGAAAACGATAGCGAGCGTATGGCGAAGAAAGACGGTGTCATCGAGATCGAAGGCGTGATCTCCGAGGCGCTGCCCAACGCGATGTTCCGCGTTGAGCTGAGCAACGGGCACAAGGTCCTCGCCACGATCTCGGGCAAGATGCGGCAGAACTACATCCGCATCATCCCCGAGGACCGCGTGGTCGTGGAGCTCAGCCCCTACGACCTGACCCGCGGCCGAATCGTCTACCGCTACCGCTAGACCGGTCGAGAAGTAACACCCCAGGCGCTTCCGCCTGCCCGGTGAAGACAGCGAAACAGGAACATCATGAAGGTCAACCCCTCCGTCAAGCCCATCTGCGACCACTGCAAGGTCATCCGTCGCCACGGTCGCGTCATGGTCATCTGCAAGAGCAACCCGCGTCACAAGCAGCGCCAGGGCTGACGCCGACGGATGCCGCGGCATCCGTTCTGCGATCCCATAACTCAATACGCATACAGGCAGGGTCAGATCCGTCCGCGAGGACGGGGACACCTCGGGCGGAGGCCCGGGCACCGATCCTGCTCCACACCTCCACTCACTCCCAGGAGAACCGCATGGCCCGTCTTGCCGGCGTTGACATCCCGCGCGACAAGCGCGTGGTGATCGCCCTCACCTACATCTACGGCGTCGGCCGTACCCGCTCGAACGAGATCCTCGCCGCAACCGAGATCGACGAGAGCATCCGCGTCAAGGACCTCACCGACGACCAGCTCGTCGCGCTCCGCGACTACATCGAGGCCAACCTCAAGGTCGAAGGTGACCTCCGCCGTGAGGTTGCCGCCGACATCCGCCGCAAGGTCGAGATCGGCTCGTACGAGGGCATCCGCCACCGTCGTGGCCTCCCCGTGCGCGGTCAGCGCACGAAGACGAACGCACGTACCCGCAAGGGCCCGAAGCGCACCGTCGCCGGCAAGAAGAAGGCGCGCTAAGGCGCGGCCCCCCAGGGTTTAGGAGAGCAGAGAAATGGCACAGGCCAAGTCCGCCGCGCGCAAGCCGCGCCGCAAGGAGAAGAAGAACATCGCGCTGGGCCAGGCCCACATCAAGTCGACGTTCAACAACACGATCGTCTCGATCACGGACCCGTCGGGCGCCGTCATCAGCTGGGCGTCCTCGGGTGGCGTGGGCTTCAAGGGCTCGCGCAAGTCGACGCCGTACGCCGCCGGCATGGCCGCGGAGTCCGCTGCCCGCCAGGCGCAGGAGCACGGCGTCAAGAAGGTCGACGTCTTCGTGAAGGGCCCGGGTTCGGGCCGCGAGACCGCGATCCGCTCGCTGACCGCCGCCGGCCTCGAGGTGGGGTCCATCCAGGACGTCACCCCCCAGGCCCACAACGGCTGCCGTCCCCCGAAGCGCCGCCGCGTCTGACGCTTTTCGCCGCTGGGCACGCGTGAGCGTGCCCGGCGGCCTACTCCGTTGTTGAGTAGGCCGTCAGAGGCGGCCACATCGATCCATCGGGATGCGTCTCCGACGGCATCCCGCATCAAAACTCAACATCACACCCACCGCACGTGTCATATAGCGGGCACGTGATCGAAAGGAACACATAGTGCTCATCGCACAGCGTCCCACCCTGACCGAGGAGAAGATCGGGGAGTTCCGCAGCCGGTTCGTCATCGAGCCGCTCGAGCCCGGCTTCGGCTACACGATCGGCAACGCGCTGCGTCGCAGCCTCCTCTCGTCGATCCCCGGCGCGGCCGTAACGAGCATCCGCATCGACGGCGTCCTCCACGAGTTCAGCACCATTCCCGGTGTCAAGGAGGATGTCACCGAGATCATCCTCAACATCAAGCAGCTCGTCGTCTCGAGCGAGCGCGATGAGCCCATCACGGCGTACCTGCGCAAGACGGGTGCCGGCGAGGTCACGGCGGCGGACATCTCCGCCCCCGCGGGCGTCGAGGTGCACAACCCCGAGCTCGTCATCGCGACCCTCAACGACACCGCGAAGTTCGAGCTCGAGCTCACGATCGAGCGTGGCCGCGGCTACGTCTCGGCGACGCAGAACCGCAACGAGTACGCCGAGGCCGGTCAGGTCCCCGTCGACTCGATCTACTCGCCCGTGCTCAAGGTCAGCTACCGCGTCGACGCGACCCGTGCCGGTGAGCGCACCGACTTCGACAAGCTCGTCCTGGACGTCGAGTCGAAGCCGTCGATCGCCCCGCGCGACGCCGTCGCCTCTGCCGGCCGCACCCTGACGGAGCTCTTCGGCCTGGCCCGCGAGCTCAACGTCGAGGCCGAGGGCATCGAGATCGGCCCCGCGCCGGTCGAGACGGTCCTCTCCAACGAGTTGTCGATGCCGATCGAGGACCTCGATCTGTCGGTCCGCTCGTACAACTGCCTCAAGCGCGAGGGCATCAACACGGTCTCGGAGCTCGTCGCCCTGTCGGAGACGCAGCTCATGAATATCCGCAACTTCGGTCAGAAGTCGGTCGACGAGGTGCGCGACAAGCTCATCTCGCTCGGTCTGTCGCTCAAGGACTCGGTCCCCGGGTTCGACGGCGCGCACTTCTACGGCGGCTACGACGACGAGACCATCTGACGGGATGCCGCAGACCCGGCGTGAAGCCGGGTGCGCAGCATCCGTGAGACCGACTTTTTCCCACTGGAGTAATTGATATGCCCAAGCCCACGAAGGGTCCCCGCCTCGGAGGCGGCCCCGCCCACGAGCGCCTGCTGCTTGCGAACCTCGCGGCCGCCCTCTTCACGCACAAGTCGATCACGACGACCGAGACGAAGGCCAAGCGCGTGCGTCCGCTCGCCGAGCGCCTCGTGACGTTCGCGAAGCGCGGCGACCTGCACGCGCGTCGTCGCGTGCTGTCGGTCATCGGTGACAAGGAAGTCGTGCACGTCCTGTTCACCGAGATCGCGCCGCTCGTCGCCGAGCGCGAGGGTGGCTACACCCGCATCACGAAGGTCGGCAACCGCAAGGGCGACAACGCCCCCATGGCCGTCATCGAGCTCGTCCTCGAGCCCGTGACCAAGAAGGCCAAGGCGAAGAAGGCTGCGCCTGCCGCCGCCGCGCCCGTCGCCGAGGAGCCCGCCGAGGACGAGGTCGTCGAGACCCCGGCCGACGAGGCAGCCGAGGCCGGCGCCGAGTCGCCCGAGGAGGGCGCTGCCGCTGAGGCCGCCGCCGAGGACGCCGTCGTCGAGGAGACCCCCGCGGAGAAGGCCGAGTAATACGGCCCCGCCGGGCAACCGGCATCCTGCATCGCGAAACCCGCGTGAGCCCCGGCTCACGCGGGTTTCGCCGTTGCGGGCCCTCGACGCGCTAGTCTGAGCCCAGCCCTCGGGGAAGAGGGTGTGGGGTTCCAGGGGGCGTGGTGACGCGCATTTCCGGCGAGCGGACCGTCGGGTCCGACGAGGTCGAGCAGGCTGCGGTGACGACTCAGTGGGTCGGGACACCCCAGCCCCGTCGTCGTGCGGGCCTCTCGATCTACTCGATCCTGCTCATCATGCTGCTGTCCGTCAGCGTGCTCTCGAGCATCGTCGTCGGCGTCATCGGCTACGTCAACGGCACACAGGCGCTGCGCGCGATCGCGACCGACAAGCTCGTCGAGATCCGCGAGAACCGCGCCCGCGAGGTCGTCGCGCTGTTCGAGACGATCGAGAACTCCGTGCGGCTGTCGGCCAAGAACGACACGAGCAAGCAGGCGATCGTCGCCTTCACCGACGGATTCCAGCAGCTGCAGGACGCCCGGCTCGATGCCGAAGCATCCGCCGCCGTCGACGACTACTACGACGAGACGTTCGCGACGCAGCTCTCCGAGGCGACGGGCGTCGACGTCGACGGAGCCGCTTTCGCGCCGACGGATGCCGCGGCCGAGTACCTCCAGTACAACTACGTCATCCCGTACGAGACGTGGGAGGACGCGATCCTCGTCGACGACGCGGGCGACGGCAGCGCCTGGTCGGCCGCGCATGCGAAGTACCACGACTACTACCGGTCGATGACGGAGCTGCACCGCTTCGAAGACGTGCTCATGCTCGACACGCAGGGCAACATCGTCTACACGGCCTTCAAGGGCGTGGATCTCGGGGCCAACCTGCTCGAGGGCCCCTACCGGCTGTCGAACCTCGCGGCCGCGTATCGCGAGGTCATGAGCCGCAACATCGTGGGCGACGTCGTGCTGTCGGACTTCGCCGCCTACAGTCCGAGCCTCGGCAACCCGGCCGGCTGGGCCGTGACGCCGATCGCGGTCGACGACCAGATCGTCGGGGCGCTCGCGATCGAGCTGCCGGTCGACCGCATCAACGAGGTCATGACCGTCGACGGGCAATGGGCCGACAACGGACTGGGCGACACGGGCGAGACCTATCTCGTGGGCCGCGACGGCACTATGCGGTCGATCTCGCGCGAGCTGCAGGCTTCGCCCGAGACCTACGAAGAGGCGGCGGTGGCCGCCGGACTCCCGCCCGCGGCAGCCGCGCTGAGCGTGCAGAACGGCAACACGCTCCTGCACCAGCTCGTGAGCGGCGACGCCGTGACGCGGGCGCTGTCCGGCGAGGACGGCGCGATCGTCGAGCGGGACTACCTCGGGCGCGAGGCCATCACGGCGTACTCGCCTATCGCGGTCGATTCGCTCGGATGGGTCATCGTCGCGCAGGAGGCCTACAGCGAGGCGATGGCGCCCGTCGAGGACTTCACGCGCAACCTCATCCTCTCGACGGCCGCCATGATCATCTTCGTCTGCCTGCTCTCGCTCGTGCTCGCACAGGTCTTCGTGCGGCCGCTCCGACGGCTCAAGCTCGCGGCGCAGCGGATCGCGGCGGGCGAGGAGGGCGTCCAGGTCGACGCGGGGTCCAGCGACGAGCTCGCGGACGTCGCTGGGGCGTTCAACGACATGAGCCACAGCCTGCAGGTCAAGTCCAACCTCATCGAGCAGCAGGAGAAGGCCAACGAGGCACTGATCCTGTCGTTCATGCCCGAAGGGATCGCCGATCGCTACAAGCACGGCGACGACGCCATCACGCAGGACAACGACGACGTCACGGTCATCTTCGCCGACATCGTCGGCTTCGAGGAGCTCGCGCTGACACTGTCGTCCGGAGAAGCGGTGACGCGGCTCAACGACCTCATCCGCATCTTCGACGAGGCCGCCGAGCGCTACGGAGTCGAGCGTGTGCGCACGACGCGCCAGTCATACGTCGCGAGTGTCGGCCTCGGGACCCCCCGCGTCGACAACGCGCGCCGTGCCGTCGAGTTCGCGATGGAGCTGCACACGATCCTCGAGCGGTACTCGACGCAGCAGGGGGTCGACCTCGATCTGCGCGCGGGCCTGGACTCGGGCCAGGTGACGAGCGGCCTCATCGGCCGCGCCCGCATCGTCTACGACATGTGGGGCGATGCCGTGAACCTCGCCTACCGGGTGCAGGGCGACTACGACGAGGCCGGCATCTACATCACGCAGCGTGTCGCCGACCGCATCCCCGACACCATCTCGGTCGCGCCGGCGGGCGAGGTCTCGACCAAGAGCGGCAGCCAGCGCGTGTGGCGCGTCGTGACGGCCGTGACGGTCGCCGAGTGATGAGGCATCGCGTGTCGGCGCGGGGGCAGGGGTGATCCGATGAGCGACATCGCGTCGCAGCCCTGGTTCTGGCCCGCCGTCATCGTCTCGGTCGGACTGCCGCTGATGCTGATCGGGCTGACCGAGCTGTCGAACATGCTGCTGCGGTCCGGCAGCCGTGCCGCTCCGATCGTCCTGATGGTGCGCAACTACCTCGTGCCGGTCGCCGGGGTGCTCGTGCTGCTGAGTCAGCCGGGCGCGTGGGAGGGATCGGGCACCTGGCCTCGCGTCATCTGGACGATCTTCGGCCTGCTCGTCATCGTCGTCACGATCAACGCCGTCAACCACCTCGTGTTCCACCGGGCCGAGAAGGGGTCGTGGCGCGACCGGTTCCCGACGATCTTCAGCGACCTCATCCGGTTCGTGTTCATCATCGTCGGCATCGCGCTCGTGTTCTGGTGGGTGTGGGATGCCGATGTCGCGGGCGTGTTCGCAGCCCTCGGCATCACCTCGATCGTCGTGGGCCTCGCGCTGCAGAACGCCGTCGGGTCGATCGTGTCGGGGCTCTTCCTCATCTTCGAGGCGCCCTTCCAGCTCGGCGACTGGATCGAGACGGGCGGCACGCGCGGTCAGATCATCGAGGTCAACTGGCGCGCCGTGCACCTCGACACGGGCAACGGCATCGTCGTCATGCCGACGGCCGAGCTCGCAGAGGGCTCGTTCACGAACCTCAGCCGCGCCGCCGACCCGTACGCCGCCGTCACGGAGGTCGAGTTCGCGACGGACGACCCGCCGCTGCGCGTGCGCGAGATGCTCGTCGACGTCGCACGCGACATCCCGCGCGTTTCGCCGGATCGGGAGCCCTCGGTCTCGACGGCGGGCGGCGCGAAGTACCGCATCTCGATCCCGCTGCAGTCGCCGGGCGACGAGGGCGCCGTCGTGGACGCCTTCACGACGCGGCTCTGGTACGCCGCGCGTCGCGCCGACCTGCATCTGGACGGCGACGTCACCGACGACTGGAACAGCCCCCAGCGGCTGCTGGAGGGCCTGCGTCAGATCGCGCCGGCGCTGAGCCTGCGTCCCGGCGAGGCCGAGGCGCTCGTCGCGACGGCGCGGCTCGAGCGGTTCGCACAGGGCGAGGTGCTGCTGCGCCCCGGTACCCTGCCGCTCGCGACGCGCTTCATCCTCTCGGGACGCGTCATGCTCGGCGTCCCGAGCGACGCCGGCTTCGTGCAGATCACGGAACTCACGCGCGACGACGCGGTCGGCCTCACGGCCCTCACGCGCAGCCGTACGATCTCTCGCGCGATCGCCCTGACCGAGGTCGAGGTCGTGCGCATCCCGGTGGGCGTGCTCGACGACATCGTGCGCGGCCACCCCTCGCTCGCCCGCGAGGTCGTGCGCGAGAACGACAACCGCATCCGGCTCGCGCGCTCGGCGCTCGAGGCCGTAGGCGAGCGGCTCGATCCGACCCGGCGGGTCATGGGCTGAGGGCGGCGACCCCGTCGGGCGGCGACCGTGGCATCGCCGCAATAGGCTGAGCGGATGCGGATCCGCCTCGACATCGCCTACGACGGGAGCCAGTTCCGCGGCTGGGCGCGTCAGCCCGGCCTCCGCTCCGTGCAGGGCACCCTCGAGGCCGCCGTCGCGCGGGTGCTCGGAGGCGAGCCGCGGCTCGTCGTCGCGGGCCGCACGGATGCGGGTGTGCACGCGACGGGCCAGGTCGCGCACCTGGATCTCGACGGGTCGCAGGTCGACCGGCTCATGGCACGGTCGGGGCGGCGGGATGCGGCATCCGGAACCCCTCCCGAACCCGCCGCGCGACTCGCCGCCCGGCTGCGCGGCGTCCTCGGCGCGTACGCCGATGTGACGGTCCGGGCGAGCTCTGTCGCACCCGCGGGCTTCGATGCGCGCTTCTCGGCCGTGTGGCGGCGCTACGCGTACCGTGTCGCGGACTCGGTGTCGGGCTACGACCCGCTCGAGCGGCTGCGGACCACGACGGTGCGCGCTGACCTCGACGTCGACGAGATGGATGCCGCTGCCCGAAGCCTCATCGGTCTGCACGACTTCGCGGCCTACTGCAAGCCGCGCGACGAGGCGACGACGATCCGCACGCTCCTCGAGTTCGACTGGCACCGCGCAGAGGACGGCGTCCTCGTCGCGAACGTCAAGGCTGACGCCTTCTGCCACTCGATGGTGCGGGCGCTCGTCGGCGCATGCGTCGCCGTGGGGGAGGGGCGCCTCGACGTCCCGGACGTCGCGGCGATCCGCGACGGGCGCGAGCGCGTGCCCGAGATCAAGGTGCTCGCGGCGCGCGGCCTCACGCTGACGGCAGTCGGGTATCCCGCCGACGATCAGCTCGCGGCGCGCGCCGACCAGACGCGCGCTCGCCGCGATCGCGAGTGACGCCGACCCGATTCTGGGGGTTCAGTCTGAAGGCGCTCACGCTTCCCGTGGAGGACACCCATCCGAGCCCCCATCGTCCTACTCTGGAACGAGCATGCTGAAGCTCATCTCGTACAACCTCCGCAAGCACCGGGCCGCCCGCGAACTCGCGACGCTCGTCGAGAAGCATGCGGTCGACGTGCTCTGCCTGCAGGAGTGCGACACGACCGACATCCCCTCGACGATCTCGGGGCTGCGGCTCGCGGACTCGACGCAGCGCAATCGACTCGGACTCGCGGTGTACTACCGCGAGAACACCTACCGCGCCGTCGAGGTGCGCTCGATGGCGCTCAAGAAATCACTGCACGACCGCGTGCTCAAGCCCGCCGAGGAGCGCATGCTGGGCGTGCGGCTGCACGACATCGACCACGGCCGCGAGCTCATCGTGGCGTCGTTCCACGCGGCGCCGCTCACGGCGCTCAATTCGCTCCGCCGCCACCAGATCAAGACGGCGCTCACCGAGCTGGGCGGCCTGGGCGAGGGGCTGCCGATCATCATGGTCGGCGACTACAACTACCCCGTCTTCAAGGAGAACCTCGGGCAGAAGGTGCGCGAGCAGGGCTACGAACTGACCCTCAGCGACACCCGCACCTACACGCGCTACCGGTTCTTTCGCGGGCACTACGACTTCGCGACGTCGGTCGGGTTCGAGATCGACAAGGTCACGACGCTGCCACAGGGTCTCTCCGACCACCTGCCGATCCTCGTGACGGCCCACCCCGCGAAGAAGGCGGGCAGGGGCGAGGGGACGGATGCCGAGGTCGACGTCGCCTGACGGCTGAGCCCGGCGGGACGGCTATTCGGCGTCGCGTCGACGGCGCAGGAACGCGACGACGCCGAGGGCGGCGCCCGCGAGCAGCAGCAGTCCGCCGCCGATCCACAGGCCCGTCAGGGTGCTCGAGTCGAGTCCCGTCACCGGCAGGCTGCCGTCGGGGTTCGTCACCGTCACGGCGGCGGTGCCGCCGGCCGAGCTCGCTGAGATCGCCTCGATGTTGTAGGTGCCGCGGGCATCCGCGGGGAACGCGATGCGCACCGCCGGCAGCGATCCGTCGGGACCGGATGTCGCGTGCCCGCTCGCCGTCGAGATCGCGAGACGCACCATGCCGATCGCGACGCCGGCGCCGTTCTCACCCGTCACCGTGATGGTGACGTCCTCGTCGGCGGAGAAGGTCTCGGCCGCGCACTGCAGCGAGACCGCCGCACCCGGCGCGATCGTCGCGGGCGTCGACGTGCAGGACCCCGCCGGGGGGTAGATCGTCTCGGCGCGGGCGGCGGGCGCGGACAAGAGCAGCGCGGCCGCCATCAGAACGGCGACGAGCGGGAGGATCGTCGCTGCGAGGGCGATACGAGGCGCGCGGGTCATGGTGCCGCTGAGTCTACGGGGTTGTGGAGCACGCGCCAATCACGGGGTGACCGGGGGAATCCCGAGGCTCAGCCCCCGCACACCGCCGTTGCCGCGGGCTGTGGCACGAGCGTCGGCGTGGAGACGGCTTCGAGCACGGGCGCGGACGGCGTCGCGGTGGCGGCCGTGATGACCGCCGTCGTCGATCCGCCCGGGGCGAGGTCGGTCGTGAAGCTCACGACGCGGCGGCCCGCATGCATGCCGCCGCCGAATCCGCCGTCGTCGCTGAGCTCGGCGCCGGCGAGGTCGAAGCCCTCGGGCAGGTACACGTAGACGACGGTCCGCGCGATGCCGGGGGGCACGCCGTAGATGCCCTCGCCCGTGATGTAGGGCGGCAGGTTCGCGGCGTCGGCGGGGGCGTTGCTCGCGATCGTGACCGTGAGCTTCGCCGTGCCGGATGCCCGGCCCGCGGCATCCGTCGTGCACTGGTCCCACGCGACGCGCGAGTCGGACGTCAGATAGAAGTCCATCTTCGAGCCCGTGCCGTCGTTGAGGAAGACGCCGAAGCGCGCGGCGTCCGCGTCGGTCTCTGGCAGGCCTCCCGCGAGGGTCGTCTCCTCCAGGACGGCCTGATCGGCCTCGTGCGCGCTCCACAGGTTGAGCCGGCGCTCGTCGCCCGCACGCGTGAGGGCCGATACGAGTGCAACGGGGTCGGCGTCTCCTCGTGAGAGCGCCTCGAAGACCGAGGCCGCCGCGAGCGCGAAGAAGGCGTCCTGATCGGCGGGGCTGCTGTAGCGCGCGTACACCTCGTTGAGCAGGAGCGGCACCGTGGACTCGGGCGTCAGGACGTCGCCCGTGGGCAGCGTGACGGGGCCCGTCGCACCGAGCAGGTAGGTGAGCGCGACGGGATCGAGCGCGATGACGCCGTCGACCTGCTTGCCGCCGTGCTCGCGCGCCCACATCTCGCGCGCAAGGCTCGCCGACACGGCGAAGTCGGGCACCTGGGTGACGTTCTGCATCCACCGTCCGGGACGCTCGCCGTAGATCGCGGTGACCTCGTCGTCGAGCGGCAGCACCGACTCGTCGTACCTCGGGTAGTCGCCCGTGGACTCCTGCGCCGTGAGCGTGAGCGCACCGCCGTCCGTGTGGAGGAGCGCCATGGCGCCGGGGATGCCGCCGAGCGAGCGCCACTCCGCGTTGTTCTGGAAGAGCACGAGGTAGTCGCGGGGGCCCTCGGCGCCGAGCATCGCGGGCAGCAGCACGGTCGCGCGCGACACCGCCGACGCAGCGCCCTCGGCCTCGTCGAGCAGCGTCGAGACCTCGTTCACGGCCGAGCGGAGCGGCGTCACGAGAGCGGTGCGGTCGACGGCGGAGACGGATGCCGCGGCCGCAGCGATCCCGTCGGAGCCGGCCGTCGCGGCATCCTGGAGTGACGTGAACGTCGAGAGGTCGATCCGCCCGTCCTGCGGGCGCAGCGCCGCGAGGTCGAACGTCGAGGCGACCTGGGCGAGCGGCGCGAGGGCGGAGCCGGCTACATCGTCGAGCGACGCGGCGACGGTCGCTGTGGCCGCGAGCTGCGGACCCACCCAGGGCAGGTGCTCGGAGAGGGACCAGACCGGATCCGACGTCAGCGCGCGGGCGGCCGAGGTCTCGCTCGAGACGGCGTCGATCGCGCCGGCGGCGGCCGTGGGGTCGGCGATGCTGTCGCGCGCGGTGGCTGCGGCGGTCTGCGCCGCGCGCAGGTGGCCGTAGGCGAGGAACCCGCGCACGCCGATCCAGGCCGTCGCGGCGACGGCGGCGATCAGGAGGGCGCCGAGGATCGACGCGAACACGACACCCGCCACCCGGAGGGGGCGAGGGTTGGCGGACGGCGTCACCCGACAACCCTAGGCGGTCTCGCCGAGCGTTCCCCGAATGGGGAGCTCAGGATGGGGCCTCGGCCTTGGGCGCCGACGTGTACTCGCCCTGGTACTGGTATCCGTAGTACCCGGAGCCGGCCCCGCGGCGCGGCACGCGGTTGAGCACGATGCCGAGCGTGCGGGCGTTGGCCTTCTCGAGGTTGTCGACGGCCTTCGTCAGCATGTCGTACGTCGTCTTGCCCGCCGACACGACCACGAGCGCGCCGTCGGTGACGTGCGAGAGGATCGCGGCATCCGTCACGGGCAGCAGGGGAGGGGCGTCGATGATGACGAAGGCGTGCTCGCTGAGCGTGCGGATGAGGTCGCGCATGCGCTTGGACCCGAGCAGCTCGCTCGGGTTCGGGGGGATGCGCCCGGACGTGATGACCGCGAGGTTCGGCGAGTGGCTCACGTTGTGGACGACGTCGACGACCTCGGCGCGTCCCGCAAGGATGTCGGTGAGGCCTGCGCCCTGCGGCAGGTCGAAGAGCTCCGCGACCATGGGGCGGCGCAGGTCGGCATCGACGAGGATGACGTGCTCGCCGGCGGCGCCGAGGCTCACCGCGAGGTTGCCTGCGAGGGTCGACTTGCCGTCGCCGGGGAGCGGGCTCGTGATGACGATCGCCCGAGGGGGGTTGTCGACATCCATGAACTGAAGATTCGTGCGCAGTTCGCGTGTCGCCTCGGAGATCTGCGGCGACGTGGAGGGGTCTGCGAAGTGGATGCGGCGCCCCGCCGTCGCGAGTCCCTTGTCGAGGGGGAGCGTGCCGACGACCGAGACGCCCGACTCCCGCTCGATGTCGCGGGGGTCGCGGACGCGGCGGTCGAGCACGCGGCGAAGGACCGCGTAGCCGACGCCGAGGGCGAGACCGATGAGGGCGCCGAGCGCGAGGTTGAGGCGCAGGTTCGGCGACGACGGGGCCGTGGGCAGGCGCGCGGAGTCGCCGGGAACGAGCGTCACGGCGGCCGAGCCGGGGGTGCCGTCGCCCTCGATGTCGTCGATCTCGGTGACCATGCCCGAGATCCATGCCTCGGCGAGGTCGCGCGCGGCCTCGGGGCTGTCGCCCTGCGCCGTCACGTGGATGACGACGGTGTCGAGGGGGTTCGTGACATCGACACGCACGACGAGCGCCTCGGGCGTCGTGTCGAGGCCGAGCTCGTCGATCGCATGCTCGGCGACCGAGCGCCACGACCCGATGTCGATGTAGGAGGTGACCTTGCTGCGCGCCAGCTGGTCGCCGACGAGCGAGGAGCCGCTGTCGCCGGAGGATCCGCTCGCGACGACATAGCCGCTCGCGGACGCCGTGTACACGCGCGGCTGGAGCATGGTCCAGGCGAAGGCTACGGCGACGCCGAGCGCGGTCAGCAGCACGATGCCGATCCAGTGCGCTCGAAGAATGCGCAGGTAGTCGCGCAGCTCCATGACAGGGCTCCCTCAGGTCCCACGTACACTACCCCGTGTGCCGTGGAAACTGCTGATCGAAGCCCTCGGCACGACAGTCGCGATCGAGCTCGGCGGGTACGCCGAGGCGACTCTCGAGGCCGTCGCGGAGGCGTGGCGCGATGCGCTCGCCGCGGATCAGGGGACGGATGCCGCCGCCACGGTGTCGGCACGCGCCGCCGCCTACGCTCCCGACGACATCGCGAGCCTGCTGTCGGATCTGTCGCAGCGGGTGACGCTCGCCGCGATCGAAGCGCGTCGCGGCGAGCTCTGGATGCTGCACGCGGCGGGGGTCGCGGCATCCGACGGTCGTGTCGTCGTGCTCGTGGGCCCCTCGGGTCGCGGCAAGACGACGGCGGCGCGGACGCTCGGCGCCGCGTTCGGGTACGTCTCGGACGAGACTGTCGCGATCGACGCCGAGGGGCGCGTCTGGCCGTACCGAAAGCCGCTGTCGATCATCGAGCAGCCGGATCGACCCAAGACCCAGCGGGCCCCCACGGATCTGGGGCTGCGCCCGCTGCCCGAGGCGCCGCTGCGGCTCGCCGCGATCGTGGTGCTCGATCGCGGGGAGTCCGTCGGCGATCCCTCCGTCGAGCTCATGGACCTCGGGGACGTGCTGGCCGACCTGGTCGAGCAGTCCAGCTACCTCTCGTCGATGCCCGCGCCGCTGCGCACGATCGCAGCCCAGGTTCAGGCCTTCGGCGGAGTGCGGCGCGTGTCCTACGCCGAGGCGTCCTCGCTCGCGCCCGTCGTCGCGGCGCTCGCCACCGAGCCCGCCGTGGCGCCCGCCGCGATCGGCGGCAGCATCGTGCCCCAGGCGCGGGAACAGGCTTCGCACGCGGACGGCCCGCTCTACTCGCGCGCTCCCGTCCACGACGCCCTCGCGCTCGACGACCCCGACCGGATCGCACTGCTGCAGGTCGACGCCGACGGGCAGGGCGTCGTGCGGGTGCTCGCGGGCATCGCGCCGGTGCTGTGGAGGGCGGCGGATGCGGCATCCCTCGACGATCTCGTCGCGGTGGCCGTCGCCGCGCTGGGTGCGCCCGAGGCCGGGGACGCCGACGAGCTCGTGGCGGACGCCGTCGCGAGCCTGGTCGAGGCGGGCGTGATCGTACGCGGAGGAGTCTGGTCGCTCCGCGAGGACGTCGCCTGGACGGACTCGCACGATCGGGTCGTGGCGCTCGCACTGTCGGACGACGCCGCCTCGCCGCTCGCGCTCGAGGGGTCGGCCGCCGTCATCTGGCGGGCGCTCGCCGAGGGGCCGGCACCCGCCGATCAGGTTGCGGCGCGTGCCGCCGCGGCCGCGGGTGTCGCTCCGGAGGATGTCGCCGAAGACGTCGCCGCGTTCCTCACGACGCTCCAATCCGCGGCGCTCGCCGAGCGACGCTGAGCCGGAGTCAGAGACCGCCCCAACGGCCGATCGGCCACACGATCGCGACGGCGCGGCCGACGATGCCGTCCCGCGTGGCCCAGCGCCAGCAGTCCGCCGCAGCGCCTTCGACGCGACACTCGTACGCGGAGTCGGCGGAGTTCGAGCGGTTGTCGCCGAGCATGAGGTACGAGTCATCCGGCACGGTGACCTCGTCGAAGCAGCGCGGCGACCGCGGCGTCGTCGCGCAGTCGAGCGTCCCGGGGTCGAAGGGCAGGTCGTTCACGACATACGGCTCGTCGAGGGGTGCGCCGTCGACCACGACCGCACCGCCGGCGGTGCAGCACGAGACGGCCTGACCGGGGGCGCCGATGACGCGCTTGACGAGCGTGTGGGCGCCGGAGGGTCCGAAGCCGCTCACCTCTCCGATCCAGCGCAGAATGCCGCGCAGCGGGTCGACGGCGGCGGGGGGAGCGGCATCCCATTCGACCCCGGCGTCGAAGACGACGACGTCGCCCGTGGCGGGGCCCGCGCCCCACGAGGAGAGGCGGTCGACGAGGATGCGGTCACCCGGCATGAGCGTCGGCTCCATCGAGGAGGACGGGACGACGTAGGGCTTCGCGACGAATGTCAGCAGGAGACCTGCGACGACGAACGCCGCGACGAGCTGGAACCAGAAGCTGCCGAGAACCCGTCGCCACCGCGGACGGGCGGCAGGCTCGGGGGAATCCACCCCCACAACCTACCGCCCGTCACAGGACGATCTCCCCGAGCTCAGGCGCGTTCGCGCGGGGCGCGCGCCGCGGGACCGAAAGCGCGCAGGGCGCGCGGCAGCCAGCGGATGCCCCGCCCCATGCGCGCGAGGCGCGCGCGCGTGCGGCCGGAAAGACTGTCGACGGTGTCCGGCCGTGCGATCAGCAGATCGCGGCGGGTCGGCCAGAGCGCGCGCAGGGCGATGCGCGGCCGCTGCGCCGGGGGAGCGGTCAGGAACGCCGAGATCCAGAAGTACGCGCCGTGCGAGCCCGCTGCGACGCGCTCCCGCCAGCGGCGCAGCTCGTCCGACGACTCCTCGCCCGCCGGCGCGGCGACCTCGATGCCGAGCCGCGGGAGCACCGTCTCGAGCGTCGCGGCGCTGCCCGTCGCGAGTGCGAGGGCCGCGACATCCGACCTCTCCTGGTCTGTCAGCTCGATCGCGACGAGCTGCTGGAGCTCGTCGCCGTGGCGCTCCTGGATGCTCGCGCCGCGCAGCGAGTGCAGCGCGAGGACGAGCACGCCCGACACCCGGTCGGGCACGGTGCAGGCGCGGTGCGCGAACTCCATGGCGACGCGTCGCCGCCACAGCGCCCCGAACGCGACGGCGGGGTCGGCGAGGAACCCGGGGTAGAAGCTGTGGACGTCGATGTCGCACGGCCATCCGTCGCGGACGAACGTGCGCGAATGCAGCGTCGTGAGCTCGCTGATCAGGATCGCGTCGCGCTCGGTGCATCCGGCGGCGAGCACGTCGGCGCAGAAGTCGGCGAAGCGCGCGGGCTCGACGAGCACGTCGACGTCGGACGAAGTGCGCGGCGCGCGCAGGCCGTGACGGTGCAGCGCGGGCCCCTTGAGGAAGAGGATCCGGATGCCCCGCTCGTCCGCGAGCGACTGGAGCCACGCGTGCCCGAGGTCGACGGCTTCGTCGAGGCGCAGGATCGTGGCGGCGGCCATCCGCCTCACCCTAGTCGGTCGCCGGGGTCAGACGGGGAGGAAGATGTCCGAGCTCGGACCGGTGACGGTGCCGTCGTCGAAGTTGGTGGCGGTGGTCGCGGTGATCGCGCCCTTGACCTGGATCGATTGGACTGCGGCGTCGCCCGTGAACGGATAGGTGAAGGTCGTCGTGTCCACGCCGAATCCGGTCAACCCGGCCGGCCACTGCAGGATCGCAGTCGTGGGCGTCGCCGACAGCACGACCCACCCGTTGAGCTGTGTGGTCGTCGGCGTGCTCGCGAGGAGGCCGCCGCTCGAGGTGATCGTCACCTGCAGGAAATTCTTGGTGGGGTCGAACTCGGCGCCGTCGAAGCCATACGGGCGCGGATTCCCCGAGACCCCATTCGTGTAGATCGACAAGTTGGCGTTGATGCCGACGGTGCCTGGACCGACCACCGACGCGGAGGCGGCGGGCACGGCGGCGGCCAGGAGCACGACCGGCGCCGACCACGCCCCGGCCTTCAGGATTTCGCGTCGCCCGATAGTCCCGTCCGAAACGCCTTTGTCCGGTTGTCTGACATGCCCTGCCATGATCGGTCCTCTCCCGAGTCGCCGTGTCCCACGGTATCAGCGGCATCGGGGAGTGTCCGGATCGTGGCCGCCGGGTAGACTCGCGGCACATGCGCGGCAGGGTCGGCGCGCCCTGACAAGGGAGGCGACCCGTGGACTCCGATGCATCTCTGCCGGCGCGCACCGTATTCGCGCGGGTGCTCGACGCGCGAGTGTGGCTCGCGGTGTACGTCGCCGTGCTCGCCGCGATCGCGTTCTGGCCGTCCCCCGTCGATCGCGAGGCGGGACCGCTCCTCGCGTACATCCAGAGCATCGTGCCCTGGCTCACGTACGAGCGCATCGAGTTCACGGCCAACATCGTGCTGTTCGTGCCGCTCGGCATCCTGCTGACGCTCATCCTTCGCAAGCGCCGCTGGGTGCTGCCGCTCGCGCTCGGCGCGACTTTCGCCATCGAGGCCATCCAGGCGGCGCTGCTCTCCGAGCGCACGCCCGCGATCTCGGACATCATCGCGAACGTGCTCGGCGCCGCGATCGGCATGCTCGTCGTGCTGCTCGCCCAGCGCTGGTCCCAGACGCGAAACACCGCGGGCTCAGCGGTCAGCTGAGCCCGCGGCGTTTCTTCGGGCGTGGGTCAGGGGCGACCCATGCCGTAGTACGTCCAGCCGGCGGCGCGCCAGGCCGCGGCATCCAGGCAGTTGCGTCCGTCGACGACGATCGTCGCCTTGACGAGCGACGCGGCGTGCTCGGGTGCCAGCTCGCGGCGCCACTCGTCCCACTCGGTCACGACGATGACGGCGTCGGCGTCCTTGAGGGTCGCGTCGAGGTCTTCGTTGTACGTGAGCTGCGGGTGGATGCGCCGGGCGTTCTCGATCGCGGCCGGGTCGGTCACGACGACGTCGGCGCCGAGACCCTTGAGGCGCACGGCGACGTCGAGCGCGGGGGAGTCGCGGATGTCATCGCTGTGCGGCTTGAAGGCGGCGCCGAGGACGGCGACCTTCTTCTCGAACACGACGCCGTCGAGCGCGGCGACGACGAGGTCGACGGCGCGGTCGCGACGGCGCAGGTTGATTGCGTCGACCTCGCGGAGGAAGTTGACCGACTCGCCGCGGCCGAGCTCCTCGGCGCGTGCCGAGAAGGCGCGGATGTCCTTGGGGAGGCAGCCGCCGCCGAAGCCGATGCCGGCTCCGAGGAAGCGGCGTCCGATGCGCGCGTCATGGCCGATCGCGTCGGCGAGCTGCGTGACGTCGGCGCCCGTGACCTCGGCGATCTCGGCCATCGCGTTGATGAACGAGATCTTCGTCGCGAGGAACGCATTCGCCGAGACCTTGACGAGCTCGGCCGTCGCGTAGTCGGTGACGATGAAGGGCGTGTTCTTCGCGACGGAGGGGTGGTAGACCTCGCGCAGGATGTCGGCGGCGCGCGCGCCTTCATCGCTGACCGCTCCCGAGCTCGTCGACGGGACGCCCGCGACGAGGCGGTCGGGGTCGACCGTGTCCTGGACGGCGAAGCCCTCGCGCAGGAACTCGGGGTTCCACACGAGCGTCGCGCCGGTGGGAGTGACGCTCTCCGCGAGCCTCGCGGCCGTCCCGACGGGGACGGTCGACTTGCCCGCGACCAGGTCGCCGGGGCTGAGGTACGGCAGGAGGCCGTCGACCGCCGCGTTGACGTAGGTGAGGTCGGCCGCGTAGCCGTCCTTCACCTGGGGCGTGCCGACACCCACGAAGTGGACCTTGGCGCCGGCGGCTGCCGCAAGGTCGGTCGTGAAGGTGAGGCGGCCCGAGGCGATGCCTTCCTGCAGGATCTCCTGCAGGCCGGGCTCGAAGAAGGGGGCGAGGCCCTTCGACAGCGATTCGATCTTGCGCTCGTCGACGTCGATACCGACCACTTCGTGGCCGATGGACGCCATGGCCGCCGCGTGGACTGCTCCGAGGTACCCGCAACCGATCACAGACAGACGCATGGTGGTGCTCCTTGAGGTTCTCAGTGTTCCCGAGCCTCGTTGCCCGTCTTCGTTACGTTCTTCCTACCAACCCCCTGTTACGGGGGGGTTACTTCAACATGCACGGCAGGGGCGGGCCCGCAGCGCATGTGTGGCGGAGGGCCTGAGGCGCGCGGCCCCCTGCCCTCCGCCGCCTCTCTCAGAGGTTCGCCCAGCGCTTGAAGGTCTGGAGCATGTCGGTGTTGACGAAGCCCGGCACCGTGTGGCCCGTGGCGGTGCCACCGCCGTCGTGCGTGATGTACGACGTCTCGATGGCGACGGGCTGCGCCTTCGCGAGCAGCGCGATGGCGTGCTTCTCGGGGGGTACGCGCGTGTCGAGGGGGTTGAACGACGCCCGGATGCGGCTCCCCGCCCATGCCGACTCAGGAAGTTCGGCGGCATTGGTGGCGTGCACCGCGTCGGAGTTGAAACCATAGGCGGGGCCGACGAGCGTGGGGCCGCTCACATAGGCATCCCACATGTCGTAGACGGAGCTTGCGAGGTACATGCCCTGCTGGCGCGGCAGCATGTTGTTGCCGAACGCCCAGCACATGAGCCCGCCACCGCCCGAGTTGGATCGGGCGAAGCTGTAGTAGACGCGCCACAGCGAGTTGACGTACGCCACAGCGTTGACCTGCGCCTGCACGGCCGCGGCGTTCGCGAAGGATGTCGGCCCGCCGTAGTCGGGGCAGATGCAGATGGCGCCCTCGTCGACGGCCGGCGTCGCGCCGTACAGGAACGCGCTGCTGAGCGACGTGTACGAGCTGTTGGTGGCGTGGTAGAACCAGATCACCGGAACCCACCGGGTCTTGCTCGGGGGGGACGCGTGCGGCACGAAGATGCGCGTGGGGTCGCCGGCGATCGAGACGTCGATGCTCTCGTACAGCTTGCCGGCCTTGGTCTTCTGATTGCTCAGACGCGAGATCTCGCCGGGCAACTTGGGCACCTTCGTGTACTCCTCGACGGCGGATGCCGGAAGGGCTCCGCCGAGGATGCCCGCCGTGGCACCGATCGCGGCGGCGGCGCCGCCGGCGATGAAGGTGCGACGGCTGAGGCCGCCGCCCCCGGTTGAGGATTCTGAGCTCACTGCTTCTCCAGTTTGTTGCGTGTCTTCTGTTACTTGTCGGGTAGAACGCCACGGCGCAGACCATGGCATTCGTCGCGGACCCTCCACTGGGCCCGCACAGCGGCGGTCGCCGATCGTTCATCTCCAGCATCGCGCGCGCCGGCGTCGAGACAGGTCTCGACCCCCGGATGTTTACGGATGTGACGTGAGAATTAACAGGATCGCCACATTGACGGAGTTCGCCGCGCCCCGCGAACGGGACGCGGCGCACTCCGTCGCATGTCAGGCCTTGGTCACCCAGATGACCCCGCCGACCTCGGCGCCGGCCTCGGTGAGCGACTCGAGCGTGCGGGTGAGGTCGTCGTCGGTCGTCTTCCCCGCCGTCACGACCACGAGGGTGCGTCCGCCGAGGCGCGCGAGGGTCGCGGCATCCGCCGTCTCGTCCGTCGCGGGGGCCGTGATGATGACGACCCGCGTGCCGTCCGTCAGGCTCCAAAGGAGGCTCGGGGTGGTCGTGCTCGCGAAGAGGTCGTGCGAGACATCCGTCCGCGTCCCCGCACCCACGAGGGCGAGGTTCTCGATGGATGCCGCCTCGACGATCTCGGCGGGCTTTGCCGTCCCGGCGAGGTAGTCGGTGAGGCCTAGAGCCGAATCGGACGCGTCCGCCTCGGTCGACAGGAGCAGGGTCTCTTCGCCTGTCGCCGCAAAGGCCGCTGCGAGCGGTGCGCCGATCCGCTTGGCCGGGATGCCGGCGCCCGCCGACGTGATGAGCCACGTCGCCGCTCCGCTGGAGCGCGAGAGCAGCGCCGCGCGCAGCGCCGCGACGTCGCGCTGGAGGGGGGCGCCCTTCGAGCCGCGCGTGACCGCGACCGTGCCGAGGACCGGTGCATCCGTGAGTGTGCGGACGCGCGCGAGGTCGTACACGCGCCGATCCCTGCCGGCCTGTACGGCGAGGAAGATCGCGGAGGCGAAGACGCCGACCGCGAAGGCGATGAGGAGGTTGACCACGAGGCTCGGGCTCGCGGGCGTCGTCGGCGGGATGGCCGGCACGAGCGTCGTGAGGGTGTAGTTGTAGGTGGGCGCCTCGACGTTGGTCGGATCGAGGACGACGGGGTCGCTCGCGGCGCGCACGTTGAGCTGCTCGACGATGCCGTTCGCCACGGCGGCGGCCTCGTCGGGGTCGATGAGCGTCACGGTGACCACGAGCACCGTCGACGTAGCCGTCGCCGTCGTGGCGGCCGAGACGACCTGCACCGTGAGGTCGGGGTCGCCGATCTCGGCGACGACAGGCGCCAGGATGATCTCGGTCGGCACCAGCTCTGCGTCGATCGCGGCGCGCTGGCTCGCAAGGCTCGTCGCCTGGAGCTGGCTCTGGATCGAGCCGCCCGCATCGAGGGAGTACAGCACGCGCGTCTCGGCGGCGTACGTCTTAGGGGTTGCGGAGGTCGCGAGCCAGCCGCCCACGAAGGCGACGAGGAGGATCAGGACGACCCACCACCAGGAGCGTCGAAGGACGCGGCCGAGCGTGACAAGGTTCATGGTGCATCTCCAGGGTTGGATCTCGGTTTCCTTCGCCCGCTGCCGCGTGCGGCGGAGCTGACGAAAGCGTTGGACTCCTCGTCCGGCGCGATCATGCCCTCAGCTTCGAGGGACCGTCGGCGGTCGGGGGCCAGCGCAGCCGACGATGCGGCGCTGGAGGTGGTGGAGCGAACTGGGGCAGGCAGCAGCGGCGGGAGGACCATCGACCCCGCGCGCAGATCGGAGCGGATCGACGCGATGATGGCCGGCGCCGCGAACAGGAAGAGGTACGAGGGCGGCGAGCTGAAGGCGGGGGCGGCGACCGAGTCGAGCATGATCAGCGCGAACCAGCAGATGCCGCTCAGTCGGATCCAGCGGATGATGCTCGGCTCGTTGTCCGCGACGCGGAAGAACAGGACGCGCACGGCGAGGATCGCGCCGATGACGAAGGCGATCGTGCCGAGCCAGCCCGTCTCGCCGAGGAGGGCGGGCCACTGCGTGTCGTTGAGGTACTTGCCCATCCCGATGCCGCTGCCGATGCCGTAGATGTACTGGAAGCCGAGGCGGATGTACTCGGGGCTGTAGTAGTCGGCCGCCGTCGCGCTGCCGTACCGGCCGAAGCCGACGCCGAGCGGGAAGTAGGTCTGCGCGACCCCGAGACCACCGTCGGTCAGACGCGATCGCGCCGAGACAGCACCCTCGCCGTAGTAGAGGTCGACATCACCGAAGACGTAGAGGAAGAGCCCTGGCCCGACGATCGCGAGGGCCGCAGGGATGACGCCCGCGATCACGAAGAGCAGCATCGGCCGTCCGGCGCGCAGGACGAGGCCCGACGAGACCGTGAGCAGTCCGACGAGCGACTTGACGCGGAACGTCAACAGCGCGAGGCCCGCGAGGATGAACGCGGCGGCGTACCCGAACCAGCTCGAGCGCACGAAGAACTGGTAGACGAGGATGGATGCCGCGATGATGACCGCCATCCGGCCGAAGGCGGCCGGCTGGCGGAAGGGCCCGATGATGGACGGGATGCCGGCCGTGAACTGGACGGGCGATCCGCCGAACAGTCCTGTCCAGGGGCCGGGGATTACGAGGTTCACGAAGCCGGTCGCGATCAGGACGAGCGCGAGGATGAAGCCCGACTTGGCGAGACCCTGCAGGTCCTTCGGGCTCCAATGCACTTGAGCCACGGCGAAGGCGAAGACGAAGCACTTCGCGAGGAGCGTCGCACCCTGCAGCGAGATGCTCAGAGGCGTCCCGTAGAGCACGGCGCCGAGTGCCCCCGCGAACAGGAAGAGGACGAACCACCCCATGCCGGGGAGCCACACGAGCGTCTTCTCGGCGACGAGGCGTCGCGCCGCGATCGCGGCGCAGGTCCCGAAGATGAGCGCCTCGTCCGCGATGCCGCCGACGCTGCCGAGCGCGGCCTGCAGCTGCGGCGAGATGAGCGCGCCGATGAGCGTCAGGGCGAGGGCAGTCTTCGGGCGGAACCACGCGAGGGCGAAGAACCCGATGCCTGCAACGGCGAGGAACAGGACGAGCGGCAGCTCCACGCCGACGAAGGCGCTGAGCCCGACTGCGAGCAGCAGAGCGGAGTAGCCGACGACGGACCGGAGGGCTCGCCCGACACCGCTCCGCCGAGGGGCGGGAGCGGTGGCGAAGAGGCCTTCAGAGTGGAGCACTTGTCCTCCGTGCGTCGGTGTCGCCATGGTATGAGGCGAGTGTTACGGGGGTCTTACGGTCAGGGAACGCCCGATCAACGCCTCAATCGGTCAGTCGAGGACGCTCAGCCAGAGGCGCTCGACGCGGGGGTAGACGGCATCCGCCGAGAACTCAGACGAGAATCGGTCGAAGCCGGCCGCCGACACCGTAGAGAGCTCGGAGGAGTCGTCCATGAGGGTGCGCAGCGCCGTGGCGAGCTCGTCCGCATCGCCCGGCGTCACCAGCACACCGGCGCCGCCGCCGAGCACGCCGGGGATGCCGCCGACGGGCGTCGAGATGACGGCGTTCTTGCGCGCGAGAGCCTCCAGCACGAACATCGGCATCGCCTCGTCGCGCGAGGGCAGCACCGCGATCGTGGAGCGCTCGAGAAGCGTCATGAGCGCGTCGTGCTCGAGTGCTCCCGGCTTGGAGACGCCCTCAGGCAGGTCCGTGACGAGGTCGGACTCGATGATGGGGCCCGCGATGTGCAGCTCCCATCCGTCGGGCTCGGCGCGCTTCCACGCCTCGACGAGGACGTCGACGCCCTTGCGGCGCGTGACGCCGCCGCCGAAGACGACGAGCTGCTCCTTCGCCCGCGCGCGACCCTCGGGGACGGCGTTGGGCACGAGCTCGACGCGCGCGTCCGGGAGCAGGCCGAGGACCGCCGCCTTGGTCTCGGCGCTCAGTGCGACGACGACATCGGCCGCGCCGAGGGTCTTGCGGACGAGGGCGGGGGACCCGGCGGCGAAGTCCACGAAGCTGCTGCCGTGCAGATGCGCGACGGTCGAATAGCCGAGGCGCTTCGCGAAGCGCAGGATCAGTCCTTCGCGCACGAAGGAGCCCTGCTGCGAGAGGTGCACGGCGACGATCGTGCGGTCGCGGCGTCCGAGGAACGGCGTGCGCACGAGAGCCGAGGCGAAGAGCGCCATCCCCGAGAGTCCCTTGGTGCCGTTGCGGCTCACGAGGAGGCGCTGACGCACCGTGCCGAACGGCCATGACAGGTAGGCGTTCACGACTTGCGTCATGCCGCCCGCGATCTCGCCCTTGCGTCCGACGTGCCACACGGTGGGCTGCGCCGCGGAGGGCGCGCTCACGGCGGGGGCGAGGTCGGGGCGCAGGAGCGCGGTGACGCGCGCCTGCACGGATTCGAGCTGCGTGCGCGCCGTCGCGAGGGCGGACTGCACGCGGGGCCAGCTGTCGGCGGCCTTCGCGAGCGCGTCGCGGATGACACCCTCGCTCACGCCTGAGGTCGGGAGCGAGACGCCCTCGATCCCGGCGGCGGCGAAGTGCCGGTCGATCTTGTCGCTGTCGTCGACGAGTGGCGCGAAGGGCGCCGCGCCTTCCGTGACGGCGGTGATGAGCACGTGCAGGCGGTCGCTCACGGCGACCGAGGTCTGCTGGTAGAGCTCGCGCAGTTCGCGCTCGTGCCGCTCGTGGTCGTCGCCCGACCACTCGTGGTACCGGCCGCCGAGGCGGTCGGCGAGCAGGCGCGAGCGCTCGGCGTCGCGCTCGACCTGCACGACCGAGACGACGTCGAGCTCGCGGTCGTCGGCGAAGGAGCGGACGGCGGCGAACCACGCGTCGGACGGGATGGCACGGTCGCTGCGCATCGAGACGATGAGCAGCGAGCGCTTCTCGTCTCCGCGGGGCTCCGCCTCGCCCTCGCCGAAGGCGAGATCGGGCATGACCTCGCCCCGCCCGAGGAACGCGGCGGTGCGCGCGTCGCGCCAGGCGATGAGGTCGGTCATGGCGAGCGACGGCTGCATCAGGAGCTTGGGGATCCGCTCGAATCCGCGCGCGCCGGCGCCCACCCGGATGACGGGCTTGCGGCGCAGCTTGATCGCCGCGAGGAGGGGCAGCGTGCTGAGGTGCTCCTTGAGCCCTGCGAACGTGATCTGGATCTCACCGGGCTTGAAGACGTACGCCGCCTTGCCGCGGACGGCATCCGCGAGCGCGGCGCGGTACCACGCGGTGAAGCTGCGGTACACGACGTGCTCGGGCCCGACGAGGGACTCGGCGTAGCCTGCCGGCGCATTGCCGACGAAGACGTGCAGGCGACCGAGCGGCTCGAGCCAGCGCAGCAGTCGGCGGCGCAGGATGATGTCGCCGATGTTGTCGTACTGGCCGATGCCGGGGACGTAGATCTCCATCACGACCTCCCGCTTCCGAGGTCTGCCAGCTCGGGCACGCCGTCGCTGTCGATGCGGATCGCGTGGGTGGCGGCATCCCGGAGGATGTCGGCCGTCAGGCCGTCGGCCTCGACAGCGGAGCCGATCCCGCTCTCGTTGATGAGGGCCGCGATCTGCTCCTGGTGGTCGTCGACGTGCTCCTTGCGTGCCGAGCGACGGACGACCGCGACGGGGTAGATGCCCATCTCGAGCATCCCCAGGATCGTGCCGACGCCCGAGTGCGTGATGACGACGTCGGCCTCGCGGGCCGTCCGATTGAAGTCTTCGGCGTCCATCTGCGAGACGGCACGGCCGGGCAGGTCGTCGGCGCGGTCCGTGTAGCCGAGCTGCCACGTCGTCTCGGGCCCTGCGAGACCCGTCGCGAGGACGGCGTCGACGAGGGAGTCGAAGCGGTAGCCCTCGATCGTGCCGAGCGTCACGAAGATCTTGAGCGGACGGTCGGAGTCGACCTCGCGCTGGGTGGTCGTGAACGTCTCGAGCACGCTCGGGTGCACGCCCCAGCGGCCTGTCGCCCACGAGCGGTGCTGTGAGCGCATCTCGGCGCCGCGCACGCCATAGAGGATGCGCCCGCTGAGCGAGGGGCCCTGCACGCGCGACACGCTCTCGATGTAGAGCGTGGGGGTGCCGGCCAGGCGCGCCGCGGGGAGCGCCGCGAGGGCCAGGGCCGCGCCCGTGCTCACAGCGGCCTCGAAGCTCTCCTGCGCAACGGCCTTGCGGATGAGGCGGTAGGCCTCGGCCGTGGACTTCCAGTCGCGCGGGCGGATGTAGGGCACCATGAGGGTGCGCCGGCCGGCCAGCAGCGATCGCGTCTGCGGCGAGTCGAAGCTGATCCAGAGCGAGTCGTCCGTCGCGCCGAGTCCCGGAGCCAGGCGCACGAGTTGCGCGATATGGCCTCCCGTGGATGCGGCGAGGAGAAGCTTGCGGGGTGTGTCGGCGTCGAGGGGTGGCAGTGTGCTGCTCATCGTGGTCCTCCCGGTGTCGGTGTGCGGTTGAGTTCTCGGTCGTGCCGCTGCCCCATCACAGCCGTTCCACCATGAAGGCGAACATCTTGGCGCGCACCTCGTCCGTGAGGAGCGCGAGTCCGTGGCGCTGCCCCGCGGGCAGGACCATCTCGGTCGGCACCCCCGCGGCGACGAGCGCGTCGTGCAGCGCCTCGACCTGGCCGACCGGCACGAGTTCGTTCGTGCCGGCGGCGAGGAAGAGCGGCACGTCGCCGGGGGTCACGGCGGGGAGAGGGGATGCCTCGGCCCCGACCGCGCAGTCCTCGATGTCGGTGCAGCCGAGGTAGGCGAGGATCGTCCCGACCGCCGCGGCGGTGGGCGTGCCCAGTTCGAGCCCGCTCGGCCGCATGTCCGACACGGGGGACAGCGCCGCTGCGGCGGACAGGCCCGAGTCGTCGCGCGTCGCGAGCGTCGCCGTGATGATGGCGCCGGCCGAGCTGCCGATCATGCCGATCCGATCGGGGTCGACGCCGTACTTCTCCGCGACATCCGGCTCCTTGAGCCACGCGACGGCGGCCGTCGCGTCGTCGACCTGCGCGGGGTACGAGTTCTCGGGAAGCAGCCGGTAGTCGATCGTGACGCCGACGATGCCCTGCGCGGCCGACTCGGCGCACAGCTCGAGCATGCTCGAGCGCGTGCCCTCGCTGAACCCGCCCCCGTGCAGCAGCACGATGGCGGGCGCCGGTGCGGAGGCCTCTTCCGGCTCGCAGATCTCGGCCGTCAGCTCGGTGCCGTCGACCGTGCGGTAGACCTCGGTCTGCGTCGCTCCCGCCGTCGCGGAGGGGACGGGGGTGCTCTCGCCGCTGTCGGCAGGCGCCCCGGAGGCGCAGCCGGTCACGGCGAGCACGGCGACCGCGAGGCCGGCCGTGAGTGCGGAGAAACGGTGGATCACGCGGTGCTTTCTCCCACGGCCTTGCGCGAGCGCCGCAGGCGCGTCGGCGGAATGTACAGCCACTTGACCTTGGTCGTGAGCTTCGAAAGGAGCACCGCGATCCAGGTCGTGAGGATCGCGCACGCCGTCACGAGCAGCGCGCCGAGCGGGCCTCCCATGGGCGGCAGCAGCCACTCGAGCAGCGACGCCATGCTCACGATGATGAACAGGTGCAGCAGGTAGATCTGCAGGCTCCACTCGCCGATCGTCCCGAAGACGGCCGCGAGCGGACGGACCATCGCGATGTACTTCGACGCGACGAAGCCGACGGCGATTGCGAGCACCTGCATGATCGTCACGGCGAACGGCAGACCGCGCGCGCCGGGCACTGCCACGACGACGGCCGAGAATCCGAGGTAGACGACGGCGAGGCCGACGAGCGTCCATGGGCCGGACTTCGCGATGCCCGTCGTGATCCGCTCGTAGAACAGCGCGCCGATCAGGAAGAACAGGAAGAGTGCGGCCGTGCGGTTCCAGCCCAGGTTGCCCAGGCTCGCGATGCCGGAGGTGATGGCCGTGGACACGAGCGCGGCGCCGCCGAGCTTGAGCCACACCGGCACGCGGCCGAGCGCCCACACGCCGAGGGTGAACCAGAACATCGCGTAGAGGAACCAGTAGCTGTTGCTGGGCCATACGAGCAGCAGCAGGATGCTGCGCGGGTCCGTCGCGGGAAGCGCGCCGAGATCCCCGTTCGTGCCGGGCACGACGATGTAGAAGACGAACCGGACGAGGGACCAGACGATGTAGAGCCACAGCAGCGGCAGGAGCCGGCGCTTCCACAGCTGCGGGAACGTCCACGTCGAGACGCGCAGCGCGAACATGCCCGAGATGACGAAGAAGGCGGGCATCGGGAACGCCTCGAGGAACAGCTTGATGCGCCCCGGGAAGCTCGCGATCTCGGCCTCGCCGAAGTAGAGGCTCGTATGGAAGATCACCACCATGAACATGGCGACGCCCTTGGCGACGTTCACCCATGCCTTCGGGCGCGTGTTGCGGTCGATCAAAGTCCATCTGGTGCGCGCTGAATCGGTCATCGCGAACCTCCCCCCCCAGGGTCATTTGGTGCGAAGTGCACTTTCCACGCTACGGATGCGCCGTTTCCAGGCTGTGTCGCGAGGGCGTCGATCGTGCGAACATCGTCGGGCGAGCGGTGAGGAGGCGTCACAGTCGGCCTCCCGCCTTCTCGAGCACGACGCTGTACGCACGCGGGCTGAGCCACCCGAGCGTGTAGATGCCGAAGCGCGTGACGTCTCCCCGGCGGCCGATCGCGCCGAGCTGCGCGAACGACATCTCCGAGCGAACCTGCTTGACGAGGCCGCGTCGCTCGGTGTCGGAGTAGGCGCCCGAGGTCGCATCCTTCAGCCGGGACAGCGTGTTGTACCGCGCGCGGTAGTAGAGGTAGTCGGGGCTCCGCAGCGCCGCCGCGTCGACGCGCGCGACGCACCGGGCCATGACCTCACCGAGCTCGCGGAGGGAGTCGGCGCGGCGCGAGCCGGACCGGATGATCGAGCCGGTGCGCAGCTTGTACGTGTAGACGGAGCGGTGCAGCAGTGCGACGCGGTCGGCCTCGACGAGAGCCTGGGCGACCATGGCCTGATCCGAGTGCTGACGGATGCGCGTGAACTCGATCCGGCCGAGGAGCGACCGCCGGAAGAGCTTGTTCCACAGGTGCCCCGTGATGCCGCCGACGAGCAGCGCATCGAGCCCCTCGGCGCCGGTCAGCAGGTCGCCGTCCGGCAGATTGCCGACGGGGCGCTCGGGCTGGCCCTCGGAGACGACGGTCGCCCCGGCGCACACGATGTCGGCGTCGGCGGCGATCGCGGCATCCCGCAGCGCGCTCGCCGCGTCATCCGGCCACTCGTCGTCTGCGTCCACGAACCAGATGTAGTCACCGGATGCCGCGGCCACGGCCGCTTCGCGCGCGGCGGCGACGCCGCCGTTCTCGGGCAGCAGCACGGCCCGCACGGTGGAGTGGGCCTCGGCGAGCCGGGCGATGATCAGCGCCGTGTCGTCGGTCGACTTGTCGTCGACGAGGACGACCTCGAGTGCGGGACCCGCCTGGCCGAGCAGGCGCTCGACGGCGGACTCGACGAACTCCGCCGCGTTGAAGCACGGCAGGACGACGCTGATGGATGCCACGGACTCGCTCGAGGTCATGTCGCAGAGCTCCCTGAGGTCACGAGGTCGAGCACGCGCTCGAGGTCGCGGCCGCTCGAGTCCACCGAGAAGCGGTCGAGCCACGCGTCGATGTGCTCGAGGCCCAGTGCGCTCGCCCGCACGACGGCGTCGGCGAGGTCGGACGGGTCATCGGTCAGGGCGAGCTCGCCCGTGATGCCGGGGACGATCGCGTCGGCGACGCCGAGTGCGCCCGAGACCGCGACCGACGGGACGCCGACCGCCGCCGCCTCGACGAGGACGTTGCCGAACCCCTCGCGGTTGGAGGGGAGCAGCACGACGGCGTTCGGCGCGAAGTGCGAGAACCAGTCCTCGACCCAGCCCTTGTCGACGAACGTGACGCCGGTGCGCGCAGCGGCGTCGTTCATCGAGGCCAGCAGCGGCCCGCCGCCGAACGAGACGACCTCGGCCGTGATGCCCCGCTTGGCGAGCTCGGCGGCCGTGTCGATCGCGAGCGTGGGGCGCTTCTGCACGACGAGGCGGCAGGGCAGGACGATCTGCAGGCCCGCCTCGATGCCGGGCTCGCGCTCGACCCGCGCGCGGCTCGCGACCTTCGCGGTCGCGGGATTGGCGACCACCGTCATCCGCTCGCCCTTGACGCCGAAGCCCGCGACGAGCTCGCCGGCGACGGGGTGCGAGATGGCGATGACGTGGTCGGCGCGGGGGTAGAGCTTGCGGGCGAACCAGATCTTCACCTTGTGCGACAGGTCTGCGCCGTCGAGGCCGAGCGACACGAGGTTGCGCTCGCTCACGATGATCTTGGGGGCCTTGTCGCGCGCGAGCTCGCCCGCGGTCAGGAGGATGAGGTTGGCGTGCGCCTGCAGGCTCACGGCGACGTCGGCCTTCGTCACGCGGAAGAGGTCGGCGACGGCGCGCGCCTTGCCGAAGTGCCCCTTGGCCTTCGCGACGGAGTAGGCCTGCACGCCCTCCGGCAGGTAGCCGGTCGTGTCCTTGCCCGAGGTCGTGATGACGCTCACGGTGTGGCCGCGCTCGGCGAGCCAGCCCATCCACGTGCGTGCGACGAACTCCGCGCCGCCGCCGTGCAGGGACGGGATGACGAACAGCACCGAGAGGGTGCGGGTCGGGGCGCTCGCAGCGGATGCCGGGGCCGGGGCTGCGGTGGGTGCAGCGGAAGCGGTCATGATCGGCGTTTCCCTTCGTCGTCGTTCCATTCGGCGGGAGGTTCGTCTCCCGGAATCAGGTCGTGCGGCCGCTCGAGGCGCTCTTCGCCCTCGCTCAGCGCGGGGTCTTCGAGGGCCTCGGCGAGCTCGGGCTCGGTCACGACGGCCGCTGTTCCGGCCGCCTTGCGGCGGCGCTTGAAGAACCGGCGAGCGCTCGCGAGCTCGACCATGTCGCGCCGGAACCGCGGCCACACGAGCGCCACGAGGCCGAGCCACGCGAGCAGCACGAGGCCGCCCACGATGACGCGGATGAACGGCAGCTCGGGGTCGATCCAGATCGTCGAGAAGCCCGACACGACGCAGCCGAGGCCGAACACGATGATCGCGCGGGCGCCGTTGAAGAACATCGCGCCGACGGGGGCGTCCGACGAGCGGCGCACCCACAGCAGCGAGAGCGGCCACATGATCGCGATCGAGGCCGAGTACGCGATCGCGACGCCGTACATGCCCCAGATCGAGCCGACGAGGATCGCGACGATCATGAGCGGGCGCGTCACGAGCGAGTAGTACAGGTTCTGCCGCATGAGCCCCTTGGACAGGAAGACCCAGTAGCTCGCGTAGCCCGCGGCCTGGAAAAAGCCCGCGACGAGCAGGATGCGGAAGACCGGCACGGCTTCGAGCCACTGCGGGCCGAGCATGATCCGGATGACGGACTCGGCCTGTGCGCCGAGCAGGGCGAGCACGGCGCCGATGACCGAGAGGAGCGCCGTCTGCCCGAACGTGATGAAGGCGGCGTAGCGCGCCTTGTCGTCCTGCAGCCGCGACAGCACGGGCAGTGCGACGCGCGTCGAGGGCGCGTTGAGCTGCAGGAGCGGCAGCATCATCAGCTGGAAGGCGCGGTTGTAGAGACCGAGGTCGGCCGCGCCGAAGCGCGCGCCGATGACGATCGAGTCGACGTTGCGGCTCGTGTATGTCAGCAGCTGCGTGCCGAACATGTTGACGCCGTACCCGAGCAGGCCCCGCATCGGCTCGCCGCGCGAGATGCCGCCGGGGAACCATCGGGCGAGGGCGATGAGGAAGCCGAGCGCCGCGACCGTCTGGCCGATCTGCTGGCCCACGAGCGCCCAGTAGCCCGTGCCCGCGAACGCCATCGCGAGTCCGACCGCGAGTCCGAGCGCCTGTGCACTGGTCTCGACGACGACGAGGCGGCCGAACCGGAGGTTGCGCGACATGTCGGCGCGGAACTGCGTCGACAGACCGTTGAGCAGGAACGTCACCGACAGCGCGGCCGCGATGGGCTGCAGTCGGTCGTCGCCGTAGAACGCCGCGATGAGCCACGATGCCGAGATCGTCAGCAGCATGAGCGTCGCGCCCATCGACGCGTTGATCCAGAACAGGTTGTTCTTCTGCCCGCGGCTCAGGGTGCGCGCCTGGATCGCGGCGGAGCTCAGACCGAAGTCGCGGATGAGCTCGCCGACGCCGATGATGGCGGTCACCATGGCGAGCAGACCGTAGTCGGTCGGCGTCAGCAGGCGCGCCAGGATCATGATCCCGCCGAGCTGCACGACGATGCGGATTACCTGCCCCAGGACGGTGACGGCGGCGCCCCGCGACGCCGACTCTCCCAGGGACGTGTTCACGTCCGTGCCCGTCATCGGCGGCGGGCCACCCGTGAGATCGCCTGGCGGTACGCGCCTTCGATGATGCGGCCGACGTGGTCCCAGTCCCGTTCCGAGAGGTCCGGCTCGGCGGAGCGTTCCGCCGAGCGGACGGTCTCGAGCGCTTCGCGCAGGGTCTCGGCGCTCAGGTCGCCGTCGTACTCGAGGATCCAGCCCGGTCCGACCTCTTCGGAGAGTGCCGTGTTGGCGGGCGTCCGCGGTGCGAGCACGGGACGCGAGAGCGACATCGCGGCGAGGATCGCGCCGGAGTTGTGCATCTCGTTGTACGGCAGCACGACGAGCTCGGCGCGGCCGACCTCGTCGACGAGTTCGGCGTCCGAGACGTAGCGCAGGAGCGCCGTGATGCGCGGGTCGCGCTCGCAGTGCGCCTCGACCATCTCGCGCTGCCCCGTGCTGGGCGAGCCCACGATCCGCAGCGTCAGGTCGTCGCCGTCAAGCTCCGAGAAGACGGTCGCGAGCGCATCGACGCCCTTGTAGGGACGGATGATGCCGAAGTAGACGATGCGGCCGGGCTCGGGCGCGGGCAGCGGGTGCGCCGCGTACGCCTTGCGGTAATGGCCGTGCAGCGCCGTGACGACGGGGCGGTCGGTCGGGGGCGTCGTCGTCGGGTTGAGCCGGATGTACACGTCGGTCGCGCGGTCGAACCGGCGCAGCGAGCGCCGTTCGGCGGCGCTGCCGGGCTCGTGCGGCTCGACGTTGTGCAGGTGCCGGACGATCGGGGTCCGAAGCACCTTGGCGCGCAGCAGGAAGGCGTCGAGATACCGCCGGCGCGTGAACCGGCGCAGCGGCGTGCCGCCGCGGATCGTCAGCTCGGGCCAGTGCGCGTGGAAGACGTCGTAGCGCGAGAAGATCGCCTGCTTCCAGGAGAAGAACCGGTGGACGACCGCCGGATTGTCCATCCCGACCATCTGGTCGACGAACTTCGTGTGGCCGTCCGGCGGAACCAGCGTCTGCTGGACGGTGATCACCGCGGGACCGGAGGGGACCGGGTCCGCCGTGACGGCGGCACGATCGGCTGTTGTCGTCATGGTGTGGCTCTCAGTCTTGGGGAACTGCTCGGAACGATGACGACCCTGTCCGGATGCCACTGTAGCGATGATCGCGACAGGGCTGGACCCTCGACATCCGCTCGGCATCGAGTGTTTACGTGCTCGAAACCGACGCGAATCGGATAAACCGTCAGGCTGCGGCGTGCGTTTTCCGTGCCGCCGCGCCCGTCCACAGGTCCGCCGGGAAGGCGTTCAGGAGCGGCTGCGGGTCCCAGTCCGCAATGGGCGGAGCGGGGTTCTCGAGGGCCTCCGCGACGGTCTGCGACGAGGGCGGGAGGGTGCGCCCCGTGCCCTCGTAGTAGTCGTGGTACTTGAACAGATCCTCGGCGCCCGGGAGCACGAGAGACGCCGGCACGCCGAACGTCTCGGCCAGGATGATCCCGTGCAGCGACGACGCCACGACGTGCGAGCTCTCGGCGATCGTGCGGATCGTCTTCCACACGCGGGTCGTCGGGTCGAGGAATCCCGGCTCGTCCTTCCAGCGGGGAACGTCGTGCAGATTCGGCACGACGGTCACGCCGCGTTTGCGGGGAACGACGGATGCCGCGAACTCGCGGAAGATCGTCGGCACGAGCAGCGCGGGGTCGCCGTAGACGGCCGGGGCGTCGATGCCGCGCTCGGCGAGCCAGGCGCGCGTGCGGGGTCCTCGGACCGCTCGGACGTCGAGGTGCGTGAAGCGGTAGGCGTCATCCGAGATCTTCCCGTTGCGCCCGCTTCCCCACACGGTGTCGCCCTCGCGACCGAAGTGCAGGACCGAGCCGACGCTCAGCAGACGGCGCTCGTCGGCGCGTCCGGGAACGCTCTTTGCGAGCTCCTTGACGATGAGCGGACCGAGCAGATCGCCGAAGTTGTTGGGGCGCTTGAGACGCGGAAGCGCGCGGGCGATGCGCCCGTCGCCGATGTGCCGGCGAGGGTTCCAGTGCACCAGTTCGACGCCGCGGAGCTTCACGATGCGACCCCCTCGACAGTCGTGGTGGGCGCGTGGCGTTCGAGGCGTTGCGTCATAGCGTGGAATGATATCCAGCCCGCATGACGTCTCTTGACGCGTCGGCCGAAGTCATCGAAACGATTGCGACGTCTGTAACACGGTGGTAACCCGCTGTTGGCGGATCACCGCCATCATGGAACACGGAATCCGTCTCTGGGGGGAGCGGGTGTGACTCCCCAAGATGGTCCCTGCCTTCCCCCCGAGGTCCGTGACTCGGAAGTGGGCATACATGGCAACTGTGACTGTGAAGAATGAGCTGGTTCTCGGGAGGAACGACTACCCGCAGGTGCGGGCGACCGCCCGGCCCCGTCCCTGGGAGCGTCGGTACGGGAGAGCCCTCGTGGCGTCCGACACCGCCGTGCTGGTGGCGGTCCTCGCTTTTGTACTGACCGTCGCGCCGCATCCCCGGCTCGTCGAGTTCCCGCGTTTCGACCTGCTGCTTCCCGTGATCGGAATCGCGGCAGCCGTATTCATCGGCATCCTCGCCCTGCTCTCCCTGACCGGCAGCCGCACGCCGCGCATCGTCGGCGTCGGAAGCCGCGAGTACCGCGCGCTCATCCAGTCGACGTTCCTGGCCTTCACGACGGCGGCGCTCCTGGCCTACGTCTTCGGAGTCGAGGGACTGCACTTCGTCCTCGCCTACGGCCTCGTCGGAACCATGGTCGCCCTCGTCCTCAGTCGCTGGGTCTGGCGACGCTGGCTCGTCACGCAGCGGCGCCAGGGACGCATGGTCAACCGCGTGCTGCTCGTCGGGTCCGAGGAGTCCGTCGCGGCGACCTCGCGCGACCTCAAGCGCACGCCGGCCGCGGGCCTTCTCGTCGTCGGCGCGTGCACGCCGTCGGGCCGGATCGCGGACTACATCCCGGGCACCGACATCGCTGTGTCCGGTTCGGTCGACAGCGTCATCGAGGCGCTGCGGCGCGTCGAGGCCGACACCGTGCTGATCAGCAGCGCGAACGAGCTGAGCTCCGCGACCGTGCGCTCGCTGAGCTGGGAGCTCGAGCCGGGGCGCCACCACCTGATCGTGGCGCCGAGCCTCACCGACATCGGCGGTCCGCGCCTGCACACACGTCCCGTCGCAGGCCTGCCCCTCGTCCACGTCGAGACGCCGCGGTACACGGGCGGCAAGCTGCACGCCAAGCGCGCGTTCGACGTCCTCGCGGCGGGCGCCCTCATCGTCGTGCTCGCACCGGTGCTGATCTTCGTGGCGCTCGCTGTGCAGTTCACGAGCCCCGGCGGAGTGCTGTTCCGCCAGGAGCGCATCGGTCTGGGCGGCGAGAAGTTCCAGATGCTCAAGTTCCGTTCGATGTACGCCGATGCCGAGGCGCGCCTCGCAGACCTCACGCGGGACGAGGGCGAAAAGGGCAACGACATCATGTTCAAGATGAAGGACGACCCGCGCGTCACCGGCATCGGCAAGGTCCTGCGCCGCTTCAGCCTCGACGAGCTGCCGCAGCTGTTCAACGTCTTCCTGGGAGATATGGCGCTCGTGGGGCCCCGGCCCCCGCTCGAGCGCGAGGTCACGCAGTACGCCGACACGGTGCACCGCCGGTTCCTCGTCAAGCCGGGCATCACGGGGCTGTGGCAGGTCAGCGGTCGCAGCGACCTCGACTGGGACGAGACGGTCCGTCTCGACCTCTTCTACGTCGAGAACTGGACGCTGACCGGCGACCTGACGATCCTGCTCAAGACGGTCAAGGCCGTGCTCAAGAGCGAGGGCGCGTACTGACCTCGGATTCCTGCTCGCACGATCGTCCCTTCGGGGGCTCATTGCCGATGAACGGGGACAGATCATGACGAACACCGACACCGCCACGGTCCGGGCGGCCGCCCCGGCCACCGGGACCACCCGGCGCTACCTCACGGGTGTCCAGGGACTGCGCACGATCGCCGCGCTCCTGGTCGCGGTCTACCACATCTGGTTCGGGCGGGTCTCCGGCGGCGTCGACGTCTTCTTCGTCGTCGCCGGGTACTTCGCGACCCTCTCGCTGCTCAAACTCGCGACGATGGACTCGCGGGAACGCGCCGCCTCCATCGGCGGGTACTACCTGCGCACGGCTCGTCGTGTCTTCCCGTCCGCTGCCGTCGTGATCCTCTTCACGGTCGTGGCGGCGAGGTTCTGGATGCCGCCGGCCCTGTGGGAGACGAACATCACGCACGGCGTCGCGAGCATCATCTTCGCCGAGAACTGGCAGCTCATCCGGTCGGCGACCGACTACCTCCAGCAGGGCGCGATGGCGTCACCGTTCCAGCAGTTCTGGGCGCTCTCGCTGCAGGTGCAGTTCTACGCGGTCTTCCCGCTGCTCGTCGCGCTGGCGGTGGCCGTCGCGGTGCGCCTGGGTCGCGACCCCCGCAAGATCGTCCTCGTCATGGCGGGCGTGATCTTCGCCGCCTCGTTCGCTTACTCCGTCTACCTCACCGCCATCGACCAGCCGGTGGCGTACTTCAGCACCTTCACCCGCCTGTGGGAGTTCATGGCGGGCGTCGTCACGGCGATCCTGCTCACGCGGGAGATGCGCAACAAGACGGTCGCGGCGATCCTCGGGTGGGTCGGACTCATCGTCCTGCTGAGCCTCGGCGCGCTCTTCGACCTGTCGACGCTGTTCCCGGGCGCGGTCGCCCTCATCCCCGTCAGCGCGGCGATCCTGATCATCGTGAGCGCCTGGAACGCCCGCGAGCCCGGGATCCTCCGAGCCCGACCCGTGCTGTGGTTCGCGGAGTCGTCCTTCGCGTTCTATCTGTGGCACTGGCCGCTGCTGATCTTCTACCGTCTCAACTTCGGCGAGGAGATGCCGTTCTTCGCGGGGCTGGCGATCCTCGTCGTCTCCGCCGTGCTCGCCGTCGCGACGACCAAGCTCGTCGAGGTGCCCATCCGCAACTCGCCGCTGCTGCGCCGGTCCGCGATCGCCACGATCGTCACCTGCGTGCTCGTGATGGTGCCCGCTGCGGGTGCCATCTGGTTGTGGAACAAGGGCGCGGACTCCGCCTACTCCGAGGCGCAGAAGGATGTCGAGGCCCACCTCGCAGGGCGGCCCATCGCCTCGGCGCCGGTTCCGGCGCCGATCTATGCGCGCGACGACAACGTCGACAGCTACACCAACGGATGCCACCAGTCGATCCGCGACGCCGAGCTGATCGCCTGCGAGTCGGGCGTCGAGGACGGTTCACGCACGATCGTGCTGGTGGGCGGATCGCACTCCCTGCAGTGGCTGGAAGCGGTCAGGAGCACGGCCGAGGAGACCGACGCGCGGGTCATCGCGATGACCAAGAGCGGGTGCGTGTTCGGCGACATCAACGCATTCGGCGCGGACAGCTTCCACCCGTCGTGCGCCGTGTGGTCGGAAGCGGCGCTGCAGAAGATCCTCGCCGACCCGCCGACCGTCGTCGTCACGATCGGCTCACGGTCGATCGACGGCGTCGAAGAGGTCCCCGAGGGATACCGGATCTATTTCGACGCGCTCGCGGAAGCCGGCATCCCGGTGCTCGCGCTGCGTGACAATCCCTGGTTCCCGAACGATGTGCCCGTGTGTCTCGATGTGTTCGGCGAGGCGGGATGCTCCATCGATCGCGACGCCGTGTACGGCGATCTGAGCGACCTGGCGATCCCGGTTGCGGCCGGATTCACGTTCCTCGACACGGCTGACGACTACTGCGACGAGTCCACGTGCGGCGTCGTGCAGGACGACGTTCTCATGTACCGCGACTCGAATCACCTGACGAAGACGTGGACACTCACCAACGGCGATCACGTCGCGTCGGCGCTGCGGCAGAAGGTCCTGGGCTGACCGGCGGAATATCCTTCCGCCGAGACATCGTGCGCCGCGCAGAACCCGGCGAACGGGCTATTCCCGGATGCCGCCGCTCGGAGCCGGTCGGTACAGCACGTCCATCTCGCGCTGGTACTCGCCAACGGCGACGGAGCGGCCGATGGCGTGCGCGACGAACAGTGAGACGAGCAGCCACACCGCGAGGGTGCCGATGATGATGGCGGGCAGGCTGGTGGCGAGGGTTGGAGCTTCCATGGGCACGACTCTCCGTTGAGTGGTGGTGCAGGGCAGGAGGTGAAGCTTGCGCGCCAGCATAGCCCACATGCAGGAGGAGCCGCGAACCGGGAATCCGGTCGCGGCTCCTCGTGCGAGTTGTTCGATCAGACGAGCGTGGGTGCGATCTCCTTAATCCAGGACGCGAGGTCAGGGCCCAGATCGTCGCGATCGAGGGCGAGCTGGATGCTGGACTTCAGGTAGTCCAGTCGATCGCCGGTGTCATAGCGGCGGCCGTCGAAGATCACCCCGAGCACGGGGCCGGCGATCTCGGCGTCGGCCGCGAGCGTCTCGAGCGCGTCGGTCAGCTGGATCTCGCCGCCCTTGCCCGGCTCGGTCGTCTCGAGCACGTCGAAGATCTCCGGCTTGAGCACATAGCGACCGATGATCGCGAGGTCGCTGGGAGCGTCCGCAGCGGACGGCTTCTCGACGAGTCCCTTGATCGAGACGAGGTCGTCTTCGTCGGTGGCATCGACGTCGGCGCATCCGTAGAGGTGGATCTGCGAGGGATCCACGCGCATGAGGGCGACGACCGTCGCGGATCGCGTCGTGGAGACCTCGATCATGCGCGAGAGCAGCGGGTCGCGCGCATCGATGAGGTCATCTCCGAGCATGACGGCGAAGGTCTCGTTGCCGACGTGCTTCTTGGCACGCAGGACCGCGTGACCGAGGCCCTTCGGGTCGCCCTGCCTGACGAAGTGGATGTCGGCGAGCGAGCTCGGCTCGACGACGCGGGCCAGCTTGCCGTGGTCGCCCTTCTGCTCGAGGGTGTGCTCGAGTTCGGTGACACGGTCGAAGTGGTTGGCGAGTGCGTTCTTGTTGCGCCCGATGATGACGAGGATGTCGTCGATTCCGGCGGCGACCGCCTCTTCCACCACGTACTGGATGGCGGGCTTGTCGACGACCGGAAGCATCTCCTTCGGCATCGCCTTGGTTGCCGGAAGGAAGCGCGTACCGAGGCCGGCGGCAGGAATGACTGCCTTGATCGATGGAGTTGTCATGCCTCGACAGTAAAGAAGTCGCGTGAAGATTCGATTTCGGGGAGGTGACAGGCAGGCGCTGAATGCCGCGAAATGGCCGCGCCCCAGGTGAATCGGCTCGCTGCACGGCGTCCCGCGGTGTCAGATGCGGCGCGGTTTCTTGGGGGTCGCCATCGTCTCGTCCGCGACCGCCGCGTGATCGAACGCGGGCTCGCTCAGGGGAGCCGCGTGGTCTCCGGCGTCGGCAGATCGTGCTTCGCGACCGAGCGCACCGAGCTGATAGTCATGCTCGGCTGCCGCCGAGGTGCGCCCGAGGGCGACCGCGACGGCTATTGCGATGACGATCCAGACGACGACGATGATCAGAAGGGTGGCGAGGGTGTCCATGATGCTCTCCAGCGAGCTCAGGAGCGTCCGCCCGAAATCGGACGCTATGAGGCGAGTATATGCACCCCCATCCGCGTCTCGGCACCCCGCGGCCATCCGCTGATCCTGCGCGGCAGGTGACCCGGCCGGACTGTGCGATCGCTCGGCTGCCGGTCTATGGCTCCCGGTCTCGGTCAGTGGGGCGTGGTCTCGATGCGGAAGGCGTCGAGCAGGATGTTGCGTCCGCCGGATGCTGCGGCCTTCGTGCCCGTCCGGGTGACGGTGATCGTGTGCTCGCCGGGCGTGAGCGGTCCGCTGTCGAAGACGAGGCGCTGGTAGACCGTGGTGGCGCTGAAGCCGTCGAAGCGGCCGGCGAGGACGCCGTCGATCCGGACCTCCGAGATGCCGCTCGTCGAGGTGAGCCTCGTCGCGATCTGCACGCGTGTGCCTGTGAAGGTGAGCCCGAACGCGGCACCCGAGGTCGCGCTGTAGCTGACGGACCCGCCGCTGTCCTGCGCGGACGAGGTCGTCTTCCAGTCCGCTGCGTACGCGACGAGGGGGCTCGTGTTCTCGACCCACGCGACTGTCGGCGTGGGGGTGGGCGTCGGCGTGGGTGTTGGGGTCGGCGTGGGAGTCGGGGTCGGCGTCGGGGTCGCCGTCGGGGTCGGGGTCGGGGTGGGGCTCGGCTCGGGCGTGGGTGTCGGGGTGGGGGTGGGTGTCGGAGTCGGTGTCGGTGTGGGCGTCAGGGGTGCTGCCGTGGTCTCGATGCGGAAGGCGTCGAGCAGGATGTTGCGTCCGCCGGATGCTGCGGCCTTCGTGCCCGTCCGGGTGACGGTGATCGTGTGCTCGCCGGGCGTGAGCGGTCCGCTGTCGAAGACGAGGCGCTGGTAGACCGTGGTGGCGCTGAAGCCGTCGAAGCGGCCGGCGAGGACGCCGTCGATCCGGACCTCCGAGATGCCGCTCGTCGAGGTGAGCCTCGTCGCGATCTGCACGCGTGTGCCTGTGAAGGTGAGCCCGAACGCGGCACCCGAGGTCGCGCTGTAGCTGACGGACCCGCCGCTGTCCTGCGCGGACGAGGTCGTCTTCCAGTCCGCGGCGTACGCGACGAGGGGGCTCGTGTTCTCGACCCACGTGACAGTCGGGGCCTGCGGGGGAGCCACGGTCGGCGTCGGCGTCGGCGTCGGCGTCGGCGTCGGCTCGGCTGTCGCGGTCGGCGTCGGCTCCGGCGTGGGTGTCGGTGTCGGTGTCGGTGTCGGCTCGAGCGTCGGGGTGGGAGTGGGCTCCGGAGTGGGTTCGAGCGTCGGAGTCGGCGTCGGTGTCGGCTCGACGGTTGGTTCCGGTGTCGGGGTCGGTGTCGGCTCCGGTGTCGGCTCGAGTGTCGGGGTCGACGTCGGCGTGGGCTCCGCCGTCGGCGTCCCCGTCGGGGTCGGTTCCGCAGGCGTCTGCGGTCCCGCCGTGCCGCCCGTGGCGGACGGCGTCGCGGTGACGCCCGTTCCGAACCAGCCGGCGGCCACGATCTTCTGCCACGTCACCGCGGCGACCTTCGCCTGTCCTGCGACGGACGGGTGGAAGCGGTCGCTGGTCGAGACATCCGTCGCCGTCGGTGTCAGCGCGTGGACGGCGCCGTCGTCGAAGAGGCAGCGGGGCACGGCGTCGCAGAGCTCGTCGATCACTCCGTTCATGGAGACGAGGATCGACTCGACGGCGGTGCGTCGCTCGGTCGCCTCGGGCGAGACGTCGGCGGCGGCTCCGAGCATGAGCGCGCACGAGCCCTGACGCGACCACTGATCGACGATCGCGGCGTCGACGTGGCCCATCTCCCACAGGCTCAGCATGCTCGGGATGGAGGCCGCGAGGATGCGCGCCTGCGGGAGCCCCGAGCTCAGCGTCTGCAGGGCCGCGGAGTACTCCGCGCGGAACTGCTCGAGCGAGGGGATCGCGGCGATCGTGGGAGCTCCGCAGATGTTGTTCGATCCGGCGAGGACGGTGACGTAGTCCGCGCCGCGGGCGACCGCCTGCGTCGCCTGCCGCTGCAGGTCGGCGGTCGTCGTGCCGCCGACCGCAAGGTTGTAGGCCGTGAGCGGCACGCCTGTCGCCGCCTGGATCCGGGTGCGGTGAGACTCGACGGAGGCGTCGGTTCCCGTCGACCAGCTGTAGGCGGGGCGGTCGCCGGCGACGCCGTCGGCGCGCGCGGCGCGGGTCAGCGAGTCTCCGAGAGCGGCGATGACGTCCGGCGGATCGTCGGCGTACGCGATCGACGATCCGATCGGCAGTCCGACCAGCCCCACGATGAGGGCGGCCGCGGCGAGCATGGCGGTGCGTCGCGTGTCACGGTGCTGAGGCGAACGCAGAGGCGAGGCGGGCATCAGTGCTCCGGGATGAGTCGGGCTCGGAGAGAGCTTCGTTCATCTGCGCAGTGGAGCGTTCGCAGTTTCGGCGATCATGGCACTGCGAATCATCCCGGCGCAAGCGCGCGGCATCCCGAATTCAGGCGTAGGAGCGCGGGTCGACCGATTCCGGGGTCGGCCCGACACTGTGACCCGTGTGCAGCAGGGTCACCTCGTCGTACGCCGTGGGGGAGCGGTAGATCTGCATGTCGGTGCGGTGGCTGTACGAGCCGCCCGTCACGAGCTCGCCGCCCACGTACGTCGCGGGCACGGCCGGCTTCGACCAACTGGGCCACGCGGTCACGCGCGGCAGCCGCGTCTTGCCGCCGAACAGCCGCACGGGCTGCACCGAGCTGTGCTCGCCCTGGTTGAGGTAGACCTCGATCCAGCCCCGCTGGATGTCGGCCGACATCTTGATGCCGAGCACGATGTCGGTCCAGGCTCCGCGGTTGTACCCGAAATCGACGAGGAATCCGGGGTCGCCCCCGTTGAGCTGATTCGCGTCGATGTGGAAGCGGTCGGGGGCCTCCGCTTCCGAGTTGCGGTTCGCGTCGATGATCGTGATCGCGCCGCGTCCCGCGGGGTAGCTGGTCGGCTCCGATGCCTGGGGGCCGAACATCTGGAAGATCGCGATGTGCTTGTTGGTCTTCTCGGGGTCCGAGACCCTGACCGTCGGAAAGCCGCCCGATCCGGCCGCGCTCGAGTTGGTCTTCGGCACGTAGACGGCGAAGCCCACATAGAACGTGTCGCCTTCCGTGACGCCGCGCCACGGCGAGGCCGTCGGCTGCTGCGCCTGGAATCGGGGCGAGTTGGTGGGCTGGTCGGAATCGAAGCGCGCAGAGTCGGGAAGTGTCACCTTGATCGCCTTGCGGGACTTGCCTCGGACGGGATCGTTGACGAGCGAGGCGTAGGAGCGACCGAAGATCGTGCCGGTGAACGAAGCGAGCCACGCCGACATCGATGAGTAGTCCGCCGCCCATTCGATCTGTGGATTCCACGAGCGGTCGGCGAGGCCGCCGTAGTCGTAGTTCGCCGTGTACACGGGGAAGGGCTGCGTGGACTGCGGGGCGCCGCTGTAGGTTGCATGGACCTGGACCCACGCGCAGTAGTTGCTCGGCGAGAGCGTCGAGGTGTCCCTCAGTCGACGCGTCGTGTCCCACGGCGCGGCCTGCCAGATGTTGGTGCCGCCGATCCGCGTCATGGGGCGGGACGTCCGCCCGAGCGAGACCGAGACGGCGCTCGGGATGCCGGCGCCCAGGTCGAACTGCACAGTGAGCGGCACGATGCCCTTGTAGCTCGCGTCCGGTGTGAGCGAGGCCGACTGGATCGCCCAGACGCCGGCCATGGGGGCCCGGGCGTTCGTGAGGAATCGATCGATGGGGGATGTCGGCTTGGGAGTCGGCGCAGCAGCTGTCGCCGGAACAGCGGCGACGGCGGGCAGCGCGAGGGTAGGCAGGCCGACGGCGAGGCTCTTGACGAGGGTTCGGCGCGACAGGTGGGGGTTCTCGATGACGGGGCTCCCTTGGCGAGGTGCGCGATCGTTGGGCGGGGACGTCCTGCACCTCGACGATACTGAATCGTTATGACGGGCCTGTTTCGGGACCTTTGCCGCAGCATGGACGGTCGTCGGCCGCAAGCTCGCGATCGTGGACATCAGGGCCCAGGTGAAGAGGGTTGCGTGGGCGCATCGACGCCGAGGCCGCAACCCCGCTCCCCGCGTGTGAGGGGCTTTAGGGAGTCGGGCCGAGATCGAGGAACTCAGCCCCCGTGCCCTGGCCTGTCGCGGGCTGCACCGAGCCGCCCGGCGCCGAGGCGATGGCTGTCCAGGGGCTGACCGGAGGCGCCGAAGGGTGGCCCACTGTCAACGGCACGGTCGCCTCGAGCAGCGGCGTGAACGTGCCTGGCGTGACCGGGCCTGTGCACAGGAACGTGTACCGGATCCAGGCGACACCGCCGACATCGACAGTGACCCCTCCGCCCGCGGCGTTCCATCGCGGGCCGCCTTGCCTGAGCACCGGGACGCCTCCGACCAGATACTGGTCGTCCGCGTTCTCGATCGAGATGACGAGCGTGATCGAGTCGATCGTGCCCGACCCGCCGGGTGCGAACCCCACCGTCGTGTTGGCTGTGAGCCCCGTGATCAGGCCGCCGTCGCCGTAGGACCAGTAGTACGAGAGGTTCGTGAAGGTCAGCTCTCCGCTCGCCGTCGCGTTGCTCGCGGCGGCCGCGGGTGCTGTGGCGGCGATCACGATGACAGGCGCCGCCCACGCGCCCGCTCGCAGCAGCGTGCGGCGATCGATCGTTCCCGCAGAGTCGGTCGTGTGGTCGGACATGGAGCTCCTGGATGTCGCAGTATCTCCGGGGCGAGTCCGGATGGTGCACCGCAAGGGTAGCGCCCGCGATCCGGGCTCGGCATCCCCTTTCAGCTGTCCGGTTCATTGGGATCGCTCCCAAGGCTGTCCGGTTGCCGTTGCGCGGTGCGCATGCCGCGGCGGTCCGTCGCGTGATGCGGACTGCGTGCGGCCGATCAGCGCACTTCGCTCCAAGCGAGCGGCGGCGTCGGCAGCACGTACTCCTGATCGCGCTCGTCCCACCGCTGCGCAGTCTGCACGAACCAGAACGCCGCGAAGAGGGCGAGCGCGATCGCTTCGCAGATGAAGACGACGGGTGCGGGCTCGAGGCTCGCGGCGAAGAAGACGAGCACGATGAGGTCGGCGATGAGGGCGAGTGCGATCGCGAGGTAGAGCAGCTTCTGCCAGAGCTTCGGCTTGGACTCGGCATCCGTCGTCACGCGGAACGCGTTGATGATCGGCACCGCCGCGAACGCCCCGAAGAACGCGATCGTGACCGTGTAATGGATGCCGACAGGGAAGAGCCGGTTCGACGGGAACCCGTCGTTGAGGATCGGCACGAACGCGAGCGCGCCGAGCGCGACGAGGGTGATCGCCCCGACGACGGCGACCACGTAGATGCCCCGACCGCTGATGCGCTTGCGGCGCCGCAGCAGGAGCCCGATCGCCACGACGAGCACGAGCACGATCAGGTAGGTCGCGACGCCGTTGCGCACCTGGTCGAGGTACTGGTCGGGCACGCACATCGTGCGCGGCGGGCACGCGACGCCGAGTTCACGCTGGAGAGATCGGCCGTAGATGCCCGTCGGCACGATCGCGATGAGCGGTGCGAACACGGCCGCGACGTCGAGCAGTGTCGTCTCGAGTCCCCTCCCCGACAGGGCCGCGAGGGCGAGGGATGCCGCGACCAGCGCCCCCACGAACACCGGCTGCGCGGCGGAGTAGAAGTAGTGGCTGATCGACGGCAGCACCGCGCCGAGCTGCAGGGATTCGAGCCCGACGCTCACGAGGATCGCGATGACGAGCACGCCCAGCGAGAGGCGCAGATACCGATGGGTGCGGTGGCCGGTGGTGGCGGTATCCGGTCTCCGCGCATGGGGTTGCTTTGCATCCTCCGTCGGCATGCACGGATGCTATCGGTGCCGTTCACCCGCCTGGCGGCGAACCCGCAAGTGCGCCGGCTGTTTACGCCGCAGGGGCGTAGTCGAAGCGCGCTCGTCCTCCGAGCCGGGGCGTCCGCGCGGGGTCGACGTGGGCGGGCGGGATGAACCACACCTTCGCTCGCGTGCCCGGCCCGTCGATGCGGATCTCCCACCCGTTGTCGTGGATGCGATGGTGACACGACTCGCAGAGCAGCACGCCGTTTGCGAGGTCGGTGGGTCCGGCATCCCGAGCCCACCATCGGAGGTGGTGCGCCTTCGTATGCGATGGGGGAGCGCCGCACATCGCGCATCCCCCGTCGCGCTCCGCGAGTGCGAGCCGCTGGGCGTCCGAGAAGAGGCGCCGCGCGCGGCCCCAATCCAGGATCTCGCTGTCGCCGCCGAGCACGCACGGGATGATCGATCCGCCCGCCGCCATGCGCCTCGCCGTCGCGACCGAGACCGGCGTCGAGATGCCGTCGATCGTCGCGTGCCCCGTCCCGTTCACCAGGTCGTCGAGCGCGATCCGCACGACGATGGTCGCGCCGGCGAGCGGAAGGTCGCGGCGGTCGCACCCCAGCGCGTGCTCGGCGAGGCGGGTCAGGGCATCGGCCTGCATCTGTCGCACCGATCGGCGCGGCGCATCCGGATCGACGACCTCGGACCCGGATCCGGAAGGCACGGCATTGCGCTGCGCTCGCAGGTCTGCCGCGACCAGGGCCTCGAGCGCGGCCTTGATGGGCGCGCCACCCGCGGGGTCGAAGCGCCCCGAGAGATCGAGGGATCCGTCGCGCCCCTCGCGGAACGTGAGCCACCGCTCTGCTCGCAGCTCATCCTCGCGGCGCTCGACTCCGTTCGGATCGAGGAACGCCTCCGCCCGCAGCACGATCTTCGACAGCTGGTCGTGTGTCAGCCCCGGCGCCTGCGCGACGAGCCGATGCTCGGCCTCGTCGAGCGCCTCGCGAGAGGCCCGCGGCCCCACTCGGTCGAGCATCGTGACGACGACCGAGGCCGCATGCGCCCCGATCCGCCCGCTCGCGAGAGCCTCAGCAACGTGCGGATGCCGCGCCGGCGCCGCCTCTCCGCCGAATGTCATGCGCGGAGCCGTCGCCTCGCCGACCTGCACGAGGCGGGCCGCCTCGCCCGCCGTCGTGCCCATCGTCGCGGCGATGAAGACCGTCGGGTTGCGGAACCCCTGCTGCTTCGCGAGACCGCCTGACCCCATCTCGGGGCGGGACTGCCGCGCGATCTCGGATGCGACTCGGGTCTGCGCGGCATCCATCAACCGCCGTGCCTGGCCCAGCGACGCATGCAGGAGTAGGAGCGCATCAGCGGGGAGCGACTCGATCTCTCCGTCAGGACACATCGCCACCGCGCCGCCGACGACGTCGGCGAGAGCTGCGAGCGAAGTGGTCATAGAACAAAACTACTACCGGGCTCCGACATCTATAGAACACAGATTCGAAACTGTGGATAAGGTCGTCTTCACAGCACGCGGGAGTGTCGATCACGTCGCGTGAACGCCGTCACCAGCATCCGTCGACGCCGGAATCGGTCGGGATCCGCTGCCCTCGACGGGCGCGACAGGGTACGCCGGGCGCGCAAGGGCTGTCACCCGCGAGGCTCAGCGCCCGAAGTACCGGTTCGCCGAGCTCGTGTAGAGCAGTCCGAGTCCGATGGCGGGAAGGATGCTGCCGCCGATGGCTCCCCAGAGCGTGCCGGCGCCGAAGATCGAGATCACCTCGATCACGATCGTGAGGGCGAAGACGATTGCTGCGATGGTGCGCGCGGTCGGGTTGCCCTTCCAGAGCCCGACGCCCACGGCGAGCGTGATGATGCCGATGACGAGGCCGATCCACCCGAGGATCGCATGCCACGTGATGAGCAGTCCGCCGAGGATCTGGAAGAGCGACGCGATGATCTGGAAGAACCCTGAGAGCCACGCGATGATCGAGACGAGGGTGACGCCAAGCGGCCGGTTGGTCATGCAGTCACGCTACCGCTCGCGCGCCGCGGCCTTCGCTCCCCGGTCGTCGCGCGACCCTTCGACTCGCTTCGCTCGCTCAGGGTGGGGCTCCGCGAAACGAAACGCCCGCCCCCGGCCCCCACCTCAGTCCGGCATCCCCTGACCCGCCCAATTCTCCGGCGGCGCCGAGCGCCCCGTCTCGCGCAGCCACCGCTGCCCCTGCTGCGTGAGCGCCTCGATGAGCGGGAAGATCTGCTCCGGCGGAATCCGCACGCGCGCCGCGACCTTCACCGGCAGCCGCGCCACCTCGGCATCGCCCGTCTGCACGGCCGGGCCCTTCACCGACAGGAAGTCGAGCACGAACGTGTTCGGTGTGTGCCAGATGTTCGCGAAGTCCGCGAAGACCCCGGTCTCGTTCTCACTCGGCAGGTTCACGTCGAACTGGATCTGCGCAGGCGTGGCTTCATCGGTCACGCGCTCACCCTAAGCTCGGCCGCCGACACCGGCAAGGAAGACCCGGTTCCGGATGCCGCATCCACTCGGCGCACTCTCCGGTCGTTGAGCGACCCTTCGGCTCGCTTCGCTCGCTCAGCGCGAACTGCTCGAGCCTCGAGCGCTACGGCTCGACCGTCACGGGCTCTTCGAAGGTGATCGGGCATCCGACGTCGTCGACTCCATAACCCTGGTCGCCCTCGAATGGGCATTGATCGATATCGTCGGTGACCCCGTCGAGGTCTGAGTCCTGCGGAGCGGGAGGATTGGGGCATCCGGTGTCGTCGACTCCGTACCCTTCCTCGCCGCGGTCGGGGCAGGCGTCGATGTCGTCGGTGTATCCGTCGCCGTCGCTGTCAGCCGGGGGCACGTAGGGGTTGGGGCATCCGGAGCCGTCGACTCCGTAACCCTGATCACCGTCGAAGGGGCACGCGTCGATGTCGTCGGTGTATCCGTCGCCGTCGGAGTCGCCCGGCGGAGCGATCGGGCAGCCGACATCGTCGACGCCGTACCCCTGATCGCCGTCCCAGGGGCATGCGTCGATGTCGTCCGTGTATCCGTCGAAGTCGGAGTCCTGCGGATCGGGCGGGTTCGGGCAGCCCTCGGGATCGACCCCGTACCCTTCCTCGCCGCGGTCCGGGCAGGCGTCGACGTCGTCACGCACTCCGTCACGATCACTGTCGACGGGCGGCGCAATCGGACACCCTGAGGCATCGACCCCGTGCCCCTGGTCGCCGACGGTGAGGCACTTGTCGAAGACGTCGCGCACTCCGTCGCCGTCTCGATCGCGTTCGAGCTGGCCGAGCGCCGGCCCGAGGAGTGCGATCACCAGGAGAAAAGCCGCCAGAAGGCGTCGCCAAGCGCGCATGAGAAGTCCCGTTCGTCAGCCCGGCCCCAGCGCGCATACCCCGCCGTGATACTCGTCGCACGGCAGGGTGCCGTAAAGGCTCACCATCGAGGTCTGCCCAAAGGGGCGAGATTCGGGATGCCGCGTCCCGCGCCCTTCTCGCCGAGCCACGCGGCACGGACGTTCCGTCTCGCTAGACGTATCCGAGGGCGCCCAGCCGGTCCCAGATCCCGTCGTAGAGCGAGTCCTCCTCGAAGTACCCCGTGTGGACCTCGGGCAGATGCTTCGGACGACGGATCTCGCTGTCGACGGGGGACTCCGCGTGCGGCGTCGAGCCGACGGGAAAGACCGACTCGGGCGGGAAGACGGTGCTCGCGTAGTAGGAAAGGGGATCGCGGGGATTGTAGAAATTGAGCCACGGTTTGAACGGTCGAACGCCTCCTCCTCCGAGCGGCTCCGCGAGCCGCAGTACGGCGAAGAGCGGCATCTGACTGCCGGCCGTCACGAGCAGCGTCTTCGGCTGCTCTCGGTAGGTGAGCGCATCGACCGCGATGACTCCGCCCAGGCTGTGTCCCGCCACGACCATCGGGCCGTCGTACTTGGCGCGCTCGGCGGCGATCTCACGCGCGACCCACTCCCTGATGTTGTTGCGGTCGTTGAAATAGAAGAAGACGTTGCGAATGAAGTTTCCCGCGGCGACCGCGATCGCCGCGCGATTGTTTGCGAGCACCGTCGTGGCAGCGGCCAGGACTGCGCTCTGCACCGGGTCCTCCGTGCCGCCCTCGTCGTCGACGCGCTCGGGGCTCGGCTGCTCGATCTCCTTTTCGAACTCGTCGCCGAGCATGTCGACAAGATCGTCGAAGTCAGCGGCGCCCGTCGATTCCGGTGCGTCAGCGCCGCGCTGGTCAGGCGGAAGGGCGTCCGCAGGGTTGCCCCAGGTGCCGCCGAGGCGTTCGGCCCACGGCGGGCAGACGACCTTCCAATCGTGGAAATGCTCGTGCTTCGCGAGAATCTGGCCAATCCGGTAGGCATCTCCGTTGGAATCCGGGATACCGGTTCCGTGGATGAAGACGAATGTTCCAGGCACGACGACCTCCTCGGTCAGGGCGCCCGCAACCCCACGTTCAGGAGCCCATGCTGACGCGAACAGGATGGCAATCGGATGACTGCCGCGCAAGGGGCCGACGCACGGGCCGCGAGCAGGGTCCTACCGCTTGTGAGCGCCAGCGCACGGGAATACGATGCCCTCAGCAGCCCGAGGAGTCAGTCCAGCGGAGACGTAGGCTCCCCTATCGGGACGCGATGGCCGGTCAATGCGCCGGGCGATCTTTCATCGCCGCCGCGTTATCAGCCGCTTCCCCGGGACTTAGAGCGAAGGGGAAGTACGTCTTCCACCGGTCACATCGGCGGTCCTAGACTGCGGCCATGCTGGTGACGCTTCGCGTGCCTATCTCAGACGCACGAGGATTTTCAGCGGATCCGGCGATCGCAGAATCCGTCGTCCTGCCGCGGGGATGGGCAGAGGGCGACTTCGTGCGCGGCGTGGGCCGGATCACGCGGCGCCCCAGCGGAATCGTCGAGCCGTGGTCGTTCGAGGCGGCATTCGCCAACGGGCGACATCTGCTCGCCGTTCCGCCCGAATCCCTCGTGGCCTTCGCGCGCGACCGGCGGACCGTCGTGGAGGCGGTAAGAAAGCGGGCGTGGCAGGCGCTGGACGGCTCGAGTGCCCTGCTCGATCTCGACGTGGCATTTCAGATCAGGCCCCTTGCTGCGGCGGGCAGCGGGATGACGTCCTGGGACTACAAGCGCGCGGGCTCCGAGCTGTCAGACGATGTCGGCAACCTCGCCGGGCTGCCCGTTCGCGTTCGATCCGATCAGGTCGGGACGACTCGCCGTTTGATCACGTCCGGCTCTCAGCTGGCAGAACGATACGCGACGGCGACGTCGGCGGCTCCCGGATCGCGCAGGCTCGTGGGGCCCGGGCGCATCGCATCCGTTGTCGAAGCGGCGGGAGTGGATGTCGCGGACGACTTCCGGGGTGGCCATGAGACGGCGATGCTGGGCCGGATTCGGCTCTCGAGCCTCGATGTGCCCGTCGTGGGCGGCGGGGTCGTCAGGTGCCATGTCCTTTCCAGTTCGAGCACGTCCACCGGTGACCGCAAGCGCATTCGCGAACTGCGTATCCACCTCCTGCGGCTGCATTCCATCTTCGAACTCATGCGCTTTCTGACCAGTCAGGCGGTGACAGGTGCTTCTGCAGGTATTGCGGAAGAGCCCGGGACTCCCGCCTACGACCGGCTGCAGCAGACTCTCCTCGCGTGCGCGCGGACCGTGCGAACGGGTGCGGCACCCGGCCGTGCTGATCCCGAAGTGCTGCTCGATACCGCGTTCTTCGCTCGCCAGCTTGTCGACGCTGACCTTCAGACCATGCTCACCAGGGTGCTCGCCTCGGCCCGCCCGAAAGTGCGTGCCGAGGTCGAGGAGTTATTCGAGAGCGAGCGGAAGCGAAGCGCCGCCACTGACACGCGGCGCGATGTCGTACCCTCGGGGCCCACCCCCTCCGAACGGGTTGTGCCCGAGGGTTTGCGCCCGGGAGACGGGGATCCCGGAGAAGGGCCAGGAATAGCCGGGCCGGTTCAGAGAGGGTCCCAGCCATGGGACCTCAACAACCTCAGCGGTCCGCAGCGCGCGGTGCTTCGCAATGCGCTGCTTCGAGCGTTCAATCGAGCCGACCTCGACCGCATGCTCCAGGACAACGATCCACTCAAAGGGATCGACATTCTGGTGAGCCCCGGGGGCCTGCAGCACCAGGTCTTCGAGCTCATCGCCATCAGCCAGCAGCAGAGCTGGACCGATGATCTGGTGCTGTGGGCGCAGGCCGCACGACCGGAGAATCCGCTCCTCACGAACCTCGTCGACGATCTGCGCATGCTGGACGCTGTCGAGAAGGACGATCGGCTGTCCGGCCGATCGCTCGAGCAGACGGTCAAGGCGCGGTCCGACACTCTCGACTTCGCGGTGTGGCTGTTCCAGTTCGCCCGGCTTCGCGGCGTGGTGTGCCGCATCGAAGACGTCAACGACCCCCGCAAGGCTCTCGGCACGGGATTCCTCGTGGGGCGCGACCTGCTGCTGACGAACTTCCACGTCATCGAGAACTACACGGGCGAAGTACCCGCGATGGACAGGAGCACGCTGCTCTTCCGATTCGACTACGCCCTCGAGAGCACGGGAGCGCACTTCGGCAAGACCGTCTCCGCATCTTCCGACGGCTGGCTCGTGAGCAGTGCGCCCTACAGCCCGGATCCCGGCGAGGGCGTCGATCTCGACTACGCGCTGATCCGCCTTGCCGAGCCTGTGGGCGAAGACCCGGCGGGGGAGGCCACGCGAGGATGGCTGCAGCCCTCGACACTCGTGCAGGTGCCCCAAGCAAACGAGGTCGTCTTCATCGCGCAGCACCCCAAGGGCGAGCCCCTCAAGATGGCGGTGGGCACCGTGCTCGAGGCGCCGGTGGGCGGTCACTTCCGGTACGACACCGAGACGCAGGGAGGCTCGTCGGGTTCACCGTGCCTCGACGCGGCGCTCAACCTCGTCGGCCTCCACCAGGGAGGCAACAGCGACCGACCGCATGAGGCGCCCTACAACGAGGGCATCCCCATCGACGCGATCATCAGCGACCTGACGACCAAGGGCGTGTCGAAGTTCTGGGTGTAGTCGGCGACCGCAGGCGGGGTCACGACCGAGTGAGGGGGCTTGCATGGCGATCGATTGGGATGCCGAGACGGACGTTCCGGACCAGACGGTGCTCCTCATCACCGAGCCGCCAGGCGGGCCCCGCCGCAGAGGTCTCGAATCGACCGAGTTGCCGCAGCTCACCGACGGTGAGCGGATCGAACGGCTCGAGGCCTGCATCGCACAGCAGAGCGAGAGCGCGGGGTCGCGGCATCCGGATCCCGAACTGATTAAGCAGGTCATCCAAGGGGCGACGACGGCACTTGCGAAGGTGACGGATCCCGATGCGCGTTTCAGCTTCCGCGAGCGTGCCGGGCTGGAGGCGGTCGTGATCACAGACGGAACGCGGCCGAGCCTTCCGATCAAGGGTGGATTCGTCGATTCCGCCGATCCTCGCATCGGCGGCTGGGACCAGCCTTTTCGTCGGTTCGGCGACGCCATGAGGCGAGTCGTCGCGGCGGTCGGCAGGGTCAACATTCCGACGAACAAGCATTTCGCCGGAACCTGCTTCGCGATCGGCCCCGACCTTGTCATGACCAACCGGCATGTGCTCGAAGCCATCGCACGTGAGGTGGGCGCTGGAGAGTGGCGGCTCACCTATCCCGAAGCGACGACCATCGACTTCGTGGGCGAGGTGAACGCCCAGAGCTCGACGGCATTCAGAGTGCTCTCGGTCGCCTTCGCCGGACCCGACGCGATCAGGGACAAGATCAACTTCACGCGTCTCGATCTCGCCGTTCTCAGAGTCGAATCCGGCGGCGGCCTTCCCACGGCGGTGAGGCTCGAGTCGGATCCCGACGCTGTGAAGGATCGCCGAGATCTGTACCTGGTCGGCTTCCCCGCACGACCGAACGTCTTCCAGGGCGCCGGCACTCCTCCTCGCGGCAATGAGACGAGCGCCGTGATGGAGTCGGTGTTCGCGTGGAAGTTCGGGGTCAAGACGCTCGCTCCGGGCAGGGTGGCAGCGGCACCCGGAGATATCGAGGAGGACCCCAGAAAGTGGGTGTTCAGTCACGACGCATCGACCCTCGCAGGCAACTCCGGATCTGCGGTCGTCGACCTTTCGATCGACGGCGCACGCGTCATCGGACTTCACTTCGGGGGCCGCTCGCGAGACGAGAACTGGTCGCACGCGCTCGCGCGGATTCAAGAGCTGCCGCAGGCCGTCGACATCAGCTGGGTATGAGCCCGCGCGGTCCGGAGCAGTGTCATTGACGTCGATCTCGGATCAGTGCCATGCTCAGCCCAATCAGTAAGGGGGCTGGGATGTCGCTGACGATCGTTCACGCCGAAACGGCGACTCCCGCGCCACTCGACCCAGCATCGACTGCGGCGAATGTGGCTCTCTCGAACTACTACCTGGCGCTCACGCTGTTCATCGGAGCGATCGTCGTCATTGCGATCGCACTCACGTTCGCCTGGATGTACCATCGCGCCGCACTGACGACCATTCAGAAGTTGGCCAAGAGCGGCAAACAGGCTGTCACGACTTCCTCGGATGACGCGTTGACCGAGGGCGTCGATTCGGAGCCCGCGATCGTGGGGAGCAGCGCCGGCACCAAGGGCGAAGACTTGATGTTCACGGTGACGAATCTTGCCGATGGCGAAATCGTCACGTGGGATGTCTCGGGGGCGACCTTCAACGAGGTCGACGGCGGGCGCACGATCGTTGCGCAGTTCGCATCGGACGGCAACTACAAGGTGCGGGCGTCGATCACCGACAAGGCCGACGTCAAACGTGAGCTCGAACCTAAAGAGGTGAAGATCGGTGCCCAGGCGACTGCTCCTGCTCCGGCCATCGTCATCCCGTTCGTCGTGAAGAACTGGGGTCGGCTGGTGATCGTCCTGTTCGGCGTGGGCGTGATCTCGGCGCTCATGGCGACGAAGATTCTGGATGCCGCCGCCGGCGTCGGCATTCTGGGCACACTCCTGGGTGCCGGCGCTGTTGCGTCGACACCTGGAGCGCCGTCCGAGACTCCCGCGCAGCCCCAGGGCGGCGGGGCGGGTGGGTCCGGCGCGGGCTCGGGCGGCTGACCCGCGATTGACGGGTGACGAGGCGATCCAATCGGGCGGCGCTGTGTCCCCGCAACCCTGATCACATCAACGAGGGTGCAGTTCACCGCCTAATAAGGCCCGTCGACACGACCCGCCTTGACGCCGGGGACGAGGAGTCCGCCTTGCTGCGCCTAGACGGTCGTCGAGTGCGTCGAGTGAACCCACCGACTTTGGGAGCGGTTACGGCTCAGTCATCGTGGTTCCAGCGAAGGTGATCGGGCATCCGACGTCGTCGACTCCATAACCCTGGTCGCCCTCGAAGGGGCATTGATCGATATCGTCGGTGACCCCGTCGAGGTCGGAGTCCTGCGGAGCGGGGGGATTGGGGCATCCGGTGTCGTCGACTCCATACCCTTCCTCGCCGCGGTCGGGGCAGGCGTCGATGTCGTCGGTGTATCCGTCGCCGTCGCTGTCAGCGGGCGGTACGTAGGGGTTGGGGCATCCGGAGCCGTCCACTCCGTAACCCTGATCGCCGTCGTTGGGGCACGCGTCGATGTCGTCGGTGTATCCGTCGCCGTCGGAGTCGCCCGGGGCAGTGAGCGGGCAGCCGACATCGTCGACTCCGTAACCCTGATCACCGTCGTACGGGCAGGCGTCGATGTCGTCGGTGTAGCCGTCGAAGTCGGAGTCCTGCGGATCGGGTGGGTTCGGGCAGCCCTCCGGATCGATTCCGTAGCCTTCCTCGCCGCGGTCCGGGCAGGCGTCGACGTCGTCGGGCACTCCGTCGCGGTCGCTGTCGACGGGTGGCGCGATCGGACATCCAGAGGCGTCGACGCCATCCCCCTGGTCGCCGACGGTGAGGCACTTGTCGAAGACGTCGCGCACTCCGTCGCCGTCTCGATCTCGTTCGAGATGGCCGAGCGCCGGCCCGAGGAGTGCGATCACCAGTAGAAAAGCCGCCAGAAGGCGTCGCCAAGCGCGCATGACAAATCCCCGTTCATCACCCAGAACCCAGTGCGCAATCCCCGCCGAGATTCTCGTCCGACGCAGAGGCGCTGTAAAGGGCATGCGTCGATGGCCCCGCAAGAGGACGGAATTCGGGATGCCGGGTCGGGCCACCCACGTCACCGTCGTCGGCGCGCGCTAATCCATGACGCCGCTCGAGGCACCATGAACCTCGCGCGGTACGGGTGGGTATGTTCTACGTTGGGCAGTGAGCCGTCGACCCTGGCGACATCCCGAATCAGCTGGCCGCGCGCGAGGTGTTCCGGTCGCGCGTGGCGGCCCATCCGCCGGAGTGCGTGTCGACTCGGTCTGCGGCGCGAAGGCGTTCCATGGACGCGTCGACCAAAGCGCGCGGGTCAGTCGCCTTCGCACCCATGCTGTACCTCATGATCAGGTACCAGGTGAAGAGAACAAAAACGTTGTCGGCGCGGAGAAGGATGCTCTCGAGAGCCGCATAGATCATCACGGAAGTGAGGAAGGCGAGCTCGAGCGTCATCGTCCTACGCGACATCGTGATCACGGCTCGCCCGAACATGTAGCAGAACGCGACAAACAGAACGAGTCCCGCCCCGTAGAGCAAGTGCAGGTACGAGTTATCCACCGTGGCGACCGTGCCATGCTTCACCGTAATGCTGGTGAGCATGTGCCAGAGAGTGACGCCATCGAGGAACTGCCCGAAGAGCATGGGACGGAAGCTGAACAGTTGGTTAATCGTCGGATCGTCTCGCTGGGTGCCGAGCCACGCGGCAAGTGCGAGAAAAATGAGTGGCTGTAACGCAAGCACGGTACGGATGAAGGTGAGCTTTATGAGCGACCGCATGCACAGGGCGAGGATGCAAAACGCCAGGATGCCGTAGAAACCTCCGCGGCCGTCGGTCTGGGTGAACACCCACATTGCCCACGCGAGCACGACGATCGCCACGAGTAGACGACGGCGAACCTTCCATCGGTAGAAGTGGTAGATCGTCGTGACCGCAGCGCCAAACACAACGTTCATGAAGAACGGGACGCCCGCAGTCCCGAAGGTGTAGCGGGAGCGAATGTCGGCACTGACCCACGTCTGCGACGTGAGCAGTTCGTTGGCGGTAAGTCCCACGCCGAGAAACGCAAATACTAAGCCGAGCGAGAAGAGCGACGCGATCATGACCGCCCGCGTAAGTGCGCGCTCATCGATCGACCACATCGCGGGGACGAGGAGAAGTAAGTAAACGAGGGTCAGTTGATCAGGATTCTGCGTAACAAGGAGCAGGCAGACGCTGAGCAGAACTAGAAGCACCGTCCAGATAGGGACGATAGTCCGTCGTGCGAACATCACGAACAAGGTGATAGCGAGCACACTGACCCGGATGATGTTCTTTAGCGGCGAGTCCTCGGTTACCACCGTTTGGATCAGGACCGCGTTCGCGGCGATCGCCAGAAGCGCTATCTGGACCCAGATCACCATACCTAGCTCGCCCGAGGCATGGTGCCTAACTAGCGGCGGGTCGCTAGGCCTGGGAGGCACGCGCGACCATGGCTCGCTTCGCGCCGCCCGTCTGGACGCTGCGCGCGGCGAGTGGGTCACGCCAGCAGAATAGCCGCCCGAGATACGCGGAGCGACACCTCTAGCAGCCTGAGGCGATCCAGCATCCCCTTTTGGGTTCTTGCGATGGCGCCTGTCGCGGAAGACTGGCCCATGGCGAAGCAGCAGGTGCAGGCGCAGGCGCAGGTGCAGGCGTCGTCCCAGTCGGCCAACCGGCGAGTGTGTGGCCACCTCACATCGTGCCTGGCTCACGATGGTCAGTGAACGCGCGGAAGCGGGCCCACCGAATTAACTAAACTGTGCCGATGGGCAAGAAGGATCTGATCCGCATCGGCGACGTGGTCGTCGGGTCGGGGCAACCGATTTTCGTCATCGCAGAGATGTCGGGGAACCACAACGGGAGCCTCGAGCGGGCTCTGAAGATTGTCGACGCGGTGGCAGACAGCGGGGTTAGCGCCGTCAAAACCCAGACCTATACCGCTGACACGCTCACGATTGATCACGATAGTCCTGCTTTTCGCGTATCGGACAGTCAGGAACTATGGGGCGGAAGAACCCTATACGGACTGTACAAAGAGGCTCACACTCCGTGGAGTTGGCATTCGGTGATATTCGACCGCGCGAAGGACAACGGACTAATTGGGTTGTCTACGCCGTTTGACAGCACCGCCGTTGAGTTCCTTGAAAGCCTTAACACGCCGCTATACAAGACCGCCTCAGCCGAGATCGTGGATCTTCCCCTCCTGCGAGAGATAGCGCGGACTGGGAAGCCCATGATCGTTTCGACTGGCATGGCGTCATTGTCCGAGATTGATGCCGCGGTGAACGCAATTCGCAATGCGGGCGGGCGTGAACTCGTGTTGCTTGCCTGCACCGCTTCCTACCCCGCGGTGCCGGAGGAAGCGCGCCTAGGGAACATCGCGGTGCTGCGGGAAGCGTTCGACTGTCCGGTTGGTCTTTCGGATCACACACTTGGTATCGGTGTATCGGTTGCAGCTGCCGCTCTTGGGGCTGTTGTTATCGAGAAGCATGTGACGCTGGATCGCGCTGACGGGGGTGTGGACTCAGGCTTCTCCTTGACGCCTGACGAGTTCACGTTGCTCAAGACCGGGGTCGAGCAAGCGCGGGTTGCCGTAGCGAGTGGAGTTGGCTTTGGACCAACGGAGGGGGAGCAAGCCGTCTTCGCCTTGCGACGTTCGCTGTACGTCGTAGCGGACGTACGAGCTGGCGAGCCTGTCTCAGCTGCGAATGTGAGGTCCATCCGCCCGGCCGGGGGTCTGCCCGCTCATGAACTGGAGCGATTGCTGGGCCGCACGTTCGCAGTGGATGCCTCACGTGGCACCCCACTCACGTGGGATTTGCTGTAGCGGGGAAACGCCACCGCGAGTAGACCGCGAATCCGGCGGCGTCCGTGGGCTCGTGTGGCAGGTAGCCGGCCTTGGCGAACAGGCGTCGAGATGCAATATTGTCCCGTTGAACCGTCGCAAGCAGCCGCGTAGGGCGGGGTGCCTCGAGCTTCGCTTCGCCGGCCGCCAGGACGACGACGGCATACCCGCGACCCCTGAATATCGGGGCGACTGTGATCGACACCTCCCAGCCTTCGCTCCGTCGATCCCAACGGACTGTGCCCACGCTCTGGTCGCCATCTTCGATCACGAGAAGTTGCCGGTTGATTGCATCCCCGAGCACGCCGTCGAGCCATGCGACGTGTTGGGACCACGTCACTTCATCCTGAGATCGGGAGAAAGCGCGCGTCTTTGGGTGATTCCGCCATTGGAAGAGCAGACCCGCATCGGCTCGCGTGGCGGTGCGTGCCGTGAGCTTGACCTCGTCCGCAGAGGGCCGCACGTCGAGAAGTTGATCCCAGGCGGCCACAAGGCGCCAAGCGCCAAGGCCGTCGACCGTCGCTAGAAGTCTGTCCACGACCTGTGCGCGAGTACTCTCGGTCAGCAACATCTCGAGGAACGGTTCCATATCCTCCTCGTGTGCAAGCGATCCGAGCGGGTAGGCGAGGCCAGCCTCGACTGCGGCGTCATACCCAGCGCGCTGATTCTCCGTGACGCACACCAGACCCATCGGAATTCCCATGCAGGCGAAGTCCCATACTGATGTGCCTGCAGCGCTCACCACTGCATCGTGTCGCCGCGCGACTGCCGGAAGATCGTCCAAGAAGCTGCAAACCGTCACCTCGTGCGCACTTTGGGCCAGAGCCGTCTTGACAGCGCTCCGCTGATCCGGTCGACAGACAATCGTGAGTGCCAGAGGGGTTCTGATCCGTGCAAAACGCTCTGCGGCCCTTGCTGTGATGCGATTCGGATCGGTCCCGCCCAGCACGATCAGGATTCGCGGCCGACCGGTTCGAGGTCCCGCAGCCCCTCGTTGCGCCCGAACTTGATCGCGCACGATCGCAGCGGATGCGCCGGCCAATTGCGCCAAACTTGCCTCCGGACGCTCGAATGACCGCTCTCCGAAAAGATTGGCATCAATCGCAAGATCGGAAGGCCGTGCGCCGAATCGGCCATCCTGCATACTGCTGATGACGATTCCCGCCCGACGCAGGTCATCCGTGACCCGGTAGCTGTCGAGGTGCAGCACCTGGAAGCTCGCACTGGCCTCCTCCGAACGGCTCCAATGGTCGAGTTCAGTTACCCTGATCGTCCGAGTTGGCAAGGTGGGCTGTGCGCGGCGAATGAAACTCGTTGCGGCCTCATCCCAATGCCCGGCGAGCGTTACATCCCACTTGGCACGCTGGGCCTCCTGCGCCACCGCGAGGGACCGCATCATGTGGCCCATGCCCTCCTTAAGGCCAGCGTCGCAAAAGATCAGCGCTCGTTTGCGCATCGGGCTCCTTGCCAGCGGGGGCATCCTGAGTTCAAACCCCGTACTCGGTGCATTGTAGGATGACGGGGGTCGACTCGGGTTCCTTCTCCGCGCGCGGTCCCGAACACTGGCCGCTACTCTCGACTAACTCATCAGTGGGAGACTTGCCGTGAGCACCCTGTCAGGCTCGAGCATTCTAATCACTGGCGGTACGGGGTCTTTTGGCAAGGCCTTTATACGTCATGCCCTTGACCACCTCGATCCGCGCAGGCTCGTCGTATTCTCCCGCGACGAACTCAAACAATATGAAGTACGCCAGCAGGTCGGTGACGACCCGCGGCTTCGATGGTTTATCGGCGACGTTCGAGACGAGAGACGCCTGGCCCGGGCGTTGCACGGCGTGGACTTCGTCATTCACGCGGCGGCGCTAAAGCAGGTCGATACCGCCGAGTACAACCCCTTCGAGTTTGTCAAGACAAACATCCTCGGCAGTCAGAATGTTATCGAAGCTGCGATTGACGCAGGGGTGCAGAAGGTCGTTGCGCTCTCAACGGACAAGGCCTCTAGCCCGATCAACTTGTATGGGGCGACGAAACTGACTGCCGACAAGCTCTTCATCAGCGGCAATCACTATGCGGCGGCGTATCCAACCCGCTTTGCAGTCGTCCGCTACGGGAACGTAATGGGTTCGAGAGGCTCCGTTATTCCGTTCTTCAAAAAGCTAGCCGGCGAGGGCAGGCCGTTGCCTATAACCGATGTTCGCTGCACACGTTTCTTCATCACCCTTGAGAAAGCGGTTGAGATGGTCGTCGATGCGTTCGAGTTGATGCAGGGCGGAGAGTTGCTCGTTCCCCGAATTCCCTCGATGAAGGTGACGGACCTCGCACACGCCGTCGCGCCCGGCGCCGAGTTGGTCGACGTAGGCCTACGCCCGGGTGAGAAGCTTCATGAGGAGATGATCAGCCCCGAGGAGGGGCGCCGCGCAGTTTCTGTCGGGGACGGAAAGTACTTCGTCATCCAGCCGGACCTCGCTTCGTGGGGATATGTGACGCCCAAAGGTGCGCAGCCGGTTCCTGGGGGTTTCTCGTACCGCTCGGACACAAACGATCGGTGGTACAGCCAGGAAGAGTTGTCGGCAATCATAGAGACCCCGCTGTAGCCCGGTGTTGCCCTACGGAAGACAGTCGATCAACGAGGACGACATAGCGGCTGTCGTTGAGATCTTGCGCGGCGACTGGCTGACGACTGGTCCGGCCGTCGCCGCCTTCGAGCAAGCAGTGAGCGGATTGACGGGCGGTCATCGCGCGGTTTCGGCAACGTCGGGAACCGCAGCCCTCCACATTGCCTACGCCGCCGCCAAAGTCGGACCCGGCGATGAGGTGATTACGACACCTATGACGTTTGTTGCGACCGCGGCTACGGCATCGATCCTCGGCGCTCGTGTGCGATTCGCCGACGTCGAAGAAGACACGGCCCTGCTCGATCCGAACGCTGTCGCGGCTGAACTGAGCGATCGTACGACCGTAATTGCAGCAGTGGACTACGCCGGGCATCCTGCCAACTACGCTGCACTCCAGACCCTCGCGAACACTGCGGGTGCGATCACGCTTGCGGACGCTGCTCACTCGATTGGGGGGCGAGACGGTGATCGGCCAGTGGGCGATCTGGCGGACGTCACGACCTTTTCCTTCTTCCCGACCAAGAATCTCACCACCGGAGAAGGCGGCGCGGTTGTCGCCAAGGATGCGGAGCTAGCACAGCGTGCGCACGAGTTCCACAACATCGGCTTGGTGCGCGATCCGGATCGCTTTGAAATTCGAGGTGAGGGGCCGTGGCATCAGGAAGTTCACGAGCTGGGTGTCAACTACCGACTCACTGATGTCGCGTGCGCCCTCGGTCTAGCACAGTTGGCGAGGATCGAAACATTCAAGCGTCGACGCAGTGAAATCTTCGAGCGATACAGCGCTGCGCTGGGCCAAGTCGATGGCGTGCGAATACCGGTCAAACGTCCCCACGCAGATCCCATGTGGCATCTTTATCCGATTCGCGTGTTGGATGGCCGACGCCGTGAGGTGTACGACCGGATGCGAGGGGCGGGCGTCGGCGTACAAGTCAATTACATGCCGGTCTACTGGCACCCGGTTTATCAGCGGTCTGGGTATGCGCGCGGACTATGCCCGAACGCGGAGTTGTTCTATAGCGAGGAGCTGTCCCTCCCGATCTATCCGGACCTCGCTGACTCTGAAGTCGACTTTGTCATCGACCAGTTGATTAGGGCATTGACTTGACTCGAGTTGGGATCATCACTCAGGCCCGCATGGCCAGCGCACGGCTCCCGGGAAAGGTCATGTTGCCCGCCGCAGGCAAGAGGATGCTCGAGCATCACCTCACTCGACTCGCGTGGGCCAAAGTCCCGGTCTACGTTGCTACCACGACGAGCGACGCGGACGACATCGTAGCCGAGGTCGCAGCGGCGTCGGGCGTGGACTGCTTTCGGGGCAGCGAGACCGACGTCCTCGGCCGGTACGCCGAAGCGGCCCGAGCGTTCAGTTTGGATGTTGTGGTGCGAGTCACCTCTGACTGCCCTTTAGTCGACGGGAATTTGGTAGGCCGCGGGATAGATCTCTTCTGTGAACTCGGCGACCCCTGTGCGTTCGTCTCTAATGTTGTCGAACGAACCTACCCTCGCGGCTTCGACTTCGAAGTGTTCTCGGCTGTGCGTCTTCTCGAGGCGGATCGGCGGGCCACCGCACGCTCCGATCGTGAGCACGTGACGCCCTTTCTTCATCGATCCTCTGAGACTCTCCAACACTCGGTGTTGCGCTCAACAGATGCATCGCGATTTCGGGTGACGCTCGACACAGAGCCGGACCTCGAAGTCATCCGCAGCCTCATCGAGATCTTCGGCGCTGCAGAGTTGACCGCCGAAGAGATTATTAGCTTGCTCGAGGCGCACCCGGAGGTCGCCAGCATCAATTCTCATGTCGAGCAGAAAAAGCTGGGTGACTGAAGGCTGACTGCACCTTGCGCCTGCCGCCAAGAGCATATTTGAATCCCCAGCTCGAACGTGAACCGGACTCACTCTTGGCGCGAATGCCGGCGATCCCTGACCGGAAGCCGCGACCCAACCGCAGAACGCGGGCAACAAGCCGGCCCCCAGGAGTGTCCACGACTTCGGGCCGCGCCAAGACAAGATCGTGGCGTGTGGGCCAGATAGACCGCCACGCGACGATGGGCTTCTCGAACCACCGTGCGTGCCGCAGAGCTAATATCCAAAAGTAGGGTCCGTAGGATTCGAACGAGACCCACTCGTTCCATTCGCGCAATTGCTTCGAAGATCGTTGGTCGATCGAGACGTCAAGCGGGACGCCTAGCGCAGAGAGCACGTCCCGGAGCGTTTCACTGCTGCCGGTTGCCACGGCGAGCGTTGCCACCTCGCCCCGCTCGTACTCCGTTAGCGTCAGCTTTCCCAGTTCAACTAGTTCCCTGCGATGTCGCGGGTCAGCCTTCGCGCCCCTTAGCGAATGGAGGCCGAGGATCAGGATGCTTCCGACACGGTCAGGTATCGTACAGGCGCGATGGGCGCAATCCATCTGGGCCTTTCGATCCCACAGTTGCTCGAAGACGACCGATGGCTGCGCTAGAAACCCCGGAAAGTATGAGTGAACATCCAGATCACAAGGCCAGCCATCCCGGACGTACGTTCGGGAATGACGTGTGGTTCGCTCCGTAATGAAAAGCAAGCTGCGCTCGCCCCAGCCTGCAGATTCGATGACATTGCACAACTCTTCGAAGCGTGCCGGGTCAACGAGTACATCTACGTCGGACGATCGGCGAGGCTCCCGAAGTCCATGGTGCTGGAGGGATGGTCCCTTGATGAAGATGACTCGAATGCCCCGCTCGGCTGCCACGTGCTGGACCCACGCGTGGCCGAGATCAACCGCTTCGTCCAGTCCTAGAAGGGAAGGCGAGCCAAGCATCGTAATACCCTACGGTACGCATGTCACCATCACTCAGCGGACGCGCACACGCCAGCCCGGACTTACACATCGCTGGCCGGCCCAATCGCCGCGCGAGTGCGGTTGAGCGCAGTTGGTCCAGTGTGTCGTACCATCTGTTCGGATAGCTGTCCGAGTTCCCGGGCGTGCTCCTCAGATATCCTCCCGGCCCGGACGTCCACGGGGTTTCTCCGTGTCATGACTTCTATATCTTCGAGGTCGGCAGGCAGGGGTCGTGACTCGTCCGAGAAGACCGCCACCGCGTGCCCCGCGAGGACGGCTTCGACGAGCGCCGTTGATGTGACTCCAACGACCAAGTCATTCTTCTGGAGAAAGAGAGCGAGCGGCACGCCTCTCGATTGCACGACCGTGCATAGCGACGCACACGCCGACCACGACGGACCTAGGTCGTGCTGCACACTGGGGTGAGCTCGAATCACCACCTCGATCTTGGCGTCGCGCGCCATTTGCACGAGGGTATGAAGCGCCTGTCGCTCGTAATCGTGCAATTGCTCGCGTGAATGGCAGATGACGATGCGGTCGATGTCCGGGTTGATGGGGCGCCGTTCCTGAATGTCCCAGCGGCCGACGACGTGTATTCGCTTATCTGGTGCGTGCCGGTTAAACCACAACTCCTGGGAGGATCCCCATGCCAGCACCTCATCGGCCAGAACAGGCAGGTAGGTTGCGCGCGCTGGTGAGCCGTGGACTGCGGTGACGATCCGCTTCTTCGCCTGCTGAGCAGCCCACATCCACGGTCGGGAACTGGCATGCCGGTCAAAGTCAGTGATCACGACACGGACGCCCGAGAAGTCGGTGTCAGACGCGGCTTGGTACCTGAGTACCTGTGAGAGTACTGCGACTTCTTCTCGTAGTCGGTTCGGCGACGACCGAACGTGATTTCGCAATGTCGAGCCACGTCGCAAGCGTGCATAGACCCGAAGTCGGCTAAGCGAACCGAAGGAATAGATCGCTCGCAATCCAACGCCAGGTGAATCCTGGATCGAGCCGACTGAGAGTTCAGCGTGGTGCGCGTCCATGAACACTGTGCACGTTACATTCGCCGGGCGCGCGGACACGAGGGCCTCACTAAACCGCGCGCCGTGTTCAACTCCGTTCGCGATCACGAACAGAACCTGACCCGGGACACCCATCGTCAATCGAGGCCGTTGACGGAGTGACGCGCACACCGAGAATGCCAATCCGAGCGCGAGCCGCGACACTGAGGCGCGGTTTCGGGCAGGGTCGGCGAGGCTTAGCGAATCAACAACCTCCGCTGAAAGGAACTCGTCGCTACTTGTCAATTGAGGTGCGCAGCCTCTCACTCAACCATCGGCCCGCATTCAGCGCGCTCGCGGCTGCTGCGAGCGCTGTCGAGCGAAGCCACGCTACAGATGGCATCCCCACCGGTCGTTTGGAGGGGATCGCGCGCCAGGCGTAGTCGGGTCGCGTCGCCGATAGGTATTCGTCTCCATGTGAGGCATCTGGCTCGAGGTACGCTCCCTCCGCCCACTCATTCCAGGCGTTGATGAATACGAGCCCATCCTTCCCATGCCGATTCTCGGCGTCTCGGGCGTGAGCAAGCCATTGGCTATATCTCTGCGGCGACGCATCCACATACACCGTTGCGTTCGGTCCTCTGCGGGCACTGTTATCCCAACCCGGCATGACGCCTGGGTGGCGTCGAAACTCCGCCGGTCGCCGCGACATGAACCGTCGGGCGGTTCGCTCGTACGACATAAGCCGACCACGGAACTTGGCGTCTAGCCGTGGTGGGGGCCGAAGTAGGGCCGAGCCGAGCGTATTGGCACCCACCGGAGGAAACTCGGCGACAGCGTCAAATCCAACTGGCCGCGGGTCGATGTGCCGCCGCGTCTCGGCGGCGATGAGGTAGAGCTCACCTATGCCAGCCTCACGCGCGATCCGCCGCCATGCGATCGCAAGCTTTGCTGCGTGAGGGATATGGTCCACTCGGTGAACGACAAGAACCGCCCGTGAGTCAACGCGCAAGTAGCGGGGGTCGGACAGGTACTTGAGCATGTCGCGAAAGACCTCGGCGGCGGTACCCTCGTCGTATTCCTGGCTGATCAGCACTTGGTGGTCTTTGCCATCCCAGCGACGAGACCAATTCTCATTGGCCCAAGAGATGCAGAACGGGAAGTCCGGCCCACTCTTCAGATACAGGTCCAGCGGCGCCTCGAGAAGGCGTTTGCCAGAGAACCAGTAATAGTAGATGCAGAATGCATCGATCCCAGACTCAACCGCAAGCGCCGCTTGTGCGTGCAATACCGACTCATCACGCAGGTCGTATTCGCCCAGGGGTCCAGCCCTGCGGGGGTGATCGTGACCGCTGAACGCGGGCCGGGCGCGCCGAACATTCGTCCACTCGGTGAATCCAGGGCCCCACCAGCGGTCATTCTCCGGAATCGTGTGGAATTGTGGAAGAAAGAACGCAATCGTACGCGCACGCACGCTCATATCCGTCTTTCCGCTGCCTTGTGCTACGGGGGGCACCCTCTGGTCACGGCCCATGTTTCCTCCGCTTATGCATCCGCGTTCGAATCGTCCGACGGTTGGCGCTAAGTCCTGCGACGGTTGCGCCAACCAAGAGCGCACCGACCCGTCCTGCAGGCGCCTCGCCCTTCCAGACGCTCATTATTGATCGAACAAACAACGTGAGAGACAATCCCCCCCGCGCAAAAGGCTCAACATCGGCGCGCACCGCTTGGGACAGGTTCGGGGTCCGCACGAGGAGTTCCTCAGCAACACGCACTCGCCAGCCCCATCGATGCTCTGCCAGGTAGGAGGCCGAGAAGAAGCCCCCGCTGCGCGCGCGCCAATTCCCGAGGCGCACGATCCACCCGCCGCTCTGAGTCTCCCCGAGCACGTTATCGTCGTGCTGAATGTAGTCCTGCAAACACTCGTCAATGATCTTGACTTCACCCGCAATGGCTGCACATATGCCTAACCAATGGTCGTGATATGCGGCATCTGTTGGGCGCGGAAATGGGAGGGCGAGTGGGAGCAGTGACGCACGGAAAATACTAAAGCTGCCAGTAATCGTATTGTCCAGAATGTCAGCGAAGAGACCGTTCCAGACTCGGTCGGTCCGCCGGCCGACGTTTTCATCGACGAGATCTTCATGAACGACTCGTGCTTGCCCGCTGACGAGCATCGCGGACTCGAGTTCAGGGATGAGCTTTTCCAGTTTGTCTCCATACCAATGGTCGTCCTGATCCGACAGCGCGATCCAATCGACGTCGTACTCCACCTGCATAAGCGCGCGCTCAAAGTTCCGGTAGAAGCCGACGCGGTTCGGATAGTTCGTAACGTTGAACCGATCATCCCCTGCCACGCACTCCATGACGATCGAGACGTCTTCGTCCGAGCCCCCGTCGATCGCGATTTCGCATCGCCAATCTCGGATCGTCTGAGCCACGAGAGAATCCACCTGCCGTCGAAGTGACTGCCGATGGGGGCGGTACACCGCCATGCAAATTGATCCGCTAACCATCGCTGGTACCGGGTGGACGGCCGACATTGCGGAGGAGACCTGCGAGCAGCGTTGCAAGTACGGCGACCGAAACTGCGCCGACCATCGCGATAGATGGTTCCCCTGCGGCCATTCCAACGAAGGCGATCAAGGGCACTGCAATTGCTCCAGCCGTAGCGGGCAGTGCTACCCAGAAGGTGGGTGCCTCTTGCCGGGCGAGGCGCCGCAGTCCTGCGCTTGCGATGGACTGAAACGCATAGAAGAGGGGAATGAGTGTCACCGCCCAGGTCACATCTCCCGTTGCGAGCGCCGAACCTGCGGCGACCAAGGTGGCGAGGATCAACGCGAGGGGAGTGGTGACGGCCATTCCTCGCGTACGACCACTCACGAAAACGAGATGGATGTTAGCCAGGTAAAGAACCATGAAACCCAAGGCCATCGAGATGACAAGAGCGTTCTCGAGTACAAAGGAAGCCGAGTCCGCTCCCGCGAGGAAGCGTGCCAGCGCCGGTGCCGTCAGAACGAATCCGGTGGCTAGTCCGAGGCAAAGCAACGCAACGGCCGCAGTCGATCGCCTGAGCGTTTCTCGTCGCGCCGACGCAGGCGTTCGGTAGATCATCGGTGCCCAGGCATTGTTCACAGCTCCGAGAACGACCAGTGGCGCCGTTCCGAGCAGCATAGCGAGTTGAAGGCGACCGCCGACTGTCACGCCCCCAAGCGAGACGCCGAGGGCAACCACCACAACACCAAGTGAGGCCATCGCGAGCTGGTGTGGCACCGTGGGGAGTGCAATACGGAGTGCCTCGAAGCATTCACGTCGAGACGTCGATGGCTGCGTACCCATGCATGAGAAGAGAACCGCCCCTGCGCCCACGAGCAGGTGCGACCCAGCGAGCACAGCGAGGTACAGGTCTGCACGCGGTTCCGTCGTCAGGCACAGGGCCAAGGCGCAAGCGGGCGGCAGTACGGCGATGAGCCATCCAAGCCCCACGAAGCTGGTCGCGCGGTCATCGGCGCGAAGCATGGATTGGGCGAGTGCCATCCACGCGAGTCCGACCGCGGATGCCACGGGAAGCACGAAGAGCCAGCCGGCGTATTGGAAGAGCACCGCCGACCACAGCGGTGAGCTCAACGCAATTGGGAGTGCGACGGCGCCGGCTATCGCGCTTCCCGCGATGACCAGACCGACTGCCCCCTTCCGACCTGTGCTCTCGATGAGTGCGTGCCGCGTCACCGCGGCCGGGAGACCGAGCGGGAGAATCACCGCGACCGCTTGATAGGTGGTAATCGCCATCGCGACGTAGCCGTATTCATTGGGGCCGAGAACACGAACGACCAAGGGAGTGATCAGCAACGCCACAAGGATGGGCGCGACGGTGCCGAGGATGTACGTTGACCCACGTCCGGCGAGCTGCATCCTGGTGTATCTGGTCATGGGGCCATCCAGCGTGGACCGTGCAGGGCGCTACCGCCTCGCATAACCGATCTATCGCACATCAGAGGTTGGCCCCTCGAGCCGGACGAACTTCTGGTACTTGGCGTGTGGGATCCCTAGGAGAAGCGCGGGGTAGCGCGCGTAGAAAGTCGCCATCGAGGCAAATTCCCGCCTCCAGGCCGCGACATTGAGGGTCGTCGTTGCCCTCTCCCAGCCGTGGATCCACTGCACATCGCCCACGACGATGCTTGAGAGTCCGATCGCGCGAGCGCGTAGGCAGAGATCCTTATCCTCGTAGTACACGAAGAACCGTTCGTCCCATGGGCCGTTGAGTCGGTCGAAGGCCTCCCGCGAGCCCAAGACGGCAGCCCCGATCATCCAAACAACCTCGCGATACTCGCCTCGGTCCGCGTACAAGCGATAAGCGTTCGGCTTCGAGGAGTTTCCGAGACGGTTCTGCACCTTGCGCAGCAGGTAGGGCCATCCGCGACCATTCGGTTGGAGAGAGCCGTCCATGTTGATGAGTTGGGGACTGACGAGCCCAGACGAGCGGTCGATCGCAACCGCCAAAACTGGGAGCGAATCCCAGGGGATCGTCACGTCCGGGTTGACGAAGGCGATGTACGGGGACTCAGCGAGTTTGAAGCCAACATTGTTTGCGGCGCCGAACCCGATGTTGTGGTCGAGGCTCACGACGTGAGCACCCAGCGACTTTGCCACCTCGCGAGAGTCGTCGACAGAGGCGTTGTCGACGACAATCCATCGGATCGACTTCGGCACTCCCGCGGTCCAGTGCCGACGGAGCGCGCCTACGCTGTTGTAGGTGACCGTGATGATAGTCCACTGATGGTGTGAGGGTCGGTGGGGCACTCGAGATATCGCCGGCGCTCGCGTTTCGATCTCAGGGTCTCCCTTCGGCTGGCTCGAGGTCGGAGGATGGAATCTGTTGTTCGGATCGGGACTGGTTCAGCAATCACTAATGGGCCGATTGGCCCGGAGCGACTACTGCTTTCACTGTCTTCGCGAGGATCCCTGCGTCGCCCAGCATGGTCCAGTTCTCTACGTAGTACAGGTCGAGCCGCACGGCGTCCTCCCACGACATCGCAGACCGTCCGCTCACCTGCCACAGGCCAGTGATCCCAGGGCGGGTCATGAGACGCCGGCGAGCGGAATCCGTGTAGAGGGCGACCTCCGCGTCGACCTGCGGGCGAGGGCCCACGAGGCTCATCGAACCGCCGAGAACGTTGAGCAACTGCGGCAGCTCATCAAGCGAGTACTTGCGCAGGAATCGGCCGACGCGGGTGATGCGCGGGTCGTTCTTGACTTTGAAGAGCGGGGCCGTGTCGGTGCCCTGCACAGCCAGAAGAGCAGCGAGTTCCTCGTCGGCACCGACGCGCATCGAGCGGAACTTGAGCATGCGGAATGGGCGGCCGTGAAGACCGACGCGCTCATGGCTGTAGAGCACAGGGCCGCTGCTCGAGAGCTTGACGATCAGCGCGACTATCAGCAGCACCGGCGAAAGCAGCACGAGGAGCAGAGTCGAGACCAGGAGGTCGAACATGCGCTTGGCGAACCGCTGGCCCTGCGAGAAGCGGGGCGTCTCGACGTGGATGAGGGGAAGCCCTGATACGGGGCGGGTGTGGATGCGCGGGCCCGCGATGTCGATGATGCTCGGTGCGAGAACGAGGTGCTGCCGGCCGGACTCGAGGCTCCACGAGATCTGCTTGACCTTCTCTGGTGGCAGGTCGTCGGTGCTTGTGATGGCCACCGTGTCGACGCCTGTGGCGGACGCAGCCGCTTCGACATGTTCCACGTCGCCCACGATCGGTATCGCCGTTCCGGGCACCACGGGACGACTGCGTCCGTTCGTGCCACCAGGCACACACGCCCCCACAACGAAGTAACCGGCATCCGGCGTTCGCCTGAGTTCGCTGGCGATGTGGGCGACGGTCGTCGGCGACCCGACCAGGAGAACGCGCGCGCTGTACTCGCCCATCGACCGCTTGGCGACGAGCCACTGGCGCCAGATCCACCGCTCGAGAACGAGAACGATGACACCCAGCGGCAGGCTGATGAGCAGGAACCCTCGGGCAACGTCGACCCGAAGGAGGAACGCCACGATCGCGATCGCGCCGAAGACGCGAAGGCTCGCGTCGGCGACCCGCACATACTCGGTCGTTCCCATGCCGATGACGCGGTCGCTGCGGGTGTCGCGGAGTGAGAGCCCCCACATCCAGATCACGACGAGGACTGCCGAGAAAGCCCAGTACGTGCCCACCGGCAATCCCGAGACGGTGACCGGCTCGAGCCCCAGCCAGAGGATCTGCGTGCCGAACACGACCCAGACGAGCACCAGTAGGTCGGTCATCCACAGCCGGCGCGCGTACCTCTCGCGCCAACGATCGTGGTGCGGGTGGGCCGGTGAGGCGGGAGCAGGAGGGAGGAGCGGACGTGTCGGAGTCGGCGCGGAGTCGCTGTCGACGCGGAACGTCGAGCGCGCGCTGGGGGCGGCTATTGAGGATTCGGCGTCGAGTGTTTCGTCCGACACGCGCAGATGGTCCTTCCAGCTCCCCCGAGCACAGAAGCCCACGGTACCGCGTGAGCGTTGTCAACGCAGACAACCGCGGTGTGGGGCTTGCAGGGTGCGATGCGGAACCATCGCTGGATCCCATTATGGGAGCGGTCTCTGGCGCTCGTCGACGTGTGTCGGTTCGTTGCTCCAGGGTGAGCGCCATGCTGGGGCGTTTCGTCTCGCTTCGCTGGCTCAACGACCGGAGGTAGGGGAGCGGCGGGCGCGGCGGCGCAGCGCCAGCGCGAGTCCGCCGACGAGGAGCGCAAAGCCGAGGAGCGACACCCCGCTGAGGTCGGTGCCGCCGGTCGCAGGGAGCGAAGCGCCGCCCGCTGGGGCGGGAGGAGGCGGCGCGGGCTCGCCCGGCGTTGTCGGATCGTCGTCGCCGGCGACCGCGAAACTCGTCGACGAGGTGCCGACTCCGCCGTCGTCGTCGGCCACCCACGTTTGCAGGGTCTGCGCGCCGGCCGCCAACTCGGGCAGCGCGATGACGCAGCTACCGTCGTCGACGAGACCCTCGAACTCGACTGCGCCGACGGAGGCGCCGCAAGTGAACTCGTCGTCGCCCGGGTCGATGAAGGTGGCGGACGCCTGCGACGGACCGGGCGGGAGCGCCGCTGCGAACAGCGTCGACAGCGGCACGACGGCGCGGGAGAACCCGCCTCCGCCGCCGGGCGCCGCCTCGATGATCGCCTCGGCGACGGTGGGCGCGGCGTTGCCGAACGTCAGCACGGCCTCGCGCGTAGCCGAGAGGCCCGCGGCTCCCTGGGGCTCGGTCGGAGCATCCGTCGCCGTCAGACGCACCGTCACGGTCGCGTCGTCGTCGCACGTGACGACGAGGTCGTCGCCGTCGGGCGTCGCGGTGCACGCCTCCGGCAGCGGGGAGGCCATGAGCGGTGCGGCGCCCGCCTGCCACGACAGCGTGACGGGGTCGCCGTCGGGATCGATCGCGCGACCGGGCAACCGGATGCTGTCGCCCTCGGTCAGCGTGCGATTCGCGATGCTCTCGAGCGCGGGGGCGCGATTGCCGGCCACGCTCACCGAGACGACGGCCGACCCTGCCGACCCGCCCGCGGCGTCGCGCACGGTCACCGTGACGGGATAGGTGCCCGGTGCCGGGAACTCGTGCGCGAGGGTGAATGTCTTGCCCGTCAGCGCGAGCGGAACCGCGCCCTGACCCCAGTCGACGGTCGCGGTCCAGGTGTCGGCGCCGGGGTCGGCGAACGACCCGGGGAGCGAGAGGTGCCCACCACGCCCGACAGCCGCAGTGCCCGGCAGATCGACCTGCGGAACCGCGTTGGCGACGACCACGGTCGCCGAAGCGGTCACCGTGCCGGTGCCGTCGCTCACGCGCACCGACACGGGATAGCTGCCGGTGAGCGGGGCCGCGAGCGATGCCGCGGCATCCGTCCCGTTGTCGTACTGGCCGTCGGCGTCGAGGTCCCACGCATACGTCAGTGCGTCGCCGTCGGCGTCGGTGGCCGACACCGTGAGCGGCACGATCGTTCCCTCCACGGCGACCGGCGGCACGACGATCGTCGCTTCGGGCAGGTGCTCGCCGCGCGCGATCCACGAGAAGGTCGCCTCACGCGAGCGGGCACCGATCGAGACGGTGACGGATGCCGCGCCCTGGGCGCTGCTCGTCGCACACACCTCGGCCTCACCTGCGGCATCCGTCACGACAGTGAAGACGTCCTCGACGACTCCCGTGACGACGACGTCGAGTCGCGCGCCGGCGATCGGGTCGGACTCGCCGAGCAGTGTCGCGGTCGTGCACAGCATCGCGTCGGGGAGGCCCGACACCTGCGTCGGGCTGAGAGCGAGCGACTGCACGTCGGCGATCCGGGCGACGCGCATGCCGCCGGGGAACCCGTACGAGTCGTCGCTGCCGAAGCCGTACACGAGGGTCGACACGGCCACGGGGGAGGCGATGCGGTGCGTGCCGGGCTCGAGCGCGAGCGCGGCCGCGCTGTAGCCGGTCTCGCCGATCGCCGACCACTGCGCATCGGGGATGGTCGTGCCGTCGAGCTGGACGTCGCCGCGACTGGCGGTGGGTGCGGTGATGTTGACGTAGTTCGTGAACCCGTCGATCGGCGTCGCGAAGACGCTGTCGGTGAGGCCCTGCTCGAGCGGAGCGACGAGTGCGATGAAGGGGTCCGACAGGGTGTTGTCGGCGGTCGAGCCCTGCGAGTACTGGGCGACCAGCACCGGCTGCGTCGAATCGATCACGACGGGCGCCGAGGCGGCGAACTCGTGGAACTCGCCGGGCTCGAGCGTCACGACGTCCTCCTTGCCGCCCGTCAGCGTCACGACCGTGCCCGCGGTGTCGGCGAGCACGCGGAAGGTGTCTGCGGCACGCGTCGCGAGCGGCACCGTGGCGAACGAGCGGCCCCACGCCGACGTCGGCGTGAGCATCTCGGTCAGATGGTCGCAGTAGCCGCTCGAGCCGGTCGGCACGAAGGCGCAGCGCGCACCGCCGAAGACCGCGACCGGGCGGTCCGACTCGATGAGCGTCCCCGTCAGACTCGATCTCTGCGCTTCGTACTCGAGCGCCTCACCCATGAGCAGCGTGCGCTCGAACGGCTCGTCGCCGTTGCTCGGCGTGACCGTCACGGTCGTCGTGCCCGACGTCGCGACGACCGAGAAGAGACCGGGGGTGACCTCGCTGCCGTAGTCGAGCACGCGGTACCGGTCGCCCAGTGCGGGAACGGGCAGCGCCATGAACGCGTCGGTCGAGAACTGGATGCGGTTGAGCCCGTACAGCGAGATGTCGTCGTCGGCGCTGACGTGCACGGCCAGGGCCTCCACTCGGGGAGAGCTCGCGTCGGAGCCCATGCCCAGGCGCGCCTCGATCGGCACGTCGACCCGGACGATCCCCGCCGCGGGCACCGTGAAGTCGGTCGCGAAGCCGAGCCCCGGCACCTCGACGACACCGCCCGTGCCCTCGGCGCCGGAGACGAAGAAGGCCAGGAAGCCCGCTGGGGTGTAGTTCGCGTCGAACGCGAGCCAGAACTCTCGCCCGACCGACGTCAGTTCGCTCGCGGCGGCATCTGTCGCCACGGCCAGGTCCAGAACCCGCTCGAAGCTCCCGCCGTGCTGGTCGAGTACCCGCACCAGCACCCGAGCCTCCCCCGGTGTCGCGAAGACGTGCTCGGCGACGCGCGTGCCCGGCGCGTATCCGCCACCGAAGTCCCATTCGTAGTCGAGGTTCTCCGCCCCAGCGGGGTCATCCGCATACACGACGAAGGAGACGGGTTCTCCGGCGATGGGAGCGTTGTGGGCGAGGCCGCGGATGGTCGGCGCGAGGTTGCGCACCTCGACCTGGACGGTGTCGGTCGCGACGAGCGGGTTCTCCGGGTCGAGCTGATCGGTCTGGGTCACCGTCGCGGTGTACACGCCGGGGACGGTGTACACCTGGCTCCACTGCATGTTGGGAAGGTCGGCGGCGAATGCCGCACGGCCATCTCCCGGATCGAGCTCGTACCGGAGGCGCGAGTCCTGCGGCGTCGAACCGGTCAGGTCGAACAGGGCGCTCTCGCCTTGGTCGATGGAGATGTCCGGGCCGGCATCCAGCACCGTCGCCACGACGGTCACGTCGGAGACGAACGGGTCCGACTCTGCCCCGTCCTTGTCGACCGCCCACAGGCGCACCGCGTACGTGCCGGGGGCCTCGAAGGTGTGGGTGACGGGCGAGCCGACCGCGGTCCCGCCATCGCCGAAGTCCCAGTGTGCGAGGGGTGCGTCGTCCGGGCCGGGATCCATCGCCGTCGCCTGGAAGAGCTTCGGGTCGCCCGGCCTCGCGCGCGAGAAGAACTCGGTGCCGTAGACGGTGGGCGGTCCGTTCGAGACGGAGACATGAAGGGTTCGGGATGCCGTCGCCCCGACATCGTCGGTGACGACGAGCGTGACGTCGTACTCGCCCTGATCGCGGAACGCCGGGATGTACTGCGGATCCGCGCCGACCTCGGCGCCGTCGAGAACCCACGAGTACTTCTCGATCAGACCGTCGGGATCAGTCGCCGAGAGGAAGTTCGCGGTGTAGAGCTGCGTGCCCTCGACGACCGAGAAATCCTCCTGCGCGAGCAGGATCGCTGGTGGCTGATTCGACGAGTCGATGTGGATCGTCACGGTGGCGGTGTCGGTCTCTCCGCCGCCGTCGCGGGCCGTGTAGGTGAAGGTGTCGTCGAGCGTCACGGTGCTCGATGCCGTGTAGCGGCACTCGGTGCCGCCGATGTCGCACGACAGCGAGCCGTGAGCCGGGGTGGTGACCGACTGGATGACGAGGTTCTGAGCGGGGGAGAAGTCGTTCGCGAGGGGGAGGAGCACCCACGTCGCCCCGGATGCGATCGTGTAGCTGTCGTCCACGGCCGCCACAGCCTCGGGAGCCACGATCGAGATGCGGACTGCCGCTTCGGCTGTCGCTCCGGCAGTGTCGGTGATGCGGTAGCGGAACCTGTCGGTCCCCGTGCCGGTCGCCGGAGCGGAATACGTGCAGTACTGGGTCGAGCTGCACGAGGCCTGACCGAAGCCCGGTTCCTCGACGATCTCGATGGACGTGAGCGAGCCGTCCGGATCTCCGTCGTTCGCGCCCACCTCGATCGAGACCGTGCCTCCTGTCGTGGTGACGGCGGAGTCGTCGCGGGCGATGGGCGGTCGATTCTCGGGTGCTTCCACGATGATCGTCTGCTGAGCCCACCCTTCGCGCCCGTCGTCGGCGCGGACGCGGAGGGACACCTGATACGTGCCGGGCGCCGAGTAGACCATGCCGGGGGCCGGGGCCGATGATCCTGCGCCGTTGCCGAAGTTCCACTCGTAGGACGTGATGGCGTTCTGCGGCGTCGAGGCCGAGCCGTCGAAGTGCACTGTGAGCGGCGCGGTGCCGTTCGTGACGTCCGCAGAGATCACGGCGGTGAGCGGAGCGTTCGACTCGTCGTTGACCTCGATGGTGGCGGCGATGGCGGATGCCTCGCGCCCGAATGCGTCGAAGCGGTCGGCGTTCTCGCGGTACAGCGTCGAGAGCGCCCGTGCCTGGTCCCCGAGCGTCGTCGGTGTGGGTGCCGCGGTCGAGGCGCGCACGAGATCCAGGCGGGCCGCCTCGATCTGGTCGGCGGTCAGCCCGAGCGCCAGGAACTGCTGCAACTTCTCGGCGGGCCAGCCGCCGGCGAGTGCCTGCGCCGCCTGCTGCCAGGCGACCCCTTCTTCGACTGTCGCGACGGGTGCACCCGCGAGCGACGGGTCGGTGTCGGCGTAGGGGGCCCACACGTCGAGCCAGTCGGCCGTGTCGCGCATCGCGCGCACGAGCGACTTCGTGTGCTCGGACGTCGACCGCAGTTGGTCGATCTGCCCCTGCACACTGCCGGCCGCGTCTGCGCCGAGGTACTTCTCGAACGCGTCGAGCGACGCACGCCCGAAGCCCTCGACTGTGGCGAGGCTCTCCGCGAGACCGTGCGACGTCGAGCCGGGGAAGTTGGCGGCCGGCACGGACCGGATCGACTCGTCGACGATCGTGCCGTAATCGGGGTCGGGTGGGTCGTTGACGATGTCCTCGTACATCTTGGAGACGAGGCACGTGAGGTTCTTGAGGATCTCCTTCGCCTTCGTCGCCGTCGGGTTGATGTCGGACGGGAAGCCGAGCACGAACCCTCCGCCGACCGTGAAGACGATGCTGACGCCCCCGGGAGCACCTGGGATGTCGCTCGTGGACAGATTCTTCGCGTCGTCGTACTTCGACAGGGCGGTGATCGCCGTGCAGGATGCCGCGGACCCTTGGAACATGTTGAGGGCCCCGAGCTTCCACTCCGCCATCTGGGCCTCGGCCAGGGCGGTGGAGCACCCGGGACACGGCGAGACGGTGAACACCTCGCTCAGGGCGACCGACTCGTAGTCGTAACTCGGCGCCACGTTGGACAGATCCACTCCGGGACCAGGCGGGTCGGCGGGAGTCGCCGTCTCGGTCAGCAGGCGCCAGTTTCCCTCCTCGAGGCTCGGTCCCTCGAGGAGTCCGAAGTACGAGCCGATCGCCACGATGTGGTTGGGTCCCTTGCCCCACGGCTGCCCGCTGCAGGATCCGGCGGAGGGTTCGGTGACGGATGCCGGCACGATGCAGACTCGCCCGCCCTTGATGTCGGAGGTCACGTAGACGCCCAGCACGTCGGCCGTCGTGAACTCGTAGTTCGGGAAGCCGTCGACGTCGGTCGGCATCACGTTGAACAGCCCCGCCGCAGCCGGCTGCGCCGGGATGAGCGCGGCGGACAGACCACCCACAAGGACGAGTGCGATAGCCGTCAGAGCTGCAGTCGCGTTTCGGGCGCGCGAATGATGCATGGCCGTTTCCCCCAGCCCGCCGACACCCCAGTGAGCCGACGATGTGTGCGCATTCTCCTGCCGATCAGACCTTCATGGCAAGAGATGCCGTCGAATCGGCCACCGGGCGCGGGATGGCGGCGGGGTGAACCGTTCAGCCGACCACGAGCGGCAGCATCCCGCTCAGTCGGCCGAGACGGCGAGAAAGGTGCCGCCGGACCACAGGAGGACCGAACCGCCCGCCACCGCGAGGGCGGCGGGGGGTGCGGCATCCGTCCCCTCGGCGCAGCCGACGGGAGTGCCTGGGTCGTCGGGCGTGCCGGCGGCCGCGTAGCGGGTGATGGTGAGGCCGGTGCACCCGGGGGCGGAGTGAGCAGCGAGCACGGCGCCGTTCGACACCGCGAGGGCGACCACGTCGGTCGCGGACAGGGTCGACCAGGCCGAGCCGGTCCAGACCCAGGCGCGCGCATCGCACACGAGGGCGACGGTGTCCCCCGAGGCCCGCAGGCCGCGCGCCTGCGCGCACGGGGCGGCGGTCGTCGCACCCCCGCCGAGGTGGACGACCGCGGGGTCGGTGAGATCGATGTAGCGCGAGGCCGCGAGCACCTCGGGGAAGGGAGCCCAGAATTCGCCGTCGGTGTACGTGCGCAGGCCCTGCGCGGTGCAGTCGCCCGCGGCGGCGATCATCTCGGCATCCCGTGCGCTGAACGCGTCGAGCGACGCGACCTGCGCGAGGCCGAGGTAGCGGGCGGTCACGTCGGACCAGGTCTGGCCGCCGTCGCCCGAGCGCTCGACGAGCGGCTCGACCGAGCCGCACAGGCCCGCCGTCGCGCGCCACATCGCCTGCGACCCGACGGCGAGGAAGCGCTCGGTCTCGCGCGGGGGCGCCGCCGGGGTGGGGGTGGGGGTCGGCGTGGGCGTCGGGGACTCGACTCCGAGGGTGAAGGTCGGCACGGGGGCGGCCACTTCGGGATCGGACTCGGGGTTCGCGTGCTGATACGCGAGCACCGCCAGGATGCCGACGCCTGCCGCGAGCACGGCGATCGCCGCGATGGCGATCCATCGCGAGGCCCGCGCCCCGAGCGCCATGTCAGATGAGCGGCTCGGGACGCTTCGGAGATCCGCCGGCCTCGGCGATGATGTCGTCGAGTGTCAGGGGCGAGTCGGGAGTCGTGGCCGGGACCGGAGGTCGCTCGGGTGTCTCGTCTCGCTTCGCCTGCGGGACGAGCGGGGGAGCAGCGGGCGGGGCGGGGGCGTGCACGGGTGCGGGCGGTTCGTCTCGCTGCGTTCGCGGGGCGGGCGGCGGGGGAACCGCGGCGGTCGGCGGCGCGACCGGTGACGCGGGCGCGGGTGTTTCGTCCCGCCTCGTTCGCGCGTCGGCCGGCGCAGCCTCGACCGGCGCGGCCTCGACCGGGGCGGGGGGCGGAACCGGGGCCGGGGTGGGGATGCCCTTCCCCTTCTTCTTGCGGGCGGGCTCCTCGTGGTAGCCGTAGCCATAGCCGTAGGCGTACGAATCGGGGCCGCGTGTCGGGACCATCGTCATGACGATGCCGGCGATCTTCGCGTCGACCGTCTGCAGCGCGTCGATGGCGCTCTCGAGCTGGTGGCGGGTCGTGCGCCCGGCCGATGCCATGACGATCGCACCGCTCGTGGACTTCGCGAGGATCGCGGCATCCGTCACGGGAAGAAGCGGGGGAGCATCGCACAGCACGACGTCGAAATCGCGCTCGAGGACCTCGAGCAGCGTGTGCATGTGCTTCGAGCCGAGCAGCTCGCTCGGGTTGGGCGGGATCTTGCCTGCGGGCAGCACATAGAGCGAGCGCCCGCCCCACGGCAGCATGACGTCGCCGACGCGTGCGCGCCCGATGAGCACGTCGGTCAGCCCGACGCCGCCCTCGATGCCGAGGTAGTCGGCGACCTTCGGCTTGCGCAGGTCGGTGTCGAGCAGGGCGACGCGCCGACCGCTGTCGGCGAGGGCGATCGCGAGGTTGATCGTCGTCGTCGACTTGCCCTCGCTCGGCACGCTCGAAGTGATGACGAAGCTCGACCGCCCGCCCATGTCGAGGAACTGCAGGTTCGTGCGCAGGGCCCGGAACGACTCCGCAAGCGGGCTCAGCGGATTCGCGTGCACGATGAGCGGTCGATCCTTGGCCTTCGGGTCGAAGGCGATCGCGCCGATGAGGGGGCGGTCGGTGATCTGCTCGACATCGCGCGGCGTGCGGACGCGATTGTCGAGCACCGACCGCAGGACGGCGATGCCGATGCCGATCGCGAGGCCCACGAGGGCTCCGAGCGCGAGGTTCAGCGGAACGTTGGGGCTCGACGGTGACAGCGCGGGGACGGCATCCTTGACGCGCGTGAGCCGAACGGGACTCGTATCCGCGCCGTTCGGTGTCTCGATCGTCTCGACGGCGGCGGTGAGGCTCGCGCCGAGCGCGTTCGCGATGTCGGCGGCGGCGATGGCGCTCGGATTCTCGACCGTGATCGTGATCAGCGTCGTGTTGAGTGCCGACGAGGCGGTCACGGCCTTCGACAGCTCGATCGACGTCATGCCGAGATCGAGCTCGGCGATGACGGGATTCATGACGATCGGCGTCGTCACGAGGTTCGCGTACGTCGTGACGCGCGACTGCGTGAAGTTGGACCCCTGCTGCAGCTCGGCGATCGAGCCGCCGGCCTGCGATGAGACGAAGACTGTGCTCTGCGCCTCATAGAGAGGTGTGCGCGTCAGCGAGTACGCCGCCGCCACCCCCACGCCGAGGATCGTGGCCAGCACGATGATCAGCCAGCTCTTGCGCAGGATGCGTATGTAGTCGGTCAGCTCCATGCTCGCCCTTCCGGTGCCCGGGGCTCATCCTCGCACAGGGGCATATCGCGCCGCGGCAGTGCTCACCCCTCTGTCGCGAGGGGCTTCGTCACGCGCGCAGGCGCCGGTGGCGTCGCAGCGGGAGCTCGCCGGAGGGGACGTCGGTCGCGGCGTCCGCTCCGCTCGACGCGCCCCGCAGCGCGATCGAGAGGGCGCGCACGACGCCGTCCACGGCGGGCTCGAGTTGGGCCGCCGAGCGCTGATACGTCTCCCACGACCGACGGTACGGGTCGATGACGTCGTCGTCGGCGGGGTTGCCGGGGGAGGGCGCGGTTCCGCGCTGAGCGGCGACGGCGGCGGTGACGGCGCGGGCGCGGGCCACGGCATCCGTTCCGCCCGAGTGCGCTGCGCGGGCAAGGTCGTCGTCCGAGAGGCTGGCGGCCAGGCGTGCGAACTCGCGGATCGTGAACGTGCTGCGCAGCCGGGCGGGCGCGAGCTCGACGACCTCGCGGCGGTGATCGCGCGTCATCGTGAAGATGAGGTCGGGAGTCGCCAGGTGCGCTTCGGTCAGGAACCTGGAGCGATGGGATGCCGCATCCTGCTCGCGAACGCCCCCGGCGATCGCGAGGGCGATCGCCTCGGGCGTCATCGGCGCCGCGGCGAGGCCCCGCGTGCCCGCGCTGCCGACGGTCGGCGCGAATTCGGCGAGCCGCGCGCGCAGCAGCAGCTCGGCGAGCGGCGAGCGGCAGATGTTGCCCGTGCACACCGTGAGGATCTCGATCAAACGCGGAGCCTCCTCGGCGCGGGGTAACGTGGGCGCGTGTCCGACCAGCCTACCGACGCACCCGCTGGGGCGACCCGGGCGCAGCTGCGGGCGCAGCGAGAGGCAGACAACCCGTTCGGGCCCCTCGACCTCGTGCCGGTGCCTGAACCGGCGCTCGCGGGCGACGAGGGCGCTGAGGCTGTGTCAGCGGGCCGGCTGTGGGGTCTCGAGGGTGTCGGGCCCGACCGGGAGGTCAGGGCCACCCGCGAGCCGCGCACGGATTGGCGTCTCGGCGGGCGCACCGTGCGGCGCTGGCGCGAGTGGCTGCTGGCCGGAGCGCTCGTGGGGCTGGGGCTCGGCGTGCTCGGAGGGGCGCTCGTGAGGGGGCTCTGGCAGTCGCCGTGGGCCTGGGCCGCCGCGCTCGCGCTTGTCTGGCTCGGGATGCTGGTCCCTGTCGTGTGGGCCTTCACCCGATCGCGGCCGGCCGGCCTGCTGCGCTTCCGGGCGCTCGACCTTCTCTATGCGGTCGTGCTCGGCGTCGCGCTGCGCATCGTGCAAGGGGCGCTCGCCGCGGCGTCCGGCAACGCCGCCTTCCCCTCCTATGGGCTCGTCGACGGTCGGCTCTCGACGGAGTGGCTGTTCGCCGAGGTCCTCGGCCCTCTGCTCGCCGCGCCGATCGTCGAGGAGTTCTTCTTCCGCGCCGTCATCATCGTCGCCCTCTACACGGTGCTTCGCCGCCCTCTCGGGCATGTGGTCGCGGGCGTGGCCGCAGGCCTCACGAGCGTCGGCCTGTTCGTCCTCGTGCACGGGCTGACGCTCGCCGCACCCGTCGACGCAGTGGTGTCGATCGCGCTGCTCGGGCTCGTCTGCTCGCTGCTCGTCCTGCTGACCGGCCGCATCTGGGGCGCTGTACTCGTGCACCTTTCCTTCAACGCGAGCTACGTCGCGCTCGCTCTCGTGGGGGCGTTCCTCGGATAGCGCCTGGTTAAGGGGCTGAAACCGGTTCCAAGAGGGGGTCGCAGGGGCTTGCGCTTGTGCGCTACCATGACGCTGTGCCGCACGGTTCCCCCGGCGGTCGCTAGGCCAAATCGTTCCGTATGACCGCACCCCGTGGGGAAGAATCCATGTTCAAGAAGACTCTCGCCGCAGTCGTCGTCGCTGGGGCTCTCGTATTCGCAGGCAGTGCCGCCGCTTTCGCCGAGGATGACTACCCGGCAGACATCGGCTGCACGGCCAATCCTGCCACGATCCAGCCCGGTGCGACCTCGGTCATCACCTGTGTATTCGCCGAAGAGGCCGAGGGCTGGACGGTCGAACTATCGGTCACGGGCCCCGGCGTCGTGCCCAACACCCTCTCTTCGATCGCGCATGCAGCCGCCACCGGCACGTCGACGGTTTCGAAGGTCGTCACCGACGGCCAGATCACGGTCAATCTCCTCGGCCCGGCCGTCACCGCCTCGACGCCGTACCTCGTAGAGGCCGTCGCCACGTCGCCCGACGAGAAGACCACACTCGAGGGCTCCGCCACGGTCACCGTCACCCCGGCCGCTGCCCCTGTCACGCCGGGCCTGCCCCCGACCGGTGGCACCGTCCCGGCCGCCGCCATCTGGCTCGGCGTCGGCGCGATCGGCATCGGCGGCATCGCCGTCGCAGCCGCTGTCGCCCGCCGTCGCGCGGCCAACAAGCACTGACGCAGCTGAACCAGCAGTCCACGAAGGCCCCGGGCGAAAGCCCGGGGCCTTCGGCGTGGAGCCCCGACGCCTACGCGCGGCCGGGACTCGCGCTCGGCGTCGCCGGAACGGGATTCGCCGTCACGGTCGCGGTGCTGCTCGTCTGGGCGACGTTCGGCGGCCCGGCGGTGCTGCCCGAGCCGCTCCCCACAGTCGTCGCCGTCGTCGCCACGTCGCTGCCGCTCGTGGTCGCCGTCTTCGCGGCGGGCGCCCGGGCGGGGCGCGGCGGGACGGCGCGGGCCACCGGCATCCGTCACTGGCGCTGGCTCGATCTGCTGATCGGGCTGGCTGCAGGCCTCGCCGTGCGATCGCTCATCGAGTTCGCGAGCCCGACGACCGGCTCGCTCGGCGGCCCGCTCGGCGCGCCGGGCTTCGCGACCGTCGCCGTCGTCGCGGTCACGGTCGTCGTCGTCTCACCGCTCGTCGAGGAGCTGTTCTTCCGCGGGCTGGTCCTGCGCGCCCTCGCTCAGCGGCTCGCGGATGCGGGCGCGGCGGTCGCCGCGGTCGTCTCGATCCTGGTCTCGACGGGCGCGTTCGTCTTGCTGCACCTCGTGACGCTGCAAGGAGCGGTGCCCGTGTCGGTCGTGCTCTCGGGGGCGCTCGTCGGCGTCGTGTGCGGCATCCTGACCCTTGCGACAGGGCGGCTCGGCGCGGCGCTCGCGGCCCACGCGGTGTCGAACCTCGTGGGAGTCGTCCTGCTGCTCGTCTGAGGGTGGTTTGGAAGCGGCATCCGGATGTCGTAAGATTGATCTTTGGTGTCTGGCTCTGCTGGCCGGGTACCGCGAACGTGAGCCCTCCACTGGCGTCTTGGCTCGTTCGCGTTTCGTCTCGCTCCGCTCGCTCAACGACCGGGGCAGGGATGTCCGCGAACAGGCAAGCACCCCGGAGTGGGATTCACGAACCTCTCCGTTCGATCAAGAAAGCAGCACTACTGTGACGCGCACTTACACCCCCAAGGCTGGTGAGACCCAGCGCGAGTGGCTGGTCATCGACGCGACTGACGTCGTCCTCGGCCGCCTCGCCTCGCACGCCGCCACGCTCCTGCGTGGCAAGCACAAGCCGACGTTCGCCAACCACATCGACACCGGCGACTTCGTCATCATCATCAACGCCGAGAAGGTCGCCCTCACGGGTCAGAAGCTCGAGCAGAAGAAGGCCTACCGCCACTCGGGCTACCCGGGCGGCCTCAAGTCGATCACCTACGGCGAGCTGATGGAGAAGAACCCCGTCCGCGCCGTCGAGAAGGCCGTCCGCGGCATGCTCCCCAAGAACAGCCTGGGCGCGCAGCAGCTGACGAAGCTGAAGGTCTACCGCGGTGCCGAGCACCCCCATGCCGCTCAGCAGCCCAAGACGTACACCTTCGACCAGGTCGCCCAGTAAGCGCCGCTCAGAATAAGGACAGACTCGTGGCGAACATCGAAGAAGAATCCACCAACTACTCCACCGAGACGCCGGTCGACCAGACCGTCGTCGCCGCCGAGCGCCCCGTGCTCTCGGTCTCGGGTGCGGCCGTCGGCCGCCGCAAGCAGGCCATCGCCCGCGTGCGCGTGATCCCCGGCTCGGGCACCATCACGGTCAACGGCCGCGCGTTCGAGGACTACTTCCCGAACAAGCTGCACCAGCAGCTCATCACCGACCCGTTCACGGTGCTCAACCTCACCGACGCGTACGACGTCATCGTGCGCATCTCGGGCGGTGGCCCCTCGGGCCAGGCCGGCGCGCTGCGTCTCGGCATCGCCCGTGCGCTCAACGAGATCGACGCGGAGAACAACCGTCCGACGCTCAAGAAGGCCGGCTTCCTCTCGCGTGACGCCCGCGTCATCGAGCGCAAGAAGGCCGGTCTCAAGAAGGCCCGCAAGGCGCCTCAGTACTCGAAGCGCTGATCGGCTCACGCTCCGCATGCCGCTCTTCGGCACGGACGGGGTGAGGGGGCTGGCCAACGGCCCCCTCACCGCCGATCTCGCACTGTCCCTGGCCCAGGCGACCGCCGTCGTCCTGGGCCAGGGCCGTTCCGCCGAGTCGCGCCGCGCCGCGGGACGCCGCCTCACGGCGGTCGTCGCCCGCGACCCGCGCATCTCCGGCGAGTTCCTCTCGGCCGCCGTCGAGGCAGGCCTGGCATCGTCGGGCGTCGACGTGCTCGACGCCGGCGTGCTGCCCACCCCGGCCGCCGCGTTCCTGATCGCAGACATCGACGCCGACTTCGGCGTCATGGTCTCGGCCTCCCACAATCCCGCACCCGACAACGGCATCAAGATCTTCGCGCGGGGCGGCGTCAAGCTGCCCGACGTCGTCGAGCAGCGCATCGAGTCCGCCATGGCGGGGCCCAAGCTGCAGCCGACGGGCGCCGGCGTCGGCCGCATCCGCCGCTTCGCCGATGCCGAGGACCGCTACGTCGTGCACCTGCTCGCGTCGCTGCCGCACCGGCTCGACGGCATCCACGTCGTGCTCGACTGCGCCCACGGCGCGGCGGCAGGGGCCTCGCCCGACACGTTCCGCGATGCGGGCGCTCGGGTCACCGTCATCGGCGCGGACCCTGACGGCCTCAACATCAACGACGGCGTCGGATCGACGCACCTCGACAACCTCGCCGCGGCAGTGCTCGCAGCGGGCGCCGACGTCGGAATCGCCCACGACGGTGACGCCGACCGGTGCCTCGCGGTGGACGCGCAGGGCAACGTCGTCGACGGCGATCAGATCATGGCGATCCTCGCGGTCGCGATGAAGGAGCGCGGTCACCTCAAGGACGACACGCTCGTCGCGACCGTCATGAGCAATCTCGGTCTGCATCGCGCGATGGCTGCGCGCGGCATCCGGGTGCTGCAGACCGCCGTGGGCGACCGCTACGTCCTCGAGGCCATGAACGAGGGCGGCTACTCCCTCGGTGGCGAGCAGTCCGGCCACGTCATCATGAGCGAGTTCGCGACGACCGGCGACGGCCTGCTCACGGGCCTGCACCTCCTGGCCGAGATGGCGCGGCAGGGCAAGTCGCTGGCCGAGCTCGCGTCGATTATGACGGTCTACCCGCAGGTGCTCGTCAACGTGCGCGGCGTGGATCGCACGCGCGTCCATGACGAGGGCGTGGCGGATGCCGTCGCCGCCGTCGAAGCCGAGCTCGGCGACTCCGGCCGCGTGCTGCTGCGCGCGAGCGGCACCGAGCAGCTCGTGCGGGTCATGGTCGAGGCCGCCGAGGCCGAGGTCGCGCAGGAGACCGCCGACCGCCTCGCCGACGTCGTCCGCGAGCGCCTCGCGCTCTGAGCCGGGAGCTGCGAGCTCGGCTCGGGGTGTTGGCGAGGTGCGGGCGTTTCGTCTCGCTTCGCTCGCTCAACGACCCGGGGGTTGGGGTTCACGGTCGTTGAGCGGGAGCGCGGCGACCGAGGCGAAACGGTTGAGCGCTCCTGCACATCGCCCCGATCCGGGCGTCGGCTCCACAGGCCCGCGTCCCCCGCGCGGATCCGAGACTGAGCATCGCCAGGATGCCGGGATGGCCTGGGTATACATCCTTCGGTGCGCAGACGGCACCTTCTACACCGGCAGCACCGTCGACCTCGACCGGCGGCTCGAACAGCACCGCAGCGGATTCGGCGCCGTCTATACGCGGCGACGGCTGCCGGTGACCCTCGCGTGGTGTGCCGAATTCGACCAGGTCGACGAGGCTTTCGCGTGGGAGAAGCGGATCCAGGGATGGAGCCACGCCAAGCGGGAGGCCTTCATGATCGGCGGGATCGACGCGGTCAAGGGCTGGAGCCGCACCCACCGCAAACGGAACGACCCGGCGCGATAGCTGGGTGCGGGCGTTTCGTCTCGCTTCGCTCGCTCAACGACCGGGGGTGAGGTTTCTGGTCGTTGAGCGAGGGAGCGCAGCAACCGAGACGAAACGGTCGGGCGCGCGGGCGGCCTGGGGTGTTGGCCGGGTGCGGGCGTTTCGTCTCGCTTCGCTTGCTCAACGACCGGGGTTGGGGTTCTGGTCGTTGAGCGAGGGAGCGCAGCGACCGAGACGAAACGGTCGAGCGTCCGGTTTCGTCTCGCTTCGCTCGCTCAACGACCGGCGGTCTGGGACACACGGATGCCGCGCCCGGCGCAATCGCCGGACGCGGCATCCTGCCCCCGTTCCCCAGAATCACCCGACCGGGTAGCGGTCCTTCTCGGGGTCGCACGCCGTGTACGGCGGGTTGCCCGGGTAGTGCAGACTCAGCTCCTCGGCGCGGAACTTCTCGATGTACGGCGCGGTCTCGAGCACGAACGAACCGCCCTTGAGCGGCACCGAGACGGTGTTGTCGAAGGTCTCGTCGGGACCGTGGAAGGTGATGAGCACCTGGCCCGTCACTCCCTGCCCCGTGCCGACCGTCACGACGCGTCCGCGGACGGCCCGCTTGTCGGCCACCTCGACGAACTCGAACTTCGTCGCCCAGCCCGTGTCGGTGCGCACCTGCACGCCGCCGAGGATGACGGGGTGGTTGGGCGCCTCGGGCGGGATGCCGAAGCCGATCAGCGAGAGGTTCGCCGGTGTGCGGACGAGCTTCTCCATGATGCGCTGCAGCTCCTTCATGCGCGGATCGCCGAACAGCGACTCGACCATGACCTCGACGCGGCGCGTCTCGCCCGGGTCGAGCATGACCGACTGGTGGGCGAGGTAGACGCGGTAGTACTGCGCCATCGGGCCCGTCAGCTGCGGCATGACGTACATCAGGGCGCGCTCGGGGAACGGGTTGTGCAGCGCCACCGTGCTGCGCACGCGGTTCGCCGGCGACGCCGCCGCCGAGATGTAGCGCGAGTAGTTGGTCTGCGCCATGTTGTTCGCGTCGCTGACCTCGACGATCGTCGGCGTGACCGAGGTGTCGAGATACAGGGGAGTGCGCGCGATGATGCACCGGTGGCCCTGGCTGCCCGGCAGCCACTGCGTCGTGAACTCCACGGTCGGGGTTGTCGTGTCGGGCGGGACGTCCTTCGTGTCGCGTCCGAGCCAGACCTCCGGAGCACCGCCGACCGTGAAGTCCTTGATGTAGAAGTCGACGGTGACGTTGCGGGCCGTGACCGGACCGCGGTTGCGGTACGTCGCGACGACGTCGTTGGCGTGTCCCTCCCACGGCACGTTCCGCCACGCGGGGTCTGCGAGCGACCGGGCGTTGCGCACCTCGATGTCGGGGCTCTGCCAATTGTCGCCGCCCGGCCAGGGCCGGATCACGAGGTCGGGCCGGCCGTTGGTGCCGTACTCGATGCGCACCTGCGCCGTGTTGCCGGCCGCCGACACCACCGTCATCCGGAAGTCTGCGACCGCCATCGACGACGTGTCGGTCTCCTCGTAGTCGTTGCCCGGGAAGAAGAACGAGTTCTCGCCGTCGACATCGGGCCGCAGCCGGATGATCTGGGGCCGGTTGATCGGGAACGTGAAGCTCTGCGAGCCCACGTCGGTGCCCACGATCACGCCGTTGCCCGTCGAGGCGTCGCTGCCGAGCTGCTGATCCGAGATGTCGCCCGCCTGCGCGCGCCGGTACTCGAAGTAGTAGTTCCAGCCGTCCGCGATGCGGATCTCCACACCCGTGAGCTGGCCCGCGGGCGGCGCGCCGTCCTCGATCGCGTGCAGCGTCACCGTCTGATCGAGCGGGATCGTCGAGCGCGAGAAGTCGAACGTGCGCACCCACTCGGGGCGCACCCATCCGGTCTCCATCCGCTGCGCGATCGTCATGGCGGGCAGCTGCTGCTCGGTGCTCATGAGGTCGAGGTTCGTGACGTCGCGGCTCTGGATGTCGGCGGAGTAGTTCCACGACGACACGTTCGTGTACAGGTCGGGGTAGCCGAGGTTGTGCCCGAGCTCGTGCGCGAGGGTCTCGGTGCGGGTGCGCGAGTCGCGCGTGCCCTGCCAGTCGTCCGGCATCCCGAGCACGTTGAGGTTGACCGAGCCGCCGGGGATCGTGAAGTTGCCTCCCCACGCCTGCGGCCAGAAGAAGTCGTCGCTCCCCGCGGGGCCCGCCGAGCGGACCACGAGGATGAGGCTGCGGACGGTGCTGAAGTCGAGGAGCGGGTTGCCGCCGCCGTCGACCTGCGCGGCCGCGTTCGACACGCACGCCTGCGCGAACGCCTGAGCGTTCGACGGGGCGAACGAATTGCTCGGCCACGGCGAGGGCATCGTCGCGAACTGGCTGGCCCAGTTGCCCCCGATGTTCACGAGCGGCGGCGTGCCGCCCGCGAGGGCGAGCGTGAAGCCGCCGTACGAGACCTCCTCGAAGTAGAGCCGAGCGCTGTCGACCCCGCCGACCGCGCTGTCGCTCCAGTCGTTGCGGATCGTGTCGAAGCCGGCACCCGCGGGGTAGCGGGCGTCCGAGACATCCACCATCAGGATCGCGATGTTGCGCGTGCCCGACTGCGGAATGACGTCGACGTTCTGCGGCGTCGTGCCGCCGCCGCCCCACGTGTACCCGGTCTGGAACGTGCCCACGGGGCCCGCGAGCCAGTGCGCGGGGCTCGCCGACGGATCGGCCCACTCGTCGGTGATGTGGAACTCGAGCACCGCGACCTCGGTCGACGTGGGACGGTGGAACGCGACGAGCTTGTGGTCGCCGGGCTGGTAGCCGACGAGAAGCATGATCTCGCCCGCGACCGACAGGTCGTCGTGCGACAGCGAGATGCGGCCGCCCGCGTCGCCGTCGGGCAGCGTGAAGTCGAAGTCCTCGATGACGAAGCCCGTCGTGCCCATGTCGACGACGACGCGCTCGTAGGACCCGATGAAGGGCTTGTCGTTGCCGATCGTCAGGGTCACGGGGCGCGAGACGACGGGCGGACGGACGTCCCACCACGTGATGCCGAACCGGTCGACGGCGATGAGCCGTTCGGAGGCCAGCTGCCACACGGCGAACGGCTGCTCTGAGACGCCGAGGTCGTAGACCTCCTTGGCGCGGCCGCGCGAGAGCGCGAGCGTGCTGACGATGCCGTGCGTGCCGTCGACGTCTTCCCGCGTGCCCGGGACGAGGAGAGTGCCGGTGCGCGCGCCGCGCGTCAGGTGGCCTGCACCGGTGAGGCCGTCGGCGATCTCGGTGAACCCGGCGTCGCCCGGAGCGATCGAGAGCCAGCGCCCGCTCTCGGCCTCGACGACGTGCAGCTGCGCGCCGTCGTCCGAGAAGGCGATGCCGCCCGTGGGCAGCAGGCCCGCGCCGATCGTCTCGGTGGATCCCGTGGTCACGTCGATCGTGCGCACCTCGCCGGTCGCGTCCTCGACGAACGCGAGAGTCGTGTCGTGCAGCGCGAGCTGACCGATGCGGCCGACGCCGTTCGCGACGACGCGGCGACGGCCGAGGCCGCCCGCCGCGACGGCGCTGATGACGTAGCGCCGGCCGACCTGGTCGGCGACGTAGACGATGCGGCCGCTCGCATCGGGTGCGATGCCGACGGGGTTCGCGAATCCGGATGCCACGACCGCGGTCGCGCCGCTCTCGAGGTCGACCGACAGCACGTCGCCGCCGCTCGCGATCAGCAGCGCGTCCGTCCGGGCGAGCCGTCGGATGAGCGGCAGCCGCACGGGGCGGAGCTTGCTGGGCGGAGCCGCTCCTGCCGCGGCGGTGATCGCGAGACTGATGCGCTTCGTTGCGGTGGCCATGGCACGCTCCTGGAGCTTGCCGTCTCGAGGACGGATGCTGGGAAGAGCGTGCTGGGGCCGCGGTGATACATCGGGACGGCGGTCGAGCCTGTGCTGACGGATCAGTGGCGGACGAGCTCGAGCACTTCGGTCATCGGCAGATCGAGGCCCTCGAGCGTCGCGGCATCGAGGGCGTCGCCCTTGCCGGCAGCGCGGAGTCCGCCGAGCGAGATCATGTAGAACTCGAACGACCCCGGGTTCAGGAAGCCTTTGCGGCGGCGGAGCTGCCGCGCCGCGCCCAGCAGGCGACCCGCTGAGACGACGTCGCCCTCGACGGCGCGGAGGCCCGCGAACGCCTCGAGCCCGTACGCGATCCCTTCGTCGTGGTGGAGCGCGAGCGAGAGGTCGAGCGAGTGCGCGAAGTCGTCGTGGGCGCCCGCGACGTCGCCCGTGAGCAGGCGCGTCCAGCCCCGCGAGTTCATCGCGATGACGATGCCGAGCCGCTCGCCCTGCGACGTCGCGCGCGCGAGACTCTCTTCGAAGCGAGCGCGCGCTTGCGCCATCTCACCGCGGCCCATGTCGACGCGCCCTCGGACGTTGAGCGCCATCGCCTGGCCCCACGCGTCGCCGAGGTCGGCGAACTCGTCCCGGCTCGCATCGAGCTCGACGACGGCGGCGGGCACGTCGGGCGTCGGGCCCGTCAGGAGCGCGAGCCCGAGGGAGATGCCCGCGATCGCGGCGCCCCGCTGGTCGCCTGCCTCGCGGAACAGGTCTCTGCTGAGCCTCAGGCCGGCCGTCACGTCGTATCCGGGCTCCTGCCAGAAGCGCACGGCATCCCGGTAGTAGGTCGCGATGGCGCGCGTGCGCGGACCGATCGGGACCCCGTCGCGCTCGGCGATGTCGAGCAGCTCCTCCGACCAGACTCGCACGACCCCCAGGTACCCGCCGATCCACAGGAACAGGTACAGCGACCACACGTACGAGGCGGCGTCGTCGAGGTCGCGCCGCCCGAGGAGCACACGCGTGACGCGCGCGAGGTTCTCGATCTCGCCGTCGAGCCGGTCGAGCCAGATCAGCTGAGCGGAGCCGCGCAGTCCGGGCTGCGCCGTGAGCGCCAGGTCACGGTAGTTCGCGAGCCACGCCTCGACAGCGGCAGCCGACGCCTCCTCCGAGAGGAGTCCCGCCGCGTACGCGCGGACGAGCGCCAGCAGCCGGAACATCGTCACGCCGCGACGATCCGTCGTGCCGAGCAGACTCGCGTCGACGAGCGCCTCGAGAGCCGTGATCGGATCCTCCACGCCCGCCTGCGCGAGGACGCGCTCGGCCGAGTCGAGGCTGAAGCTGCCGATGAACACCGAGAGGATCCCGAGCGCGGCGCGCGCGTCGGGCTCGAGCAGGTGGACGCTCCACTCGATCGTGCTGCGCAGCGCGCGCTGCCGCTCGGGCAGATCGCGCGCGCCGCCGACGAGCAGGGTCAGCGCCGAGTCGAGACGCGGGAGGATCTGCTCGACAGACAGCGATCGCACGCGCGCCGCCGCGAGCTCGATCGCGAGCGGCACGCCGTCGACCGCTCGGCAGATCGCGGTGACGGTCGCCGCGTTCTCGGGCGTCACGCGGAAGCCGGGGCGCACGGCGGCCGCGCGCTGCTCGAAGAGGAGGACAGCGGATGCCGCGGCATCCGGTGCATCGTCCTGCGGAAGCGTCAGGGGCCCGACGTCGTAGACGTGCTCGGCGCGCACCCGCAGGGGCGAGCGGCTCGTCACGAGCAGCTGGAGCTTCGGAGCCACCGTCAGGAGGCGCACGAGCAGATCGGCCGCGGCGAGGACGTGCTCCATGTTGTCGACGACGAGCAGCACGTCGCGATCGGCGACGGCGACGGCGACCCGGTCCTCGAGCGAGCCCTCGGCCGCGGCATCCCGGACGCCCAGAGCCCGCGCGACCGCGACGATGACCCGTTCGGGCGCCGGTACGGCCTCGAGGAGCGTGAATGCGACATCGCGGCCCTCGGCGGCGAGGGCGCCCGCGATCTCGATCGCGAGGCGCGACTTCCCGATCCCGCCGGGGCCCACGAGCGTCACGAGGCGCACGCCGCGCTCGCCGAGGAGCGCTCGCACCTCGCGCTGCTCGGACTCGCGGCCGACGATCGCCGTGTAGGGCGCCGGGATGTCGCCGCCACGCCGGCCGCCGCCGTTCGGGCTCGGCGCGGCGAGAGGCTGGGCATCGCGCGTCGAGTCGAAGCGCTCGGCGAGCAGCGTCGCGAGGTCGTCGGCGATGAGGCGCTCGAGCTCGCCGGCATCCGCGAAGGACTTGTACGAGGCGCGGTCGTCGGCGCGGATGCGGTCGAGGAGGGCTTCGAGCCGGTCCTCGCGCTGCGGCGCGGGCTGCTTGATGTAGATGAGCCGCGGCAGGTCGTCCGACAGGCGGTATTCGTCCTCGAGTCCCGAGACCGTCTCGTCGGGTGCCGTCCAGCCGTAGCTCTCCCAGTAGATCCCGACGAAGACGTCGCTCTGCGCGAGGTACGAGCGATACAGCTCGCGCGGCGGATGAGGCCGCGCGCCGAGCTCGAACATGACCGGTGCGAACCGCATCGACTCGATCGCGGTGCGCGCGGCGCGGCGCTCCGGCTCGAGCTCTTTCAGAGTGGAGCTGACGAAGACGCGGAGGTGCTGGTCGGGTGTGCGGATCGCCGCCGGCCCAGGGGCCATGAGCGAATCATGGCCCTCAGGGGCCGCCCTCGTCTACGGGGAGTGCTGCAGCCGTCCGCGGAGTGCGGGTTCAGCCCCAGGACATCGACTCGATGTAGCGCAGCAGCACGCCCTCACGCAGCGCCCACGGGCTCACCTCGAGCTCGTCGACCTTGAGCGCCGTCATCGCCGTGTGCAGCACGACGGCGCCCGCGACGATCTGGAACGTGCGGTCCGGCGTGATGCCCGGCAGCTCCTGGCGGGCCGAGGCGGGGATGCGCGCGAGCCGCGGGATCCACGAGCCGAGCGCGGCGCGGGGGAGCAGCATCCCCTCGATCCCTGACGACCCCGGAACGGCGTACCCCGCGAGCTTCGCGAGGGAGCGGATGGCTTTGGAGGATCCGACGACGTGGTCGGGGCGCGGCTCGGCGAGGAACTGCTCGGCGACGGGCGCGAGCACGTCACGCGCGTGCTCGCGCAGCACCTCGACGGCGTCTTCGCCGGGCGGGTCCTCTCCGAGGAACTGCACAGTCGTGCGTCCGGCCCCGAGGGGGAGGGATGCCGCGACCTTCGGCAGCTCGTCGGCGCCGGCCGCGATCTCGAGCGAGCCGCCGCCGATGTCGAACAGGAGGATCTCGCCGGCGGACCAGCCGAACCACCGCCGCACGGCGAGGAACGTGAAGCGCGCCTCGGACTCGCCGCCGAGCACCTGGAGCTCCTGCCCGAGCGCGGCCTCGATGCGAGCGATGACCTCGGCACCGTTCGTCGCCTCGCGGACGGCGCTCGTCGCGGTCGCGAGCAGCTCGTCGACGTTCTCCTTCGCGGCGACCTCGCGCGCGCGGGAGACCGCGTCGACGAGGGCTGTGACGCCCTCTTCGGTGATCGAGCCGTCCGGGGCGAGGTAGCGCATGAGGCGCAGCACCGTCCGCTCGCTCGTCTGCGCGTGCGGCCTGCCGCCCGGGCGGGCGTCGGCGACGAGCAGGTGGACGGTGTTCGAACCGATGTCGAGGACTCCCAGGCGCACGGGTCGAGGCTACAGGTCGGAGGCGTCGGCGCACGGGGTGAGCCACGCCTTGACGAACGACACGCTCTGGTACGCGTACTGGTAGATCCACTGGCCGAGGTCCAGGTGCTGGTCGACCGCGACGACCGTCGCGTCGCCGTCGTAGCACTTCTCGAGGATGTAGCGCGTGCGCGCGACGTGCGGCGTGAAGGTCAGGATGATCGTGCGGTCGATGTCGTTCGCGGCGGCGTACTGCTGAAGGAACGCGATCTCGCCCTTGGTCGTGTACGGCTCGGGATGCTGGCAGTCGACCGCCTCTTCGCGGCAGATCGGATGCCGTTCGGCCGACCAGCCGCCGTGCAGCGACACGGAGTAGAGCGAGCGGTCGGCGACGCCCTCGGCCCGCATCTCGCGCTCGACCGCGACGCGGTAGCGCTGCGGCGGCCCGATGACGTAGATGAGGTCCGCCGTGCCGACGGTCTGGGCCGGCGGGAAGACGTAGAGGGGCAGTCCCGCGACGATGATCAGCGCGATCAGGCCCGCAACAGCGCTCGCCGCGATCACGGCGATCCTCTTGAGCGGCCTGCGCATGCGTCTCCCTCTTGTCGAGAGCGACGGCGCCCGCTGGTGTGCTCAGAGTGTAGCGCCCGCGCGTGTCGCGGCCCCGGGAGCGGCATCCGTCCCCTCCGATACGATGATCGGGATGTCCGCAGACGACGCCGCGATCCTGACCTCCGTGCTCTCGCTGTACCGCGAGATCCCCCGCGCGGAGTGGGCGCGGCTCTCGGCGGGGCTGGATCAGCCGCTCACCGAGACCGAGATCGTGCAGCTGCGCGGACTCGGCGACCGACTCGACATGGCCGAGGTCGCGCAGGTCTACGTGCCGCTGTCGCGCCTGCTGTCGCTCTACGCGCAGGCGACGAAGCGTCTCGGCGCCGAGACGGCGGGATTCCTCGGCGAGCACGATCAGACGACGCCGTTCATCGTGGGTGTCGCGGGATCGGTCGCCGTCGGCAAGTCGACGATCGCGCGCCTGCTGCGCGAGCTCACGTCGCGCTGGCCCGGCACGCCGCGGGTCGAGCTCATCACGACCGACGGCTTCCTCTATCCCAACGCCGAGCTCGAGCGCCGCGGGCTCATGGAGCGCAAGGGCTTCCCCGAGTCATACGACCGTCGTGCGCTCGTCTCGTTCCTCACCGAGGTCAAGAGCGGGGCGCCCGAGGTGCGCGCGCCGTACTACTCCCATATGCGGTACGACATCGTTCCGGATGCCGCGGTCACCGTGCGACGCCCCGACATCGTGATCGTCGAGGGCCTCAACGTGCTGCAGCCGCCGCCCACCCCGAACGACATCGCGGTGAGCGACCTGTTCGACTTCTCGATCTACGTCGATGCGGATGCCGCGCACATCTCGGAGTGGTACGTGGACCGGTTCCTCGCCCTGCGCCGCGGTGCCTTCAGCAACCCGAACTCGTTCTTCAACGTCTTCGCCGAGTTGAGCGATGAACAGGCCGTCGAGCGCGCGCTGCATTACTGGAACACGATCAACCTCCCGAACCTCGAGGAGAACGTGCTGCCGACGCGCCACCGCGCGAGCCTCGTGCTGCAGAAGTCCGCCGACCACACCGTGGAGACGGTCCTCCTTCGCAAGCTGTAGCCGGTCTCGGGGCGACTCCTGTCGCGGCATCCGTTTGTTCGGACCCTTGACCAACCCCCACACTTACCATTGAAGGCATGTGTGGAATCGTCGGATACGTGGGCCCTCGCCAGAGCCAGGCCATCCTTCTCGCGGGTCTGGCCCGTCTCGAGTACCGCGGCTATGACTCCGCAGGCATCGCGGTCATCGACGGTGAGGGCGAGCTGGGCATGCGCAAGCGTGCCGGCAAGCTCAAGGTCCTTCGCGACGACCTGGTCTCGACGCCGCTTCCCGACGGCACGACGGGCATCGGGCACACGCGCTGGGCGACCCACGGCGGCCCCACCGACGCGAACGCGCACCCGCATCTCGCCGACGACGACCAGCTCGCCGTCATCCACAACGGCATCATCGAGAACTTCTCCGAGCTCAAGAGCGAGCTCGTCGCGCAGGGCCACACGTTCCGCAGCGAGACCGACACCGAGGTAGCCGCTGTGCTGCTCGGCCACGAGTACCGGACGAACGGCGGCGACCTCGTCGAGGCCTTCCGCGCGACGGCGGGACGCCTCGAGGGCGCCTTCACGCTCCTCGCGATGCACGAGGACCACCCGGGCCTCGTCGTCGGCGCGCGTCGCAATTCGCCGCTCGTGATCGGACTCGGCGACGGCGAGAACTTCCTCGCCTCCGACGTTGCGGCGTTCGTCGAGCACACTCGCCACGCGCTCGCGATCGGCCAGGACGAGATCGTCGCGATCACGCCGGAGGGCGTCTCGGTCACCGACTTCTCGGGCGCGGCCGTCGAGGTCGAGTCGTTCGAAGTGCTGTGGGATGCCGCGGCCGCCGACAAGGGCGGCTGGTCGTCGTTCATGGCGAAGGAGGTGTCGGAAGAGCCCGAGGCCGTCGCCAACACGCTGCGCGGCCGCATCCGTGACGGTGCCGTCGCCATCCCCGAGCTCGACGGTCTCGACGAGCTCTTCGCAGGCATCAACCGCATCATCGTGATCGCGTGCGGCACGGCCGCCTACGCGGGCCTCGTGGGCAAGTACGCGCTCGAGCAGTGGACGCGCGTGCCCGTCGACGTGGAGCTCGCGCACGAGTTCCGCTACCGCGACCCCGTGATCGGCCCCGACACGCTCGTCGTCTCGATCAGCCAGTCCGGCGAGACGATGGACACGCTCATGGCGGTCAAGTACGCCCGCGAGCACGGTGCGCGGACGCTCTCGATCTGCAACACGCAGGGCGCGACGATTCCCCGCGAATCCGACGCGATCGTCTACACGCATGCGGGTCCCGAGGTCGCCGTCGCCTCGACGAAGGCGTTCGTCGCGCAGATCACGGCGCTCTACCTGCTCGCCCTGCACATCGGCCGCGTCCGCGGCGTGCTGTCGGCGACCGAGGCCGCGCAGAACGTGCTCGAGCTCGAGTCCGTCCCCGAGAAGATCGCGCGCATCCTCTCCACCGAGCAGGAGCACATCGAGCAGTTCGCGCGGTGGATGGCCGACACGAAGTCGGTGCTGTTCCTCGGACGCCACGTGGGCTACCCGATCGCGCTCGAGGGCGCGCTCAAGCTCAAGGAGATCTCGTACATCCACGCGGAGGGCTTCGCCGCGGGCGAGCTCAAGCACGGCCCGATCGCGCTCATCGAGCCGGGTCAGCCCGTCTTCGTGATCGTGCCCTCGCCGCGCGAGTCGGCGGAGCTGCACAAGAAGGTCGTCTCGAACATCCAGGAGATCCGCGCGCGCGGCGCCCGCGTCATCGTCGTGGCCGAAGAGGGCGATGCCGCCGTGCTGCCCTTCGCCGACGAGGTGCTGCGCATCCCGCTCGCGGCGCCCCTGTTCGAGCCGCTGCTCGCGGTCGTGCCGCTGCACATCTTCGCGATGGGCCTCGCGACGGCGAAGGGCCTCGACGTCGACCAGCCCCGCAACCTCGCGAAGTCGGTCACGGTCGAGTAGCGCCCCGCGCCGGCGCCGACGCGCCTACGGTGGCGGCCGCTCGATGAGCAGGCTGTCCAGGATGATGTTGCGTCCGCTCGATCCGGCGGAGTTCAGGCCCGTCCGGCGCACCGTGATCGTGTGCTCGCCCGGCCCGAGCAGCGGGCTCCGGTAGACCGTCTGGCGGTAGGTCGGCGTCGCGGCGTACCCGTCGAAGCGGCCCATCACGACGCCGTCGATCACGACCTCGTTGATGCCCGCCGTCGTCGTCAAGCGGGTCTCGACACTGATGCGCGAGCCCGTGAACGTCAGGGAGAGCGACGCTCCGCCCGCTGACGTGTATCGGATGGATCCGCCGTGGTCCTCGGGCGAGGACGTCGTCTTCCACTCCGCCGCGTAGACGACGCGCGGGTCCTTGTCGTCGATGCGCTCGAACACCGGCGTCGAGATCTTCGTGAGCGTCACGGAGCGGGTGGCGCCGTCGCCGCCGGAAGGATCGAACTCCAGCTCCGTGCCGTCAGCCGTCGGCTGCGCGCGCACGAGGCCGTCGCCGAGCGGGGGCAGCTCGACGGGGCGCTGAAGCCGCACGATGATGCGACCTCCCGCCCCGCGGCTCGGATCGGCGACCGAGACGACGAAGCTCGCGGCGGTCTCCTGGATGGCGAGGATTCCCGCTCCGCGCCACGTGGCGAGCGGCATCCCGTCCACGGCGATCGGATGATCCGTCGCGCCGTCGAACGAGACGGCGCCGAGCGTCGTCGATGAGCGGTCGTAGATCGCGACGTGGCCCGCGGCGCGCTCGAGCGTCGAGATGCCCGGGTCGCGCGAATAGGCCTCGGCGGCGGCGGGCGTCGCGCCGGGGAGGATGACGTACTGATAGGCCGCGCCGGCAGGGTTGCGGCCGTGGCTCGTCACGAGCGTGAGGTAGCGCGCGCTCACGGTCTGAGCGGTGCCGGTCTCCCGGTTGATCGCCGCCCACGTGCCCGAGCGGGTCTCGTCCTGCGCCGTCACCGAGGTTGCGGAGGGGAAGTAGTAGCCCACCGACTCGCCGGGTCCGCTGATGGCGGCCCACGCTGTGGTCTTCGTCACGGATGCGCCCGCCGCGACGGCAGTACCGCCCACGACGACGGTGGTCGCGGCATCCAGAGCCCGCCGGTTGTCGATGACGGTCTCGACGCGCGTCGGCAGACCGTCCCAGCCGTAGCCCGACATGGCCGATGAGCGGATGCCGACGCCGACGCACACGATCTCGTCGTCGAACGCGAACCACGTCTTGTCGGCCGAAAGATTGCTGCGGTACGCGTCGTACTGCATCGCCGCGATGCCCGCCGCACGGTCGGGGGTCGCAAGGGAGCCGGCGAACGTCTCGGCCGAGGCGTATCGTGACCCTTCCGCGCTCGCCCGTCGCATCGTGTCCTCGGTCGTGCCCGGCACGCGGTACGGGTTCGCGGTCGCCCAATAGCCGCCGTCGAACTGACCGCCGCCGCCCAGCCGCAGGGACGTCATGCCGCTGCCCGTGTACCAGCCGTTGAGGTTCTCGCCGTTGATCGACTCGAATCCGCCGATGCGGCTGCTCGACATCGACACCGAGAAGCCGAACGCCTCGGTCGCCGACACGAAGCGATCGACGCCGTTGAGCGCGACGCTGCCGCCGGTGCCGGCGGTCGCTGCCGCCACCGTGTCGTCGGCGAGCAGCAGTCGTGCGCGGACGACGTCGCTCCGCGTCCCGGCCGCCTCGACGCCGGCGGGGGAGTCCGCCGAGCACTCGGCCCACTGCTTCGCCCGCGAGAGGACGGCCCGCCGCGCGTCGGCGGGAGCGGTGTCGGCGAGGCGGAGGGCCGCGCCCAGCGCTCGCACGCCGCCCGAGCCGTCGGTCGAACCGGCCCGCGCGATCTCGCGGCCGCGGACATCCGCGAGCAGGTCGCCGCACCACACGGCAGGACCGTACGACCTCTCCACCCGGTCGTAGAAGCCGAGGAAGGCGGCATCCGTCGACTCCCACTGCGTCCCGTCGACGAGGTGGTAGAGCTTCGACATGATCTCGAGCAGCGAGAGCCCGTAGCCGCCGGTGTACGCGAAGCGCTCGTGCGACACGAGCGAGCCGTCGGGGCGGAACCCGTCGCCCGTCGTCGCGTCGAGCAGGGCGGGCCGCACTGCCGCCACAGCCTCGGCGATCTTGGCCGGCTGCTCTGCCAGCACGCCCCGGAGCGCGACGACGTACGCACCCCAGACGAGGTTCGCGCTCGTGCGTTTCGGCGTCGGCGTGAAGCGCGCCACGGCGTCGAGATACCGCGTGCGCTGCGCGGCGCTCAGATCGTCGTAGAGCAGGCTCGTGAGGTCGTTGACCTCCATCGGGATGCCGATCTCCCAGAACCACCAGTCGCTGTCTTTCGCGACTGTCGTGTTGTACCGGTAGGTGTTGAGCCACTCCGCGACGCCGATCGTCGCCACGAGGAGGTCGGGGTCACCGGTGAGCGCGGATCCCGGTGTGCGCAGCGCCGTCGCCATCGCGACCGTGCGCTCGTAGGCGTAGTACAGCGCGCGGCTCGAGGTGCGCGTCTGCAGATCCGACCAGGGCTCGGTCGACGAGGTCGTCGCCGGCTGGAGCGACCGCCAGGCGGTGTCGCCGGCGTCCGCGACGCGGGCAGTGACGTCGCCGAGGTCGCCGACACGCTCGCTTCCGTCGATCACGCCGGTGAGATCCGCGACGTGCCGCTGGCGCATCGTGTCGAACACGTCTTGAGCGTCGTCGGCGCTCGCCGGCGGGGCCCCGGAGAGGGCGGCCGATGCGATCGCGAAGGCTGCGGCGAAGGCGGCGAATCGCGTGGCGGAGCGGGGTGGAGCTGCGCTGTCGATCATTGACATACGGCTCTCGTGTGGAGCTGGTGGAGCTCAGGCGGCCAAGGAGGAGCGTCGGCCACCCGGAGTGTACGTCCGACTTCAGCACGGCTCAAAGGATGCAATAAGACCCATGAACGACGCCCGCGAGAGAGCCGCAGACGGTGCGCGGTGCGTGCCGCGATAGGGTGACGGATGCCGCGGACCGCGGCCCCCCGGGAGGTTTCATGATCGTCGGGATCGGCGTCGACCTCGTCGACATCGCCCGCTTGGAGCGGGCGGTCGCGCGCACGCCGCGCCTGCTCGAGCGTCTCTTCTCGCCCGCGGAGCGCGTGCGGCCCACGCGTTCGCTCGCCGCGCGGTACGCCGCCAAGGAGGCGCTCATCAAGGCCCTCGGCGGCTCGGACGGACTGCACTGGAGCGAGGTCGAGGTCGCCTCCGAGGCATCCGGTCGCCCCGTCTTCGTCCTCTCGGGATCGACCGCCGCGGTCGTCGCCGAGCGGGGAATCGATGTGCTGCACCTCTCGATGTCGCACGACGGCGGCTTCGCGACCGCCTACGTCGTGGCAGAGGCGCGCGGTGGCGTGGCCGGAGGGGCTCAGGAGGCGCGCGCGTTGCCGCAGGATGCGGCGACTCGACCCCCGGTGGCGACTTCTTCCGGCAACTCGGCGCCCGACGACGGAGTAGACCCCTCGTGAGCCGCTTCAAGAAAGGCGTCCTCCGCGAGGCCACGATCGACGTCGGTGCGATCGCCGCGAACGTGCGGCACCTGCGCCGGCTCACCGAGTCCGAGGTCATCGCGGTCGTCAAGGCCGACGGCTACGGGCACGGCGCCGTCCGCTCAGCCGCAGCGGCGCTCGAGGGAGGCGCCAGCAGGCTCGGCGTCGCCGACATCGGCGAGGCGCTCGCGCTGCGCCGTGGAGGGATCGACGCTCCCATCCTCGCGTGGCTGCACGCGCCGGGCGCGAACTTCCGCGAGGCGGCGGGTGCCGGCATCGAGCTCGGCATCTCGAGCTTCGACCAGCTGCTGCAGGCGTCGGCCGCGGCATCCGTCGATCGTCCCGTGAGCGTGCATCTCAAGCTCGAGACGGGTCTCGGCCGCAACGGCATCGCGCCCGCCGATTACCGCGTCGTGTTCGCCGAAGCGGCGCGGCTCGAGCGGATCGGCAAGCTGCGGGTCATCGGCCTGTTCAGCCACCTCTCCAACACCTCCGCCGACGACGATCGCGCGGCGCTGCGCCGCTTCGAGGAGGGCGTCGGGGTCGCGGCATCCGCGGGTCTCGCACCGCCCCTGCGCCACCTCGCCGCCTCGCACGCGGCCATCGCGCTGCCCGAGACGCGGCTCGGATGCGTGCGACTCGGCGTCACGATCTACGGCCTGTCGCCGTTCGACGACCGCGATTCCGGCGATCTGGGCCTGCGGCCCGCCATGACGCTGCGGGCTCCCGTCGTGGCGATGCGCCGGGTGCCGGCCGCGCAGGGGGTCTCGTACGGCTACACGTATCGCACCGAGGGCGAGACGACGCTCGCGCTCATCCCGCTCGGCTACGCCGACGGCGTGCCGCGCCACGCGTCGAGCACGGGCCCGGTCTCGATCGACGGCGAGCGCTTCCGCGTCGCGGGGCGCATCGCGATGGACCAGTTCGTCGTCGACGTCGGCGACCACCCCGTGTCGGTCGGCGACGAGGCAGTGCTGTTCGGCGACCCCACGCTCGGCGTGCCGTCGGCTCGCGAGTGGGCGGATGCCGCCGACACGATCGACTACGAGATCGTGACGCGCATCGGGCCCCGCGTGCCGCGCCGGCAGGTGTCGGCGTGACAGGCCTCGAGGCGGTCGAGGGGCTGCGCGAGATCGCGGAACCCGACGAGATGGAGGCCTTCGGCCAGCAGATCGGACGGATGCTGCGCCCCGGCGACCTCGTCGTGCTGACCGGTCCCCTCGGGGCTGGAAAGACGACGCTCACGCGGGGCATCGCCGAGGGGCTCGGCGTGCGCGGCCCCGTGCAGAGCCCCACCTTCGTGCTCGCGCGGACGCACCCCTCGCTCGTCGGGGGAGCGCCGCTCGTGCACGTGGACGCCTACCGCCTCGGCTCGCCCGCCGAGCTCGACGACCTCGACATCGACTTCGAGCGGTCGGTCGTCATCGTCGAGTGGGGGCGCGGGATGGTGGATGCCGTCGTGGATTCGTGGTGGGAGATCGAGCTCGAGCGGGAGTGGGGCGGCGTCGGCGCCGACACGGCGTGCGGGCCGCTCGACTCGGAGCTCGACCAGGCCGCGCCCCGGCGCGTGACGGTGTCGCGACGGCCGTAGCCCGGGAGGACCCCTTCCGGAGGAGGCGACTAGCCTGGAAGGCGTGATCCTGGGCATCGACACCTCCCTCGGCACGGCCGTGGCCGTCGTCGAGCCCGACGGGGTCGTGCGCGCGCAGGTCGAGAGCACCGACTCGCGGGGTCACGCCGAGGTCATCGGCCTGCTCATCGAGAGGGCGTTGGCCGAAGCATCCGTCCGCCCTTCCGACATCGCGCATGTCGCTTCGGGCATGGGCCCCGGGCCGTTCACGGGACTGCGCGTCGGCATCGCCGCCGCGCGGGCGTTCGCGCTGGGCCGCGGCATCCCCGTGATCCCCGTCGCGAGCCACGACGCCGTCGCACTCGAGCTGCTGCTGCACGCCGCGCTCACAGGCGGGCGCGACAACACCGAAGACGCGGCCTTCGCCGTCGTGACCGACGCGCGCCGCCGCGAGTTCGCCTACACGGTCTATCGCGGGATCGACGACGACGGACTGCCCGTGCGCACGGCCGAGCCGGCGCTCGCGCCGCGCGACGACCTCGACGGTCTGCTCGCGTCGGCGGGAGTCCTGCGTCGCGACACCGAGCGGATCCCGGCTGCGATGCTCGCGCTCGCCGCGGGCCGAGCGCTCGCCGCCGACCGCACGATGGCCTCCGCCGACGCCCTCTATCTGCGTTCGCCCGATGTCACGCTGCCGACCGGACCGAAGCGAGTCACGGCATGACCCTGCGCACGGCGACCGCGGACGACCTCGGCGCGATCATGGCGCTCGAGCGGGCCTCCTTCCCGACCGACGCGTGGTCCGAGGCCATGATGCGCGAAGAGCTCGCGTCGCCGCACGGCCGCTACCTCGTGTCGGAAGAGGCCGGGAGGCTCGTCGGCTACGCGGGTCTGCGCGCACCGCGCGGGGGGAAGGATGCCGACATCCAGACCATCGCGATCGCCGAGTCGGCACGCGGCCGGGGTCGCGGACGCGTGCTGCTGGAGGCGCTGCTGGAAGAGGCATCCGTCCGCCGCGTGCACGACGTGTTCCTCGAGGTGCGCGCCGACAACCCCGTCGCGCAGGCGCTGTACGCCTCGGAGGGGTTCACCGAGGTGGGCCGCCGGCCGCGCTACTACCAGCCCGACGACGTCGACGCCGTCGTGATGCGCCTCGACGTGCGCGGGTGGGCGACGCGCCGCGAGCCGGACCCCGAAGACGCGGGAGCGTGCACGTGACCCTTCGACAGGCTCAGGGACCGGGAGAGCCGCTGGTGCTCGGGATCGAGACGAGCTGCGATGAGACCGGCATCGGCATCGTCCGCGGCCGGACGCTGCTGAGCAACACGATCGCGAGCAGCATGGACGAGCACGCCCGCTATGGCGGCGTCGTGCCCGAGGTCGCCGCGCGCGCCCACCTCGAGGCGCTGCAGCCGTCGATCGAGGCGGCGCTCGCCGAGTCCGGTGTCGCGCTCTCCGACATCGACGCCGTCGCCGTGACCTCGGGGCCGGGGCTCGCGGGGGCGCTCATGGTCGGCGTCGGTGCCGCGAAGGCGCTCGCCGTCTCGCTCGAGCGGCCCCTGTACGCCGTGAACCACCTCGTGGGACACATCGCGGCCGACATCCTCGATGCCGACGCGTCGCCTCTCGAGTACCCCACCGTGGCGCTCCTCGTGAGCGGCGGGCACACGTCGCTCCTGCTCGTGCGCGACCTCACGAGCGACGTCGAGCTGCTCGGCGAGACGATGGACGACGCCGCGGGCGAGGCCTTCGACAAGGTCGCGCGGCTGCTCGGACTGCCGTACCCCGGCGGTCCCGAGATCGACCGCGCCGCGGCATCCGGAGACCCGAAGGCCATCGCCTTCCCGCGGGGTCTCAATCGCGCCTCCGACATGGCGAAGCACCGCTACGACTTCTCGTTCTCGGGTCTCAAGACCGCCGTCGCGCGCTGGGTCGAGCAGCGCCAGGCGGCCGGCGAGCCCGTGCCCGTCGCTGATGTCGCCGCGTCGTTCCGGGAGGCCGTCGTCGACGTGCTCGTCACGAAGGCGCTCGCCGCGTGCCGCGACCACGGCGTGCCCCGCCTGCTGCTCGGCGGCGGCGTCATCGCGAACCGCCGCCTGCGCGACGTCGCGATCGAGCGAGCGGATGCTGCGGGCGTGACCGTCCGCATTCCGCCGCTGTCGCTGTGCACCGACAACGGCGCCATGATCGCGGCGCTGGCGTCCGAGCTCATCATGTCGGGCCGGCGCCCGTCGACCCTGGAGTTCGGCGCCGACTCGACTCTGCCCGTCACCGAGATCCAGGTCGCGGAATCGGCCGAGGTGCCGGTGTGAGCGAGCCGGACGCGCCCGACGCCGCGGCGGGGCCGGCCGCCCCGCGCGAGCCTGCCGGGACTCCCGCGCCCGCCGAGCCGTCGGCGTCCGCCGTGACGATGGCCGCGACTCCCGAAGTCGCACCCGTCGACCCGGAGTCGGTGCTGCCGGGCGCGCACCGCGGCGGATTCCAGCGGCTGCCGACGGCGCCGCTCGAGATCACGTCGGCGACCGCGCCCCACGATCCCGACGGGGAGCAGCCCGCCCCCGAGATGCAGTGGCTCATGCCCGAGCCCCGGCAGCCGGCACGGGGGATGTCGGGATGGGCGCTCGCCTTCGGCATCCTCGCGCTGTTCGCCTCGCTCTTCGTCGGATGGGGCTTCCCCCTCGGCATCGTCGCGATCGTCGCGGCGATCCTCGCGCTGCGCCGACCGCTCGAGAGCCGCGGCGTCGCGGTGTGGGCGATCGTCCTCGGCGGAGTCTCGATCCTCTACAGCGCCGGCTGGCTGCTCTTCGCCGCGACGAGCGCCGGTCTCATCCGCTGATCGCGGGCGGCGTCAGGCGGCCGCAGCCACGCGGTCGGCGAGCAGCGCGACCCGCTTCTGCCCGATGCGCGTCAGGATCAGCGTCGCCGAACCCTCCCCACGCAGCGCGAGGGACTTCCGCAGCACGGCGGGGTCGACATCCACTCCCCGCTTCTTGATCTCGAGCGTGCCGATGCCGCGCTCGCGCAGCGTCTTGCCGAGCTTCTTCGTGTCGGCGGGCAGCTCCTCGCGCACGCGGAACGACGCGACGAAGGGCGACGTGAGGGGCGCATCCGACGTGAGGTAGGCGATGTGCTCGTCGAGCATCCCGGCCTCGAGCGACCGCGCGACGTCGCCGATGAGCTTCGCGCGGATCACCGCGCCGTCCGGCTCGTGCACGAACGCGCCGAGGGCGCGTGCGGGCTCGTCCGCGGCATCCTGCTCCGCCGTCATCTCCCACGCCGATTCGCCGCGCACGACGAGCGCCGCGCGCCGCACGCCCGGCCGGGCGAGCTGCCTCGACCAGACGACGAGCTCGATCGTCGAGCCCTCGGCACTCACCCACTGCGCCTCGACGTCGTCGGGGAGCAGGGCGCGGTCGAGTGCGGGGCCGAGTTTGACGCCCACGGGATGCTGTGCCGCGAGGTCGAACACCCAGTCGAGGGACGGCGACCAGTCCTCGGGCCGAGCCCGCTTCGTCTCGCCGTGGCCCGCCGTGCGCCGCGCGGGATCGAGCCAGTACGCATCGACCTCGGCGTCGGCGACGGCGTCCTCTGCGCGAGCGTGGCGGACTGTCACGTCTTCGCCGAACGGCGCAAGGTTGTAGGCCGCGATCGCCGCCGTGACGTCGTCGGCGTCGACCGCGACGACCTTGAGGCCGAGTGCGGCGAACCCCATCGCGTCGCCCCCGATGCCGCAGCCGAGGTCGGCGACCGACGTCATGCCGGCGCCCCGGAACCGCGCCGCGTGCCGGCCCGCGATCGAGAGCCGGGTCGCCTGCTCGAGGCCCGCGCGCGTGAAGAGCATGCGGTCGGCGAACGCGCCGAACTTCGTGCGCGCCCGCTCGCGGAGCCGCGCCTGCGTCACGACGGCCGAGACCGACTCGGGGGAGTGCCCCGCAGACCGCAGCCGCGACACCGTGCGGGCGACGTCGTCCGAGGACTCGAGGGGCGGCAGCTCGTCGAGCAGCCGCAGACCGTCGGGCGTCAGCAGCACGGCGAGCTCGGCGAGATCCATCCGGCCAGCGTAGGGCGAGTGCGGCCGAGTGTGACGTCACTTGGCACTCACGTTGCACGAGTGCCAGCCCGCCACCTAGACTGGATCAGCACTCGCCCCCTGTGAGTGCTAACGAGTTTTGTCTCAAGGAAAGCAGAGGTAGACCCGTGTCGGTTTCCATCAAGCCGCTCGAGGACCGCATCGTCATCACGCAGGTCGAGGCCGAGCAGACCACGTCCAGCGGACTGGTCATCCCCGACACCGCCAAGGAGAAGCCCCAGGAGGGCGAGGTCGTGGCAGTCGGCCCCGGGCGCATCGACGACAACGGCAACCGCATCCCGCTCGATGTCGCCGTCGGCGACCGCGTGATCTACAGCAAGTACGGCGGCACCGAGGTCAAGTTCGGCGGCGACGAGTTCCTCGTCCTGTCGGCTCGCGACGTGCTCGCGGTCGTGGTCCGCTAAGACCCGCACACTTTCCGAAGGGGCCTGGATGCTTCGGCATCCGGGCCCCTTCGTCATGCCCGCCGGTCCTCACGGCGGCGAGGCTGGCGGGAATCGAACGCAGGACGGCAGGGCGACGGATGCCGCACCGGGCCGCGGTGCGGAAGCCCCGCCATAGGCTGGAACCCGTGACACAAGAGTCCCCATCCACGACGCCCGTGAGCCCGAGCGGTGCGGCCGGGGGAGCGGCATCCGGACTCGACTCTCCCCGTCAGCGCACCCTCGGCGGCGTGTACGCGTTCATGGCCTACCTCTTGTGGGGCTTCCTTCCCCTCTACTTCCTCCTTCTCGCGCCGACGGGCCCGTGGGAGGTCGTCGCGTGGCGGATCATCCTCTCGCTCGCGTTCTGCGCGTTCCTGCTGACCGTCACACGCACGTGGCCCAAGCTCGTCGCGATCCTGCGCAATCGCCGACTCGTCGGCTGGACGATGGTCGCGGGCGCCCTGATCTACGTCAACTGGCAGGTCTTCCTCATCGCGACCCTCACGGGCCACGTCGTGGAGACGAGCCTCGGCTACTTCATCAACCCGATCGTCACGGTGCTGCTGGGCGTGCTCGTGCTGCATGAGCGCCTGCGCGTCGCGCAGTGGATCGCGCTCGGGATCGCGACGGCGGCGGTGCTCGTGATCATCCTCGGCTACAGGTCGTTCCCGTGGATCGCGCTGTCGCTCGCCTTCAGCTTCGGCTTCTACGGCCTCGTCAAGAAGCGCATCGGGCCCTCGGTCGATGCGATCAGCGGCCTCACGCTCGAGTCGCTGTGGCTCACGCCGCTCGCGATCGTGCAGCTCGTCGTCGTCGGCGCGACGGTGGGGCTCACGATGGGGCAGGAGGGTGCAGGTCACACCGCCCTGCTGCTGTTCGCGGGCGTCGCGACGGCGATCCCGCTGCTGCTCTTCGCGGCCGGCGCGCGCCGCGCTCCGCTGACGCTCATCGGCATCCTGCAGTTCGTCGCGCCGATCCTGCAGTTCGTCTTCGGAGTCTGGCTCCTCGGCGAGCCGATGACGCTCGAACGCTGGATCGGCTTCGGCCTCGTGTGGGTCGCGCTGACGCTGCTCACGGTCGACTCGCTCGTCGCCGCGCGCCGCGCGCGGCAAGGTCAGGGCGTCGAGAGCGTCTCGGACGTCGCTGAGCTCACCTGACGGCCGCCCAGGCGTCCGCGCGTCAGCGCACGAGGCGCGCGATCGCCTGCGTCGCCTCGGCGATCTTCGCGTCGGCTTCGGGGCCGCCGAGCCTCGCGGCATCCACGACGCAGTGTTTGAGGTGGTCGTCGAGCAACCCGATCGCGACGGCTTCGAGCGCGCTCGTGAGGGCGCTGATCTGCGTCAGGATGTCGATGCAGTACTTCTCGTCCTCCACCATCTTGTGGATTCCGCGCGCCTGCCCCTCGATGCGCCGAAGGCGGTTGAGGTACTTGTCCTTGTCGGTGATGTAGCCGTGGTGCGATTCATGGGGATGCCCGACGGATGCCGCTCCCGGCGTGACTGCACTGGTCATCGTGTCTCCTTGACGGGGTGGACGGTGTCGGCGTGGCTGCGGAACCGCCGCAGCCGGAGGCTGTTGCCGACGACGAAGGCGCTCGAGAAGGCCATCGCGGCGCCCGCGATCATCGGATTGAGCAGCCCCAGCGCCGCGAGCGGGATCGCCGCGACGTTGTAGGCGAAGGCCCAGAAGAGATTGCCTTTGATGGTTCCGAGCGTGGCCCGCGACAGGCGGATCGCGTCGCCGGCACTCCGCAGATCGCCGCGGACGAGAGTCAGGTCCGAGGCTTCGATCGCGGCATCCGTCCCCGTCCCCATCGCGAGCCCCAGGTCGGCCTGCGCGAGCGCTGCGGCGTCGTTGACGCCGTCCCCGACCATCGCGACGACCCGGCCCTCGGCCTGCAGGCGCGAGATGACCTCGAGCTTCTCGGCGGGCTGCACCTGTGCGATGACGCGCTCGATCCCGACCTCGGCGCCGATGCGGCGGGCGACGGTCTCGTTGTCGCCGGTCAGCAGGATGGGCTCGAGTCCGAGACGCCGCAGCTGCGCGATCGCTTCGGCGCTCGTCGGCTTGACGCGGTCGGCGACCGCGAGGATGCCGCGCACGGCGCCGTCCCACGCGACGACGACGACCGTCGTGCCCCCGGCCTCGAAGCGTGCCACGGCCGCGGCGAGCGGCGGGTCGAGGTGCAGGGCCCACTCCGTGAGGAACGCGGGGCGGCCCGCGACGACGGCGTGCCCGTCGACGATGCCCTGGACGCCCCCTCCCGGGACGCTCTGGAACGACTCGGCAGCCGGGAGCGCGCCGATCTCGGCGGCCGCGGCCCGAGCGATGGCCTGGCCGACGGGGTGCTCCGAGGCGTGCTCGACCGCTCCTGCGAGACGCAGCAGCTCGGCCCGCTCGACGCCCGGCGCGACGACGACGTCGGTGAGCGACATCCGTCCCGACGTCACGGTGCCCGTCTTGTCGAGCACGACGGTGTCGACCGCGCGCGTGGACTCGAGCACGTGGGGACCGCGGATCAGGATGCCGAGCTGTGCGCCGCGGCCCGTGCCCACCAGGAGCGCGATCGGCGTCGCGAGCCCGAGGGCGCACGGGCAGGCGATGATGAGCACCGCGACGGCTGCGCCGAACGCGGCGGCGGGCGGCGATCCGAGTGCGAGCCACACGACGAGGGTCAGCACGGCGATGCCGATGACGATCGGGACGAAGACGGCCGAGATGCGATCGGCGAGGCGCTGGGCAGCCGCCTTGCCCGACTGCGCCTCTTCCACGAGGCGCGCCATGCGGGCCAGCTGCGTGTCGGCGCCGACGCGCGTCGCGCGCACGACGAGCCGGCCGCCGACGTTGACGGTGGCCCCGACGACGGCGTCGCCCGGGGCCGCCTCGACGGGCATGGATTCTCCCGTCACGGTGGAGGCGTCGATCGCCGAGGTGCCCGACACGACGACGCCGTCGGTCGCGATCCGCTCGCCGGGACGGACGACGAACTCGTCGCCGACGCGCAGCTGGTCGACGGGCATGCGCACCTCGATGCGCGAGCCCGAGACGAGGTCGCGGCGCAGGACCGCGGCATCCTTCGCCCCGACCTCGAGCAGTGCGCGCAGCGCCGCCCCGGCCTCGCGCTTGGACCGCACTTCGAAGTAGCGCCCCGCGAGCACGAACATCGTGACTCCCGCCGCGACCTCGAGGTAGAGGCTGCTGGAGGCGTCGTTCGACGAGATCGTCCACGAGTAGCCGTGCGTCATGCCGATCATGCCCGCGTCGCCGAAGAGGAGCGCGTAGAGCGACCACAGGTAGGCCGCGCCGACGCCGACCGAGATCAGGGTGTCCATCGTGACGGCGCCGTGCCGCAGGTTCATCCACGTCGCGCGGTGGAACGGCCACGCCGCCCACGTCACGACGGGGGTCGCGAGGGCGAGCGAGACCCACTGCCAGCCCGGGAACTGCAGCGCGGGGATCATCGCGAGCAGGATCACGGGCACCGACAGGGCGACCGACGCGATGAGGCGCCGCTTCAGCGACGAGAGCTCGGGGTCGACGTGGTGCTCGTGCTCGCGCACGGGCGCGGGGAGCGCGGCGCCGTAGCCCGTCTGCTCGACCGCGTCGATGAGAAGGCGGGGGTCGAAGCCTTCGGGCGCGGAGACGTGCGCCTTCTCGGTCGCGAAGTTGACGGATGCCTCGACCCCGTCGAGTCCGTTGAGCCGCTTCTCGACGCGCGCCGCACACGACGCGCACGTCATGCCCGTGATCTCGAGGTCTATGAGCGTCATCGGATGCCTTTCCATGGATCGATACCCCTCGGGGGTACCTGGGTAAACCTTATACCCGACTGGGGTATTCCCGGGGCTCGATCGAGGCATTCCCGGGACCGCTCCCACGCAGTCGATGACGGTGGTGCACAGCGTTACAAACCGTTAACGAAAGGCAATACACAAGAGACGCGGTCCCGATTAGGTTTGATCCACTGGGCCGGACCCCGAGCCGTGCCCGCATTCACCCACAGCAAGGAGCAACATGAGCGTCTTCACCCGCTCGCGTAAGGCCACCGTCGTCGGCGCGATCGCGCTCGCCGGTGCCACTGCCCTCGTTCTCGCCGGATGCTCCGGCGGCGGAACGAGCGGCGAGAGCAGCGCACCCGCCACCGAGTCGCGCGACCTGGCCCTCAAGATCGGCACGATCCTGCCCCAGACGGGCTCGCTCTCGTTCCTCGGCCCGCCCGAGGAGGCAGGCGTCGGCCTCGCCGCCGAGGACATCAACGCCGTCGCCGAAGAGACCGGTCTCAGCCTCGACGACATCGTCTGGGGCGACTCGGGCGACACCGACAACAAGGCATACGCCACCACCATCCAGAAGCTCATCTCGGAGGGCGTGACCGCCGCCATCGGCGCCGCGTCGTCGGCAGTGACGAAGCTCTTCCTCGACGACGCCGTCGCCTCGGGCATCATCACGTTCTCGCCGGCCAACACCTCCGTCGACTTCATCGACTGGGACGACAACGGCCTCTACTGGCGCACGGCTCCCGCCGACACGCTCCAGGGCGAGGTCCTCGGAAACCTCGTGGCCGAGGACGGCCACAAGAACGTCGCGATCCTCTACCAGAACGACTCGTACGGCACGGGCCTCTCCGGCGTCTTCAAGGACGTCTTCACGGGCTCGGGCGGCACGATCGTCGAGGAGCAGTCGTACAACACGGGCGACACGAGCTTCGACGCGCAGATCAGCGCGCTGCTCGCGTCCAACCCCGACGCGATCCTCCTCGTCACGTTCGATGAGATCTTCACGATCGGCCCCGCGCTGCTCCAGGCCGGCTACCCCGCCGAGGACCTGTACCTCGTCGACGGCAACCTGAAGAACTTCGGCACCGACGCGAAGTGGCCCGCGGGTCTGAGCATGGAAGGCGCGAAGGGCACGACTCCCGCAGGTCCTGCTCCCGACACCGAGTTCCAGGGTCGCCTCAACGAGTGGTGGACCGCTCAGGGCAACAGCGAGCTGACCGACTTCTCGTACGCCAACGAGTCGTACGACGCCGTCGTCCTGCTCGCCCTCGCGTCGCTCGCGGCGAACTCCACCGACTCGGCCGATGTCGCGGCCAAGCTCCAGGAGGTCTCGGGCGGTTCGGGCGATGGCGAGAAGTGCACCACCTACAAGGAGTGCGCGGACATCATCCTCGGCGGCGGAGTCGCGGACTACGACGGCTTCTCGGGCCCGATCACGTTCGCTGACAACGGCGACCCGACAGAGGCGACGATCGGCATCTTCCAGTACGGCGCCGACAACAACAACACGCGTATCGACATCTGATCGACTGACGCAAGGAGGGGCCCCGGAGCGATCCGGGGCCCTTTCGTCTGCGCGGGGCGACCGCGGTCGCCCCGCGCAGACGGTGCGAGACGCCGCGTTTGCGAGACCCAGCACGAGCGCCGGCGACAAAGAGAAGAGCGGATGCCGCAGCATCCGCTCGTCTCGTCACTTCTCGTACCGGATCAGACCCCGTCCGCGCCCAGCGTGCCGAGGTACAGGCCGATGACCTTCGGATCGTTGAGCAGCTCGCGGCCCGTGCCCTCGTAGGCGTCGCGGCCCTGGTCGAGGACATAGCCGCGGTCGCAGATCTGCAGGCAGCGTCGGGCGTTCTGCTCGACCATGATCGTCGTGACGCCCGCCTTGTTGATGTCGGAGACGCGGATGAACGCATCGTCCTGACGGACGGGGCTCAGGCCCGCCGACGGCTCGTCGAGCAGGAGCACCGACGGGTTCATCATGAGCGCGCGCGACATCGCGACCATCTGCCGCTCGCCACCCGACAGTGAGCCGGCGCGCTGCTTGAGGCGCTTGCCGAGCTCGGCGAAGATCCCCGTGACGAACTCGAGTCGCTCGGCGTAGTTCTTCGGGGCCTGGTAGAGGCCCATCTGCAGGTTCTCCTCGATCGTGAGGGAGGGGAACACGTTGTTGGTCTGCGGCACGAACCCGACGCCGCGCTGGACGAGCTTGTCGGACTTGAGCCCGACGACGCTCTCGCCGTCCACCGTGATCTCGCCGTCGCGCACTTTGACCATGCCGAAGATCGCCTTGAGGAGCGTCGACTTGCCGGCGCCGTTCGGGCCGATGATGCCGATCAGCTCGCCCTTGCGGGCGAGGAGGTTGGCCCCGTTGATGATGTTGATGCCCGGGAGGTAGCCCGCGGTGAGGTTGCTGACGTTGACCACGACCTCGTCGGTCTTGGCTCCGGCGGTGCGGGGGGCGCCGGGTGCGGGCGCGGCGCCTGTGGGAGCGTCGGTCACTTCTTCTCCTCCTCGGCCTCGGCGATGGAGGCCTCTTCCGCCTCTTTGATCTCTTCGAGCAGATCGAGTGCGCTGGGGTCGAGCTCTCCGGCGACGCGACCCGTGACGACGCCGAGGTCGACGTCCTGGTGGCTGCCGAGGTAGGCGTCGATGACCGCGTGGTCGAGCATGACCGTCTCGGGCGGTCCCTCTGCCACGACACGTCCCTCGGCCATGACGACGACCCAGTCCGCGATGTGGCGCACCATGTGCATGTCGTGCTCGACGAACAGCACGGTCATGCCGAGGTCCTTGAGGTCGAGGATGTGGTCGAGCAGCGACTCGGTGAGGGCCGGGTTGACGCCCGCCATGGGCTCGTCGAGCATGACGAGGCTGGGGTCGTTCATGAGCGCGCGGGCCATCTCGAGCAGCTTGCGCTGGCCGCCAGACAGCGAGGCGGCGTAGTCGTCCGCCTTCGCGTCGAGCTTGAAGCGCGCGAGCAGCTCCATGGCCTTGTCTTCGATGTCGTTGTCCTGCTTGCGCCAGATCGCCGGGATGACGCTCGCCCAGAGGCTCTCGCCCTTCTGGTTGCCCGAGCCGAGCTTCATGTTCTCGAGCACCGTCAGCAGCGACAGCGCCTTCGTGAGCTGGAAGGTGCGGACCTGCCCCATGCGGGCGACCTTGAACGAGGGGATGCCGGCCAGCTGCGTGCCGTCGAACGACCACGTTCCCGAGTTCGGCTTGTCGAAGCCGCACAGCAGGTTGAACAGGGTCGTCTTGCCGGCGCCGTTCGGGCCGATGAGGGCCGTGATCGCGTTGCGGGGGATCTCGAGGTGCTCGACGTCGACGGCGGTCAGACCGCCGAACCGGCGGGTCACCTGGTCGATCACGAGGATCGGGTCGTTCTTGGCGACGCCGGGTGTGGCATCCCCCTTCGCGAGCCCCCCGGTCTTCGGGCGCCGGACGCTTCCCGTCGCTGTCGTGACGGCCGGCGTCGAGCCGGTCGCGGGCGACGCGGCACCCGGTGCGACGGGCTCCTGAGGCGTGCTGTTACTTGACAAAGGTCAGCTCCCTCTTGTTTCCCATGATGCCCTGCGGGCGGAAGATGACGATGAGCATGAGGGCGACGCCCACGAGGATGAACCGCAGCGTGCCGGCCTGCGAGGTGGACATGCCGAGGAATCCGGCCTGCGCGAGCGCCGGCAGCACGTTGTCGAGGAAGCCCATGATGACCCAGAAGATGACCGAGCCCAGAACGGGGCCGAACACCGTCGCGGCGCCGCCGAGGAGCAGGATCGTCCAGAGGAAGAAGGTCAGCGACGTCGTGTAGGTCGCCGGGATGACGGCCGAGGGGAGTGCGAAGACGACGCCGCCGAGCGCGCCGAACACACCACCGATGATGAGCGCCTGCATCTTGTACGAGAAGACGTTCTTGCCGAGCGAGCGCACGGCGTCCTCGTCCTCGCGGATGCCCTTGAGCACGCGGCCCCACGGGCTGCGCATGAGCGCCCACACGAGGTAGATCGCGATCGCGAGCAGGATGATGCCGAAGACGCGCACCCAGAGCTGGTTCTCGGTCCAGACCCAGGGCCCGAAGCCGTAGGTCCCCTCGGGGAACGGGTTGGCCGCGCGGAAGCCCGCGTGGTAGCCGCCGAGTCCGTCGGCCGAGTTGGTCCACTCGTCGAAGAGCAGCGTCGTCAGCAGCAGCCGGACGATCTCGGCCGCCGCGATCGTCACGATGGCGAGATAGTCCGCTCTCAGACGCAGCGTCGGGATGCCGAGGATGATCGCGAAGATCCCGGCCGCGATGCAGCCGACGATGATGCCGACCCACCAGGGCCAGCCGAAGCTCAGGATCGAGATGGCATAGCCGTAGGCGCCGAGCGCCATGAAGCCCGCCATGCCGAAGTTGAGCAGGCCCGCGTAGCCGAAGTGCACGGCCAGTCCGGTCGCCGCCAGCGCGTACGCGATGGTCTCCGGGCTGAAGATCCAGTAGGCCGTGTTGTTGAGAATCTGTCCCCAATCCATGGCCCTAGCCCAACCTCTCCTTGCGACCCAGGATTCCCTGGGGCCTCACCAGCAGGATGATGATCAGCACGGCGAGCGCGCCGACGTACTTCATGTCCGGTGGTATCCACAGCGTCGAGACTTCGACGAGTATGCCGACGATGAGCGAGCCGATGAGGGCGCCGAACGCCGTCCCCAGTCCGCCGAGCGTGACGGCGGCGAAGATCAGCAGCAGCACCTGGCCGCCCATGTCCCACTTGACGCCCGGGCGGAAGTACGCCCACAGCACGCCGGCGATCGCCGCGAGGGCCGCCGCCAGGATCCACACGATGCGGATGACCCGGTCGACGTTGATTCCGGATGCCGCGGCCAGGCCCGGGTTGTCGCTGATGGCGCGCGTCGCCTTGCCGACCCGCGTCCGCAGCAGCCAGTAGGCGACCGCGACGAGCAGGACGATGCTCGTCAGCATCGAGACGACGTCGATCCATGACAGCGCGATCGGGCCGAGACGGATGTCGCGCGGGGCGCCGGCACCGGGCAGCTGGTACGTGCCGCCGCCGATGAAGAAGAGGTAGACGTACCGGATCGTGAGAGAGAGGCCGATGCTCACGATCATGACCTGCACGAGACCCAGGCCTCTTCGCCTCAAGGGTTTCCACAGTCCCGCGTCGAGCGTGAGGCCGAGCAGGCCGCCCATCACGATGACGAGCGGGAGCACGATCCACATGGGCCATCCCAGGATCGAGCCGAAGACGAGTGCCACGATGGCGCCGAAGGTCAGCATCTCGCCGTGCGCGAAGTTGCTGAGGCCCGTCGTGCCGTAGATGAGCGAGACGCCCACGGAGGCGAGGGCGAGGAGCAGACCGAAGTTGAGGCCGTTCATGAGCCGGTCGAGCAGCTGCGCCCAGAGCGGGACGGTCTCGCGGACGCCCTCTCCGAGGAAGAGATTGACGATCTTGGTGTTCGTCAGGCCGAACTCGACGTCCTGCGAGGCGGATTCGCCCTCGACGATCACCCCCTCGGGGAGCGTCGACTCGTCGACGGTCAGCGTGTACTCGCCCTTCTCCGGCACATAGAGACGCCACTTGCCCTCGGCATCCGTCGAGGTGTCGGCTTCGAAGCCGTTGCCCTCGATCGAGACGCCTACGGCTTCGAGGGGCTTGTCGTCGAAGGTGATGACGCCGGCGAAGTAGAAGTCGGTCTTGTCCTGGTCGTCGCCGGGCGCTGCATGGGCTGCCGGGCCCCCGAGGAAGACCATCGCAGCGGCGAGGAGCACACCGAGCAGCGCGGCGAGCCAGGGTGTGGCTCGCCGTACGGCGGTAGTCGTAGGACTCACAGAACCTCCAGACAGGCGCGATCGACCGAGGTTCGGGTCGCATCGGCCGTGATGAACGACGGTACGAGCGTAATGTGTCGCGGCTGTTTCGCACACAAGACTGTGGAGAGACGGAATCCCACGTGGAATGGGTCGGGGTTTCCCCGGCCCGCGACTGGGAATGAAATCCCGGTCTGCTCGCTTAGAATCGGTACGGCGCGTCCTTCTCGCGCACCGGCCGTCGTCGTCCCACCCCGAGCAATGCGCCGCGCGCGGAGGAGAACCCATGGATCATCACGACCCCTTCGGCTTCGTCGGACTGACGTACGACGATGTCCTGCTGCTGCCCGGTCACACCGACGTCATCCCGAGCGAGGCCGACACGTCCTCTCGTGTGACGCGGCGGATCACCGTGGCGACGCCGCTCATCTCGAGCGCGATGGACACCGTCACGGAAGCGCGCATGGCGATCGCGATCGCGCGCGAGGGCGGCCTCGGCATCATCCACCGCAACCTGTCCATCGCGGAGCAGGCGGCCATGGTCGACCGCGTCAAGCGCAGCGAGTCGGGCATGATCACCGACCCCATCACGACGACGCCCGACGCGACGATCGAAGAAGTCGACGACCTCTGCGCGAAGTATCGCATTTCGGGCCTCCCCGTCGTCGACGAGGCTGGACTCCTCGTCGGCATCGTCACGAACCGCGACATGCGCTTCGTCTCGGGCTTCGAGCGTCAGGCGACCAAGGTCCGCGACGTCATGACGACCGAGAACCTCGTGACGGGCCGCGTCGGCATCAGCGCCGGCGAGGTCATCGCCCTGTTCGCGCACCACCGCGTGGAGAAGCTCCCGCTCGTCGAGGACGACGGCCGCCTCGCGGGCCTCATCACGATCAAGGACTTCGACAAGAGCGAGAAGTATCCCCTCGCGACGAAGGACGAGCAGGGACGCCTGCGCGTCGGTGCAGCCATCGGCTTCTTCGGTGATGCGTGGGAGCGCGCCGAGGCCCTCCGCGACGCGGGTGCCGACGTCATCGTCGTCGACACCGCCAACGGCCAGTCGGCCGGTGTCATCGACATCGTCCGCCGCATCAAGGCAGACGCGACCTTCGCGCACATCGACGTCATCGGAGGCAACGTCGCGACCCGCGAGGGCGCCCAGGCGCTCATCGACGCGGGCGTCGACGCCGTCAAGGTCGGCGTGGGTCCGGGCTCGATCTGCACGACCCGCGTCGTCGCGGGCGTCGGCGTGCCCCAGGTCACCGCGATCTACGAGGCGTTCCTCGCCGCACGCGAGGCCGGCGTTCCGGTCATCGCGGACGGCGGGCTGCAGTATTCGGGCGACATCGCGAAGGCGCTCGTCGCCGGCGCGGACAGCGTCATGATCGGCTCGCTCTTCGCCGGCACGGACGAGAGCCCGGGCGAGATCGTCTTCGTCGGCGGCAAGCAGTTCAAGCAGTACCGCGGAATGGGCTCGCTCGGTGCCATGCAGACGCGCGGCAAGAAGACCTCCTACTCCAAGGACCGCTACTTCCAGGCCGACGTCCCCAGCGACGACAAGCTCATCCCCGAGGGCATCGAGGGTCAGGTCGCCTACCGCGGCCCGGTGGCGGCCGTCGCGTATCAGCTCGTCGGAGGCCTGCGGCAGTCGATGTTCTACGTCGGCGCGCGCACGATCGACGAGCTCAAGTCCAAGGGCAAGTTCGTCCGGATCACGGCGGCGGGCCTCAAGGAGTCGCACCCGCACGACGTGCAGATCGTCGTCGAGGCGCCCAACTACCGCAAGTAGAGGTCGCGCTTCCGCGGGTTCGCTAGCCTGAGCGGGTGATCCGGAGCAGGCCTGACCTGACGCCGTCCGCATACGCCGCGAGACTTCACTCGTGTCGCTTGACGCGCGGTCTGCGGCGACACGAGTGAAGTCTCGCGGGTGGTGGGTCAGGCGGATGCGAGCTCGGGATCGCGGGATGCTGCGCCTGCGGCATCCGTCCCCTCGTGGGTCGTCGTCCCCGAGCGGCCCGCGGGCAGCCAGACGGCCGCGACCGCCGCGGCGAACAGCACCGCGGAGCCGACGAGCACGGCGGGCCGGGCGGCGTCGACGTAGAGGTCGGGCTGCAGTTCGCCGCCGCCGCCGACGAAGATCGCGGTCATGACGGCCGTGCCCAGCGCGATGCCGATCTCGCGGACCGTCGAGTTGACCCCCGACGCCTTGGCGTGGTCGAGCACGCCGAGCGTCGCGAGCAGGGCGGTCGCCGAGGGTGCGAACACGAGGCCCATGCCGACTCCGGCCATGACGAACGGGATCACGAGCTGGGCGTAGTCGAGGTCGGCCGACAGCATGAGGCCGATCCAGCCGAGCGCGGCCCCCTGCAGGACGAGTCCCGACAGCATGAGCACGCGCGTGCCGACCCGCGGCGCGATGATCCCCGCGATCGGCGCGACGAACATGGGCGCGAGCGTCCAGGGGGTCGTCTGCACGGCGGCCTCGAGGGGGCTCGAGCCCTGCACGACCTGCATGTACTGGATGAGGATGAACACGGCGCCGAACGTGCCGAAGCTGAACGCGAAGCCCACGACGTTCGTGAGCGAGAACGACCGGTCGCGGAAGAGGCGCAGCGGAACGAGTGGCGACGCCGCGCGACGCTGCCACAGCACGAACCCGACGAGCAGCCCGGCGCCCGCGACGAGCTCGGCGATGACGCTCGCCGACGTCCAGCCGTCGTCGTTGCCGCGCACGATCCCGTGGACGAGGGCGAGCACTCCGACGGCCGCGAGGATCGCGCCGACGACATCGATGCGCGCGCGGGCGCCGAAGTCGTTGTTCAGCGCGAACAGCGCGAACGGGATCGCGATGATCGCGACGGGGACGTTGATCCAGAAGATCGCCTGCCAGTTCCAGCCCTCCATGACGGCGCCGCCGACGAGTGGCCCGACGGCGACGCCGAGGCCCGAGATGCCTCCCCACAGGCCGATCGCGAGCGGTCGGCGCTGCGGTGCGACACCGCCTGAGATGAGGGCGAGCGACAGCGGCATGACCGCCGCCCCGCCGAAGCCCTGCAGAGCGCGTGCCGCGATGAGCTGGGACGGGTCGCCGCTGAGCGCCGCGAGCACCGACCCGATGCCGAACACCGCGATGCCGACGAGGAAGACCGTGCGACGCCCGAACCGGTCGCCGAGCGCCGACGCGACGAGGATCGCGCTCGCGAAGGCGAGGGTGTACGCGTTGACGAACCACTGCAGCTCCTCGACGCTCGCGCCGAGTTCGGCGTGCAGGACGGGAAGCGCATTCGTCATCACGAGGTTGTCGAGGGTCGCCATGAACATGGGAACGGATGCCGCGGCCACGACGAGCCCGAAAGCACGCCGGCGGGTCGGGGCGGGGGAGACGACGTCGCTCATCGCGACCTCCGATCTGGTTGTTGTAATCGGATGATTACTAAGACGAGGATCAATGTAGTAATCGACTGATAACATGTCAAGCGTGAGTGCGAATCAGGGAACGACGACGGCGTCGCCCGAGACCGGCCGCCGGATGAGCTCCGAGGAGCGCCGCGAGCAGATCATCGCGGCGGCGCTCGCCGTGTTCGGCGCGCGAGGCTACGAGGGCACGACGACCGACGACGTCGCGCGTACGGCGGGCGTGAGCCAGCCCTACGTCGTGCGGCTGTTCGGCACGAAGGAGAACCTCTTCCTCGCCGCCGTGCAGTCGGCCCTCGACGAGCTCATGCGGGTGTTCCGCGCCGCGCTCGAGGACGACTCGACCGATCGTCCCGTCTCCAAGCGCATCGGCGAGGCCTACGTCGCGCTGCTGAGCGTCCGCGGACTGCACCAGACCCTTTCGCACGCGTGGCTGCTCGGCGGCCACCCCGTCATCGGGCCTGCCGCGCGCCGGGGCTTCGCGCTCGTGTGGGCGTTCTTCCGCGACGAGGCGGGCCTCGAGCCCGATGAAGCGCGCGCCTTCCTGGCCGAGGGCATGCTCATCAACGTCATGATCGGCATGCGGCTCGTCGACGACTACGGATCGGACCCGCGCATCACCGAGCTCTTCCGCGCGTGCTTCCCGACCGAGCTGCCGCACATCCTCGACATCGCGCCGCGCGGCGACGAGCCCTGGTGACCCGACCGACCCCGCGTCTCGCGGCTGTCGGGAGACAGGAGACGGATGCCGCAGCCCGGCGTATCGTCGGGGGCATGTGCCGCAGCATCCACACCCTCCACAACTTCGAGCCGGCCGCCAGCAGCGAAGAAGTGCACGCCGCCGCGCTCCAGTACGTCCGCAAGATCGCGGGGACGACGAAGCCGTCGAAGGCGAATCAGGAGGCCTTCGACCGCGCCGTGCACGAGATCACGCACATCACGCAGCACCTGCTCGAGGATCTCGTCGCGGTCGTGCCGCCGAAGAACCGCGAGGAAGAGGCCGAGAAGGCCCGCGCCCGCGCGATCAAGTCGGGGCGCTACGCCGCGCCGGCTGCCTGAGCGCCCGCCTCGCCTCCACTCCTACCGGACCATTCCACGTCGTTCGGATCAGAAAGCGCTGCCTCATCCGATTTCGGTGCAATGGTCCGTGGCAGGTCAGGTCGGGTAGGCTGGTCGGCTCCGCGCTCGCAGGGGCGGACGGAGAATCACTGTGGGGTACATCGACGTAGGCGGCGTCTCTTTCGCGCTGCCCGACGGGCGGCCGCTGCTCGACGACGTCGCGTTCCGGGTCGGCGAGGGGTCGACGACGGCGCTCATCGGCGCGAACGGCGCGGGCAAGACGACGCTGCTGCGGATGATCCGCGGCGAGGTCGCGCCCGACCAGGGGTCGATCTCGATCGGCGGAGGCCTCGGAGTCATGGATCAGTTCGTGGGGCACGGCAGCGCCGGGCAGACCGTGAGCGACCTGCTCGTCACGGTCGCGCCGGCGCGGGTCGCGCGCGCCGCCCGTGAGCTCGAGGCTGCCGAGAACGCCCTCATCGAGCGCGACGACCTCGAGACCCAGATGCGGTACGCGACGGCGCTCGCCGATTACGCTGAGGCGGGCGGGTACGAGCACGAGACGGTGTGGGACACGTGCACGATCGCCGCGCTCGGCGTGCCTTTCGCGCGGGCGCGCTACCGCGAGCTGGTGACCCTCTCGGGCGGCGAGCAGAAGCGCCTCGCGCTCGAGGCGCTCCTTCGAGGGCCCGACGAGGTGCTGCTCCTGGACGAGCCCGACAACTACCTCGACGTGCCCGGCAAGCGCTGGCTCGAGCAGCGGCTGCGCGAGACGTCCAAGACTGTCCTGCTCGTCTCGCACGACCGCGAGCTGCTCGCACGCGCCGCCGATCGCATCGTGACCCTCGAGGCGAGCCCCGCGGGCAGTTCCGCGTGGGTGCACGGCGGCGGGTTCGCGACGTACCACGCGGCACGCGAGGACCGGATGCTGCGCCTCGACGAGCTGCGGCGGCGCTGGGACGAGCAGCACGCCAAGCTCAAGGCGCTCGTCGCCGATCTCAAGGTCAAGGCCGCCGCCAACGACGGCTTCGCGTCGCGCTACCGAGCGGCCCAGACCCGGCTCCGCCGCTTCGAGGATCCGGGCCCGCCCGAAGAGCGCCCGCCCGAGCAGGAGCTCGCGCTGCGCCTGCGCGGCGCCCGGACGGGCAAGCGCGCCGTCGTCGCCGAGACCCTCGAGCTGACGGGACTCATGCAGCAGTTCGACCTCGAGGTGTGGTTCGGCGACCGTGTCGCGGTGCTCGGCTCGAACGGATCGGGCAAGTCGCACTTCCTGCGTCTGCTCGCCCGCGGCGGCACCGACCCCGACGCGCGCCTCGGGCACGTGACCCCGGTCGGATCGGGCCTCGCCCCCGTGCCGCACACGGGCCGTGCGATCCTCGGGGCGCGCGTCGTGCCGGGATGGTTCGCGCAGACCCACCAGCATCCCGAGTTCACCGGCCGCACGCTGCTGGACATCCTGCACCGCGGCGACGACGTGCGATCCGGGATGCCGCGCGACGCGGCGAGCTCCGCGCTCGACCGCTACGGGCTCGTGCGGCAGGCCGAGCAGACCTTCGACACGCTGTCGGGCGGCCAGCAGGCGCGGCTGCAGATCCTGCTGCTCGAGCTCTCGGGTGCGACGCTGCTGCTGCTCGACGAGCCCACCGACAACCTCGACCTCGTCTCGGCCGAAGCGCTCGAGGACGCCCTCGCGCGCTTCGAGGGGACGGTCGTGGCCGTGACGCACGATCGCTGGTTCGCGCGGTCGTTCGATCGCTTCCTCGTTTTCGGCCAGGACGGGCAGGTGCGCGAGACGCCCGAGCCGGTGTGGGACGAGCGACGGGTCGTCCGTGCGCGCTGAGGAGCCGCATCCCGTCCCGAAGGGGCCGCGCAGGCGGTCCGAGTAGGCTGGGGTGGTGAGCATGGAGATCGAGATCGGCCGCGCCAAGCGCGCTCGCCGGGCCTACGCGTTCGATGACATCGCGGTCGTGCCCTCGCGGCGCACACGCAATCCCGAGGACGTCTCGACGGCCTGGACGATCGACGCCTTCCAGTTCGGCATCCCGGTCATCGGGGCGCCGATGGACTCGGTCATGAGCCCGCGCACGGCCATCATGCTCGGCCAGCTCGGCGGCGTCGGCGTGCTCGACCTCGAGGGCCTCTGGACCCGCTACGACGACCCCACGCCGCACCTCGCCGAGATCGCCGCGCTTCCGGATGCCGCTGCCACGGCGCGCATGCAGGAGCTGTACTCCGAGCCCATCAAGGCCGAGCTCGTGCGCGATCGCCTCGCCGAGATCCGCGCCGCGGGCGTCACGGTCGCGGGCGCCCTCACGCCGCAGCGCACGCAGGAGCTCTACGAGACCGTCGTCGCGGCGGGCGTCGACCTGTTCGTCATCCGCGGCACCACGGTCTCGGCCGAGCACGTCTCATCGGTAGAGCAGCCCCTCAACCTCAAGAAGTTCATCTACGACCTCGACGTCCCCGTCATCGTCGGCGGGGCCTCGACCTACACCGCGGCGCTGCACCTCATGCGCACGGGCGCAGCGGGTGTGCTCGTCGGCTTCGGCGGCGGTGCCGCCTCGACGACCCGCGCGACGCTCGGCGTGCACGCTCCCATGGCCACGGCCGTCGCGGATGTCGCCGGCGCGCGCCGCGACTACCTCGACGAGTCGGGCGGCCGCTACGTCCACGTCATCGCGGACGGCGGCGTCGGCACGTCGGGCGACATCGTCAAGGCGCTCGCGATGGGAGCGGATGCCGTCATGCTCGGCGTCGCCCTCGCGCGGGCCACCGACGCACCGGGACTCGGCTTCCACTGGGGCCCCGAGGCGCACCACGCCAAGCTGCCGCGTGGCCGCCGCATGAAGGTCGAGCAGCTCGTCGACCTCGAGTCGGTGCTCTACGGGCCCGCGCCCGTCGCCGACGGCACCGCGAACCTCATCGGCGCGCTGCGCAAGTCGATGGCCACGACCGGATACTCCGACCTCAAGGAGTTCCAGCGCGTCGAGGTCGTCGTCGCGCCCTACAGCGGCGGATGACCGACTCCGCGGACCCATCGGCAGGCTCGGGGGCCCTCGGCGGCGATGTAGAGGTCTTCCCGCCGACCCTGCGCGAGGTCATGCTCCGGGGGCGCTGGATCGGCATGCTCGTGCTGTGCCTCGTCGTCGCCGGCGTCTTCGCGTGGCTGGGGCAGTGGCAGCTGAGCCGCGCGATCGACACCAACCCCCTCCCGCCCGGTGCGACCGAGGAGGTCCGTCCGATCGGGGATGTCGTCGAGCCCGGTGAGTACCTGCCCGAGCCCCTCGTGGGGCAGCGGGTCGAGGCATCCGGATCCTGGATCCCCGGCGACTTCCTCGTCGTGTCGTCCCGCTACAACGACGGCGAAGAGGGTTACTGGGTGACGGGCCAGCTGCGGATCGACGGCGCCGCAGCGCCGACGTCGCTCGCCGTCGCGATCGGCTGGGCGGCGACCCCCGAGGACGCGCAGGCGGCGGTCGACGCGTTCGAGCGGGATGCCGCGGGCCCCGTCACGGTCGTCGGGCGCCTCGTCTCGGACGAGGGTCCTGCGACGCCCCCGCGCGGCGCGGATCCGCAGACCATGACGCGCATGTCCCCCGCGGCGCACCTGAGCCAGTGGCACGACATCGAGGGCCTCGAGGTGTATCGCCCGTACCTCGCCTCGGAGGCCGCTCTCGCACCGCTCGACGACATCCACTCGCCCCCGCCCGAGGAGAGCTCGGGCATCAACTGGCTCAACATCTTCTACGCGATCGAATGGGCAGTATTCGCGGGCTTCGCCTTTTACCTCTGGTATCGCCTCGCGCGCGACGCCTGGGAGAAGGAGGTCGAGGATCTCGAGGTTGACGCGTGACGGATCAATGCGCGCGAAGCCCGCGTTGATGCGGCGCGGGTCAAGGTTGAGTAGGCGGCGAAGCCCCCGTATCGAAACCAGAGCGGCTGCCACGGCATCCTGAACGGCACCGGACCCCCGAAAGCCCGCGGGTAGACTGGAGTCCATGCCCTCCGCCCCGAAGCTCGCGTCTTTCCCTGCGATCCGGGGTGCGCTGCGGTTCTACCAGATCTGCTCGATCATCACGGGAACGATGCTGCTCCTGCTGTGCGCGGAGATGCTCATCAAGTACGGCCTCGGCTACGAGCTCTTCCTCGGCGGCTCGGGCGGCTTCCTGTGGTTCGCGCCGCTCGACGCGTTCGGCGAATCGACCGGCGACGGACTGAACCTGTCGCTCGGCATCCTCGTCGCGCACGGCTGGTTCTACGTCGTGTACCTGTTCTCGTGCTTCCGCGTGTGGAGCCTCATGCGCTGGCAGTTCATGCGCTTCCTGCTGCTGGCTTCGGGCGGCATCATCCCGTTCCTCTCGTTCTTCCTCGAGGCGCGCGTCGCGCGCGACGTCAAGCGCTACCTCGCCGAGCGCGAAGCCGCCGACGCCGCGGGCGAGGGGCAGTCTCACCGCCTCGCGGCGCACTCGACGCTGACCGAGACGATCCCCACCGACTCCACCGAGCGCCCGCTCCTCTGACCGAAAGCAGCCTGTGACAGAGCAGACCGAGACCTCCCAGCGTCCCGTCCTCGTCGTCGACTTCGGCGCGCAGTACGCGCAGCTCATCGCACGTCGCGTGCGCGAGGCCGGCGTCTACAGCGAGATCGTCCCGCACACCGCGACGGCCTCCGACATCGCCGCCAAGAACCCCGTCGGCATCATCCTCTCGGGTGGACCGTCGTCGGTGTACGACGAGGGAGCCCCCGCGCTCGACGCCGGCGTGTTCGACCTCGGCGTTCCGACCCTCGGCATCTGCTACGGCTTCCAGGTCATGGCGCAGACCCTCGGCGGCGAGGTCGCCAACACGGGGCTGCGCGAGTACGGGGCGACGGATGCCGCGGTCACGGGCGACGGCGGCGTGCTGCTGGGCGGCCAGCCGGTCGACCAGAACGTCTGGATGAGCCACGGCGACCAGGTGTCCCGCGCTCCCGAGGGCTTCGACGTGCTCGCCTCGACCTCCGCGACGCCGGTCGCCGCGTTCGGGAACGACGAGCGTCGCTTCTACGGCGTGCAGTGGCATCCCGAAGTCAAGCACTCCGACCACGGCCAGGCCGTCATCGAGAACTTCCTGCACAAGGCCGCGGGGCTTCCTGCCGACTGGAACAGCGGCAACGTCATCGCCGAGCAGGTCGCGCGCATCCAGGCGCAGATCGGATCGGGCCGCGTGATCTGCGGACTCTCCGGCGGCGTCGACTCCGCCGTCGCGGCGGCACTCGTGCACAAGGCCGTCGGCGATCAGCTCGTCTGCATCTTCGTCGACCACGGACTGCTGCGTAAGGATGAGCGCGAGCAGGTCGAGAACGACTACGTCGCCTCGACGGGCGTGCGCCTCGTGACGATCGACGCGCGCGAGCAGTTCCTCACGGCCCTCGCGGGCGTCTCGGACCCCGAGCAGAAGCGCAAGATCATCGGGCGAGAGTTCATCCGCTCGTTCGAGGCCGCCGAGAAGGCGCTCATCGCCGAGGCGGAGGCCGACGGCGAGCCGATCCGCTTCCTCGTGCAGGGCACGCTCTACCCCGATGTCGTCGAGTCCGGCGGCGGCACCGGCACGGCGAACATCAAGTCGCACCACAACGTCGGCGGCCTTCCCGAAGACCTGCAGTTCGAGCTCGTCGAGCCGCTGCGGACGCTCTTCAAGGACGAGGTCCGCGCGATCGGTCGCGAGCTGGGCCTTCCCGAGGTGATCGTCGGACGACAGCCGTTTCCGGGCCCCGGCCTCGGCATCCGGATCGTGGGGGAGGTCACCGCTGACCGTCTCGAGATTCTGCGTGACGCCGACGCGATCGCCCGCGAGGAGCTGACCCGCGCGGGCCTCGACGGCGAGATCTGGCAGTGCCCCGTCGTGCTGCTCGCCGACGTGCGCTCGGTGGGCGTGCAGGGCGACGGCCGCACCTATGGCCACCCCATCGTGCTGCGCCCCGTCTCGTCCGAGGACGCCATGACGGCCGACTGGACGCGCCTGCCCTACGACGTGCTGTCGAAGATCTCGAACCGCATCACGAACGAAGTGCGCGAGGTGAACCGCGTCGTGCTCGACGTCACGTCGAAGCCGCCGGGCACCATCGAGTGGGAGTGAGCTGAAGGACGACTCGGGAAAGGCAGCGCCGCCGCTTGGACGATCAGCCCCTCCCGCCGACGGATGACCCGCACCCGGCGACCCCGGAGGGCGAGCCCCTGCCCGTCGTACCCGATGCGGCACCTGCCCCCGCTCCGCCGGCCGTGCCGGTCGAGGACGCGGTTGCACCGGCTGCGCCTGCCGCCGACGCGCCCGCGCCGGTCGCCGTCCCGCCCCTCCCGCCCGCGCCTCTCACCTACCCGCCCGCGCCGGTCGTGCCTCGCGCGGCCGGCGGGGAAGAGTCCGCGCTCCCACAGCCCGGCGCCGCGACCGGAGAGTCCGCCGCGATCCCGGAGCCTGTGGCATCCACTCGTCCTCGCCGGTCGAAGGGTGCCATCGTCGCGATCTGGCTCCTGGCGATCGGGCTCGTGCTCGCCGTCGCCGCCGGCGCATGGCTGGTCGTGCAGTTCCTCGAGGCGCAGGAGCAGATCTCCGACCAGAAGGACCGCATCTCGGAGCAGGAAGACGAGATCGAGCGGCAGAAGGAGCTCATCGACAGGAAGGACACGTTCGGCGCCGCGATGAACGGGCTGCTCGACACCGCCGCGGTCTTCCAAGGCGTGCCGACGACGTCGATCGTGCCGTGGGACGAGTACCAGGCGCTCGTGAACCGCGCATGGGGGCACCGCTGGGATGCCGCAAAGCTCACGACCGACACCGAGCAGGTCGTCGCCGCCGCCGAGGAGCTCGGCGCCGTGTGGGCGGCCGCGCAGCAGGAGGTGAGCTCCAACGCGACGGGGACCGCGTACGAGTCGGTCATCGATCGCCTCGGTGCGGGCCTCGTGCGTTCGCTGCTCGACCGGGACTCGTGCGGCGACGAGGAGAACATCCTCGGATGCGTGTGGTCGGACGAGCCCTACCTCGTGCACTTCGATGCGGCCGCCGACGTCGAGCCTTTCATGACCGACGAACTGCGCACGGGAATCGCCTACCACGAGTTCGCCCACGTGCTGCAGTTCACCAATCAGGAGGCGCTGGATGCCGTGCTGCCGGCGTTCAGCGGGGACCACGAGGTCATGGCGGACTGCTTCGCGCTGACGTTCCTCCCCGGCTGGAAGCTCGACCACCGCATCTGGGTCAGCAGCTACGAGTACTGGGACGTCAGCATCGGCTACGGACAGGTGTGCTCGGACGCGCAGAAGCAGGCGGTCCGCGATTGGTACGCGGGGCTTCCCGTCACATCGCGGCAGCTTCAGGCCGAGAACGCATCGTAGCGACGGCTCCGGCCAGGGCGGAGCACCGGTTCACGACCGGACCGGGATGCCGGGCGCAGTGGGGGAGGATGGACGGATGAGCGACCTCCTGCCCGACGCGCGCTACCTCGTGCTCGCGAGCCGGCTCGTCCCCGATCGCGACGGCGGCTTCACGATCTCGGTGCTGCGCCGTGCCCTCGACATGGCCGACGCCGGCGCCGAGCCGCTCCTGCTGACGATCGATCCCGGAGAGTCCACCGACCACGACGCCGATCGTGCCGAGTGGGTGCGCCGGGGGCTGCTCGCCGATCCCGCGGGCCTGCGCAACCTCTTCGACGACGCGCGGACCGATCCTTCCTGGCTGCGCTCCGCCGCGCTGCCGGGGCCTGTCCCCACGTCGGAGTGGCCGTACCGCGCGATTGTCGACGCGTCGGGGCGCACCGTCCTCGAACTGCCCGTCATCAGCGGCGACCCCGCGTGGCACCTCTCGGATGCGCCCGTGCGCATCTGGGGCGAACAGGGTCCGGTGGGCTGGCTCCCCGGTTTCGGCGGGCTCTACCGCGCGTGGCTCGACGCGCTCGCCGCGGCCGGGGCCCCGCGCCCGGAGGCTCCAGCCGACGCGTCAGCGGCGACTGGAGTGGGCGTGGGGACCGTCGCCCCTGTCGTCCTGCTCTGCGAAGCACGCCAGGTCGGCGAAGCCCTCGTCGCACCGGGGGCTCCCGCGCTCGACCCGGGCATCCGGATCCTGCACACGACCCACGCGTGCCATGTCGTCGCGCCGTTCGCCTGGGATTCGCCGATGGATGCCGCGTGGGAGCGCTGGTTCGCCGTCGCCGACCGGTTCGACGGGGTGCTGTGGCTCACCCGGAGTCAGCAGGCCGATGTCGAGCGGCGGCTGGGGAGCGGCATCCGCTCATCCGTCGTCCCGCACCCGGCGCCGCGACCCTCGGGCGCCGAGCCGGACCCCGTGCCGGGTCGCATCCTCGTGCTGAACTCGCTCATCCCGCGCAAGCGCGTCGACCACGCGATCCGCGCGCTCGCGACGCTGCGGCGGACCGTGCCGGAGGCGCACCTGCACATCTACGGCGACGGCGCGCAGCGCGGCGAGCTGGAAGCGCTCGCGGAGGAGCTGGGTGTCTCGGACGCCGTCGAGCTTCGGGGGCACACCGCCGATACGAGCCGGGCGTGGGCGGAGGCGGATGTCTTCGTCCTCGCGAGCACGAACGAGGGACAGCCGCTCGTCGTGCTCGAGGCGCTCGGCGCCGGTGTGCCGGTCGTGAGCTACGACATGCCGTACGGGCCGCGCGACACCCTCGCGCTCGGGGGAGGGGTGCTCGTCGCCGACGGCGACGCGGAGGCCCTCGCCGCGGCGCTCGGTGAGGTCATCGCCGACCGCGCGCTGCGCGCCCGGCTGTCGAGCGAGGGGCGTACGGCTGCGCTGACGATGGATGCCGCGTCCTCGATGCGCGCGCTCGGCGCGGCCGTGCGCGTGGCCCTCGACGAGCCCGTGGAGCGGATCGGGCGCTGAGCTACTCGCCGCGGCCGGGCCAGACCTTCCCGGCCCAGGGGTCGTAGTCGGCGAGGAGCGGGCCCTGTGCGGGGCGGTCCGCCTCGGGCACGTGCTGCAGGTTGACGCGCACGCGGTACCAGAGCGAGCTCGATCCGCGCATGCCGTCGATCAGGACGTCGGCGGGATGCAGCATCCCGGCGATCCCCGCGTTCGCGGACTTCCAGGTCTCGAGCGCGTCGAGCGCCTCGGGCTTGGCCTTCGTGCGCGCGATCTCGATGAGCGGCATGGTCGAGACGCGGCGTCCTGAGCCGTCCGCGTCGCGCGGGGGCTTCTCGGCGGGGCCGAGCTCCTTCGCGAGCGCGAGCAGGCCGTCGAGGGTGCCGACCGCGGAGTCGATCCCCGCGTGCGGATCGCCGAGCTCCGCGAACCGCGCGGGCACCGTCCGCACCGTGAACTCCTCGGGCCGCCGCGTGCCCACCTCGTCCCAGCCGAGCGGCGCCGACACGCGTGCGTCGGGGAGCGGCCGGATCGAATAGGCGGACGCGACGGTCCGGTCCTTCGCGTTCTGGTTGAAGTCGACGAAGACGCTCTCGCCGCGCTCCTCCTTCCACCAGCGCGCCGATGCGAGGCCCGGCGCGCGGTTCTCGACCTCGCGGGCGAGCGTCTCGGCGGCGAGCCGCAGGTCGCGGAAGTCCCACTGCGGCGCGATCCGCACCAGGATGTGGAGCCCCCGTGAGCCGCTCGTCTTGGGCCAGCCCACGAGCCCGTGGTCGTCGAGCACTTCGCGCACGACCAGCGCGACATCCACGATCTGCAGCCAGTCCACGCCCGGCATCGGGTCGAGGTCGATGCGCAGCTCGTCGGGGTGGTCGAGGTCCTCTGCGCGGACGGGGTGGGGGTTGAGGTCGAGGCAGCCGAGGTTCACGACCCACGCGAGGCCCGCGGCATCCCGGATCACCGCCTCTTCGGCCGAGGTGCCGCGCGCGTACTGCAGCGTCGCGGTGTCGATGAAGTCGGGGTGGTTCTCGGGGACGCGCTTCTGGAAGAACGCCTCCTGGTCGATGCCCTTCACGAATCGCTTGAGCACCATGGGGCGACCGCCGGCGCCGCGCAGGGCCCCCTCGGCGACCGCGAGGTAGTACTCGACGAGGTCGAGCTTGGTCAGACCTGCGTCGGGGAAGACGACCCGGTCGGGGCTCGACACGCGCACGTCGCGTCCGCCGATGTCGAGCATGACCTCTTTGCGCGCGGGGCTCACGCGATCCACGCTAGCGACGACGGGATGCCGCGGCCAGGGTCCGCCCCGGGGCGGACCCGTGCACGCACGCGAGAGGGCCGCCCCCGAACGGGGACGGCCCTCTCGTTCAGCCCTCGGCTAGAACACCAGGAGCGTCGCGGAGCCCGTCGACGGTGCGACAGTCTCCGAGCCGCCGTACGAGATGCTCAGCGTCTTGACTCCGCGCGTCGGGAAGCCCGTGATCGAGACCGTGGCGGTGCCGTTCGCGACGGTGCCCGTTCCGATCGTCTGACCCTGGTAGCTGATCGTGACGGGCCCCGCGACGGGGACGCCGCCATTGGCCGCGACGACGACCAGCACCTTCGACGCCTTGTTCTTGCCGACGATGAGGCTCGTGCTGAGCCCGAACGTCGTGGAGGAGGCCTTGTTCACGACGAGCTCGACCGTCGTCGACGAGCCCGCCGCGGTCGACGAGCCGCCGTACACGACAGTCAGCGTGTGCGAGCCGGGCTGCAGGGCCGTGCGGCCGAGCGTCACGGTCGCGGCGCCGTTCTTGAGCGTCGCCGTGCCGAGCACCGTGCCGCCGGCATCCTGCACCGAGACATCGCCCGTGACGGTCTGACCCGGGGCCGTGACGGTGACGCCGACCTTCGGGGCGGAGCCGTACTTGACGGCCGCGGCGGTGGCCACGACGGACGCCGTCGGAGGTGCGAGCGTCACGGGGATGACCGCCTGCGTGCCCGTCGGCTGCGCCGTCAGGATGAGGTACCCGGCGGTCGCCGCCTGGACGGGCCACGTCAGGTCGAAGGTCGACCCGCCCGCCGTCACGGCGCCCGTTCCGATCGGCACGGCGCCGACGCCGTCGGCGGTCGGACCGAAGGATGCCGCGACCTGCGTGTTGGCGGGGGAGCCCGCGCTCGTGAGGTCGAGCGATCCGACCGTGATCGAGTCGACGTCAGCGCCGGCAGGCGCCGTGTTGAGGCCCGTCACCGACAGCGAGTGCTTGCGGAAGTCGGGGCTCACGCCCGGGTTGGCCTGCAGGTAGGCGATCCACGCGTCACGGTCGACGAGCCCCGAGTCCTTGAAGTTCGTCGCCTCCCTGAAGACGTGGAAGTTGTCGCCGCCCGCCGACGACGGCGTGCCCGTACCGGTGAGGAACGTGAACGTGCCGACGCGGTAGGTCGCCGCGGGGTCGAGCGGGGATCCGTCGAAGAAGATCGACGTGATGCGGCTTCCCTCGGGAAGGGCGGCGTCGAAGGTGTACGAGAAGCCCGTCGAGGTGCTCAGGGCGAGGTACGGCCGCGACGGGACGGTGCCCGCTAGCGTGCGCTGCCACTGCTGCTCGAGCAGCTTCTTGACCTGTGCGCCCGTCATGTCGACGGTCGCGAGGTTGTTGACGAAGGGCAGCACCTCGTTGGCCTCGGAGTAGAGGATCCGCCCTGCGGCGTCGGCCGAGTTGGCAGGGTTCGCCGCGTAGAGAAGCTCGGCCCGCAGTCCGCCGGGATTCACGACCGTGAACTGCGCGCCGCCTCGGTCGGGTGGCGCGAGAGCACTCAGCACGGCGTCGGCGACGAGCGTGCCGAGCGTGGATTCCTTCGCTCTGTCGTCGCGGTTGCCCGTGCCGGTGTTGACGGGCGGGAGGGCGGGGTTCGGGAGCGCGGTCGTGATGTCGGCCGTCTGGGTGCCGATCGGCTGGTTGCCGATGATCGCCGCTTCGGCGAGCGCCGCCTGCACCGTCGTGTTGATAGGGCCGAGCACGCCCGGGTACTGCGAGATGAGCAGCGCGTTGTCGGTCGCGACGCGCGGGACGTTGCCGACCGTCGAGGAGGTCACGGTCATCGTGTCGCGGTCGACCGTGAGCTTGATCTGGCCGACGTTGGCGGCGTAGTTGCCCGTCTGGAGGACGGGGCGCGTCGTGCCGGGAGCACCCGGGACGGGCGCGTTGTACGCGTACGCCTGGTGCGTGTGGCCGTTCACGATCGCCGCGACCTTCGCTGAGGTCTGGTTGACGATCTTCGCGAACACGGGGCTCTGTGCGAGGGCGTTGTCGAGGCTCTGGGTGCCGTCCGGCGCGCCTTCGTGAAGGACCGCGATGACGACATCCGCTTCGCCGTTGGCCTCGTCGTCGTCGGTGAGCTGATCCGCGACGCGGTTGATCGCCGCGACGGGGTCGCCGAACGAGAGGTCCGAGACGCCGCCGGGCGAGACGAGCTGGGGCGTCTCCTCCGTCACGGCGCCGATGACGCCGACGCTCACTCCGCCGGCCTCGTAGATGCCGTACTCGGGCAGAGCGGGCGTCGTCGTGCCCGCGAGGTAGACGTTCGCGCCGAGGTAGTCCCAGGTCGCGTTGGCGCCGCCGTCGATGACGCGGCCGGAGAGGTCGTCCCAGCCCTTGTCGAACTCGTGGTTGCCGACGGCCGAGGCGACCATGCCGAGGTCGTTGAAGACGTCGATCGTCGGCTGGTCGTCCAGGATCGACGAGGCGAACAACGAGGCGCCGATGAAGTCGCCCGCGCCGATGAGCAGCGAGTTGTCGCCGTTCGCGCCGTCCGCTGCGCGGAGCCCCTCGATCGTGCCCGCGAACTTCACGGTGTTGTTGTCGATCCGGCCGTGGAAGTCGTTGACGGTCAGGATGTTGAGCGTCACGTCGTCGGCGGCATGTGCGGGCACCCCCAATCCGAGGATTGCCACCGCTGCTGTGAGCGCGATCGCGCCCGTCCGGAGTCCTGCGCGAGCGCGTCTGCGTTCCATCGATCCTGCCCTTGTTCCGAGGTGTGATGCGAGGGGATGCCGGACGTCGGGTCGCTCGGCGAGCGACGCGACGTCGCAGGCGATGATTACGCGTCCGACGCTACCTGTGAGTTCGCTGATCGACAAGGAACGGGGGATGACGGAATGCGGAAGGGCCGCCCCGAGACGGGGCGGCCCTTCGTGGCGGGTGCCGCGAGCGGCATCCGGAACTTCCTGGTTTCGATACGCGGGCTTCGCGCGCTACTCAACCTTGACCCGAGCCGCATCAACGCCGCTTCGCGACATTGATCCGTCTCGCGTCAATTGCTGCCTCGCAGGATCGCGAGGATGCGCAGGATCTCGACGTAGAGCCAGACGACCGTGACCATGATGCCGAAGCCGCCGAGCCAGCCGAACTGGCGCGGGGCGCCGTTGCGGACACCCTGCTGGATCGAGTCGAAGTCGAGCACGAGCGAGTACGCCGCCATGATGACGACGAGCACGCCGATGATGAGGCCGAGCGGGATGCCCGCGATCTTCACGCTGTAGAGGCCGAACGCACCGCCCGCGATCGGGACGTTGAAGAGCATCAGGCCGACGTTGATGAGCGCGAAGACGAGGTAGCCGATCATCGCGATCATGAAGACCTTCGTCGCGCGCTTCGAGGCGCGGACCTTGCCGCTCGCGAAGAGCGCCAGCGTCACACCCACCACCGCGAGGGTGGCGAGCGTCGCCTGGACGACGATGCCGGGGTACAGGAACTCGAAGAACGCCGAGATGCCACCCACGAACAGGCCCTCGAAGGCGGCGTAGCCGAAGATCAGCGCGGGGCGGATCTTCTTGCGCGAGCCGAACGCGACGACCATCACGAGAATGAAGCCACCCAGGGCGCCGATCGTCCACGGCAGGAGCGACGGGTTCGGGTTCGTGACCGTGACGCCGGCCATCGTCCACATCCAGCCGACGACCGCGGTGACCAGCAGCACGGCGAACAGTGCGAGGGTCTTGAGGACGGTGTCCTCGACCGTCATGCGGCCCGTGTCGATCGCGTTCGCCGAAGGAGCGACGAACGCGCCCTCGAGCTGCGCGTTGGCAGCGGCATCCATCCCCGCGTGCGAGGTGGAGGCGTACTGGGTGGGTCCGCCGATGTTCGCCGCCTGCGGTCCGCCCGGGTACGTCTTGACGGCGCGCGGATCCTGGAAGGCGGGGTTGTTGAAAGCGGGGTTTGACGAGGCCATGCCCGATCACACTCCATTGATTGGTTTCAGCACGGTGCTGTGCGTCCACGATAACCGAAACGCGCTACCATCCCGCCGGTCGGGTCTGTGAGACCGCTTCGAGCCTGGCCTGCGCGCGGCTTCGGCGCGGACGCCGCGGATAGCCTGGGGCGCATGCCGCGTCCACGTCCGCTCGTCGTCGGGCACCGGGGCGCGCCGGGATATCGGCCCGAGCATTCCCGGTCTTCCTACGATCTCGCGCTCGCGATGGGCGTCGACGCGGTCGAGCCCGACATCGTCGTCTCGCGCGACGGCGTGCTCGTCGTGCGGCACGAGAACGAGATCGGATCGACGACGGATGTCTCCACGCGTCGCGAGTTCGCGGACCGTCGCACGACCAAGACGGTCGACGGCGCCGAACTGACGGGGTGGTTCACCGAGGACTTCACGTGGGACGAGCTGGCGACCCTCCGGTGCCGTGAGCGGCTGCCGAAGATCCGGGCGGGGAGCGCGACGTTCGACGACCAGCAGCCCGTGCTGCGGCTGCGCGACGTGCTCGACCTCGTGCGCGCGGGGTCGCTCGATCAGGGGCGCGAGATCGGCGTCGTCCTCGAGATCAAGCACGCGACATACTTCGAGGGCCTCGGATGGGATGTCGCGGCACTCGTCGACGCCGAGCTGCGGGATGCCGGCTGGGCGCGCGGCGAGCTGCCGCTCATCGTCGAGTCGTTCGAGTCGACGGTGCTGCGACGGCTGCAGGCACGCGGCATCCGGGGCACGTACATCTATCTGCTGGAAGCCGCGGGTCGCCCCTTCGACCTGCTCGCGGCGCAGGGCAAGGCGGCCCTCACCTACAAGCAGACGGCCGCGCCCGCGGGGCTCGACGCGCTCGCGGGGGTCGTCGACGGCATCAGCGTCGACAAGCGCATGATCCTGGCTCCCGACCGGCTGGGTCGCATGACAGGTCCGACCTCGGTCGTCGCCGACGCGCATGCGCGTGGTCTGCAGGTGTTCACGTGGACCTGCCGGCCCGAGAACGCGTTCCTCGTGGGGCAGTTCCGCTCGCGCGGCGACTCCGCCGCGTTCGGCGACTGGGAGGCTGAATGGTCGGTGATCCGGGATGCCGGGGTCGACGGCGTCTTCGTCGATCACGCCGATCTCGGGGTCGGGTTCTTCCGGCGCTGACGCACGTGCGTCGCGCGGGGGCGCGGCCGTACGCCCGCGCCCGTCAGCGCGGAGCGCTCGCCGCGAGCTCGGCATCGGCGCGGACGCGGAGGCGCGCGGCGATCGCGCCGGCGACCTGGTCGGTCTGCCGCAGCGACAGCGAGTCGGCGCGGGGGCGAGTGAAGGCGCCCGCCTCGGTGAGCGATGTGAACGGGCCGATACCGAAGAGCGAGTCGTGCGTCGAGCCGGCCGAGGAGATGACGCGCCCCTCGAGGTCGACGTGGATCCGCCCGAGCGAGCCCTCGAACACGCCGTCCGCGACGCGCAGTTCGCGCCCGTGGATCGACGCGAGTTGGCGGAGCGCGATGTTGTCGCTCACCGCCGCGCCCGAACCGGGCAGCCAGGCGTCCACGAGCACGCGCGCGACGGTCTCGCCCGGCGCGCGGGGAGTGGATGCCACGAAGCCGCGATCGGGGTCGATGCCGACCTCGATGTCCGGGCCGAGGAAGCGGACGATGCCCGCGTCCGACAGGGCGAGCAGTTCTTCGAGCCGGTGCGCGGGCGGCCCGCTCGCGAGGTAGCTGAAGAAGGTGTGCCATGTGACGGGCAGGCTCACGACCCGCGAGCGTGCGCTCCAGCGCTCGGGAGGAACGTCGGAGAGTGCGAGGAACGAGAGCAGCCCCGCGATGAAGACGGCCTGCGCGCTGCTGCGCTCCTGGGTCGTGCGCAGCGTCAGGTCGTCGGCGATGTGGCCGCGGATGCGATCCTGCAGCGCGGCATCCGTCTCGAAGACCTCCTCGCCGATCGGTCGGTCCAGAGCAGGCACGTCGAAGCGGTCGAGCGGATCGGGCACGAACGTCGGGATCTCTCTGCGGAGCGCCGGCACGTCGCCCGCGTGGTCGCGCAGAACGGCACGGAAGTCGTCCCACGGCGCGGTGACCCGATCGGGATGCCCCGTGAACAGCTCGCGGTAGTGGGCCCACGTGAGCTCCTGCGCGATGAGCGGCCAGATGTCGCTCTCGAAATCCACGGGGGTTCCTCGTGCGAGCAGACGCGCGATCGCGTCCTTCGTCAGCACTTCGAGCTGCGGCGCATCGCCCTGGATGACCGACGACACCTTGGAGCGGTAGGGCACGCCGCGGCGCGACCCGATGTGCAGGCGAGGCTCCTGCCCGGAAGGCTGGTAGCGCAGCGGACCGTCCGGGTCGCGCACGAAGCGGCCTCCGCGCCCCTCCGCGAGCAGCACCACGAGGTCGATCGCCGCGAGGCCCATCCCGCGGACGATGACGTCCTCGTCTGGTGCGAGCGCCGACAGATCGGCGTCGGCGGTGAAGTCCGGCGGCACGTAGGTCAGCGCGGCGCGGGTCGCCTCCGCGCTCAGCGCCGCGGTCTGCTCGGCCGGCTCGCGCCCGTTGTGGCCGACGGCGTAGACGACGAGATCGGCCGGCAGTGCACGCCCGGCGGCGAGGTCGACGGTGTGGCCGTCGCCGTCCGATCGCACCCCCGCCACGGTGTCGCGCACCCAGCGCACCGTGACTCCGGGGGGAGCCGCGGCGACGGTCGTGCGCCAGAACCAGTCCAGGTAGAAGCTCTGCAGTCGCCGCGTCGGGAAGCTGTCGCCGCGCAGCGCCCGCAGTTCGGCCGCGACGAGCTCGTCGTCGATCACGACGTCGTCGAGGTCGCCGCTGCGCACGGCCTCGGCCCACTCGATCAGCGAGGGCCCAGGGCGGACCGGCCCGTCGATCGTGCAGCTCTCGTCCGTGAACACCGTGACGTCCTGCGCCATCGAGTTGAGCTTGAGCAGGGGCGACTGGTCGCGGCGCCAGATCCGTCCGGCGCCCGGCGGATGCGGATCGACGAGCGTGATCTCCAGTGTCTTGCCCGGCTCTTCCAGACGCGCGAACAGCCGTTCCAGGAGCATGACCGCCCGCGGTCCGGCCCCCGCGAAGACGACACGTCTTCGCGGCGACCGGGCGGCTGCGGCATCCGTCATCTCAGACGCCTGCCCCGACGGGAGCGTTCGCGCGGACGGGAGGCAGACCGAGCAGATCGTGCAGCGTCGCGCCGTCTTCGTACGAGTCGCGGTACGAACCGCGCTCCTGCAGGAGCGGGATGACGCGGTCGGTGAACTCGTCGAGTCCGTGCGGCGTGAGGTGGCCGACGACCGTGAAGCCGTCGGTCGCGCGCTCCTGCACGTACCGGTCGATCTCGGATGCGACGTGCTCGGGTGTGCCGACGAACGTGTGGTTCGCCGTCAGCCGGATGATGAGATCGCGGATGCTGAGGTTCTCGGCCGTGGCGACCTCGCGCAGCTTCGAGATGCGGGCGCGGACGGCGGCGTGCCGGTTCGCGAACCCCTGCGCGCTCTCGGACCCCGTGTCGGGCTCGACGTCGGGCAGCGGTCCGTCGGGGTCGTAGCCGCTGAAGTCGCGGTTCCACACCTGCTCGAGGTAGGTGATCGCCGTCTCGGGCCGGACCTGGGCGAGCGCGATCTCGCGCGAGCGCTCCTGCGCCTCTTCGAGGGTGTCGCCGAGGACGAAGGTCGCCGCGGGGAGGATCTTGAGCGACTCCTCGGTGCGCCCGTGGTCGGCGAGGCGGCCCTTGACGTCGCGGTAGAACTCCTGCGCGTCCTCGAACTCGGTGTGCAGCGAGAAGATGACGTCGGCGTGCTGCGTCGCGAAATCGCGCCCGTCGGCCGAGTCGCCCGCCTGCACGATGACGGGGCGCCCCTGCGGGGAGGCCGGCACGTCGAAGAGGGCGTCGATGTCGAAGAGACGGGTCTGATGACGCACGGATGCCACGCGCTGGTCGTCGATGAAGACGCCGGTCGCGGCATCCGCGACGATGGCATCGTCCTGCCACGACGCCCACAGCCGCTTCGACAGCTCGGCGAACTCGGACGCGCGCGTGTAGCGGTCGGCGTGGTCGAGATAGCCGCCGCGGCGGAAGTTGGCGCCGTGGAACGCGTCGGAGCTCGTCACGGCGTTCCACCCCGCGCGGCCGCCCGAGAGGTGGTCGAGGGTGCCGAGCTGTCGCGCGAGCTCGTACGGCTCGTTGAACGTCGTGCTCAGGGTGCCGACGAGTCCGATGTGCTCGGTCACGCCCGCGAGCGCCGCGAGGATCGCGAGCGTGTTCGGGCGGCCCAGCACATCGAGGTCATGGATCTGTCCGCGGTGCTCCCGCAGGCGCAGGCCCTCCGCCAGGAAGATGTAGTCGAAGAACCCGCGCTCGGCGTTGCGCGCGAAGTGCTCGAACGACGAGAATTCGATCTGGCTCTGGGCGGCGGGATCGGTCCACACCGTCGTGTTGTTGACACCCGGGAAGTGGGCGGCGAGGTGGATCTGCCTGCGGGTCATGCCGAGACCTCCTGTCGGGCGTAGCGACTCGCACGGCGCGGCAGGCCGAGGCGTTCGCGAAGAGTGGGCTCCCCGGCGTCCGCGTGCAGCAGGCCGGCCGCGTGCGCGCGGGGCAGGACGTGCTCGGTGATCGCGGTCAGATCGGCGGGCTGGCGGGCGGGGCGCAGTCGCACGCCGTCGACGCCTGCCGCTGCCAGCTGCCGGATCTCGTCGACGATGTCGTCGGGCGTGCCGACCACGACGCGCGCGTCGGTCGCGAGGCGGGCGCGGTCTTCGAGACGGGCCCAGGAAGCCAGTGCGGCTTCGGCGGAGTCCTCGACGAGGACGAGGAGGTCGGCGAAGACGCGCAGACGCTCGGGTTCGGTGCGTTCCGCGTGTGCGGCCTCGATCTCGGACAGGATGCCGACGGTCGAGGCGGCGTCGGACGGCGTGATGAAGACGACGTCGGCGTGCTCGGCGGCGAAGCGGTAGGGGATGCTCTGGTGCGCGAGCGCCGTGATGAGCGGCTGGCCCTGCGGCGACCGCGGCACGATCGACGCGCCCGTGATGGAGAAGAACTCGCCCTCGAAGTCGAGGTTGTGCACGCGCTCGCGGTCGAGGAATCGGCCCGTCTCGAGGTCGCGGATGATCGCGTCGTCCTCCCACGAGTCTGCGAGACCGCGGATCGCTTCGACGACCTCGCCCGCTTCACGGAAGGCGGCGAGCAGCGCCGGGTCGTCCTCGACCCGCCCGCTGGCGGGCAGGCCGGCCGGGCCGTCGGCGCGGCGGCCGAAGTTCGCGCGCTCGTCGGGGGAGGACCCCGCGACGATGCGCGCGCCGGCGCGGCCGTGGCTCGCGTGATCGAGCGTCTGCAGCCCCGTCGCGAGGTGGAACGGCTCGGGGTGGGTCGTCGTGACGGTCGGGACGAGCCCGATCCGCTTCGTGAGCGGTGCGAGGTAGGAGGCGAGGAGGACGGCATCGAGGCGGCCGCGGACGCGGTCGGTGCGCGGCTCGGGTGCCACGCCCGGCGCGCTCGTGCGCTCGCCGAGGGAGAGCGCGTCTTCGAGGGTCACGAAGGCGACGCCTGCGTCGTCCGCGGCGCGCACGAGGTCGCGCCAGTAGCGCGCCGACGTCAGTTCGCGCGGACGCGCCGTCTCTTCGCGCCAGGCGGCAGGATGCCACCCCGCGCCGTCCAGCGCCACGGCGATGTGCACTCGCTCGGTCATGCAGAACCCTCCTCCGATGCGCTCGATGGCGCACGCGTCTCACTGTCGTGGTCCGACCCGGCTCGCCCAAGTCGAGTCGTAACGGATCGTCGCGAAAGGGGTCTTGAGCGGCTTGTGCGGCTCGGTCTCGTCCGCGCCTCTCAGCGGCCGGTGTGCCAGAGCCGCGCGGTCTCCGCATGGGTGCGGAGCAGGTCGGCCCGCGCATCCTCGAGGATGTGCCGCGCCTCGCGGAACGCATCGCGCGCCGCCGCGAGGCGCTCACCGGGGGACTGCGCGTCCCCGGGATCCAGAGTCCAGGACATGCCCTCTCCTTCGTCCGTGTCGGTCCGGCGTCCACTTCCCACGGACCGCCGTCTGGGCTGCGACGCTACGTGCGAGGCGATGGCGAGTCCCGGGGAGGTGTCACTGACGGCAACAACGTGTCATCGCGGGGAACATGAGCCCGGCCGCCCTCCGCCGCGCGACGGGAGCGGCATCCCTCGGTCCTTTGCCAGGTCGGATGCGTGGGGCTACGGCGCGCCGAGTTCAGCGGGGTGGGTGAGGCGCCACCAATCGGTGGGTGGGGCGATCGTCCCGTCGATCGTGACGGGAGTCGTCGCGGTGTTCGGCCCCGCGGTCCAGGTGATCTGCCCGACGACCTCGCCCTGGGTGTAGGTCGTGGGCGTCGTGGTCTGCATCGACACGGTGATCGGGGTGTCTGACCACGTGAAGATGGAGGCATCCTCGCCGACGACCATCCGGGCTGAGGAGCCCCACGGGGTCGTATAAGTGCCGAGCTCCTGGCCCGTGCTCACGAGGGGCACGTCGTGGAATCCCGCCCGGATGCTGTCGAGCGAGGCGATGACGCCGTGATCGACGGACTCTCGCGAGCCTCCGCCGAGCACGACGCCGGTCACACCGAGCGGCTGGCCGAGGCCGACGCCGAGGGACGCCGTGTAGAGGAGCGTGAAGCTGCCCGCGCCGAGGTTTCCCGTCTTGAGCCCCGTGACGCCGTGGCCGCCGAGCAGGCTGTTCGTGTTGGTCATGCGACCCGGCGCAGGGAGCGTGAGCGACGGGGTGGCCGCGATCGCCGCGATCGCGGGATTGGCCGAGGCGAGCTTCGCGATCGCAATGAGATCGCTCGGAGTGCTCGTGTTGCGGGGGTCGATCCCGGTCGGCTCGACGATCGTCGTGCCTGCGAGCCCGTTGACCGTGAGCCAGTCGCGCGTCGCGCGGAGGAAGCCGCTCTGCGAGCCGAACGCCCACGTCGAGACGGCCTCCGCGTAGTTGCACGCGGAGGGGATGAGCATCGTCGCGAGGGCATCGCGCAGCGACATCGAGCTGCCCGTCGGCATCTCTTCGATCGTCGCGCCCATCACGTAGTACTTGTCGTACAGATCGTGCGCGGCCTTGCCGAACGTGATCGTCGGACCCGGATCGTCCGCGCTCGCCAGCGGATGTGCGTCGAGCACAACGAGGGCCGTGACGAGCTTGCTGATGCTCGCGATCGAGCGGGGCTCGTCCGAACCGCTCGCGAGCGCGAGCGGGGTCCCGGCGGCGCCGAAGTACTCCTCCGCACCTGCGACGCTGACGGCCGTCGCACCGTCGGCGGGCAGCGCGATCTGCGCAGCGACCGGCGCGGGGACGGCGGGGACCTGCGACGTCACGACGGGGGCGCTCACGGGAGAGTTCAGCGCCCAGCCGACATAGCTGCCGGCGCCGGCGAACAGCATCCCGAACACCGCCGCCACGGCGATCAGGACTCGCCGAATGCGGACCCGCCGCAGCGGATCAGGCTGGCCCCGGTGCCCTGAGAAGTCCTCTTCGACACGCATAAGCTCGGCGAAGTCGGCCAGCTCGTCGGGCGCGCGATCCTGGGTCGTCATTCCACGACCATCATGCATGACCGGGAAAGTGCGGAATGGATGCCTGGGGAAAGCCCCGCCGCCGGATCAGGCGAATCCGGCGGCCTTCATCAGGTCCACGCCGATGGGGCCCGGGTTGAATGCGACCTCCCACCGGAACCCGTCGGGGTCGGAGAAGTACCCGGAGTAGCCGCCCCACTCCCGCTCCCGCGCAGGATCGACCTGAGCGCCGGCGGCTGCCGCCTGGGCAAGCACTTCATCGACCCCGGACCGGTCGGGCATGTTGTGGGCGAGGGTGATCGGGGGAGCGCCCGCACCCGACTGAACGGGTCCCACCTCCGCCTCGAACCCCCTCCGGCTCCACAGCGACAGGGTCACGGAGGATGCAACCCGGAAGAACAGCACCTCACCCGGCGCCTCGAACTCCGGCAGCCAGCCGAGACCGTCGACGTAGAACCTTCGGGATGCCGCAACGTCGGCGACCGCGAGGGTGACGAAGGTGATGCGGGCGTCCATGAGCTGAAAGGTACTGCAGAGGAGGGGTGGTCCGGCACGGGGTTGAGTCGCAACGAGCCGTGCAGGCGCGGGCGTGCGCTGCGGGAGTGTCGATCAGGGGCGGCCGGGGTCGGCGGCGCCGCGCTCGGCCTGGGTGTATCCGGTGCGGTCGCCGCCGCGGCGGCGCGTCTGCTTGGCGGTGTGCGCGGCCATCGTGGGTGCGATGGAGCTGAGGTCGAACGTCAGCGCGTCCTTTGCGTCGATGCCGATGTGACCCGCAGCCAGGACAGCATCCTGATTCGCGCCCAGGAACGAGACATCCCAGTCGTAATCGTCGCGCTGACGTCGGATGATGCGCTTCACAGCGGCGGCGTCGTACTCCTGCGAGGAGTTCTCGAACCCGTCCGTCACGATCGTGGCGAGCACGGTGCCCGGCCGGGCGTGCTCGGGCAAGGCCGCGAGGGCGGCGCCGAAGCCGGCGAACGAGACGCCGATCGCGTCGTAGAGCGCGGTCGCCCCCCGCGGCTCGAGCACGACCTTCACATCGCCCGGCTGGGCGAACGCGTGGGTGTGTTCGATCACGTTGTCGAACGTGACGATGTCGACGGTCAGCATGCCCGGCTGCGCCGCCTGCGCATCGATGAGCTGCTGAGTGGCGGCGGCCATCTCGTGCGCGCTGCCTTCCATGGAGCCGGAACGGTCGAGGACCACCAGGATGGCGGTGTAGTTCGTGTCGGTCATGACATCTCCTTTTTCCCAGAGTGCAAGTGGATCTGTGCTGAAAGTTATACACCTGCTGTTACACAGAGCACAAGTGATTCGTTACGGTTAGCATAGGAAGTGCCATCGACACCGCCTCACGCGGTGCGGAGAGGGAGCGGGAGATGGGGTCTGGATCGAAGAAGACCGGCGACGAGGAAGTCGGTCGCCGCATCGCCGAGCGCCGCACGCGACTGCAGATGTCTCGCGACGACCTGGCCCGCGAGATCGGCGCGTCGTACGCGCTTGTCGCGCAGATCGAGACCGGGTGGCGCATGCCCTCGTACGAGAAGCAACTGCTCATCGCGAAGGCACTCGGCGCGCGCCTCGACGAACTCTTCGGCGCGACGGATGACGAGCCGCTGAGCCTGACGGAGGACGATCGCCACTTCCCGTTCGACGGCAGTGCCGGGGGTGTGCCGTGGCCGGAGCCTGCACAGAGCGGCCCCGCCTTCGCCCCGGCCGCGAGTGCCTTCCCGCTCGGTGCGATCCCGGTGCGGCGGGCCGCGGCACCGGCTTCCGCTCGCAGCGCGCCGCTGCCGAGTGTGCCGCCCCCGCCGACTCCGACTCCCAGGCCGACGTTCGATGAAGCGGTCGAGCGTGCCGCTGCGGCACTGCGCGACCTGCCCCCCTCACGCCGGCTCGACGCGCTCGCGCGCCTTCAGCTCAGCGTGACGCGCGAAGTCGTCGATGACGAACGCCGCCGCCTCGGCAGCGATCGGCAGCCATCCGGCTGGATCACCGATCTGAAGCCGAATGAGGTCTTCGTCTTCGGTTCCAGCGCCGACGGACGCCACGGCGCAGGCGCGGCCCGCACCGCCTTCGAGCGATTCGGTGCCGAGTGGGGCGAGGGCTCGGGCCACCACGGCCAGTCGTACGCGATCGTCACGATGAGCGGTCTCGGCGTTCTGCGAGACCAGGTCGCCGAGTTCGTCCGGTACGCGGCTCGGCACCTCGAGCTGCGGTTCCTCGTCACGCCGATAGGCACGGGCACCGCCGGCTACCGCGCCGACGAGATTGCCTACCTGTTCGAGGGTGCACCCGCGAACGTGGTCTTGCCAATGGAGTTCGAGATAGCGGCGCCTCGGACATGATCCAGGAACACCTCTCTGGTGAACGGGGTGCCGCCAGCAGCAGGTCACCGTCATCAGGACTGAAGCACCGGACCGCGACCCGTCGAACCTAGACGCGACGGCGGGAGTCGAACTCGACCTCGGCGTTAACGACGAGATGCATCAACCTGCGAAAACCGCGGAATTCCGCGGGAGTTGGGCCCTCGTGGATGCGCCTCGATCACGTCGATCGGGGGCCGTTTTCGCGAAAGTGTGGGCAAAGTGTGGGCAAGTTTGGGCGCCACGAGAAGGTCAATTCGAGGCGATCGGGATGCTGCCGGTCGACTTCGTCGTTGTCTAAGCGCACCACGGCTCCTTCGGAGTGTCGCACATCCGCCGCGCTCCGTGCGGCGCTTTCGCGGCGTATCCTCGGCCCTCCGCTGGCGCTCCGGGCCTGCGGTACTCCACGGTCACCGCACTACGCGCGACGGATGCGCCGGTGGGCAAGGAGCGCCGCGGCTGGGGAGTGTGTGGAAGAGCTGTCCGCGCGTAGGAGAGTCGTCCTGCGGGCATCGGCTGCGCGACGATGTGCAGCACGTGCCAACGGGTTCGCGTAGACCGTCCAGATCAGGTGATGTATACGCCGACTACTCCGTTCTCGGTTACGAACCGCAGTGTCGAGCCGTCCACTGTCTGCTCGATCATGGCGGGCGCGCCCGGCGAATCGCAGGCGATCATGCCCCAGCCATTGCGGTCATCCGCGCGGATGAGGATGCATCCGCCGCTTCCATCAGCAAGCGGGGCAATCCACGGCTCGATGCCGGCGACGCTCTGAAAGCCCTGGATCAGATCGGCATCTATCCCCTGATCCTCGAGCCACGCGTAGGAGCCGAGCAGACTCTTCACGCTCAAGCACGGGTCGGGCGCAAGGGCGATGTGCTCGCCCGGCGCGGGAAGCGTTGCATCGGGGAGCCATGCGCGAGGGAAGTCGGAAGGCTCGCACCACTCGGGCGGCATCGTCGGGGTGGGACCGGGCTCAGTGATTGGCGCCGGTGAGACCTCCGTGATCGATGCTGGCGTTGCCGAGGCTGATGGTCCCGGGGCGGTGTCGGTGGTCTGGGCCGTACACGCGGACAGCGACGCAATGGCAGCGGCGACGAATAGAAGGCGCAGGCTGCGCCGCGCGGCGAGGACCATGCGCGCAGGCTAGACCCTCCGGCTGGTCGATGCCAGATGGCGACTGATCAAGCAAACGTTTGTCAACGCACCCCAACGGCAAGGGTCCTCTTGCGGGCACGGACGAAGGCGGCACGTTCAGCCTGCGGTTGGGTGGCGCGTCGGCGTCCACAACCGCGCCGGTCCACCACCAACTGGCGCGGCGGCCCCGCCGGCCAGAGCGAGGTAGATCGCGGCGGCCAGGAACCCTCATCCTCGGCACATCGAGGACGAGAGGCTGGACGTTTCGCTCGGCGCGTGGCGGGTGTATCTTGCGCCCATGGGGGAAGACGGGGGAACCGTCGCGCCCGGCGCTGAAGCGCCCGACGCGCCCGACGCTGTCCGGCCCGGGGATCGGCGTCCCGCCTCCCGGAGGGCGTGGGGGCCAATCGCGCTGGCAGCCGCCATTCTGATCGCCGTCGGCACTGTCGCCACCGTCCGCGTGGCGTCCGCGCCGCGCCCCGTCGCGACGCTCCACCAGATCGGGGAGACTGCCGACGTCGAAATGCTCGACATTCTGGTCCGCGAGGGTCCCGGGGAGATCGACCCGGCCAGCCTGAGAAGCTATGGGTCGTATCGGGGCGTCGAGGTGTGGTCGGCGACGAATTCCTTCGGTGCCCCGTGCCTCCTCACCCTGGACCGTTCGGGCGGCGACGTCCCCGGCGCGTCATGCGTTCCTGAGCCGGCGAAGCTGTACGCGGACATCATGGGATACGGACTCCCGGATGGCGGCAGAGCTCGGTTCGTGTACCGCGGCAATACCGTCGACGTCTTCGAGTACCAGCCCGAGGCGGCGGGCTGATGGACGACCTACCGGCATCACGGTCCGCGGAGCGGGAACTGCGGGAGCTCCGTGAGCGGGCCTATGGGCCGCATCCCGACATCGAAGATGATCCAGTCGCGCTTGCGAGGCTGGTCGAACTCGAAGCGGCGCATGCGGGCGTCCACGCTCCCGCGCCACCGGCGGTGCAAGTGACCCCATCCACCGATCCAACTTCTGCGCCGGCGATGCCGCCAACGCCTGCTGCCTCAGCCGCCGCCACGACGGCATCCTCGGCCGACGGCGCTGGACGGTCCCTCTGGCAGCGAGCGAACGCGACCCGCTCGCGCCGGACCTGGCTGATCGCCGGGGGATTGGTGGCTGCGCTCGCTCTGGTGTACGCGGTGGAGTGGCCCGTCGGACCTCATCCGGATACCACCCTGCAACCGACATCGGCGGAACCCGACGCACAAGTCCAGGACCGACTGTCCTGGGTCATCGACCTGAAAGTCGACACCACCACGCTGCGCGGTTTCGAGGACTATCGAGGACTAGAGATCTGGGCAGCGGAGGACCGCTACGGCAGCCCCTGCCTGATCGTGATCGACCCGTCGATCGACCGACCCCTCGGAGACGAGTGCACACCCCCCGACGCGGAGCTCCTCACCGACGCCACCGTATCGCGACGGCAAGAAGGACACTACGGGGAGGACCTGCCGGCGGGAAGCGTGATCCGATTCCACCACCGTGGCGACACGGTCGACGTCTATCTGTTCCCAGCAAACCAGCCCGCCGGATGACCGGGGGAGCGATAAGAGCGCACTGACGGCAGCGCACATTGCACCTGGTCGCGAATAGACAGGATTGTGACTTTCGCGGCGCGTCGAAGTCCAGGGCGACTGTGCCGAGACGCTGCGCCAACCTGCAGGTGCGTTCGTGGTGGTCTTTCGTTCACTTGGCTGTCTCATCCCGGAATCCTTGCGCGTGAGGGGCGATCGCGGCTGTTGAAGCTTCCTCCGGCTGAGCGTCAATAGCTCCCAGCATCGCGGCTGTCACGGGGGCGGCGGCGATGATGCCGATGCGCTCGAGGGCTAGGACCACGAGGTGGCGCTGTTGCGAATGGTCGAGCGTGAGGGTGCCGATCGCTTGATCGTGGCTCCGTGTCGGGGAGCACTTGCCGGCTCCGTGTGGGGGGGTGTAAACATCCTGACCGTGGGGGAGAACATCACGGCGGCGGCGGGGTGCGATCGCGTCCCGCGCGCTCGGCGTTCGCGATGGAGGTTCTGATGTCTTCTGTTCGTGCTTCTCTGCGTTCTTCACGCGCGGCTCTGGTCGGGGCAGCGCTTACCGCCCTGCTGCTCGGCTCGTCCGCAGCGTCGGCGAATGCTCTCGCGCTGGGGGACGAGCCGACTGAGCCGCCCGGTCTGCAGGGCCGGGGAACCCACATGACGCTTCTCACGACGCAGGAAGCTGACTGCACCGAGGTGTTTATCCCTCGCGCCGTGACCGTCGAGGGAGCGCGCGCGCTCGTCCCAGGACACTACGAACTGGTCACGACGGTGTCGGCTGGCGTCACGTTCGCGCGGTTTGTGGTGTGGGACTACGTCTGCGAGAAGGTCAGCGTCGACGGCCAAAAACTGGACCAGCGGACGCACATCTCTATCGGCGCGATCGCCATCACCACCCGCGATCAGGTGCCGCTTCCGCCGAACAGCGCGTTCTACACTGTCGCGATCCGCACCGACAATCCGGTGCTCGCCGCGAGGTATCGCCAGGTCGGGCTGCCCGCCGAGTTCGCTCCGGACATGGTGGCGACGGTGTCGGACAATGCCGCGACGCCGTTCCAGGTCGCCTTTGCTGTGCCAGATGCCGGCTATATCGAGACCGCGGTAGCCGATGCGGCGCCCGTGCCCGTCCTCGATGACGGTGGTCCGGTGCTGTATCACGTGGGCCAATCCGGCGAAGTGTTGCTCAGCTACGACAACTCGTCAGGGGCGGCAGTGTCCGCTGTCATCACGGCCGACTACCGGCAGTACACACTCCTGGTGCCAATCATCGGCCTGGCGCGGCTGCTCGAGATCCGGGGCGTCCGCTTCGCTAACTCGCTGATCCGCGGTGATTGGGAAGCAACCCTCGTCAGACTTGACTAAGAAACGCGCGGCTGGCGGGGTATCGCGGGGTTGTCTACGGCGGATGCGGCTGCCGCGGCGGGCGCGTCGCGGCAGGGAGCGGAGACGTGGTTTCGGGATGCTGGCGGCATGTCGCCGCTGTCGTTGTCCGAGCCGTCGGACCGGTTCTTGACCATCGCTGATCGGGAACGGATCGCTGTGGGGGTGGCCCGGGAGGAGTCGATCCGGCAGATCGCGCGAGAGATCGGACGACATCCGTCGACCGTACTGCGGGAGCTGCGCCGCAACCGCGACGACTCGCCCCGGTATCGGCCCAGGCGGATCACCTGCCCGCCGTCGCGGTCGACGTCCTACTCGCCGTCGGCGGCGCAGGGCCGCGCCGACCGGCGCCTGTCGCGGCCGAAGCCGTCCAAGCTGGCCGCAGAGCCGTTGCTGCGGGTCGAGGTGGAGCGGCGGCTGCGGCTGGCGCATTCCCCGCAGCAGATCAGCCGCCGGCTGCGGGTGGACTTCCCGGATGATGAGAGCATGCGGATCTCGCACGAGACGATCTACCGGTCCCTGTTCGTGCAGGGCCGCGGCGAGCTGCGTAACGAGCTGACTCGGGCGCTGCGCACTGGCCGCACCACTCGCAAACCCCGCGCCCGCACCCAGCGGCACGCGGCCGCCGCCGCTGGGCCGGGGAAGATCCCCGGGATGGTGATGATCTCCGAACGCCCGGCCGAGATCGAAGACCGCGCCGTGCCAGGGCACTGGGAGGGGGACCTGATCATCGGGAAAGACGGGCAGTCCCAGATCGGCACGCTGGTCGAACGGGCCACCCGGTTCGTGATCCTGCTGCACCTGCCCGAACGCCGCGACGCGGACACCGTCGCCGACCAGATGATCAGCCAGATGCGGCTGCTGCCCGAGCATCTGCGCCGCTCGATCACCTGGGACCAGGGCAAGGAGATGGCCGCGCACGCCCGCGTGACTGCGGGCCTCGACCTGCGCGACGGGGTGTTCTTCTGCGACCCGCACTCACCCTGGCAGCGTGGCACGAACGAGAACACCAACGGGCTGCTGCGCCAGTACTTCCCGAAAGGCAGCGACCTGTCCGGCTACGCCCAGCACTACCTCGACTACGTCGCCGCCGAACTCAACGGCCGACCCCGCAAGACCCTCGCCTGGGCAACCCCCGCCGAAGCCCTCGACAAGCTACTCTCGAGCCCACCACACGACGGTGTTGCACTGACCGCCTGAATTCGCCGAGCGATCCGAAATGGATGGACCAGATCTTCTCGCCGCGCGACTTCTCCGCGCGACCGTCGCCGACGACGTCGACGCCGTCAGTCACCTCGTCGTCGAAATCGAAGACAGCGGCCACGCCGGCCTCGACGCCACAGGACTCGCGCAGTCCTACCGCACGCAGGAGTGGTTCGCGTCTGGCCATCTTCAGCTCTTCGTTGATGCGCCAATGTCAGGCGGAGCGACGCGATGGCGGTCTCAGGTTCTGACGGATGTCAGGATCTCGGTTGTGGCGACGCCGCGTCCTGCAGCGTGCTGTCAGCGACGACGTCAGGGCCGCGGCATTCTGTCCACCCGGCGGTGGTCTTGACGGGTGCTGACTGTGCGAGGACACTGGGCCCCGACGGTTGCGATGGGGAAGTGAAGCAGCCGAAGAGAACCCGCGCGGGCAGTGTCGCCCGCGTCTCCGGCCCTCGACTCGACGTGGTTCGAGCGCGCTTCGCTCCCCTCCGTCTCCGCCGGACGCGTCTGCCCGTCGAACGAAGGTGGTGCATGCATCATGCGCACGTCATCCCGGCCGAACACCCCGCGACTCCGAGCCCTTATCGCGGGCGCCGCGCTCGCCGCTCTGGCCCTGGCCGGCGCGTCGGCACCGCCCGCCGCAGCCGGGCCCCCAGAGGCCACGATCGAGCATTACTCAATCGAAGTGTGGGACTGCGGGTACCCGATGCAGGTCGAGGGCGAAGTGACCAGTCGATTCCTCACGCGCCCCAATCCGCACGGCGAGGGGGTCCTCGCCCAGGAGAACATCGACTTCTCCGAGACGTGGACAGCCGCCGACGGTGACCACTTCACGCTCTCGGCGCGGTTCCTCGCGAAGGACATGAGCGTCACATCGCTCGGTGGGACGCTCTACGAGGCGACGGTGCAGCAATCTGGTCAACCGTTCGTGATCTCCGTCGACGGACAGGTGCTGATCCGCGATCGCGGGAACATCCGCTTCAGCTTCCGGACCGACCCCGAGTCCGGGTATTTCGAGTTCCTCGGAGCTGACGCCAGTGGGCCGCATTCCGGATTCGGCACGGACCTGTGCAAACTCGTCGCGCCGATCACCGGAAACGACTCCGCAACCCACCACACGCCGCGGCCCCTCGGCACGACGGCTGCCGGGATGGGCTACTACGAGTACCTTCCGCCGTCCTACGGCGACGGCGGGAGCCCGCTGCTGGTCGTGGCCAACGGCATCGGCGAGAACGGCGACGGCTCGGCCGAGCAGCTGGACTGGCTGCTGTTCACCGGCATCCCGAGGTTCATCGACGTCGGCGGCTGGCCGCTGAACCGCCCGTTCGTGGTGTTGTCGACGCAGCACACCGAGGAGCCGCCGGGGCTTCCCGTCGACTGCGGCGAGGGACAGTGGTTCGGGTCGTGCATCATGCAGGCCCAGCACGATCTGGGTCACCCGCCTCAATCGCCGTGCACCACGCCCGACGAGCTGCACGCGTTCATCGACTACGCCGTCGCGAACTATGGCGTCGATCCTGCCCGCGTGTACGTGACTGGCTTGTCGTGCGGCGGGTTCAGCACGTGGGAGTACCTCGGCGAGTACGGCGACGAGCAGGTGGCAGCAGCGGTGCCGATCGCGGGAGACGGGCGGCCGATGTGGGGGAGCGTCGGCTGCGGTCTCGGCGAAGTGCCGGTGTGGGGCATCCACGGCGACCAGGACTTCGAGGTGAGTCCTTGGGGCACCACCAACACCATCGAGGCCTTGCGCTCATGCCCCGGCGTGACCGATGACACCGCGAAGCTCTCGATCTACGAAGGAGTCGACCACAACGCCTGGGATCCCGCATACAGCGGGGCCCTCGGTGACGACATCTACTCGTGGATGCTGAGCTACACACGGAACTGAGGCTGAGGTCAGCGCGCACCGGCCCGACCGGAGCTGTTCTAGGCCGCCCCAAGCGGGTCCGTCAGCGTTCGTTCCTGGCGCGACCCCAGCGGCCGGACTCCCTTGGAGCTCGCGTCGAGCGACACATGAGCCTCCGGCAGTGTGTTAGGAACTGATGCGTCACAATGAGCCTCGTGGCCGACGACGAAGAGCGCTTACAACTTGCCGCGAACGCTGCTCGAAGGCTGGTCTCGCAGTGCCTCGCGCACGCTGAGCGTGCCTCCTCGAAGATGAACGATCGGATCGCGGCAGCGTCTCCCACCAGCCCCTATGGCGCGGACGAAGCCCGTGCACTCAAGGACGAGCATCTGCTCGCCTTCAAGCAGATCCTTGAGCACGTTGAGGCGACGACGAACGCTCTGGTGACGCACCTCGCGGGCCTGAAGCGTCTCCTCGACGATGACACTTTCCTTCCGTTGCCAGCGATGGTGGTTGCGCGCGCTATCGCGGAGGTCGCGGCGTCCGGCGCCTGGATCGTGCATCCGGGCCTGTCTTCGGACGAGCGTGCGGCGCGTGGATACGCGGCAATGTTCGCCGCAATCGAGAACAGCATCGCCGCCTCTAGACCCGACGATGCAGCTGCCATGAGGAAGCTCAGGGACATACTTCAGCAGCAGCTGGGTCAGCCCGGGACCGACGTCCAGATCGAGCTGCGGATGAATGAGCACGGAGTCGTCCAGGACGATGTGGCGCAGGTCTTCGTTGGCAGAGGACGTAAGCGCGCCCGCGCGAAAGTCCGGTTCAACTACTCACAGCGCGTCAAAGACGAGATCCCGCGCGCGAGCGCACTGTACTCGGCGCTCTCTGCCGTCGCGCACGGAGAGCACGCGTCGATCACGACATCGTGGAGCACTCCGGACTCATACGCTCGGGTCATAGCGCACGTGGTGGTTGAGTCAACCGAAGCGTGGTCCCGGGCTGCCCACGACTGGGTCGGTGCGACGCCCGGTCCGTTCTTGAATGAGGACGATCGTCAGAACGTCATCCGCTCGATACCCGCCGCCACGCGCGTCAGCGCGGTCGTGAAGTTCAGAGCCGCGGTGGCGGCCGGGTCAATCCCGTCGCCAAAGGCACCGCCTCGCTTTGGCCACTGACGGCTTGAGTCCGATCGAAGCCGAGCTGCGTGTTCGGCTCTACCTGCCCCGGTAACTGAGCGATGCAGCTGCTCGCCCGGCCGCTACAGCTCCTCGTCGTGCGTCCCACGAGCGGTGCGTCCGCGCGGCAGGTCTTCGGAGCAGCGAGCGCGAGCCGGTCGCTCTCCGGGCGGTGCTGATCGTGTTCAGCTCTATGCTGAACGAATGAGCAGCCGGCAACGCTAGCCCCATCCCGGGGCCGCGCTTACCGAAGGGCCATTCACATGGACCGCTTGCTCTGCCGTTCCCTCTTCGCGCTGTTCGGCCACCGGGTCTGCTGCGGCCGCATTCCGGAGTGGACCGCCCACGTTGGCCAGACGTGGGACACCTACGACGTCGCCCCGTGGAATCTCTACAACATCATCTGGTCCTGCCAGAACTGGATCCGCGGTCGCGTCGACTGACTCCCGACGTCGCGGTCTTCAGCTCAAACGCGCCGAGCATCGGGGCGTTCCCGACTCCTCTGCGATGCAACGCACCAAGGTCGATCAGCGTGCGGATGCCGGTCCATTTGCGGGCGTTGCTCCGGCCTGGTGTGGAGCGGTCCCGGTGGGACGTCAGACGCACGACCCACCAGGGGCCTTGATCTTGCTGTCGATAGCCGCGACGTGTCTCTTATCTATGCGAGAACCTGGGGCTCCGCCGTCACGGTTGGCTGAGGGACCGAGGGGCTTGAGCTCACTGCGGCCGACGGTCGAACGCCGCGATTGCTGAACTCGCTCGTGCATGCGGTTCGACTGGGTCTATCGGGACTGCACGGCCGGGAGTAGCGTTCGCGCCATAGCGTGCTGCGTCGCCTTTGGGGAGGACTTATGAAGCACATCGTCGCGGTCCTGGCTGGTATCGCCTTGGTTCTGGTGGGTGCTCCTGCGGTGGCCGCACCGCCACATACCGTGGATCCGGACACGATGACGCCGGCCTTGAATCCAAACTTCGCGCCGTGGACATGCGTGTTGGCCGGTACCGGGATCACCTGCACCGGCCTGGAGGATCTGACCTACACCAACGAGGCGATCGGTCTCCAGTGCGATGGACAGGACGTCTATGCGACCGGAGTGCAACGCTCGAAGTTCGTCCGTTGGCATGACCTCGACGGTCGCGCGCTGAAGACGTCCATCCAGACCAACTTCCCCTCAGACCAGCTGACGCTCTCGCCAACGGGCGAAGGTCCTGCGGTGTTCCTGTCCGGTGGGTGGCACAAGCACTACGTCTACCCGGTGCCCGGTGACCTGATCCAACGCGTACTGACGGAGACCGGCTCCGCCCTGAAATTGAGGGTTCCAGGCGTAGGGGTGACGTTCCGCGACTCCGGCACCGTGACCTACGTGCCGAACGAGGAGTACGAGACGCCATCCGACATGCACGGCGTGCACGACCGGTTCTCCGGCGCCGACCTCGACGCACTGATCTGCGACGGGTTGACCTGAGCACAGTTCTCGAGACCGCGGTCGTGCCCTCGACCCGGAGGCACCACGAATAGTCAACTGGTTGTTCCCGACGAAGATTCGCGTGCGCCGGCAGTGAGCATCTCCGCCCCCGTTGCACAATCGCAACGGCACCGTCAGCCTTGTCGCGAGAACCGCAGGAGGCTCGCATGGTCAAGGTCATGACGTTGACGGACGGCCGTGAGTTGACCTACGACGAATGCGGCGATCCTGATGGGGTGCCGGTGATCTTCAACCACGGCGTTGGATCCTCACGTCTTCACCGGAATGCCGACGATGGGCTGATCGCCGCGCTGGGTGTGCGCATGCTCTGCGTCGATCAGCCCGGCTCGGGCGGCTCGACACCTCAACCGGGGCGGCGGTTGGTGACCTGGGGTGCGGATGTGGAGGAGTTGGCCGATGCGCTAGGACTTGACCGTTTCACCGTGTCCGGACACTCGGGGGGTGGCGCTCATGCGCTCGCTATCGCCGCGCGTCTGCCTGATCGGGTCATCCGCGGAGTGCTGGCGTCACCGATCGGCCCTCTCAGTGAGCCGCGCTTCGCCAAGACGATCCAGCAGGAGGACTTGCTGACGCTCATGGCCTTGAGCCAATCCCCGGATGAGCTCCGACCCCTGTTCGACACGGACGCCGACGATGCGCTAGCAGACCCTGCAGCATATGTGCGGGCCAAGGCTGAACACGACCCGTTTGATGCGGACACGTTCCTCGCCGATCCTGCACAGCGCGCGATGTTCGAGCGGGCGTTCGCCGAAGGCGCCTCGCAGGGCGGCGAGGGACGCTACGAGGCGTGGATGGCGGCAGCGATGTGGGATTGGGGATTCAGCCTCAACGACATTCGTCAGCGCTTCGACGTGTTCTGCGGCGATTATGACACCGCCACCCCCGTCGCGATGTCTGCCCTGCTGACGGACTCCCTCCCTTACGCCACGCTCCATGTTTGGGTAGGGGCTGGACACAACGGGTTCGTCGATCGTGTGCGTTGGACGGAGTTCATCGCGGCAGTGAAGACGCAGTGACCCGGGCCTACACAGGATGTGAATCCCTCCGCGGGTATCGGCGTGCCGCCGCTCGATCCTCATCGGCAGACCGCCGTCGACTTCCCGGATGCCGGCGCGTATAGAACGGCGAGATCATCACGATTCCTGATCGGGCCGCGCCCGAATCGGGAGCCTATGCGGGCGGCCGATTCGGTTCCTGCGTGGTCCCGAAGGTCGCTAGAAGACGTGCGCTTCGAACGAAGCGAAGAGTTGCTCGCGGCGATGCCGGCAGCTCGCGATAGACCGTGGCCCGGGAGACGCTGAACAGTTCGGCGATCTCGGTTTCGGTGTATTCGCCGCGGTCGTGCACTTCGAACAGGAGGTTCCGCTGACTCTTGGACAGTTTCGGCTGCTTCCCCTTCAGCCTGCCCTTCGCGCGGGCGACGGGCATCCCCTCCCGCGTGCGCATGCTGATCAGGTCGCGCTCGAACTCGGCGACCATGGCGAGCACGTTGAACAGCAGCCGCCCCACGGGATCAGTCGGGTCATATCGGCTCCCACCGAGGCTGAGCGCGACTCCCTTCGTCGTCAGCTCGTCCGCGATCTCCCGCGCGTCGCGCAGCGACCGGGCGAGCCGGTCGAGTTTCGTCACGACGAGGGTGTCGCCGGTTCGCACCGCGGCGAGCGCCTCGCGCAATCCTGGTCGGGCGCGATTCGCGCCGGTCATCCCGTGGTCGACGTAGATGTGCTCGTCGTGAACGCCCAGACGCAGCAGTCCGTCGCGTTGGGCAGTGAGGTCCTGATCTGTAGTCGAGACCCTGGCGTATCCAACCTGTATTCCATCCATCGACTCAGCGTCACCCCCCACGCACCCTCACCACGCGATTCGGATCCCTATCCGGGCCATGCGCGAAAGCCGTACGGCGGGGACTAGTGCTAGGCCCTCTGGGGTCCCGGACGAGCACCCAGCTCTACAATCGGCCCCAAGCGGGAGAACGGGGGATCGCATGTCCACCACAGCGTCCGATGGAGTCGCCTCGACGACCCGGAGAATGTTCAGTCAGTCCACCCGCATCACCGAGCACATCCGCGCCGACTCGGCCACGGTGTGGCGACTGCTGACCACGGCAGAAGAGTACCCGCGGTGGAACTCGACGGTCGTCTCGATGGAGGGCCGGATCGCTCTCGGGTCGAAGATCAAACTGGTCTCGACGCTCGACCCGAGCCGCACCTTCTCGCTGAAGGTCGAAGAGTTCGAGCCGAACGAGCGTTTGACGTTCGGAGGTGCGATGCTCCGTCGCACGTGCTCCCTCGGCGGTGATGCCGGCGGCACGCGAGTGGAGATCGTTGAGCGCATCGGCGGTCCGATCTTCCCGTTCATCGCCCGGATGATTCCGCCGTTGGCGGAGAACTTCGAACGCTTCACCGCCGACCTCAAGAGGGCCGCGGAAGCCGTGGCGCCCTGAGTAACCAGCGCCGTCGAGGCGGGTCGATGATTCAGTAGGCACTGCATTCGGAGCATTTGACCGGTGGGGGGTGGGTCGCGCACATCCGGCGGGTCCGGATGCCATCCATAAACGAGCGATGCCCGTAGCGGGGACGGCTCCGCGCGCGGTTCGCGTTCCGGGCTCAACCAGACTCGCAAGGGAGCGGCATCACACCGGGGACAGTTCACTGGTAGGTGTCGACCAGCAGGGTCATGTCTGCGGTCATGGTGCCGTAGACGACGAGGGTGCTGTCCACCGCGGGTGTGGGCTGTGCGTGGGAGAAGTCAGCGAGGAGGGTCGCAATGGTCGCTCCGCAGTACATGCCGGGCGGGCAGTACGTGCTGCCCAGGATGACCTGATCTCCATTCACCTCGAGCACGAACGTGTCGCCGACCGCGACTCTGGTTCCAACCGCGTGCCTGCCCGTGCTGATGGCCGTGAACGTTGTCACGCAGTACTCGACGGTGCCGTACGTGGTCGTCGATTCGCACAGTGACGGAGTCGGCGGCGGGGTGAGTGTCGGCGACGGCGGCACCGGGGCGGGCGAGGGCGGGATGGGGGTGGGTGAACTGGTCGGCGGGGGCGGCACCGGGGTCGCCGTCGCAGTAGGTGTCGGCTTGGGCCGGGGCTTGGGCGCCGCCGAGCCGGGCGCGGCCGCGAAGACCGTCGCCGTAAGGATCAGGGTGAGGGTCACCGAGCCGACAGCGAGGCGCCGGCCGAGGCCGGAGGCGCGGGACGAAGGGTCGGCAAACTGACGGTCGTCGACGTTGGCTGAACGGATGCGCATGAGAGCCTCCTTGGGATTCAGGCGAGGCCGGTGGCCGTCGCGTCCGTTCTGAGCTTCCCCCGTCGGCGGCCCTGCGGAATCCCTGGAATCAGTGATTTCCGGGCGGGTGCGTCGTGCTCGCTTCGGGTGTGCCGACCAGGTAGGCGACGACTGCGCGGACGCGCCTGTTGTCGGACGAGGAGGTGGGCAGGTCGAGTTTGGTGAAGACGTGCTGCACGTGGGTGTAGACGGTCTGCAGGCTCACGACGAGCTTCTCCGCGATCCCCCGGTCGGAGAGCCCCTCTGCCATGAGTGAGAGCACCTCCCGCTCGCGGTCGCTGAGCGCGGCGAGGGACGTGTCGGCGGCGACCATTCGAGCGACGAGCGTGGGGTCTACGAATGCGCCGCGTGTGCCCACGCGATCGATCGCGTCGTCGAGGATCTCCGGCCGAAGGATGTTGTCTTTCAACAGGTACCCGACACCGTCGTGAGAGTCCGCGAGCAGGCTCGCGACATAGGAACCGACGACGTACTGCGAGAGCACGAGAACACCGATGTCGGGATGCTGCGCCCGCAGTCCGGCGGCGAGCCGGAGGCCTTCGTCGGTGAAGGTCGGCGGCATCTTGATGTCCACGAGAACCACGTCCGGTGTGCTCGCCCTGACGAGCGCGGGAACGGGAGAGGGGGTCTCGGCGACGCCGACGACGGTGTGGCCGCGGCGGGTGAGCAGGGCGCTGAGGCCTTCCCGGACGAGGAGGCTGTCGTCCACGATCATCACGCGCATGGGACCTCCAAGGTCACATCCGTACCGCCGCCAAGCGGACTCACGATGGTGAGGCTGCCGTCGACCGACGCCAGCCGGTCTCGCACGCCGACCAGTCCCGAACCGGTGCTGTCGGCACCGCCCGGTCCGTCATCGTGCACCTTGATGATGACGCGTTGGTCGCGTTCGCCGACAGTCACCTGCACCGCCGAGGGTGCCGCGTGTTTCAATGCGTTGGTGATCGCTTCGCTGGTGGAGAAGTACGCGGCCGTCTCCACTTCGAGCGGGCATCGCTTGATCGACGCCGGCGCGTCGAGGCGCACGCGGGACCCGAGTCGCTCTGCCAGGGCGCGCAGAGCGGGGATCAGGCCGAGGTCTGTGAGTGCTGCGGGGTGGATCCCCGCCGCGAGTTCGCGGAGCTCGGCCAGCGCGTTCCTCAATTCGCTCTCGGCCGCGTCGAGCAGAGTGCCGTCGTCCGGATTCTGCCGGAACAGCTGGAGGGCGAGACCGACCGCGAGGAGTCGCTGCTGGGCGCCGTCGTGGAGATCGCGTTCGATGCGGGCGCGTGCGGCGTCGGTGGCGGCGACGATCCTGGTCCGAGACTCACGCACCTCTCGAAGCTGTGCCCGGACCTCGGCGTGCAGGCGTGCGTTCTCGAGCGCGAGGCGGGTGGCGGATCCCGCTGCGGTGAGCAGCGCGGGCTCGTCGCTCAGGGATCGGTCGTGGCGGACCAGCACCAGCGGGGCATCCGACTCGCCGACGGTGGTCACGGTCGACCGATCATCCGGCGCCGGCGCGGCCACGGGTCGGCCGCGCATGTCCACGAACCCCCCGTCGATCGGGAACGACAGGGACAGCTGAGGGTCCCGCAAGGCGGACGCAAGCGCGTGCTCCAGGTCCTCAGAGGAGCCGTTCGCCAGTTTGACGACCAGGTCTCCAACCGGCCGGTACGCGAGTCGCTCCTGAATGAGCGCGATGAGGAAGCACAACGGCACGCTGAGGAGGGCGACGATCTGCAATGCGATCTGCGCCTCGATGGACACCATCCACACGCTGCTCGTCCCGGTCGCAGCAGCCGCGATCGACATCACGGCGTACAGGCCCGCGGCGACCACGATCGACGCGTACGGCAAGCGCAGCATCCGGCGCTGCCGCGGACCCGCCCGCCGATACCGCGACACAAGCAGGACGACGACCGCGACGCAGAACAGCACCCACGCGACGGAGAAGACCGCGGACACCACCCGGTCGATTTCCGGAGGCAGCGGCAGCAGCGTCAACGATTTCGCGCAGGTCGCGCACGAGGTGGTGGAGGCGTGCGCGAACGCCCACCAGATACTCTGAGCCGCGCCGAGCACATATGCCCAGACGACCAGCCGCCGCCCGAAGGGATCGGAGACGCGCCCGGACGGATAGGCGATCAGCAGATGCCCCGCGACGGGAATCTGCAAGGGGACGAGGATCGCCGTGAGCGTCACGAGAAGCCGCAGTGGGAAGTCGTCCTCCCTCAGCCCGAACGAGCCGACCGCGTCGGCGACGAGCACGAACGCAAGAGTGAGAATCCGGCGCGCCAGCAGGTCGCGACCGAGCCACAGCGCGACCACACCCACGACGATCCACGCACCCGCGAACACCGCTTCACGCACGACCGTGCTGAACGGCGCTCTGAGCGGCACCGTCGCGACGACCCAGACATCCACCGCCAGCATCGCGGCGGTTCCCGCCAGAAGAAGCACCGAAAGACGGTCGAAGGCGCGATGACGGATGCTGTCCGCGGCGGCCGTCATCCGAAGAGCTCCGCCAACCGTGCGACGCTCAGCGCATCCTTCTGGATGAAACCGAGGACGGGCGCATCCTCCACCCGCTTGCCCAACCCGCTCGCCGGATAGCTCGAGATCAGCACGACCCCCGGCGGATGGGGGAGCGCGGCGAGCTCGACGGCGACCTCGGCGCCGTCGCCATCGGGAAGCAAAACATCGAGCATCACGAGGTCCGGCTCGAGTTTGTATGCCGAAGCGATCGCCTCAGCGGCCGAGGCAGCTTCTCCCACGACCGCGTACCCGCCGCTCTGCAACAGCAGTCGAGCCATCCGACGGAACCCGTCGTGGTCGTCGACGAGCAGCACTGTGCGAGCCACGCCTGATTGTGTCACCGGGCCGCAGCGGACGGCGAGAGTTCCCGAGGAAGATCACTGATTTCAGGGACGTGCCGGTGTTGCCCGGGTTCCATCGTTGAGGCATCCCCGTCTTTTGAGGAGTCCACGATGTTCACGCTGCTTGGGCGATCCATCCGCCCCGACGTCACCTTGGTCCTGCTGTCCGCCTTGCTCGCCGCACACGGCCTCGCCGCTCAACCAGCCGCCGCATCCTCGAACACGATCACTGTCACCACCACGATCCAGGCCGCCGTCGACGCGGCAGCGCCGGGTGACACGATCCGCGTTCCCGCCGGCGTGTACGAAGAAGCCGTCACCATCACCACGTCCGGGCTCACACTCGTCGGCGAACCCGGGGCTGTGCTCGACGGCACCAGGCTGGGCGCCCAAGTCGGAATCCGGGTGCGCGGTGTCAGCGGGGCGCGGCTCGCTGACATCACCATTCAGGGGTTCGAGATCCGCGGCTACAGCCTGAGCGGTGTACTGGTCCGAGGCGTGGACGGTTTCCGGATCACCGGCGGCAACTACATCGACAACCCGCTGTACGGGATCTTCCCCGTCGCAACTACCGATGGGCGGATCGATCACAACACCGTCCGCGGCTCGTTCGACTCAGGCATCTACATCGGCCAGTCGACCGACATCCTCATCGACGGCAATGTCGTCCACGACAACACGGTGGGCATCGAGGTCGAGCTGGCGAGTCGCGTCACCGTCCGGGACAACGTCGCCACCGCCAACTCCGTCGGCGCGATCATCTTCGTCATCCCAGGGCGCGCGGTGAAAGTCACCGAGGACATCCTGATCGAGGGCAACACGCTCTCGGGAAACAGGCGACCCAACACGAACACCGACGCCGATGAACTTCTCGCCGCAGTCCCTGGCGGAATCGGTGTGCTCAATGTCGGAGGCGACCGCGTCACCCTCCGCGGCAACACGGTGAGCGGGAACGCCAGCGCCGGCATCGGAGTCATCTCACTCCCACCCGAGTACGCCGCGCTCGACCCTCAGGTCGACGCCCGGCCGGACGGTGGGGTCGTCTCAGGCAACACGGTCGCCGGGAACGGCACGTCCCCTGACCCTCGGCTCGCGCCGTTCCCGGGTGGCGACATCGTCTGGGACGGAAGCGGCACGACCTGCTTCGACGTGAGGAAGTCGGCCAGCACGTTCCCTGCACCGCTGCCGACCTGCCACTGACCGGGTTGCCATTGCGCCACAGCACTACCCAAACGGGGTTGACCAGGATCCGCACTGCGGGTGGAGGGGTGAAATGGTATCGATCATCATCGGCTGCGTGCCCATCCACGGTCATGTTCAGCCGCTTCTCGCGCTGGCCCGTCATCTTGTTTCGCGAGGCGACCGCGTCCGCTTCCTGACCGGCTCCCGGTTCACCGACGCGGTCTCGTTGACCGGCGCCGAATTCGTCCCCCTACCGCCCTCGGCGGACTTCGATGACAGGGAGATCACGACGCGTTTCCCAGAGCTCGCGCACCTCTCCCCGATGCGTGGAGTTGGCTTCTACGTCGAGCACGTGTTCACACGTCCCGCGATCCCGCAATACGCCGCCATCGAGGCGATGCTTCGCGCTGAGCCCGCGGACGCCATCGTCACGGAGCCGACGTTCGGCGCGGGTGCGGCCATCAGCCTCCTACCCGCAACCGATCGGCCGCCGCTCGTCGTGGCGGGCGTGATTCCTCTGGGCCTGCCGGGCCCAGACCTCGCGCCGTTCGGCTTTGGCGTCACTCCGATGCGCGGAATCTTGGGGCGCTTGCGCAACAGGTCGATGCGAGCACTGTCAGAGCACCTAGTCATGCGGGGGGTACGCCGAGCATCCGACGAGGTCCGCCGGGCAACCGTCGGGCTCCCGCAGACGGGTACCAACCGCTCCAGCACAGGCTGGGTCGGGCGCGCCGACGCGGTGGCTCAATTCACGACGCCGTCGTTCGAATACCCGCGCCGCAACCTCCCGACCCGCCTCACCTTCACGGGTCCGATCTCGGGAAGCGGAACGGAAATCTATCCCCGACCGGATTGGTGGGAAGACCTCGAGGGTTCGCGCGCCGTCTTCGACGTTACCCAGGGAACTCTCGCAAACACCGACTTGACCGAACTCGTCCTCCCGACGATCGCCGCGCTCGCCGACGAACCCGTACTTGTGATCGTCAGCACGGGAGGAGCGCGGGTTGCTCCCCTCCAACAGATGCCGACGAACGTGCGGCTCGCGGATTTCCTTCCTTACGACGATCTTCTCCCCCATACGGACGTCTTCATCACCAACGGTGGCTACGGCGGCACCCAGTTCGCGCTGCGATACGGAGTACCGATCGTGATCGCGCCAGGGAGCGAAGACAAGAGTGAGGTGGCGGCGCGCGTCGAGTGGTCAGGCGTCGGTGTGCGCCTCGGGACACGCCGCCCGACACCGCAACACATCCGTGCAGGTGTTCGCGCGGCCATGTCCCAGGCCACATACCGGGAACGCGCCCGAGCAATCGCGGGGGAGATCGCTGAATCTCCCGGCGTCGCCGGCGTTGCGGACGTCGTCGACGACGCGATCAGACGCCATCCTTCTCACCGCAGAGTTCTGCCCACCCCTGCCAACGGTCGGCTGCTTGAAACGATCCTGCAGCCTTGATCGGCAAACGCTTGCGAACACGCGTCCCGCCGGCGGCCAGGCTTCCGAGAGACTGACCCTCCCCCGATCCGCTCGTGACACGACAGCGACGCACGCCATCGACCCTCTCAGAACACGGCGCGCCTTGGCCGCCGATCAGCGCGCGCTCGACGGTCCTTCAATGCACCACGGGAGCTGACACCTCAATCGAGGGTTGGGGCACCTGGCTGGAGGGTCATGTAGACATCGACGTCGTCCTCCGAGAGGGTGACGAACCCATGACGCTCGTAGAGAC
>NZ_JAKWJP010000004.1 GCF_022761035.1 Microbacterium sp. SS28
AGATCCCCGAACCCGACTACCGCGCCCTCACCGCATAACAACACGAGGGATCACACGCGACCGGATACACCACTCAAAAGGACTTGACCGGGTTCAGGTGGTGGTCGCGCCCGAGCGGGGTGAGTGGATGCCGCATCCACTCGCATGACCCGACACGAACTCACCCCACCCAGACTTGACTAGCCGGGTTGGGGTGAAGACACGACGCCTCCCCGACGGCGACCCGGCACGAACTCACCCCACCCCGACTTGGCACCCGGGTTCAGGTAGTGGTCGCGTCCGACCCGCTCCCGAGGCGTCGCCCGCTGCGCCCGAGCGGGGTGAGTGGATGCCGCATCCACCCCCACGACCCGACACGAACTCACCCCACCCCGACCTGACTAGCCAGGTTGGGGTGAAGACACGACGCCTCCCCGACGGCGACCCGGCACGAACTCACCCCACCCCGACTTGGCACCCGGGTTCAGGTGGTGATGGCGTCCGACCCGCTCCTGCGGCGTCGCCCGCTCCGCGAGCGGGGTGAGTGGATGCCGCATCCACCCCCACGACCCGACACGAACCCACCCCACCCAGACTTGACCAGCCAGATTGGGGTGAAGACACGACGCCTCCCCGGCTGCGACCCGGCAGGAACTCACCCCACGCCCGGCCGCCCGGCCGCCCGGCCGCACACCCCGGCTCGCGGCCAACCGTCCGCAGCGCGGGCTGTCGCCGACCGCCCATGACGTTCCCGAACACGACAGGGGCGCCCCGGCTCACGCCGCGACGGCGCCGCCCGTCGCGACGAGCTGGGCCGCGAGCAGCAGCGCCGCGACCATCACGAGACGGAACAGCGCGCGCGTCGGCGGCCGCACGAGCGCGAGCACGCCCGTCGCGACCGCGACGACGACGACGGCCGCGAAGAACACCCACGACACGGCCGAGACATCCGCGAGCGCACCGCCCGACGAGCCCACGAGCACCGCGACGGCCCCGACGACGATCCCGGCCGCGGCGAGCACGGCGGAGGCCCGGGCTCCGAGCCGGTGGGGCAGGCCGCGCACGCCCATGCGGCGGTCGTCTTCGAGGTCGGGCAGGACGTTCGTGAGATGCACGGCCGCGCCGAGGGCCGCCCCCGCGACCCAGCCCCAGCCCGCCGCGATCCTCGGGTCGGGCAGCGAGAGGGTCGCGAGCGAGGGGAAGATACCGAAGCTCACGAGGAACGGGACGATCGAGGATGCTGTCGCCTTGAGCCCCGCGTTGTACGCCCAGGCCGACGCGAGGAAGACGGCGTGGGCCGCCAGCATCCCGAATCCGAGCGCTCCCGAGAGCGCGAGCGCCACCGCGACGGCGCCGATCGCGCTGGCCCACGCCAGTCGCTCGCTGACGTCGCCGCGCGCGATCGGCTTGTCGGTGCGGCCGACGGCGCGGTCGCGGGGCGCGTCGATCGCGTCGTTGGACAGGCCGATCGAGACCTGCCCTGCGAACACCGCGAGGGTCAGCAGCGCGAGCCGCCACGGCTCGAGTCCGACGGCGATGCCGAGGGCGAGCGCGAGCGCCGAGACGACGAGCGTCGGACCCGGATGGGTCGACCCCCACAGCGCGCGCACGGCCGCCATCGAACGGAGCCTAGGACGCGACCCGGCGCCCGCGAACGATCCCGACGATCGAGAGCACGAAGGCCGCGAGGTAGGCGAGTCCCATGACGACCGCGGCGCCGTAGAAGATCGCCGCAGACGTCTCGTACGAGATCCCGGTCCACGTCGTCAGCGCCGAGTCGAGGTGGCCGCTGTCGCCCGAGTCGGGCACCGTGAGCGCTCCGAGGACGAGCGTGAGCCACAGCACGATCGTCGCGATGTCGTAGCCCAGGCGCGTCGACTTGCGCGCTCGCGCCTCCGGGTCGAAGCGCGTGAGGAGGGGCGGCACGAGCAGCGCGAGGATCGTCAGGACGCCGTAGAGCACCCCGACGATCGCGAGGTAGCCGATGTCGGCGCCGACCCAGCCGCGGCCGAGGAAGAAGAAGATGGGCAGGAGCACCCCGAAGACCCACTGGGCGAGGAACACGAACCGGCCGGATGCTGCGAAGCGCATGCTCCGACCGTAGCGCCCGCACCCTCCGCGACCCGGGAGCGTGCACCCGCCCCGCCCCGCGACCGGCCGAAACGCGGCGAAACATGGGAACAGCATTCAGGTTCGAGGAGTTGGATCGTCGAGGGCCGACGTCGTCCCGCCGGAATGCACACCACCCGAACGGAGCCGTCATGTCGCTCATCGCCACCCGCACCGCGTCCACCGAGGCGCCCATCCTGGACGTGCTCGCCGAGCGCTGGAGCACGCGGATCTTCGACCCCGCCGCAGTGATCGACGAGGGTGCCCTCGCAAGCGCGCTCGAGGCCGCACGCTGGGCGCCCTCCGCATCGAACACGCAGCCCACGCACTACATCGTGGCGCGCCGCGGCGGCGAGGCGCACGCCGCCATCGTCGTGACGCTCGCGGGCTTCAACCAGGCGTGGGCGGGCGACGCCTCGGTGCTGATCCCGGTCCTCGCCGAGACCGCCGACGAGACGGGCGCGCCGCGGCCGTGGGCCCTCTACGACGCCGGCCAGGCAGCCGCCCACTTCACGGTGCAGGCGCACGCCGTCGGGCTCTACACGCACCAGCTCGGCGGCTTCGACGTCGAGGCCGTGCGCGCCGCCTTCGCTCTCGACGAGCGGTTCCGGCCCATCACGATCATCGCCGTCGGTTCGCTCGGCGACCCGGCCGCGGCATCCGTCGCCATCGTCGACCGCGAGAACGCCCCGCGTCAGCGCCGCCCGATCGCGGACTCGGTCCTCCTCGACGCCTGATCCTGGCCAGCACGACGCGAACGGCCCGGCGACCACGCCCCGGCGGATGCCGCGCACAGGCCGTTCGCGTCGTCGCCGATTCAGTCGTCGAGCAGCTCGGCTTCGATCACATCGTCGTCGGAGGGCGAATCGGATGCCGCGCCGGCACCTTCGCTCGTCAGCACGAGGTCCGAGCCGTCGGCCGCGACATCCACCCGCACGACATCGCCGTCGCGGACTGCGCCCGACAGGAGCGCCATCGCGAGCCGGTTCTGGATCTCGGACTGGATGAGCCGGCGCAGCGGCCGCGCGCCGAAGACGGGATCGTAGCCGCGCTCCGCGAGCCACGTGCGCGCCTCGGGCGTCACGGCGAGCGTCAGCCGGCGGTCGAGCAGCCGCCGCTGCAGCGCGTCGACGGCGAGCTCGACGATCTGCGCGAGGTCGTCCTGCGTGAGCGCCTCGAAGATCACGATGTCGTCGAGGCGGTTCACGAACTCGGGCTTGAACGCCTGCCGCACGAGCGCCTGCACCTGCTCGCGCTTCTGCTCGGATGAGATGGTCGGATCGATGAGGATCGGCGACCCGAGGTTCGACGTGAGAATCAGGATGACGTTCTTGAAGTCGACCGTGCGGCCCTGGCCGTCCGTCAGCCGGCCGTCGTCCATGACCTGCAGGAGGACGTCGAAGACCTCGGGATGCGCCTTCTCGACCTCGTCGAGGAGCACGACGCTGTACGGCCGCCGGCGGACGGCTTCGGTCAGCTGCCCGCCCTGCTCGTAGCCGATGTAGCCGGGAGGGGCGCCGACGAGCCGCGAGACTGTGTGCTTCTCGCCGTACTCCGACATGTCGATGCGCACCATGGCGTGCTCGTCGTCGAAGAGGAACTCGGCGAGCGCCTTCGCGAGCTCGGTCTTGCCGACGCCCGTCGGCCCGAGGAAGAGGAACGAGCCGGTCGGCCGGTTCGGGTCGCTGATGCCCGCGCGCGAGCGGCGCACGGCGTCGGATACGGCCTTCACGGCCTCCTTCTGCCCGATGAGGCGTCGGCCGAGCTCGGTCTCGAGGTGCAGCAGCTTCTCGGTCTCGCCCTGAAGGAGCCTTCCCACCGGGATGCCGGTCCACGCCGCGATGACGGCGGCGATGTCCTGCTCGGTGACCTGATCGCCCACCATGCGCTCCTCCGGCGAGCTCGCCTCGGCCTGCTCGGCTTCGGAGATCTCGCGCTCGAGCTGCTTGATCGTCTCGTACTCGAGCTTCGACGCGCGCGTGTAGTCGGCCTCGCGCAGCGCTCGATCGCGGTCGATGATCGCCTGGTCGAGCCGCTTCTTGAGCTCACCGACGCGCTTCAGGCCCGCGCGCTCGCGCTCCCACCGCGACTCGAGCCCCGCCAGGTCGGTCTCGACGTCGGCCATCTGCTCGCGCAGCTTCGCGAGTCGCTCCTTCGACGCGTCGTCCTTCTCCTTCTTGAGGGCGAGCTCCTCGAGGTGCATGCGGTCGAGGCGGCGGCGCAGCTGGTCGATCTCGAGCGGGCTCGAGTCGATCTCCATCTTGAGGCGGCTCATCGCCTCGTCGATGAGGTCGATCGCCTTGTCGGGCAGCTGCCGGCTCGGGATGTATCGCTGCGAGAGGGATGCCGCGGCCACGAGCGCGCCGTCGCCGATCGTCACGCCGTGGTGGGCCTCGTAGCGGCCCTTGAGCCCGCGCAGGATCGCGACGGTGTCTTCGACCGACGGTTCGCCGACGTACACCTGCTGGAAGCGGCGCTCGAGCGCGGCATCCTTCTCGATGAACTCGCGGTACTCGTTGAGCGTCGTGGCGCCGATGAGGCGCAGCTCGCCCCGGGCGAGCATGGGCTTGAGCATGTTCGACGCCGCGACCGAGCCCTCGCCGCCGCCGGCGCCCATCAGCACGTGCAGCTCGTCGATGAACGTGATGACGCGCCCTTCGGACTCGGTGATCTCCTTGAGGACGCTCTTGAGGCGCTCCTCGAACTGCCCGCGGTACATCGCGCCGGCGACGAGCGCCGAGATGTCGAGGGTCACGAGCTCCTTGTCCTTGAGCGACTCAGCGACATCGCCCGCGACGATGCGCTGAGCGAGCCCCTCGACGACGGCGGTCTTGCCGACGCCGGGCTCGCCGATCAGGACCGGGTTGTTCTTCGTGCGGCGGGTCAGCACCTGGCTCACGCGCCGGATCTCGCTGTCACGGCCGATGACGGGGTCGAGCTTGCCCTGCCGCGCGCGGTCGGTGAGGTTGATCCCGAACTGCTCGAGGGCGCTGCGGGCATCCTCCTGTCCGGGCTGCTGGGTGGCGTTCATGCATCTCCTGAAAAGTTGAGTCGTCTTGGCTCAAGTTTAGCAAGTGACGGATGCCGCGGCAATGCGGCCCCGCACCCGGTCGTCGAGCGACCGCCCCACACGCGGCAGCCGATTCTGCGAGTCGCCGGGAGGCGCGGCTCGCCCCGCGATCAGGCGACCGGCTCGAGCACGCGGACGGGAGCCTCCATCGACTCCTCGTGGCACGCGAACCGGGCCCGATAGGCCGTGGGGGTCGTGTCGAGCACGCGGGCGAAGTTCTGGCGCAGGACGGCGGCCGAGCCGAAGCCGCTCTCGTACGCGATGCGGTCGAGACCCAGATCGGTCTTCTCGAGCAGCCGCTGCGCATGGATGATGCGCTGACGCGCGAGCCACGCGGCGGGCGTCGCGCCGTGGTCGGCCTTGAACCGGCGGGCGAAGGTGCGGGGCGACATGTGCGCCTTCGCGGCGAGCTGGTCGACGGTGAGCTCGAGGCGGAGGTTGTCGAGCATCCAGTCGGTCACAGGCGCGAGCGACAGGCTCTGCGCGGCCGGGAGGGGCTTGTCGATGAACTGCGCCTGCCCTCCGTCGCGCTGCGGCGGCACGACCATGCGCCGCGCGATCTTGTTCGTGAGTTCGGCGCCAAGCTCCTGCCGCAGCAGGTGCAGGCACGCGTCGAGACCCGCGGCCGTGCCTGCGCTCGTGATGATGCGGCCGTCCTGCACGTAGAGGACGTCGGGGTCGACGTCGATCGAGGGATACATGCGCTGCATCGTCTCGGCGTACATCCAGTGCGTCGTCGCACGGCGGCCGTCGAGCACACCGGACGCCGCGATCACGAACGACCCGCTGCACACGCTCAGCACCCAGGCCCCACGGTCGACGGCGCGGCGCACGACGTCGGTGACGCGCGGGTCGACGGTGCCCCACGTCTTCCGCGGGATCGGCGTCACGACGACGAGGTCGGCCTCTTCGGCGAAGGCCAGGTCGTGCTCGACGTTGATCGAGAACGCGAGGTTCGAGGCGATCGCGCCGGGCTCGGCCGCGACGATCCGGAAGTCGAAGGACGGGATGCCGTCATCCGACCGATCGAGGCCGAACGCCTCGCAGGCGAGTCCGAACTCGAAGGGGGCAAAACCCTCCTGCACGATGACGGCGACGGTGCGCATCTGGAACTCCTCCCGCCGAACGGCTCCGAATCGGTGTGGCAGTTTTCATACTGTCGATGTCCATCCTGCCACTCGTGGCAGTTCTGGTGCAAGCGTAGCGTGACTGCCATGTTCATGGTGATTCTTCTTGCAGCGCTCTCGATCTTCGCGATCGCCGCGACGGTCGCCGCCCTCCGCACGGACGGCTACCGACGCACGCCGACCGACTGGTCGCGCCTCCCTGACCGTTCCGCCTCCGACGACAGGCCCCAGATCGGCCAGACCCTGTGGAAGGTCGACGCCGCGCGCGTCGACTCCTCCGCACCCGACGCCGGCGTCCGCCGGCTCGAGCCCGCGCACCGCTGAGGCCGCGCTCCGACCGCGGCGGCTCAGCTCTTCGCGAGCCCCGCCGCGGTCTCGAGCAGGATGTCGGCCGAGCGCGTCCACGTGAACCGCGCGATGTGCGCGGCACCGGTCGCGACGAGCTCGGCGTGCAGCGCGGGGTCGTCGAGCGAGCGCACGGCGGCGGCGAAGGCCGCGGCATCCGTCGCCGGGGCATAGAGCGCGCCGCCGCCCGCGACCTCCCGGAAGATCGGCATGTCGGTGGCGACCACCGGCACGCCCAGCTCGAGCGCTTCGGCGAGCGGCAGTCCGTAGCCCTCGTCGAGCGATGCCGAGACGAGCACGGCCCGATCGGCGAGGAGCGCCGCGTATTCGGCGTCGGTGACGCCGCCGTGGAAGACGACCGACGCGCCCGCGGGCACGAGTGCCTCGAGCTCGGCACGGCGGGAGTCCGAGATGCGCGAGAGCAGGTGCAGCGTGCGCCCCGGCAGGTCGCGCATCGCGCGCACGAGCGTCTCGACGTTCTTGTACGGCATGAACGAGCCCATGTAGACGAGGTTCTCGGCGCCCGGGACGACCGAGATGCCCGCCGGCAGCTGCTCCGCGAGGCGCTGCGGAGCGTTGGGGATCACGACGACGGGCCGCTTCGTGAGGCGCACTGCCGCGAACTGGTCGGCGCTCGTCCGGCTCACCGTCGCGACGACGTCGGCGCCGTTCAGCGTGAGCCGCTGCGGCACGTACGACAGGTGGAACAGCCGCCACCCCAGCCGCACGTACCACGGCAGGTTCTTCGGCGGAGTGCGGTGCCGGTAGTAGATCGTGTCGTGCAGCGTGAGGATCAGCCGGAAGCGCCGCCCCCTCGACCCCAGCGTCTGCATCGGCGAGAAGACGACATCGGGTCGGTGGCGATTGAGGAGCCGAGAGGCGAGCGGCTCGCGCAGCGACGTCGGGGGGTTGATCACGATGACCGGCGCGCCCTCGGGGAGCAGCGCGCGCTGCGCGTCGTCGCAGATCACGAACGAGACCTCGACGTCGCGACGGGATGCCGCGGCCCACACGGCCGCCGCGAGCTCCGCCGAATAGCGGCTGATGCCGTCGTGGAAGTCGGTGCGGATGTACCGCGCGTCGAAGAGCAGACGCATGTCAGGAGTCGAGCGGTTCGCCGCGGTAGAGCTTCTCGAACGTGTCGAGCGTCTTTTCGATGTCGTGGATCTCGACGCCGTCGAGCGACGCCTGCTGCATGCGCAGGTATTCGTCGGGCGAGGCGGTCAGCACGCGGCGGAGCTTGTCGGCGAGGTCGTCGACGCTGCCCGGCTCGAAGAGATACCCGTTCCCGCCGTTCTGCACGAGGTGCGGCAGGGCGACAGCATTGGCCGCGACGATGGGGAGTCCCGACGCCATGGCCTCCATCGTGGCGATGGACTGCAGCTCGGCGATCGACGCGATCGCGAAGACGTCCGCGCGCGTGTAGGCGGCGCGCAGCTCGTCCTCTTCGATCTTGCCGAGGAACGTCACGCGGTCGGCGATCCCCAGCTGGTGCGCGACCTGCTCGAGATGACGACGCTGATCGCCGCCGCCCACGATCTCGAAGACGACGTCGAGGTCGCGCGCGAGCTTCGCGATCGCCTGCAGCGTGACGTCGACATGCTTCTCGGTCGTGAGGCGGCCGACGGAGAGCACCCGGCGATGCGGCCGGGGAGCGAGATCGGGCGTGTAGTTCGCCTTGCGGATGCCGCAGCTGATCGGGAGGACGCCCTCGATGTCGATCGTCTTCTCGAGGAACTCCGCGGCGCGGCGCGTCGGCGTCGTCACGGCGCGAGACATCTCGAACGTGCGGCGCGCGTCGTCCCACGCGAGCTTGAGCACGAGCTTGTCGATGAACGCCGGCATCGACGTGTGGTCGATGATGTTCTCGGCCATGACATGGTTCGTCGCGACGACCGGGATGCCGCGCTCGCGCGCGATGCGCGTGAAGCCGCGGCCGATGATGATGTGCGACTGACTGTGCACGACGTCGGGCTGCACGTCGGCGAGCACACGACGGGCGTAGAACTTCGAGCGGAACGGCAAGACGTAGCGGAGCCACTCGTGCGGACGCCAGCGGAACGCCGGCAGACGGTGGACCGTCATCTCCTCGCCGTCGATGACCTCGCGGAAGCGGCCGTGATTGCGGTGCCCGACGCTCGGCGCGACGATGTGCACGTCGTGTCCGCGTGCGGCGAGACCCGCAGCGAGCCGCTCGGCGAACCGCGCGGCGCCGTTGACGTCGGGCGCGAACGTGTCGGCGCCGATGAGGACGGTGAGCGAACGGGCGTCTCGATCGGCCGACTGTGCGGCGGGGGAATCGGGGGTCGCGGGGGGAGTCACGGGATGGGTGGCTGCCTATCTCTGCGGCGCGCCGGTGGGTGGGCTGGCGCTCGTCCACTCTACCGGAGCCCCTCCGAGCGACGCGGATCCGCGCTCGGCCTGCCGCCGCGACGCCTCAGATCTTGAGGTCCTGCTTGGGGACGACGACCTCGCGGATGATCAGGAGGATGGATGCCGTGATCGGCAGCGCGATGAGCACGCCGAGCACGCCGAGCAGCGTGCCGCCGACGAGCGCAGCGATGAGCACGAGCGCCGCCGGGATCTCGATCGCCTTGTTCATGACGCGGGGGCTCACGACGTACGACTCGATCTGGATGTAGACGAGGTACGCGATGAAGAAGATGAGCGCCTGCTGCGGGCTCGAGAACAGCGCGACGATCGACGCGAGGATCCAGAAGATGACGGAGCCGAAGAGCGGGATGAGCGTGATGACGAACGCGATGACCGCCATGAGCGCCGCGAACGGCAGGCCGATCACCCAGTGCAGGCCGAACACGACGACCGCGTTGATCGATGAGAGGATGACGCCGCCGATGAGGGCGCTGCCGACCGAGCCGGTGATCCGCTCGGTGAGGTCCGAGAGCTTGGGGCGGTTGCGCGCCGGAGCCAGCGCGTAGAGCGCACCCTTCATCGCCGTGAGTGATGCCAGGAAGTAGAGGGTGAGCGCCACCACGATGAAGCCACCCGAGATCGCGGCCACGATGCCGGCGCCGACGGCGAGGACGCCGCCGCCGATGGCAGCGAGGAACGCGGGGTCGGACAGTGAGAGCGCGAGCTGGTCGAGCGCCGCGCCGAGTCCGACCTGCCACTCCGCGGGCAGGCCCAGGAACCAGTCCGACTGCGGGATCTCTTCGACCGCCTTGGGCAGCTCGACGAAGAACTGCACGATCTGCGCGATGACGGGCGGCAGCACGAAGACGAGGAAGGCGACCATGAGCAGCGCGAACGCGCCGAACACGATACCGATCCCCGCGCCGCGCTTGACATTGTGGCGCTCGAGCATGCGGACGATGGGGTCGAGGCCGAGCGCGAGGAAGAGCGCCAGCACGATGTAGACGAGGATCGTCGAGATCGAGAGCATCGCGCCGCCGATCAGCAGCGCCAGAAGCACTCCGAGGGTCGCCGCGAACCCGACGATGAGAGGCCGGTCGAGCGTCGCGAGGATGCGCGCGCGGAGCCCCGTATCGAGACTCAGGACCGCGGGCTCGGCGAGGACGCCGGGGATCGGTGCGGCCTCGACGACGGCCGGCTCGGGCTGACGCGTGGAGGCGTCGGCAGACGGCGTCGGTTCGCTCATGGCGCCACTCTAGGGCCAGGTCCCGCGCGGGAGGCGACGACGCTCGAATCGGCGCTCACCCGGCCGGGGTGACCGCGCTCCGGCTCCCAGGCGGTAGCGTTCCGAGAGCGGCGGGGGAAACGCGCCCTGCCCCGGCATCGGGAGATCCGCCATGGAACCGACCCTGACCGTGAACCTCATCTGGCTCGCCGGCGTCCTGGTGAACTTCGCGATCATCGTCGCGGCCCTCCTCATCCTCCCCAAGCGCCGCAAGCCCACGGCCGCGATGGCCTGGCTGCTCGCGATCTTCCTGCTCCCCTATCTCGGCATCCTGCTCTTCCTCGTCATCGGGAGCATCAAGCTGCCGAAGTCGCGCATGGAGGCGCAGGCCCGCATCGACGAGCGGATCAAGGAGCGGGTCGCCCTCGCTCGGCTCGACTCGCCGCACGCCGACGAGCCGCGATGGTTCCAGCGGGTGCTCGAACAGGCGGAGCAGCTCACCGGCATCCCGGCCCTCCACGGCAACGCGATGACACTCAACGGGGATTACAACGGCTCGATCCTGCAGATGGCGCAGGAAGTCGACCTGGCCCAGCGCTTCGTGCACGTCGAGTTCTTCATCATCGGCTTCGACGACACGACGCGCCCGTTCTTCACCGCGATGGAGAACGCCGTGAAGCGCGGTGTGACGGTGCGCCTGCTCGCCGACTACATCGCGACGCGGAAGGTGCCGAACTCTAAGGAGATGACGGCGGAGCTCGACCGCATCGGCGTCGACTGGGCGTGGATGCTGCCCGTCGAGCCCTTCAAGGGCAAGTACCAGCGGCCCGACCTGCGCAACCACCGAAAGATCGTCGTCGTCGACGGCACTGTCGCCTTCACCGGCTCGCAGAACCTCATCGACCGCAGCTACGACTCCCCCAAGAACATCAAGCGGGGCCTCAAGTGGCAGGAGCTCGTGACGCGCGTCGAAGGGCCCGCGGCATCCGCCCTCAACGTCGTCTTCCTCTCGGACTGGCTCATCGAGACCGGCCATCAGCTCTCCGACGAGTACGTCGCGGTCGAGACGATGCCCGCCAAGGGAGACCTGCTGTGCCAGGTGCTGCCGAGCGGCCCGACCTACAGCACCGAGAACAACCTGCGCCTGTTCCTCGCGCTCATCTACGGAGCGACCGAGAAGGTGATCCTGACCAGCCCCTACTTCGTGCCGGACGAGGCCATGGTCTACGCCATCACGTCGGCGTGCGAGCGGGGGCTCGAGGTGCAGCTCTTCGTGTCGGAGGTCGCGGACCAGTGGCTCGTCGGGCACGCGCAGCGGTCGTACTACAGCGTGCTGCTCGAGGCGGGGGTGCGGATCTTCCTGTACCCCGCGCCGTACATCCTGCACTCGAAGCACTTCTCGATCGACGACGACATCGCCGTCATCGGCTCGAGCAACATGGACATCCGCTCCTTCAGCCTCAACGCCGAGGTCTCGGTGCTCGTGCGCGGCGAGTCCTTCGTCGCGGACATGCGCGCAGTGGAGCAGGGCTACCGCGACGCCGGGCGCGAGCTGACCCTCGAGGAGTGGCGCCGCGAGCCGCGCTCGGCCACCTTCTACGACGGCGTCGCGCGGCTGACCTCCGCCCTCAACTAGACGCGCCTCGCGGGTCCAGGTCGAGTAGGCCGCCGCAGGCGCCCGTATCGAAACCTCCCTTCCAGCCTCCGCACGTAGCCTGGAGGCATGACGACACTGCGCGCCGACGCCGACCCGACGCTCTGGGTGCCGGTGACCGATTCGCTCGGCTTCAAGGGACGCCGGCACCGCAAGGCCGCGATCCGGATGCTGCTGACGCAGGCGAATCGCGCGCTCGGCTCGACCGAGAAGCCGGGCAGCGGATTCCTCGCGTGGAGCATGAGCCAGGCGGCGCCGTTCCTTATCAAGCGCGCCGCGGGGCGCGTGCTCGTGTGGGTGTGGAAGGCCGACCCCGAGCTCGTCGTCGTCATGGCGCAGGTGCAGGAGGCGACATCCCAGCTGCGGGCCGCGCGCGCCTCGATGCCGATGGAGTACGACGACACCGAGTCGTTCCGCAATCCGCACCTCGGGGTGGGCGAGAAGCTCGCGATGCCGCTCCCCCGCGATGAGCGCACGCCCCCCTTCGCGACCTACACGTGGGACACCGGCTCGCACTTCCTGACCGTGACGGCCGTCTGCTCCGATCGCGAGCGGTTCGGCACGATCATCGGCAGCGTCGACGACCTTGCCCGCACGGTCCGCGTCGCCGAGGACCTCACGATCGGCGAGTCGCCCACGGTCCTGCGGATCGACCCGCCGACGGCCTGACGATCGGCCGCGGCATCCCGAAGCAACCGCGCCGCGCGGCATCCCTCCCACGCCTTCCAGGACGATTGCACCGCATTCGGACGTCTCGCGCGCATCCATCCGAATGCGGTGGAATCGTCCGAAGAAAGAATCAGTCCGCGGGCTCTGGAGGCTTGCCGTCGCGCAGCGGCGCAGCGTCGTGATCGCCCGACAGCCATCGCAGCCACACCGCGCGCGGATCACTCTCGAGGATGAGCGCGCGCACGAGGAGCGTCAGCGGGATCGAGAGGATCGCGCCGAGCGGCCCGATGACGAAGGTCCAGAAGATGACCGAGAAGAAGCTCAGGGTGAGGCTCAGGGCCACCGCGTCGCTCACGAACTTGGGCTGCACGAGCACCTGCAGCGTCACGTTGACGACGCAGTAGATCGCGACGACCGCGAGCATGAGGGGCCAGCCTCCGACGACGAGGGCCAGCAGCGCGGGCGGGATGAGCCCCAGGACGAAGCCGATGTTCGGGACGAAGTTGGTCACGAACGCGAGGATCGCCCAGACCGCCGGCGCCGGAACGCCGAGCGCCCACAGGGCCAGCCCGTCGATGATCGCGACGATCGCGCCGAAGGTCGCGTTCACGACGTAGTACCGCCGGACGCCCGAGTTGTAGACCTGGAACCGGCGCACCGTGGGGCGGATCTGCCGACCGAAGGATGCCTCGGCCCGCGCATAGCGCGACCCGTCCGCCGCCATGAAGATGACGTATGCGAGGACGAAGAAGAACGCCGTGAGCACCCCGAGGACGGTGCCCCCGAGCGACGTCGCGAACGACAGGATCGTCTGGGGCTGGAGGAGGGATGCCCCGGCGTCGGCGGCCCCGGACTCCACGCCGAGCGACTGGAGCAGACCCAGCAGGTTCTGCGCCGCCGCCCGCAGCTCGTCCTGGTAGTCCCCGACGAGCCGCGCGAACTGCACGCCTGCGAAGAAGAGCAGCGCCGCCATGATGCCGAGGATGAGGTACCCCACGACGATGACGGCCGTCGTCGCGGCCCACCGCGGCCAGCCACGGCGCTCGAGCGGGAAGCGGACGGGGTGGCAGATGATGACGATGACGGCACCGAGCACGAGCGGGCCCACCCATTCGCGCGCGTAGGACAGTCCTGCGAGCACGATGACCGCCGCCGCGAGGCCCAGCAGGATCCGCAGCATCGGCGGGAGGACGGGAGCCGCGGGCGCCGGCACGGGCGTGGCGGACGGGCGCGAGTGCTTCACGCGCGCAAGGCTAGCCGCGCGTTGCGGCGAGGCACCGGGGGCGCGCCCGGCCGCGTCGCTATCGTGAGCGCGTGGATCTGAGTCAGGTGCTTCCGACCTCCGTCGAGTGGTGGCAGGTGCTGCTCGCCGTGGTCGTCGTCATCGCCGGCTGGATCCTCTCCCGCGTCGCACGCAAGGCGACGATCGTCCTCCTTCGGCGCGCTCCGAGCGTCTCGGAGCTCGTGACGACCTTCATCGCGCGCTTCGTGTCCTACGCGATCGTGCTGCTGTCGGTCGCCGTCGCGCTCGCGGTGCTCGGCGTCAACATGCAGCCGCTCCTCGCGATCGCGGTAGTGCTCGCGGTCGTCGCGGTGCTCGTGCTGCGCGGGGTCGCCGACAACTTCGCGGCGGGGGTCGTGATCCAGGCGAGCCGTCCCCTCGTACTCGGCGACGAGCTCCAGGTCGAGGGGGTCGACGGGACGCCGACGATCGGCGTCGTGACCGACCTCAACTCGCGCACGGTCGTGCTCGAGACCTACGACGGCCGCACCATCCACGTCCCCAACGCGAAGATGGTCCAGGAGCCCATCGTCAACCACTCGACGGCGGGCCTGCGCCGAAGTGAAGTGCAGGTGCGGGCGGAGCGCGGCGGCGGTGAGGCGGAGGAGCTTCTCGCGCTCATCGCCGAGGCAGCGGCATCCGTCCCCGGCGTCGATCAGACCAAGCCGGCCTTCACGGCAGCCGTCTCGATCTCGCCCGAGCGCCTCACGGCGCGGGTCCTGTACTGGCACGCACCGACCGTCGGCCTCACCGTGACGGCAGCCGTCGTGCGCGCCGTGACGTCGGCCCTCGTCGCCGCGGGGGTCGACAGCACCGTGACGAGCGATCCCGGACTGCCGCCGCTCGTGCCGTCCGACAGCGTCTGAGCTAGGGCTTCGCCGCCGAAACCGACTTCGGCTCGCTCGGGTGCACGACGAGCTCGGGCGCCTTGGTCACGATGAGCCAGACCGGAAGGATGATGATGCAGAGCAGCGGGATCACCGTGACGTCGCCGCACAGCGCGACCCCGACGAAGATCGCGATCCAGCCGTCCTTCGTCGCTGCGAGGGTGATTCCGAGGACGCCGCACGCGACGGCGAGCGAGATCGGCATGCCGGGGACGAGTGAGTAGGCGAGCAGCCCGAACGCCGTGCCGATGAAGACGGCGGGGAAGATGCGCCCTCCGCGGAAGCCCGCGCTCGCCGCGATGAGGAGCGCCACGATCTTGACCGCCGTGAACAGCGCCAGCTGCTGCGGTGTGTACGCGTCGGGGTTCTCGAGGAGCTCGCCCGTCTGCTGCAGCCCCTTGAAGAGGGTGATGGGACCGCCGATGATGCCGAGCACGCCCAGGATCATGCCGCCGAGCGTCGTGAAGATGATCGGATTGCGCAGCGCGTGGAAGAGGCGGTGGATGTGCGGGAACACGAACGCGGCGAGGACTCCGAGCAGTGCCGAGACCCCCGCGACGAGCACGCCCTGCCACAGGAAGCTCCACTGGTAGTCCCCGATGGGTTCGAGGGTGAACCCGATCGACTGGCCGCCGATGAGCATCATCGTGACCGAGCCGGCGCCCGCCGCAGCGAGGGGAAGGAACAGCTTGTCCCACAGCGAACCCGGCATCGCCATGGCGCCGACCATGCCCGTGAAGACGAGCGCCGCGGCCACCGGCGTGCCGAAGAGGGCGCCGATCGTGCCCGACACGGCGAGCATGACCAGCAGAGCGGGCGGGACCTTGGTCGAGAGCCGGCCGAACACGGCGACCGCGAGAGCCGAGTTCACGGCGATCGTGGGATTCTCGGGGCCGAGACTCACGCCGCCCGCGAGCCCGAGGATCGACACCGCGAGGATCGTCGGCACGGCGTGGAGCTTGGGCGGCGTCCCGCCGAGCTCGGTCGTCGCCGAGTCGGGACCGCCATGGCCGGGCACGAGCCACACGATGGCGCCGACGGCGGCACCTGTGAGGGTCAGCGCGAGGAAGATCCACCACGGCGTGCTCTGGGTCGCGCCGAACAGGCCGGGCAGGTAGTCCCAGAGGAAATGCATGAGCTCGTCCGACACGAGGTCGAGCAGCCGCAGCACGACGGCGGAGCCGACGCCGATGAGCACGGCGGGGACCGACATCAGCAGCAGCGTGCGGATGCCGGGGCTCGCGGGACTGGCGGTCGCGTTCGTCATGCCTTCTCCTTCGTGATTCCGCCCCCATCCTGCCGGACGCCGTGCAGGCGCGGCATCCTCACTCCTGCGGACGCAGGTCTTCCTGCAGGGCCGCGGCGCTGCGGATGAAGAGGATGATCCACGTGAAGACGAGGGTCCCGGCGACCAGCTCGACGGCCGTCAGGGTGTAGTAGCCGATCGCGTAGAAGACGCCGAGCGCGACCACGACGGCGAGGAAGACCCAGCCGAGGTAGACGAAGAAGCGCGACATCCCGGTAATCCAGACCGGCAGCCGGACGACGAGGACTCCGTAGACGACAGCCATGCCGGACGCGAAGGCGGTGTGGATCCAGAACCAGTCGTCGACGGGGAAGACGCCCACGAACGCGAGGAACACGCCCACGAGGATGAGCGACAGGCGCACGCGCGCGACGCCCTTCGGATGATCCGTCGGGATGCCGGCGGTCGCGGCCCGCGCGAGCGTCGTCACCAGGACGCCCGCGACGATGAGCGTGAGGTTGAAGGCGAGCGACGAGACGTCGCCTGTCACGCCGAGCGAGCTCAGGTGCTCCTGCCACCACAGCGGATCCGAGGCCGTCAGCATGCTCGCGACGATGCCCTCGACGAGGAACGTCGCGAGGATCACGGCGAGCAGCTGCAGGTCGATGTGGGTCCCCGAGAAGAACGCGACGTACCCCGTGACGGCGGCGACCGCGCCGGAGAGCAGGATGACGGGGATCGCGAAGACCTCGGCGCCGATGAAGGCCTGCTCGAAGATGACCGAGACGAGGGTCCAGCTCAGCAGCGCGATGACGGCGTGGGCGAACGAGAGTGCCACGAGGTCGACGATGTCCAGGATGCCGGGCCGCACGCCGCCCGCGAGCATGCGCCCGCCGGCGAAGGCGACGACCGCGACGAGCGCCGAGGTGACGGCGGCGAACTGCCCGACCGAGTTCGGTCCCGCGATCGGCGCGGGCTGGAAGCGGAAGGCGATGACGGCGACGAGCGCGACGACGATGAACGAGGCGACGCCGACCGCGAGGGCGATCGACTCGAGCGTGCGCTCGCTCGGCGCGGCCGCCCGCGCGCCGGCGACCGGAGATGCGGTGGTCATGAGTTCTTCTCCCCCTGTGCGAGCAGCTGCTTGAGCTCGTCGACCTGCTGGATGAGGCCGCGGACCTGACCGCGTGTGGCGGCCTCGTCGTCGTCGCGACCCTGCGCCGCCTTCTCGATGACCCACGACGACACCGTCGCCGTCACGGTGCCGACGATCGCGATGCCGCCCGCCATGAGCCCGACCGCCCACATCCGCCCGATCGTCGTGATGGGGTAGTAGTCGCCGTAGCCGACGGTCGCGACCGTCACGAACGCCCACCAGATCGAGTCTCCGAAGGTCTCGATGTTGGCGCCCGGCGCGCGGCGCTCGACATCGAGCACCGCGAGCGAGCACAGGTAGATGACCAGGAGCGACGCGCCGGCGCCGTAGATCGCGATGCGGCTGCGCAGCACCGTGCCGGCGGTCTGCTTGCCGAACGTCATGGCCGTCAGCACCCGCAGCAGCCGCAGCGCGCGGAGCATCGGGATCACGACGATCGCGAGGTCGAGCAGATGAGTCCGGAACCACGCGGCGCGGGGGCGCCCGAGCGTGAGCCGGACGAGGTAGTCGACGACGAACGCGGCGTAGGTGAGCGCGATGACGGTCCACAGGACGACGGCGCTCGGGCCGTGGACGTCCGCGATGACCTTCCACGAATAGGCGACGAGCCACAGCATCGACGCGACGATGAGCGGCCAGTGGGTCAGCGACTCCCACCGGGTCATCGTCAGCCGCGAGCGAGCCATGGGTGCACTCTAGAGGCGACCGCGCGGCCGCCGACGGTGCATCGCCGGGGCGTCACCCGAGCCGAATGACCGGAGCCGGGCCCGGCTCGGAGCCCATCGCCGTCCGCGCGGGCCGGTGGCATGATGTGCGCATGACCGAGGCCAACTACATCTCCGCGCTCGAGTGGAGCCGCCCATCCACCGTCGCGGAACGGCTGGCCGAAGGCAAAGCCGCCCGAGAGGCGGCGCCGCGAAGCGGACTCGCGCACTTGACGACCACAGACCGCGACCCCCTCAGCATCCTCGAGGCGCAGAACGCGACGCGCATGCAGGAGCTCGTGCCCCTGCGCGTCGAGCGCATGTCGGCGAGTCCCTTCGCCTTCTATCGCGGCACTGCGGCCATCCAGGCCGCCGATCTCGCGGCCGACCCGCACAGCGGAATCCTGGTCGCGTCCTGCGGCGACGCGCACGTGTCGAACTTCGGGTTCTTCGCCTCACCGCAGCGCACCCTGATGTTCGATCTGAACGACTTCGACGAAGCGGCCTTCGCCCCGTGGGAATGGGATCTCAAGCGCCTCGTGACGAGCGTCGTGATCGCGGGGCAGGCCACCTCGCGCGACGACGACGTCGTCCAGACCGCCGCGCTCGCCGCCGTGCGGACATATGCCCGCGCGATGGCGGCGAACGCGGACCGCAGCAGCGTCCAGCGCTTCTTCGAGCACTTCGACGCCGAGTCCGGGCTGAAGGCCATGGACTCGGAGTCTCAGCGGACGATGCGCGCCGCCATCAAGGAGGCCGAGAAGCGGACCGGAGAGCGGGCGGCGCGCAAGCTCACGACGCTCAGCGAGGATGGACGGCTGCTCTTCGTCGAACGCCCGCCGACCATGACGCACACGACGCCCGAGATCGAGGGGCGTCTGCACGACAACATGCTCAAGTACCTGGAGTCTGCGAACGTCGATGTGCGCCTCGTGCTGCGCCAGTACGTGCTCTCCGACATCGCGATGCGGGTCGTGGGTGTCGGCAGTGTGGGGACGCTGTGCACACTCATCCTTCTTCAGGACGGCGATGCGAACGCGCTGATCCTGCAGGGCAAGCAGGCCGGGCGAAGCGTCCTCGAGGAGTACGGCGGCATCGAACAACCACCGGCGGTGGCCGAGTTCGTCGCAGAGCAGGGCGAGGGAGGGCGCGTCGTCGCCCTCCAGCGCATCCTCCAGGCCGTGTCGGATCCGTTCCTGGGCCACCTCAAGGCATTCGCCGGCGACTTCTACGTGCGGCAGTTCAACGACATGAAGGGCGGCATCGAGATGAATGAGCTCGAGGACACGCCCTTCCGGCAGTACGCAGAGTCCTGTGCCACCGTCCTCGCGCGCGCCCACTCCCAGTCACCGCACGCAGCGCAGGTTGCGGGCTACATCGGCAACGGGCGCATCGTCGGGGAGGCGATCCTCGAGTGGGCGTACGCCTACGCCGATCTCTCGCGGGCCGATTACGACGCGTTCGTCGCGGCACATGCCAAACCCCATCCCGCGACCGTCGCGACGCAGGCGGCGGCCAAGGCGCTCGGCTAACCCTCTCGCGGCGGGTGCGCCGCGAGCCACTCCTGCGCGACGCGCTTCGGCGCGCGGAGGAGCCAGGCATCCGTCACGACCTCGCGCAGCAGATCCTGGTCGATCGCGTCCAGCCGGACGAGCACGGCGGGGTAGCCGTCGAAGTGCGGGATCGTGAAGAACTCGGCGGGGAAGGTCTCGAGCAGCGCCTGCTTGCCGTCGAGCCCATCGGTACGCACGCCGACGACCGGCCCGTCCGGCCAGGTACGGCCGAGCGCCGCGAGGGCCGCCACATCGGTCTTGCTCGGCCCGCGCTCCCAGACGAAGAGCCCAGCACGCGTGCGCCAGGCCGCACCGCCGCGATGACCGTCCACCACCTCCGCAGCCTCGGGAAGGGCGAGCGCGATCGTCCGCACGTCCTCGAGCGTCGCTGCCATGAAGCCATGGTCGCGGCATCCGCCGGCTCGCGCCACCGCATGACCCGTGGCAGGCCCGCCGAGAAAGGGCGGCCAGGCCGCCGGCGGAAACGGCGCCTGTAGGGTACTGAACGAGCCGGCATCCTGATTCCTGCGTCCTGTGCCGGCGGGAGGAGCGACCGAATGCCCCACCTCGAGAACCCGGTCCGTCGCCTTGTCGCCGGGCTGACGGCCGCTGTGCTCGCCACGACAGGACTCGTCGTTGCCACGACGATCGAGCCCGCTCCAGCCGCGGCAGCCTTTCCCGAGACGGTCAACCCCTTCTCGCTCGGCGGCGGGTTCACGATCTACGCGCGCGAGGATGCGCTGCTGAAGAACCAGGAGACCGAGGGGAGCATCGCGGCGGGCGGCTCGGCCACCTTCGCACCCAGTGGCGCGAGCCAGTACGCGATCATCCACGTCGTCGCGGGCACGGGCGACTACGACCTCCCCGTCGTCGACGGCGACCCCACGCGTCTGCTCGTGGGCAGCTACAGCCCCGCGAGCACAGGCATCCTCGAGATCACGAGCGCAGGCACGACAGAGCCCTCGCTCCTCGGCGCCCTCAAGATGGTCGAGCGCGACGGGCCCTGGAGGGCGTTCGAGCGGTCCGACTGGCTGCGCCTCAACACGAACCCCGCGAACGTCGATCAGACCCCCCTCATCGACTCGACGCATCAGCAGTACCCCGCGGATTCCACTCCCCCCGCCGGCGCGGCAGGCAACGGCAGCATCTACACCGCCGACACGTCGCCGACCGCCGTCGCGGACTATGTCGAGGCGAACGCCGATGCGTCCTGGGAAGAGGCGCAGAGCTGTCTCGACGACATCGCCGACCCGATCGGGGGCATCGGATACCCCGTCGAGGTCGCGGAGGATGCGGGTGACCGCGTCGTGCTCGCGCCGCTCAGCGAGGACCAGCCGAACATCGTCGACTACGCCGACATCGCCGGAGCCGCGCTCATCCAGTTCTCGCAGGGCCCCGCGCCGGGCGTCTCGAACCCGCTCGTGATCCGCGTCGCCCCGGGCACGACCGAAGTCATCGGGGCGCGGGCCGACCCGCAGGGCGCCTACTCTCCGTACATGCTGTGGGACCTCTCGCAGCTCACCGGCGACGTGACCGTCACGGCGGCCCAGGCCCGCATCGACGGGTCGATCTACGCGCCCAACGCCTCGGTGACCGTCGACGCCGCGCCGCTCGACGGCCAGATCATCGGGCAGGACGTCACGCTGCTCGGCGGCGAGGCGCACTCGTTCCTCTTCGCGGGCGAGGTCCCCTGCGTCGCCGACAGCGGCACCTTCGAGATCAGCAAGGAGCTGGCGGGCATCGACGCCGACGACCTGCCGCCGGGGACCACGTTCACGGTCAACTACGTCGCGCGCGATCCCGAAGGCGCCGTGATCTCGACGGGCTCCCTCGAGGTGCCCGCGAACGGGACGCCCGTCCCGGCGGACGAGCAGTTCCCGCTCGGCACCACGGTGGAGTTCGAAGAGATCGTCCCCGAGGACATCCCCGGCTGGGAGTGGGGGGATGCCTCCGTCAGCCCCGACCCTCTCACGATCGGCGCGGGGGTCGCAGAGGTCGTCCTGACCAATACCGCCACCGAGCAGACGGGCACCTTCAGCATCGCCAAGTCGATCGTCGACCTCTCCGGCGGCGAGGCGGGTCCGCCTTCGGCCGCGAGCGTGCCGGTCGATTGGATCGCGCGCTTCGGCGGCGAGCAGATCGCAGCCGGCACGCTTGTCCTGCCGTTCGACGGCACCGTCGTCGAGGCAGGAGAGGACTTCCCTCTCGGCACGCGCATCGACCTCACGGAGGACCTTACGGGCATCGACCCGCCGGACGGGTACGAATGGGAGGGTGCGCACTGGTCTCCCGGGCGCACGTTCGTCATCACCGGCACGGGCACGGTCGAGGTCGAGCTGAACAACGCGGTCGCACCCGTGGAGGACGACCGCACCATCACGATCGTGAAGTCCGCGACCGCCGAGGCCTCGGATCCTTCGTTCGCGTACACCGTGAGCTACAACACCGATCCGCCGGGCTCGCGCACGACGCGGGCACTCCCGGTGGGAGACCCGCAGCTTCTCGACGACCTCGAGTCGGGTGCCGACATCCTCGAACTCGCCGAACTCCTCCCCACCCTCGACGGCACGCCCGTCGACCCGGCGGACTGGGCGGTCCCGGTCATCCGCGTCACGGCCGAGGACGGGACGGTGACGGAGTACCGGCCGGAGCACTTCGAAGGCGCAGGACCGATCGAGACGGCGATCGTCGAGATCCCCCTGCCCGAGACGGGCGATCTCGGGATCGAGGTCGTCAATGCGCTGCGCGAAGGCACGTTCACCGTGTCGAAGTCGTTCGCCGGCATTCTGGACGGCTCTGCCATCGTCGAGGGCCTCGTGTACACGGTCGGCTGGACCGCGACGCTGCCGACCGGCGATGTCGAGCGCGGGACCATCCGCGTGCCCGGCGACGGAACACCCGTGGGTCCCCTCGACGCCGAGGGGACGGCGCGCACCTTCCCGTTCGGCACGGTCATCGACCTCGCCGAGCTGCCCGCACCTGCCCTCCGCGGCGTGTCCTGGCTCGCCCCGGCGTTCGTCCCCGGCCAGCTCGTCATCGGCGAGGGTGCGGAGGCGACGGTGAACTCGACGCTCACGAACAACCCGCTGCAGATCATGGGCACCTTCCAGGTGACCAAGAGCATCGTGGGCATCGATGCCGACGACCTGCTCGCCGACTCGTTCACGGTCGACTACGTCGCCTACGTGCCCGGCGCGGAGAACCAGGCGGGCAGCTTCGCCCTGCCCGCCGACGGGACCCCGGCAGGACCCCTCGATGAGGCGGGCGACCCGCTCGAGTTCCCCATCGGCACGATCGTCGACCTCGCCGAGGCCGAGCCGGACGCCTCCATGCTGCCGCCGGGTTACGAATGGGCCGAGACGGTGTGGAGCCCATCGAGCGCCGTCGTCATCGGCTTCGGCGAGACGCCCGTCCTCGAGGTCACCAACACGGCGGTCGAGCTGACCCGCTGGTCGGTCGTCAAGACGGTGCGGGGGGATGGCGCATCCGCACTCCCCGCCGGCACGACGTTCCCCATGGACTGGTGGTGGGACGGCGAAGCGCAGACGCGCATCGACCTCGTCCCGAATGTCGCGGTCGTCTCGCCGTACTTCCCCGTGGGATCGATCCTCGAGGTGCGCGAAGGCGAGCTCCCGAGCGTTCCCGGAGTGGATTGGGGCACACCGGTGTGGTCCGCGAACGGCGAAGTGCTCACACCGGATGAGGACGGACGCGTCGTCCTGCCTGTCTCGGTGACGGGTGAGAACGACCCCGCCCAGCTCGCGCTCGACAACACGGCGTCGGCGCGCCCGCTCCCCGCGACGGGCGGGGGCGGCATCCCGCCGCTCGTGCCGCTCGGAGCGCTCGCGATGGTCCTCGTCGGAATCGCCCTCGTGATCTCGCGCGCACGGAGGGCGTGAGCCGGGACGGGATTCGGGCGGGCGCGGGTCCGGCACGGCCGCGATCCGGATCGGATCCCGGCGGGCCCGGCCCGTGGGTCGTCAGCGACCCTCGTCGTCCGCCTCGGCGTCGGCTGCGGCATCCGTCGTGCCCGGCTCCACCGTGCTCTGCTCGATCCGCTGGCGCGGCTGCCACAGCACGACCTCCGTCGCACGGCGCAGGCGCGTGCCGTGGCGCAGCGTGACGACGGCTCCCGTCGCGCCGGCGGCGAAGACGCGCGCGCCGGGACGGCGGTCGAGCTCGCCGCGCACGCGCTCCTCGAGGTCGCGGACGCGCAGGTGCAGCTCGCGCACGCGGTCCTCGAGCTCGACGATGCGGGCGATCGCGGGCAGGCTCATGCCGTCGGCCGACATGCGCGCGACCTCGCGCAGCTGCTGCACGTGGCGCAGGGAGTAGCGGCGGGATCCGCCCTGCGTGCGCGCGGGGACGACGAGCCCGACGCGGTCGTACTGGCGCAGGGTCTGCGGGTGCATGCCCGAGAGCTCCGCCGCGACGGCGATCGCGAAGATGGGGGCGTCCTCGTCGAACTGCTGCTGCTCAGCCATCCAACCCACCTCTCGCCGCTGCCTGCCGGAACACGAGGTTCGGCGAGCGCAGGCGGCCCATGCCGCCCGCCATCTCGCCGAACCTCCTGATCTCGCGCACGATGGTTCCTAGCCGCGCGCCTTCGTCATGAGGTCGGCGCGCGGGTTCTCCTTGGGCTCGAGGGCGTGGAACCGCTCGAGTGCCTCGCGGGCCGCGTCGTCGAGGTGCGAAGGCACCGCGACCTGGACCTCGGCGAGCAGGTCGCCCGTGCCCTTGGCCGTCTCGACGCCGCGCCCCTTGACGCGCAGGACGCGCCCCGACGGCGTGCCGGGGGCGACCCGCAGGCGGACGGGATCGCCGCCGAGCGTCGGCACCTCGATCGTCGCGCCGAGCGCGGCCTCGGTGAAGGTCACCGGCACTGTGACGCGCAGGTTGAGCCCCTCGCGGGAGAAGACCGGGTGCGGCCGCACCGCGACCGCGACCACGACATCGCCCGCCTCCCCGCCGTCGGGTGAGGGGCGGCCGCGGCCGCGCAGGCGGATCTTCTGGCCGTCCGAGACGCCGGCGGGGATCTTGACCTTGAACGGCTTGCCGTCCTCGCCCTGCAGCGTGATGGTCTCGCCGCGCGTCGCCGTCAGGAAGTCGATCGTCGTGCGCGCCGTGACGTCCGAGCCGCGCGTCGGACCGCCGTAGCCGCGGAAGCCGCCGCTCGGCTGGCCGAAGCGCCCCGAGCCGAAGGTGCCGCCCTGCTGCTGGTTGAACATCTGGAAGATGTCCTCGAAGTCGCCCGGCTGCGCACGTCCGCCGCGGCCGCCCTGGCCGAACATCGAGAAGACGTCCTCGAAGCCGCCCGCGCCCTGGCCGCTCGCCGTGAAGCGCGCACCCCCCGCGCCCATCGCGCGGATCTGGTCGTACTCCTTGCGCTGCTCGGCGTCGGAGAGCACCGAGTAGGCCTCGCTGATCTCCTTGAACTTCGCCTCGGCGGCCGCATCCCCCTGGTTCGAATCAGGGTGATGCGTGCGCGCCAGTTTGCGGTACGTCTTCTTCAGGTCGGCGTCACTGACGTCCTTCGAGACTCCGAGGACCTTGTAGAAGTCCTTGTCCAACCAGTCCTGACTGGCCATGCGTGCTCCTCTCGGGCGTCACTCCGCCGGGACGGCGACGACGACCTTCGCGGGTCGCAGCTCGACCGAGCCGAGGCGGTAGCCCACCTCGACGACCTCGAGCACCGTCGGCACCTCGACGCCCGGGGTGGGGGCCTGGAAGATCGCCTCGTGCTGCTGCGGGTCGAAGACCTCGCCCGCCTCGCCGTAGGCGGTCACACCCAGGCGCTCGGCGACGGCGCGCACCTTCTCGCCGATCTGCGCGAAGGGCGAGCCCTCCACGAGATCGCCGTGCCTGGCGGCGCGGTCGAGGTCGTCGAGCACGGGGAGCAGGCCCTTGACGGCCTCGCCCTTCGCGCGCTGCACCTCGATCTCGCGCTGCTCCTCGGTGCGCCGGCGGTAGTTGGCGTACTCGGCCTGCAGGCGCTTGAGGTCGTTCAGCAGCGCCGACTCGAGGTCGGCGAGCACGGCGTCCTCGGCCGCGGCATCCGCGTTCTGAGCCGAGCCGAGGATGTCGTCGACCGTCAGCTCTTCACCCTGGTCCTCCTGCGGGTCGGACCCGGAAGCCTGCGCTTCCGGGTCCTCGCCACCGGGGACCTCGTTCTCGAAGTCCTTGTTCGCCATGGTTACTTCTTGTCGTCCTCGTCGTCCACGACCTCGGCGTCGACGACGTCCTCGTCGGGGTTCGACGGCGCCTGCTCGTCGGACGGGCCGTCGGGAGCGGCATCCGGAGCCGCCTGCGAAGCCTGCGACGACGCGTAGATCGCCTCGCCGAGCTTGTTCTGGCTCTGGCCGAGGGCGTCGAACGCCGTCTTCACGGCGTCGTCGTCGTCACCGGCGAGAGCGGCCTTGAGCGCGTCGACGTCGGCCTGGACCGACTCCTTGACGTCGGTCGGCAGCTTGTCGTCGTTGTCCTTGATGAGCTTGTCGATCGAGTACGCGAGCGTCTCGGCCTGGTTGCGCACCTCGGCGGCCTCGCGGCGCTTCTTGTCCTCGGCGGCGTGCTCCTCGGCCTCGCGCACCATGCGCTCGATGTCGTCCTTGGGCAGCGACGAGCCGCCCGTGATCGTCATCGACTGCTCCTTGCCGGTGCCCTTGTCCTTCGCGGAGACGTGCACGATGCCGTTGGCGTCGATGTCGAAGGTGACCTCGATCTGCGGGATGCCGCGCGGAGCCGGCGCGATGCCGGTCAGCTCGAACGTGCCCAGCGGCTTGTTGTCGCGCGTGAAGTCGCGCTCGCCCTGGAAGACCTGGATCGCGACGGACGGCTGGCTGTCGTCGGCCGTCGTGAAGGTCTCGCTGCGCTTGGTCGGGATGGCCGTGTTGCGCTCGATGAGCTTCGTCATGATGCCGCCCTTGGTCTCGATGCCGAGGCTCAGGGGGGTCACGTCGATGAGCAGGACGTCCTTGCGCTCGCCCTTCAGCACGCCGGCCTGGAGGGCTGCGCCCACGGCGACGACCTCATCGGGGTTGACGCCCTTGTTCGCCTCCTTGCCGGCCTCGCGCTTGACGAGCTCGCTGACGGCGGGCATGCGCGTCGAACCGCCGACGAGCACGACGTGGTCGATGTCGGCGACCTTGATGCCGGCTTCGCGGATGACGTCCTCGAACGGCTTCTTGGTGCGGTCGAGGAGGTCCTTCGTGAGGTCCTCGAACTTGGCGCGCGTGATCGTCTCGGACAGCGAGACGGGGCCGTTCTCGGTCAGCGAGAGGTAGGGAAGGTTGATGCTCGCGCTCGTCGAGGACGAGAGCTCCTTCTTCGCCTGCTCCGCGGCCTCCTTGAGGCGCTGCAGCGCGATCTTGTCCTTCGAGACGTCGACGCCGGTCTGGTCCTTGAACTGCTTGATGAGGTACTCGACGACGCGCTGGTCCCAGTCGTCGCCGCCGAGGCGGTTGTCGCCCGCCGTCGAGCGCACCTGGATCGTCGAGAAGTCGTCGTCCTTGCCCACTTCGAGAAGCGAGACGTCGAACGTGCCGCCACCGAGGTCGAAGACGAGGATGAGCTCGTCCTCCTTGCCCTTGTCGAGGCCGTAGGCGAGCGCCGCGGCGGTGGGCTCGTTGATGATGCGCAGAACATTGAGGCCCGAGATCTCGCCGGCCTCCTTCGTGGCCTGGCGCTCGGCGTCGTTGAAGTACGCCGGGACCGTGATGACGGCGTCGGTGACGGTGTCGCCGAGGTACTGCTCGGCGTCGCGCTTGAGCTTCTGGAGGATGCGCGCGGAGATCTCCTGCGGCGTCCACTTCTTGCCGTCGACGCCGAAGCTCCAGTCGGTGCCCATGTGGCGCTTGACCGACGAGACGGTGCGGTCGACGTTCGTGACGGCCTGGCGCTTGGCGGTCTCGCCGACGAGCACCTCGCCGTCCTTGGTGAATGCGACGACCGAGGGGGTCGTGCGGAAGCCCTCGGCGTTCGCGATGACCTTGGGCTCGCCGCCCTCGAGGACGCTCACGACCGAGTTGGTCGTACCGAGGTCGATTCCAACAGCACGTGCCATGTGTATCTCTCCTTCTTGCGGGGCGAGCGGATGCCGCACCCCAGGGTCTTGCGGAAGTCGTGCTCGCGGCCGGCGCCTGCCTCGAGCCTGCCGAGGGGTTGAGCCGCGATGACTCAAGGCTAAACCGTCTCGCTCGCGGCGTCAAATGAACTTGAGCCGACTCATATCAACTTTTCAGCGAGCGGTGGATGCAGTGATCGTGAACGTACGGTCCCGCGCGATCTGCCGTGTCGGCCCGACGAGCCGCTCGAGGTCGGGCCGGTACTTCAGGTGCGCGTTCCACACGGCCCACAGCTCGCCGCCGGGGGCGAGCACGCGGCCCGCATCGGCGAAGAGCTTGAGCGCGATCCCGCGGTGCACCGTCGCGCCGATGTGGAACGGAGGGTTCAGGACGATGAGCCGCGCACTGTCGTCGGGGCGCGACGAGAGGGCGTCGTCGCGCACGACCTCGACCCGGTCCGCGACGCCGTTCGCAGCTGCCGTCGCGCGGGCCGAGGCGACGGCCGCGGCGGACTGATCTGTCCCGACGACGCGCAGCCCCGGCCGCGCCCGCGCGAGCCACGCGGCGATGACGCCCGTGCCGCAGCCGAGGTCGATCGCCTCGTCGACGTCGGGCGCGCCGTCGAGGTGCTCGAGCAGGAAGCGCGTGCCGATGTCGACTGTCGCACCCGCGAACGCGGCACCGCGGGCGACGACGGTGAGGCCCGTCGCGGCATCCGTCCTCGTCTTCGGCCACGTCTGCGCGGCGCCCGGCAGGGGCTTGGCGGCGATGAGCACGCGCGCCTTCTGCCGCGCGTGCGTGACGTCGAGCCGGCCGAAGCCCGCGCGCATGACGTCGTTCATCGAGACGGCCATGTGCTTGACCATGCCGCCCGCGAACACCCGCACATCGGGTGCCGCGTACCGGGTGATCGCCTCGACGATCTCGCTCAGGGCGTCGAGCGACCGCGGCAGGCGCAGCAGCACCAGCGTTGCGCCGGCGAGCAGAGTCGCGTCGAGATCATGCGACCGCCAGTCCTGCGCGATGCCGAGGCGCCCGGCGTTGGCCGCGAGCGCATGCTCACCCGAGAGGGCGTCCTGATGGACCCGGATGCCGCGCACCCCGTGCCGCGCGACGGCGCCGAGGGTCAGCGCGCCGTAGGCATCGCCGATGACCGCGACCGTCTCCGGCGGCGCGGCCGCGAGGGCCTCCGCTGCCTCGTCGAGCAGCAGGCGGTCGGCGGCGTCGGCCGCGACGAGCTCGGGAGCCTCGACATCGGGATGCCGCGACAGCGCGCCGAAGTCGAAGTCCATGACTCCACGCTAGGGCCGCCATGATGATCGCATGGGCCTGCCATGGGACTTCCACCCCGTGCAGGGCGAGCGGGTGACGCTCGACCTGCTGCGGGACGCCGACCTCGAGGCGCTGCACGAGATGCAGTCCGACCCCGCCGTCTGCCGTTACCTGCTCTACGAGCCGCGTTCACTCGAGCAGGTGCGCGAAGCGCTGCGGAGGGATGCCGCGGCGACGCGTCTCGCGTCGGCGGGCGACTTCATCCAGCCGGCGATCCGCGAGCGGGACGGGACGTTCCTGGGCACGATGTACTTCACGATCGCGAGCGTCGAGGACACGGGCGAGATCGGCTGGATCATGCTCCCCCGGCACCACCGCAAGGGCTACGCGCGCGAGGCCGCCGCGCTCGTGCTCGACCTCGCGTTCGGCGAGCTCGGCCTGCACCGCGTGTTCGCGGAGCTCGACCCGCGGAACGCGGCATCCGTCGCCCTCTGCCGGAGTCTCGGGATGCGGCACGAGGGCCACTTCGTCGAGCACATGTGGCTCAAGGACGAGTGGACCGACACGGGGCACTTCGCGATCCTCGAACGCGAATGGCGGGCCCGCGGCTCGGAGTCACGATGAGGACGCCGACGCGAGCCGCGCACGGCGGTCGGACTGGACCCGCTTCGCCCAGCGTGCGAACCACCGCGTGTCGGGGATCCGCGCGATGAACGGGCCCGTGATGATCGTGATGAGGACGTACGCGGTCGCGAGCGCCGCGAGCGACCTGTCCAGCCCGCCTGCGACCGCGAGCCCCGCGATCACGATGCTGAACTCGCCGCGCGGCGTGATCGCGAAGCCCGCGCGCCAGCGCCCGGCCTCGCCTATCCCGGCGCTGCGCGCCGCGAGATAGCCCGTCAGCACCTTCGTCCCCATCGTGGCGATCGCCAGCGCGGCCGCCGGCACGAGCATCGGGACGAGGTCGCGCGGGTCGGTCGAGAGCCCGAAGAAGAGGAAGAAGACCGAGGCGAACAGGTCGCGCAGCGGCGTCAGCACCCGTTCGGCGTGCTCCGCGGCAGGACCCGAGATCGCGATTCCGACGAGGAAGGCGCCGACGGCGGCCGACACGTGCGCCTGCGCTGCGAGCCCCGCGACGAGCACGGCGAGGCCGAGCACCGACAGCAGCAGCACTTCGGCGTGGCGCGACCAGACAAGTCTCGACACGGTCGCGCTGTGCCGGAGCGCAATGTAGAGGATCACCGCCACGACCGCGAGCGCGAGCGCGACGCTGAGGGTTCCGCCGCCGAGGTCCATGCGCACGAGCAGCGCCGTGAGGATCGGCAGGTAGAACGCCATCGCGAGATCCTCGATGACGACGATCGAGAGCACGACCGGCGTCTCGCGGTTCGTGAGGCGCCCGAGATCGTGCAGCATCTTGGCCGCGACCCCCGACGACGTGACCCACGTGATCCCCGCGAGTGCGACGGCGCCCACGGGACCCCAACCCAGCAGGAGCGCCAGGGCGGCACCGGGCAGGGCGTTCAGCAGCATGTCGATGAGTCCGGCCATGCGCGAACGGCGCAGGCTTCCGACGAGCTCGTCGGGGCTGTACTCGATGCCGAGCAGCAGCAGCAGGAGGATGACGCCGATCTCGGCGCCGATCTCGATGAACTCCCCGCCCTGCGTGATCGGCAGGATCCCGCCTTCGCCGAAGGCGAGGCCGCCGATCAGGATGAGCGGGATCGGCGAGATGCCCAGACGCGCCGCGAGGCGCGCGAGGAGTCCGATGCCGAACAGGAGCGCGCCGATTTCGATCAGGACGAGGGCGCCGTCGTCCATGGCGGCTCAGCTCTCGTTGAGGATGCGGACGAGCTTGTCCAGGCCCTCGCGCGTGCCGACGACGATGAGAGAGTCGCCCGCATCGAACACGTCCTGGGGCGATGGCGACGGCACCACGCCATCGTCGCGCACGATGGCGACGATGGAGCAGCGCGTCAGCGTCCGGGCATGCGTATCGCCGAGCGGCCGCCCGACATAGCGGGAATCCGCGCGCACGGGGATCTGCTCCATGTAGAGCCCCGCGAGCTGATCTCGAAGGCCGGCGATCTGCGTCAGGATCAGCGAGCCGCCGAGCACCTCCGAGAGAGCGGTGGCCTCGTCGTCGGTCAGCGCGACAGTCTCTTCCGCGCGGTCCGGGTCGTCCTCGTCCGAAATCGCGAGCTCGCGGCTTCCGTCGCGGAAGTTGATGACCGACAGACGGCGGCCCGCCTCGGTGTTGATGTCGTGCCGCACGCCGATGCCCGGCAGCTCGGCACGTTCCACGTGCGCTGGCATACGCCCATCATGGCATTGCAGGTCGGCGCGGATGAGGGCATCGGTACTCCCACGACGGACCGCCCATCGGGCGGTGGGTTCGACGTAGTCTTGCCGCGTGTCGGTCAAGAGGGTCGTCAGAAGCGCCTTCGGCGCCGCGCTGCTCGTCAACGCCGTCCCGCACGGCGTGAGCGGCGTCCAGGGGAGGCCCTTCCCCAGCCCCTTCGCCGACCCGCCCGGCGTGGGCATGTCGCCACCGCTCGTCAACGTCGGCTGGAGCGCCGCCAATGCGATCGCGGGAGCGCTCCTCCTGCGGCGCGGCATCCGCTCTCGGAGTGAAGCCGTCGCAGCGGCGGCCGGCGCCGTGGCGATGGCTGCCGTGCTCTCGTACCACTTCGGCGACGTACTGGCCGGCGGCACGGGTCTGCGCGGTGTCTCGGCACGGCAGCCGGGAGGCGGCCCGCCCCGGGCGCTCGTGAAGGCGACCGAGCCGATCGCGAGGGCACTCGCGGGTCGCCGCGGGTTTCCGCTGTGGGCGGTCCTGAACCACCGCGGGCGCAAGAGCGGGACGGCCTACTCCACGCCCGTCGCGATCGTGCCAACCGTGGATCCGTCGCTCGTCCTGATCGGCCTGCCCTGGGGCCCGAAGACCAACTGGGCCCGCAACGTCGTCGCGGCGGACTCCGCCGACCTCACCTGGAAGGGCGCGCGGCACACGACCTCGGCACCCCGGATCGTCGGCTCCCCCGAGGCGGCGGCACTCGCCAAGCCCCTCTTCCGCGTCATCGTGAAGCGGATGCCGGCCGCGATCGTCCTGCGACTGTCGCGCGGCTGATGCCGGGTCACCGCCGCCTGAGAGGCGCGCGGGTCGGGGGAGGCAGGGCGCGCATGTCGGCCGTCCGGGAGTGCTCACCGTCGACATCCCGGCATCCGGCCGATCCTCCTCCCCACCCCGCCGGACTGGGGCACGGCGGATCCCGGCTACGGTCGGATGATGCACGCAACCGACCCCTGGTCGCAGGTCGCCGCCAGCACGTACGTCTCGCTCGGGACCTATCGCCGCACCGGCACGGTCGTCGCGACGCCCGTGTGGATCGCAGCCGACGGCGACGAGCTCGTCGTCACGACGGATCGCTCGACCGGCAAGGTCAAGCGCCTGCGTCGCGATGAGCGTGTGACGCTCCGCCCCTGCGATCGCGCGGGGAAGATCGCCTCCGACGCCGTGACGGTCGCGGCCTCGGCGCGCCTCGACAGCGACGACGCCGCGGGCAATGCCGCGCTCGCCGCGAAGTACGGCTTCCCGTTCCGCGCCATCGTCGCGCTGCAGCGGATGACGCGCCGCCTGCAGCGAGCGCCTCGCGAGAGGGTCATCATCCGGATCACCGGCCCCGTGGCGGAGTGAGGGTGGGCGCACAGGACTAGCCTGGGCTGGCATCGCGATGGCGCGGTGCACGCGCCGGCGCAACCCGGCGTTCACCGGAGGACCCTAGCGTGACCGACATGAGCCCCGCAGCCCCCGACGGGCACGAGCCGCCGCCCATCCATGAGCCGGTGCTCTCGGACGGGGTCATCCGCGCGACGGATCTCACCGAGACGCGCGTGCCGCGCCGGCAGGTCTACTCGTGGGCGCTGTGGGACTGGGCGACGCAGCCGTTCAACTCCGTCATCCTGACGTTCGTCTTCGTCTCGCTCTACCTCGTCTCGGACAGCTTCCTCCCCGCCGACGTCGCGGCGCAGAACGCCGACGGCGGGCTCGTGTGCTCGCGCGCCGCCGACGCAGCAACGGCGTACTGCCAGGGCCTCTCGGATCTCGCAGAGTGGTACGGCTGGGTGGCGTTCGCCGCCGGCATCCTGATCCTGCTCCTGGCTCCCGTGCTCGGTCAGCGCGCCGACGCGCTCGGCAACAAGAAGCGCTGGGTGATCGGCGGCACCGCGGTGCTCGCACTGCTGCAGTTCGCGCTGTTCTTCGTCTACGCAGAGCCGGCGTTCTTCTGGCTCGGCGCGATCATCGTCGCCCTGGGCTCCATCGCCTCCGAGATCGCCGGCGTCAACTACAACGCGATGCTCGTGCAGGTCTCGACGCCCCGCACGATCGGGCGGGTGTCGGGGCTCGGATGGGGCCTCGGCTACATCGGCGGCATCCTGGCCCTCGTCCTCGTCGTCGTGCTGAACCAGTTCGAGTGGTTCGGGCTCGACGTGTCGGACGGGCTCGCGTACCGCCTGATCGCCGTCGGCGCGGCGGTGTGGACCATCGTCTTCGCGCTCCCGTTCGTCTTCAACGTGCCCGAAGCGCCCGCGCGCGAGGACCGCGACCGCGTGCCGTTCTTCCGCAGCTACGTGATCCTCGTGAAGGACATCGCGGCACTCTTCCGCGAGCACCGGCCGACCTTCTGGTTCCTCATCGCGAGCGCCGTCTACCGCGACGGGCTCGCGGGCGTCTTCGCCTTCGGCGGCGTGCTCGCGGCCGTCTCGTTCGGCTTCTCGCCCACCGAGGTGATCCTCTTCGGCATCGCGCTCAACCTCGTGGCGGGCGTCTCGACGATCGCCGCCGGCTGGCTCGACGACCACTTCGGCGCCCGCGCCGTCATCGTCTCGGCGCTCTCGCTGCTCATCGCGAGCGCCCTGTTCGTCTTCATCTTCCGCGAAGAGGGCAAGATCGTCTTCTGGATCGGCGGGATCATCCTCTCGGCCGCCGTCGGACCCGCGCAGGCATCGAGCCGCGCCCTGCTGGCCCGCCTGACTCCGGTCGGCATGCAGGGCGAGATCTTCGGCCTCTACGCGACGACCGGTCGCGTCATGAGCTTCCTCTCGCCGCTGCTGTGGGCGCTGTTCATCGGCGTCTTCGGCGCGACGCACTTCGGCATCCTGGGCATCGTCATCGTGCTCGCCGCGGGGCTCGTCCTGCTGCTCCTGGTCCGGCTCCCGAAGCACCAGCGCCTCTGACCTACTCGAGTCGCGTCGGCACCGGGCGCAGCTGCGGGTCGGCCGGGCACACCGGGGACGGGATGCCGCGCGGCTCAGTCCTTGCCGCGCTTGAGTGTCGGCATGCGCCGCCGCTCCCACGAGCCGAGGATGTGCTCGTCCATCGCGCGGCGCGCGGCGGCGGCATCCCCCGCGATGATCGCCTCGAGGATCCGCTCGTGCTCGTCCATCGTCATCTCGAAGGCGTGCTCGGGATCCACGCCGTGATAGCGAGTGCTCTCGAGCGCGCGGTCGAAGAGCACGAGCGCGATGTTCTCGGCGAGCAGATTGCCCGAGAGCTCCATGACGGCGTGATGGAAGCGGATGTCGGCCTGCCGGAAGGCCTCGGAGTCCTCGATGGTGTCGCGCATGTCCTGCAGGCCCGCGCGCAGCCGCTCGATGCCCTCGTCGGTGGCGGCGCCTGCGACGGCGCCTGCCATCGCAGACTCGAGCGCACCGCGCACGACGCTGAGGTCGTCGAGGATCCCGAGCGCGTCGTCGTGCCCGATGAGGGACGACAGCACGAGCGGGTCGATGAAGTTCCAGGCCTTCATCTCGTTGACGTGCGTGCCCCGCCCTTGCGCGACGGTGACCATGCCCTTCTCCTGCAGCCGCTTCATCGACTCGCGGATGACGGTGCGGCTGACGCCGAACTGCTGGCTGAGGACGGCCTCGGGCGGGAGCGTGTCGCCGGGCTGGACGCGGCCCGAGACGATCATCTCGACGAGCTCGTTGAGCACCGCGACCCCGATGCGGTCGAAGGGCGCTCGGTTCTCGCGCAGGCCTCGGGGCTCGTCACTCATGGCGCCACTGTAGCCCGCGGCATCCCGAACCGAGCGGGTTCTCTCGCGACACGCCATACATGTGATGTATGCTGTTTTAGATCCACTCGATCGAGAGTCAAGGGCGATATGAAGATCACGGGATACCGCACGCTGCAGACGCGCCACGACTGGGGGCGCCCCGTGGGCGACGCCAACGGCTTCATCGCATCGGGCATCACCGAGGTGCCGCTCGTGATCCTCGAGACCGACGAGGGCATCGAAGGCGTCGGCATGGGATCGCACCACGACCTCGACCGCATCTTCCCCGCGCTCGAGGGCAGAGATCCGCGCTCGGTCGCCTCGCTGTACGACGCGATGCTCGCGCGCGTGTTCAAGACGGGGCACTCCGGAGCGACCTTCGGCGGGATCGGCGCGTTCGACACCGCCCTGTGGGACATCAAGGCGAAGGCCGCCGGCGAGCCGCTGTGGCGCCTGCTCGGCGGCGGCGACCGCTTCGTCACGGGCTACGCGTCGGGCCTCGACATCGCCCTCGACGACGACCGGCTCGCCGCCTTCTACACGGGCATGGCGGAGCGCGGCTTCACGAGCGGCAAGCTCAAGGGCGGGCGGGATGCCGAGACCGACGTCCGCCGCCTGCAGATCCTCGCCGACGTCCTGAGCGTCAATACCCCGCGCCCCGCGCTCATGCTCGACGCCAACGAGTCGTGGAACCTCAAGCAGGCCGTCCGCTACGTGACCGAGGTCGAGCGCTCGATCGACCTCACCTGGATCGAGGAGCCGCTGCGGCGGTGGGATGCCGCGGGTCATGCGCGGCTCTCGGCATCGGTGCGCGCCGCCGTCGCGACGGGCGAGAACCTCACGGGCCTCGAGCAGTTCCGGCCCCTCTTCGACGCGGATGCCGTCGACGTCGCGCAGGCCGGCGCCGTGTGGGGGATCACGCACTTCCTGCGGGTCGCCATCGCGGCGCACAGCCGTGATCTGCCCGTGAGCCCCGTGGGGCTCACCGCCAACTACGCCGTCGCAGGTGCCGCGACGGCCGTCCCGAACCACCTCTCCGCCGAGATCCAGGATCTGGGCGTGCCGTTCGGTGTGACGATCGACCAGGAAGTCCTGGACGGCGGCATCGTGCTCGGCGACCAGCCCGGCATCGGCATCTCGATCGACGAGGGTCTCATCGCGCGCAGCCGCGAGGCGGGCTCGTGGGCGACCCCCGAGGGCCCGCACGTGCGCTCGCACCGCACGGGACTGCACCTCGTCTCGGACGGCACGTGGGAGCTCTGATGCAGCTCCGCCCCGGGCTGCACCGCATCGAGGCGCCGCTCGGCGAGCGCTTCATCGCGATGCACCTGTTCGAGGGCCCCGAGGGGGCCCTCCTGTTCGACACCGGGATCGCGGAGAGCGTCCCGGGAACCCTCCTGCCCTACCTCGATGCGATCGGGTTCGACCTCGCGCGGCTGCGGTGGGTCGTCAGCTCGCACTGCGACTTCGACCACACGGGCGGCAACGCCGCGCTCGCGGCCGTCGCACCGCACGCCGAGTTCCTCGCGGGCCGCGCCGACGTCGCGATGACCGAGGACGTCGAAGTGCTGATCCGCGGCCGCTACGGCGAGTTCGCCGAGCCCGACGGGTTCGACGATCCGCCCGAGACGACAGCCTTCGTGCGGGCGTCGACGGGGCTCGTGCCGGTCGCGCGCGCGCTCGACGGCGGCGAGGTGTTCGACCTCGGCGATCGCCGCGTGACGGTGCTCGCCGTCCCGGGCCACTCGCCGGGGCACCTCGCGCTGTGGGACGAGCGCAACGCGGCCCTCGTGATCTCGGACGCCGTCCTCGGCGAGACGGTGCCGACGGCCGACGGCGCGCCCGCCTTCCCGCCGACGTATCGCGACACCGCCGACTACGTCCGCACGATCGACGCCCTCGCGGCTCTCGACGCCGAACTGCTCCTCACGGCGCACTATCCCGTCTACGAGGGTGCCGCCGTCGCCGAGTTCCTGGAGACGTCCCTCGCCTACACCGACCGGATCGACGAGGTCGTCTCGGCCGAGCTGCGCGCGGCCCGGACGGGCCTCACGACGCTCGAGCTCATCCGGCGCGTCGCGGGAGCACTCGGCCCGTGGGAGCCGTCGGCCGCGGATTACCTGATCTTCCCCGTGACGGGCAACCTCGAGAGGCTCGCGGCGGCAGGCCGGGTCGCGGTCGGCGCCCGCGACGGCCTCCGCACATGGGCCTGGACATGACGACGCGCGTGCGCGTCGGGGCCATCGGCGCGGGATGGTGGGCGACGAGCAACCACTTCCCGCTGCTCGCGGCGCGCGACGACGTCCAGCTCGTGGGCGTGTGCGGCCTCGGACCTGATCTCCCCGAGATCCGCGACCGATTCGGCTTCGGCTTCGCGACCGAATCCTCGGACGAGCTCTTCGACGCGGGCCTCGACGCCGTCGTCATCACGACACCGCACGATCTGCATCATCCGCTCGCCGCGCAGGCCCTCGACCGGGGCCTGCATGTCCTGTGCGAGAAGCCCATGACGCTGCACGCCGACGAGGCGTGGGACCTCGTCGCGCGCGCCGAGCGGGCCGGCACCGTCTTCCTCGTGCCGTACGGCTGGAACTACAAGCCGTTCACGGTCGCGGCGAAGCGGATGCTCGCGGCCGGCCGCATCGGAGAGATCCAGTACGCGCTGTGCCACATGGCCTCGCCGACGCGGGGCCTGTTCGGAAGCGACCCCACCCACATGCTCGAGCGGTGGAACTCGCGGACGGCCCCCGACCCGACGACGTGGTCGAGCCCCGCGCGCGGCGGCGGCTACGCGCACGGCCAGGTGACGCATTCGACGGCGCTCCTGTTCTGGCTCACGGGCCTGCGCGCGGCGACCGTCGCAGGTCGGGTCATGGATGCCGGCACCCCCGTCGACCTCTTCGACGCGGGCGTCGTCCGCTTCGACAACGGCGCGCTCGGGTCGCTCAGCGGCGCCGCGACCCTCGCGGACGGCGACAAGTACCAGGTCGACATCCGCCTCTTCGGCACCGAGGGCGTGCTCATGATCGACGTCGAGCGGGAGCGCGTGACGCTGAGCCGCTACGACGGCGAGCGCGAGCACGTCGTCATCGCCGAGGGTGAGGGCGAGTACGAGTGCCTCGAGCCGCCCGCCCGATTCATCGACCTCATCACGGGGGCCGCGACCCACAACAACTCGGGGGTCGACGTCGCCGCGCGCTCGGTCGAGCTCATCGACGCCCTCCTGCGCTCGTCGGCCGACGGCGGCGCCGAGACACGTGTCCACGATTGACGAACGAAGGCCTCGCACCATGAACGCTCCCTCCCGGATCCTCGACGGCTACCGCGTCGTCGACTGCTCCATCGCGATGGCGGGTCCGTTCGCCGCGCAGCGCCTCGGCGATCTCGGCGCCGACGTCATCAAGGTCGAGCCGACGGCGGGCGAGTGGCAGCGCTTCGCCGCGGCCGGCGGCGCGCAGGGCAACCGCATCAACGTGTCGTTCCTGTCGCTCAACCGCAACAAGCGCTCGCTCGCGGTCGACCTGAAGTCCGACGAGGGCAAGAACGTCGTGCGCGAACTCGTCCGCACCGCCGACGTGTTCATCCAGAACTACCGCCCCGGCGTCGCCGCGCGGCTGGGCCTGGACTACGCGACGCTGAGCGCCCTCAACCCCTCGCTCGTGTACGTCTCGATGTCGGGCTACGGCGAGGACGGCCCCTACCGCGACCGCCCCGGCCAGGACCTCCTGCTGCAGGCGATGAGCGGCGCGATGCTGTCGGCCGGTCGCGCGGGCGAGCCCCCGACGCCCGCGGGCCAATACCTCGCCGACGCCGTGACGGCCTCGACGGCGTTCGAGGCGGTGCTCGCCGCCCTGCTGCACCGCGAGCGGACGGGCGAGGGCCAGCTCGTGACGGTCAACATGCTCGATGCCCTGACGACGCTGCAGATGCAGGAGCTCTCGGTGCACACGGTCGGCTCCGTCCCGCAGGAGCGCGGCGCCGAGCCCAACGCGCACGTGTACATCCGGGCGCCGTACGGCGTCTTCGCGACCTCCGACGGCTACATCGCGCTCGCGTTCGCCGACCTCGCGGTGCTCGGCGAGGTGATCGGCGAGCCCTCGTTCGCGGGCCTCGATGCCGAGGAGCACGGCTGGACCCACCGCGACGAGCTCTACGCCAAGACGGCTGCCCGACTCGCGGGCGACACCTCCGAGCACTGGCTCGACGCGCTGCTGGGCGTCGGGATCTGGGCGGGGCCCGTCTACGGCTACGCCGAGCTCGTCGAGGATCCGCAGATCATCCACAACGGCACCTTCATCGAGTACGACCACCCCACCGAGGGGCACATCAAGACGCCCGGGTTCCCGTACAAGTTCCACAAGACGCCGGCCTCGGTCGAGCGCGGCGCACCTCTCGTGGGCGAGCACTCGCGCGAGATCCTCGCCGAGCTCGGCTTCGCCCCCGAGGCGATCGACGGCATGCTCGCGGGAGCGGTCATCGCCGAGACCCCGCTCCCCGACGCCGCCTCCTGAGCCCGAGCGCGGGCCGGCTCGCGAGACCGAGACAGATGACGGATGCCGCGGCGCAGGCCGCGGCATCCGTCATCTGTCGTCCGTCTACTCCTTCGTGCCGCCCGCCGTCATGCCGCTCACGAGGAACCGCTGGGAGAACAGGAAGATGATCAGCACGGGCGCGACCGACAGGACCGTCGCCATCGCGAGAACGGGCAGGTCGATCGTCACGGAGCCCGCCGTCGTCGGGTTGAACAGCGGCACGTTCGAGAGCAGCTCGGCGAGGCCGACCTGGATGGGGGACTTGCGCCCCGGCACCATGACGAACGGCAGGAAGTAGTTGTTCCAGTTGCCGACGAGGTTGAAGAACCCGACGAGCGCGATGACCGGCGTCGCGAGCGGCATCGCGATCTGCGCGAACACCCGGAACTCCCCCGCGCCGTCGATGCGCGCCGCGTTGAGCAGATCGCGCGAGACGGCCGTCGAGAAGTAGATGTAGGTCAGATACACGCCGAACGGGAAGAACGAGAACGGCAGGATGACCGACAGCGGGGTGCCCACGAGCTTAAGGGCGCTCAGCTCGAGGAAGATCGGCAGCACGAGCGCCGTGTTCGGGATGAGCATCACGATGAGGGTCGCGACCAGGAGCGTGCGGCGGAACCGGAACTCCACGAGCGCGAGGGCATACCCGGCGGGGATGCTGACGACGAGAGTCAGGATCAGCGCGACGCCCGAGTACAGCGCCGCGTTGCCGAGCCAGACCCACACGATCCCGTTCTGGAACTCCATGAGCTCCTGCCAGTTCGACGCGAGCGTGCTGAACGCGCCGAAGGAGAAGGGGTTGTCGAGCAGCAGCTGACGCGGCGTCTTCGTCGGCGCGAGCAGGAGCCACACGATCGGGACGATGAAGAACAGGATGAAGAAGGCGATGACGCTCCACGAGAGCACCCTGCCGATCCACCGCGCGGGGCTCGGTCGCAGGGTCTGCGCATCGCGCAGCCCGTAGGTCGACCGGCCCTTGGGGCGGACGATGGTCTCAGTCGCGCTCAAAGAGTCCCCCTCGGAAGACGAACAGCGCCGACAGCCCGACGGCGACGAGGAGCAGCAGCAGCGAGATCGCCGCCGACCCGTTGAAGTCGCTCTGCTTGAAGGCGTAGAGGTAGGCGAGCTGGTTGAGCGAGTAGTCCTGCGGCACGACGCCCTTCGACGCCTGCGAGAGCACGCGCGGCTCGACGAACAGCTGCGTGCCGGCGGCGAGCGACATGACGGCCATGTACGAGATCCACTTCCGCATGAGCGGGATCTGGATGTACCACGCCGAGGCGATGGGGCCCGCGCCGTCGATGCGGGCGGCCTCCATGATCTCGTCCGAGATGTTGTTGAGGGCGCCGTACATGATGACGATCCAGCCGCCCGCGCCGGCCCAGAACGCGATGAGCGTGAACACGATCGGCAGGTTGTCGATTGAGACGACCTGCGTGAAGGTCTCGAACCCGAACGCGCGCAGGATGCCCGACACGGGGCTCACCGTCGGGTCGAGCAGGAAGAGCCACAGCATGACGCTCGAGGCTCCGGCGAGCGCGCCGGGGATGTAGTACAGGAAGCGGACGGATGACGAGGCCACCCGGTACCGGATGCCGTGCACGAGCAGCGCCAGCAGCACGACGAAGATCAGGAGCGAGGCGAGCCAGAACACGATGTAGATCGCGACGTGCTGGACGGCGGGCCAGAAGCGGTAGTCGTTGAAGACCTTGACGAAGTTGTCGACGCCCGCGAAGGCGCCGTTCTTCGTGAAGGCGAGGAAGACCGCGTAGAGCGCGGGGAACAGGCCGAACGTGAGGAGCAGGACCGTATAGCCGCTCACGAACAGGTAGCCGATGCGCGCCTGGCTGCGGTCGGGTGCTTTTCTGCGGCCAGCCCGCCGCCGGCCCCCGAGGGGACCGACGGCGGGAGCCGTCAGCTGTGCTGTCGTGGCGATGATCGGACCTGACTATTCCGCGATCTCGTAGCCCTGGACCTGGGCCTCGTTGATGATCTGGGTGTGCCACTCGTCGACGACGTCGGCGATGGTCTTGCCCTCGGCGAGCGCCGGGACGACGACTGCCGCGTAGGCGGTCTCGGGGCTGAAGCTCGGGAAGCCCCAGCCGCTCCACACGCTCGAGGCGGCGGTCGAGAGCGCACCCTCGAAGTCACCCACGAAGAAGCCGCTCTCGGCCTGGGTCGACAGCCACGATGCCGCTGCCGAGTCATAGGCGGGCAGGCCCGAGGCGAGCTCGACTGCCTTGTCGGACGAGATGACGTACTCGAGGAACTGCGACACGGCGTCGAGGTTCTTCGAGTGGCTCGAGCCGTACCAGACGCCGCCGCCGACGTTGCCGGTGACCTTGTCCTCGCCCTCCCAGTACAGCGGGTTCGCGGCGCCGAAGGTGCCGGGGTCCGCGTTGATGTTGTCGGGGTTCTGGAAGAGGGCACCCGCGTACCAGGCCGGTCCGGGGATCGCGACGAGCTTGTCGGCGTACTGCTCGACGAACGTCGCGCTGAAGACGCTGTCCTGCACGAGCGTGCCGTTGCCGGCCATGTGGTCGAGCAGATCGGTCATCGCGACCGAGTGCGGGTCTTCGAAGTCCGACGAGAAGGTGTTGCCGTCGAGCTGGAAGATGGGCGCTTGGGCTCCCCAGTAGTAGACGTAGGTGCCGACGAACGAGTCGCCGATCGAGCCGAGGATGTAGCCGGGGTGCTCCGCCGCGAGCTTGTCGCCGAGCGCCTCGTAGTCCTCCCAGGTCTCGGGGATGTCGTAGCCGAACTCGTCGAGCAGCGGCTGGTTGTACCAGAGCGCGACGGGCGCGAGGTCGTTGCGGAGGCCGAAGACGGTGCCGTCGACGGTCATCGGGTCGTTGGCGCCCTTCGTGAAGCCGCCCAGGAACTCGTCCGAGAGGAGGCCCTTGTTGAGCGGAGCCGCGAAGGCCTGCACGCCGTTGGTCTCCTTCGCCGCCCACGCCGCGTCGTTGGTCTGCGTCGAGAAGACGACGTCGGGCCAGCCCTCGCCGGACTGGTCGAAGAGGGCGACCTTGGTCTGGAACGACCCGGATCCGCCGGCGTTGCCGTCATACGTCTCGATGTTGATCTCGACGTCGGGGTTCTCCTCCTGGAACGCCTTCGCGATGGGCTCGCGCGCGGCATCCACCCACACCGTGATGGGGCTGTCGGCGACCTGCTCGGCGGCGGCGAAGCCGTACTCGTCGCTGACCTGAGCGGTCTCGCCCGAGCACGCCGTGAGAGCGACGAGACCGAGAAGGGCGGTGCCCGCGGCAAAGAGTCGAGGGAGATTTCTGCGCTGCTGTGCGGCCATTGCAAAGAGCCTTTCTGGGTCGGCTTCGTCGACGACTGATCGCTACGGGGCGACCATCGGGTTTAGTAGATCATACATCTGACCTATGAGCAATGGAAGGCGTTACCGACCCGCCGCGAGTGAGCGGGAAGAGGGATGCCGGGGGTGCCGGTCAGTCGCGCGGCCAGGCCTCCGCGAGCTTCGTGAGCAGCCGCGCGAGCTCGTCGCGGTCGGCCTCCGAGAAGTCCGCGAGCGCCGCGTCGATCGCGTCCCGCCGCTCGCCGCGGAACCCCGTGACGATCGTGCGGCCCTGGTCCGTCAGCGCGATGCGCGTGCGCCGCGCATCGGCAGGGTCGGCCTCGCGGCGCACGAGCCCGAGCTCGACCGCCTGCTGCACGAGCCGCGACGCACGCGGCTGATCGACGCCGATCGCCTCTCCGACCTCGCTCACCGACAGGGGACCGGATGCCGCGACGAGCGCCTCGAGCAGGCGCAGGCGCGCCGGCCCGCCGAACCGCGCACCCGCCATCCACGGCGGCGGGCCCCACGGTCCGCCGCGCCGGCCGCCGTGGTGCGGACCGCCGTGATGCCCGTCGTGGTGGCCGTCATGGGGACCGTCGTGGCGACCGTCATGGCCGGGGCGGCCCCATCCGCCATCCGGTGCGTCCCACGGGGGGCGCGGCATCCGGCGCCCTCGAAGGCGGGCGAGCGCAGCGGCGATCGCGTCGACGGGGTCGGAGGACGGGGAGCTCATGCCCTCCAATTTACATGCGACTTGACATGCTTCAGGAGTGCATGTCACACTACAACTACATGCACATGAGCATGTATCTCTCGGCGGGGCCTCGGGCCGACCGCCACGAAAGGACTTCCCATGGAGAACGACAACGACTTCACACCGGGCGCCGACGGCGCCGTTCCCACCGACCGCCGACCCCTGGGCTACTGGCTCCGCGCGGTCGACGCCCTCCTCACGCAGGAGTTCGCACGCGTCCTCGGCGACGAGGGCGTGAGCCGACGCGACTGGATGCTGCTGAACGCGGTGTCGGGCGACGTCGAGGTGCCCGGCCTCGCCGAGCGCCTCGCCCGCCGCGGCAAGCGCCTCGCAGGGCTCGAGCGCCGCGGCTGGGTCGACCAGGCCGGCGACGGCACCTGGACCCTCACCGACGAAGGGCGCGCCGCCAAGGAGCGGCTCGCGAGCCTCGTCGGCGACATCCGCGGACGCGCCGCAGGCGCTGTCTCGCCCGAGGACTTCGCGACGACGATGACCTCCCTCGAGGCGATCGCACGCGAACTCGGCTGGAGCGAGGATGCCTCGCCCTTCGGCCCGCGCGGACGCCGCGGCTTCGGTCCCGGTCGCGGATTCGAGCGCGGCGCGGGCTTCGGGTCCGGGTTCGGTCCGGGCTTCGGTCCTGGCTCCGGGTTCGGTCCGGGCTTCGCGCGCGGGTTCGCGCCGTGGCACGGACAGGAGCGCGGCTATGGGCACGCGGCCGAGCACGAGTGCGGGCACGGTCACGGGCACGGCGAGTGGCACGGCGAGTGGCACGAAGGCCGTCACGGCGGCCCGCACCACGGCCACCACGGCGGCGGACACCACGGCCACGGCGAGCGTCCCGGCCACGGCGAGCGCCCGCAGGGATCGGAGCACGCCTACGAGCGCGGCTTCGATGCCGGCTACGCGCGCGGCGCGGCCGAGCGCGGCTGAGCGGACTCCGCTTCACCCGGTCCCCGGGCCGGCCCCTTCTCACGGGTCGCCCGGGGACCGCCTGTCTCCCAGGACGGCACTTCGGCAGCCTCAGCGGCCGCGATGGCCGCCACTCGGCCCTACGGGGTGAGGACACGCCGCATCACCGCGCAGCACCCGACGCCGACCCACCCCAAACCCGAGCCACCCGCCCGGACAGGGTGAGCCCATGCCGCATCGACGCAGGGCACCCGACGCCAACTCACCCCAAACCCGAGCCACCAGCCCTACGGGGTGAGGACATGCCGCGTCAACGCGCGGCACCCGACGCCGACTCACCCTTTGCCGCACGGTCCCGTGTCCGCCGAGGGGTCGTTCGGCGACTCCACGCCCTCGGGCACGACGCTTCGGCCGGCTCAGCGACGGGGTGGGAGCGAGAACCGGCGGTGCCCGCGGGCACGGCAGAATGGCGGCATGACGCCTCCCGCCCTCCTCGCGATCTCGCACGGCACCGCGTCCCCCGAGGGGCAGGCCGCCGTGGCTGCCCTCGTCGACGCCGTCGCCGCGCGCCTGCCCGATGTCACCGTCCGGCTCGGACATGTGGATGTTCAGCAGCCGGATGTCGCGGCATCCCTCGACGCCCTTCCCGACGGCGCTCCCGTCGTCATCGTGCCGCTCCTCCTTTCGGCGGGCTACCACGTGCGCGTCGACCTCAAGGAGCAGATCGCGGGCCGCGGCGACATCACGATCGCCCCGGCACTCGGGCCGGACGCGCGCCTCGTCGACACCCTTATCGAGCGGCTCGCTCCGCTCGACCTGACGGACGGCGACGACCTCGTGCTCGCCGTCGCCGGCTCGAGCGACGATCGGGCCAATGAGGACTGCCGCGCGATCGGGCGGATGCTCGGCGAGCGCCTCCGCCGCGACGTCGGCGTCGGCTTCCTCGCCGCCGCCGACCCCCGCCTCGGCGAAGCCGTCGCGGCGGCGCAGGCCGCGGCATCCGGTCGCGTCGTCGTCGCGAACTACCTGCTCGCGCCCGGGTACTTCCATGACCTCGCTGTGCGCCTCTCGGGCACCTCGCCCGTCGCACGCCCGCTGCTCGACGACGACGCGCCCGCGGCATCCCTCGTCGACCTCGTCATCGACCGCTATCGCTCGGCCCTCTCCGGCTGAGCGGAAGCACGAGGCGTCTCAGCAGGTGACGAGTTCCTCGACCGGCCGACCGAGTGAGGCTTCGCTCCCGAACAGATTGATTGACGCGACCTGCTTGATGACAATTCCGTCCATCACTGCCGGCGGTACGCATCCCGAGTACGCGAGGTAGAGCGGGGCGCCGAGGGCGCCCGCCAGCGGCCCACCGGTCAGGGCATCGGCATAGTTCGCGCCTGTTGTCACGAATGCGTGGTCGCTCTGGCCGATGAGCAACCCGCTGACGATGCTCGCCGTCTCGTAGCGATCGGCTCCTGCGTATCTCGACACGGCGTCCGCGCCGAATTCACCATTGAGGTCATTCTGCAGCCGACTGCCGACCGACGGGACGCCCCCGACGATGAACACCCTCGTGACGCCCAGGTCATGCAGAATCGTGCGGGTCCGGTCGTCCAGGCCCGCCTGCCCATCGACAAGGATGACGGGCGCGTCGTACGCCCCCGCCGCTGGACCCGCGGCGAGCGCGTCCGGGTAGTTGCGGGCTGTAGCTATCAGGGCATGCGTGGCTCCCGCCGAGCCGAAGGCATCCCGGACGATAAGGTCGGCAGTTGCGTAACGATCAGCACCTCCCAGGCGCAGCACCTCCGCGTCATCCGAAACCAGTCTGCGCACTGTGGCCTCGACATTCGAGGACACCGAGTTCGCGTCGCCGAGAATGACGACGCGGTGCGGGTCAAGCTCAACGAGGCGATCCGCGACGATCGCAGGAAGGGCGGACGGATCGGTTGAGAGGATCACCCCGCCCTGGCGGATCGCAGCTGGGCCGGCGGCAAGTGCATCGGGGAAGTTGTAGGCATTCGTGACGTAGACGACCGTAGCCCGCTCACCCATGGGAACGATCTGGCGACTGATCTCCACCGCCGTCGCGAACCGATCTGGTCCTGCATGTCGATCGACGTCGAAGTAGCGCGGTCCAAGGGTCACCTGACCGAGGTCGAAGTGCATCCCAGGCTCGATGACGAAGTCCGTCCGATCCCCGAACAGTCGCGCGTCGAGGTAGTACTCGGCGCCGATCCCCGACCGCGGGTCAGCCTGGAATTGCGCAGCGTAGGTTCCCGCCGGCAACTGCGGAACATCGACATGGCCTTCCGTGATCGACTGACTGCCATTCAGCGCCATCTCGTACGATCCGGTGAATTCATCGAGCCGCCACAGGAACGTGTAACCGGCGGCAAGAAGGCTCGACCCGTTGCCGTCCGTCGCCGCGACGTCGGCCTCCATCGATGCGTAAGCCTGCAGCTCGAGATCGATCCCGACTACCTTCTGCCCCGGCGCCACGTGGATGATGTCCGCGCCGACCGAGTCGACGTCCATCGCACCGCCCACGAAAGTCGAGGGAGTTCCTTCGACTTCAAGAACGACCTTGTAGTCACCGGGGGCGACGTTGTCGATCGTGTAAGTCCCGTCCGCTCGAAGCCAGGTGTTGCCGCCGAGGCTCTCCCACTCGCCATGCTCACCCTTTGCCGCGTACAAGTACGCGTTACCCCAGGCAGCCGTCACCGCTCCTTGCGAGCGGACTGTCACTGCACCCTCGATCGAGCCTGGCGACTGGAGAGCAGGGGCGTCAGCGGCGTATGCCGCTGGGGCTCGACCTGCGAAACCTGCGAAGGAGGCGATGATCACGAGCGCGAAAATGGCAAGAACGGTCCGCGGCACGGCGCTCACGCTCCCTTCGCTCCAGTCGGAATGAGAGCGTGGAGTGACGCTAACACGGTCGTTGAGTCGGGCTGGCGGTCGCAAGACGGCGACCCGCCCGGAGAGGGGGAGGCGCCGGGATCCTCGACCCGATAACCCCACCCTCTCCCTGAATGTCAGCAGGTCGCGAGCGCGTCGATAGCGGGGCTCAGCGACGGGTAGCCGCCGAAGATGAAGATGCCGGCCACTTGCTTGTCCCAGAGGGCATCTGCCGCCGGGTCGGGGATACAGTCCGCTGACGACAGATAGAGCGGCGCGCCGTACGCGCCGGCAAGAGGCCCACCCGTGAGAGCGTCGGCGAAGTTCGCGCCCGTCGTGAGGAAGGCAACGTCCGACTCAGCGAAGTAGAAGTCATTGATGAGCGCGGCCGTCTCGTAGCGGTCGGCTCCTGCCAGCCGAGCGACGTGGGCAGAGCCCAGCTGCGAGCGCAGCTCGGCTTCAAGCTGTGAGTTTACGGAGGGCAGACCCCCGACGATGACGGCATCCACTACACCCAAGTCGTCGAGGAGTGCACGGGTGCGGTCGTCTAGCCCGCCATGCCCGTTCACGAGGATCACCGGCGCGTCGGCCACACTTACCGCAGGGCCGGCGGCGAGCGCGTCAGGGTAATTGTTCCCGGTGGCGATCACAGCGTGCGTCGTCCCAGTGGCCAGGAAGGCGTCTCGAACGATGAGGTCCGCCGTCGCGTACCGGGAGTCGCCGCCGAGCCTGTCGACGTCGGCTGTCGGCAGAAGCTGGCGAATCGTCGCCTCGACGGCACCAGACACCGATTTGGTATCGCCCAGAATGACAACACGTGCAGGGGCGAGCTGGCCGAGGCGGTCGCTGACGACCTGTGGAAGGTACTGCGGATCCGTGGAGAGGATTGCGCCTCCCGCGCGGATCGCCGCCGGACCGGCGGCCAGCGCGTCGGGGAAGTTGAAGGCGTTCGTCACGTAGACGACGGGGGCGTGGTCACCGGGACCGTAGAGCTGCTTGCTGATCTCGACTGCCGTCTCGAAACGGTTCGTCCCCGCGAGGCGCCAGGTGTCGAAGAGGCGCGGGTCGAGGATGACGTCGTCGAGCTTCGTCTCAGCTCCGCCGACGACCACGACGGGCGTGCCTTCGCCGAAATACGGCGAGTCGTCGTAGTACTCCCAACCGAGTTCCGATGCCGCAGCCGGGCGGAACTGCACGATGTACGTCCCCTCGTCCACCGACGCCTGCCACGAGACTCCATCGCCGCGCGGGGACCACCGGCTCGGTCCTGGGCTCTCGGGCTGCAGGTAATACAGATCGTCCGCTGCGTTGAGCTTCCAGAGACGGATGTCGACGCTGGATGGCACGGGAGCAGGCGTCGGCATCCCACCAGCGGTCAGGCGCGTGTATACGGGAACGATGAGGATCCCAGAGGCAGCGGCCACCCGAGAGTTGGTCGTGGGACCCGAGTCCGATGCCCCGCGTTCAGGCACGGCTGGAGGATTGGGTGCGGCCGACGCTGCGAGCGGAGCGCTGGCGATGAGGACCGTCGCCGCGGCGAGCGCGGCGACAGCGGAGATGAGGCGAGTAATCTTCGTATCCACTTCAGTCTGGGAGCGGGTATTTCACGGAACCGTACACGAGTGTCCGCTGCTCGCGGAGCACCTGTGGATGAGAGGGATTTCGCGATGGTGAGAATGGACGTCTGCAGCATCCTGGAACGATATGTCGGCGTCGCTGAGCAAGCGTCCGGTCAGTTGACGCGTCCCACGTCAGCACGTCCAGAGGTCTTCGACGTCGGCACTGAGCGACGCGGTGCTGCCGTAGAGCTGGATCGCCACCACGTTCTTGAACCACATCGCGTCGCCCGCACTCGCGGGGATGCAGTCCGGCGTCGAGAGGTAGAGAGGCGCCCCGAACGACCCCGCGAGCGGTCCACCGGTCAGCGCATCGGCGAAGTTCTGCCCTGTCGTGAGGAACGCATAATCGGAGTCGGCGAAGAAATGGTCATTGATGAGTACCGCGGTCTCGTAGCGGTTAGCACCCGCGAGCCGTGTGACGTTCGCAGCGCCGAGTTCCGCGACCAACCCGGCCTCGAGCTGCGCACCTACGGAGGGCAGCCCGCCGACGATCACGACGTCAGTGACTCCGAGATCACGGAGCAATGTGAGCGACGCCCCGTTGAGACCGCTCTTGCCGTCGACGAGGATCACCGGCGCGTCACCCAGCCCGGCCGCCGGACCCGCAGCCAGCGCATCCGGGTAGTTCCAGCCCGTAGCGATGATGGCATGCGGCGAACCGGTTCCGGCGAACGCGTCACGCACGATGAGTTCCCCTGTCGCGTAACGGCTCGCGCCACCCAACCGGTCTATCTGCGCTCCCGGCACCCGCGCCCGCACCGCTTGTTCCACTGCCTTCGACACGGATCTCTCGTCCCCCAGGATCACCACGCGCGAAGGATCGAGCTCCGAGAGCCGGTCGCCGATCGCGGTCGGCAGGTTGAGCGGATCCGTCGAGAGGATGACCCCGCCCGCGCGAATCGCAGCCGGCCCCGCCGAAAGCGCATCGGGGAAGTTGAACGCGTTCGTCAGATAGACGACCGGCGCGCGCTGACCCGCCGGGATGACAAGCTTGCTGATTTCGGCCGCGGTCTCAAACCTGTTCGCACCCGCGATCCGCGACACATCGAAATACCGCTCCTCCAGCACGATGTCCTGGAACTCGACACTCTCCCCCGCCGCGACCACGACATCGATCCGATCAGCGAAGTAGCGTGCATCCGTGTGCCACTCCGCGCCCAACAAAGGACTGGCGGCATCGGGCTTCGCCCGGATCGCATAGGTCCCGGTTTCAACGATGAGCGCACCCGTACCGCCGCTGGAATCTGTATGTTTCCGCGAGTAGAAGCCGTAATGGCCGGTGTCGTCCAGCTTCCACAACTCCACGTCCGCGGACGAGGGCACGGACGTGCCATTCGCGTCCTTCCGTAGGACGGTTCCCGACAGAAGTCCCCCTTGCTCGATGACCGTCTCACCGACATCGCTGACCTTGCCATCGACGACTTCGATGGTCGCTGCGAGAGTTGCGTCGCGGGTGCCTGGCCAGTAGATCCGCGGAGTCTTGAAGTCCGGGGAGCTCCCGAAGAACAGCGTGAATGTTCCTTGGACCGGCGCGACGTACGTGAACCTGCCATTCTCGACGGGAATCCCACCGACATCGGGTATGTCGTCGACGGAGGCCGTCCCGAGTGGGACGAGGTGTGCAAATCCGCGGAACGGGAGCGGGCCCGTTGGTGTGGACACCGACACGGATCCTTGCACGATTCCCAATGTGGCCAACGTGAAGTCGATCTCTCTTGCAGTGCCGGGCGCTACGAAGAGCGTTGATGGCGTGTCCGATCCCGGGCCGACCACGAAGTTCTGATAAGTGACTCGCCATCGGTCCCCCGAACCGACGAGCCGGTAGACCCCGGGCTCCAACTTCGACGAAACGTAAACGCCGGCCACGAGGGTCATGTAGACGGGGTTCAGGGTCTGCGGGTCGGGCGTTTGGCCAACGAGTTCGATTCCCAGAGATGCAGGTGGGCCGACGGGACCGAACGCATCGAGGAGGTTCACTCGCAGGGACGCGCCGCGCTCCAGCGCTGCATCCTCATGACTCGTTCCTCCGCCTTTGACGATCGTCAGCTTCGCGGCATCCCTCCGGTAGGAATTTCCCGCGAACTCGCTCAGGATCGGCTCTTGTCCCACGTACATGAACCGGACGATGTAGGTGCCTTCCGGCACCTCAGCAAACTTGTATGCACCAGTGCCGTCGGGGGTCGCCTCGCCGATGAGAGCATCGGACAAGTCTCTGAGGTGGACGCGCACCGACGCAAGGCTCGCACCTGCCGGCACCGAGACCGACCCGTCGACGACCCCCGTTCCCGTTGCGTAGGCCATCGGCGGCGAGCTGAAGATCGTCAGCGAAACGAGGAGGACGAGCGTTGTCATGGTGGAGATGAGGCGAGTCATCGGGTTCTCCACTTCGTTGTGGTGATGGCGTGGACCGTACACCTCTGTCCACCTTGAGGGAAGATCCCCACGCGAAGCGGATATCCGCACCGGGTGGCCTGCATTTTCTGGACCGAGTCCGGGAAATGGGCCCGATGCAACCTGTGTGACGCCCCGTTACGCAACTTAACGTCGCTTGACGCTCGGATAGGTCTCCGAAGGCGCCGCTTCTACTCTCGCGGGAGTGGACTCGCTAGAGTCTGCGCCCGGGCATGCCCGGGATGACCGGAGGCCTACCGTGAGCATCAGCGACACCGACACGCGTGCAACGCCGCCGCGCCCCGAGGGAGCACGCGCACGTCCGCCCCGCCCGTCCACGCGCCCCAACGGGCAGTGGAAGATCGACGGCACGACGCCCCTCAACGGCAATGAGGAGTGGAAGCAGGTCGACAACGGCCTGAGCGTCCGCGAGCGCATCGAGCAGACGTACTCGAAGGGCGGCTTCGCCTCGATCGACCCGACCGACCTGCACGGCCGCTTCCGCGTGTGGGGCCTCTACACGCAGCGCAAGCCCGGCATCGACGGCGGCCGCACCGCGACCCTCGAGCCGCACGAGCTCGAGGACGAGTACTTCATGCTGCGCGTCCGCATCGACGGCGGGCAACTCACGACCGAGCAGCTGCGCGTCGTCGCGGGGATCTCGACCGAGTTCGGCCGCGACACCGCCGACCTGACCGACCGCCAGAACATCCAACTGCACTGGATCCGCGTCGAAGACATCCCCGAGATCTGGCGCCGCCTTGAGGCCGTCGGCCTCCAGACGACCGAGGCGTGCGGCGACGTCCCGCGCGTCATCCTCGGCTCGCCCGTCGCGGGCATCGCGGCGGACGAGCTCATCGACCCGACGGCGCAGATCGACGAGATCACCTCGACCTTCATCGGCGACGAGTCGCTCGCGAACCTCCCCCGCAAGTTCAAGTCGGCCATCACGGGCCACCCCAGCCAGGACGTCGTGCACGAGATCAACGACGTCGCGTTCGTCGCCGTCGACCACCCCGAGCTCGGTGTGGGCTACGACCTCTGGGTCGGCGGCGGCCTCTCGACGACCCCCGCCCTCGCGGAGCGCCTCGGCGTGTTCGTCTCGCCCGAGCGGGTCGCAGAGGCGTGGCACGGAGTGGCGCAGATCTTCCGCGACTACGGCTACCGCCGCCTCCGCAACAAGGCGCGCCTGAAGTTCCTGCTCGCCGAGTGGGGACCCGTGAAGTTCCGCCAGGTGCTGCAGGACGAGTACCTCGGCTACGCCCTGCCTGACGGCCCCGCTGCACCGAAGCCCAAGACGCACGGTGACCACGTCGGCGTCCACAAGCAGAAGGACGGCCGCTTCTACATCGGCGCGACGCCCATCGTCGGGCGCATCTCGGGTCCGAGCCTCGCGAAGCTCGCCGACCTCATCGAGGCGCACGGCTCGACGCGCCTGCGCACGACGCCGCACCAGAAGGTCGTCATCCTCGACATCCCCGAGGACCGCGTCGAGTCGCTCGTCGCAGGCCTCGACGAGCTGGGCCTCCAGGCCCGCCCGAGCCTCATCCGCCGCGGCACGATCGCGTGCACGGGCATCGAGTTCTGCAAGCTCGCCATCGTCGAGACGAAGGCCTACGCGACGGCGGCCGTGCTCGACCTCGAGAAGCGTCTCGAGAAGTTCGACCTGCCGCACCCGATCGCGCTGCACGTCAACGGCTGCCCCAACTCGTGCGCCCGCATCCAGACCGCCGACATCGGCCTCAAGGGTCAGCTCGTCACGATCGACGGCGAGCAGGTCCCTGGCTACCAGGTGCACCTCGGCGGCGGCCTCGCGAGCGCCGACCGCGACGAGGCGGGCCTCGGCCGCACCGTGCGCGGCCTCAAGGTCGCGGCGGACGGCATCGCCGACTACACCGAGCGCGTCGTGAAGCGATTCCTCGCCGAGCGCGACGTCGCGGCGGACGAGACCTTCGCCGAATGGGCCCACCGCGCCGACGAGGAGGCCCTCCAGTGACCGTTTCACTCGCCCCTCGCGTCGCCGTCAAGCGCTCGCACGAAGAGCTCGCGGCCCTCGCCGAGCAGGGAAACCTCGAACTCGGCAGCCTGACCGACCACGAGGCATCCGCTGCCGAGGTCGTCGCGTGGGTCGCCCGCAATTTCGGGACGGATGCCGCAGCCGTCGCCTGCTCGATGGCCGACGCCGCTCTGCCGCACCTCGTCGCCGAGCAGCTCGCCGGCGTCGACGTGCTCTTCCTCGACACGGGCTACCACTTCACCGAGACGTACGCGACGCGCGACGAGGTGCAGCGCGCGCTCGACGTGCGGATCGTCGACATCACGCCCGACCAGACCGTCGCCGAGCAGGACGCCGAGTTCGGCGCCAAGCTCTTCGAGCGCGACCCGGGCCTGTGCTGCGCGCGCCGCAAGGTCGCGCCCCTGCAGGAGGCGCTCGGAGGCTACGAGGTGTGGTTCACCGGTGTGCGCCGCGACGAGGCGCCCACCCGCACCAACACGCCGCTCGTGACGTGGGACGAGCGCAACGGACTCGTCAAGGTGAACCCCGTCGCGGCGTGGAGCTTCGACGACGTGCTCGCCTACGCGACAGCGCACAAGGCTCCCGTCAACCTGCTCGTCGGGTTCGGCTACCCCTCGATCGGCTGCGAGCCGTGCACGAAGCCCGTCGCACCGGGCGAAGACCCTCGGTCGGGCCGCTGGGCCGGCCTCTCGAAGACGGAATGCGGGCTCCACGAATGACCGACACCGACACGACGACCGCGACCACGGCGCCCGCGCGTCTGGGCACGCTCGATCTGCTCGAGGCCGAGGCCATCCACATCATCCGCGAGGTCGTCGCGGAGTTCGAGCGGCCCGTCCTGCTCTTCTCGGGCGGCAAGGACTCCGTCGTCGTGCTCCACCTCGCGACGAAGGCGTTCTTCCCGGGCAAGGTGCCCTTCCCCGTGCTGCACGTCGACACGGGGCACAACTTCCCCGAGGTCATCGCGTTCCGCGACGAGACGGTCGAGCGCCTCGGCATCCGTCTCGAAGTCGCCCGCGTGCAGGACTACATCGACGACGGCCGCCTGCAGGAGCGCGCGGACGGCACGCGCAACCCGCTGCAGACGCTCCCGCTTCTCGACGCGATCGCGGCGGGCAAGCACGACGCCGTGGTCGGCGGCGCACGCCGCGACGAGGACAAGGCCCGCGCCAAGGAGCGCATCATCTCGCTGCGCGACGAGTTCGGGCAGTGGGATCCGCGCAACCAGCGCCCCGAGCTGTGGAGCCTGTACAACGGCCGCCACACGCCGGGTCAGCACGTGCGCGCCTTCCCCATCTCGAACTGGACCGAGCTCGACATCTGGCGCTACATCGAGCGCGAGCAGATCCCGCTTCCTCCCCTCTACTTCGCGCACGAGCGCGAGGTCTACGCCCGCGACGGCATGTGGCGCGCCGTGGGCGAGGTCTCGCCCCCGCGGCCCGACGAGACGATCGAACTGCGCACCGTCCGCTACCGGACGGTCGGCGACATGAGCTGCACGGGTGCTGTCGAGTCGGATGCCGCGGACGTGGCATCCATCGTCTCCGAGGTGGCGCGCACGACGCTCACCGAGCGCGGCGCGACGCGAGCCGACGACCGGCTCTCGGAGGCCGCCATGGAGGACCGCAAGAAGGACGGGTACTTCTGATGTCGACGACACTCGAGACCGGGACGCTGTTCCGCTTCGCGACGGCGGGATCCGTCGACGACGGCAAGTCGACGCTCGTCGGCCGCCTGCTGCACGACTCGAAGGCGATCCTCGCCGACCAGCTCGAGCAGGTCGCGCGCACGTCGGCCGAGCGCGGCTTCGCGCACGGCGCGTTCGACTTCGCCCTCCTGACCGACGGCCTGCGCGCCGAGCGCGAGCAGGGCATCACGATCGACGTCGCCTACCGCTACTTCTCGACGGGTGCGCGCAGCTTCGTGCTCGCGGACTGCCCCGGCCACGTGCAGTACACGCGCAACATGGTCACGGGCGCGACGACGGCGGACGCCGTCATCGTCCTCATCGACGGCCGCAAGGGCGTGCTCGAGCAGACGCGGCGCCACCTCGCCGTCGTCGCCCTCCTGCGCGTGCCGCACGTCATCGTCGCGGTCAACAAGATCGACCTGCTCGGCTACTCCGAGGAGTCCTACGCGCCGGTCGCCGAGCAGGTGCGCACCGTGACGGCCGAGCTCGGCATCGCGGGCGTGCACGTCCTGCCCGTCTCGGCGCTCGAGGGCGACAACATCGTCGACCGCTCCGAGCGCACGCCTTGGTACGACGGCCCCGCGCTGCTCGAGCTGCTCGAACAGCTCCCGGCGGCCGACGAGCTGGAGACCGAGTTCGAGCCCTTCCGCCTGCCCGTCCAGCTCGTGCTGCGACCGCAGGGCGGGCTCGCGCCCGAGCTCGCGGCCGACCCTGAGCTCGCGGAGCGCTACCGCGACTACCGCGCGTTCGCGGGCCGCATCTCGTCCGGCTCGGTGCGCGTGGGCGATGCCGTCACGGTGTTCCCGTCCGGCGTCGAGACTGTCGTGACGGGCATCGAGGTCGCCGGCGCCACTGTCCTCGAGGCGCACGCGCCGCAGTCGATCGCCCTGCAGCTCGGGGCCGAGGTCGACGCCGCGCGCGGCGCCGTCATCGCGGCATCCGGAACCCTGCCGTCTGGCTCGCGCGACGTCTCGGCGGAGCTCTTCCAGCTCGACGCGCGCGCCCTGCGCCCCGGCACCCGCGTGCTCGTCAAGCACGGCACGAGCACGGTCCAGGCGCTCGTGTCGGCGATCGACGCGCGCCGCGACCTCGACACGCTCGCCTACGAACCCGCCGAGCTGCTCGAGACCAACGACATCGGCCACGCGACGCTGCGGCTCGCGTCCGACCTGCCTCTCGAGTCGTACGAGGAGAACCGCGCCGGCGGCTCGTTCCTCGTCATCCATCCGTCCGACGGCGCGACACTCGCCGCCGGCATCGTGCGGGCCTGACCGGCTGCACGCGCTCCACCCACCCCATCCACGCCGAATGAAGGAGGCGACACAGTGAACACCATTCGCACAGCGACGACGATCACCACCCTGGGACTGATCGGCATGATGATGGCAGGCTGCGCCTCGGGCGTGAGCACGGCATCCGTCGACACCCCCGCCGACAGCGCGCCCTCTGTCACCGAGCTGCGTCTCGGCTACTTCGCGAACGTCACGCACGCGCCGGCCCTCGTCGGCCTGCAGGAGGGCCTCTTCGAGGACGCCCTCGGCGACGTCGACGTCACGACGTCGATCTTCAACGCGGGTCCCGCGGCGATCGAGGCGCTCACGGCCGGTGCGATCGACGCGACCTACATCGGTCCGAACCCGTCGATCAACACCTTCATCCAGTCCGCCGGCGAGTCCGCGCGCATCATCGCGGGCGCCGCGACCGGTGGAGCGGCGCTCGTCGTCGCAGACGGCATCGACACCCCCGCCGACCTCGCGGGCACGACGCTCGCGACGCCGCAGCTGGGCAACACGCAGGATGTCGCGCTGCGCGTGTGGCTCGAGGACGAGGGCTACGAGACCGACACGACGGGTGGCGGCGACGTGAGCATCACTCCGACCGAGAACGCGCAGACCCTGACGCTCTTCCAGTCGGGTGACCTCGACGGCGCCTGGCTGCCCGAGCCTTGGGTCTCGCGGCTCATCGTCGAGGCGGGCGCCCACGTCCTCCAGGACGAGGCCGACCTGTGGAAGGACGGCGAGTTCCCGACGACCGTCCTGCTCGTGCGCGCCGAATTCCTCGAGGAGCACCCGGACGTCGTCGAGGAGCTGCTGCAGGGGCACGTCGCCTCGGTCGACTGGATCGCGGAGCACCCCGACGAGGTCGCCGACGTCATCAACGCGAAGCTCGAGGCCGACACGGGCAAGACGATCGCCGACGAGGTCATCACGCGCGCGCTCGAGCACGTGACGTTCGCGGTCGACCCGCACGCCGACACGTTCGAGCAGCTCGTCGCGAACGGACTGCAGGCGGGCACGCAGAAGGAGGGCTCGATCGAGGGCCTCTTCGACCTGCGACTGCTCAACGGCATCCTGGCGGCTGCGGGCGAAGAGCCCGTATCGGCCGCCGGCCTCGGTGAGGACACTCCGTGACGACACCCGTCAGCGGGTCCGCCGGTGTCGCGTCGCCTCTCGGCGGCGCGGCACCGCGGTCCCACGGCGCGAGCGACTTCGCGCCGAGCTTCGACGGCGTCACGCCCGTCCTCGCCCCGGCGCCGCCTCCTCCGCCCGCCGTGCGCATCTCGCACGTCACGAAGCGGTTCGGCACGGGTCCCGTCGTGCTCGAGGACGTCTCGCTCGATATCGCACCGGGGGAGTTCGTGTGCCTGCTCGGCGCGTCCGGCTGCGGCAAGTCGACGCTGCTGAACCTCGTCGCGGGCCTCGAGCTGCCCTCGGCCGGCGAGATCCAGACGCCGGCCGGAGGCTCGGCCGTCATGTTCCAGGAGTCGGCGCTCATGCCCTGGCTCACGGCGCGCCGCAACGTCGAGCTGGCGCTCCGCCTGCGCGGCGTGCCGCGCGCCGAGCGTCGCGAGAAGGCGCTCACGCTTCTCGACACCGTCAACCTCGCGGATGCCGCCGAGAAGCGCCCGCACGAGCTCTCGGGCGGCATGCGCCAGCGCGTCGCGCTCGCCCGCGCCCTCGCGCAGGACCGGCCCGTCCTGCTGATGGACGAGCCGTTCGCGGCCCTCGACGCCATCACGCGCGACCTGCTGCACGAAGAGCTCGAGCGCGTCTGGCGCGCGACGGGGCGCACGATCGTCTTCGTGACCCACAACGTGCGCGAGGCCGCACGCCTCGGGCAGCGCGTCGTGCTGCTCGGGAGCCGTCCCGGCCGCGTCGTGCAGGAATGGCGCATCTCCAAGACGACGGGCCGGCGCATCGAGTCGCCCGAGGTCGCGGCCCTCTCGGTGGAGATCACAGAGCAGCTGCGTAAGGAGATCCGCCGCAATGCCGCTTGAGACCCCCTCACCGACCCTCGCCGACGCCTCCGCCCAGGGCGGCGACGAGCTGCGCAGCCTCTCGGCGGGCCTCGACCGCCTGCAGACGGATGCCGCGACCGAGCAGAGCCGCTGGCGCCGCATCGCCGCGAGCGTCGTGCCCCCCATCGTCTTCGTCATCCTCCTGATCGTCGCGTGGCAGCTGTACATCGTCATCGCCGAGCCGCGCCCCGACAAGGTGCCGAGCCCCCTCGCCGTGTGGACGGCGATGGGCGACGCGTGGAATGCCGGACGCCTGCAGGAGGCCGTCGTCACGAGCCTCGAGCGCGGTGTCGTCGGCTTCATCATCGCGATCATCGTCGGCACGCCGATCGGCCTGCTGCTGGCCGAGGTGCGGCCCATCCGCCGCGCCGTCGGCCCCATCATCTCCGGCCTGCAGGTGCTGCCCTCGGTCGCATGGGTGCCCGCCGCCATCATCTGGTTCGGCCTCTCGGACGCAACCGTCTACTTCGTCATCCTCATGGGCGCCATCCCGTCGATCGTCAACGGCCTCATCGCGGGCATCGACCAGGTGCCGCCGCAGCTGCGCCGTGTCGGCACGGTCCTCGGCGCCTCGCGCTGGCAGCTCGCGACCGCCGTCATCATGCCCGCCGCACTCCCCGGCTACGTCGCGGGGCTCAAGCAGGGCTGGGCGTTCTCGTGGCGCTCGCTCATGGCCGCCGAGATCATCGCGGTGGGCGGCACGATCGGCTTCGGCCTCGGCTCGATGCTGCAGCAGTCGCGCGAGCTCGCCGACCTCGCGGGCGTCCTCGCGACGATCATCCTCATCCTCGCGATCGGCGTGCTCATCGAGCTCGTCTTCTTCGGACCGATCGAGCGCCGCATGCTCAAACGCCGCGGCCTCCTCGTGACGGGGAGCGGGCGATGATCCCCACGCCCCCTCCACACGACGCTGACGCGTCGCGCGGAGCCTCCGGGCGCGTGGGCCCCGGCAAGGTCTGGCTCGTGGGAGCCGGCCCCGGCGACCCGGGGCTGCTCACCGTCCGCGGCCTGCGGGCGCTCGAGGGCGCAGACGTCATCGTCGCCGACCGTCTCGGGGCCCGCGCGGTGCTGGACGGACTCGCCGCGGAAGGCGTGCAGCTGCGTGCCGAGGTCGTCGACGTCGGCAAGCTCCCCGGCCACCACGCCGTCCCGCAGGACGCCATCAACGCGCTCCTGGTCCAGCTCGGGCGCGACGGCAAGAAAGTCGTGCGCCTCAAGGGCGGCGACCCGTACATCTTCGGCCGCGGCGTCGAAGAGCTCGAGGCCTGCCGCCAGGCGGGCGTCGACGTCGAGGTCGTCTCGGGAGTCACGAGCGCCATCTCGGTCCCCGCGATCGCCGGCATCCCGCTCACGCACCGCGGAATCGCGACGGCCTTCACCGTCGTCACGGGTCACGACCAGATCCGCGAGCTCGGCGGCGGCCGCGACCACACCGTCGTCCTCCTCATGGGCGTCGGGACGCTCGCGCACGCCGCGATCACCCTCGCCCGTGGCGAGCGCGGGGCGGACTGCCCCGTCGCGATCGTCGAGGACGGCTTCGGCCCGCGCCAGCGCGTCACCGTCGGAACGCTCGGCACGATCGCGGCGCAGGCCGCCGTGCGCGGCATCCGCTCCCCCGCCGTCGTCGTCGTCGGCGACGTCGCCGCCCTCAGCCCCTATGCACCCTCCGAGCTCGCGGCATCCGTCCAGCCGTCCGAGCCCATCCTCTGAAAGGCAGCCCCGCTGTGACCGTGCAGAACTCCTCGGCCCTCCAGCTCCGCGTCGCGATCGTCGGCGCAGGTCCCGCCGGCATCTACGCCGGCAACATCCTCGCGAACACCGTCCGGGAGGCCGGCGGCTCGGTTGCGATCGACCTCTTCGAGTCGCTCCCCGCGCCCTACGGCCTGATCCGCTACGGCGTCGCGCCCGACCACCCGCGCATCAAGGGCATCGTGAACTCGCTGCACGAGATGCTCGGCGAGGGCACGATCCGCTTCCTCGGCAACATCGAGGTCGGCCGCGACATCTCGCTCGGCGAGCTGCACGAGCGGTACGACGCCGTCGTCCTCGCGACGGGTGCGATCCGGGATGCCGCGCTGAACATCCCCGGAATCGACCTGTCCGGCTCCTACGGCGCCGCCGACTTCGTCTCGTGGTTCGACGGTCACCCCGACGTCCCGACGGAGTGGCCGCTCGACGCCGCCGAGGTCGCCGTGATCGGCAACGGCAACGTCGCGCTCGACGTCGCCCGCATCCTCGCGAAGCACGCCGTCGACCTGCGCCCGACCGAGATCCCCGACAACGTGCTGGCGGGCCTCGAGGCCTCGGCCGTGACCGACGTGCACGTCTTCGGACGCCGCGGCCCCGGCGACATCAAGTTCACCCCGATCGAGCTGCGCGAGCTCGGCGAGGTGCCGAACGTCGACATCGTCGTGCACGACGAGGACTTCGCAGACGCCGATCCCGCGAAGGCTCCCAACAACCAGCTCAAGGTCATGCTGCGCGTGCTCAACAGCTGGCGCGACCGCGAGTCGACCGGAGCGAGCCGCCGCCTGCACCTGCACTTCTACCACTCGCCCGTCGAGGTGCTCGGCGAGGGCCGTGTCGAGGGCGTGCGCTTCGAGCGCACCGAGCCCGTCGGCGACGGCACCGTGCGCGGCACGGGCGAGTTCCGCGAGATCCCGGTGCAGCAGGTCTACCGCGCCGTCGGGTACTACGGCACGCCCGTCGTCGACGCGCCGTTCGACGCGAAGGCCGGCGTCGTGACGAACGTCGAAGGACGCGTTCAGGTCCCCACGGCCACTCCACCCGCCGCTGACGCGTCGGGCGGAGCCTCCGGCCGCGTGGGCCCGGACGCCGCCCAGCCGATCCCCGGCCTGTACGCGACCGGCTGGATCAAGCGCGGACCCGTCGGCCTCATCGGCCACACGAAGTCCGACGCGATGGAGACGATCGCGCACCTCGTCGCCGACGCGTCCGCCGGCCTGCTGGCCGCCCCGACCGTCCAGGAAGACGTGGTCGAGCTGCTCGAGGAGCGCGAGGTCGCCTACACGACGTGGGACGGATGGCTCGCCCTCGACGCGCACGAGCGCGACCTCGGCGCGAACCATGTGCACACGCGGGAGCGCGTCAAGGTCGTCCCGCGGGACGAGCAGGTCGCTATCTCGCGCGCTGGTGAATTGACGTTGTCATGACGTACGTCATCGCACTGCCGTGCGTCGACGTCAAGGACCGCGCCTGCATCGACGAGTGCCCCGTCGACTGCATCTACGAGGGCGACCGGTCGCTCTACATCCACCCCGATGAGTGCGTCGACTGCGGCGCGTGCGAGCCGGTGTGCCCCGTCGAGGCGATCTATTACGAAGACGACCTGCCCGAAGAGTGGCAGGACTACTACAAGGCCAACGTCGAGTTCTTCGACGACATCGGCTCGCCCGGCGGCGCGGCCAAGGTCGGCGTGATCCACAAGGACCACCCCGTCATCGCCGAACTCCCCCCGCAGGCGGGCGAGCATGGCTGAGACCGAGGTCTGCCCCGCGCAGGCGGATGTCGTCATCGTCGGCGGCGGCCCCGCCGGCCTCTCGGCCGCCCTCAACCTCGGGCGCGCCCGCGCGTCGGTCGTGCTGCTCGACGCCGGTCGTCCGCGCAACGCGGCGACGCTGCGCTCGCACGGCTTCCTGACGCGCGACGGCCTGCCGCCGCTCGAGCTGCGCAAGCTCGCACGAGCCGAGCTCGCCGCGTACCCGAACGTCCGCATCCTCGACCGCTGCGTCGCGGGTGCGCTCCTGCCGGCGCCCGGCGCCGACGGCCTGCGCTTCATCACTGCGGTGCAGGGGCGGCGTCCCGGCACGCCGCCGGCCGTGGCATCCCGCTCCGTGCTCGTCGCGACAGGACTGCGCGAGACGCTGCCCGCGATTCCGAGCCTGCGCGCGTTCTACGGCATGACCGTCTTCAGCTGCGCCGCGTGCGACGCGTGGGAGCTGCAGGACCGCCCGCTCGCCCTGATCGGCGAGACGCCCGACCTCGCGGACCGCGCGCGGCTCATCGCCCGCTGGACCGACCGTCTCACGGTCTTCACGAACGGCGCCGACGTCGTCTCGACCGTCGAGGAGGCCGAGCTCGCGGCATCCGGGATCATCGTCGAACGCCGCCGCATCGACGACCTCGAGGGCGTCAAGGGCGCCGTGTCGGCGGTCCGCCTCGTCGACGGCACGCGCATCGAGATCGAGGGCGGGTTCGTCAGGCCGCACTGGGACCCGGCGCTGGACTTCCTCGGGGGCATCGACGCCGAGCGCGACCCCGAGGGGCACCTCGTCGTGGACGGCTCGGGACGCACGTCGGTCGCGGGGCTGTATGCGGCGGGGGATGCCGCTGCCCCCGGTCCCCAGCAGCTCATCGTCGCGGCCGGCCAGGGCGCCCGCGCCGCCGCCGTGCTCGTGCACGATCTCGTGGGAGTGCGCACGGCGCACTGACCCGGCCCAGCCTCGGCGCGTACGGCTCCGGAGGAGATGACGCAACCGGAGGAGATTCCGCGGTGTGGCGACCTCCCGACGGGACAACTCCTCGGCTCCGCATGCCGGCCGGCCCGCGGCATCCCGAATCAGCGCCGGGTCTGCTCCGACCCCGAGAGCCGCTGCGCGACGTAGATCGGGATGATCGACACGAGCACCATGACGACGGCGATGACCGAGACGATCGGCGCCTGGTTGGGCCGGAACATGTTGTTCAGGATGAAGATCGGCAGCGTCGTGACGCCCGATCCCGCCGTGAACGTCGTGACGATGATCTCGTCGAAGCTCAGCGCGAACGCCAGCAGCGAGCCCGCGAGCAGCGCAGAGCGCAGCTGAGGGAACGTCACGAGCCGGAAGGTCGTCCAGACGCCCGCACCGAGGTCGGCCGAGGCCTCCTCGAGGTTGATCCCCATGCGCCGCAGGCGCGCGATCGCGTTGTTGAAGACCGTCACGATGCAGAACGTCGCGTGGGCGATGACGACCGTCCAGATCGAGAGCGGCACGCCCATGATCGTGCGGAAGAAGTTGTTCAGCGCGATGCCTGTGATGATGCCGGGCAGCGCGATCGGCAGGATCACGAGCAGGTTCACGACGCTGCGCCCGAAGAAGTCGAACCGCTGCAGCGCGAGCGACAGGAGCGTGCCGAGCACGATCGAGACGAGCGTCGCGACGATCGCGATCTGCACGCTCGTGAGCACGGCGTTCATGGCTCCCTGCGACTGGAACGCCTTGACCCACCATTCGAGCGTGAAGCCCGGGGGCGGCCACGTCAGCGACGTCGAGGTCGAGAACGAGTTCACGAGTACGACGAACAGCGGCACGTAGACGACCAGCAGGATGACGCCCGTGACGATCGCGAGGGTGACGCGCGCGGACTTTCCGAGTCGCACCGGGGTCTCCTAGAGGTTGTCGAGGGCGCCCGTGCGGCGCACGAGACCCAGGTAGCCGAAGATGATGACGATCGGGATGAGTGCGATCGCCGCCGCGAGCGGCAGGTTGTTCGCGGCTCCGACGTTCGTGTAGACGAGGTTGCCGAGCATCTGCGTCGTGCCGCCGACGATGTTGACCGTGATGTAGTCGCCGAGCGTCAGCGAGAAGGCGAAGATCGTTCCCGCGATGATCGCCGGCATCGCGAGGGGCAGGACGACGTGCCGGATGGTGCGCCAGCTCTTTCCGCCGAGATCTGCGGATGCCTCGAGCAGCGAGTCGGGCACGCGCTCAAGCCCCGCGTAGATGGGCAGGATCACGTACGGCAGCCACAGGTACGACAGTGTGATGACAGTCGCGGTGATGCCGTAGCCCGGCGTGTGCAGGCCGAGAGGCGCGAGCAGCCACTCGAGCAGCCCGTCCTGCGAGAGCACGGACCGCCACGCGTACGCCTTCACGAGGTAGCTCGCCCACAGCGGCATGAGGACGGCGATCACGAGCAGGCGCTGCATGCGCGGCGAGGCGACCTTCGCCATGTAGAACGCGATGGGCAGCGCGATCGCGACGTCGATGATCGTGACCGCGAGCGCGATCCCCACGGTCCGCAGCGTGACCGTCTGGTAGAGCGTGCCCGTCACGACCGTGATGATGTTGTCGAGCGTCCAGTCCGTGACGATCTCGCCCGTGAACGAGTCCACGGTCCAGAACGCCGTCACGAGCAGCAGCACGAGCGCGACGATGTAGACGACGCCGAGCCAGAACAGCGGCGCGCTCAGCAGCAGCGCGAGCCTCGCGCGGGGGTGCGTGCTGAGCCACGCCGAGACGCGGCGACGCGGCGACGCCGGCGGAACGGGCACGGCACGCGTCGGCGGCGTCAGGTGGATCGTGTCGGTCATGTCTTTCCTCGAGATGCCGGGGGCGGTGTTTCGGGTCACCGCCCCCGGCGGTCGGGTCAGGGCTGGGTCAGCCCCGGATCTCGGACCAGGCCTGGGTCCACTGCGAGTAGTCGACGCACTCGACATCGGTGCGGCCGTCGACGCACTCGGCGATCGGGGTCGTCCAGTACCAGATCTTCGACGCGTACTCCGCGTCACCTGCGTGGTAGGCCTCGCAGTCCTCGCGGTAGTCGCACGCGGCGTCGCTCGAGGGCGCCTCGCCGAAGTAGCCGGTCGCCTGCGCGTTGACCTCGGGGCTCGCGATCCAGTCGAGCCACGCGTAGGCGCAGTTCGGGTTCGCAGCCTCGGACGCGATCATCCACGTGTCGGACCATCCGGTCGCGCCCTCTTCGGGGAGCACGACGTCGGTCGGCGCGCTCTCGGCCGCGAGGGAGTTCTGGATGACCTGCCACGTCGTGCCGACGACTGAGTCGCCGGTCTGGAAGGCCTGGATCTCCTTGAGGTAGTCCGACCAGTACTCGCCGACGTGCTGGCGCTGCTCCTTGAGCAGGTCGACGGCCGCCTGGAACTGCGTCTCGTCGAGCGCGTACGGGTTCTCGATGCCGAGGTCGGGCTGGTGAGCCATGAGGTACACCGCGGCGTCGGCGATGTAGATCGGCGAGTCGTACGCCGTGACCTTGCCCGAGTTCTCGCCCGCCTTGTCGAAGACGACGTCCCACGACGTGGGCGCCTCGGTGAAGACGTCCGTGTTGTACAGGAGCAGATTGGCGCCGTAGCCGTGCGGCACGCCGTACGACTGACCGTCGACCGAGTTCCAGGCCTGCTCCTTGAGGAAGTCGTAGACGCCGGCGTAGCTCGGGATGAGGTCGGTGTTGACGGGGGCGACGTCGCCCGCCGCGATGAGGCGCAGCGTCGCGTCTCCCGACGCCGCGACGACGTCGTACTCGCCGGTCTTCATGAGGTTGACAGCCTCGTCGGACGTGCCGTACGTCTTCGCTGCGACGGTGCAGCCGGTCTTCTCCTCGAAGCCCGAGACCCAGTCGACGGCGGGGTCGTTGGTGCCGTCCTCGACGTAGCCGGGCCACGCGAGGATCGAAACCTGACCCTCCATCTCGCCGAGCTCGTCGGCCTCTTCCGACGGGGCTGCGCTGCCTCCGCCGGACGTGCCGCAGCCGGCCAGGATCGCGATCGCGCCGATCGCGAGCGCGGCGCCCGCGGTCGCGCGCGCCGCGCGGGTCTTGTGCATCATGATGTGCTTCCTCTCGGGTGCTGGACTGCTGTGTTCTCCGGGCCTTCGGCCGCGGTCTGATCCCCGGCGCGCAGCCGGGGGAGCGGGCGCCGGCTCAGGTGCCGGGCGGAACGAGCGAGACGACATCGCCGTCGTCCCATGTGACGTGCACGCGGTCGCCGCGCTCATCGTCCGCGGCACGCGAGCGGTCGTTGCGCTCGAGCACCGTGACGCGCAGGCCGGCATCGAGATCCACGACGCGACGGATGCCGCTCCCCACGTAGATCGACTCGACGAGCGTTCCCGGGGCCGAGCGCTGGCCCGCCGCGGAGGCGGCGTGCGCGCTCAGGGTGAGCTTCTCTGGGCGGATCGAGTGCTCGCCACGACGGCCGATGAGCGCGGGGGATCGTTCCGCGTCGAAGAGGTTCGAGGTGCCGACGAAGTCCGCGACGAATCTCGAGGCCGGCTTCTCGTACAGCTCCCACGGCGTGCCGAGCTGCTCGATCTTCCCGTCGTGGAAGACGGCGATGCGATCGGAGAGGGTCAGCGCCTCCTCCTGGTCGTGCGTCACGAAGATGAACGTGATGCCGAGGTCGCGCTGGATCTGCTTGAGCTCGACCTGCATCTGCTCGCGGAGCTTGAGGTCGAGGGCGCCGAGCGGCTCGTCGAGGAGCAGCACCTTGGGAGCCACGACCGTTGCGCGGGCCAGGGCGACGCGCTGGCGCTGCCCACCGGACAGCTGTGCGGGTTTACGGCCGGCCATCTGCTCGAGGCGGACCGCCGTGAGCGCCTTCATGGCGCGCTCCCGGCGCTCGGCGCGGCCCACGCCGCGCACGCGCAGACCGTAGGCGACGTTGTCGAGCACTGACATGTGCGGGAAGAGCGCGTAGTCCTGGAAGACCGTGTTGACGTCCCGGTCGAACGGCGCCTTCTTCGTGACGTCGTGTCCGAAGAGCTCGATCGTGCCGCTCGTAGGCTGCTCGAAGCCCGCGATGAGCCGCAGCACCGTCGTCTTGCCCGACCCCGACGGGCCGAGCATCGAGAAGAACTCGCCTGCGGCGATCTCGAGGTCGACGTCGTCGACGGCCGCCACGGTCCCGAACTGCTTCGTGAGTCCCGTGAGGCGGATGGCCGGCTGCTGCTCGCTCATTGACGATCTCCTTCGATGTCGTCAGGAATTAAATCATATGGATCCAGATGTCTGAAGATCCGCCCGTGTTACGGTCTTGTCACGGCGGGGGCGATGCGCATCCGCACACCCCCGAAGCGAACACGGAGAGCTCGATGCCGCACGCGACAGGACGCCTCGACGCCGCGCGCGCCGTCATCTTCGCGCCGCTCGACGGCGCAGGCCGGGCCGAGCTCGTCGAGCAGCGACTGACCGACGCGATCGTGAGCGGCGTCCTGCGCGACGGCGAGCGGCTGCCGAGCGAATCCGACCTCTCGCGCAGTCTCGGCGTCGCCGTCGTCACGGCCCGCGAGGCGCTCGAGGGCCTGCGCGACAAGGGACTCGTGCGCACGCGGCGCGGCCGCGACGGCGGCAGCTTCGTGACCTTCGACCGGGAGTCGGCGGGACGGATGCTGGAGCTCCGCCTGCGTGACCACTCGCGCATCGAGCTGCGAGACCTCGCCCTGCACGTCGGCGCGATCGCGGGCGCTGCCGCCGAAGTCGCGGCCGATCGCGCGAGCGACGACGACCTCGAGAGCCTCACGACGATCCACGAGCAGGCCGATCTCACGACCGCCGGCGGGGCGCGCCGCGCCGTCAGCCGCTTCCAGCTCGAGATCGCGGCGATCAGCCAGTCCCCGCGGCTCGTCCGCGAGGAGATCCGCCTGCAGGCGGAGGCGGGGCCGCTGCTCTGGCTGTGCCTGCGCGAGCAGGAGTACCGTGAGCGCAGCGCGTCCGCACGGGAGCGCGTCATCGCCGCCATCCGCGACGTCGCACCCGAAGCGGCGCGCGAGGCCACGATCCGACACATCACGAGCGCCTTCGAGTGGCTCGTGCACGAACGACTGAGGCTCGACGCGGCACGCCGCGACGAGGCATCCCTCCCTCTGCAAGGCGGTTCCGCATGAACACGGTGGTCACGCATCCGGCCGTCGCGATGGCGGCACGGGTCGCCGAGACGATCGACGGCATCTTCGCGACGATCGACGGCTGGCGGGACCATCTCGAGGCGGTCCTCGGTGACGGCCTCGAACTCACGGCGACGGCGCTCGACCCTGTCGTCGAGCAGTTCGCGGTGCCCGCCGTCACGAACGACACGCTCCTCACGGGCGCGGGCTTCGTCGCGGCCCCGGGCATCCTCGCCGACGCGCGGTGGCACCTGGCATGGTGGCTGCGGGATGCTGCGGCCCCGCGCCGTCTCGCGACGATCGACGACCCCGGCCACGAGCAGTTCCGCGACTACACGGCGCTCGAATGGTGGCGCGTGCCCGCGCGCACGTCGGCGCGCCACCTCACGGGACCCTACGTGGACTACGTCTGCACCGACGACTACGCCGTCACGATCACGACGCCCGTGCGCCTGGGCGGCGAGATGGTCGGGCTCGTCGGGATCGACGCGCTCGTCGACCGCCTCGAGCACGAGCTGCTGCCCGTCCTGCGCGCCGGCGGCGACGACACGACGCTCGTCAACGCGTCCGGGCGGGTCGTGACCTCGACGGACGCGAGCCGCGAGCCGGGATCGATCCTGCGCCTGGAGGGACTCGCCGATGCCGTCGCCTCCGGGCGGGCCGCGGCATCCGTCGTCACGCTGCCCGGCGGCGCGGCCGTCCTGACCTGCGGCGACACGTCGCTGACGCTCGTCCTGCAGTAGCGGTCCGCGGGCGGGTGGCGTACCGCTTCGGAGGAGATGGCGCGTACGGAGGAGGATCCGCGGCGGGGCACCCTCCCGTCTGGACAAGTCCTCCCGACCGGCCAACGCTCCGGTCGCCCCGCGAGCGAAGCGAGACGAAGCGCCGAGCCCGCGTGCAGCTCAGGCGAGGGCCTCGAGGTCCTCGGGCCGAGCGCCGAGCGCGAGCAGGCGGTCGCGCATCGCGGCGGCCGCGAGGTCGTAGGCCGAGTCGTCACCCGTCATGAGCGAGCGGGCGTTCGCCTCGTTGTCGAGCGCGACGAGCTCGAACGCGAGACGCCGCACCGTCCCTTCGTCGGCACGCAGCTCGCCCGCCTCGGCGGCATGGCGGGCCTGCGCCTCGACGTAGCCGTACCAGTCGCGCAGCCAGCCGCGCACGGAGTCGCGCACGGGCCCGGGCTTGGAGTCGACGTCGGCCGCCGTCGCGGCGAAGAAGCAGCCGCCCGTGAAGACGCGCGTGCGGGAGTAGTCGAGCGCGCTGCGCATGAGCATCGCGAGACGCCGGGTGCCCCGCGGCTGCACGCGGACGGGCTCGACGACGACCTCGCGGAAGACTTCGGCCGCCGCCGCGACGGCCGCGAGCTGGAGCGCCTCCTTGCCCCCGAACAGCGTCGCGATGCTGCTCTTGCTCATGCCGGCAGACTCGGCGAGGCGCCCGATCGTGAGGCCGTCGAGTCCCTCGACCGAGGCGAGATCCGTCGCGCGCTCGAGCACGATGCGGCGTGAGGCGTCGCCTCGCAGGCGCCGCCGGTCGATCGTCTCGGACATCCCCCTAGTGTAAGTACGATCGTTCGTATAGTCTACGACCGATCGTTCGTATTTCTTTCGGAGGTTCCGCAATGCAGCTCTCCCGTACCCGCTCGGCGCTCCGCGCGACGAGCGCCGTCTCGCCCGACCTCGCCGGCTCGATTGCGCTGCGCGCGTTCTTCCAGACCCAGCCGCGCCTCGCGCTTCGAGAGGCGGATGCCGTCACCGACGGAGCCGCCGAGCGCGACAGCATCCGGCTCCGCAGCATCGAGTTGGCGACCTACCGCTGGGGCCGCGGGGACGACACCGTCCTGCTCGTCCACGGCTGGCGCGGCCGCGCCTCGCAGTTCGCGCCGCTCGTGCGTGAGCTCGTCGCCGAGGGGTTCCACGTCGTATCGTTCGACGCGCCCGCGCACGGGGCATCCGGGCCGGGCCGCACCGACATCCGCGACTGGATCGCAGCGATCGACGCGCTGCAGCAGCGCCACGGGCGCTTCCGGCTCGTCGTCGGCCACTCGTTCGGCGCGCTCGCGGCGCTCACGGCGGTGCGGGCCGGCACGACGACGGGGCGCGTCGCGACGATCGCGGGCGCCGGCACGCCGCAGGTGTTCATCGACCAGTTCACGACGGCGATGCTCGACCTTCCGCCGCGCGCGAAGGCCGCGTTCGAGCAGCGCTTCCTGCGGCGGTTCGGGCTCGACGCGGCATCCGCTCGACGGATCTTCGATGCCGTCGCCGATCCGCTGCCCGCTCCGCTCGAACTGCTCGCGGTGCACGACGACACCGACCGGCAGGTGCCGCTCGCGGCGACGACCGACCTCGTCGCGGCTCACGGCGACCGCGCGCGCTTCGTGCCGACGCACGGGTTCGGCCACAATCGCGTGATCGGCGCCGATCAGACGCTCGACGGGATCGTCGCCTTCGCGGCCGGCGGACTCGAGCGCGTCGACGCCGTGCGGGCGCGCACGGCGTAGGGCTCACCGTTTCGCCGGAGACCGCCGCTTCGTCGGAGGCGCGCGGCGCGTCATCCTGCGCCGTGGTGATCTCCCGCGCTGCGACGCGACGTAGACACCCCTCGACCGCCGAGTGGTCGGATCATTCGAGGTTCAGCCGCGCGTCGTCGAGGCGGTAGAACTGCGCCGCCGACCGACCGAGCAGCCACTCCCGCTCGTCGGGCGCGACCTCTTCGAAAAGCGGCGCGAGGCCCGCCCAGACGCGCGCGTAGCCGCCCGCGAGCACCGAGATCGGCCAGTCGCCGCCGTACATCAGGCGGCGCGCTCCGAAGACGTCGAGCGCATGCTCGAAGGCGGGACGGATGGCGTCGGTCGTCCACGCCGCCATGTCGGTCGTCGCCGAGTACAGGCCGCTCACCTTGCCGTGCACGAGCGGGTTCTCGGCGGCGGCCGCGATGAGTCCCCTCCACGGCTCGAGCGACTCGAGGCCGATGGGCGGCCGGCCGAGATGGTCGATGACCATGCGGAGCGACGGATGCCGCCGCGAGAGGATCGGCACGAGCTCGAGGTGGCGCGGCAGGACCGCGACGATGTCGAGCGTGAGGCCTCGCTCGGCGAGCAGGCCGAGGGACTCGTCGACGTCGCGTCGCAGCAGCCAGTCAGGGTCGGGCTTGGTGTGGATGAGGTTGCGCACCCCGACCATGAGCGAGTCGCCGGCCCACGCGTCGAGCGTCGCGGCTGTGCCGGCAGGGTCGTCGAGGGGCGTGAAGCCGACGATCCCGGCGACCTCGCGATGCGCTGCGGCCGAGGCGCGCATGAGTGCGGTGTCCTCCGGGTTGTCGGCCGACTGCACCTGGACGGTGAAGTCGACGCCCGCCGCGCGAAGCTCGGGCGCGACATCCTCGAACGCCATCGGCCCGTCGATCGGCGAGAGCTCGGGTCCCAGCCAGTCGTACGCCGCGCGCGCCGGATCCCACACGTGCTGATGCGCGTCGATCACGGGGAAGGTCATGGGGTCTCCGTTGTTCTCTGTGCCCGGGGGCGTCGACGTGAGCGTCGCTCAATCATCCGATGTTCTCCGCGAACCGTACACTGACACGCATGACCGACGATGAGGCCGCGACCGGCTCGCGCTCGCAGACCGACGTCGTGATCGAGAGCATTAAGGACCTGCTCGCCCGCGGCGAGCTGCGGCCGGGCTCGAGACTGCCGATCGAGAAGGATCTCGCGGCGCAGCTGGGCGTCTCGCGCGGATCGCTGCGCGAAGGCGTGCGGGCGCTCGCGACGCTCGGAGTGCTCGAGACGCGGCAGGGCGACGGCACGTACGTGACGTCGCTCGACCCGAGCAGGCTGCTCAGCCCGCTCGGATTCCTCGCCGATCTGCAGCAGCCCGCGCACGCCGCCGACCTGCTCGCCGTGCGACGCATGCTCGAGACCGAGAGCGTCGCGCTCGCGGCGATCCGCCTGACGGACGACGAGCTCGCCCACTTGGACGGCGTGCTCGACGGCGTCGACACGATCCTGCAGAGCGAACCCGACATGGACCTCGAGGCGTTCATCGACGCCGACACCGAGTTCCACCGCACGATCGCCCGCGCGAGCGGAAACCCCGCTCTCGCCGCCATCATCGACACGCTCGTCGGCCGCACCTTCCGGGCACGCCTGTGGCGCGCGATCTCGCACCGCGGCTCGGTGCGCGAGACGCAGGCCGAGCATCGGGCGATCCTCGACGAGCTCGTCCGCCGCGACCCCGCGCGCGCCCGGATCCGCATGTCCGTCCACCTGCTCGGCGTCGAGGAGTTCAGTGCGGCGCATGCCGACGAGGACCCCGAGGCGGGTCAGCCGACCCGCTGAGCGAGGCGACCGGCCCAGTACGACCCGTCGGGGTAGGAGTACGCGGCCACCGATTCATCTGACATCTCGGCGCTGTAGCCGGGGCTGCCGGGCAGCACGTAGGCGCCGTTCTCGACGATGCACGGGTCGACGAAGTGCTCGTGCAGGTGGTCGACGAACTCGGTGACGCGGTTCTCGAGGCTCCCCGAGACGCACACGAAGTCGAAGATCGAGAGGTGCTGCACGAGCTCGCACAGCCCGACGCCGCCCGCGTGCGGGCACACCGGCACGCCGAACTTCTTCGCCATGAAGTACACCGCGAGGATCTCGTTGACGCTCGCAAGCCGCGCCGAGTCGAGCTGGCAGAAGTCGATCGCCTCGGCCTGGAAGAGCTGCTTGAAGAGCACCCGGTTCATGCCGTGCTCGCCGGTGGCGACTCCGATCGGCGCGACGGCCCGCCGCACGGCGGCGTGGCCCAGAATGTCGTCAGGACTGGTGGGCTCTTCGATCCACAGCGGCCTGAACTCGGCGAGATGACTCATCCACTCGATCGCCTCCGGCACGTCCCACACCTGGTTCGCGTCGATCATGAGGTTGGCGTCCCACCCGATGACCTCGCGCGCGATCCGCAGGCGCCGGATGTCGTCCTCCAGGTTCGCGCCGACCTTGAGCTTGACGTGGCGGTACCCCTCGTCGACGGCCTCCTGCAGCAGGCGCCGCAGCTTGTCGTCGCTGTAGCCGAGCCATCCCGCGCTCGTCGTGTAGCAGGGGTAGCCGCCGCGCGACTCGAGTTCGGCGATGCGCTCGTCTCGAGTCGGGGCGAGTTCGGCGAGCATCGCGATCGCCTCGTCGCGCGTGATCGCATCCGAGAGGTAGCGCAGATCGGCGGCGTCGACGAGCTGCTCGGGCGTCATGTCGGCGAGCAGTCGCCACAGCGGCTTGCCCGCCTGACGCGCCGCGAGATCCCACATCGCGTTCATGACGGCCGCCATCGCGAGGTGCACGACCCCCTTCTCCGGGCCGAGCCAGCGCAGCTGCGAGTCCGAGGCGAGATCGCGGTACAGCCCGCCGAGGTCGGCCACGGCATCCTCCACCGACCTGCCGACCAGCGGCAGACCGCGTTGCCGCGCCGCCTCGACGCACAGGTCGTTGCCCCGGCCGATCGTGAACGTGAAGCCGAATCCCTTGACCGCGGGGTCGTCGGTGTGCACGACGACGTAGGCAGCCGAGTAGTCCCCGTCCTTGTTCATGGCGTCCGAGCCGTCCATGCTGAGCGACGTCGGGAACCGCACGTCGTGCGCCGTCACGGCGGTGATGGTCGTCATGCGGGAGCCTCCGGGGCGTCGGTCTACGTCGGGCTATCCTATGGGATTCATTGGATGAATCGTCCAGTCTGAGCCCCAATCGTCCGCCGATCCCCGGCCCGGCGAGGTGATTCATCTGCTTTATCGCGCCTCGCGCGCGCGTCGACGCCTACCTTGGGCGCACCCGCCAATGTGCACCGACCACCACGGCTCCCCAGCGGCATCTGGCGGGCACCGAGGCCGAGCGCTCGCCGTTCGCCGCTGCCGAGCCGAGGGAGCGCACGCTCCAGCCGAGTGGGTGGCGCGGGGTCAGGCGCCGCGCGCGCCGGCGTCGGTCGATCCGACATCCGTGCGGTGGAAGTTCTGGAAGGAACGGGATGCCGTCGGCCCGCGCTGCCCCTGATACCGGTTGCCGTAGGGGCCCGAGCCGTAGGGGTTCTCGGCGGGGGACGACAGCCGGAAGTAGCAGACCTGGCCGATCTTCATGCCGGGCCAGAGCTTGATGGGGAGGGTCGCGACGTTCGAGAGCTCGAGGGTGACGTGTCCCGAGAATCCCGGGTCGATGAAGCCCGCCGTCGAGTGCGTCAGCAGTCCGAGTCGGCCGAGCGAGGACTTGCCCTCGAGCCGCGCCGCGACGTCGTCGGGGAGCGTGATCTGCTCGTACGTCGAGCCGAGAGCGAACTCGCCGGGGTGCAGGATGAAGGGCTCGTCGGGCTCGACCTCGATGAGGTGCGTCAGGTCGGGCTGGTCGATCGCGGGATCGATGAAGGGGTACTTGTGGTTGTCGAACAGCCGGAAGTACCGGTCGAGCCGCACGTCGACGCTCGACGGCTGCACCATCTCGGGCTGCCACGGGTCGAGGCCGATGCGTCCGGCGTCGATCTCCAGGCGGATGTCGCGGTCACTGAGCAGCACCCGCCCAGCCTACCCAGGCCTCCTGTCCGGACGGCCTCCGTTACCGCGTCCGGCCTCGGTCACGACTCGCGTCGCCCGGTCCTCCGCTCAACACGCCGAATGCGGGTCTCGCTGTTGACCGCGCAGATTCTGGCGAGTCGCCACAATTCGCCAGTTCATCCAGCCGATTCTGGCGACTCGCCAGAATCGGAGCTCTGCGCGGGCGGAGCGGGACCGCCCGAAGCGGATCGGTTCCTACGGCATCCACACGAAAGCCCAGCCGCGCCGACTTCGTCGGCACGTCGGGGCATTGGAGGGGATGACGGGAATCGGCCACTCCGCCACTCCACGCATCGCTTCGCGCTGCGCGGAGCCTCCGGCGGAGCGGGACTGCCCGAAGCGGATCGGTTTCTACGGCATCCACACGAAAGCCCCGCCGCACCGACTTCGTCGGCACGTCGGGGCATTGGAGGGGATGACGGGAATCGAACCCGCGCTATCAGCTTGGGAAGCTGAAGTTCTGCCATTGAACTACATCCCCGGGGGGACGCCTTTCGGCGCCCGGCCAGCATAACAGGGCAGGCGGCGGCGTCCTCAACGCACCACTCCCACGGTCGCTGAGCCAGCCGAGGCGTCGCACCCGAGCCGGGAGAACGGCCCCGGCCGCGGCGAACCGCGCGCCCTCTACGCCCCGACGGGAACGCCCGCCTCGAGCACGCCGTCGACGCGACGCGCGATCTCGCGGTATTCGTCGCGCAGCTCTTCCGGCAGCAGCTCGGCGGGTGCGTTCTGCCACGCGAGGGGCCGCAGGAACCGGCGGATCGAGGTGATGCCGACCGACGTGTGGAACGAGTTCGTCGCGGGCCACGGGCCACCGTGGTGCTGTGCCCACGAGACCCGCACGCCGGTCGGGTAGCCGTTGAAGACGATGCGTCCCGCGGCCGCCGAGATCTGCGGCAGGAGGCTCGAGACTGCCGGATAGTCGGCGCTCTCGGCGTGGAACGTCGTCGTGAGCGAGTCGGGCACGGCCTGCAGCGCACCGAGCAGCTGCGCCGTGTCGGCGTAGTCCACCAGCAGCACGAGCGGGCCGAAGGCCTCGACGGTGTGCTCGGGCGTGAGCTCGCCGGCCGGCACGCGCAGGACGCGCGGGGCGACCGCGAAGCCGTCGCCCGCTGACGCCTCGGCGTCGCCCAGGAGCGACTCCACGGCCGGCGCCTGCTCGAGCTCGCGCTCGGCGTCGCGGAACGACGCGAGCACGCGGTCGTTGAGCAGGACGCCGGGGTCGGCGGCGCTCATCGCGGCGACGAGCTGTTCGGCGAATCCGTCCGCCCCCTCGCCCGCGGGGATGAACGCGATGCCGGGCTTCGTGCAGAGCTGGCCGCCCGATCCCGTGACCGAGGCTGCGAGGCCCGCCGCGATCTCGGCGCCGCGGGCGGCGAGCGCCGCGGGCCCGACGACGAGCGGGTTGACGCTCTGCAGCTCGCCGTAGAAGGGGATGGGACGCTCGCGCTCGTCGATCGCGGCGCGCAGGTGGTTGGCGGCGCCGAGCGATCCCGTGAACCCGACGGCGGCCACGCCGGGGTGGCCGACGAGCCGCGTGCCCGCCGCCTGACCGTAGACGATGCCGACGGTTCCCGCCGGCGCCCCGGCGCGGCGGGCGCCCTCGCGCAGCGCCTCGAAGCTCGCGCGCGACGTGAGCGGGTGGGCGCTGTGCGCCTTCGCGATGACGGCGTTGCCTGCCGCGAGCGCCGAGGCCGTGTCGCCGCCGGGCACCGAGAACGCGAACGGGAAGTTGCTCGAACCGAACACCGCGACGGGGCCGATGGCGACCAGCATCCGTCGGACATCCGGCTGCGGACCCATGGGGGTGTCGCCCGCGTGATCGATCGCGGCCTCGAGGTAGCCGCCGTCGCGCACCGCCTCGCCGAACAGTCGCAGCTGATACGTCGTACGGGTCAGCTCGCCGTTGAGACGCACCGAGGTCAGCCCCGTCTCGGCGGCGGCGATCGCCACGAGCTCGTCGCGGCGCTCGTCGAGCGCGTCGGCGAGCGCGTCGAGCAGGTCGGCGCGCCACGCACGGGGACGCTGCTCGAGCTCCTCCATAGCGCCCACGGCGCGTTCGACGATCTCGTCGACCTCGGCGTCGGAGGTCACCTCGATGCCGGTGTCGGTGCGCACACCCGTGCGCGGGTCGGTCGTGGTCAGGGTCGACATGGGTCCTCCGTCAGGGAGCCGAGGGTCACGCGCTTTCGCGCACGACGAGTGTGAAGCCGAGATCGATGGATACGGGCGCGGCGTCGGGTTCGGCGATGCGCTCGAGGATGAGCTCGCCGGCGCGGCGGCCGATGCTGTTGTTGGGGGTCTGCACGGTCGTCAGCGCGGGGTGCAGGTAGCGGCTGATCTCGAAGTCGCCGAATCCTGTGATCGCGATGTCGCGGGGCACGTCCAGGCCGCGACGCTGCGCCTCGAGCACGGCGCCGGTCGCGAAGATGTCGCTCGCGCACACGAGGACGTCGGTTTCGGGATGCTGCTCCAGCGCCTCCGCGAGCAGCCAGCCGCCCGCCTCGACGCTGATGCCGCGCGATCCCGTGTCGAGCACGCGTGCCAGCTCGTCCGGCAGCAGCCGCCGCAGGGTCGCCTCGAACCCGTCGCGACGGGCGCGGGCGCGGGAGTCCGCGCCGGTCAGCCAGCCCGCGAAGGTGGGGTGGCGGTAGCCGGCCTCGACGACGTACTCGACGATCGCCGCGAAGGCCGCGCCGTTCGAGAAGCCCACGAGCGAGTCGATCGGGTCGTCCGACCAGTCCCACGTCTCGATGACGGGGATGCGCGCGCGGCGGAGCATCTCGCGCGTGCCGGCGGTGTGCGAAGCGCCGACCATGACGATGCCGTCGGGGCGTCGTCCGAGGAAGGCGCGCACGACCTGCTCCTCGCGCTCCTCGTCATAGCCCGAAGTGCCGAGGAAGAGCTGCACGCCGGCGGCCGACAGCTCGGCCTCGAGCCCGTGGACGGTGTCGGCGAAGACCGAGTACGACATCGCGGGCATGACCGCCGCAACGGTTCCGCTGCGGTTCGAGGCGAGGTTGCTCGCGGCGCGGTTGGGGACGTAGTTCGTCGCCTCGACGGCGCGCATGACAGCTTCGTAGGCGGCGACCGACACCTGTTCTGGGTCGCGGATCGCGCGCGACACCGTCGACGGCGACACCCCGGCGAGCGCGGCCACCTCGTCGAGCGTGACCGTCCGGGTGTTGCGGCGCGTGAAGCGCGGCTCGGGCGGCGGCTCGGGATCCGTCATAGAAGTCCTCGCGCAGCGAGGTTGCGCATGAGGGCCGTGACCCCGAAGGTCCACGGCTCGCACTCCTCGCTGTGACGAACGACGTTGCTCAGCGTGCCAAGCCCCTGCGAGCGGATCGCGACCACGTCGTCCAGCCTATGCGTGAAGCCTTTGCCGGGCGCGTCGCGGTCGTCGATGGGCGCGAACAGTGTGCCGAGCATGAGGATCGCGCCGTCGGGGTACTGGTGGTGCGGGCCGATGAGCTGGCTCACGAGGTCGAGCGGGTCGCGGCTGATCTGGCGCATGTCGGATGCCGCGCTGAGCGTGAACCCGTCGGTGCCCTGCACCTCGACGCTGATCTCCATGCCGCGCACGTCGTCGATGCCGAACGCGCCGTCGAACAGGCGGATGAACGGACCTGTCGCGCACGACGCGTTGTTGTCCTTCGCCTTCGGCAGCAGCAGGGCGCTGCGGCCCTCGATATCGCGCAGATTGACGTCGTTCGCGAGAGTCGCGCCGACGACGACGCCTGCCGACGACACGACGAGCGCCACCTCGGGCTCGGGATTGTTCCACGTGGAACTCGACAGCACGCCGATCTCATCGCCCGTGCCTCGCGACGACAGAGGCATCGCCTTCGTGAAGATCTCGGCATCCGGACCGATCCCGACCTCGAGGTACTGCGACCAGAGGCCCTCGTCGACGAGGAAGCCCTTGAGCTCCGCCGCCCGCTCGGAGCCGGGCACGATGCCCCGCAGGTCGCCTCCGATGCGATCGGCGATGACGGCGCGCAGGGCGGCCGCGGCATCCAGATCCCCTCGCGCACGCTCCTCGATGACCCGCTCGATCATCGAGACCGCGAACGTGACGCCCGCCGCTTTGACGGCCTGCAGGTCGTGCGGAGCGAGCAGCCACGGCTTCTCGGCATCGCGACGGTCGAACGCCGTGTTCGCGTGGATCTCGGCGAGCGTGCCGATGACCTCCCCCGCGTCGTCTCGCGCGGCGGCCGCAGCGTCGGAGTGCTCGGCGAGGGCGCTCACGGTCGCGAAGGCCGGCGCGAGCGAGCGGACGACGTCGCCGTCGATGACGACAGGCGTGGGTCCGCCGACCTCGGGCTGCCAGACGCGGCCGACGAGGAGGGCGGCCTCCGCATCGGCGGGCAGGGTCTCGGCGAGCGTGGGGAACCAGTCGGCGTCGGTCATGCGGGGTCTCCGGTCTCGATCAGCGGCCGTGGAAGACGGCCGGGCGCTTCTCGGCGAAGGCGGCGCGCCCCTCGGCGGCGTCCTCCGTCGCGAAGCAGATGGTCTGCAGGTCCCGCTCGTAGCGCATGGCGTCGTCGAAGGGCATCGTGTAGGTCGCGCGCAGGTTGGCCTTCGCCGTCTGCGCCGCGATCGGGGGCCGTGCCGCGATGACCCCCGCGAGCTCCCATGCACGCGCGAGGAGCTGCTCGCGTGGATGCACTTCGCTCACGAGGCCCCAGTCCTTCGCCGTGGAGGCGGGGATGGGGTCGCCGGTCAGCAGCATGAGGGCGGCGTTGCTCGGTCCTGCGCTCTGCGCGAGGAAGGCGCTCATGCCGCCCCCGCCGATCCAGCCGAGCTTGATCTCGGCCGCCGCGAGCTGCGCGTTCTCGGACGCGAGACGGATGTCGCAGAGCATCGCGGTCTCGACGCCACCGCCGAACGCGTAGCCGTTGATCGCGGCGATGAGCGGCTTGCGCACTTCGCGCAGAGCGTCGCAGTAGTCCCCGCGGTTGCGGAACTGCCACGGCGTCGCGTATTCGTCGAGGGTGCGGATGTCGGAGCCCGCGCAGAACGCACGCTCACCGGCGCCCGTGATGATGCCGACCCGCACGTCGTCGTCGTCGTTGATCGCGTGCGCGAGGCGCGCGAGCTCCTTCGACATCTCGGGAGTCACGGCGTTGAGCTTCTCGGGGCGGTTGAGCGTGACGAGCACGACGTGCCCGTCGGTCTCGACCGTGACCTCGTCGATGGTGCTTTCGATCATGATGCGATCCCCTCCGCGGCCGTCTGCACCGCTGCGCGCTGGATGTCGGTGAGCTGCGCGAGCACGGCGGCCGGCGCCCGCCGCTCACGGACGCCCTCGCGCACGACGCGCGAGAGCTCGGTCTGGGCCTTCGTGAATCCCGCGAACCGCGGGCGCGTCCAGGCGCCGTCGATCGTGCTGCGCGTGCGCCGGTAGAAGTCGCGGAACGGCGCGTTGACGTCGTCGCTCTCCCACGCGGCCCGCACCGAGGGCTGGCCCTCGTGCGCGGGGATGAACGACACCTGCGCCTCGTCCGACAGGAGCCACGCGAGATGCTCGCGCAGCGCGGGCGAGACCCGGGCGCGCCGCGTGAGCGCGATGCCCGTCCCGCCGATCGTCGAGCCGACGCCGCCCGGACCCGTGGGGCTCGGGCCGAACGTCACGGGACGCGGGCGTGCGGCATCCGCATATCCGACATAGCCGTAGACGAGCGGGATGCACCCGATGTCGTCCGTCGCGACCATGCGTTCGAGGAGCGCGATCGGGTTCTGCGCGTCAGTGCCTTCGGGGGCGGATGCCGCGAGCTCGGCGAGGATGCCGAGCGCCTGCTCTCCCACCTCCGGCGCGACGATCTGCTCGGCGCCCCCGAGGGCGAGGGAGTCCCCGAGGCTCGCGCACACCGACGCGAAGGTGAGGTAGGCGTGCGGGCCCGACAGCGACAGCGCGACGGGCGCGCGACGGGCGAGGTCGAGGACGTCGTCCCAGCCGACCGGGTCGTCGGCGACGAGATCGGCGCGGCGCGCGGCGACCTGCGTCGCGGCATCCAGCGGCAGCGCCCACGTTCGCCCGCCGAGCTCGTACGTCGAGAGCGACGGCCCGACGGCGCGACGCGCGACGTCCTCGAGGAATGCGGCGCCCATGACCTCGTCCATCGGCTGGAGGCAGTCCTCTGCGAGCGCGTCACCGAGGTGCGGATGGTCGAGCACGATGAGGTCGTAGCGCTCGGCGAGCTCGCCGATCGGGGCGGACTCGAAGCCCTCCAGTGAGTGGACGTCCCACGCGATGTCGAGGCCGCTGCCGCGCGCCTGGGCCGCGGCCGCCTCGAGGGCGGCGCGCCCGCGCGGGTGGTCCCACGTGAGGCCGGAGTAGGTCATGTCACGCGCTCCGCTGAGACGGCTCGCGGACCTCGGACGACGCGACGACGCCCGCGGCGAGCAGCGCCTCCACCTCGTCGCCGGTCACGCCGAGGTCGTCGAGGATCTCGCGCGTGTGCTCGCCCGCGAGAGGTGCGCCGCGGTCGATGCGGGCGGGCGTGCGCGAGAAGCGGTACGGGAAGCCGGGCGTCTTGACACGGCCCTCGGTGGGGTGGTCGTACTCGACGAACGTGCCGTTGTGCGCGATCTGCTCGTCGTCGACGAGGTCGGCGTAGGAGTACACCGGCGCGACCCAGACTCCGGCCGGCTGCAGGATGTCGAGCCACTCGCTCGTCGTCCGCGTGCGGAGCTTGTCGGCGACGACGGCGTGGATCTCGTCGCGGCGCGTCCAGCCGTCGATCTCGCCGTCCATCTCGGCGAACGACGGCTCGTCGAGCAGCCGGCCGAGGGTCGGCATGTTCGGCATCGCGAGGGCGAGGTAGCCGTCGGCGGTCGCGAAGGCGCCGTACGGCGCGCGGATGTAGACGTGGGCGTGCGGCTGCTCGCTGCGCTCCTGCGGCACGCCGCCCATCGTGAAGACCGAGATCTCCTGCATCTGCAGCGTCGTGATGACGTCGAGCATGTTGACGGTGACCTGCTGGCCCTCGCCCGTGCGCTCGCGGTGGAGGAGCGCCGCGATGACCGCCTCGAACGCGGTCGATGCAGTGACTGCGTCGACGAGGTACTGGCCGGCGGGCTGGGGAGGCGATCCCGCGGCACCCGCGGAGAGCATCGCGCCGCTGAGCGCCTGCAGGAGGAGGTCCTGCCCTGGGCGGTCGCGGTACGGGCCGTCCTCGCCGTAGCCCGAGATCGAGACGTAGACGAGCGACGGATTGATCGCGCGCAGCGATTCGTAGTCGACGCCGAGCCGCGCCGCGACGCCCGGACGGTAGTTCTGCAGGAAGACGTCGGACTCAGCCACGAGCCGGTACAGCAGCTCGCGGCCCTCGGGCGCTTTCAGGTCGACGGCGAGCGAGCGCTTGTTGCGGTTGAGCGACAGGAACGACACATTGATCTGGTTGCCGCGCGCTCCCCCGGCCGCCGCGTGCCGCTGCCACTCGCCCGTCGTGGGCTCGACCTTGATCACGTCAGCCCCGAGGTCGCCGAGTCGCTGGCCCGCGAAGGGGCCGGCCATCGCGATCGAGCAGTCCAGCACGCGGTAGCCGCTCAGGATGCCGGAGTCGGGGCGTCGGGGGTCGGTCATCGTTGGTTCCGTTCGGTCGTTCACGCTACGCGTGGGCTGGAGGTCAGGGGCGGAGGCCGTCGGGCTGTTCGCCGATTGCTCGGATGCGGACGCGGGAGGCGTCCACCTCATCGGCACCGTCGAGGATGCCGATCGTCATGTCGTAGGTGCGGCTCTCGCCGTGGCGCAGCCACGTCAGGCTTCCGTCGGCGCGGGCCGCCGCCTCGCCCGTGACGGGGCTGCTCGACGGCTCGAGGCCCACGGCGTACTGCCCCGCGCGCAGGTTCTGCCATTCGAAGAAGTACGGCTGGGTCGCGGCATCCCACGACACCTCGACACCGCGCGAGCCGTCCGCCGCGTGCAGCGCGACGCGGTGCCGCCCGTCGGCACCCGCCGTGACGGCGTGCTCCCACACCTGCTCGACGAACCCGTCGACGGGTGCCGACAGCACGTCGTACGCGACGCCCTGCTGCGAGGTCGAGTCGGACGCCCACACGTGCGACGTGATCGGCGCGACGAGTCGCGTGCCCTCGTCGACGTAGGGGTAGCCGATGTTCAGGTGGTACAGGAACATGTGCGGCGTCGGCTCGAACCCGAGGTTGTCGACGACGTCGTGCACGCGGATCTCGAAGCCGTGGACGTCGAGCTCGATCGTGCGGGTGAGCCGCAGGTGCTCGCCGAACGACGTCGCCTGGATCACCTCGCCGACGACGCGCAGCACGCCGCCCTCGTCACTCCAGTCCTCCTCGACGCGCAGCAGCCGCGCGGGGATCGCCGTGAGGCGGCCGTGCAGTCCGTGGCGCACGGTCTGCTTCGGCGGATAGGCATAGTGCGTCGCGTCGTACTCGCCCCCGAAGAGGGCGTGGTCGAGACCGCCCGTGACGAGCAGCCCGTCGAGGGCGCGCAGCCACGACAGACCGTCCTCGGCGTCGGCTTCGTGCAGTCCGGGATGCCGGAACCCGTTGCCGCTGCGCCACCCGACGGGCTCGCCGCGGAACCGGGCGGAGCCCAGGTCGAAGGCGCGGTCGATGAGCACCTCGACCTCGAGTCCTGCGGCGTTGCGCACGAGGAGCGCGCGCACGCCCTCCTCGCGTCCGTTCTTGAGGACGACCTCCTGGATGCCTGCGAAGGCGGCGAGGTCGCCCGTGCGCCGGCGCAGCGCGCCGGCCGAGAGGGGGGAAGGGGTCATCGGGGTCACTCCATGATCCAGCCGCCGTCGACGTTGATCGTCTGCCCGGTGACGAACGCGGCGTCCGGGCCGACGAGGAACGCCACGACGGCGGCGAGCTCGGCGTCGGTCCCCCGACGCTTGATCGACTGACGGTCGATCACGAACTGGTTGTACTCGGCCGGGTTCTCGTGGATCTCCTCGGCCTTGGTGGGGAAGGCGCCCGGCGAGACGCCGTTGACGCGGATGCCGGCGGGCCCGAGCTCGCGCGCGAGGGCGCGGGTGAGACCCACCGACGCGCCCTTCGTCGAGACGTAGCTCGCGAGGTTCGCCCATCCGCCGTGGAACGTGATCGACCCGATGTTGACGATCGCGCCCGACCCGCGGGGGGCCATGCGCCGCGCGGCGCCCTGCGACCCCAGGAAGTAAGCGGTCTGGTTGACGCGCACGACATCCTCGTACTCGTCCTGCGTGATCTCGAAGAACGGCGTCGCGGGGTAGATCGCGGCGTTGTTGACGAGGGCCTCCAGCGGGCCGAGGTGCTCCTCGGCCTCGGTCAGCGCGCCGTCGAGCGACGCGGCATTCCGCAGATCGACGTGCAGGACGCGGTTGCGTGTGCCCTGTTCGGTGAGCAGGCGCGCGGTCTCGTCGAGCTGCTCGCTCGCGCGGCCCAGCACGCCGATGGCGAACCCGTCGGCGCCCAGGCGCAGCGCGATGGCGCGGCCCAGCGCTCCTCCTGCGCCGGTGACGACGGCTGATCCACGAGGCGCCGACGGGTTCGATGTCATCGTCAGACACCCACCTTGGTGAGGATGTCGTCGACGAACTTCTTGGCGCGCGGCACGTCGCTCTCGTCGAGGTGCTCGATGATGAGCGGCACGTTCGGGCTCTGCTCCGCGAGGCGTCGCACGTAGAACTCGTAGTCGAGCTCGCCGAGGCCCGCCGCGGGCAGCTCGATCTCGCCGACGCCGCGGAAGGTGTGGGACTCGAGCGCGTGCTCGTCGCCGATGTCGGCGTGCTTCTCGCTCTTGTCGTCGCCCGACCGCTTGACATCCTTCGCGTGGGCGATCCGCACGCGGTCGCCGAGGCTGTCGAAGACGGACCCCAGCACCTCCTGCTGTTGGTCGATGTTGTGGGTCTCGAAGTAGTTCGTCGGGTCCATCAGCAGCTGGATGCCGGGGCCCGTGAGGTCGCGGAAGACCTGCTCGGTCTCTTCGCGCGAGCCGATGACGTTGTTGACGTACGTCTCGAGCAGGAACGTCGCGCCGTGGTCGTACGCGGTCTGACGCAGGTCGTCGAGCACGGCGAGCGCCGTGTCGTAGCCCTCGGTCGTCTTGTTCTTGTCATCGTGGACCCAGTCGCTGTCGGCGTTGAAGGTGCCCGACTCCGAGATGACGTAGGGCGTGCCGAACTTGCGGGCGTTGCGGATGATCTCCTTGAGGTAGTCGACGCGACGCGTCCGCTCGTCCAGATCGGGGTGGACGATGTTGGTGTAGCCCGAGATCGCGCAGATCGGCAGATCGTGCGCGCGGAACGTGTCGCGCACCCGCTTGGCCTTCTCATCGGTGATCTGGCCCGCGCTGAGGTCGATGTCGGTGAAGTGCAGGTCGAGCTGCACCGTGTTGAACCCCAGCGAGCGGATCTTCCGCGCCGTGGTCTCGAGGTCGTACGGGAAGTACCCCGAGAAGATTCCGACTTGGATCATTTGCCTTGCTCCTTTGCAGTGGTGGTCGTGCGTATGGGTGAGTGGATGTCGGTGCCGGCGCTGCTCATACCGGGATCTCGGCGACCCGCACGGGGCGGTTCTCGCGGATCGACCGGTAGCCCGCCTCGATCAGCGCGATCGTGCGGACGTTGTCGGCGACGGTGAGCTCGGGCTCGGTGCCGGAGGCGATCGCGTACTGCAGCTGCTCCATGACGCCGATGAAGGCGTGCGGGAACCAGTGCGTGTCCCAGTCCGGCGTCACCCACTGTCCGTCGGTCGCCTTCGTCGAGGCGTAGGTGAGCGTCGAGGGGTCGCCGGTCGGCCAGCCGATGGTGCCCTTCGCGACGCCGTGCGTGCCTTCGACGCGCCACGTGATGCCGGCGTCGGAGTCGTAGCCCTCTTCGCGGGGACCCGACCAGACGTCCTCGACCGACATCGCCAGGACGCCGGAGGGGAATCGGAGGGTCGACACGACGATGCCGTCCTCGTGCGCGAACGTCGTGCGCGGGTCGGTGCGCGTGACCGTGTAGATCTCGTCGGGCTCGCCGAACAGGAAGCGCAGGGCGTCGAGATGGTGAACGCTCATGTTGGCGAGCGTCAGCCGGTCGTAGTCCTCGAGGAATCCCTGCCAGTGCGGGATCGCGTGCATGTTGATCGTCGCGAAGACGACCTCGCCGAGCTCGCCGGCCTCGAGGATCTGGCTCAGCACGCGGATCGACTGGTCGAAGCGCATGTTCTGGTTGACCGAGAGCACCTTGCCGGCCGCGGCCGCCTCGTCGCGCAGCGCGATCGCCTCGTCGAGCGTCAGGGCGAGGGGCTTCTGGGCGAGGATGCCCTTGACATGCTCCTGCGCGAGCGCGGCGCGAATGAGCGCGGGCTGCTGGTCGGGCGGGAAGGCGATGTCGACGATCTCGACGTCGGTGTCGGCGATGAGCGCGAGCGGGTCGTCGTGCACCGTCGGGATGCCGTAGCGCTCGGCGAGCGCCTGCGCCCTGGACGGCGTCCGCGAGGCGATCGCGACGACGGGGAAGCCCGCCTGGCGGTACGCCTCGAGGTGCACGTCGGCCATGATCATGCCGGCGCCGATGGCCCCGATGCGCAGGCCGTTCTCGCGGACCTGGACGTCCGGAGCGAAGCTCGTCTGCTGCTGTGAACCCATTGTCGGGGGTCTCCTCTCTCGCATCTTCGCGGTCCGTGCGACACCTGATAAGCGATCCACGGGTGAGATGAATGATGTTTGCCAGCGCTACTGGCAGCGCTGTCAGAGTTACGGTAGTGTCCCTCCCACGTGCTCGTCAACACAGCATCTGCCAGCGAGCGCGAGGCGGCCCACGACGGTCCGCCCGAGGCCGGAGTCCGGCCTGACGCATGTTCAAAGGAGAAGCAATGCAGTCAACACCCACCCGCAAGCGCAGGGTCGCCGCGGCGGCCGCTGCCCTCGCCGGCGCCGCCCTGATCCTCGCCGGCTGCACGTCGGCCCCCGCGGATGCGGGGACCGGAGACGCGAGCGGCTCGGGGGACGAGAAGTTCGTCATCGGGTTCCAGCAGCCCCTCGGCGGCCAGGCCTGGCGCGAGATGGGGCTCGCGTCGATGCAGGCGCTCGCGGCACGCCCCGAGTACAAGGACAAGGTCGAGCTCAAGATCGTCCGCACCAACGACAACGACGCCGCGCAGCAGAACGCCGCCATCCAGAACCTCATCGCCGAAGGCGTCGACGCCATCATGTTCGACCCGGCCTCGGCCACCGGCGCCGACGCCGCCATCGCGCAGGCGAAGGCCGCCGGCATCCCGGTGCTCGCAACCGGCGGCCCCTACGACAACGACTACGTCTACGTCGTATCGACCGACTGGGCCAACGCCGGCACGATCGGCGCCGAGTGGCTCGCCGACCAGCTGGGCGACAACAAGGACGTCGCGGTGCTCGAGGGCCTCGCGGGCGTTCCGCTCAACGACGGCTCCATGCCCGGTGTCGAGCAGGTCCTGACGGACGCGGGCGCGAACATCGTCGCTCGCGGCACGAACGGCTGGAACGAGGCCGACGCGCAGAAGGCCGCAGCCCAGATCCTGCAGTCCAACCCCGACGTCGGAGGCGTCTACTCGTTCCTCACGGGCGGACAGGGCATCCCCGAGGCGTTCGCCGATGCCGCCATCCCCTTCGTCCCGGTCGTGGGCGGCTCGGGCTACAACGGCGAGGCCTGCACGCTCGTCGAGTACGGACCCGACGGTCTCGTCGGCAACAACGTCTTCGGCCAGCCCGCCATCTACGCCAAGGGCCTCGAGCAGGCCGTCATGCTCCTCGAGGGCGACGACATCGAGAAGCAGCAGTTCTACCCGCCGCTCGAGATCACGAACGACAACGCCGAGGACTTCTGCCTCCCCGACCAGCCGGACAACTTCCAGCTCGGCTACGACTTCCCCGGACTCGACCTGACGGTCGACGAAGTCCTCGCCTTCTACCAGAAGTAGCCCGAACACCGACGTCCCAGGAGACGAAGTGGACAATCAGCCCTTCCGCGGCACCGCGTCAGACGCGGTGCCGCGGACGGACCCGCTGCTCGCGGCATCCGATCTGACCAAGAACTATGGGCCCGTGCGTGCGCTCGCCGGCGCGAGCTTCACGTGCATGCCCGGCGAGGTGCTCGCGCTCGTCGGCGAGAACGGCGCGGGCAAGAGCACCGTGTCGCGCATCCTCGCGGGTGCGACGGCGGCCACCTCCGGGACCATCACCCTCGACGGCGAGCCGTTCGCGGTGGGCTCGATCGCCGAGGCCCGCGAACGCGGGGTCGCGTGCGCGTTCCAGGAGCTCGCCCTCGTGCCGGACTGGACGGTCGGCGAGAACCTCCTGCTCCCCGAGAAGCGGGGGCGCGGGATGTTCTCGCAGCGGCAGGCGCGCGAGCAGGCGGAGCGTCTGCTCACGGACCTCGACGTGACGCACCTCGACCCCGCGACCGTCGTGGGCGATCTGCGGCTCGCCGACCGGCAGGTGATCGAGATCGTCCGCGCGATCGCGGCGGACCCGAAGCTGCTGATCCTCGACGAGGCTTCCTCGGCCCTGAGCCCCGTGGGAGTCGAGTGGCTCTTCGCCCGCATCCGCGAGCTCACGGCGCGCGGCGTCGGCATCATCTACGTCTCGCACCGGCTCGGCGAGATCTCCGAGATCGCCGACCGCGGCACGGTGCTGCGGGACGGCGTCTCTGTGGGGGAGTTCTCGCGCGGATCGTGGTCGGACGACGACCTCGTCTCACTCATGGCCGGGCGCACGACGCGTCGCCTGTTCCCCGAGCGTCCGCCGGCACCCGCGGCCGACGCCCCGCTCGCCCTCGAGGTCGCGGGACTGCGCTCCGAGACCCTCGCCGACGTGACCCTCGAGGCGCGCCGCGGCGAGATCCTCGGCATCGGCGGCCTCCAGGGCCAGGGGCAGACCGAGCTGCTGCGCTGCCTGTTCGGCGCCGCGCCGGCCGTCGCCGACACGTGGCGCGTCGGCGGCAAGGACATCCGGCACCTCAGCCCCACGCGCGCCGTGCGCGCGGGTCTCGGCTTCGTGCCCGAGGACCGCAAGACCGAGGGCCTCGCCCTCAACCTCGGAGTCGGGGAGAACCTGCTCGCCCCGTGGCTGCGCTCGTTCGGCGCGGGCGGCCCTGCGCTGCTGCGCGCCGAGCGCCCCTGGGTCGACCGCGTGCTCGGCGGGCTCAGCGTCCGCACCCGCGGACCCGAGGAAGCCGTCGGCGCGCTGTCCGGCGGCAATCAGCAGAAGGTCGTGTTCGGCCGGTGGATCGACCGCAAGCGGTCGGTGCTCCTCCTCCACGACCCCACGCGCGGCATCGACGTCCGCGCCAAGCAGGAGCTCTACCGGGCGATGCTCGAACTCGCGGAAGCGGGTGTCGCGATCGTCTGGTTCTCGACCGAAGTGGAGGAACTGGTGCACCTGTGCCACCGGGTCGCCGTGCTCTACCGCGGGCAGGTCGCCCGCGTGCTCGAGGGCGACGACATCACACCCGACGCGATCGTGGGGGCGGCGGTGGGAACCTCATGAGCCCCACGACGACCACGATCGCCACCGCTCCCAAGGCGGTCGGCCGCTTCGCATCCGGCGCGAGCCGCATGCGCTACGACGGCGCGCTCGCGCCGATCCTCGCCTTCGTCGTGTTCTTCGGCGTGTACCTCGTCGTCAACCCCGGCCTGCTGACACGGTTCCAGCTGCAATCGGCGGCGAGCCTCATCGCGCCTCTCGCGCTCATCGCGCTGGGCCAGCTGCTCATCGTGCTGATCGGCGGCATCGACATCTCGATCGGCGCCATCACGAGCCTCTGCAACGTGGTCTTCGCGACGCAGATCGCCGCGCTGACGGCACCCGGCGCGATTCTGCTGTGCGTCGTGACCGGCGTCCTGTGCGGCGCGGTCAACGGTCTGCTCGTGGCCTACGTGAACCTCCCTGCGATCGCCGTGACGCTCGCGACAGCCTTCATCTATGCGGCCCTCGCCCGGCAGATCCTCGATCGCCCCGGCGGCGCGCTGAGCGAGGAGGTCTACCTCGCGACGAGCGGAGAGCTCGTCGCGTACGTGCCCATCGCGGTCGTGTGGCTCACGGTCGCGGCGGTCGGGCTCTGGATCTTCCTGCAGCGCACGGCGTTCGGCCGACAGGTCTACGGCGTGGGCTCGGGGCGCGTCGCGGTGCAGTCGGCGGGGCTCAAGCCGCGGCTCACGATCCTCATGACCTTCATGGTCTCGGGCGGCATCGTGTCGTTCGGCGCGATCCTGCTGGCCGGCTCGACGCTCACGGGAGACCCGCGCAGCGGCGACCCGTATCTGCTCAGCTCGATCGCCGTCGTCGCCCTCTCGGGTGCGTCCTTCGCGGGCGGCCGGGGCAGCATCCTCGGCACCGTCCTCGCGGCTGCCGTGCTCGGGATGGTCGGCAACATCCTGTTCTTCGCCGGCATCAACTCCTACTGGCAGTACGTCATCAGCGCGCTGATCATCCTCGCCGTCGTCGTGATCCCGCGGCTCGTGCAGCTGAGCATCCGCCGGTCGGCGCTCCGAAAGGGACACCATGAGTGACACGCGCACCGTCGTGGACGAGCACGACGATCTCGTCGACCACGGCGCTTCCGCGCAGAGCCGGTTCGTGCGGCTGGTGTCGCGCATGCCGCGGGCCGGCTGGGGCATCGCGATCTTCATCGCACTGTTCGTGATCGGCGGGATGCTCCGTCCTTCGCTCTTCAGCCTTCCCGGTCTCCTCAGCACGGCGACGTTCGCCGCGATCCTCGCGGTCGCCTCGTACGGACAGACGATCGCCGTCATCCAGGGCGGCATCGACCTCTCCGTGCCGAACACGATCGCGTTCGCGGCGCTCGGGTTCCTCACGTGGAACGCGACGCTCGGCCCCGTGCCGGCCCTCCTGCTCGCCCTCGCGAGCGGGGTCGTGATCGGACTCGTGAACGGCACGATCGTCGCGAAGATCGGGTTGACGCCCATCGTCACGACGATCGCGATGAACGGACTGCTGTTCGGCCTCCTGCTGCTGAACTTCCCGCTGTCCGAACTGACTGTCGTCCCGGACCTCGTGACGTCGTTCACGTCCCACCGCTTCGAGATCCTGGGGCTGTCGATCGCGGCAGTGCTCCCCGTCGCCCTGCTGCTCATGCTGCTGCTTCAGCTCGTGCTCAGCTACACGGGGTGGGGCCGCTCGCTCTTCCTCGTGGGCTCGCGCGAAGAGGCCGCGCGCCTCGCGGGCCAGCCCGTCGCCCGCATCCGCATCTCGGGCTATGCCGTGTCGGGCCTGCTCGCGGCCTTCGCGGGACTCGTCATCGTCGGCTACTTCTCGCAGGCCGAGACCACGATGGGCAACAGCTATCTGCTCGGCTCGGTCGCCGCGGTCATCGTGGGCGGTGCATCGATGTTCGGTGGCCGGGGCTCGATGGTCGGCACGTTCGTCGGCGCGCTCGTGCTCGGCCAGGTCTCGACGCTCGTCGCGGTCTTCAACCTCGGCGCGACGATCCAGAACCTGATCTACGGGCTCATCATCCTCGCGGTGCTCGCCGCGTACGGGCGCGACCGCAGCTGACGAAGAAGCACCTGCCGATCCCCGCGGCTTCGCAGCCGGGCGGTTCGGCAGGTGCTTTCGTGCGCGCGGTCCCCGCCCGGTGCCGCCCGTCGGGCCGCGCCGGCCAGCCGCGCCGTGCCGCCCGTCAGGCCGTCAGGCCACCGGGATGAAGACCCGCATCGTCGACGGGCCGCGCTCGGCCCACTCGTGGTAGGCGACGAGGGGGACCTCGGCGGTCGCGGGGGACGCGGCATCCGGAGCCCCTCCATACGGCCACGCGTGCGCACCCGACGGTGCGACCGCGACGCGGACCCACACGCGGCCGTCGCGCTCGACGGGCGGTGACGAAAGGTCGACGGCGACACCCTCGACGTCGTCGAGGCCCGCAGGAGCGAGGTCGACCGACTCGAGCGCGAGCACCTCGGGGCCCCGCTCGATCGCGACGCAGCCGCGCACGGCGTCGATGCGCGGATCGGGCACCGAGACGCGCGGCGCGACCGGCAGGTCGAGCTCGACGACGTCACCCTCCGCGAAGCGCCGGCGCACCTCGGCGAGACCGGGAGCGACCTCGCGCTCCTCGACGCCGTCTGCCGACCGCGCGCGCAACGCGGCGCCGACCGCCCACGACGGCACGCGCAGGCCGAGCGTCCACTCGCCGGCGGAGCGCACGGTCACTCGCACGAGGCCGTCCTCGGGGTAGTTCGTCTCGACGTCGAACGCGACCTCGCGGCCGTCGGGCAGGGTCGTGCGCACCTCGGCTCGCGCGTACTGCTGCACCTGCACGCCGTCGTCGTCGGCGGTCGCGACGTAGGCGTCGAGGCTCGCGAAGGTGCGCGCGACGTTCGGCGGACAGCACGACACCTCGAACCACGGCGCGCGCAGCGCACCGGCTGCCCGGGGCGAGGTCGCCTCGGGGTCGGCGGGCACGCCCGGCACGCGCTCGTGGAGCGTGTTGGCGTAGTAGAAGGCCGTGCCCTCGGCGCTCGGCGAGGTCGCCACGACGTTGTAGAGCGTGCGCTCGACGAGGTCGGCGTACCGCGGGTCGCCGTCGGCGAGCAGGAGCCGCGACGCGAACATGATCGACCCGATCCCCGCGCACGTCTCGGAGTAGGCGCGGTCGGCGGGCAGCTCCCAGTCGTCCCCGAACGCCTCGTCCTGGTGGTGGGATCCCTGCCCGCCCGTGATGTAGGTGCGCCGCGCGATCGTGCGCTCCCACTGGCGGCGGAGCGCGTCGAGCAGCTCGTCGTCGCCCGACTCGACCGCGACGTCGACGGCAGCGGCCGACAGGTAGTTCGCCCGCACGGCGTGCCCGCGCAGGACGTCGGCCTCGCGCACCGGCACGTCGTCCTGATAGTAGGAACGGCCCCACTCGTGCTCGGCGAGGGTCGCGGCGCCGTGGCGCTCGATGAACAGACGGGCCTGCGCGAGGTAGCGCTCGTCGCCCGTGAGTCGGGCGAGCTCGGCGAGCCCGACCTCGATCTCGGCGTGGCCGCAGATCGACGCGATCCCGTCGGGTCCGAAGACGTCGCACACGAGGTCGGCGGCGCGGCGCGCGACCGCCAGCAGCCCGTCGTCGGCGCCGGGCCGCGTACGCTCACGCGCGACGGCCGCCTGGAAGAGGTGCCCGAGGCAGTACAGCTCGTGGCCCCATTCGAGGTTGGCCCAGCGCGGCTCCTGGCCGGGCCGGCCGAACATCGTGTTCAGGTAGCCGTCCGGCTCCTGCGCCGCCGCGACGCGCGCGACGATCGCGCGGAACCGCGCCTCGAGCACCCCGTCGGACGTGCGGCCGATCTCCCATGCGAGCGCCTCGAGGTACTTGTAGACCTCGGAGTCCGAGAACTCGCGCCCCCGGCGGCCCGCCGGCAGGGTGCCGGTCGAGGCGAGGTCGAAGTTCGGCAGCCAGCCCTCGGACTCGAGGCGCGACTCGATGTGGGCGAGGGTCGCGCGGCCGTTGACCCGCTGCCGGCGCGCCCAGAACCCGCCCGTGATGCGCACCTCCGTCTGGCCGAGCGGTCGCAGTGCTCCGCGCCTCGGCACGGCAGGCGCGGCGGGGACGGTCGGCACGGCGGGCGCGGCGGGGATCGAAGTCGAAGTCATTGTCATCCTTTGAACGCACCGGACATGAAGCCGCGCACGTAGTGGCGCTGCAGAACGAGGAAGAGCACGATGCACGGCAGCGCCAGCACGACGACGCCGGCCTCGGTCGCGCCGTAATCGATGACGCCCTGCACCTGCACGCGCAGATTCGCCACTGCGAGGGGCAGCGTCATCCGGTTCGTGTCGGTGATGAGGATGAGCGGCGCCATGAAGTCGTTCCATGCCGCGAGGAAGGCGAAGAGGCCCACCGTGATGAGGCCCGGCTTGACGGCGGGCAGCAGCACGCGCCACAGGGCGCCGAAGGTCGAGCATCCGTCGACCATCGCGGCCTCGTCGAGCTCGCGCGGCACGGACTCGAACGAGATGCGCATCATGAACATCGAGAACGGCAGCTGGAACATCGTCAGCACGATCGCGACGCCCACGAGCGAGTTCGCGAGGCCGACCGAGTTGAGGATGACGTAGAGCGGGATCAGCAGCGTCGCGTACGGCACCATCAGGATCGCGAGCGTCGTGAGGAACAGGATGTTCTTGCCCGGGAACGAGAAGCGCGCGAACGCATAGCCGCCCAGCAGCGAGATCGTGAGGGTCAGGAGCACCGTCAGCAGCGACACGAACAGCGAGTTGCCGAGGTAGACCCAGATGCCCGCCTGGTAGTTCGCGAGCGCGACGTAGTTGCCGAAGCCCCAGCCGTCGGTCTGGCTCGTGCCGGCGCGCGGCTGCACCGACGAGACCGCGGTCCACACGAGCGGGTACAGGAAGATGATCGCGAGCGCCGTCGTGAAGACCCAGTACGGCACTCCGAGCACGATGCGGCCGATGGCCGAGCGGCCGCGCGGGGACGTGCGGGGCGGCTCGACGCGGATGACGTCGGTCGCGCTGAAGGTCTGCTGCGTCGTCATGGCTCAGCCCTCCTCGGGGCGACGGAACGCCCGCAGCTGGAAGATGTTGATGACGACGAGCGCGATCAGCACGAGGACCGAGATCGCGGCGGCGACGCCGAGGTCGTTCTGGCCCTGGAAGGCGACGTTGTAGATGAGCTGCACGATCGTCATGGTGCTGTTGTCGGGTCCGCCCTTGGTGAGGATGTAGAACTGCTCGAACGCGAGCAGCGACCCCGTGACGCACAGCACGATCGTGAGCGCGAAGGTCGGCCGAAGGAGCGGCAGCGTGATGTCGCGGAACGTCTGCCAGCGCGACGCGCCGTCGATCCGCGCGGCTTCGTAGACGTCGTCGGGGATGCCCTGCAGCCCCACGAGCATCAGCAGCATGTAGAACCCGGCGTACCGCCACACGACGAGGAAGACGGTCGACCACAGAGCGCCCTCGGGCGTGCCGAGGAACGTGAACCCCCACGTCTGCATGAGATCGGCGAACGGTCCGGCGTAGGGCGAGTAGAGGACGTAGAACAGGAGGGATGCCGAGGCCAGCCCGAGCGCGCTGGGCACGAGGAACGACGTCCGCAGGATCGACTTCCATCGCGTCGACTCCTGCACCAGCATCGCGAGTCCGAGGCCGAGCCCGACCAGGAGCACCGTCGTGATGACGGTGTACTTCAGCGTGAACCCGATCGAGTCCCAGAAGAGCCGGTGGTCGACGGCGTCGACGTAGTTCTCGGGGAAGTTCGGGCCCTGGTAGCCGCCGAGCAGCGGCCAGTCCGACGCCGACATCCGCAGCACGAGCCCGAGCGGGATGATGAAGACGAAGACGACGAACGCGAGCGTCGGCAGGGCGTAGCCCCAGCCGCGCAGGGCTTCGCGTCGCGCCCGGCGCGAGCGGCGCGGGCGCTTCGGTCGCGCCGCGGGCGGGGCGTCGAGGGTGTCGGCGACCATGTCGGGTTCACTTTCGCTGGGGCCGCGAGGGCGGCGGGATGCGGCATCCCGCCGCCCTCGCAGGCGTGGAGGCTCACGAGCCTCCGTGGGTCACTGCTGGAGGATCTCGGTGATGCCGTCGTTGTCGGCGTCGACCGTGTCGGTGCCCTCGAGCACGGCGTTGCGCACGAGCGTCAGCCAGGGGCTGCCGGGAGCGTTGAACGCCTGCTGGAAGTTCAGCGCGACGGGCGTGTCGCCCTGTCCCGCGACCTCGTTGATCGTGACGAGCCGCGGGTCCTCGGCGGCGTACTCGTTGTCGGCGAGGTCGGCGCGCGCGACGACGTCGTTGTTCTTGGCGAGCACCTCGACCTGGGCGTCCTCCGACATGAGCCAGTTGAGGAAGTTCCACGCCTGCGCGGACTTCTTCGAGTCCTTCGAGATGCCGATGCCGTCACCGCCGACGAACGTCGACGCGCCACCCTCGGGGCCGGGGATGCCGGCGACGCCGACGTCGAACGGCGTCGACGAGAGCAGGGTCGCGGGGTAGAACATGAGCCCGACGTTGCCCTCGGTGAACGCCGCCGTCCAGGTCGGTCCCGCCTCGTCCTGCGAGCTGGGCAGCACGGCGCCCGACTCCCACAGGTCGTTCCACGTGTCGTAGACGGCCTTCGCGGTGTCGCTGTTCAGGAGCGACTCGGTGCCCTCCTCGTTCATGACCTCCTCGCCGTCGGCCCACACGCTCGGGAACCACGTGAAGACGAGGCATCCGCCGCAGTTGAGGCCCGTCGCGGTGCCGTAGACGCCGTCCTTGCCGAGCGCCTGCACAGCCTTGGCGGCCTCGGCGTACTCCTCGAGGTTCGCGGGCGCCTTCTCGGGGTCCAGGCCCGCCTCGGCGAAGAGCTCCTTGTTCCAGAAGAGCATCGACAGGTCGAGCACGAACGGCAGGACGTGCTCCTGGCCGTCGCTCGTGCCGGCCGACAGGTGGCCCTTGTTGATCTCGTCCTTGAAGTCGAGGCCGTCGATCTGCTCGGTGATGTCCTGGAAGAGCCCCGCCTCGACCCAGTTGGGCACGTAGACGATGTCGGCGGCGAACAGGTCGGGGAGCCCGTTCGAGCCGGCAGCGGCGCCGACCTTCGCGACGTAGTCGTCGTTCGGGACGACCGTGAGCTCGACCTGGTTCTCGTGGCTCGCGTTGTACGCGTCGACGAGCAGGTTGGCCTGCTTCTCGAGGGGCGCGCGCGTCCACAGGGTCAGCGTCGAGCCGTCGTCGACCCCTTCGGGGCCGATCGATTCGGCGGGCGCCGGGGTCTCTGCGCCGGAGCAGGCAGCCAGCCCGCCGATCAGCGCCCCGGTCGCGATGATCGCCGTGAGTGCGCGGAATCCGCGCCGGCGTCGCAGGTTGGTCATGCTGTCTCCTCTTGCTCTTCATCGAGCGGGGCGGCCGGCGTCGGGCCGGGCTGAACCGCTGTGCATGGTGGCGAGGTTCCGAAAACTCCGAAATCCCTTTCGGGACGCTATCGTGAGTCGAGACGGTCGGTCAAGACACCATGCCGATAACGTTTCCGCAACGGGGAGGGCACATGGTCGCGTATGAGGGAACGTCGCGCGCCGCGACGCTGAGCGACGTCGCGCGCATGGCAGGCGTCTCCATCGCGACGGCATCGAAAGCGCTCAACGGACGGGGGGATGTCGCTCCCGCGACGCGCAAGCGCGTGCTCGACGCCGCCGAGACCCTCGCCTTCACACCCAACGCGATGGCGCGCGGCCTGCTCGCAGGACGCACGGGCACGGTCGGCCTGCTCACGAGCGACCTCGAGGGCCGCTTCATGCTGCCGATCCTCATGGGCGCCGAGGACGCCTTCGGCGCGGGCCAGGTCAACGTCTTCCTGTGCGACGCCCGCGGCGACGCGATCCGCGAGCAGCACCACCTCAAGGCGCTCCTGAGCCGCCGCGTCGACGGCATCATCGTCGTCGGCAGGCAGACCGATCCGCGCTCCTCCCTCGGGCAGGACCTCCCGGTCCCCGTCGTCTACGCGTACGCGCCCTCCGACGACCCGCGCGACCTGTCGCTGACGCCCGACAACTACGCGGGCGGCCGCCTCGCCATCGAGCATCTGATCTCGTGCGGCCGCACCCGCATCGCGCACATCTCGGGCGATCCCGCCTACGCGGCGGCGCAGGACCGCCTCGCGGGCGCCCGCGCCGCGCTCGAGACGGCCGGTCTGGCGCTCGTCGGCGAGCCGATGTTCTCGGTCTGGTCCGAGCCGTGGGGGCGCGATGCCGCCGCGATGCTCCTGGCGCAGCATCCCGATGTCGACGCGATCTTCTGCGGATCCGACCAGATCGCGCGCGGCGTGCTCGACACGGCGCGCGACCTCGGGCGGCGCGTGCCCGACGACCTCGCCGTCATCGGCTACGACAACTGGGAGGTGCTCACGACCAACTCGCGCCCCGAGCTGACGAGCATCGACGCCAACCTCCAGCAGCTCGGCCGGCACGCCGCGCAGCGCGTCTTCGACGCGATCGACGGCGTCGACATCGGCGAGGGCACGCACCACCTGCCCGTGCGGCTCGTCATCCGGGGCTCGACGATCCCCCGACGCTGAGCCCGGGATGCGGCATCCGTCAGCCGATCGGCTCGGCCGCCTCCTGCGCGGCGCGCTGCGACGACCGCACCGCCCCGATCGACGCGACGATCACGAGGCCGATGCCGACGATCTCGAGCCACGCGAGGTGCTGGCCCAGCAGCAGCCACCCCGCGAGAGCGGCCGTCGCGGGGGCGAGGCTCATGAGGATCGCGAAGGCGGATGCCGCGAGCCGGCGCAGCGCGATGAGCTCGAGCGCGTACGGGATCGTCGAAGAGAGCACCGCGACCGCCGCCCCGAGCGCGAGCAGCCCCGGCCGCAGAAGCGCCTCGCCCGCCGAGGCGATGCCGAACGGGAGGGCGACGAGCGCGCCCACCGTCATGGCGAGCGCGAGTCCGTCGAGCTTGGGGAACTCCCGCCCGACGCGCGCCGACGCGAGGATGTAGAACGCCCAGCTCGCCGCGGCGCCGAGCGCGAAGACGACGCCGAGCGGGTCGAGCCGCTCCCAGCCGCCGCCGCCGAGCGCGAGCACGCCCGCGAACGCGACGGCCGCCCACGCCCACGCCGAGGCGCGCCGCGCGGCGACGATCGAGAGCGCGAGGGGTCCGAGCACCTCGATCGTGACGGTCACGCCCAGCGGGAGGCGTTCCAGCGCGAGGTAGAACAGGCCGTTCATCGTCGCGAGCACGAGCCCGAAGGCGATGACCGCCCTCCAGCCGCTGCGAGAGTGACCACGCAGCTTCGGGCGGGCGATGAGCAGCAGGATGACGGCCGAGAACGCGAGCCGCAGCATGACGATGCCGAGCGGACCCGTCTGCGGGAAGAGCACGACCGCGAGCGCCGCGCCCACCTCCTGGCAGGCGAGGCCCGTGACGACGAGCAGGATGGCGGCGTTCTGCCCCGTGCGCGCGCTCATCCCGTCACGGGATGGGGCAGATCGCCGACCCCGTGATGGCGTCGTGGTACTGCTGAGCCGTCCAGGGCAGGCCGGCCTCGGGGGCCGTCTGACCCGGTGCTGCCGGCGCCTTCGAAGCGATCGCCGCGAGCTCCCATGCGAGCGCGAGCGCCATGCCCGACCCGGCCGCGGAGTTGTTGAGCACGACGGCGACCGTGAGGCCCGACGCGGGATCCGCGAAGGCGGCCGTCGCATACCCGGGGACGGCGCCGGACTGCCCGATGAGCGAGCCCGCCTGGTAGACGCCGCCGCGCGTCGTGTACCACGCGGGCGCGCCGTCGTAGGCGGGGAGGGCGCCGTCGAGCCGGTCGGTGTCGGCGGGCACGAGCGCGTCCGCGGCGAGCGCCTGCGCGTAGCGTCCGAGGTCGCGGATGTCGGTCACGACGCCCGCATCGGTGTAGCCGGTCGAGGTCGAGAGCTTCGTGATGTCGAGCGGCTCTGCGCAGTTGGCCGCGCCCGCGGCGTCGCGCTGCGAGAGATAGCCCGCCAGCATCGACGAAGGCAGTTCGGCGCCGTCCGCCGGAAGCCGGGTCGCCGACAGCCCGAGCGGAGTCGCGACCTGCTCTGAGATCAGCTCGGCCGCCGTCGAGTCGCTCGCATGCTCGAGCGCGAGGCCCAGGAGCACGTAGCCCGCATCCGAGTCGCGGAAGGCGGTGCCGGGCTGCGTGCGCGCAAGACCGAGCCCGTAGCTCGCGAGCTCGCGCGGGTTCCACACGCGCTCGGGCATCGAGAGCCACGTCGAGAGCAGCTGGCCCGAGTACGACCCGATGCCGGCGGTGCCGTCGCACAGCTCACCGAGCGTCACTTCGCTCATGTCGGCGACGCCCGTGACGTACTTCGTGACGGGGTCGTCGAGCGCGACGACACCCTGGCCGGCGAGCCGGTAGAGCACGTCGCACGTCATCGCCCTCGTCACCTGAGCGGCCTTGAACTGCTGATCGGTCGACACGGCGGAGCCCGCGCCGGCCGGCTTCTGCGTGCCGAGGCCCGCGACCCACTCGCCGCTCCACGGCGCCCACACGCCCACGATGGCCCCGGGCGCGCCGGCTGCCGCCATCGCATGCGCCGCGGCCGCCTGCAGCTGGTCGACCGTCTCGGTGGAGAAGTCGGCGTCGACCTGAGCGGGCACGTCGATCTCGATCGCGGCGGGCGCCGAGCACCCGGAGAGCGCGAAAGCGAGGACGGCCGCACACGCCGTCGCAACGCCTAGGCGGCGATGGTGCCGAAGGAGCCTCAACTCTCACCCCCCGATGATCGTTCCTAGATTCAAACACACGCCGGGAGATCCGACGGACTCGTCATCCCTAGGGTGTGAATATGACGTTCCGATTCGACGACGGTGTGGTGGCGGCCGTGCTGGGGCACATGAACGGCGACCACACGGGCGACAACCTCCTGATCGCGCGCGCATTCTCGTCGGAGGACGGCCTCGTGTCGGCGACGATGACCGGATTCGACGGCGACGGCGGCGACTGGGAGGCCCAGCGCGCCGACGGCGAGCGGATCGCGGTGCGTGCGCCGTGGCCCGGCGGCACGATCGCCGACCGGCCGGCCGTGCGGCGCGAGGTCGTCGCGCTGTACGACGAGGCGTGCCGCCGCCTCGGCGTGGAGCCCCGCCCGCACGCGTAGCAGATCATGACTTAGGTCGTGCTTACCTTGAGCTATCCTGAAGGTATGAGCGACCCGATCCCGTTCTCCGCCGCGCTGCGCGAGCGCTCCGGCTCCGCCCACTCGACGAGCGAGCATGCGGGCTTCATGGCCGACCTCATCAAGGGCGACGGCACCCGCGACGACTACATCGCCCTCGTGGCGCAGCACTGGTTCATCTACTCGTCGCTCGAGGCGGCGACCGAGCGGATGCGCGCAGACCCCGTCGCGGCGGTCTTCATCAGCGACAAGCTCACGCGCCTGCCCGCCCTCGAGGCCGACCTCGAGTTCCTCATCGGCCCGGACTGGCGCGAGCGCATCACGCCGCTCCCGACCACGCGCCGCTACGTCGCGCGCATCGACCACGTCGGTTCGACCTGGCCCGGCGGGTTCGTCGCGCACCACTACACGCGCTACCTCGGCGACCTCTCGGGCGGCCTCTTCATCGGGCGACTCATGGCGCGGCGCTTCGGGTTCGAGACGAACGGCATCGGTTTCTACCTGTTCGGCGACATCGCCGACCCGCAGGCCTTCAAGGAGGTCTACCGCGAGCAGCTCGACATCGCGCCGTGGGATGCCGCCGAGCAGGAGCGCGTCATTGACGAGGTGCTTCTCGCCTACCGGTTCAACACGGAGCTCTTCGAAGACCTCGCCGCCGCGAAGGCCTCGCAGGTGGCCTGACGCCCGGCGCCCCGCCGCGCCCGCGGGAGGCTGCGGACGGCGGAACCGCAACGTGCGTCAGCAACGCAGATCAGCAACGCGCATCAGCAACGCGCATCAGCGACTCGCGCGCACCCCGGCCATGAAGCGGCGCACATCGGGATCGACCTGGATGTCGCGCGGACGCAGCGGACGTGAGAGGTACAGCCCCTCGAGCGACGTGAGCCGCGACAGCGCGACGTAGGTCTGTCCCGGTGCGAAGGCGCCCGACCCGAGGTCGATGATCGCGCGGTCGTACGTCTTGCCCTGCGACTTGTGGATCGTCACGGCCCACGCGAGCCGCAGCGGGAACTGCGTGAACTCCGCGACGATGTCGCGGCTGAGCTGCTTCGAGCCCGGGTCGTACGAGTACCGGTACTTCTCCCACACCGATGGCTCGACGTCGAACTCCTCGCCCTCGACGTCGACCCGCACGGTTCCTCCCGCGATGCGGGTCACGGTGCCGATCGTGCCGTTGACCCACCGGGCGGGCTCGCCGAACGAGGCGGTGTCGTTTCGCAGGAACATGACCTGCGCCCCGACCTTGAGCCGCAGCTCGAGGTCGGCGGGGTAGGCGGCATCCCCCCGTCCGAAATCCCCGCTGACCTCGGCGGTCGCTGTCTGCTGGCGTCCGACGAGCTCTTCGAGGTGCCGCCGGTTGATGTTGTTGACGATGTCGTTGCGGGTCGCGAGCGTGATGATCGGATGCTCGCCGTCGGCCGGGTGCGGAGGCGTGCGCGCGCCCGTGTCGTTGAGCACCTGCGCGATGTCGGCCGTCACGATGCCGTGGCGCACGGCGTTGAGCATGGCCTTGAACTCGGGATCGGCCTGCCGGTGTATGTCGACCAGCTCGCGGATGTTGAGGTCGGCGCCGTACGTGCCGACGTCGAGGATCCCCTCGGTCGCGGCCTCTCCGACCCACACCTTCGCGTCGAAGAACCAGAACGACCGGTAGTGGTCCTGGACGTAGCGCAGCTCGTCGCCCCGCGGCGGAACGGGCGCCAGTTGGTACGGATCGCCGAACATGACGATCTGCACGCCGCCGAACGGCTCGCCGCGTCGCCCGCGGGCTTTGCGGAGCGAGCGGTCGATAGCGTCCATGAGGTCGGCGTTGACCATCGAGATCTCGTCGATGACGAGCGTGTCGATCGCGTTGAGCAGCTTGCGCGTCGCGTCGGACTGGTCCTCGTCCTGCGACCCGATGATGCCGAGCGGCAGCTTGAAGAGCGAGTGGATCGTCTGCCCCTCGACGTTGAGCGCCGCGACGCCCGTCGGCGCGCACACCGCGATCTGCTTCGAGGTGTTCCACGCGAGGTGCTGGAGGAGCGTCGACTTGCCCGTGCCGGCGCGGCCCGTGACGAAGACGTGCTCCCGCGTGTCCTCGATGAGCCGGTACAGCGCCTCCTGCTCGACGGAGAGAGGCGGCGCGGTCACCGATTCATGGTAACGACCGCACGTCGCCTCCCGGCCGACCTGTGCACGCTTCGTCACGTACAGGACTCTCCGGGCCGCCCTTTTCTAGACTGTTCGCGTGGACCGGGGGGCTCTCGAAACGACCGGCGGCGCAGGCGCGTCGCCGGTGCTTCCGCCCGCCCCGCGGCTGGAGAAGCAGCAGAGTGGATCGACGGTCCCCACGTCCACTCCCGACATCCCGTCCGCTCCTCCCCAGGATCCCCGTGCGGCGTCCCCCCGCCGCCGGCGCGGCTCGCTCGCGCTCGATCTGACGCTCCTCGGTGTCGTCGGGGTGCTCCTGGCGGGCGCCGTGGCAGCCGGGTCGCAGGTGCTCTACCGCGAGTTCTACAGCCCGAGCGCGTTCGTCGAGCGCTATCTCGGGATGCTCGCGGAGGGCCGTGCGGCCGACGCGCTGTCGGTCGCGGGCGTCGCGGTGGACTCGGCCGAGCTCGAGGCCGCGGGACTGCCGATCGGGGCATCCGACGCCCTCCTGCGCACGGCGGCCCTCGCGCCGCTCACCGACGTCGAGGTCGTTTCCGAGGTGACCGGCGGCGACACGACGAAGGTCACCGTCGCCTATACGGCGGGACGCTACCCGGGCACGACGACGTTCACGGTCGAGCGGGACGGCCAGATCGGACTCGCGCCGACGTGGCGGTTCGCCCGCAGCCCGCTCGCCGTCGTCGATCTCACGGTTCTCGGCTCGATGAGCTTCGAGGTGAACGGCTTCGAGGTCGACAAGCGCCAGGTCTCGGCCGCGGGCGTCGACGCCGATCCGGTCGCGCCGGTGCCGCTGCTCGTCTTCTCGCCTGGCGTCTACTCCGTCGCGGTCGACACCCCGATCTCGGCGACGGGCGGCGTCGCGGTGCTCTCCGACAGTCCCCTACACGCGACCGACGTGAGCATCCAGGCGGCGCCCACTCAGGAGTTCACCGACATCGTGCAGCAGCGGGTCGAGGAGTTCCTCACGACCTGCGCGACGCAGAAGGTGCTGCTGCCGACGGCCTGCCCGTTCGGGTTCCCCGTAGAGGACCGCATCGTCTCGGCGCCGGAGTGGTCGATCGCCCGCCAGCCGACCGTCGCACTCGAGCCCGAGGGCGCGAACTGGAAGATCCCCGCCACCGAGGCCGTCGCGCACATCGAGGTCGACATCCGCTCACTCTTCGACGGCTCGGTGCGCCGCGTCAGCGAGGACGTCCCGTTCCTCATGACGGGCACCATCACGGTGCAGCCCGACGGCACGGCGTCGATCGTCGTCGGCGCGACCGACACGCGCTGACGCGTCGGTCGCAGGCCGGAGGCTTCGCACCCCATCGACGGCGGGGGCGGTCCTCACGCCCCCTCCAGACATCGCCGACGCGCTGCCCGGAGCCTCCGGGCGCGTGGGCCCGGCCGCCGCCCACCCGCCGCGGACGATGAGCCCACCCTCGCGCGCGGACGATCCGCCATGATGTTCGCGGAAGGAGCGACCATGGCGAAATCGACGGGGATCGGCCGGTGGGTGCCCGGTATCGGGGTCGCGCGACAGTACAAGGCGGCGTGGCTGTGGCCCGACGTGCGCGCGGGCATCGTCGTGACGGCGCTGCTGATCCCGGCGGGCATGGGCTACGCCGAGGTCGCGGGCCTGCCGCCCGAGACGGGCCTCTATGCGACGATCGTCCCGCTCGTCGCCTACGCGATCTTCGGACCCTCGCGCGTCCTCGTGCTCGGCCCGGACTCGTCGCTCGCGCCCATCATCGCGGCGGCGATCCTGCCCCTCGCCCTCGCCGACGGCCAGCGCGCGATCGCCCTCGCGGGGCTGCTCGCGATCATGGTCGGCGCCCTTCTGCTGCTCGGCGGAATCCTCAGGCTCGGCTTCGTGACCGACCTGCTGTCCAAGCCGATCCGCGTCGGCTACCTCAACGCGATCGCGGTGCTCGTGATCGTCTCGCAGATCCCCAAGCTGCTCGGCTTCTCGACCGACGCATCGGGCGTGTGGCGCGAGTTCGTCGCGATCGCGCAGGCGATCGGCGCGGGCGAGATCCTCCCCCTCGCGGCGGCCTTCGGCATCCTGTCGCTCGTGGTCATCTTCGTCCTGAAGTGGCTCAAGTCCCCCGTCCCCGGCGTGCTCGTCGTCGTCGTGCTGTCGATGATCGTGACGGGCGTCTTCGGACTCTCGGATGCGCTGCCCGTCGTCGGCGCACTGCCGCAGGGACTTCCCGCGCCGGCGCTCGAGGGACTGCAGTGGGGCGACGTCGGCGCCCTGGCAGGACCAGCCGCGGGCATCGCGCTCGTCGCCTTCACCGACAGCGCCGTCCTCTCGCGCACCTTCGCGGCGCGGCGCGGCGAGTCCGTCAGCGGCAGCCAGGAGATGTCGGGCATCGGCATCGCCAACATCGCGGGCGGCTTCCTCGGCGGCTTCCCCGTCTCGGCGTCGTCGTCGCGCACGCCCGTCGCCGAGCAGGCGGGCTCGAAGACGCAGCTCACGGGCGTCGTGGGCGCCGCCCTCATCCTGGGCTTCATCCTGCTCGCCCCGGGCCTCACCGAGTTCCTGCCGTCGGCCGTGCTCGCGGCCGTCGTCATTGGCGCCGCGACGAGCCTCATCGACGTGAGCGGCTTCCGCGCGCTGTGGCGCATGGACAGGCTGGATGCCGGTCTCTCGCTCGCCGCGTTCCTCGGCGTCCTCGTGTTCGGCGTGCTCGAGGGCATCGTCGTGACGATCATGCTGTCACTGCTCGCGTTCGTGAACCGGTCGTGGCGGCCCTACAAGGCCGAGCTCGGGCGCGTGAAGGGCCTGCGAGGCTACCACGACCTCTCGCGCTACCCCGAGGACGGCGAGCGCATCCCCGGCATCGTCATCGTGCGCTTCGACGCGCCGCTCTTCTTCGCCAACGGCGGCGTCTTCGACGACTGGGTGCGGGCGCGCGTCGACGCGGCGCAGCCCGGCGTGCACACCGTCATCCTCGCCGCCGAGCCCATGACCGACATCGACACGACGGCGATCGACGAGCTCGTCGAACTCGACGACTATCTCAAGGTCCACGACATCCGGCTCATCATCGCCGAGATGAAGGATCCCGTGAAGGACACGCTGCGCGAATACGGGATGGCCGACCGCTTCCCGCCCGAGCGCTTCGCGCCGACCGTCGGCGCCGCCGTCGACGAGCTCACGGGAGAGCTGCGCGGAGACCTCGACGGCACGAAGTGGGACGACGACCCGGACGGTCGCTCCCGCCCCGTCTGACCGCCTCAGCGGGGGGAGTCAGCGCCCGGCGGCCCCACCGCTCCGCACGCTCCCCCGACCCCAACCCCAACCCCGACCCCAACCCCAACCCCGAGCATCCGCCCCGCTGACCACGACGTTCGGCCCATTCGACCGAATTCGGATGGATCAGCGACGTTGATCCGATTTCGGTGCAATCGTCCGAACAACGTGACGACGGATGCCGCGGCCCGCGTCAGCGCCCGGCGCGGGCGTCGCGCTCGGCGAGCTCGGCGAGGCGCGCGTTGTACGCCTCGAGCTCGGCGTCGCCCGAGCGGTCGACGTGCCGGTCGCGGCGCCGCTGCTGACGGTCATCCGTGCGGCTCCACTGGATCGCGACGGTGATCGCGAGGATGAGGGTCGGGATCTCGCCGATCGACCATGCGATGCCGCCGCCGACGTACTGATCCTCGAGGGGCGTGGCGCCCCACGTGCGGCCCATCGCGCCGAACCAGTCCGAGACCATGAGCCCCGTCTGCATCATGAGGACGATGCCGAAGAAGGCGTGCATCGCCATGATGCCGATGAGCAGCAGCAGGCGGCCCGGGTACGGCAGGCGGTACGGCACGGGGTCGACCCCGATGAGCGACAGCGCGAAGAGGTACCCCGTGACGAGGAAGTGCGCGACCATCCACTCGTGCCCGAGGTGGTCGTAGAGCGACCAGCGGAACAGGTCGGTGAAGTAGAAGAGCCACAGCGAGCCCATGAAGAGCGCCGCCGCGACGAAGGGGTGCGTCACGACGCGGGCGACCGGTGAGTGCACGGCCCACAGGATCCACTCGCGGCCGCCGCGGGTGCCGTCGTCGCGCTTGCGGATGGCCCGTGCGGCGAGGGTCACGGGGGCGCCGACGACGAGCATGAGCGGCACGGCCATCGACAGCAGCATGTGCCCGACCATGTGCACGCTGAACAGGTAGTCCTGATACGCGTTGACGGGGCCCGAGGTCACCCAGAACAGCAGGACGAGCCCCAGCACCCAGAAGATCGTGCGATGCACGGGCCAGCCGTCGCCGCGGCGACGCAGGCGCCACACCCCGGCGAGGTAGAAGAAGATGCCGAAGCCTGCCGCGAAGGCCCAGAGCAGGTCGACGTCCCACGACGTGAACCACCGCTCGATCGTCAGCTCGGGAGGCAGCGGGGCGCCCGTCAGGATCTCGGGGGGGGTGCGCACCTCGGGCAGCGCCGAGTTCGTCGGAGGGGCCGTGCGGGCCAGGGCCGCGGCGGCCCCGCTCGCGATGCCCATGAAGCCCAGCTCGAGGGCGATGAGCGACCAGAAGCGACGGGATGCCGCGTCCTCGCCCATGCGCCCGATGAGCCGTCGTCGATAGCCCGCGCCGAGCACGCCGATCGCGAGGAGCGCCGCGATCTTGACGAGCAGGATGACGCCGTAGTCGCTCGCGAGCGCCTCCCATGAGCCGAGGCCGATGGCGGCGCGCGCCGTGCCGGCGATCGCGACCACGACGAAGGCCGCGAGCGCGATGCTCGAATACCGCGAGAGCGCGGCGGCGATGCCGTCACGGCCCACGAGGGGGCGGATCACGACGAGCAGCAGGAGTCCGCCGAGCCAGACGGCGGCGCCGATGATGTGCAGGACGAGCGCCATGACGGCCGCGGAGTGGTTGGACTCCTCACCCGAGTGGCCCTGCGTCCCCATCGGGACGAGCGCGGCGACGGCGAGGATCGCGACGAAGAGGGATGCCGTCCACCCGCGCACCGCGAAGGCGAGCACCGTGAGCGCGGCCCCCGCGATCATCGTGATGAGCCACGTGCGGCCCACTTCGGTCTCGACGAGGTACCGGCCCAGCTGCGCGCCGAACTCGGGGGCTGCGCTGACCTCGGGGTTGAACGCGTCGAGGAACGTGAGGAAGCCCGTCGCGGCGGCGGCGGTCGTGAAGACCGCGGCCGAGATCGAAGCGAGATCGAGGGCCGCGTCGAACTCCCGCTCCCCCGCCTTCAGCGCGAAGAGCGCCGTCACGAGCGCGCCGACCATGCCGGCCCCCGAGAGGTTGACGAAGAGCTTCGCGGTGGGGAGCCCCCAGCGCACCCAGGGCCCGGGATCGCCGATGACGAGCGGTGCCGCGCCTCCGCCCAGCGCGAGTCCCCACACGAGGGCCGCGAGCGCGGCCGCGACGAGGATCGCGGGGCCGGCGACCCGCAGCGCACGGGGCGAGCCCACGCGCCCGGAGGCTCCGCGCGGCGCGCGGGCGACACGTGGAGTGGGCGTGGGGATCACCGTTCAAGCCTACGTGGCGTGTTCCCACTCGGTCGTTGAGCGAGCGAAGCGGGACGAAACGCCCGAGCCAGCGCTGAACAGGCAGAGGGGGGATGCCGCGAGCGCGGCATCCCCCCTCTGAAAGCTTCCCGTTACTTGACGGCAGCCTTGAGCTTCGAGCCGGCGGTGACCTTCACGCGCTTGCCCGCGGGGATCTTGATCTCGGCACCGGTCTGCGGGTTGCGGCCCGTGCGAGCGGACGTCGCGACCTGCTCGACAGCGAGCCAGCCGGGGATCGAGACCTTGTTGCCCTTGGCGACCGCCTCGGCCACGGTGGCGAAGAGGGAGTCGAGCACGCCCGAGACCGCGGACTGGCTCTGGCCCGTCGCGCTGGCGATGCTCGCGACGAGTTCGGTCTTGGTGATGGACTTGTCGGCCATTGTGGTTGTCCTCCAAGGCGGCGGAACTGCCGCCTTTGATTGCTCGGACCGGGCGACGGATGCCCCCCGGCTTGGTCTGTGCGACCGCCTCGAATGTAGCCGACATGGCCCGGAATCCGCGGATTTTCGCGGGTTTTGGGCATTCTGACCGGCGTGTCGAGTGTCTGATGGGGCTTTTGTTACCGATGTGACGCCCGATCAGGGCCGGGATGCGGCGATGACTCCTCGCGCCGTTCGGGCGAATGCGGGCGCCACGCGGTCCTCTCCGTCGAGGTATCCGCCCACCAGTGCGGCGTCGCGAAGGAGGACGAGGGATGCCGCCACGTCGGCCGGATCGGTCAGTCCGGCGGCCTCGGCGAGGTGCTGGAGCGTGCCACGGAACCACTCCCGGTGATCGGCGATGAGCGCGCGCACGGGGCCCTCGTCGGGGTACTCCGCGGCGGCGTTGATGAAGGGGCATCCGCGGGTGTGGCGATCGCGGATGTCGGCCGCGATGCCCTCGACGACGAGCTCGAGCAGCACGTCGGGGTCGTCCGAGACGCCGGCCGCCTGCGCGAAGAGCGTGCGCAGCCCCGCGTCCTCGCCGCGGAGGTATTCGAGGACGAGGCCCTCTTTGCCGGCGAACTGCTTGTACATCGTCGCGCGGGTGACGCCGGCCGCCTCGATGATGCGGTCGACGCCCACCGAGTGGATGCCCTCGCCGTAGAAGAGCTCGGTCGCGGCGTCCAGCAGCCGCTGCCGTGCGGGTGAGACGCGGGCCGCGGCATCCGTCGTCGTCGTGCTCATGAGGTGTCCTCCTGGGGTCAATCGTGCCATTTCAGAAAAGTTTGGGAATAGTCTGGTGTAGATAGAACGTTCGGTCTACTATCAACAGCATAGCCCACCGCAACACCACCAAGGAGATTGAAATGAACACCACGACCAAGACCCCCATCGTCCTCATCCACGGCCTCTGGATGACCCCCAAGAGCTGGGACACGTGGGCCGAGCGCTTCCGCGCCGCCGGCCACCAGGTCATCGTCCCCGGGTGGCCCGGAATCGACGACCGCAGCGTCGAAGACATCCGCAAGAACCCCGAGGCGCTCAAGGGCATCGGACTGAAGCAGATCGCCGACAACTACGAGCGCATCATCCGGGCCCTCCCCGAGAAGCCGATCATCATCGGCCACTCGTTCGGCGGCGTCCTCACGCAGATGCTCGCCGACCGCGGTCTCGGGGTCGCCTACGTCGGCGTCGCGCCCGGACAGCCCGCCGGCGTCACGAGCCTGCCGCTCTCGACACTCTGGACCGGCACGCCGATCCTCTCCAACCCGTTCGGCAAGAACGGGGCCAAGCCGCTGTCCAAGCGCCACTTCCGCTTCACGTTCGGCAACGACCTGCCCCGCAGCGAGTCCGACGCCCTGTGGGAGGAGTACGCCGTCAACTCGTACAACCGGGTCTTCTTCGAGGGCGTCACGTCGGTCCTCAATGAGAAGGGCGGCGTCACCCACGTCGACTTCGGCCGCACCGACCGTGCACCGCTGCTCGTCATCACGGGCGAGATCGACCACGTCGTGCCGCCGGCGATCGGCAAGGCCATCGTCGCGAAGTACGCGAAGAGCGGCAGCCCCGCCGTCGTCGAGTACAAGGAGTACGCGGGCCGCACGCACCGCCTCGTGAGCCAGGACGGCTGGGAGGAGATCGCGGACTACGCCCTCGCGTGGGCGACGGCGCACGCCGTGACGGAGGTCGCGAAGTAGCATCCCGTCCTCCTCGGAGGCCGGATCCCGGGCGAGAGGCCGCGCGTCTCTCGATCGGGATCCGGTGTCCGCGGTGGGATACGGAGAGGAAGGCCCGGGGCTCGCTGAGCTCCGGGCCTTCTGCCGTGCGGGCCGCGGGGACCGCGAGAATCAGCCGATCAGCTGCGCGACCGCGCCGACGCCCGTCATGAAGCCCACGAGGTCGGCCTCGTGCTCGCGCGGCTGCAGGATGACCGACGTGGCACCCGCCGCATAGAACGGCTCGATGGCCTCGGCGATGCCCGCTGCGTCGCCGGCGATGAGCAGCGCAGGGTCGACCGACCCGTTCTCGCGCTCGAGATCCTCGGCGAGCGCGGCCCTCGCGTCGTCGCCGCCGAACGCCGCCGCGACGAAGACGACGAGCTGGTGCGCCGCATCCCGGCCCGCAGCGGCCCGCCCCTCGAGGGCGATCGCAAGAGTGCGCGCGATGCGCTCGGGGCTGCTCCCCGCGGGCAGCACCGTGCCGTCGCCGACCTCGCCCGTCAGCCGCACCGTCTTGGGGCCTTCTCCCGCGACGACGATGGCGGGCGCCTGCGCCGGCGGCCAGTCGAGGCGCACCCGGTCGAGCGTCACGTATCGGCCGTCGGTGTTGACCTCGTCGCCGGCGAGCAGCGACCGCAGCGCCGGCACATACTCGCGCATGAGCGTCAGCGGAGAGGCGGCGCGCGCGCCGACCTGCGCCATCCACGGCAGCACTCCGTGCCCGACACCGGGGATGAGCCGCCCCGGGAAGAGGCGGTCGATCGTCGCGATCTCCATGGCGGTCAGTGCGACGTTGCGCAGCGGCATCGGCGCCACCCCGATCCCGACCCGCAGGCGATCGGTCCAGGCGAGGACGGCGGATGCCGCGGCGAACGCCGACTCGCGGAAGCAGTCCTCCCACAGCCACAGCTCGGGAACCCCCGCCTCCTCGGCGGCGAGCGCGGCTTCGCGCAGCGCCTCGGGCGGGGAGTAGGGCGTGAAGATCGCACCGATGCGTCGCATGCGACCACCCTGGCACGCACCGCCGACAACCGCCGCACCTAGACTTGCCGCACGATGGAAGCCGCGATCGCGCACGCTCTGAGCCTCGGCCCCGGCTCGACGTCACGGGACCACACAGTCGACATCACCACGACCGGCGCCCGCTCGGGCGAGCCGCGACGCATCGAGATCTGGTTCCACAACGTCGACGGGACCGTCTACCTGACGGGACTGCCCGGCCCTCGCGCCTGGTACGCGAACCTGCTCGCCCACCCGCGCTTCACATTCCATCTGAAGCATGAAGTGGTCGCCGACCTCTCAGCGACCGCTGAGCCGGTGACCGATCCCGGCGAGCGCGCGGCGCTCCTCGACGCCATCATCACGGGCATCGACGCGCTCTACGCCCGTCGAGGATCGCCGCAGCGCGTCGCCCATCCCGATCGGTGGGTCGCGGACAGCCCCCTCGTGCGCGTCACCTTCGACTGAGCCGAGGCCGGCCGGATCGCGACACCCGCCTTCAGGCGTGCAGGCTGCGCAGCGCCGTGACGATGTCGGAATGCCAGCGGCGGGCCGCCGGCAGCACGCCCGTGAACATGGGGGTGTCGTGCGTCACGCCGAGGTACTGCACGGCGCTCGCCTCGACTCCGGCCGCCCGCAGCGCCGCCGCGTAGGCGGCGCCGTCGGCGCGCAGCGGGTCGTACTCGGCGGTCAGGACGACCGCGGGGGGAAGACCCTCGTGCGAGTCCGCGAGCAGCGGCGAGGCGTACGGCGTGCGCGCATCGCGCGCCTTGCGCAGATACGTCCGCACGACCGAGCGCAGTTCCCGGCGAGCGAGGAAGCTCGGGATGCCGAGAGCGCGCGTCGCAGCGAGGTCGATGTGCGCGCCCGTGAGGTCGGTGACGGGCACCTCGAGCACCTGCAGCCGCAGCGGCAGCGCGCTGCGATCGCGATTGAGCAGCGTCACGGCGGCGGCGATGTTGCCGCCCGCCGACGTCCCCATGATCCCGATGCGATCCCGGTTGATCCCGAAGCTCGCGGCGTGCGCGAAGAGCCACACGAGCGCCGCGTGCGCCTGCTCGATCTGCGTCGGGAACTTGTGCTCCGGTGCGAGCGCGTAGTCGACCGCGACGATCGCGACACCGGAGTCCGCGGCGCGGCGGCGGTAGCCGGCATCCGTCGACGGATAGTCGATCCCGCCGATGCGGAACGCGCCGCCGTACAGGGCGAGGCACCCCGGCACGAGGTGCCCGTCGGGCTCGCGCGGGTGGTAGATCCGCACGCGGACGGCGGGGAAGCCGTCGACGTCGACGACATGCTCTGTGATCGGGATGCCGGGACCCCGCGTGCCGACGGTCTTGAGCTCCTTGCGGTCCCAGGCGACGGCCGCCGCACGATTGCGGGCTCGTGCTCGGGCGCGCGGACCGAGAGGAGCGCGGGAGGGCTCGGACAGCGGCTCGGCGACGGCCGGGCCGGTGGGCCGGACGGCGGCCGCCGGGAAGGCGACACGCCCGAACGGCAGCAGCGTGGCGAGCCGGGCCCGCATCTCGGTGATCGCCTTGTCGGCGAGGTATCGCCGGTGGACGCGGAGGCGCTCGGCGAAGACCGGATCCAGCGGCATCCCACTCCCCTCCCTTCACCTGCCGAGAGTGTAAGCAGCCTCCTCGCCGCGCAGCGGGGGGCTTGCGCAATGCGACGGGGCGTATCTCGTACGGGGCGGGAACGCGAAAGGGCGGGAGTTCCGAGGAACCCCCGCCCTTTCGGCGGTCAGCGAATGCTTACCAGGACGACTTGGTCACGCCGGGCAGCTCGCCACGGTGCGCCATGTCGCGGAAGCGGACACGCGAGATGCCGAACTTCGAGAGGTTGCCGCGGGGGCGACCGTCGATGACGTCGCGGTTGCGCAGGCGCACGGGCGACGCGTTGCGCGGCAGCTTCTGCAGGCCGAGGCGAGCGGCTTCGCGCTGCTCGTCGGTCGACTCGGGCGAGACGAGCGCCTTCTTCAGTTCGGCGCGCTTGGCGGCGTAGCGGTCGACGACCACCTTGCGCTGCTCGTTGCGCGCGATCTTGCTCTTCTTGGCCATGGGATCAGCGCTCCTCTCGGAATTCGACGTGCTTGCGGATGACCGGGTCGTACTTCTTGAGCACGATGCGGTCGGGGTTGTTGCGGCGGTTCTTGCGCGTCACGTAGGTGTACCCCGTGCCGGCCGTCGAGCGCAGCTTGATGATCGGACGGACGTCCTGAGCCTTCTTGGCCATCAGAGCTTCACACCCTTCGCGATGAGGTCCTTGACGACGGACTCGATGCCGCGTGCGTCAATGACCTTGATGCCCTTCGCCGAGACGTTGAGCTTGATGTTGCGACCCAGCGACGGAACGAAGTAGGTCTTCTTCTGCACGTTCGGGTCGAAGCGGCGCTTCGTCCGGCGGTGCGAGTGCGAGATGTTGTGACCGAAGCCGGGAACTGCTCCAGTCACCTGGCACACTGCTGCCATAGTGATGTCTCCTTAGTACCGTGAGGCCGGACGGCCCCACCCAAGATCCCTTGTCTGCACCCACGCCTCAGTCGACCGTTTCCGGTCTGGAAGAGGGAGTGGGCACGAAACTGCGTGCAGGAGTGCGCGCAGACGAAGAGTCAGTCTAGCACGGAGGACACCTGTCCCCAGAACGGCGGACAGGCGAGAGCCTTTGGCTCGCCTCCACAGGCGAATCGCCGCGCGCGTTATCAACAGGCTACAAAGATTCGCGGATGCGGCGCGGTACAACTGCCATCATGGACGCCTCTTGGGGGAGACGACTTGGGGAGACGATGATGTCTCGGAATGCGAGGAGCGATGACCGCTTCGCCTGAACGGCCCCGCCTGTGGCCGTCGTCACCGTACGAGATCGCGGACGCCACACGGTGCCCCTCGTGCTTCGCCCCGGCTTCGCCGCCGATCTGCGACCAGTGCGGCCTGCTGCTGGACGATCCGCGCACGCCGCGCCTCGTCGAGCTGGGCGGCCAGATCCTGTCGATCGAGCTCAAGCGCCAGGCCATCATGGACGCGATCCGCCTCACGCAGCTGCAGGCCGCCGCCGCTGCGGCGGCTGCCGCGATGGCCCCGCCGGTCGTCGAGGTCGTGTCGATTCAGGATGCCGCTCCCGCCGCCGTCCCGATGGCGGTCGTCGACTCCGGGCCCATGCTCCTCGCCGAACCCGTCCCTGCGGCACCGGCCGCGATCGTCGAGGCGCCTCCGGCCGCCGCGGCATCCCCTTCCGCTCCTGCCGCCCCGACCCTGCCGCCCCCCTTCCGGGGCGAGCCGCCCGTCGCGGCGGCTCCGCCGGCTGAACCGCGCGCACCGCGACGCAAGCTCTCGGTGCCGGTGCTGCTCCTCATCGTCGGCGTGACGCTCGTGGGCGTCGCCGCGATCTTCTTCCTCGTGTACGCGTGGTTCGTCTGGGGGATCGCCGTCCGGGCCCTCATCATCGGGGCGATCACGCTCGCGTCGATCGCCACGGCGTCGCTGCTGCGCCGTCGTTCACTCACGGCGACGGCCGAGGGCATCGCGGTGCTCGGCGTCGTGCTGCTGGGACTCGATGCCTGGGCGGTGCGTGCCAACGACTTCTTCGGCACGGGCGCGAGCGATCCGGCCGTCTACGCGGGCGTCTCGGCGCTCGTCATCGGGGTCATCTGCCGCGTATGGGCGGGAGTGTCGAGACTGCGAGGACCGGATGTCGCGGCGGCCCTCGCGCTCCCCGCGGGTCTCGGACTCGTCATCGGCGGCGTCCTCGACCTCCCCTCGACGGAAGCGCTCGTCGCGGGCCTGCTGGGAGCGGCGGCCGGCGGCCTCCTCCACGCCGTCCCTGCTCCGTGGTCGTCCGCCCGCACCGGCGCCGAGGCGATCCCCGAGCGCACGGTGCTCGCCGTCATCGGCGTGGCCTCGCTGACGGCGGCGGCGGCAGCCGCGGCGCTCCTGACGGCCGACGCCGTGCCCGTGCTCGTCTGGTCGACGGCCGGCGTGCTCGGGGTCGGCATCGCGCACGCCGTGCTGCTGCGCACACGCGAAGGGGCCGAGCCCCTGCCCGCCGCCCGCGGACTCGCCGAAGTCGCGTCATCCGTCGCCGTCGCCGCCGTCGGCCTGCTGGGCTGGCAGCTCGCATTCCGCGTCGTCGAACCCGTCTACAGCATCCTCGTCGCGCCGCTCCTCGCCGTCGGCACGGCCGTCGCCGTCGACGCGCTGCGCGCCCGCCGCGGCGGGATGAAGGCTGCGTGGGCGACGTCGGGCATCATCGGCGCCCTCAGCGTCGTGAGCGTCATGATCTCGTGGGCGTACACCGGGGTCGGTGCCCTCTCGTCCGACTGGTCGACCTGGACGACGGATCCGTTGGCGGTGCACGGCGGCGCGGACGCGCCGTTCCTCGCGCTCCCCGTTGCGATCGTGCTCGCAGCGCTCCTGTTCGCGGCGCCGTCGCTGCGCCGCCGCGGGTTCGGCGACGCGCGCGTCGTCACCGCCGCGCTGCTGATCCTCGCGGGGGCAGCCCGATCCGGGGTCCCCGCGCTCCTCGTGGGCGTCGCGGTGCTGATCGCGGTGGCCGCGACCTTGGCGCTCGTGCGGGCGACCTCGCGCCCGGGCTGGCTCCTCGCCGCGGCATCCGCGACCGTCATCGCATACGGAGTCGGGACGGCGGCGCCGTGGCTGTGGCTCATCGGCGTCGCGATCGCGATCGCGCTGCCCATCGCCGTGCGCGCGCTCCTGCGCCCGGCCGGCGAGATCGCCGTGGTGCTCGCGATCGCGCCGGTCGCGATCGCGGCGCTCTCGGCCCTGATCGCTCCCGCGGCTCTCAGCGCGGTCACGGGGATGTCGGGGGGCGAGTGGCAGGTCGCCGTCGCGCTCCTGCAGTGGGTCGCCCTCGCGACGCTGGCGGTCGCGCTCATCGCACGCACCGACGAGACGACGCGCTCGGCACTCGCGCTCGCCGCCTGGACTCTGGTCGCCTCGACGCTCGTGTGGACGGCGGCCGGGTACTCCTTCATCGCGGATGCCGCGGCCGACGCCCCGCTGCGCGGCGCCATCGCCGACCCGGCTCTCGGGATCGTCCGCGGCGTCGCACTCGTGGCCGCCTTCGCTCTCATCGCCACGGGCCGCACGCGGCTGCGCGGCACGACCGCGTACCTGTCCGCCGCCCTCGTCGCGCCATCCCTCGCGTACGCGATCCACGAGACCCTCGGGGTGCTCGGGGTCCGCAACCTCGGCGCCGTCCCGATCGTCCCGGTCACGGGTGCCGTCGCGGTCGTCGGGATCGGCGCGTGGGCGGCGCTCGCGCGCGATGACACCCCGGCGCTGCGGATGACGCGCCTCGCCGCCGACATCGGAGCCGTGGCCACGGCGCTCATCGTCGTCTGGACCATCGGGTCCGAGTACGTATGGGAAGTGTGGGGCCTCGCGGCGCTCGGGTTCACGGCCCTCGCCGCCACGACGGGGTGGGCGGCACCCGCCACCTCCCCCGAGACCGACGTCTTCGCGACGCGCACGACCGGCGCACCCTTCCCGGCCGCGCCGCGCCGCATCCTCGTGTGGCCCGCCGTCATCGCCCTCGTCGTGGCCTGGTGGTCGCTGCTCGGGGCCGGCACACCGGGCACGGTCTTCACGACCGAGGTCGAGTCGATCCCCGCAGGCGTCGCCTTCATCGCCTTCGCGGCACTGCTCGTGTGGCTGCGTCGACGCGGCGAGGCCGCGGTCGCCCTCGGGGCGGGCCTCGCCCTCGCGCTGTGGCCATCGGCGGTCGAAGGGTGGAGCGGCGCCCCGCTGCGCGGCACGCTCGTCGCAGTCGCCGCGGCCGTGATCTGCCTCGCCCTCTCGGCACCGCCGCTGCGCGGCATCCGTCCCCCCGCTCTCGCGGGTGCGGGAGTGGCCCTCGTCGGCGTCGCACTCGTCACGATCGAGCGGGCGCTGAACGACCGACCCGAAGGGTCGGCGTGGCTCGTGCTGCTCGTCGGCGTCGCATACGCGTCGGGCCTGGGCATGGCGGTCGCGCGGCCCGCGGACATCTCGACGCGGGTCTTCGCGCTCCTCGTCCCGGTCCTCGCGCTGGGCGTCTCGGTGATCGCGCTGTACCCCTCGACGGATGTCCCCGCGGTCGTCGCGGTGGCCCTCGGCGTCCTCGCGGCGCTGCATCTCGGCGCCGCAGCGCTGCACCGTCTGCCCCTCACGGGCGTCACCCGGTGGACGGCGGTCGGCGGTGCCGCGGTCGTCGCGACCGGGGCGATGCTGCAGGGTGGGGCCGACGACGTCGAGTGGGTGTCGCTGCCGATCGCCGCGATGCTCCTGGCCGGCGCCGTCCTGGGCTCCCTCCGGCGCCGCCGTGAATCGCAGATCCTGCCGGGTGCCGAAGCGCCCGTGTGGCTGGCCGGCCTCGTCCTCGCGACGCTCCCGAGCATCATCGCCCCCGCCGAGCCCGCACGCGTCTGGACGGTCATCGTCGCGGCACTCGTCGCCGCCGCGGCGGCCGCCCTCTCGCGCATCCCCGACTCGTGGACGGTGCGCGAGCCCAGCGCACTCCTGCTCGGCATCGCCGCCGTCGCGATGGGCGCACGGGCGCTCGCCGAGCCGTCCCTCGCGAGCGCCGAGGCCGCGGCGGTCACCGCCGCGTGCGGCGCAGTGGCGGTCGCCGTCCTCCTCGTGGCGACGTCGCGCGCCGACCGCGCGACCTGGCCGCCGACGCTGCTCGCGGCACTCGGCTCCGGGCTGCTCGTCTACGTCGTCCTCGCCCGCTCGGACGGCGAGCTCGCGACGTCAGCCGTCACTGCGGCGCTCGGCGGGGCCGTCGGCGTTGTCGGCGCGGCCCTGCTCGGCATCCGGCGGTGGACGGGGGTCGCGGGTGTGCTCTCGATCGCCGGACTCGTCGTCGCGGTCGCGGCCTGCGGAGTGCGCTTCGCGGCCGTCCTGACGCAGCCGGGGTTCGAAGCGGACTTCTGGGTGCTCGCGGGAGGCGCGATCGTCCTCGCGATCGTCCTCACGGCCCTGCGCGCCGTCCCGACCCGCAAGATGGGCTCGGCGGCGGGTGCAGTCCTGGGTGCGGCCGTCGTCGCCTTCGCCGCGGCGGAGTTCCTCGTGCTGCAGACGCAGTCGGCGCTCGCGCAGCCCGAGGCCGTGCAGGATGCGCGCACGGTGCTCACGATGAGCGTCCTGACCGCGGCAGCCGTGGCCGGCGCGGTGTGGCGCACGCGGATCGACGTCACGATCTTCATCGCCGCGGCGGCCGCCGCGCCGCTCTTCGGCATCGCCGCCGTCGCCGTGGTCGGGATCGAACCCTTCGAGCTCGTCTCCGTGCCGCCCGCGCTCGGCGGCATCGCGTACGGGGCCTTCCGGCTCACGCGCGATCCCGGCGTGCGCACGTGGCCCTCGCTCGGCCCGTGGCTCGCGCTCTTGACCGTCCCGTCGCTCGTGCAGGACTTCGGGCAGACGGAGCTGTGGCGGGTCGTGGCGCTGGGCGTCGTCGGCATCGCGATGGTCGTGGTCGGGGCGGTCCTGCGGCTGCAGGCTCCGCTCGTACTCGGCTCGATCATCGTCGTGACGCACGCCGTCGCGCAGCTCTGGCCGTGGATCCGCGCCGGCTACGATGTCGTGCCGTGGTGGCTGTGGCTCGGCATCGGCGGGGCGCTGCTCATCTTCCTGGCCGCGACCTACGAGCGCCGCGTGCGGCAGATGCGGACGGCGTTCGTCGCGGTGACGTCGCTGCGGTGAGGTCTCGAGGCGCCGGCGCCGCTCAGCTCCCGTTCGCCACGGCGGCGCCTCTGCCCCACCGGAAGGCCGAGACCGTCGGGTCGCCCGGGATCCAGAAGCGCCAGGGGAAGGCGTCCGTGCCCGCGTGACCCGCGACGCCGACCCGGGGTCCCGCCGCGAAGGAGACGAGCGGCTCGGCAGGCAGCTCGAGGCGTGCGACAGCGCCATGCCACGGGGCCCCCGTGATGGCGTCGATGCCGTCGTGCACGGGATGCCGCAGCCCCACGGCGTCGCCGAGGCGGCCGGGACCCCGCGCGAGATCGCGATCGGAGCGCGCCGCGGGGCGGCGCCGGCGTGCGGCATCCACTCCCTCGACGACCTCGGCCCCGCGCAGCAGGATTCCGCCCGCGACGCCCTCGGGCCCGCACACGACGTTGACGCACGAGTGGATGCCGTGGCTCAGGTACACGTAGAGGTGACCGGGTTCGCCCCACATCGTGGCGTTGCGCGCCGTCGGGCCCATCCGGGCGTGCGAACCGAGGTCGACGACGGGACCCGTGCCGCGCCCGTGGTACGCCTCGACCTCCGTAAGACGCACCGCGATCGTCTCGTCCGCGATCGCGACCCGCAGGACGCCGCCCAGCAGCCGCGGCGCGACCTCGGCGGGGAGGCCGAGGAAGTCGTCGCGGCGGGCCGCGCGCAGCGCGGTCGTCACTGCGGCGGCACTCGGCACCACGAGCTGTCGAAGCCCGAGAGGGCGACGACGGGCTCGCCGGTCGCGATCTCGACGATGTGGCTCTCGGACTGCTTCGGCATCGGCAGCAGGTACGTGTCGTAGGGGTTGGCGATGATGTCGGGCGCGACGACCCACAGGGCGTAGCGTCCGCTCGGCGAGACGCACGTGCGGATGACGGAGTCCTCGCGCGGCGCCGTCGCGACGACGCTCGAGGTGCCGTCTTCGGCGACGAACGAGAGCACCGAGCCGTCCGGGATGCCGTCCGCGTCGAGCGGCGCCGAGAGGCGCAGCGTCCCGCCGCCGGGCACGGCCTGCACCGTCCGCAGCTGGCCCGCATCGGTGTCGGGCTCCACGAGCGGCGCGTCGGTCGCCGTCGTGAGGTCGAGCAGCACGAGGCCCTCGGCCCGCTCCACGACGGCGCCCGACGCCGTGACGTCGTCGAGGGCGAGCGCCGTGCCGAGCGAAGTCGCGCCCTCGGCCGCGGCATCCGTCAGCCACAGGGTCCCGTCGAACCCGATGAACAGGACGCTCCCCGAATCGGGTACGAACCGCCACTGCACGACGCGGCTGTCGGCGCCGTCCACCTCGATGGGAACGGGCTCGGCGTCGGGGTCCTTGAGGGACGTCGTGAAGAGCATGCTCTCGCGCCCGCCCGACGCGCCGAGCGAGTCGTCGGTGAAGGTGTAGCCGACGAGCTCGCCGCGATCGGCGCTCTGCAGGTTCGTGATCGAGCCCTCGCCCGGCAGCGGGAGCGTGCGCTCGTCGCCGCCGTCGAGGTCGGTCACGACGAGCGCGGCGGGACCGAACGACCCCCGCTCGTCGGACGGCGCGGCGCCCCGCACCGAGACGACGAGATGCGACGACGTCGTGCGGAAGTCCTCGATATGAGGGTGCCGGTAGACGGGAACCGCGTCCTCGCCCGTGAGGTCGGTGCGGAAGATCGTGTCCTGCTCGTCGCCGCGCTGCAGGACGAACAGCTCGGCCTCGGCCGTGCGGAACGTCTGCTCGATCGTGCGGGCGGGGCCACCGCCGACGCCCTGGACGTCATCGATGCGGATCGTGTACTGCGTGTCGTCCCACAGCGGGTTCGCGAACCGGATGCCGACGCTGCGACCCGCCGTATCGACGGCGAAGGGCGTCGCGGGCGTGATCGTGACCTGCTCGGGCGTGACATCCTTCAGCGCCTGCGACGTCGTGATGATGAGTCGGGCGCCGGATGCCGCGACCGCCGCCGCGGGATCCACCTGCACGTCCGTGGCGCGCGGTCCCCGCGCCGTGCTCGCCGCTGCACCCGCGATGCCCACGAGCAGGAGCGCGCCGACGACGCCCGTGAACGCGAGCGCGAAGGCGCGGCCGCGGCGCCGGCGCGACCGGGCTCGCCGCGTTCCGGGCGCCGAGCCGCGGGGCGCCGACCCACGCGTCACGGCGGGTGCGGGGGTCTCAGTACTCATACGGGTCACCCGGCTCGTCGATGCGCTCGACGCTCTCGGCGACGATCGACAGGCGCCCGTCGGCGCTCGCGCGGACGGTGCCCGTGATGCGCAGCCACGTGCCCGTCTCGGGGGCGGCCGCGCCGATGTCGACGGGGATGCTCGCGGGCTGCGCGTCGATGACGCAGTGCGTGATGACGAGGCGCGTCAGGTCGAAGCCCGTGTCGCCCGGCGTCGCGAAGCCCGTGAGCGTCACGGGGTCGCCGTCGTAGGTGTCGGGGTTGGTCGCCGTCGCGAACACCGTCGCCCACTCGCCGACGCCGAACGACGCCGTATCTCCCGAGGTCGCGAGGGCGACGGCATCCGCTCCCGCGAACAGCGGCGGGGCGTCGATGTCGCGCGACATCGCGAGCTCGGCGGACAGCGACGCGGGCGGGGCGACGAGCGCCGTGAGGACGAGGACGGATGCCGCGACCCCGCCGATCGCGGTCGCGGCGGCAGCGAGCGGCCGTCGGCGGTGCTCGCCGTGGTCGTGACCGTGGTCGTGACCATGTTCGTGGTCGTCCTCGGCGCCGAGCGGCAGCAGGAAGCTCAGGACTGCTCCGACGAGCACGACGACGGCCATCGCGACGGCGAACCAGGTCGAGTCGGGGTTGATGTACAGGCCGAGGCGTCCCGTCGCGGCGAGCCCCAGCGTCAGGACGGCGAGCACGCTCGCAAGCCCGACGCCGAGCCAGCGGGTCGAAAGTGCGCGAAGGCTAGGCAATGAGGTTCACCACCGTTCCGATCGCGAAGGCGGAGACGACGACGATCACGACGAGCCCCACGAGGACGCGCGTCGTGAAGGTCGTGCGCAGGAGGGCGAGCATCTTGACGTCGACGAGCGGGCCGACGAGCAGGAACGCCACGATCGACCCCGGGGTGAACGTCGAGGCGAACGACAGCGCGAAGAACGCGTCGACGTTGGAGCAGATCGAGACGACCATCGCGAGGACGATCATCGCGACGATCGACAGGGCGGGGTCCGAGCCGATCGCGAGCAGCGCGTCGCGCGGGACGAGCACCTGCACGGCCCCGGCGAGCGCCGAGCCGATGACGAGGGCGGGCAGCACGGCGCGCAGCTCGACGACGAACTGCGCGAGGCTGCGACGCCCCCGCCCCGTGAGCGCGGGGCCCTCGGCCCACCGGAGTGCGCGCGTGTCGGCGAAGCGGTCGGTCAGGAGGGCGTCGGGGTCGGGATGCCGGCTGTACAGCCAGCCGATGAGGTTCGCGATCGCGTACCCGCCGAGCAGGCGCGCGATGAGGATGCCGTCGTCGAAGCCGAACGCCTGATGCGTCGTGATGATGACGATGGGGTTCACGATCGGCGCCGCCATGAGGAACGTGAGCGTCTCGGGCACCGTGAAGCCGCGCAGCAGAAGTCCGCGCGCGAAGGGGACGTTGCCGCACTCGCAGACCGGCACGACCATGCCGAGCAGCGACAGCACGGCGCGGCGCGCCCACGCGCGGCGCGGCATCCATCGCTCGATGACCCCCGGGGGGATCCACACCTGCACGACGATCGACAGGACCACGCCGAGCACGACGAACGGCAGCGACTCGATGAGGACGCTGAGCGCGAGCGTCAGGCCGTCCTGCACGCGCGTCGGAAGCGCGACGGGGTAGAGCGACGGCGCGAGCGCGTCGATCGCGAAGAGCAGCCCGATGAGGGCCGTGCCGATGACCAGCCAGACGATCCCGCGACCCCGTCCGGGGCGCGCGGCGACCGCCGCCGGCTCAGTCCGCGTCACGCTCGCTCGCCCGGGCCGCGGCGCAGGAGGCGCACAGCCCGAAGATGTCGACGATGTGCTCGGCCTCGATGAAGCCGTTCGCGGCGGCCGTCGCCTTCGCCCACTGCTCGACGTCCTTCGCCTCGATCTCGACGGCGAGCCCGCACGAGCGGCAGATGAGGTGGTGGTGGTGGCCGCGGGTCGCGCAGGCGCGGTAGAGGCTCTCGCCCTCGGGGCTCTGCAGCGAATCGGCGTCGCCCTGCGCCGCCAGCCCCGCGAGGGCGCGGTACACGGTCGCGAGTCCGATGCCCGTGTTCTCGCCGCGGAGGGTCGCGTGCAGCGACTGCGCGCTCACGAAGCCGCGGGCGTCTGCGAGAGCCTCGCGGACGCGCTCGCGCTGCCACGTGTTGCGCTGGACCACCATGCCCGGATTCTACCCGCGGGTCCCTGGAGCAGCCTGGGCGGCCGCTCCGGCGAGCGAGCGCGCGGACGCGGCATCCCGCTCGCGCTGCACGCGTCCGCGGCGCGCGCCGATGAGGCGGCAGACGACGTACACGAGGAACGAGATCGTCGTGATGTAGGGGCTCACGGGCAGGGTGCCGGCGATCGCGATGAGGATGCCGACGACGGCGGAGGAGAACCCGAACACCGCCGCAAGCACGGGCACCGAGACAGGTCCCGACGCGATGCGCATCGCCGCGGCCGCGGGCGTCACGAGCAGCGCCATGACGAGCAGCGCCCCGATGATGTGCACGCTGACAGCCACCACGAGCCCCAGCACGAGCATGAAGCCGAGCGAGACAGCCGTCGTCGGCACGCCGCGCGCCGCCGCCGACACGGGGTCGAGCGAGTCGAACCGCAGCGGCCGCCACATCAGCACGAGGGCGAGCAGGGCGACGGCGCTGATCGCGATGAGCAGGCCCAGCTGATCGTTCTGCACGGAGACGATCGAGCCCGTCAGGAGGCTGAACTGGCTCGCCGAGCGCCCGGGGTAGAGCGAGAGGAACAGGATGCCGAGGCCCATCCCGAAGGGCATGAGCACGCCGATGATCGAGTTGCGGTCGCGCGCCTTCGCGCCGAGCCAGCCGATGAGCAGGGCCGCGGCGACCGACCCGACGATCGAGCCCGTCACGACGTCGACCCCGAGCAGCAGGGCGGCCGCGGCTCCCGCGAACGAGAGTTCGCTGATGCCGTGGACGGCGAAGGCCATGTCGCGCTGCATGATGAAGACGCCGATGAGCCCGCCGACGAGGCCCAGCACGGCGCCCGCCCACACGGCGTTGGAGACGAGCGCGAGGATCTCGCCGTAGACGGGCAGACCCCCGAACATGGCCTGCCAGACCTCGTCCCAGTTCATGCGTGCGCCCCCGCCCCGGCGTCCTCGTCGTCGTCGTGATGGTGGTGGTGCGGCTCCTCCGCGTCGGGCGCGCCGACCACGACGAGCCGGCCACCGGCCCGCAGGACGTAGACGGGCGCTCCGTAGAGGTCGCTCAGCACGCGGGAGTCGAGCACCTCGTCGGGGCGGCCCAGCATGAACCGGCCGCCCGCGAGATAGAGGATGCGGTCGACGATGCGCAGGACGGGGTTGATGTCGTGCGTCACGAAGAGCACCGCGGCATCCGTCTGCCGGCGGTGAGCGTCGATGAGCGAGACGACAGCCTGCTGATTGGCGAGGTCGAGGCTCGTGAGGGGCTCGTCGCACAGCAGCACGCGGGGGTCGTCGGCGAGGGCTTGGCCGATGCGCAGGCGCTGCTGCTCGCCGCCCGACAGGATGCCGACGGGCTTGTCGGCGAACGCCTCGGCCCCGACGGCGCGCACGAGCCCGTCGACCCGCTCGCGGTCGGCCCGGCTCGGGAACGGCAGTCCCCAGCGGTGGCCGTCGACGCCGAGCGAGACGAGGTCGCGCCCCCGCAGCGACGTGTCGCGGGGCAGCGGCCGCGACTGCGGCACGTAGCCGATGCGCCGGTTGCCCTTGCTGCGGACGGGCTCTCCGAGCGCCGTGATGGTTCCCTCGCTGAGCGGCTCGAGGCCGAGGATCGCGCGCAGCAGAGTCGTCTTGCCCGAGCCGCTGGGGCCCAGGATCGCGACGAACTCGCCCGGTTCGACGGCGAGGTCGAGGTGTGCCCAGAGTTCGCGGTCGCCGCGGCGCAGCGCCGCGCCCTCGATCCGCAGCAGGGCGTCCGTCACTCCTCCAGCGCGTTCTGGAGCTGCTCGATGTTCTCCTGCATCCACGAGATGTAAGTGTGGCCCTCGGGGAGCGTCTCGGCGAACTCCGCGATCGGGATGCCGTTCGCGTCGGCCTCGGAGGCCACCTGCGCCGTCTCGGCGCCCGCGGTCTGCGCATTGATCAGGACGATGCGCACGTCGCCGCCCTCGAGCAGCTTGATCGACTCGAGCAGCACCGCGGGAGCGACATCCTGCCCCTCCTCGACCGCCTCGGTGAAGGCGGGCGGAGCGACGTCGGTGAGCCCCGCGGCCTCGACGAGGTAGAGCGGAACGGGCTCGGTCGCGAAGACGTCCTCACCCGCGTGGGCGGCGGCGATGTCGGCGAGGGATGCCTCGAGCCCCGCGATCTCGGCGACGAGCCGGTCGGCGGCGGCCGCGAACGTGTCGGCGTCGTCGGGGCTCAGCGCCTCGAGCTCTGACGCGATCCCCTGCACGAGCGCCGCCATCGTCGCGGGGTCGTACCAGACGTGCTCGTTGAAGCCCTCGATGTGCTCGTGGCCGTGGTCGTCGGCGTGGTCGTCGCCGCTGTCGTCGTGCGCGCTGCCGCCCGTCCACAGCGGCGAGAACTCGACGGCGGAGATCACGTGCGCGCTCGTCCCGCTCGCCTCGATGAGGTCGTCGATGAAGGGGTCGTAGCCTCCGCCGTTCTCGATGACGAGGTCGGCGGAGGCTACGACGAGCTGGTCCTGCGCGCTCGCCTGGAATGCGTGCGGGTCCTGCGCCGTCGAGGTGATGAGCGAGGTCACGTCGACGACATCGCCGCCGATCTCCTCGACGAGCTGGCCGTACACGTTGGTCGATGCGACGACGTCGAGACGGCCGTCGTCGCTCGGCTCCGCCCCCTCGCTCGTCGCGCAGCCGGCGAGCAGGAGGGCGGATGCCGCGGCGAGCGCGGCAGCGGACAGACGGCGGGAAGTCATGGCCCGACTCTACCGTTAGTGATAATCGTTCTCAACTCGGCGCCCGCGTGCCCGGTGCCGGACGGGTCCCGCCGCGGCGGGCGGCTAGTCTCTCGGACAAGCGGTCGCCGGACCGCGGGGGAGAGGACCGATGGCGACGCGCACGAAGGATGCGGCATCCATCCCCTCCCTCGGCGCGCGCGCCCGCCGTGCCGCGCTGCTCGCGCTGCCGTTCCAGGTGGGCTCGATCGTCATCGCGCACATCGTGGCCGCCACCGGGCGACTCGTCGATCTGCCGCTCACCTATCTGCTCGTCCTCGCATACGCCGTGCCCATGCTCATCGAGCTCGTCTTCCGCACGTCGCTGCCGCGTGTCCTGCAGCTGACCTATCTGACCTTCATCGCGGCGAGCTCGTTCGCGGGGAGCGCCCTGCAGGTGTACTGGAACTTCCCGCCGTGGGACTTCATCGTGCACGCCTATTCGGGACTCATGCTCGCGTGGCTCGGGATGCTGCTCCTCCGGCGCGTCGAGGAGCGCATCGGCGTTGGACTTCCGGTCTGGTTCTCGTGCACCGTCATGCTCCTGTTCGCGATGGCGGGCGCCGCGGCGTGGGAGCTGTCCGAGTTCGGCAGCGACATCATCATCGGCACGGCCGCGCAGCACAGCAACGAGGACTCGATGACCGACATGCTCGCGGGGACGCTCGGCGGGGCGATCGCGATCCTGATCGCCCTCGTGCTGCGGCGGCCCGAGAGCCTCGCGCCGGAGTCGCTCCTGCGGCGACCGTCTCGACCCGGTCGTTGAGCGAGGAGCGCAGCGACGAGACGAAACGCTCGCGCACGGCAACGTCCTGAGGCCTGGACAGCGCTCGAGCGTTTCGTCTCGCTCCGCTCGCTCAACGAGCGGGAGTCGGCGACGGCGCTCGAGCGTCGACCTAGTCGAGCAGGAGCGCCGGCTCCTCGAGGATCGAGGCGACGTCGGCGATGAAGCGCGACATGCCGTCCCCGTCGATGACGCGGTGGTCGAAGGATCCCGCCACGGTCGTGACATAACGGGGGCGCACTTCGCCGTCGACGACCCACGGCTTCTGCCGGATCGTGCCGAGAGCCAGGATGCCGGCCTCGCCCGGGTTGATGATCGGCGTGCCGGCATCCATCCCGAACACGCCGATGTTCGTGATCGTGATCGTGCCGCCCTGCTGGTCGGCGACCGTCGACTTTCCGTCGCGCGCCGTGAGCGTGAGCTTCTCGAGCGCCCGCGCGAGATCGCGCAGCGAGAGGTCCTGCGCGTCCTTGATGTTGGGGACGAGCAGGCCGCGCGGCGTCGCGGCCGCGATGCCGAGGTTGACGTAGTGCCGCAGGCGGATCTGCGCGCCGTCGGCGGTGTCGACCCACGCGGCGTTGACCATCGGCGTGCGGCGGACGGCCCAGATGACGGCGCGCGCCACGATGAGCAGGGGCGAGACCTTGACGTCGGCGAAGTCGGGCGAGGTCTTGAGCCGCCGCACGAGCTCCATCGTGCGCGTCGCGTCGACGTCGGTCCACACCGAGACGTGCGGCGCCGAGTACGCGGACTGCACCATGCCGCTCGCGACGGCCTTGCGCACGCCGCGGACCGGGATCGACTCCTCGCGCTCGCCGAGCTCGGCGACGGGGCGCGGAGTCGTCGTCGCGGGTGCGGGCGCCGGGGCGGGGGTCGCGACGGGGATCGTGACTTCGCGCTCGGCGGGCCACTCGGGGGTCTCGATGTTGCGGAACACGCTCGCCTGCGACGCGTGCCGCACGACGTCGTCGCGCGTCACCTCGCCCGCGGCGCCCGTCGGGACGACGGCGGCGAGCTCGACCCCGAGGTCGCGCGCGAGCTTGCGGATCGGCGGCTTCGCGACGACTCCGACGGATGCCTCGACCCGCTCCTGCGCCGTGACGGCCGGCTTGCGGCGCCGCGACTGGGCGTGACCGCCCGTGCCGTAGCCCACCAGGACGGCGCCCCCCTCGGGCTCGGCGGGAGCCGGGGCGCCGTGCTCGCTCTGGCCGACGACCGAGGGACCGGCGGATGCTGCGGCATCCGTCCCCTGCGCGGCGGGAGCCGTGATCGTGATGATCGCGGTGCCCACGTCGACCGTGTCACCCTCGGCCGCGAGCAGCTCGCCCACGGTGCCCGAGAACGGCGACGGCAGCTCGACGAGGGACTTCGCCGTCTCGATCTCGACGAGGACGTCGTTGACCGAGACGGAGTCGCCGGGCGCGACGCGCCACGACACGATCTCGGCCTCGGTGAGACCCTCGCCGACGTCGGGGAGGAGGAAGGTCTGAGTGCTCATCCGGATGCTCCTGGGTCAGTAGGCGAGGGCGCGGTCGACGGCCTCGAGGATGCGGTCCGCATCGGGGAGGAACTTGCCCTCGAGCTTCGCGGGCGGGAACGGCACGTCGAAGCCCGACACGCGCAGGACGGGGGCCTCGAGCGCGTAGAACGCCCGCTCCATGACGGTCGCGGCGATCTCGGAGCCGAGGCTCGTGAAGCCGTGCGCCTCCTGCGCGTAGACCATGCGGCCCGTGCGCCGGACCGAGTCGAGGATCGGGCCGTAGTCGACGGGCGAGAGCGACCGCAGGTCGATGACCTCGCAGCTCGTGCCCTCGGACTCGGCGAGCGCTGCGGCCTGCAGGAGCGTCGTGACCATCGCGCCGTGGCCCACGAGCGTGACGTCGGTGCCGCGGCGGACGAGTCGCGACGCGTGCAGCGGCAGGGCGCGCGAGGTCGTGTCGACCTCGCCCTTCTGCCAGTACTTGGCCTTCGGCTCGAGGAAGATGACCGGGTCGAGCGAGGCGATGGCGTCCTGGATCATCCAGTACGCGTCGTTCGCCGTCGAGGGGCTCACGACCCGCAGGCCCGGCGTGTGCGTGAAGTACGCCTCGGGGCTCTCCTGGTGGTGCTCGACGGCGCCGATGTGACCGCCGTACGGGATGCGGATGACGACGGGGAACGAGAGCGCGCCCTCGTGCCGGTTCGTGAGCTTCGCGAGCTGCGTCGTGATCTGGTCGAAGCCCGGGAAGACGAAGCCGTCGAACTGGATCTCGCACACGGGGCGGAAGCCCGTCATCGCGAGCCCGATCGCCGTGCCGATGATGCCCGACTCGGCGAGCGGCGTGTCCAGCACGCGTCGGTCGCCGAACTCGGCCTGCAGGCCCTCGGTGACGCGGAACACCCCGCCGAGCGGGCCGATGTCCTCGCCCATGAGCAGGACGCGGTCGTTCTCGGCGAGCGCGCGGCGCAGCCCCGCGTTGAGGGCGCGGCCGATCGGCATCGTCTCGATGCCCGTCGGTGTCGCCTGGTCCACCACTGTCGAACTGTCGGTCACGATGCCCCCTCCTCGAAGGATGCCTCGTACTCGGCGAGCCACGTCCGCTGCTCGTCCATGAGCGGATGCGGCTCGGAGTACACGTGCGCGAACATCGAGTCGGCTGCGATCGAGCCGAGCTGCGTCGTGCGGGTCCTGACGTCCTCGGCGACGGACTCGGCCTCGGCCTCGACGTCCGCGAAGAAGGCGGCGGACGCGCCGCGCGACTCGAGGTAGGTGCGCATGCGGCGGATCGGATCGCGCCGGGCCCACGACTGCTCCTCGTCTGAGGTGCGGTACTTCGTCGGGTCGTCGCTCGTCGTGTGCGCGCCCATGCGGTAGGTCAGCGCCTCGATCGCGCGAGGGCCTTCGCCCGACCGCGCCTCGTCGAGCGCGACGCGGGTGACGGCGTAGCTCGCGAGCACGTCGTTCCCGTCGATGGGGATGCTCGGCATCCCGTATCCCTCGCCGCGCTTGTAGAGCGGGAAGCGGGACTGCGTCGCTACGGGCACCGAGATGGCCCAGTGGTTGTTCTGCAGGAAGAAGACCTCGGGCGTCCGGTAGCTCGCGGCGAACACCATCGCCTCGTGCACGTCGCCCTGGCTCGACGCGCCGTCGCCGTAGTAGACGATGACTGCCTCGTCGCGCTCGGGGTCGCCCGTGCCGCAGCGCCCGTCGAAGACGAGTCCCATCCCGACGCCGGTCGCGTGCAGCGTCTGCGAGCCGAGCACGAGGGTGTAGATGTGCGTGTTGCCGTTGCGCGGGTCGGTCGGATCCCAGCCGCCGTGCGTCAGGCCGCGCATGACGCGGATGATGTCGAGCGGGTCGACGCCGCGGATGCGGGCGACGACGTGCTCGCGGTACGAGGGGAAGATGTGGTCCTGCGCGCGGGCGGCGCGCGCCGAGCCGACCTGCGCTGCCTCCTGGCCGAGGCTCGGGGGCCACAGCGCCAGCTGGCCCTGCCGCTGCAGGTTGGTCGCCTGCTGATCGAACGTCCGGATGACGAACATGTCGCGATACAGGCCCTCGAGCTCGCTGTCGCCCAGTGCGTCGATGAGAGGGAGGTACCGCTCCGCGGCTGGACTCGGCGCGTAGGCGCCGTCGGCGTCGAGCACCCGGACGACCGCGGAATCCGCGGTGGCCGAGACGGGAGGAACCGAGTCTTCGGTCGTGGTCACTTCTCCACGCTAGCCGCTCGTCCCCGGTGGCCTTCTGGGAGCGTCCCCACAACGGAGCCCGCGATCCCTAGGACCTTCTCCACTGACTCATGCTCACCGACGGATATACGGATGCCGTCTCCCGCGAACGGGCGGACGATGAGCCCGGCCTCGACGAACCGCTCCGCGATGTCGATCGTCTCGTCGCCCGCGGGCAGCCAGACGAAATTGCCCTGCGCATCGGGGACGTCCCATCCGGTCTCGCGGAGGGCGGCGACGAGGGCGTCCCGGCGTGCGGCGATGACGCTCACACGCTCGAGCAGCTCGGACTCGGCGTCGAGGCTCGCGAGCGCCGCGACCTCGGCGTGGGCCGTGACCGACAGCGGGATGGCCGTCGACCGGGCCGCGTCGAGCACCCGGGGATGACCGACGGCGTAGCCCACGCGGAGCCCCGCGAGCCCGAACGCCTTCGAGAACGTGCGGAGCACGACGACGTTGGCGCGGGGGTGGCCGCCCGGCGCGCGCAGCCCGTCGACCGCGTCGGGGGCGGTCACGAACTCGGCGTACGCCTCGTCGAGGATCACGAGCACGTCGGCGGGCACCTTCTCGACGAACGCGTCGAACTCCGCCTGCGTCACGACGGGCCCCGTCGGGTTGTTCGGCGAGCAGACGATGATCGCGCGCGTGCGCTCCGTGATCGCGGTGGCCATCGCGTCGAGGTCGTGACGGGCGCCCAGTCCGAGCGGCACGGGCACCGCCGTCGCTCCGGCGACGATCGCGAGCCACGGGTAGGCCTCGAACGACCGCCACGCGTAGATGACCTCGTCGCCGGGACCCGCCGTCGCCTGCACGAGCTGCGCGAGGATCGACACGCTGCCGGCGCCGATGTGGACGGCGTCGTCCGACACCCCGAAACGCTCGGCCAGGCGCGCGCGCAGGCGCGCGGCCGAGGCATCCGGATACCGGTTGAACCCCCCGATCTCACGGACCTGGTCGAGCACGCCGGGCAGCGGGTCGAAGGGGTTCTCGTTGCTCGAGAGCTTGAACGCGTCGGAACCGGCCTGGCGGCCCTGCTTGTAGGGAGGCAGCGCGGCGACCTCGGGGCGCACGCGGACGGGGATATCGGAGGCGTCGGTCACCCTCCGAGTTTAGGAGCGGGTGCCGGATCGAGGTGCGCCCCGAAGATCTCTGCCGGAGCCGGGCGGGTCTTCGTGACAGACTGAGCGCACCATGGGCTTCCTCATCCGCGTCGTCGTCAACGCCTTCGCCATCTGGGTCGTGACCCTCATGCCCGCGTTGCAGGTCTCGGTCATCGCCTTCCCGCCCGGCGACACGCTGCAATACGTCCTGACGCTGCTCATCGTCGCGGCGATCTTCGCGATCGTGAACACGTTCATCGGCACGATCGTCAAGATCATCTCGATCCCGCTCTACATCCTGACCCTCGGCCTCATCGGCCTCATCATCAACGGGTTCCTGCTGTGGTTCACGGCGTGGATCACGAGCTTCTGGGGCTGGGGCCTGCGGGTCGAGGACTTCTGGTGGGGCGTGCTCGCCGCCATCGTCATCTCGATCATCAACTGGATATTCGGCATCATCCTGCGCCCCCGCACGAAGCGCTGACGTTCGTCGCGGGGACGCCGGCGCGCTGCGCGGCGTACTCCGTGACGGTGACGGATGTCGCGCCCTCGAGCCGATCGAACCGTTCGCGCACGGTGTCCATGCGCGGATCGGCCGACTCGTCGAGCATCACCGCGGTCTTCTCGTACTCCGCGAGGTGATGCGGGCCGAGGGTGACGTCGTCGACGCTCGGCGGCGGGTCGACGACGCGCTCGGCGACGAAGCTGCCCGGCGCCCCGACCGACGTGTCGTGACCGCCGCCCGCGAGCGTCGCGACGAGATCGTCGGTGTGCCGGACGCCGACGCTGAGCGTGTCCGCGCCGACGTCGGCCTCGACGGGCGAGCCGAAGGTCACGAGGGTCTGCGTGTCGAACCCGCCCTCGAGCGCGAGGTGCGACGCGATCATGGCGCCCTGCGAGTGCCCGAAGGCGTGGACGACATCGCCGCGCTCGGCGCCCGCGTCACGGAGCGCGGCGAGCACCGCCTCGTACGACGCCGAGCGCTCGCCTCCGTAGAGCTGCTCGTTGGACTTCATGTCGAAGGGTGGCGAGCTGGTGCCCCTGATGTACACCGCGAACTGCCGCGAGCCGTCCGCCATCGTGTAGCGCTCGACGCGGATGTGGGCGGCGCCCGTCGGGATCCGCTCCGCCGCCGAGGCGAGCGAGACGGGCGACGGCGTCGACAGGTGGCGCGCCGGGACTTCGCGCAGCTCGACGGGCTGGACGGGCCCCGTCAGGCGCGCCCCCGTGGGGATCGCGCCGTACCCGCCCTGCCGGAGCGCGGCGGGCAGCGCCCACGCGCCTACGGTGAGCGCCGTTCCGAGGCCGGGGCCTGCCGCGAACCCCACGGCGGTCAGCTGCGCGGCGAAGTCCGCCGGCCACGTTCCCGCGCGCCACACGCCGTCCCACCAGCCGACGAGCCGCGCCCCCGGATGCTCGCGATCGATCGTGTCGAGCCGTGCGTCGATGCGCGCCATCGCCGCCGTGTCGCCGGCGGCCTCGGCGGCGGCGCGCTGCGCCCGCAGCTCGATCGTCTCGTACGACGCGGCGAGCACGCGCAGTCGCCGCGCGAGTCCGCGCGGAACCTGCGCGAGCATGTCGGCCCGCTCCGCGAGGAAGAGCGCGCGCGAGTCGCCGTAGATCGTGTCGCTGCCGGGGAGGGCGCCGATGTGCGCGGCGGCTCGGCGGAACGTCGCCGCCGTGCCTTCGAGCCCGCCGCCGAGTCCGTCGAGGCGGTCGGCGGCGGCGTGCAGCGATGCCGTGTCGACGGCGACGACGCCGCCGCTGCGGATCTCGAGGTCGCCCATCTCACCGCATCCCGACAGACGATCGCGCCCACGCGTCGCGCAGCTCGTGCTCGAGCACCCGCGCGGCGTCCCGCAGGGCCTCGAGCTCGCCGTCGAGCCGGCCGAGCCGCGCACGGAAGCGGCGTGCCGCCTCGCACTCCCATGCGGTCTCGGCGCGGATGCTCTCCGTCGTCGCCGCCATCGTCGCGAGGGCGTGCCGCGCCGCCGGCAGCAGCCCGTCACCGCCCGCGGCGGCTCCCCACATCGTGTCCATCGCACGAGGATGCCTCCGCCGCGGCTCCGCGCGACGCGTCGTCCCGGGTCCCAGGACAACGCGCCGCGCGGACGGCGCTGGGGAGGAGCGGCCGCTCCGCCCCAGCGGTGCATCACCGCAGGATCGCGGTCCCCACGACGACCTTCGTCGACGCGGTCGTGCTGTTGCCCGCGGCATCCGTCGCCCTGTAGGTGAAGGTGTACACCGCCTTGTTGACGGCTCGGACCCGGAACGACGTGTCGGTGACTGTGACGACCTCCGCCTTCTTCGCCCCCGCGGCCTTCACCTCGATCAGCTCGACTGTCGGTGCGTCACCGCTGTCGTCAGCGGCCTGCACGGCGATGGTGATCGGGCGCAGCGTGCCCGTGGGCAGGACGATCCACTTCTGCGACGGCTGGACCGTGAGCGTCGGCGGCGTCGTGTCGAGCTCGATGCCGACGAGCACCGGGTCGTGGTCGCTCGACCGGTAGGCGTCGGGGGCATACAGCCCCGCCACCTGCGGAGCCGGCTTGAACTCCGTGTTGTAGTCGAGCACCTGGGCCTCGTCGGCGTTGATCGACCATGTCGAGGCGCCTGCGACGTCGCCCACGAGTCCCGGTCCCGCGAGTGCGTGGTCGAGGTAGCCGAGCTGCCCGTCGAAGACGTACGAGTAGGCGCCCTCGCCCTGGAACTGCAGGAGCAGGTCGGTGTACCCGGCGCCGGTCAGCACATCGATCGGGTCCTCCTTGTCGTACGAGTTGAGGTCGCCGATGATGAGCGTGCGGTCACCGGTCCCCTGGCCCGTCGGGTCGCCTGCGAGCCAGTCGGCGAGTGCCTCGGCCGCAGCCGTGCGGGTCTGGTTGCAGTTGCCCGATCCGTCGCCCGTGTCGGGGTCGCCCGCCGCCGTGCAGGCGGAGCTCTTCGACTTCAAGTGGTTGACGACGACGGTGAACGGCTCGCCGCCCGCTCTCCCGCCGAAGGTCTGGGCGAGCGCGGGCCGATTGAGCGAGTCGATGAACCGCGGGTCCACGTCCGACGTCAGCAGCTCGGGGTCGCCGAGCGGCTCGACGGTCGCCGTCTTGTAGACGAAGGCTGTCGTGATGACGTCGGTGCCGATCTTTCCGGTGTCGATGTACGAGTACGCCTCGTGACCGACGGCCAGGTTGAGCGCCTCGGTGAGCGTCGCGACGGCCGGGGTCTCGGCATCGCCGTTGTTCTCGATCTCGATGAGGCCGAACACGTCGGCGTCGATCTCGACGAGCGCCGCCACGATCTTCTCCTGCTGCCGCGTCAGCTCGAACGGCGTGCTCGCACCACGCGAGCCGATCGTCGTGAAGTAGTTCAGGACGTTGAAGCTCGACACCTCGAGGTCGCCGCCCACGTCGGGCGCGGCCGTCCGCGGGTTGTGCACCTCGTAGCCGGGATCCTGCGTCGGCTGGATGCCGTACGAGAAGACCTGCGGGGTGTCGCCCGTTCGCACCCGCTGGTCGAGGATGCCCGTCACGCCCGTGAGCACATCGCCGCCGCGGAAGACGTGCTGGAGGGTGAACGGGTCGCCGTCCGGGTGCAGGAGCGGGTCGGGGTTCTGCCGCGTGCGCGCGTCGTCGACGATGATCTGCTCGGCGATGTTGGATGCCGCGAGCGCCTGCTGCTCGGCGGAGCCGGGCTCGTAGGTCGCGGTGGGCTGGTACTGCCGGCCGAGCGACGCCGTCACGGTGTTGAAGCGGCCGAACTCGAAGTACTCGGCGATCGTGAGGGGCTGCGCGAAGGTCACGTACATGCCCTCGAAGGCCTCGCGCTCCTCATCCGAGAGCGGAAGCGCGAGGACGATCGGGGCGGGCACGGCACCGCCGGTGGTGCACACCTCGGTATCGGCGGCCGTGACCTCGGTGAGTCCCTGGAACTCGCTCACGGCGCCCGCGACGTTCACGACGTCGCCGACCTGGACGTCGGTGATCCCGTCGCCGTTGCCCGGCGTGTTGTCGGGGTCCTGCTGGTACACGAAGACTCCGTCGGACGTCTCCGCGACGCCGTCGCCCACGTCCTGCAGGTAGAAGCCGTCGAGATCGGTGTGCTGGAAGTCGGCAACGACCGTGCCCTGGATGCGCACGACCGAGCCGGCGGCGGGCGACGCGGCGCCGGCGCCCTGCACCGAGCCGATCGTCACGCTCGTCGACGTGCAGTCGGCGTCCCCGGCGGGGGCGTCGGGCTTCGGCACGAGCGCATTGGCCGCGCCGGGAGTGTTGAACGCCTCGCCGAAGTCGGGTGTCCCCGCGATGTTCGGGATGCCGGCGAGATCGAAGTCGTTGCGGACCCAGTCGGCAACGCTGTCGGTGTCCGTGCCGTCCGGGATGCGCGATGCGCCGCCCGGGAGGAAGGTCACGCCGTCGAAGGATGCCGTGAGTGCGACGCCGCCGTACGCGCGGTCGCCGGCCCCGCCGTCGCTGATCGCGATCGCGTCGACGACGGTGAGCGCGGGATCGTCGACGACGCCGTCGTCGTTCGCGTCGATGTCGGAGCCGGCGGCCGGGATCGTCCCCGTCACGAGGAGCAGGCTCACCGTGCCGTTCTCGAGCTCGTTGGCGGGGAGCGAGAGCAGGACCCGCCCCGCGGCATCCGGTGTCCCCGGCGCGAAGACGCCGTCGACGGTGCCTGTCGCGGGCGCGTCGCCCTCGATCTCGAGCACGCGGTAGCCCGACAGGTCGGCGCCCGGCGCCGCGAGCAGCTCGATGAACTCGACATCGGTGCCGGCGGTGCTCGCGGAGAATTCGTTGATGACGGGATGCTCCGCCGCGGCGGCGGGAGGTGCCGCGACGAGCGTCGCCGCAGCGACTGCTCCTGCGGCGACGAAGACGGATGGGCGGACGAACCTGTTCACGGGGCCTCCTCGAGCGTGCACGCGGAAAGGAGGCCTCGTGGGCCCCCGCGGTCACGCTAGGGGAGCCGCTGCGACGGCGGTAGATCTTGCGGTGGCCGTCGGGTGAACGATATGGGGGCATCCGGGGCTGTGCGATAGCTCGCCTCAGGACACAGAATGGAACGCATGACCTCGAGCACCGTGGAGCCCTTCCGCGTCGTGTTCGTCTGCACCGGCAACATCTGCCGCTCCCCGATGGCCGAGATCGTGTTCCGGGAGTTCGCGGATGCCGCGGGCCTGCGCGAGCGCGTCGGCTCGACGAGCGCCGGCACGGGCGACTGGCACGTCGGCGAGCGCGCCGACCTGCGCACGATCGAGGCCCTCCAGCGCCGCGGCTACGACGGCGGCCAGCATCGCGCGCGGCAGTTCACGCTGGGTGACTTCGCCCACAGCGACCTCGTCGTCGCGCTCGACCGCAGCCACGAGCGCATCCTGCGCGGGTGGGCGCGCACCGAGGCGGACGCCGACAAGATCGCGCTGCTCATGTCGTTCGACTCGCAGGCGCAGACGCTCGACGTGCCCGACCCCTACTACGCGGGGCCCGGAATGTTCGACGAGGTGCTCGGTATGATCGAGAGCGCGAGCCGGTCGCTCTTCCGGCAGCTCGAACCCGCGATCCGCCCCGCCGTCTGAGACGGCGCCGGGCTCGCGTGAAGCGTCCCGACGGGAGTCCCGTGACCACCTCCGCCCTCGGCATCCAGCCCCTCAGCCCCCTCGACGGGCGTTATCAAGCCGCCGTCGCCGGCCTCGGCGACTACCTCTCGGAGGCGGGCCTCAACCGCGCCCGCGTCGAGGTCGAGGTCGAGTGGCTCATCGCCCTCACCGACCGATCGCTCTTCGGCACCCAGCCGCTCGGCGAAGTCGAGAAGGACCGCCTCCGCGTCCTGTACCTCGACTTCGGCACGGACGACATCGCGTGGCTCGCCGAGCGCGAAGCCGTCACGCGTCACGACGTCAAGGCCGTCGAGTACCTCGTGCGCGACCGGCTCACGCAGCTCGGCCTCGACCGCATCGCCGAGCTCACGCACTTCGCGTGCACGAGCGAGGACATCAACTCCACCGCCTACGCCCTGACCGTCAAGCGCGCCGTCGAAGAGGTCTGGCTGCCGGCGCTGCGCTCGGTGAGCTCGACCCTCGCCGCCCTCGCGCGCGCGCACCGCGATGCCGCGATGCTCTCGCGCACGCACGGCCAGCCCGCGACGCCCACGACGATGGGCAAGGAGCTCGCCGTCTTCGCGTGGCGCCTCGACCGCGTCGCGGCGCAGATCGCGGCATCCGACTTCCTCGCGAAGTTCTCGGGTGCGACCGGCACGTGGTCGGCGCACCTCGCGGCCGAGCCGGACGTCGCGTGGCCGACCGTCGCCCGCGAGTTCATCGAGTCGCTCGAGCTGGGCTTCAACCCGCTCACGACGCAGATCGAGTCGCACGACTGGCAGGTCGAGCTGTACGACCGGATCCGGCACGCGGGCGGCATCCTGCACAATCTCGCCTCGGACATCTGGACCTACATCTCGATCGGCTACTTCACGCAGATCCCCGTCGCGGGCGCGACCGGGTCCTCGACGATGCCGCACAAGATCAACCCGATCCGCTTCGAGAACGCCGAGGCGAACCTCGAGATCTCGGGCGGGCTGCTCGCGACCCTCTCGCAGACGCTCGTCACGAGCCGTCTGCAGCGCGACCTCACCGACTCGACGACGCAGCGCAACATCGGCGTCGCCCTCGGCCACTCGCTGCTCGCGCTCGACAACCTGCGGCGCGGGCTCGGCGAGATCTCGCTCGCAGAGGACGTGCTCCTGGCCGACCTCGACGGCAACTGGGAGGTGCTCGGCGAGGCGATTCAGACCGTCGTGCGCGCCGAGATCGTCGAGGGCCGCTCGCAGATCACCGACCCGTACGCACTGCTCAAGGAGCTTACGCGCGGCCGTCGCGTCGGCGCCGCCGAGCTCGCGGAGTTCGTGCGCGGGCTCGACATCGGCGACGAGGCCAAGGACCGCCTCGTGGCGCTCACGCCCGCGACCTACGCGGGGCTCGCCTCCGAGCTCGTGGGTCTGCTCGGGGAAGCCCCCGCCTCGAGCCCCGAGGACTAAGCGCGCGGCTGATCACCGGATGCCGCGGCATCCGGTGCATCGCCGTCGGCGGGCTTCTCGTCGGGCAGCAGGACGGCCCGGTCGACTGTCTTCTCGACCTGCGCGGGATCGACCGCGAGCAGCAGCAGCGAGACGATGAGCAGGACGGCGATGAAGGCTACGCCGGCGGCGACCGCCGCGACGACGCCGACCTGCTGCAGCTCCTCGCCCGTACGCTGCTGGAAGAAGCCCATCGAGACGAGCGTCACGATGCCCGTGAAGGCGGCGGCGCCGAACGCGAGGCCCAGCAGCTGGACGGGCTTCATGAGATCGCGGCGGGTGGGCTTTTCGTCGGTCATGAGGGGTTCTCCTGATCGGATGCCGCGGTCGCGGCCTCCGTCGAGGGCTCGAGGGCTGCGCGGCGAGGCGAGAAGCCCGCGATGCCGAGGTAGACGGCGATGATCGCGGCGTAGCCGCCGAAGACGCCCACCCCGATCGTGATGCCGGTGAGGGTGAAGGACTGGCCCGCGTCGGCGATGTAGTAGTCCAGCGCGTACTGCGTCGGGACGACCGCGAGACCGACCGCGAGCAGCAGCGTCATGATGCCGACCGTGAGCGCGTCGCGCGCCTCACCGCGGGCCTGAGGGTCGTGGGACTCGGCCGCGGTGCGCCGGGCGCGCAGACCCGCCGCCGTCTCGATGACACCCGCGAGAACCGCCCACACGATCACGACGACGAAGAAGATCGTCGTCGTGCGCCACGTCGAGACGCCGCCGACCATTCCCGCGATGACGGTCACGATGCCGAGCAGCACCGACGGCCAGCGGCTGCCGGCCGGGTAGACGAGCCAGATGGCGACGAAGAACACGATCGAGGTCGCGATCGCCCAGCCGCTGAAGACCGCCATGCCGACCGCTGCGGAGTGGTCGGGCGAGAAGGTGATCATGACCGCTGCGAGCGCCGCGAAAGCGGCGCGCGCGAGCTGCACGTGGCGCACTTCGAAGGTGCGCGGGGCAGGGGATGTCGACACGGGTCCACTCGACGGAGAGGCGGAAAGGGATGCTTCCAGTCTAGGTCGCCCCGCGATCAGGCGTTTCCTCGCGGCGGTCGCGGCGGATCCACAGGTCAACCACGCGAGTGCAGGTCGAAATCCGGCGGCCATATCGTCCTGTGAACGCGTGGTTGACCTGTCGGCGCGGGGTCGAGGCAAGCCCGGTGCCGCCGCAGGATGCGGTCTCAGAGGAGTGCGAGAGCTCCGTCCAGGTCTGCGAGGAGGTCGTCGATCGCCTCGATGCCGACCGAGAGACGCACGACCTCGACGGGGACGGCGAGCTCGGTGCCGCGCACCGACGCGTGAGTCATCTCGTCGGGGTAGTTGACGAGCGACTCGACGCCGCCGAGCGACTCGGCGAGCTGGAACATGCGGGTCGACTCCGCGAACCGCCGAGCGGCCGGCCCGTCGGCGAGCGCGAGCGACACGATCCCGCCGAATCCCGACATCTGGCGGGCCGCGATCTCGTGCCCCGGATGATCGGGCAGACCGGGGTAGTACACGTGCGCGACGCGTTCATGCCGCGAAAGGAATTCAGCGACCGCACCCGCGTTCTCGCTGTGCCGCTGCATGCGCACGGCGAGCGTCTTGATGCCCCTCGTCGTGAGGAACGCGTCGAGCGGTCCCGAGACCGCGCCGACGGCGAACTGCAGGAACTTGACCTTCTCGGCGAGCGCGTCGTCGTCGACGACGAGCGCCCCGCCGACGACGTCGGAGTGCCCGCCGAGATACTTCGTCGCGGAGTGCACGACGACGTCGGCGCCGAGCGACAGCGGCTGCTGCAGCGCGGGCGAGGCGAACGTGTTGTCGACCACCACGAGGGCTCCCGCCTCGTGGCCGAGCCGTGCGAGGCCCACGATGTCGGTGATCTTGAGCAGGGGGTTGCTCGGCGTCTCTACCCAGAGGATGCGGGCGGGGCGCTCGGCGAGGCTCGCCGCGACGGCATCGAGGTCGCTCATGTCGACGACGCGGACGCCGACGCCCCACGGCCCGAGGACGCGGGCGAGCAGCCGATAGGTGCCGCCGTACACATCGCTGCCGAGGAGCACTTCGTCGCCGGGCTGGAGGACGGCGCGCAGCAGGGCGTCCTCGGCCGCGAGACCCGATGAGAACGAGAACGCGTGCAGGCCGCCCTCGATCGCAGCGAGCTGCCGCTCGAGCGCCGTGCGCGTCGGGTTGCCGCTGCGCCCGTACTCGTATCCGTTGTGCAGGCCGCCTATGCCTGCCTGGGCATACGTCGTCGAGAAGTGCACGGGCGGGATGACGGCGCCCGTCGTCGGGTCGAAGGCCTGGCCCGCGTGGACGGCGAGGCTCTCGAAGCTCCGGGCGGGAACCGTCGTGCGGGCGGCGGGCGATTCGGTCACGCGGAGCTCCTTGCGCTCGTGTCTGCGGATGCGGGGTCTTCAGCGTCGATGGAGTACCCATGCGAGGTCATCCAGTCGTCGTCGAAGAGCTTGCTCAGGTACCCGCGGCCGTGGTCGGGCAGCAGGACGACCATGACGGCGTCCGCGGGGAGGTCGCGCGCCGCGCGGAGCGCGCCGACGACGGCCATGCCGCTCGAGCCTCCGACGAGCAGCCCCTCTTCGCGCGCGAGCCGGCGCGCCATCGCGAACGACTCCGCATCGCTGATGCGGTGGATCTCGTCGACGACGGAGGGGTCGTACGCGGCGGGCCAGAAGTCCTCACCCACGCCCTCGACGTCGTACCCGTGAACGGGCCCGCCCGAGTAGATCGACCCGACGGGATCGGCCGCGATGATGCGCACCTCTCCCGCGGATGCCTCCTTGAGGAAGCGTCCCGTCCCCGTGATCGTCCCGCCTGTGCCGACGCCCGCGACGAAGTGCGTCACGCGACCCTCGGTGTCGCGCCAGATCTCAGGACCCGTGGTCTCGTAGTGGCTGCGCGGGCCGTTCTGGTTGGCGTACTGGTTGGGCTTGAAGGCCCCGGGGATCTCGCGCACGAGCCGGTCGGACACGCTGTAGTACGAGCGCGGATCCTCGGGCTCGACGGCGGTCGGCGCGACGACGACCTCGGCGCCGTACGCGCGCAGCACGCCGCGCTTGTCCTCGGCGACCTTGTCGGGCACGACGAAGATGCAGCGGTACCCGCGCTGCTGCGCGACGAGGGCGAGACCCACGCCCGTATTGCCGCTCGTCGGCTCGACGATCGTCCCACCGGGCCCCAGGAGTCCCTCGCGCTCGGCTGCGTCGATGATGTTGGCGGCGATCCTGTCCTTCGACGATCCGCCGGGGTTGAAGTACTCCACCTTCGCGAGCACCGTCGCGGCGATGCCGGTGGTGACGCGGTTCAGGCGGACGAGGGGGGTGTTGCCGACGAGGTCGGCGACGCTCTGCGCGTATCGCACGGTGTGTCCTCAGGGTAAGGCCGCGCTGAGATCGCGCGGGAGCTGTCGGGGTCGTCGAAGGCGAGTGCGAGGCACTCAGCGACAACAGCGACAGGTCAGCACGGTTCGTAGCCTACGTTCGGCCGCGCGGCGCGGCGCCTTTGTTACGTGATGTCACGCTACGCCGCGGCGCGGACCGCGTCGATGGGGGCGGCGCTCACGGGATGTTCCGGCGCACAGCGTCCATGAAGCCCTCGACGTCGTCGGTCCACAGCCGCACGACGGTGACGAGCTGCTCCCCGCCCTTGGGCGCGCGACCGGGCAGCCGTACGGGCGTCGGGCCCTCGAGGGCGATCTCGACGTTGGTCTCGTGCTGCATGCGCAGCGACAGCATCCGTCCGTCATCATCCTCGGTGATGCGCGGCGTCTTCGGCTCGTCGATGCGCGCGCTGCGCGAGACCGACGCGATGTCGTCCCACGAGAGCGGGATGTCGGTCTCGAGGCCTTCACGCACGCGGATGCCCTCCGGCCCGACGGTGTGGGGCCGCATGAGGTACGCGCAGAGGAGCCCGATCATCCACGTGACACCCCAGATGCCCAGGATCAGCAGCGCGATGCGCGGCACGGGCCAGCGGTGCACGATGAGGTCGATGATCGGGATCTCGACCGCCGAGAGCCCGATGAACACGAGCAGGATCGTCAGCACCGGCCGGTGGTAGCCGAAGCCGGCGGCGCCGGGGGCGATCGCGGGACGGCGTGCGATCGCGCGTGCGATGTTCGCGTAGATGCGCAGCTCGAGCAGCACGACGCGGACCACGAGCGACCACCAGCCCCTGAGCCGCTCGAGGGTCGTCGCGGCTGCGAGGGTCTGCGACGCGGTCATGAGGGGGTTCCTGATGCCGCGGCCCGCGCCGCGCCCTGTGCCTCGGCCTCGGCCAGCAGGAGCGCGAGCCGATCGGCGATCGCCTCGACACCGCGCTCGACCGCCTCGCGGTCGTCGGGGCGCACCGCATCGAGCAGCGTCGCACTGAGTTCGCCGTGCTCGCGGACCGTCGTCTGCATGAGCTCGACGCCGAGGGGCGTGAGGCTCACGAGCACGGCGCGACGGTCGGTCGGATGCGGCGCGCGGTGCAGATAGCCCGCCTCCTCGAGCACGTCGACGAGGGCCGTGATGTTGCGCGGCGTCACCTCGAGGGCCTGCGCCAGGGCGTGCTGCCTCGTGGGCCCCGCGTGGTGGACGACCCAGAGCACCCGCATCCGCGCCGCCGACAGCGGCGTGCCCGCGAAGGCGCGCGCCATGTCCCGCTCGAACAGGGCGCCGATGAGCAACAGGCGGTCGAGGATCGTGACGGACATACCGTTACATTACTACATCGTTACCTGTGTTCACTAAATGCTCAGCCGGCGCGGAGCTCCTCAGGTTCCACGACGACGTCGACGAGGGCGCCGCTGCGCCAGAGGGTCATCTCGATCCGCCGGCCGATCGCGTGCTCGACCATCTGCCGCTGGACTCCCGTGACCGACGTGATCGGCGTGCCGTCGAGTGCGATCACGATGTCGCCGCGGCGAGCGCCCGCTTGGGCCGCGGGGCTTCCCTCGACGACCGACGCGACCTGCATGCCCGTGCGCGAGCCGACCTTCGCAGCGATAGGCGGCGCGAGCGGCACCTGCGCGCCGGCGACGCCGAGCCAGGCGCGGCGCACCCGGCCGGTGCGGATGAGCGAGTCGATGATCTCCCGGGTCGTGGGGTTGATCGGCACCGCGAGCCCGAGCCCGATGCCGGCGACCGCCGTGTTGACGCCGATCATGCGACCGCGGCTGTCGGCGAGCACGCCGCCGCTGTTGCCGGGGTTGAGCGCGGCATCCGTCTGGATCACCTCGTCGATCACCCGACCCGACCGGGTCGGCAGCGAGCGCCCGAGGGCCGACACGATGCCCGCCGTCACGCTTCCCGCGAGGCCCAGCGGATTGCCGAGGGCGACGACGAGCTGCCCGACCTTGAGCGCCGTCGCGTCGCCCCACGGCACGGGCGGCGGCGTGGCGCCGTCCGCGCGCAGCACAGCGAGGTCGCTCAGCGGGTCGCTCCCCGCGACGGTCGCCGGCAACTCGGTGCCGTCCGCGAAGGCGATCGAGACGCGGGCGGCGCCTTCGACGACGTGCGCGCTCGTGAGCAGGTGGCCGTCGCGCGAGATGACCGAGGCGCTGCCGCCGCCGGAGCCCCGGTCGGAGCGCACCGTCACGGCGGCGACCGATGGGAGGACGGATGTCGCGACCGCCGTCACGGCGCGCGAGTACGCGTCGAGCACCGAGTCGTCGTCCGGCATCGCATCTGCGTTCACGAGGCCATCCTGATCCCGCACGGGGGGAGGTGGCCGCGTGTTCGCGGTGGGCTGAGCAGCCGCCGACCTCTCGGGCAGCTCGAGGACGGTGCGGCCGGGAGAGCCGTGACGGCCGCGCGCCGTTCCCTGACGGTCCTGCGCGAGTGTGCGGCGAGCCTGCCGCGAGCGTGCGGCGGTGGGTCACCGCTCCGACAGGTAGGCGATCGCCTCCTGGCGGAACACCCGCGACCCCGGCGCATTGAAGTGGTGGCGCTCGGGGATCTCGAGGAAGGTTCCGCGCGGCGTGGCGGCCGCAAGCTGGCGCGACTGCTCCAGGATCGCGTCCTGACTTCCCGTCGCGAACAGGACGGGCTGCGGCGGCGGGTTCGCCGGATCCGGGTCGGCGTCTCCGAGCCGCATGCCCTCGGCGAGCGCGACGAGCACGCCGAGATCATTGCCCGGCACGCGCTCCGCGAGGGTCACGTAGTTCAGCGTGACGCGATCCGTCACCGGGATGCCGCTCTCGGCGTAGGCGCGCGCCTGGTCGATGTCGACCCGCGCGAGGGGCCGCCCGTCAGGGATCCCGCCCAGCACGCCGCGTGTGACGCGGTGCGGCGCATCGACCAGGAGCTGCCAGCCGACGCGGCCGCCGAGGGAATACCCCGCGTAGAGGACGGTGTCGAGCAGGTAGGTGTCGAGCACCGTCAGCAGGTCGCCGACGAGCGCGGGCATCGTGTAGTCGCGGGGGTCATGCGGCTTGTCGCTCGCGCCGTGACCGCGCTGGTCGACCGCCAGGACGCGGAACCCGGCCCGCGTGAGGTCGCGCACCCACCCCGTGTCGACCCAGTTGTCGCGCGTGCTCGACGCGAAGCCGTGCACGCACAGCACGGTGTCGGCCGAATCGTCGCCCCACGCGTAGGTCGCGATGCGGTGCCCCTCGGCCGACATGATGTACTGCGGCGGCGGCATCTCGGTCAGGCCGGCGGGGGTGCTCTCCATGACTCCCACAATGGCCCCTCTCGCGACAAGTCGCACGGAGCCCGACACGCGAGGTCAGCGGCGCGGCGTCCACCCGGGCGGCAGCGGGTCGTCGATCGCCGCCCGTTCGCGGTCGGCGGCAGCCGACCACCCCTGGGCCTCGCCGGGTGTCGAGAAGCTTCCACGCGCGACCCGCAGGCCGACGTCCTCGTGATGCATGCGCGGAGCGCCGCCTCGTCTCGTCGACGCGCGGACGCTCCACGCGTCATCCGCGAATCCTCCCCCGCGGAAGACGCGATAGTCACCGTAGCGTGCGGGATCCAGCAGATCCCAGCACCACTCCCACGCGTTGCCGAGCGTGTCGAACAGGCCGTGGAGATTGGGCAGCTTGCCGCCGACGTCCTGCGGAGCGCGCACGCCGTCGGCGCCCGTCCACGCGACCTCCGCGAGCGGTCCGTAGTGCGGGCCGGTCGAACCCGCGCGGCACGCGTGCTCCCATTCCGCCTCTGTCGGCAGCCGGAACCCGTCGGCCTCCACGTCCCACGCGACATCTTCGCCGTCGAACGTGTAGACCGGGTCGAGGCCCTCCCACTCCGAGGCCGCGTTGCAGAAGCGGACGGCCCGGAGCCAGCTCACGTCGGTCGCGGGGCGACGGGGGTGGGATGCCGCCTCCCCCAGCATCTCCGAGAGCTGCTCCTGCGTCACGGCGTAGACGCCGAGATCGAACGGCTCGAGCTCGACCGTCCACCGGCGCTTGCGGCGCGCGTCGTGCAGCTGGACGGTGCCGCCGGGGATGCGCGTGAGCTCGAGGTCCGGCATCCGTCCAGTCTTCCAGCCGTCAGGGCCCGTCGGCGTAGACGATGACCTGGCCCTCGTGGAGGACGAACTGCAGGGCGCTGCCGACGGGGAACTCGTCGAGCACAGCGGCGGGCAGGCTCTCGGTGATCAGGATTGCGGCGGTCGGGTCGAAGTCGCCGGCGCCGCACCCCGCGCCGAGCAGCGTCGAGTTGCGCGAGTCGGGGACGACGAACAGGCACGGCAGCTTCTCGTCGCCGTAACCCCAGTTCTGCGGCACGAGGACCACTTTGAGGCCGTGAAACGTCTGGTAGACGGTGCCGCCGTCGGGCCGGTCGCCGAGGGAGTCGGGCCACGGCTCCTCGGAGTCCGCGCTCAGCACTCCGACGCTTCCCGGGTGGAACTGCATGGTCGTGTAGGTGAGGATCGCCCCGGCGAGCAGGGCGAGGGTCAGCGCACCCGCCCAGATGAGTGCGCCGCGGCGGCGCGGCGTCGTCGTCTCGTCCTCCGCGTCGTCCTCGGCGTCGGGGCCGGCCGGGTCGTCGGCGCCGGCCGCGGCGTCGGAGGCCGTGTCGTCGGGGTCGGTATCGCCGAGTCGGGCGGGGTCCCGGGCGATCGGCTCGAAGGCTCCGCGCTCGAAGCGCTCGGGCTCGGCATCGGGCTCATCGGCTGGCGACTCGAGAGACGCGGGCCCGAACGCGAGCTCGGAGTCCGTCTCGATCCCAGCTCCCGCACCGGCGACCGTGAAGACCGGCTTCGCGTCGGCCTGCGCGCGCTCCTCGAGATCCCGCAGGCGCTCCACGGCGGCGGGATCCTCGTGGATGTCGGCATTGCGCCCGTACGCGCGTGCGCGCAGCGAACGCAGCTCATCCCCAGACGGCTCGTGCATCAGGGCAATCGTCTCACCCTGACGGCCGGCAGTCTCCGCCCGCTTCAGAGTCCTTCGATCGCGTACCGGCGCTCGATCCCCGCGGTCGCGCGGCCCCACTCGCTGTCCGCGGTGCGCACCTGATGCTCGTGGAAGGATGCGGCATCCCGGAACACCTCTTCGACCGACCAGGTGCGCTCGTCACCGGTCGCCGCGACCTCGAATGCGACACAGCCCGGCTCGCTGCGCGTCAGCTCGACGTGCCGATCGAGATGACGTGCGATGATCTCGGCTTCGCCCTCGCTGCTGCAGATGAGCTGGCCCTTCAAACGGATGTCCGTCATGAACCCATCATGCCTCTGTGGTTCGCGGACCGTGGGTCCGCGTGCACCGGTGGCCGAAGCTCACGACCCCAGGCTTTCCTTCCATCGCCGCTGCTCGCGGAGGAAGAGCGCCGCGAAGATTCCCCAGATGCCGATGTCGTCCGCGAACCCCAGCGGCCCGAGAACGAGCTCGGGGATGAGGTCGATCGGCGAGAACGTGTAGACGACGGCGGCGATCGCGACGACCCACGTCGTCGGCGCGACACTGTACTCACGGCGCTTGACAGCCTTCAGGAACCTCCGCATGCGTCAAGTGTGCGGCACAGCGGGCGGAACGCGGGCGGGCGCTACCAACTCGTGACCTTTCGTGGGTCAGGCGAAGTCGCCACCCGGCGCCATGTCGGTGAAGCGCGAGAAGTGCCCCTGGAAGGCGACGGTGATCGTGTCGGTCGGGCCGTTTCGGTGCTTGGCGACGATGAGGTCGGCCTCGCCGGCGCGCGGGCTGTCCTTCTCGTACGCGGCCTCGCGGTGCAGCAGCACGACCATGTCGGCGTCCTGCTCGATCGAGCCCGATTCACGCAGATCCGAGAGCGCGGGCTTCTTGTCGGCGCGCTGCTCGGCGCCACGGTTCAGCTGCGAGAGGGCGACGACGGGTACTCCGAGCTCCTTCGCGAGGAGCTTGAGGGCGCGGGAGAACTCCGAGACCTCCTGCTGGCGCGACTCGACGCGCTTGCCGGACGTCATGAGCTGCAGGTAGTCGATCACGACCATCTTGAGCCCCTCGCGCTGCTTGAGCCGGCGGCACTTCGCGCGGATCTCGACGAGCGTCATGTTCGGGCTGTCGTCGATGAAGAGAGGCGCGTCGTTGATGCGGCCGCGCACCGAGGCGATCGTCGTCCAGTCCCGCGAGTCGAGCGTGCCCTTGCGCATGTTCTGCAGCGGCACCGCTCCCTCGGCGCTCATGAGGCGCATCGCGATCTCGCTGCGCCCCATCTCGAGCGAGAAGAAGATCGTCGGCATGTTGTGCTTGATCGCCGCCGTGCGGGCGAAATCCAGAGCGAGCGTCGACTTACCCATCGCCGGGCGTGCCGCGATGATGATCATCTGGCCCGGGTGCAGACCGTTGGTCAGCTGGTCGAGTCCCGAGAAGCCGGTCGGGATGCCGGTCATCTGGCCGTCGCGGCCACGGGCCGCCTCGATCTCGTCGACGGCCGCATCGACGGCGATCGTGAGCGGCACGTAGTCCTCGGCGGCCTCGGCTCCTGTGACGGAGTAGATCTCGGCCTGCGCGTTGTTGACGAGGTCGAGGGCCTCGCCCTGTCCCGAGTAGCCCATCTGCACGATGCGGGTGCCCGCGTCGACGAGGCGGCGCAGCAGCGCGCGCTCGCTCACGATCGAGGCGTAGTACCCGGCATTCGCGGCTGTCGGCACGATGGAGGTCAGCGTGTGGAGGTAGTCCACGCCGCCGGCGCGCTGCAGCTCGCCGCTCTTGATCAGCTCGTCGGTGACCGCGACGACGTCGGTCGGCTCGCCGTGCGAGTAGAGCGTGAGGATCGCCTCGAAGATCAGCTCGTGCTTCGGGACGTAGAAGTCGACCCCGCGGAGCGTCTCGATGACGTCGGCGACGGCGTCTTTCGACAGCAGCATGCCACCCAGGGCGCTCTGCTCGGCGAGGAGGTCATGCGGAGGCGTGCGCTCCGGCTGGCGCGGTCCGCCCAGGCGATCTTCGGAGATGTCGGCGATCGACAATTGCTTTTCCTCCTGATGATGCGACGGGCTCGCTTCGGGTTGCGCGCGGACATGCGTGGCGGGAGCGGCGAGCACTTCCCAGGTGTCTCGTCGTTCAGTTCAGCATCGGCACCCGACATCCACGTCGAACGCCGCGCCTCGCCCGCGGGCCGCACCCCACGCTAGAGACGGCCCCTCCGCATCGCAACACAGCCTGTGGATAAGTGTGTGGACAATCTGAGAGAAACGCCGCAAGACCTGTGGGCAACCCCTGTGGACAACATTCGATGATTGCCACCGACGTCGAGCAAATAGGTAGCCTGACCAGGGATTTGAGTTTCCACACCCTGTGGATGCAGATGTGGTTGAAGTCGGGCTTGAAGGTTGCGTCTGATAGGCGAGGTTGTGCACAGGTCGCGGCAGTCGATTCTCTCCGCGAGCGTCGAAACCTCTGGACAAGCCTGAGGCGCAGGAGTAGCTTCAGCTGTCGCTCATCACCCCCAGACGGCGTTCACCGGCGAACGTCCGCCCGCCCGGTGTTCGACGTCCGCCCGCCACGGCCTCCAGCGCCCTCCTGAGCCCCTTCCCGCACGCCTTCCGCCCACACATCGACCTCGAGAAACACGAATGCCGCGAACCCCGAAGGGTTCGCGGCATCCATGGTGCGTCAAGAGCACCAGCCGGGGGCTGGACTACTTGGCGGCGACCACCTGCAGCGTGATCACGGCGGTGAGGTCGTCACGAAGGCGGATCGTCGCCTCGTGCTCGCCCACCGACTTGATCGGAGAGGTGATGTGGATCTTACGCTTGTCGAGGTCGCCGAAGCCGGCGGCCTTCACAGCGTCGGCCACGTCGGCGGTCTTGACGGAGCCGAACAGGCGGCCCTCGGCGCCGGCCTTGACGGCCAGACGGACCTTGTTCGACTCGAGGGTGTCCTTGAGGGCCACGGCCTCTTCGTGGTCGTGGATCGCGCGCGACTCGCGGGCGGCGCGGATCGACGCCACCTGCTTCTCGCCACCGCGGGTCCACGCCACGGCGAAGCCCTGGGGGATGAGGTAGTTGCGGGCGAACCCGTTCTTGACCTCGACAACGTCACCGGCGCTTCCGAGCCCGGCGACCTCATTCGTGAGAATCAGCTTTGCCATTGGGTGCTCCTTAGCGGCCAGCGCCGGCGTAGGGCAGGAGCGCCATTTCGCGCGCGTTCTTGATCGCCTTGGCGATCAGACGCTGCTCCTGCACCGAGACACCGGTGATACGACGGGCGCGGATCTTCCCGCGCTCCGAGATGAACTTGCGAAGAGTGGCGACGTCCTTGTAGTCGATGACGCCGACACGGATCGCCTTTGCGGGGGCCGCGTTCTTCGCGCCCTTCCGCGGCTTGCGGCGGTCGCCGGTTGCCTTTCCAGCCATGGGTTTTCCTTAGATCAGTAAGAGTTAGAAGGGGGTGTCGTCGCCGTAGGACGTGCCGGGCGTGCTCCACGCGTCGGCCGAGCCGGAGCTCGACGCCGACCCGGGGGTCGACCAGGGCTCGTCGGCGACCTGCGGACGGGACTGCCCGCCGCCGCCACCACCGGAGCCGCCGGCAGCGCGCGTCACCTGAGCGGTGGCGTAGCGCAGCGAGGGTCCGATCTCGTCGACCTCGAGCTCGATGGAAGTGCGCTTCTCGCCTTCCTTCGTCTCGTAGGAGCGCTGCTTGAGGCGACCCGTCGCGATGACGCGCGAGCCCTTCGTGAGCGATCCTGCGACGTGCTCGGCGAACTCGCGCCACACGCTCGCGCGGAGGAACAGCGCTTCGCCGTCCTTCCACTCGTTCGCCGCACGGTCGAAGCTGCGCGGCGTCGACGCGATCGTGAAGTTCGCGACGGGGAGACCGTTCTGCGTGTAACGCAGTTCGGGATCAGCCGTGAGGTTGCCCACCACGGTGATGATCGTCTCGCCGGCCATCGTCGTTACGCGTCCTGCTTGGCAGGCTTGGCGGGACGGGCAGCCTTGCGGGCGGCCTTCTCTTCCGAGCGCTTCGCTTCGGCGGCGACCTGGGCGATCGCCTCTTCGGCACGCAGAACCTTGGTGCGCATGATCTGCTCGCTCAGGTTCAGCTGGCGGTCGAGCTCCTGCGTCGCGGCGCTGGTCGCCGTGAAGTTGACGACGGCGTAGATGCCTTCGGTCTTCTTCTGGATCTCGTAGGCCAGACGGCGCTTGCCCCAGATGTCGACCTTGTCGATCGAGCCACCATCGTTAGTGATGACCTTCAGGAACTTGTCGAGATTGGGAGCGACCTGTCGCTCGTCGATCTCAGGGTTGAGGATGACCATGAGTTCGTACTGGTGCGTCACTTACCCACCTCCTTCGGACTAGAACGGCTGCCGGGCATTTCCCGGCAGCAGGAGGGTGTGTTTTGCACGTGTCCGAGGCGTACGCGACGTGGGTCGCAGCCCGGACAACCCTCCTATGCTACCGGATGCCCCGGTCGAGCCCGAATCCGCACTCTCGCAGGCGGCCGCCGGTAGCGTGACAGGCATGGAATGGACAGCGGATGTCGCATTCGGCGAGTGGATCCGCGCGCGAGTGGACGATCCCTGGCGCGCGACGATGCACGACGTCGTCCCCCGCGGATTCGAGGCCTACGCCCGCATCTTCCACGCCGCAGACCGCGATCGCCCCGTCGGCCGGGCGTGGCCGCCCCTGCCGTATGGCGCGCATCAGGACGAGTGGGACGCCTTCCAGGCCGCCGCACCCGACATCGAGTCGGAGCGCATCTCGTGGGCCGAGTCCGCGACGGCGTTCGGCACGACGATGCACGCCCTCGCGCAGTGGGATCACCTCGTCGAGCGGTTCCGCGAGGTCGAAGGTGAGGACGGGCCTCGGGATGCCGCGGGCTGGCGCTACGGCCGACCCATGTGGGGGCAGCTCGCACCGGACGCCCTCGCGATCGTCGCCGGCATCCTCGCGGAGCACACCACGGCACCGGATGACGCGTACGCGGCCGTCTGGGAGGGCTGGGGCGGACTCGTCGGCGGCATGGGCCACGGACCGTCCCGCGTGCTCTTCACCCTCTCTTCCGGCGACACGCCCGCCGGCGACGCCCCGCAGCACGAGGACTTCCTCGCGCGCTCGGCGCAGGACCAGCTGAACAACGCGTTCCGCAAGCCGACCTGGCAGCCGGGGATCCTCTCGGACGACATCTCGCGCGGGCCGCGCCTCGAGCTCCCCGGCCGCGCGCACGTCGTCTTCCGCGGGAGCGTCCGGGAGTTCGCCGATCCGGAATGGGAGCACCGGATGCCGTGGGCCGATCACGCCGGGGAGGAGTTCGAGCGGGCGGCGACGGCCGAGTCGCCGAGCCTGCTCTGGCCCGCCGATCACGCGTGGGTGCTCGTGAGCGAGGTCGACTACGACTCCACGATCGTCGGAGGCTCCCCCGCCGCGATCCGTGCGCTGTGCGCCGACCCGCGCCTCGAGGCACTGCCGATCCCCGCCGGCGCATACCTCACGTGGGACGCCGACGAGGTCAATCGGTGAGCGACCCGCGCAGCGCGGGGGCCCTCCCCTTCGACGCGCGTCCGCTCGTCGACGCCGTCGATCGCCCCGCGGCCCGCGAGTTCGCGCGGCGCCTGCGGGCGCAGGGCCGCGTGACGGGCTGGGGATCGGCGACCACGATCGTGACGATCGTCGTGGTCGCGGTCATGGTGCTGGCGTTCGGCGGCACGTTCGTCTCGATCTTCGTCAGCATCCTCACGACGGTCTTCGCGAGCGGCGGCCAGGGAGCCTGGATCGGGACGCTCGTCCTGATCGTGCCGCTCGTCCTCTTCGGCGTCGTCGCGGCCGCGATCGTCGTCGGTGTGATCCGCGGCACGGCGGGGCAGTCCGAGCGCTGGTGGCGCCTGGACCGATTCGCGCGCGCGAACGCGATGTCGTACCTGCCGCACGTCGGGCAGCCCGCTCTGCCGGGGATGATCTTCGGCATCGGCAGCTCGCGCGCGGCGAGCGATGTCGTCCGCGGAGATCGGCCGAGGTTCGTCGAGTTCGCGAACTACCGGTATACGACCGGGTCCGGCAAGAACCGCACGACCCACGCGTGGGGTTACGTCGCCGTCAAGCTCGACGTGCCGCTGCCCAACATCGTGCTCGATGCGCGCGGCAACAACGCGATCTTCGGCACCAACCTGCCCGCGACGTTCGACGCCGACCAGCGCCTGCACCTGGAGGGCGACTTCGATGAGCACTTCGCCCTCTACTGCCCCGAAGGCTACGAGCGGGACGCGCTCTATCTCTTCACGCCCGACATCATGGCGCGGTTCATCGACCATGCCGCAGCGCTCGACGTCGAGATCGTCGACGACTGGCTCTTCCTCTACGCCAAGCGCGACTTCTCGACGCTCGACCCCGCGACCTGGGCGTGGCTCTTCTCGGTCGTCGCGGCGCTGCTCGACAAGCTCGCGCAATGGGGTCGCTGGCGGGACGAGCGCCTCGCCGAGGCGGCGGCGGATCCCGTCGCGGGGACGGCGATGGCCGCGGCCGGCGGAGCGGTGCGGGATGCGGCATCCGGAGCCCTCGTGGGCGGCGCCGCTGTGCCGTTCGCCGCCCCTGCAGGCCTGTTGCGTCCCCCGCCCGGCGTCGCTCCCCAGGGGCGCCGACTCACGCGCCGGGTGTCGTGGGTGTCGATCGCCCTGATGGTCGCGATCATCGTGTGGTGGATCGTGAGCCAGACAGGGATGCTCGGGCTCTTCTTCCGATAACCGCACACTCTTATATCGCGCGGAGTCGTGCGGCAGAAGTCCCTAGACCTGACGCGCTCTCAGTGATCTACTGGCCCAGGCGACGGACCAAGGACGGTCCGCCGCAGATCCGACTGGTCACGCCCGAGACCACGAGTCCCGCGCGAGGCACGACTCTGGAGGTATTCCCGTGGCACGATCTCGACGCCGGACAATCGGCGCGATGACAATCAGCGGCATAGCCGCTGTGGCGATGACACTCACCGCCGCCGCCCCCGCCCTGGCCGCTCCCGGCGACCCGACCATCACTCTGCCGATCAACGACAGCGCCGCCGGCGGCACGTACAGCCAGGACTTCACGCGCGTCTACGACGGCGTGACGCCCGACGGCACGCCCGTCTACATCTACGTCCCCAAGGACACACCGCTGGACGGCAGCGCTCCGGCCGGCGTGGCGAGCCTCGATCCCGCGTTCGACCATGACCCGGGCGACGACTTCACGCCGTGCGCCGACGCGACAGCGGCTGAGTTCACCATCACGCAGGCGCAGATCGACTACATGGGCGACCAGCTCGCGAACCACATCGTCGCGATCGACGAGGAGCACTACGGGCCCATGGGCGACGCCGTCCCCGGTGACGACTCGACCGACGCGCTCGTCATGGTCGTCTACAACGTGCAGGACGACGCGTACTACGACTGCGCCGAGACGAGCTACACGGCGGGATACTTCGCACCCGACTTCCTCGAGGACCCGGGCATGAACGTCATCGTCATCGACGCGCTCGACTGGGCCAACCGCGTCGGCCCCGCCGATTCGCCGTGGAACGACGGCGACGCGACGAACGACCGCCCGACGCTCTATGAAGGCGTCATCGCGCACGAGCTCGAGCACCTGCTGCACAACTACAGCGACCCGGGTGAGCTCTCGTGGGTCGACGAGGGCCTCGCGGACTTCGCCGTCTTCCTCAACGGCTACGACGTCGGAGGCTCGCACCTGTCGAACCATCAGGTGTTCTACGCCGACACGTCCCTCACGAGGTGGGGCGGATCGCTCGCGAACTACGGCGCCGCGTACACCTTCTTCCAGTACGTCTGGGAGCAGGCGGGCGGCAACGGCGACGGCACGTACACGCCGGACTTCGAGTACGACGGGGCCGGCGGCGATCTGCTCATCAAGCTGATCTTCCAGAACCAGGCCGACGGCATGGACGGCGTCCAGGCCGCGATCGATCAATTCAACGCCCAGACCGGCGCGAACCTGCGCTCGGCGAAGACGATCTACCAGGACTGGGCCGTCGCGGTCTACCTCGACGACGAGGGCTCGAGCCTCTGGGACATCAAGGCCGTCGACTTCGGCAACCCCGCTGACACGCGCTGGACGATGGACATCGCCGACAACGACTTCTGGGGCGGCCGCGGCAGCAACCAGGGTGCGCAGCCGGACGCGAAGTGGAACAAGCGCTCCAACGGCCAGGTTCCCGTCGCCGTCCCGTACGGCATCCAGGTCGAGCGCTTCCGCAACCCGGGCCCGAACGTGACGGTCTCGCTCGACGGCGACGACTCGACGGTGATCGCACCCCACACGGGTGAGACGCACTGGTATGCCGGGTATCAGAGCCAGTTCGACAGCATCCTGAATCTGGATGTCGCGGCCGGCGTCACGTCGCTGGACTTCTGGACGTGGCACTTCATCGAGGAGGGCTGGGACTACGGATTCGTCGAGGCGCTCGTCGGCGGCGAATGGGTCACTGTCCCGCTCGTCGACGACGCGGGCACCACGGTGACCTCGAACGACGATCCTCACGGCGGCAACCCCACGGGCAACGGCCTGACGGGAACCTCGGGCGGCGCGTACTTCATCGACGACCCGGAGTACATCCACCTCACGGCGCAGCTGCCCGCAGGGGCCACGGACGTCCGGTTCCGCTACTCGACCGACGCCGCGTACCTCGACACGGGATGGTTCGTCGACGACGTCATGGTCAACGGCGCCGCGGCGACTGTCTCGGCCGACAGCGACTGGTACGAGACGACCGGCGAGCAGAACAACAACTGGACGCTCCAGGTCATCTCGACGTGCGACCTCACGCCGGGCGTCGTCTCGCCCTTCGAGATCACGGACGGCCAGGGCAACTACGTCTACCGGCTCGAGGGTGACGCGATCACGCAGGGCGGGTTCAACACGAAGTGCGCGAACGGCAAGAACCGCGACTTCGCGACCCTCGTGTCGAACCTCCCGACGGGTGACCTCACGTTCCTCGACGCCGGCTATGCGCTGACGGTGAAGAACAAGAAGTAGGCACACCGCACAAGGAAGGAGCCCCGGGTGATCCGTCACCGGGGGCTCCTTCTCTGCGCGGATCGTCAGACCGGGCGCGTCGCCTGCCATACGGCGCGGCGCGCGGCCTGCTCGACGGGGTCGGGCACGGGCAGCGACGCCAGCAGGCGCTTCGTGTAGTCGTCCTTCGGTGTCGTCAGCACCTGCACCGTCGTCCCCTGCTCGCGGATCTCGCCCTGACGCAGCACGATCACACGGTCGGCGACCTCGTCGACGACCGCGAGGTCGTGGCTGATGAACAGCGACGCGAAGCCGAACTCGCGCTGCAGCTCGGCGAACAGCTCGAGCACGCGCGCCTGGACCGACACGTCGAGCGCGCTCGTCGGCTCGTCCGCGATGAGCAGCTTCGGGTTCAGGGCCAGGGCGCGCGCAAGCGAGGCGCGCTGCCGCTGGCCGCCCGACAGCTCGTGCGGATAGCGGTCGCCGTACGAGGTCGGCAGGTGCACGGCATCCAACAGCTCATCGACGCGCTTGCGGGCCGCCTGCGCCGACAGACCCCGCCGATGCACGACGAGCGGCTCGGCGATGCACTCCGCGATCGTGAGGAGCGGGTTGAAGCTCGTCGCGGGGTCCTGGAAGACGAAGCCGACGTCGGGACGGATCCTCGCGAGCTGCCGCGGCTTGACGCCCTTCATCTCGAGGCCGAGCACTTCGAGCGATCCTCCGAGAACTTCGGTCAGGCCCACCATGGCGCGGCCGATCGTCGTCTTGCCCGAGCCGGACTCGCCGACGAGGCCCAGCACTTCGCCGGGCCCGATCCAGAAGTCGACGCCCTTGACCGCGATGACGCCCGCAGCGCCGAAGCGTCCCGGGTAGCCGATCTGCACCTTCTGCGCCACGACGAGCGATCCCGCGGGCGGCTCGGTCGGGGCAGGGGTCGCGGGATTCTGGGTCGAGCTCTTTCCTCGTCCGACGTGCGGGACGGCCGCGAGCAGCTGCTTCGTGTACTCCTGCTGCGGGTTCGCGAAGAGTTCGTGGACGGGCGCCTGCTCGACGATGTCCCCGCGGTACATCACGATGACGCGGTCGGCGAGGTCGGCGACGACTCCCATGTTGTGCGTGATGAGCACGATCGTCGCGCCGAAGTCGTCGCGGCACGCGCGCAGCAGCTCGAGGATCTCGGCCTGCACCGTGACGTCGAGGGCGGTCGTGGGCTCGTCGGCGATGATGAGCTTCGCGTCGAGCACGAGCGCCATCGCGATGACGACGCGCTGCTTCTGGCCGCCTGAGAACTGGTGCGGGTAGTCGTCGACGCGCTTCTCGGGATCCGGGATGCCGACCTTCCGGAGGATGTCGACGGCCCTGGCCTTCGCCTCAGCCTTCGACAGCCGCTCGTGGGCCTGCAGACCCTCGGCGATCTGGAACCCGACCGTGAAGACGGGGTTGAGCGCGGTCGAGGGCTCCTGGAACACCATCGCGGCATCCCGTCCGCGCATCTCCTGCAGCTGCGCGTGCGACGCGTGCACGACGTCGGTCTCGCCGCCGTCGCGTCCCCGGATGACGACGGCGCCGGAGAGCGTCGCCGTCTCGGGCAGGAGCCCCAGAAGCGTGTTCGCCGTGACGGTCTTGCCCGAGCCGGACTCGCCGACGATCGCGAGCACTTCCCCCGAGTGCGCCTCGAGGCTGATGCCCGTGACGGCCCGAACGGGGTCGCCGTCGGTCGCGAACGTGACCCGCAGATCGCGGACGCTCGCGACGGCGGTGTCATCGACGGTGGTCATACTGCACCTCCTGCACGGCGACGGCGGCGCAGCCGCGGATCGCTCAGATCGTTGATGCTCTCGCCGACGAGAGTGATGCCGAGCACGACGACCACGATCGCTATGCCTGGCGGGATGGCCGTCCACCAGATGCCGCTCGAGACATCCGCGACGGAGCGCCCGAGGTCGTAGCCCCACTCGGCCGCGGCGGTCGCCTCGATGCCGAACCCGAGGAAGCCGAGACCTGCGAGAGTCAGGAGCGCCTCGGACGCGTTGAGCGTCACGATGACCGGGATGGAGCGGGTCGAGTTGCGCAGCACGTGGCGCGTCAGGATGCGGTAGGTCGGAACGCCGATGACCCGCGCCGACTCGACGAACGGCTCGGCCTTGATGCGCACGACCTCGGCGCGGATGACGCGGAAGTACTGCGGCACGAAGACTACCGTGATGGCGAGCGCCGTCGAGATGATCCCGCCCCACAGTGTCGACTGTCCGCGCGAGATGGCGATCGCGAGCACGATCGCGAGGAGCAGTGAGGGAAGGGCGTAGATGGCGTCCGCGATGACGACGAGGACGCGATCGAGCCACCCTCCGAAGTAGCCGCTCACGAGACCGAGGAAGATCCCGAGGAAGATCGAGAAAAGAACGGCGAACAGGATGACGAACAGGGCGGTCTGCGCACCCCAGATCACGCGTGAGTAGACGTCGAAGCCGCCCACGGTCGTGCCCCAGATGTTGACGGGGTTCGGCGGCATCTGCGTTCCGAACGACACACCGTCCACGCCGCGCTGCGCCCAGCCGAACGGTGCGATCCATTGTGCGAACGCGGCGACCACGACGAAGACGACCGAGAGGACGATTCCGAACAGGAGCATTCCGCGCTGGAGGCCCACACTCTGGCGCAGATGGGAGATGACCGGAATGCGGTCGAGGAGCGGCACCTTGCGGGGTGAGACCGCCTGCGGAGCGGCATCCGTCGCCTGCGAAGGTGAGTTGTCTGCGGACATCAGTACCTCACGCGCGGGTCGATGACGGCGGCGATGATGTCGACGAGGAAGTTCGTGAAGGCGACGATGATCGCGATCATGATGATGATGCCCTGCACGGCGACGAAGTCGCGGGCCTTGATGTACTCCGAGAGCATGAAGCCGATGCCCCTCCACTCGAACGATTTCTCGGTGAGGACCGCACCCGAGAGGAGCAGGGCGATCTGCAGTCCCATGACGGTGACGATCGGTATGAGCGCCGGTCGGTACGCGTGCTTCGTGAGGAGCCGGTATTCGTTGACGCCGCGCGAGCGGGCCGATGTGACGTACTGCGAACCGAGGGTGCCGATGACGTTCGTGCGCACGAGGCGCAGGAAGATCCCGGCGGTGAGCAGTCCGAGCGCGAGACCCGGGAGCACCGCATGCCACAGGACATCGGTGACGGCGGCGGGGCTGCCGAGCCGGATCGCGTCGATGAGGTAGATGCCGGTGGGACTCTCGAGGCCCTGCAGGCGAAGCTCCGTGCGCGTCGACGCGCGGCCCGCGACGGGAAGCCAGCCGAGCCACACCGAGAAGACGAGCTTCAAGACGATCGCGACGAAGAAGATCGGCGTCGCGTAGAAGAGGATCGCGCCGAACCGGAGCAGGGCGTCCGGCACTCGGTCGCGCTTCGCCGCAGCGAGGATCCCCAGTGGGATGCCGACCGCGAACGCCACGACGAGTGCGTAGAAGGCGAGTTCGAGCGTCGCCGAGCCGTATGTCAGGAGGATCACGCCGACGGGACGGTTGTCGGTGATGGTCGTGCCGAAGTCACCGCGGAAGACCCCCGCGAGGTACTCGAAGTACTGGATGATCACGGGCCGGTCGTAGCCGGCTGCCGCGATGCGCTCCGCCAGCTGATCGGGCGGGAGACGCCCGCCGAGCGCGAAAGTGATGGGGTCACCCGTGAAGCGGGTGAGGAAGAAGACCACCGTGACGACGATGATCACGGTCGGGATGATGAGGAAGAACCTCACCAGGATGTAGCGCCACATCCCGCCGCTCTTGGGAGAGACGAGCGGGGATGAGGCGACTCCTGCATCGGTCACTGTGACCATGGAGAACCTTCGGGCTTAGGGCACGAACCGGGGTCCGGTCGGCGGGACGAACCCGTCGGCCGGACCCCGGCACGCACTGACTGCTACTTGTGGATCGGCGCGTAGCGGAACTTGAACGACCCGTCGAGGGTCGTTCCCTCGACAGCCGCGCCCACGACGGCGATCTGCGCACCCTGGAGCATCGGCAGCGTCGAGAGGTCGGCCGCGACGAGATCCTGGATCTGGCCGAGGTCCTCCTCGCGGGTTGCGGCGTCGGTCTCCGTCAGCTGCGTCGAGATGAGGTCCTGCACCTCGGTGTTCTCGTAGTGGTTCGCGAGGAAGTTGTCCGCGGCGAAGAACGGACGCAGGTAGTTGTCGGCATCCGAGTAGTCCGGGAACCAGCCCAGCTGGTACTCGGGGTACGCGTCGGCGACGCGGTCCTTCGAGTACTGCCCCCACTCGGTCTGCGCGAGGTTCACCGTGAACAGGCCGGTCTCCTCGAGCTGCGACTTGATCGCGGCGTACTCGTCACCCGACGAGGGGCCATAACGGTCGCCCGCGTACTGGAGGTTGAGGGTCACGGGCGTCGCGACTCCCGCCTCCTCGAGGCGTGCCGCAGCCTTGTCGGCGTCGGGGCCGCCGTTGCCGTCGCCGTAGAGGCCCTTGAGGGCCTCGTTCGCGCCCGTGAGCCCCTGCGGGACGTAGGAGTAGAGCGGCGTGTAGGTGCCCTTGAAGACGTCCTTCGAGATCGCCTCGCGGTCGATCAGGTCGGCCGCCGCCTGGCGGACGGCGAGCGACTTGGCGGCGTCGGCCTCGGGGGTCGTCGCGCCGAACGGCATCGTGTCGAAGTTGAAGACGATGTAGCGGATCTCTCCACCGGGCCCGTCGACGATCTTGACGGCGTCGTTCGTGGACAGGTCGTCGATGTCGGTCGCCGAGAAGCTGCGGAATGCCACGTCGATGTCACCGCCCTCGACATCGAGCTTCATGTTGGAGGCGTCGGTGTAGTACTTGACCGTGACGCCGGCGTTCTCCGCCGCACCGAGGTTGCCCTGGTAGTCGGCGTACGGCGAGTACGAGATGAGCTCGTTGACCTTGTACGAGTCGATGACGTACTGGCCCGCGAAGGGCTTGCCCGCGACGATGTCGGCGTCGGCCGTGACGCTGTCGGCCGAGAAGACGTCCTCGTCGACGATCGGGGCGGCGGGGCTCGAGAGGATCTGCTCCCACGTCTGGTCGTTGCCGCTCTTGAGCGTGAAGACGACTGTCGTGTCATCCACGGCCTCGGTGCTCTCGAGGTTGCCGAGCAGCGACGAGGGACCGTTCTCGTCCGCGATGGCGGTCTGACGATCGAAGCTGAACTTGACGTCCGACGCGGTCAGGTCGTTGCCGTTCGCGAACTTCAGACCCTCCTTGAGCTTCACCGTGTACTCCGTCGGCGAGGTGAACTCAGCCGACTCGGCGATGTCGGGGGTGACCTCAGCGGTCCCGTAGACGCTGTTGAGGAGGAACGGGTAGATCTGGTTCATGACCGCGAACGAGCCGTTGTCGTACGAACCCGCGGGGTCGATGGACGTGATGGTCTCCGTCGTGCCGACGATGAGCGGCTCGCCCGATGCGTCGCCGCCGTCGTCGGTGGTGTCTCCCCCGCCGCCGGCGCATCCGGCGAGGAGGAGTGCCGAGGCCCCGAGGGCCCCGATGGCGAGACCGAGACGGCCGCGCCCGCTGTGGTGCAGTGACATAGTGCTACCTCTGCTGTGAAAGGGGTCGACCGCACCCAGGTGGCGCGGTCCTCGGGATATCCTCACCCCGCACCAGGCAAAGGGCAATCGAGTGAACGATTCGTAACGAGACTGCAATCCAGCGAAAGTGGCACGGGATGCCGCATCCGCCGTGCGACATGCTCGGCGCGGACGTCGATCAGCCCAGCGGATTGCGCAGTGCGCGGCTCACGGCCGCCGTGAGCGAGACGAACCGCTCGTTGGCGGCGAGGTCCTCGATGAGGATGCACGCGCCGTCCGGGCCCGCGAGCGGCACCTGCCAGTTCGGGTACTCCCGGTGCGTCCCGGGCTGGTTCTGCACACGCCGCTCGCCGACGGCGTCGACGAGCCCGACGCCGAGCAGGAGCGAGGGCGACGCCGTCAGCAGCACGTGGAGGGCCTCGACGACCTCCTGTTCCGTGGCATCCGCTCCGATGAGTCCACGCTCGCGCAGGACCTGCAGCATCCGGTCGCGCTCGGCGATCGCCTCGGCGCGGACTTCTTCGAGAGGCTGCGTGAGCAGACCGAGGCGCGCGCGCAGATCGACGTGCTCGAGCGCGAGGTAGCCCGCCGTCGGCGGCAGGTCGTGCGTGTTGACGGTCGCGAGCACCGCCTCGCGGTAGTGCTCGGGCGGGCGGAACGACTCTCCCTCGTACTCGAACCACAGCACCGACGTGCCCAGCACGCCCCGCGACGAGAGGTAGTCGCGCACCCAGGGCTCGACGTTGCCGAGGTCCTCGCCGATGACGACCGCGCCGGCCCGCTCGGCCTCGAGCGCGAGCACGCCGATCATCGCCTCGTGGTCGTAGCGGACGTAGGTGCCTGTCGTAGGCCCCTGACCGGCGGGGATCCACCACAGCCGGAACAGGCCGATGACGTGGTCGATGCGCAACGCTCCCGCGTGCCGCAGGAGGTTGCGGATCATGTCGCGCAGCGCCGCATACCCGGTCGCCGCGAGCGCCGGCGGAAGCCATGGCGGCTGGCTCCAGTCCTGGCCCTGCTGGTTGTACATGTCGGGCGGGGCCCCGACGCGGATTCCCGGCGCGTAGAGATCGCGCAGGGACCAGGCATCCGATCCCTTCGGATCGACGCCGACGGCGAGATCGTGCATGACGCCGATGCTCATGCCCGCCTCGCGCGCCGCGCGGTGCGCCGCCTGCGCCTGCTCGTCGGCGACCCACTGCAGCCACGTGTGGAACGCGATGCGGTCGGCGAGCTGTGCGCGCAGCTGCGCGACGAGCGGAGAGCGGATGTCGCGCGCCTCGTCGGGCCGCGTCGTGCCCGCGGGCAGTCCCGCGTAGTGCTCCTCGAGCGCGCACCACAGGGCGAAGTCCTCGAGCGCCGTGCCGCCCGCCGCGGTGAAGGCGTCGAGCGCGTGCTGGCGTGCCGCCGTGCGCGGCGCGGCGTGGACGATCTCGAGGGCCGCGAGCTTCGCGGTCCACGCGAGGTCGCGGTCGACGCGCTCGGCATCGGTGTCGGTCGCAGCGGCGGGCGCCTTCGCGGCGGCGAGGAGCGCGCGGTCGGCGGCGCTCAGGTACGACGCCTCGCGGATGTCTTCGGGGCGCACATAGAGAGGAGCGATGAACCGCCGCGTCGCGGGAAGGTACGGCGACGGCTCGATGGGCGTCGTGACCTCGGCGGCGTGGATGGGGTTGACGAGCAGGAAGTCCGCGCCGTGTTCCGCCGCGACGGTCGCGAGGTCGCCGAGGTCGGCGAAGTCGCCGATGCCCCACGATTCCCGCGAGCGCACGGAGTAGAGCTGAGCCATGAGCCCCCACGCGCGGTCGCCCGCGCCCCGGCGGGTCGGCGGCGGAGAGATGCGGTCGGGCGTGACGACGAGCGTCGCCTGCCCCGCGCGCGAAGGCACGCCGTGCCGATGCTCGCCCGCGCGCAGCAGGTGCCAGCCGAGCGGCAGATCCGGAGGGAGCGGCACCCGCACGCGCCACACCCGGCGGCCGTCGATCGTGCGGGACTCCGGTTCTTGATCAGGGATCGGGATGCTGCGCCGCGAACCATCCTCGAGGGTCACGGCGATCTCGACGTCGCAGCCGTCGGCGACGTGCACGAGCACCTCGCCCGCACCGCGCCGCACGACGGCGGACGGCGGCAGGAGGCTGCGCCAGGGCGCCTCGTCGGCCGCGGCGAGCGCCGCCGCGGCCGAGGGCTCGTCCTCGGCATCGATCCCCATGGCATGCAGGATCAAGCGCAGCGTCGTCGCGGGCACATGCACCCGGTCGCCGAAGAACGACCAATACTCGGTCGCGATGCCGTGTGCGTCTGCGAGCGCTGTGAGCGTCGGCGTGGGACTGTCGTCGTTCGCGGTCATCGGGACCCCCCGTCACCACGATCCTTGCAGGGGGAGGGAGGCCGCGGCTACCGCGTGCCTTGGGCCGGTCAGTCGGCGGGTCCCAGCCCGAAGTGCTCGAGCTCGGGCGGCGTGAGCATGCGGCTGCGGATGATGAAGCGCCGGCCCGTCGGACCCTCGACGCTGAAGCCCGCGCCGCGGCCCGGGACGACGTCGATCGTGAGGTGCGTGTACTTCCAGTACTCGAACTGCGACTCCGAGATGAAGACGTCGATGACCGCGCCCAGGCCGACGTCGAGCGCGCCGAGATGCACGTCGCTCGGGCCCGTGAGGAACATGCCGACGGGGTAGCACATGGGGGCGCTGCCGTCGCAGCATCCACCGGACTGGTGGAACATGAGCGGCCCGTGCTGCGTCGTGAGCTCGCACAGCAGCGCGGCCGCGGCATCCGTCACCGCGACTCTGGAGTGCGTCGTCGTCTCTGTCATCGTCGTTCCTTCTGTCGCTCGCGCCCCGCCCGACGACCGTCAAGGGGACCCGGTCGTCGGGTGAGGGCGGCGAGGTCGGGGCTCAGAAGAAGCCCATGGCTCCTTCGGCATATGACACGAGGAGGTTCTTCGTCTGCTGGTAGTGGTCGAGCATCTTGAGGTGGTTCTCGCGCCCGATGCCGGACTGCTTGTACCCGCCGAACGCGGCGTGCGCGGGGTACTGGTGGTAGGTGTTCGTCCAGACGCGGCCCGCCTCGATCGAGCGGCCGGCGCGATAGGCCGTGTCGCCCGAGCGGCTCCAGACACCCGCGCCGAGGCCGTAGAGCGTGTCGTTGGCGATGTGGATCGCGTCGTTGAAGTCGTCGAACGACGTCACCGAGACGACGGGTCCGAAGATCTCCTCCTGGAAGATGCGCATGCTGTTCTGGCCCTCGAACACCGTCGGCTGCACGTAGAAGCCCTCGCTCAGGTCGCCGCCCAGGTCGACGCGCTCGCCGCCCGTCAGCACCTTCGCCCCCTCCTTCCTGCCGATGTCGATGTAGCTCAGGATCTTCTCGAGCTGGTCGTTCGACGCCTGTGCGCCGATCATCGTCGCCGGGTCGAGCGGGTTGCCCTGGATGATCCTGCCGACGCGCTCGAGGCCGTCGCCGAGGAACCGGTCGTAGATCGACCGCTGTATGAGCGCGCGCGACGGGCAGGTGCAGACCTCGCCGCCGTTGAGGGCGAAGAACGTGAAGCCCTCGAGCGCCTTGTCGTAGTAGTCGTCCTGCGAGCGCGCGACGTCCTCGAAGAAGATGTTCGCGCTCTTGCCGCCGAGCTCGAGCGTGACGGGAATGAGGTTCTGCGACGCGTACTGCATGATGAGGCGGCCGGTCGTCGTCTCGCCCGTGAACGCGACCTTGCGGATGCGCTTGTGCTGCGCGAGCGGAGCGCCCGCCTCGATGCCGAAGCCGTTGACGATGTTGACGACGCCCGCGGGCAGCAGGTCGCCGATGATCTCGAAGAGGAACAGGATGCTGGCGGGCGTCTGCTCGGCGGGCTTCAGCACGACGCAGTTGCCTGCCGCGAGCGCCGGCGCGAGCTTCCACGTCGCCATGAGGATCGGGAAGTTCCACGGGATGATCTGGCCGACGACTCCGAGCGGCTCGTGGAAGTGGTACGCGACGGTGTCTTCGTCGATCTGGCTGAGCGACCCCTCCTGCGCGCGGAGCACCCCGGCGAAGTAGCGGAAGTGGTCGACGACGAGGGGGATGTCGGCGGCGAGCGTCTCGCGCACGGGCTTGCCGTTGTCCCAGGTCTCGGCGACGGCGATGGTCTCGAGGTTCTGCTCGATGCGGTCGGCGATCTTGTTGAGGATGTTCGCGCGCTCGGCCGGTGTCGTGCGCTTCCAGGACTCGAATGCCTGCCACGCGACATCCACCGCGCGGTCGATGTCTTCGACGGTGCCGCGTCCGACCTCGGTGAAGGGCTTGCCGTTGACCGGCGAGATGTTCTCGAAGTACTGGCCCTTGATCGGCTCGACGAATTCGCCGCCGATGTAGTGGCCGTAGCGCGGGCGGTAGTCGGCGACCGAGCCGCGCTGCCCCGGGGCGGTATAGACGCTCGAGACGCCCTCTTCCACGATGGTCATGTGTGTCTCCTTCGACGCTCATCCGCGGCTTCGGCGCCGCGTTGCGTCGACGGTAGGCCGGGGCACGTTGCATGACGTTGCACGGGATGCCGCACCCCAGCCGCGGGAGACCGGAGACCGCGGCTACTCGGCCTGGAGCCGCTCGATGCGCGCCACGAGGCCCGCGCGCTTCGGCGAGCGCGCCGGCAGCATCGAGAGGCAGAGCCGCAGCACGTCTTCGTCGTCCGCGCCCGCGGCAGTGTCGGCGAACGCGAGGAGGACGTCGACGGAGGCCTCGGCCATGAGCGCTTCGCGCAGGGCCGTGCGGACGCTCGCACGGAACTCCTCGACCCCCGGTGCGTTCGAGTCGGGGAGCACCTCGCCGCGATAGGCGGCGAGCGCGACGCGGTGCGCGCCGCGGTCGAGGAGCGAGAGCACCTGGTGCGCGTCGGTCTCGACGGTCGCACCCAGTCGGTAGGGGCGCGAGTCGATCGTGACGTGCGGCGCCGACTTCTCGAGCGCCTTGCGCAGGCGCACCATCTCGGCGCGGAGCGTGACGCTCGCATCGGGGTCGCCGTAGACGAGCTCGCCGAGCCGCTCGCCCGAGACACCCTGCCGGTGGGTCGCGAGCATGAGCAGCAGCTCGGCGTGCCGCGCGCCGAGCTCGGAGACCGTCTCGATGCCGTCTCCCGCGACCTCGAGCAGCGCACGGTCGCGGCCGAGCACCCGCAGCGTCGCGCGGGCCGTCTCGGCGCGGCGCGCGGGACGGCGGGACGGCGTGCGTTCGCGCGCCCGCAGCCGGGCGAGGAGCAGCTCCCCCTCGACGGCGCGGGCCGTGGCATCCACGAGCAGCTGGGCCTGGGGCGTCACGACCTGATCGCCGCCCGTCACGTCGATGACTCCGAGGATGCGGCGGGTCTCGGGATCGTGCACGGGCGCCGCGGTGCACGACCACGGCTGGACGAGGCGGTTGAAATGCTCGGCGCCGCGGATCTGCACGGAGCGGTCGAGCGCGATCGCCGTGCCCGGTGCCGAGGTGCCGACGGCGCGCTCCGACCAGTTCGCACCCGGCATGAAGCCCATGTCACCCGTCAGAGCGCGGATGCTGCGGTCACCCTCGACCCACAGGAGGCGTCCCGCGGCATCGCCGACCGCGACGACAACCCCCGCGTCGTCGACGTCGCCCGGCACGAGCAGTCCGCGGATCATGTCGATCACTCCGGCGAGCGGATGTGCGCGGCGGTACTCCTCGAGCTGCGGCGCGGGCAGATCGAGAGGCGGGAGGTCCTCGGCGCCGACGAGTCCCGCGACCGACCTCCGCCACGAGTCCCGCACGAGGGGCCGCACGTCGTCGAGCCGAAGGTCGCCCGCATTGCCCGACACGAGCTCTTCGTGGGCGCGCTCGATGAGGAGTCGCGAGTTCTCGGGGGAAGCCTCGCGCCTCGTAGACCACGGTGAACTCATCGCGGGCTCCGATCGCCGTCGGGGAGCGTGCGTCCAGTGTAGGCGGGCGGTGCGTGCGGGTCTCCTGCCGCGATGCCGCATCCCCTGGCAGATCGCGGCAGTGTGTCGTGCGCACTAGTACGCAGTCCGTGGTACCGTGCCACTCACAACAGTCCGACGAGGAGCCCGCATGGATACGACCCAGCTGCTGAAGGGGGTGCTGGATGCCGCCGTGCTCGCCGTCGTCCAGCACGACGACGGCTACGGCTATGACATCGTGCGGCGCCTGCGCGACGCGGGGCTCGGCGATGTCGGCGACGCGTCCGTCTACGGGACGCTCCGCCGGCTGTACAGCGCCGGAGTGCTCTCGAGCTACGTCGTCCCGTCGGACGGCGGGCCGCACCGCAAGTACTACGCGATCAACGCGCAAGGGCGCGAGATGCTCGCGGCGCAGCGCACCGACTGGACGTCGTTCGCGACCGCGATGACGGGACTGCTCGCCGAGCCGTCGCAGACCAAGACCCTTCGCACGATCGGAGAGAACCGATGACCCTCGCGACGATCGACGAGCGCATCACGGCGTTCGCGGCCTCTGTCCGCTCCCACCTCGACGACCTGCCGGCCGAGGACGTCGACGACCTCGTCGAGGGGCTCGAGGCCGACCTGGCCGAGCAGGCGGCCGAGAGCGGCGAGGACTTCGAGATCCCGGATGCCCCGGCCTACGCCGACGAGCTGCGCGCCGCCGCGGGGTTCCCCGAGCGCGCGACCTCGACCAGGCGGGTGCCGATGAGCGCGCGGTTCGCGGCGCGTCGGGCAGCGGCATCCCGTTCCCTGCGCACCCACCCGCTGGGGGCCTGGCTGCTCGACCTCGCCCTGGTCCTGCGGCCCGTGTGGTGGATCGCGCGTGGCTGGGCGATCTACTTCCTCCTGACATTCTGGGTCGGCTCCGGCCCGATGCCGCCGACGATCCTGCACTGGGCGCTGCTGCTGGGCAGCGTGCTCCTGAGCATCCAGTGGGGACGCGACCGGTGGATGCCGCTCCCGTGGCTGCGCATCGTCCGGACGATCGCGGGCGTCGTCGCCGCCATCACCCTGCCGATCGCGCTCGTGGCGTTCTCCCAGGCGGTGACCCAGTCGCAGAACATGGTCGAGTACGTGGACTCGAGCCAGCCGGGCCTCACGGTCGACGGCGAGCGCGTGCGCAACATCTTCGCGTACGACCAGGACGGCCGGCCGATCGAGGCGGTGCAGCTCTTCGATCAGGACGGCCGCCCCCTCACGACGGTCGGCGACCAGGCGCAGTACGAGGACTGGCAGTGGGACTACTACTTCTACGCCGGCTACGGCAGCGGTCCCGTGCCCGTGCCGTACACCGAGACGGGCCGCGCGCCACTGTGGAACGTGTTCCCGCTGAGCGAGGCGAGCGTCGGCGTCGACGGCGACCTCGACCCGGCCGATGCCCTCGTTCCGCAGCATCCGTTCGTGCAGGTGCCGGCCGTCGCCGGGACCGATGACGAGTCGACGGATGCCGCGACCCAGCCCGAGCCGTCGCCCATGTCGACCGACCTGGCCGAGACGCCCGCGCCGACGCCGTGAGCGATCGGGAGCGGCCCTGACCGTCGCGCCCGCTCGCTCAGCGCGCGGGCGCCGCGAGGTTGCCGGAGGCCCAGCGACCGAGATCGTCGAGGATCGGGAGCAGCCGTCGACCGCTGTCGGTCAGCGAGTACCCCACGGCGACGGGCGGCCCCGGATCGACCTCGCGCACGACGAGTCCTGTCTCTGAGAGCTCGGCGAGGCGGTCGGACAGCACCGCGTCGCTGATGCCCGTGACGGCGCGGCGGAGGCCGACGAAGCTCGTCGCACCCGCCCCGAGCGACGAGACGATCATCCCGTTCCACCGCTTGCCGAGCACGGAGAACGCGAGCGTCACTGCGGCGTCGCAGGCGCTGTGATCCATGTCGCTCTCGGCCATACCCTCATGCTACCCGTGCTACAGTCTCGATAGCCGCTATGTTTTTCTTAGTCGCTCTCATTCGCTGATCGGAGTTCTCATGTCGCTCTTCCGCCTGGACGCCAGCATCCTTCCGTCCTCGTCCGCCAGCCGCTCGCTCGCCGACCTCGTCGAGGCCGAGTGGGTCGCCGCCCACCCCGATTCGACCGTCGTGCGCCGCGATCTCGCGGCCGACCCCGTCCCGGCGACCGCCTGGGCCGATGCCGTGACGTCGGGCTTCGTCGACGCCGAGCAGCGCACCGAGCGTCAGCTCGAGGCGCGCGCCCTCGCAACGTCGTTCGCGGACGAGCTCATCGGCGCCGAGGCGCTCCTGTTCGCCGTGCCGCTCTACAACTACGGCGTCTCGCAGCACTTCAAGACGTGGTTCGACCTCGCCTACACCGACCCCCGCATCGACACGCAGGGCACGGCGCTGCGCGGCAAGCCCGCGACCCTCGTGACGGTGCTCGGCGGCAACTACGCGCCCGGCACCCCCAAGGAGGGCTGGGACCACTCGACCGCGTGGCTGCGGCGCGTGCTCGAGGATGTCTGGGGGCTCGACCTGCGAGTCGTCGAGCGTCCGTTCACGCTCGTGGGCGTCAACCCCGCGCTCGACGCCTTCGCCGACACCGCGGCCGCGCTCAAGGAGAAGGCCGAGACCGCCGCGACGGCCTACGGCCAGGAGATCGCCGCGCTGCGCGGCCGCGTGGCCTGACACCTCGTGTGCGCCGGGCTCGGGCGTTTCGCACGGGCCCGGCGCCGACTCAAGCCCGGGCGGCCCACCACTCGGTGAGGCGGCGCTCCGCCTCGGCCTCGCCGACGAGCCCTTCGTCGAGGCGCAGGTCGAGCAGGAAGCGGTACGCCTCGCCGACCTCGCGCCCCGGGCCGATGCCCAGCAGCCCCTGGATGCGGTTGCCGTCGAGCTCGGGCCGCATCGCGTCGAGCTGCTCCTGCTCCGCCAGCTCGGCGATGCGCCGCTCGATGTCGTCGTACGCCCCCGCGAGCCGCGTCGCCTTGCGCTTGTTGCGCGTCGTCACGTCGGCGCGCGTCAGGATGTGCAGGCGGTCGAGCTCTGCTCCGGCATCCCGCACATAGCGGCGCACGGCGGAATCGGTCCACGCGCCCTCGGCGTAGCCGAAGAACCGCAGGTGCAGCTCGATGAGCCGCGAGACGACGCCGATCGTGTCGGAGTCGAAGCGCAGCGCCTGCAGGCGCTTCTTCGCCATTCGCGCGCCGCGGATGTCGTGGTGGTGGAAGGTCACGCCGCCGCCGGGCTCGAGCTTTCGCGTGGACGGCTTGCCGATGTCGTGCAACAGCGCGGCGAGGCGCAGCGGGACGTCGGGAAGGGCATCCGGATTCCGCGCCTGCTCGAGCGCGATCGCCTGACGCAGCACCGTGAGCGAGTGCTCGTAGACGTCCTTGTGGTGGTGGTGCTCGTCGACCTCGAGGCGCAGAGCCGAGATCTCGGGGAGGAAGACGTCGACGATCCCGGTGTCCACGAGCAGACGGATGCCGCTCACGGGGTCGTCGGCCTGCAGGAGCCGTGTCAGCTCGCCCTGGATGCGCTCGGGGCTCACGATCGACAGCGTCTCGCGAAGCTCTCCGATCGCGGCCGCGGTGCCGGGATCGACGTCGAACTCCAGCTGCGATGAGAAGCGAGCCGCGCGCAGCATGCGCAGCGGATCGTCGCCGAAGCTCACGCGCGGGTCGATCGGCGTGCGCAGGCGCTGCGCGAGGAGGTCTTCGACTCCTCCCGTCGGGTCGACGAGCGTGCGCCCCGGGAGGCGGAGCGCCATCGCGTTGACGGTGAAGTCGCGGCGCACGAGGTCGCCCTCGAGCGTGTCGCCGAACTCGACGGTCGGCTTGCGCGTGACGCCGTCATAGCTGTCGGCGCGATACGTCGTGACCTCGACCTGCTCGCCCGCGATGCGGGCGCCGATCGTGCCGAACTCGCGGCCGACATCCCACTGCGCCGAGCTGATCGGCGTCACGATCTTCAGGATTTCGTCGGGCAGGGCGTCCGTCGTGAAGTCGAGGTCGTTCGTGCGGCGGCCGAGCAGCGCGTCGCGCACGGGACCGCCGACGATCGCGAGCTCACGGCCCGCGTCGGCGAAGGCCCGGCCGAGCGTCGCGACGACGGGCGACTCGGCGAGCGCGCCCAGGCGCTGCACGCCCTCGGCCATATTGAGCATGCATCGAGCCTACCGAGCGGGATGTGAAGAGCCGGAGCGGCGTCGGCCGGGCCGCCGCTCGCGGACTCGACGAGGGCACGAGGATCCGGCGGTGCGGTGACGAGGGGACCTTTCAGCTCGCGCCGCGCCGGTGGTCAGTCGTCGTCGAGGATCGTGATGATGCCGGTGCCGTCGGCGATGGTGGCGCCGGCACCGACACTCGTGATGCCGACGATGATCGTCTCGGTGGGCTCGTCGATCTTGTCGCCTGTGATCGTGAGCGAGAACGTCGCCGTCGTCTGGCCCGCAGCGATCGTGAGAGTCAGGGTGGTCGCGCCCTTGTAGTCGGCGCTCGTGGCCGTCCCCCCGACGATGGACACGACGATCGTGACGGCGGTGGTCGTGGGCGCCGACAGCGAGATCGTGAGCGATGCCGCCGTGCCCTTGCCCGTCGAACCCTCGGTCACCGTCGTGTCCGAGATGCTGACGGTCGGAGCGGGCGGGGGCTCGACGGGGTCGGGCACGATCTGTCCGCCGCTGTTGCCGTGCTGATCGAGGTCCGAGCCGTAGTTGTTGTACTTGTCGAACTCGTTCATCTGCGTCGAGATGAGCGTCGCGTTGCCGCTCGCGAGCGCGGCGTTCGTGCGGGCGATCACCTGAGTCGTCGTGTACGGGTACGCGATGTCGGGGTGCGCCGACGACAGGAGCGCAGAGACGGCCGCCCGCAGCAGGGCGTCGATGCCGCCGCCGCCCGTGCCGAGCGCAGCGAGCAGCGTGCGGCCCGCATACGCCGCCGGCGCCGAGGCGAAGACGCTCCCGACTGTCTGGTCGGGACGGAAGACGAGGGTGCCGTCGGCGTTGCGCGGCCAGGCCACGGCGCCCCAGTTGGCGGCGTTGGTCTTCCAGAAGCCCGGCGTGTGGCCCTCGGCGCCGCCGATCGCCGCACGGTAGGCCGCGGCGTCACGATCGGTGGCGACGGCACCCGATACGGGGTCGGTGCCCGTCGCGGTGGCGATGTTCGTGTAGTTCGTGCTGCGGACCGTTCCGGTCGCCGAGTAGAGCCACACCTCACCCGGATCGAGCAGGCCGTTGCCGTTCGTGTCGCCGCCGACGCGGGACGGGATGAAGTCGTCGGGGTCGGCCGTGCCGTTGTCGTCGACGAGGCTCACGGCGAGCGAGGTGTTGCCGGTGTTGCGCACGAGGTAGGTCCAGGTCACGGTCGCGCCCGGCAGCAGCTGCGGACCACCCGTGTCGGCGTCCTCGAGACTTGTCGGCTGCCACGCGTTGAGGGCGTTGATCGCCTTCTCGACGTCGATGCCGAGCACAGCGCCGAAGACGTGTGCCGGGTCGTCGTCGGAGTAGAGGGTGCCGTGCTGGTCGGTGCCCGTCACGCGGGCGACGTTGCGGAGCAGGCCGGCGACCGCGACGCTCGTGAAGCGATAGCGCCACACCTCGTCCGCGTCGAGCAGTCCGTCGCCGTCGAGATCGCCGGACAGCAGGGTGAGGGTCAGGTCGTCGGCGGGGTCGGCGGTGCCCCGATCGTCGACGACCGTGACACCGGCGAGGGGCAGCGCTCCGGAGATCGAGCGCACTTCGAACGTCCACTCGATCGTCGCGCCGACGACGACGCGCACGGCGGTCGCCTCGGTGTCGGCATCCTGCCCGTTCGCCTTCTTGAGGATCGTGATCGACGTCGGCGGCACGACCACTCCCGTCGCGTGGGCGACGTCGGTGTCGTTCGCGACGATCTCGGTGCCGGGGACCCGGCCCGTGACGGTCGCCGTGTTGACGTAGTGCCCGATCGCCGCGGTGCCGGTCTTGCGGAACAGCCAGACCTCGTCGAGGTCGAGGAGGCCATCTCCGTCGGTGTCGCCCGAGATGTAGACGGGGCTCCAGTCGTCGGTCGTCGTGCCCGGCGTGCCGTTGTCGTCGACGAGCACGACCGCGAGTGCCGTGTTGCCCGTGTTGCGGACCTCGTACGTCCAGACGAGCTCGCGTCCGACCGGGACGACGACGCCCGGCGCCGTCTCGGCATCCTGTCCGTTCACGTACTTCTTGACGTCGGTGCCTGCGATCGCCCCGAAGTAGAAGGCTGCGTCCTGCGCCGTGACCGACGCGCCCGAGTCGTCGCGCGCGGTGGCGTAGGCGATGTTGCCGTAGAGACCGGCGCGCGCCGATGCCGTGACGACACCCGCCGACGTGAAGAGCCACACTTCGCCGGGATCGAGTTCGTGATCTCCGTCGGTGTCGCCCGACAGGTAGACGGGCGTGATGTCGTCGTCGGGGTCGGTCGTGCCGTTGTCGTCGACCACCACGACGTCGCGCAGGCTGACCTGCGTGAGGTTCCGCACCAGGTAGGTCCACACGACGAGGGTCCCGGGTGCGAGGAGCTTGGCCACCGCAGCCGTGTCTGCGTCGTCGGCAGCGGTCGGCGAGAGCGGCGACGCGGCGTTCACGGCCTTCTTGATCGAGACGCCGCTGATCGGGATGCCGAGATAGCTCGCGGCATCCGTGTCCACGAGTGCGCGGCCTCCGCCGGTGCCGCGGACCGTCGCGGTGTTGGTGTACTGGCCGACGATCGCCGTGCGGACGGCCCGGTAGAGCCACACCTCACCGGGATCGAGGATGCCGTCGCCGTCGGTGTCGCCCGAGACGTAGACGGGCGCGAAGTCATCGGATGCGTCGAGCGGCGTGCCGTTGTCGTCACGGAGCGCGATGCCCGTCACGAGCCCGCCGAGCGACGAGACCAGGTAGGTGAAGACGACCTGTGCGCCGGTGCGGACTGTCGGACCGGTCGGGGTGTCGGCGTCCTCCCCGGCGGTCGGGTGGAGGGGGTCGACCGCGTTCACCGCCTTCTCGACGTACAGGAACACGTCGCCCGTCGTGGGCAGGCCGTTGTAGACGGCGGGGTCGCTGTCGCGCACCGCCTGGCCGTTGGCGCCGACGCCCTCGACCGTCACGACGTTCATGTAGCGGCCGGCGCGCGCGGTGCCCATCGCGCGGAAGAGCCACGTCTCTCCGGGATCGAGCCAGCCGTCTGCGTCGAGGTCGCCGCTCACGTAGGTCGGGACGAAGTCGTCCGTCGGGTCTGCGGGAGTGCCCGCGTCGTCGAGGATGCGGGCCAGCTGCACCGCGACCGTGCCCGGGTACGTCGTGACTTCGTACGTCCACACCACGGCCGAGCCAGCCGTGATCGTCGGGCCGCTCTCGTTTGCGTCGTCGCCGTTGACGTACTTCACGACGCGCACGATCGTGAGCGGGTCGCACGGGCAGTGCAGGGTGGGTCCGCCGACATCGTCGCGCCCTCCGCCCGGGAGGTTGCCCGGCTGGGGGTCGCGCGGTCCACCGTGCTGGTCCTGCCACAGCGCACCGTCGCTCGGCTCGACGAGCGCCTCTTCGTCGAACGGCTCGCCCGCCGGGATCGCCGGGCCCTCATCGGAGCCGCCCGCCTCGGACAGAGCGCGCACGAGGTCGCGGATCTGCGGGCTGAAGCTGCGGTTCACTGTCGGCGATCCGAACGGGCTGAACGGCACGATGAAGCTGTTGAACTCGCCCGACCAGTCGAACATGCGGTCCTGCGCCGTGTTGGCGATGAGCACGTCGCGGCCCGCGCCGCCGTACGCGAAGTCGCCGTCGCGGAACCGCGGGTCGTCGTTCTCGGGCTCGGTGTTGGCGCCGCCCGCGGTCTCGAGGTTGTCGTCGAGCTGCAGCAGGTCGTCGCCGAAGCCGCCGAACAGCCAGTCGCAGTTCGTGCCGCCCACGAGCCAGTCGGCGCCGAGGTCGCCGTAGAGGCGGTCGCGGCCGTCGTCGCTCTTGACCTTCACGCCGTCGATGTCGATCGGCAGGCGGGTCGCCTCGTCGAGCACGTACGCGTCGAAGTTGAGCAGGAAACCGGGGATGAGCGAGCGCGGGTCGTCGGCGTCGTACTGCGCGAACATCGTCGTGTCGGCGTCGTAGTGCAGCGGGTCGACGTCGACGAGCGGAAGCTCGGTCGCGAGGCGGCTCAGCGCGCCGAGGCGCAGGTCGCGGTTGTAGAAGGCCTGCATGGCCTCCGCGCCCGACATCGCGTCGCTGCCCTCGCCGCCGTGCAGGAAGTCGTCGCCGAGTCCGCCGTACATCGTGTCGTTGTTGACGGACCCGACGATCCAGGTGTGCAGGTCGGCGCGCTTGAGGAGCTCGCCGAGGATGTAGATCTCGGCGCCCGTGAAGGGTCCCGGCAGCGACACGAACTGCTCGGCGTCCGCCGCGCCGACGTGGTGGAGCGGTTCGGTCCGGCCGTTGCGGCTCGTCTGGATGACGCCGTCATCGCCCAGCATCCCGTCGATCCCCGTACCGCCGTAGAGCCGGTCGTTGCCCCAGCCGCCGTAGATGTCGTCGTCCTGGCCTTCGCCGAAGAGCACGTCGTCGCCGAGCTGGCCGTGGATCGTGTCGTCGCCGTCCTCGCCGTGGATGAGGTCGGCGACGCCGATCCCGATCGGGGAGCCGGCCGTGTAGTCGAGCAGCGCGTACGCGCGCGGCAGCAGACGCTGCGATCCGGCGTAGTCGTCGTAGGTGAAGGAGAGGAACCGGGTCGTGCCGCCGACGACCGTCACGAGTCGGAAGATCGTGCCGTTGTCGCCGAGGATGACGTCGCTGTCGGCCGCGTGCCCGCCCTCTTCGAGGTCGCCGTGGTTGTTGCGGACGAGGCGGATGCCGGCACCGCCGAAGATCGTGTCGGCGCCGTCCGGTCGGCGTGAGGCGGTGGTCAGGCTGAAGATGTCGGAGCTGCCGCCGATGAGGTCGTCGCGGCCGAGTCCGCCGAAGATGACATCGCTGCCGCCGTTGCCCTCGATCCAGTCGTCGCCGTCGCGTCCGGGTCCGGCGAGGTCTTCGACCGACTGACGAGTCGTGCGCACGTCGATCGTGATGACGCCCGAGTCGTCGATCGCCGAGCCGTCGCCCTGGATCCAGTCATCGCCGAGCTGCCCGAAGATCAGGTCGTCCTCGGCGCCGCCCGCGATGACGTCGTCGCCGTAGCGGCCGACGGGCGTGGACGTGTCGTGGTCGTACAGCTGCACGTCGCGCTCCTTGACGCCGCGCGGGTCGTCGAAGACACTCGTCACGCCCGCCCCGCACGTGCCTGTCGTGAGGAGGGGGCATCCGGTGTCCTGCTGGAAGATCGCGGCGCCCGTGAGCGTCTGGAACCGGCGGCTCGAGATGTCTCCCGTACGCAGGAGGTTCGCGTTGTCCCCCGCGATCGCGTCGTTCTGATCGCCGCCGTCGATGAAGTCGCCGGTGTCGCTGCCGCCCACGACATTGTGTCCGCCGATGAGGTCGTCGTCGCCCGTGCCGCCCGTCATGCGGTCGGCACCCTGGCCGCCGATGATGACGTCCTCGCCGGCGTTGCCGCGGAGGAGGTCGCTCGCGCCGCCCGCCGCCGCGCCGGTGTCGATCGACGTCCAGGCGAACGGGTGTGCAGCGAGCGGCATGTTCAGGGGCAGCAGTTCGAGGAAGATGCCGATCTGTCCGTTGAACTCCCGCACCGCGTCGACCCGGCCGTGGTCCCCGACGATCAGATCGTTCCCCTCGTCACCGCTCACCGTGTCGCCGCCGGTGCCGCCGAAGACGATGTCGTTGCCCGAGCCCCCCGAGATGACGTCGGCCGCGCCGGCGTTCGGGTCCTGGGTGCGGATGAGCTCCCACGTGCCGTCCGCCGCGACCTGCCACGGGGGGATCCCGCCGTCCTGCAGGAGGCCGTGATCGCCCAGGATGATGTCGGCCGCGGTGCCGCCCGAGATGAGGTCGGACCCGTTCCCGCCGAGGATGACGTCCCGGTCGTCGCCGCCCGAAATGACGTCGTCGCCGGCCGGGACGAGCGGATCGGTCGTCGTGATGAGCCGCACGATGCCCGACGGGGTGTCGATGACGATGCGGCCGTGGTCGCCGAGGAGGATGTCGCGCCCGCTGTCGCCCGTGATGACGTCGTCGTCGTTGCCGCCGAGGACGATGTCGTCTCCGGCGTCGCCCGAGATCGTGTCGGGTCCCGCGAGGGCTGCGGGGTCGGTCGTCTCGATGAGGGAGATCATGCCGACTCCGGGGTTGTAGGCGACGCGGCCGTGATCGCCGAAGACGACGTCGCGCCCGTCGTCGCCCGAGATCGAGTCGCCCCGATCGCCGCCGAGGATGACGTCGTCCCCCGCGTCGCCCGAGATCGTGTCCTCGCCGGCCGGCACGGTCGGGTCGGTCGTGTAGACGAAGCGGCGGAAGCCGTCGGGCGTCGCGAGCTCGACGCGGCCGTGGTCGCCGAAGACGACATCGTCGCCCGCGTCGCCCGAGATCGTGTCGTCGCCGTTGCCGCCCGCGATGAGATCGTCGCCGTCGTCGCCCGAGATGACGTCGTCGGCCCCGTTGCGGGGCTCGACCGTCGCCACCGCCAGCACGAGCCGCGTCGTCTGCAGCCGGACGAACACGGCGGGTCCGAGCAGCGCCGTGCGCTCGTATGGCACCGCCTGCTCGACGACGCCGTGGTCGCCGAACACGATGTCGCCGCGGTCGCCTCCGGCCGCGCTGCCCGCGCCTTCGCCGTGCAGCTCGTCCTCGCCCGCGACGAGCGCGTCGGCGTTCGACGCGGTGCTCGTGTTCACGGTCGAGATGTCGAGCCGCCGCGTGATGACCTGCACGTTGACGCCGGAGTCGCCGTAGATCTGATCGGCGCCGCGCTGCCCCAGGATGAGGTCGTCGCCCGAGCCGCCCGCGAGGAAGTCGCCTGTCTGCGAGCCGTAGATGGTGTCGTCGCCCGCGCCGCCGTACGCCGTGATGCCGACGGTCGACTGGTCGGCGCCTGCGAAGAGCGCGCGCGCATCGATGACGTCGTCGCCGGCATGGTCGAACGGGCTCGCCAGCGGGACGCGGTAGCGCTCGTCCTCGTCCGCGACGCCCGGGAACTGGTCGAAGCCCTTGGGCCCGAGGTCGCCGGCATCCTGTGCGTCGGGGCGGCCTGAGTACCAGAAGCCGTCCTGCGACGTGTCGCCGTAGACGACGAGCGGCGATGCGGGTCCGGCCCCGCCGGTGATGACGATCGTGTCGCCGCCCATCGCACCGCCCGCGAGCGCCTGGTTGCCTCCACCGTGCACGACGGTCAGCACACCGTGCGCCGCGGGCGGGTCGACGAGCGTCGCGGGATCGCCGTCGTCCTCGGGTGCCGCCTGCAGCGTCCCCGCGATCGTGAGGCGATCGTTCCCGGCGCCGAGCAGCAGGTTGAGCACCTCGATCGTCGAGGTCGCGGCATCCGTCGAGATCCCCGTCGTGTGCCCCGCGGCATCCGTCGCGAACGAGAGCTGGCCGAAGGTGATGCCGCCCGCGACGGCGGTCGGCTCGCCGAACGCCGTCCCGCCCGGGACCGTGTAGCCCGCGGGGAGCCCTGTGCCGGTGAGGCTCGTCGAGGTGAGCGTGCGGACGTGATCCTCGATGCTCGAATCGTCGAAGATGTTCAGGATGTCGATCTGCCGGCCCTCCGGCACGACGGCCGCGGCGCCGATGCCGAGGAGCGGCGAGTCGGTCTCGCCGGGAAGCTTGATGCCGTTGAGGAGCGAGCGGTCGGCACGGGTCGTCCCTCCCTCGACGGAGACGGGACCGGCGAGCTGCGAGAGCGGATGCGGCTGCACGGCGAAGGTCTTGACTCCCTGGCGGACGAGCGGGAGGTCGAAGAAGGGGTCCGCGCGGAGCGTCACCGTGACGGGCGTCATCCAGTTCGCGGCCGTGAACGTGACGACCACGGCGACGCGGGTGATCGTCACGACGCCCGCAAGCGTGGGGAAGGGTGACGCGGCGGTGAGCTCGATGACGTCGTCGTGCGTTGCGTTCGTCCCCCGGATGACGGCGATCTTGAAGGAGGTCGCGCCGCCGTCGAACGAGATGAGCTGGCCCTCGAGGAAGCCGTCCGCGAGGAAGCTGCCATGATCGGCGCGCGTGATCCGTCGTGCGGCGGGGTCTGCCGTGATCGCGCCGGTGAACAGGCCGCGGGTCGCCGAGCCGATCGCCTTGATCGTTCCTCCGACGACGTCCGTCAGACCGTCGGTGAGGATCGCGACGTCGACCGCAGCCGTCGGCGCCGTCGTGAGCCGGATCGTGTAGTCGTCGGTCGCACCGCCGGGGACGACGGTCGTGCCGGTGCCGCTCTGCGTCACGACGACCCCCGCCGAGTCGTCGTCGCGCACGTCGACGGCGAGGCGGACGTCGGGGAAGGCATAGCCTGCGGGACCGCTCACGAGGGTCGCGACGATGCGCGCGAAGGCGGCGTCCTGCCGCACGGCGTCGTCGATCGCGAGGATCCGGATGCGGACGGGCGTCGTGTCGCCCGCCGCGAACGTGATGATGCGGGTCACGGGGTCGAAACGGGTGTCGGCGGCGTCGCCGCGGACGAGGCGCAGGCGGCCGTCGGGGAGGTCGAGGCGGATGCGCACGATGCCCGTCGCGGGGCTCGAGAGCGACACGAGGATGTCGTCCGAGATGCCCGTGACGTCGTTTTCGAGCACGAGGGTCGTGTCATCCTCGATCGTCGTCCCGGGGGCGACCTCGATGATCGTGACACCGGGCACGTCGTTGTCGCGGACGAGCACCTCGACGTTGCGGACGGCGGCGCCGTCGAAGCCCGCCGTGCGGTCGGCGGGGTCTGCCGCGATGACGCTGTGGCTGATCGCGACGACCTGGTCGCCCTCGCGGGCCGTGTCGTCGACGGCGTAGACGTGGACGGTCTGCGCGAGGTTCCAGTTCGTCGTGTCGAACACGAGCACGACCGCGCGCTGCGGCTCGTCGACGACCGATCCGTCGTCGACGAAGTGCCGGCGGAACTCCGCGAACGCCGAGTCGCACGCGGCCGCGGCGCCCGTGCAGAGCCACACCGTGTCGGCCGCCCCGGCGTCGGCGCCCGGCCGGGATGCCGAGACCGTCACGTAGACGCGGCCGGCCGGCATGCGCGAGAGGCGCACCGTGTACGAGTCGAAGGCATCGATCTGCACGCCGTCCTCGCGCACGGAGGTGCCGCCGCCCGTCTCGGTGAGGACGACGAGGCCCTCGCCCGTGCCCGCCACGTGCAGGTCGATGCCCGTCACGATGAGTCCGTCGTACCGGATGTCGCCCGAGGTCACGAGGTGGTCGACGGCGCCGCTCGCGCCCTCGATGTCGCGCACCGCGATGTCGGTCGAGACGTCGCCCGCGATGTTGATCGTGTCGCTGCCGAGGCCGCCGATGATCCGGTACGCGACGCCGAACGCCGTCGACTGCACGAAGAACTCGTCGTCGCCCTCGAGACCGTCGATCTCGATCGCCTCGACTGTCGTGTACCGGATGCTCATGCCCGCGCCGTAGATCGCGGTCGACGTGACGACGATGTCGTCGGCGAACTCGGTGCCCAGGACGACGACCTTGTCGAAGCCCTCGCCGCCGTCGATCGAGACGGGGGCGTTCATCGTGTAGCGCACCTCGTCGGCACCGCCGCCTGTGCGGATGTCGAGCGGGCGTGCCGCGGACGATCCGATGATCGGCTCGGCGACTCCGGCCGCGTTCGTGCGGATCGTGCCGTCGGGGTTCGTGCGGGCCAGGGCGAAGGCCCGGACGACGAAGAGGTCGTCGCCGTCCTCGCCCTCGAGCCGCAGCTCGGCCTGGTTCGCGTAGACCGTGAACCGGTCGTCGCCCGCGCCGCCGAGCGCGACGAGAGGGGCGCTGCTGCCGGGGCTCAGGTAGCCGCGCGTCGTGGCGATGAGCCGCGGGAAGGCGTCGGCAGGTGCGAGGCCCGCCGAGGCGTCCCGTGGCGAGCCGAACAGCTGCCCGAAGTGGAAGTCGTCGTCGCCCGCGCCGCCGTCGAGCGTGATCGTGACGCTCGTGTCGTCGACGGCGAACGTGTCGTCGCCGGCGCCCGCCTCGACGAGCAGCCTGCCGTTGAGCGCCGTGTCGTAGTTGATCCGCTCGACGCCCGTGCCCGCCGCGGTCGCGGCGCGGAGCGCGTCGGGGGTGCCGTGGACGAGTGCGACGAAGGCGGGCCGGTCGGCCGTCTCGCCCGGGATCGTCGTGACCTTCCGCAGGAGGAAGACGTCTGCGTCGCTCGTGCCGACCACGACGGCCTCATCGGCGCCGTCGTCAGGAGCTCCCGAGTCGAGGATGTTGATCGTGTACGTCCGGGTCGCGACGCTCGTCGTCTCGATCCGGTAGTGGTCGGTCCCCTGCTGACCGTCGAGGGTCAGGGTGTGCGCGGCGGGAAGGTCGGGTGTGCGCAGCGCCAGGACGCGGAAGTCGTCCTCGCCGTCGCCGCATGCGGTCGGCAGGACAACCGCGGCGCAGATCGGGCGATCCGTCGCCGAGAGGTCGCCGCTGCCGTGGACCCGGACGGGAGCGCCCAGGAGCGTCGCGTCGAACACGAAGTGGTCGACGTCGTCGTGCCCGAAGATCAGCACGCGATCGGTGCGGTCGTTCCCGCCGCCGAGGTCGAAGATCCCGCCGATGCGTCCCGCGAGGGTGATGGTCGTGCCGAATCCGGATGCCGCGGTGCCCACGTTCGCGTGGGTGTCGGCGTCGACCGCGGACGGCCTGCCGAGGGGATCGGGGTCGACCGCCGAGACGGCGCCGGGCAGGCGGTTCGCGTCGCCGTGCAGGAAGATCGTGCCGCCCGCGACGATGTCGGTGCCGACGGGGGCGACGAAGTCGTCGCCGAACCAGAGGGAGAGGTCGAGCAGGGCCCAGAGTCCGCTCCGCGTCGTGGTCGCGGTGTCGGATGCACCGGGGGTCGTGAGGCGCGGCCGGCCCTCGCTCACGAGGCTCGAGCCGCTCACGAGGAGGATGAGGTCTTCCGTGCGCACGGGAGGGCCGCGCACCGCGATCGTGTCGGGCACCGTGAGCCGCACGTTCCCCTGCGTCGAGGTCACGGCGAGCACGTACAGCTCGTGCTGCGTCTCGGTGATGAACACCGAGAGGGTCGACTCGACGTAGAGGCGGCCCGAGGCCGTGCCCGACACGGAGGTGTCGACGTCGAGGTCGTTCGCGGGCAGGCCGACGCCGCCGCCCGTCGCGCGCAGATCGATGCGGTCGGCCACGACATCGGCCGCGACGTCGTCGAGCCCGTCGAGGATCGAGCCGGCGCCCGCGACGAGCGCGACATCCGTGATCTTCGACAGATCGACCTGGTGCGACGTGACGAGCCCGACGCGCAGGTCGCCGATCGTCTCGAACAGGTGGATCCCGAGCGCCGCCGTCGCATTCAGGATGCCGCCCACGGGCGTGCCTGCCACGCCCATCGTGTCGAGCAGGTTGATCTCGAGGAAGTCGCCTTCCGTGCCGATCGAGCCGTTCGCCGCCGTGAGGGTGATGTTCACGCCCTCGACGTCACGGGGATCGGTCGGGTTGGTCGTCGCGTCGGCCGGGTCGCCGTCCAGGATGCTGCGGTCCGCCGTGAGCGTCACGTCGGCCGTGCGCGACCGGATGAGTCCGACGCGCAGGTCGTCCGCGACCTCGATGAGCGTGACCGAGCCGTCGATGTCGACGTCGACGAAGCCCGTGCCCGTGCCGCCCGCCGTGAGGTCGATCCAGCCCCGCAGCGTGATGACGGGCGGGGTGCCGGCATCCGGGGCGTCCGGACCGTTCGCGAGCCCTTCCGTGTCGCGGATCCGGATGTCGTCGCCCGCCGTGACGCCGGGAACGCCGGCCGCGAGGGGGGTCGTCGAGAAGAGGACGAACTCGCCCGCGGCGGACGTCGGCTCGAACATCTCGAGGCTCGACCCGAGGATCGTCGTCTCGCTGCGCGGCAGCGGGTCGTTGCGTCGCTGGAGCAGGTAGGTGCTGTCGATCTCGGTCGAGGTCGCGCCGACGTAGGCCGCGGGGTCGCGCAGCGCCGAGACTCCGGCACGCGCGGGGTCGTGGCCGGCGAGCGTGTTCGTGCCGCGGAAGTGGAATCGGTGGATCTGCTCCAGGAACCACAGCGACGATGTCGACTCGGTGCTCACCCGCACCCGGACGTCGGCCGCGATGTTCGACGCGACCTGCACAAGCGCCGTCCGCAGTTGGATGTCGGCGTCGCGACCGGCCCTCGCGACATCGATCGCGATCGTCATCGCGGACGGTGCGGTCAGCGTCCGGTCGAGGCCGCGGAGGCTCAGGAAGGCGTCGGTGCCGGCGATCGCGATGAGGCGGGGATCGCGGACGCCGCTCGCGGTCGGGGCGTCGACGCGGGGCAGGGCGGTGAAGCGCACGAGGTCGACGGCGAGCCGTCCGCCGGCTCGCCCGATCGATCCGGCGGATGCCTCGACATCGAGCAGATTCGTCACGACGAGGGCCTGAGCGCCCGCGAGGATGTCGGCGAGGACGCTGATGATGCGGGTCAGACCCAGCGGGTTGTTGACGAGGCCTGTGAGCGTCAGGGTCCCGTCGCCCCGCTTCTCGAGGTCGACGTAGGCGGGCGCGGACGAGTGCCGCACGTCGAACTCGAGAGTCGTGTTCGAGCGGTAGCCGCCCGCCGCCGAGCGCAGCAGCACGAGCGGCGGCGTCGTCGAGGTGTTGACGACGTCGATCCTCGAGACCGTGACGTCGAGGCCCGAGTAGTCGACGATGACGACGGAGGGCAGTGTGTCGCGGAACTCGAACGTGGGCCACGGCTGGTTCGGGTTGCCGTCGGTGCTCGACGCGTAGTCCTCGTTGTCGATCTGATCGTCGGCGCTGAAGAGCACGTCGGCGTAGCCCGAGTTCGTGATCGGGTCGATCGTGTAGCGGCCGTCGCCGTCGGGGTCGACCTGCGTGGGGTTCGGGCCGCCCGCGATGGGGACGACTCCGCCGTTGATGGTCACGCCGTTCGCGGCGACGACGAAGCCGTCGGCATCCACGACGAGGAGCGGGGCCCCGTCGAGCCCGCCGAGGATCAGGACGTCGGCATCCCAGTCGATGTCGCCGTTGCGGACCGCGATCGAGTTGTCGTCGTTGTGGTAGCGGTCGCGGTCGGTGGGCGGCGCGTTGTCGACGACGATCAGGATGTTGTCGGCCTGGACGTACAGCGCGAGGCTGCCGATGCCGCTCGGCGCGTCGAGACCCGAGGCCGGGTCGGTGCGACGCGCGCCGGCGATGACGAGCACGCCGCGGTCGGCATCGACCTCGTTGTCGAAGTCGTCAGTGCCGCCGGCATCTGCATCCTGCGGCGGGATGAGCGCGACCGCGAGCCGCATCGCGTTGCGGATGATCGTGACGCCCGACGTCGTCGCCTGCAGGTCGACGCCGCGGTCGCCGCGGACGATCGTCGTCGTGGGGCCGTTGCCGTCGATCTCGACAGCGACGTCGGACTCGATGTTGACGTCCGCGTTGGCGAACGCCGTCGCGACGCCGAGCAGGATCGGGTTGACGCCGAGGGCCTTCGCCGTGGCGATCGCGATCATCAGGACGACCGCCGCGTGCAGATCGACCGTCGAGCCCGTGATGCTCGCGCCCTGCCCGATGAGCACCTTGGTCACAGCCGGGTCGGCGTTCGTGCCGATCGTGACGCCGCGATCGTCGTTGGTGTTGTCGGAGTCCGCGCCCGCGCCGAGCGCCCACGACTCCGTGTCCGAGAGCGTCGTGCCGATCGTGGCGGACTGGCTCAGGATGCGCACGTGGCCGTTCGCCTCGACGACGGCGCCCGCGCCGACCGTCGCCGTCGTGTCGTTGTCGATGCGCGCGGTCGTCTCGGCGATCTTTCCGGCGATGACGCCGCCGCCCTTCGACTTGGCGGTCGCCTGGATGCCGTGGCTCGAGATCGCGCGGACCAGGACGTCGCCGCCCGCCCGCACGACGGAGCCGGCGTCGATGTTGGCCGAGGTGATCGCGGTGTCGAACACGACGTCGGCGTGCGCCTCGCCCACCGAGATGCCGCCGCCGCCGGACGTGTCGGCCCAGGCGCTCGCGCGGGTCGCGCCTGTCGAGACGACCTCGACCGAGCCGCCCGCCGACGTGATCGCCGCCGCGAGGGCGGCGGTCACGACGGGAGCGCCCGTGACCCGGGCCGAGGGGACGCTGATGTCGGCGATGATCCCGCCCGAGCCGCCGTTCGTCGTGGCACCGGACTTGCCGTCGCCGGGCGTCGGCGAGAGTGTCGACAGCTCCTCGCCGCCGGGGCCCGTGAGCGAGTGGGTGCCGGCCGGCAGAGTGCCGAGCAGCTTGGCGTAGAGCGCCTGCGTCCCGTCGCCCGCTTTGAGGTCGACCTCGACGAGCCCGAAGCGGTGCGGACCGGGGCGCCCGGCCGCCGAGAGCACGATGGAGGCCCCGCCCGTCGGCGTCGCGGCGAGCTCGACGGAACCGCTCGGGATGCCGCCTCCCGTGCGCGTGTAGTAGGTCTGGCCGTTCCGCAGGCCGGCGAGACTCCGCTCGATCGAGTGCCGCAGGGATTCGGCGCCGGCGAGGCTGAGCACCAGCGCCGTCTGCGCGATACCGTCATCGGCGCATCCCGTCGCGTGGCAGAGCGTGTCGGCGAGCTGGATGGCGCCGTTCGCCCGGACGATGACGTAGTAGGTGGTGCCGCTCACGAGCCCGCCGATGGCCGTGCCGTCCAGGGCCAGGTAGAGGACGGCATCCCCGGTGTGGAGTCCTGCCGTGATATCCGTCCCGACGAAGATGTTGTTCGCCGACGCGACATGGTCGATCGTCACGGTGTTGTCGGCGTGCGTCGTGCTCTGCGGCACCCACACCGGGTCGCCTGTCACGGGGTCGGTCACCTGGACGGGGGTCACGTCGACGGCACCGCCGATGAACGTCGCGGTGACGGGGGCCAGGTAGACGACGGCCGTCCCGTTCGGCTGGGACGCGAGCGTCGCATCCTCGAGACGGTTCCCGTTGATCGTCGGCGTGAGCGGGGCCTCGGTCAGGGCCGTCGCCGCGCTGAGCGTGGTCGTGAGCTTGATGCGGAACTCGTCGATCCACCGCACGTAGAAGGTGGGCAGGCCCGACGTGCTGCACGCGCCAGCCGCCGACGAGGCGTTCACGAGGATCGAGGTGCCGCCGCGCGGGTCGTAGACGACGCAGTCGCCGCTCACGAAGCCGTGGGCCGTCGCGAACGTGATGATCTCGGTGAGGGGATCGACCTGCGCGGCCGAGAAGAGCGATCCGAGGCGGATGGCTCCCGTCGTGCCCGTGTCGAGCACGGTGTACGTGCTGCCCTCGTGCAGACCCAGGATGCCGGTGCCCGACGCCTGATAGGTGACGGAGGCGCCCTCGCCGATGCCGGGGTACGAGAAGGTCATGGTGTTCGCCGCGATGTCGATCGCCGTGATCCGGTCGGTCAGCGTCACGCTGGGCGCGTCCGAGAGGTCTGCCGCGACGCGGATCGAGCCGCCCGCGTAGAGGCGCGTCGTGGACGCGGTGCCGGGGAGGCCGATGAAGGCGCCCACCGTGGGCGTGATCGTCGTCGTCGCCAGCGGGATGCCGACCTGCACGCCGCCGCCGCCGTACGAGTCGCCCGTGGAGTCGGCTTCGGCCTTCGCGGTCGCCGAGACCGTGACCCCGCCGAGGATGGGCACCGGTGCCGAGGGGATCGTGAGGTCGCCGATCGTCACGCCGTTGCCGATGAACGCCGAGACGTCGGGGTCGGAGGTCGCGTAGGCCTGCGAGCCGCCGATCGACACGGCGCCGCCGGTGCCGACGACGACCTGCGTGTTCGCCGACGCCCCGAGCAGCTGCGCGCGGATGTCGACGCCGCCCGCGCGGACGATCGTCGTGCGGCCGACGATGGTCGCCGAAGTGGCGCCCGTGATCGTCGCGTCCGCGATGAGCCACGTCACGGCGCCGATGCCGCCGGAGCCGCCCTGGACCTTGCCGCGCGAGGACTGCGTCGCCGTCGCGAGGATCGAGATGGAGCCGCCCGTGTCGAGGGTCGTGATGCCGCCCGCGAGCGAGCCGATCTGCGCGACCGAGTCGACGTCGACGTCGGCGTCGACGCGCGCGCCCGAGCCGCCGATCGCACCGATCGCGACGACGACGAGCAGCGCGTCGGCGACCGACGTGTTGTCGGCGGTCACCGAGATCGACGCCGCACGGATGCTCACGGCATCCGCGATGCTCGCACGGGCGATGCCGTAGAGCGCGACCATGACGCCCATGCCGCCCACAGCGATGATGCCGCCCGCGGCATTGGCCGCCGTGACCCGGACGGTCGGCGTGTAGTGCGACGAGACCCGCACCTGCCCCGAGGCGTAGATGAGCGTGCCGCGGCGGACCTCGGCGGAGGCGGCCGCCACGCCGGACGTGCCGATCGTGACGTTGAGGACGCCGGCCGAAACGCCCAGGGGCCCGCCCGCGAGCCCGAGCAGCGTCACGGCGGCGTTGCCGAAGGAGCCCATCGAGACGGTGTTGGCCGCCTGGATCGTCACGTCGCCGACCGTTGCAGCCGGCGTCGTCGCGCCGATCTGTGAGCCGACGCCCGTGTAGGCGAGCGCCGAGCCCGTCGACTCGACGACCTCGACCGTCGCGGCGAGGGCTCCGAGGAAGAGGGCGCCCGCGACGGCGATCGCCGAGGCCGCGATGTGGACGATGCGGTCCGCCGAGATCAGCACGGAGTCGGCGCCGCTGATGAGGACTCCGAACGCCCCCGCGTCTTCGAGGTAGGCAGAGACAGTGCCGCGGTCGATGACGACGACGACGGATGCCGCGATCCCCACCATCTGGCCGAGGCCCGCCGTCACGGACAGCACGTCGAGCTTCGCGTTCAGGGCGGCCTGCAGTGCGACCGCGCCACCGGCCCGGACGATCGCGCCCTGCCCGACGAACGTCGTGACGTCGTCTTCGAAGACGAGGATCGCGATGCCGGCGCCGACACCCGCGAGGCCGCCCGCCAGGCCGCCGCCCGCCAAGACGATCGAGGCGTGTTCACGGGCGTCGAGCCGGACGTCGCCGCCCGCGTCGATGCGGGCGTTCCGGCCGATGAAGGCCGTCGTGCCGCCGGGGATCGTCTGCGTGCCGACTGTCGTCGCCGCCGCGGGCGCGCCCGTCGAAGCCGCGATCGCACCCGAGGGCGCCTTCGCCGCGAAGGCGTCGCCCGCCGACCCCGCGGTCGAGCGGATGTCGCCCGAGTTCTGCGTCGTGCCGGCGCCCGGCCCCGGATCCTCGAGATCGCCGAGCGCTCCGGTCGCGCCCGACCCCGTGATGAGTCCGTCGACCTTCGCGATCGTCGACGTCGATCCGTTGTCGTCCTCGCCGACGAGCGCGTCGGCCGAGCGGGTCGTCGGCTGGTCGCTCTGCGTCCGGTCGCCGTAGGCGTAGGTGCTCACGAGGTTGCTGCCGAGCGTCCAGACCGACACGGCCGCACCGAGTCCGACACCGGCGAGACCCGCCGCGACGGCGACGCTCGTGATCGAGCGATCCGAGAGGGCGCTCACGGTGATGTCGCTGCGCGCGCGCACGTCGGAGCCGGCGATGAAGGCGGTGGTGTCGTTGTGGATCACGCCGATGTCGACGCCGCCCGCGAGTCCGACGATGCCGACGCCCAGAGCCCCCGCGATCGCGAGGATCGTCACGTCGTTCACCGCGACGACCCGCACGTCCTGCGCGGCGGACGCGGCATCCTGATCCATCGTGTTGATGAGCGCGCCGCCGTCGATGTACGCGCGCGTATCGGAGTCGACGACCTCGACCGTGACAGCTCCGGCGACTCCCGCGACCAGGCCGCCCGCGCCGGCGAGGGCGACGGACAGGATGTCCTCGTCGCTCGAGGCCACGACGATCACACCGTGCACGTCGTCGGCGGCGTCCGTCGTCCCGAACGAGCCGTCGGCGCCGAGCGAACCGTCGTAGACGTCGACGCGCAGCGAGTTGCCGGCGGCGTCGACGGTCGCGCTGCCGATCCAGGCGCGCGTGTCCTTCGTCACGACACCCACGCCGATGCCCGCGCCGATGCCGGCTCCTTCGACGCCGATCCCGGCGCCGATCGCGATGAGGTCGATGTCGGTCGAGTCGGAGGCTGCGACGACGACGTTGCCCCCTGCGCGGACCGTGGCGCCTGCGCCGATCGACGCGAAGGTCTCGTCGTCGAGGACGACGACGGCGAAGGCGCCGCCCGCGCCGACGGTGTCGCCGCCGGCGATGGCGATCGCGATGACGAGGATGTCCTCTTCGGCCTGCGCCCGCACTTCGACGTCCCGACGGGCCTCGACGACGGCGGAGGCGCCGATCGTGGCCGAGACGTGCTGGACGACGACGCCCACCTGGACGCCGGGGGTCACGCCTACCTCGCCCGCGATGCCGGCGCCGCCGACGATGCCGAGCAGCTGGTAGTCCTGGGCCGCCGCGACGAGGACGCTCTGACCGCTTCCTTCGGCGCCCGCCGCCGCGTTGATGCGCGCGAGGTCGTCGATCGAGGCGGTCGTCGTCGAGACCATGACGTGCACCGCGCCGGAGATCTGCACGCCCACTTCTCCCGACAGGGCGGCGCCGATCGCGACCATTCCGATGTCGGTGCGGTCGAGGGCCGTCACGGCGACGCCCGTGAATCCGCTGCGGGTGGTCGGCGTCACGACGCGCTGCCCCGTGAGCTGCGGGTCGGTCAGCGGGTCCTGCGCGTCGGCCTGGTTCGGGTCGTACCCGACGTCAGAGTTCGAGATGGCGGGCGGCGCGACCTGGTCGGGGTCTGTGCTGTAAGACGGCGCGAAGCCTGCGGCGAGCCCATTCAGGATGTCGAGCCCCGGCCGGAGTCCGCGACCGTCGACCACCGCGCGGGCGCCGATAGAGGCATCCGTCGTCTTCGTCACGACAGGAACGACGATGGCGCCGCCGAGACCCGCATCCCCGCCCCACGCGAGGTTGCCGGCGATGACGTCGACCTGCGTGTCGCCCGACGCGAAGACCTGAACGGTGCCTTCCGCCATGACCGTCGTGGCCGCGGCTCCCGCGAGGGTGCCACGGATCTGCGCCTTCGTCTGGATCACCAGCACGTACACGTCGAAGGCTCCCGCGAGCCCCACGTCGCCGCCCGCCGCGACGCCTCCCGCGACAGAGACGATCGTCTCCTCCGAAAGGGCGAGCACGCGGATGTCGCGCTGCGCCTGCACGCGGGCTCCGCTGCCGATCCAGGCCTCGGTGTCCTTCGTGAGCACGCCGACTTCGGCGCCCACGCCGATGCCCGCGGTGCCGCCGAGGGCCGCGGAACCCGCGACACCCACGTGGACCGTCTGGTCGGAGGCGATGACGAGGACGCTCTGGTCGGCATCCTCATTCGCCGTGCCCTGGTTGATCCGCGCGCCGTCGCCGATCCACGCGTGCACCGAGCGGACGATGACGGTGACCGAACCCGAGCCCGCCACGCCGAACTGGTCGCCGCCGCCGAGGCCGATCGCGATCGTGTGCACCGACTCGAACGACGTCGCGCTGACCGCGAGGCCCTTCACGAGGAACGACTCGGGAGCCCCCTGCGCGTTCTTCGTGCCGGTCCGGACCATGACCCCCGCGGTGTTACCCCGCGCATCGACCGTCGCTCCGTCGCCGATGTAGGCCTTGACGCTCGATGCATCGATCTGCAGCGGCACGGCGATGCCGGCCGCGTTCTGACCGACGGCTGCGCCTCCTGCGACCGCGATCGCCGTGAGGTCGTCGACTGCCTGAACCAGGATGCTGCCGCCCGCGTCGACCGCGCGCGAGCCGGTGATCGCCGCGACGATGTCGTGCGCGATGACGTTGATCGCGATCGAGCCGCCGATCGCCAGCGAATCCGCGGCGGCCGCACCGATGGCGACCGCGACGATCGTGGCGGTCCACGCCGCGCCCGCCGAGGTGCTGGGGTCGCCCGGGATCTCTACCGTCACGGCGCCGACGGTCACGGCGCCGGGCAGCGCCGAGATCGACGGCGAGTACCCCGCCCTCACTTCGATGTCGCCGCCGGCCCGGACGCGCGCATTGCGGATCGTCGCGCTGATCTGGTCGGTCGCTTTGGTCGAGCGGTTGACGTGGTCGGGGTTGGCGGGGTCGAAGGCGCCGCCGATGAAGTTGTACGAGATCGCGGCGCCGAGCGCGCCGCCGTGCAGGGCGAGGCCGACGCCGCCGGCCACCGACACGAGCACGACCGACTCGGTCGCCGTCACGAGGATGTCGGCACCCGCGTGGATGTCGGGGCTGTCGGCGATGTGCGCGTCGATCGTGTTCGAGATCGAGTTGACGATGAGCGTTCCGCCGATGCCGAGATTGCCGCCGGCGAGGCCTGCGCCGAGGCCGATCGCGACGAGGATGGCCGCCGAGCTCGCGGTCACGGCGATGTCGGAACCCGTCCCGCGCGCGTCGAGCGAGACGTTCTCGATCGACGCCTCGATCTCGTTCGAGATCAGGTTGTAGCTGACCGCCGCGCCGACGGCGAGTCCGCGATCGGACGCCGCGACCCCGCCCGTGATCGACACGACGAGCGAATTGTCCGTCGCCGCGACCGTGACGGGTCCGCCGACGCTGATGACCGACGAGCCGATCGGCGACAGCGGGACGCTGTCGCCGATGGTCGCCTTGACCGTGCCGTCGATGATGTTGATGAGGAGGGATGCCGCGCCCGCGAGGCTGCTTCCGTCGAGGAGCGTCACTCCGACGCCGACGGCCACGCCCGAGATCTCGCCGCTCGTGGTGGCGGTCACGACCAGCGCGCCGTCCGCGGTCAGATCGACGTCGTCGATCGTCGCGAGCACGTCAACGTCGATCTCGTTGTAGCCGAGGGCCGCGCCGATCCCGAGCGCGCCGAGCGTGAGCCCCGCGGCGCCCGTGATCGCGACGATGCCCGAGTCGTCGGTCGCCGCGACTGTCGTGTTCACCGCGCCGGGCGTGCCGGCCTTCTCGACGATGACGCTGCTCACGATCTCCGCCTGCGTGACGCCGACGATGATGTTGATCGCGAGCATCGCGCCGATGCCGAGGTCGGAGTCCGGCCCGAGCGTCGCGCCGACGCCGGCGCCGAGGGCGACGATGCGCTGTCCCGATACGGGATTCACGTTCACGGCGGTCACGGCGAGGACCGTCCCGCCGATCGTGAGGCGCGAGCCCGCGATCGTCGCCCGGGTGATCGTGGGCTTGCCGTCCTCGCCCAGGAGGTTGAGGCCGACGCCGAGTCCGACGCCCATCGATCCCGTGCCGAAGGCGATGCCGCCGCCGATCGCGATGATGCGGGAACTGTCGGATGCCGAGACCCGCACATCGCGATCGATCGAACCGATCATGCCGCGGACGGTCGCCTCGGTCGTGTTGAGGACGATGTTCGCCGCGAACGAGCCAGCGACGGCGAGGCTCTGATTGCCGTTCGCGCCCGAGAGACCGGCCGAGACGGACGACAGGTCGCCGCTGCGGGTCGCGATGACGGCGAGCGAACCCGGCGTGACGAGGTCGGACGCCACGATGAAGGCGAGCGTCTGCACCTCGATGTCGTTGACGCTGAGAGCGCCCGCGATCGCGACGCTGCCCGACCGCGTGCCCGAGACGAAGGCGGCGCCGCCCGTCATCGCGAGCTGGAAGAAGTCGTCGAGCGCCGTGACCGTGACGCTTCCGGCGCGGAGGAGTCCGGCATCGCCGATCGAGGCCTGGACGACGTCGTGGACGATGTTGAGGGATGCCGCGCCCGCGACTCCGAGGCCGGTGGGCGGTGTCGTCGTGGTGGCGCCGAGCACCTGCAATGCCTTGGCCGGCGAACCGGCGGGCGGCGCCGGAACGGGCTCGCCCGGCTTCGAGACTGCGCCGGCCACGGAGAACGACCAGAGGTCTCCGTCGACCTTCGCGAGGACGTCGATCCTGCCCGAGACTGTGATGTTCTGCGTGCTTCGCGCGGCGGCGCCGTTCGTCGAGACGGCGGTGGGCGACCCGATGACGGCCTTGGTGGAGCGGTCGAAGTCGTTGACGGCGCCCGAGATGCCGAGCCCCACACCCTCGCCGACCGTGACGGCGCCGACCCACGTGACCTGCGTCGTGAGGTCGCCCGCGTAGAGCCGCACGTCGCGGCCCGTGATGACGGCATCCGATCCCAGCTGCACGAGGGTGTCGCTGTCCTGGCCGACGTAGGCGATCGAGCCGGCGAAGGCGAACGTTCCGCCTGTCGAGCCGGATTGCACGAGGACGATGTGGAAGATCGCCTCCTCGGCCTTCATGTTGAAGCCGCCGTCGAACCCGCTGAAGATCCGGGCGCCGTCTTCGACGATCGCGTGCGTCGTGTTCTTCTGAACGAAGATGTACAGCGCCCCGCCCGCACCGCCCTTGTCGCCCGCCGTCCCCGCGGGGTTCAGCGTGATGCGGTCCCGGAACTTCGCGCCCTTCTCGTCGAGGTCGATGTCGGGGAGCGAGAAGATGCCCGCCATGTCGATGAGCTGCTGGTAGTTCGTCGCCTCGACCGAGACGGTCTGCTCGCCCGTGTCGTTCGCGTGGCCGGCGCCCCATTCCGGGGTCTGATTGATGCGCGCGGCATCCGTCACCAGCGCGACAGCACTGTTGGTCAGCGTGATGACCGTGACCGCTCCGGCGACTCCGATGTCGTCGCCGTTCGCCGTGGCCGCTGTCCAGGTGTTGAAGAAGGCCTCCTTGAGGCCGAGCGTCGAGGTCAGGTACTTCGTCACGGCCGCGGGACCCTCGTTGCGGATCGCGTCGACCCACTCGCCGTTCGAGAGCGGGATGTACTGGTCGAACCGCGTCAGGAACGGGTACCAGACGTCGGCGATGACCCTGCTCGCGCGAAGCCCGTCGAGCTGCGCGCCGATGCGGTTGCCGTTGGCGTCCGTGCCGCTCTGCAGCACGGCGGTGGCGCTGTTGTCGACGACCCCGACCGAAACCCCGACGCTCACCATCGTCTGCGCGTGCCCGCTGTTGGTCTGGGGCGTGACGCCCACCTGCAGGTCGGCGTCCGCCTGCGCGCTCAGGATGAGCGTCTGCGCGATCGTCGCCTTGATCTCGAGGTCTTCGTTCGAGCGGATGACGCCGGTCGGGGCGATCGTCGTGACGACGTCGTGATCGGCGAACGTGAAGGCGAGGGCACCGGCGACCGAGAGCCCGCTGTTGGCGGCGACGCCCGTGAGAGCCCGGTTCTCGATGTAGCTCGCCGTGAGCTTGTCGAGCAGGAGCGACGGCAGGTTGGTGCCGACGACGTCCTTGAACTTCTTCCACAGGTTCGGGTTGAGCTCTTCGCTCTCGAGGCCCGCCGAAACCGACGACGCGTCCTTCGCCGTGAGCTGCGAGATGATCCCGATGCCCGTCGCGTAGCCCGCGTCGAGCACGTGCTTCGCGGCGAGCCAGAAGCCCGTCGCCGCGGCGGACACGCTTCCGATGTCGATGAGGACGCCCGCGCGCGCTTCGTTCTCGGTCTCGGCGAGACCGATGACCTGCGCGTCGGCGAAGCGTGTGTTGCCCTGCAGGTTCGTCTGGTTCGTGCTCGCCGCGACGTAGTAGGTCTTACCGTCCTCGAGCCCCGCGATCGGCGCGCCGCCCTGGTGGTAGACGACAGCCTGCCCGAGCTCGAACGTGTTGAAGACGCCGCCCGTCCAGTGGAGGGTGATCTTGTTCGCCGCGCCGTCGACGTCCGCCCCCGTGAAGGACCGATTGCTCGTCTCGGTCGCCGGGATGCCGCCGCCCTTCTTGAGGTCCACCACGAACTGGCCGATGCACGCGAGGTACAGGGCGTAGTCGGCGCTGTCGATGTCCGAGTCGCCGTCGAGGTCGGCCACGCCGCACGTCGCCGCCTTGATGGCGGACTGCTCGTTCGGCGCGAGCGCGATCCACTGCGACTCGTTGGCGGTCGTCGTGGCGTCATCGGCGAGCCACACGACGAAGTACGCGCGTCCGTCGACGAGGTTGCCGATCGCCGTTCCGCGACGGACCGTATAGGTGACGACGTCCTCGGTCACCAGGCCGTGTCCGCCGACGTTGATCCGGTTGTTGTCGTAGTCCACGTAGCCCGGGTTCGCGGAGTTCGCCTCGAGCGGGTCGATCTCGATCTTGACGGTGTAGTCGGGATCGACGTGGGCGATGACCGTGCCCTCGATCGTCGTGCGGATGTCGGCATCCGAGAGCTCGATCGAGAAGGCGAGACCCGCCGTTCCGTCGGCGAACATGCCGGACTCCGCCTCGGATGCGGACTCGACCTTGCCGGTTGCGATGAGGTTGGCCGTCTTGCGCGCCTCGACGACGGCCCCCTTGGCGACCGTCAGGTGCGAGATCGCGACGGCGTTCGTGATCGCGAGGGCGAGTCCCATCTGCGCGGACCCGGGATTCGGGATGCTGTCGAGCGACCGCGACGTCGAGGCGCTCATCGACGCGATGGCGTTGGCGGTGCTCGTGAAGACGATGGCCGCCGTGCTCGTGATGAGGGCGTCCGTCTGGACATCGACGATCGACGTCGCGGACGCCTGGGCGTAGCCGATGCTGAAGATGCTCCCCGCGACGCTCCCCGTCGCGTCGGCGGTCGCCGTCGCGTACATGCCGACTGTGTCGTCGCCGAGGAGCTGCGCGCGGGCGCCGATCGTGATCGTGGCGGTCGAAGACTTGTAGAGGACCTTGCCCGGGACCGCGACGAGCCCGTCGAGCAGGCTCGCGAGCGGGCTGAGGACGAAGTTCTCGACCTCCTTGCTGAGGCCGAAGTACTCCGCGAGGCTGCGGTCCTCGGCCTGCGCGAGGATGTAGATCCCGGTCGCCGCGAGGATCGCGTCGTGCTCGACGGTGACCGACGCGGCGCGGGTCGAGACGAACAGCGGCGAGCGGTTCTCGAGGAACGCCTTGCCGATCTGCCGCGCCCGGAGCGTGATCCACCCGGCTCCCGCATCGAGGCGGACGCCCGCCGCGACGGTGATGGCAGAGCCGTAGGCCTCGAGGATGCCGCCCTTCGTGTCGACGCTCCCCGTGAAGAGGATCGTGTCGACCGCCGAGTCGTCCACGAAGACGGGGATGTCGTCGGCCCGTCGGTTCCCGTAGACGAAGAGCGTGGCGCCCGAGCGCCAGCCGGTCGGGAGTCCCGCGATCGTGATGGTGTCGGCGCCTTCGCGGCCCTCGATGACGAGGGACTGCGTCGGGACGATGACGTCGAATCCCGATCGGGTCGTGCCGGTCGGCGCGTCGTACCAGACGACACCGTTGAACTCGATGTGCACCGTGGTGGCGTCGGCGCCCGCCGAGATCGTGATGCGATCCGAAGCGCCGGTTCCGCGGATGATGCGGACCTGGTCGTCACCGGCGACCACGGTGCGGCGGTCGAGGCCCGTGTAGTGGACCGACACTCCGGCGTAGATGGCCGTGCCGCTGCTGTCGGCGCCGGCGGGGTTGTACAGGGCTGCCTGCGTGGCGGTCGAGGCGATGATCAGTGCGTCGGCGCCGCCCGCGCCGCCCGCGATCGTTCCCGAGAGGCTTCCGCCGAAGGCGATCGTGAAGATGTCCGAGTTGTTCGTCGCGCCGACCAGGTTCTCGAACGAGGTGAACGCGATCCCGGCGACGCTGCCGGCATCCACTCCGTCGATGGTCCACTCGACGACGTCGTCCGGAGGTCCGCGGATCGTGTCGGTCATGCCGCTGCCGTCGATCGCGTCGATGTCGACGAAGTGGCCGACTCCCGTCGAACGGCTGGCGGGCGGGAGGTATGCGACCGAGATGGCATCGCCGTCCTGGAAGGGCGACGGCGAGCTCGCGTCGACGACCGACACCGCGAGCTTGCGGTAGCTGGGCACCCCCACGGGAGGGTTGAGCACCTGGAAGAGGATCCACTTCGACGTGTCCTCGGGATCGAAGAGTCGGATCTGGCCGAACCCGGCGGATCCGTCGATGTGGTCGATCGCCGTGATGATCTGCGTCGCCGTCGTGTCGGCGGCGTCGAGGTAGATCACGGTCGCGGCGTTCTGCGTCGTGCTGTTGAGGCGCACCTGGCCGGGGCCCGGATCGGCATCGGCCGTCGCGGTGGAGAAGAGCATGTCGAACGAGAACATGCCGCCCGAGAGGATCACGGTGACGGGCGCCCCGAACACCGTGTACACGATGCGGTCGACCGCTTCGGAGTCTTCGACGGCGGGACCGCCCTCGATCCATCCCGTGATCGAGCCGCCCGCCTGGAACGAGAACGTGTCGTCCGCGCTCCCGCCGATGAGGTTCTCGACATGCGAGAAGGGGAGGCCGTTGAGGTCGCCCGCTCCCGGTCCCACGATCGTCCACTCGTTGGCGACGTTCGCTGCGACCACCGCATCGTCGCCTCCGCCACCGTCGATCGATCCGGAGAGCGTCGCCGCGGCAGGCGTGTCGGCGGGACCGATCGTCGAGACGACGAAGACGTCTCCACCGGTGCCGCCCACGAGGTTCTCGATCGACGTGAACGTCGTCGTGTCGACGGATCCGGCATCCGTTCCCGTGAGGACCCAATCCGTGTCGGCATTCGATCCGCGCAGCGTGTCGTTGCCGGCGCCGCCGTCGATCGTGAGCGTCACGAGGGTGGACAGCGTGCCGAGCGTGAAGCGGTCGGCGCCCGCGCGGCCCTTGACGAGGAGGTTCAGCGCGGCCGCGAGCGAGAAGCTGTGCATCTCGCCTGTCCCGTTCGTGAACTCGACGGTGAGGTTCGTCGCGCCCGTGCTGTAGATCGAGATGTCGTGGTCGACGTCGTCGGACGCCGACAGCGTGCAGGTCGCCGTGCAGGCCGCGCTGATGTCGATGGGTTCGAGTCCCGCGTACCGGATGCTGCTGCCGTCGCGCGTGATGACGCCGGACTGCGGGCCGGTCACGGCCGACTCGATCGCCGCGAACGAGCCGGAGCCGAGCGAGAGCGTGTCGAAGCCGCCGGGTCCGCCGTCGACGAGGCCGATCGAGCCCGAGCCCTCGACGACGAACGTGTCGTCGTTGCCTGCGGCGCCGCTCAGTGTCTCGACCCCTGTGAAGGCGACGGCGAAGCCGCCGGACACCGCCGCACCCGCGCCCGAGCCCTGCACGATCCATCGGGTGTCGCTGGAGGGTCCGGCCAGGATGTCGTCCCCGCCCGCACCGTCGAATCGGATGTCGAGCCCTGCGAGCGCCGCGCGTGCGCTGTCGCCGATCACGAATACGTCGGCGCCGCTCGACCCCACGATGAGGATCGACGTCACGGTGGCGAGTTCGCGCCGCTCGTCGCCCACGACGATCCAGCCGTCTTCGACGCGGATCTCGACGATGCCGCCCGTCAGGTGAATGGTCCACGGGCCGGGCTCGATCGTCGCGGCCGTCGGCTCGGCCGGGGCTTCCGACTCGGCCGGGGCTTCGAGTGCCGCCGCGGTCTCGGACGCTGTGTCGAGCGCGACCGCGGCAGCGTCCGGCGTCGCGGCGGACTCGGCCTGCGGGACAGGAGCGGTCTCGGTCGCCGCGGCGCCGTCCGACGCGGTCGCCTCGGCCGGCGCGGGTTCCTCGACGGCTGCCGGCGGCTCGGCCGGCGTCTCGCTCGGGGGGCTCTCGACGACAGGCTCGGCCGGCGCTTCGGTGGCGGCCGCGGGGTCCTCCTCGGTCGCGACGCGCAGCGGCAGCGAACCGCCGTCTGCGAGATGCCGTGCGACGTCGGCTCGGCCGCCGTGGTCCGCGCCGATCGTGAGGTGGCGTTCGCCCGTCCCGAGACGCGCGCTCATGATCGAGCTGTCGTGCACGTCGGCGCGGCCGAGCAGGTGCCCGATCTCGTGCGCGAGCACGGTCCGCAGGTCCATGCGTCCGAAGGCGGGCGATCCGGATGCCGCCGACGCGACATCCCCCGACCGCACCGTGAACTCCGACGACAGCGAAGGTGTCGCGTCGACGAACCAGCCGTAGCCCGCGGCGGTCGGATCGACGGTGATCGTGCGGCCGGACGTCGTGGCGAGCCGGTCGCCCGCGACGTCACCGACCACGATGCGGGAGCCGTCCGGCAGATCGTCGAGTCCCCACATGCCGAGCGCGCTGTCGAGGACGCGGGCGACGCCGTCGTCCGAGAGCCCGGCAGCGTTCGAGGAGGCCGCGACCCCCGAGACCGCGCGGAGCGCCTGTGCCTGCGGAGCGTAGAGGGCCGCCGGGACGAGGACGGGCGCCGCCACGAGGCTCGCAGCGACGAGGGCGGCGATGGCGCGGGCGCGGCGAGTCAGCCGCAACGCGATCGTCGACCCCGAATCGTCGTCCAAGAGCTGCTCCTCCGCGCGAAGGCGGTAAGAGGGCGAGCGCCGTTGCCCCATTGCCTGCAGAAGATGCAGGCCGCGCCCCGCCGGCATCCATGCCGGCAGCCCCAGTGTCTCGAATGCTGGCGTGCGCTCGACTGCTTGTCAACAGTCCCGCGCAACCGCTCCCATTGTTGGACTCGGTCGCTTTTCAGTCGGTGAGTGCGAGGAACCCCGTGAAGACGAGCTCGCGCACCTTCGGCAGCAGGTCCGCGCGCAGCTCACCGGCGTCGACCTCGAGCAGGTCGGCGATCGCGTCGACGAGCACGCCCACGGCGAGGTCGCCGTCGCACGCGCCCACGAGCGCCGCGAGCGCGGGGTCCGCCGCGATCGTGCGTCCGAGTCCGCCGCCCTGGCGCAGCTCGATGACGCGCGGCGCCTCTTCGCCCGGCATGTGGTGGCGGGCCTCCGTCACGTGGGCCGACACCTGGAGGACGGATGCCGCGAGCCCGTCATCGTCGAGCGGCGCGAGCGCGTCGTGGGCCCCGAGCGCCTCGGCGAGATGCCGGCCGAGACCCGCCCCCGTGCGGGCTTCACCGACCCGCTCGTAGCGCGCGAGCGTCGGCTCACCCGTGACCGGACGGCGCAGCAGGACGTAGCCGAAGCCGATCGCCGAGACCTCGCGCTCCGCGAAGTCGTCGAGCCAGGCCTGCGCGAGGCGCGCGAACTCGGGGTCGCCAGGGACCGTCCCGCCGTCCCGGATCCACAGCTCGGCGTAGGCGAGGGGATCGAGGCTCTCGCGCTCGATGACCCACGCGTCCAGCGGCACGGGCGACGCCGCGACCCAGCCGCGCACGCGGTCCATTCCGTCGACGTCGGCGCGCGTCTCCCAGTTGCCGAGCAGCTGCGCGACGCCACCGGGAGCGAGGTGTGCGCCGACTCCCCGCACGAACTCGGCGATGAGGTCGTCGCCCAGCATCCCGCCGTCCCGGTACTCATAGGCGGGCACGCCTTTCACACGGGGCGTGATGACGAACGGGGGATTCGACGCGATGCGATCGAACTCCTCACCCGCAACCGGCGCGAACAGGCTGCCCTCGCGCAGCTCGATCGCCTCGACGCCGTTGAGCAGCGCGTTGAGCCCGGCGAATCGCAGAGCGCGCACAGAGATGTCGGTCGCGACGACCTCTGCGAGGTTCCGGCGCGCGCGCAGCGCCTGGATGCCGCATCCCGTTCCGACATCGAGCCCCCGCTGTGCGGGGGTCGGCAGCTGCAGGGCGGCGAGCGTCGTCGAAGCGCCGCCCACTCCGAGCACGTGGTCCTCGGGCAGCGGGCCGCCGAGCGCCGCCTCATCGAGATCGCTCGCGATCCACCACTCGCCGTCGCCCGCCTCGTCGGCGAAGGACTGGGGGCGCACGAGAGCGAGGGGACGGATGCCGTCGCCCTCCGCCTGCGCGATGCCGAGGCCGATCAGCCCGTCGACGCCCGTGCGCGGCAGGGCCGAGGCGACGTGCGCGGCGGTCTGCGGCATCCCCAGCACGAAAAGGCGGGCGAGGACGGCGAGGGGATCCGTGCGACCCTCGAGGGCGCGGACGGCGGGGAAGCGCAGTCCGCGTGCGATGGCGTCGTCGGCAACGTCGCCCCAGGCCGCACGGATCGCTGCGGCGCGGTAGCCCGCACCGCGCAGGTCGTCGGCGAGCGCGTCGCACAGAGCGGAGTCGGGCACGGGGAGCGGGAGTGGCGGCACGATCTCCATTCAACCCTCGTGCGGCAGTTGCCGGTGGGTGGTCGGGGTGCTCGAAGGGCGCGCACGTAGAATCTGACTCGATCGTGCGGTCCCCATCGCACAGGAGCGAAGCCCAGCATGATTGAGTCCCCACCGCGCCCCGCGCTGTCCGCGCGCGCCCTCCGCGCGCGCGTCGGGGTGGTGGCGGGCCTGGCGGCTCTGCTCGTCGGACTGTGCGCGGGGCCCGCGACGGCGGTCTCGACGGTTTCGACGCCCAGTCCCACGCCGTCGCCGACGGCCGATGCGGGCGGCGTGGTCGAGCCGGGCGCGGCGGCGTTCACGCTCTCCCCCATCTCGGGCGGCGTTCTGCACGCGGGCGCTCCGCTCACGGTGTCGGTCACGATGACGAACGGGCGGGTCACCCCGACGACGGCCGGCAGCGTGACGCTCGGGTTCGGACCCACGGCTCTGGCAGATCGCGACGAGCTCGCGGAGTGGCTCGCGGGCGACGGGGAAGCCGACACCGTCGACGTCGCCTCGGTCGCGTTCCCCGAAGTCGAGCCGGACTCCGATCTGACGCGCGGCGTGATGGTGGAGGAGGCGGGCCCGGTGCTCGCGAGCCTCGCGCCCGGTGTCTATCCCGTCGTGGCGACGCTCACGACGGCGGACGAGTCCTTCACGTCGACGAGTGCGGTCGTCGTGCCCGACGAGGCCGCCCCCGCGGGGGGCGTCGGGGTCGTCGTGCCGGTGACGGCGGATGCCACGGGCGAGGCGCTGCTGACGGCGGACGAGCTCGTCGAGCTCATGGGTCCCGAGGGATCGCTCACGAACATCCTGGATGCCGTCGAGGGGACGGATGCGATCCTCGCGATCGATCCCGCCATCCCCGCCGCGATCCGCGTGCTCGGCACCGCCGTGCCAGAGACCGTCGCGCTGTGGCTGCTGCGGCTCGAGGAGCTTGCCAACACCCGTTTCGCGCTGCAGTTCGGCGACGCGGACGTCTCGGCGCAGGTGCAGGCCGGCATCGTCCCGCCACTGGGGCCCACGTCGCTGCAGTCGTTCATGACGCCGGACGCGTTCGTCCCCGTGCCCGCCCCCACCCCGACGCCGTCCGCGAGTCCCACCGCAGACCCCACTCTGCCGGTCTACCCCGACCTCGCGACGCTCCTCGGCGTGGGAACCGCGCGCGCCGCGACCTTCTGGCCCGCGACGGGCACCGCGGGAGCCGACGTCGTGTCGGCGCTCGGCGGCATCACGGTCGACGAGGTCCAGGGGCTCACGCTCATCCCGTCCACGACGACGGCAGCGGGCGCCGACGGCTCGACCGTGACGGCCCGCGGCGACGCCGACGGATCGCCCGTCCTCGTGTACGACGGGGTGGTATCGCAGGAGCTCCAGGCCGCGTCGGAGATGGATGCCGCTCCCCTCCGCGGCGCCCACCTCGCGGCCGCGACGTCCTACCTCGCGTTCGCCCTCGATGACGCGCGCGGCGCGCCCCTCCTCGTGACGGTCGACCGCGGCGAGGACCGCTCGCGGGTCGCGCTGCGCACGAGCATCACGACGGCGCTCGCGACGCCCTCCGCCGTCCCGGAGTCGCTCGACACACTCGTCGCGGCGCCCGGTCAGCAGGTCGAGGTGCTCGACATCGCCGCCGACGAGGTGCGTGCCGGCGCGGCATCCGCTCTGCTCGCCGACGAGGACTCCCTCGGACAGTTCGCGACGATCCTCGACGACCCGGGGCTCATCACGCAGCCCGAGCGCGCCGAGATCCTCCAGCTGCTCGGCAACGCGTGGCGCCCCGAGCCCGCGCTGTGGGCGGCGGCCCTGGCCGAGCACCGCGCCGACTCGGCAGCGACGCTCGACTCCGTCGGCATCCTGCGCGCGAGCCCCATCCAGCTCATCACGTCCGGCGCCGTCATCCCGGTGTGGGTCCGCAACGACCTGCCGTACCCCGCCAACGTGACTCTCTTCGCGACCCCCGACGACCTGCGCCTGCGCGTGCAGCAGACCACGACCGTCGTCGCCCAGCCGCAGAGCAACACGCGCGTCGAGGTGCCCGTGCAGGCCCAGCTCGGCAGCGGCGACGTCATGATCGCGCTCGAGCTGCGCAGCCCGACGGGCGTCCCGATCGGCGCTCCGCAGACGCGCGAAGTGCATGTGCGCGCCGAGTGGGAGGGTATCGGCCTGATCGTCATCGGCATCTTCGGCGTCGGCTTCCTGCTCCTCGGCGTCATCCGCATGGTGCTGCGCCGCCGCCGGCGCGGGGCGGATGACGCGGGTGCCGACGGAGATCGCGGGAGTGCGGCGACCGACGACGTGGCCCTCGGGACGGCCGACGACGCCCTGAACGGCGGGACTCCCGCAACGAAGGACGACGCATGAGCGGCATCGCGCGCGCGAGCGCCCTCATCGGCGCCGGGACGCTCGTTTCGCGCCTGACGGGCCTGTTGCGCACGATCGTGCTGGTCGCGGCGATCGGCTCGGTCGGCAGCCGCGCGGGCGACGCCTTCGCCGTCGCGAATCAACTCCCCAACAACATCTACGCGATCATCTCGACAGGCCTGCTGACCGCCGTCATCGTGCCGCAGATCGTCAAGGCCGCTGCGCACGCCGACGGGGGTCAGGCCTTCACGTCGAAGCTCCTCACCCTCGGCGCTGTCGTGCTGCTGGCCACGACGGCGGTGGCGATGGCTGTGGCCCCGTGGCTTGTCAGCCTCTACGCGCCGGAGTACCCGCCCGACCAGCTCGCCCTCGCGACAGCCTTCGCTTACTGGTGCCTGCCGCAGATCTTCTTCTACGGCCTGTTCGCCCTCCTCGGCGAGATCCTCAATGCGCGACGCGTCTTCGGCCCGTACACGTGGGCGCCGATCGTCAACAACCTCGTCTCGATCGCGGGCTTCGCGGTCTTCATCGTCCTCTTCGGCACCGAGCAGACGATCGTCGCCGAGTGGACGGACGGCATGATCGCGCTGCTGGCGGGCACGGCGACGGCCGGCATCATCCTGCAGACGCTCCTGCTGCTGTTCTTCTGGCGTCGCGCCGGATTGCACCTGCGCCCCGACTTCCGCTGGCGCGGGGTGGGTCTCAATCAGCTCGGTCGGCTCGCGGGCTGGACGTTCCTCATGGTGGTCGCCGGTCAGCTCGCGGGGCTCATCCAGTCGCGCGTCCTGTCGGCGGCGTCCGGCGACGGCGCATCCGTCTTCGCGTCGCAGAACGCGTGGCTCATCTTCATGCTTCCGTACTCGATCATCGTGCTGTCGATCGGAACGCCGTACTTCACTCAGCTCAGCGAGCACGCCCACGCGGGACGCGACGACGACGTCCGCGCCGACATCGGCACCAGCATCCGCACCCTCGGGCTGTTCACGATGCTCGCGACCGCGGCCCTCGCCGTCGCGTCGGTGCCGGCATCCCGCATCTTCACCAACTCGCCGGCGCAGGCGCAGCAGGCCGCGCTCGTCCTGGTGTGCTTCCTCGTGTCCCTTGTGCCTCTGGCCGTCCTTTTCGTCGTGCAGCGCACGTTCTACGCCTACGACGACACCCGCACGCCGTTCTTCTTCACTCTCCTGCAGACGGCGCTCGTCATCGGGACCGCTCTCGTCGCACAGGCCACGCTGTCCGTCGGGTACCTCGCGGCGGGCGTCGCGCTCGGGCAGTCGATCTCGAGCACGATCCAGGTCATCGTCGCCACGTGGCTGCTCAACAGGCGCCTCGGCGGCATCGGCGTCGGGGGATGGATGCTGTCGCTCGGCCGCTTCGCGATCGCCGCGGTGCCGGCGGCCGCGGCCGGCTGGGGCACGTTCCTGCTGCTCGGGGGCGTCGACGGCTGGACGGTGTCGGACCGCCTGCTCGGTGCGATCGGCACGGCCGTGATCGGGAGCGTCGCGGCCGTCGTCTACCTCGGAACGCTCGCGCTGCTGCGCGCCCCCGAGCTCGCGGCCGTCAAACCGCTGCTGCAGCGCCTGCGCCGACGCTGAGCGGCGTGCGAGTTCGCCCCACAGGTTCTGTGAACCGCGTCACACGCGCGGGCCACGGAATAGCCCGCGTCTAGCATTGGTTGAGTCATCCGGAACTCACAGAGGGGGGTTTGACGTGCGTCACGTCATCATCATCGGATCCGGTCCTGCCGGCTACACCGCGGCCATCTACGCCGCGCGAGCCAACCTCGAGCCGCTCGTCATCGCGAGCTCGGTCGAAGCCGGCGGTGAGCTGATGAACACGACCGACGTCGAGAACTTCCCGGGCTTCCCCGAGGGAATCCAGGGCCCCGACCTCATGACGAAGATGCAGGAGCAGGCCGAGCGCTTCGGCGCCGAGGTGCTCTACGACGACGTCGTCGACCTCGACATCTCGGGCCCCGTCAAGCGCGTCACGCTCGGCAGCGGCACCGTCCACGAGGCCACGACCCTCATCTACGCGACGGGCTCCGCTCATCGCAAGATCGGCATCGAGGGCGAAGAGCGCCTCTCCGGCCGCGGCGTCTCGTACTGCGCGACGTGCGACGGCTTCTTCTTCCGCGAGCGCACGATCGCCGTCGTCGGCGGCGGCGACTCCGCGATGGAGGAGGCGACGTTCCTCACGAAGTTCGCGTCGAAGGTCTACGTCATCCACCGCCGCGACGAGCTGCGCGCGTCCAAGATCATGCAGGAGCGCGCCTTCGCGAACCCCAAGATCGAGTTCATCTGGAACAGCGCCGTCGTCGACATCGTCGGCGAGGACGTCGTCTCCGGACTCGTCGTGCGCTCGACGGTCGACGGCTCGGAGCGTGAGATCGCCCTCGACGGCGTCTTCGTCGCCATCGGCAACGACCCCCGCACGCACCTCGTCCACGACAAGCTCGAGCTGACCTCGGCCGGCACGATCTGGGTCGACGGCCGTTCCTCGCGCACGTCGCTTCCCGGCGTCTTCGCCGCCGGCGACGTCATCGACCCGACCTACCGCCAGGCGGTCACGGCGGCGGGCACCGGCACGGTCGCGGCCCTGGATGTCGAGCACTTCCTCGCCGCCGTCGGCGAGGCGGGAGCGCCCGACGTCGACGCCGACCAGATCGAGGGCCTCGCCGAGGTCGACGCCGCCTGACCCCGGGAACAACCGCGCCCCGGCGTGCGTTCCCGCCAGTAGGACTTTCATCTAAGGAGAAACCATGACCGCCAAGTCCACCAGCTCCAGCACGTGGAACGAGGACGTCCTCCAGGCCGAGGGCCCCGTCCTCGTCGACTTCTGGGCGGAGTGGTGCGGCCCGTGCCGCATGGTCTCCCCCATCCTCGACGAGATCCAGTCGGACAACCCCGACAAGATCACGATCCTCAAGCTCAACGTCGATGAGAACCCCGACCTGGCCATGAAGTACCAGATCACGTCGATCCCGGCGATGAAGGTCTTCAACAAGGGCCAGGTCGAGACGACCATCATCGGCGCCAAGCCGAAGTTCGCGCTCGAGCAGGACCTCGCGACGTACCTCGCGTAAGCGTTCACGGCCTTCGAAACCCCGGTTTCGCGCGGATTTCTCCGCGGGGAACCGGGGTTTCGGCGTCTCCTGCGAGTTCATGCCCGTTAAGGCATCCTCGATTCTCCGGAGAGTTTCGCGCAGGATGTCGATATCGGCGTCGCTCGTTCGACGCACGGTGTGAGGGGCCGGAAGCGCCGCCTCCGGGCTCGATGCCCGACGATGAGAAGGAGCACGAAATGCGCTGGATGCTGATCATGCAGGTCGACCCCCAGACCGCCCCTCCGATGGAGAGCCTCGACCTCGGCGAGGTCATCAAGGTCATGGGGGCGTACAACGAGGAGCTTCAGAAGGCCGGGGTGTTCCTCACGGCCGAAGGGCTCTCCGACGCGAGCGAGGGCTTCCGCGTGGACTTCTCCTCCGAGCCGCCGGTCCTGACCGACGGTCCGTTCGCGGAGTCCCGCGAGGTGTTCACGGGGTTCTGGATCCTCGAGGTCGCGACCCGCGAAGAGGCCGAGCACTGGGCGCGCAAGTGCCCACTGGGACCGGGCACAACCCTCGAGGTGCGCCGCGTCAACGAGTTCGCGGACTTCGACCCGACGCTGGCCGACGGCGCCGTGGGCGAGTGGGCCACGAAGGCGCAGGAGTGGCGGGCGGCGAACGCCTGACCGCATGCAGCTGCTACGAAGCGTCGGCGCGCACCACCGCATCCCAGCGGCGGTGCGTGTTGGCGTCTCCGAGCAGTCGCCACACGGCGCGCGTGAGCGCCGGGTAGTCGAGCGCGATCTGCCTCAGGACGCGGTAGTGGCGGGCGGCGCTGGGTCGCATCCCGCCGTCGGCGGCGATGTTCTCGGCGCGCAGGGTGAACACGACAAGCTCGTCGACGCTCGGCAGGTCCTCCATGAAGTCCCATGGATCCTCGCCGGCACGCAGCCGTTCATGCACGAGGACCGCCAGCTCATCGGCGGCCTCTGCTCGCAGCACCTCGACACTCGCCCTGCGGCGGGGGTTCTCGTCGCGCGTCGCCATTCCTCCACCCTACGTGCCGCCACGGACCTCGAGTCCCGCCGGGGAGGTGGCCTGTGACCCCCGATGACACACACGCCCGGCGTGCCGTCGAGGCCGTGTGGCGTGCGGAGTCCGCCCGCATCGTCGCGGCGCTGACCCGCCGCACGGGCGACTTCGCGTGGGGCGAGGACCTCGCTCAGGAGGCGCTGCTCGAAGCGCTCTCAGCCTGGCCGGCCTCCGGCATCCCCGACAATCCGGGCGCCTGGCTCCTGTCCGTCGCGAAACGGCGGGCGATCGACGGGTGGCGACGGCGCGAGCGGCTCGAGCAGCGGATCGGGATGCTGGGACACGACGCCCTCCTGGCGGAGCACGACGACGCCGTCTCCGTGGCCGGCGACCCGGACCGGATCGACGACGACGTCCTGCGGCTCGTCTTCGTGGCCTGCCACCCCGTGCTCCCGCCCGCCGCACGCCTCGCCCTCACGCTGCGGACGGTCGCGGGCCTCACGACGGAGCAGATCGCACGCGTGATGCTGCTGACCGTACCGGCGGTGCAGCAGCGGATCGTCCGCGCCAAGCGCGCGCTCGCCGATGCGCACGTGGCGTACGAGATCCCCGACCGTGCCGAGCGCCCGGCCCGCCTCGCGAGCGTCCTGCAGGTCGTGTACCTGCTCTTCACCGAGGGCTACGCTCCGACCGACGGCACGCACCCCGTGCGCATCGACGTCGCGCGCGAAGCAGTGCGGCTCGCGCGGCAGCTCACCGCTCTCGTGCCGAACGAGCCCGAGGTCTACGCGCTCACGGCGCTCATGGAGTTCCAGTCCTCGCGGTTCACGGCGCGGACGGATGCCGAGGGCCTGCCCCTCACGCTCGCCGAGCAGGACCGCTCACGATGGGACCGCTCCGCGATCGCCCGTGGGCGCGCGGCCCTCGCGACTGCCATGGACTTCGAGCGCGGGCTCGGGTACTACGGCCTGCAGGCGGCGGTCGGCGAGTGCCACGCGATCGCCCCCACCGCCGACGCCACAGACTGGCCACGGATCGTCGCGCTCTACGACGGTCTGCTCGAACTCGCGCCGTCGCCCGTCGTTCGACTCAATCGCGCCGTCGCGGTGTCGATGGTCGACGGCCCGGCGGTCGCGCTCGTCCAAGTGGACGCGCTCGAGCCCGAGCTCGCCGGCTTCCGGCCGTTCCACGGAGTGCGGGCTGAGCTGCTCGAGCGGACGGGGCGGACGGATGCCGCGGCTGCCGCGTTCCTCGCAGCCGCTGCCCTTCCCGGCAACGCGGCCGAGACCGAAGTCCTGCGGCGGCGAGCCGCGGCACTTACCTCCGGCGAGCTCTCCCCGTCGCGCTCGGCGCCCGAGGCGGACGCGGGATCCGCCTAGCGGGTGCCGTACTCGGTCTCGCCGAGCTCTTCGAGGATCCGGTTGAGATCCTGGATACTGGCGAAATCGATGTTGATCTGGCCTTTTCTCGCAGTCAGGCCGATCCGCACGCGCGTGTTCAGACGGTCACCCAGGCGCTCGGCTACCTCGTCGAGATGTGCACGGCGCGCACCGGGCTGCGGCTTCGGGGGACGCACGGAGCCGGCATCCGGTGCCTTCGCTGCCGCTTCTGCGGCACGCACCGAAAGGTCCTCGTTGACGATCTTGTCGGAGAGTCGCTGCATCGCGTCGGCGTCATCGAGCGACAGGATCGCCCGTGCGTGACCGGCCGACAGCACGCCCGCTGCGACGCGCTGCTGCACAGGCACGGGGAGCTTGAGCAGTCGGATCGTGTTGCTGATCTGGGGGCGAGAACGTCCGATGCGCGTCGCAAGGGCTTCCTGCGTGATGCCGAAGTCCTCGAGGAGCTGCTGGTAGGCCGACGCCTCTTCGAGCGGGTTGAGCTCGCTGCGGTGGAGGTTCTCGAGCAGCGCGTCGCGTAGCAGGTGCTCGTCGGCGGTGTCGCGGATGACGGCGGGGATGGAGTCGAGACCCGCCTCGCGTGCGGCGCGCGTGCGGCGCTCGCCCATGATGAGCTCGTAGGTGCCCTCGCCCGTGTCACGCACGACGACGGGCTGGAGCACGCCGAACTCCCGCACACTGTGGACGAGCTCTGCGAGATCGTCGGCGTCGAAGTGGGTGCGCGGCTGGCGCGGGTTGGGCACGATCGAGTGCGGGTCGATGTGGACGAGGCGTGCGCCCGGCACCGCGACGAGCTCGGGGTCACGCGCGAGCTCTTCCCGGCGCTCTTCACCGTCGGAATCCGGCTCGAGCACGGCCGTCGCGGTCGCCGGAGCGGCGCCGCGGGGGAAGAGCACGTCTACGGGGCGGGTGTCGGTGGGCTCGCTCGTCGGGATGAGCGCGCCGATCCCTCGGCCCAGTCCGGTTCGCTTGGCCATCAGGAGGACTCCTCTGTGTTCGGAACGGCGCGGTCGCGGTGAATGAGCTCCACGGCCGCTTCGCGGTAGGCGACCGCGCCGGCCGACTGCCCATCGTAGGCGATGACGGTCTGGCCGAAGCTCGGCGCTTCTGAGACACGGACGGATCGCGGGATCACGGTCTCGAGCACCTCCTTCGCGAAGTGGGTGCGCACCTCTTCGGCGACCTGCTGCGCGAGACGCGTCCGCGCGTCGTACATCGTCAGGAGGATCGTCGAGAGGAAGAGCCGCGGATTGAGGTGCTTCTGGATCATGCGCACCGTTCCGAGCAGCTGGCTGAGCCCCTCGAGCGCGTAATACTCGCACTGGATAGGGATGAGCAGCTCCTGCGCCGCGGCGAAGGCGTTGATCGTGAGCAGGCCGAGCGACGGCGGGCAGTCGATGAGCACGAAGTCGAGACGCTCGTCGAGACCACCGAGGTAGTCGTCGAGCGCCGTCCGCAGCCGGTGCTCGCGCGCAACCTGCGAAACGAGCTCGATTTCGGCGCCGGCCAGGTGGATCGTGCTCGGCGCACAGAGCAGATTCGGCGACTCCGGGCTCGTCTGGATGATGTCGGCCAGCGGGAACTCGTCGATCAACACGTCGTAGACCGACGGAATATCGGCGGTATGCGGCACCCCGAGCGCTGTGGAGGCGTTCCCCTGCGGGTCGAGATCGATGACGAGCACGCGCGCACCCACCGAGGCGAGGGCTGCGGCGATATTGACCGTGGTCGTCGTCTTTCCGACGCCACCCTTCTGGTTCGAGACAGTCAGGACGCGGGTTCGGCCCGAGAGGGCGATCTGCGTGTCGTCGAGAGCACGGCGACGGGCTGTGAGATCCGCCAGTTCACGTGCGAGAGGGGTGTCGTCGAACGAGAAGGATGTCGCGGCCTCCGCGTTCTCGGGTTGTTTCACGTGAAACACTCCACCTTTCGGGTGCCGTCCAGAGCTCTCTTCCACTCTAGCCGCGCCCACCCCCACGACCCCCTTCGACTCCCCCTCCGCGCCTTTCGCCCCGCCCACCGGTGGCCGACCGCCCTCCCAGCGCCGCATCCGCGCACATTCGCAGGCCGAGTAGGCGCGCCAGCCCCGTATCGAACGCCTCGGCCTCGCCGCCCGGTGGTTGAGTAGGCGCGCCAGCGCCGTATCGATCACCTCGGCTCGCCGCCCGGTGGTTGAGTAGGCGCGCCAGCGCCGTATCGATCACCTCGGCTCGCCCCCCGGTGGTTGAGTAGGCGCGCCAGCGCCGTATCGAAACCAGCGCGCAGGTACTTCCCCGTACCCTCCGCCCCCGCAACCCCGGTGGTTGAGTAGGCGCGCCAGCGCCGTATCGAAACCAGCGCGCAGGTACTTCCCCGTACCCTCCGCCCCCGCAACCCCGGTGGTTGAGTAGGCGCGCCAGCGCCGTATCGAAACCAGCGCGCAGGTCCTTCCCTGTACCCTCCGCCCCCGCAACCCCGGTGGTTGAGTAGGCGCGCCAGCGCCGTATCGAAACCAGCGCGCAGGTCCTTCCCTGTACCCTCCGCCCCCGCAAACCCCGGTGGTTGAGTAGGCGCGCCAGCGCCGTATCGAAACTAGCGCACCGTGAAGAAGGTCTCACGGCGTGCGCACGCTTCGACCGACGCTGCTCTATCGCCTGCTTGCTCGACTATCAGGCGCCCACCCACGACAGTGGCCTCCGCTCACGGTTCATCGATCCCCGATGTTTCACGTGAAACACTCCCCCTCCTTCGTACCCACACCTTCTTACTCAGCGGCGCGAGCTTCTCCGGTGTCTCCTTGACCAGCGCCAGCCGCTTGGATCGGCTCCACCCCTGCACCTGCTTCTCGCGGCGGAACGCATCCTCCACACGTTCGAAGTCCTCGCAGTACAGCAGCTTCACCGGTAACCGGCACCGCGTATACGCAGATCCCATTCCTGCGTTGTGTTCCCAGAGCCGCTTCTCCAAGTCTCGGGTGCTCCCCACGTAGAGGCTGCGGTCACTGCATTCGAGGATGTACATGTGTGGCATTCCGCGATCATGGAGGAGTGGCGCCGTTGCGCCTCCTCCAAGCCCGCCGGTTGTGAGTGGCCGCCGGAGCGAGGCGTCTGTGTAGGACCGGTGTCGTCGGGTGATGTTTCACGTGAAACACTCACCCGTGGCGCTGATCTCGATACGCGGGCTTCGCTCGCTACTCGATCACCAGTAAGTCACCGCCGTATAGAGACCATCCACAACGACGATGTTTCACGTGAACACTCGCGCATGGCACTGATCTCGATATCCGGGCTTCGCTCGCTACTCGATCACCGGTAAGGCAGCGCCATGTCGAACCCATCGGCAACCGCCATGTTTCACGTGAAACGCTCACGCGTGGCGCTGATCTCGATACGCGGGCTTCGCTCGCTACTCGATCACCGGTAGGGGTAAGGGTGTTGAGCGACCCCGGTGGTTGAGTAGGCGCGCCAGCGCCGTATCGAAACCATCGACGACCACCAACGTTTCACGTGAAACGCTCTCGCATGGCGCTGATCTCGATACGCGGGCTTCGCTCGCTACTCGATCACCGGTACGGGAATGGTGTCGGGCGACCCCACCCCCGGTGGTTGAGTAGGCGCGCCAGCGCCGTATCGAAACCACCGACAACCACCACGTTTCACGTGAAACGCTCGCGCATGGCACTGATCGCGATACCCGGGCTTCGCTCGCTACTCGATCACCGGTACGGGAATGGTGTCGAGTGACCCACCCTCGGTGGTTGAGTAGGCGCGCCAGCGCCGTATCGAAACCACCGACAACCACCACGTTTCACGTGAAACGCTCGCGCATGGCACTGATCGCGATACCCGGGCTTCGCTCGCTACTCGATCACCGGTACGGGAATGGTGTCGAGTGACCCACCCTCGGTGGTTGAGTAGGCGCGCCAGCGCCGTATCGAAACCACCGACAACCACCACGTTTCACGTGACACTCAAGTCTGGGTTTGATCTCGATACGCGGGCTTCGCTCGCTACTCGATCACCGGTAAGGCAGCGCCGTGTCGAACCCATCGGCAACCGCCATGCTTCACGTGAATCGCTCACGCGTTGCGCTGATCTCGATACGCGGGCTTCGCTCGCTACTCGATCACCGGTAGGGAATGGTGCCGAGCGACCCCACTCCGGTGGTTGAGTAGGCGCGCCAGCACCGTATCGAAACCATCGACAACCACCACGTTTCACGTGAAACGCGCACGCGTCGCACTGATCTCGATACTCGGGCTTCGCTCGCTACTCGATCACCGGTAGGGGAATGGTGTTGAGCGACCCCGGTGGTTGAGTAGACGCGCCAGCGCCGTATCGAAACCTCGACAACCACCAACGTTTCACGTGAAACGCTCACGCGTGGCGCTGATCTCGATACGCGGGCTTCGCTCGTTACTCGATCACCGGTAAGGGGGCTTCAACTACGCCACGCGGTGGTTGAGTAGGCGCGCCAGCGCCTTATCGAAACCATCGCACCCGGAACAGAGGCAAAGCTGCGGGGGATCGCGACGCGCACGCTTGACGCAACGCGGGATTACAGATCCGCGGCAGCGGCCCACCACGCTCGGGCTCTGGCGCCCGTTCACTGCGAGTCAGCTCTACGCATCCGACTACATCCTTCACATTCCGCCATGTATCACGTGAGACGCTGGCGTCCTGGATTGGTCTCGTTACGCGGGCTTCGCTCGCTACTCGATCACTAACGCCGGGAGCAACACGAGGCAGCCCATGCGCCCACCCACCGAGGCTCCACGCTCGCTGCTCAATCACCGGACGCGCGGTCTCGAGTGGGTCACTGCCGGTGGTTGAGTAGGCGCGCCAGCGCTGTATCGAACCATCGACAACCACCACGTTTCACGTAAAACCCTCACGCGTGACGCTGATCTCGATACGGGCTTCGCTCGCTACTCGATCACCAGCAGAGGCCGACCACTCGAGCATCCGCAACCCGCAGGACTGGGGGAGCTCGATACGCTCGCTGTGCTCGCTGCTCGATCACCGCAACCGCGCGGTGCTCTCGTAGCCCGGTCGGTGATCGACGGGACAAGCCGCTCCCGCAGACGATGGATCTCTGTTCGCACGATTGCCGGAACAAAGCGAGTCCCTCGCGGCCCGGTGGTTGCGCAGGCGCGCCAGCGCCGTATCGAAATCAGTCCACCCGACCCCCGACAACCGGCAAAACCGCAGGTCAGCGCCGAATCGTGCCCCGAACAACGCGTGTCGGCTCGGCGAGAAGCGCCTCACCGACGACCTCGACGCGGGCATCCGCGATGCCGTACTTGCGCAGCGGCTTGACCGCGGCGTCGATCTCGGCGCCGGCGTTGGCGCCCTTCAGAAGGATGAGCTCGCCGCCATCCTTCACGAGCGGTGCGGTCAGCGGAACGAGCGTGCGCAGGGCGCTCACGGCCCGGGCTGTGACCGCGTCCAGAATCGGTCCGCGCTTCCAGTCCTCGGCGCGGGCGCGCAGCACCTCGACATTGTCGAGCCCGAGAGAGTCCACCTGTTCGTTGAGCCAGGCGACCCGGCGCTCCATCGGCTCGATCAGGATCCACTCGACATCCGGGCGTGCGATCGCGAGCACGAGGCCCGGCAGGCCCGCACCTGAACCGATGTCCGCGACCCGACCCGAGAACAGGGGTGCGACGACAGCGCTGTTCAGGACGTGACGCGACCACAGTCGTGGCGGCTCAAGCGGCCCGATCAGGCCGCGCTCCTCGCCTTCGTCGGCCAGCGCCTGCGTGAAGCGGCGGGCAACGTCGATCCGGTCGCCGAAGATCTCAGCGGCAACCGCCGGCTCGACCTCTACCTGTGTCTCGCTCATCGCCGTTTCACGTGGAACGTCAGTGGCGACGGATGACGGTGTGGCGCTCGGCGCCTTCGCCGTACGACTCCGAGATGAAGCCACGCTCGGCGACGAGGTCGTGCACGAGCTTGCGCTCGTAGCTCGACATCGAGGGGAGCGAAGCCTGCGTCGCACCATCGTCGAGGCGCGCGATCGCACGATCGACGAGCACCGAAAGCTGCTTCTCACGCGTGTCGCGCGATCCGCCGATGTCGAGGATCAGGCGCGAGAATCGACCGGTACGGCTCTGCACCGCGATGCGCGTCAGCTCCTGCAGCGCCTGCACGGTGTCGGGAGCCGAGAGAGGCGAGAGTGCGCCCTCGTCTTCGGCCTCGATGGAGACATAGGCGCGCCCCGCCCGGACGTCGAGGGCCAGGTCGCCGTCGATGTCGGCGATGTCGAGCAGCTCCTCGATGTAGTCGGCGGCGATGTCGCCTTCCTGCTCGAGCTGCTCCACTGTGGGAGCCACGCGCTCGGCGGTGGCGGTGTCGACGGATTCGGTCGTGGTCATGGCGTCCTCGCTCATCGGGTCGGGCGTGTCAGTCGGGAGTGTCACCGGTGCGGCCGCTCAGCTGTCCGCTGATCCGGCCGAACCTGCGTCACTCGGGCGGGTCGAGCCGGGATTCGTCGAACCCGGGTTCGACGAGCCGCCCTTCTGGCCCTGCTTCTTGGCGCGCTGCTTGCTCACGGGCTGCTGACGCTTGGGCGTCGCTGCGCGGGCACGCTCGGCCTCTTCGAAAAGGCGCTGCTGCTCCGCCTGGTACTTCTCCATCGGCACGACCTTGCCCGACGAGTCGAGCGCCTTCCCCTTGCGGGCCAGCCGCTCCTCGCGCTGCTTGGCAGCCTCCGAGCCGGGAGTCGGCATCTCGCGGATGACGAGGAACTGCTGAGCCATCGTCCAGAGGTTGGAGATGAACCAGTAGATGACGACGCCGAGGGGAAAGAAGACACCCGAGAAGACGAAGCCGAGGGGGAGGATCCAGAGCATGATCTTCTGCATCTGGTACGCCTGGCCGGTCTTGGCCTCGGGCGACAGGTTCTTCGAGATGATCTGAAGCTGCGTGAAGAACTGCGACGCGATCATGAGCACGACGAGCGTCACCAGAATGACGATCGAGGTCGTGTTGTTCGAGTTGATCGCGTCGATCAGCGTTTCGTGGAGCGAGGCGACGCCGAACAGCTTCGCGTTGTAGAACTCGAGGGTGAGCTCGGGTGTGAGCGGTCCCACACCGCCGTTGCCGTCCTCGGCATTGAGCTTGATCGAGCTGAGCACCGAGTACAGTGAGAAGAACACGGGCATCTGCACGAGCAGCGGAAGGCAGCTCGACACAGGCGTCGTGCCGTGCTTCTTATACAGCGCCATCGTCTCGCGGCTCATCGCCTCGCGAGACAACTGGTCCTTCTTGCCTTTGTACTTCTCCTGAACTTTCCGCAGTTCAGGAGCGATTTCCATCATCTTGCGCTGGCTCTTGATCTGCCGCACGAAGAGGGGAATGAGGGCGGCACGGACGACCACGACGAGGCCGATGATCGCGAGCACCCACGTGATGCCGGCAGCCGCCGGAAGGCCCATAGCCGTGAAGAGGGCGTGCCACCCGACCAGGACGAGCTCGACCAGCCACTTGAGCGGCCACAGGATGGTGCCGAGGAGGTCGAAGCCCCCCGACGCGGCAGCCGGTGCCGGCGTGCTCGTGGCGAGGTACAGCAGATCCGTCACGGATCAGTCCTTTCTCAGGGGCACGACGTAACCGTGCGAGGTCAGGTCGTAGCGGAACCGCCGATGAGGCGGGACGTCATCGATGCCGCCGCGCGCCCAGGGGTGGCAGCGGCCGAGGCGCACGGCTGTCAAGCCGACGCCTTTCACCAGGCCGTGCTGCTGAACCGCACCGACGGCATAGGCAGAGCACGAGGGGTAGTACTTGCACACGTCGCCATAGGTGTGCGAAATCGTCGCGCGGTATCCGTGCAGGAGGGCGAGCCCGAGGTTGCGAGGCAGCAGGGGAACGGCACGCAGAGAATCGGATGCCTCGAGCCGCGCATCTCCGAGGGCGTAAGCGGGAAGCACGCTCATGCTGCGGCCCTTCGGGCGAGGCAGCGCTCGACTTCGTCGCGGAGTTCTCCGAAGTCGGCGGTCGCAGCGGAAGGCAGCGCGCGGATGACGACATCCGATCCGTGCCGGACGCCTACGAGGGCCTCGGAGCACACGGCTTTCAGTCGGCGGCGGACGGTGTTTCTCACGACCGCCGATCCGACCTGCTTGCTGACGATGAAGCCGAAACGCGCGGGGCGTTCGTCATCGGAGGTGACGACGTAGGTCACGGTGTGCGCAGACGCACACCGACCGCCCCTACGGACGACGGCCTTGTACTCCGCTCCGCGGGTGAGTCGGTTCGGCCTCGCCAGCACCGCTCGATGTCAGGCCGAGAGCTCGGTGCGGCCCTTGCCACGACGAGCCGAGAGGATGGCGCGGCCGGCACGCGTGCGCATGCGGGCGCGGAAGCCGTGCTTCTTGGCGCGACGACGGTTGTTGGGCTGGAAAGTGCGCTTGCTCATGGAATCACTTCCGGATCAGGTGTCACCGGGACGCTCAGACCGGAGACTGCTTGGTTACAGGAATCTGCCGCGAGGGCATAAGTCAACCGATTAAGGCTACGTCTCCTGGGCCGATAACTCAAACTGAGCCATGCCGGCGGGCATTATCCACAATCGGTGTCGCTGACCCTGGCACCGACACGCGCCCGGTTCTACAGTGGAGTTTGCTCGTGAGTCGCCCGCTGACTAGCGTTGCTCCGGCAGTTATCCACAGGCACCGGGGTGTTCCCATCCTCTGATCCTGAGGTGCAGTTTCGACCCCGGGGGGGCCATGTCGCAGCACGAGATTCCAGATGTTCCTGTCTGGACGGCGGTGCTCGACGAACTCACCGTCGACGACCGCGTCACCCCGCAGCTGCACGGATTCCTCAATCTGGCGGTCCCACAGGGCGTCATGAGCGGGACGCTCTATCTCGACGTCCCCAACGACCTCACGGCCGCGCAGATCAACAAGCGCATGCGGGCGCCGATCATGGAGGCGCTCGCGCGCATCCCGCAGGATCCGCCCGTCGCGTCGACCTTCCGCGTCGTGGTCAATCCGGATCTCGTCGACCAGCACATGACTGTTCCCATCCAGGTCCAGTCCGCCGCCGCCGCAGCCGCCGAGCCTGTCGCTGCCTCCGCGCCCACCGCTCTTCGCCAGCGCTTCGAGGAGCCGGTCGAGACGCCGTCGCGCAACGACTCGCGCCTCAACCCGAAGTACACGTTCGACAACTTCGTCATCGGGCAGTCCAACCGCTTCGCCCACGCCGCGGCGGTCGCGGTCGCCGAGGCACCGGCGAAGGCGTACAACCCGCTCTTCATCTACGGCGACTCGGGACTCGGAAAAACCCACCTCCTGCACGCGATCGGCGACTACGCGATCAGCCTCTATGCCGGCATCCGCGTCCGGTACGTCTCGAGTGAAGAGTTCACGAACGACTTCATCAACTCGATCGCCAACAACCGCGGATCGGCTTTCCAGGCGCGGTATCGGGATGTCGACATCCTGCTCATCGACGACATCCAGTTCCTGCAGGGTCGCGCCGAGACGCAGGAAGCCTTCTTCCACACCTTCAACACGCTCCACGACCACGACAAGCAGGTCGTGATCACGAGCGATGTCCCGCCGAAGCACCTGACCGGCTTCGAGGACCGCATGCGCAGCCGGTTCGAGTGGGGTCTCATCACGGACGTCCAGGCGCCCGACCTCGAGACCCGCATCGCGATCCTGCGCAAGAAGGCCCAGTCCGAGCGGCTGCACATCCCTGACGAGGTGCTCGAGTACATTGCGACGGTCGTCTCGTCCAACATCCGCGAGCTCGAGGGCGCGCTCATCCGCGTCTCGGCTTTCGCGAGCCTCAACCGATCGACGCTCGACATGTCGCTCGCACAGACGGTCCTGCGCGACATCGTCGATCAGGACGACGCCAACGTCATCTCGCCGACCGACATCATCACCGCGACAGCGGCCTACTTCAAGCTGACGGTCGACGATCTCTACGGGTCGAGCCGCTCCCAGTCCGTCGCGACGGCGCGTCAGATCGCCATGTACCTGTGCCGCGAGCGCACGAGCCTCTCACTGCCCAAGATCGGGCAGCTCTTCGGCAACCGCGACCACACGACGGTCATGTACGCCTACAAGAAGATCAGCGACCTCATGAAGGAGCGGCGCTCGATCTACAACCAGGTGTCCGAGATCACGGCACAGCTCGGCCGCAACGGCCGCTGACCCCTCGTTCTCCTCGCGCCGGCCTCGGCGCGCCCTTCGCCGACCCCACGGGCCGCCGGAGGGCTCTTCGGCGCTCACATGCCGATGAGGCGATCGGATGCCGCCTCCCGCCTTCGTCGGCCGGCGGCCATGTGCCGTCATATGCCGCGGTCAGCGCTTGACACTGCCTGTGCACGGGGCCAAAATGCCCGTTCTTCACAGTGTGGAAAACCTGTGGATAACTCGAATCTCCTGCGGAGAAGTGTTGGCCGTCGGGCCATGACCTGTGGAGGAGCGATGTGGAACTTGTCATTCGGTGCAGCCGCGACATCCCGCTCATCCGCAGGCATTCCACAACTCACAAACGTGTAGTTCCCATGCGTCGACAGTGATCGGCCGACTTATCCACAGTTTCCACAGCGGTTAACAACATGACAGAGAACTTCTGATTAACACCCCGTCCGATCACCTCGACGCCGAAACGGGCCCTCTTGGGGTCGGGGCAGAACAGGGCACTAGCATGGGTAACCCAAGCCCCAGGACGACAAGGGAGCGCCAGTGAGGTTCCACGTCAATCGCGATGTCTTCAGCGAGGCGGTTTCGTTCGTCGTCAAACTGCTGCCCCAGCGCAACCCGCAGCCGATTCTCGCCGGCGTGCTGATCGAGGCCAGCGCGGCCGGACTGTCGCTCGCGGCATTCGACTACGAAGCCTCGGCCCGCACGACGATCGAAGCGACCGTCGACGAGCCCGGCACGATCCTCGTGCACGGCCGCCTCCTCTCGGACATCGCGAGCCGGCTGCCGAACGCGCCGATCCAGATCGAGGTCGACGACGACGGCGGCATCGTGCTGACCTGCGGCTCCGCGCGCTTCACGCTCGCCTCGATGCCGGTGCAGGAGTACCCGGCGATCCCCGAGGTCACGGGCGACTCCGGGCTCGTCCCGGCCGAGGACTTCGCCACCGCCATCGCGCAGGTCGCCTTCGCGGCATCGCGCGACGACGTCACCCCCGTGCTCACGGGCGTGCAGCTCGAGGTCTCGGGCACGCAGCTGAGCCTCGTCGCCACCGACCGCTACCGCGTTGCGCTGCGCGAGATCCCGTGGGACGGCGGCACGACAGCCTCCGACGAGCCGACGACGGCGCTCGTGCCGGCGCGCACGCTCACAGAGGTCGGCAAGACCTTCGCGCACAGCGGGCAGATCTCGATCACGTTCTCGGGCTCGGGCGATCGCGAGATCATCGCGTTCACGGCGGGCAACAAGACGGTCACGTCGCTGCTCATCAAGGGCAACTTCCCTCCGGTGCGTCGGCTGTTCCCCGCGCAGACCGAGCACCAGGCGGTCCTGAACACGGCCGACCTGTCCGAGGCGGTGCGTCGCGTCTCGCTCGTACTGGACCGCTCCGCCCCGCTGCGGTTCACCTTCACGCCCGAGGGCGTGTCGATGGATGCGTCGGGCACTGAACAGGCGCGCGCCTCCGAGTCTGTGGATGCGACGCTCGTCGGCGACGACGTCACGCTGGGCCTCAACCCGCAGTACCTCCTCGAGGCGCTGTCGGCGGTCCGCAGCGAGTTCGCCCGTGTCACGTTCACCTCGAGCGACAACGCGAACAAGCTCAGCCCCGTCCTCATCACGCCGCAGACCTCGGTCGAGAAGGGCGGCGAGCAGAGCTTCAAGTACCTGCTCCAGCCCAACCTCCTCCTGCGCTGAGCGGCACCGCGGCGCTGACCGCCCCGGCCGAAACGTCGGGGCTGCGAACTAGGTTTGATTCGTGATCGTGGAGCAGCTGAGTCTCGTCGACTTCCGCAACTACGCGGTCGCCGAGGTCGCGCTGGGTCCCGGTCCGAACGTCTTCATCGGACGGAACGGTCAGGGCAAGACGAACCTCGCCGAGGCGATCGCCTTCTTCGCGACGCTCGGCTCGCATCGCGTCTCGTCGGACGCCCCGATGGTGCGCGACGGTGCCGAAGCCGCCATCCTGCGGGCGCGGCTCGCGCACGGCGAGCGGCGGGTGCTGCTCGAGGCGCAGGTCAATCGTCAGGGGTCGAACAAAGCCCGGGTCAACGGCTCGGCCGTCAAGATGAGCGAGCTGCCGCGCTACGCGCAGGTCGTGCTCTTCGCTCCGGAAGACCTGCAGATCGTCCGTGGCGATCCGTCCGCGCGTCGCCGCTTCGCGGATCAGCTTCTCGTGCAGCGCTCACCGCGCATGAGCGCCGTGCTGGGCGACTACGACCGGGTCGTCAGGCAGCGCACGGCGCTGCTCAAGTCGGCGCGCGCGCGGGGAATCCGCGGAGACGCGCTCTCGACGCTCGACGTGTGGGACGAGAAGCTCGTCGCACTCGGCACGCAGGTGATCGAGGCGCGTCTCGCCCTTGCCGACGAGCTCTCCACGCCGCTCGCCGACGCGTACGCGGCCATCGCCGGCGCCGACCACCAGCCCGAACTGGCGTGGGCCCTCTCGGTGACGGGCGGCGATCCCGAAGAGGGGGCTGCGCTGCGGCAGGCGAAGGATTCCGAGACGGATGCCGCGTCCCCCGTGCGCATCGACGATCTCTTCCGCGCGGCACTCGCCGACCGGCGCGCCGCCGAGCTCGATCGCGGACTCACGCTCGTGGGTCCCCATCGCGACGATCTCGTCCTGCGCGTGCGCGGGCTTCCCGTCAAGGGGTATGCGTCGCACGGCGAGTCGTGGTCGGTCGCCCTCGCGTTACGGATCGCCTCCGCCGAGCTGCTCCGCGCCGACTCCCGCCTCGGGGATCCGGTCGTCATCCTCGACGACGTCTTCGCCGAGCTCGACACCGATCGCCGCACGCGGCTCGCCGACCTCGTCGCGGGCTACGAGCAGGTCGTCGTGACGGCCGCCGTCGAGCAGGATGTCCCTCCAGGCCTGCGTGCGCGCGTCGTGCGCGTCGAGGCGGGCCGGATCGTGGAGGCGACGGATGCCTGACCCGGCCGACCCGCGGGACGCGGCATCCGTCATCCGCTCGACGTTCACAGGAGACTCCGGCGATCTCCCCGAGACGATCGCGACGTATCTCAGGCTGCGGGGTCTCGAGCCTTCGGCACGGTCGTTCCGCAAGCGCCGCCGCCGGCCGAGCGACGACGACGAGCACGCGCCGTTCATGCCGGGGCGCGACCCGCACGGACTCGGCGACGTGCTCTCCGCCCTCACGCGGGACGCGGGCTGGAATCCCCAGCTCGCCCGCGAGGACGTCGTGCGCAGCTGGAACGAGGTGGCGGGCGCAGACACCGCAGGCCACACGAAGCCGGTCGCTTTCGCCGACGGCATCCTCACGGTGCAGGCCGACTCCACGGCATGGGCGAAGCAGCTCCAGCTCATGCGCGTGCAGATCCTCTCCGAGATCGTCCGCAGGTTCCCCGAAGCAGGTGTCGAGGCCATCCGCTTCATCGGGCCGGACGTCCCCTCGTGGAAATGGGGTCCCAGAGCCATTCCAGGGCGCGGTCCGCGCGATACCTACGGGTAACCCACCTCCGGGACTGTCCGCGCTCATTTCAGCGCGCCACAGGGCCGTTCAGGCGTCGTTACGAGGCCTCGTCTTGGTAGACTGGAACCGATCCCCGACGACCGATCTGGAGCGCTCGAGAAGATATGACGTCTGTGAATCCCGAAAACGCTGCCGGGGAACCCGGATCGACCGCGCCAGGAAAGCCGCTCAGCGACTACGGCGCCGATGCCATCCAGGTGCTCGAGGGACTCGAGGCGGTCCGCAAGCGTCCCGGCATGTACATCGGGTCGACGGGTCCGCGCGGACTCCACCACCTCGTCTACGAGATCGTCGACAACTCCGTCGATGAGGCTCTCGCAGGATTCTGCGACCTCATCGAGGTCACGATCCTGCCGGACGGCGCCGTGCGCGTCGTCGACAACGGCCGCGGCATCCCGGTCGACATGCACAAGACGGAAGGCAAGTCGACCGTCGAGGTCGTGCTGACGGTCCTGCACGCCGGCGGCAAGTTCGGCGGTGGCGGCTACGCCGTGTCCGGCGGCCTGCACGGCGTCGGCTCGTCAGTCGTCAACGCCCTCTCGACGCGCCTCGAAGTCGAGGTCAGGCGCCAGGGTCACGCGTGGCGGCAGTCGTTCAGCGACGGCGGAGTGCCGCTCGCCCCGCTCGAGCGCGGCGAGGCGAGCGACGAGACCGGCACGACGATCACGTTCTGGCCGGATCCCACGATCTTCGAGACCGTCTCGTTCGAGTACGAGACGCTCCGCACCCGGTTCCAGCAGATGGCGTTCCTCAACAAGGGGCTGCGCATCGACCTCATCGACCAGCGCCCCAGCGAGGCCGTCGAGTCGGAGGAGGACGGCGCGATCGTGCTGTCGCAGCCGAGCGACGTGTATCTGTACGAGCGGGGTCTTGTCGACTACGTCGAGTACCTCAACAAGACGCGTCACGCCGACGTCGTCAACGACCAGATCATCGAGGTCGAGTCAGAGGACACTGAGCGGCACATCGCGCTCGAGCTCGCGATGCAGTGGACGACGAGCTACACCGAGAATGTCTTCACCTACGCGAACACGATCAACACGCACGAGGGCGGAACGCACGAGGAAGGCTTCCGCGCAGCACTCACGACGCTCGTCAACAAGTACGCCCGCGCGAACAACCTGCTCAAGGAGAAGGACGAGAACCTCTCGGGCGACGACGTGCGCGAGGGCCTCACCGCCGTCCTCTCGGTCAAGCTCTCCGAGCCCCAGTTCGAGGGTCAGACCAAGACCAAGCTCGGCAACACCGAGGCGAAGGCCTATGTGCAGAAGGTCGTCGGCGACAAGCTCGGCGACTGGTTCGAGCGCAATCCCGCGCAGGCCAAGCTCGTCGTGCGCAAGGCGATCGACGCGGCGACCGCGCGGCTCGCCGCCCGCAAGGCCCGCGAGACGGCGCGCCGCAAGAGCGTCTTCGAGAGCGCCTCGATGCCCGACAAGCTCAAGGACTGCACGTCGAAGGATCCGTCGATCAGCGAGATCTTCCTCGTCGAGGGCGACTCGGCCGGCGGATCCGCGGTGCAGGGTCGCGACCCGCACACCCAGGCCATCCTGGCCCTGCGCGGCAAGATCCTCAACGTCGAGCGCGCGCGCCTCGACCGCGCTCTGGGCAACAACGAGATCCAGGCCATGATCGCCGCCTTCGGAGCCGGCATCGGCGAGGACTTCAACGTCGAGAAGGCGCGATATCACAAGATCGTGCTGATGGCGGATGCCGACGTCGACGGCCAGCACATCACGACGCTGCTGCTCACGATGCTCTTCCGCTACATGCGCGGGTTCATCGAGGCCGGCTACGTCTACCTCGCGATGCCCCCGCTGTATCGCCTCAAGTGGTCGAACTCGGCGCACGAGTACGTCTACAGCGACCTCGAGCGCGACGCGCTGCTCGCAGACGGCCTCGCGAACGGCAAGCGCATCCCGAAGGAGAACGGGATCCAGCGCTACAAGGGCCTCGGCGAGATGAACGACAAAGAGCTGTGGGAGACCACGATGGACCCCACGACGCGCACGCTGCGTCAGGTCACGATCGATGATGCGGTCGCCGCCGACACGATCTTCACGACTCTCATGGGCGAAGACGTCGAGTCGCGCCGCCAGTTCATCCAGAAGAACGCGAAGGACGTCCGGTTCCTCGACATCTAGTGGCTTCGCGCGCGCTCGCGACCGGCATCCGGTCGCTGAGCGGGCGAAGCGAGACGAACCGGACCAACGGAAGAGAAACGCATGGCTGACGACAGCACCACCACCGCGGCATCCGATCACAATCACGGCCACATCGAGCAGGTCGACCTGCAGGGCGAGATGCAGCGCAGCTATCTCGACTACGCGATGGCCGTCATCATCGGCCGCGCGCTGCCCGACGTGCGCGACGGCCTCAAGCCCGTGCACCGCCGCGTCATCTACGCGATGTACGACGGCGGCTACCGTCCCGACAAGGCGTTCTCGAAGTGCGCTCGCGTCGTCGGCGAGGTGATGGGTCAGTACCACCCGCACGGCGACACCGCGATCTACGACACCCTTGTGCGTCTCGTGCAGCCGTGGGCGCTGCGCTACCCGCTCGCGCTCGGTCAGGGCAACTTCGGCTCGCCGGGCAACATGGGCGCCGCAGCCCCGCGTTACACCGAGACCAAGATGGCTCCCCTCGCGCTCGAGATGGTGCGCGACATCGAAGAAGAGACCGTCGACTTCCAGGACAACTACGACGGCCAGACGCAGGAGCCGTCGGTCATGCCGGCGCGGTTCCCGAACCTGCTCGTCAACGGCTCGGTCGGCATCGCGGTCGGCATGGCGACCAACATCCCGCCGCACAACCTGCGCGAAGTCGCCGAGGGCGCACTGTGGGCGCTCGAGCACCCCGACGCGACGCGCGAAGAGCTGCTCGACGCGCTCATGCAGCGCATCAAGGGCCCGGACTTCCCGACCGGCGCGCAGATCCTCGGCACCCGAGGCATCCACGAGGCGTACCGCACGGGACGCGGCTCGATCACGATGCGCGCCGTCGTCGAGATCGCCGAGATCCAGGGCCGCACGTGCCTCGTGATCACCGAGCTGCCGTACCAGGTCAACCCCGACAACCTCGCGCTGAAGATCGCCGACCTCGCGCGCGAAGGCAAGATCTCGGGCATCGCCGACATCCGCGACGAGACGTCGGGACGCACGGGTCAGCGCCTCGTGATCGTTCTGAAGCGGGATGCCGTCGCCAAGGTCGTTCTCAACAACCTGTACAAGCACACGCAGCTGCAGGAGAACTTCGGCGCGAACATGCTCGCGATCGTCGACGGCGTGCCCCGCACGCTGGCGCTCGACGGCTTCATCTCGAACTGGGTGGATCACCAGATCGAGGTCATCGTGCGCCGCACGCGCTTCCGCCTGCGCAAGGCCGAAGAGCGCATGCACATCCTGCGTGCGTACCTCAAGGCGCTCGACGCCCTCGACGAGGTCATCGCGCTCATCCGTCGCTCGCCGACCGTCGAAGAGGCCCGCGAAGGACTCAAGGCGCTCCTCGAGATCGACGACATCCAGGCCGACGCCATCCTGTCGATGCAGCTCCGCCGCCTTGCGGCGCTCGAGCGTCAGAAGATCATCGACGAGGCGACCGAGCTCGAGGCGCAGATCGCCGACTACCACGACATCCTCGCGACGCCGGAGCGCCAGCGCACGATCGTGCGCGACGAGCTCACCGGCATCGTCGACAAGTTCGGCGACGAACGGCGCACCGACATCGTGTTCGGCTTCGACGGCGACATGACCGACGAGGACCTCATCCCCGAAGAGGAGATGGTCGTCACCGTCACGCGCGAGGGCTACATCAAGCGCACGCGCAGCGACAACTACCGTTCGCAGCACCGCGGCGGCAAGGGCGTCAAGGGTGCGCAGCTGCGCGCCGACGACGTCGTCGAGCACTTCTTCGTCACGACGACGCACCACTGGCTGCTCTTCTTCACGACGAAGGGGCGCGTCTACCGCGAGAAGACCTATCGGGTCCCCGAAGCGGGCCGCGACGCCAAGGGCCAGCATGTCGCGAACCTCCTGGCGCTGCAGCCGGGCGAGGAGATCGCGCAGATCCTCGACATCCGCGACTACCGGGTCGCGACGTATCTCGTGCTCGCGACGCGCAGCGGCCTCGTCAAGAAGACGCGGCTCACCGAGTACGACACGAACCGCCAGGGCGGCGTCATCGCCATCCGCCTCCGCGAGGACGACGAAGTCGTCAGCGCGCTGCTCGTCGACGAGGGTGACGACCTGCTGCTCATCAGCCGGCACGGGATGTCGCTCCGCTTCACCGCGACGGATGAGGCCCTGCGCCCGATGGGTCGTTCGACCGAGGGCGTGAAGGGAATGTCCTTCCGCGGTCACGACAGCCTGCTCTCCGCATCGTTCGTCCGCGACGACGGATTCGTCTTCGTCGTGACGGAGGGAGGCTGGGCCAAGCGCACCGAAGTCGCCCAGTATCGCGGCCAGACGCGCGGTGGAATCGGCATCAAGGTGGCCAAGCTCAACGACGATCGCGGCGACCTCGCGGGCGGCCTCATCGCCGCCGAGGACGACGAGGTCTTGGTGGTTCTTGCCAGCGGCAAGGTGGTACGCTCTGCCGTGGCCGAGGTGCCCGCCAGGGGCCGCGACACCATGGGTGTCGTCTTCGCCCGCCCCGACGACGACGATCGCATCATCGCGATCGCGCGCAACGGCGAGCGCGGATTGGCCGATGCAGAGGCCGCCGAGGACCAGGAGTCCCCGGCTCCCGAGGCCTCCGCCGAGATCCCCCAGGAGAGTACTGACGCATGAGCACCGTAGCCGACAAGCTCGCCAAGAAGTCGAGCCACAAGAGCAGCGCCAAGCAGGTCCGCCTGCGTCTGGTCTACATCGACTTCTGGTCGGCGGTGAAACTGTCGTTCCTCGCGGCAGTCGCGATCGCCATCGTCACGGTCGTGTCCTTCTTCATGATCTTCATGGTCGTGCAGGCGACGGGCCTCATCTCGCGCGTCGACGAGTTCTTCCAGAGCTTCTCGGACGGCGGCGTCACCCTGAGCCAGTTCGTAGGCCTCCCGCAGGTCATGGCGGTCGGTGCGATCGTCGCGATCCTCAACCTCGTCGTCGTCACGGTGCTCGGCGCGGTCATCGCGGGCATCTACAACCTCGCGGTCAAGATCACGGGCGGACTGCTCGTCGGGTTCACGAGCAACTGACGCGGACGGATGCCGCGCGCCGGCCTCGATTCGAGAATTCGGCGTGCGTCAGGTAAAGTCTTCAAGGTTGCCGACGCGAAAGCGTCGCACAATCGGGGGTATAGCTCAGGCGGTTAGAGCGCTTCACTGATAATGAAGAGGTCCCAGGTTCAAGTCCTGGTACCCCCACTCACCACCCATTCAGGGGCCTTAGCTCAGTTGGTAGAGCGCCTGCTTTGCAAGCAGGATGTCAGGAGTTCGAATCTCCTAGGCTCCACCATCGGAAGAAGCCGGTCCCGCTAGGGGCCGGCTTCTTCCGATTATCGGGCACTGCGATTCGAACTGGCGGCGAAGCCGTCGTTCGGCGGGCCCACGGCTCAGAGGCTCCGCGCGACGCGAAGCGGCGCGTGGAGGGAGCCGGGGACTCCTAGGCTCCACCAGGATGAAGAAGCCGGTTCCCTCAGGGAGCCGGCTTCTTCGTTCTTCGGTCTGTGCCCGCCCGGTTTAGGGTGAAGCATGGATCTGCGCGTCGCTGCGTACGCCGTCGTGGTCGATGACGACCGGCGGGTGCTGCTCGCCCACTGGAACGAAGGCCGCAAGGCCGCCTGGACGATGCCCGGCGGCGGTCTCGAAGCGGGGGAGGACCCCGAATACGCGGCGCGCCGCGAAGTCTTCGAGGAGACGGGCTATCGGGTCGAGATCGGCGAGCTCCTCGGCATCCATTCGCGCGTCATCCCGCCCGCCCATCGCATCCCCGACGGGTCGACGAGTCCCCTGCACACGCTGCGGATCGTCTACCGCGCGACCGTCAAGGGCGGTCGGCTTCGGCACGAGGTCGGTGGCACGACGGATCGCGCTGACTGGTTTCCGCTGCCCGCGATCGACGACCTGCATCGCGTCAAGCTCGTCGACATCGCGCTGTCGATGGCGGGGCTGCGCTGACGGGGACGGGATGCCTCGCCCGGCGGGCTACTCGATCGGCTGCGAGATGTCGGCGACCGTCGCGCCGAACGAGGCGATGAGGTCGTCGGCCTGCACGAACAGGCTGTACCCGTGCGCGCCGGCACCCATCGCGATGCGCTCGCCGACGATGCGCTCGTCCGCGAAGACGGGCCACTCGGTCGCGCTGCCGATCGGCACGATCGTGCCGCGCTCGTAGCCGGTCGCGGCCAGCGCGCGCTCGGGATCCGGCAGCTGCAGCTTGTTGACGCCGACGACAGCGCGCAGCTTCGGCCACGAGATCGCCCGGTCGCCCGGGACGAGCGCGAACAGATACGTGTCGTCGCTGCGCTTGACCACGAGCGTCTTGACGATGCCCGCGGGGGCGATGCCGAGCAGCTCCGCTGCTTCGGGCAGACTCTTCGCGGCGGGCCGCTCGCGGATCTCGACGTTCAGATCGCGAGCGGATGCCGCCTCTCTGACGCGCGCTGTCGGATCGTCCGTCACGCGTCGGGTGCGCGGAGCGGGTCGTCCGCGACCCAGAGCTCGTCGTCGGCGCGCAGCGTCTGCCATGCGGCGTACGCGACGCCGAGGGCCGCGGCCACACCGAAGATGATCGCGATGATGCCGCCTGCGCCGATTCCGCGCTTGGGCGGCTCGATGATCGCGGGCAGCGGGATGCGGCCGCCCGAGAGCTTCGCGCGCGTCTCGTTGGCGGCATCCCACACCGAGAGCGCGGAGCCGACGACGGCACCCGCAGCGGGAACGACCTTGTCGTTCACGACGTGCTTGGAGACGGCCACGCCGCGGTCGACGTACGGCGCGGCGTACTTCCCGTACGTGTCGCGCGCCTGGGGCACGATCTGCTCACGGCCGTAGTTGCCGGCCTGCCGACGCGCTTCGCGCGCGATGTCGGCGGCGTCGCTCACGAGGACCTGCTGGGCCTCCCACAGGCGCGACGCCTGGTCCTGAAGCTTGTGGAGTTCCTTCTTGCGCTTGCGGCTGAGGCTCACGGGGCCCTCCCTGTCGATGGGGGATGTGGTGTTGACCATATTGCCAGACGGGGCCTCACACGAGAGGGGTTGCAAGGAACTCTGCGAGAATGTACACATGCCCACCCCTACCGCGGTCGCGACCCTGCACACCAACCACGGCGACATCGTCGTCAACCTCTTCGGGGACCACGCGCCCCGCACGGTCGGTAACTTCACCGGCCTCGCCGACGGCACCGGTGAGTGGAAGAACCCGGCGACGGGTCAGGCCGGCGAGGGCCCGCTCTACAAGGACGTCGTCTTCCACCGCATCATCCCCAACTTCATGATCCAGGGCGGCGACCCGCTCGGTCAGGGCACGGGCGGACCGGGGTACACGTTCAACGACGAGATCCACCCCGAGCTCGACTTCCAGAAGCCGTACATCCTCGCGATGGCCAACGCCGGCCTGCGTCGCAACGCCATCACGGGCAAGCCCGAGGGCACGAACGGCTCGCAGTTCTTCATCACGACCGACCCGACCCCGTGGCTCCAAGGCAAGCACACGATCTTCGGCGAGGTTGCGGATGCCGCCTCCCGCGCTGTCGTCGACGCGATCGCCCAGGTGCCGACGGGTGCCGGAGACCGTCCGATCGAGCCTGTCGTCCTCGAGTCGATCGACATCGTCGCGGCCTGACGCGGGCACCCTCTCCCTCGCCCGTGACCACCGACGCGTTCCGCCGCAACAGCGACAACTTCTGCTACCGGCATCCCGATCGCGTGAGCTTCGTGCTCTGCCAGCGATGCCTGCGCACGATCTGCCCCGAATGCCAGACGCAGGGCGCCGTCGGCGTCATCTGCCCTGAGTGCATCAAGGACCAGCAGAAAGCGCAGACGGAAGTCCAGCGCAAGGCCGAGCGTCGGTGGTCCCGGTCGCAGCCGATGGCGTTCGCGACCGATTCCCGGCCGCTCGTCACGTACGGCATCATCCTCGTGACGGCCGTCGTCTACGTCCTGCAGCTCATTCCGGGCTTCGGCACGATCGTCGAGAACTGGCTCGCCTTCAACAGCTACTTCGTGTGGCCGGGCGGTCCCGTGCCGATGCAGCCGTGGCGGCTCATCACCGTGCTCTTCGTGCACGGAAGCTTCTTCCACATGGCGCTGAACATGCTCGCGGTGTTCTACATCGGACGCAGCCTCGAGCCGCTCCTCGGCCACTGGCGATACCTCGTGCTCTACTTCCTCGCCGGGCTCGGCGGCTCCGTCGCCGTCGCGCTCCTCGCCCCGGGCGTGTGGGTCGTCGGCGCCTCCGGCGCGATCTTCGGCCTCTTCGGGGCCCTGCTCGTGATCGGCCGGCACATCGGCGCCAACATCCGCATGATCGCGATCGTCATCGGCATCAACTTCCTGTGGCCGTTCGCCGTCGCGCTCATCTCGAGCATCGGGCGCGGCTCGTTCGCCGATGCGCTCGACGCAATCGCCGTCTCGTGGCAGGCGCATCTCGGCGGACTGCTCGTCGGCGGACTCGTCGGATTCATCTACGCCCGCACGCGCCAGCGCTCCCAGCGCGCGCTGCAGATCTGGCTGCTCGTCGGCGTGGCGGTCGGCTGCATCGCCCTGCTCGCGATCCCGCCGCTCCTGTACTGACGGTCCGTGCGAAGCACGTTCTATCGAAACCGGTCGTCGAGTAGGCGCGCAGCGCCGTATCGAGACGGATAACTTCCCGCGTAGCGGGAAGTTATCCACAGGTTCATCCACAGGTGGGGATGAATCACACGCGTGTAATTAGTGTCACACCCGCCAAAGAAAGCGGCCGAGACGCAACATGTGCGTCTCGGCCGGAAGTCGGAGGTGGTGCTGCGGGTCAGCGCCACCTTGTCGTCATGAGGAAGCCGATGAAGGCGATGCCGAAGCCGATCACGAGGTTCCAAGCACCGATGCCCGGAATCGGATATGCCATGCCGCTCAGGTAGAACACGAGCACCCACACCAGACCGACCAGCATGAGCCCGATCATCACGGGCTTGAACCAGACGGGGTTGGGGGCCGCTTCGCCCTCGCTGCGTTCGACGAGATCCTCGTCTTTGCCAGAACGTGCCATAGCGCCCAGTCTACCGTCAGCCTCGTGCCCAGCCCCTGACCTAGAATCCCTCTGTGGATGACGCGGCGCAATCGGCGCAGCCGGCCGGCGAGGCGGATGCTTCGCGAGCCCGCACACGTCGGCGCGCACAGCACGCGCGACGCCCTTCCGTCGTCGGCGTCCTCGGCGAGATCCTCATCACGCTGGGCGTCGTCACGCTCCTCTTCGTGGCGTGGCAGCTGTGGATCGGCGACGTCATCTACGGCGCCGAGCGCACGCAGCAGGCCGACGCCCAGAGTGATGAGTGGCAGCGCGAGTACGAAGAGCAGATCGCCGCCTCGCCCGAGGTGACCGAGACCCCCGCGCCCGCCGACACGACGGCGGAGCCGATCATCCTGCCGCAGCCCGACGACGCCCAGACGTTCGCGACGATGCACATCCCGCGCTTCGGGCCTGAGTACAACATCAATGTCGCGGGCGGCGTGACACGCGCCAACACCCTCGACCCCATCGGCATCGGCCATTACCCCGGCACCCAGATGCCGGGCGAAGAGGGCAACTTCGCCGTCGCGGCGCACCGTACGACGTGGGGCAAGCCCTTCAACCGGATCGCCGAGCTCCGAGTGGGGGACGCCATCGTCGTCGAGACGCCTGACGGGTGGTACACCTACCGCTTCCGCACGCTCGAGTACGTCGAGCCGAGCGCCGTCGAGGTGATCCTCCCTGTTCCGCAGGAGACGGGCGTCGCCGCGAACGACCGGTATCTCACGATGACGAGCTGCAGTCCCATGTACTCCATGGCCGAGCGCATCGTCGCCTACAGCGTCTTCGAGAACTTCACGCCCCGCTCGGCGGGGGCGCCCGCTTCACTGACGGGAGGGGTCGCCTGATGTACGCGGCACTCTGGCGCATCATCCCCGGTCCCTGGTGGCTGCGCGTCATCATCCTAGCGATCCTCGCGGCCGCCGTGCTGTACGGGCTCTTCGTCTACGTCTTCCCCTGGGTCGGCAGCTTCGTCGTGCCCCAGGAAGTGACGGTCGAATGACCGACGGCGCTGTCCTGGTCGTCGACAACCACGACAGCTTCGTCCACACCCTGGTCGGCTACCTGCACGAGCTCGGCGCTCGCACGCGGCTCGTGGAGGCAGATGCGATCGCACCGGGCGACGTCCCGCGCCTCCTGGCAGGCTGCAAAAGCGTGCTGCTGTCTCCGGGTCCCGGAACGCCCGAGAACGCGGGAGCGTCGATCCCCGTCGTCCACGCGGCGGCGGAGCGCGGCATCCCGCTGCTCGGCGTGTGCCTCGGACACCAGGCGATCGCCGTCGCCTTCGGCGCGACGGTGGATCATGCGTCCGAGCTCATGCACGGCATGACGTCGTCGGTGCACCACGGCGGCGATCCGCTCTATGCCGGGCTCCCCGACCCTTTCACCGCGACGCGGTACCACTCGCTGGCCGTCGTGCCCGCGTCGGTGCCCGCGGCGCTCACCGTGACGAGCTGGACCGACAGCGGCGTCATCATGGGACTGCGGCATCGCTCGCTGCCCATCGAGGGTGTGCAGTTCCACCCTGAAGCGGTGCTGACGCAGGGCGGGCACCGACTGCTCGGCAATTGGCTCGAGAGCACGGGGATGACGGATGCCGCTGCCCGCGGCGCCGCGCTGACTCCTCACCGGTAGCTCGGCTTCGACGCTTCGGCGAGCTCAGCGACCGTGGTCGGGCGTCAGGTGCCGGAGCAGAAGGTCAGCGTGATCGTCGAGTGGACGGGCACGTCGCCCGGCGGCAGCGACTGCTGTTTGACCGTCTGCGGGTCGGTCGCGGGACACGTCGTGTCTTCCGCCGTGACGACTTCGAGGCCGATCGACGGATCCGACAGCTCGCGCTGCGCGGCTTCGACGGTGTAGCCCGCGTAATCCACGATCGTGACCATGCCCGTCGCGACAACGAGGTTCACGACAGTCCCGACCGCGACCTCCGTGCCGGCGGCGGGTGTCGACGACAGGACAGTGCCGGCCGCGAGGCCGGGATCGTTGCGCGGCGTCACCGAGCCCGCGGCCAGCTTCGCCGTCTCGAGCGCCGAGCGCGCGGCATCCTCACCCAATCCCTGCAGAGTGGGGACGACGACCATCTCCTGTCCCTCCGAGACGTAGACCCGCACCTGCTGTCCCGGCGCCACCGAGGTGCCCGCTTCGGGATCCGTGCGGATGACGTTGCCTTCCGCGATCTCGCTGCTCGGCTCGTCGACGCGGTACGCGAGCAGGTCCTCCTCTTCGAGTATCGAATTCGCGCGGTCGTAGCCCATGTCGGTGACGTCCGGCACGATCCGCGCGTTGCTCGGCACCTGCGTGCCGGGACGGATCGTCGTGACCCAGAAGAAGACTGAGATGAGCAGCACCGCGAGCACCGCGACGCCCGCCCAGATCCACGCGACCGGAGGGCCGGCCTGCGTGCGCTTCATCGTCGTGTCGGTGCTGAGCTGACGCAGCGACCGTGCCGTCTCTGCCGCCTGGCGCGGATTCGGTCCGTAGAGCTCGCTCGTGAGGGCGCCCACCTGCCGCTTCGACGGGGACTTCCCGTCGATCGTCGCGTCGAGCGCCTCGCGGAAGGACGCGGCATCCTGATAGCGCTGGAAGGGGTCCTTGGCGAGGGCGCGCAACGCGATCGCGTCGAGGGCGCGCGGAACCGACGCGTTGATCTCGGACGGCGCCACCGGCGTCTCGCTCACGTGCTGGTAGGCGACGGCGACGGGCGACTCGCCGCGGAACGGCTGACGGCCGGACAGCAGCTCGTAGAGCACGACACCGGCCGAGTAGAGGTCGGCGCGCGCGTCGACAGGCTCGCCCTTGGCCTGCTCGGGAGAGAAGTAGGCGGCCGTACCGAGGATCTGCGTCGTCTCGGCGACGGTCGAGGAGGAGTCGGAGACGGCGCGGGCGATGCCGAAGTCCATGACCTTGATCTGCCCTGCGGGGGTGACCATGACGTTGCCGGGTTTGATGTCGCGGTGCACGACGCCGGCGCGGTGGGAGTACTCGAGCGCCTCGAGGATGCCGTCGACGTAGCGGATCGCGTCCGCGACGGGGACCGGACCCTCGGAGATCACGTCCTTGAGGAGCGACCCCTGGACGAGCTCCATGACGATGAACGGCACGGGGCTGACGGTGCCGTCCGGCGCCATCTCGCTGTCTTCGCCGGCGTCGTAGACGCGCACGATCGTGGGGTGCGACATGCGCGACGCGGCCTGTGCCTCGAGGCGGAACCGTGTGCGGAACGTGTTGTCGTTCGCGAGGTCGCGCTTGAGCACCTTGATCGCCACGACCCGGCCGAGCGTCAGGTCGTAGCCCTTGTAGACGCTCGCCATGCCACCACGGCCGATCGGCTCGTCGACGCGGTAGCGCCCAGAAAGAACGCGCGGCTCAGCTGTCAACGATCACTCCCTGGGTGTGGCAGAGCCAGCCTAGCCGACCCCGCCGCGACCCCTCAGTCGCTGCCGGTGGTCGTGGCCTCCGGTGCGGGGGTGGCCGCTCCGGCGATCTGGGCGTTCGCCTCGGGCGATGCCGGCGACGTGCGCTTCTCGTTGTTGCCTGTGCAGTCCACCGTGTACGTGACGATGACCGTCTCGCCTTCGGCGCCCGTGACGGTGAGCGGCGCCGACCGCGCGTCTCCGGGGAACGAGCTCGTCGACTGGCCGTTGGCGAACTGGCCCCGCGTCGCGGTGAAGTTGTAGGAACTCGGCGAACCGGCTCCCGACGGGCACGAGTACCCGTCCCATGCGACCGTGACGCTCGAGCCCACCGTGACGGGCGACGAGAGCCGCGGCGCGCCGGGCGCGCTCAGCGGGGTCTGGTCGGAGTAGAAGGTCAGCGTCAGCAGCTGCGTCGGCTCGATGCTCCCGGTCGGGGCGATGCGGTAGACGAGGCCGGCCTGGTCGGCCGAAGGGGCGGCGTCGCCGGGCGTGCAGGTGACGGACTCGACGCCCGCGGCCTTGGCCTTCGTGCTCGCCTCGTCGCAGTTCATGCCGTCGAGCGCGAGCGCGTCGATGTCGATGCGCGTCGCCGACGGCGTCGGCGTCGCCGAGGTGCGCGACTCCGACGGGGTCGAAGACGAGGACGGCTCGGGATCGTCCTCGTTGTTCGCGAAGATCGCCCACAGCGTTCCGCCGAGCACGAGCAGGAGGAGCACGATGAGCGCGATGAGAGGCCACGTCCACGGGCTGCGCTTGCGCTTCTCGCCCTCTTCGACGCCGCCCGGCACAGCCTCTGGCAGCAGACGCGTGGCGGTCGACGTGTCGGTCGCGCCGAGAAGCTGCGTCACGTCGTCGACGGGTGCAGCTCCCGTCGCGATCGCGGGCACAGCGGCGGCGGCGGCCGCGACATCCCCTCTGCGAAGCGCCGTCGCGGCGCGCGCGACGGCCGATGCCGTTCCGGGACGCTCCTCGGGCTTCTTGGCGATCATCGCCATGACGAGGTTCTGCACGGGGGACGCGACGGTCGGCGGCAGCGGCGGCGGCTGCTCATTGATCTGGGCCATCGCGATCGCGACCTGCGACTCGCCCGTGAAGGGGCGCTTGCCGGCGAGGGACTCGTAGGCGACGATGCCGAGCGAGTACGTGTCGGTCGCGGGCGAGGCCGGGTGGCCGGACGCCTGCTCGGGCGACAGGTACTGCACCGTTCCCATGACCTGGCCGGTCGCCGTGAGCGGCACCTGGTCGGCGATGCGCGCGATGCCGAAGTCGGTGATCTTGACGCGGCCGTCGGGCGTGATGAGCAGGTTGCCCGGCTTGATGTCGCGGTGCACGAGGCCCGCGGAGTGGGCGGCCTGGAGCGCCGCAGAGGTCTGGGCGACGATATCGAGGGTCTTGTCGGTCGACAGCTGCCCGTCGCGCTCGAGGATCGTGGAGAGGGCTTCGCCCGGCACGAGCTCCATCACGAGGAAGGCGGAGCCGTTCTCCTCGCCGTAGTCGAAGACGCTCGCGATGCCCTCGTGGTTGACGAGTGCCGCGTGGCGGGCCTCGGCGCGGAAGCGCTCGAGGAACCCGGGGTCGCCCATGTACTCGTCTTTGAGGATCTTGATCGCGACCGTCCGGCCGATGACGTGGTCGGTGGCCTCCCAGACCTCGCCCATGCCGCCGATGGCGATCCGGGAATCCAGTTCGTAGCGTCCGCCGAAAGTCGCACCCTGCGTCGGTCTCATCGTCCCAGCACCGCCTCCATGACCTTCTTCGCAATCGGCGCCGCGATCGTGTTGCCGCTGCCCGTCTGACCCTGTCCGCCGCCGTTCTCGACGACGACCGCAACCGCGACGTCCGGGTTCTCCGCCGGAGCGAAGCCTGTGAACCACAACGTGAACGGCTGACTGTCGCCGTTCTCGGCGGTCCCGGTCTTACCGGCCACCTCGACGCCGTCTATTCTTGCACCCGATGCGGCGCCGTCACTGACATTCGCGACCATCATCGCGACCATCTCGGCGGCCAGATCCGCGTCGAGCGCTCGCCTGAACTCGGTGCTCTCGAACGTCTGCTGAACCGAGAGATCCGGTGCCAGGACGCTGTCGACCATTCGTGGGTTCATGACCACTCCTCCGTTGGCGATGCCCGCCGAGACCATCGCCATCTGCAGCGGCGTGGCGGTGACCTGGCCCTGGCCGAATCCCGTCAGCGCCGTCTGCGGGTCGTCGAGTGCGCGCGGGTAGCTCGAGGGCGTCGAGACGAGCGGCAGCTCGAACGACTGGTTGAAGCCGTACTTCTCGGCCTCGTCGCGGATCGCGGCATCGCCCAGTTGGACGGCGAGCTCTGCGAACGGGATGTTGCAGCTGAACCGCAGCGCGTCGGCGATCGTGACCGTCTCGCCGGGGCCGCACGCGCCACCCGTCGAGTTGAAGACGACGTTGCTCGACTGCGGCAGCGTGTACGAGGCGGGGTTGGGCAGAGCCGATTGGGGCGTGTAGTCGCCGGAGGCGAGGGCCGCCGAGGCGACGACGAGCTTGAACGTCGATCCCGGCGGGTTGAGGTCTCCGCCGATCGTGCGGTTGAAGAGCGGATGCGACGGGTCGGCGTCGAGACCGTCGTAGTAGGCGTTCGCCTCGCGTGCGCTGTGCGACGCGAGCAGGTTGGTGTCGAACGTCGGGCTCGAGACCATCGCGAGGACACGGCCCGTGGACGGCTCGATCGCGATGACGGCGCCCTGCAGGTCGCCGAGCGCCTCGAACGCGGCGCGCTGCGTCGCGGCATCCAGCGACAGGACGACGTTGGATCCGCGCTGGGGCTGACCCGTCACGATCTGCTCGATGCGCGCGAGGAACTGCGAACCCGCGGTGCCGCTGAGCTCCTGGTTCATGTCGAGCTCGATGCCCCGCGCCGAGCCGAGCGCGGGGTTGATCCAGCCCGTCACCTGGCTCCACATCGGTGCGTCGGTGTAGGTGCGCTGCCACGAGTACACGTCGTCCGAGGGGACGGATGTCGCGATCGCGGCGCCGCTCGCGATGATCGAGCCGCGCTGCACCTGGTACGAGTCGTACAGGGCGCGGGTGTTGCGCGGATTCTCGGCGAGCGTCTCGGCCTGGACGACCTGGATCCAGCTCGTCGAGACGAACAGCGCGAGGAACATCGCGAGCATCACGATGCTGAGGCGGCGGAGCTCTTTCGTCACAGGCTGCACCTCGTCGGAGTGAGGAACGAACCGGTTCCTGAGCAGGCCGGGAAGCGGCCGTATCGAAGGGCTTTCGTCACCCGATCACCACCCGCGGTCGGCTGCGCACGGCGTCCGAGATGCGCAGGAGCAGCGCGACGATGATCCAGTTCGCGACGAGCGACGATCCGCCGGCTGCGAGGAACGGGGTCGTGAGTCCCGTGAGCGGGATGACGCGGGTGACGCCTCCGACCATGATGAACACCTGCAGCGCGATCGTGAACGAGAGACCCGTCGCGAGGAGCTTGCCGAAGTCGTCCTGTCCCGCGAGGCCGATGCGGATGCCGCGGCTCGCGAACACCATGTACAGGCACAGGATCGCGAAGACCCCGATGAGGCCCAGCTCTTCGCCGAGGCTCGGCAGGATGTAGTCGCTCTGGGAGAGCGGCGTGATGTAGGGGCGGCCCTGGCCGAGGCCCGTGCCGACGAGCCCGCCCTGCGCGAGGCCGAAGATGCCCTGCACGAGCTGATAGCTGCCGCCCGTCGCCTCGATGACGTCGGGGTTGAAGGCGTCGAGCCAGTTCTGGAACCGGCCCTGCACGTACGGCAGCACGCGCGACGCGAGGAAGGCGCCCACGAAAGCGAGGCCGACGCCGATGACGACCCAGCTCGTCTTGCCGGTCGCGACGTAGAGCATCGCGACGAACATGCCGAAGATGAGCAGGCCCGTGCCCAGGTCGCGCTGCAGGACGATGATCGCGAGCGAGACGAGCCAGATGACCAGGAGCGGCCCCAGCTCACGCGCGCGCGGCCACGTCATACCGAGGAAGCGCGTGCCGACCGAGCTGAGCGACTCACGCGTGCGCACGAGGTAGCCGGCGAAGAAGATGCCGAGGGCGATCTTCGCGAGCTCACCGGGCTGGAACGAGAAGATGCCGAGGTCGACCCACACGTCGGCGTTGGCGTCCGCGCCGAGCCCCGGAATGATCGGCAGCAGCAGCAGCAGGATGCCGACGAGGCCCGCGATGTAGGTGTAGCGGAAGAGCACGCGGTAATTGCGCAGGAAGACCACGACGAGCACGGCGCCGACGACCGCGATGGCCGTCCACGCCAGCTGGCGCGTCGAGGCGGCGTCCCACCCGTGCAGCTCGACCGCGATGTCGATGCGGTAGATCATCGCGATGCCGAGGCCCGTCAACAGCGTCGCGATCGGCACGACGAAGGGATCGGCATCCCTCGCCCGCAGGCGCAGCACGATGTGCAGGGCGAGAACGAGCGCCGTGAGCCCGCCGCAGTACACGAGGAAGAGCCAGTCGATCGCGTCCGTCGCACCGAGCTGGACGAGGGCGACCGCGCCGGCGTTGATCGTGAACGCGAAGATCAGCAGCGCGAGCTCGCGGTTGCGCTGCGTCTGCGGAACCCGGATGCGCCCGAGCGCGCGGACGACGCTCGTGTCGGCGTTGACCGCGTTCACGGGGCTCGTGGCGTTCGAATCGGCAGGCGTCATCCGCTCGTCCCCGTCGAATCGGCGAGACTCGCGACGATCCGCTGCGCGTGCTGCAGCGACGACGCGGGGATCGTCTGCTCCACCGTCGCCCGTGCGAACTCCGAGAGGTCGTCGAGCGGGATGCCGGTGTCCTGGTAGGGCGTCGAGAGAGAGATCGGCCCGAGATCCTGCTGGATGCCCTGGTAGATCACGACGGTGTCCTCGTCAGAGCCCACGAAGTAGCGGGTCTGCGTCCACTGGTAGGCGAGTCCGATCGCGGCCGAGAGCAGCAGGAGGGCGAGCGCGACGCCGACGATCCAGCCGATCCGGCGACGGCGGCTGCGCCGTCGGTCCTCTTCGATGAGCTCCTCGAGGAACTCGGCGGCCGGCTCGAAGTGCGACGGCTCGTTCGCGGCCTGCCGCACGGGGTGCAGCCAATTGCCGCGGCCGGAGCGGGCCGCCGGCACCTCGATGCCGAGCGGATTCGAGGCGGACCCCACGATCGTGGGGGTTCCCGAGAAGAGCGGATGCTGCCCCCCGACATCCACGAGGACGATCGTGACGTTGTCGGGCGCCCCGCCGTCGAGCGCCTGCCGCAGCAGATTGTCGGCCGTGCGGCCCGGCGGGAGCCCCTGCGCGAGCGCCTTCTGCATGTGCGGCTCGTCGACGACGCCGGAGAGGCCGTCGGAGCACAGCAGCCACCGGTCACCCGGCTGCGTCGGCATGATGAACGTGTCGACCTCGGGATCGGTGTCCATGTCGCCGAGCACGCGCATCAGGACGGACCGCCGCGGGTGGTAGCGCGCCTCTTCCGGAGTGATGCGTCCCGAGTCGACGAGGCGCTGCACGAAGGTGTGGTCGGTCGTGATCTGGGTCAGCGTCTCGTCGCGGTAGAGGTAGATCCGCGAGTCGCCGATGTGGGCGATGACGGCGTACTGGTCGACCATCACGAGCGCGCTGACCGTCGTGCCCATGCCCGCGAGCTCGGGCCGGATGCGGACCGTGTCGCTCAGCTCGCCGGCGGCATCCGAGATGGCCTCGCGCAGCGCCCGCTCGGCCTGCGACGTCGCGTCGTATGGCTGGTCGAGCAGCTGCAGGCGTGCGATCGCGAGGCTCGAGGCGACGTCGCCGCCCGCGTGCCCTCCCATGCCGTCGGCGACGGCGAACAGGTTCGATCCGGCATAGCCGGAGTCCTGATTGTTGGAGCGCACCTTGCCGGTGTGCGAGATCGCGACGCTCGAGCCCTGGAAGACCATATGCCGGTGGACCGCCGCTACTTCCGCATTTCGAAGGTCGTGGCGCCCACCTTGATGGGTGCGCCGACGACGATCGGGACGGGAGTCGTGACGCGGACACCGTCGTGCCACGTGCCGTTGGTCGAGTCGAGGTCCTGCAGCATCCACTGGTCGCCCCACAGCAGCAGGCGCGCGTGGTGGCTCGAGGTGTAGTCGTCGCGGATCACGAGACCCGACTCGCTCGAGCGGCCGATCGTGAGGGGCTCGGTGCCGAGCGGCAGCTCGAGGCCCGCCTTGGGTCCGCTCGTGATGACGATGCGCGACGCGGTCGCGGTGGTCGCCTTGCCGCCCTTCACGGGCGCCGCGGGAGCAGGAGCGGGGCCGGATGCCGTCGCCCGGGCCGGTGCAGGAGCGGGCGTCGCCGCAGCCTGCGGCTCGGGCATGCGCCGCACCTTGACCCCGAAGAGGTCGGCCCGCAGCGAATAGACGACCGCGAACACGAAGGCCCACAGCAGCACGAGGAAGCCGATGCGCAGGAGGAGGAGCGTCAGCTCGCTCACGGCAGGGGCCCTCCTTCGCGGATGTCGAACGCGCGCGTGACATCGGACGGCAGTGGCGGCTTGGGAGGCAGCGACGGCGCGGCCTGTGCGATGACGTGGAAGACGATGTCTGTGCGGCCGATCGTGACGGTCGAGTCGGGCGCGAGCGCCGCCTCGCTCACCTTGCGCCCATCGAGAAGTGTGCCGTTGGTCGAGTTCATGTCGCGCACCATCGCGCGCGAGCCGTCCCACAGTATCTCGACGTGCCGCCTGCTGGTGCCCGCGTCGGCGATCGTGATGTCGGCGTCGCTTCCGCGGCCGATGACGGTGCGCGCTTTGACGAGTGGATGCCGCGTCCCCGCGATGTCGACGACGCCGCGCCACGACACGCGGCCCTCCGCCGACGCGGAGTCGACGCGGAGCGTTCCCGTCGAGAGCTGGTCGTCGCGCTCGAGCGAGATCGTCACGGGGCCCGCGAACGAGTACCCCTGCGCCTTCGCGTGCTTCTGCACGAGCGTGTCGAGCTCGTGGCCCAACGCCGAGCCGAGCGACGCCATCTTGTCGTCGTCGGCGGGCGAGAGGCGCACCGTGAACGAGTTGGGCGCCAGAATGCGGTCGCGGCTGACGACAGCGGCCTTCTTGTCGAGCTCGCTCCGAAGGGCGGAAGCGATCTCGACAGGTTGAATGCCGCTGCGGAAGGTCTTCGCGAACGCGCTGTTCACTGCGCGCTCGAGACCCTTCTCGAAGCTGTCAAGTAGTCCCACAAGACTCCTCAGGCAGGCGGGCCGGTGCGTACATGCTAGTCAACGTGGCTGGGATGCCCGTGGACGGCTGTCGTTCGATTCGGGTGGTCCGTGTCTCCGTGATATCCTCGGGAGGTTGATCCGCGGCGGCTTCGGAAGCCGCGGTTCGCGCGAGTGGCGGAATAGGCAGACGCGCTGGCTTCAGGTGCCAGTGCCCGAAAGGGCGTGGGGGTTCAACTCCCCCCTCGCGCACGAAATGGAGATGGCCCCCGGTTCACCGGGGGCCATCTCCATTCCTGCGCATGGTGCTGCTGTGAACTCCACTGGGCGGGCCCGACTTGACTCTGCACCCGGGTGCAGGCTCCACGATCGGTGGCATGACCCACGCACAGCTCATCAGGATCGTCCGGGCATCCGCCGTCTACGACCTCGTCGTGACGTCCCTCTTCGCGCTCCCGTTCACGGCCCGGTGGCTCTTCGATGCGCTCGCGGCGCTGCACGATCAGCTCGGATTGCCGGGCACGACGCCCGATTCGGGCGATGTCTACGCCGTCATGTTCGCGAATCTGATGGGCGGGCTCGTCGTCGTCTGGTCGATCCTCCGCCTCGTCCGTCCGTCGTTCGCCGCGGGGACCGCCGACATCGGCGCCCGCGTCTTCTTCTCGATCGGCATGCTGAGCGCGCTCGCCGCGGGGGCCTCGCCCCTCGTCGCCGTCATGCTCGTCCTCGAGCTCGCGTGGGCCCTCGTCCAGGGTGCAGCCGTCGCCGTGCGCGCGAGGCAGCGCCGGGCGGGCGCGCTCGCCGGGGTAGCGGCCTAGGTTGGGACGATGCGGATCGCAGAGCTCTCCCGTCGCGCCGGAGTCAAGGTGTCGACCATCCGCTATTACGAGCGCTGCAGCGTGCTCCCCGAGCCCGACCGCACGGGGACCGGCTATCGCGACTACGACGAGGAGTCGCTGCGCTACGTGAGGTTCCTGCGTCGCGGGCAGGAGCTCGGCTTCACCCTCGCCGAGCTCGCCGAGTTCGCGGGCTACTCGGCGCAGGCGCGACGCGGCACCGTGAGTCGAGCGGATGTCGCCGCGGTCGCCGAGGCGAAGCTGAGAGATCTCGACAGTCGCATCGACGACCTGCGCCGCACGCGCGCCGCCGTCCAGAGTCTGCTCGCGGTCGAGTGCATCGACCCGGACGCGCCGTGCCCCGTCGTCTCGGCACTCGCCGACGCGCCCTCGTCCGCGCGGGCGAACCGGAGCGCGTGAAGCAAGGAGCGCTCAGGCCCCGTCGAGAGCCGGCACGAGCGTCAGGAGCGCTTCCTCCACGTCGCGGCCGACGCCCGGCGCATACGAGAGCGTCCGCGACACCTCGGTGAAGCCGCAGTGCTCGAGCACCGCGAGGGACCGGGCGTTGTGCACCGCGGTGCGGGCGAAGAGCGGCCGGATCGGCTCGCGCGCGATCAGCAGGCGCAGCGCCGCGGTCGCGACGCCGCGGCCCCACGCGTGCCGCGCGATCCAGAACGTCACCTCGCGGTCGCCGTCCACGGTGAACACCCCCGCGGTTCCTGCGAACCCGCCGCGCTCGGTGACGACGAGCAGCGCGACATCCGTCGACGCGCGCTCGCGCGCGATCCACGCGTCGAAGGCAGCCCGGTCGTCGGGGTCGGATGCCGTGAACGCGGCCATCTCGACGGCCTCGGCGTCGCGCATCATCTCGAAGATCGCGTCGAGGTCGTCGTCGTCCAGCTCGCGCAGCTCTATGTGGGCCACGCGCCCACCGTAGCGAGCCCTCTCGCTCACGTGAACCCTCAGGCCAGGCCGTGCACGGCGCGCAGCGCCCGCTCGGCGGCATCGCCGTCGCGTGCGGCCACGGCGCTGCGGAAGGCGAGGTAGGCGTCCGTGCGCGCGATGGGACACTCCAGAAGCGGATTCCAGCCGCGCAGATTGCGACGGATCGCGATCTCGGCCTCGTCCATGAGCCGACGGAACGCCCGATTGTCGGTCGCGAGGGTCATTGCCTCGAACAGGTCGGCGCTCGCGTCGATGACGGCCGCGTGATCGTCGACGCGGGATGCCGCGATGATCGTGTCGATGTCGGCGAGCGCCTCGGCGAGCACTTCGTCGGAGCAGCGGCTCAGTGCGATGTGGACGACGTTGCCGAGGGCGAAGACCGCGAACTCGTGCGTCTCTGCGATGAGCTTCGCGTCAGGGATCGACACGCGCGTGTAGCGGTTGGGCGCCACTTCGACGAGGCCCGTGCGCTCGAGACGCTGCAACGCCTCGCGGACGGGCGTGCGGGACACGCCGAGCCATCCTGCGAGCTCGTGGTCGCGAAGGTGGGCGCCCGGTTGGAGGCGACCGTCGAGGATCGCCTCGCCGATGGCGCTGTGCACCTCGTCGCCGAGGACCTTCCCGTGCGGATTCACGGGCCTGAGCGGAGCGATGGTCATGGCGTGGACAAGTGTACGTCGGCGGGGAGACTCCTCCTGATCGACCGATATATCGGTAGAGTGTCGGTGTCGCGCTTCGGCGTGGCCTATCCGGGGGGATCCGTCGGCGCCCGGGCCTTTTGAGCTCTGCTCGGCCCGGGCGTTCGATGGTCGTGCCCACGATTCACCCGGTCGCAGGCGGAATTCAGCCTCGGTGACCGCTGCAACGTTTGTGTCACCTTCGGAAACCGGATTGGCGCGTTTTCGTCTGGCTTCGATAACGTGGTAAGGGTCGGCATCAAATCTTTGCCGGCGTAAAGAGCGAAGAACGGCATTTCATGAGCACGCAGGGCACCGTCAAGTGGTTCAACTCCGAGAAGGGCTTCGGCTTCATCGCGCCGGATGAGGGTGGCGCAGACGTCTTCGCGCACTACACCGCCATCCAGGCCGGCGGCTACCGCGCGCTGGAGGAGAACCAGCGCGTGGAGTTCGAGATCGCCCAGGGCCCCAAGGGCCTTCAGGCGGAGAACATCCGCCCCCTCTGAGCAGCGCACCCAAGCCGCCGGACCGCATCTGCGGAACGGCGGCTTTCGTGTTTCCCGGGTGGCGCCTCGTCAGTCCTTGTCGCCGCGGACGAGTTCGAGTCCCGCGCCCGCGAACTGCCGCAGTGTCGCATCCGGCAGGAATGCTCGGGTCAGCGCGGCGCCGATGCGCGTGAGGTCGCTCTCGTCGCGATAGAGGAGGTACATCGTCTCGTACCGAGGGTGGAACTTCTCTTTGAAGCGGTGCAGCGACTGGAAGCCGTACACCGGCTCGAGGATGCCGGCGAGCTTGTCGGTGAGGTCTGCGATGGGACCGGCATCCGGCGGGTGCTCGTGTGTCAGGGGTGCACCCGAGAGTGAGAGCACCTCGGCGCCCGCTTCGGAGAAGTGCTGCGCGGACGAGCCGATCAGGAACTCCATGACGGGTCCGAAGCCGCCTTCGCGGCGCCGCATGAGATCGAGCGTCCAGCCGCGCACGCCCCCGTCGGCGCCGTAGACAGGCAGCCACGACAGGAAGCCGTCGACGTCGCCGCGAGGCGAGATCGCGAGGGCGAGGCACACCTCCGGGTCCATGGCCTCGTCGAGCGTGCCGAGCGTGAAGCCCATCTCGGGCAGGCCCTTGTCGCCGACCCACATCTCGGAGATCGCCCGCAGCTGCTGCTGTACGCCCCACGGCTCGTCGGCGAGCCGCGTCATCCGGAACGTCATCTCCTCGCGCCCCGCGCGATTGATCGCGGTGCGCACCGAGTTCCACTTCTTGCCCGTGAACTGCAGACCGGGAAGATCGACGATCGTGTCGTCCGCGACCACGAGGCTGCGCCATCCGGCCGGCACCGCGTCCTTCGTCGCCCCGCCGGCGCTGAAGAAGCAGGGGACGAGTCCCGCGCGCTCGCTCGCATCGATGAACTCCCGGACGGACGCGGCGCGGGATGCCTCGGGCCCGAGCGGGTCCGCGAGTGCCAGGGCGACGCCGGACCGGCGCTGGAACGCCACGATCCCGTTCGTCGTGCGGGCGTAGCTGTTGCCGTCCCACGTCGTCATCCACGACAGGGTTCCGCCGCCCGTGCGCCGCAACTCGGCCTTGACGTCGGCGATCGAGGGAGCGGGCGGGATGCCGAGCGCGCCGCGGCGCCGCGCGCGGAAGGCGCGGCGGACCCAGACGAGGTACACGAAGAAGAGGAGCCACAGTGCCGAGGTCGCGAGCGTCACACTCGTGTCGCCGACGGAGTCGCGGAGATCGTCGGCGAAGGGGCTCACGAGGATCCCGACGATGAGGATCGCGGTCGCGATGTTGAGGAGCGCGTACGCGAGCGTCCACCCCCACGCCCAGCGGCGGCCGCGTCGCAGGCCGTCGGCGAAGAAGAGCACCACCACGACATCGATCGCGACATCGATCCAGGGCCCGCCGACGGCATCCGTGTGCCCGAACATCCCGTCCGTCGGCACCAGCACCGTGATGAGCTCGACCGCGCCCAGGGTCAGCGCGACGACGAACGCGATGAGGCGCTGCTCGCGGATCGTCGTGCGCTGGATGCGCAGCGAGCGGTCGACGAAGAGCACGAGGAGCACCGCGAGGGCGTGCTCGAGGTCGGCGAGGGCGCCCCAGAAGAAGAGCGCGACGAACACCGCGCCCAGCAGCACGAGCCACGCGCGCACGCGCCACGGCTGGCGCAGCAGCCCGACCGCGGCGGCGATGCACGCCAGCGTCCCGCCGGAAGGGCCCACATCGAGCGCGAGCGCCTGCTCCTGCGCCCACACCCACGGCAGCGGTGAGAGGACGAGCAGGAGCAGGGCGGAGGCGAGGACCGCGAAGAGCTGGCCGACGGCGAAGTACGCGAGCGCGACTCGCGTCCCGCGGCGCAGCTCGAGGTAGGCCATTCCCCCGAAGCTCGCGAGCGTGAACACGTAGACCCACGGCTGATCGACGAAGAACGTGCCCGTCACGGGCGTCCACCAGCGGCCCGCCGTGAACGCCGGCAGTCCGTACGCGACGGCGTCGAAGACGGTGCTCTCTTCGAACGGGCGCCACAGGCCCTGCCACACGACGCCGGCGACCAGGAGCAGGCCGACGAGGGTCAGGGTTCCCGGCAGACGTGCGACGACGCGCATCAGCGAGCCCCGGCGCGGTCGTAATCGGCCAGTGCCTTGGCGTCTTCGGCCTCGCGCATCGCGCGGCGGGCCGCGTCGAGCGCCGAGACGGGATCCTGCGCCTGGCGCGCGTCGGCGAGATCCCGCTGCGCCGACAGCAGCCGCAGTCGCGCCGATGCGGAGTGGGCATGGACGACGGATGCCTCGGCCTGCGCGATCGCGGCCCGCGCTGCCGCGAGGGTACCGGGCAGCGCGGTGCGTGCGCCGCGGAGTCGCTGCTGGGCCGTGCGGGCATCGCCCAGCGCGAGATCGAGCCGATCGCGCAGGCGTGCGATGCGGTCGATCGTCCGCGTCGGAGTGCGGGCCGCGTCGGTCTGGAGGGCGTCGAGCTGTTCCGTGATCGCTCGCACCTCGGTCTGCAGGCGGGCGGCGTCGCCGGGCTCGAGATGCTCCGCGATCGTGATCGCCTGGCGCAGCGCCGCGCGCGCCGCGTCGAACTCTCCGGGGATGGCCTGCGAGGCCTGCGTCACGAGCCGGTGCGTCTCCTCGAGCGTGCGCGCGTCGACCTCGGCGAGACGCAGGGAGCGCTCTGCCGCCGCGAGGTCGGCAAGGGCGGTGCGCGAGGGATCGCTCGCCTCTTCGGCCGCGCGGGTGAGTATGCGTTCGGCGGCATCCGCCTCGGACATCGCCGATTCTGCCGCGCGCGCGGCATCCCGCCACTCGTCCTCGGCGTAGCGGGACTCGAGCTCTGCGACGAGCCGGCGGGGATCGCCCATCGACGCGCGCAGCGCGGTCAGGCGCTGCTGCTCCCTGACGAGCTGCTGCGCCGCCGACACGTTCGCCTGCATCCAGGCCGCGTGCTCGGCGCGCGCCCGCTGGATCGTGCCGAGCGACTCGGCCACCGTCCGCTCGATGCGGGACGCCGTCTTGCGGACGAGGTCCGGCGCGACGCCGGGTGTCCCGGTCGCGCGATAGTCCTCGAACGCGCGGTCGCGCGCGTGCTGCGCCGTGAGCCGCGCGCGGCGCAGCGACGTGGGGGCTTCGCCGCCGTAGAGCGCCCCCGAGAGCCCAACCTCGAGCTCGAGCTCGGCCACGGCATCGTCGAGGCGCACGAGCGAGGCGCCGGCGCGCTCGCGGTCCGCGAGCGCCGCGGCCCGGGCGCGCGGCGACCGGCGCGCGCGGCGGACGAGCCAGGTCGTCACGACGACGAGGAGCGCCGTGACGCCGAACACCACGAGCGCGGGGATGATCCACCCCAGCGCGCTCGCGATGAGTTCAGGCATTCGTGTCGTCTACCAGCAGGAGGGCTCGGAGCTCGGTGGCGTCGTCGACGGCGGCCTGCGCACCGTCCGACTCGTGCGGCCAGCTGAATCCCCAGCGGACGAAGATGACGGGGACGCCGTGGACGGCGCCGCCCTCGACATCGTGGTGGCGGTCGCCCACGAGGACGGGTCGGCTGATGTCGGCGCCGGATGCCTCGAGCCTGCGCAGCGCCTCGGCGACGATGTCGGACTTGGCGCTGAGTGTGCGCTCATCGAGGGTCGCCCCGACGATCGCAGCGAGGTGCGGCGCGAGCCCGAAGTGGTCCATGAGGGCGTCGACCTGGATCTCGGGCTTCGAGCTGGCGGTCGCCTGCGGAACGCCGCACGCGCCGAGCTCGGCGATGAGCTCGCCGACGCCGGGGAAGAGCTTCGCGCCCGTCGTGTAGCCGTCGGCCCTGCCGAGGGTGCGGTAGAACGAGACGGCCTCTGTGGACTCGGCGGGCGTCATGCCGACGTTGACCTGGAAGGAGTCGTACATCGGCGGCCCGATCCAGTGCACGAGCTCGGCGCGCGTGGGCGGCTTCTTGCCGAAGTGCTCGAGTGTGATCTTCAGGCGGCGCAGGATTCCGTCCGAGGCATCCACGATGGTTCCGTCGACATCCCACAGGACACAGGTCCACGGCGATCGCATCGGCATGCGTTCAGCCTAGAGGGACGGGCCGCAGGGCTTTGAGGCCGGTGAGCGTCAGAAGAGGGTCGGGGTTCCGCTCTGGACGCCCTTCATGGCGTCGTAGTCGAGCAGGACCGTGTCGATGCCGCGATCGCCCGCGAGCGTCTTGGCCTGCGGGGCGATGCTCTGGGCGGCAAGCACACCGCGGACGGGTGCGAGGTGCGGATCGCGGTTGAGCAGCTCGAGGTAGCGCGTCAGCTGCTCGACGGCGTCGATGCCGGCCTTGCGCTTGACCTCGACGGCGACGTGGCGCACGGCGCCGGCCGCGAACTCGATCTCGACGCTGCGCAGCATGAGGTCGACGGGCCCGATCGCGGTCGGGAACTCCCGCCGAACGAGTGCGAGGTCGTCGCCGATGACCTCGACCTGCTCGGCGAGGAGGCGCTGCAGATCCGCCTCGACGCCGTCCTTGATGAGTCCCGGATCCACCCCGAGCTCGTGGGAGGTGTCGTGGATGACCTCGTGGATGCGCACGAGCAGGGCGTCGCCCGTCTTGGCGTGCGTGACACGCCACAGCTCGACGATCCCCTCGTCGGCGGCCTCGGCATCCGGAGCCTCGACCGTCAGCGTGCACGGCGGGCTCATCCAGTTCAGCGGCTTGTACGAGCCGCCGTCGGAGTGCACGAGCAGGCTGCCGTCGCCCTTGTGCACGAGCAGCCGGGTCGCGAGCGGAAGGTGCGCGTTGAGGCGACCCGAGTAATCGACGGAGCAGCGGGCGATGACCAGGCGCATCCGAAGAGCCTAGCCGCGCCGGTCCGCGGCGAGGGTCAGTGCGCCGACGGATGCCCCGCGCCGACCTTGGAGCCGGCGATGGGCTTGGCAGCGCCGGACGCGAAGCCCGACAGGGCGATGAGGCCCACGAGGATCCACAGCGTCGGGAGCAGCCCGATCTCGTGGCTGACCCACCCGAGGATGGGCGGGCCGCAGAGGAAGGCGATGTACCCGATCGTCGCGGCGGCGCTGACGGATGCCGCGGCCTTCGCGGGATCGTCGGCGGCGGCCGACATGCCGAGCGGGAAGCCGAGCGACGCACCCATTCCCCACAGCGCGACGCCGATCAGGGCGATGGGCGTCGACGGAGCGAGGATGAACAGGACGAGGCCCGTGCACGCCGTGATGGCGAGGATCCGGAGGGTCCAGACGCGGCCGAAGCGATCCACGAGCGGGCCGCCGAGCGCCCGGACGACCGTCATCGCGATGGAGAACACCGTGAGCGCGATCGCGCCCTGCGCCTCGGTGCCCCCGTGCCCGTCGACGACGGCGAGCGGCAGCCAGTCGTTCGCGCCGCCCTCGGCGAATGCCATGCCGAGCATGACCGCGCCGATCGCATACGTGCGCGGGTCGCGCCACACGGCGACGCTCGCAGCGAAGCGCTCGCGGCGCGTGGGCGCGTCGGCCACCGTGTCGTCGTTCGCCTCGCGCACGGGGACGAAGATGACGGCGAGGGCTCCGCCCGCCACCACGAGGGCGCCGATCGTCCACAGGTGGGGTGCGACGCCGATGCCCCATGCCGTCATCGCGACGCCGACGGCGGCGCCGGCGACCGTGCCGAAGCTGAAGAAGGCGTGGAACAGCGGCATGATCGTCTTGCCCGTGGCCTGCTCGACCGCGGCGCCCTCGACGTTCATCATGACGTCGGTCGCTCCCATGCCGAGGCCCATGAGCGCGAGGCCCACGGCCGTGACGGAGAAGAGGGCCGTGGAGTCGGCGCCGGCGCCCACGACGAGGATGCCGGCGGTGAAGATCGCGAGACCCACGAGGAGGCCGCGTCGCGCACCCCAGCGGGCGAGGATGACGTTCGCGAGCGAGAGGCCGAGGATCGACGCCGCTCCGGATGCGAACAGCAGGATGCCGACCTCGAAGTCGTTGATGCCGAGGTTCGACTTGACCGACGGGACGCGCGACGCCCATGTCGCGAAACCGAGGCCCATCGCGAAGAAGATCACGAAGATGGCCGTGCGCCAGGCGACGATTTGGCGACGGGCGAGCGCGGTGTCCATCAGAGCATGGTATCGAATCGATTCGACGTACGCCAAACCGGCCGAGTACTATCGAGCGCAATGAGCACCCGCCGCGCCACCATCGCCGACGTCGCCCGCGAAGCAGGGGTTTCGCCGTCGACGGCATCCGTCGTCTTCAGCGGCAAGACGCCCGTTTCGGATGCCACGAGACAGCGGGTGCTCGCCGCCGCCGAGTCCCTCGGCTACACGGGTCCCGATCCGCGCGCGGCGTCGCTGCGCCGCGGTCGCTCGGGCATCGTCGGGGTCGTCTTCGAGGAGCACCTCGGCCGGGCCTTCCAGGACCCCGTGAAGATCCTCATGATGGACGGCCTCACCGAGAGCGTCGCAGGGATGGGCGCGGGACTGCTCCTCCTGCGCGATCGGGGCGAGGCGGGTGCGCCGTCGCTCACGTCCGCGCCCGTCGACGCCGCCGTGCTCGTCGGGTGCAGCGGGCTCCTGCGCGAGTCGCTCGACGTCGTCCGGGCCCGCGGCATCCCGGTCGTCGTGATCGAAGGCGATGCGGGCGAGGGCATCCCTCGCGTCGGGCTCGACAACCGTGAGGCTCAGCGTCAGGCGGCCCACCATCTGCGCGGTCTCGGCCACGAGCGCGTCGTGATCGTCGCGCTGCCCGTCCGCAGCGAGTGGCCCGGGGGGTGGATCGATGAATCCGATCACGTCACGGTCGACGTCACGCGGGACCGCCTGCGCGGAGCGCGGGACGTGTTCCCGGGTGCACCGGCCTACGCCGCGGCCGGGAGCTTCATCGACGAGGGGCTGGCGGCCGGCCGCGTGATCTTCCGCGACCGCGAGAACAGGCCGACCGCCGTGATGGCACAGAGCGATCTGCTCGCGGCGGGCGTCATCCGCGCCGCCGAGGAAGCGGGGCTCCGGGTGCCCGAGGACGTCAGCGTCACGGGATTCGACGGCATCGTCGTGGACGGTCTCGCGCCGTACGAGCTCACGACGATCGTGCAGCCGATGGTCGACAAGGGCCGTGCGGCGGGCCAGGCGGTCGTCGCGATGCTGCGCGGCGACACCGCGGCATCCATCAGCTTCACGTGTGAATTCCGCGAGGGGAATACGACGGCGGAACCGCCTCGATGACCTCTCGGATGTCGCCCGCGAAGAGCCGCCGCCCCGCTCGCCGGTAGACTGGACGAGACCCCGAACGCCCGCGCCCCTGGCCGCGACCCCCGAGGAGGCCGCGCATGCTCATCCTCCTCGGCGCGTTCGCGGTGGTGCCCATCCTCCTGCCGTGGCTCGTCGGACGGATCGGTGCGCGCGCGTTCTACGTCGCGGCCGTGCTGCCCGTCCTGGCCTTCATCCAGGCCGCGATCGAGACGCCCGCCGTGCTGCGGGGCGACACGCCGTTCGAGACGTATTCGTGGATCCCCGCTCTCGGCATCCAGCTCTCGATGCGCATGGACACGCTCGGCTGGGTCATGGCGCTCATCGTCACGGGCGTCGGCGCGCTCGTCATGCTCTACTGCCGCTGGTACTTCCGTCCCGCTCCCGGTGCGGGCACTGCCGAGGGCGTCGGGCAGTTCGCCGCGGTGCTGCTCGCCTTCGCGGGCGCGATGTACGGCCTCGTGCTGACCGACGACCTCGTCGTGCTCGTGATGTTCTGGGAGATCACGAGCGTGCTGTCGTACCTGCTCATCGGCTACTACCACCGGCGCGGCGCGAGCCGCCGCGCAGCCCTGCAGGCACTCCTCGTGACGACCCTCGGCGGACTGGTGATGCTGATCGGCGTCGTGCTGCTCGTCGTCGAGGCGGGCACCTCGAGCCTGTCGACGATCCTCGCGGAGGCTCCGACGGGCTCGGTCGTCGATGCCGCGCTCGTGCTGATCCTCGTGGGGGCCCTCAGCAAGTCGGCGATCTTCCCCTTCCACTTCTGGCTCCCCGGCGCGATGGCCGCTCCGACTCCCGTCAGCGCCTACCTGCACGCCGCGGCGATGGTCAAGGCCGGCATCTATCTCATCGCGCGGCTCGCACCCGTCTTCGCGATCGCACCGCCGTGGCGGCCGATCGTCGTCTCGCTCGGTGTCTTCACGATGCTGCTCGGCGGATGGCAGGCGCTGCGCGAGTTCGACCTCAAGCGCATCCTCGCCTTCGGCACCGTGAGCCAGCTCGGACTCCTCACTGTCGTCCTCGGATTCGGAACGAGGGATGCCGCGCTCGCGGGTCTCGCATTGCTGATCGGGCATGCGCTCTTCAAGTCGAGCCTCTTCCTCGTCGTCGGCGTCATCGACCGTCAGCTGTCGACGCGCGACATCCGCGAACTGAGCGGCGTGGCCCGTCAGGCGCCCGTCATGGCGACGTTCTCTGCGATCGCGGTCGCCTCGATGATCGGCATCATCCCGACGATCGGCTTCGTCGCGAAGGAGAGCGCCCTCACGGCGCTGCTCTACGAGGCGTCGCACGGCTCGGTATGGGGCATCGTCGCGTTCACGGGCGTCGTGCTCGGCTCGGTGCTGACGGCCGGCTACGGCCTGCGCTTCCTGTGGGGCGCGTATGCCACCAAGCGCGACGCCGAGGGCACACGCATGCCCGACACCGAGTGGCCCGACCCGCCCATCGGCTTTCTCAGCGCCCCCGTCGTCCTCTCCGGCCTGACTGTCGTCGCAGGCTTCGCGGCCCCCCTGCTCGACCTCGTGCTCGCGCCGTACGCCGACACGGCGCCCTCATCGACGCCCGGCGTCGCCCCTCCCGAGCACACCGCCCACCTCGCGCTGTGGCACGGCCTGGAGCCGGCGCTGTGGATCTCGCTGCTCACGATCGTCGCGGGCGTCGGGGTCTTCGCCATCACGCGTCGCGTCGTGATCGCTCGCATCCTGCCCTTCACGGCCGCGGACGCCTACAACGCGACCCTGCGCGGCGTCGCGCGCGTCTCGGTGCTGACGACGACCTTCACACAGCGCGGCTCACTGCCGCTCTACGTCGGCACGATCTTCGTCGTGTTCGTCGCGGCCGAGGGCACGGTCCTGCTCGCCGGGGACGAGTGGCGCGCGGACTTCGAGGCCTACCAGACCCCCGCGCAGCTGCTCGTCGCGCCGCTCATGATCGCGGCGGGCATCATCGCGACACGAGCCCGGAAGCGCTACACGGGGGTCGTGCTCGTCTCGGTGACGGGCCTGGGCATGGTCGTGCTCTTCGCGACCAGCGGTGCGCCCGACCTCGCCCTGACCCAGATCCTCGTCGAGACGGTCACCCTCGTCGCCTTCGCCCTCGTGCTGCGCCGCATCCCATCGCGCCTCGGCGACCACAACGCCTCCGTCGCGCCGATCGCGCGCGCTGTGCTCGGCGTCGGCGTCGGGCTCACGATGGCGGTCGTCGCCCTCGCGGCGACGGGCGCACGCACCGCCGAGCCCATCTCGACGGCGTGGACAGACCTCGCGTACGGGCTCGGGCACGGCAAGAACGTCGTCAACGTCGCCCTCGTCGATCTGCGCGGGTGGGACACGATGGGCGAGCTCTCGGTGCTCATCGTCGCGGCGACGGGCGTGGCATCCCTCGTCTTCGTGACACACCGCTCGGACACGCTCTCGACCCTGACGGCGCCGCTGCCATTCGCAGCCTCGCGCACGCGGCGCCCGCTCGTCGAGACCGAGGACGGCGTGCGGCCGCAGACCGCCGACCTCAGCCATCGCCCGCGGGCCTGGCTCGTCGGCGGCCAGCGCGTGCGGCCCGAGAACCGCTCGATCATGCTCGAGGTCATCGTGCGGATCCTCTTCCACACGATCATCATCGTTTCGCTGTTCGTGCTCTTCGCGGGCCACAACCTGCCGGGCGGCGGGTTCGCGGGAGGCCTCGTCGCGGGCATGGCCCTCGTCATGCGCTACGTCGCGGGCGGGCGGTACGAGCTCGGCGCCGCGGCACCCACCGACGCGGGCCGCCTGCTCGGCGCCGGCATGACGATCGCCGTGCTGTGCGCCATGGCGCCTCTGCTGTTCGGGCTGCCGCCGCTCAAGAGCATGTTCTTCGAGCTGGAACTCGCGGGCATCGGCCACATCGAGTTCGTGACGTCGACGATCTTCGACATCGGCGTGTACCTCGTCGTGATCGGACTCGTGCTCGACGTGCTGCGCAGTCTCGGCGCCGAGGTCGATCGCCAGACGCTCGAGCTGCGCGCGGCCGGTGTGGGAGCGGGTGCCGCATGACCGTCTCGCTCGTCCTCATCGTGATCATGGCCGTGCTCTTCGCGTGCGGCGTCTACGCGATGCTCGAGCGCAGCCTCACGCGTGTGCTCATCGGCTTCCTCCTGCTGGGCAACGCAGCCAACCTGCTGCTGCTCATCGTCATGGGTCAGCCCGGCTCGGCGCCGTTCTACGGCGCGGAGGGTGCAGTGTCCGATCCGCTGCCCCAGGCCCTGACCCTCACGGCGATCGTCATCACGTTCGCCGTCTCAGCCTTCCTGCTCGCGCTCATCTACCGGTCGTGGCAGCTCGGCCAGGCCGACACCGTGACGGACGACGAGACCGACCTCGCGCTGCGCGGGCGACGCCTCGCGGCAGAGGAGACGATGGACGAAGAGGCCGAGATCGTGACCGAGGATGTGGCGACCGACTTCGTGGGCGTCGACACGGCGCCCATCACGGTGCTCGGCAGCCGCGACATCCCCTCTCTCCTCGACGACGCCCCTTCTGATCGCCTCGCCGACCGCAGGCCCCCGAAGGACGGAGGCGACGGCGCATGACGGCACTCGTCCCGCTCCTGACGACCCTCCCGCTGCTCGGTGCGGCGCTCGCGCTCATCGCGGGCCGCCACCGTCGCATCCAGGTCGGCGTCTCGATCGCGACGCTGAGCCTCGTCCTCGTGATCGCGGCGATCCTGCTGTACGTCGTCGACACGGGCGGCGTGCCGCTCGCCGTCTCGGTGGGCGGGTGGCCCGTCCCGTTCGGGATCGTGCTCTACGTCGACCGCCTCGCGGCGCTGCTCGTCGTCGTCTCGAGCATCGTGCTGCTCGCCGTCCTGCTCTTCTCGGTCAGTCAGGGCGCCGCAGACGGCGACGACGACACCCCCGTCTCGATCTTCCACCCGTCGTATCTGATCCTGGCGGCGGGCATCTTCACGGCCTTCATCGCGGGCGACCTGTTCAACCTCTACGTCGGGTTCGAGATCCTCCTCGTCGCGTCCTACGTGCTCATCACGCTCGGCTCGACGGAGTCCCGCATCCGCACGGGCGTGGTCTACATCGTCGTATCGCTCGTGTCGTCGATCCTGTTCCTCGCTGCGATCGCGATGATCTACGGCGCGCTCGGCACCGTCAACATGGCGCAGATCTCCGAGCGGATGACGCAGCTCCCGCCCGACACGCAGCTGCTGCTGCACCTCATGCTGCTGCTCGCGTTCAGCATCAAGGCCGCCGTCTTCCCGCTGTCGTTCTGGCTCCCGGACTCGTACCCGACGGCTCCCGCACCCGTCACGGCGGTCTTCGCGGGACTCCTCACGAAGGTCGGCGTCTACGCCCTCATCCGCACCGAGACGCAGCTGTTCGCCGAGAGCGACGTCAACATGCTCCTCATGATCGTGGCGCTCGCGACCATGATCGTGGGGGTTCTCGGCGCCGTCGCGCAGGCGGAGCTCAAACGCATCCTGTCGTTCACGCTTGTGAGCCACATCGGGTACATGGTCTTCGGGCTCGCGATCGCGACGCCCGCCGCGATCGGCGCGACGATCTACTACATGGTCCACCACATCGTGGTGCAGACGACGCTGTTCCTCGCGGTGGGCCTCGTCGAGCGCCGCGCCGGCAGCACGTCGATCCTGCGGGTCACGGGCCTCATGCGCGCGGCCCCCGTCATCGCGGTGCTCTACTTCATCCCCGCCATCAACCTCGGGGGGCTTCCGCCGTTCTCGGGCTTCATCGGCAAGTTCGCGCTCTTCGACGCGGCGGCGAAGGTCGGCACGCCGATCATGCTCGTCCTCATCGTGGGCGGCATCGTGACGAGCCTGCTCACGCTCTACGCCCTCATGCGCGCGTGGAACCTGTCGTTCTGGCGCGAAGAGGAGGACTCGGCCGAGACCGAGTCGCGCATCTCGTACCTCGGCGCCGCGCCCGCCGCCGCCATCGAGACCGAGCGGCGCGTCATCCCGCGCGTGATGACGCTCGCGACGGCCGGCATGGTCGCCGTGACGGTCGCGCTCACGATCTTCGCGGGTCCGCTCTACGACATCTGCGAGCGGATCGGCGCCTCGCTGCTCGAGCCGGTCAGTCTCTCGCAGCTGCAGGACGAGGTCGGGCAATGAGCCCCGACTCGCGCGTCGGCGCGCGGCGGCTCGCGACCACGGTGTGGCGGCAGCTGCCGTTCGTCGTCTGGCTTGTCGCTCTCTGGATGCTGCTGTGGGGCCAGCTCACGGTCGTCTCCTTCGTCACAGGCGTCATCGCCGCCATCTTCGTGACCCGGGTTTTCCGGCTGCCGCCCGTCGAGCTGTCGGGGCGCGTGAGCCCGGGGTGGGGCATCCTCTTCCTGCTCGAGTTCTTCGTCGCGCTCGTGCAGGGATCGCTCACTGTCGCGTGGCAGGTCTTCGACTTCCGCCGTCAACCCGGGGCGGCGATCATCGCGGTGCACCTGAGGATCGACGACGACCTCATCATGACCCACACGGCGGTCACGGCATCCCTCATCCCCGGATCCCTCATCGTCGACGCGGACCGCGATCGGCGCATCCTGTATCTGCACGTCATCGGCGTGCGCGACGACCGGGACGTCGAGCGGCAGCGCGCGAGCGTTCTGCACTGGGAGGCTCGCATCGTCCGGGCCGTGGGATCGCGCGCGCAGGTCGAGCGGATCGCCGCCGCCGAGCGGGGTGGTGCCTCGTGACGAGCATCCTCATCGGCGTCATCGCAGTCATCTTCGCGGCCTCGGCGCTGCTGACCCTGTGGCGGATCGTCAAGGGACCGTCGATCCTCGACCGCGCCGTCGCCGCCGACGTGCTGCTGACCCTCGTCATGTGCGCGCTCGGAGCCGAGATGGCGATCAATCACCACACGCGCACCCTCCCCGTGCTGCTCATCATCGCGGCCGTCGGAGTGTTCGGGTCGATCTCGATCGCGCGGTGGGTCGCCCGCCGGGACGGAGACGAGTCATGACCGAAGTCATCGACGTCATCGCGCTCGTGCTGATCCTGCTCGGCGCGATCCTGTGCCTGAGCGCAGCGGTCGGGCTGCTGCGCTTCCGCGACGTGCCGACGCGGCTGCACGCCGCGACGAAGCCGCAGGTGCTCGGCATGGTGCTCATCAGCCTCGCGATCGCGCTCTCGCTGCGGTCGTGGCCCGTCGTGGCGTTCCTCGTGCCGGTCGTGCTCATCCAGTTCGCGACGGCACCGCTGTCGGCGCACATGGTCGGCCGGCAGGCCTATCGCAACGGCACGATCGCACGGCATTCGCTCCACGTCGACGAGCTCGCCGAGCAGACCGAGACCCCGCCGGCCGCGGGCGGCTGAGCCGCGGCATCCGTCCTCGGGCCTTCCACACCGCGTTGAGGCCGCACGAACGGCGGATCGCCGGCCGCTCGCGCCGCCGTTCGTGCGGTCTGGGCCGGTTCTCGGAGAGCGGGCTCAGGATGCCGGGACGAGCGTCAGGGTATCCGTCGCTGCGGCGGCCACGGCGTCGGGCGAGAACGCCCACGGCGTCAGCTGGGCCTGCTGCCACGCCGACGTCTGGTCGGTGTAGTCGGCGTGGAAGGCGTGCCCGCTCGCTCCCGTCAGATGGTTCCACCCGGACGCGTCGAAGTCGGCGAGGTCGACGACCATGCGCATCGAGGGCACCGTGACCGTCTCGAAGCCCTCGCCGAGGGTCCATCCCGTCGCGTCGACGACGGATCCGCCGCCGCCCACGGCGTACGGCCCGCGGTTGAAGAGCCACTCGATCGGCTTCACGCCGGACTCGCCGAACGTGCCGTTCGTGAGTGTCAGGGCGTGCAGGTCGCCCCAGTTCCAGCGGTCCGGGCGGTCGCCCTGCAGCTTCGCGAGCCGCTTGTAGGCGCCTTCAGCGGTGCGCTCGAGCATCTCCTGCTGCCCCGAGACGTCCAGCCCCGTGTTGTCCCACCACGGCGAGTCGGGGTTCTCGAGGAGGCCGCCGACGACGAGGAAGAGCCGGCCCTGGCCCGCGAGCGGCGCCGCCGCCTCGCGCCCCCGCACGAAGAGGTTCTGCACGAGCTCGTCCCACAGCACGTTCGCGTACGCGGCGGCCGCCGAGTCGCCCGCGTTCTGCGCGTCCCACGTACGCAGCAGGTCGATCGCGGCATCCACGTCGGCCTCGCCGGTCTCGAAGCCGTCGTACGCGGCGGCGAGCCGGATGCCCATCCAGAACTGCTGGTCGGACTGGATGTCGCGCATGTCGTCGGCGGTCAGCTTGTGCTTCGCTGCCTTGCGCTCGATGAGCTCGCCGATGCGGGCGGCGCGCCAGCCGTAGTCCCAGTCGTTCGTGAGGAAGTACGGGTACTCGGGTCCGACTATCGCGTTGTTCGCCGTGACGATGTACCCCTCGTCGGGGTTGAAGGCGACCGGGAGCTCGGCGAACGGGATGTAGCCCGTCCAGTCGTAGGTCGAGTCCCAGCCCGGCTGCGGCAGTGAGCCGTCGCCCGCCCCGCGGATCGGCAGGCGTCCCGGCGTCTGGTAGCCGATGTTGCCCGACGTGTCGGCGTAGATGAGGTTCTGGGCGGGCACGTCGAAGAGCGCGGCAGCGGCGCGGAAGCCCGTGAAGTCCTGCGCGAGGCCCATATCGAAGATGGCGGATGCCGCCGTCCCGGGCTGCAGCGCCGTCCACTGCAGGCTCACGGCGTACTCGCCGGCCGGCGGGTCGGCGGGAGTCACGACGATCCCGCCGGTCCCCGTGTACGGATCGGCGGCCATCGCGGTGAAGTCCGGCGTGAGGCCCGAGAGAATCGGCCCGTGCACCGTCGAGCGGATCTCGAGCTCGACGGGGTCGCCGCCCGCGACCGCGATCGTCTCGGTGCGCACGTCGAGGGGCTGGAGGACGCCGTCGCGCCAGTACTCGTCGCCCTCGACCTTCTCGATGTAGAGGTCGGTGACGTCGGTCGTGAGGTTCGTGAACCCCCACGCGATGTGAGCGTTGTGGCCGATCACGACGCCCGGCAGTCCCGAGAAGCCGAACCCGGCGACGTCGAAGGGGCACGCCTCGCTGACTGTCGCGCAGCGCAGCCCGATCTGGTGCCACACGCTCGGCATGTCGGCGCCGAGGTGGGGGTCGTTCGCGAGGAGCGGCATCCCGGACTCCGTGAGAGCACCCGAGACGACCCACGAGTTGGAGCCGATGCCCTCTCCGACGTCTCCGACGAGCGCCGACACTGCTTCGACGACGCCCTCGACCTCCTGCCACTGCACCGACGCCGTCACGGCTCGGGGAGCGGCATCCGTGTGCTCGATCATGCCGACGGGCGCGATCGCACCGTCCACCGGCGTGATCTTCGGCACGATGACGGGATTGAGGTCGAACGGATATGAGGGGTACAGCTCGGCGATCTGCTCGGGCGTGAAGTCGGGCGCCATGAGCGCGCGTTCGGTCTCGGTCTCGATGTTGCCGCGGAGGTCCCAGGCCATCGCCTTGAGCCATGCGACGGAGTCGGCGGGTGTCCACGGCTCGATCTCGTAGTCGGGGTTCTGCAGTCCCAGCACGGCGTACTCGAGCGAGACCGCTGAGCCGTCGTGGTCGGCGAGGTAGGCGTTGACGCCCTCCGCGTACGCGTCGTAGTAGCCGCGCACGGTCTCGTCGAGAGCCTCGACCTCCTGCTCGGCCACGTCGTGCCAGCCGAGCGTCCGCAGGAACTTGTCCGTCGCGAGCTGGGACTCGCCGAACAGCTCCGAGACGCGACCCGCCGTCACGTGACGGCGGAAGTCCATCTCCCAGAAGCGGTCCTGCGCGTGCACGAAGCCCTGCGCATAGAAGAGGTCGTGCGTCGTCTCGGCGGTGATGACCGGGATGCCGAGCGCATCGCGCTGCACCGTGACCTCGTTCTCGAGACCCGCGAGGGCGACCTCTCCCGACAGCTGCGGGAACGACCGCTGGATCGTCCAGGCGACGGCGCCGACCGCCACGAGCGCGATGACGACGATGCCCGCGAGGATCGCGTACGCGATCAGCCCCATCGTGCGCGCGCGGGAGCGCTTTCGCGGCGAGACGGGGACGGGCCCCGTGGCGGTCTTCGACATTGAAGTGTCCTTCGGCGTGACGCATGCCGAGACGGCGTCTCACGCGACGCGACCCGGGGTTCCACGCTCTCGGGTCGCGCAGGCACCGTGGGAAATCGTATCCCGCCGCTCGCGCAACGGTGAACCTCGTCAGCCGATGAGGCTCGGCTGCAGGTCGCGGAGCGTGCGGAAGTGCGTCATCCGGGTGACCCCGAGCGCTGCGATCGCAAGCGCCGCCAGCATCCATCCGACCAGCACGAGCACGTCCATGCCCGCCCGCTCGAACGCGCCGCCGTACATCAGCTGGCGCATGGCGTCGACGACGTAGCCCATCGGCAGGACATGGTGCAGCGAGCTCAGGGGCTCCGGCAGCGTCTGCCACGGGAACGTCCCGCCCGCCGTCACGAGCTGCACGACCATCAGGACGAGCCCCAGGAACTGCCCGACCGAGCCGAGCCACACGTTGAGCGCGAGGATCACCGCCGCGTACGTGAACGAGGCGAGCACCATGACCCCGAGAGTGCCGAGCGGGTTGGCGAACGAGAAGCCGAGCGCGACGGCGAGCACGCCGAACAGCGCGATCATCTGGATGCCGCCGAGAAGGGCCGGCGTGAGCCATCCCGCCGCCGTGACCCGGATCGGCGAGTGCAGTGCCGTCACGGCGCGCCGCGAGACCGGCTTGACGATGAGGAACAGCGCGTAGATGCCGATCCACCCCGCGAGGGCGGCGAAGAACGGCGCGAGGCCCGCTCCGTAGTCCCCCGCGGCCGTGAGCTCGTCGGACGCGACCGCGACGGGGTCGGCGATCGTCTGCGCCTGTCGCTCGCGCTGATCCGCCGTCGAATCCGGGATGCCGTCGACCCCCGTCTGCAGCCCGTCACGCAGCTGCGCCGTGCCGTCGGCGAGGGTGCCGAGGCCGTCGGCGAGCGTCGCGACGCCGCCGCTCAGCTGCGCGGAGCCGTTCGCGGCGGAGTCGGCGCCGGACGCGACCTGCCCGGCGCCCGCGGCGACCTGCGCCGCGCCCGAGGCGAGCGCGTCGACGCGTCCGACCGCCGACTGGACGGTGTCGTTGCCCTGCCGGAGGTCGGCCGCGAGCGGATCGAGCTGGGCGAGCACGGCGTCGATGTCGGTCTGGTCGAGACCCTGGTCGGCGAGGGCCGCCGCGATGTCGGCGCGTGCCCGCGGCAGCGCGTCGGTCGCGCTCTGGACCGCCGTGCCGGCACGGTCGGCGTAGCCCGCGATCGTCTGCGTGCCCGCTGCGACCTGCTGCGCTCCGGACGCGACGTCGTGGGCGCCGGCGGCAAGCGTCGCCGTGCCGTCGGCGAGCCGTCCCGCGCCGCTCTGCAGCTGCGCGGCGCCGTCGACGGCCTGCACCGCGCCGTCCGCGAGCTGGGACGCCCCGTCGACGGCGGTGCCGAGCTGCACGCGCACGTCGGCGAGGCCGTCGAGCAGCCGGCCCGCGGCCTGCTCGCCGACGAGCCGCGCGACCGAGGCGCGGATCTTCTCCACCGCCTGCGCGCCGATCGTGGAGGCGAGATAGTTGTTCGCGTCGCTCGTCTCGAGGCGGATCGTGGCTTGCCGTGGGTCGTCACCGGCGGCCGAGGCCAGGGCGTCCGAGAAGTCCGCTGGGATGACGACGGCGAAGTCGACGGTCCCGGCCTCGAGCGCGTCCTGTGCCGCGGCGGTCGACATCGGCCGCCAGTCGAAGGCGGCACCGTCGAGCAGTTCGTCCGCGATCTGCTTGCCGTAGTCGGCGGCCGGCTCGTCACCGGATGCCGCGACTCCCGTGTCGGCTTCGACGAGCGCGACCGGGATCCGGTCGAAGCTCGCGTAGGGATCCTGATTGGCCCACAGGTAGAGCCCGCCGTACAGGACGGGCACGAGCACGAGGGCGACGAGCGCGATGACCGACATGCGCGTGGAGGTCAGGCGGCGCAGTTCGGCCGCGATCATGGCGGGGATCTTCACGACCGGCCCCCACGCGCCGCGAGGGCGCCGGTCGCCCGCACGCGACTGCGGCTCGCGCCGGAGCGGGTCGCGCGGGCGCGCTGGGCAGGCGCCTTCGAGTGCGGCTGGGCCGCGAGGACGATCGCCGAAGCGTGCCCCGCGACGACGAGCACGGCGTACCCGCGCGCCGCGAACTCCTGCGCGAGCTGCCACCACTCGCGCGGGTCGCCCCCGTGGCGATCGGGCGAGACGAGGACGAGACCCTCGACGCCCTCGCGCAGGACGGCGAGCTCGAGGAGCAGCCGCACCCGCCGGGCAGGGTCCACATCGGCGATCGGGATGCGCGCGAGGTCGCGCGCGTCGAGCTGCTCGAGCCACCGCAGCGCGGAGCGCGGGTCGGAGCGCCGGCCCGAGAACATGAGCTCCTCCGCGACGATGCCCGCGACGGCGACGTCCGGCGCGGGATCCGAGACGTCCGGCGCGTCCACGAGCGCGACGCGGCGGCGGATTGCCGCGGCATCCACTTCGCCGTCGATCAGCACCGTGCCGGTATCCGGGCGCATGCGCCCCGCGGCGATGAGCCCGAGGATCGTCGGGCGCTGCTCTGTCTCGGCGATCGCGAGCCGGGCGCTGCCGGATGCGAAGGCGAGGCTCGTCTCGGGCAGCGCGATGCCCTTGCGTCCCTTCGAGACGCCCGTTGCTTCGACGCGCATCAGGCCTCCTCGAGCAGCGAGGGATGCGTGGCGAACAGCGCGGCCGACTCGGTCCACGACAGTCCCGCGATACTCAGCACGGCGCGGACGGCGAGCGACCGCGCCTCGGTCGAGGTCGCGTCCATGCGCGTGATGACGGCGCGCGCGGTCTCTTCGATGAGCCGCGCGAGCGTCGGTGCGACGACATCGGTGCGCAGCGAGCCGTCCGCCTGTCCCGTCGCCACGATCGCGGCGACCCGGCGGCGCACGGGCGCGAGGGCGTCGGCGGTCTCCTGCACGTGGACTTCGTCGAGGGCGATGGATGCCGCGACCTGCACGTGCGCGGCCTCGCGCCACAGCAGCGATGCGAGCCGTGCGAGCGCGACGCGGGGATCCGGGTCGTCGATGCGCAGGGCGATGTCGTTGAAGCGCTGTGCGCCGACCGCGATGACCTCGCGGACGAGGGCGTCGCGGTCGTCGAAGTGCCCGTACAGCGCCCGCCGCGAGAGTCCCGCCGAGCGGGCGATCGCGTCGACCGAGGCGTGCGGGTCGCGCGCGATGAGCTCGGTCGCCGAAGCGAGGATGTCGGCGCGATTCTCTCGCGCGTCCCGTCGCGGGCGTCGCTCGGCTGGGGTCGGTGTGCTCACCTACCCCAGGGTACTAACTTGCACACTACTGTGCAAGTTAACGAAACTCAGTCGGTGCCGAAGTCGAACGCCGAACCTTCGTTCGCGGCATCCGTCGCGCTCGTCAGCGCCTCTTCCGCCGCGCCGACCGGCAGCGCGGGCTCGACGATCTCGTCCGCCTCGCCGGCCGTGACACGGCCGACGAGAGCGCCCGTCGCGCCGCCGATGAGCCCCAGGCCCGCGTACTGCTCGAGCCGCGCGCGCGAGTCGGCGATGTCGAGGTTGCGCATCGTGAGCTGGCCGATGCGGTCGGTCGGTCCGAAGGCGGCGTCGCCGACGCGCTCCATCGAGAGCTTGTCGGGCGAGTAGGACATGCCGGCGGCCTGCGTGTCGAGGATCGTCCAGTCGTCGCCGCGGCGCAGGCGCAGCGTGACCGAGCCCGTGATCGTCGAGCCGACCCACTTCTGGATGGACTCGCGCAGCATGAGCGACTGCGGCTCGAGCCAGCGGCCCTCGTACATGAGGCGGCCGAGGCGGCGGCCCTGCTCGTGGTACGTCGCGAGCGTGTCCTCGTTGAGGATGCTGTTGACGAGGCGCTCGTAGGCGATGAACAGCAGCGCCATGCCGGGGGCCTCGTAGATGCCGCGCGACTTCGCCTCGATGATGCGGTTCTCGATCTGGTCGCTCATGCCCAGGCCGTGGCGGCCGCCGATGCGGTTGGCCTCGAAGACGAGCTCGACGGGGTCGGTGAACTCCTGGCCGTTGAGCGCGACGGGACGGCCGCGGTCGAACGAGACGGTGACGTCCTCCGTCGCGATCTCGACGGCGGGGTCCCAGTACCGGACGCCCATGATGGGCTCGACGGTCTCGAGCGAGACGTCGAGGTGCTCGAGGGTCTTCGCCTCGTGCGTCGCGCCCCAGATGTTGGCGTCGGTCGAGTAGGCCTTCTCGACCGAGTCACGGTAGGGGAAGCCGTGCTCGACGAGCCACTCGCTCATCTCCTTGCGCCCGCCGAGCTCCGTCACGAAGTCGGCGTCGAGCCACGGCTTGTAGATGCGGAGGGCGGGGTTGGCGAGCAGGCCGTAGCGGTAGAACCGCTCGATGTCGTTGCCCTTGTAGGTCGAGCCGTCGCCCCAGATGTCGACGCCGTCCTCCTTCATGGCGCGCACGAGGAGCGTGCCGGTCACGGCGCGGCCGAGCGGCGTCGTGTTGAAGTAGGTCTTGCCGCCCGAGCGGATGTGGAACGCGCCGCACGCGAGGGCGACGAAGCCCTCCTCGACGAGCGCCGTCTTGCAGTCCACGATCCGTGCGACCTCGGCGCCGTACTCGAGCGCGCGGCCGGGGATCGCATCGATGTCGTCCTCGTCGGGCTGGCCGAGGTCACCCGTGTAGGTGCAGGGGACGGCGCCCTTGTCGCGCATCCACGCGACGGCGACTGACGTGTCCAGGCCCCCCGAGAAGGCGATGCCGACGCGCTCGCCGACGGGCAGGGACTGAAGGACTTTCGACATGCCCTCAAGTCTACTGAGCGGCATCCGGACGAAATTCAGGGGCGGGAGGCCGCGCTGCGCGTCATCCCGCCCCTGAAACGGTCCGTCAGACCGGCAGCGCGCCCGGTGCGTGCACGGCGCTCCGTCGCGCCGCTCGCCGCTCGCGGTAGCGCCCGGTCGCGACGATCATCGCGCCGATCGCGAGGAACCCGGCGAAGATCGCGCCGATGTAGGCGAAGACCGAGCCGTAGCCGCCCGCACCGTGCGGGTCGAGGAACGGGTACGGGTACCACCACGGCGTGCTCCCGTCGGGGTTCGCGACGATCTCGCCGCGCACCATCGTGTACGTGATCCAGACGAGCGGGTAGCCGACGATGACGCCGAGCGACCACCAGGGCAGTCCGCGCCGTCGCGGTGCCAGCAGCAGGTCGAGTACGAAGTAGATCGGCATGACGACGTGCAGGACGTCGACCGCGTACGTGTCCAGCAGGTGGATCCCGGCGGAGTCGCCCAGCGCGACAGTGCTCGGCATGCCCCGCAGGAGAAGGTTGTAGACGAGTCCGAGCAGGATGACGGGGGCTGCCACCGCCGCCATTCCCAGGGCGATCGCCAGCGGTTCCCGAGCGCTTCCCGGGTGCCGCTCCGACCATGACGCTGCCGTCACGAGGATCGCGACGCTCAGGAGCGACGAGACGATCGTGAACAGGCTGAAGTAGTTCGCCAGAACGTCCCCAAGCTGCTGTCCTTCACGGGCGGCGCGATCGACGTTGACGATGAATCCCGCGACGACCCCGGACAGTGCCGTGAGCGCCGCTGCGATTCTGATCCAGATCCAATGCATTTCGAGACGACCCTTCGTTGTGGCTTCGGGTTGTCTCCCCCGCGATCAGGATCCTCGCCAGGGTGCCTCAGGCGGTGAAACTCCGTGTCACGGCGCGCTCCTCCGCGGGGCGCGATGAAGCGTTCTTGTACTCAGCCGACAAACTGTCCCCCGAAGGGTGGACACGTGTGGGGACGTGCCTTTTCCCCTGGTGAGAGGCCTTTCAGTCGGTGGTCTCGGCCGAAGTCGAGACCACCGGAATCGGTGCGCGGAGCTCGGCGCCCCGCCGCCGGCCGACCCACACGACGAGGGTCGCAGCGAGGCCGATCGCGACGGCGATGCCCACGACGTAGACCGCGACCCCCGCATATCCGTCGTCGAAGTTCGCGGGGTTGAGGAACGGGTACGGGTACCACGAGCCGTCGCCCGTCACGGGGCTCGTCGTGAGCGGCCCGCGCACGAGCGTGTAGATGACCCACGCGATCGGGAAGACGAGCACTTCGGCGATGGCCCGCCACGGCAGGGCCCGGCGGCCCGGCCCCAGGAAGAGGTCGGCGAGCAGGAACAGCGGGCCCACGACGTGCAGGACCTCGTTCGACCACGGCACCGTCGTGCCCTGCGGGAGCGTGATGCCGCGCAGCAGCAGGTTGTAGACGATCCCCGTCACGATCATGTAGGTCGTCGCGCAGGCGAGCACCGTCGCGAGGGCGCGCGGCTCGGGGGATTCGGTCGACCGCCCCTTCGACCAGAACCACACGGCCGCCCAGGCGAGGACGACGACCGAGATGACGTTCGAGAGGATCGTGAAGAAGCTGAAGAAGTTGACGGTCGTCGTGACGACGTCGCGTCCCCCGTCGATCGCGCCGCCGATCGTCGTCTGGGCCTGCGCGACGATCGCCGCGAGGATCAGGAGTGCGGCGACGGCACGTGCCGCTGTCCAGATCGAGGCCCAGGCGGGCGTGCGCGTCATGGCCTCACCCTAGCGGCGGGCGGACGGGGCGATCCGTGCGCCGCCCGGCGGGGCGAGCTCAGCGCGGAAGCCGCGGGACCGAGCCCACGAGGGTGCGGGCGTACTCCGTCGCGGGCGCCGTGAGAAGCGTCCGGGTGGGCGCCGACTCCACGACGCGACCGGATCGCAGGACGACAGTGCTGTCGCACACCGCGGCCACCGCGCCGAGGTCGTGCGACACCATGACGAGCGCGAGGCCCTGCTCGCGGCGCAGGCTCGCGAGCAGGTCGATGACCTGCACGCGCGTCGTGACGTCGAGCGCGCTCACGGGCTCGTCGGCCAGCAGCAGCCGCGGGCGCGAGACGATCGCCCGCGCGATCGCGATGCGCTGGCGCTGACCGCCCGAGAACTCGTGCGGGTAGCGGGTCAGGGTGCCGGCATCCAGATTGACGGATGCCAGTGCCTCGGCGACGCGCGTCCTGACCTCGTCGCCCTTCGCGAGCTTGAGCGATCGCAACGGCTCCGCCACGATCCGATCGACGCGCTGCCGCGGGTCGAGCGACGAGTACGGGTCCTGGAAGACGGGCTGTACGGATGCGCGGAAACGGCGCACGAGCGCTCGATCGCGCAGGTTCAGGGGGGCGCCGTCGAAGCGCACATCTCCGGAGTTCGGTGCGGCGAGCCCCAGCAGCAGCCGCAGGATCGTCGACTTGCCCGCCCCCGACTCGCCCACGAGGCCCAGGCTCTCGCCTTCGTCGATGGTCAGCGAGACGTCTTCGAGCACGGTCTGCGAGCCGTACGCGAAGCCCGCCTTCGTGAGTTCGAGGATGCTCATCGCGTCCCTCCCGCCCGCGGATCGGCGTCGAGGGCCGCATCGAGCGCCCGCGCGCTGTCGACGAGCGTTCGCGTGTACGGATGCCGCGGCTCGCGCACGATCTGCATCACGGGCCCCTCTTCCACGACGACGCCGTCCTGCATCACGATGATCCGCTCGACCATGCGCGCGACGACCGCGAGGTCGTGGCTGATGAACAGGAGGCCCATGTCGCGCTCGGCCACGAGGCGCTCGAGGAGGCTCAGCACGCCGTCCTGCACTGTGACGTCGAGGGCGGTCGTCGGCTCGTCGGCGATGAGCAGCCGCGGGCGCGCGGCCAGGGCGATCGCGATCGCGACGCGCTGGCGCTGCCCCCCGGACAGCTCGTACGGGAACGCGCGCGCGATTCGCTCGTCGGGCAGAGCGACGTCGGCGAGGGCCGCTGCGACGCCCGCTCGGAGGGCAGAGCCGCGCAGACCGCGGTGGCGTGTGAGCGGCTCTGCGATCTGGCGGCCGACGCGCATGAGGGGGTCGAGCGCCGTGAGCGGCTCCTGGAACACGATCTGCGCGACGGGACCTCGCAGGGGGCGCAGCGCGGCGTCGGGGCGGCCGACGATCTCGTGGCCGTCGAGCCGGATCGATCCGGAGGCCGACAGGGCGTCCGGCAGCAGGCCGAGTGCCGCGAGCGAGGTCACGGACTTGCCCGACCCCGATTCGCCGATGACGCCGAGGCGCTCGCCGGGTGCGAGCGTGAACGACACGTCGCGTACGAGCGCCCGCGCGCCGGCGTGCACCGACAGTCCTGACACTTCGAGCAGGCTCATCGCGCCCTCCTCCTCGTCGGGTCGGTGAACTCGCGCAGCCCGTCCGTCAGGAAGTTGACGCCGAGCACGAGGACGACGATCGCGATGCCGGGGGCCAGCGCTCCCACGGGCGCGCTGAGCACCGTGCCCTGCGCTTCCTGCAGCATCCGTCCCCACGACGCATTGGGCGGCGGCGCGCCGAGGCCGAGATACGACAGGCTCGCCTCGGCGAGCACCGCGACGCCGAACTGCAGCGCGAGGGCGACCGCGAGCGTCGGGGCGATGTTCGGGAGGATGTGGTGCAGCACGATGCCGGGCAGTCGCGTGCCGCTCGTGCGGGCGGCCGTGACGAACTGCTCCTGCAGCACGCGACGCGACAGGATGCGCGCGAGGCGGGCGATCACGGCGGCCATCGCGAGCCCGATCGCGAAGATCGCGGAGCCGAGCGACGCACCCTGCACGGCGACGATGAGCATCGCGAGCAGCAGGACGGGGAAGGCGATGACGACGTCGAGCGTCGCGGAGAGCGTGTCGTCGACCCACGGCCGCGCGAGCGCCGCCGTGAGTCCGACGAGGGTTCCGAGCGTCCCCGCGAGCAGGACCGCCCCCGCGCCCACCGTGAGCGCGATGCGCGCGCCCGCCATGAGCTGCGAGAGCAGATCGCGGCCGAGGCGGTCGGTGCCGAGCAGATGCGCACCGCTCGGCGCCTCGAGCCGCCCGCCCTGGATGTCGGAGAGCGGATACGGCAGCCACACGAGCGAGACGAGCGCCGTGACGACGACGAGTCCCGTCAGGACGATTCCGATGACGAGCGTCGCGTGCCCGCGACGACGGACAGTGGATGTCGCGACGTGCACCTGCTGCTCGGCCGCCGTCTCGACGCGGCCCTCCGGCGCGCTCATCGGTTGCCCGAGATGCTCGTGCGCAGGCGCGGATCGAGGATGCGCTGGGCGATGTCGGCCGCGAAGCCCACGATCAGCACGAACAGCGTGCTCACGACGAGGACTCCCTGGATGTTGGCGTAGTCGTGCTGCTCGATGCCCGTCAGCAGCATGCTCCCGAGGCCGGGCAGCGTGAAGACGCTCTCGACGACGACGGCGCCGAGCAGCGTCGTGGACAGCTCGATGCCGAGCACGGCGACGACCGGCACGGCGCCGTTGCGCACGCCGTGGCGCAGGAGCGACTCCGTGAGACCCGCGCCGCCCGCCCGCGCCGTGCGGAGGTAGTCGCTGCCCAGGACGTCGAGGGTCGCCGAGCGCACGTAGCGGCTGATCGACGCGCTCATGACGAACGCGATGGTGAGGATCGGCAGCGCGAGCGAGCGCAGCGCGTCGGCGGGATCCTCCCAGTCGTCGCGCGGGAACCCGCCCGAGGGCAGCATCCCGAGCTGCAGCGCGAAGATCCACACGACGATGACGCCGACCCAGAAGACGGGGACGGCGACGCCGAGCTGCGAGAAGCCCGAGAGCAGGATGCCGTACCAGCGGTCCGCCCGGACGGCCGCCGTGATCCCGATGACGAGCGCGAGCACGAGGGCCACGACGAACGAGATGAGCGCGAGGGGCAGCGTCACGCCGAGGCGCGACCCGACCTCGGGGCCGACGGGACGCGACGAGATGTAGGAAGAGCCGAGGTCGCCGCTCAGCAGCTGCGCGGCCCACGCCGCGAACTGCTGCGGCAGGGGCTGGTCGGACCCGACCTGCGCGCGCGCCGCCGCGATCTGCTCGGGGGTCGCGTCGATCGACAGGAGCGCGTTCGCGGGGTCGCCGGGGAGGAGCCGGAGGAGCACGAAGATCACGATCATCGCGACCACGAGCGAGATCACGAGGAAGGCCGTGCGGCGGAGCAGATACGGAAGCATGTTTCACGGGAAACGGCGGATGCCGGGACGCCTGGGCGTCCCGGCATCCGCCGTTGGATCAGGACTTGACGATGTCGTAGGCGAAGAACTGCGAGTTCAGGCCGTTGACACCGTAACCGCTGATGTCGCTCGAAGCCACGACGATCTGCGGGTAGAGGTAGAGCCAGACGCTTGCGGCATCCTCGGCGATCTGCTGGTTGACCTGCTTCAGCAGCTCGGTCTGCTCGTCGGTCGTGGCGGCCTGCTCGGCGTCGGCGACCCACTGCGTGACCTGGGCGTTGTCGTAGCCCCAGTAGAAGTCGGGGTTGCCGTACCAGACGACGTCGCGGTCGTTGACGTGCTCCTGCAGCGTCGCCTCGAAGTCGCGCTCCTGGAAGACCTTCGTGTACCACTCGTCGGCGCTGATCGTGTTGATCTCGACCGTGATGCCGACCTCGGCGAGCTGCGACTGGAGGAACTCGGCGACGGCCGGGTGCGGGTCGTAGCTCGGAGTGTCGAGCGTGAACGTGAAGCCGTCGGCGTAGCCGGCCTCGGCGAGCTCTTCGCGCGCGAGGTCGGGGTCGTACGGGTTGACGTCCGTGAGGTCGATGTACCACGGGTCGGTCGGCGGCACCATCGAGCCGATGAGTGTGCCGTAGTCGCCCCAGATCGAGGTGAGCAGCTTCTCGGTGTCGATCGCCGAGTAGACGGCCTTGCGCACGAGCGCATTGTCGAAGGGCGCGACGCGGTCGTTGAACGCGAGGAGCTCCTTCGTGGTCGAGGTGCCCTCGCTCACGACGAAGTCGTCGTTGCCGTCGAACTGCGCGAGCGCGTCGGGGCTCTGGACGCTCGTGATGACGTCGATCTCGCCCGTGAGGAGCGCGTTGTTCTCGGCCGTCGCGTCGGTGAAGTACGTGAAGACGACCTCGCCGTTGCTCGCAGCTTCGCCCCAGTAGTCGTCCCAGCGCTCGAGGGTCAGGGTGCTGCCCTGCTTCCACTCGTCGAGCGTGTACGGCCCCGTGCCGTCCTCGGTCTGGGTCAGGTCGCCCGCCTCCGAGTTGACGATCCAGATGTAGCTGAGGTTGTACAGGAACGAGATGGACCGCTGCGAGAGCGTGAAGACGACGGTCTTGTCGTCGGGCGTCGCGATGTCGGCGATGTACTTGAACGACGACTTGCGGGCCGACTTCGAGTCCTCGGCCGTCACGGCCTCGACGCTCGCCTTGACGTCGGCCGACGTGAGGTCCTTGCCGGAGTGGAACGTGACGCCGTCGCGCAGCGTGATCGTGTACGTCAGGCCGTCCTCGCTCACGGCGGCGTCCTCGGCGAGGAGCGGCTCGACCGCGCCGTCGTCGGTGAGCTTGTAGAGGCCCTCGTAGACGTTGCCGTTGAACGCCTCGGTGACGCCCTGGCCGCCGCCCTGCGTGTTGCTGAGGTTCTGCGGCTCGTAGAGCGAGCCGACGTAGATCGTCGCGTCCTCGGCGCTCGCCGCGGTGCTGCCGCCGTCTGCGGCCGGCGCGCAGCCGGCCAGGATCAGGGCGGCGGTGAACGCGGACGCGACGGTGAGGGATCTCTTCATGGGGTGATGCTCCAGATTGCTGTGGATGTGACGACGGGTCACGCCGCGTAGATGTCGAAGCCGTCGCGGAAGACGACGGACTTCTCCCCGGCTCGGATCGGCAGGGGGAACCGGTTCGAGGCGGGAGGCAGGGGGCAGTTGTACTGGGCCGAGAAGCCGCACGGCGGCACGAACGCGCGGTTGAAGTCGAGGACGACCTCGCCCGGCTCGCCGACGCCCGCTTCGCGGTGCACGTGCAGGAAGCGGCCGGCGCCGTAGGTCTCGGACCCGTTCGTCTCGTCGCCGAAGACGAGCAGCAGCGTGCCGCCGTCGTCGAACGCGGCGATCGTGTGCTCGCGGCCGTCGACCGTCACGATGATGTCGCCCGGCACGACGAGGTCGCGCGTGCCGCCGTTGTCTCGGATGTGCTCGAACGGCACGGTGCGATCCTCGGCGACCGGGACGAACCGGCCGGTCAGCACCCACTCCTCGTCGAAGTCGTACGAGTCGATGTGGTCGAACGAGCGGATGGCGGGGGATGCGGCATCCCACACCCGGAGACCGTGCTGCGTGCCGCCCGTCTCGATGTCGGCGCGCTGGATCGGAGTGACCTGGGAGGTCGGCCCTGCCGACGCGCGGACAGCCTCGAGATCGGCGGGCTCGCCGGTCCAGCGGGTCTCGACGAGGGCGAGGTTTCCCGTCGGCGCCGTGACGGCGCTGCGGCGATCGGCCAGCCAGCGGGCGTGGTCAAGGGAGGAAGGCATGGTGCGCCCATTCTTTGGAATAGGAAGTGGATGTCGGAATCGACCGTCACGAAAGGCAATGCAGAGCCCTCGCTCGGTATTCCCGAACGACGGGTCACGCCGGAGGGGTCGCGCAGACGCGCCTGGATAGGATGGGGTGTAACCGTCCGATAACGGGGGAGCTTCCATGCCAGGCATCGTGATCATCGGCGTTCAGTGGGGCGATGAGGGCAAGGGCAAGGCCACCGACCTGCTCGGCGAGCGCACTGACTGGGTCGTCAAGTTCAACGGCGGCAACAATGCGGGTCACACCGTCGTCATCGGCGACGAGAAGTACGCGCTGCACCTGCTGCCCTCGGGCATCCTCTCGCCCGGCGTGCACCCCGTCATCGGCAACGGCGTCGTCGTCGACCTCGAGGTGCTCTTCTACGAGCTCGAGGCCCTGCACTCGCGCGGGCTCGACACGTCCCGGCTGCGCATCAGCGCGAACGCCCACATCATCACGCAGTACCACCGCGTGCTCGACCGCGTGACGGAGCGCTTCCTCGGCAAGCGCCAGATCGGCACGACGGGCCGCGGCATCGGCCCCGCGTACGCCGACAAGATCAACCGCGTCGGCATCCGCGTGCAGGACCTCTTCGACGAGAACATCCTGCGCCAGAAGGTCGAGGGTGCCCTCGACCAGAAGAACCACCTGCTGCTCAAGGTCTACAACCGCCGCGCCATCACGGCCGACGCCGTCGTCGAGGATCTGCTCTCCTACGTCGATCGACTGCGCCCCATGGTCGCCGACACGGGACTGCTGCTCAACCAGGCCCTCGACGCGGGCGATGTCGTGGTCTTCGAGGGTGGCCAGGCGACGATGCTCGACGTCGACCACGGCACCTATCCGTTCGTGACGTCGTCGTCGGCGACGGCGGGCGGCGCCGCGACCGGCTCGGGTGTCGGGCCCAACCGCCTCGACCGCATCGTGGGCATCACGAAGGCGTACACGACGCGCGTCGGCTCGGGCCCGTTCCCGACCGAGCTCTTCGACGAGCAGGGCGAATGGCTGCGCTCGCGCGGCTTCGAGTTCGGCACGACGACGGGCCGCGCCCGCCGCGTCGGCTGGTACGACGCGCCCATCACGCGCTACGCGACGCGGATCAACGGCATCACCGACATCGTGCTGACCAAGCTCGACATCCTCACGGGCCTCGACGAGATCCCGGTCTGCGTCGCCTACGACGTCGACGGCGAGCGGGTCGACGAGGTGCCCGTCAGCCAGTCGGACTTCCACCACGCGACGCCGATCCTCGAGTACTTCCCGGGCTGGCAGGAGGACATCTCGACGGCGCGCACGTTCGACGACCTCCCGAAGGCGGCGCAGGACTACGTCCTGGCCCTCGAGGCGATGAGCGGAACGCGTATCTCGGTCATCGGCGTCGGCCCCGCGCGCGACGCCGTGATCGTGCGCCACGACCTCGTCGACTGACCGTGCGCTTCTGGCTCGGCGGGTACACCGCCGACATGGACGGCGCGGCGACCGGCATCGGCGTGCTCCTCGCGGGCGCCGCCGACGACGCGCTCGCGGGCGGATCCCTCGGCTTCGCGGGCGATGCCGCGACCACCGGCGGGTCGCCGTCGTGGCTCACGCGGCATCCGTCCCTCGACGTCGTCTACGCGGCACTCGAAGGGGCGGGCACCGTCCAGGCCTTCCGCCGCACGGGCCAGGAGTCGTTCACGCGACTCGGAGCGCCCGTCGCGGCCGGTGAGTCCGTCTGCCACATCGCCGTCGCGCCCGACGGCGCATCGCTCGTCGCGAGCTGCTGGAGCGACGGCCGCGTCGTGCGCATGGCGGTGGATGCCGCGGGCGTGCCCTCCGCGCCGGTCGTCGCCGCCGCGGCGGTCGACCCCTACGACTCCGCCGCCTCCCTCGCCTCCCCCACGCGCGCGGGCGATATCGACCTCGCCGCCGCCGCGCGCGCCCTGCGCGAGGCCGCGGGCGCGGAGTACGCCCACCTCGTTCCCGACCACGACGAGCCTGCCGCCCAGGAGGGAAACGCGACGTCGCGCCCGTCCCACGCGCATCAGGCGGTCTTCCTGCCGGGCGGCCTGATCGCCACGACCGACATGGGCCTCGACCTCGTCCGGTTCTGGCGGGTCCGCGGCACGGGTCTCGCTCCCGTGCAGGAGATCGTCCTCCCCCGCGGCTCGGGCCCGCGCCACACCGTCTGGCACCCGAGCGGGCACCTCTACGTCGTGACGGAGCTCTCGCACGAGGTGTTCGTCCTGGCACCCGACCCCGCGAACCCGTCGAACTGGCGCCTCGTCGGCGGCACGCACCTGGGCGCCGGCATCCTCCCCGACGACACGGCGGCCGAGCTCGCGCCGTCCCGCGACGGCGACTTCCTCTATGCGGGCGTCCGCGGGAGCGACACGATCGCGACGCTCCGCGTGCGCGGCACGGGCGCGCAGCTCGACCCCGTCGCGCTCGTCGAGGCGGGCGTGCACTGGCCGCGGCACCACGTCGTCGCGCGCGACACGCTGCTCATCGCGGGTCAGCTCGCCGACGAGGTCGTCTCGCTCGGGATCGATCTGCGGACGGGCGTCCCGGGGCGTGTGCGGCACCGGACGGCGGCGCCGTCGCCCACGTGCATCGTCCCCGCGCGCTGACCCGGATTCCTCCCCCGCGACGGGTGATCTCGTCGCGCGCGGACCTTTCCGGTGCACCCCCTCGCGACTAGCTTGAGATCGATGCCGGGGGCCCTCCCGTCGAGCACGGCGGAGGCCCCGGCCTCCACCCGTGACTTCAGAAGGGAAGACAATGGTTGATTTCCGTTTCGGACCCGTCGAGCTGTTCCTGCTCGGCCTCGAGGACGAGCGTCCCGATCCCGCGGTGATCGCGGAACTCGCGGCCCTCGTCCAGGATGACGTCCTGCGCGTGCTCGACTTCGTGGTCATCTCCAAGTCCGAGTCGGGCGAGGTCGAGGTCACCGAGATCTCGGACGACTCCGACGACTACGCCGCCCTCGACCTCGTGCTGTCGGGCATCACCGGCGAGGAAGACATCGCGGAGCTCGCCGAGCTCGTTCCCCCGGGCGGCTCCGCCGCCATCGTCGCGCTCGAGCTCGTCTACGCGCGCAAGCTCGCCGCGAGCCTCGCCGCGAGCGGAGGCGTCGTGCTCTCGTCGGAGCGCATCCCGGCCCCCGTCGTCAACGCCCTCGTCGACGTCATCGAAGAGGAAGCCGCTGAAGAGATCGTCGAAGAGATCGAAGGAGAAAACGCATGATGCGCAGAGTGGGCCGTCCCGGCCTCGTCGGCCTGGCCGCACGCACCGCGGTCGTCGCCGGCACCGCGACCGCCGTCAACAACGGCATGAACAACCGCCAGCAGCGCAAGGCGCAGGACCAGTGGGAGCAGGACCAGTACCAGGCCGCGCAGCAGCAGGCCGCGATGAACGCCGCGGCTCAGCAGGCCGTCGCGCAGCAGATGGCGGCAGCCCCCGCTCCCGCCCCGGCGGCTCCCGCCCCGGCGCCCGCGGGCGAGGTCGACATCGTCGCGTCGCTGCAGAAGCTCGCCGCGCTGCGGGATGCCGGCGCCCTGAGCGACGCGGAGTTCGAGGCCGCCAAGGCCCGCCTGCTCGCTTGATCCGCTGACGCGCCCGCCCGGTCATCTGAAAGGGGTGATTCGGGCGGGCCGTCGCGAAATGCACGCGACAGACTGATCACCTAGCCCGACCTTGTCCTTTGTTGGAGGAAATGAAATGTTCGACGGCGGCTTCTGGAACCTCGTCCTCTGGTTCTTCTGGATCTTCGCTTTCGTCGCTTACCTGTTCGTGCTCATCACGATCTTCAGCGACCTGTTCCGCGACCACAAGCTCAGCGGATGGTGGAAGGCCCTGTGGGTCATCTTCCTGATCTTCCTGCCGTTCCTCACGGCGCTGGTCTACCTCATCGCACGTGGTGCAGGCATGCAGGAGCGCGGTCTCGCCGAGGCCAAGCGCCAGCAGGAGGCCACCAACGCCTACATTCAGTCGGTCGCCAAGCCCGCGAGCCCGACCGATGAGATCGCGAAGGCTGCCGAGCTGTTCAAGGCCGGCACCATCACGCAGGCCGAGTACGACGCGCTGAAGGCTCGCGCGCTCGCCTGATCCGGGCCACAGAAACAGCACTCCGCGCATAGCGCGGGGTGCTGTTTCGTTTGTGCGGCGTTTTCGCCCGGAGGCGCGGCACGTGCCGAGGCAGTAACACGGCCGTTGTACAATCACGGGGCGACTCCGCAGACCGCCCGTTCCGGCGGGAGGCAGCTGCGAGACCTCGCCGGCTCCGAGAACTCGCCGTCACGGAGCCGAGCAGCAGAGGAGGAGGCCGTATGACGTTGCCGACGTCTGTGCTGTCCCCCGTGGTGTGGAGCCGGCACCAGCCCCCCGTGCGCCAGCCCGCGACGCTGGCGCGCCCCGAGCTGATCCAGCTCATCGATGACGTCGTCGACCAGCATCCCGTCACCGTCGTCACCGCGCCCAGCGGATTCGGCAAGACGACCGCCGTCGCAGCCTGGGCGGAACGCTCGCCCCGCCTCGTCGCGTGGCTCGCCATCGCCCCGCTCGACGAGGGTTCGGTCGACGAGGGGATCGTCGCGGCCCTCGAGTCGGTGCTGCCGCCGGATCGCATGCACGACGTCGACTCGTACGGCCTCGCGCCCGCGCCCCTCGACCTGCGCCGACGGCTCGAGGCCGTCCTGGCGGGAGTGCTCGAGCCGTTCGTGCTCGTCATCGACGACGTGCAGCGCGCCCACGAGAGTCTCGAAGCGGGACTCCTCGCGGCCCTGCTCGCGCGCACCCCGGCGGCGCTGAGGATCGTCCTGGTCGGCACGACAGCTCTCGAAGCGCGGATCCCCCGCTTCATCCTGAGCAATCCCGACGCCGTCATCGGCGCCGAGGCCCTCGCCTTCGAGGCGCACGAGGTCGTCGATCTCGCCGCCGCCATGACGAGCACGGCGGATGCCGCGGCCGTGCACGCCGACACCGCGGGGTGGCCGATCGCCGTGCGCCTCGCCCTCTTGAGCGGGGCGGCGCGCTCGCGCGGTGCGGACCGCAGCCGCGGACTCATGCGCGACTACGTGCGCGACGTGATCCTCTCGGCGCTCGAGCCCGAGCTCGCCCGCTTCGTCGTCGACGCGACGGTCTGCGGCGAGCTCACGCCGCGGCTCGCGGTCGAGCTCACGGGCCGACCCGACGCGGCGCGCCTGCTCGAGGAGTGCCGCCGCCTCGGCCTCTTCCTCGATCGCCACGACGGCCCTTCCGGCGTCGAATACCGCTGGCACGCGCTCTTCGCGCGGCACTGCCTCGAGCTGCTCGCCGAGGAGGATCCGGCGCGGCTGGAGAGGATGCGCCGGCGCGCGGGAGCGCTCCTATCGGAAGAGCGGCCGCTCGAGGCCGTGGGCCATCTGCTCGAAGTGGGCGACGGAGAGGGCGCGGCACGGGTCATCCTCGACGCGTGGGTGCGGCTCGTCATGGGCTCCGCCGCGGCCGCTCTCGACCGGGCATGCCTGTCGCTTCCGGCTCGTCTCATCGACAGCACCTCGATCCAGCTCGTGCGCGCGTGCGCCCGCGACGTGCTCGGCGAGCACAAGGCGGCGCGCGAGCTCTTCGCGCGGGCCGAAGCAGACGCTGCCGACGACGGGTCATCCCAACGCACTCTCGACCTCGCGCGACTGTTCTTCCTCGACGACAGGTCCCGCCTCGGCGCGACGTTGACGGCGGTGCGCGGGCATCTCGTCGAAGGCGAGGCGTCTGCGAGCGAACGCGCCGCGATCACGTTCCTCGTCGGCTGGACCGAGCTCATCCACCGCGTGCAGCCCGAGCAGGTCGTCGAGACGCTCGAGTCCGCCGTGCGCAAGGCCGAGGCTGTCGGCGACCGCGCGCTCGCGCGTCGCGCGCGGGAATGCCTCGCCTACGCGCTCGCGTGGGCCGGCCGGTTCCGCGAGACGCGCCCCCTGCTCACGGCGCTCGCCGACGAGGACCCCGAGGAGTCGACGCTCGTCGCCTACGTCGGAGGCAGCGGCGGGGTCGCGGCCGGGGTGGTGGCGCTGTGGGCGCACGACCTTCCCCGCGCCGAGCAGGAGTTCCGCCGCGTCATCGCGTTCGGTGGCGGCAGTCGCATGTTCTCGGACTTCGCCCGCATCCTGCTCGCGGCATCCGCGTCGGCGACCGGCGACGCGCGGCTGTGCCGCCGCGCCGCCCTCGAGCTGCAGTTCCTGCCCCGGACCGAGGCGCAGGGCATCGCGTGGCCGCGCTACCGCCAGCTCGCCGTCGCGCTCCTCGAGGAGGGCGTCGGGCATCGCGATCGCGCGCTCGAGCTCGCGCGGGGCCTCACGGACGAGACGTCGATGCCGCTGCTCGCGGCCCTCGTCGCAGGCATCCTGCGCCGTACCGGCGCCTACAGTGACGCGCTCCAGCTCCTGCGCCGGCTGACGCCCTACGCGGGCGTCTCGTACATCCGCGTCTCGACTCTCGTGACGAATGCGCTTGCGCAGTGGAGCGCGGGACGGACGGATACCGCGCACGAGCTGTGCGAAGAGGCGCTCGCGCAGGCCGAGACCGAGGGCATCCGCCTCCCGTTCTCAGAGAACGATCCCGAGCTGCGCGAATTGCTCGGCGCACATGTCGCGTGGGGCACGCGGCACGAGGACTTCGTCCTCTCGTGCCTGCGGCCGGGCGCGTCCGGCACCGCGATGGGTGCCCTGTCCGAGCGCGAGCGCGACGTCTTCGAGCAGCTGCGCACGACGCTCACGACGATCGAGATCGCCGACAAGCTCGGGGTGTCGGTCAACACCGTCAAGACGCATCAGCGCTCGATCTACCGCAAGCTCGGAGTGACGTCGCGGCGCGAGGCGCTGCGCCAGTACACCTGACCCGCCGCTCGGGTCCGCTCGCGTCAGCGCGGCGGTGTCAGCACCTTGGCGTCCTGGCGGGGGACGAAGATCCGCTTGATGATGAGCAGGATCGACGCCGTGACGGGGATCGCGACGAGGGCGCCGAGAAGGCCCATGAGAGTGCCGCCGACCATCGCGCCGATCACCACGAGGGCCCCTGGCACCGAGATCGTCTTGTTCATGACCTTCGGCGTGAGGAAGTATGCCTCGATCTGCATGTAGATGAGATAGATCACGGCGAAGATGACCGCCGCCGTCGGATCGGTGAACAGCGCGATGACGGAGGCGAAGATGAGGTAGACGACCGAGCCGATGAGCGGGATCAGCGTGATGCAGAAGGCGGCGAGGGCCATGAGCCCGGGATACGGCAACTTGAGGAAGAAGTGCAGCAGGAAGGCGATCACCGAGTTGCAGAACGCGAGGATCACCATGCCGGTCAGATACCCGCCGATCGACCCCGTGATCTCCTCGGTCATGCCGCGCACGGTCGGACGGCTGTGCGCGGGGCTCAGCTGCGTGAAGGCCTCCTTCATGGCGGGCAGCCCCGCGAGGAAGTAGAGGCTCAGCACGATCACGATGATGCCGCCCGAGATGGCCGTCGCGATGCCGACGCCGACCTTGAGCACGCCGGCGCCGATCGCGGCGAGGTTGGCGGGATTCGTGAGGAACGACTCGATCTGGTCGAGCATCGTGCCGATCTGCGACCCGAAGGTGCTCTGCATCCACGCGTAGGTGTCGGAGGCCTGGAACGTCGAGATCGTCTTCGGGATGTTCTGGATGAATGTCCCCACCTGCGTGAAAAGCGAGGGCACGACGAGCCACAGGAACAGCCCCAGCGCGATGCCGAAGACGGAGTACACCAGGACGATCGCCCACGTGCGCGACATCCGCTTGCGCGAGAGCCGCTCGACGAGGGGGTTGAGGGCGAGCGCCACGAACAGCGCCAGGACGATGTAGATGACGATCGTCGAGAGGTTGATGAAGGCGACGCCCAGTGCGAGCGCCACGAGCCCACCGATGGTGAGGACGAGCCCCGCAGCGAAGGGATGCCCGATGTTGGTCCACACCTCGCGCCGCGGCGGGTCGGCGATGACCGCCGGGATCAGGTCGTCCACCGGCGGCGAGGTCGTGACCTCCGAGGTGGTCGCGCCGGGCGCGCCCGGTGCGACGGGAACGGCGGGGACGGCGGCGGGCTCGTCGGTCATGGCGCCACTCTAGGGCGTGCGGCCCCGCGATAGGGTCGGAGAACGAGGAGGCCACCCATGACAGGCGAGGACCCGAAGCAGACACTTCAGCGTCTGCGAGGCAGCATCGACAACATCGACGCCGCCCTCGTGTTCATGCTCGCGGAGCGCTTCCGCTGCACGAAGCAGGTCGGCGAGCTCAAGGCCGAGCACGGCATGCCGCCCTCCGACCCGGCGCGCGAGGAGCAGCAGCTCGCGCGCCTCCGTGCGCTCTCCGTCGACGCCGAACTCGATCCCGAGTTCGCCGAGAAGTGGTTCAACTTCGTCGTGGCGGAGGTCATCCGCCACCACACGGCAGCCGCCGAGGGCGCTGACGCCCCCTGATGCGCAGACGACGGATGCCGCACCCGGCGGGGTGCGGCATCCGTCCGTCGATCGCAGATCAGGGCACGGTGCGCCGCAGTGTGAGGTAGGCGATGCCTGCGAGCACCACCGCGGCGACCGCCATCCCCGCGGCCAGTCCCAGCGAGCCGGACGTCGCCAGCCAGACGCCGATCTGCTCCCATGCGTCGAGCCGGCCGATGAGCCAGAGCAGTCCGACGAACAGCAGGCCGATGCCGACGAGGACGCTTGTCAGCACGGTGGCGCCGAAGCGCTTGTAGAGCGTCGCGGCCCAGAAGCCCACGATGAAGAGCAGAACCGCCGTCACGAAGTAGAAGAAGGCGGCGCCGAGGGGGCCGGCCGCCCAGATCCACGGCAGGTAGAAGAACCAGCCGTTCATGCCCCAGCCGTCGGTCGCCTGCTCGATGAGTCCGCCCACCACGAAGACGATCGCGAGGACGGCGGCGGCGATCCCCGCCGTGAGCAGCGTGCCGAGGTAGAACTCGCGCCGCGTGACGCTCATCGCCTGCGAGAAGGGGAAGGTCATCGTGAGCGACTGGATGCCGACGGCGAGCAGATACCAGAGGGGCGCCCAGGCGCCGCCGCCGTATTTCGGGAAGTCGCCGGGGATCATCGCGTAGATCAGGAGCGACAGCAGGAGCGAGCCGCCCAGGACGATGAGAGGCACCCAGACGAAGGTCTGTCGGTTGACGAACTGCATCCGGATGACATTGAGCGTGCGGTTCATCGGAGCGCTCCCTCTTCGGACGTGACGGGTTCGCCGGTCAGGTGCTGCGTCGTGCGGACGATGAGCTGCTGGAGCGACACGGGCCCGACGTCGAGCCCCGCATCGCTCAAGCGGCGGCGTTCGTCCGCCGTGAGCGCGCCGAGCACCGTGACCGACGACACGTGGCCGAGGCTCTCGCGGTGGATGACCTCGCGGCCGGCGACGAAGGCTTCGACGGCGGCCGAGTCACCCACGATGTTCGCGGCGCGGTCGCGGACGGCATCCGTGTCGTCGTCCATGATGATGCGCCCGCGATCGATCACGAGGACCTTCTCGATGAGGTTGGACACCTCGTCGATGAGGTGGCTCGAGAGGATGACCGTGCGGGGGTGGCGCGAGTAGTCCTCGAGCAGCCGGTCGTAGAAGATCTGCCGCGCGACGGCGTCGAGGCCGAGGTAGGGCTCGTCGAAAAATGTGATCTCGGCGCGCGAGGCGAGGCCGATGATGACGCCGACGGCGGAGAGCTGACCGCGCGAGAGCTTCTTGATGCGCTTCTTCTGGGGGAGCTGGAACTCGTCCACCAGACGGTCGGCGAACTCCTGATTCCAATTCGGGAAGAAGAGCCGCGCCGTCGCGAAGGCGTGCTTCGGCAGAGCGTCGTCGGGATACTTCTGGCTCTCGCGGACGAAGCACATGCGCCGCAGCACGCGGGCGTTCTCGTAGGGCTGCTCGCCGAAGACCCTCACGTCGCCCGACGTCGCGAAGTTCTGCGCGGTGAGGATCGACATGGCGGTGGTCTTGCCGGCGCCGTTGCGGCCGAGGAGACCGTAGATGCGGTCCTTCTCGATCGAGAAGCTCACCTCGTCGAGCGCAAGGGTGCCGCGGTAGCGCTTCGTGAGGCGCTTCACCTCGATCACGGTGTCGGGCGTCGTCATCGTGCGTTCCCTTCATTGACGGATGCCTCGCCCGCTGCCGCGATGGCGCGCGTGCGGACGAGATCGGCGAGTTCGTCGGGTCCGAGCCCGAGCTTGCGCCCCTCCGCGAGGAGGGGTCCGACGTAACGGTCGGCGAACGCCGCGCGGCGCTCGGCGAGAAGGCCCTCTCGGGCTCCCGTCGAGACGAACATGCCGATGCCGCGGCGCTTGTAGAGCACACCCTTGTCGACGAGCATCGCGATCCCCTTCGCCGCGGTCGCGGGGTTGATGCGATAGAACGCGGCGAGCTCGTTGGTCGACGGAGCCTGTGCCTCTTCGGCGAGCATGCCTTCGACGATGGAGTCCTCGACGCTCTCTGCGATCTGCAGGAAGAGCGCCCTGCCTTCTTCGATCACATCGCTCCCTGTTGCCTGGTTACTTACTTGACTAACTAACCATGCAACGAATGGATGCCGCTGTCAACCCCTCCGTTTGACCGGGCGCCGCTGCGCCAATAGGTTGCAGAAGACGGGAGGCAGGATGCAGGTGTCCACCGCGTTCGTGCTGGGCGGCGGCGGCGTGCGTGGAGCCGTCGAGATCGGCATGGTCCGTGCGCTCTTCGAGGCCGGCATCCGTCCCGATCTGGTCGTGGGCACCTCGATCGGCGCGATCAACGGCGCGCTCATCGCGAACGACCCGAGCCTCGGCGTCATCGACACGCTCCTGCACGCCTGGACCTCGCCCGAGGCCAACGCCGTGTACGGCGACTCCCTCATCATGCAGCTGAGCAGACTCGTCAAGACCAAGACGCACCTCAATTCACCCGAGCCTCTCGCGCGGCTGCTCGCGGTCGGCCTCGGCGAGGCATCCCGCTTCGAAGACCTCGAAGTGCCCCTGCAGGTCGTGGCGGCCAGCATCGAACGGGCGGCCGAGCACGTCTTCGACTCCGGCCCGCTGATCCCCGCGATCCTCGCATCCGCGTCGGTGCCGGGGCTCTTTCCGGCGACCCGTATCGACGACGAGCACTTCATCGACGGCGGCATCGTCAACTCGATCCCGATCGAGCAGGCCGTCACGGCAGGCGCGCAGAGGATCTTCGTCCTGCAGGTCGGCCGCGTCGAAGCGCCGCTCGAGCCGCCCACGACCGCCGTCGAGACCGCCCGCGTCGCCTTCGAGATCGCGCGACGGCATCGCTTCGCCCGCGACATCGCCACGCTCCCCGACGGCGTCGACCTCTACGTGCTGCCGAGCGGCGGCTCGCTGACGGGCGACGACTCGATCCGGGCCTACCGCAAGCTCGACACCGTGCGACAGCGCATCGACCAGGCGTACGAGGCGAGCAGGGACTTCCTGTTCGAACGCGGGATGCCGCCGCTCACGGCGGAGCGGGACGACGAATGAAGCTGCCTCCTACCTGGTTGCGCCGCGTCCTGATCGCGCCGCTCGTCATCGTCATCGCCCTCCTCCTGGTCGTCACGATGCCGCTGTGGCTCATCGGCGCGATCGGTCTCACGTCGCTCGTGCCCGGCCGCTTCCGGCTGCCGCGCGTCCTGTGGCTCATCACGGTCTACCTCCTGTGGGACTCGGCCCTGCTCATCGTGATGTTCGGCCTGTGGATCGCGTCCGGGTTCGGGTGGCGCATCGACTCGCCGACATTCCGACGCGCGCACTACCGGGTCGGCGCGCGGGCGCTCGAGATCCTCTTCCAGATCTTCGGATCGGTGCTGCGGCTCACCATCGCGACGTCGGGCTCCGACGACGAGGAGGATCCGGATGCCGCGACCGCCGCATTCGACGCGCTCTTCGCGCCGGGGACGCCCCTCGTCGTCGCGAGCCGGCACGCGGGCCCCGGAGATTCGTTCATCATCGTCCACACCCTGCTCAACGAGGTCGACCGCATGCCGCGCATCGTCCTGAAGTACACGATGCAGTGGGATCCCGCGGTCGATGTGCTGCTCAACCGCATCCCGACGAGGTTCATCGTGCCCTCGAGCTTCGGCGGCAAGGCCCGCGGCGGGGGCCAGCGCGTCGAAGACAGCCTGCGTGACCTCGCGACGGGCCTCGGCCCCGAGGACGCGTTCGTCATCTTCCCCGAGGGCGGCAACGTCACCTCGACGCGCCGCCGCAGCCGCATCGACCGGCTGCGCGCGTCGGGGCGCACGGCCCTCGCCGAGCGCGCGGAGGCGATGCTCCACGTCATGCCGCCGCAGCCGGGCGGCATGCATGCGGCGCTCGAGGCATCCGCAGACGCCGACGTCGTCTTCATCGCGCACACGGGCCTCGACCGCCTCGTGACGATGGCCGACATCTGGCGCGAGCTGCCGATGGACAAGAGCATCACGATGCGCGCGTGGCGCGTGCCGCGCTCCGAGATCCCCGCCGACCGCGACGCCCAGGCCGAGTGGCTCTTCGGCTGGTTCGAGCGCATCGACACGTGGATCGCGGCGCACGGCGGAGGCGACGCGGCCTGAGGCCGCCCCTCGGCCCCCGAGGCCGTCGGGTGCCTTGCTAATGCGGACAACCGGACACCCCGGGAGTCGCATGGAATCGCGGCATCCCGAAAATAATGCGCATTATCACCTTGGCAACGTGAGCTGCGCGCCGCAGACTCCTTTACGACACGACGACGTGTCCGATCGAGGAGGATCCGTTGCTGCACCACCGCATCACACAGGCGGATGTCGCGGCGCTCGCGCGCGTGAGCCAGGCGACCGTGTCGCTCGTGCTCAACGACGCAGCGCCCGCCGGGGTGCGGATCAGCGACGAGACGCGACAGCGGGTGCTCGATGCCATCCGCATCACGGGCTACATGGCCAACCCCATGGCGCAGCGTCTCGCGGGCGGCCGCAACCAGATCCTCGGCGTCTTCACGTACGAGGCGACCTTCCCGGCGCGCGGGCGCGACTTCTACGGGCCGTTCCTCAACGGCATCGAGCGCGCCGCCGAGGGACTCGGCGTCGACATGCTGCTCTTCACGAGCGCGCGGGTCGTCGAGGGGCGCCGCAGCCTCACGCGCGAGGGATGGCATCGGCTCGGCGTGGCCGACGGATGCCTGCTGCTCGGGCAGCAGGAGGACCAGAGCGAGCTGCAGCACCTGCTCGACACGAACTACCCGTTCGTCTTCATCGGGCGCCGCCGCAGCGAGCGCATGCGCCTGCCGTACGTCGGCGCCGACTATGTGACGGCGACGTCGCGCCAGGTCGACCGTCTCGTGCGCCTCGGGCACGCGACGATCGCGTACGTCGGCCCGCAGGGTCCCGATCAGCCGAGCGCGGACCGCGTCGAAGGATTCCGCGCCGCGATGGAGGCCCACGGTCTGCCGGCGCGCTTCCTCTCCAGCGAGGACGGCGCCGCGGCGGCGGGTGAGATCATCTCCCGCGGGATCACGGCCGTGCTCGTCGCACCCGAGCTGCACCCCGAGGAGCTCGCGGACGAGCTCACGGCGCGGGGCGTCGCGGTGCCGCGTGACCTGTCGATCATCGTGCTCGGCCAACCCCACCACGGCCGACCGCACGGGCACGAGTGGTCGGGGTTCGCCATTCCTCGCGAGGAGATGGGCGCGCGCGCCGTCGTGCTGCTCTCGCGGCTCGTCGAGGCGGCCCGCCCCCGTGCCGGGGGATCGGCGACCGCACCCGTTCCGTCCGACGAGCTGCACCAGCTCCTGCCGTGCCCGGATATCGAGGGCGCGACGATCGCCGCGCCCGCGGAGAGCGCCGTCACGCGACCGGGGGTGACGGCATGACGGCTGTCGAGCTGGACTGCGACCTGCTCATCGTCGGGGGAGGCCTGGGCGGCGTCGCGGCGGCGCTCGCCGCGGCGGATCGCGGCGCGCGCGTCGTGCTGACGGAGGAGCACGCGTGGCTCGGCGGTCAGCTGACCTCGCAGGCCGTGCCGCCGGACGAGCACCCGTGGGTCGAGCGGTTCGGCACGACGGCGCGCTATCGCGCCCTCCGCGACGGCATCCGCGACGTCTACCGCCGCCGGTATCCGCTCACGGCGGGCGCCCGCGCCAGGGAAGAGCTCAATCCGGGCGCCGGTTGGGTCTCGAAGCTGTGCCACGAGCCTCGGGTCGCGGTCGGGGTCATCGAGGAGATGCTCGCGCCGCATCGCTCGTCGGGCAGGCTGACGCTCCTGCGCCGCGTCCGCCCCGTCGCGGCGACGACAGACGGCGACCGGCTCACGTCGGTCACCCTCGCCTCCGTCGTCGGCGAGGAAGACACCGTCGTGCGCTTCGCCTACGTCCTCGACGCGACCGAGACGGGCGAGCTGCTGCCGCTCGCGGGCGTCGAGCACGTGACGGGCTTCGAGTCGCAGGCCGAGACGGGCGAGCCGAGCGCTCCCGCCGAAGCCCAGCCCGACAACATCCAGGCCCTCAGCGTGTGCTTCGTCGTCGAGCACGTCGACGGCGATCACACGATCGACCGGCCCGAGCGGTTCGACTTCTGGCGCGACCAGGCGCCCGCCGCCTGGCAGGGTGCGAACCTGCTCTCGTGGCAGGCGCCCAACCCGCGGACGCTCGCTCTCGAGACCCGCAGCTTCACACCGAACCCCGGGGACGACCCCCTGCTCGTCGACGCCGACCAGTCCAAGTCGGCGGGGGACGGCGACCTGTGGGTCTTCCGCCGCATCCTCGCCCGCGACCTCTTCGCGCAGGGGGCGTACGAGAGCGACCTGTGCCTGGTCAACTGGCCCACGATCGACTACTTCCTCGCCCCCGCGATCGGGGCGGATCGCGAGAAGGAGCTCGCGATCTACGAGGACGCGCGGCAGCTGAGCCTCTCGATGCTCTACTGGATGCAGACCGAGGCGCCGCGCGCCGACGGCGGCACGGGGTTTCCGGGCCTGCGCCTTCGGCCCGACGTCATGGGCTCCGACGACGGACTCGCCCAGGCGCCCTACCACCGCGAGGCGCGACGGATCCGGGCGCTCACGACGATCACCGAGAACGACGTCTCGTACGAGGTGCGCGGCGCTCGAGGCGCGACGCGGTACGCCGACAGCGTCGGCGTGGGCATGTACCGCATCGACCTGCACCCCTCGACGGGCGGCGACACGTACATCGACGTGGCCTCGACGCCCTTCGAGATCCCGCTCGGCGCCCTCGTCCCGCGGCGGGTGTCGAACCTGCTCGCGGCGGGCAAGGACATCGGCACGACCCACATCACGAACGGCTGCTATCGCCTCCACCCCGTCGAGTGGAACGTCGGCGAGGCCGCAGGGCACCTCGCGGCGCACTGCCACGCGACGGGACGCACTCCCCACGCCATCCATTCCGCCCCGGAGCTCCTCGAGGAGTTCCAGCGCGAGCTGACCGCCACAGGGTTCGAACTGCGGTGGCCGGCCGAGGCGCATCCCTACTGAGGGCGGCGAACCATGCGATCACAGAAAGGAACGACCATGAACCACTCCCTTGCGCGACACCGTCGCACAGCGCTCACCGGCATCGCGGCCGCCGGCGCACTCGTCCTCCTGGCAGGCTGCTCCGGCGGCAGCGGACAGCCCACGACCGAGACCGAGGCCGCAGGTCCCGTCGACCTGCGGATGACGGTCTGGACCGCCGACGAGACGCAGCTCGGCGTCTTCCAGGACATCGCCGACGCGTACGTCGAGGCGAACCCCGACTCCGTCTCGAGCGTCACTTTCGAGACGATCCCGTTCGCCGACTACACGACGACCCTCACGACGCAGCTCGCGGGCGACAATGCGCCCGACCTCGCATGGATCCTCGAGAGCTACGCCCCGCAGTTCGTCGCGAGCGGCGCGCTCGTGGACGTCGCGCCGACCCTGCAGGAGACCGAGGGGTACGAGTACGACGACCTGCTCGAGAGCTCGCTCGCCCTGTGGCAGCAGGACGACGGCCTCTACGCGTACCCGTTCTCCAACAGCCCCTTCGGCGTGTTCGTCAACACCGACCAGATCGCCGCGGCCGGTCAGCCGAATCCGGCCGATCTCGTCGCCGAGGGGGACTGGACCTACGACGCGGCCCGCGACATCGCGGCGGCGGCGGCCGCGGCATCCGGGAAGCAGGGTCTCGTGGTCCGCGACTTCGACTACAAGGTCTGGGAGAACCTCGCGACCATCTGGGAGGGCTGGGGTGCACAGCCCTGGAGCGACGACGGCCAGACGTGCCAGTTCACCGAGGATCCCATGGTCGACGCCCTCACCTGGGTCCACGACGCGATCTTCGAGGACGCCGCCCTGCCCGGACCCGGGACGACCGCGGACTTCTTCGCGGGCGAGTCGGCGATGACGATCACGCAGATCAGCCGCGCGTCGGCGCTCGACGACTCGTTCGCCTGGGACATCGTGCCGCTGCCGGCAGGACCCGAGGGCAAGCAGAACGTCATCGGGCAGGCAGGCATCGGCGTGTTCGCGGCGGGCGAGAACCCGCAGGCCGCTGCTGACTTCCTGGCGTGGTTCACGAACCCCGAGAACGCCGAGACGCTTGCGGCCTACTTCCCGCCGCCGCGCGAGTCGCTCCTGAACGCGGAGACGCTCGCCGCCGCCAACCCCCGTTTGAGCGAGGAGCAGCTGCAGGCGGTCGTCGTCGACGGGATCCAGGATGCCGTGACGAAGCCGTCGCACGTCGACTTCGCCCGCATCCAGGACACCGTCCGCGCTTCGCTCGACGCGCTGTGGGTCCCGGACGCCGATGTCGAGGCCGTCCTCGACGCGACGTGCGAGGCGATCGAACCCCTTCTGGCGGGCTGACGATGACCCGGACGGCACCGGAGGGGATCGACGTGACCCGGTGGGGGCGCTTCCGGCGTCCCCGCCGCCTCACGAGCGTGCAGCACGACTGGATCGCGGGATACCTCATGACGGCGCCCGTCGTCATCGGCGCCCTGCTGTTCGTCGTCGTCCCCCTCGGTGCCGTCTTCTGGTACTCGCTGCACGACTGGAACGTGCTCGCCGGCACCTTCGTCTTCGCGGGAGCCGACAACTACGCGCGGATGCTGTCGGACCCCGGTCTGCGCGATGCGCTGCTCGCGAGCCTGTGGTTCTCGATCGGGCTCGTGGTCCTCAACATCTCGCTCGCGCTCGGCCTGGCGGTGCTGCTCGATCAGCACCTGCCGGGCACGACGACCTTCCGCACGTTCTTCTTCTCGCCCGTCGTCGTGTCGCTCGTCGCCTGGACGATCGTGTGGGGCTTCCTGCTGCAGGACGACGGCGGCATCAACGGGTTCCTCGCGCTGATCGGGATCGACGGTCCGAACTGGCTGCGCAACGAGACGACGGCGATGATCTCGGTCATCGTCGTGCAGGTGTTCAAGAACGTGGGGCTCAACATGATCCTCTTCCTCGCGGCGCTGCAGGGCGTGCCGCAGGACCTCCACGAGGCGGCGCGCCTGGACGGGGCGGGGGCGTGGCGCCGCTTCCGGTCGATCACGCTTCCGCTCATCAGCCCCACCGTGCTGCTCGTGTCGATCCTCACGATCGTCGGCTCGCTCGAGGTGTTCGCGCAGATCGCGGTGCTCACGGGTGGCGGTCCCGGCACCTCGACGACGGTTCTGGTGTACTACCTCTTCCAGCAGGCCTTCCGCTTCAACGACTTCGGCTACGCGAGCTCGATCTCGGTCCTGCTGTTCGGCATCGTGCTCGTGCTGACCCTCATCCAGTGGCAGACCCGGAAGCGGTGGGTGTTCCATGAGAACTGACGTGCTGGACAGGACGGGCGACGTGGACTTCGACAGCTTCGCGGACACGACCCCCGCGAGCCGCTCGGCGCGCTCTCCTTCTCGGAGACGGCGCCGGCGGGGACGGATGCTGCTCGTCGCGCTGCTCGCGATCGCGTGCATCCCCTTCGTCTTCCCGACGTGGTGGATGGCGACGTCGAGCCTCAAGCCGATGAGCGAGATCCTCAGCTCGGTGCCGACCCTGTGGCCGCAGTCGCCGACCTTCGACGCATACGCCGACGTCTTCCGGCTGCAGCCCTTCGCGGCGCAGTACGCGAACAGCCTGTACATCGCGCTCGTCGTGACCCTCGGGACGATCCTCGTGTCGTCCCTCGCGGGCTACGCGTTCGCGCGGCTGCGGTTCCCGGGGGCGAACGCGCTCTTCCTGCTCGTGCTCACGGGCCTCCTCGTGCCGAGCGAGGTGACGATCGTCCCGCTCTTCCGGGCGGTGAGCGCACTCGGTCTCATCGACACGCACTGGCCGCTCATCATCGTGCCGATCTTCGGGGCGCCCAGTGTTCTGGCGACGTTCATCATGCGCCAGTTCTTCCTCGGGCTGCCCGTCGAGCTCGAGGAGGCGGCGCGCATGGACGGGCTCGGACGCTGGGGCATCTTCTGGCGCATCGCCTTCCCGCTCGCGCGCCCCGCCGTCGCGGCCGTCGCGATCTTCACGTTCCTGAAGTCGTGGAACCTCTACCTCGAGCCGATCGTCTACCTCTCGAGCAAGAGCATGTTCACGCTGCCGCAGGCGCTGACGCAGTACGTCGACGCCTACGGCGGGCCGATGTGGAACGTGCAGCTCGCGGCGACGACCCTCACGGTCGTGCCCGTCCTGCTCGTCTTCCTCTTCGCGCAGCGGCACTTCGTCGAGGGCCTGGCCCACACGGGTCTGAAGGGCTGAGCTTCGGCGCGCCGAGCGCGTCGCGTCAGGGGTGCGGCTTGGGGTGGATGACGCGTCCGGGTGCCGTGTCGGAAGTCCGCGAGGGCACGGGCCACGACTGGCGCGGCGCCGGCGAGGACGCGGGCAGCGGCATCGGCTCGGGACCCGCCTCGGCGCTGCCGGGCGCTCCGGTCCCCGTGCTCGCCGGCGTCGCGGCCGGGCGCGCGGCCTGCGGCCCCGTCGTGAGCTCGAGCGCGACCTGCGTCTCGAGCACGACGATCGCCTCGTCCGAGAGCGAGATGAGCCCGTCGAGCTCTTCGCGCACGCGCTTGTACGCGAGCTGGCGCTCCGCGGGCGTCGCGGCCTGGTCGATCGCGACGCTCAGGAGCTGCTTCGCCGTGTCGAGCCGCTTGCGCTCGACATCCGTGAAGCCGGAATCCTTGATGCGCCGCGCATCGCGTTCGGCGACCTCGAACGCGACTTCGTAATCGGTCACGGCGTCGCGGTACTCGGCGAACTGCGCCTTGGTCAGCCTTGCCTTGGGCGAGAGCGGACGCCGGCCGTCGGCCACCTTCTTGGCACGCAGGAAGGCCGCGGTGAGCGGCTGGCGGCCGTCGCTCATGGCCGGGAAGGCGATCAGCTTCGCGACATCCAGCTCGTACTCGAGCCAGCGCGCCGTGACGGCGTCGTGCTCGGCGAAGAGCCGCTCGAGCTGACTCGCCGACGCGGCCACGGTCGGCTCGCGGTGGATCGCGGGCACCCCGACGGCGCCGACGGGAGCCGTGATCGGACCCGTGACGGGATAGCCGCCGATGCCGCGGGCCGCGGCCTGAGCCGCTTTGAGCTCCGCTTTGGCGTGCAGCACTTCGAGCCGACGCCGATGGCGACGGCGCGCACCCCGCTCCCAGGCACCTCCGACCGAGGCCAGCACCCCGAACAGCGGGAAGACCAGCCACCAGAAGTTCCCCAGGAACTCGAAAAGCGGCTCCACCCTGTCATGGTAGCCGCGCCAGGGGCCCCTGAGACCTGCGGGAACCCTGGGGATCAGGGGATCAGGATGCCGGCGGGCGTGCTCCGCGCGCCGGCACGGGCCAGACCTGCCGCGGCTGCGCGGGCTCCTGGGCCTTCTCGGCGCGCGACGGCACCGGCTCGGGCGCCTCGGAGCGCGCCGCCGGCCGCGTGCCGAGGAAGGCGGCCACGGCTGCCGCGCCTTCGCTCGCCCGGGCGATCGCCTCGGTGGAGCGCGCGAGCGCCTCGGTCGAGCGCGTGAGGAAGCCCTGGGCCGCGGCCGACCACTGCGCGGCGGGATCCTGCCGCGGCTGGGGCGGAGCCATGCCCGCCGCGCGCGCCTGGCGCCACGCCTCGCGCTCGGCGACCTCGAAGGTCTGCACCAGGCGGTCCACGGCGCCGCGATAGGACGAGTAGGCGACGGGCGTGATGCGCGCCTGCGCGGAGGCGGGGCGCAGCCGCTGGGCCTCCGCCCTCGCCGTCAGGTAGGCGGCGGTCTCGGGGACGCGGCCGTCGCTCATCGCGGGGAACATGATGAGGCGGGCGGCGTCGGTCTCGTACTCCATCCAGCGCGCCGTGATCGAGTCGTGCGTCGCGACGAGCATCGCGAGCGGGCGGTGCGCGGGGTCGGAGGTCGCCGCGAGGCCCGCCCTCGCCGTGCTCACGCGGGCGCGGCGGACGCGCAGATCGGCCGATGCCGCGCGCAGAGCGCGCTCGGCGGACTGCAGTCCCCGGCGCGCGGCGCCGACGTCGGCCGACGTCGCGCGGGCGGCTGCCCGCTCGGCCTGCGCGAGCGCGACCTGGGCGCGGGCGAGCTTGAGGGCGCTGCGTGCCGCACGGGTGCGGGTGCGGGCATCGGCGAGCTCGAGTCGCGCCGCGTCGTACTCGAGACGGCGGGAATCGACGGAGCGCTGGTGCAGCAGTCCGAGCATCGCGAACACCCCCGCGCCGACCACGGCCGGCGCGATCCACCAGAACTCGGCGACGGTCGCCCAGAGCGGATCCACGCCGCCATGCTAACCCGTCGGTGCGCGCTGCGGCCTGGGTATCCGCCGAAACCGGGGGCGCGGCATCCGTCCCCCGAACTCGGGAGCGGGGATCTTGCCGAACCGGGCGATCTCGCGGCCGGGTCTCCTGCTTCGACGCGAGCGGGAGGTGTCAGCCGAAGAGCAGCGCGAGCACCGTCGCGCCGCCGCCCACGAGGATCAGGCTCGCGATGACCACCCACGCGATGACCTTCACGCGCTTCTGTCGTGCGTCCTGAAAGCCCGTGTACTCCTCGTCCTGCGACATGCGACCCAGTCTAGGCCGAGGCCCGGCTCGTGCCGGTCGGCTCGGCGACGATCGGGCCGAAGGCTGCGGGCAGGGTCGCGCTCGAGTGGCCGCGCAGCTCGTCGAGCGAGACGGTGAACAGGCCCTGCACCTCGAGAGCCGGAGCGTCGCCGTCGCCGGGAGCGTCCGTCACGCCGATGCGCAGGACGGGGTAGCCGCGTCCCTCGCACAGCCCGCGGAACTTGACGTCGTCCTCGCGCGGCACCGAGACGATGACGCGACCCGTCGACTCCGAGAAGAGCGCTGTCGCGGCATCCAGTCCATCGCGCTCGATGAGCTCGGTGAGCCACACGCGCGCGCCGACGCCGAAGCGCATGACGCCCTCGGCGAGGGCCTGCGCGAGGCCGCCGGAAGAGAGGTCGTGGGCGCTCGAGACGAGCGACTGCAGCGAGGCCGCGTGCAGCAGTTCCGCGAGGCGCTTCTCGCCGGCGAGGTCGACGGCGGGCGGGCGGCCGCCCAGATGGCCGTGCACCGTGCCGGCCCACGCCGAGCCGCTCAGCTCGGGCGCCGTGACGCCGAGGAGGTAGATGTTCTCGCCCTCGTCCTGCCATCCCGACGGGATGCGGCGCGCGACGTCGTCGATGATGCCGAGCACGCCGACGACGGGCGTCGGGAAGATCGGCACGTCACCGGTCTGGTTGTAGAAGCTGACGTTGCCGCCGGTCACGGGGATGCCGAGCTCGAGGCATCCGTCCGCGAGACCCGCGACGGCCTGCGAGAACTGCCACATGACCTCGGGGTTCTCGGGGCTGCCGAAGTTGAGGCAGTCCGTGACGGCCGTCGGGATCGCACCCGACACGGCGACGTTGCGGTAGGCCTCGGCGAGGGCGAGCTTGGCGCCCTCGTACGGGTCGAGCTGGCAGAACCGGCCGTTGCAGTCGGTCGCGATCGCGAAGCCGAGGCCCGAGTGCTCGTCGACGCGCACCATGCCGGCGTCGTCGGGGAACGACAGGGCCGTGTTGCCCATGACGTAGCGGTCGTACTGGTTGGTGACCCAGTCGGCGTCGGCGAGGTTGGGGCTCGCGACGAGCTGCGTGAACTGCGCGCGCAGCGTCTCGGGGTCGCCTGCGCGGGGGAGGGCCGACGCGGAGTCGTCGCGCAGCGCGTCGATCCACGTCGGGTACGCGACCGGGCGCTCGTAGACGGGGCCGTCGACCGCGACGGTCGAGGGATCGACGTCGACGATCTGCTCGCCGTGCCAGAAGATCTGCAGCCGGCCGTCACCCGTGACCTCGCCGAGGACGCTCGTCTCGACATCCCACTTCGTCGTCACCGCGAGGAAGGCCTCGAGCTTCTCTGGCGAGACGATCGCCATCATGCGCTCCTGGCTCTCGCTCATGAGGATCTCCTCCGGCGTGAGCGTGGGGTCGCGCAGCAGGACCTTCTCGAGGTCGACGCGCATGCCCGAGCCGCCGTTGGCGGCGAGCTCGCTGGTGGCGCACGAGATGCCGGCGGCGCCGAGGTCCTGGATGGCCTCGACGAGCTCGCCCTTGTACAGCTCGAGGCAGCACTCGATGAGCACCTTCTCGGCGAAGGGGTCGCCTACCTGCACGGCGGGCCGCTTGGTGGGGCCGCCCTCCGAGAATGTGTCGGAGGCGAGGATGGATGCTCCGCCGATGCCGTCGCCGCCCGTGCGGGCTCCGAACAGCACGACCTGGTTGCCGGCGCCCGAGGCGTTCGCGAGCTTGAGGTCTTCGTGGCGCAGGACGCCGACCGCGAGCGCGTTGACGAGCGGGTTGCCCTGGTAGACGGAGTCGAAGACCGTCTCGCCGCCGATGTTGGGCAGGCCCAGGCAGTTGCCGTAGAACGAGATGCCGGAGACGACCCCGTGCACGACGCGTGCCGTGTCGGGGTCGTCGATCGCGCCGAAGCGCAGCTGGTCCATGACCGCGACGGGGCGCGCACCCATCGAGATGATGTCGCGGACGATGCCGCCGACGCCGGTCGCGGCGCCCTGGAACGGCTCGATGTAGCTCGGGTGGTTGTGCGACTCGACCTTGAAGGTGACCGCCCAGCCCTCGCCGATGTCGACGACGCCCGCGTTCTGGCCCATGCCGACCATGAGGCGCGTCTTCATCTCGTCGGAGACCTTCTCGCCGAACTGGCGCAGGTAGATCTTGCTCGACTTGTACGAGCAGTGCTCGCTCCACATGACCGAGTACATCGCGAGCTCGCCCGACGTGGGGCGGCGGCCCAGGATGCTCTTGATCTGGTCGTACTCGTCGGGCTTGAGGCCGAGCGCCGCGTACGGCTGCTCCCGCTCAGGAGTCGCGAGTGCGCCTTCGACCGTGTCGGCGACGGGGCGGACGGATGCCTCGGCCGAAGCCGAAGAAGTGGGGGTGGTCACGCGGCTGAGCTCCTGAAATCGGGGATGCCGGACCCGTCCATTCTAGTTGGCGGGTGGATCGCGCGTTGCGGAAGGCGGACGGACGCGGAAACACCCTCCGCCGGCCCGGTGACCTCCGCTGAGCGAAGGAGGAGGGCAAGCGGAGGGTGCGTGCGTATGAGGGACCGCTCAGGACGGGCGGAAGCGGCTCACGAGGTGGCAGTCGAACGGGTCGCGGGCCGAGAGGCCGACGCGGTTGAGGTACTCGATGACGAGCCGGTACGACTCGATGAGGCTCGTCTCGGTGTACGGCACGTCGAGCGCGCGGCACTGCTCCATGACGATCTCGCGGGCCTTCGCGAGGTGCGGCCGCGGCATGCTCGGGAAGAGGTGGTGCTCGACCTGGTAGTTGAGTCCGCCCATGAGTGAGGTCGCCCACCAGCCGCCGCGGATGTTGCGCGATGTGCGCACCTGCTTGGAGAAGAAGTCGAGCTTCGCGTCGGGCGCGATGATCGGCATCCCCTTGTGGTTCGGCGCGAAAGCGGCGCCCATCATGACGCCGAAGACGGCGAGCTGCACGCCGATGAACGCGAACGCCATCCCGAGCGGCAGGAACAGGAAGATCGGGGTGAGGAGGAGGGCGAAGCGCAGGGCGATGAGGCCCAGCTCGAGCCAGCGGCCCTTGATCTCGCCGCGCGAGACGAGGTGCTTGATGCCGAGGTAGTGCAGGTTCAGGCCCTCGAGCGTCAGGAGGGGGAAGAACAGCCAGCCCTGCTTGCGTGTGATGAGCGCGCGGAGACGGCCCGCCGACTCGGCATCCTTCTCGAGGAACGAGATCGTGTCGAGCTCGATGTCGGGGTCTTTGCCCACGCGGTTGGGGTTGGCGTGGTGGCGCGTGTGCTTCGCGTTCCACCACGAGAAGCTGAAGCCGCCGATGCCGTTCGCGAGAATGCGTCCGAGGCGGTCGTTCGCCGGTCCCGAGGCGAGGATCTGGCGATGCGCCGCCTCGTGGGAGAGGAACGCGACCTGCGTGAAGATCAGGCCGAGCGCTGCCGCCATGAACAACTGGTACCAGCTGTCGCCGAACAGGATGAAACCCGTCACGCACCCGCCGAAGGCGAGCAGCAGGCCCAGCCCGATGGCTCCGTAGAAGAGGGGAGTGCGCTGCAGCAGGCCCGTCTCGCGGACGACTTGCGCGACCTCGGTGTAGGCGCGGGCGATGGGAGGGAAGGTCTCGGTGCCGGCGTATGTCTGTCGGACGGGCCCCAGTCGGGCCTCCGGAGCGATAGTGGCGATGAGCGCGCCCTTCGGTCGGGTGCCGACCCGTCCAGGTCGACTTGTAGCCACAGGCAGAACGCCGACGACTTGGTTGTGAGCCTACGGAGGTGCATATGGCCGGATCGTTATGGAACTGCCCCTTCGGGTGATTTCGGGGCCGAACCTGAGAGGGGGTTGACATCGGAGCGATCGCGTGCATAACCTACAACCAAATGGTTGTACAAACGGAGCTTGCAGACGATGAGATGGACCGGATCTTCCACGCGCTCGCCACGAGGACGCGCCGCGACATCCTGCGTCGGACGATCGAGCACGAGCAGTCGGTGTCGACGCTCGCGCGCGACTACGACATGTCGTTCGCCGCGGTGCAGAAGCACGTCGCGGTGCTCGAGGCTGCAGGACTCGTCGTCAAGCGGGCCGACGGTCGCGAGCGTCTCGTGCGGGCGGATCCCCGTATGATCGCCCGCGCCCGGGCCCTTCTCGACCGGTTCGAGGCGCTGTGGCGCTCGCGTGTCGATCGCCTCGACGCCCTGCTCGCCGAAGATGCTGCGACCCCGCACGAACCATCGTCCAACGAAGAACAAGGAGACTGACATGCCCGTCACCGACGTCACGACCGACGCCGAAGCGCTCACCATGACGCTCACGGCCGAGTTCGAAGCCCCCGTCGAGCGCCTCTGGACCGCCTTCACCGACCCCGATCAGCTCGAGCGCTTCTGGGGCCCGCCCGGATGGCCGGCGACTTTCACGGCGTTCGACTTCTCCGTCGGCGGTCGTGCGAATTACCACATGACGAGTCCGCGCGGCGAGAAGGCCGGCGGTTCCTGGGAGTTTCTGGAAATCGATGAGCCGAAGCGATTCACGGTCCTCGACTCGTTCGTCGACGACGGGGGGAGCCCCGCCGACGGACTCCCGACGATGCGCGTGGTCTTCGACTTCGAGCCCACGGCATCCGGAACGAAGCTCACCAACACGTCGTACTTCACGTCGGCCGACGCTCTCGAGCAGGTCGTCGCGATGGGCGCCGTCGAGGGGTCCACGATGGCCCTCAACCAGCTCGACCGCGTGCTGCAGGGCCTGCGCGAGTTCGCGGCGGGCAAGGGGACGCGGACCGAGATCCTCGACGACACGCACGTGCGCATCACGCGCCTCGTAGAGGGCCCGCGCGAGCTCGTGTGGCGCGCGCACCAAGAGCCCGAGCTCATGACGCAGTGGCTGCTCGGGCCGGACGGCTGGCGCATGAGCGTCTGCGAGATCGATCCGACCGTCGGCGGGAAGTACCGCTACGCGTGGGAGCCGGTCGACGGGACGCCCGGCCAGGCGTTCGGGTTCTCCGGCGAGACGCTCCTGTCGGAGGCGCCGCACCGCGCCGTCACGACGGAGCGCATGACCGGCACCGAGTTCCCCTCGACGCTGAACGACCTGAGCCTCGACGAGGAGGACGGCGCGACGCTCATCACGCTCCTGATCGAATACCCCGACAAGGAGACCCGCGACATGGTGCTCGCGACCGGCATGACCGACGGCATGGAGACGAGCTACGCGCGCCTCGAAGGAGTGCTCGAGCGGGTCGGCTGACGCGCGGGACGGATGCCGCGACCGCGGGTCGCGGTATCCGTCCCCGTAGCATGGCGCTGTGGACTTCAGCATCGCCCTAACGCCCGAGAACATCGCGATCTTCCTGACGCTCTTCGTCCTCGAGATCGTCCTCGGCGTCGACAACGTCATCTTCATCTCGGTGCTCGCCTCGAAGCTCCCGAAGGAGCAGCAGGCTCGCGCCCGCAACCTCGGCCTCACGCTCGCGATGATCATCCGCGTCATCCTCGTGTTCTTCGCGGGCTGGATCATCACCCTGACCGAACCCGTCTTCACGATCATGGGCATCGCGTTCTCGTGGAAGGACATGATCCTCATCGCGGGCGGTCTGTTCCTGATCTACAAGGCCGTCACCGAGATCCACCACAAGCTCGAGGGCGTCGAGGAGGGCGATGACGGGCACGCGCCGAAGACGATCACCTTCACCTCGGTCATCCTGCAGATCCTCCTGCTCGACATCGTCTTCTCGCTCGACTCCGTCATCACGGCGGTCGGCATGACCTCCAACATGGCGATCATCGTCTCGGTCGTCGTCCTGTCGTTCGGCATCATGCTCTTCGCCTCGCGCTTCATCTTCACGTTCGTCAACAAGCACCCCACCGTGAAGATGCTCGCGCTGTCGTTCCTCATGCTGATCGGCGCCTTCCTGGTCGCCGAGGGCTTCCACATCAAGGTCGACAAGGCGATCATCTACGGCGCCATGGCCTTCGCGGTGCTCGTCGAGGTGCTCAACCTCACGTACGCGTCGCGCAAGGCGAAGCGCGAGGAGAAGAAGCGGACGACCGTCAAGCTCCTGTCGAGCTACCCCGACATCGACGAGTCGGTCGCCGTGGGCGCCGCGCTCTCGAAGGCGCCCGGCTCGGGCTCGGTGGGACTGTCGAGCAAGCCCGTCGAGGGCGAGATCGACCGAGACTCCGAGGGCCGCGCCGGCCTGGGCTGACCCGCGCTCGTCCTGAACCCTGCGGTCTCGGCCGGTTCTCGAAGGGCGCGGATGCGCGGGCCCGAGCAGCCGCGCTAGGGTGCGGGCATGGCCGGGGCCGCGCGGGGGCTCGTCGCCGCCGGGATGCTCGTCTACGGCGTCGCGGTGGCGGCTGTCGCGCTCCTGGCGCTCCCCGCGCTCGAGGACGCAGGGTGCGCGGGCGTCGACCTCAGCCCGCTCCCGCTCTCGCGCGGGATCGGAACGCTCGGACCCGGCGACCCGCTCGCGGATCCCGCCGTCCTGCTCTTCGTGCTCACCGCGGGCCTGTTCATGCCGCTGGGCTTCTTCGTACGCGTGCTGTGGAGCCGCGGCGTGCTCGTCTCGCTCGGGCTGGGTGCGGCCTTCGCACTCCTGATCGAGCTCTCGCAGCTGGCGGGGTCCCAGCCGTGCGGCGCCGTCGCGCACGTCGTCGCGGGCGGCGCGGGGGCCCTGCTGGGCTCGGTCGCATCGCTCGCGCTGCCACGCAGGTGGCGCGTCCGTTCCGCGGTGGTCGCGCAGCCGCCGGCGACGGTCACGCGGCTCCGCCGAGGCCTCGCGATGGCGTGCGACTGGGTCTCGGTGTACCTCACGGGGTTCGTGCTCTCGGCGCCCGTCGCGGCGGTGCTCTACGCCTCGGGTGGTTCGGGCGCGGTCGAGGCGGCCGGCGTCCCTCTCGATGCCGTCGCGACCTACTCGGCGATGGCGGTGACGGCGGCCGTCGCACTCGGCACGGGGCGCACGATCGGCGACCGCATCCTGCAGCTCGAATACCGGGGCGGGAGCCTGCCGCCGTTCGTCGCGCGACTCGTGCGGTACGTCTGCGGCATCGGCGGCTACCAGATCCTGACCGCGCCCACGGAGGGTGCGAACCCCGTCTCGCTCGCGTTCGTGCTCGTCTCGATCGTGCTCGTCTTCACGACGGCGCAGGGGCGGGGGCTTCCGGGGCTCGCGACGCGGCGAGAGCTCTTCGACGTGCGCGAGCCGCGAGCCGCTGAGGCTGTCGACTCGCGCTGACGGCGATCCGGGATGCCGCGCGCGGCCGGCGCTCGCGAGCGTCAGGCCGGCTCGAGCACGAGCCGGTAGCCCATGCCGGACTCCGTGAGGAGGTGGGCGGGGCGTGCCGGATCCGGCTCGAGCTTCTTGCGCAGCTGCGACATGTAGAGCCGCAGGTAGCCCGTGTCGGCGACCTGATCGGTGCCCCAGATGTCCTTGAGCAGCGCCTGGCGCGTCACGAGCGACCCTGCGTTGCGGGCGAGGAACTCGAGCATCCGCCACTCCGTCGGGGTGAGGTGCACGCGCGTGCCGTCGCGCGTCACGGTCTTGGTCGAGAGGTCGATCGTGACGTCGGCGAACGCGACGATGGGCTCGCCCGTCGCGGGTCCCGCGCGGCGCGTGAGGGCGCGAAGGCGCGCGAGAAGCTCGTCGATCTGGAACGGCTTGGTGACGTAGTCGTCGGCGCCCGCGTCGAGTGCCTCGACCTTGTCGGCCGAGCCCGTGCGTCCCGAGACGACGATGATCGGCACCGTCGTCCAGCCCCGCAGCGCCTCGATGACCGCGACGCCGTCGAGACGCGGCATCCCGAGGTCGACGAGGACGATGTCGGGATGCTGCTGCGCCGCGAGTCCGATGGCGGCGGCTCCGTCGGGCGCCGCGACGACCTCGTAGCCATGGGCGCCGAGCGTGATGCGCAGGGCGCGCACGAGCTGCGGGTCGTCGTCGGCGATGAGGATCTTCACGAGGCGGCCTCCGGCTCGGGCACGGACGCCACCGGCAGCTCGACGACCATCGTGAGCCCGCCGCCCGGCGTGTCCTCGGGGGTGAGCGTACCGCCCATGCCCTCGGCGAAGCCGCGCGAGAGGGCGAGCCCGAGGCCCAGGCCCGTCGTGTTGTCGGTGTCGCCGAGGCGCTGGAAGGGCGCGAAGATGTCGTCCTGCCGGTCGGGGGCGACGCCGGCGCCGTGGTCGACGATCCGGATCTGCGCCCGCGCGCCCAAGCGGCTCGTCCCGACGCGCACGCGCGTTCCCGCCGACGTGTGGCGGACGGCGTTGGCGAGGACGTTGACGACGACGCGCTGCAGCAGGACGGGATCGGCGAGCAGGAGCGGCAGATCGGGATCGAGCGCGAGCTCGACGGCGTCGGGCCCGAGCCCCAGCTCGTCGACGGCAGCGAGCACCGTGTCGGCCGAGTCGACGGGGGCCAGCGACACGGCGAGTACGCCCGCTTCGACGCGGCTCACGTCGAGCAGGTCGGTCACGAGGGCCGACAGGGTGGCGAGGCTCTCGTCCGCCGTCGCGAGCAGCTCCGCCCGGTCGTCGTCGCTGAGGCCCGGCCCCGCGGCCCGCAGCCCGCCGATCGCCGCGACGGCGGCGGCGAGCGGGCGGCGCAGGTCATGGCTCACGGCCGACAGCAGGGCGCTGCGCACCTGGTCGGTCTCGGCGAGCAGTCCCGCCTCGCGCGCGGTCTCGGCGAGGTCGGTGTGCTCGAGGGCCGCGCCCAGCTGCGCGGCGATGATGTCGAGCAGCCGGCGTCCCGAGGAGTCGAGCTCGCCGCCGTGCAGCTCCAGCGTCGCGCGCGGCGCTGCGGGGTCGCCGACGGGGACGGTGACCATCCTGCCGTCGGGCACGGGCTCTCCGTCCGTCGCGAGGACGGTGCCGTCCGCGCCGACGAGGCGGGCTCCCGTCATGCCGAATGCCTCGCGCGCGCGGCTCACGAGGGCCGGGATCGCGCTCTGCCCGCGCAGGACGCTGCCCGCGACGGTCGCGAGCAGCTCGGACTCCGCGGCGGCGCGCTGCGCGATGCGCGTGCGGCGTGCGGCCTGGTCGACGATCCAGCTCACGAGGGTCGCGATGACGACGTACAGGAGGATCGAGAGCGCGTGGTCGGGATCCGCGATGGTGACGGTGCCGACGGGCGCGATGAAGAGGTAGTCAAGGGTCAGGCCGGACAGCACGGCGGCGAAGAGGGCGGGCCAGATGCCGCCCACGAGCGCCACGACGACGACGAGCAGCTGATAGGCGAGGACGTCGGTCGTGATCGAGTCGGGGCTCGAGACGGCGAGGAGCAGCCACGACAGCAGCGGTCCGCCGACGAGCGCGACGGCGAAGCCGAGCAGCCTCCGGCGTACGCTGAGCGCGCCCCCTGTGACGCGGGGCAGATGGATGCCGCGGCTCGCGGCGGCGTGCGTCACGATGTGCACGTCGATGTCGCCGGACTCGCGGACGACGGTGGCCCCGATGCCCGCCCCCGTGAGCAGCGTCATGATCCGACCGCGCCGGCTCGCGCCGATGACGAGCTGCGTCGCGTCGACCGAGCGCGCGAAGTCCACGAGGGCCTGCGGGATATCGTCGCCGACGACCTGGTGGTACGTGCCGCCGAGCATCTCGACGAGCCGCCGCTGAGCTGCGAGCGCTCCCGGCGTCGAGGAGCGCAGGCCGTCCTGCCCTGAGACGTGCACGGCGTGAAGCTCGCCGCCCGCCGTGCGCGCCGCGATGCGGGCTCCGCGGCGGATGAGGGTCTCGCCCTCGGATCCGCCCGTGAGTGCGACGACGACGCGCTCGCGGGCCTGCCACGTGCCCTCGATGCCGTGCTCGGCGCGGTAGAGCTTGAGCGCGCTGTCGACCTCGTCGGCGAGCCACAGGAGGGCGAGCTCGCGCAGCGCCGTGAGGTTGCCGAGCCGGAAGTAGTTCGAGAGGGCCGCGTCGATCCGCTCAGCGGGATAGACGAGCCCCGCCGACAGCCGGTCGCGGAGCGACTGCGGCGCGAGGTCGACGACCTCGATCTGGTCGGCGCCTCGGACGACGGCATCCGGAACCGTCTCCCGCTGCGGTATGCCGGTGATCCGCTCGACGACCTCGCCGAGTGACTCGATGTGCTGGACGTTGACCGTCGTGATGACGTCGATGCCCTCGTCGAGGAGCTGCTGGACGTCCTGCCAGCGCTTGTCGTGGGTCGAGCCGGGGGCGTTCGTGTGGGCGAGCTCGTCGACGAGGGCGACCTCGGGATGCCGCGCGATGACCGCCTCGACGTCGAGCTCGCTCAGCTCGACGTCGCGGTGGCGCGTGACGCGGCGCGGGACGGAGCGGAGGCCGCGCGCCTGCGCGGCGGTCGCGGCGCGGTCGTGCGTCTCGAGCAGGCCGATCACGACGTCGCGTCCCTCGGAGCTCAGCCGACGGCCCTCCTCGAGCATCTCGTAGGTCTTGCCGACGCCCGGAGCGGCGCCGAGCAGCACCCTGAGCCGGCCCCGCTTCATCGCACTCCTCCCCGCAGAACCCCGCGAGACTTCGCAGCCGTCTCGTCTCGGGACGCGCAATCGTACACAGGTGAAGTCTCGCGGGTCGGGGACGACGTGTCAGCCGAGCGCATCGAGAGCGAGGTTCAGCTCGAGCACGTTGACGCGCGGCTCGCCGAGGAAGCCGAGGTCGCGCTGCCGCACGTGCGCCTCGACGAGGTCGCGCACCTCGGATTCGGACAGCCCGCGCGCGGCCGCGACGCGCGGCGCCTGCAGCAGGGCGTACGCGGGGCTGATGTCGGGATCGAGGCCCGAGCCCGAGGCCGTCACGGCGTCGGCGGGGATCTGAGAGACCGGGACCCCCTCGAGCGCCGCGATGCGGGCCTGGCGCTCCTCGATCGCCGCGACGAGGTCGTCGTTCTCGGGGCCGAGGTTCGAGCCGCTCGACGCACCGCCGTCATACCCCGCGCCCGCTGCCGAGGGGCGGGACTGGAAGTATCCGGGCGCCGGCTCGCCTGCGGACGGGCCCACGCGCCCGGGCGCGGGGACGACGAATCCCTGTCCGATGAGGGCGCTGCCGACCGTCTTTCCCTGCGCGTCGGTCACGAGTGAGCCGTTCGCCTGCCAGGGCAGGACGAGCTGGCCCACGGCGGTCACGACGAGCGTGTAGCCGACGCCGAGGACGAGCGTGAAGACGAGCATCGCGCGGACCGCGACGCCGGTCGTGCGGAGGGTCGTGCGGGTGGTGGACATGATGTCTCCTCGGCGGGCTCAGAAGCCCGGGATGATGCCGACGACGAGGTCGATGAGCTTGATGCCGATGAAGGGCGCGACGAGCCCGCCGAGGCCGTAGATCAGCAGGTTGCGGCTGAGGATCGACTCGGCGCTCGCCGCGCGGTACGCGACGCCGCGCAGCGCGAGGGGGATGAGCAGGACGATGACGATCGCGTTGAAGATGATCGCGCTCAGCACGGCCGACGCGGGCGAGCTCAGATGCATGACGTTGAGCGCCGCGAGTCCGGGGAAGACGCCCATGAACATCGCGGGGATGATCGCGAAGTACTTGGCGATGTCGTTCGCGAGTGAGAACGTCGTCAGGGCGCCGCGCGTGATGAGCAGCTGCTTCCCGATGCGGACGATGTCGATGAGCTTCGTGGGATCGCTGTCGAGGTCGACCATGTTGCCGGCCTCCTTCGCGGCCGACGTGCCCGTGTTCATCGCGACCCCGACGTCGGCCTGCGCGAGCGCCGGCGCGTCGTTGGTGCCGTCGCCGGTCATCGCGACGAGCGCGCCCCCCTGCTGCTCGCGCCGGATGAGGGCGAGCTTGTCTTCGGGAGTCGCTTCCGCGAGATAGTCGTCGACGCCCGCCTCGTGCGCGATCGCGCGCGCCGTGAGGGGGTTGTCGCCGGTGATCATGACGGTCCGGATTCCCATCGCGCGCAGCTCGGAGAACCGCTCGCGCAGGCCCGCCTTGACGATGTCCTTGAGGTGCACGACCCCGAGGACGCGGCCCGCCCCGTGCGCGTCCCGCACGGCGACCACGAGCGGCGTGCCGCCGCTCTGCGCGATCGCATCGGTCTCGACCGCGACCCGGGCGCGCAGCTCGGCCGACGCGTCGGCACCGAGCCACGCGAGGACGGCCGACCCGGCGCCCTTGCGCACCTGCGTGCCGTCGGCCAGATCGAGTCCGCTCATGCGCGTCTGGGCCGTGAACGGCACGATCTCGGCATCGGAAGGAAGCGCGACCCGGATGCCCCGCACCGCCGCCAGTTCGACGACCGAGACGCCCTCGGGGGTCGGGTCGGCGAGCGACGACAGGGCCGCGGCGCGGGCGAGCTCGTCGGCGGCCGACCCCTCGACGGGCTCGGGGACCGGCCCGGCGTCGGGGACCGGCTCGGTCTCGGCGACCGCCCCGATCGCGACGAAGTCGGAGGCGCGGCGGTTGCCGTAGGTGATCGTGCCGGTCTTGTCGAGCAGGAGCGTCGTGACATCGCCCGCCGCCTCGACGGCCCGCCCCGACATCGCGAGGACGTTGCGCTGCACGAGGCGGTCCATGCCCGCGATGCCGATCGCCGAGAGCAGCGCGCCGATCGTCGTCGGGATGAGGCACACGAGCAGCGCCACGAGCACCGCGATGCTGACGGGTGACGCCGCATACGACGCGATCGGGTTGAGCGTCAGCACGACGATGACGAAGACGATCGAGAGGCTCGCGAGCAGGATGCCGAGCGCGATCTCGTTCGGAGTCTTCTGCCTGCTCGCCCCCTCGACGAGGGCGATCATGCGGTCGACGAACGTCTCGCCCGGCTTCGAGGTGATCCGCACGACGATGCGGTCGGAGAGCACCCGCGTGCCGCCCGTCACGGCGCTGCGATCGCCGCCCGATTCGCGGACGACGGGAGCCGACTCGCCCGTGATCGCGGACTCGTCGACCGTCGCGATGCCGTGGACGATGTCGCCGTCGCCGGGGATGAGCTCGCCCGCCGAGATCACGACGACATCGCCGAGCGTGAGGTCGGCGGACGCGACCTCAGCGGTCGGGGCCGCGGCGGCTGCGGCATCCGTCCCCTCGTCGTAGTCGGTGACCAGGTGAGCCATCGTCGAGGTGCGGGTCTCGCGCAGCGACGCGGCCTGAGCCTTGCCGCGTCCCTCGGCGACGGCCTCGGCGAGATTCGCGAAGAGCACCGTGAGCCAGAGCCAGACCGCGATGGCCCACGTGAAGCCGGCCGGAGTCGGCGTGCCGCCGCTCGGCTCGGCGCCGAGGAACGGCTCGGCGATCGCGAGCAGCGTCGTGAGGGCCGCGCCGACCCACACGAGGAACATGACGGGATTGCGCCACAGCGCGCCCGGATGGAGCTTGCGCAGAGCGCCGGGCAGCGCCTGCACGAGCTGCGTCCAGCCGAAGGCCCGGGCCGTGCGGGGCGGCTTCGGGGCGATCGATCCGGGGACCGGCCCGGTGACGGTCGACGGAGAGGGGGAGAGGGAGGTGGACATGTGTCAGACGAGCCCTTCTGCGAGGGGACCGAGCGTGAGGACGGGGAAGTAGGTGAGCGCCGTGATCACGACGGCGACGACGGTGAGGAGGCCCACGAACTGCGGGCGGTGGGTGGGCAGGGTGCCCGCTGTCGAGGGCACGTGCGCCTGCGCCGCGAGCGAGCCGGCGAGGGCGAGGGCCAGGACGATCGGGATGAAGCGGCCGAGCAGCATCGCGACGCCGAGCGCTGTGTTGAGCCATGCCGTGTTCGCTGTGAGGCCCGCGAACGCAGAGCCGTTGTTGTTCGCGGCGGACGTGAAGGCGTAGAGCACCTCGCTCAGTCCGTGCACGCCGGGGTTGAGGATCGAGGTGCCCTCGACATCGGCTCGGACGCCCGGGATCGCGAAGCTCAGCGCCGTGCCGCTCAGCACGAGGATCGGCGTCACGAGGATGTACAGGCTCGCGAGCTTGATCTCGGTCGGACCGATCTTCTTGCCGAGGTACTCGGGCGTGCGTCCGACCAGGAGTCCGCCGACGAACACGGCGATGACGGCGAGGACCAGCATCCCGTACAGTCCCGAACCGACACCGCCGGGGGCGACCTCGCCGAGCATCATGTCGACCATCGGCACCATGCCGCCGAGCGCTGTGTACGAGTCGTGCATCGAGTTGACGGCGCCGGTCGAGGTGAGGGTCGTCGCGCCGGCGTAGAGCGCCGAGCCGAGGATGCCGAAGCGCTGCTCCTTGCCCTCCATCGCGGCTCCCGCGAGCTGCGGCGCCGTTCCGAGGCCGAGCGATTCGAGCCAGCTCACTGCGGCGATCGACGCGAGCGCGAGCGTCGACATCACGGCGAGGATCGCGCAGCCCTGACGGTCGTCGCCGACCATGCGGCCGAAGGCGCGCGGCAGCGCGACCGGGATCGCGAGGATCAGCAGCACCTGCAGGACGTTGCTCCACGGCGTCGGGTTCTCGAAGGGATGCGCGGAGTTGGCGTTGAAGAAGCCGCCCCCGTTGGTGCCGAGCGCCTTGATGGCCTCCTGGCTCGCGAGGGGTCCGCCCGGGATGACCTGAGTGCCGCCCGTGACGGTCGAGACCTCGATGAAGCCGGTGAAGTTCTGGATGACGCCCGCGGCGAGCAGGGCGATCGCCGCGACGACCGCGAGGGGCAGGAGAAGTCGCGTGATGCCCCGCACCAGGTCGACCCAGAAGTTGCCGATCGTGGCCGAACCGCGCCGAGCGAAGCCCCGCACGAGGGCGATGGCGACGGCGATGCCGACGGCGGCCGAGACGAAGTTCTGCACCGCGAGACCCGCGAGCTGCACCGTGTACCCCATCGTCACCTCGGGCGAGTACGACTGCCAGTTCGTGTTCGTCACGAACGACACCGCTGTGTTGAACGCGAGACCCTCGGGGACGGGCGGCAGGCCGAGCGCGTACGGCAGCACGGCCTGCAGCCGCTGCAGGCCGTACAGGAACAGCACCCCGACGAGCGACAGCGCGAGGACTCCGCGCGTGTACGCCTGCCAGGTCTGCTCCGACGCGGGATCGACGCCCACGACCCGGTAGAAGCCGCGCTCGACGCGCCAGTCCTTCGTGCTCGTGTAGATGCGAGCGATCGCGTCACCGAGCGGCCGGTACAGCAGGGCGAGCAGGAGGACGACGGAGGCGACCTGAAGGATGCCGCTCCAGACGGTCGCCGAGCCTGTCGACGCGTCCATCAGAACCTCTCCGGATTCACGAGGGCCACGACGAGGTAGACGACGGCGGCGAGACCGAGCACTGCGGCGAGGAGCGAGAAGACGATCACGCCTGCTCCCGCCCGCCCGCCGCCCCGCGGACGCCGGAGCCGCGCGGGCGCGAGAGCACCTGCTCGACCCCTTTGGCGACGAGGGCGACGAGCACGAAGAGCGCCACTGTCGCGACGAGGTAGACGACATCGAGCATGGGTGATCCTCAAGGGACGGGGTCCGCGCGACGGCTGTGGCGCGGGTGCCGGGGCACGGGATCCGATGCAACTCGGCCGGGGGCTCCCCGGGGCGCGTCCTCACGATTCGCATACGGCGGCGGCCGGTTTCCCTACGCCATCCGCACGCTGAAGGCATCCCCGCGCGCGGCGGTCGAGATGTGGGCCCGCCCTAGGATGAGGGCCGAGGAGGGCCATGGACGCCGACGCCGGAAGGGCCGCCCCGACGGGGGATGCCGCAGCCGCCGCGCCGGCCCGCGACGACCGCCTCGGAGCCGTCGTCGAGCCCGTCGCACCGCGCACGCAGCCGGGCCGGCTCGTCGTGCCCGACGTCCTTCGCGGCATCGCGATCCTCGCGATGCTCATCGCCCACGCCGCACCGCTCGTGCGCTCGCTGCCCTTCCCCGTCCTCTTCGTGCAGAGCAACGTCAACGACCTCGCATCGCCGCTGTTCGCGCTCGTCATGGGCATGTCGACGGCGCTCGTCGTGCGCCGCGCCGGGCCGTTGGCCACGAATCGCGCACTCGTCGTGGGTCAGAACCTCATCCGCGGGCTCATCCTCGTGGCGCTCGGGATGTGGCTCAGCACGTGGGGATCCTGGATCGCGATCGTCCTGTCGTTCCTCGGCCTCGTCCTGATGATCGGCACCCCGCTGCTGCTGCTGTCGACGCGCACGATCCTCGTGATCGCCGCGGTCGTCGTCGTCCTCAGCCAGCCCGTCAACGCGCTCGTCGGCTCGCTCGTCACGGCGGGCGGCGACGTGCCGCTCGCGCTCCTGCCCGTCGACTGGATGTTCACGAACAGCCACTACCGCGTCACGAACCTGCTGCCGTTCTTCCTCGTCGGGGCGGCGCTGCTGCGCCACGGCTTCCGGCGCGACCCCCTGCTGCTCGGGATCTTCGGCGCAGCCCTCATCGCGTATCCGCTGCGACCGCTCTACGACGTCGTCGCGCCGGCCCTCGGCACCGACGCCCTGACGTACATCGCGATGACCCGCTCGGGCAGCTGGCTCGACACGCTGCACGACGTCGGGCTCGTCTTCCTGACGTACAGCGCCGTCGTCGCGCTCGCGACCGTGCGCTCACCGCGTGCCGCGCGCATCACCGGGGCGGTCTTCGTGCCGTTCCGCGCGCTCGGCTCGGTGGCGCTCTCGGTCTACGTGCTGCAGGTCGGCGTCGTCGCCATCATGGCGGCCACGCCGCTCGGCTTCGACAACCGCTGGCTCGAATGGCTCATCCTCGTCGGAGGCGTCAGCGCGGCCGGCATCCTGTGGTGGCGGTTCGTCGGCAAGGGACCCGTCGAGTGGGCGATCGGCGTCGTTTCAGGCCGATACCGGATGCCGCGCCGCCGCCGTCCCTGACGGGGTCGGCGCCGCCGGGAGTCAGGCGCGGGCGAGGGCGTCCTCGAAGGCGACCCACGCGAGCATCGCGCACTTGACGCGCGCCGTGTAGCGCGAGACGCCGCTCAGGGCCGCGGCATCCGAGAAGATCTCCTCGTCGAGCGGCTTCGTGCCGCGCGAGCGCAGCGCCTCGCGGAATCCTTCGACGAGAGCGGATGCCTCGGCCCGCGACATCCCGTCCTCTTCTGCGACGAGTGAGGCGAGCATCGAGGCGGAGGCCTGCGAGATGGCGCAGCCGGCGCCCTCCCACGTGACGTCGCGCACGACGTCGCCCTCGACGTGCACGCGCAGGGTGATGTCGTCGCCGCAGATCGGGTTGTGCTGGTGCGAGGTCGCGACGCCCACGAGCTCGTCGGTGAGCCCGAAGCCGACGCGGCGCTTCGAGTGGTCGAGGATGAGCTCCTGGTAGAGCGAATCGAGCTCGCTCATCGGCCCACCCCGAAGTAGCCGCGGACGCCCGAGACGGCGTCGAGGAAGGTGTCGATCTCGTCCTCCGTCGTGAACAGCGAGGCGCTTGCGCGCACCGACGCCGTGAGTCCGAAGCGCCGGTGCAGCGGCTGCGCGCAGTGGTGGCCGACGCGCACCGCGATGCCGCGCGCGTCGAGGAACTGCCCCACGTCGTGCGCGTGGACCCCGTCGACGTCGAAGGCGCTCAGAGCGACGCGGTCCACGCCGGCCGGCGCGTCGCCGAGCAGGCGGATGCCGTCGACCGACCGCAGCCCGTCGCGCAGGCGGCGCTCGAGCAGGCGCTCGTGCGCGTGGACGGCGTCCATGCCGACCTCGTCGAGGTAGCGGACCGCGGCCGCGAGGCCGATCGCCTGCGACACGGGCTGCGTGCCCGCTTCGAAGCGCTGCGGCGGCGGCAGGTAGGACGCTTCATCGAGCGTCACTGTCGTGATCATCGAGCCGCCCGTGAGGAACGGCGGCAGCGCCTCGAGCACGTCGGAGCGCCCGTAGAGGCCGCCGATGCCGTACGGCCCGAGCATCTTGTGCCCCGAGAAGACCGCGAGGTCGACGTCGAGCGCCGGCAGATCGAGCGCGAGGTGGGGCGCCGACTGGCACGCGTCGAGCACCGTGAGGGCGCCCGCCGCGCGCGCGAGCGCCACGAGCTCGGCGACGGGGTTGACGATGCCGAGCACGTTCGAGACGTGCGGGAACGCGACGACGCGGGTCCGGTCGCCGATGACGGATGCCGCGGCCTCGAGGTCGAGCATCCCGTCGTCCTGCACCGGGATGTGCCGCAGCACCGCTCCCGTGCGGAACGCAAGCTCCTGCCACGGGATGAGGTTCGCGTGGTGCTCGGTCTCGGTCACGACGATCTCGTCGCCGGGTGCGAGGGCGAAGCGCCGGGCCTCGGCCCCGCCGCGACCGAGCGTCGCATTGCCGATCGCGTAGGCGACGAGGTTGAGCCCCGCCGTCGCGCCGCTCGTCCACACGAGCTGCTCGGGCTCGGCGCCGACGAAGCCCGCGACTACGGCGCGCGCGTCCTCGTACAGCTCCGTCGCGTCGGCCGCGAGGGTGTGGGCACCGCGGTGAACGGCGGCGTTCGAGCCCGTCAGGAACGCGACCTCGGCGTCGATGACGGCCTGCGGCTTCTGGCTCGTCGCCCCCGAGTCGAGGTAGACGAGGGGGCTGTCGCCGATGCGGGTGGCCAGGATCGGGAAGTCGCCGCGCACGGTCTGCGGGTCGAGTGCCGTCGTGGAGGGAGCCGAAGTCACCCTTCCAGGCTACGCGGGGTGCCGGCGGTGCGGGTCGCGTCGGCTGTCACCCGCGTTCACCCTCGCGGCCCTGCGGGCTCAGATCTCGTCGGGGCGCTCGAGGCTCGACCGCTCGACGGGCGGAGCCCCCTCGGGGACGGCCTCGAACGGGCGGCCGGCGCGCTCCTGGCCGGGCACCGGCCGCGAACGGCGTCCGTAGATGAGCTCGGACGAGTCCAGCAGCCACGGCACGAGCGCGATCGTGACGCCGTGGATGAGCATGAGCTGCTGGCCGATGCGGCCCGCGCGGCGGTTGTGCAGGAGGCTCTCCCACCAATGGCCGACGATGTACTGCGGCAGGTAGACCGTCACAACAGTCGAGCCGTGCTTCTCGCGGTACTGCTTGATGAACTCCGCGACGGGGCCCGCGTAGGTGCGGAACGGCGACTCGATGATGATGAGCGGGATCGGCATCCGGTGCTCTTCCCATTGCTTCTGCAGCGCCTCGGCCTCCTGCTTCGTGACCGCGACGTGGAGTGCCACGGTCTTGTCGTGCTTCGCGGCGAGGGCGTAGTCGATCGCCTTCGCGACAGGCTTCTGCAGGCGGTTGACGAGGATGAGGGCGATGTCGCCGGAGGCGCCGAAGTGCTCGCCGTCATCCATCTCGATCTCGTGCTCGACGTCGCGGTAGTACCGGTTCACGCCGATCATGAGCGTCGCGAGGATCGGGATCGCGATGAAGACGAGATACGCGCCATGCGTGAACTTCGTGATCGTCACGATCACGAGGACGAAGACCGTGAGGCTCGCGCCGATCGAGTTGATGATGAGGCCCTTGATCGTCGCGCGCCGCTCGGCGGCGGCCGCGGCATCCCGTCTCGCCTCGGTGCGGGTCGTCTCGCGCAGGATCTTGCGCCAGTGCCGCACCATGCCGATCTGGCCGAGCGAGAACGACACGAAGACGCCGATGATGTACAGCTGGATGAGCGTCGTGAGGTTCGCCTGGTACAGCACGATGACGCCGATCGCGGCGATGCCCAGGATGATCATGCCGTTCGAGAAGACGAGCCGGTCGCCGCGCGTGTTGAGGGCCTTGGGCGCGTAGCCGTCGCGCGCGAGGACGGCGCCCAGCAGCGGGAAGCCGTTGAACGCCGTGTTGGCCGCGAGCAGCAGGACCGCGGCCGTCGCCGCCTGGATGATGAAGAACGGGATCGAGCCCATGCCGAACGTCGCCGAGGCGACCTGGGCCATGAGGCTCGGCTGCACCATCGACTCGCAGTCGAAGCCGATGAGGTTGCACGGGTTCTCGGCGTAGTGCACGCCTGAGATGAGGGCGAGCGCCGTGAGGCCCGCGAACAGCAGGACGGCGATCGTGCCCATGAGGGCGAGCGTCGTCTGGGCGTTGCGCACCTTGGGCTTGCGGAACGCCGGCACTCCGTTCGCGACGGCCTCGACGCCCGTGAGCGCCGAACATCCGCTCGAGAACGCGCGCAGCACGAGCAGGATGACGGCGGCCTGCGTGAGGTCTTCGGCCTGCACCGCGAACTCGGCGCTCGATGCGACGGGCGGGTTGCCGAGTGCCGTCTGCGCGAGCCCGACGACGATCATGACGGCGACCGAGCCGACGAACACGTAGGTCGGGATCGCGAACAGCAGCGACGCCTCGCGCACCCCGCGCAGGTTGACGACGATGATCAGGATGACGAACCCGACGGCGAGCTCGACCCGCCCGGGGGCGAGGACGGGTATCGCCGAGATGATGTTGTCGACGCCCGATGAGACCGACACCGCGACCGTCAGGACGTAGTCGACGAGCAGAGCGGATGCCACGACCACGCCGGGCACCTCGCCCAGGTTGGTGCGCGCCACCTCGTAGTCGCCGCCGCCCGACGGGTAGGCCTTGATGAGCTGCCGGTAGCTGATGACGACGACGATCAGCAGCACGACGACGGCGGCCGCGATCCACGGGCTGAACGCGAGGAAAGCCAGGCCGCCCGTCAGCAGGATCATGAGGAGTTCCTGCGGCGCGTAGGCCACCGACGACAGGGCGTCCGACGCGAAGATCGGCAGCGCCATCTTCTTCGGGAGCAGGTGGTCGTCGGCCACCTGGGACGAGATGGGCTCGCCCAGGAGGATGCGTTTCGCGATGGGGGAATCAGCTGCGCCCGGCTCGCGTCCGTCGGTTGTCACGGCGGGCGATGTTACTCTTCCCCCCGGTCGGAGGACGTATCGGGAACGCCATCCTTACGGTTTCCTTACGGCGCCCTCGGCACGTGGCGGGCGCCGGAACAGGCCTCAGGAGGCCGCGAGGAACTCCCGCGCCGCGACCACGAGGGTGTCGACGCCGCGCTCGATCGTCGGGTGGAGGACCGGCGCGAAGAAGGGCGAGTGATTGGTCGGGATGTCGCGCTCGATCGTGCCGCCCGCGATCGCGTCGGCGAACTTCTGCGGGTCGACGCCGCCCCAGAACCAGTAGACGAGCGGGACGCCCGCTTCGCGCGCGAACCACGAGACATCCTCGCTGCCCGTGAACATCCCGGGGTCCACGACCGTGCCGGCGCCGAACGCCGCGTCGAAGGCCGTCGTCAGGCGCGCCGTCGCGTCGATGTCGTTGATCGTCGGGGGGAGCGAGTGGTCGACGACGATCTCGGGATGCTGCTCGGCGCCGGATGCCGCGGCCTCGGCGCGCACGATCCGCTCGACCTTCTCGAGCACGCGTGCGCGGGCGACCTCGTCGGGGTAGCGCAGGCTCAGTTCGAGCTTCGCCTCGGCCGGGATGATGTTGTTCTTGAGACCCGCGTGGATCGAGCCGACGGTCACGACCGCGACATCCCTCGGGTCGACCTCGCGCGAGACGATCGTCTGCAGGCGCATGACGGTCGCCGCGGCCATGACGACGGGGTCGATCGTCGCGTGCGGACGCGACCCGTGGCCGCCGCGGCCGTGGAGGGTCACAGTGATGCCGTCGGACGCCGCCATCTGGGTGCCCGAGCGCACGCCGATCGTGCCGGCGGGGAGCGGCGTGAGGTGCTGCCCCAGCACGATGTCGGGCTTGGGGAAGCGGTCGAGCACTCCGTCGGCGATCATCGCCTGCGCGCCGGCGCCGTACTCCTCGGCGGGCTGGAAGACCGCCACGACCGTTCCAGACCATTCGTCCTTGGTCGCGACGAGTCGCTCGAGCGCACCCAGCAGCGCCGTGACGTGCATGTCGTGGCCGCACGCGTGCATGACGGGGACGTCCTGGCCGGCGGGGTCGACGCCGCGCGCCGTCGAGGCGTACGCGAGACCCGTGCGCTCCTCGACGGGCAGGCCGTCCATGTCGGCGCGCAGCCACACGACGGGTCCGTCGCCGTTGGGGATCGAGGTCGCGACCCCCGTCCGGCCGACCCCCTCTTCGAACGCGAGGCCGAGCTCGGCGAGCTTCTGCGTCACGATCCCCGCGGTGCGGGTCTCCTGGAACGACAGCTCGGGATGCCGGTGCAGGTCGATGTACAGAGCCTCGAGGTCGATCGCCATGCGTTCGAGCCTATCGACGGGCTCGCAAGCGCGGTCCGCCCGCACGTTCCTCCGCTGTCGCCGCGTGGCGTCAGGGGCTGGGGAGGCGGGCCGTCGAGCCGCGCACGATGAGCTCGAACGGGAGGTCGGCGCGCGCGTTGCGGCCGTCGGCCGAGGGGCTGTCGAGCTCGGCGAGGATCGCGTCTGCGGCGCGCTCGCCCTGGCGCAGCGGGAACTGGTCGACGGTCGTGAGCCGGAAGAACGCGCCCAGCTCGTGTCCGTCGATGCCGACGACCGAGAGATCCTCGGGCACGCGGTAGCCGAGTTCGCGGGCTGCGAGCAGCGCGCCGATCGCCATCTCGTCGGACGCCGCGAAGATCGCCGACGGCTGGGCGCGCGGGCGCCCGAGCAGCTGCTTCGCGGCGCGGAAGCCGCCCTCGATCGTGAAGTCCGCGTGCTCGTACAGCTCGGGGCGGGGCGGGATGCCGGCATCCGCCAATGCCTGCTCGAATCCCTGCCGGCGCTGGGTCGGAATGTGGAAGTCGAGGTCGAACTCGGGACTCGCGCCGATGTGGGCGATCGCGCGATGACCCAGCGCGATGAGGTGCTCGGTCGCGAGCCGCGCGACGGCGACGTCGTCGACCGTGAGCGTCGTGAGCCGCGGGTTCGGTCCGCCGATCGCGATGACGGGCAGGTCGAGCTCGATGAGGCGCTCCGTCTCCTCCTCGCCGAGCTCGATCGCGATCGCGATGACGCCGTCGACGCGCTGCCGGCGCAGGAACGTCTCGAAGATCTCGCGGCGCTGGCCTGCGTCGGCCGTCAGGTTGTAGAGCGTGATGTCGTAGCCGCGCTTCTGGAGCGCCGTCGCGGTGCCGCTCAGCACCATCGAGAAGAACCAGCGGTCGAGGAACGGCACGAGCACGCCGATGTTGCGGGTGCGCCCCGACGCGAGGCTCGACGCCGCCGACGACACGACGTAGCCGAGCGACTTGGCCGCCGCCTCGACGCGCGCACGGGTCGGGTCCGAGACGTGTCCGCGGCCGCTCAGCGCGCGCGAGACGGTCGCCGTCGAGACGCCGGCCTCGCGGGCCACCTCGTCGATGCTGACCACGCGGTCACTCCATCCTCAGTCGCCGTCGAGCGGCTCGTCCGTCAGTCGTCGGCGAGCCAGACCGCCGCGTCGGCGGGCAGCGTGCCTCCCAAGACGGGCGCGCTCGACGCGATCACGATACCGTCCGGCAGCGCCACGGCCGTGGAACCCGTGTTGGCCACGACCGTCACCGTGCCGTTGCGGAACGCCACGACGTCGTCGCCGAGCCCCTCGATCCACTCGACCGCGCCCGCTCCGAGGTGACGCGCGCGGCGCGACGCGAGCAGTGAGCGATACAGCGAGAGAGTGGATGCCTCGTCGGCGAGCTGCGCGTCGCGCGCGAGCACGGCCCACTCCGCCGGCTGCGGCAGCCAAGAGTCACCCGTCGGGCTGAAGCCGTAGGCGGGGGCGTCCGACGACCAGGGGATCGGCACGCGGCAGCCGTCGCGGCCGTAGCGCTCGCCGCCCGTGCGGAACCACGTCGGATCCTGGCGCACGTGGTCGTCGAGCTCGATGACCTCGGGAAGGCCGAGCTCCTCGCCCTGGTAGAGGTAGGCGGATCCCGGCAGCGCGAGCATGAGGGTCGTCGCGGCGCGGGCGCGCCGCAGGCCGAGCTCGGCGACGGGCTTGCCGGGGGAGTTCGGGCCGATGCCGTGCCCCTGCGGGTTCTCGGCGGTCAGGGCGAGGCGCGACGCGTGCCGCACGACATCGTGGTTCGACAGCACCCACGTGCTCGGCGCGCCGACGGCGCCGTAGGCGCGCAGCGAGCTGGTCACGACATCGCGGAGGGATGCGGCATCCCACGGCGTCTCCAGATACGAGAAGTTGAACGCCTGGTGCATCTCGTCGGGACGCACCCACAGCGCCGTGCGCTCGGGGGTGGGCAGCCACGCCTCGGCACACAGGGCGCGGTCGCCCTCGTACTCGGCGACGAGCTCGTGCCAGTCGCGGTAGACCTCGTGGACGCCCTCCTGACCCCAGTAGGGGACGTCGGCGGCGTCGCCGCCCATCGAGCCGCCCTCGGGGTCGGGCGTGTGGTCGGGCAGGCCCTCGGCCTTGACGAGGCCGTGCGCGACGTCGACGCGGAAGCCGTCGACACCGCGGTCGAGCCAGAAGCGCAGGATGCGGCGGAACTCCTCGCGCACGACGGGGTTCGACCAGTCGAAGTCGGGCTGCGTCGAGTCGAAGAGGTGCAGGTACCACTGCCCGAGCGAGCCGTCGGCCTCGACGACGCGCGACCACGCGGGACCGCCGAAGACCGACTCCCAGTTGTTCGGCGGCACGTCGCCGTCGAGGCCGCGCCCCTCGCGGAAGAGGTAGCGGGCGCGCTCGGGGCTGCCGGGCGCAGCCGCAAGGGCCTCCTGGAACCACACGTGCTGGTCGGAGGAGTGGTTGGGGACGAGGTCGACGATGACCCGGATGCCGCGGCTGTGCGCGCCCGCGAGCATGTCGTCGAAGTCGGCGAGCGTGCCGAAGAGAGGGTCGACGTCGCAGTAGTCCGAGACGTCGTAGCCGGCGTCCTTCTGGGGCGAGCGCTGGAACGGGCTGAGCCACAGCGCATCGACGCCGAGGGTCTCGAGGTCGTCGAGACGCGACGTGATGCCGGGCAGATCGCCGATCCCGTCGCCCGAGCTGTCGGAGAAGGAGCGGGGGTAGATCTGGTAGATGACGGCGGTGCGCCACCACTCGGAACCGGTGGCGGCCACGGGCGCGTCGACGAGGTCGGTCTCGGGCGAAGTCATTGGTACAGCGTAATGCAAGCGCTTACATTCTGCCTCCGAGCGTCCAGGTGGTCCTTGTAAAGTGGCGCGGTGGCCTCCTCCGTCGACCTCGCGCACGCCGAATCCCTCATCCGCACGATCCCGGACTACCCCGAGCCCGGCGTGCTGTTCCGCGACATCACGCCGCTGCTCGCGGATGCCGCGGCCTTCCGCACGTGCATCGACGCGCTCATCGAGCCGTTCGCGGGCGAATTCGACGTCGTCGCCGGGATCGAGGCGCGCGGATTCCTGCTCGCGGGAGCCGTGGCCATCGCGGCCGGCGTCGGCCTCGTGCCGATCCGCAAGGCCGGCAAGCTGCCCCGGCCCGCGGCATCCGTCTCGTACGCCCTCGAGTACGGCACCGCGACGATCGAGGCGCACGACGACGGCCTCGCGGGCGCCCGCGTGCTGCTCGTCGACGACGTGCTGGCGACGGGCGGCACGATCCAGGCGGCGCACGAGCTCGTCGCGACCCTCGGCGGCTCGGTCGTGGGCACGGCGGTGCTGATGGAGCTCGACGCGCTCGGCGGCCGCGCCCTCGTCGGCGACGTGCGCTCGCTCTTCCACGCCTGACCCGGTCGCCCCGCCCCGCCCGGCCCCGCCCCGTCCGGCTTGCCGAAACCGCGCGGATGACGCCTTCCCCGGCCGGGGACAGGTGATTTGTGCGGTCTCGGACGGTGGCCGCATTTCGGGTTCGTGTCCGCCGGTAAAACCTCCGAGAAGGTCGGGGGCGCGGCATCCCGAACCCGCCCGTGATCTTCTAGCGTCGGCCGAAAGGCAGCGGGGCGCGTGATCGCTCGTGCGCCCCAGGAGGCAGGGAGCGCGAGATGACCACGACCGAGAAGGAGCAATCGCCCCGCGCGGCCGCGAAGGCCGCGCGACGGGCCGCACGCAGATCCGAGAACACCGTCGACGGGATCCCCCCGTTCGCGCGGCTGTTCCCGCTGGGCCTGCAGCACGTGCTCGCGATGTACGCGGGCGCCGTCGCGGTGCCGCTCATCGTCGGCGGAGCGCTCGGCTACTCGGCGGGCGACCTCGCGTTCCTCATCAGCGCCGACCTGTTCGTCGCGGGCATCGCGACGATCATCCAGTCGGTCGGATTCTGGCGATTCGGCGTGCGGCTGCCGCTCATGCAGGGCGTCACCTTCGCGGCCGTCGGGCCCATGATCGCGATCGGGCAGAGCGAAGGCATCCAGGCGGTGTTCGGCGCGACGATCGCGTGCGGGCTCTTCATGATCATCGTGGCGCCGTTCTTCTCGCAGCTGCTGCGGTTCTTCCCGCCGATCGTGACGGGCACGGTGATCCTGATCATCGGCCTGTCGCTCATGCGCGTCGCCGCGGGCTGGATCATCGACGGCTCGCAGGACGGCGCACCGCCCATCAACGTCGCCTTCGCCTTCGGGACGCTGCTGCTGATCGTCCTGATCGAGCGCTTCGCGCCGCCCGCGCTTCAGCGCGTCTCTGTGCTGCTCGGACTCCTGCTCGGCACGATCGCGGCGCTCTTCGTGCCCGGCATGGTCGACTGGTCGGGCGTCGACGAGGCCGGCTGGTTCGCACTCGTGACGCCTTTCCACTTCGGCCTGCCGACGTTCCAGGTCGCGTCGGTCGTGTCGATGATCATCGTCGGCATCGTGATCATGACCGAGACGACGGGCGACATGATCGCCGTCGGAGAGATCGTCGAGAAGCCCGTCGACCGCCGCCAGCTCGCCGACGGCCTGCGCGCCGACGGTCTCGGGACGGTCATCGGCGGCGTCTTCAACACGTTCCCGTACACCGCGTTCGCGCAGAACGTCGGGCTCGTCTCGCTCACGGGTGTCCGCTCGCGGTACGTCGCGACGCTCGCCGGCGCGATCCTCGTCGTCCTCGGCCTCATCCCGAAGATCTCCGCCGTCGTCGAGGGCGTGCCCCGCGCCGTGCTGGGCGGCGCCGGCATCGCGCTGTTCGGCATGGTTGCGGCATCCGGAATCCGCACCCTCGCGAAGGTGAAGTTCAACAACAAGAACGTGCTGATCGTCGCGATCTCGGTCGGCGTCGCCCTGCTGCCGACCGTCGCTCCGACGATCTACGACCAGTTCCCGGAGTGGTTCACGCTCATCTTCGACTCGGGCATCAGCGCGGGCGCGATCACGGCGATCCTGCTCAACCTCCTGCTCAACTCCGACGAGATGCGGCGCGAGCATGCGAACGATCCGGCGCTCGACGCGTTCGACGCCGTCCGCGGGCCGGCGGCCGTCGCGCTCGTGCATCCCGAGGCGCAGGGGACGGGCCTGATCCCCGTGACCCTCGACCCCGACCTCGAGCAGGAGCGGATTCGGGATGCCGCGGCCGAGGCATCCCTCGATCCCAAGCCCTGACCCCGGTCCTCGCGCCCCGGACCGTGCCGACACCGCGCGAATGACGGCTCTCCCCGGCCGGGTGCCGTGATTCGTGCGGGCTCGGCGCGGGTCGGGCGAGCCCGGGGCGGAGGGGACCTCAGACGAACGTGGGGAGGTCGAGCCAGGCGCCGGGGGCGGGCGCCGCTCCGTCGCGGACGACCGTGCCCTCGATGAGGCCGTAGGGACGGTCGGCGGCGTAGAAGACCTCGCCCGGGTTCTCGAGGCCGAACGGCGCGAGGTCGTACGTGAAGTGGTGCTTGTTGGGCATCGCGAAGCGCACCTCGGCGATCTCGGGTCGCGCCTCGATCGCGGCCTTGCCCATCTCGAACAGGGTCTGCTGCAGCGCGAGCGAATGCACCGTCGCGAAGGTCGACAGCAGGACGGCCGACACCTCGGCGTACAGGCCGTTGTAGTCGATGCCCGCCTCGACGGCCTCGGGCATGAATCGCCACCGGCCCGTCACCGAGGTCGCCATGATGCGGTCGTCGGTCTCGATGAGCGTCGTGTACTTGTCGCGCGGGAAGCCCGCGAACTCGCTGCCGGTCGACTTGAGCACGACGAGGTCTTTGACGCCGCCCGTGACGTGCGTCTCACCGTCGACGACCTGCACCGCCGCGAGACGGGTGCCGCGGCCCGCGCGCACGAACGAATGGTCGTGGGGCGCGCCGTCGACCGCGATCCGCTCCCACTCGTACTGCTCGGCCTGCCAGAGCCCGCCCTCGATCCAGTCGAACTCGCCCGTGAAGTGCCGCGAGAGCGTCAGGAGGAAGTCTTCGGGGGAGGCGATGCCGTGCTCCTTCGCGAACGCGAAGATCGTGTTCTTCTGCGTGTCGGTCGCCACGACGAGTGCGTTGTCGCCCTCGAGGTACGAGTCGACGAGCGCCGCCCCGCGCAGCTGCGACGACACATTGAGGTCGATGATCTCGTGGCGCGGAGTGTCGCGGACGATCCGCACGACGCGGTTCTCGGCCTTGCCGTACTTGTTGGCACCGAGGCTCACTGACACCATGACTAGCTCCCTCTGTAGGTCGAATACGCGAACGGGCTGAGCAGCAGGGGCACATGGCAGTGCCGGCTCGTGCCGTCGGCCGCGTCTTCGACGATGAAGGTCACGGTGACGAAGGGGTAGAAGGTCTCGGTGCCGCTCGCGGAGAAGTACTCGCCCGTGAGGAACGTCAGGGTGTAGTCGCCGGGCTCGAGCCGGTCGGGTCCGATCGACAGTCGGCCGTCGGCATCCGTCGTGCCGTGCGCGACGATCGATCCGGCGGCCTCGGTCACGACGGCATCGCCCGAGACCGACGCGAGCACGATCCCGACCCCGGCGGCCGGCTTTCCGGTGGCGGCGTCCAGGACGTGGGTCGTGACGTGGCTCATGCGGGGGTCCCATCGTCGGTTACGGTCGCGCGCAGGCGCAGCAGCGCGATCTGCGCGAGCTGGTCGAGGGCTTCGGATGCCTCGGTCCTGTCGTCGTTGCCGAGTCTGCGCTGCAGCTCGGCGAGCATCTCGGCGGGCGCACGCCCCGCGGCGCGGATGAGGAAGACCCGTCCGAACCGCCGCTCGTACTCCGCGTTGCCCGCCGCGATGGCCGCCGCGACGTCGCCGTCGGCGGTCGCCATCGAGGACTGTTCGCGACGGGATGCCGCTGCCTCGGCACCCGTGCCGGCGGGCCGCTCCCCGATGCGGGGGTGGTGGGCGAGCGCCGCGTCGAGGTCGGCGCGGGTCCACCGGGCCGAGGCGGCTTCGGCGGTCGAGGCGAGCGCGTCGACGGAGGCGTACGGGCGGCCGGAGGCGACGGCATCCGTCCATGCGGGGATCGCCGCCCACACGCCGATCGTCTCGGCGGCCGTTGCCGCGTCGAGGGCGTTGAACTCGGCGAGCTCCATGGCGTCACGCTACCGGGCGGGCGTTTCCCGCGGATTACGTTCCCCGGTCCGCCCTCACCCGGTCGGGAGCCTGCGGCAGCGCGGAAACACCCGGGAAACGCGCCGGGGCTAGCGTGAGCGCATGACAGCGAGTCCCGCCTCGATCGCCGCGCGACGCGCGTACATCGACGGCGGCTGGGCGCCTGCGACGGTCCGCATCGCCGACGGCGTGATCGCCGCGATCGACCCGTTCGACGACACCGCCGACCTCGTCCTGCCGGGCGACGCCGCGCTGCTGCCGGGCCTCGTGGATTCGCACGTGCACCTCGACGAACCGGGCCGCACCGAGTGGGAGGGCTTCGCGACGGGCACGGCCGCCGCGGCCGCCGGCGGCGTCACGACGGTGCTCGACATGCCGCTCAACTCGGTGCCCGTCACGACGACCGTCGAGGCGCTCGCCGCGAAGCGCGCCGCCGCCGCGGGCAAGCTCGCCGTCGACGTCGGGTACTGGGGCGGAGCCGTGCCCGAGAACCTCGGCTCGCTGCGGGCGCTCGCGGCGGCCGGCGTCGTCGGGTTCAAGTGCTTCCTCGCGCCGTCGGGAATCGACGAGTTCGGCCACCTCGATCCGACGCAGCTGGAGGCGGCGCTCGCCGAGATCGCGGAGTTCGACGGCGTCCTGATCGTCCACGCCGAGGACCCGGCGCACCTGCACGCCGACGGCGCTCTCGGCCGCCACTACGCCGACTTCCTCGCGTCGCGCCCGCCCGAGAGCGAGGCTGCCGCGATCGAGGCCGTCATCGAGGCATCCCGCCGCACGGGCGCCCGCGCCCACATCGTGCACCTCTCGGACGGCACGGCGCTCGACGCCGTCCGCGCCGCGAAGGCCGACGGCGTGCGGCTCACGGTCGAGACGTGCCCGCATTACCTCACCCTGCGCGCCGAAGACGTCCCGGACGGTGCGGGCACCTTCAAATGCTGTCCGCCGATCCGGGATGCCGCGAACCAGGATCTGCTGTGGGACGGCGTGCTCGACGGCACGATCGACGCGATCGTGAGCGACCACTCGCCCTCGACGCGCGCGCTCAAGGAACAGGGCGGCGGCGACTTCGGACTCGCGTGGGGCGGCATCGCGGGCGTGCAGACGGGACTCTCTGCGGTCTGGACGGCGGCGCGGGGACGCGGCATCCGTCTCGAGCGAATCCTTCCTCTCTTCACTACCGGACCCGCCCGCATCGCGGGGCTCGGAACGCGCGGCACGATCGCGATCGGCGAGCCGGCGCACCTCGTCGACTTCCGTCCCCACGAGTCGTGGACGGTGCGCGCGGCCGACCTCGAGTACCGCAACAAGCTCTCGCCGTGGGACGGCGCGACGCTGCGCGGCCTCGTCGCCGAGACGTACGTGCACGGCGCGCTCGCCTACCGCGGCGGTGTCGCCGCGCGCCGCGGCCGTGAGATCCTGGCGCCACCGCCCGACGAAGGAGCGCCGTGACCGTCGAGATCCTGCAGCCCGGCACGGGCGACGTGCCTGGCGACCACTACCTGCCCTCGACGCCCGAGACGGTCCTGTGGGGCCGGCTTCCGTGCGGGACGGATGCCGCGGTCCTCACGATCTCCGCGGGCGAGACCGTCACGGTCGACACTGTGAGCCACGAGGGCATCCTCGAGGACCAGGGCAAGGACCCGCTCGCGTATTTCGGCGGGCGCGGCGTGGAGGCGGCATCCGTCCTCTCGGATGCCGTGCAGCTCGCCGCGACCCTCGCGCGCGACCCCGCGGCCGACGGCCCGCACATCGTGACGGGCCCGGTCTTCGTGGCGGGCGCCGAGCCGGGCGACCTGCTCAAGATCACGGTCGAGCGGCTCGTGCCGCGCGTGCCGTACGGCGTCATCTCGAACCGGCACGGCAAAGGCGCGCTCGTCGGCGTGCTGCCGCGGTCGGAGGGGAGCGTGAGCGTCTTCACGCCCGTCGAGCGGCGCGAGAGCGGCCTGGTGGGAGTGCTGCCGCTCACGCACGGAGGGCAGCGCATCGTCGAGTTCCCGCTCGCGCCGTTCCTCGGCACGATGGGGGTCGCGGTCGCGGGGGGCGAGCGGCCGCACTCGGTGCCGCCCGGGTCGCACGGCGGCAACATCGACATCAAGCTGCTCGTCGAGGGGACGGTTCTCTACCTTCCCGTCCAGGTGCCCGGCGCCCTCGCCTATGTGGGAGACCCGCACTTCGCGCAGGGTGACGGCGAGGTCGCGCTGACGGCGCTCGAGGCGTCGCTGCGTGCGACGCTGCGGTTCGACGTCGTGCCCCGCGCCGAGGCGCTCGCCGAGTTCGGGGATGTCGCGGGTCCGCTCGTGCAAACCTCCGAGTTCCTCGTGCCGACGGGACTCGACCCCGACCTGAACGTCGCGATGCGCAAGTGCGTGCACGCCGCGATCGAGCTCATCTCGGCCCGCTGGGGCATGGACGAGCACCTCGCCTACGCGTACCTGAGCGCCGCGACCGACTTCGACATCTCGCAGGTCGTCGACATCGTGTGCGGCATCCATGCCCGCATCCGCGAAGCGGACTTCGCCGCGGTGACGCGCGAAGGAGGTGCCGCATGAGCGACGCGCACGCGCTGCCCGACGACCTGTTCACGGCGTTCGAGGACTACGAGCGGGCGATCCTCTCGAACGACCTCGACGCCCTCGACGCGGCGTTCGCGCCGGGTCCCGACACGATCCGCGGCGACGGCGCTGGCCTGCTCGTGGGGCACGAGGCGATCAGCGCGTTCCGCAGCGTGCGGGGCGGGGTGCCGCCGCGCACGATCGAGCGCGTCGAGTACCGTCCGCTGAGCGAGGATGCCGCGCTCATCGTCTCGGTCTCGCGGTATCACGGCGGCGGGACCGGTCTGCAGACGCAGCTGTGGGAGCGGATCGGCGCCCGCTGGCTCATCACGGCGGCCCACGTCACGCCGCGCGCGCAGGCCCTGGACCGCTCCGTGTGGCGGACGGTCGGCGATCCGCTGTACCAGGGTGCGTGGGAGGGTCCGCTCGCGGGGCTGACCGTCGCGGTCAAGGATCTTTTCGCGATCAAGGGCTACCGCATCGGCGCGGGCAATCCGACCTATCTCGCCGAGGCGCGCGCCGAGACGACGACGGCACCGGCCGTCGGCGACCTGCTGCGCGGTGGGGCGTCGCTGCGCGGCATCGCCCGCACCGACGAGTTCGCGTACAGCATCGCGGGCGACAACGCCCACTACGGCACTCCGCCCAACGGCGCGCTCCCCGGTGCGCTCCCCGGAGGATCCTCGAGCGGACCGGCCTCGGCCGTCGCGAGCGGGCAGGCCGAGATCGGGCTCGCGACCGATACCGCGGGGTCGATCCGCGTGCCGGCGTCGTACCAGGGGCTGTGGGGGCTGCGGACGACCCACGGACTCGTGCCGCGGCAGGGTCTGCTGCCCCTCGCGCAGTCGTTCGACACGGTCGGCTGGCTCACGCGCGACGGCGCGACGCTGCAGCGGGTCGCGGAGTGGTGCCTCAGCTACGACGGATCCGAATCGACCGAGAGCGTCTACGGCGAGTCCGGGGCCGACCTGCCGTGGCGCCTGTTCGTGCCCGAAGAGGTGCTGGCTTCGGTCGAACCCGACACCCGCGCGGCCTTCGACGCGCTGCTCGCGCGGGTCGCGGCATCCGACGATCCGCCGGTCTTCGCGCGCGTGCCGCTCGGCAGTCTCGACGACTACTTCGAGCCCTTCCGCACCGTGCAGGCCGCCGAGGCGTGGCGCAGCAACGGCGACTGGGTCACAGCGCATCCGGATGCCGTCGGCACCGCCGTCGCCGAGCGCTTCCGCTTCGCGGCCGGGGTGACGGCCGAGGCAGAGGCATCCGCTCGACGCGCCCTCGATCCGCTGCGCGAGCACGTGCAGTCACTCGTCGGCAACGGCGTGCTCATCATGCCGACCCTGCCGGGGCCCGCGCCGCTGCGCACGCACGACGGCGCGTCCGTCGACGCGATCCGCCAGGCGACGCTCCGGATGACGACGCCCGCCGCCGTCGGAGGCCTGCCGGCCGTCTCGGTGCCCCTGCTGACGGTGTCGTCGCGGCTCGGCCCCGCGCCCGTGGGCGTGTGCCTCGTCTCGCGCGCCGGGACCGACATCGCCCTCGTCCGCCTCGCGCGCCGCCTCGCCCGGATCGTCGCCGACCCGTGGCTCGAGTCGTGACGTGCGGGGCACCCCGCCTGGACGGGGCGGATGCGGCGGCGCCGCAGGCGAGCCAGCGCCACCGAGAGGACGAGATCTCATGACCACGATTCCGGGACCGATCGATCCGCCTACGCGCCTGTTGATGGGGCCGGGCCCGATCTCGGCGTACCCGAGCGTGCTGCGGGCGATGTCGGCGCCGCTCGTCGGGCAGTACGACCCCTTCATGACGACGGCGATGGCGCAGACGCAGGAGCTCTACCGTGGGGTCTGGTCGACCGCGAACGACGCGACGCTGCTCGTGGACGGCACGTCGCGCGCCGGCATCGAGGCGGCGCTCGTGTCGCTGATCCGTCCCGGCGACCGCGTGCTCGTGCCGGTCTTCGGGCGCTTCGGGCACCTGCTCGCCGAGATCGCCGAGCGCGCGATGGCGGAGGTGCACACGATCGGGACGGCGTGGGGCCAGGTGTTCACGCCCTCGGCGATCGAGGAGGCCATCGAGCGGGTCCGGCCCGCGGTGCTCGCGATCGTGCAGGGCGACACCTCGACGACGATGAACCAGCCGCTCGACGAGCTCGGCGCGATCTGCGCGAAGCACGGCGTGCTGTTCTACACGGATGCGACGGCGACGCTGGGCGGCAACGCCTTCGAGGCCGACGAGTGGGGACTGGATGCCGCGACGGCGGGCCTGCAGAAGTGCCTCGGCGGCCCGTCGGGGTCTGCTCCGATCACGCTCTCGGACCGTGCCGTGGCCCTCGTGCAGTCGCGCAAGAAGATCGAGGCCGGCATCCGCGAGCCGGGCGATCCGTCGGCGCCCGACTTCGTGCGGTCGAACTACTTCGACCTCGGCATGATCCTCGACTACTGGGGTCCGCGCCGCCTCAACCACCACACCGAGGCGACGTCGATGCTCTACGGCGCCCGCGAGTGCGCGCGCGTGCTGCTGCTCGAGGGGCGGGATGCCGTCATCGAACGCCACCGCATCGCCGGATCGGCGATGCTCGCCGGCGTCGAGGCGCTCGGCCTCGCCGTCTTCGGCGACGTCGCGCACAAGATGAACAACGTCGTCGCGGTCGAGATCCCCGAGGGCGTGCCGGGCGACGCCGCCCGCGCGGCGCTGCTCGAGGACTTCGGCATCGAGATCGGCACGTCGTTCGGACCCCTCCACGGCCGCGTGTGGCGCATCGGCACGATGGGCTACAACGCGCGGAAGGATGCCGTGCTCACGACCCTCGCAGCGCTCGAAGCGGTGCTCGCGCGCTTCGGCGCCGTCGTGCCGACCGGCGGCGGGGTCGAGGCCGCGGCCGGCGTGTACGCGGGCGCGGCATGACCGATCGGCGGGCGCGATCCGCATGACCACGCGCCTGGGCGCCACCCCCGACGAGGTCGCGACGGCGGCCCGGCGGGTCATGGCGCGCTGCGACGAGCTCGCCCACGTCACCTCGACGCCCGGCCGCATCGAGCGCGTGTACCTCTCGCCCGAGCATGCGCGGGTCAACCGCCTCGCGGCGGAGTGGATGCGCGAGGCCGGCATGACGACGAGACAGGATGCCGCGGGCAACCAGGTAGGCAGGCTCGGGCCGCCCGAGGCCCCCGCCCTCGTGATCGGGTCGCACCTCGACACCGTCCCCGACGCGGGCCGCTACGACGGCATCGCGGGCGTGCTCATGGGGCTCGAGGTCGTGCGTCTGCTGCGCGCGCCGGGCGCCGACGGGGGATGGGTCTCGCCCCTGCCGTTCGCCCTCGAGGTCATCGCCTTCTCGGACGAGGAGGGGACGCGGTTCGGCAAGGCCTTGCTCGGGTCGTCCGCCGTCGCGGGCCAGTGGGATGACGCCTGGTGGACGCTCACGGATGCCGAGGGGACGACCGTCCGCGAAGCGTTCCTCGACTTCGGCCTGGACCCCGGACGCATCGGCGAAGCGGCCCGGCGCCCCTCCGAGCTCGTCGCCTATCTCGAGGCGCACATCGAGCAGGGTCCCGAGCTCGACCGCCGCGGCGAATCCCTCGCCGTCGTCTCCTCGATCGCGTCGGCCCGGCGCTTCCAGCTCGTCGTCGAGGGCGAGGCACGCCACGCGGGCGGCACGCCCTACGACATGCGCCGCGACGCGCTGCTCGGCGCCTCCGAGTCGGCGCTCGCCGTCGAGCGCCTGTGCCGGGCCGAGCACCACATCATCGGCACCGTCGGGCAGCTCGAGGCCTTTCCGGGAGCGGTCAACATCGTGCCGGGCGAAGCGCGGTTCAGCCTCGACCTGCGCGGAGAGTTCGACGGTGCGCGGGACCGCGTGTGGGACGCGATCTCGCGCGAGCTCGACGACATCATGGGCCGCCGCCACCTGCGCTGGACCGCCCGCGAAGTGCACAGCGCGCCCGCCGTGTTCTGCGCACCGCTCCTGCAGGACGTCCTGCGCGAGGGCATCCTGTCGACCGTCGCGACGCCCTCTCTCACCGCCGGGGCGCCCGCAGCCTCGGGGCGCGAAGACCCCGCGACCCTCTTCAGCCCCGCGGGGCACGACGGCATGGCGATCGGGTCGATCACAGACGTCGGGATGCTGTTCCTGCGCAATCCCGACGGCATCAGCCACCACCCCGACGAAGCCGTCTCAGAAGGCGACGTGGGCCTCGGCATCCGGGCCCTCGCGGAAGCCGTCCTGCACCGCGCCGCCGAACCCGCCTGACGCGTGCGCTTGCGGAGGTGTTGTCTGCTTCGGAGGAGGATCCACGCGATCGCGTCCTCCGACTGAGGACATCTCCTCCGTCGCCGCCCGTCAGACCGCCGAAGCGAGCTCGCCCCAGCCCATCGCGATGAAGAACGACAGCACCGCCAGGACGGCGCACACGGGCACCATCGTGTAGCGCTCGGGCTTGCTCCGCGACACGGCGTTCATCGCGATGCCGAGCACGAAGTAGCCGAAGACGACCCACATCGCGATCTCGGAGAATGGCTCGTCGAAGACGTCGATCGCCCCCACGCGGTCCCATGCGATCACCGCGATGAGGGCGTAGACGAGGATCGAGACGGCGCTCCCGATCCGCAGGCGCGCGGGCAGCACGCGGTGCTGACCGCCCCACGCGAAGCGCCCGAGCGGAGCCCCGAAGACGAGCGCGAGCTGGAAGAGGGCCAGGAGGCCCAGGACGACGGTGAGGGCGAGCGCGAAGAGCACGCCTCTCACCGTAGCGACGCCGAGGACGTCGATGCGCGCTCAGGCGGGCGGCGAGGCGGTCACACCATCGCGGGCACGAGACGGCGGGGATACAGCTCGTGCATGGCCCGCTCGTACCGCCGCTTCATGAGCAGGAGGTACAGCACCCGGATCGGCGCCGGCACGTTCGTGTGGAACCACTCCTCGCGCTCGGCCTCGGGAACGCTCGCGAGCAGCAGGCCGAGCTGCAGCGACAGCACGTCACGCCCCAGCTCCTTGCGGTGCGCCGTGAGTTCGGCGCGCGTGTGGGTCTCGAGCTCATCCCACTCCTGCTGCGAGAGGACCGCGCCGGCGACCGGGAGGATGTCGTCCTCCTCGCGGCCGAGATGCACGAAGAGGGTGTCGCGCAGGACCTCGATGTCGCCCGCGAAGGTGTCGCGCAGACGGGCGTCCGCCGTCGCCATCCACGGGGAGCGCTGGGGCTCGATGCGGGTGAGCTGCGCCGCGACCTCCTCGTGCTGCGCCCGCATCTGATCGACGTGCACGACGCACGCGGGATCCCGAGTCGAGAGCCGATCCCACAGCATGAGGTCCTCGGTCTCGTGGTGCAGGTGCAGCGCGTAGAAGTCGAGCTTCGCGAAGTCCCCGACGACGACGGCGCGGGCGGTGTCTCCCGCCTCGACCTCGCGGATCAGCATCGGCAGCTCGCTGTACAGCCAGCGGAAGATGCGATGCACGAGGATCAGGCCGGAGGTGTCGCATCCCGGACTCTGTCCTTCCGGAAGCGCCCCCGACGACGGCAGCTTGGCAGCCATTTCGTCCCCCCGATCTCGCGCCGCATGGTCTGCAGGCGACGGCTCAGGCCCCTCGAACAGCCGCAGGATATACCCGGGAGGCCCTCACCACATCAGGGTCGGCTGCGCGCGCTCCGCGGAAGATCTTGCCCCGCGGGACCAGGGGACTACCATGACGCCCATGGGGAACGACACCCCCGGCGGACGAGACCTCGGTGCCGCCGCCGTCGGGTTGCAGGTGAGAGTGACGGAGCGTCGCTGGACGCGCCGCATCCTCGTCGAGGCCACCGTGAACCACGGCGTCGAGGCCGTGTTCCCGTACCTGGCGGATCCTCTGCGGTGGCACGACTTCGCACCGGCGGTCGCCTTCCGCAGGCAGATCGACCCGGGGCCGCCCGAGATCGGGACGAGGTGGATGGCGACCGACCGGATCGGACCCTTCCGGATCCACTTCACGGATCGCCTCGAGGAGATCGACGAGAACCGGCGGGTGGTCTGGCTGTCGTCGGCGCCGTGGAACGCGCGGGTCGAGTACGAGTGCGCGGCCGCGCACGAGAAGACGCACGTCCGAGCGGACTACGAGGGCGACCTGAGCGACTCGCTGCGCTGGCAGGTCGGATGGATGCCGGTGTGGGGCTGGCATCGGATCCTCGCCGGGGACTTCCGCCGGCTGGATCGACTTCTGACGCTCCAGGCCCGGGCGGCGGGCTGGTGGGAGCCGCGCCCTGCCCAGGCCCGTGATGGCTAGGGATCCTGCCGTGGTACGATTGAGGGCTCCCACATGGGGGCTGCGCGTCCCTCCCTCCGCATCGCTGTGGAGGTGCAGATGCGGACGCCCCACCACTTCATTGCGGCAGCTGCACACCGCCATGCGCTTGAGAGCCCCACCTCTCGCGCCCGAATCGATTGACATGATCTTCACCTCCCCTCTCAGCGTCACCTGGCGCCAGGCCGACCACGGCGTGTTCGTGGCGACGGCCGCCGAGGAGTACGCCGGGTTCATCCACGACGCGCCCGCGGGCGTGTGGGCGCACGGCGCCCGCGGTGAGAACCTCGGCCTGTACGCCACGGAGGAGCTCGCACGGGCCGCTGTCGCGGACCGCATCGAGCGCACGGCGTTCCCCCTCGCCTCCTCCCGCCCATATCGTCCGCACCGCATTCGTCGGCGCGGCACCCCCGGTCGCTCAGGCGGCCCGAAGAATAGGAAAGACACGATGGCCACTGGCACCGTGAAATGGTTCAACTCGGAGAAGGGCTACGGGTTCATCGCACCCGACGACGGCTCCGCCGATCTCTTCGCTCACTTCAGCGCGATCACCGGAGAGGGCTTCAAGGAACTCCGCGAAGACCAGAAGGTCGAATTCGACGCGGAGCGCGGCCCCAAGGGCATGCAGGCAGCCAACATCCGGCCGCTCTGACAACCAGCTCTGATGACGCCCGCCTCGGCCACCGGCCGAGGCGGGCGTTGTTCTTTCCCCACGCCGCCGTCCCGCCGCCCGGCTAGCGTGGGAGCGTGCGTGAACTGAGCCCTGCCGGCATCGAATTCGTCCGCGTCCGCCATCTCGCGACCCTTTCGACCCTCGCGCCGTGGGGCGGGATCCACACAGTCCCCGTCGGATTCACGTTCCATGGCGGCATCCTGCGCATCATCACGTCGGGCGATTCCCAGAAGGTCCGCAACGTCCGCAGGGACGCGACGGCGACGATCAGCCAGCTCGACGGCGGTCACTGGATCACCTTCCAGGGCGTCGCGACAGTCCACGACGACCCCGCCGCTGTCGCCGAGGCCGTCGCCCTCTACGCGGCCCGCTATCGCCAGCCGCGCGAGAATCCGCGTCGCGTCGCGATCCACATCACGCCGCAGCGGCTCATGGGCAGCGCCCTCATGGTCGAGAAGTAGGGCTCTTCCCTCGACGACGCACGTGTCCGCCGAACGGCCTACAGACCGCGGTGATCGACGGGTCTAGCCTCCGAGATGTTGCCGACGATGACGTTGAAGGGTGCAGAGATGAGCGAATCGCGCGAACCGAGCCGTCTGATCCCGCCGGGCTGGGTGGGCGGCTTCGCCCAGTCGAATCCCGCCTTCGCGTACCCGGATCCCGATCTGTCGTCGCTTCCGATGCTTCCCAACATGGCGAACATCGGCAAGCTCGACCGGCAGCAGGCGGTGCTCTGGCCCGAGTTCTCGTGGGAGTCGGATCCGGGTGTCCCGAGCTCGCGCTGCTATCAGATGTTCGCGCCGGACATCTCGCGGATCGGCTACGACGACGCGGGGCGCGTCTACTCGATCATCTGCCCGCAGCAGGGAGTGGTCTTCGCCTCTCTGGGCTGTCTCAACGTCGAGGTCAGCGTCACGGGCCAGCGAGGGTGGGTCGACGAGCCGGCCAAGACGCTCGCGGGCGACCTCGAGGTCACGGGGAAGATATGGTTCAGCCCCAGCGCGAAGGAGAACAGCCTCGTCAAGTGGCTCTGGAACGAGTTCATCACGTCGGGCCATCCGTTCCCGCACGACAAGGACCACGCGATCAAGGTGGCCACCTTCGATCCGGGCAATCCGCAGCAGCCGATCTTCCCGCTCCGGCAGAGGGAGAGCACGGCCTTCCCGAGCCCCGCCTTCGCGCGGCATGAGGACGTCGCCTGGAATGTCGGTCACATCGCCGTCGAGATCGGCGACATCGCCACGACGGGCGATGAGGTGGCCGACGATTTCAACGCGCTCGTGATGGACCTGTTCAACGCCTATGCGGGCAATCTGCTCACGCCCGGGAACACGCTGACCTGGAACGTCTGGTTCGACGAACCCCAGCTGGTGAACCGCTACGAGTGGGCCACCCACGCGGAGCGGTGGCGCAAGTCGATCGACGCCGACCACGGCAGCCCCGACGGACCCGGCACCTCGGCCCGCTACTTCGACGGCGCGCCGTACCGGCCGCTCGAGGCCGCGGTCGAGCGAGAGCTCGAGGCGATCCTCAGGTTCATCGAGTCCCACCTCTGAGCCCCCTCGGCCCGACTGTGGGCCGCGGATCATCGCGGCAGGTCAGACCGGCTCGGTGGTGCGGATCGGACCGCAGGTCAGGCACGACCATGCGACCAGGAAGCGCTCATCGTCGAGGATCTCGAACGTGAGCGGGTCGCCGCACGTCGGGCAGTGTCGCAGATCCGCAGCACGCGCCGTCATCCCGCCAGCCTAGGGAGTGCGGCTGGAGATCTCCTCGGGGCGGCGCGGCCGCCGTGTTACGGCGTGGGGCGGCCGTCCTTGGCCGGCAGGAGGCGCTCGCCTAGCGTGGCGGCGTGACTCTCGAGGGCGGACAGGCGGAGACCGCCCTGCGGACGGCGACGCTTGTCGAGCACGCGCCGCCCGCGCTCGAACGGGTGTGGGCGGGTGCCCTGTCGGAGCTATCCAGGCACGTGACACCCGTGCGCACTCCCGACCCCCGTCTCCTGGTGCTGAACGACGAGATCGCGTGTGAGCTCGGATTCGACACGGACTTCCTGCGATCCGCCAGTGGCGCGCGCTTCCTCACTGGGGAGTCGCTCGGAGCGGGTTCGACGCCCGTCGCACAGGTCTACGCGGGGCACCAGTGGGGCGTCTTCACGCCGATCCTCGGGGACGGGCGCGCCGCCCTGCTGGGCGAGCGCCGCGACCGCGACGGGCGGCTGCGCGACATCCACGTGAAGGGGATCGGCCCGACGTCGATGTCGCGCGTCGACGGCTTCGCCGTCGTCGGGCCCATGCTCCGCGAGTTCCTGATGGGCGAGGCGATGCATGCGCTGGGCGTGCCCACTACGCGGGCGCTCGCCGTCGTCGCGACGGGTGCGCCTCGCGATCTCGACGGCCGGGTGCTGCCCGGCGCCGTGCTGGCGCGCACGGCGTCGAGTCACGTCCGATTCGGCTCCTTCGAGTACGTGCGCGCGCAGGACGATCCGCCCCTGCTGAGGCGTCTCGCCGACCATGCCATCGCCCGGCACTATCCGCGAGCGGCAACGGCGCGGCATCCGTATCGCGCACTGCTGGAAGGAATCGTGGATGCCGCGGCCGCCGTCACCGCCGCGTGGACGCGCGTCGGGTTCGTCCACGGCGTGCTCAGCACCGACAACGTGCTCGTCTCGGGCGAGACGATCGACTACGGTCCGTGCGCCTTCCTGGACGCGTATGAGCCCGGGGCGTACTTCAGCTCGATCGACCGGTTCGGCCGCTATGCGTACGACAGGCAGCCGGCCATCATGCGCTGGAACCTCGAGCGGCTCGGCGAGGCACTCGCCCCGATCCTCGACGCCGACGCGCTCGCGGGGGAGCGGCTCGCCGCAGAGATCATCGACGCGTTCGACACGCGCTATCGGGTGCACTGGGTCAGCGCGTTCCGCGACAAGCTCGGACTCGACGACAGCGTCCGCGAGGCTGTCGTCGCCGACCTCGCCGCCGCTGCCGAGGGCGACGAGCGACCGCTGCGCGGGCGATTCCTGGGCCCCGTCGCGGCCCTCGACGCGTGGCTGATCCGCTGGACGTCGGAGATCCCGGATGCCTCGCGCATCCGCGCCGCGAACCCCGTCTACGTCCCGCGCAACCACATCGTCGAGGAGGTCCTCGGCGCGGCCACGGAGGGCGACCTCGAGCCGTTCCGGCGGCTGCTCGAGCTGGTGAGCGATCCCTTCACGGAGCGCTCCGGGGCGGAGTACCGCCGCTACGCCCGGCCCGCGCCGGCCGGCGCACCACGCCACCGCACCTTCTGCGGCACCTGATCGTCAGCGGCCGGCACGAGCCCTGGCGGTCGTGCTCTGCGCCGGCAGGGTAAACTGGATGCTCTGGAAGAATATTCCACGGAATATACAGTGACTGAGCGGAGTCCCCACGTGAGTCGCAGCACGGACTTCTTCGACGCCGTCGTCGGCTATGAGACGGCTCTGTGGGGTCACGTCGCCGAAGTCCTCGAGCAGCGTGGTCGGGTGAGCCTCGGCCAGCTCGGCGCGATGCGGATCATCCACCGCTTCTCGGGGACGTGTCGCGTGCACGAGGTCGGCGCGGGGCTGCAGATCACAGTGGGCGCGGCGAGCAAGCTCGTCGACAGGCTCGAGCAGTCCGGCCTCGCGCAGCGGCATCCCAACCCCGAGGATCGGCGCTCGTCGCTCGTGATCCTCACCGCCGAAGGCGAGAAGGCCCACGACGAAGCGATGGTCGTGTTCGACGAGGCCCTCACCGCGCACCTCGCCGAGGCCGAGGAGGACGCGGCCACCGTCGCCGCGCTGCTCGATCGGCTTCGACGGCGCCTGTGACGCCGCTGCCCCCCGAAGGCGCTGGGCGCGCATACGGATCGGCCGGCGATCTCGTAGGTTGAACGAGTGGGCGAAGAGACGAATCCGCTGATCCCGGCCGGCTACGACATCGTGTGGTCGGTGGTCGCGGGCCTGGTCATCGCGCTCGTGATCGTGGCGCTCGTCGTGCTCGCGCGCTCCGCGAAGCGATTGACCCCGCTCGAGGCTCTCGTGTGGACCCTCGTCGTTCTCTTCGTTCCCGTGCTCGGCCCGCTCGCCTGGCTGACGATCGGCCACCGGTCGGCGACGCCCGAGCGCAGCAGTTGACGGGCGTGCGCGAGACGCAGGTGCGCGTCGCGGATCTGAGCGGGCCGGATGCCGCGGCGGTCGGCTCTCTCGTGCGCGCGTACCTCGTGCAGACGGAGCGCGAGAAGCAGACCCACCTCGGTGAGCCTTTCGTCGCGGAGCGCCTTCCGGACCGGTACCGGGACGAGGTCGCGCACCCTGCGCGCGCCTACGACGGTGCAGTCGTCTTGGTCGCGGAACTCGACGGCGCGACCGTCGGCGTCGCCGTCGTCCAGGACGCGGGCGAGGCGGGTGAGCTCAAGCGACTGTGGGTGGATCCTCGCGCGCGAGGTCACCGAGTCGGCTCGGCGCTCATCGATGCGGCCCTCGACGGCCGAGACCGACCGCTCCGACTGACCGTCTGGGACTGGCGCGTCGATGCCGTCGAGCTCTACCGTCGCCGCGGCTTCGTCCCCGTGCCGTCGTGGGACGAGCGGCCGCGGCTGCTGTGCTTCGAGTGGCGGGCGACCCGCGGCCTCTAGGGGTCCACGACTCCATTGTGCTGTCCGTCTGACACAAGTTGTGATAGACAGGTGACACAACAAGGATCGGAGACGGGATGCCGCACCGCAGCACCTCCTCGTTCGGGCTGACCGAGCTCGTGGCGGCGGCCTTCTCACTGCCGCTGATGTCGCTGTTCATCGCGCTGATCGTGGGAGGCGTCATCCTCGTGATCCGCTCTCGGCCAGGCGGCGCGGGCTCGCGCGCAGCACGATCCTCCGAAGCCGTCGCCCGATCGGTGCGGGCGCGATACGTGCCCGAGCACCGCGCGGCGGGCATCACGGCGATCGCCGTCGTCGTCCTCTTCACGGTGGACAATGTTGTGCGCGGGTATCTGATCGTCGCCCCCGATCTGGTCGCCTGGTGGCGATTCGCCACCCCGGTCGTGTGCGCGGCAGTCGGGCTGGGCGTCGCCCTCGCGCTGATCCGCACCCGCGGGACGACCGCCCCCGAGGCGCCCGTCGTGCCCACGGCGCGGCGCACGTGGCTGAGCTTCAGCAGGCGAGGTGCCGTCATCGGCGCGGGCATCGCTTTGCTCGCGCTGACGGCGACGACCATCACGGCGGGATTGGCCTCGTCGGCGGACGGCGAGGGGCGGCATGTCTGGCTCGTGATCCCCGCGCCCAACGAGGCGCAGATCGACCCGATCCGGGTCGGCTTCTACGGATGGGCCTACGGCGTGCCCGTGCTGATCGGCCTGGCGGCGCTGTCGGCGCTGACCTGGGCGGTGCTCCACGCGAACGCAGCGCGCCCCTACCTCCGGCCCGAGACGGTCGCGGCCGAGCGCGACGCGCGTCGCGAGGTGGCTGCCGCCGCCGTGGCCATTGCGACCGCGACGATGCTGCTCGCGCTGGCGGGCGCGTGGCGACTCATCGCCCGCGCCGGGTCGGTCTCACAGCTGACGATCACCGGCTCGGACGCGCCGGCGCCGTACGAGGTGGCTTGGCGGTACGCCGAGCTCGCCGTCGCGGCCGGCTGGCTCGCGCCGATCCTCGAGGTCACGGCGTTCGTGCTCCTCATGCTCGTCGCGAGTCGACTGTGGCGCGGATCGTCGGATGCCGCACCGGCACGCGAGGCATGGCTCGGGTCCAGGGCCGAGGCGACTCGGTGACGACACAGCCGATCCTGTCTGCGGCGGACGAAGCGAGCCCGACGCGAGACATCTACCGGCAGCTGCGCGGCCTCATCGTCTCGGGGCAGCTCGGCGCGAACGAGCGGCTGCCCACCGTGCGGCAGACCGCGAGCGACCTCGGCGTCGCGCCCGGCACCGTGGCGAAGGCGTACAAGCTGCTCGAGCAGGACGGTCTCGTCGTCAGCCGCACCGCCGCCGGCACGCGCGTCGCGGAGTCCGCGGCCGTGCTGCCGCGGTCGGTCCTCCGGCACATCCGCGAGCTCGCCGCCGAAGCCGCCGCGACGGGAGCCGACCCCGACGACGTCATCGACGTGCTGCGGGTCGTCTGGCGAACGGGCTCCGCGCCGCCGGACTGACACCGGCCAGGGGTGCGGTCAGTCCACTCGGCGCCCACCGATCGCGTGCCGCGGGGAGACGGACGAGCGAGCCGCGTGAGACCTCAGCCGCGCAGCGCGAGTGAGAACGGCAGGACGGCGGTCGCACCGGCCCTGCGCAGCTCGCGCGCAGCGACCGTCATGGTCCACCGGCTGTCCACGAGGTCGTCGACCAGCAGGACGGGACCGCGCGGGACGTCGAGACCCGCGGCGCTGAACCGTCCCCACACGCCCGCGAGCCGGAAGGCGCTGTTGCCACCGGGGCCACCCGTCGGGCCGCCGTCCACCGGGTCGAGGGCGCCCAGCATCGGCATGCGGCCGACCTCGGCGATGCCGCGCGCCAGGGTGGCGACGAGCTGCGGCTTCGAGCGCGACGGCATCGCGACGACGGCGACGGGACGCTCGGCCCAGCCCCAGTCGGCCAGCACGCGCACGCACGCGGCCAGCACGTTAGGCGGCACGGGGACATCGGAAGCGCCCGCCGCGAACATCTCGCGCAGGGTGCCGCCCCAGCCGAGGTCGGTAAGGCGGGCGAGCGCTCTGCCCTCGTCGGACTGCTCGTCGGCCGGGATGCGTCCGCGCGCCGGAACACCGAGCCGGTCGGCACCGGTCGGCCACTGCCGCCGGGGTTCGATCGGGACTCCGACGCGGTCCAGGGCGCCGGATGCGGCATCCGTCGCCTCTCTGCTCACCGTCGTCGGGAACCAGGCGCCCGCGCAGTTGTCGCAGCGACCGCAGGGCGTCGCGGTGTCGTCGTCGAGCGAGCGCTGCAGGAACTCCATGCGGCACGCGCCGGTCTCTTCGTACTCGATCATGTGCTGCTGCTCGGCGATGCGCTCCGCGGCGATCCGGCTGTAGCGGTCCTCGTCGTACGTCCAGGGCTCACCGGTCGCGCGCCAGCCGCCCTGCACGCGGACGACCGCCCCGTCGACGTCGAGCACCTTGAGCAGCAGCTCCAGCGGAGTGCGACGGATGTCGACCATGGCCTCGAGCGCGGGAGTCGAGAGCGGAGAGGTGGATGCCGACAGCGCGGAGAGGACGCGCTCGGCTCTGTCGCGGTCGGGCATCGAGGCTGTCGCGAAGTAGTGCCAGATGTCGTGGTCTTCGACGCCGGGGAGCAGCAGCACATCGGCGGAGGCCGTCGCGCGGCCCGCGCGCCCGACCTGCTGGTAGTACGACACGGGCGACGACGGCGCGCCGAGGTGGACGACGAAGCCGAGATCGGGCTTGTCGAACCCCATGCCCAGAGCGCTCGTCGCGACGAGCGCCTTGACGCGGTTGTCTTTGAGGAGCGCTTCGGACTCCTCGCGCTCGTCGGGGTCGGTCTGACCCGTATAAGCGCGGACGTCGTACCCGCGATCGCGCAGCAGCCGGGCGGTGTCGTTCGCCGCGGCGACGGTGAGCGTGTAGATGATGCCCGAGCCGGGCAGGTCGCCCAAGTGACTGATGAGCCACGCGAGCCGGCTCGGTGCGTCGCGCAGCCGCAGCACGCCGAGCCGCAGCGAGCTGCGCGCGAGCGGTCCGCGGATGACCAGGACATCGGAGCCGGCGCCCTGGTCGAGGTCGCCGAGCTGCTCGGCGACATCCGCCACGACTCGGCTGTTGGCCGTCGCGGTCGTCGCGAGCACGGGAACCCCGGCGGGGATGCGCGCGATCAGGTCGCGGAGCCGCCGGTAGTCGGGACGGAAGTCGTGACCCCAGTCGCTGATGCAGTGCGCCTCGTCGATGACGAGAAGACCGATGCGCGGCACGAGCTGCGGCAGCTGCTCGTCGCGGAACGACGGGTTGTTGAGCCGCTCGGGAGACACGAGCAGCACGTCGACCTCGTCACGGTCGAGCTGCGCGAGCACGTCGCTCCACTCGTGCGCGTTGGTGGAGTTGATCGCGACAGCCCGCACCCCGGCCCGCCGGGCCGCGGCGATCTGGTCGCGCATGAGGGCAAGCAGCGGCGAGACGAGCACGGTCGGCCCGGCGCCGCGACGACGCAGCAGCAGCGTCGCCACGAAGTAGACGGCGGACTTTCCCCAGCCCGTCCGCTGCACCACGAGCGCCCGGCGGCGGCCCTCGACGAGCGCCTCGATCGCCTCGAACTGGCCCTCGTGGAAGTCGGCGTCGTCACGGCCGACGAGCGAGCGGAGGACGTCGAGCGCCTGGGCCCGGGCGGATGTCGTCGCGGTCATGCGCTCTACTCTTCCTCGTGTCACGGACACCGGGCTCCCCGTGTCTGCGTCAGCCTCGCCGATCGGGCTGCCCGCGCACGCCGTCCAGGGCCCGCGACCAGGCGACCTCGCGCTCGAGCTGGCCGCTCACGGTGAAGAGTCGCACCTGATGGGCCAGCGGGAGCACCGAGGCGAGTTCGTCCCGGTCGGCCGGAGTGAAGCCGAGCTGCTGCCAGAACGGTCCCGATCGACGGGAGAACAGCCACGCACGATCCGCGCCGGCCGCGTGAGCCTGCGCCAATGCGTATCGTGCGAGCCGCACTCCCGCGCCCGCCCTGCGCAGCGGCGGTGCGACGGCGACGCTGCGGATCAGGGCATGCCGGTGGTCCGCGCTGAGCTCGAAGCCCGTGCTGCCGACGATGGCGCCGTCCTCACCGCGCTCCACCCACAGCCGGACGGTCGGTGCGTCGAGGCCCGCGACCGTCAGGTCGGCTTCGTGGAGGAACGCCTGCAGCGCCTCCACATCGTCCGCCGATACGCGCGTCAGGGCCACACGTCCATGTTCCCCGATCCGGCGGGCTGTCCGGGGCGTCGCGTAGTCTGACCCGCAGATCGGGTCGACGACGGCTGCCCGGCCGCTTGTGCGTCGGGTGGATTCCATGACGGCCCACGGAGGCCGCAGAATGCACGACGACCCACTCAGCCGATACGCGAGGGATCGCGCCGACGAACTGCCCGGCGCGGGGCTCGAGCACCCCTTCGGACCGGAGTGGGACGTCTTCAAGGTGCGGGGCAAGGTCTTCATGCTCATGACCTCGTCCACGGGCGACCCCATCGTCAACCTCAAGGTCGACCCCGAGGACGGCAAGGCGCTGCGCGAGGCGTACGCGAGCATCACGCCGGGGTATCACATGAACAAGCGGCACTGGATCACGCTGCGCCCCGACGGCAGCCTGCCGAAGGACCTGATCGACGACCTCGTCACCGAGTCGTACCTCCTCGTCGTGCGCAACCTGCCGCGCGCGAAGCGCCCCGTCGACCCGGACACCTTCGGGAGGTGACGCGGGCGCGTGGCGCATTCGTCAGCCGAGCCGGACCGCCATGCCGAGCTGCGCCAGGACGGCGTTCTCGACGATCTGCACGATGTTGTAGAGCACGAGCGTGATGAGCGTGATGATCGCGATCGCCCCCCACAGCTGGGCGAACTGCGCCTGCGCGTTGAACTTGAGGATCGCGCCGCCGATGCCCAGGCCCGTGGAGAGCCACTCGGCCAGCAGCGCGCCCGTCACGGCCGCGGGCACCGACACGCGCGCGGCTGCGAAGACCGAGGGCATCGCTCCCGGCAGGTTGACCTTGCGCATCGCCATGGGCCGGTTGCCGCCGAACACGTGCACGACATCCAGGCTCTGCTGACTGGCGCGGCTCAGGCCGAAGAGCACATTCGCGAGCGCGGGGAAGAGCACGACGATCGTCCCGATGACGGCGACGGACGCCGTGGTCCCGCGTCCCGTGATGAGGATGATCACGGGGGCGATCGAGACGAGCGGAATCGTGCGCAGCAGGAGGACGAGCGGCATGACGCCCGCCTCGACGGCCTTCGAGAGGCTGAACCCGATCGCGAGGATGACGGCGACCGTCATGCCGACGGCGAAGCCGATCGCGGAGTCCACGAGCGTCTGCCACACAAGAGGGAACAGGATGGCACGATGCTCGGCGGCGTCCTCGTCCACGAAGAGGTAGTTCCATACGTCGACGGGGCCCTTCGCGATGTAGGGCGAGATGCCGGTGAGGCTCACGACCGCCTGCCACAGCACCAGGAGGACGATGATCGTGATCGCAGCATTGCCGAGGGCGCGGAGCACGGCCTTCGAGAGGGCTCGTCGACGGTCCGCCTTCAGGCGGCTCTGGGCGGCGGCATCCGCTGCCAGCGCCAACTGGCCCGTGGGCGCTGCCGGCGGGTGGAGGGTATCGACCCGCTCGGGCTTTCCGGTCATGACGGCCTCCCCGCGACCCAGGGTGTGACGAAGCGGACCAGCAGGCCCACGAGGCCGTAGGCGGTGAGCGCGAAGACGCCGCACAGAAGGAACACCGACCACACTCCCGCCGAGTCGAGCTGACCCTGCAGCCGGATCAGTGTCGGTCCGACACCCGCCGTGATCGAGCCGAGGTACTCACCGAGGACGGCGCCGAGGAAGGCGGTCGGCACGGCGATCTGCAGGGAATTGAGGATCGAGGGCAGGGCGGCGACGAGCCGGACCTTGACGAGCTGAGTCCAGCCGCTCCCGCCGAAGACGCGGACGACGTCGAGCGAGGCCTTGTCGGCGGATTTGAAGCCGAGGATCGAGCCGACGACCGTCGTGAAGACGCAGACGATCGCCGCGAGGAAGATCGCGGTGGCCGAAGGATCGCCGGGATTCTTCGCACCGCCCGCGACGACGATCGAGATGCCGCCGATCGCGACGATCGGGAGGCAGTAGGTCACCACGGCGATCTGCGTGATGAGCGTCTCGAGCGCGGGGAGGAGCAGCACGAGCGTCGCCAGGATGAGCGCGATGCCGTTCCCCCACGCATAGCCGATCGCGGCCGCCGTGACCGTCGGCTGGAAGACGTTCCACGCGCCCAGGATGTTGCCCTGCACGAACAGCCAGTCGAAGACGGCGAACGGCGACGGCACGGGCGTGAAGGTCGTGCCCTCCTGCTGCTGGAAGGCGAGAAGCGAGAACACCCACCACAGCAGGAGGAGTGCGACCACGCCCAGGAGCGCCGACAGCCAGCCCGGGAAGCGCGTCCGGGTCACGTCAGGCCTCTGCCTCGGCGCGCCCGTCGACCCCGAAGAGCAGCTCGGAGGCGCGGTCCACGAGCGCGTGGAACTCGGGAGTCCGCATCATCTCGGGAGTGCGCGGGCGAGGAAGGTCGACCTCGATGATCTCCTTGATGCGGCCGGGCCGGGGCGACATGACTGCGACGCGGTCCGCGAGGAAGATCGCCTCGCTGATGCCGTGCGTCACGAGCAGCGTCGTCGCGGGCTTCTGGGTCCAGATGCGGAGGAGCTCGAGGTTCAGGTTCTGGCGCGTCATGTCGTCGAGTGCGCCGAAGGGCTCATCGAGCAGCAGCACGGAAGGCTTCAGCACGAGAGCGCGGGCGATGGAGGCACGCTGGCGCATGCCGCCCGAGAGCTGCGCGGGCTTGGCCGTCGCGAAGTCCTTGAGGCCCACGAGCTCGATGAGCTCGTCGACATAGTCCTTGTCGACCGGGCGTCGCGCGACCTCGAAGGGGAGCTCGATGTTCTTGCGGATGCTTCGCCACGGCAGCAGCGCATGATCCTGGAACGCGATGCCGAGCTCGCTTCCGGCGCGCATCTCGTCGGGTGTCTCGCCGTCGACCAGGACGGTCCCCGTCGTGGGGTGATCGAGCGCTGCGAGGATGCGCAGGATCGTCGACTTGCCGCAGCCCGACGGACCCAGGAGGGCCAGGAAGGATCCCTTCTCGGTGTGCAGATCCGTTCCCTGCAGGGCGAGGAGCGACTTGCCTCCGCGCAGCGTGAACGACTTCGAGACGCCAGTGATCTGGATGCCGGTGCCCGTGAGGGCACCGGCACCGGCATCCAGGTTTTCCGAGATTGTCATGATCCCTCAGGGGTGTGCGACAGCGAACCGGGGGTTCGGGGCGGAGCCCCGCTAGGGAAGGTAGTCCTTGAGCTCGGGATTCTCGCTGTAGATCTCGTCGATGATCGAGGTGTCGAACAGCTGGTCGGCCGTGAGCTCCCAGCCTGACGCCTTGAGCGACGCGAGAGTCTGCTTCTTCAGCGCGTCGGAGATCGTGAAGAGTCCGTTCGCCTCGGTCTCGTCGGTCGAGATGAGCAGCTTCTCCGCGTCGACCGCGGCCCCGGTCTTGTCGGGATCCAGATCACCGAAGGTCAGGTCGCCCGCCGCCGCCGACTCGTTGTAGTACTTGATCACGAGGTCGACCGTGTCTGCCGTCGGCTCGGTGAAGACGTCGGTCCAGCCCTTGATCTCTGCGATCAGGAACGCCTTGATGAGGTCGCGGTTCTCGGCGAGGTACTGGTCGGTCACCGTGAACGTCTCGGCCACGTACGGCAGGCCGTTCTCGGCGTAGGCGAGGTTCGTGACGGGGTAGCCCGACAGTTCGACGGTGATCGCCTCGTTGGTGAGGTACGCCATGAAGCCGTCGACCTCGCCGTTGATGAGCGGAGTGGGGTCGAAGTCGACCGGCACGATCTCGAGCTCACTCGGGTCGATTCCGTTCGCGGCGAGGAGCGCGGCGAACACCGACGCGTTCGAGTCCTGCACGCCGATCTTCTTGCCCTTGAGGTCCTCGGGCGTCTCGATGTTCCCGCCGTCCTTGAGCGACAGGATCGTGAACGGGTTCTTCTGGAACGTAGTGCCGATGATCTTGAGCGGCGCGTCCTGCTCGGCGACAGCGGCACCGACCGAAGCCGCGTCGCTCAGCGCGAACTGGACGGAGCCGGACAGCAGCTTCGCGACGCCCGTGTCGGGGCCCGCGATGCCCGTGACCTCCGAGAAGCCGGCCTCGTCGTAGTAGCCGTTGTCGTACGCGTAGAACTCGCCCGCGAACTCCTCGTTCTTGATCCACGAGTACTGCACGCTGATCTCGCCGTACGAGGCCGCCGCGCCGTCGCCGGAGGGGGCCGCCGAGCCGCTCGACGTGGCGCACGCGCCGAGCACGAGGCTCGACGCCGCCAGGCCGACGGCGAGGGCGAGGATGCGACCGCGGAGTCCGCGGCGCGCTGCTGTGGGATGTGATGCCATCGGAGGCCTTTCCAGGGTGGGTGCTGTTGCGCCGACGCTATTCCCCGCACGTTTCCGCACACGCCCTCGCGTGTTTCGGCGGTGTGACACTCGGCACGAAGGGTCGCGGGACTCAGGCTCGCGGCATCCCGAGCGTCCGCTGCGCCGTGCGCCACACGCGATCGCGCGAGAACGGCTGCTCGTAGACGCGGGCTCCGAGGGCGCGCGAGATCGCGTTGCCGATCGCGGGGGCGACGGGGTTGTACGGCGATTCGCTCATCGACTTCGCGCCGAACGGTCCGAGGTCGTCGGAGGTCTCGGCGAAGTACACCTCGGTCACGGGCACATCGCCCATCTGCGGCACGCGGTACAGGCGGAACACGGGGTTCACGACCTGCCCCTCGTCGACCATGACCTCTTCGTAGAGTGCGCTGCCGATGCCCTGCGCCGCGCCGCCCTCCACCTGCCCGCGGCACTGCGCGGGGTTCATGACGAAGCCCGCGTCGGCCGCCTGCACCGACTGCAGCACGCGCACCGTCCCGGTCGCGGGGTCGACCGCGACACGCACGGCGTGAACGTTGAAGACGAGCGAGCGCAGGTCGCCGAACTCGCGGCCGTCCGCGACGAGGCCTTCCGCCGTCCGCTCGGCGGCGGGGGCCGCCGCGACGATGCGCGCGAAGTCCACGAGACCCGCGGGGGTGCGGACGCCCTCCGGCGCGAGGGCGCATTCGTCGACGGATGCTCCCACGAGCACCGACGCGATGTGCAGCATCCGCTCCCGCAGTGCGACGCATGCCGCGTGCAGCGCCTTGCCCGCGACCGTGATGCCCGCCGACGCGAAGGCGCCCGTGTCGTGCTGGACGGCGTCGGTGTCGGAGCTGCGCAGTCGCAGGCGATCGAAGGATGCCGCGAGCACCGTCGCCGCGATCTGCCGGTGCACCGTGGTCGTGCCGTTGCCGAACTCGGCCGTGCCCGCCGCGAGCAGGTAGATGCCGTCGGGGCGCAGCGTCGCCGTCGTGTGCGAGATGTGCCCTCCGGGGGCCATCGTGGACAGCATCCCGAGCGCCATGCCCTCGCCCGTGAGCCAGCCGGCCGGCGCCTCGACGCCGTTGCCGCGGACCAGCGCCGCCTCGGCGAGGTCGAGGCACTGGTCGAGGCCGTAGCTGCCCCACACGAGGTCGCCCTCGTAGTCGTCGTCGGTCTCGTGCAGCGGATCGCCCTCCTGCACGACGTTGCGGCGGCGCAGCTCGAACGGGTCGATCCCGAGCCGCTCGGCGAGCAGATCCATCGCCGACTCGACGCCGAGCATGACCTGCCCGAGGCCGTAGCCGCGGAACGCCCCGGAGGGGATGTTGTTCGTGTACACGACCTCGGCGTCGACGCGCTTGATGGGCGCCTTGTAGACGGCGATCGACTCGGCGCATCCGTGGAACATGACGCCGATGGCGTGATTGCCGTACGCGCCCGTGTCGCTCAGGACGTCGACCTTCATCGCCGTCAGCTTGCCCTCGCGCGTCGCGCCGAGCGAGACCGAGACGCGCATGGGATGCCGCACCGACGAACGGCGGAACTCGTCGGTGCGCGAGAACTCGTACGCGACGGGCCGGCCCGTGCGCAGCACCGCGAGCGCCACGAGATCTTCCGTGAAGATCTCCTGCTTGCCGCCGAAGCCGCCGCCGACCCGCGCCGCGAAGACGCGCACGCGGTCGCGGTCGAGCCCGAACAGGTGCGCGATCTCGTTGCGGGTGAGGAACGGCACCTGCGTGCTCGAGCGGATGACGAGCCGCCCGTCCTCGTCGAGCCAGCCGATCGAGCCGTGCGTCTCGAGCTGCGCGTGCGACACCCGCTGCGTCTGCCACGTGCCGGTCACTGCCGCGTCGGCGTCGGCGAGCGCGGCATCGACGTCGCCGCCGAAGCCGTCGTGCAGCTCGGCGATGACGTTGCGGGATGCCGCGGCCACGCGGTCGGCCGAGGTGAGCCCGGGATGCACGAGGGGTGCGCCGGGACGCCGCGCCTCCTCGGGGTCGAAGACGGCCGGGAGCGTCTCGTAGTCGACGCGGATGCGCCGGAGGGCCTCTTCGGCCGCGGCGCTCGTCTCGGCGACGACGGCCGCGATCCGCTGCCCGACGTGGCGCACGATGTCGTCGAGCATGCGCATGTCGTCGGGGTCGTCCTCGCGGTGCTCGTGCCGAGCGCTCGAGTAGCGCAGCGGCGGGACGTCCTCGTGGGTGAAGACGGCGACGACGCCCGGTACTGTCCGTGCTGCGGCGGCGTCGATCGCGGTGATGCGCGCGTGCGCGTGCGGCGAGCCGAGGACGCGCAGCACGAGCGCACCGGGAACGACCGTGTCGAACGTGAAGGGCTCGAGCCCCTGCACGATCCGGTGCGCCGCCTCGGGGGTGGCGGAGCGGCCGACCCGCTGGTCCGGTGCGGAGGAGCGGCCGACCCGGTGGTCGGTCTGTCCCCGGTCGTCGAGCGTTCCGCCACGGCCGGTCTCACGGACGGGGCCGAGCACCGACTCCGTGATCGCATCGCGGATGGGGCGGTAGCCCGTGCAGCGGCAGAGGCTCCCCTTCATGCGCCGGTCGAGGTCGGGCAGGTCCTCCGCCGTGAGGGTCGAGGCCGTGACGCTCATGCCGGGCGTGCAGAACCCGCACTGGAATCCGAAATGCCGGGTGAGCGCCTCCTGCACGGGGTGCAGGTCGTCGCCGGGGGCGAGGCCTGTCGCCGTCGTGACGGCGGCGCCCTCGACCCGGACGGCCGGGATGAGGCATGAGTGCACGGGCTCGCCGTCGAGGATGACGGCGCACGCTCCGCAGTCGCCCGCGTCGCAGCCCTTCTTGACCTCGTGATGCCCGTGCTCGCGCAGGAGCGTGCGCAGGCACTGGCCCGGCCGCGGCTCTGTGTCGACCGGCTCGCCGTTGACCTCGAACCTCATGCGGCGGCGCCTTCGAGCTCGGCGCGGATCTGCTCCGCGAGCACGCCTGCGACGCCGCGGCGCCAGTCCGCGGCGCCGAGCGGGTCGGTGTAGTAGCCGCGGGCGGCCTGGATGTCGGCGGCGAGCGTCGCGCTCTCCGGCAGCGCGGCGTACCGCAGCACGACGGGAGTCAGGGTCGCGGCCGTGATCCCGAACACCGCGGCGCCGCCGACGTCGACCCGGCCCGTCACGACGGCGCCCGAGCGCCCGTGCTCGGCGAGCGCGATCTTGCGCAGCGCGGCGCGCGCTTCGAGCGCCCGCGCAGGCAGCTCGACGGCCCGCAGCACTTCGCCGGGCTCGAGGCTGTTCGTGCCGTTCCCCGTCACGAGATCGGCGACCGGGATGCTGCGTTCGCCGCCGTCCGGAGTCCACACGATCGCGACCCCGTCGAGCCCTGCGCACAGCGACACCATCGCCCCCGCGGCGAACGAGCGGCACACGTTCCCTCCGACGGTCGCGGTGTTCCAGATCTTGAACGAGGCGAGCAGCGCGTTCGCGGCATCCGGCACGATCGACAGTGCCGTCCACGCGGCGGGGGGCGCGGCATCCGTCGCCCGTCCCCGTGCCCAGGCGACCAGGCGCGCGATCGTGCAGGTCGCGCCGATGCGCAGCCCCTCGTCGGTGACCTGGAGGTCGGGCCAGTCGAGGGTCGTGAGGTCGACGAAGCCGGTCGTGTCGGGCTGCGGTTCGCTCATGAGCCACGTGCCGCCCGCCATCACGGTCTCGCCCGGCGCGAGGGCGAGGTCGGCGCGTGTCAGGGCCCGGCGATAGCTCGTGACGGTGTCGATGTCCACGGATGCCTCGCTACAGCCGCGCCGCGAGCGCGCGCGAGGCGGCCGCGACCTCTTCCGCGATGATCGGCTCCTCGGCGGTCGCGAGCGCGCCCTCGACGACGATCGCGCGGCCGCCGACGAAGAGGCGGTGCAGGGGAGGGAGCGCGCCGAGTCCGAGCGCCGCGACGGGATCCAGGATGCCGGCGTGCTCGACGCCGTCGACGCGCCACACGGCGATGTCGGCGAGCTTGCCCGGCTCGAGCGAGCCGATCTCCGCGTCGCGTCCGAGCACGCGGGCGCCGCCGATCGTCGCGACGCGCAGGCCGTCGCGCACGCTGAACGAATCGGCGCCCGTCCGCAGCCGGTTCATCAGGACGGCCTCGCGGATCTCGACGCCCAGCTGTCCCGACTCGTTCGACGCCGCGCCGTCCACTCCGAGCCCGACGGGCACGCCGGCGCGCAGCAGGTCCCGCACGGGCGCGATCCCCGAGGCGAGTCGTCCATTCGACGACGGGCAGTGCGCGACGCCCGTGCCGGTTGCGGCATATCTCGCGATCGCGGTGTCGTCGAGGTGCACGCAGTGCGCCATCCACACGTCGTTCCCGAGCCATCCGAGGTCTTCGAGGTACTGCGTCGGCGTCTTGCCGAAGTGCTCCGCGCAGTACGCGTCCTCTTCGATCGTCTCGGACGCGTGCGTGTGCAGCCGCACATCGAGCGACCGCGCGAGCACGGCGGCCTCGCGCAGCAGATCCGCCGTCACCGAGAACGGCGAGCACGGCGCTATCGCGACCCGCACGAGGGAGCCGAACGACGGGTCGTGCCAGCGTTCGACCGCCTCGCGCGAGGCCTCGAGCGCGGCATCCGTAGTCTCGACCGCGAAGTCCGGCGGCAGTCCGCCCTGCGAGGCGCCGAGGTCCATCGACCCGCGTGTCGCGTGCAGACGCACCCCGACGCGCGTGGCCGACTCGACGATCGCGCCGACGATGTCGCCCGAGCCCTTCGGGAAGATGTAGTGGTGGTCGCCGACGGTCGTGCACCCCGAGCGCGCGAGGACGGCCATCGCACCCGCCGCGCCCGCGCCAGTGAGTCCCGCGTCGATGCGCGACCACAGGGGATACAGCGCCGTCAGCCAGTCGAAGAGGATCGCGTCCTGCGCGTAGCCGCGCGTGAGCCACTGGTACAGGTGGTGGTGCGTGTTGACGAGACCCGGCGTGACGAGGCATCCCGTCGCGTCGACGATGTCGGCTCCCGCGCGCAGATGCTCGGGAGCGCGACCCGCGCCGACCGCCGAGATGATCCCGTCGTCCACGACGACGTGGCCCGCCGCGTGCTCGGTGCCCGACGGGTCGACCGTCGCGATGAAGCCGCCTTCGATGATGGTGCGCGTCATACCCAGAACCCTTCGTGGACGGTGCGGGCGCCCTCCCGCGCAACGGGCCCGATGACGTCGACCGGGCGCCCGCCGCGGGCGAACACCTCTCGGCACGGCAGTGCCAGAGTGGGTATGCCCTCTTGGGCATGTACCAGCTCGCGCAGCTCGTCCTCGCCGAAGGCGTAGACGATCCGGGCGATCCCCGCCCAGTAGATCGCGCCCGCGCACATGGCGCACGGCTCGGTGCTCGTATAGAGGACGGATGCCGCGAGCGTCGCCGCATCGAGGGCCGCGGCGGCCGCGCGCACGACGTTCGTCTCGGCATGCCCCGTCGGGTCGCGCCGGGTGACGACCGAGTTGAGGCCTTCGACGACCGTGCCGTCCGGAGCCACCACGATCGAGCCGAAGGGGTGGTCGCCGCGATCGCGCGCGCTCTGCGCGAGAGCGATGGCGTGATCGAGGTGCGCGATGTCTGCCGGTGACGCGTGGGTCATGGTGCCGTTCGGATCGGGGTGCAGGAGGCAGCGGCATCGAGCTCGGGAGCGCCCGCCGCATCGCGGGAGTGGAGGGGGCCCTCGCGCTCCCGGAGGGGCAGACCGCTTCCGCCGTGCTGCGCCGCGACGATCTCGGCGAGCACCGAGACGGCCGACTCGAGCGGGGACGCTCCGCCGAGGTCGAGACCGAGCGGGGAGTGCAGTCGCGCGAGCGTGACGTCGTCGACACCCGCGTCGCGCAGGAGGGCCGCGCGGTGCGCGACGGTCGGCCGCGCGCCCATCGCGCCGACGAAGCCGACCGGCAGTCGGAGTGCGGTCGCGATGGCGGGGACGTCGATCCGCTCGTCGTGCGTCAGGACGCACACCGCCGTGCGGGCGTCGAGCGCCGACTGTTCGAGAGACCCGAGGTACTCGTGGGGGAGCGCGACGACGACCTCGACGGCGTCGGGGAACCGCTCGCGCGTCGCCATGGTCTGCCACACGTCGCACACCGTGACGGCGAAGCCGGCAGTGGCCCCGACGCGGCACAGGGCCGCCGCGTGCTCGCCCGCGCCGACGATGATGAGGCGCGGGCGCGGTGCGTGCGACAGGACGAGCGTGCCGTCTGGGAGGAGAAGGCTCTCGCGGTACGCGACGGCGTGTCCGAGCGCGTCGGCGGGGTCGCCGGCCGCGACGGCGCGGAGGCGCGGGTCGGCGGCGAGGTCGAGGGCGATCGTCACGGCCTCGTCCGCCGCGGCGGCTTCGAGGGCCGCGCGGGCTGCGGCATCCGTCGATCCGATCCGATACGCGAAGACCTCGACCGATCCGCCGCACGCGAGGCCCGCGGCGTGCGCCGCGTCGTCGCTGAAGCCGAAGCCCGCCGTGCGGCCCTGACCGTCGGCGAGCACCGCGAGGGCGAGGGCGACCGCCTCGGACTCGACGCAGCCGCCCGAGATCGATCCGATGACCCGGGCGTCGCGGGTCACGGCCATCGACGCGCCGACCCCACGCGGAGCGCTGCGGGCGACGCGGGTCACGGTCACGACCGCGACCGGCTCGTCCGTGCTCAGCACGGGGAGCAGATCGCGCGCGATTTCGAGCATGACGTCACGCTAGTCCCGACGTGTTTCCTCCGCGCTACGCTGTCGTGACCATGAGCGAATCCGCGCCGGCGCTGTGCGGGCTCGTGCTCGCGGCGGGTGCGGGAACGCGCTTCGGTGGTCCGAAGGCCCTCGCCCGCACGCCCGACGGAACCCCCTGGGTCGCCCGGGCTGTTCAGACGCTGACGGATGCCGGCTGCCGCCGCGTCGTCGTCGCGCTCGGGGCCGCCGCGACCGAAGCGCGGGTGCTCGTCCCCGCCGCTGCCGAGGTCGTCGAGGTGCCGGATTGGGCGGAGGGCCTCTCGGCGACGCTCCGCGCGGGGCTGCGTGCGGCCGTCGCGGGCGCCGACGCTGCCGTCGTGGTGCCGGTCGACACTCCGGAGCTTCCTGCATCGGCCGTGCGTCGGGTCGTGGCGGCGGCGGGTCCCGCGCGGCGGGCGCTCGCGCAGGCGGTGTACGGCGGCGAGCCGGGTCATCCGGTCTTCATCGGCGCCGACCATGTCGACGCGCTCGTCGACGGTCTCTCGGGCGATCGCGGGGCTCGGCGATTCCTCGTCGCGCACGGCGCCGTCGAGGTCGAGTGCGAAGACCTGTGGTCAGGCGCCGACGTCGACACCCGCTGACCCGACCAGCCTCCCGGCCGCCGTTCGCCCTCGGATGCGGCACGTCGCGCTCCGCTCGCCACATCGACTCGCACGTCGACGCGCCGGCAGGCTCAGCGACCGTGGCCGGGCGCTGCGGCTCAGCCGATGACGACGTTCTCGGGCTCCTCGCCCGCGAGCAGGTGTCCGATCTGCCGGCGCACGAGCCGCGCGATGCGGGGCCGCATGGCGGTCGAGGCTCCTCCGACGTGCGGCGAGATCAGCACGCCGGGCAGGCCCCACAGCGGGTGGCCGTCGGGGAGCGGCTCGGGGTCGGTCACGTCGAGCGCCGCGCGGATCCGCCCCCGCTGCACGTGCTCGACGAGCGCGTCGGTGTCGATGAGGGGACCCCGGCCGACGTTGACGACGAGCGCGCCGTCCGGAAGGGCCGCGAGGAACGCGTCGTCGACGATGTGCCGTGTCGACTCGCCACCCGGCAGCGAGACGATGACGATCTCGGCGTGGGGGAGCAGGTCGGGCAGTTCGGAGACGGCGTGCACCGGCATCCCGTCCTCTTCGCGTGCCCTGCTCGCGACCGCCGTGAGCTCGACCTCGAATCCGGACAGTCGCGCTGCGATCGCCTTGCCGACGCCGCCGAAGCCGAGCAGCAGCACGCGCCGGTCGGCGAGGCTCTCGGCGAACACCGGCGCCCAGACGCCGCGGTCCGTGTTGACGGCGAAGACGTCGATCTGCCGCTGCGCCGCGAGCGTCAGGGCGACGGCGAGCTCGGCGGTCGAGGTCTCGTGCACGGACGCGGCATTGGCGAAGCGGAGACCGTCGGGCAGCACGTCGGCGACGCCCTCGTAGCCGATCGACTGGCTCTGCACGAGCCCGACGCGCACGTCGCGCAGGCGCTCGAGCACCCTCGCCATCTTCATGTACGGCGGCACGACGAGATCGAAGGCGTCGCGCGGCGCGGGGTCATCCATGGTCCAGACGACGACCTCGACGCCCTCGGGGAGGGGCTGGATGTCGTGGGCGAGCTCGTCGGTCGGCACCGAGACAGCGAGCCGACGTGTGCGGGTGTTCACGGTGCAACGCTACCGGCGCGACCCGGCGCGGCGCCCGGAGGCGGTCGGAGCCCGGCGATACGCTCCGGGCAGCGGACCGCCTGCCCGGGCGGCGGTCGTAAGGAGGCGGACGATGGTTCCCGAGATCAACTACTGGGCCGTGCTCATCGCGACGGCGTCGAGCATGGTCGTCGGCTCGATCTGGTACACGCCGAAGGTCTTCGGCACGCGCTGGGCGGCCCTCGCGAAGGTCGACATGAACAGGCCCGGAGCGAGCGCCGTCATCCCCATCATCGTGACGGTGGTCGTGAGCTTCGTGACGGCGTGGGTGCTCGCGGGCGCCTCGGCGATCGCCTGGCACTTCTACGGCGGCAGCTGGCTGTGGGGCGCCGTCATCACCGCCGCGACGCTGTGGGCGGGATTCACGGCGGCGCGCTTCATCACGCACGACGCGTTCGAGGGCCGCCCGACGGCTCTCACGACGATGAACATCGCTCACGAGCTCGTGACGGTGCTGGTCATGGCGCTCATCATCGGCGTCTGGCCGCCCGCCGGCACGGTCTGACCACCGGACGGTCTCCCCAGCCCCGCATGAGATCAGGTGATCTCACCGGTGCAGGATGATCAGCCGACCGAAGCTCCTGCAGCCGTGACATCACCTGTTGCGGTGACGCCGATCGAGAGCAGGGAACGGATGCTGCGCCGCTAGGCCGCGGCGCCGACGACGGCCGCGACGGCCGACGTGAAGAACGACAGGCCGTCGACGCCGGAGCGCATGGCGGCGGCGGTGTCGGGGCCGAAGCCCGGCTCGACGGCGTGCTCGGGGTGGGGCATGAGGCCCACGACGTTGCCGCGCTCGTTGGTCAGGCCCGCGATGTCGTCGACCGACCCGTTGGGGTTGACGCCGAGGTAGCGGAACGCGACGAGGCCCTCGCCGTCGATGCGCGCGCGGGTCTCGTCGTCGGCGATGTAGCCGCCGTCGCCGTTCTTGAGCGGGATGACGATCTCCTGGCCCGCCTCGAAACCGCTGGTCCACGCCGTCGACGCGTTCTCGACGCGCAGGCGCTGATCGCGGCAGATGAACTGCTGGTGCGCGTTGCGGATGAGGCCGCCGGGCAGCAGGTGCGCCTCGACGAGCATCTGGAAGCCGTTGCAGATGCCGAGGATCGGCATGCCTTTGGCGGCGGCATCCTTCACTTCGGCCATGATCGGCGCACGCGCCGCGATGGCGCCGGCGCGCAGATAGTCCCCGTAGCTGAAGCCGCCGGGCAGGATGAGCGCGTCGACGCCCTGCAGATCGTGGTCGCCGTGCCAGAGCGGGACGGCTTCGGCGCCTGCGACGCGGACGGCGCGCTGCGCGTCGCGGTCGTCGAGTGAGCCGGGGAAGGTGATGACGCCGATTCGGGCGGTCATTCCACGACCTCGACGCCCACGACGTCCTCGATCACGGAGTTCGACAGCACGTCGGCCGCGACCTGTCGGACGGTCGCGAGCAGTGCCTCGTCGACCGCGCCCTCGACGGCGAGCTCGAAGCGCTTGCCGATCCGGACACCGCTGAACCCCTCGACCCCGAGACGGGAGAGAGCGCCGGCCACGGCCTTCCCCTGCGGGTCCAGAAGCTCGGCCTTGGGCATGACGTCGACGACGATCGTGGGCATAGGGATCCTCCTGGCTGCCGCCTGCGGCCGCAGCTGTCGGTCGTTGTGCGACGAGCGCAGCGAGGAAACGAGGCGCCGGATGTCGCGGGAGGGTGTGCGACTCCAGTCTACGGCCCCCGACCACCCGTGTTTCCCGGCGTCCGCAGAGGGCACTCGCACCGGTGTCGAAGGCCCGTGACGCATCCGTGATCGAACCGTGACCAATTTGTGGGAGCGCTCCCTTGACATCCGTGGGAGCGCTCCCGTAACGTCCACTGACAGACGTGAGAGCGCTCCCACCGCGGAGTCGATCACGTTACTGGGGGCACCCGTTTCCGATGCCCTGGACCCGCACCAAACACCTGAAACACACAAAGGAGTGACCGTGAAATCACACGCTTTCCGGCGTACTGCCGCAGCCGTCGCCGCTGTCTCGGCTACGGCCATCGTTCTGGCCGGCTGCAGCAGTGCAGGGGAAGAGGCTGAAGGCTCGAGCGAGCCCACGACGCTGACCCTCGCGACGTTCAACGACTTCGGCTACACCGACGAGCTGCTCGCCGAGTTCACCGCCGAGACCGGCATCGAGGTCGTGCACAACAAGGCGGCGACGTCGAACGACGCTCGCGCCAACTTCTTCCAGAAGCTCGGCAAGGGCGGCCTGGCCGACGTCGAGGCGATCGAGATCGACTGGCTCGCCGAGGGCATGCAGTACGCCGACCTGCTCACGCCGGTCGCCGACGACCTCAAGGGCCGCTGGCTCGACTGGAAGGAAGCCGCCGCGACCGACAGCGACGGCAACCTCGTCGGATACGGCACCGACATCGGCCCCCAGGGCGTCTGCTTCCGCTCCGACCTGTTCGCGGCGGCGGGCCTGCCCACCGACCGTGAGGCCGTGGCAGACCTGTTCCCGACGTGGGACGCCTTCTTCGAGGTCGGCGCGCAGTACACCGCTGCCACGGGCAAGCCCTTCATCGACTCGGCCAACGCCGTGCTCCAGGGCATCATCAACCAGGAAGAGTTCACGTACGAGGAGCCGGACGGCACCATCATCGCGACGGAGAACCCCGCGGTCGAGGACGCCTACAACACGGTCGTCGAGAACGCGATCCCGATCTCGGCATACGCCGGTCAGTGGAGCGAGGACTGGTTCGCCTCCCTCGCGAGCGGCGAGTTCGCCACGATGCTCTGCCCGGGCTGGATGCTCGGCGTCATCTCGGGCAACGCGCCCGACACGACCGGCTGGGACATCGCGAACGCGTTCCCGGGTGGCGGCGGCAACTGGGGCGGCTCGTACCTCGTCGTCCCCGCTGACGGCAAGAACACCGAGGCGGCTTCGAAGCTCGCTGCATGGCTGACCTCGCCCGAGGTCCAGGTCAAGGCGTTCGAGAACGCCGGCACCTTCCCGAGCCAGGTCGAGGCCCTCAAGAGCGACACGCTCCTGAGCGCGACGAACGAGTACTTCAACGACGCGCCGACCGGTCAGATCCTGACCGACCGCGCCGACGCCATCACGGTCAGCCCCTACAAGGGACCGAAGTACTTCCAGTACCACGACGCTCTCCAGAACGCCGTGACGCGAGTCTTCGACGGTCTCGAGGACCAGCAGACCAGCTGGGACACCTGGGTCACCGAGGTCTCGGCCTTCTAAGCCGAACCCCTGCCGGGGTGCGGGGCGCGTGCAGCGCTCCGCACCCCGGTGCACACCCCGAACCCCTCACCCGAAGGACGTGACGTGACCACTACAGAATCGCGCCCGGCGCGCACCGAGGCATCCGCCCCGCCGCCTCGACCGCCCCGCGTGCTCTCGTTCTCGCAGCGACTGAGCAAGTGGGATCTCAAGATCTCGCCCTACCTGTACATCTCGCCGTTCTTCATCATGTTCGCGATCGTGGGCCTGTTCCCGATCGGGTACACCGCCGTGATCTCGTTCATGGACTGGGATCTTGTGCGCAACTCCGGCACGTTCGTCGGATTCGACCAGTACATCTGGATCCTGACGCAGCCACACTTCTGGACGGCGCTGCGCAACACCTTCAGCATCTTCCTGCTGTCGACGATCCCGCAGCTCGTCGCGGCCCTCTTCATCGCGGCCGTCCTCGACAAGAACCTCCGCGCCAAGACCTTCTGGCGCATGAGCGTCCTGCTGCCCTTCGTCGTCGCCCCCGTCGCGGTCGGCCTCATCTTCACGGCGATCTTCGCCGACAACTTCGGCCTCGTGAACACGTGGCTCGGCAACCTGGGCCTGCCCGGCATCCCGTGGCACAAGGACCCGTTCTGGAGCCACGTCGCGATCGCGACGATGGTGAACTACCGCTGGACCGGCTACAACGCCCTGATCCTGCTCGCGGCCATGCAGGCCGTCAACCGGGAGTACTACGAGGCCGCGACTGTCGACGGCGCCGGCGTCATCCGCCAGTTCTTCTCCATCACGCTTCCCTCGCTCAAGCCGACGCTCATCTTCGTCATCATCACCTCGACGATCGGCGGTCTGCAGATCTTCGACGAGCCACGCGTGTTCGACCAGTTCGGGCGCGGCGGTGCGGGTCAGCAGTGGCTCACGATCGCGCTGTACCTGTACGACATCGGCTGGGGCCAGTGGAACTTCGGCCGCGCGGCCGCCATGGCCTGGATCCTCTTCATCATCATCATCCTCGTCGGCGTCGTGAACCTGCTGCTCACCCGGACCTTCGTCCGCGATGAGGGCCTCCGATCCGAGATATCCAAGCGCCAGGCGAAGGAACTCGCCAAGCAGGCCAAGAAGGAGGTGTCGGCATGAGCCTCAGCACGCCTCCCCCGGTCGCGATCGTCGAGTCCATCCCGAACGAGCCCAAGCGTCGACGCAACGAGAGCCGCGCCACCAAGATCCGCGGCTCGCGTCCCACCTTCTGGACCTACGCGATCCTCGCGATCGTGTTCGTCGTCGGTGTCTTCCCCCTCTACTGGTCCTTCATCATCGGATCGGGGGATGCCTCGAGCCTGCGCCGTCCGTTCGGCTGGGTGCCCGGAGCGAACTTCATCGCCAACGTCACGGCCGTCGCGAACAACGAGGCAGTCAACTTCTGGCCCGCCCTGTGGAACTCGATCTACAGCTCCGGCCTCATCGCCGCGGCCGTCGTCATCACTTCGACGCTCGCCGGATGGGCGTTCGCGAAGCTCAAGTTCCTCGGCGGTCCCGCGCTGCTCATCTTCGTCGTCGCGACGATGGCGGTCCCCGCGCAGCTCGGCGTCGTGCCGCTCTACATCCTCTTCTCGGAGCTCGGCTGGACCGGCCAGGTCGGCGCGATCATCGTTCCGGCGCTGACGAGCGCATTCGGCGTGTTCTGGATGACGCAGTACCTGCGTCAGGCCGTGCCCGACGAGCTCATCGAAGCCGCGCGCGTGGACGGGGCATCCCAGATCCGCACGTTCTGGACCGTCGGCGTGACCGCCGCCCGTCCGGCAGCCGCGATGCTGTTCCTGTTCACCTTCGTGGGCGCGTGGAACAACTTCTTCTGGCCGTTCATCGTGCTCGACCGGCAGAACCCGACCCTCCCGGTCGCGCTCTCGCTCCTGCAGTCGAACTACTTCGTCGACTACTCGGTCGTGCTCGCCGGCGTCGTGCTGGCCACGATCCCGCTGCTGCTGCTGTTCATCTTCGCCGGCAAGCAGCTCGTGAGCGGCATCATGGCGGGGGCGGTCAAGGGATGACGTCTCTCGCACCCTCCCACTCGAAAAGCGCTCCCGACCGGGCCAGGCTGGACAGCGACAGCACTGTGATCGACACCTCCGTGAACAAGGACATCCAGCCCATGACCGAAGCCCGCGCGTTCCCGACCGACTTCCTCTTCGGCGCGGCCACGGCCGCGTACCAGATCGAGGGCGCCGCGTTCGAGGACGGCCGCAAGGCCTCGATCTGGGACGCCTTCAGCCGCGTGCCCGGCGCCGTCATCAACGCCGACAACGGCGATGTCGCGTGCGATCACTATCACCGCTACGAGGGCGACGTCGCGCTCATGAAGCGGATGGGTCTTCAGACCTACCGCTTCTCGACGTCGTGGTCGCGCGTCCGCCCCGACGGCGGCGCGCTCAACCCGAAGGGCATCGACTTCTACAGCCGTCTCGTCGACGAGCTGCTCGAGGCCGACATCCTGCCGTGGCTCACGCTCTACCACTGGGACCTCCCGCAGGCCCTGCAGGACAAGGGCGGCTGGACGAACCGCGACACCGCCGACCTCTTCACGGAGTACGCGCTCGACATGCACGACGCCCTCGGCGATCGCGTCAACGTCTGGACGACGCTCAACGAACCGTGGTGCTCGTCGTTCCTGAGCTACACGGCGGGGCTGCACGCGCCGGGTCACTACAGCGTCGAGGAGGGGCTGCTCGCGGCGCATCACCTTCTGCTCGGACACGGTCAGGCCGTCACGGCCCTGCGCGAGCGGGACCCCTCGCTCAACCTCGGGATCACGCTCAACCTGACGGTCGCCGAGCCCGCCGACCCCGCGAAGCCCGAGGACGTCGCCGCCGCGCGTCTCGTCGACGGGCAGTTCAACCGCTGGTTCCTCGACCCCGTGTTCCTGGGCTCGTACCCCGCCGACATCGTCGAAGACCTCCGCACCGCGTTCCCCGACGCGCTCGAAGCGCTCGAGGCCGCGATCCACCCCGGCGACCTCGAGACGATCGCGACGCCGCTCGACTCGCTCGGCGTGAACTACTACCACGGCGAGTTCGTGGGCGGCACGCCGTCGCCGAACCCCCCTGCCGGCGGCGACGCCCCCACGGACCGACCCGGCGCGCCGGCGTTCCCCGTCTCGAAGAACATCCACTGGTACGACCGCGGGCTGCCGCGCACGTCGATGCACTGGGAGGTGCAGCCCGAGCGGCTCACCACCCTGCTCAAGCGCGTGTCGGACGACTATGCGGCCCCCGTGGGCACGACGCTCTACGTCACCGAGAACGGCGCCGCCTACGACGACGTCGCCGTGATCGAGGACGGCGAGACGCGCGTCCACGACGCCGAGCGCGCGGAGTTCCTGCGCGGGCATGTCTCGGCGATCCTCGACGCGATCGAGCTCGGCGTCGATGTGCGCGGCTACTTCTACTGGTCGATGCTCGACAACTTCGAGTGGGCGTGGGGCTACGAGAAGCGGTTCGGTATCGTCCGCGTCGACTACGAGACACAAGAGCGGTCCCTGAAGGACAGCGGACGGGAATACGCTCGGATCATCGCCACGCGGGCGGTCGACGCGGAGTCGGCCATCGCCCGCTCATAGCATCCGGGGGGAGGCTGGTCGTATGAGCACTGACGCGTCGTCTGCGCCCGCCACGATCGAGGAGGTCGCGGCTGCGGCGGGAGTCTCGCGATCGACCGTGTCGCGCGTCGTGAACGGATCGACCTCGGTCAGTCCGAGCGCCCTGGAGGCCGTGCAGCGCGCGATCTCCGAGCTCAACTACGTGCCGAACCGCGCGGCGCGCTCGCTCGCGAGCCGCCAGACGCAGGCGATCGCGCTCGTCGTGCCGGAAGACACGACGCGCTTCTTCGGAGACCCGTTCTTCGCGGCGATCGTCTCGGGCATCAACGCGCGGCTCACGCGCTCGGACTACGTCCTGAACCTCTTCATCGCGAGCGACGACCCGGGCGACAAGACGACGAGCTACCTGCGCAGCGGTGCGGTCGACGGCGCGATCATCGTCTCGCACCACACGAGCGACACGTTCATCGACCGCATCGCGACGGCCGTCCCCGTCGTCTACGGCGGCCGGCCCGTGCGCGAGCGCGAGCGCGACTTCTACGTCGACGTCGACAACGTGCGCGGGGGACGGGATGCCGTGGCCTTCCTGGTCGCGCGCGGTCACCGCCGCATCGCCACGATCACGGGCCCGCTCACGATGCCCGCGGGCGTCGACCGCCTCGCGGGCTACCGGCAGGCGCTCGCGGAGGCGGGACTCGACGAGGGGTTCATCGAAGAGGGCGGCTTCACGGCCGACGGCGGCGCCGACGCGATGCGTCGCATGCTCGACCGCGGTCCCGCGCCCGACGCGATCTTCGTCGCGAGCGACCTCATGGCCCGTGGCGCCCTCTCGGTGCTCGCGGCGGCGGGCCTGCGCGTGCCCGAGGACGTTGCGATCATCGGCTTCGACGACTCGCCGGTCGCGACATCCGTCACCCCGCAGCTCACGACGATGCGTCAGCCGTCCTTCGAGCAGGGCGAGATGATGGCCAGCACGCTGCTCGATATCCTCGCGGGCGCGAGCGCGCGCCACGTCACGATCCTCGAGACCGAGCTGATCGTCCGCGACTCGGTCTAGCGCCGGGCCCGCGCCGGTCCCGACGCATCCCGATTGCCGACCCTTCCGCCGCGGAGGGCACAATGGCGTCATGACGTCGACCGACCGCACCAGAGGCATCCGATGACGAGTCACATCAGGGTCGTGTACTGCACGCAGTGCGCGTGGATGCTGCGCGCGGCCTGGGTCGCGCAGGAGCTGCTCACGACCTTCCAGGACGAGCTCATGGGGGGCGGTGCGACGCTCGAGCCGGGCACGGGCGGCATCTTCGAGGTCTACGCCGACGACGAGCTCGTCTGGTCGCGCAAGCGCGACGGCGGGTTTCCCGACATCGTCGAGCTCAAGCGCCGCGTGCGGGACCGCATCGCACCGGGCCGCACGCTCGGTCACGCCGATCGGGCCGCGCGCCCCGCGACCTGACCTTCCGGCGTCGGCGTGGCCGCGCCGCGAGTCAGCGGACGGACGCGGTCGCGAGGATCGCGTTGCTCCACGGGTCGTCGAACGCGAGCGTGCGCCCGTCGTCGCGCACCGCGAAGCCGTGGTGGCTCAGGCGCTCCTCGAGGGCGCCGAGCGCGTCGGAGTCGGGCAGCGCGAGGTCGACGCGGCCGAGGCCGAGTGCCGGCATCCGGGGTCCTGCTCCTCGGGAGTTCCACACGTTCATCGCCATGTGGTGGTGGTAGCCGCCGGCGCTGACGAACACGGCCTGGTTGCCGAGGGTCGCGGTCTCGTCGAATCCGAGAGCGTCGACGTAGAAGGCGCGTGCCGTGGCGACATCCCCCACCGACAGGTGCACGTGACCGACGGATGCCGCGTCCGCCGCCGTACCGCCCGCGAGCGCTCGCTCGCTGAGGTGCTCCTGCAGGTACCGGTTCGGGTCGAGGTAGAGGGTCGCCATCTCGACCTGACCGTGCGTCCACGACCACTCGGTGCGGGCGCGGTCCCAGTAGAGCTCGATGCCGTTGCCCTCGGGGTCGGTGAAGTAGAACGCCTGGCTCACGAGGTGGTCGGCGCTGCCCGTGAAGGTGCCGGGGGCGTGCTGCGCCACGGAGTGGAGCGCCGCGGCGAGGGCCTCCTGCGACTCGAACAGGATCGCCGTGTGGAACAGGCCTGCGGCCCCCGCGGCGGCATGGCGCAGCGCCGGCTCGTGCCGCAGAACGACGATCGCGCGTCCCGCGCGGCCGAGCGTGACGGTGTCGCCCTCGGCCGACAGCACGTCGAGCGTCACGACGTCGCGGTAGTAGCGGGTCATGCCGTCGAGATCCCCGACGAGCAGCGTCACGGCGCCCATCACGGTGTCGGCCGCGAGGCGCTCGGCGGGGGCGGTCAGTTCATGCATGTGAATGTGTAACGCCGCGGCATCCGTCATTCTTCCCCGCTCTCGCGAGCGTGTCCCGAAGTTGGTCGCCTGCCGGCCCATCGGGCGACAAACAGTGGGACACGATCGCGACGCGCAGGCGACGGATGCCGCGGGCTACCGGACCTCGAGGCCCTGCGGGTCGCCGCCCAGGGGTCCGACGGCCGGGATGGGTCCGCCGTCGTCGGCGCCGGTCCTGCGCCAGCGGGCTATCGCGTTGCCGCCGTGGTAGATGATGAGCGCCGCGGCGGCCGCGATGACGATGGCGCCGAGCTGGAAGTCGCCCCACTGGATGGAGAAGCCCGCGATCGCCATGACGAGCGCGACGGCGCCCGTGTACTGGTTGACGGGGCGTGAGAAGTCGACGCGGTTGTCGACCCAGATCTTGATGCCGATGATGCCGATGAGACCGTAGAGCGCCGTCGTGACCCCGCCGAGCACGCCGGGCGGGACGGAGTTGAACACGGCGCCGATCTTGGGCGAGAGGCTCAGCACGACGGCCGTCGCGCCGGCGACCCAGTACGCCGCGGTCGAGTACACGCGCGTCGCCGCCATGACGCCGATGTTCTCGCCGTACGTCGTCGTGCCCGACCCGCCGAACATGCCGGCGAGGGCCGTCGCGGCGCCGTCGGCGATGAGGGCCCGGCCGGTGTGCTGGTTGACCGCGGCATCCGTCATCGTCGCGACTCCGCGGACGTGCCCGACGTTCTCGGCGATGAGCACCAGGACGACCGGCAGGAACATCGCGATGACCGACCAGGTGCCGGGGGAGGCGAAGTCCGCGAGCTGGAACTCGGGGAGGCCGATCCAGGCGGCCTTCTCGACGGCGGAGTAGTCGATCTCGCCGGCGATCGCCGCCACGACGTAGCCGACGACGACGCCGAGCACGATCGAGATGCGTCCGAGGAAGCCGCGGAACAGCACGCTGAAGACGATCACGGCGACGAGGGTGATCGTGCCGGTGAGGGGCTGCTGCTGGAAGTTGTCCCACGCGACGGGAGCGAGGTTGAAGCCGATGAGCGCGACGATCGCGCCCGCGACGACAGGCGGCATGAGCCTGTCGATCCAGCCGATGCCCGCGAACTGCACGATGAAGCCGATCGCTGCGAGCAGCACGCCGACCGCGACGATGCCCGCGAGGGCCGAGCCCGTCCCGGCGGTCGCCGTCGCGGCGGTGACGGGAGCGATGAACGCGAACGACGAGCCCAGATAGCTGGGCAGCTTGTTGCGCGTCACGAGCAGGAAGAGGATCGTGCCGACGCCCGAGAAGAACAGCGTCGTCGAAACGGGGAAGCCCGTGAGCACCGGCACGAGGAAGGTCGCGCCGAACATCGCGATGACGTGCTGCACGCCGATCGCGACAGTCGCGCCCCAGTTGAGGCGCTCGTCGGGCTTGACCACCTTGCCGGGTTCGACGGTGCGGCCGTTGCCGTGCAGGGTCCAGGTGGGCATGCGGGCTCCTCAAAGTCGCGGGGGTGCACCCGCCACGATACCTGGGAGTTCGCTGTGAGCGGCTCGGGCGGGCCGGGCAAAAGCCGGGTCCGCCTGGGTCGTCAGGCGGAGGTCAGCAGCTCGAGGAGCTCGCGATAGCGGGCGGCCGTGCGTTCGACGATCTCGGCCGGCAGCTCCGGGGGAGTGCCCGTCTTGTCCCAGTTCGCGGCGAGCCAGTCGCGCACGATCTGCTTGTCGAAGCTCGCCATGCGCTCGGCCGGAGTCGTGCCCGATGCCCAGGCCGCGGCATCCCAGTACCGCGACGAATCGCTCGTGAGCACCTCATCGGCGAGCGTCAGCACGCCGGCTGCATCGACGCCGAACTCGAACTTGGTGTCGGCGAGGATCAGCCCGTGCTGCTCGGCCGTGCGCGCGGCACGGGAGTAGATCTCGAGCGAGAGGTCGCGCAGCTGCGTGGCGCGCTCGGCGCCCACGAGCTCGACGGTCTGCTCGAACGAGATGTTCTCGTCGTGCTCGCCCATCGGCGCCTTGTAGGCGGGGGTGAACAGCGGCTCGGGAAGTCGGTCGCCGTCGTTCAGGCCATCGGGGAGCGCGATGCCGCACACCGTGCCCTGCGCGCGATACTCCGCCCAGCCCGAGCCCGTGAGGTACCCGCGCACGACGCACTCGACGGGCAGCATCTCGAGGCTGCGGACGACCATCGCGCGACCGGCGACCTCGGCCGGAATGAGGCTCGCGAGGTCGTCGGGGGTGTTCGGCACGCCGTCCGCTCCGTCGGTCAGGATCGACGACGCCGCGAGATGATTCGGGATGCTGCGCCCCCCGTCGGCTCCCGCGAGCAGGTCGAACCACCACAGGCTCAGGGTCGTCAGCAGGACGCCCTTGTCGGGGATGCCGGGGCTCAGGACGTGATCGAACGCGCTGACGCGGTCGCTCGCGACGACGAGCATGCGGTCGGCCGCGCCGTCCTCGGTGGGCACGTAGAGGTCGCGCACCTTGCCGGAGTAGACGTGCCGCCAGCCGGGGAGATCGAGGGGTGAAGCCACCCAGCCATTATCGCGGCTCGCGGTTCAGGGCGTGATCTCGTCGAGATACGCGAAGGCCTCGGCCATGAGCGGGGCCCAGTGATCGGCTGACGCGACGGGCACGACGAGCCACTCGCGCGCGGGGCGGCCGCGCATCTCCATGCGGGCCGCGACACCCGATGCCTCGACCTCGTCGGCGCGCGCCGCGGGGACCTTCACGACGAGCCCGCCCGCGAAGCCGACGAAGGCGAAGACCTTGCCGCGGATGCGCAGGCCTTCGCTGCCGAACATCGGGCCGATGTCGACGCCATCCCTCGCGAGGTACTCCTCGGCGATCGGATCGAAGATCGCATGCGCGCGCTCGCGCTCGGCGTCGTCCTTCATGAACGCGACGCTAGTCGGGACGGAGCGCGGGCGGAACCTCGAAGCACGGTCCCCGAGCCTGCCGAGGGATCGATGCTTCGGCAAGCTCAGCGACCCGGCCTCGACGCCCGGTCCGCTCAGCGGCGCCGCTCGTGCGCCCAGATCGCGAGTTCGACCCGGTTGCGCGCGCCGATCTTCGTCATGACGCTCGCGAGGTGCGTCTTGACCGTGCTGAGCGAGATGTGCAGCCGCGCGCCGATCTCGCTGTTGCCGAGTCCGCGCGCGACGAGCGCGAGCACGTCCTCCTCGCGCTCCGTGAGCGGGCTCGACGGCGGGGCGACCGCCTCCCGGGCGGTGCCCGCGAACTCCTCGATGAGCCGCACCGTGACGTTCGGGTCGATGAGTGCGTCGCCTCGCGCCGCGGCGCGGACGGCCTCCGCGAGGAGGGTCGGCCCGGCATCCTTCAGCAGGAATCCTCGCGCCCCCGCCCGCAGCGCGGCGTAGACGTACTCATCGAGGTCGAACGTCGTGATGACCACGACGGGGATCGGGTCGGTCACCCCGGCGCCGGCGAGCGCACGCGTCGCTTCGAGCCCGTCGAGGACCGGCATCCGGATGTCGATGAGGCAGACGTCGGGGCGCGTGCCGCGCGCGAGCGTGATCGCCTCGGCGCCGTCGCTCGCCTCGCCGACCACCTCGAGGTCGGGCTGCGCGTCGAGGATCATGCGCAGTCCTGTGCGGACGAGGTCCTGGTCGTCGGCGATGAGCACGCGGATCGTCACGCGGTCCACCGCTTCCGCGGGAGAGATGCGGCGACCGTCCAGCCGCCGTCCGAATCGGGTCCCGCGTCGCACGTCCCGCCGAGCAGAGCGGCGCGCTCGCGCATCCCCGTGAGGCCGTAGCCGTCGCCGACGGATGCGGCCGCCTCGCCGTCGTCGTGCACTCTGACGCGAACTCCTGCGTCGTCGATCGCGACCTCGACGTCGACGCGCGTAGCACCGGGCGCGTGCCGTCGCGCGTTGGTGACGGCCTCCTGCGCGAGCCGGAAGACGGCAGCCGAGACGGCCGGCGGCACCGAGTCGACGTCGCCCGTGATGCGGACGGCGACGGCCGGGGCATCCGTCCGCTCGAGCTCCCGCAGCGCCGCGAACCCGGGAGTCGGAGCGAGGTCGGCCGCCTCGGAGGTCCGCAGGACGCCGACCATCGCGCGCATCTCGCGCAGGGTGCGGGATGCCTCGCCCTCGATCGTCCGCAGCACCTCGGCCGTGGCATCCGGATCCGACTCCGCGACGGTCGCCCCCGCCTGGGCCTGGATCGCGATCGCCGAGACGTGGTGCGCGACGGTGTCGTGGAGGTCGCGCGCGAGCTGCTCGCGCTCGAGGAGCCGCACGCGGTCGAGCTCGCGGGCTCGGGAGCGGGCGCGCCAGCGCAGCGCGAGGCCCAGCGTGCCCGTCGTGACAGCGACCGCGATGCCGCCCACGACGTCGCCCGGCGTCGGGGTGGACGCGACGAAGGTCAGGAGCGTGCCGATCGCGACGAGCGCGCCGCCCGCGAGCATCGCGCGGCCCGAGCCCCAGCGGAACACGGCGTAGACGAGGATCAGGAAGTACGCCGTCGTGAACAGCTGCGGGTCGCCGCCCAGGACGAGGCTCACGGCGGTGCCGATCGCGAAGGCGGCCGCGAGCATCGTGAGGGGCCGGTGCCTCCGCCACAGGAGCGTCGGCGCGAGGCCCGCGAGCACGATCGCCCACAGCCAGCGCCACGGGACGTCGGGGCGCAGCCACGCCTCGAGCAGCGCGAGGGCGGGGATCGCGGCGACGAGCGCCCAGTCGCGCCAGACGCGCCGAGGCGGCGCCGGGAAGGCCGCGGGCGCGTCCCAGATCGCGCGGACGGGGCTCGTCATGCGCTCATGATAGGCGCGCGGGAGTCGCAGCCGAGGGGGTCGCGGCCCGCGCCCGACGCCGGATGACGACCTCGGCCGCCGCGAGGTTGATCGCCCACCCGGCCGCCATGAGCACGGTGTGCATGACGCGGCTCGGCGTGCCGATGAGCAGCGTGTACGGCAGGAACATCAGCACCTGGGTGCCGGCGCCGAGCCCGATGGCGTAGGCGCGCGTCATCCATGCGCTGTGGGTCGCGACATCCCCTCTTCGGATCGCGAGGACTGCGACGACGATCGCGGCGGCCATCGCCGTGGCGAGCACGATGCGGATGGCCGACAGGCCAGGCCCTGTGACCGTCGCCGGCAGCGCGTAGAAGAGCGTCATCCACAGCGCCGACAGCGCCGAGGCGAGCCCCGCCGGTGCGACGATGCGCCCCGCGATGCGATGCCAGCGCCGTCGGCGCAGCGACGGCGCGAACTGCAGCGCGCCGAGCACGAGGAAGACGCTCGAGCCGACGATGTGCACGATGACGGGCGCCGGCGAGTCGAAGAACCGCGCGCTCTCGGCGGTCGGGGCGCCGGTCGTGAGCTGACTGAGGCGCGACGCGCCCGCGATCATCGGCACGAGGCTCAGCGTGATGAGCCCCGCGGGGACGAGCCATTCGGGGCGCCGCCGCGTCGTGCGGCGCGGGGCGGTTGCGGTTGTCATGCCGCCATGTTCGCGATCCGGGATGCCGCGCCGCATCGGCCGCGAGGCCCGACTCTCTCGTGCTTTCGGCCGATGTCTGCGCGGGCTCGACGAGGTCGCCCGTCCCGCGCCCGCTGCACCAGATCAGGTGATCTCTCCGGTGCAGGTGGTGGGAGCGGTCCCTCGTCCTGATTCCGCGAAATCACCTGATCTCGCGACGGATGGGGAGAGGGGAACGGATGTCGCGCGCGGCGCCCGCCCTCCCGCGGGCGCCGCGCGGAGCCTCAGAGAACCCGGGCCGCGAGGGCGTCCGGGTTGCCGAACCGGTGCGCCGTGATGCTCACGGCCTGCTCGTGCAGGAACGGCAGCAGCTCGACGCGGCCCGCCCGGGTGACGGGTCCGTCGAACACGGCGATGTCGGGGCGTCCCGCCGCGGCGCGGTCGAGTACAGCGGCCGTCGCGCCGAGCAGCCGGACGCGCGGGCGCGGCAACGCCGCGAGGCGGGCGTGGGCCGCGGCGGCGTCCTCGCGGACGATGCCGACTCCGCTCGCACGCACCGTCGCGTCGACGGCGCCCGGCAGGGCGTCGGCGACCGACAGGCGCACCGCACCGCCGGCGCGGACGGCCGCCGCGACGACTCGGGCGATCTCGACGAGAGGCACGCCCGCCTCGGCGCGGATCTCGGTCTCGGCCGGGAGGTAGCGGAAGACGTTGCGCTCGCTCGCGAGACCCGACCGGTCGCGCAGCGCGCCGAACTCCTCGTTCCACGCGGACGCGTCCGAGGCGACCGCCTGGGCGAGCCACACCTTCTCGGCGGGATCGAGGGCGGGCCGGGTCGCGGCGACGATCGCGGCGACCGGCGAGGCCGACGGGGCGGCGGCATCCCGAACCGGCTTGGCGTCGGTCCAGCGACCGAGGCCCGCGAGGTAGTTGGGTCCGCCGGCCTTGAAGCCTGCGCCGACGACCGACTTCTTCCAGCCGCCGAAGGGCTGGCGCTGCACGATGGCGCCCGTGATCCCGCGGTTGACGTAGAGATTGCCGGCCTGCACGCGCGCGAGCCACTGCTTCACCTCGGCGGCGTCGAGCGAGTGCAGGCCCGCCGTCAGGCCGTAGTCGACCTCGTTCTGGATGGCGACGGCCTCGTCGAGCGTCGCCGCCGTCATGATGCCGAGGATCGGGCCGAAGTACTCGGTCAGGTGGAACTCCGAGCCGCGGCGCACGCCGTCGCGGACGCCGGGCGTCCAGAGCCTCGACGCTTCGGCGGGGTCAGCGGCCGAAGAGGCGAGCGCGCGGGGCTCGATGAGCCACGACTCGCCCTCGCCGATCGTCGTGAGGCCCTCGAGCAGCTTGCCGCTCGGCGGCGCGATGACGGGACCCACCTGCGCGGTCGGATCGGTCGGCAGCGCGGCGTGCAGCGAGCGAACGGCGTCGACGAGCTGCGTGCGGAAGCGACGCGAGTCGGCGACCGAGCCCACGAGGATCACGAGCGACGCGGCCGAGCACTTCTGGCCCGCGTGCCCGAACGCCGAGTGCACGACGTCCTTGACGGCGAGGTCGAGGTCGGCGCTCGGCGTCACGATGATCGCGTTCTTGCCGCTCGTCTCGCCGAGCAGGCGCAGGTCCTGGCGGAAGCCGCGGAACAGCTCGGCGGTCTCGTAGCCGCCCGTCAGGATCACCTGGTCGACCACGGGGGAGGCCACGAGCCCGGCGCCGAGTGACGAGTCGCTCAGCTGCACGAGCTGCAGGACGTCTCTCGGAACACCCGCCTCCCACAGCGCCTCGACCATGACGGCACCGCACCGACGGGCCTGGCGGGCCGGCTTGATCACGACGGCCGAGCCCGAGGCGAGTGCCGCGAGCGTCGAGCCCGCGGGGATCGCGACGGGGAAGTTCCACGGCGGCGTCACGAGCGTCACGTGAGCGGGCGTGAAGACCGCGCCGTCGACGTCGTCGAGCTCCCGGCCGCGCTCGGCGTAGTAGTGCGCGAAGTCGATGGCCTCGGATGCCTCGGGGTCGGCCTGGTCGAGCGTCTTGCCCGCCTCGGACGCCATGACCTCGAGCAGCTCCGCGCGCCGGGCTTCGAGCACGTCGCCCGCACGGTGCAGGATCGCCGCGCGCGCGTCGGCGCCGAGCGCCCCCCAGCCTTTGGAGGCCGCGTGGGCCGTCGCGAGCGCGTCGTCGACGGCTGCGGCATCCGTCAGGATCGCGGCGTCGGCCGTCGCGATCCCGAGCTGCGAGTCCGGGACGCGAGACAGGATCTCGAGGCCCCACGCGCGGTTCGCGGGGACGGCGGGATCCGTGTCGGCCGCGTTCGCGAAGCCGGTCTGCGGCGCGGGGGCGAGCGAGCGGTCCTGCACGCGATTCGACGGCGGGATGCTGTCATCGAGAGCCCTCAGCGAGGCCAGGAAGCGCTCGGTCTCACGTGCGAGCAGCGCTGCGTTCGAGTCGAGCTCGAACAGCGCCGACATGAAGTTGTCGCTCGACGCGCCCTCCTCGAGGCGGCGGATGAGGTACGCGATCGCAACGTCGAACTCGCGAGGGTGCACGACCGGCGTGTAGAGCAGGAGCCCACCGACCTCGCGTCGCACGACCTCGGCGATCGACTCGGCCATGCCGAGGAGCATCTCGTATTCGACGCCGGCCGTGACATCGCGCTCCTTCGCGAGCAGCCACGAATGCGCGATGTCGAAGAGGTTGTGCCCCGCGATGCCGAGGCGCACGTTCGCGATGCGCTCGGGCTCGAGCGCGTAGTCGAGGATGCGCTTGTAGTGCGTGTCGCTTTCCTGCTTGGTCGACCACGTCGCGAGCGGCCAGCCGTGGATCTCGGCGTCGACGCGCTCCATCGAGAGGTTCGCGCCCTTGACGAGCCGCACCTTGATGCCCGCGCCGCCGCGCGCACGACGGGCCGCGGCCCATTCCTGCAGGCGGATCATCGCCGCGAACGAGTCGGGCAGGTAGGCCTGCAGCACGATGCCGGCCTCGAGCTTCTCGAACTCGGGCTCGTCGAGCAGCCGCGTGAACACGGCCATCGTGAGGTCGAGGTCGCGGTACTCCTCCATGTCGAGGTTGATGAACTTCGCGGCCGGAGACGAGGCCGCGAGCCGGAACAGGGGCGTGAGGCGCAGGGCGATCGCCTCGACGGCCTCGTCGAAGCCCCACGCGGAATGCGGTCCGACCATCGCCGAGACCTTGACCGAGACGTAGTCGACGTCGTCGCGCGCGAGCAGGCGCATCGTGCCCTCGAGCCGGCGCTGCGCCTCGGCCGCACCGAGCACTGCCTCACCGAGGAGGTTGATGTTGAGGCGCACGCCGTCGCGCTTGAGCGCGCTGATCGCCGTGCCGAGCTTCTCGTCGCGCGCGTCGGCGATGAGGTGGCCGACCATGCGGCGCAGCACGGTGCGGGCGATCGGCACGACGACGCCGGGTGCGATGGGACCCGCGACGCCGCCGAGGCGGACGGCCGTGCGCAGGGGAGCAGGCAGGAAGCCGGGGACGAGCGGGGCGACGCGGCGGAGGGCCTGCGCTGCGACCCGCAGGTCTTCGGGGCGGACGACGCCGTCGACGAACCCGGTCGTGAACTCGAGGCCCGCAGGGTCGCTCAGCACGCCCGCGAGTCGCTGCGCTGCGACGCTCGCGGGAATCGTGGACGCGTCCTTCAGCCAGCGGTCGACGAGAGCGATGGTCTCGTCGGCGAGGTGCGGGGTGGTCTCGGGAAGGACGGTCGTCGTCATGGGCTGCTCCTGGATCACAGAGGTCTCTATCCAGTGTCCGCGTCGCATCCATGAAAGAAAAGCGATGCTTTCTTCCGTATTCTCTTCATGATTACTTACGTATTGGAGGGCGACGGATGCTGGACCTCAAGAAGCTCAGACTCCTGCGTGAACTCCATCTGCGCGGAACGATCGCGGCCGTCGCCGAGTCGGCGGCGTACAGCCCCTCGGCCGTGTCACAGCACCTCGCCCAGCTCGAGCGCGAGGCCGGCGTCGAACTGCTGCGCAAGTCGGGGCGCGGGCTGCGGCTGACCCCCGCAGCGGAGCGCCTCGTGGCCCGCACGGCGGATCTGCTCGACGTCATGGAGCTCGCGGAGGCCGAACTGCGGACCTCCGGCGAGGACGTCGTGGGCACCGTGCGCGCTGCCGTCTTCCAGTCCGCGATGCTCGCACTCATGCCCGCGGCGCTCGAGGCGATGCGCACCGTCGCACCGGACGTGCGCGTCGAACTCGTACAGCGCGAGCCCGAGACCGCGCTGCGCGAGACGTGGCTGCGCGACTTCGACCTCGTCGTCGCGGAGCACTACCCCGCGCACGCCGCGCCGCACCACCCGGGCCTCGATCGCCAGCCGCTCACGACCGACGCGATCCGTCTCGCTGTGGCCGTGGAGCACTCCGCCATCGACTCCGTCGCCGCCGCGCGCGACCTGCCGTGGGTCATGGAGCCGCGCGGCGCGGCCTCGCGTCACTACGCCGAGCAGCAGTGCCGCGCTGCCGGCTTCGAGCCCGACGTGCGCTACGAGACGGCCGACCTGCAGGCGCACGTGCGGCTCGTCGAGACGGGCAATGCCGCAGCACTCCTGCCCGATCTCATCTGGACGGGTGCCGAGCCGAGTGGATGCCGCCTCGTCGACCTCCCCGGAAGCCCCCGCCGGACGGTCTTCACGTCGGCCCGTTCCTCAGGAAGCGAGTTCCCCGCCGTCGCGGTCTTCCGCCGCGTCCTGGCCGAGGTCGCCGCGGCCCTCACGGCCCGCTGAGCCTTCCCCGTGTGACCGACCGCACATTCTGGCGAGTCGCCAGAATGTGCGGCCCGGCACCGCGCTTCTTGGCGAGTCGCCAGAAAACGCGAGGCTCGCGCGCCGAGCGTCAGTCGGCGACGCGGGCCGCGATGTCGGTGCGGAACTGCCCGCCCTCGAGGCCGATCTCGGCGAGCGCGCGGTAGGCACGATCACGCGCCTCGGCGAAATCCTCGCCGACCGCGACGACGTTGAGCACGCGCCCGCCCGTCGCGACGAGTCCGTCGCCCGACTCGGCGGTGGCCGCGTGCGCGAGGTGCACGCCGTCGACGGCGGATGCGGCATCCAGTCCCGAAAGCGGCTTGCCCGTGACGGGCGCCTCGGGGTAGCCCTCGGAAGCGAGCACGACGGTCACGGCGGCGGAGTCCGAGAAGGCGGGGCGAGAGCGGTCTTCGAGATTGCCGGATGCCGCTGCCAGCAGCAGCTCCGACAGCGGGTCGAGGAGCCGCGGCAGCACGACCTGCGTCTCGGGGTCGCCGAAGCGCGCGTTGAACTCGATGACCTTGACGCCCTGCGGCGTGAGGATGAGGCCCGCGTAGAGCAGGCCGATGAAGGGCGTGCCCTCTTCGTCGAGGCGGCGGATGACGGGCTCGGCCACTTCGCGGGTCACGAGGTCGACGAACGCCTCCTCGGGGTCGCTCGACTCGCCCTCGACCGCCGGCGCGACGTGATCGCCGAGCCAGGGGAGCGGCGAGTAGGCACCCATGCCGCCCGTGTTGGGACCGGCGTCGCCGTCGCCGAGGCGCTTGAAGTCCTGCGCGGGGCTCAGCGGCAGCACGTGGTCGCCGTCGCTCAGGAAGAAGAGCGACACCTCGGGGCCGGAGAGGAACTCCTCGACGAGGATCGGGCCGCTGGGCAGGTACGACTCGGCGTGCGCGAGGGCCGCCGCGCGGTCCTCCGTCACGATGACGCCCTTGCCCGCGGCGAGGCCGTCGGCCTTGACGACGTGGGGAGCGCCGAGCTCGTCGAGGGCCGCCTCCACCTCGGCGAGCGAGTGCGCGCGGACGGCGCGGCCGGTCGGGACCCCCGCGGCCTCCATGATGCGCTTCGCGAACGCCTTCGAGCCCTCGAGCTGCGCCGCGGCCCTGCCGGGTCCGAAGACGGGGATGCCGTGCTCGCGCAGCGCGTCGGCGACGCCCGCCACGAGCGGGGCCTCGGGCCCGATCACCACGAGATCGATCGCGTGCGCGTTGGCGTGCTCCGTGACGGCGGCGGGGTCGTTCGCGTCGAGCTCGACGATCGTCGCATCACGCGCGATGCCGGCGTTGCCGGGGGCCGCGAACACCTCGTGGCCCGCCTCCTCCGACCGCAGGGAGAGGATGATGGCGTGCTCGCGAGCACCGGAGCCGAGGACCAGGATGCGCATCGTTCCAGCCTACCGAGCAGGGGCCGGGGCTACCGTGGACGCATGGCGAAGAAGATCGGCCTCGACGAAGGCCGCGCGGCCCTCGACGCGGTGCGGGCGGCGGGAGCGGCATCCACTCCGCCCTCGCGCACCGATCACGCGACGGCCGTCCGCTACCTGCTGCAGCTGCTCGTCGAGAAGGCGCCCGGCAACTCGGTCGAGATGCGCGTGCCCCCGTTCGGCGCCGTCCAGGTCGTCGAGGGCCCTCGGCACACCCGTGGAACGCCGCCCAACGTCGTCGAGACCGACGCCGACACGTGGATCGCGGTCGCGACAGGAGCCGAGCAGTGGACGGATGCCGCTGCCGCCGGCCGCATCGTCGCCTCGGGCGTGCGCTCGGACCTGTCCGACCTCCTCCCGCTGCGCCCCTGATCCGCGGCCGGGGCGACCGGACAACCCCGCCGACCGGCGAAGGCCGCGACGGGCGGTGAGACAATGGAGACATGGCCGACAAGCCGAACACCCCCGAGATGCCCGAGCCCGAGGCATCCGCTCCTCCTGAGACCGTCGTCGAGGATCACCTCGAGCGCGTGCGCGTGCGGCGGGCCCCGAAGTTCTCGGTCTTCGTCGTCGCCGGCGGGCTCCTGGGGCTGCTCACGGCCCTGATCCTGACCTTCGCGTACGACGGCACGGTCAACCAGAGCCCCAACACGGGCCTCGTCTACTCGTCGGGCCAGGTGTTCGGGTTCCTCGCGCTCATCTGCGTCGCCGTCGGCATCGCGCTCTTCGGCGTGCTCGCGATCATCCTCGACCGCAGGAGCAGCAAGAGCTCGCGCGAGGTCACGGTCGACCGCGAGACGGTGCAGCGACTCCCCGAGGTCTGAGCCGCCGCTCGGTCGAGCAGGCTCAGGCGAGCTCGGCGATGATCGGGTGGATCGCGGCGTCGAAGGCCGCGACATCCCCCCGCAGTCCGTCCGTCACGGCGATCGTGAGCGAGCCGATCCACCACACGCCGCGCTGCGTCAGCGGGAGCACCTGCACGTTGAGCTCGAACGAGTGCGCGCGCCGGCCGACCTGCCGCTCGTGCTCGGCGATCGCGCTCGCGTACGCGCGGTACGAGACGCCGGGCTTGGCCGCGGCATCCTTCCGGTATCTCTCCTTCGCCGACTGCGAGTACGCGAGAGCCTCGGAGGCCCACGGCGCCATCGCCTCGCGCAGGTCGTCGCAGCCCTCGAGGGGCAGCGCGACGAGGGTCTCGTAGCCGTCGACGAGATCGAGCGGCACGGGGGAGGGATGCGCCTGCGGCTCGACTGTCATGGCCCAGTACTCGCGCCACTGACGCTCGAGGCGCGCCTGCGCGTCGTCGTCCCGCAGATTCTCACGGGCCGGGATGCCGCGCAGCTGCGGCAGCTCGTCGGGCGAGCGGATGCCGAGCACCTGGCGCAGGTAGAGGGCGAGCAGCACGGGCTGACTCGCGTCCTCGCGAATCACCCACTCCGGGGAGCCACCGCTGCTCATGCCGTCAGTCTAAATCGCGCACTCCGACATCGGGCAGGCCGGAATGCCCTCTTCTGCCGCCACATCACCCCAGGCGCGGCGAGATCGGGCCGCGCGAGGTGGGCCCGGCGCCGGCATGACTCCGGGGCATCCGTCCCGTCGAGCCGCCGGTAGGCTTGGGTGGTGGCCAATCCCACCGACGACGCGCCCGTGACGGGCGCCCCCGCCGACTCCTCCGCAAACCCGTACGCTGCCGCCGGTGTCGATACCGCCGCCGGCGATCTCGCGGTCGAGCTCATGAAGTCCGCAGTCCGCCGCACGCACGGTCCCGAGGTGCTCGGAGGCGTCGGCGGCTTCGCCGGCCTCTACGACGCGTCGTTCCTGCACGCGTACAAGCGCCCGCTCCTCGCGTCGAGCACCGACGGCGTGGGCACGAAGGTCGCGATCGCGCAGGCGATCGACAAGCACGACACGATCGGGCTCGACCTGGTCGGCATGGTCGTGGACGACATCGTCGTCGTGGGGGCCAAGCCGCTCTTCATGACCGATTACATCGCGTGCGGCAAGGTGTTCCCGCAGCGCATCGCCGACATCGTCCGCGGCATCGCGGCGGGCTGCTCCGAGACGGGCACGGCGCTCGTGGGCGGCGAGACCGCGGAGCACCCCGGGCTGCTCGGACCCAACGACTACGACGTCGCGGGAGCCGCGACAGGTGTCGTCGAGGGCGAGGCGCTGCTCGGCGCCGACCGCGTCCGCGATGCGGATGTCGTGCTGGCGCTCGCCTCGAGCGGTCTGCACTCCAACGGCTACTCGCTCGTGCGGCACATCGTCGCGCGCGCCGGCATCCAGTACGGCGACAACGCCGCCGACTTCGGCACGACGTGGGGCGAGGCCCTGCTCGAGCCGACGCGCCTCTACACGGCCCCCCTGCTGCGCCTCATCGCCGAGACCGGTGACGGCGTCCACTCCCTCAGCCACGTGACGGGCGGCGGCATCGCGGCCAACCTCGCCCGCGTGCTGCCGCAGGGAACGTTCGTCGAGGTCGACCGCTCCACGTGGTCGCCCTCGCCCGTGTTCCGCGTGCTCGCCGATCTCGGCGATCTCACCCTCGAGCAGACCGAGGGCACCTGGAACCTCGGCATCGGCTTCCTCGCCGTCGTCTCGCCCGAGACGGCGGATGCCGCGATCACGGCACTCGCGAGCGACGGCATCCACGCCTGGCGCGTCGGCACGGTCCAGGCCGGCACGCGCCCCGACGGCGAGTTCGAACAGGGCGCCAAGGGCGTCGACGGCGGGGCCGTGCGCCTCGTCGGTACCTACAGCGGAGCGAAGTAACACCACATGTGCGGAATCGTCGGGATGGTCGGGCGCGGATCCGTCAACCAGGAGATCTACGACTCCCTGCTGCTCCTGCAGCACCGCGGCCAGGACTCGACCGGCATCGCGACGGCCGAGCGCAGCGGCGTCGTCCACATGGCCAAGGCCAAGGGCCAGGTGCGCGAGGCGTTCCGCACGCGCGACATGCGCTCGCTGCTGGGCGACATCGGCCTCGGGCACGTCCGCTATGCGACGAAGGGCACGGCGTCGAGCGAGGAAGAGGCGCAGCCCTTCTACGTCAACGCCCCCTACGGCATCGTGCTGGTGCACAACGGCAACCTCACGAACACGCGCGAGCTGACCGGCGAGCTCTTCCACAAGGATCGCCGTCACCTCAACACGTCGAGCGACACCGAGCTGCTCGTCAACGTGCTCGCGAATGAGCTGCAGTCCTCGATCTCGGGCCTCGAGCTCGACCCCGAGCAGGTGTTCCAGGCGGTCACCCGCGTGCACGAGCGCGTCGAGGGCTCGTACGCGACGATCGCCCTCATCGCGGGCTACGGTCTGCTGGCGTTCCGCGATCCGTTCGGCATCCGTCCCCTCATCCTCGGAACCCGCAAGCACGAGGACGGCCACTACGAGTGGGTCGTCACGAGCGAGTCGCTCGTGCTCGAGAACGGCGAGTTCGAGGTCGTCCGCGACGTCGACCCCGGCGAGGCCGTCTTCATCGACCTCGAGGGACGCCTCCACACCAAGCAGTGCGCGCCCGAGACGCAGCTCGCGCCGTGCTCGTTCGAGTACGTCTACCTCGCGCGGCCCGACTCGGTCATGAACGGCATCTCGGTGTACGAAGCCCGTCTGCGCATGGGCGACCGGCTCGCGGACACGATCGCGAAGTACACGCCCGAGGGCACGATCGACGTCGTCATGCCGATCCCCGACTCGTCGCGGCCGGCCGCGATGCAGGTCGCCCGAAAGCTCGGCATCGAGTACCGCGAGGGCTTCTACAAGAACCGCTACATCGGCCGGACGTTCATCATGCCGGGCCAGGCGGTGCGCAAGAAGAGCGTGCGCCAGAAGCTCAACGCGATGTCGAGCGAGTTCAAAGGCAAGAACGTCCTGCTCATCGACGACTCGATCGTGCGCGGGACGACCTCGAAAGAGATCATCCAGATGGCTCGGGATGCCGGTGCCAAGAGCGTGACGTTCGCCTCGGCCGCCCCACCCGTGCGCTACCCGCACGTGTACGGCATCAACATGCCCTCGCGGCACGAGCTCGTCGCGCACGGCCGGACGATCCCCGAGATCGCCGAAGAGCTCGGCGCGGACTTCATCGTCTATCAGGAGGTCGAGGACCTCAAGGCCGCGATCATCGAGGGCTCCGACCTCGACGACCTCGACATGAGCTGCTTCGACGGCCGCTACGTCACGGGCACCGTCTCGGACGAGTACCTCGCCTGGGTCGAGGGCTCGCAGGAGTCCTGACTTCGATCCACCCCGGCATCCGCAGGTCGACCACGGATCTGCAGGACGGATCTGCGATCTTTCGCCTCCGGACGCGTGGTTGACCTGTCGATCGGGTGTCGGCGGAGGCGGCGGCCCGGGGTGTCGCGAGGGCCCGTAGGCTCGTACGAGTGACTTCTCCCTCCCGTCCGCTCTGGCGTGGGAGGGCCCTCGCACTCGTCGGCATCGTCCTGCTGGCCTTCTCGCTGCGGTCGGCCGTGGCATCCCTTTCGCCGATCCTCGACCACGTCGCGGTCGACTTCGACGTGCCCGCGTGGGCGATCGGGCTCATCGGCACGGCGCCGCCCGTCTGCTTCGCGATCTTCGGCATCCTCACGCCGCAGTTCGAGCGCCGACTCGGCCTCGAGCGGCTCGTCGTGGTCGCGCTCGCGGTCGCCGCGTTCGCGATGATCGCGCGCGCCCTGGCGGTCGACGGACTGACGCTGCTGCTCGGGACGGCGCTCATCTTCGCTGCGGTCGGCGTCGCGAACGTGCTGCTTCCGCCCCTCGTGAAGAAATACTTCCCCGATCGGATCGGCCTCATGACTGCCGTGTTCTCGACGACGATGGCGGTCTCGACATTCCTGCCGCCGCTCATCGCCGTGCCGGTGGCGGATGCCGCGGGCTGGCGGCTCTCGCTGGGACTGTGGGCGGTCTTCGCGCTCGCGGCGCTGGGCCCGTGGATCGCGCTGCTCGTGCGGTCACGCAGCAACGGGGCGGACGAAGCCATCGAAGGCGCGAGCCCCGCCGTCTTCGGCCGGCTCTGGCGGCTTCCGCTCGCCTGGGCGCTCACGGTGTCGTTCGCCGTCTCGTCGACGATCGCCTACACCTGCTTCGCCTGGCTGCCGACGATCCTCGTCGACATCGCGGATGTCACGCCCGCCGCCGCGGGGGCCCTGCTGTCCCTCTTCGCGGCGATGGGCCTTCCCGCGTCGCTCCTCGTACCCGTGCTCGTCGCGCGCCACCGGATCGTGCGCTCCCTCTACACCGTGGCGGTCGTCGCGGGTCTCGCGGCCGTGGCGGGGCTGCTGCTGGCCCCGGCGGCCGCGCCGTGGCTGTGGGTCGCGCTGCTCGGCATACCGCCGCTGCTCTTCCCGCTCGTGCTCGTGCTGCTGGGGCTGCGCACGCGCACGCACGAGGCATCCGTCGCTCTCAGCGGGTTCGTGCAGAGCATCGGCTACGCGATCGCGGCCGTCTTCCCGCTCGCCATCGGACTTCTGCACGATGCGACCGACGCGTGGGTCGTGCCGCTCCTTATCCTCGCGGCCGTCGTCGTGGCCGCGATCCCGGCGGGGTTCGTCGTGGCGCGCCCGCACACCGTCGAGGACGAGTGGGAGCGCCGGCACGGCGCGTGGGCATGAGACTGCCCGGCCCGTGGCGAGCGGACCGGGCAGACGGGGGACGGCTCAGGCGGTGACGCGGGCTCCTTCGAGCACGTCGATGAAGGCCTTCATCCAGATGCCGTTGTCGGGCCACGCGCGCGCCGTCACGAGGTTGCCGTCCACGACAGCGCCGCCGTTCTCGAACAGGCCGCCGGCCGTCTCGACGTCGATCGCGAGCTCGGGGTAGGCCGACGACGTGCGACCCTTCAGGACACCCGCCGCAGCGAGCAGGAGAGGACCGTGGCAGGTCGCCGCGACGGGGGAGTTCGCCTCGAAGAAGTGCCGCACGATGCGCTTGGCGTCCTCGTCGTTGCGGATGTACTCGGGCGCACGTCCGCCGGGCACGACGATTGCGACGTAGTCGGCGGGGTCGACGTCGGCGAACGCGACGTCGGCGTCCCACGCGTGGCCCGGCTTCTCGGTGTAGGTGCCGAATCCGTCGACGAAGTCGTGCACGACGAACTGCAGCTTGCGCTTGACGGGTGCGCCGATGTGCACTTCGTAGCCCGCCTCCTGCAGGCGGTGGTACGGGTAGAACACCTCGAGGGTCTCGGCGGCATCGCCGGTGAGGATGAGGATCTTGTCGGTCATGGTGGTTCCTCTCGTAGACGACCGTGTCTGCCACCAGCGTCGAGCCGCGCGGGCCCGCGCCGCGACATCCGTTCTCACGATGTGCGAAAGTCGCCGCGACATACACTGTCGCCATGAGCGCCCCCACCCGCGATGCCGCGGGCATCCGTTCCGCCGACCGCGTGCTGCGGATCCTCGCCGAGATCGGCGCGACGCCCGACGGGCTGACGGCCGCCGAGCTGGGGGAGCGACTCGACCTCTCGACCGCGACGACGTACCGCCTGCTCGCGTCGCTGCAGACGCAGGACTACCTCGTGCGCGGCAGCGACGCCCGGTACATGCTCGGCCGGGCCGTCGACGGCCTCGGCCGCGCTGTGCGCTCGCAGCTCGTCGCGACGCCCACCGTGCGACGCATCCTCGAGGACATGCGCGACGCGGCGCGCACGCCGGCCTACCTCACGGTCTTCCGCGGCGATGACATCGCCGTCGCGCACGTCGCCGAGTCGGCGGCGCATCCGAGGATCGGCCAGCTGCACATCGGATTCGCGGATGCCGCACACGTGACGGCGTTCGGAAAGCTCATGCTCGCGGCGCGCGACGACGACGGCGTCCGCCGCTACCTCGAGCGGCACGGCGCCGCGGCCGTGACGTCGCGCTCCGTGACGAGCGAGCGGGCACTGCTGGAACAGCTCGACGACGTGCGGGCGCTGCAGATCGCGGTCGAGGTCGAGGAGTACATGCCCAAGCTCGCATGCATCGCCGCGCCCGTGAGGGCGCGCAACGGCCGGACAGTGGGCGCCGTGTCGCTCTCGACGACGGCCGATGACTTCGCGTCCCGCGCGCACGAGCTCGAGAGGATCGCGCGACGCGGCGCGTGGCACGTCTCGAGCAGCCTGCATCCCTGACGGGCATGCCTCCCAGCAGTCACGCGAGATGGCTTGCTACCGTCGGAGCATGACGCTGACGGCTCCGCAGGCCTCCACCTCGCAGGCGCCGACCGACGCCGTCCGACGTGGCGAGGTCGCGGCATCCGCTCCCGACGGCGAGCAGCGCGATCACGCCGTCTTCCGCCGCCTCGCGCGCATGCGCGCGTGGGTGACCGAGCGTCCGCGCCTCGAACTCGCCTACCGTGCCGTCGTCGCGGTGATCGGCGTGACGCTCACCCTCGTGGGCATCGTCCTGCTCGCGCTACCCGGACCCGGATGGATCACGGTCTTCCTCGGGCTCGCGGTGCTGGGCACCGAGTTCCACTGGGCGCGCCGCATCTCGGCGTGGCTGAAGGTGCGCCTCGACCGCGCGTGGACATGGTGGCGCGCACGGCGGGCGCGACGGAAGTCGAGCGCAGTCGGCTCCCAGAGCTGACCGGCGCGCGCCGAGGGGCGGGTCAGGCCCGCTCGTCCTCGAGTTCGTCGGCGTACTGATCCGCCCACTTGTCGACGTACTCGACCTCGTGATGACCCAGCTCGCGCTCGAGCGCCGAGTAGTTGACACTCGGACTATAGGACTTCAGTTCACGGGCGATCTTCGTGTTCTTCGCCTTCTGACGGCCACGCCCCATATGCGAGACCCCCTCATTTCCGAGTAGCGGGCTGGTGTGCGGGCGTCCCGCTGTCCATAGCCCGGGCAATCACATCCGGCGGCAAGGCCGGTAAGAGTAGCATTCAGAATAACACGGCGCTCCGGGGCGACGGTGTCTGCACACGCATGCGGAAGGGGCGATGCACAGATGGCGCAGGAAGAATCCGAGGTCGTCGGCGAGGGAGCTCCCGCGCCGGAGGTTCACGGCGCGGTCATCGTGGGCGTCGTCCCGGGTGAGCCCGCACGGGTCGTGAAGGAGGCTGCGCGCTACGCCAAGGTGCTCGGCGCCCCCCTGCTGGTCGTGCACGTCGACGTGACGCGATTCGTGACCTACGAAGACCCGGACGGGTATGTGCACTCGGCGCCGATCGACATGCACGTCGGCGGAGGCGAGGCCGAACTCGACCTCGTCAGGAACGAGACGGCCACGGCGCTCGAGGGTCACGAGGTGACCTGGACGGCCCAGCAGCTGGTCGGAGACCCGGCGATCGCCATCAAGCACCTCGCCGAGCAGGTCGACGCGCGTCTCATCGTCGTCGGCACGCGCAAGCGCGGTCTCGGCGAGTCGATCCGCGAGTTCTTCACCGGTTCGGTCGCCGCGCGCCTCGCGCACCGCCAGCACCGGCCGATCCTCGTCGTCCCGCTCGGCGACCCGATCGCCGACGACGAGGAGATCTGGCCGGCGTAGCCCGGCTGAGGTCAGGCGCTCGCCGTCTCGGCGTGCGCACCCTCCTTCGCCCAGTTCGTCGAGCCGAACCAGTCGACGACGATGACGGGCTCGTCTCCGACGACCCAGGCATCGTGCCCCTCCGGCAGGCTCGTGACGTCTCCGGGGCCCGCGATGAACTCCGTGCCGTCGTCCATGCGGATCGCCAAGCGACCCTGCACGTGGTACTGGAAGTGCGGGGCCAGGCAGGATTCCGTCCCTGCGATGGGTCCCACGTCGTTCGACCAGCGCCACCCGGGTTCGAGGATGAGGCGACCGATCGTGCTGTCGCCGACCTCGAGGATCTCGGCCTTGCCGTGCGTGAACGTCCGCACCTCGGACGGCTTCGCGAACGTCTCGTGCTCCACTGTCTGCATCTCGTCCTCCTCGACGAATCCATCTACCTACTAGTAGACAGATTATCTACCTACCAGAAGGTAGATACAAGAGGCGGTGCGGCATTACTATGGCGACCATGGGCGACACTCCGACCATCGCGACGGCCGACCGCATCCTCGACCTCGCCGAGGAGCTCGTGCAGACGAGGGGCGTCAACGGCATGTCGTACGCCGACATCTCGGCGGGCCTCGGCATCACGAAAGCGTCGCTGCACTACCACTTCGCGACGAAGGCCGACCTCGTGCGGGCTCTCATCGACCGGTACTCGAGTCGCTTCTTCGCTCAGCTGCACGTGATCGAAGAGGGCGAGACGGATGCGGCAGTCAGACTGCGGGAATACGCCCAGGTCTACGGCGGAGTGCTCGCCCGCGGCCGCATGTGCCTGTGCGGCATGCTCGCGTCGGACTATGAGACGCTCTCGCCCGACGCGCAGTCCGAGGTCGCGCAGTTCTTCGAGCGCAACACGGAGTGGCTCGCACGCGTCATCGCCGAAGGCGTGCGTGACGGCGAGCTGACCGAGACGGCTCCGCCGCGGGATGCCGCCGAGACGCTTCTCGCGGGCCTCGAGGGGGCGATGCTCGTCTCGCGTCCGTTCGAGGGCTCGCAGCGGTTCGACACGATCTCGGCGGCACTGCTGAACGCGCTCGGCGCCGCGCCGCGTCCTGCGGCCTGACGCCGAGGCGGCCGGCCGCCGGACGAGCAGAGGAGAACCAGCGAGGGGAGGGCGGGATGCGACATCCCGCCCTCCCCTCGTCGTATTCCTCAGCCGCGCAGGGCGCGGGTGACGGAGCGGGCCGCCGAGTCGAGCGCCGACTCGAGGTCGTCGACGGTCCACTCGGCGATGACGCCGCCGCGGGCCACGTACGTCCGCAGGTCGCTGCGCACCTGCGCGCGGAACTCGGCCACGAGGGCCTCGGCGCGATGCAGCTGCTCGCGGCTCGCCGTGCGCGCGTCGTCGACGGCGGATGCGGCATCCGGCGCCGACTTCGGCTCGGCACGCTCGTCTTGCGCGGCCGCGGCGAGGTCGGCGCGCAGGCTCTTCATGGCCTCACGGACACTGCCGCGCACTTCGTCGGCGATGAGGCGGACGGAGTCGGCGAGACCCGCCTCGATGCCCTCGAGCTCGCCCGCGCGGGACTGCACCTCGGCGTGTCCGGCCTCGGTGATCTGGTAGACCGTCTTGCGGCCGTCGACGGACTTCGTGACGAGTCCCTCTTCCTCGAGCTTCGCCAGGCGCGGGTAGATCGTGCCGGCGCTCGGGGTGTAGGTGCCGCCGGTGCGGTCCGAGAGCGCCTGCATGATGTCGTAGCCGTGGCGGGGACCCTCGTCGAGGAGGTTCAGCAGGTAGAGGCGCAGGTCGCCGTGCGAGAAGACGGGAGCCATCACCATTCCTTCGCTTCGTCGTGGGGCTCGGGCGTCGGCGCTGCCGCGCGGCGGAGCACCGTGACATCGCCCGACACCGAGTTGGCGCGCACGTCCGCGAACGTGCCGCTCAGCTCGCCGACCGAGCCGGTGTAGTTGGTCGTGATGCCGCCCTGGCCCGAGCGGACGATGCCGTCGACCTGGACGCGCCCGCCGACGCTGCGGATGGCGTAGTTGGCGGGCAGCCCCTCGTCGAGGCGGATCGTGGCGTTGCCGCTCACGCTGTTGAGCGTCACCGTGTGCACGCCGCCGGTCGAGTCGACGAGCATCGCGCCCGAGACGGTGTCGATCGTCGCGCGGCGCAGCGCACCGGTCGCCGCGACGTCGCCCGAGACGCTGTTGGCGTTGAGCGTGCCCGAGAGGCCGCGCGCATTGACGTCGCCAGAGACGGCGTTGACCGAGACGTCGCCTGTGATGCCGTCGACCATGATGTCGCCCGACACGGTGTTGAGCTTGGCATCGCTGTGCAGCCCCGACACGAGCGCGCTCGCCGACACGACGCCCAGGGTCAGCGCGATGTCACGGGGGACGGCGACGCTGATCTCGGCCTTCGGCCCGCTCACGCCGAAGTTGCGGAACACCTCGAGGAAGTTGTCCCAGCGCAGCTGCGGATGGTCGATCTCGAGCAGGTCGCCCGAGGCCTCGATGCGCAGGTCCTTGATGGTGACGCCGTGCACTTCGATGCGCACGCCCGGCTCATCGTGCGCGACGACGTCGATCTGGCCTCCGACGAGGCCGACTTTTAGCTTGCGCACGTCTTCGATGTCGATGACGCGCGTCTCGCCCGGGTGGATGATCCACTTCTCGAGGGTCATGGTGTGTCTCCTGTGGGTTCGTCTCGCGATATATCGCGTTCCACCAGAGTAACACGATATATCGCGAGTCAGTCAAGAGGAGGCATTCGTTCGTCTTCTGAGAAGTTCCGGATGCCGCCGCTTGACCTTGCCGCGACGTCAACCTTTACCGTGGAACACAAGAGAGGAGGTCGCCATGGAGTGGTCGATCCAGCAGGTCGCGAAGCTCGCGGGCACGACGAGCCGCACGCTGCGGCACTACGACGACATCGGGCTGCTCGCGCCGTCGAGCGTCGGGCACAACGGCTATCGGCACTACGACCAGGCGTCGCTCGTGCGGCTGCAGCGGATCCTGCTGCTGCGCGATCTGGGCCTGGGCCTCCCGCAGATCGGCGAGGTGCTCGCGCGCGAGACCTCGGAGGCGAGCGCCCTCGAGAGCCACCTCGCGTGGCTGCGGCAGGAGCAGGACCGGCTCGCCCGCCAGGTCGGGTCGGTCGAGGCGACCATCAGAGCATTGAGAGGAGGTGAACGACTCATGGCACAGGACATGTTCGACGGCTTCGACCACACGCAGTACAAGGACGAGGTCGAGGACCGCTGGGGCAAGGACGCGTACGCGCGCTCCGACGCGTGGTGGCGCGGGATGGATGCCGGCGAGAAGGCCGCGTTCAAGGAGCGCGTGCAGCGCCTCGGCGCCGACTGGATCGCCGCGGCGGAGTCCGGCGCAGCGCCCGACGGCGCCGAGGCGCAGGATCTCGCCCGACGTCACGTCGAGTGGCTGACCGGCATTCCCGGCACACCCGCCGAGGTGCCCGGCGGCGACGTCAAGGCGTACGTCATCGGGCTCGGCGAGATGTACGTCGCCGACCCGCGGTTCGCGAAGAACTACGGCGGCGAGACCGGAGCCGCATTCGTGCGCGACGCACTGCGCGTCTACGCGGAGGAGAGCCTCTAGACGGCTCGAAGAAAGGAGAGCGGATGCCTGGGTCTAGGCATCCGCTCTCCTGGTCTCGGGGCTAGACGCGATTGCGTCCGCTGATGAGTCGGAACAGGAAGACGATCAGGGCGATGACGCCGATGATGATCGCGACCCACAGCAGCCAGCTGAGGGCGGAATTCAGTCCTCCGAAGATCGCGAGGATGACCGCGATCACGATGATGATGATGAGGGCGAGGTTCATGAGAGGGTTCTCCTTCTCCGCTGTGGGCCGCTTCGGGAAGCGGATGCCTGGGTCGGCATACGACAACGCTCGCACCGACCCCGAGCACCGGGGAGGCCCTTGACGGCGCTCGATCCGCGGTGCTAGTCGCGGGAGATCCGGCTGGGATACCGACGCCGCGGGCGCTGTCAATCCCCCCAGCCCGGGCCTCCCGGCGGACTAGGTTCGCAGGCGTGCCGCGGCTTTCGAGGGTGCGCCCGGGGGAGGACCCCGGGCTGCGCCGCGTCCGCGCGGGATCGGGCTTCCGCTACCTGACGCCCGACGGCTCGGCGGTCGGCGACGACGATCGCGAACGCATCCAGGCGCTCGTCATCCCGCCCGCGTGGCAGGACGTGTGGATCTCCTCCGACCCGTTCGGCCACGTCCAGGCGGTGGGCACCGACGACGCGGGGCGGCGCCAGTACCTCTACCACCCGCACTGGCGCGAGCGCCGCGACCGCGGCAAGTTCGCCCGCGCGCTCGACCTCGCCGAGGCGCTCCCGTCGGCCCGCCGACGCGTCACGACGGCGCTCCGCCGTGAGGACCTCGACCGCGAGAAGGTTCTCGCCGCCTCGTTCCGCCTGCTCGACGAGGGCGCGCCGCGCATCGGCTCGGCCCGCTACCTCGAGAGGCATGGCAGTCGGGGGCTCACGACGCTGCAGAGACGGGATGCCGCGGTCGAGGCATCCGTCATCACACTGTCGTTCCCCGCCAAGAGCGGCCAGCGCGCATTCATCCAGCTCGACGACGAAGACCTCGCCGCCGTCATCTCGGACCTCACGGCGGGGCGCCCGCAGTCCCGCCTGCTCGCGTATCGCCGGGGTCGCAAGCGCGTCGCGCTCACCCCCGGAGAGGTCAACGCGCACGTGCGGGCCATGACGGGCGCGACCTTCACGGCGAAGGACTTCCGGACGCTGCGCGGCACGATCCTCGCGGCGGAGGCGCTCGCGCAGATCGGCACGGTCGACACGGAGCGGGACCGCAAGCGCGCCGAGGTGCTCGCCGTGCGCGCGACGGCCGAGGCGCTCGGCAACACGCCCGCGGTCGCGCGGTCGAGCTACATCGATCCGCGCGTGTTCCGGGAGTACGCGAAGGGGCACGTCCTCGAGCTCGGGGTGTCGCGCGAGTCCGCCATCCGCGGCCTCCTGCGCCGATAGCCCGCACTCCCGGCGCGCTCCCGCCGGGCCGCGGCGTCCAGCTCCTACAGTGAGCGCATGGCACGCCGTCGCGCGTTCACCCCGGCGGGTCTCGTCGCGGTCGTCCTCGGCGGGACCATCGGGGTCGCCGCGCGTGCGGCGCTCGCTCTGCCGCTCGCGGACGCCGAGAACCCCCTCGCCGTCCCGACCGCGACGCTCGCGATCAACATCGTCGGCTCGTTCCTGCTCGGCATGCTCGTCGGCTTGGTCGACGATCATCGCCCGCTGCTGCGCGCCTTCGTCGGCACCGGAATCCTCGGCGGCTTCACGACCTACAGCGCGTTCGCGGTGCAGGTCGTCGAGCTCGGGGGATCCGCGCCCGTCGTGGGAATCATGCTCGCCGTCGCGGCGATCTTCGGCGGCGTCATCGCTGCGGCCGTCGGCCTGCGTGTCGGCCACGCCGCCGCGCGCGTGCCGGCCGACCGCGTCGAGATCCCGGAGGCCGCCGAATGACCGGATGGATGCTGCTCCTCGTCGTCGCAGGCGCGGGAGGCCTCGGCGCGGGCCTGCGCTACACGATCGACGCCCTCGTCATGCGGGGCCGCCGCGGGGTGTTCCCGCTCGGCATCCTCATCGTCAACGTCACGGGATCCCTCGTGCTGGGAGTCCTCACGGGCCTGGGCGCGGCGATCGAGGGGGACTGGGCGACGGCCATCGGCATCGGGCTGCTCGGCGGCTACACGACCTTCAGCACGGTGTCGGTCGAGACCGTCCTGCTCGGCCGCAGTGGGCGCCGGGACTGGGCGTGGGTGAACCTCCTCGGGACGCTCATCGCATCGGCCGCGGCAGCCGCGCTCGGCGTGGGTCTCGGGCGTCTCGTGGCGGGCTGGCTCCCGGCCTGACGCGCACGATCGCCGTGCGATACTGACTTTCGATACATTCACGTATCGGCCGCGCCACTCGTCGTCCGGACGGCGCGGAGCCGCAGCATCCGGCAACCCTCCCTGCACCCGCGAAGGGCCATCCGTGTCGAATCTCGCCGTCCTGAGCCTCAAGAACCGCGCGCTGATCGCGCTCGTGACGATCGTCGCCGCGGTGTTCGGAGGGCTCGCGCTCACGAGCCTCAAGCAGGAGCTCATCCCCTCGATCGAGTTCCCGCAGCTCTCGATCGTGACGACCTACCCGGGGGCCTCGCCCGAGGTCGTCAGCAACGACGTCTCGTCGCCGATCGAAGGGGCGATCCAGGGCATCCCGGGGCTCGAGTCCACGTCCGCGACGAGCACGACCAACGCCTCGATCGTCCAGGCGTCCTTCACGTACGGCACGGATCTCGCGACCGCCGAGCAGAAGATCACGCAGGCGATCAACCGCATCAAGAGCACGCTGCCCGCGAACGTCGAGCCGAACGTCGTCTCGTTCTCGTTCGACGACCTGCCGGTCATCCAGCTCGCCGTCACGGGCTACGACGACGAGGCGACGATCCAGTCGCAGCTCGAGGCATCCGTCATCCCGGACCTCGAAGACATCGACGGCGTCAGCGCCGCGGGGATCGTCGGCGGTCGCGGGGAGCGCGTGACGATCACGCCGGATGCCGCGGCCCTCGCCGCGGCCGGGTACTCGCAGCAGGCGATCAGCGACGCCCTCGAGCAGAACGGCGTGCTCTTCCCTGGTGGCACCGTGACCGAGGGCGACCAGACGCTCACGGTGCAGACGGGTGCGAAGCTCACGTCCGCCGACGAGATCGCGGCACTGCCGCTCGTGCCCTCGACGCCCGCGCAGGCGCAGTCGGGTCCCACGACGATCGCCGATGTCGCGACTGTCGCGCAGGAGCAGGATCCCGTCACCTCGATCTCGCGCGTCAACGGCGAGCCGGCCCTCACGGTCGCCGTCACGAAGCTGCCCTCGGCCAACACGGTCGACGTGTCGAAGGCCGTCAACGCGGCGATCCCGGCGATGCAGGACGCGCTCGGCGAAGACGTCGAGATCACCGTCGTGTTCGACCAGGCCCCCTACATCCAGCAGTCGATCGACTCGCTCGCGCAGGAGGGTCTGCTGGGCCTGCTGTTCGCCGTCATCGTCATCCTGATCTTCCTCATGTCGGTGCGCGCGACGCTCGTGACGGCGATCTCGATCCCCACGAGCGTGCTGCTGACCTTCATCGGCATCCAGGCGTTCGGCTACTCGCTCAACATCCTGACGCTCGGCGCCCTCACGATCGCGATCGGCCGCGTCGTCGACGACGCCATCGTCGTGATCGAGAACATCAAGCGCCACTACGTCGGCGATGCCGAGAAGCTGCCCTCGATCCTGCGCGCCGTGCGCGAGGTCGCGACGGCCATCACCGCCTCGACGATCACGACGGTCGCGGTGTTCCTGCCGATCGCGTTCGTCGGCGACGTCACGGGCGAGCTGTTCCGGCCGTTCGCCCTCACGATCACGATCGCGATGGCCGCCTCGCTGCTCGTCGCGCTCACGATCGTGCCGGTGCTCGCGTACTGGTTCCTCAAGCCCGGCAAGCCGATCCTCGATGCGACCGGCCGCGAGGTCGATCCCGAGGCTCCGGATGCCCCGCCCACGCGTCTGCAGAAGGGCTACCTGCCGATCCTCCGCTGGACGCTGCACCACTCGTGGGTGACGCTCGGCCTCGCGGTGCTCGTGCTCGTCGGCACGATCGCCGCGGCCCCGCTCATGAAGACGAACTTCCTCGGCGACTCGGGGCAGAACACCTTCACCGTGACGCAGGAGGTCGGCCCCGCCGCGAGCCTCGAGGCCGAGGACGAAGCGGCACAGAAGGTCGAGGAGGCGCTGCTCTCGGTCGACGGCGTCGAGACGGTGCAGACCTCGATCGGCTCGAGCGGATCCGCCCTGCGCGACGCCTTCACGGGCGGCGGCGGAGGCATCACGTACTCGGTCACGACCGACGCCGACGCCGATCAGGTGCAGATCCGCGAAGACGTCCAGACGGCGGTCGCCGACCTCGAGGACGTCGGCACCGTGACCGTCGCGTCCGGCGGGGGCGGCTTCGGCTCGAACGACATCGAGGTCGACGTCACGGCTCCCGACCAGTCCACGCTCGATGAGGCGACCGACGCCGTCGTCGCCGCGATGGAGGACGCCGAGGGCGCGGGCCAGGTCACGAGCAACCTCTCGGCCTCGCTCCCGTACGTCGCCGTGACGGTCGACCGCGATGCGGCCGCTCAGCTCGGGCTGTCGGAGGTGGCGGTCGGCGCGCTCGTGTCGAACACGATGCAGCCGCGCTCGATCGGCGCCGTCGAGATCGACGACACGTCGCTCACCGTCTACCTCGCAGCCTCCGAGCCGCCGACGACGATCGAGCAGCTGCAGCAGCTGACGATCCCGAGCGCCGCCGGGCCCATCCCGCTCGAGCAGGTCGCGACCGTCGAGGAGTCGCAGGGCCCGACCTCGATCACGACGCAGCGCGGGCAGCGCACGTCGACGGTCACCGTGACCCCGTCGACCGACGACCTCAACACGGCGACGGCCTCGGTCACGCAGGCGCTCGCCGACGTCGACCTGCCGACGGGTGCCGACGCCACGCTCGGCGGCGTCGTGACGCAGCAGCAGGACGCCTTCTCGCAGCTCGGACTCGCGCTGCTCGCGGCGATCCTGATCGTCTACATCGTGATGGTCGCGACGTTCAAGTCGCTGCGCCAGCCGCTCCTGCTCCTCGTCTCGGTGCCGTTCGCCGCGACGGGCGCGATCCTGCTGCAGATCATCACGGGCGTGCCGCTCGGCGTCGCGTCGCTCATCGGCGTGCTCATGCTCATCGGCATCGTCGTGACCAACGCGATCGTCCTCGTCGACCTCGTCAACCAGTACCGCGAGAAGGGCCTGTCGGCCCAGGAAGCGACGATCGCGGGCGGTTCACGCCGCCTCCGCCCCATCCTCATGACGGCGCTCGCGACGATCTTCGCGCTCACGCCCATGGCGATGGGCATCACGGGTCACGGCGGATTCATCTCGCAGCCGCTCGCGATCGTCGTGATCGGCGGTCTCATCTCCTCGACGGTGCTGACACTGCTCGTGCTGCCGACGCTGTACAACCTCGTCGAAGGCGCGCGCGAGCGTCGCGAGGCGCGCCGGTCCGGGGGAGGGGATGCCGCGTCCCCGCGGTCGGACGACGATGAGCCGTCGCTGCCCGGAGCCGCGGTGCCGGCGCTCGCCTCGTCTGGTCTGACGCCGGCCGCACCCGTGACGTCGGGCCTGACGCCCGCAGCACCCGTGAAGCAGACCCGCCGGACACGGCGCGACCCGCAGGAGTGACCGAGAGGCGCCGGACGCGTCCGGCGCCTCTCGCCGCCCGCAAGAAGCGGCGGGTAGCGACGCGGCGTGCGGCGACGTGGCTCGTCGACACGACGCGGGACGCGGCATCCCGTCGCGCCTGATCGTTCGCCGCGCGGCGCAGGGCGGTGCCGAAGGCCAGGAGCCACACGAAGATCAGGCCGAAGCCGATGACCTCGAGCGTCGCGAGGGTGATCACGCCGATCACGAGAAGTGCGATGGACGGCAGGAGGAGCACCGCGACCCCCGCCGAGACCACGCGCAGACGGCGGGGCGTCCAGGGGTTCGCGAGGACGACGACAAGGATGCCGAGGAACGACAGCATCATGCCCGACGCGACGCGCTCGTGCAGCGCCGTGTTGATGTCGAGGGGCACGAGTCCGACGAGCCCGAGGTGAGTGCCGAACGACGCGATCAGGGCGACGAGCAGCCGCGACACGTGCTGACGGCCGTGCACGACGGTGGCGAGGCGCAGCCGGATGTCGCGCATCTCGCGCCGCACACGCGCGGCGAACAGGATGAACATCACGCCCGCCGACATCGAGCCGATGTTGAAGGCGGTCCCCGAGAAGTCCCGGTGCGTGCCGAGCTCGCTGAAGTGCAGTCGCCACCAGCCGTAGTCGGTCGTCGTCGCGGCCGCGATTCCGGTGCACAGCACGAGCAGCGTGACCGACGTCACGGCGAGCTGGCGGGCGTCGAGGCGCGCGGCCCGCTCGCCGAGAGCGGAGAGCCCGTCCCAGGCCACGCGGGTGGTGCGAAGGATGCCGGGATCGACGGATCCCAGCATGATCGCACGGGGGACTCGCCGTCGGCTCGGTGAGATCGCAGACATCGGCACCTCGAAGATTCAAGGCGATCCACAAGTCGAAAGCCCTCAACCGGGTGACCCCGCGGACCGCCTCGCGCCTCCCGCCCCCGCCTGAGGTGACGGCACGCCGTCCCGACTACCGTAACCGCTCAGCGCGCGGCGTCTATCCGTACTCGATCACTAATACGGCGCGATGACTCGGGCGGTGCGGTCGTGAGGCTTTCGAGCGGGATGTCGCGCGCGCGGTGAAGGGCGCGTACAGCGGCCGCGTGGAGCCGCCGAACGGCGAGGCTCAGGCGCTCGTCTGCTGCTGCGCGGCGATTCCGAGGAACCGGATGAAGACCGCGATCCACGCGAAGACGAGCGCGAAGACGATGATCTCGAACGCCGTGAGACCGAAGAACTGCGTGATGAACAGTACGACCGAGAGCACGAGCGACGCGAGGAAGCCCCAGGTCACGACGAAGAAGGTGCGTGGCATCCCGCGCAGCACGCGCGGCGCCGCGATGAGCAGGCCGAAGAAGACGATCGCCATGCCCGTCGCCGAGAGGTTGTGGATCAGCAGGTTGACGTCGACGGGGACGAGCCCGACGCCCGCGAGCAGGATGCCCATCGCGACGAACACGGTCGACACGATGCGCGGGCTGTTCGCCCGCTCGAGGATCCCGCGGTCGACGAGCGCGTGCATGTCGTGCGCGACGTACACCGCGAACGTCGTCACGAGCAGACCGCCCGCGATGAGCGTGCCGTTGAAGACCCAGCTCGACACGGTGCCCTCGAACGAGCCGAGGTGGCTGAAGTGCAGCTGCCACCATGCCGGGTCGGGGGTCGTGACCATGGCGGTGAGCGCGCCGATGAGGATGAACGCCATGAGCAGCGACGACATGCGCTGCGTCGTCATGCGCGATGCCGAGAGGTAGGTGAAGTGCGCCGCGAGGCCGAGGTTGATCGCCATCAGGACGGCCGACCAGAACGCGTTCATCGTGAGCCCGATGAAGCCCTGCCCGAGGACGAAGTAGCCTGCGATCGTCGCGAGGATCGCGAGGCTCGCGTGCACGATGACGACCGAGATCGCGTTGACCGTGAACTTCCACGAGGCGAGCTCGAGGCGCCATTCCTGACCGGGGGAGTTGCGCGACCGCCAGTACCCGACGCTCGTCGACGCGATCGCCACGGCGCCGGCCGCGAGCGCCGAGATCTCGCCGAACGAGCCGGGGCCCGACAGTGGCAGGTCGGGGCGCACGAACGCGACGATCAGTCCCAGGATGGCGCCGAGGATGCCCGCCGTGCCGCCCGCACTCAGCCCCTCGTTGACGACGCGGAGGCTCGGCGCGCGGGTCGCGGGCGCCGGGTTCGTGACGGAGGCGGGGGCGGATGCATCGGGCATAGCGGAAGTGTAAGTCCGCCGCGGGGAGCCGGGCTCATCCAGGGCGGATGGTTGCCGAAGCGACATCCGCCGGCCGGGCGGGCGCCGTTCAGGCCAGACGGTAGGCGACGCCCCAGTGCAGCTCCCACGTCTCTCCGGGGGCGAGCCAGCGCAGTCCCTGACCCGAGTTGAGGGCATCGGCGGGCGACGTCATCGGCTCGATCGCGACGGCGACGTCCTGACCCGGATAGCGGTCGGTCGTGAAGATCTGCACGTACTCGAACCCCTCGCCCTGCCAGATCTCGAGCGTCCGGCCGTCAGGCGTCGCGAGTGTCGTGCGGATGCGCCCGTCCTCGTCGCGCACGAGCGAGCTGTACCCCGTGTCGAGGTCGACGTCGCCGATCCAGCGCCCTGCGCGGAGGTCGGTCGCGGCATCCACGGGCTCCTCGCCGACCGGGAGCTTGCGGTCGTCGAGGACGAACCGCGAGGCGCCGGAGGAGGTGAGCACGAGGTCTGCGGTCTCGACGTCGCCGATGCAGAAGTAAGGGTGTGCGCCGAGCGCGACGGGCGCCTCTTCCGGGCCGACGTTGGTGAGCGTGTGCGTGACCTCGAGGCCGAGCCCGGCGAGGGCGTAGGTGACGCTCGTCGCGAGATGGAACGGATACCCCGTCTGCGGGACGACGGGAGCCGAGAGCGTCACGGCCGCGGCATCCTGTGCCTGCGCCGTGTAGGAGGCGAACCGCAGCAGGCCGTGCGATGCGTTGCCCGTCGGACGGTCCGTCAGAGCGAGCTCGCGCGTCAGTCCGCGCTGCGTCCACCGTCCGTCGCGCACGCGTCCCGGCCACGGCACGAGGATCGCGCCCGACCCTGCCGGCGCTGCCGACTCGAGCGGATAGCGCGGCACCAGGTCGACTCCGTCCACGGCGAGCGCGCGCAGGGCCGCGCCGACCTGTGCGATCTCGGCCGTCACCCGCCCATCGGCCGAGCGGAGGACGAACTGAGCGCCGGTGGGCGGCTGGATGTCGGTCATCCCGCCATTCTGGCGCGGTCCGGGCTGGACAGGCACCTTCACAGGTGAGTCCGGTAGTGTGGGCCGGTCGGCTCTGAACACCGCGCTGTTTCCATCGCGCGGGTGGGTTTGTGAGTTCTGTGGGGCCGATGGTGGGAGCGAATCCGCTCCGACCACCATCACTGTGAATGGCCCCCGGCCGACAGAGTCCGGGTTACTCCACGCCGCTTGAGGCGGCCGCACTCGCGTGCGCGTCGAGGAGTGCTGTTCTCGTGCGAGAGAACCCAGAAGGACACCACCATGCCCAAGAACAAGAAACCCGCCGGCGGTCGACCCGCCAAGAACTTCGAGCCGCGCTACGGCGAGAAGACGAGCTACCAGGACCGCAAGCGTCGTCCGGATGCCGGTGCTTCCGCCCGCTCCGCCGACTCGCGCCCCGGCAGCAAGAGCCCCAGCCACCGCGGCTACCGCCCCGACGCCGCCGAGGCGCCGGGCAAGCGTCGCTGGACCGCGCAGGAGCGCGCGGGCCGCGACGAGGCACAGGGCATCCGCACTCACAACGGCGCTTCGCCCAAGGGCCACGGCGACCGCCCCCGCTACGGTCGCGACGACCGTCCCGCCCGCTCGTACGACGACCGTCCGGCTCGGTCGTACGACCGTCCGCGCGACGACCGCCAGCGCGGCGGCGACGACCGCCCGCGTCAGTACGACCGTCCCCGCACCGATGGCCGGCCCGCGTACAACGACCGCGTCGACCGCGACAACCGTCGCTCGTTCGGCGACGGTCGCCCGTCGTACCGCCAGGACGACCGTCCGCGCAACGACGACCGCCCGCCGCGTTCGAACGACGACCGTCCGGCTCGCTCGTACGACAGCCGCCCTCCGCGTGATGACCGCGCGCCCCGTTCGTACGGCGACCGCCCGGCCCGCTCGTACGACAATCGCCCGCCGCGCTCGAACGACGACCGTCCGGCTCGCTCGTACGACAGCCGTCCTCCCCGTGACGATCGCGCGCCCCGTTCGTACGACAATCGCCCGCCGCGCTCGAATGACGACCGTCCGGCTCGCTCGTACGACAGCCGTCCCCCGCGCGATGACCGCGCGCCCCGCTCGTACGACAGCCGTCCGCCCCGCGCGAACGACGACCGTCCGCGCCGCTCGTACGACGACCGTCCGGCTCGCTCGTACGACGACCGTCCCCGCCGCAACGACGGCGCCGGTCGCTCCGACTGGAACGCGAAGCCCGTCCGCGACAAGGCGCACGAGCAGCACGTCGACGTCGTCCACGAGCGCCTGCAGGCCGAGGCCATTCAGGCCGAGAACGTCGCCGGCACCGGCTTCGGCGATCTGGGCCTCGGCCAGAACATCGTCGCCGCGCTCGCCGAGCTCGGCGCGGCGAGCCCCTTCGCCATCCAGGCGGCGACGATCCCCTCGATCCTCGAGGGCAAGGACGTGCTCGCCCGTGGTCGCACCGGCTCCGGCAAGACGATCGCCTTCGGCGCACCGCTCGTCGAGAGCGTGCTTCAGTCGCAGGCCGGCAAGCGTCGCGAATTCGGCCGCAAGCCCAAGGCCCTGATCCTCGCCCCGACGCGCGAGCTCGCGCTGCAGATCGACCGGACGATCCAGCCGATCGCCCGCTCGGTGGGCCTGTTCACGACGCAGATCTACGGCGGCGTGCCCCAGGCTCGCCAGGTCGGCGCGCTCAAGAAGGGCGTCGACATCATCATCGGCACCCCGGGGCGCATCGAGGACCTCATCGAGCAGGGCAAGCTCGACCTCTCCGACGTGCGGATCGCCGTGCTCGACGAGGCCGACCACATGTGCGAGCTCGGCTTCTTCGAGCCCGTGCAGCGCATCCTGCGTCACACCGCCGACGGCTCGCAGAAGCTCCTCTTCTCGGCGACCCTCGACCGCGAGGTCGCGGGTCTCGTCGACGAGTTCCTCGTCGATCCCGCCGTCTACGAGGTCGCGGGTGAAGACCAGGACTCGGGCACGATCGACCACCGCGTGCTCGTCATCGACCACCGCGACAAGGCCGAGATCCTCGGTTCGCTCGTCGACCGCGAGGGCAAGACGCTCGTCTTCGCCCGCACCCGCGCCTACGCCGAGATGCTCGCCGAGCAGTTCGACGACGCAGGCATCAACGCGGTCGCGCTGCACGGCGACCTCAACCAGGCCAAGCGCACGCGCAACCTCGAGCGCCTGACGTCGGGTCGGGTCAACGTGCTCGTCGCGACGGATGTCGCGGCTCGCGGCATCCACGTCGACGACATCGATCTCGTGATCCAGGCCGACCCGCCGGACGAGTACAAGACGTACCTGCACCGTTCGGGCCGCACAGGCCGCGCGGGTCGCTCCGGCACCGTCGTGACGCTCATCACGCGCCAGCGCCGTCGCAAACTGACCGAGATGCTCGAGCGTGCCGAGATCGAGGCGCCGTTCGACGACGTCCGCCTCGGCGACGACCTCATCGAGGAGATCGCGGGCCGTCAAGTCGACCCCGTCGCCTGACCCGTCTCTTCCGACTCGGCCTCGAGCTGCCAGATCTTCTGGCGACTCGGGGCCGATTCGCCGTATCGGGGGGCACGTCGGCGGCGGTCGGCTCCTGTGACGGCCGGTTTCCGACGACGGATGCTGCGGGCCCGGGCCGTCAGCCGCGCGCGGCCAGCGCCTCGATGAGGTCGGCCGCGCGCTCGGGACCACCGAGAGAGCGGAGCTCTGCGCCGACGCGCTGCGCGGCATCCCGGAACGATGGATCGTCGCGGACGCGGTCGACCCCGGCCCGCACGTGAGCGGCAGTCGGCGTGCCGGTCTTGAGGTTGACCCCCGCACCGGCCCACGCGACGCGCGCGGCGATCTCGGGCTTGTCGAGGTCGCCGCCCGCGATGACGAGCGGGATGCCGTGGCCCAGCGCCGCGAGCGTCCCGCCCCAGCCGCCGTTCGTCACGACGGCATCGACGCGCGGCAGCAGCTCGGCGTACGGCAGGAAGCCGCCGACCCGCGCATTCGCGGGCACGGGGAACGGCAGGTCGTCGCGTCCGGGAACGCCCGTCGCGACGACGACGAGCACGTCGAGGCCGCCGAGCGCCTCGAGTGCGGGGCGGATGAGGTCGTCGGGGTCGATGTTCTGGGTCCCCTGCGTGACGTGCACGACGGACCGTCCGTCGAGATCGCCCCACCACGGCGGCAGCACGGCGGACGCGGGCGCCGGTGAGCGGAGCTCGCCGACGAACTCGAGCCACGCGGGGCGGTCGGTGCGTCCGTAGTCGAGCAGGGGTGAGCCGCTCGCGACGACGAGGTCGCGTGAGAAGACGAGCTTGTCCATCGTGAGCTTCGACGGCGGCAGCCCCGCGGCCGCGCGCGCCTGAGCGAGCGGCTCGCGCAGCGGCCGCGAGAACAGTGGCACGGCCGCTCGCAGCGCGGCATCCCGCGTCTTCGTGAACGGGTTGCGCCCCGGCGCGAGGCCCATGCCGCTCGGCGGGCCGTGCTTGCCCGGGATGTTGAGCGGCAGCACGGCGAGCGTGACCCACGGGAACGACAGCTTCTCGGCCGCCAGCACCCCGCCGATCGACACTTCGTCAGCCACCATGACGTCCCAGGGCTCGCGGTTCCACTCCGCCTCGAGGTCCGCGACCTGCGCGGGTGCGGTGCCGATGAACAGGTCGGCGACATTGATGAGCAGCTGGCGCAGGCCCTTCTCGCCGACGAGCCTGGGGAACGTCGGCGTGAGGTCGTTCTCGTCGAAGTCCGGTGCGGCCTGCCACGGCACGAAGACCGCCCCCGACGCCTCGACCCGATCGCGGAAGGCGGAGCCCGTGTAGAACCGCACGTCGTGACCGCGGGCGAGGAGCGCCCGCGCCACGGGGAGCGTCGGCGACAGGTGTCCCGTGAAGGGCATCGCCGTGAGGAGGAACCGCGCCATCGTCGCTCCTGTGGCCGGAACAGGTCTCAGGTCGAGGAAGCAGCAGGGCAGTCCGGCGCCGCGCCCATCGTAGCCAGGGGACGCGGGTGCCGACAGGGCAGGTCAGAAGAGCATCGCGGGCGCCGCCTGCCCCGCCGCGGCCCGGCCGCGCGACGTCGTGACGATCTGGCTGCGCGCCGCGAGGCCCGGGACGGCGCCGCGCGGCGGCGAGTCGTCCTCGGCCTGACCGCCGAGGCCGTGCACCCGCAGGAGGGGCCGCACGCGCTTTGCGAGCCACGTGCGGTATCCCTTCGGTGCGTACGACGAGACACCGGGATAGAGGCCCAGATACGACGACACGAGCTCGGGATGCTCCCGCCCGAGCCACTGCATGAACCACGGCTTCACGCCCGGTCTCAAGTGGAGCGCGCCGTAGACGACGCGGGCCGCGCCCGCCTCTCTGATGCGCCGCAGCGCATCATCGAGCGCCGCGATCGAATCGGTCAGGTGGGGGAGGATCGGCATGAGGAAGACCGTCACGCGGAATCCCGCCTCGGTCGCCGCCCGGACCGTCTCGAGCCGCGCGGCCGTCGACGGTGTGCCCGGCTCGACGAGCTTCTGGAGCGTGTCGTCGAAGACGGCGATCGACGTCGCGATCGTGACGGGGACGGATGCCGCTGCCTCCTGCAGCAGCGGAAGATCCCGCCGCAGCAGCGTGCCCTTCGTCAGGATCGAGAACGGCGTGCCCGAATCCGCGAGCGCCGACACGATGCCCGGCATGAGCCGGTAGCGCCCCTCGGCGCGCTGGTACGGGTCGGTGTTGGTGCCGAGCGCGACCGGCTCGCGCGTCCACGACCCGCGCGCGAGCTCTTTGCGGAGCACCTCGGCGACGTTGATCTTCACGACGATCTGCGAGTCGAAGTCATGCCCGGTGTCGAACTCGAGGTACTCGTGGGTGCCGCGGGCGAAGCAATTGTGGCTGATCACGCCGTTGGCGATGAAGTCGCCCGTGCCGGTCGTGATGTCGACCATGTCGCTCTCGACGCCGAGATCCTCGATCGACACGATGCGCAGATCGGCGACGGTCTTCACGGCCATTCCCTCGATTGCGAGCTTGCGAGTGATCGCCGGCTCGGTGATGCGGAAGAAGCGCTGACGCTCGGGGAGGCCGCCGGTCACGCGCACAGCGCGGACGCCGTTCGGGCGGGGAGGTTCGATGACGTACGGAAGGTCGTGGACCGTGAGGGCGTCGGCGATGAGCTGCAGCACCTCCGGATCCTTGTTGCTGATCCGAAGAATCCCGCGCGAGTGCGAGCCCTCCGCGTCGAAGACGCCCGCCAGGAAGCCCGCCTGCCACGTTCGGGTGCGCAGCGAGGGAACGCCGATGAGGCGTTCTATCGTCTCGACGTCTGTGCGGCGCGCCGAGTGGATCGCCGTCATCGCGCGCCGTGTGTCGGTGGCGGTCGTGAACGGGCGCGTGTGGGTGGCAACGCCCTCGTCGAGAAGCATTCGACGAGTGCGGTCGAGCGCTTCGGAGTCAGCCAGCGCGAGCCGGAAGCGGTGGAGCGTCCGGCTGCGAGCTCCGTCGTCGTAGGTACGGTGGAACAGCATCCCGTCGCCGCGGATCATCCCCGAGAGATATCCGCGGCGATACTCGCCGGAACCGCTGACACCGAGGGCTGGGCGTCCGCCGAGGCCGAAGCCCTGCAGTCGATTGCTCGTCGTGAGGAAAGGGCGCCGGCCGTCTCCGCTCATGGCCCCTGTGACGTGCTTCCACCCGCGATCGGTCAGGAAGCGATGGTCGCCGCTCGCCGTCAGCACGGTGCCATCGGCGAGCGTGATGCGGTGGGCTCGTTTGTGCGTGGTCCACTTCGCCAGCACTCGCGTGCGCACGTAGCGCCGATACTCGCCGACTGCTTCGGAGCCGATGATCTCCTGCCCGATAGCCAATCCGTCCATGCGTCGTTGGCGGCCGTCTGCGCAGAGCACGAGTGTCTCAGGAGCCATGCAGTAGACGCAGGCATGCGAACAGCCCCGATAGGGGTTCACCGTCCAGTCGAACGGCATCGCCGACGCACCGGGCACATGGTTGAGGGCGCTCTTCGCCATGACCTCGTGGAAGGTCACTCCCGAGAACTCGGGGGTCGTCACGGAGCGCACGAGGCCGTTCAGGTGCTCGAGACCGGGGAGGGCCGCGGCATCCGGCACACCGAGCTCTTGTCCCTGCCATCGCATAGCGTTCATTCGAACAGAAATACGAGCGTGAGTCAAGGAGTCTAGAACGCATGGACGATGAAATTCGAGTGAGAATCCGCGCCCGTTTCGCGAGAACAGGGCGCGGGGCGAGACAATGGCCGAGTGACGCCCCCCGCGACGCGCCGCGACGCCCGCGCGGACCACCTGCTCACGACGGCCTCCTCGCCCGTGCGCCATGCCCGCGCGCGCCGCGCGGCCCGCATCCGGTTCGCATTCGCGGGGATCGCGGCCGTCGCCCTGGGCGTCGGCGGAGCCGCGGCGATCACGGCGGCCGTCCTGGGTCCCGGGGTGTCCGCCTCGGCGGGGATGATCGCCGATGCGGCCCCGCGCACGACGCCCGTCCCGCTCCCGCAGGCTGTGACGGCGCTGCCCGTGCCGACGCTCGCGGCGGTGGCCGCGATCGTCGACGTCTGCGCGGACGCCGCGTTCGTCGCGGCGCTCGCAGCAGGAGACGATGCGGCCACGATCGCTGCGGCGGGCGGCGCCGAGTCGTTTCGGGCAGCTGTCGCGTCGGGGCAGGCCGCGTGCGTGTCGCTCGGCGACCCCGCGCGTGTGTGGGCGGTCGTCAACAAGACGCGACCCTTCGAGCCCGCGGACTACCGGCCGGCACAGCTCGGCGATCCCTCGGGCATGCGCGACATTTCGGGAGGCGCTCTGCGGACGGATGCCGCCGCCGCACTCGCGGAGATGGCTGAGGCTGCGGCATCCGCGGGTGCCGGCCAGATCGCGCTCGAAAGCGGGTTCCGCTCGTACGGTACGCAGCGCTCGACGTATCAGCGGCAGGTCTCGGCGCGAGGACGCGCCGAGGCGGATCTCGTCAGCGCGCGCCCCGGCTACAGCGAGCACCAGACGGGACTCGCCGCCGACGTGACGGCGTGCTCGCCCGGCTGCATCGACATGGGCGGATTCGGCGGAACGCCTCAGCAGGAGTGGGTCGCGGCGCACTCGTGGGAACACGGGTGGATCGTCCGCTACGTCGAGGGCAGGACCGACGTGACGGGCTACTCGCCCGAGCCGTGGCATCTGCGCTACATCGGCCGAGAGCTCGCCGCCGCATATCACGAGGGCGGGTGGGAGAGTCTCGAGGAGTTCTTCGGCCTGCCCGCCGCGCCCGCCTACGTCGGCTGACGCGCCGGACCGAAGGCCTCCCCGTGTCCGCTCCGGCCTCGGCGAGCGGCGAGTGGAGGCATCCCACAATCGCGGTACTGAGTACCACCCCACCTGACATGCGATGTCACATCGTCGCCCGCGGGCAGTCCGTCGTGTCATAGGATCGGCCTCGGCGATGCGGCCGCGGGAAGGCCCGATGACGGGCCCCGGCCCTCGCCCACGCACTGCGACGAAAGGGGCACGCTCTCATGGAGCGCGACATCTACGACGAGGATCACGAAGCTTTCCGCGACGTCGTCAAGGAGTACATCAAGCGGTACGTCACGAACGAGGCGATCGAGCGGTGGAACGCCGCCGGCGAGATCGACCGCGAGACGATGCTCGCGGCCGGCCAGTCCGGCATCATCGGCCTTTCGGTGCCCGAGGAGTTCGGCGGCGCCGGGATGCTGCAGGACTTCCGGTTCCGCGCGGTCGTCAACGAGGAGATCATCGGCGCGGGCGCAGGCTCGCTCGCCGGGGCGTTCGGCATCCAGGACGACCTCGCCGTCCCCTACCTCGTGCACATGGGCACGCAGGAGCAGAAGGAGAAGTGGCTGCCCGGCATGGCGACCGGCGAGATCATCGGCGCCCTCGCGATGACCGAGCCCGGCGCGGGTTCCGACCTGCGCGGCATCAAGACGACGGCGAAGAAGGTCGACGGCGGCTACCTCGTCAACGGCGCCAAGACGTTCATCTCGAGCGGCAAGACCGCCGACCTCATCGTCACGTTCGTCAAGACCGGCGAGGGCAACCGCCCCGACGCCTTCAGCCTGCTGCTCATCGAGAACGGCATGGAGGGCTTCGACCACGGCAAGAAGCTCCACAAGATGGGCTTCCACGGCCACGACACCGCCGAGCTCTCGTTCAGCGACGTCTTCGTGCCCGAGGAGAACCTCATCAGCGGCAAGGAGGGCATGGGCTTCGTGCAGCTCATGATGAACCTCCCCCTCGAGCGCCTCTCGATCGGCGTCGCGGGCGCCGCCGCCGCGCAGGCGGGCCTGGACTGGACGCTCGCCTACACGAAAGACCGCGAGGCCTTCGGCGAGAGGATCATCGACTTCCAGAACACGCGCTTCAAGCTCGCGGATGTCGCGACGACCGTCGACGCGCTCTGGGCGTACATCGACCGCGCGCTGCTGGCCTACAAGGACGGCAAGCTGTCGGCCGAGGAGGCCGCGAAGGTCAAGTTCTGGGCGACCGAGCGCGAGTGGGATGTGCTCGACGTGTGCGTGCAGCTGCACGGCGGATACGGCTACATCACGGAGTACCCGATCGCGCGCGCCTTCCTCGATGCCCGCGTGCACCGCATCTACGGTGGCACGAACGAGATCATGCGCGAGATCGTGGGGCGCCAGCTCGCCGGCAAGCGCTGACGCGCGCCGGATCAGCGTGGTTCTGGATGCCGCGGTCCTCCCTGGGGGTGAGGATCGCGGCATCCGTCTTTATCTGGGCAGCCCTTCCGCGACAAGGGGTGGCTTCCTTGGCGACGCGCGGATAACGTCGGGGGTGCTGGCCGAACCCCGTCAGCACTCATCGCACGTGTCGACGAAGACACGTGGTAGCGAAGGAGCTCTACGATGCATCTCCCTGCCCGACGTTCCCGAAGAATGATCGCCGTCACAGCGGCGACCGCGACGGCGCTCGCGCTCGTCGCGGTGCCCGCCGGCGCGGCGATGGCCGCCCCCGCGGCCAAGGCGTGCGACACACGCAACAACAACACGATCGCGAAGCTCACGGAATGCGTGACGGCGGCCGGAGTGAACGAGCACCTCGAAGCGCTCCAGGCGATCGCCGATGCCAACGGAGGCACCCGCGTCGCGGGCCTGTCCGGCTATGAGGCGAGCGTCGACTACGTCACGGGCGTCCTCGAGGCGGCCGGCTGGAACGTGACGATCGACGAGTTCCCGTTCACCTACGTCGGTCCCGCCGAGCTCGAGCAGACGGCGCCCGTCACGGCGGACTACGCGACCGGCGCGTTCACGGGCACCGGCTACGGCGAAGTCGTGGGCAACGTCATCCCCGTCGATCTGCAGCTGGCGACCCCCGCCGCGACGACCAGCGGCTGCGAGCCGGGCGACTTCGCGGGGCTGGACTTCTCCGGGGAGAACGACATCGCGCTCATCCAGCGCGGCTTCTGCAACTTCTCCTTCAAGGCACTGAACGCCGAAGCCGCCGGTGCTGAGGCCGTCGTCATTTTCAACCAGGGGACGCCCGATCGTCTCGACCTGATCGTCGGAACCCTGGGCGGGCCGAGTGTCGTCGACATCCCGGTCGTGGGCGGATCCTATGCGAACGGCGTCGCCCTCTCGCAGGCGGGTTCGACCGCACGCGTGTTCGTGCCGGCTCCCGAGCAGCGACCGCAGAAGAACGTGATCGCCGAGCTCCCGGGCCGCAACACCCAGAACGTCGTGATGGCCGGAGCGCACCTCGACTCGGTCGCGGCAGGACCCGGAATCAACGACAACGGCAGCGGCTCGGCCGCTCTGCTGGAGCTCGCGCAGAACCTTTCGAAGCTCAAGCCCGAGAACACCATCCGCCTCGCGTGGTGGGGCGCCGAGGAGGCGGGCCTGCTCGGCTCGGCCGCCTATGTCGACGAGCTGTCGCAGGCGGAGAAGGACCGCATCGCGCTGTACCTCAACTTCGACATGATCGCGTCCCCGAACTACGTCTTCATGATCTACGACAGCGACCAGTCGGGCTTCCCGGCTCCCGTCGCGATCCCGCCGGGATCGGTCGAGATCGAGGACCTGTTCGAGCGCTACTTCACGACGGCGGGGGTGCCCTATGACGACGCGCAGTTCACCGCGCGCAGCGACTACCAGGCCTTCGTCCTGGCGGGGATCGCCTCCGGCGGACTCTTCACCGGCGCGGAAGTGCCCAAGACCGCGGCGGAGGCCGCGATCTGGGGCGGCACGGCCGGCGAATGGCTCGATCACTGCTATCACCAGGCGTGCGACACGATCGACAACATCGACATGCACGCGCTGGATGTCAACTCCGACGCCATCGCCCTCGCCGTCCTCGCGTACTCCTATTCGACGGAGCTCGTGAACGGGGTCGTGGGCAAGTCGATCCCGGGCGGTCTCAACCTCGCCGAGCCCGCAGGCCCGGCGATTCCGGTCGCCGCGGCGGCGGGCGGTGGTGGCCTGAGCCACGACCACGACCACGCTCTGGCTGCGGACTGACGAACGACACAGGAAGGGCCCGTCGCTTCGGCGGCGGGCCCTTCCCCGTGCGGTCGCCGCGGTCGCGACGTCGGCCGCAGCGGCGGCATCCGTCAGCGGACGTTGCCTGCGCTGCAGGTCTCCTGCGCCGCCGTCGACCCCGTGATGCTCGAAGGCAGCTCGACGGCGTCGACGGGAACGTCGGTCGCGCCGGGTGTCGCACCCGGCGTGGGTTCGGTGGGCGGGGCGGTCGGCGTGACCTCGACGACGCCGCCGTTCGCTCCGACCCCGCCCGTCAGGACGAGAGGCCTGTTCGACGCGAGCGCGTCCCACAGCGCGGCGGCGGCGGTGGTGTCCGGGACGACGCGGTTCGGGTCTCCCGGCGCCGGCAGCGTCGGGTACTGGACGAAGACGATCTCATCGAACGGCACGTCCTTGACGGCGAGCGCGATCTGCACGACCGTGAACGGATTCGCGAGCGGCCGGGTCGGCGTCACGTTGTCCAGCGCGACGGAGGCGAGCTTGAAGAGGCGGGCGGGGTCCGAGAGCACCTCTTCGCTCACGAGCTTGCGCGCGAGCCTCGACATGTACTGCTGCTGGTTCGAGACGCGGCCGAGGTCGCTGCCGTCGCCGACGCCGTACCGCGTCCGCAGGAACTGCAGCGCCGTCACGCCCGAGATCGTGTGGGTGCCCGCCGGGAGGTCGAGTCCCGTGTTGCGATCCCGGATGCCGCGGGCGAGGCACACGTCGACGCCGCCGATCGCGTCGGTGATCTTGATGACCCCGCCGAACGTGACGACGGCGCCGAACGGGATGTTCTGGCCGCTGAGCGCCGAGACGGTGTTGACGACGCATCCGAGCCCGCCGTACTGATACGCCGTGTTGATCTGGTCGCTGCCGCCGCCGAAGGTGCTCCCGTCGGCGCGCGTGCAGGGCGGGAGCGTCACGATGAGATCGCGCGGGAACGAGACGACCGTCACGCGCCGCGGGTTCGATGAGATGTGCACGAGGAGGTTGACGTCGTTGAGGCGGCTTGTGCGGTCGGCGCCCGTGCAGCGTGCGCCGAACAGGTAGGCGAACTCCTTCTCGCACTCGTCGATACCCGTCACGAGCACGTTGACGCCGCCCTCGATCGCGCCGATGTCGGGTGGAACGGCGCCCTGCTCGGGGACGTCCACGATGACATCGGTGAAGCTCGACGTGAGGTCGTAGGTCGCGTACGCGGCGATGCTGCCGGCGCTCGCGATGACGACGGCGAGCGCGACGACGAGGATCTTGCCGAACTGCGCGGCAGGATGCGGGGAGCGCAGCCGCGCGTGCCGCGCAACGGTGCGTCGACGTCGTGCCATGCCGCCGTCCTGTTCGTTCAGGTTGCGGCGATTCTAACCATGGCGGACCGCGGGGACGCGGCATCCGTCCCCGAGCATGCACCCCCGACCAGCCGAACCACGGTTCCCGTCCAGCCGAACCGCGGTCCCCGAGCTTGCCGAAGGGTCGTATGCCGCCGCTTCGACGAGCTCAGCGACCGTCCTGCGTGGGCACCGTCCCGGCAGGGGCCGCGACGGCCTTCGGCCGGCGGCGCGCGAGGCGTGCGACTCCTGCGCGCTCGAGGCGATCGGCCACGAGGATGCCGAGAGCCGTTCCTGCGACGGCGCTCACGAGGACGAGCGCGAAGAACCCGATCTGCACCGCGAGCGTCATGGAGCCCAGGTCGAAGGAGGCCCACGCGAGGATCGGGTAGACCGCGCCGACGGCGAGAGCGCCCGCGTAGTGCTGCCACGTCTTCCAGAAGCGGTACGCGACGATGAGGAACGGCAGCTCGGCGAAGAACGCCCACCAGAGGTTGGTCGCGACGCTCGCGAAGCCGTAGCCCGAGAAGGGCACGATCACGAGGCCCGAGATGAGCCCGACGAGCAGGCCCGCGAGAGGGCGCTGCAGCAGGCGCAGCGCGACGACGGCGGGGAGCAGCCAGAGTCCCGCGATCGCGACCGAGAAGAACGGCAGCGCCGCGAACAGCGCCGTCGAGACCCAGTTCGCGGCGACGAGGAGCGCCCCGCCGGCGACGCCGATCGCGGCGCACGTCAGCAGGTACGCGGTCGTGACGCGGCTCATGCGGCGACCTCCGTCGACTGCTGCTGGGCCTTCGGAGTGGGCGACGCGGCGCCGACGCGCCAGTAGCCGCAGAAGCTCACCCGATCCTTGTCGGCGCCGCGGTCGTTCACGAGGTGGCGGCGCGCGCCCGTCGGCAGCGCCTGCTCGCCCACGATGTACGCGTGGAACGGCGCAGCGGGAAGCTCGGCATCCGAAAGAGCGGTCAGCGCCGCGAGCGCCGGTTCGCCGGCCTTCGCGTCGTGGTCGCGGACGATCCACCGCACGTCGATGCCCTCGGGGTGTGCGAAGGGCAGGGCGTCCTCCTCGCTCGGCACCTCGACGATCGCGATGCCGACGGCGTCCGCCGGAAGGCTCGCACAGATGCTCGCGACGGCCGGCAGCCCCGTCTCGTCGGCGACCAGCACGACGCGGTCGGTGCCGCGCTCGGGGTTGAAGGCGAGCCCCTCGTCGATCAGCACGACGCTCTCGCCCGGCGTCGCGGTTTCGGCCCAGCGTGATGCGGGGCCCGCTGTGCCGTCCGCGGCCGAGCCGTGCAGCACGAAGTCGACGTCGATCTCGGCGCCCTGCTCGCCCGTCGCGGGGCGGAACGCGCGTACGGAGTAGTTGCGCATGACGGGCCGCATGCCGTCCGGGATGCGCAGGTAGCGCAGGTAGCCGAAGATCTTGTGGGCCTTCGCGGGCAGGCGCTCCAGGCCTTCGTCGCCGCCGAGCGGCAGGAAGATCCGGAACCACTGGTCGAAGCCCATCGGCCGGAATCGCTCGATCTCGCCGCCGCCGAGCGTGATGCGCATCCAGTGCGCAGAGAGACGCTCGGTGCGCAGCACCTGCAGGTGGACGAGCTCCTGCGTCTGCGGCTTCACCAGTCGGCTGCTGAGAGACATGCGGGATCCTTTCGTACGAGCGCGACGCCGCGAGACTTCGCTCGTGTCCGTTCGCGACGGCGTTTCGATGACAGAGGTGACGTCTCGCGAGTCTGTCGTGCTGTCGCGCGAGAGGGCGTCACGCGAGACCCCACGGGAAGAAGAGCCAGAAGAGCAGAGTGGATGCCGCGAGGAACAGCACCGCGAAGACGGTGTCGCGCACGCGCCACGGCACGAGGTGCCGCTCGGTGCGATCGGGGTAGGCGCCGAAGGCGCGCGCGTCCATCGCGAGCGCGACGCGCTCGGCGTGCCGGATCGCACCCGCCAGGAGCGGCACGATGTACCCGCCCCAGCGCGCGATCGCGGCGAACGGCCCGCGCCCGCCATGGGTGCCGCGCACGCGGTGCGCCTGGCGGATGACCTCGAGCTCGTGCCCGAACCGCGGCACGAAGCGGAACGCCGCGAGCGCCGTGTATCCGATCCGGTACGGCACGCGCAGCTGCTGCACCATCGAGCGCGCAAGGTCGGGGCCCGTCGTGCTGAGACCCGAGATGAGCGACAGTGCCACGATCGCGGCGAGCCGCAGCGCCGTCGAGAACCCGATCTGCAGCATCCCGCCGTAGAGCGTCCACGACCCGATCTGCAGCACGACGACGCTCTGGTCGACGCGCGACGGGTCGGTCCACACCGAGAAGCCGACGCCGATCGCGGCGACCGCGACGGGCAGTGCGACGAAGAGCATGAGGGCGAGCCGCCGCGTGAAGCGCACGCCCACCAGCAGCACGGCGTACGCGAGGGCGACGAACGCGAGCGGGGTCGCGGCATCCCGGACGAAGACCAGCAGCACCATCGCGGGCGCCGGGCCCGCGAGCTTCGTGAGGGGATTGAGCCGGTACAGGAAGCGGACGGCGGACGCCGCCGGACCCTCGGCGTAGGGGTCGAGGGTCCCCACGCCTCCTCCAGGCGCCGCTGGCGCGGCCCCCGGAGCCTCTCGGCGCGTGGGCCCGTCCCCGCGCGACGTGCTCTCGAGCTGGGTCATGCCGCACCTGCCCCGGGAAGGTCCGCGAGCCGTGCGATGCGGGAGAGCTCGGGATGCCGCGTCAGCCCGTGCAGCGCGCGCCGCAGGGGCGGCAGCCGCAGGCCGGCGCGCTCGACGAGGTCGGCGTCGGCGAAGACGTCGGCCGTCGATCCCTGCGCGATGACGCGCCCCTCGGCGAGGACGACGGTGCGGTCGGCGTGCTCGGTCACGAGCTGCATGTCGTGGGTCACGACGAGGATCGTGGTGCCCTCGTCGTTGAGCTCGCGCAGCAGCCGGAGCAGCTCGTCGGCCCGGGCGCGATCCTGGCCGAACGTGGGCTCGTCGAGCGCGAGGACGGGCGCGCCCGCGACGAGGGCCGTGCCCACGGAGAGGCGGCGCTTCTGGCCGCCGGAGAGCAGGAAGGGGTGGGATGCGGCCTTGGACGAGAGGCCGAAGCGCTCGAGCACGTGCTCGGTGCGCTCGCGCACCTCGGCGTCGGGCAGGTGCCGCAGCCGCAGGCCGTGGGCGAGCTCGTCGTACACGGTGTGGGCGATGAACTGGTGCTCGGGGTTCTGGAAGACGAAGCCGATGCGCGACGACAGGGTGCGGGCGTCGGCGCGCCCGACGTCGAGACGGTGTCCTGAGCCCGTCGAAGGGTCGCCGAGGTGCACCGTCCCGCGCGGCGGGGTCACGACGCCTGCGATCGCCTGGATGAGGCTCGTCTTGCCCGCGCCGTTTGCTCCGACGATCGCGACGAACTCTCCTGCGTGGACGTCGAGGTCGATGTCGTGGAGAACGCGCGTGCGGCCGCGGTGGAGGGTGAGTCCGCGGACGGTGATCGCCGGGGTCGAGCCACTCACGGTCGACGAGCCCGCTGCGGTCCTCGAGCCACTCACGGTGCCCGAGCCGGGGGCGGTCGCCGAGCATGCCGAGGGGTTGTGGTGCGACGCTTCGGCAGGCTCCGCGACGGGGTGTGGCCCGGCGGCCGGCGTGGGGCCGGCGGCAGAGGGAGCCTCGACCGCCTCGAGGGCGTCGTGAAGCTCGGCGGGCGTGAGCGGCAGGGGGTCGAGCGCGTAGCCGGCCGCCCGGAGGCGCAGGGCCGCGAGGGTCGAGGTCGGCAGCCACACGCCGAGGTCGTGCAGCTCTTCCGCGCGGCGGCGCAGCACGTCCCCGGCCGGGCCGTCGGCGACGAGACGGCCGTCGTGGTCGAGCACGACGACCCGGTCGACGAACCCGACGGCGGCGTCGAGGTTGTGCTCGACGAGCACGATCGCCCGGTCGCCGGCGGCCACGAGGTCGGCGAGCGCGGCATAGACCTCGTCGATGCCGCGCGGGTCCAGGTTCGCGGTCGGCTCGTCCAGGACCAGCAGCGGCGAGCCCATCGCGAGCGCACAGGCGATCGCCAGGCGCTGGCGGCCGCCGCCGGACAGCCGGTCGGGGTTCTCGCGCCGCCGCTCCCACAGCCCGACGCGGCGCAGCGCCGTCTCGGCGCGCGCGAGCACGTCGTCGACCGGCATCCGGAGGTTCTCGGGACCGAAGGCGACCTCGTCGAGGACCGTGCCGGTGACGAGCTGGGCGTCGGGGTCCTGGAAGACCATCCCGACGCGCGTCGAAAGCGTCGCAACGGTCGCGGTGGACGTGTCGATGCCGTCGACGAGCACCGTGCCCTCGACGGTCGCGGGGACGGCGTGCGGGATGAGCCCGTTCAGCGCGAGCGCGAGCGTCGACTTGCCGGATCCGCTCGGACCGAGGATGAGCACGACCTCGCCCACGCGCACCTGGAAGGTCGCCGCGGCGGGGGTCGCGGCATCCGCGCCCTCATGCGTGATCGCGAGATCCCGCACCGCGAGGAGCGGGGGTGCTTCGGCCTCCGCGGAGAGCGCGGCAGAGGTGTCGCGTCGCGGAGCGGTCACGGTCATCCAAGCGGGGGAGGGCTACTGAGTCTCCCCTAACTTAGCCTGCCCTAACCTCCGGCGCGAAGCGGAATCAGCGCTGGGCGCCCCGCGCGACGCCCGCACGGCGCAGCGCCGCCCCGATGCCGAGGCCCGCCGCCGTCCATGCGACGGGTCCGAGGACCGCGACGGCGAGGTAGACGATCTGCGCCCACGGCGCGAGCGCCGACAGGTGAGCCGCGAAAGCCACGACGACCGCGACGAGCGCGCCGATGATGAGCGCCGAGATGAAGAAGCGCCAGGCCTGCCACACGCGGTAGCGAGTGAGCGCCGCGACGATCTCCTGGATGCCGCCGAAGAGGATGGCCGTGCCGATGAACCGGAACGCCCACTGCGGAGCCATCGCGCTCGCGACGAGAGCCGCCACGACGTGCGAGATGAGGGCGACCCACGGGCGTCGGATGAGCTCCTGCGCGATGATGCCCGGCAGGACGTGCGCGCCCAGGATGAAGCCGTACAGGATGGGCGCCGTCGCGAGGACGACGGGGGTCAGCCAGCCGGCGACGCCTCCCAGGACTCCTGTCGCCACGCCGATCGCGGCGCAGGTGAGCAGGACGCTCGTCGAGAGCCGGGTCGAGGAAGGCACCCGATCAGCGTAACCGCAGGCGTTATGGGTTTCTCATCTGAAGGCATTCCACCGGCCCGCGGACGCGCGCTAGGGTGAACGCGTTGCGCGCCAATGATGCCGCGCAACGTTTTATTTCCGGCGCTTCCCGAGAGCGACCGGATGCCTCAGACCCGGCGTCTGCGCTGCGTGAGCCGCACGGCGGGGAGTGGCGGCGCGGGAATCCGCACGTCGCCGTGCCCTTCCACGCGGCCGAACCGGTCGCTGCGGGCCTCCCACTCCTCGCGCGCTTCGACGATCTCTTCATGCGAGCGGCCGACGAAGTTCCACCACATCACGATGTCGTCCTCGAACGGCTCGCCGCCCAGCACGAAGAGCGTCGCACCGTCCGGCGCCGAGATCTCGATCGCCTCGCGATGGATGCCGAGGTACAGCAGATGGTGGCGGTCGAGGTCGACGGAGGACTCCGCCTCCGACGTCGCGGCATGCACGACGACCGTCCCCTCGACGCCGACGAGCGCATGCTCCCACGCGGGATCGAGCGGGAGCCGCACGCGCGAGCCCGCCGGAATGCGCAGCTCGGCGCCCACGATGGGCGTGTACGCGGTCGCGGGGGAGTCGACGCCCCCGAGGGAGCCGAGCACGACGACCGCCTCGCCGGGCTCGCCCGCCGCTTCGCCGGACCCGCCGGTCACGGCCGGCACGGCGAGCCGGGGCAGCGCCTCGTGCCGCTCGAACGCGGGTGCGCCGTGGCGCCGCGATTCGGGCAGCGCGACCCACAGCTGCAGCGCGTCGAGCGGCACGTCGCCCTCGCCGAGGGAGTACTCCGAGTGCGAGATGCCGGCCCCGCTCGTCATGAGATTGAGCGCCCCGCGCGACACGTCGACGTCGCTGCCGATCGAGTCGCGGTGACGCACATCGCCGACGAGAGGCCACGTGACAGTCTGCAGTCCGATGTGCGGATGCGGCTCGACGCGCATCGTCGTGACCTGCGGCCCGAAGCGGTCCAGGAAGCACCACGCTCCCACCATCGGGAGGTCGCGCTGCGGCAGCGTGCGGTGCACCTCCATCGCGCGGATGCCGCCGAGCGGCACTTCGCGCGACTCGAGCAGGAGCGCGCGAGGCCCGTCGCACGCCGTCGCCGCGGCGGGCTGCTCGGGCGCGTCCACGTCGAGTCGCGTCATCCGTCGATCCTCACTCCGGGTTGGCGTGCTCGGGCCACTCCACCGTGAGTCCGGGCACGTCGTTCCTGCGAAGATACGCCGTCACGACGGGGCAGTGGGGCACGACAGTCTCGCCGCGGGCCGCGACATCCGTCATCGCTTCCGCGACGAGAGTCTGTGCGAGTCCGCGCCCCCGGAACGCGGGGTCGATCTCGGTGTGCGGGAAGTTCAGCCGCCCCTGTTGATCGATGCGGAACATCGTGAAGCCCACGAGGAGCTCGCCGACGCGCAGCTCGTAGCGGTGGGTCGTGTCGTTGCGGGTCACCGTGGTGTGGTCGAGGTCGCTCACAGGGGTCCTTCCGTCCGTCACCTCACCGTAGGTCCGCGGCGGCCTGTCGCGCCACGCGACCCACTGTCGTTCGTGCGCCGACAGGTCTATCCTCGGCGCTATCTCGCGTGCTGGGGAGCCGCGGGGGTGCACTGGGGAGCGGGCCGTCGGCTCGCGCGATTCAAAGGGGAATCATGAAACGACGCATCATCGCCGCGCTCGCGGCACTGGGGCTTACGGCGACGATGGCGGTGGGGCTCGCACCGGCCGCTCAGGCGGCGGATCCCGTCGACTACGTGGCTCTGGGCGACTCGGTGGCCGGCGGAAACGGCCTGCTGCCGTACATCGCCGATGACGGCTGTCTCCAGTCCAAGAAGAAGTCGTACCCGATGCAGCTCGCCAAGAGCCTCGGGCTCTCGGCCGTCACGCGCGCGTGCTCGGGGGCGTCGACCCTCGCGGTCGGCACGGTCCAGCTGCCCGCAGCGGTGGCCTCGGGCGCGCTCGGGCCGGCGACAGAACTCGTGACCCTCACCGTGGGCGTCAACGACGTGCAGTGGGCGGGAGGCAGCTGGGGTTCGGCCGTCATCGCCTGCAGCAACGAGATCAACCCCATCGACTGCAGCACGGCGCTGTATCTCGCGCTGGGATCGCTGACGGCCCTGCCGGGACTGACGCCGCCCGCCGTCCCGCTGAATGACAGGATCACGATGCTGGTCGGCGCGATCCGGGCGGCCGCGCCGAATGCGGAGATCGTGGTGACGGGCTATCCGTTCTTCTTCGGGGACTTCACCGGGACGTGCGGGACGGGTCTGCTCGACCGGCCCGAGGCGGGGATCCGCACGCCGCTCACCTACAGCCCTGACGAGGCGCAGCAGGTCGACCAGGCCACCGGCGTCGCGAACGGCCTCATCGCGCAGGGAGTCCTCGCCTCGGGCGACCCGAAGGCGCTCTACGTCGACGTCAACGGCGCCGTGCCGGGCGTCGCGAGCTTCGACGGTCACGGCTTCTGCGACACGGGAGACGCCTGGATCAGCGGCCTTATGCCGTCCACGGCCAAGCCCGTCGATCGCGGATTCCACCCGAACGCCCCGGGTCAGGCGGCGTACGCGGCGATCATCGCGCAGGCGCTTGCGCTCGCGCCCTAGGCCGCGACCGCGGTTCTCTCGGGTCTGTCAGGGTCGGAGCCCGCACTCCGTCCCTGGCAGACTCGGGTCATGCCGCTCACACTGCTGGATGCCGTGCCCCGCGGTGCGGATGCGGATGCCGCCTATGCGGGCTTCGTCGACTGGGCCCTGGACCGCGGCCTCACGCTCTACCCCGCGCAGGACGAGGCCGTCATCGAGATCGTGTCGGGGGCGAACGTCATCCTCTCGACGCCGACCGGCACGGGCAAGTCGCTCGTCGCGGTCGCGGCACACGCCTTCGCGCTCGCCCACGGCGGACGCAGCTACTACACGGCGCCGATCAAGGCGCTCGTGAGCGAGAAGTTCTTCGCCCTCGTCGACATCTTCGGCGCCGAGAGCGTCGGCATGGTGACGGGCGACTCGTCGGTCAACCCGGACGCGCCGATCGTGTGCTGCACGGCCGAGATCCTCGCGAACCTCGCGCTGCGTCAGGGGCCGGACGCCGCGGTCGACCAGGTCGTGATGGACGAGTTCCACTACTACGGCGACCCCGACCGCGGCGGGGCCTGGCAGATCCCGCTCCTGCTCCTGCCGCGCGCGCAGTTCATCCTCATGTCGGCGACCCTCGGCGACGTCGCGACGATCGCCGAGGACCTCGAGCGACGCACGGGCCGTCCCGTCGCGCGCATCACAGGAGTCGAGCGGCCCGTGCCGCTCAACTTCTCGTACGCGCGGACACCCGTGCACGAGACGGTCGAAGAGCTGCTGCAGACGGGGCAGTCGCCCATCTACATCGTGCACTTCTCGCAGGCGGCCGCGATGGAGCGGGCGCAGGCGCTGTCGTCGATCAGGATCGTGAGCCGCGAGCAGCGCGACGAGATCGCCGAGGCGATCGGCGGCTTCCGGTTCACGACGGCGTTCGGCCGCACCCTCTCGCGGTACGTACGCGCGGGCATCGGCGTGCACCACGCGGGCATGCTGCCCCGCTACCGCCGGCTCGTCGAGACGCTCGCGCAGCGGGGGCTCCTCCGGGTCATCTGCGGCACCGACACGCTCGGAGTCGGCATCAACGTGCCGATCCGGACGGTGCTCGTGACGGCGCTGTCGAAATACGACGGACAGCGGATGCGGCAGCTCAGCGCGCGCGAGTTCCACCAGATCGCGGGGCGTGCGGGTCGGGCGGGGTTCGACACGCACGGGAACGTCGTGGTCATGGCGCCGGAGTGGGAGATCGAGAACTCCGTCGCGCTCGCGAAAGCCGGCGACGACCCCGCCAAGCGCCGCAAGATCGTGCGCAAGAAGGCGCCGACGGGCGTCGTCAACTGGGGCCTCGGCTCGTTCGAGCGTCTCGTGGAGGCCGAGCCCGAGCCGCTCGTGCCGCAGCTGCAGCTCACCGCCGCGATGCTCATCAACGTCATCGCGCGCGGCGGCGACGTGTTCGCGAACGTCCGCGCGCTCGTCCGCGACAACCACGAGCCCGCCGCCCGCCAGTTCGCGCTCGCGCGACGGGCGCTCGCGATCTTCCGCACGCTGCTCGCGGCGGACGTCGTGGAGGTGGATGCCGCGACCGGCGAGATCCGGCTCACGGTGGATCTGCAGCCGAACTTCGCGCTCAACCAGCCGCTGTCTCCGTTCGCGCTCGCCGCGATCGGCCTGCTCGACCCGGACGATTCCGCGGGCGCGGCATCCCGCCCGCCCTCTTCACCCGGACGATTGCACGATATTCGGACCGATGAGGCGGATCCATCCGAATTCGGTGCAATCGTCCGAATGGCGGGGGGTTCGGGGAGCGCAGTGAAAAGCGCCGGCACTGGCCACTACGCGCTCGATGTCGTGAGCGTCATCGAGGCGACGCTCGACGACCCGCGGCCCGTGCTTGCGCAGCAGCAGTTCAAGGCGCGCGGCGAGGCCGTCGCGGCCATGAAGCAGGAGGGCCTCGACTACGACCAGCGGATGGAGGCGCTCGAGGAGGTCACGCACCCCAAGCCTCTCGAAGAGCTGCTCGCGCAGTCGTACGAGGTGTTCGCGTCGAGCCAGCCGTGGATCCGCGACTTCGAGCTGTCGCCCAAGTCGGTCGTGCGCGACATGTTCGAACGCGCGCTGTCGTTCTCCGAGCTCATCTCGCTCTATCAGCTCGCCCGCAGCGAGGGACTCGTGCTGCGCTACCTGAGCGACGCCTACCGTGCGATCCGCCAGACCGTCCCGGTCGAGGCGCAGACCTCCGACCTGCTCGACCTCGTCGAGTGGCTCGGCGAGCTCGTGCGGCAGGTCGACTCGAGCCTCGTGGACGAGTGGGAGGCGCTGATCAATCCGGTCTCGGATCCCGAGGCTCCCGTCGTGCCGCCCGCCCCGCCGTCCGTCCTGACGAACCGGCGCGCGTTCCTCGTGCTCGTGCGCAACGAGCTGTTCCGCCGCGTCCAGTTCGCGGCGCTGCAGAAGGACGACGAGCTCGTCGCGCTGGACCCCGACGTCGACTGGCCCGCCGCGCTCGACGCCTACTTCGAGGACCACGACGTGCTCCTGACGGGAGGCCCGGCGCGGTCCCCGAGACTCGTGACGATCGATGAGACGGATGCCGCGGCATCCGGAATCTGGAAGCTCGAGCAGACGCTCGACGACCCCGCCGGCGACCACGACTGGCGCATCCGCGGCGAAGTCGACCTCGCGGCGTCGGAAGAGGCCGGAACCGCCGTCGTGCGGATCACGGAGGTCGTGCGGCTCTGACCCCGGCTGCTCGCCGGCGGCATGCGGCGGGAGTCGGGATGTCTCATCCGCTCCTCCCCAGGCGGGAGCGTCCGCCGCCGCGGCTACCCTGGGACGAGTGAGCATTCCGCAGGGCGACCCGTACGCCGACCTCGAATGGGCTGCGGACGACTTCGCCCCGCCGCCCGACGAGTTCGAGCCTCCGCCCGACTACGCGTGGGGTGCGCCGGGGCCCGTCGCACCTGCCGCGCTCGCGCCCCGCGCGCGTGACTTCACGGGCGTACCGGCGCGCGAGATCCTGCGCGAGGTGTTCGGCTACGACGACTTCCGCGGCGACCAGGCGGATGTCGTCGACCACGTCATCGGCGGCGGCGACGCCGTCGTGCTCATGCCGACGGGTGGCGGCAAGAGCATCACGTACCAGGTGCCGGCGCTCGCCCGACCGGGCACGGGACTTGTCGTGAGCCCCCTCATCGCGCTCATGCACGACCAGGTCGACGCCCTCGTCGCGAACGGCGTGCGGGCCGCGTACCTCAACTCGACGCAGGGTCCGGCCGAGCGGCAGACCGTCGAGCAGGCCTTCCTCGCGGGCGAGCTCGACCTGCTCTACGTCGCTCCCGAGCGGCTGTCGGCCGCCGCGACGACGTCGCTGCTGCAGCGCGGGCGGCTCAGCGTCATCGCGATCGACGAAGCCCACTGCGTCTCGCAGTGGGGCCACGACTTCCGCCCCGACTACCTCGCGCTCGGCGATCTCGCCGAGCGCTTCCCGGGCGTTCCGCGCATGGCGCTCACGGCGACCGCGACGCGCGAGACCCACCGCGAGCTCACGCAGCGGCTCGACCTGCCGACGGCGCGGCATTTCGTCGCGAGCTTCGACCGGCCCAACATCCAGTACCGCATCGAGGCCAAGAACGAGCCGCGCAAGCAGCTCGTCTCGTTCATCCGGTCGATCGACGCGGGCTCCGGCGCCGGAATCGTCTACGCCCTGAGCCGCAAGTCGGTGGAGCAGACTGCCGAGTACCTGCGCACGCAGGGCATCGACGCGCTGCCGTACCACGCGGGTCTCGATGCCTCCCTCCGCGCCGCGAACCAGTCGCGGTTCCTCCGCGACGACGGCGTCGTCATGGTCGCGACCATCGCGTTCGGCATGGGCATCGACAAGCCCGACGTCCGGTTCGTCGCCCACATCGACCTGCCGAAGTCCGTCGAGGGCTACTACCAGGAGACGGGTCGCGCGGGCCGCGACGGCGACCCCGCTGTCGCATGGATGGCGTATGGTCTCGGCGACGTCGTGCAGCAGCGCCGGCTCATCGATCAGAGTCCCGGCGACCGCGGCTTCAAGACGCGCCTCGGACAGCACCTCGACGCGATGCTCGCCCTGTGCGAGACGGTGGGATGCCGTCGGCAGAACCTGCTCGGATACTTCGGTCAGGACTCCACGCCGTGCGGCAACTGCGACACGTGCCTGCAGCCGCCCGAGACGTTCGACGGCACCGTCGCGGCTCAGAAGCTCATGTCGACGATCGTGCGCCTGCAGCGCGAGCGCAACCAGGCGTTCGGCGCAGGCCAGCTCATCGACATCCTGCGCGGCAACAAGACGGATCGCGTCACGCAGCAGCGCCACGACGAGCTCAAAACCTTCGGGATCGGGGCCGACCTCTCGGAGCAGGACTGGCGCGGCGTCGTGCGGCAGCTGCTCGCCACGAGCCTGCTCGTCGCGCGCGGCGAGTACGGCACGCTCGCGCTCGGCGACTCCGCGAGCGACGTCCTGCGCGGCGAGAGGCAGGTGCTGCTGCGCCGCGACGTGCTCGGACGCCGCGGGCCGACGTCGGTGCGCCGCACCACGGTGTCCGAGGCCGTCGACCCGGGGGATCGCGACCTCTTCGAGGCGCTGCGCACGTGGCGCGCCTCGGCCGCACGCGAGCAGGGTGTTCCCGCCTACGTCGTGTTCAACGATGCGACGCTCCGCGCGCTCGCGGCGTCCCGGCCGTCGTCGTCGGCAGACCTCGACGGCATCTCGGGCATCGGCGCGAAGAAGCGCGAGACCTACGGCGAGGCCGTGCTCGCGGTGATCGCCGCGGCGTAGCCCTCTTCGGGCGCCCCGCCCCGGGTCGCTGGGCCTGCCGAGGCGTCGCCGTCGCTCGGGCTCGACCCCTCGGCAGGCTCGGGGACCGTGGAGCCGGCGCGCGGACGGCGGGGTGGCCCGGGACCACGCTTTAGGCTGGCCCCGTCGACGGTGACGAGCGGAGGACCAGTGGGGCTCAGCAACATCGAGATCGCCCAGGGCGCGCAGATGCGGCCCATCGCGCAGATCGCGGACGGCCTCGGCATCCCCGAGGAGAGCCTCGAGCCGTACGGGCGCCACAAGGCGAAGGTCTCGCTCCGGTTCCTCGACTCGATCGCCGACCGCCCGACGGGCCGGCTCGTGCTCGTGACTGCCGTGTCGCCCACGCCGGCGGGCGAGGGCAAGACGACGACCACGGTGGGGCTCGGCGACGCGCTCACGCGGATCGGCGAGCGCGCCATGATCTGCCTCCGCGAGCCCGCCCTCGGACCGGTCTTCGGCATGAAGGGCGGCGCGGCCGGCGGCGGCTACGCCCAGGTCGTCCCGATGGAGGACATCAACCTGCACTTCACGGGCGACTTCTCGGCGATCGCCGTCGCGACGAACCTCCTCGCCTCGCTCATCGACAACCACATCCACCAGGGCAATGCACTCGGCATCGACCTCCGCCGCATCACGTGGCGCCGCGTGCTCGACGTCAACGACCGCGCGCTGCGCGACGTCGTCGTCGGGCTCGGCGGGCCGGGCAACGGGTATCCGCGCGAGTCGGGCTTCGACATCGTCGTGGCGAGCGAGGTCATGGCGATCTTCTGCCTCGCGACAGGGCTTGCCGACCTCAAGCAGCGCCTCGGCGACATCGTCATCGGGCACACGCGCGACCGGCAGCCCGTCTACGCGCGCGACCTCGAGGCGCACGGGGCGATGGCCGCGATCCTGCGTGATGCGCTCGCCCCGAATCTCGTGCAGACGCTCGAGCACACTCCCGCGTTCGTGCATGGCGGCCCGTTCGCGAACATCGCGCACGGCTGCAACTCGGCGATCGCGACGCAGTCCGCACTGCGCCTCGCCGACATCGTCGTGACCGAGGCCGGCTTCGGGGCCGACCTCGGCGCCGAGAAGTTCGTCGACATCCTGTGCCGCTCGACGGGGCTGCGCCCCTCGGCGGCCGTCATCGTCGCGACCGTCCGGGCCATGAAGTACCACGGCGGCGTCGAGGTCGCCGATCTGCCGACCGAGGACGTCGCGGCGCTCGAGCGCGGAACCGTCAACCTCGTGCGGCACCTCACCACGGTGCGCGACACGTGGGGGATCCCCGCCGTCGTCGCGATCAACCACCGTCAGGAGGACACGGATGCCGAGACGCAGGCCCTCGTCGCCGCCGTCGAGCGGGCCGGCGCGAGGGCCGTCGTCGCCCGCCACTTCGCGCAGGGTGGCGCCGGCGCCGAGGAGCTCGCCCGCGAGGTCGTGCGGCTGTGCGCCGAGCCCTCGGAGCACGCCGAGCCCGCTCAGCCACGGGGCGGACTGCACTTCACGTACCCGGATGACGCGACGCTCTGGGAGAAGATGCGCATGATCGCGACACGCGTATACGGGGCATCCGACATCACCGCGTCGACCGCCGTCCGTGCCCAGATCAGGCGACTCCAGGATGAGGGGTACGGACACTATCCCGTCTGCGTCGCCAAGACGCAGTACTCGTTCTCGACGGATCCGAAGCTGCGCGGGGCGCCGTCGGGGCACGTCGTCGACATCCGCGAGGTCCGGCTCGCAGCGGGTGCGCGCTTCGTCGTCATGGTCTGCGGCGACATCATGACGATGCCCGGTCTGCCCGCCGTCCCGGCCGCCAACACGATCGACGTCGACGACGACGGGCGGATCACCGGCCTGTTCTAGGAACACCGGACACCTATCTCCGGTTGAATCCCGGTATGACCCTCCAAGACATCCCGTTTCAGACGATGGACGGCGAGACGCAGACGCTCGCCGACTACGACGGCAAGCTGCTCATGATCGTCAACGTCGCGTCGCGGTGCGGCCTCGCGCCGCAGTACGAGACGCTCGAGCGTCTGCAGCGTGAGTACGGCGAGCGCGGCTTCCAGGTGCTCGGCTTTCCGAGCAATCAGTTCCTGCAGGAGCTCGGCAGCAACGACGCCATCAAGGAGTACTGCTCGATGACGTACGGCATCTCGTTCCCCGTGCTCGACCGCGTCCGGGTCAACGGCCGCAAGGAGCACCCGCTGTACACCGAGCTGAAGAAGGCTCCGGATGCCGCCGGCAAGGCCGGTCGCGTCACGTGGAACTTCGAGAAGTTCATGGTCACGCCCGACCGCGAAGTCCTGCGATTCCGCCCGCACACCGAGCCGGACGACCCCGCCGTGATCGCCGCCCTGGAGGTCAACCTCCCCGGCTGAGGCCCTCCTCGCACGCTCGCACTAGAAAACCTAGCGCTATTCGGTTTATGCTGACAGCATGAGCAACGACGCCGTGACCACCGCCGACCTCGACACGCGCTACCGCGACTCCTCGCTTCCCATCGACGAGCGCGTCGAGATCCTGCTGGCCCAGATGACCGTCGCCGAGAAGGCCGGGCTGTTCTTCCACACGATGATCGCGATGGGTGAGGGCGGCGAGCTGTCCGAGGGTGACCCCGTCTTCGGCATGGCCTCGAACGCCGAGTACGTCGTCGGGCGCTCGATGACGCACTTCAACCTGCTCGGCATCGCGCCGACGGCAGGCGACATCGCGCGCTGGCAGAACAAGCTCCAGGAGCTCGCGGCATCCACTCGTCTCGGCATCCCCGTGACGATCTCGACCGATCCCCGCCACGCGTTCAACGACAACCCCGGCGCGTCCTTCTTCGCGGGTCCCTTCTCGCAGTGGCCCGAGCCGCTCGGCCTCGCCGCGACGCACGATGCCGCACTCGTCGAGAATTTCGCCGACATCGCGCGCCGCGAGTACACGGCGGTCGGCATCCGCGTCGCACTGCACCCGCAGGTCGACCTCGCGACCGAGCCGCGGTGGGCGCGCCAGCTGCAGACCTTCGGCGAGGACGCCGACCTCGCGGGCGAGCTCGGCGCCGCATACGTGCGGGGGTTCCAGGGCGAGGCGTTCGGCGAGGGCTCGGTCTCGACCATGACGAAGCACTTCCCGGGCGGAGGTCCGCAGAAGGACGGCGAAGACCCGCACTTCGACTACGGCCGCGAGCAGGTCTACCCCGGGGGTCAGTTCGAGCTGCACCTCAAGCCCTTCGAGGCCGTGTTCGCCGCCGGCGGACGCCAGATCATGCCGTACTACGGCATGCCGATGGGCACCGAGTACGAAGAGGTCGGGTTCGGCTTCAACAAGTCGGTGCTCACGGGCCTGCTGCGGGAGCGATTCGGCTTCGACGGGATCGTGTGCACCGACTGGGGCCTCATCACCGACCAGCCGATCATGGGCCACGACTTCTCGGCCCGCGCGTGGGGGGTCGAGCACCTCACGCCCGCTGAGCGCATGATCAAGGTGCTCGACGCGGGCGCCGACCAGTTCGGCGGCGAGCACGACCCGAACCTGCTCATCGCGCTCATCGAGGACGACCAGGTCAGTGAAGAGCGAGTGGATGTCTCGGCACGCCGCCTGCTGCGCGAGAAGTTCCTGCTCGGCCTCTTCGAGAACCCGTACGTCGACGCCGAGGCGGCCGACGACATCGTCGGCTCGGCCGAGTTCCGCGCGGCCGGCGAGGCGGCGCAGCGCGCCTCGATCGCCGTGCTGACCAACCGCGACGCCCTCCTTCCGCTCGCCGGATCGCCGAAGCTCTACGTCGAAGGCATCGACGCCGAGACGGCCGGCCGTTACGGCGTCGTGGTCGAGACGCCGGAAGAGGCGGATGCCGCGATCCTGCGCCTGCACGCGCCGTTCGAGCAGCGCGACACGATGTTCGAGAACTTCTTCCACGCGGGATCGCTCGACTTCGGAGGCGAGACCATCGCGCACGTGCGGGAGGTCGCGTCGGACGTCCCCACGATCGTCGACGTGTTCCTGGACCGCCCCGCGATCCTCGGACCGATCGCCGAGGCCGCGCACGCCGTCGTCGCGAACTGGGGAGTGAACCCCGGTGCGCTCCTGGATGTGCTGACGGGCGCCGCACCGGCGACGGGCCGGCTGCCGTTCGACGTGCCCTCGTCGATGGCCGCGGTCGAGGCATCCCGCCCCGACGTGCCGTTCGACACGGCCGACCCGCTCTTCCGCTTCGGCCACGGCCTGACGCTCTGACTCACAGCGTTTCGTCTCGCTCGACGACCGGGGAGAGCGTGGCTCAGCGACCGGGAGGCGCGGCTCGGCGGCACAGAGCGGCTCAGTAGCCGGCGGCCCCGGCTGCCGGCGGGTAGGAACGCACCCACGCCACCCGGAAGCGGTGCGGCAGGGCCGCGGCATCCCGAGCCCCGTCCTCGGGCGGGAACTCGTACACGTCGAGCATGAGCTGCACGGGGTAGTCGATGCTCTGGGCGACGGTCTTGACCCAGCGCCCGTCGATGAAGAACCGCAGGCGCTCGGCCGTCCACTCGACGGCGTAGTCGTGGAAGGCCGTGAGGTCGCCCTCGACCCGCACCTTCTCGAAGTCCTCCCGTAGGCGGGGGTCGTTCTGCGGCTTGACCCCAACCCCGACCCATCCGCCGTCGTCGTCGAGCTCGGACCCGAAGATCTCGGCGATGCAGATCTCGCCGCAGTCCTCGGGACGCTCCTCGAAGCCGATCGGCCAGAGCGCGACCATGACGGACGGATGCCGCACCGCGGCCAGGCGCGCCTCGATGACCCCGCCGCGCACCAGCCAGCCGCGGAATTCGGGCTGCTCCTCGCGCACGACGAGCCCGGGGCGGAAGCGGTGCTGCCCGACTCCTGAGCCCGCAGGCCCCGAGTACTGGCCCGTCTGGACGTGCGAGACGCGCAGGTCGCCGTCGAGGTCGGGCGCCCACGGCGGCGTGTCGTCGTCGATCCGCAGCGCGAGTCCGTCCGGGTCGAGGTCGTATCGTGCGGCCGTGCGCTCACGGGAGGACCAGTGCGGCGTGTAGTGCCGCGACCAGCGCGAACCCTCGAGCGTCTCGAACCGCTCCTCGACATCGGGCGCGCGGCCCGCGAGGTCGAGGGGCGACATGTCGAGCTCCCAGACGTGGAAGGTCAGCTCGCCGCCGCGCCACGGCATCGTGCGCGTGGCGGTCAGGGCGAAGCCCGCGCGCCGGCACAGGGCGTTCGACCCGGGGTTCTCCACTCCGGGGTACGCCACCAGGAGGTCGCGCTCGCCGTCGGCGCGCACGTCGGTGATGAGCCGGCGCAGCGCCTCGCTCGCGACGCCCCGGCCCTGCCACGGCGGTTCGATCGCCCAGCCCGTCTCGTAGGCGGGTCGGCCGTCGTGCTCGACGCGCCACCACCCGATCGATCCCGCGGGAGCCCCGTCGACGTCGACGCGGAACATGTGCGCCTCGTCCGATTCGCCCAGTCGCAGGTAGCGCGCGTGCCGCTCGACGACCTTCTCGTGCGCCTCGGGGCCTCCGATGTGCCGCGTCATTTCGGCCGTGTTCGCCCGCTCCAGCACGGGAAGGTCATCGGTGCTCCAGCGGTGCAGTGTCACGCTCATGTCAGTCGATCATCCAGATGTCGACCTCGACGTCGCCGTCGTCGGACGGGAACACCCCGGTGCCGCGATGCGCGAACCCGACCCGCAGACAGAGGGCTCGGGATGCCGCGTTGCCGACCTGCCCGTATCCGACGACAGGCCGCGGATCGCTCTCGCGCGCGAGGGCGATGACGCGCCGCACCGCCTCCGTCGCGACGCCGCGCCCCTGCCACCCGGGCTCCACGGCGCAGCCGACCTCCCACACGGGCTCGCCCTCGTGCTGCTCGCTCCACCAGCCGGCGTACCCGGCCGGCTCGCCGTCGACCTCGACGCGGAACATCGCGCCCTCGCCCGTCTCGGCGAAGGCGACGTACTCCGCGTGCCGGGCGACGAGATCGTCGGGCGATTCGACGCCGCCGAGGTACTCGGTCATCGCGACCGAGTTCGCACGCTCGAGCACTGCGAAGTCGACGTCCGACCACGGCACGAGCGTCATCTGCAGGGCGGCACGACTCATCACGCCGCGAGTCTAGGCCGAGCCTCCGACCTCGCGGCGGGTCCCGATCCGGCGGACTCGACGCGACCGACGAAACCGTCGACCGAGGGCCTGGATGTCGGGACCGCACAACCGCGCTCACCCACGGCCGCCGCTCATTTTGTGAACAAGCGCTAACCGTGTTGGAGGGACGTTGTGGAAGTTCTACCGTGAAAAACGACTCCGTTCCCCCCTTCACCCGAGAGGTGATGTGCCATGGCCGACGCCGCCGTCCGTTCCAAGAAGCCCGCCACGAGCAAGCGCACGCCCGCCGGCGGAGCGCCCACCGCACCGCACACCGCGGCCGAGGCATCCGACCCCCGCATCGATCTCGATGCCGTCACGAACCTGCTCCTCGGAACCTGGGCCGACGCGCGCCGCGAAGCGCGCGAGATGCTCAAGGATCCCGCGTTCCACCGCGTCGACGACCTCGGCATGGACGAGCACCGCGAGCGTGTGCTGAGCCAGCTGCACCTGCTCGTCGAGAACGGCACGGTCCACCGGGCCTTCCCGAAGGAGTACGGCGGCGAGGACAACAACGGCGCGAACATCGCGGGCTTCGAGGAGCTCGTGACGGCCGATCCGAGCCTGCAGATCAAGTCGGGCGTGCAGTGGGGCCTGTTCGGGTCGGCCGTGCATCAGCTCGGCACGAAGGAGCACCACGACAAGTGGCTGCCCGGCATCATGAGCCTCGAGATCCCCGGCGCGTTCGCGATGACCGAGACGGGACACGGATCGGATGTCGCCTCCATCGGCACGACCGCGACCTACGACCCCGAGACCGAGGAGTTCGTCATCCACACGCCGTTCCGCGGCGCCTGGAAGGACTACCTCGGCAACGCGGCGCTGCACGGCATCGCGGCGACGGTCTTCGCGCAGCTCATCTCGAACGGCGTGAGCCACGGCGTGCACTGCTTCTACGTGCCGCTGCGTGACGAGGACGGCGCCTTCCTGCCGGGCATCGGCGGTGAGGACGACGGCCTCAAGGGCGGGCTCAACGGCATCGACAACGGCCGCCTGCACTTCGACCACGTCCGCATCCCGCGCACGAACCTGCTCAACAAGTACGGCGACGTCGCCCCCGACGGCACCTACACGAGCCACATCTCGAGCCCCGGCCGCCGCTTCTTCACGATGCTCGGAACCCTCGTCCAGGGGCGCGTCTCGCTCGACGGGGCAGCCGCCTGGGCGTCGGCCCTCGGCCTCTACATCGCGACGACCTACGCGAACCAGCGGCGCCAGTTCTCGTCGGGCACGGGAACCGACGAGGTCGTGCTGCTCGACTACGCCAAGCACCAGCGGCGCCTGCTGACGCGGCTTTCGACGACGTACGCGACGATCTTCGCGCACGACGAGTTCCTGAGGAAGTTCGACGGCGTCTTCAGCGGCAAGGCCGACAGCGACGCCGATCGCGAAGACCTCGAGACGCTGGCGGCGGCCCTCAAGCCGCTGTCGACGTGGCACGCGCTCGACACGCTGCAGGAGGCGCGCGAGGCGTGCGGCGGCTCCGGGTTCCTCGCCGAGAACCGCCTCGTGGGCCTGCGCGCCGACCTCGACGTCTACGTGACGTTCGAGGGTGACAACAACGTCCTGCTGCAGCTCGTCGGCAAGCGCCTCCTGGCCGATTACGCCAAGCAGTTCACGGGGAAGGATGCCGCGTCCCTCGCCCGCATCGCGCTGGGGCACACCGCCGGCAAGGTCTTCCACGGCGCCGGGCTGCGTCAGTTCGGCCAGACCGTGACAGACCGAGGATCGATCGCGCGCTCCGTCGAGCTCGGCCTGCGCGCCGACCAGCAGCACGAGCTGCTGTCGGGCCGCGTGCAGCAGATGGTCTCGGACATCGCGGGACGCCTGCGCCCCGCCGCGAAGCTCTCCAAGGCCGAAGCGGCCGCGCTCTTCAACGCCAACCAGTCCGAGCTCATCGAAGCGGCGCGGGCGCACGGCGAGCTGCTGCAGTGGGAGGCCTTCACGGATGCCGTCAACGCGGTGACGGACGAAGGCAGCCGACAGGTCCTGGGGTGGCTGCGCGACCTGTTCGGGCTGACCCTCATCGAGAAGCACCTCGCGTGGTACCTCATCAACGGCCGGCTCTCGACGCAGCGCGCGGCATCCGTCGCCCGCTACATCGACCGTCTGTGCGCACGCCTGCGTCCGCACGCGCAGGACCTCGTCGACGCGTTCGGCTTCGCGCCCGAGCACGTCCGCGCGCCCATCGCGTCGGGCGCCGAGCTCGCGCGGCAGAACGAGGCGGCTGCGCACTATGCGGCGCTCGCGGCATCCGGAACCGCTCCCGTCTCGGAGAAGAGCCTCAAGAAGTAGGGCGATTCGCACGAACCGGGTCCTCGTCCGCAGCGCCGAGGACCCGGTTCGAAACGCGAGTCGGTGACCCGCCATAGGCTGAGGCGATGAGTGTGCGCATCGGACCGGACGGGGTCGCGCGCTGCGCGTGGGTCGGCGACGACGACGAGTACCGGCGGTACCACGACGAGGAGTGGGGGATGCCGCTCCACGGCGATCGCGCGCTGTTCGAGAAGCTCAGCCTCGAGGGGTTCCAGGCGGGGCTGTCGTGGATCACGATCCTGCGCAAGCGCCCGCGCTTCCGCGAGGTGTTCGCGGGGTTCGAGCCGGAGGCCGTCGCGGCGTTCGAAGCGCCGGACATCGAGCGGCTCATGGGCGACGCCGGCATCATCCGCAACCGCGCCAAGATCGAGGCGACGATCTCGAACGCGCGGCTCGTCATGGGCCTCGACGAGGGCGAGCTCGACGCGCTCCTGTGGTCGTTCGCCCCGACGGAGCCGCGCGAGCGGCCGCAGGGGTTCGGCGACATCCCGGCGACGACTCCCGAGTCGGTCGCGGCGTCGAAGGCGCTCCGCAAGCGCGGCTTCCGCTTCGTCGGACCGACGACGATGTACGCCCTCATGCAGTCGGCGGGCATGGTCGACGACCACGTGGTCGGCTGCCACCGCGCGACGGACTGACCGCCCGACGTCGCCTCACCCCGTTTCGGGGGCGGACTTCGGGGTGGGGTGAGTTGGTGTCGGGTGGGTCGTGGCGATGCGGCGTCGCCTCACCCCGTCCGAGTCGGCCGAACTCCGAAGCCCCTACCCGCCGACCACCTCGAGCTCGGCGGAGACGGGGAGATCCCACGCGGACGGCCCGGCGGCGAGCGTGTACGTCCCGGGCTGCACGCGCAGCGCGCCGGCGTGCAGCCAGTCCTCCGGGGCGCCCGGCAGGCGGAGGGCGTCGTCCCACACCGCGAGGCGCGCGGGGGCGAACTCCAGCTCGACATCCCGCGCCTCGCCCGGAGCGAGCGTCACGCGACGGTAGGCGACGAGCACGCGACGGGGCGTCGCGATCGGCAGGCCGGCGGCGGGCACGGCGTAGAGCTGCACGAGCTCCTCCGCCGTCCGGTCTCCCGCATTGCGCACGCGCACGACGGCCTTCACGACGGACTCACCGGCGCGCGGTTCGAACCCGGGATGCCGGTGCGTCGGCGTACCCGCGGACGCGAGTGAATCGGCCGCGAGCGACTCGTACGCGACGCGCGAGTAGGTGAGCCCGTGGCCGAAGGCGAACGCCGGCGCCTCGGACTGGTGCCGGTAGGTCGCACCCTGACGCGCCGTGTCGTAGTCGAAGAGGTCGCCCGCCTGCTCGGGCGTCGCGGGCCAGCTCTGCGCGAGACGGCCGCGCGGCTCGCGGTCGCCCGACAGCACGTCGGCCAGGCCGTGCCCGAGCTCCTGTCCGCCGTGGCTCGACCACACGACGGTCGCGGCATCCACTCCATCCAGGATGTAGGGGTAGCTCGACACGATCGTGAGCACCGTCGCGGGGTTCGCCTCGTGCGCCGTGCGCCACAACTCTCCGAACGCGGCGGGAAGCCGCAGGTGCGGGCGGTCCTCGGTCTCGCGGCCCGCGAGGTGCGGGTCGTTTCCGACGGCCACGACGACGGCGTCGGCGCGCGCGGCGGCTTCGGCGATCGCGTGCCGGCCCGAGCGGACCGTCCGCACGTCGAACCGCTCCGCCGTCTCGAGGGTCACGGCGTCCGCCGCGAGCAGGCCCGAGTCGCGGAAGGCGTGCAGCCAGCGCCCCGACCCGAGGTGCAGCAGCGACCACGTGCCGTCGGCGTGCACGTGCCGGCGGAAGCTCTCCTGCACGACCCACTCGCCGACGCGCGTCGCGTCGGCGCGCATGGGCCAGTGGGCGCCCGTCAGGAGCAGTCCGCTCGCCTTCGAACGGAGGGTCAGGATGCCGTCGCCCCAGTCCGTGACGTCGAACCACGTGTCCTCGCCCGCGACCGGCGAGGCGGCCGAGACGACGGCGCCGGCCGCGTCGGAGGTGACGTAGCGTCCGTTCGAGCCGGCGCGAAGCGCGATCGTGTCGGCTCCCGTGACGGCCTCGACCGCGGCATCCGGATACCGCTCGGCCAGGCCCTGCGCGATCCCGACGGCGTACGGCGGGGTGCCCGCGTACCAGTCCGTGAGCACGCGATCGGCGAGCGGACCCACGACGGCGATGCGCGCAGGCGAAGCGAGCGGGAGCGCCGCGTCGTCGTTGCGCAGGACGACGACCGACGCCGCGACGCTCTCGCGGGCGAGGGCGCGGGAGGCGGGCGCGTCGATGTCGTCCGCCGTGATGCCGGCGTACGGGTCGGCGTCGCCGTCGAACTCGCCTGTGCGCAGACGCAGCTCGAGCAGCCGCGTCACGGCGCGGTCGATGTCGTCCGCCGTGAGCCGCCCGTCGGCGAGAGCTTCGCGCACGTAGCCGATCGTGGGCTCGGCGTTCGCGTCGTTGTCGGTGAACGAGTCCAGGCCCGAGGTGAGGAGTGCGACAGTCGCGCTCACGTGGTCGGGCTGCGTGCGCTGCGTCGTGACGAGGAAGGTCGGGGCGCCGGCATCCGACACGATCGCGAGCGAGCCGTCGGTCCACGACCGCGCCTCCGCGACGAGCTCGGGCTGCGTGTGCGCGGGAGCGCCGTTGACGCGGTTGTACGAGAGCATCATGCTGCCCGCCACTCCCGCCTCGATCGCACCGCGGAAGGCGGGCAGCTCCTCTTCGTGGAGCGTGCGCAGCGACAGCTCGGAGTCCGTCGTCGAGCGGTCCGTCTCGTTGCTGTAGCCGAGGAAGTGCTTGAGCGAAGGGACAGTCCGCCAGACGCGCTCATCGCGGCCGCGCAGACCCTGCGAGTAGGCCGTGCCGAAGTGCGCCGTGAGGTGCGGGTCTTCGGAGTAGCCCTCCTCGTTGCGGCCCCACGCGGGGTGGCGCAGCGTGTTGACGACGGGCGCCCACACGTTGAGGCTCACGAGCGGGTCGGCGGCGCGCTTGGCGCGCACCTCCGTCGCCGCGACCTCGCCGACCTTCTCGATGAGCTCGGCATCCCACGTCGCCGCGAGGCCCACGGCCTGCGGGAAGACCGTCGCGGTGCCGAGCCACGCGACGCCGTGCAGAGCTTCGCAGCCCGTGCGGAACTCCGCGATGCCGAGGCGCTCGATCGCGGGCGCGGCCTGGTGCAGCATCGCGATGCGCTCGTCGGGAGTCAGCTGGGCGAGCAGGTCGCGGGCGCGGTCGGCGAGCGGCTGATCGACCTGGCGGAACACGGGCGTCGACATCGACGGATCTCCTTCGGTGGGTGGAGCGGGGGATCAGGGGCGGTCCGTCAGGACGACGGCGTCGCCGGGGCCGATGGCAACGGCGTCTTCGAGCGGCGCGTCGGACAGGAGGTCGCGCCACCGTCCGGCTGCGGTGACGATGCGCTCGGTCGAGCCGTGGTTGAGGAGGAAGAGCGCGGCTCCGCGACGCACGGCCTCGACGTCGTCTGGCAGGTCGAGCACGACGCCCCGGACGTCGACGGCCTCGAGCGCGTCGCCCAGGACGGCGCCGAGGACGTCGTCCGAGACGATCGCGCCGAGGTACCACGCCGTGCCTTCCCCGGCGTGATGCCGCGTGACGGCGGGTGCGCCCGCGAGATGGCCTGCCGCGAAGCGCGCGAGCACGTCGGCACCCTCGGCGCGCAGGCGCTCGCCGAGGATCCCGGCGGTGGGGAGGCCTGCGGCCGCGGCCCGGCCGGTCGTCCACTCCGGCGCGATCTCCAGCGCGGTCGGGGCGTCCGGCAGCCCGACCCACTCCTCGCCACTCACTCCGAGCACGTCCCGCAGGAGCGCGGGGGAGCGCCCCGGCAGGATCGCGGCGTTCGCATCCGCGACGCCCGAGAACGGGCCGACGACCAGGCTCGCGCCCGCGCGCACTGCCGCGCTCAGCGAGGCAGCGGCATCCGGCTCCAGCACATAGCTGTGCGGCACGAGCACGACGCGGTAGGCCGACAGGTCGGCGCCCGGTCGCACGAGGTCGACCGCGACGCCGCGACGCCACAGCTCGCGGTGCCAGCGCTGCACCTGCGCGAGGGTCTCGAGGCGCTCTGTCGGGCGAGCAGGCTCTTCGCCGGCCCACCACGACGACCAGTCGAAGAGGACGGCGACGGATGCCTCGACCCGCCCGTCCGCGACATCCCGCAGTCGCCGCAGGTCGGCGCCGAGCGCCGTCACCGAGCGGAAGACGTCCGTGTCGGCGCCCGCGTGCGGGAGCATCGCGGAGTGGAAGCGCTCGGCCCCGCTGCGCGCCTGCCGCCACTGGAAGAAGCAGATCGCATCGGCGCCGCGCGCGACGGCCTGCAGCGAGTCGAGCCGAGTCTGCGCGGGCGACTTGGGCAGATTGTGCGGGCGCCATGACACAGAGCTGACGGCGTGCTCCATGAGCACCCACGGGCGCCCGCCGCCGAGCGAGCGCATGAGGTCGTGCACGAGCGCCGCGTCGGACGCGGCCGTGGGGGAGGAGTGGTCGATGTAGTGGTCGTTCGCGATGACGTCGACCTCGGGTGCCCAGGCCCAGTAGTCGGCGTGCACGAAGAACTCCATGAAGTTCGTCGTGATGGGCTGCGTCGCGCCGACGGCGCGGATCGCGTCGCGCTGCTCGCGATAGACCGCCAGCAGCTGGTCGGAGCTGTACCGCCGGAAGTCGAGCGACTGGGCGGGGTTCACGAGATACGGCATGCGCCGCGGCGGCAGCACCTCGTCGAAGGCGCGGTACCCCTGCGCCCACACGGTCGTGCCCCACGCGGCGTTGAGCGCCTCGATGGTGCCGTACTTGTCACGCAGCCACGAGCGGAACTCGCGCGCCGCCTCGTCGCCGAAGTCGAGCTGCCCGTACTCGTTGCCGACGTGCCACATCCGCACGGCAGGGTGATCGGCGTAGCGACGGGCGAGGTCGGTCGTGATGGCGAGGGCGTGCTCGCGGTAGACCCGCGACGCCGGCGTGAACTGATTGCGCGAGCCCGCGACGAGGCGCACGCCATCGCGGTCGACGGGCAGGGTCTCGGGATGCTGCACCCCGAGCCACGGCGGCGGCGAGGCCGTCGGCGACGCGAGGTCGACGGCGATCCCCCGCGCGTGCAGCAGGTCGAGCACCTCGTCGAGCCACGCGAAGTCGCGCTCGCCCGGAGACGGCTCGAGGCGCGACCAGCTGAACACGCCGATCGTGACGAGGTTGACGCCGGCCTGCACCATGAGGTCGGCATCCTCGAGCCAGACATCGCGCGGCCACTGCTCGGGGTTGTAGTCGCCGCCGAAGCAGATGCCGAGGTCGTCGACGAGCGCGCGGAAGCCCTCGGTGCGGGGGACATGCGGAACGGTTGTCATCGACTCTGTGACCTCTTCGCTACTTCTTCGAAGCGCTTCAACACGGAGACCATATACTACGGGTTGTGTCGAAGTCCACGCACAGTCGCGCGGCGCTCCATGAGCTGCGCTCCAGCCGTCCTGCCGCGCGCTGGTTAGACGCCTATCCCGTCGGCAACGGCCTTCGTGGCGCCATGTGCGCGGGGCTCGCGGGCGGTGACCGACTCTGGCTCAACGACATCACGGCGTGGTCGGGTGTCGCCGATTCCGACCCGTTGCCGGGCGTTGCGTCGCGCGGGCGCGAAGCGCTCGATGGCGTGCGCGCCGCGATCGCCGAGGGCGAGACGGATCCCGCAGAGTCCGCCCTGCAGCGCATGCAGGCCACGTGGGTGCAGGCGTATCTTCCGCTCGGCTGGATCGACCTCGAGGTGCTCACCGCCGACGGCACCGCCGTCGCGGCGGACACCGGCAGGCCGCACCGGCGCGTGCTCGACCTCGCGACGGCGACCGCGATCCACCAGTACGTCGTGTCGGGGGCCGTCGTGCGGCACCGCACGTGGGCCGACCTCGTGACGGGCGCGATCACGCACGAAGTGACCTCGGACGCTCCGCTCCGCCTCCGCGTGCAGGTCGGCGGCCTCCTGCGACCCCGCGGCGTCGCGCGCGCCGAAGCGGGCGCCCTCGTGACCGACTGGTGGCTGCCGATCGACGTCGCACCGGGGCACGAGGACCCGCCCGAACCCGTCCGCTACGACGAGCACGCCGGTCGCCATGGCGCGGTCGCCGTCCGGAGCGCGGCACCGTCGACGATCGAGGACGGCCGCCTCACGACGGCCCCCGCGACGGCGCACCTGCTCACGATCGCGACAGCGACGGCTCCCGCGATCCCCGGGATGCCCGGAGGCGTGGAGGCCGTCGCCGACGCGATCGCGCTGCTCGGCGGCATCCCGTCCACCGACGACTCCGGAGCGCTCGCCGAGCGTCTGCACGAGGCCCACTCGGCGGCGCACGGTGCGCTGTACGAGCGGAGCGCGCTCACGCTGCCCTCGCCCGACGACATCCTCGATCTCGACAGCGATGAGCGCGTGCACCGCGCGCAGGAGCGCGACGATGCAGGTCTCGCGGCCCTCGCGTACCACTACGGGCGCTACCTGCTGATCGCGTCGTCGCAGCCCGGCGGACTGCCCGTGACCCTCCAGGGCCTCTGGAACGCCGAGCTGCCGGGGCCGTGGTCGAGCGCGTACACGATCAACATCAACACGCAGATGGCCTACTGGCCCGCCGAGACGACGAACCTCGCGGAGTGCCACGAGCCGCTGCTCGCGTTCGTGCGGCGGCTCTCCGAGACGACCGGACCGGTCGTCGCGCGCGAGCTCTACGGCGCGGACGGCTGGGTCGCGCACCACAATTCGGATGCCTGGGCCTTTGCGGCGCCCGTCGGCGCCGGCCACGGCGACCCGTCGTGGGCGAACTGGCCGCTCGGCGGCGTCTGGCTCGCAATGCACCTGTGGGAGCACTACGCCTTCGGAGCCGACGAGGCCTACCTGCGCGACGAGGCCTGGCCCGTGCTCGAGTCCGCGGCCCGCTTCGCGCTGTCGTGGATCCAGGTCGACGGCCAGGTGGCGTCGACGTCCCCCGCGACGTCGCCCGAGAACCGCTGGCTCGACGACGAGGGCCGGCCGCACGCCATCGCGCCGACGACGGCGATGGATGTCGCACTCTTCCGCGGACTCGAGGCCGTCTGCCGTGCCGCGGCCGAGGTGCTCGGCATCCGTCCCGCCTGGCTCGCCGACCTCGCCGAAGCGACCGCCGCGCTGCCCGGCCCCGCCGTCGCGACCCGCGGCGACCTCGTCGAGTGGGACCGCGAGCGGCCCGAGGCCGAGCCCCTGCACCGGCACGTGTCACACCTCGTCGGACTGTTCCCGCTCGCGCAGATCACGCCGGAGGCGACCCCCGAGCTGGCCCGCGCGGCCGCTCGCTCGATCGAGCTGCGGGGGCCGGAGTCGTCGGGCTGGTCGCTCGCCTGGCGCGCGGCGCTGTGGGCGCGGCTCGGCGACGGCGAGCGCGTGCACGAGCAGCTCGCGCGCGCCCTGCGGCCCGCGGAGTCGGGGGCGGACGATGCCCACTACCGGGGCGGGCTGTACCCGAACCTCTTCGCTGCGCACCCGCCGTTCCAGATCGACGGCAACCTCGGCGTGAGCGCCGCGATCGCCGAAGCCCTCCTGCAGTCGCACGACGGAGGGCTGCGGCTGCTGCCCGCACTGCCTCCGCAGTGGCCCACCGGCGCGGTGCGAGGCCTTCGGGCACGGGACGGCGTCGTCGTGGACCTCGAGTGGCGCGCGGGACGGCTCGTGCGAGCCAGGCTCCGCGCGGGGACGCGTGCGGTGACAATGGACGTGTCCGACCCGAACGGACCTCTCGGCCGGCACGACCTCGTGCCAGGGGAAGCCGTGGAGATCGATGGAAGAGAGCAGGCAAGCTCATGGTGACGATCGCTGACGTCGCGCAGGCGGCGGGGGTATCGATCTCGACCGTGTCGTACGTCATGAGCGGCAAACGCTCGATCTCGCAGGAGACGCGCGATCGCGTCGAGCTCGCGATCACGAACCTCGGCTTCAGTCCGCACGCCGGCGCGCGGTCGCTCGCATCGCGGTCCACCAACGTGATCGGACTCCAGGCGCCCCTGCGCTCCGGGGTCGACGTGCACGTCATCATGCAGATCGTGACGGGCGTCGTGACGCAGGCGCGCAAGCGCGGCTACGACATCCTGCTCCTGACCGGAGACGACTCGAAGGCGCTCGAGCGGGCGGCGCGCGGGTCGATGGTCGACGCCCTGCTCGTCATGGATGTCGAGTCCGACGACCCGCGCATCGAGACGCTCGCCGAGCTGCGGCATCCGAGTGTCCTGATCGGGCTTCCTGCGGGCCGTCAGACCATCCCGTGCGTCGACTTCGACTTCGAGGCGGCGGGATGGCTCGCCGTCGACCGCCTCGTCGAGCTGGGCCATCGCCGGATCGCGCTCATCGGATCGCCGCGCGAGGTCATGAAGCGGCACACGTCGTACGCCGACCGGCTCGCGCGCGGCTTCCTCGCGGCGTGCGAGGCGAACGGCGTCGGCGGCAGCGTCCACGCGTGCCCGAGCAGCGCCAAGGCCGCAGAGACGGTCGACGGCGTCCTGGCCGACGATCCCACGATCACGGGCTTCCTCGTGCACAACGAAGGCGCCCTGCCGCATGTCGCGGCGCGGCTCATCGAGATCGGCCGCCACGGCGGCGACGAGCCGGCCATCCTGGCGCTGTGCCCCGAAGACGTCGCGCGCTCCGTGCCGGGACTCACCGACAGCATCGCGGTGCCCGCCGAGGCCATCGGCGCCGCCGCGACCGACATGATCTGCGAGCTGCTCGCGTCGGGCACACGCCCCGGCGTTCGGCTGCTTCCCCCCGCACTCGCGGGCGGAGTCCTCGCGACGACCTGAGACGGACCACCCATGCGCATCGATCCCGAGAGCCGCAGCCTCAACGGCCTGAGCACGTTCCTCGCGTTCGTCGCGCTCAACGTCGTCTACCTCGTGACGTGCCTGCCGATCGTGACGGTCGGCGCGGCGACGGCGTCGCTGTACGAGGTCATGATCCGGTTCTCGGACGAGGAGAGTGGCCGGCCGCTGCGCGACTACTTCCCGGCGTTCCGCGCGAACTTCGGCAGGGCGACGCTCGTCGCCCTGTGGCTGCTGCCGCCCATCGTGGTGCTCGCCTTCGCGGGAATCTTCTGGTGGTCGCACCCGAGCCCCGTCGCGGGCGCCGCGTCGATCGTGGCCTTCGCCGGGTCCGTCTATCTGCTCGCGGCGTTCCTGTACGGGATGGCGCAGGTCGCGTACTTCCGCAACACGATCCGACGGACTGTCCGCAACGCGCTGCTGCTGCCTGCGGCGGAGCCCGTGCGCACGATGGGCCTCGTCGCGATCCCCGTCGTGGCGGTGTGCCTTTCGGTCCTCTTCCCGCCGTTCGTCTTCCTGCTGCTCACGATCGGCTTCGCGATCGGCGCGTACGCGAGCGCCCTGCTCTTCCGCAGCGTCTTCGCTCGCCACCAGCCGGAGTGATCCGGGGCCGGGCGTCTCGGGGTCGCTGAGCCTGCCGAGCGTCTAGCCCGTGGCACGGCGCGACCCCTCCTCAAGCTCGGGACCGTGGGCGATCGCAGACGCGTGAGGTGCGGACGGGGTGAGGTGTTGCCGGGTCGTGGCGGGGGATGCGGCATCTGCTCACCCCACGTCGACGTGGCGAGGTGTGGCGGGGTGAGGTGCTGCCGGGTCGTGGCGGGGGATCCGGCATCTGCTCACCCCAGCTGGACGTGGCGAGGTGTGGCGGGGTGAGGTCGTGCCGGGTCGTGGCCCGGGATGCGGCATCCGCTCACCCCACCTCGACGTGGCGAGGTGTGGCGGGGTGAGGTCGTGCCGGGTCGTGGCGGGGGATGCGGCATCGGCTCACCCCAGCTGGACGTGGCGAGGTGTGTCGGGGTGAGGTCGTGCCGGGTCGCGATGGAGGAGGCGGCATCCGCTCACCCCATCGAGTGTCCGCAGATACGGTCGCCGCACGCACGCAGAAGGGGCCCGGGATGCCGCGGCATCCCGAGCCCCTCGTTCAGGCGTGTGCGGGGGTCAGCCTGCGAACGCCTCCGTCACTGCGACGCGGGCGTTGTTCTGCTCCTTCGCGTTGGCCATGTCGACGTCGAGCACCTGCTCGTAGCCGAGGCCGTTCGCCGTCTCGATGAGCTCCGCGAGCAGCGAGTCGAACTTCGCGTCGTTCTCGGCGAAGACGAGCTGCCACGAGTACTGCTTGATGATCTCCTTGACCTGGTTGCGGAGCGCCTCGATGTCGGACGCGTCCGCGGGGGCCGCGTAGCTCGCTCCGGGTGCCACGAGCACCTGGTCGTTGGCCTGCAGGTACTCCATCGTCGAGGTCGCATCGCCCATGTTCGCCGACCAGTCCTGCGTCAGCGGGTTCGAGATCGCGGCCTGGTAGGTCGGCCAGAACGTGTAGCTGTACGGGAATCCGGTCGCCGGGTCGTTGTCGATGGGGAGCACCGACGTCGTGTTGAGCGCCGAGACGCCGTCGGCGTACGAGCCGCCGCCCCACTCCTCGGGAACCGTGCCGCCGCCCTGGAGGAAGACCTCTGCGCCGAAGTCGGTGAGCTCGGGCTCGCCCGCGTCATTGACGTCCCAGGTCAGGCCCTGCGGGCCGGCCGAGCCGCCGGTCTGGGCGCTGTTCGCGTACGCGCCCTCGGGCGAGTAGAGCCAGTCGATGAACGCGGCGATGCGCTCAGGGTCCTCGGCCTTGGAGCCGATCGCGAAGACGGGCTTGCCGCCATACGCTTCGGCGCCGTAGGAGAAGATGTCCTGATCGGCGAGCGGCACCATCTCGAAGCCCTTGCCCGCGGCCATGTTGTCCTCGGTGTTGAAGGCCGACTGCCCGAGCCACGGCCACCAGGAGAAGAGCACCTGGCCGCTCTGGAACTTGGAGTAGAGGGTGTCGTAGTTCTGGGTCGTCGACTCGGGGTCGACCAGGCCGAGCTGGTTCGCCTCGTAGTACAGGCGCAGGTTGCGGACGTACTCGCCATCGGGGTCGAGGATGCTCTGGTAGTCCGAGCCGTCCGCCTTGGCCAGGACGAAGCCGAGCTCGTCGTAGCCGTAGAAGCAGGCGGGCTGCTTGGCCGTGACCATCATGTTGCCGTCCCAGTCCTTGAACAGCGAGAAGCCGTAGGTGGGCTGGCCGTTGTCGGCGGTCGGGTGCGCCGCCTGCATGTCTGCGAGGACGGGGAGCAGGCTCTCGAGCGTGTCGAGCTGCGGGTAGCCCAGCTCCTTGTAGTAGTCCCAGCGCACGAAGGGGCCGAACGTGGGGTTGAGGCCCTCCGACGGGGCGGTCGGCAGGAGCGAGGACACCGAAGTCGGGAACGCGTAGGTGCCGCCGGCATCCGCATTGAGGTTCTCGACAGCCGCGTCGAAGTTCGCGACGTTCTCCATGGCGGGGTAGTAGTTGGCGGCGTCCTGAACGAGGCCGCCCTCGATGAGGTCGTCGAGCTGCTGGCCCTTGTTGATGACGATGAGGTCGCCGAGTTCACCGGCTGCGACGCGGGTGTTGTAGAGGGTGTCGCCGCCGCCTGCGACGTTCGGGGCGATGATGTTCAGCTTCATGTTGAACTTGTCATCGACGAGCTTCGCGAACCACCCCTGCTGCATGCCCATGTAGTTGGCGAGGCTCGCGAACACGTCGACCGTGATCTCCTCGTCCCACGAGGCGGGGAACTCATCGATCGGCCCCGTCTGCTCACCTCCTCCCGCGGAGCAGGAGGTCAGTGTGCCGGCCGCGAGGATGCCGGCGAGCGCGAGGGCTGTCAGAGACTTCAGCTTCATTGCTTTTCCTTTCTTGATGGTGGGGCTGGTTCAGCCCTTGACGGCGCCGAGCATGATGCCCTTGACGAAGAAGCGCTGGAACAGGGGGTAGACGAACATGATGGGCAGCACGACCAGGACCGAAACGGTCATGCGTATGGATGTCGGAGTCTGTTCGGTCGCGAGGCCGGCGATCTGGCCCACATTGCCGCCGACGTTCTGCGCGGCTTGAGCGAGGCTGGATGCCTGGTTGATGAACATGTAGAGCAGGTACTGCAGCGTGTACAGGCTCTGGTCCGTGATGTAGATCAAGGTGTCCTGGAAGCTGTTCCACTGCGTGACGGCGCTGAAGATCGCGATCGTCGCGAGGATCGGCGTCATGTTCGGCAGATAGACGCGGAAGAAGATCTGCAGGATGTTGGCGCCGTCCATCTCGGCGGCTTCGTGCAGCTCCCGCGGCATGGATTCGACGTAGGTCTTCGCGAGGATGACGTTGAACGGCTGCACGACGAACGGGAGCACGTAGACCCAGAAGTTGTTGGTCAGTCCGAGGGTCTTCATGATGATGAAGATCGGGATGAGGCCCGCCGAGAAGTACATCGTGATGATCAGGAACCGGTACCAGAACTTGCGTCCCCACATGCGGGTCTGGGTGAACATGAACCCGAGGAACGCCGAGGCGAGCACGGTCAGGACGGTGCCGATGATCGTGCGGCCGAGGCTCACCGCAGCGGCCATCGGCAGCCCGGGCAGCTGGAAGACCTGCGCGTAGTTCGACAGATGGAACCCGGTGGGGAAGAGGCGCACGTCGCCCAGCGCCGAGACGTCGTTGGCGCTCACGGAGTTGATGATCAGGTAATAGAACGGGTACGCGCAGATCAGGGCGAACAGCAGGAACAGCGCGTAGTTGGCGATTCGGAACAGGATGTCGCCGACGTGCAGCCCGTGCCGAGGCGCTGCGGGCTGCGAGCCCGGTGCGGTCAGCGTGCGGGTCTCGGTGGTGGTCTGGGTCGTGGTCATGGCCGCATCCCCCTCAGACGATCGATTCGCCGCGGACGCGCTTGGAGATCGCGTTGACGGTCAGGAGCAGGGCTACCGAGATGAGGCTCTTGAGCATCCCGATCGCGGTGGCCATCGACAGGCTGTTGCCGGTCATGCCGATGTTGTAGACGTACAGGTCGAGCACCTGGATGTACTGCTTGTTGAACGCGTTCTGGAACACGTAGTACTGCTCCATCCCGTTGTTGAGGATGTTCGCGATCGACAGCAGCAGCAGCACGAGGTAGGTCGGCATCAGCTGAGGCAGGGTGATGTGCCGCATGAGCTGGAAGCGGTTCGCGCCGTCGATGCGCGCCGACTCGTACAGCGACTGGTCGATGCCGGCGATCGCGGCGAGGTAGATGATGGCGCCCCAGCCCAGGCCCTTCCAGACCGACCAGAGCGTCATCGTGAGCCACACGTTCTCGTCGGTGTCGAGGAACTTGAGCGGCGCGGTGATGAGCCCCGCGTCCATGAGCACGTCGTTCACGAGCCCCGACGAGGAGAACAGCGAGAACGCGATCACGTAGACCAGCACCCACGAGATGAAGTTGGGCAGCGCCGTCAGGGTCTGCACCGACGAGCGGAACCACGTCGACCGCACCTCGTTGAGGAAGATCGCGAAGAACAGCGGAAGCACCGAGGTCGCGATCCCGAGGAAGCTGATCGCGAGGGTGTTCACGAGCACCTGCCCGATCTGCGCCATCTGCGTCGGCGAGTTCACGAGCATCTGGAACCACTGGAGCCCGACGAACTCGCTGCCCTCGAGGCCCAGCGCCGGCTTGTAGTCGTACAGCGAGTAGATCCAGCCGTACAGCGGCAGGTACGAGAACAGGAAGCCGAGGATCAGGAAGGGCAGGATGCACAGGAAGAGACGGAACGACGTCCGGCTCCCCGCCGGCTTGAGCCGCGGCCCACGGCGCTTCTTCGAGTTCTGCTCGAGGTTGCGCATCGCCGCCTCTTGGTAGACGACCTGACCCTGAGCCTGCGTGGTCATCGGCTCGCCGTTCGTGCGAACGGGGCCGCTGCGGCTGCTGCCGGAGATGGCTGACGGCGGTCCATGTCACTCCCTCGTGCGTGGCGATTCGAGCGGCCGCAAGCGGGCGTCATCCCGAAGAATCATCGAAGCGCTTCGATTTCGAACCGCTTCGATAGGGATGCTAGGACCGGCTGAGGGGATCCGTCAAACCCCTCGATGTAACGGGGAGGTAACGATTGGGAGCGCTCTCGCGAGATCCGCGGGATCACGGGGCCGCGGAGCATAGAGGACGCGAGGGTTCTTTGGGAAGTCATGCGCCTGTAACAGAGGTGGCGCGTGCGCGATGCTAGTCTCCGGAACAGCGAGCTATACAGCTGACAGGCGGGGTTGCCATTCGGGACCGCCTGTGTCGTCTTCCCGAATGACCCTCGCCGAACATCCATTCTCAGGATTCATCGAGGGGGCACTCGTGAAGAACAACAATGTACGCACTGCGAGTCTGGGGGCGACTGCGGTCGTCGCGGGACTCATCGCCGTCTTCGGAGCTGCTGGGGCAGCCTCCGCAGCAGAGATCAGTGGCGAAGGCCATGTGACACTCGACTTCGCCAGCACGCCGGGCTCGGTCGAAGTGACGGTCTGGACCCACAACCTCTCCACCGTCGAGGCCTACGGCGCGGCCGTGATCCAGGATGTCGACGGGCAGCGTTACGCCCGCGGTCCCGAGCGCTACGCAGCCGGCCAGGAGAAGACGTTCGTCCGCACCCTCGCGGGTCGCACGTGCGCCGACCTCGGTCGGGGGGCCATCGCGTTCGCGTTCGGCTTCGGCGACCTGTCGACGCCGACGCCCGACTGGATCGGCGCGCCGCTGTCGTACCCCGACCCGCGCATCACCGTGATCGGCTGCGACTCGCCGCCCGTGGAGCCGAACCCGACCGGCGGGGAGCCGGTCGTCACGCCGGTCCCCGGCACGACGACGCCGACCGCGACCACTCCGACCGCGACGACCAACAAGCTGCCGGCAGCCAAGACCGACGGCGCCGACCTCGCGGCCGCTTCGCACACGACGCCCATCTTCGGGCTGCTGGTCACGCTGGGCGCTGTGCTCGCGGCATCCGCCGCGGCTGCCGGGGGAGCCCTCCGGCGCCGATGACCCGGTCCACGACGCGCAGCCGCGCGGCCCTCGCCGTCGCGGCCGCCGTCCTGTGCCTCGTCCTGCCGGGGTGTGCGACACCCCGGCAGGACGCAGCATCCGCTCCTTCGCCGACCGTCTCAGCGACGCCGTCCCCGACGGTGACGCCGTTCGAGACGCCGGCGACCGACGTGCCGCAGGACGTCCCGATGGCGGCGCCCACCCGGCTGGTGTTTCCGGCGGCGGGCATCGACGGGGCGGTCGAGGAGTACACCGAAGCGGATGCCGCGGCCGAGGGCGGCGTCAATCCCGCGTCCCTCGACACGATCTCCTGGTACTCGGGCGTGCCGAACCCCATGCCGGGGTCGGACGCGCTCAACACCGTCTACATCTTCGGCCACTCATGGGTCGAGCCCGCCGTCTTCAACGGCCTGAAAGGCGTCCAGCCGGGCGAGCGTGCGACGCTCACGACGGCCGAGGGCGACCTCGTCTATGAAGTGGACGAGGTCATCACGATGGCCAAGCCCGACTTCACGCAGGACCCGCGCGTCGTCGCCGTGGTGCCCGGTCGGCTCGCCCTCGTCACGTGCTTCCGCCCCGCGGGGTGGGACCGAGACGCACACGCGCCCGACAACACCGTCGTCTTCCTCCACCTCGTCGAGGCCCACGCGACCCGTTGAGGACGCCCCGCGTCCGCGGCGTGCGGCAGACTGACGTGCAGACCGTCGAGGAAGGCGCGCAAATGGCAGGGGATCAGGCCCGCGAGGGGCACATCGCGGATTCGCACGAGATGATCCGCGTCGTGGGGGCGCGTGAGAACAACCTCAAGGACGTCAGCCTCGACATCCCGAAGCGGCGGCTGACGGTCTTCACCGGCGTCAGCGGCTCGGGCAAGTCGTCGCTCGTGTTCGCGACGATCGCCAACGAGTCGCAGCGGCTCATCAACGAGACCTACCCGACGTTCGTGCAGCAGTTCATGGGGCAGCTGAACCGTCCCGAGGTCGACGCGCTCGAGAACGTGAGCCCCGCGATCATCGTGGACCAGGAGCGCATGGGCGCGAACGCACGCTCGACCGTCGGCACGGCGACCGACGCGCACGCGATGCTGCGGCTGCTCTTCAGCCGCATCGGCCAGCCGCACGTCGGCTCTCCGCAGGCCTTCTCGTTCAACATCCCCTCGGTCAAGGGCGCGGGCGCCGTGACGTTCGAGAAGGGCGGCAAGCAGGTCAAGGAGCGGCGCTCGTTCGAGATCACGGGCGGCATGTGCCCGCACTGCGAGGGTCTCGGCGAAGTGAGCGACGTCGACCTCGACGAGCTGTTCGACCGCGAGAAGTCGCTCGCGGAGGGCGCGCTCGCGATCCCCGGCTACAACGTCGACGGCTGGATGGTCCGGCAGTTCACCGAGTCGGGCTTCCTCGAGGCCGACAAGCCGATCAAGGACTACTCCGAGCAGGAACTCGCGGACTTCCTCTACAAGGAGCCCACGAAGGTCAAGATCCAGGGGATCAACATGACCTACGAGGGGCTCATCCCGAAGATCACGAAGAGCTTCCTGCAGAAGGACCGCGACTCGCTGCAGCCGCACGTGCGCACCTTCGTCGACCGCGCCGTCAAGTTCATGCCGTGCCCGGAATGCAACGGCACGCGCCTCAATGAGGGCGCGCGGTCGTCGAAGATCCGGGGGACGAGCATCGCGGATGCCGCCGCCATGCAGATCACCGACCTCGCGGCGTGGCTCGACACGGTCGACGACCCCGAAGTCGCCCCGCTCATGGTCGGGCTGCGTCAGACGATCGCGTCGTTCGTCGAGATCGGGCTCGGCTACCTCTCGCTCGACCGCGCCTCGGGGACTCTCTCGGGCGGCGAGGCTCAGCGCACGAAGATGATCCGGCACCTGGGATCCGCGCTCACCGACATCACCTACGTCTTCGACGAGCCGACCGCAGGGCTGCACCCGCACGACATCCAGCGCATGAACCGCCTGCTCGAGCAGCTGCGCGACAAGGGCAACACGGTGCTCGTCGTCGAGCACAAGCCCGAGGTCATCGAGATAGCCGACCACATCGTCGACCTGGGTCCTGGCGCGGGCCGCGCGGGCGGCGAGATCCAGTACGAGGGGGATGTCGCCGGCCTCCGCTCGTCCGCCACCATCACGGGCCGCCACCTCGACGACCGCGCGCGCCTCAAGCCCTCGACGCGCACCGCGAAGGGCGCGCTCGAGATCCGCGGCGCCACGCAGCACAACCTCGACCGCGTCGACGTCGACATCCCGCTCGGCATCCTGACTGTCGTGACGGGTGTCGCGGGCTCGGGCAAGTCGTCGCTCATCCACGGCAACGTGCCCTCGTTCGACGAGGTCGTCGTCGTCGACCAGTCGGCGATCAAGGGCAACCGTCGCAGCAGCCCCGCGACCTACACGGGCATCCTCGACACGATCCGAGCGGCCTTCGCGAAGGCGAACGGCGTCAAGCCCGCGCTGTTCAGCGCCAACTCCGAGGGCGCGTGCCCCGCGTGCCGGGGGCTCGGCGTCATCATCACGAACCTCGGCTTCACGCAGACCGTCGAGACGCTGTGCGAGCTGTGCGAGGGGTCGGGCTTCAGCGACGACGTCCTGGAGTACCTCCTCGACGGCAAGAACATCGCCGAGGTGCTCGCGATGTCGGCGGCCGAGGCATCCGTGTTCTTCACGAAGGGCCCCGCGCACACGACCCTCACCCGCATGATCGACGTCGGCCTCGGGTACATCACGCTCGGCCAGGCGCTCAATACGCTGTCGGGTGGCGAGCGACAGCGACTCAAGCTCGCGATCTCGATGGCCAAGAAGGGCGCGATCTACGTCCTCGACGAGCCGACGACGGGCCTGCACCTCGCCGACGTCGACAACATGCTCGGGATGCTGGACCGACTGGTCGACGCGGGCAACAGCGTCATCGTGATCGAGCACCACCAGGCCGTCATGGCGCACGCCGACTGGATCATCGACCTGGGGCCCGGCGCCGGACACGACGGCGGCAAGGTCGTCTTCGAGGGCACGCCCGCCGACCTCGTCGCGGGCGGCGAGACGCTGACCGCGCGCCACCTGCGCGAATACGTCGGCGCCGCCTGAAAGTGCCGCCCGCGGGCATTCCCCGTGTGGCGAAAAGTCCTGGCGCGGCGGGTTATCTTGGACTGTTCCGTTTCGAGGCGGCGCCCTGATTCGACCCCAGGGACCCGACGCCCCGCTCTCGACCTCACGTTCCGTGGAGAGGCCGTAAGCACATGAAGTCCTTCGCGTGGCTTCGCGCGCGTCCGCGCGCGCTCGCGTCCGGCGGGATCATCACGGCCGCCGCGCTCGCGATCACGACGATGGCGGTGCTCTACGAGGGCTTCCCGACGACCGAGGTCGACCTCAACGACGGCGGCGTCTGGGTCACGAAGCAGTCGAGCATGCTCGTGGGCCACTTCAACCACGAGTCGCGCGTCCTCGACGGGGGCCTCCGCACGACGAGCAACGACTACGACATCCTGCAGGCGGGCGAGACGGTGCTCGTCGCCGACGCCGTGGGCGGCACGCTGACCTCGGTCGACCCCGCGATGGTCGTCCTCACCGACAGCACGGAGATCCCGTCCGGAGCCGACATCGAGCTGGGCGGGCCCACCGTCGCGATCCTCGATCGCAAGGCCGGCGACCTGTGGGTCGTCCCCGCCGCCGCCATCGCATCGTTCCGCGTGCAGGGGACGGATCCCGTCGTGACCCTCGGTGAGGATGCCGACGTGACAGTCGGCCTCGACGGCACCGTCTATGCCGTCTCCGCCGAGAGCGGCGAGATCGTCACGATCCCCCTCGACGAGACGGGCGAGGTCGGCGAGCCGTCGCGGCGCACAGTCGCAGACAAGCTCGAGGCGCCGAGCATCACGGCGGTCGGGACTGTCGCCGTCGTCCTCGACACCGCGACCGAGACGCTCCACACCTCCACCGGCGAGTCGCTCGCCGCCCCGGACGGCGACACCGCCGTGCTGCAGCAGCCCTCCGCAGCCTCCGACGCCGTGACGCTCGCGACCGCCTCGTCGCTCGTGCACGTGCCGTTCGACGGCTCAGACCCGTCGGAGCTGAGCTCGGGCGCGCAGGGCACGCCCGCCGCTCCCGTGCACCTCAAGGGATGCTCGTACGCCGCGTGGTCGGGCTCCACGATGTTCGCGCGCGACTGCCTCGGCGAGGCGGACGACGTCACGGCCGCCGTCGACGGCGCGGATGCGGCATCCGTCCTCCGCTTTCGGGTGAACCGCGACGTCGTCGTGCTCAACGACATCGTCGGCGGCGCCGCGTGGATGGCGAGCGAGAGCATGCAGCGCGTCGACAACTGGAACGACGTGACGCCGCCCGAGGGCGACACGGAGGAGGACGAGCAGACCACGGAGGAGTCGGTCGAGACGACGCTCCCCGAGCGCACCGAGGAGAACACGGCCCCCATCGCGACCGACGACGAGTTCGGCGTGCGACCTGGCCGGACGACGGTCCTGCCCGTGCTCGACAACGACAGCGACGCGGACGGCGACGTCCTGGTCGCGGCGGTCGAGGGCAGCGGACCGGGGATCGGCGCGATCCTGCCCATCAACAACGGCGCGGCCCTGCAGATCGCGGTGCCCGAGGACGCCGACGGCTCCGACGCCTTCAGCTACCGCGTCGACGACGGCCGCGGCGGGACCGACACCGCGAACGTGCGGCTCGCGGTGCGCGGCTGGGACGTCAACGAAGGCCCGCGCCAGAAGCGCATCACGACGGTCACGATCGAGTCCGGGGGCACGGTCTCGTACAACGTGCTGCCCGACTGGGCCGATCCCGACGGCGATGACATCTTCCTGCAGGGCGTCGCCGCGGCGCCCGGCGACGAGGCCGACTTCACGTCGGACGGGCGCATCACGTATCGCGCGATCGCGGGCACGCAGGGCCGCAAGGACGTCGCGATCGTCGTCTCGGACGGCACGAAGATCACCGAGGGCATCGTGCGCTTCGACGTGCGCCCGGTCGGCTCGACCGTGCCCGTCACGAACGCCGACCACGTCGTCGTGCGGGCGGGCCAGACCGTGACGGTCGCACCGCTCTCGAACGACACGAGCTCGGGCCGCGAGCAGCTGCGCCTCACGCGCGTCGACGAGGTCGCGGGAGCCTCGATCGTGCCGGACTTCGCAGGCAAGACCTTCTCGTTCTCGTCGCCCACGCCGGGCGTCTACTACGTGCAGTACCTCGTCTCGGCGGGGGCCAACGCCGTGCCGGGGCTCGTGCGCGTCGACGTCATCGAGGATCCCGAGACGGATCTGCCGCCGATCGCGGTGCGGGATGTCGCGCTGCTGCCGAGCGGCGGCGAAGTGCTCGTCAACGTGCTCGTGAACGACACCGATCCCGCGGGCGGCATCCTCGTCGTGCAGTCCGTCTCGGTCGAGCCGAACTCGGGCATCGCCGTCGCGGTGCTGGGCCACGAGACGCTGCGGATCGCCGACCAGTCGGCGCTCGGCGCGCCCGTGCGGATCGCCTACCGCATCTCGAACGGCACGCAGACGGCCGACGGCGAGGTCGTCGTCATCCCCGTCCCCGCGCCCTCGCAGCTGCGCCCGCCCGTCGCGAACGACGACCAGGTCATCGTGCGCGCCGGCGACGTCGTGACCATCCCCGTGCTCGAGAACGACTACCACCCGACCGGCGACACGCTGCACGTCGCCCCCGACCTCGTTCCACCGCTCGTCGACCCGGCGGACGGTGAGCTCTTCGTCTCGCAGGACACCCTGCGCTTCAAGGCGGGCGACGAGCCGGGCACCGTGTACGCGACGTACGAGGCCGTCGACAGCACGGGCCAGAAGGACGCCGGCTACGTCACGATCCAGGTGCTGCCGGTCAATGCCGAGACCAACACGGCACCGCGCCCGCGCGACCTCACGGCCCGCGTCCTGAGCGGCTCGAAGGTGCGCATCGCCGTGCCGCTGGACGGCATCGACCCGGACGGCGACTCCGTGCAGCTCGTCGGCATCGCCTCGGCGGCGCAGAAGGGCCGCATCGTCGAGACGGGTGCGAACTTCCTCGTCTACGAGGCCTTCGGCGACGCGACGGGCGTCGACTCGTTCACGTACCGCGTGCGCGACCGGCTCGGCAAGGAGGCGACGGCGCCCGTCCGCGTCGGCATCGCGCCCGCCGAGGCCGTCAACCAGGCGCCGTACGCCGTCAAGGACTCCGTCATCATGCGGCCCGGGCGCTCGGTCGCGGTCCCCGTGCTGACGAACGACTCCGACCCCGACGGCGACCGGATCGGCCTCCTGAAGGACGGTCTCGTTCTTCCCGACGTCGAGGGTCTCGAAGCCGAGGTGCAGGGCGATCGCGTCATCGTCACCTCGCCCGACGAGCCCGTCGAGACGTCGCTGCAGTACACGATCCGCGATGCGCGCGGCGCGCAGGCGACGGCCGTCCTGCAGGTGACCGTCGCGAAGGACGTGCCGCTGCAGCGCCCCATCGCGCGCGACGACCGGCTGCGCCCCGAGGACGTCACCGACGACACCGTCGACATCGACGTGCTCGGCAACGACGAGGACCCCGACGGCACGACCGACGACCTCGACGTGACGGTGCGCGAGACGGGTGCACGCGTGCTCGCCGACGGCACGCTGCGCGTGACGCTCGGCGACACCGACCGCCTCCTCACCTACACGATCACCGACGCCGACGGGCTGTCGGCCTCCGCGTTCGTCTTCGTTCCGGCGCTCGGCTCGCTGCCGCCGACCCTCGCGACGAAGGGCATCGAGGTCGCGAGCGGCGAGACGATCGAGATCCCCCTCGCCGACCACGTGAAGACGGCGCCCGGCAAGTCCGTCGTCGTGACCGAGGCCGCCAAGGTCTCGGCGGTGCACTCGGACGGCTCCAGCCTCGTGAAGGACCAGTCGACGCTCGTCTACACGTCGGCGCAGCGCTACTTCGGCCAGGACGCCCTCACCTTCGAGGTCACCGACGGCACGGGCCCCGATGACCCCGAAGGCCACAAGGCGACGCTCACGATCCCCATCACGGTGCTGCCGCCCGAGAACCAGCCGCCGACCTTCGTGGACGGACGGATGGATGTCGCACCCGGCGAGACCGCCGTGACGCTCGACCTGCGCGGCCTGACGTCCGATCCCGATCCCGAGGACCTCGACGACATGCGCTACAGCCTCGTCGGCGGCGCGCCCGGCGGGTTCACGGCATCCGTCGATAGCGGCGTCCTGAGCGTCAGCACGAGCGCCGACACGCGCAAGGGCACGGCGATCAACCTGACGGTCGAGATCACCGACGGCACGACCGAGCCGATCCGCGGCAACGTCACGGTGCAGGTGACCGCCTCGACGCGGCCCTTGCCGACCGCCAACGACGACACCGTCCCCGAGGCGCACCAGGGCAAGACCGCGACGATCCCGGTGCTCGGCAACGACTTCAACCCCTTCCCCGACACTCCGCTCAAGGTCGTCGCGGTCGCCGTCGAGACGGGTGACGGAGCCGCTGAGATCGCGGGCGACCAGATCAAGGTCACGCCGAAGGACACCTTCTTCGGCACGATGGTCGTGCGCTATCGCGTGCAGGATGCCACGGCCGACGCCGACCGCGAGGTCGAGGGCCGCATCCGGCTGACGGTGCAGGGCCGCCCCGACGCGCCGGGCAAGCCCACCGTGTCGAGCGTCCAGGACCGCACCGTCGTGCTGTCGTGGAGCCCGCCGCCCAACAACGGCGCCGAGATCGAGTCGTACACCGTGACGTCCCTCGTGGGCGGCTACACGAAGGAGTGCGTCGCCACGACGTGCACGCTCGACGCGCTCACCAACAACGTCGAGTACAACTTCACCGTGACGGCGACGAACCGCGTCGGCTCCTCCGACGCCTCGGTGCCCTCGGAGCCGGCGCGCCCCGACGCGCGGCCCGACACCCCGAACCCGCCGACCCTGCAGTTCGGCGACCGCAGCCTGCAGGTCGCGTGGGAGACCCCGACGACGCCGGGCTCGCCGGTCGACTCGTTCACGCTCGAGATCTCACCCGCCCCGCCGTCGGGCGTCACGTCGAAGACCGGCGTGAAGGGCAACTCGCTCACGTGGGACGCGCTCGAGAACGGGGTCGCGTACCAGGTGCGCGTCCGCGCCCACAACCGCGCGCCCGACCCGTCGAGCTGGAGCGTCTACTCCGCGACGATGGTGCCCGCGGCGCCGCCCGCCGCGGCGGGCGCCCCGACCACGACGCGCCTGAGCCCCGTCGGCGCGCAGGCGCAGATGCAGGTCGCGTGGAACGCGCCCGCGAACAACGGCGACACGATCGACGGCTATCGACTCAACGTGCTGCAGGGGTCGAGCGTCGTGCGCACGATCCCGGTGCCTGCGGGCCAGACGTCGCAGGCTGTCGCGATCGACGCATCGACGACGGACTACACGTTCAGCGTCGCGGCGCACAACAAGGCAGGGTGGGGCTCCGACAGCGCGCCGTCCGCTCCGCGCCGCGCGTTCGTCGCTCCCGGTGCGCCGACGAACGTCGTCGCGACGACGCCGAAGAACGACAGCGCGATCGTCGTGAGCTACACCGCCGCCGCCGGCAACGGCGCGACGGCGTCTGAGCTGCGGTACGAGTACAACGTGGGCTCGGGCTGGCGCAGCGACTGGGACGGCAGCCGCATCACGGCGGGTATCTCGAACAACAACTCGTACACCGTGACCGTCCGCGCCTACACGTCGCTCGACGGCGTCCGCTACGACGGCGCCGCGTCGGCGGCCTCCGGCTCGGTCGCGCCCTACGGCCCGATCAACCAGCCCGGCGCCACCGCGAGGGCTTCGGGCACGACGATCGACTACACGTGGACCGCCCCGTCGAAGAACGGCCGCGACATCGTCAAGATGGAGGTCCAGTTCGACGGCGGCTCCTGGCAGGGCGTGGCACTGAACGGGTCGACCTCGGGCTCGTACGGCTACAGCCAGTCGCACACCATCACGGTGAGGGCGACGGATGCCGCGGGCCAGACCTCGACGAAGTCGGCGTCGGCGCGCACGGCCGATCCGCCGCCGCAGCTCGCCTGGACGTCGCAGGGGCCGAACTCCTTCAACTGCAGCCCCGACACGTGCTACTACCTGCGCCTCAACGTCTCGAACTTCCCGGCGGGCAACTACACGACGTACTGCCTCGAGAACGGGTCCCGGTTCACGAACGGCAAGACGTACTACATCCCCGCGAACGGCTCGGTCGACATGACCTGCTGGCACGGCGGGGCGAACCTGCAGCTCTCGATCGAGATCGCCGGCTGGGGCACGGCGCAGGCCACGACATGGCCGTAGCGCGGGCCGCGGCATCCCGAACCCATACCAATCAAGAGGAAATCGCATGAGCATGACCCCCGAACAGGCGGCCTGGTTCCAGGGCACCTTCACGCGCCTCGTCGACAACGTCGACCGCACGCTCATGGGCAAGCGGGACGTCGTGGGTCTCGTGCTCTCGGCGATGCTCGCCGAGGGGCACGTCCTCCTCGAGGACGCGCCGGGCACGGGCAAGACGAGCCTCGCGAAGGCGCTCGCGGCAACGGTGCAGGGCACGAGCAGCCGCATCCAGTTCACGCCCGACCTGCTGCCCTCCGACGTGACGGGCGTCACGATCTACGACCAGGCGGCACACCGGTTCGAGTTCCACCGGGGTCCCGTGTTCGCCTCGATCGTCCTGGCCGACGAGATCAACCGCGCGTCGCCCAAGACGCAGTCGGCGCTGCTCGAGGTCATGGAGGAGTCGCGCGTGACGGTCGACGGCGTGACGCACGAGGCGGGCCGCCCCTTCCTCGTCATCGCGACGCAGAACCCCATCGAGCAGGCGGGCACGTACAAGCTGCCCGAGGCGCAGCTGGACCGCTTCCTCGTGCGCACCTCGATCGGCTACCCCGAGCTCGACGTCGAGGAGCGCATCCTTGCGGGCGCCGCCGACCGCAACCCCTCGGCGCACCTGCCCGCGCTCATCACGACGAGCGCCGTCGCCGACATGGCCGACCTGGCAGCGACAGTCCACGTCGAGTCGGCGGTGCTGCGGTACACGGCAGAGCTCGCGAAAGCGACCCGCACGGATGCCGCGACCCGCCTGGGCGTGTCGGTGCGCGGCTCGCTCGCGATGATCCGCATCGCCAAGGTGCGCGCCGCGGGGGCGGGCCGCCACTACGTGACGCCCGACGACATCAAGACGCTCGCGGCCCCCGTATGGACGCACCGTCTCGTGCTCGACCCCGAGGCCGAGTTCGCCGGCACGACCGCGGACAACGTCATCGCGCGCGTCCTCGACGCCGTCGCCGCTCCGCAGGCGAGGTCCGCGGCCTGATGAGCTCCGAGACCCTCCGGCCCGCGATCGCGCAGGACGAGCGCCGTGACGGCGCCGCGTCCCGCGTGCTCGCTCGCGCGCGCGCCGTCGCCGGCGTCGTGCGCCCTGCGGCCTGGGTGGTCATCGGAACCGCTGTCGCGCTGTGGATCCTCGGCGCGCAGCTGGGCTGGTGGGAGCTCACGATCGCCGCCGTCGTCCTGGCGAGCGTCCTCGCGCTGTCGCTCCTGTTCCTCATCGGCCGCACGTCCTACGAGGTGACGCTCGACCTCGGGCGCACGCGCGTAGTCGTCGGCGAGCGCGCCGTCGGCGCCCTGACGCTCGCCAACTCGAGCCGTCGCGCGATCCTGCCGAGCCGTGTCGTCCTGCCGGTCGGTGCGGGCCGCGGCGTCTTCTCGGTGCGGCGGCTCGGCCCCGGCGACGAGGCGGAGGAGCTCTTCGCGATCCCGACGCAGCGCCGCGGGGTGCTCCCCGTCGGGCCCGTGAGCGTCGTCCGCGGTGATCCGCTCGGCCTCTTCGAGCGCGTGCACCGCCGCGACGAGCCCGTCGACCTCTACGTCCACCCCCGCACCATCGCGTTCGCGGGGCAGTCGCTCGGCTTCCTGCGCGACCTCGAGGGGCTTTCGACGACCGACCTCTCACCCGACGACGTCTCGTTCCACGCTCTCCGCGAGTACCAGCCGGGCGACGACCTGCGGCACGTGCACTGGAAGTCGACGGCCCGTACGGGCACCGTCATGGTGCGCCAGTACGAGGAGACGCGCCGTTCGCACTTCGTCATCGGCCTGACCACCGATGCCCGCGAGTATCGCGACCAGGACGAGTTCGAGCTCGCCGTCTCGGTCGCGGGCTCGGTGGGACTGCGCGCGCTGCGCGACTCCCAGCGCGTCGAGGTGCGCGTGCAGCGCGGCGAGCTGCCGGCGCGAACGGGGAAGCAGTTCCTCGACTCGCTCGCGGCGCTCGATCAGTCGGCGCCGAAGCACGGGGGGCTCGCGGGCCTGACGGGCGCCGTCGCGGCGTCGCTCCCGCTCGCGAGCGTCGTCGTACTCGTGTGCGGCAGCCGGCTCGACGCCGTCGGCCTGCGCGAGGCGTGTGCGCGCCTGCCCTTCGGCGCGCGGTCGCTCGTGATCGTGGCGGAATCCGGCGCGACGCCGTCGCTGCGACGCATCGGCGACGCCGACGTCGTGACGCTCGGCACGCTCGACCAGCTCCCGAACGCGCTGCGGAAGGTGCTGGCATGACCCCGACGAGCCTTCCGGCCCGCCGCTGGATCCTCGACCTCGCGGCATCCGCACTCCTGCTCGCCGTCCCGATCGCGGGCTTCTGGACCACCTTCGCGGGGCCCGACCACCTCGTCGCCGCGGGCGGCGCCGCCGTCGTGGGCCTCGGCATCGCGGCGCTCGGCGCCCGGCTGCGCTGGGGCGTCCTGGTCCTCGGGCTCACGACGGTCGCGGCCTACTTCCTGCTCGGGGGAGCCCTCGCCCTCCCGGCGACGACGGCGTTCCGCGTCATCCCGACGATCGAGACCATCGTGCAGCTCGCGGTGGGCTCGATCACATCGTGGAAGCAGCTCCTGACGACGGCCGCGCCGGTCGCGGCATCCGACGGTCATCTCGTCGTGCCGTTCCTGCTGACCCTCGTCGCCGCCGTCGTGACGGGCAGCCTCGCGCTGCGCGCACGGCCCCTGTGGGCACTCGTCGCGGCAGGGGTCTTCCTCGTCCTCGAGATCGCGCTCGGCACGTCGCAGCCGATCGTCCCCGTCGCGCAGGGCATCGTCTTCGCGCTCGTCGCCGTCGTGTGGGTGTCGATCCGCCAGGCCTGGCAGCCGCAGCCGGCCGTCGTGTCGCTCGGCGAGGACGCGGCTCCGACACAGGGCCGCGCCGTGCGGCGCATCGTCGCGGGCGGCGCCGTCGTCGCCGTCGCGGCGAGTGCCGGCATCGCCTTCGGGGTCGTCGCGGCCCCGGCGGGGCCGCGGTACGTCCTGCGCGACGTCGTGATCCCGCCGTTCGACATCCGCGAGTACCCGAGCCCCCTGCAGGGCTTCCGCGCCTACGTGCGCGACGACGCCGACGAGTCGCTGTTCCGCGTCTCAGGCCTGCCCGACGGCGCACGCGTCCGCCTCGCGACGATGGACGCCTACAGCGGCATGGTCTACAACGTCTCGGACGAGGGTCCCGGGTCGTCGAGCGCCTTCACCCCCGTGCGCGGCAACATGTCCGAGGGCGCCGAGGGCACGCCCGTCACGCTGCAAGTCGAGATCGACGCCTTCAGCGGGGTCTGGATGCCGGATGCCGGCGCCGTCGTGAGCGTCGTGTTCGACGGCGACCGCGCCGACGAGCTGCGCCGCTCGGCCCACTACAACGAGGCGACCGACACGGGCGTCGTGACGGCCCGCCTCGCGAAGGGCGACGCGTACACGCTCGAGACCGTCATCCCGTCGGAGCACAGCGACGAGAGCCTCGCCTCGGCCGCGTTCGCGCCCGTGCAGATGCCCGATCAGGACGGCGTTCCTCAGGAGTTCGGCGACATCGCAGCGAAGGCCGTCGCGGATGCGCAGACGCCCATCGACCAGGTGCGCGCGCTGCAGTCGCTGCTCGCCGAGGACGGCTTCTTCAGCCACGGGCTCGAGGGTGAGGTGCTCTCCCGCGCGGGCCACGGCGCCGAGCGCATCTCGACGCTGCTCGGGGCCGACCAGATGGTCGGCGACGACGAGCAGTACGCCACGGCGATGGCGCTGCTCGCGGGCCAGGTCGGCATCCCGGCGCGCGTCGTCATGGGCTTCCACCCCGATGAGGATGCGCCGAGCGAGGGCGTGTTCACGGCGACGGGCGACAACCTGCACGCGTGGGTCGAGGTCGCGTTCGAAGGCGCCGGATGGGTGCCGTTCGACCCCACGCCCCCCGAGGATCAGGTGCCGACCGACCAGGCGCCCAAGCCCCGCGTCGACCCCAAGCCGCAGGTGCTGCAGCCGCCGCCCCCCGAGCAGGAGCCCGTCGACCTGCCCCCGACCGTGCCCGACGACCGCGAGTCCGAGGACGAAGAGGCGGCCGACTCGGGCCTGCTCTGGACGATCCTCGCGCTCAGCGCCGGGGGCCTCGGCCTGCTCGCGCTGCTCGCGGCGCCCTTCATCGTGATCGGCGTGCTCAAGGCCTCGCGCCGTCGCCGTCGGCGCCACGCCGAGCGCGGCGCCGACCGCATCAGCGGCGGCTGGGACGAGCTCGTCGACCGCGCCGTCGACCACGGCGCGCCCGTGCGGCCCGGGGCGACGCGGCTCGAGGACGCCGACGTCGTCGGCACGGCCTTCGCCGAGCCGCGCATCGCGACGCTCGCGCTGCGCGCCGATGCCGAGGTCTTCGGCCCCGCCGAGCCCACGCCCGGCGACATCGAGGAGTTCTGGCGCCAGGTCGACGAGCTCGTCGGCGGCATGGGTGCGAAGCGGTCGCTCTGGCAGCGGCTGCGCGCACGCCTCTCGCTGCGGGCGCTCCTCGCGCCGACGCGCTTCGCACTGCCCCCACGACGGCGGGCCGCCGGCGATGACGCCGCGGCCGACGAGAACCCGGAGAAGACATGACCGCGTCCCCCCTCGCGCCCACGACCCCCGCGGAGATCGGCCGGCGCGTCTTCGCGTATCTCGTCGACGGTGCGATCGCGGGGGTGCTCGTCTCGATCGCGACAGTCATCACAGCGCTCGCGACGGTCCGGTCCGCGACGACCGCCGACACGCTTCTCGCGCAGCTCGCGGTCGTCTACGGCGTGGCCCTCGTCGTGTCGCTCGCGTGGGGCGTCGTCTACACGCTCATGCAGGGCGGTCGCGGCTCGATCGGCCAGCGGATCCTCGGTATCCGCCTCGCCGATGCCGCCTCGGGAGCTTCCATCGGCTTCGGCCGCGCGCTGGTCCGCAACCTCGTGTGGATCGTCTCGCTCTGGATCGTGATCGGCTACTTCACCCCGCTGCTCGACTCGTCGGGGCGCCGGCAGGGCTGGCACGACAAGGCGGCGCGCGCCGTCGTCGTGTCGACGAAGGCGACGGATGCCGCGTCCTTCGCGGAGCCCGCCGCCGCAGCGGGCGTCGCCGCCTCGCCTGCGCCGGTCGCCGCGGCCCCGACGATTCCCGCGCCGCCGAGCGCGCCCGTGCCCGTCATCCCCGCACCGCCGGCATCGTTCATCGCACCGTCCACCTCGTACGCGAGCGCGCCGGCCGCGCGGCCTGTGCTCCCGGCAGGGCCCGTCGGGTCGGGCGATGCGCTCATCTCGGTCGTCCCGGGAGTCACGCCTGTTCTCCCGAGCCCCGTCCCGAGTGCTCCCGCGCCCGTGACGCCGACGGTGTACGCGCCCCCGGTCGAGGTGGCGCCTGTGGTCGCCCCGGTGGTCCCGACCGCCGCCGAGCCTGCCCCGCCGGCACCGGCACCGGCGCCGGCACCGGTGCTCGCGGTCGCCCCGCCGATCGCACCGGCTCCCGCCGGCGCGGCCGCGGCATCCGTCCCTTCGTCGCCCGACGACATCGACGCGACCCGCGCCGCGGCGCCCCGCGCACGCGCCGTCGCGGCGCTCACGTGGGACGACGGCACGCGCACGGCCGTCTACGGCCGCACGCTCTTCGGACGCAACCCCGCCGCCGAATCCGGCGCGACCGTCGTCGCGGTGCGCGACGAGACGCTGTCGCTCTCGAAGACCCACTTCGAGATCGGCGGCGACGCGGAGGGCGCCTGGATCACCGACCGCCACTCGACGAACGGCACAGTCCTCGTGCGCGATGGCCGGCGCGAGGACGTCGAACCCGGCGTGCAGGTGCCTCTGCGCGCGGGCGACCGCCTCGAGTTCGGCGATCGCAGCGTGCGTGTGGGAGACGGCTCGTGACAGCGGCATCCGCTCTCATCTCGGTCGTCTGCGGCGCCGCGACCGACCAGGGACTGCGCCGGCGGATCAACGAGGACGCATACCTCGCGGACTCTCCCGTCTTCCTCGTGGCCGACGGCATGGGCGGGCACCACGCGGGCGAGGTCGCGAGCGCGGCCGTCGTCGAGGAGTTCGCCGCCCTCGCCGGCAGGCCGAGCCTGTCGATCGCGGATGTCGGCGAGACCCTGGACCGCGCCCGTCGGCGCGTCGAAGAACTCCCGCCCGGAGCGGGCGCGGGTGCCGGGACGACGCTCTCGGGCGTCGTCATCGCCGACGTCGACGGGGAGGGGTACTGGCTCGCCGTCAACCTCGGCGACTCGCGCACCTACCTGCTGTCGGACGGCGAGCTCGAGCAGGTGAGCGTCGACCACTCGGTCGTGCAGGAGCTCATCGACAGCGGCGAGCTCGACGAGCAGTCCGCGTCGTCCGATTCGCGCCGCAACATCATCACGCGCGCGATCGGCGGCGGCAGCGACGGCGAGCCCGACTTCTGGCTCATTCCCGCGGGCGCGGGCGACCGCGTGCTCGTGTGCTCCGACGGGCTCTCCGGCGAGCTGACGCGCGAGCGCATCGCCGAAGTGCTGCGCACCGAGCCGCACCCGCAGTCCGCCGCGACGCGACTCGTGCGCGAGGCCGTCGAAGCCGGCGGACGCGACAACGTCACGGCGCTCGTCGTCGACGCGACGGCCGTCGTCACGCGCGGCGGCGACCGCGCGCACGAGACTGTGCCGACGATCGTCTACGACCTCGACGAGGACACCCGGCCGCGTGCCACGGCAGGAGCCGCATCATGAGCATCGTGCAGTACTCGCGCGGCGACCGCGCCGTCGTCGCGACGGACCGCGGGATCGTCGTGCTCGCGAGCGCGGTGCCCGACGACCTTCCGCTGCGCGTCTGGGACGCGCTCTCGGCGGGGCAGGGGCTGCCCGGCATCGTCGGCGCGCTCACGGCGCACGGCGCCTCGCTCGCCGACCTGCCCGCCTTCGCCGCGATCCTGCGCGAGCACGACGCGGTGCGCCTCGCCGTTCGCGGCGACCTCGCCGTCACGATCGAGACCCCGTCAGGCCCCGAGGTCGTCTCGGGAGCGGGTGTCACGACGTGGTCCGAGCGCGTCTTCCGTGAGGCCCGAACGGTCAGCCTCGGCGATGGCCGCGACGCGGCGCGCTTCCCGCTGCAGCACGGTGTCGTGTTCGTGTCGGCGCTGTCGGTCGTGTGGGATCGGGCAGAGGGGACGGATGCCGCTCCCGCGCCCGTCGCGGCGCGCGAGGCGCCGGCATCCGTCGTCGAGGTCTCGCCGGTCGCCGCGCCGATTCCGGCGATCGACGTGCCCGCGTTCGAGCCGGTGGACGTGCCTGCCGACGTTCCCGCATTCACCCCGATCGACGTGCCCGCGTTCGACCCAGTCGACGTCCCTGCCGACGTGCCCGCGTTCGACCCGGTCGACGTGCCTGCGTTCACGCCGGTCGAGGTTCCTGCGCTCTTCGAGCCCTCTCCCGTCTCGCCGCCTCCCGCGGATGCCCCGCTGGTCGGAGACGGCGAGAGCGTCGACGAGCAGCTGTGGGCCCAGACCGTCGTGCGCCCCTTCCAGACGGGCGCGCCGAGCGAGCAGACGCTCGACGACGCCCCCGAGGACGCCCCGGGCGATCATGACGGCGCCACGATCTCGGTCGCTCAGCTCCGCGCCCTGCGCGAAGGGCGTGACGAATCGGCTCCCGCCCCCCTCGCCCCGCCTCGCCCGCGCGCGCCCGGCCGCATCCGCCTCTCGACGGGCCAGGTCGTCGTGCTCGACCGCACCGTCGTCGTGGGCCGCCGCCCCCGGTCGACTCGCGTGACCGGCACCGATCTGCCGCATCTCGTCGCCGTCGACAGCCCCCAGCAGGACATCTCGCGCAGCCACCTCGAGCTGCGCGTCGAGGGCGACAGCATCGTCGCGACCGACCTCGACACGACCAACGGCACGACGCTCGTCCGCATGGGCGCAGACCCCGTGCGCCTGCATCCGGGCGAGTCGACGGTCGTCGTCCCGGGTGACATGCTCGACCTCGGCGACGGCATCACGATCGACATCGAGGGTGCCGGGTGAGCACGAAGCGCGCACCCGCGGCACCTCCCGTCATCCCGGGGTTCACGTACGTCGACATCCTGGGATCGGGCGGCTTCGCCGACGTCTTCCTCTACGAGCAGCAGCTCCCGCTGCGCCGCGTCGCCGTCAAGGTGCTGCTGACCGACCGCATCTCGGCGGGCTCCGTCTCGGAGTTCACAGCCGAGGCCAACGTCATGGCGATGCTCTCGACGCATCCCGCGATCGTCACGATCTACCAGGCGGGCGTCGCAGGCGACGGACGCCCGTACCTCGTGATCGAGTACTGCCCCAAGCCGAACCTTCAGGTGCGGTATCGGCGCGAGCCGTTCTCGGTCGCCGAGGCGCTGCGCGTCGGCGTGCAGGTCGCCTCCGCGGTCGAGACGGCGCACCGCGCGGGGGTTCTCCACCGCGACATCAAGCCTGCGAACATCCTCGTGACGGACTACAACCGTCCCGCCCTGACCGACTTCGGCATCGCCTCGACGACGGCGGCCGCCGAGGAATCGGCAGGGCTGTCGATCCCGTGGTCGCCGCCGGAGTCCTTCGCCGACGTGCCGCAGTCCGACGCGCGCTCCGACGTGTACGCCCTCGCCGCGACCGTCTACACGCTGCTCGCGGGACGCTCGCCGTTCGAGCTGCCGGGCCAGCGCAACTCGGGCGCTGACCTCATCGAGCGGATCGAGCGCTCTCCGCTCCCCGCCCTCGGTCGGCCCGACGTGCCGGCCTCGCTCCAGCGGACGCTCGACCGCGCCATGGCCAAGGCGCCGGCGGACCGCTACGACAGCGCGCTCGCCTTCGCCCGTGCGCTGCAGACGGTGCAGATCGAGCTGTCTCACTCCGTGACGCCGATCGACATCCTCGACGACGCGCTTCCCGACGAGATCGTCGAGGACGACGACGAGGGTCTCACCCGCGTGCGAGGGGTCGTGAGCATCAGCCCCGAGACCTCGCCCGCCGCGGGCCTCACGCGGCCGTTCACGACGACTCCGGCCACGACGGCGCCGTGGGATGCCTCGGCCGCGACGACGGCGCCGGATGCATCGCCGGCCGCGCCTCCGCCGGTATCCCCGGCCGTCGCCGAGACCGTGCAGCGGGACGCGCTCGCCGAGACGCTCATGCGCGCGCCGGCACCCGCCGCGCCGAGGCCGCCCGCCGCGCCGGGGCCGACCGCCGCGGCACCTGCAGCCGCGCCCGTGGCCCCCACCGCGCCGGCAACGCCGGTTGCGCCCGCCATCCCCGCCGCCTCGGCGGTGCCGCCCTCGCCGGACCTGTTCGCGCCTGCATCGCCCGCGTCTGTCGAAGGAGCGCTCGACGAGGCGCCGCCCGCGCGCCGTCCACGGCGTGCGCTGTGGTGGTCGCTCGCGGGCGCGGCCGTGATCATCACAGCGGTCGTCGTCGGCGTCTCGCTTCCGTCGCTCCTCGGAGATGCGCCCGCGCCGTCGCCGACCGTCGAGGAGGAGGCGGAGCCTCAAGATCCGACGGACCTCGTCGTGGCATCCCCCGAAGGAATCGCGGGTGTCCCGGGCGACGGGACTGTCGCGTTCACATGGACGAACCCCAACCCACAGGAGGGTGACGAGTACCTCTGGGCCGTCGTGCAGCGCGCCGACGTCGAGCCCGAGTACGACCGCACCGCCGAGGCGACCGTGACGGTGCCCGCCGATCCGTCCGGTACGACGTGCATCGAGGTGATGGTCGTCCGCATCGACGGCCAGGCCTCCGACCCCTCCCGCGCCTGCGTCCCCTGAGCCCGCTCCTCACCCGGTCGCTTCGCCTGCCTAGCGTCGTGCTCAGGCCTGGCTTCGACTCCTCGGCGAGCTCGGAGACCGCGGTGAATGCCCGGCGGCTCCCACCCGGTCGCTGAGCCTGCCGAAGCGTCGTTCCCGAGCCCCGCCATCGCCGCCTCGGCGGCCTCGAGACGGAGGCGTCGACCCGGCCCCCGGCGCAGGTCAGCCGACGGCGCCGGAGAGGTGCCGGGCGCCGTGGCGCAGCACCTTGACGACGATCCCGCGGCGTCCGAGCTCGGCGAGCGTGCGCGTCTCTTCGTCGGTGTTGCGGCCGAGGGCGTGCACGTTCGTCACGACGAGGACGTCGCCGCGCACGAGATGGCCGAAGAGACGGACGAGCCGGGCCTCCCACGACTCGAGCGTCTCGGGAGCGGGATGCCGGAACCCTTCGATCGGCACGCCGAACCGCGTCAGCTCGTCCCGCTGCTCGACGACCGACGGCATGTCGTCGCGCGAGATCACGAGCCCGACCAGCCGCGCACCCGCAGGCCGGGCGAGCCACCAGTCGCGGTCGCGCTGCAGCTCGGTGAAGCACTTCGGGCACTCCGTCACGGCGTGCTCCGCCGTCAGTGGGGCCGTCTCAGCGCTCGGCTCCGAAGCATCGTGAGCGTGCGTCGTCTCGGACATGTCCCACCTCCGCCTCTATTGTGCACCGCAGGGCGGACACGCTCGTCCGCTCTGTGTACACAACGGCGGGATTCCTGCCGATACGCCCGCACGGCGGCCCTGGATCCGGGGATTCAGACCCCTGACTCCGCGCCCATGTCCCACTTGAGCCGGACTCGGCGCTCGCTCATCCGGCCCAAGTGGGACACGGCAGACAGCGCGACACGGCAGGCGCGCGACACGGGAGGAAGCGCGACACAGGAGGCGCGCGACGCGGCAGGCGCGCGACGATGTCCGCCCGCCCGCCGACGCGTCGAGAACCCGGCTCAGTCCCCGTCGTCGAGGCGCAGCTCGAGGCTCAGCTGGTCGGCGTCGAGCTCGGCGAGCGCGTGCTGCAGGACCGCCGTCGAATACGTGCCTCCCGAGGACAGCTCCGTGAGCCGTCGCCGCATCGCGTCGATGAGTGCGAGCCGCAGCTCGAGCACGCCGTGCATCGCCTGCGTCGCCTCTTCGTCGGGCGGCTCGATGAGGCGCGCGCCGACGATCTGCACGAGCTGCGCAGGGAACGCCGACCCGTCGCGCCGCGCGAGGGAAGGATTGTCGAGAGCGGATGCCGCGGCCGTCCGCAGCTCGTCGTCGAGGCGCAGCTGCTCGGCGCGGCTCACGACGTCGGCCGCGGAGTCGTCGATGCGCAGCATCCGGACGACCCACGGAAGCGTGAGTCCCTGGAACATGAGACTTCCGACGGCGACGAGGAACGCGACGAAGACGAGCAGGGGGCGCTCGGCGGTGTCGTGCGGCAGGGTCTGCGCGGCCGCGAGCGTCACGACGCCGCGCATGCCCGCCCACACGATGATCGTGCCGTGCTTCCAGCCGAGCGGGGACCCCTGGTAGTAGTCGAGGTCCGCGATCATGCGCGCGACCCGCCCGCGCATCACCGCGAGCCGTCGCTCTTGACGCGCGGGATCCGTTTCGGGGCGCCGGCGGCCGCGGCGCGATGCGGTATCCGGATCCGCCTCGATCGCGTCGAGCCGGTCATTGAAGGCTTCGACCTGAGACCTGCGCTGGAGCTTTCGGCGGGCCCGGCGGCTCTGCAGCCAGACGAGCAGCGAGACGTAGGCCGCACGCACGAGCATGATGAGCCCGAACGCGCCGATCGCGAGCCAGGCCGCGTGGCCGAGGCCCTGGTCGTCGGCGAGGTTCTGCTCGAGCAGCTCCTTGAGCTCGAGGCCCATGATGAGGAAGACGCCGCCCTCGAGCACGAGTTCGACGGTGCGCCAGTTGAGCTCGTCCGACATCCGCTGCTCGGGCGTGAACCAGCGCGCCGCGCCCTGTCCCGTGACGATGCCCGCGACGACGGCCGCGACGAGGCCCGACCCGCCGAGCTCTTCCGTCGGCAGGTAGGCCACGAACGGCACGACGAAGCCGATCGCGGTGTTGGCCGCGGAGTTTCGGATGAGCGCGCGCAGCCGCAGGTTGAGCCAGCCGATGATCGCACCGACCACGACGGCGACGAGGACGCCCCAGAGGAACACGCCCACGATGCCGCCTTCGGGCACGCTGCCCGTGACGGCGATCGCGACCGCGACGCGCAGGAGGACGAGAGAGGTCGCATCGTTGAGCAGGCTCTCGCCCTCGAGCAGCGTCACGACGCGACGCGAGATGCCGAGCTTCTTGACGATCGCGGTGGCGACGGCATCCGTCGGGCTCAGAATCGCGCCGAGCGCGAGGGCGAGGTAGATGCCGAGGCCGGGAACGAGCGCGTTGAAGAAGAATCCGAGCACGACAGTGCTGACGATCACGAGCAGCACCGAAAGCCCCGCGATCGGGCCGAAGTCGCGACGGAATTCGATCGCGGGAAGGCGCACTGCGGCGGAGTACAGAAGGGGCGGAAGGATGCCGACGAGGATGATGTCGGGTTCGACCTCGACGGCCGGGACGAAGGGCAGCAGGCTCACGCCGATGCCGATCGCGACGAGCAGCAGCGGCCCGGCGATCCGAACGCGCGGTGCGACCGCGGTCGTCACGGCGATCACGAGGATCCCGACGATCGCGATGACGAGCGCCTCCATGGATTACAGGACGCCCAGGTCGCGCACGGCGGTGCGCTCGGCCTCGAGCTCGGCGACCGAGGCATCGAACCGCGCGCGGGCGCGGTCGTCGAGGCGGAGTCCCTCGACGACCCGGTAGCCCGATCCATCCGACCGCACGGGGAACGAGCAGACGAGCCCCTCGGGGACGCCGTACTCGCCGCGCGAGACGACCGCGGCCGAGGTCCACGCCTCGCCCGTTCCGCCCTGATCGTCGCGGACGTGCTCGATCGCGGCGTTCGCGGCCGACGCGACCGACGACGACCCGCGCACCTCGATGATCTCCGCGCCGCGCTTCGCGACGCGGGGGATGAACTCGTCGTCGAGCCACGTCGTCGCCTGCTCGGGGCCGCCGAGGCGCTCCGCGAGCGCGTCGACGACGGGCACCCCGTGCACCGTCGCGTGCGAGACATCCGGGAACTGCGACGCCGAGTGGTTGCCCCAGATCGCAACGCCCTCGACCTCGTCGGCACGCACTCCGAGCTCCGCGGCGAGCTGGCCGACGGCGCGATTGTGGTCGAGTCGCGTGAGCGCAGTGAAGCGGTCGGACGGGATGTCTGGGGCGGATGCCGCGGCGATGAGCGCGTTCGTATTGGCGGGGTTGCCCACGACGACGATGCGAACGTCGTCGTCCGCGCCGGCGTTGAGCGCGGCCCCCTGCGGCCCGAAGATGCCCGCGTTCGCCGCGAGCAGGTCGGCGCGCTCCATGCCGGGCCCGCGCGGCCGTGCACCCACGAGCAGGGCGATCTGACAGCCGTCGAACGCCGTCGCAGGGCTGTCGGTGACCTCGACGCTCTCGAGCAGTGAGAAGGCGCAGTCCTGCAACTCGAGGGCCGCACCCTCGGCCGCCCGGACGCCCTGCGGGATCTCCAGGAGCTTCAGTCGGATGCGCCGGTCGGGCCCCAGCATGTCACCCGCCGCGATCCGGAACAGCAGGGCATAGCCGATCTGCCCGCCCGCGCCGGTGATCGTGACGGTCGTGGTGGTGGTCGCCATGCCCAGAGCCTATTCCCGCGCGGAAATCAAGGGGGACCAGATATCCGGGCGCAGATGTGCCCTGCAGGGTACCGTGAAGCATGACGTTCAACGAGAACGCCAACGTCGGGGGGAACACGGCGAGGCGTCGTGGCGCAGGCATCGCGGTGGCCGGAGGTGGCATCACGGGTCTCGGAGCCCTCGCCGTCCTGCTGCTCGGACTCTTCACGGGAGGCGACTTCTCCGGCATCCTCGGGCCGCTCGCGGGTGGCGGCGGAGGCGGCGAGGAGTCCGAAGTCGCGAACTGCCAGACGGGGGCCGACGCGAACCGCGACGACGCCTGCCGGCTGGCCGCGGCATCCCTCAATCTCGATCAATACTGGGCACGCACCCTCGAGGGGTACCGGCAGCCGCAGCTCATCATCGTCGACGGGTCCACCGATACGGCGTGCGGGACGGCCTCGAACCAGACGGGCCCCTTCTACTGCCCGCCCGAAGAGACCGTCTACGTCGACCCGACCTTCTTCGCGCTGCTGCGGGAGCAGTTCGACGCGACGGCGGGTCCGCTCGCGCAGCTGTACGTGCTCGCGCACGAGTACGGGCATCACGTGCAGCAGATCAGCGGCATCATGGACGCCTACCCGAACAACGGATCAGGCCCCGACAGCAACGGCGTGCGCACCGAGCTGCAGGCCGACTGCCTCGCCGGCGCGTGGGTCGCCGACGCGGGGGAGCAGACCGACGAGGCGGGCGTGCCGTTCCTGCAGGCGCCCACACAGGCGCAGGTGCGCGATGCGCTGAACGCCGCTGCGAGCGTCGGAGACGACCACATCCAGCGGGAGTCCGGAGCTCCCGTCAACCCCGAGGCGTGGACGCACGGCTCGAGCGAGCAGCGCCAGCGCTGGTTCCAGATCGGGTACGAAGGCGGCTATCAGGCCTGCGACACGTTCGGCGTCTCCGGGGGAGAGCTGTGAGCGCGCCGCCGCATCTCGACGACATCCTGTATCCCGCCATCGAGCCGTACGAGACGGGGGAGCTGCTCGTCGGCGACGGCAACCGCGTGTACTGGGAGCAGAGCGGCAACCCCGAGGGCAAGCCCGTCGTGTTCCTTCACGGAGGACCGGGCGCCGGCACCTCGGACTGGCATCGGCGCTTCTTCGACCCCGCCCGCTACCGGATCATCCTGCTCGACCAGCGCGGCTGCGGCCGTTCGACGCCGCACGCGAGCAGCCCCGACGCCGACCTGCGCCACAACACGACGTGGCACCTCGTCGCCGACATCGAGCTGCTGCGGCGCAACCTCGCGATCGAGAAGTGGCAGGTCTTCGGCGGATCGTGGGGCAGCGCTCTGGCCCTCGCGTACGCGCAGGCGCACCCTGGGGCGGTGTCCGAGATCGTGCTGCGGGGCATCTTCACGCTGCGCCGCCACGAGCTCGAGTGGTTCTACGAGGGGGGTGCGTCGGCGATCTTCCCCGACCTGTGGGAGGACTTCATCGCGCCGATCCCCGTCCTCGAGCGCTCGCGGCTCATGGAGGCGTACGCGCGGCGGCTCGCCGATCCCGACCCCGCCGTGCACGAGCAGGCGGGCATCGCCTGGACGCGGTGGGAGGCCTCGACCCTTACGCTCCTGCCCGATCCCGACCTCGTCGCCACGATGACCGACACGGCCGCGGCCGTCGCGTTCGCGCGCATCGAGAACCACTACTTCCTGCACGGCGGGTTCTTCGACGAGGGGCAGCTCATCGCCGGCGTCGACGTGATTCGAGACATCCCGGCTGTCATCGTGCAGGGGCGCTACGACGTGTGCACGCCCGCGATGACGGCGTGGGACCTGCACCGGGCGTGGCCCGAGGCCGAGTTCCACATGATTCCGGATGCTTCGCACTCGGCGACCGAGCCGGGCATCGCGCGTGCGCTCCGCGCTGCGACGGATCGCTTCGCGGAGAGTGTCGCGCCGCGCGACGAGCACCCCGGCATCGCGGACGACGCCCCCGACTCGGACGGCGGCGACTACGCGGAGATCTACGGCGGCTGACCTGCCTCAGGCCCGGAAGGCCTGCAGCAGGGTCCTGCCGAGCCCGACCCAGTCGTGCGTCATCTGGAAGCGCGTGAAGCCCTCGCTCACCGCGGCTCCCGTGCGCGACGTGACGAACCACGGCGGCTTGGGCAGCACCGAGAAGACGCCGGGACGGCCGATCGCGCCCGCCGAGCGGGGGAACGGGCGGAAGGGCCCGCGCACGACGGACCGTTCGACGCGCGCGAGAAGCAGCGCGTTGTGGACGACGCCGAGCCCGCTGCCGACCTCCTCGAGGGTCGCGCCGGGGAATCCGCCCCACGTGAGGTTGGGCTGGAGGTAGCCGAAGGCCGTCCACGCGTTGACCGCGACGGTGCCGTAGTGGAGGTCGGCGATCGACTGCTCGAAGTCGGCGCCGAGCGCATCCTGTGTCGCGGGGTCGACGAGGATGTTGGCGCCGAGGGTGCCGACGAGACGCTCGTTCGCATGCGCGATCGCCGCGTCGAGGAAGGCCTGGCCCTGACCCGCGAGCGTCACGACGCCCAGCACGGGCGCGAAGTACTCGGTCTGCTCGATCGTGCGCGCCTCTTCGACGGTGTCGAGCTCGACGATCGCGCGCGTGCCGTCCGCGAACCACACGGCGGACGGGTAATCGGATGCCGCGCCCTCGAGCTTCTCGCTGCTGCGCGGGTACCAGACGGACCGCTGCGGTGCGGCGGCGTAGGCCTTCTCGAGCGCCGCGAGAAACGCGTCGCGCTGCGCCCAGTCGGCGCTCACGATGAGGACCTGGCCCGCGATGCAGTTGTGCCCGCTGTTCTGCAGTCGCATCGTCGCGACGTGCTCGGCGTGGAAGCGCAGGTCGGCCTCGGTCCACTCGCCGGGCACGATGATGATCGGCGAGACGCCGCCCAGCTCGGCCGTGATCGGCTTGTCGAGCCGCGGTTTGCCCTCAGCGCGCCGGCGCTTGGTCTGCGTCGAACCGGCACCGGACGCCGGACCCCACACGATCGTGTCGAACGTCGCGGCGGCGCCCGTGATGTGGACGTGGGCGATGTCGGGATGCTGCGTCAGGTACGCGCCGACCTCGCCGCCGCCCGTGACGATGCGGAGGAATCCCGGCTCGATGAGCGGCGCGAGGGCGCGCTCGAAGATCGGGACGAGCGCATCCTGCGTCGGATTGACCTTGAGGATCGCGACGCGGTTGTTCGCGATCAGCTCGTAGATCACGTCGAGCACGGGGATCGAGGTCACGTTGCCCGCGCCGAGCACGAGGCCGATGCCGCCGGAGTGCGAGGGGGCGAGCTGAGCGAGTCCCGCGGTGCGCGACGCCTCGGCGGCCGTCACGCCGGGCTCGAGCCAGACCTCGCCCGTGAAGCCCGACAGCAGGAGCGAGTCGACGGGGCTCAGGGGGAACGCCTGGACGCGGATGCGGCCGCCGGGAGCGGCATCCGTCTTGATGCCGTCGAGTGGACTCGCGCCGTTGGCGAGCTTCGTGAGCGTGCGGTGATACGCGTCGAGCGCGATGATCGTCGCGTACGGGCCCCCGAGCCACTCCTCACCACGGAGCGGGTGCCCGGGCGGGAGGCCCTTCGACGTGGCCGCGACATCGGCCCATTCGGGTGCTGCCGCGACGACGGTCGCGCGGAGACGCTCGAGCAGGCGGGCGCGCTGCCCGATCGTGAGGTGCGACCAGGTCGCGGCGCCCGTCTTGAGGGCGTCGATCGCCGTCTCGATGCCGGCGGCGAACGCAGGGGCGGCGGCGGTCGCGGCAGGCGCGGGCGAGGTCTTCGCGGTGGGCGGCACGGACGCTCTCCTTCGGGCGGGGGGTGTTCTCAGATCCTACGACGCGGGGCTGGGCGAACGGTGGGACGCAGTCCCGCGCCGCGCGCTACGCCGTTTCGATGTCGGCGCGGCGCAGGCGGTAGCGCGCGAGGGTCAGCAGGCTCAGCACGATGAGCGCCGCGGGGGCGACGCTGAAGCTCACGACGATGCCCGCGATCGCCGCCTCCGGCTGCTCGACGGCCTGGCCCGCCGTCGACGAGACGTAGCCCGTCACCGCGAGGATGAGCGCGAGCGCCGTCGCGCCGAGCGCGAAGCCGACAGTCTCGCCCGCCGTCCACACGCCGCTGAACGAGCCCGCCTGGCCCGGTCCGCTCGTGCGCTCGTCGTGCGAGATGACGTCGGGCAGCATCGCCATCGGCAGCGACTGCATGCCTGCGTACGCGATACCCGCGAGCCCCACGGGCACGTAGATCCAGTCGCCGGGCGCCCACAGCACGCCGACGATCGTGAGTGCCGCGACGGCGAACACGACGCTCGCGATCGCGAAGGCGCGCTCCTTGCCGATGCGGCGCGCGAGCACGCCCCACGCCGGCGCGGCGAACAGTGCGGGCGCGATGAGGGCGACGAACAGGAACGTGACGGCGTCCTCGGAGTGCAGCACCCATGTCGCGATGTACTGCGCGCCGGCGAGCATGAGCCCCGTCGCGAGAGCCTGCAGGACGAACGTCGACAGCAGGGCGCGGAACGGCGCGCTGCGCCGGAGTGCCCGAATGCCGGCGGCGAAGTGCTCGCGGATGCCGGGATTCGGCGCCGACTCTGCCGGGGCATCGGTCGGGATCGCGACAGCGCGCATCGCGACGGTCGTCGCGATGAGCATGCCGAGCGCGATGACGACGCCCGCGACGATGCCCATCAGGAGGTAGCCCGTGACGGGGTCGCCCGTGAGGCTGCGGAGGGCGGGCCCGCCCGCGCCGAAGAGCAGGATCGCGAGCGTCAGCACGACGACGCGCCACGTGAGCAGGCGGGTGCGCTCGTCGTAGCGGGGGGTCAGCTCGGCGGGCAGCGCGATGTACGGCACCTGGAAGAGGCTGAACGCCGTCGCCGTGAGCGTGAACGCGAGGAAGACCCAGATCGCGCCGACCACGGGACCGAGCGAGGGAGGCGCGGCGAACGTGAGCGCGAACAGCACGGGCAGGCTCAGCGCTCCGATGAGCATGAGCCGTCGGCGCGTGCCGTGGCGCGCGAGATCGCGGTCGGTGAGCGCCCCGATCACGGGGTCGATCACGACGTCCCACACCTTGGCGAGCGTGATGACGACGCCGGCGGCGAGCGCCGCGACTCCGAGCGAGTCGGTCAGGTAGTACGTCAGGACGAGGCCCGGCAGGGTCGCGAAGCCGCCCGTGCCGAGCGAGCCGATGGCGTAGCGGCCGATCGTGCCTGCGGGAAGACGGGTGGGCGAGGGGGAGGATGCCGGCGCCGCTGCAGCGCCGGGAGCGTCGATGCTCATCGGGTCAGTGTAAGCGAGTGGATGCTGCGCCCCCGGCCTCTCCACAGCCGCCGGCGGGGCGCGGGTCAGCTCGCGAGGCCGGCCACGACGGCCTCGACGGCGCGGAGGCCCGCGAGCACCTCGGCGAAGCTCGTCGAGAGGGGCGAGACCCCTATGCGCAGGCCCTCGGGGTCGCGATAGTCGGGGATGACGTCCTGTTCCCACAGGCGGGCCGTCGCTTCGCGCATCGCGGGATGCGACAGCGTCACGTGCCCGCCGCGCAGCGCGGCATCGCGCGGAGAGGCGACCTCGACGCCGAGCGGCGCGAGCAGCTCGTCCGCGCAGCGCAGCGCGAAGTCCGTCAGCGCGACCGACTTCTCGCGGATCGCCTGGATGCCGGCATCCTCGATCATCGCCAGCGTGTCCTGCATCGCGAGCATCCCGAGCACGGGCGGTGTGCCCGACAGGAACCGCCGCATGCCCGCGGCCGGCCGGTACTCGGGGCCCATCGCGAACACGTCGGCGGCGCCCATCCACCCCTGGACGGGCTGCGCGAGCGTCGCGTGATGGTGCTCCGCGACGTAGGCGAACGCGGGCGACCCGGGTCCGCCGTTGAGGTACTTGTACGTGCATCCGACGGCGATGTCGAACTCCCACGCATCAGCCTCGACCGGCACCGAGCCCGCCGAGTGGCAGAGATCCCACACGATGAGCGCGCCGGCGTCGTGGGCGATGCGGGTGAGGGATGCGGCATCCGTCAGATAACCCGACCGGTACGCGACGTGGCTCAGCAGCACGACGGCGGTCTCGGGCCCGACGGCTGCCGCGAGGGCCGGCGCATCGACGCCGGCGCGCAGGTCGACGTCGATCCAGCGCACGCGCCCCCCGCGCTCGGCGGCGATGCCCTCGACGAGGTAGCGGTCGGTCGGGAAGTTGTCGCGGTCCACGACGATCTCGACGCGCGCCGGGTCGGCGGCCCGCTGCGCGTCGAACGCCGCCCGCAGCAGCTTGTAGAGCAGCACCGTCGTCGAGTCGCCGACGATCGTCTGTCCCGGCGCCGCGCCGATCGCTGCCCGGCCGATCGTGTCGCCGATCGCGAACGGCAGGTCCATCCAGGCTTCGTCCCAGCCGCGGATGAGCCGGCCGCCCCATTCGTCGCGCACGAACGAGGCGAGACGCTCGGCCGTCGCACGCGGCGGCCGCCCGAGCGAGTTGCCGTCGAAGTAGACGAGCGGGCCCTCCGCGCCGACGAACAGGTCGCGGCGGTCGCGCAGGGGATCGGCGGCGTCGAGTCGCGAGGCCTCGTCGTCGAGGGCCTCAGTGCTCATCGCGCACGACCTCCTCGTCGGGCACGACGGTCGCGGCGCCGAGCCACGCGGGGATCTCGTCGAGCGTCGTCGGAGCCGTGCCGGGCACGAAGGTCGCGACGGCGTGTGTCTGCTCGACCACGGGCCAGGGGTCGGTGAGGGTCGCGATGAGCGCCGCGCCGCGGATCCCGGCGGCATCGAGCGCCGCGAGCTCGGCGACCTGGATGCCCACAGGCCGCTCGCCGTTGCCGAGATCCGTGCCGTAGAGCACGCGTCCGCCCGCCTGCGCGAAGGTCGCGAGGTTGATCGCGGCGCGCTCGCGGTCGACACCGTCGTGGATCGCGAGGGTCGAGATCCAGTGCTGCCGCAGCGCGACGGCCCGCGCGATCGATGCGCCGTCGAGCCATTCGCTGAACGGCGTGTGGGCGAAGGCGTCGACGCCGGCGTCGAGCGCGAGCCGCGTCATCCCGTCGCCCTCGACGTGCGCGACGACCGGCAGTGAGCGCTCGCGTGCGCACGAGACGACGGCGCGGAGCGTCGCGAGGTCGAGCACGGGGCCCGCCGCGGAGTTGAGGACGACTTTGATGACGGATGCTCCGCACGAGGCCTGCTCGTCGACGACCGTCGCGACGCCCCCCGGCACGCCGGGGTGCGTCGAGGGGTCGGAGATCTCGCGGGTGATGCCGTCGGGGGCCCACGAGCGGTCCACGGGGTAGCCGCCCGGCGCCGTGAGGAACGCACCGGCGTACGAGACGCGCGGGAAGCCCTCGCGCGGCCGCCGGGCCAGGGCGACGGGGTCCCCGCCGAGGTCGAGGGCCGCGGCGACCCCGTGCGCAGCGAGTCCCTGCTCCTCGATGAGGTGCAGGTGCACGTGGTGATCCGTGAAGGCGGGCAGCACGATGCCGTGCTCGCCGGTCAGCGCCCGGCGACCCGGGGCGGCGTGCGGCCCGAGCAGCTCGCGGATCGCGAAGGGGTCTGCGTGCGTCATCCGATCTCAGTCCTCACTGCGCATTTCGATACGCGCCTGGCGGCGCTACTCGATGACCGGAAGCAGCGCGTGGCGGCGCCTGCCTTGTATGGGACTTCGACTGTGTTCGTCACCCGATCTCCGTCCGCACGGCGAAGAGCTCGGGGAAGAAGGTGAGCTCGAGGGCGCGCTGCAGGAACGGCACGCCGCTCGAGCCGCCCGTGCCGGTCTTGAAGCCGATGATGCGCTCGACCGTCTTGAGGTGCCGGAACCGCCACAGCTGGAAGTTGTCCTCGAGGTCGACGAGCTCTTCGCACGTCTCGTAGGCCGACCAGTGGGCGCTCGGGTCCGCGTAGATCCCGGCGAAGATCGGCACGAGCTCGGGGACGAAGGTCCACGCCTTCGTGACATCGCGCTCGAGGACGGTCGCGGGGATCGGATACCCCGATCGCGCGAGCAGCCGCAGGAACTCGTCGTAGAGGCTCGGCGCTTCGAGAGCCGCCCGCACGAGCGCGTGCGCGGAGGGGTCGGATTCGAAGACGCGCAGCATGCCGGCGTGCTTGTTGCCGAGTGTGAACTCGACGGCGCGGTACTGCGCGGACTGGAAGCCGCTCGCCTGGCCCAGCACCCCGCGGAACTGCGCGTACTCGGCGGGCGTCAGCGTCGCGAGCACCGACCACTGCTCGGTCAGAGTGCGCTGGATGTTCTTGACGCGCGCGATGCACTTGAGCGCCGGCGCCAGCTCGTCGTCGCGCAGATGGTCACGCGCGGCCGACAGTTCGTGCAGCACGAGCTTGAGCCAGAGCTCCGTCGTCTGGTGCTGGATGATGAACAGCAGCTCATCGTGGTGCTCGGGATCGCTCAGCGGCTTCTGCGCCGACAAGAGAGTCGAGAGGTCGAGGTAGCCGCCGTACGTCATGCGATCGGCGAAGTCTGTGACGACCGATCCCTCGATGGCCCGGGTATTGCCTTGAACGCCGTCGCTCACGGCACCAGCCTAATGAGCACGCCGCTTCGTCGCCGCCTCGCGGGCCCCGGGTGAGTCGGCGCCGCGTCGCGCGGGCGGAGGCGGCGCCGGGTCACCCCTTCGAGGCGGCTCGCCCGCGAGGGGGGTGAGCCGCGGTCGCCCGCGGCGAGGGGAGGCGGCGCCGGGTCACCCGTTCAGCCGCGGCCTCAGATGATCGCGAGCTCGCGGAGCTTCGACTCGACGTCGGCGTTCGAGGGCTCGACGTGGTGCGTCGCGTCCGGGTAGACGACGACGGGGATGTTCATGCGGCCCGAGATCTCGCGCGCGACGTCGGCGGCGTTCGGGTCGAGGAGCAGATCGACGTACTGGTATGCAACGCCGAGCTCGTCGAGCTGCTTCTTCGTGCGACGGCAGTCGCCGCACCAGTCGGCGCCGAACATCGTGATGGTCGAAGAGGGGGAGGTCATCCTTCCATCCTGACGCATGCCGGCTGGGCGATCGCCGGATGCCGCATCCTGCATCGCCGTCGTCGTCAGGGTGTGGGGGGAAAGGTGTGTGATCACCCTGCATTTCACGTCACGCTTCGCGCGTTCCCGACCTCATGCGACGATGGTTCGCGGTGCAACTCTCGATCATCGTCCCGACGTACAACGAGGCTCCCAACGTGGGGGAGCTCGTGCGTCGCGTCGCGGCCGCGACCGAGGGCATCGACGCCGAGATCGTCTTCGTCGACGACAGCTCGGATGCGACTCCCGACGAGGTCGTGCGGGTCGCGGCATCCGCTCCCCTCCCTGTCCGGCTGATCCATCGCGCGCGTCGCCGCGGGGGTCTGGGCGGCGCCGTCCTGGAAGGCCTCGAGGCCGCCGAGGCCGACGCGTGCCTCGTGATGGACGGCGATCTGCAGCATCCGCCCGAGGAGATCCCCGCGCTGTGGCAGAGATTCCGCCGCGGGGATGTCGATGTCGTCGTGGCATCGAGATATGTCGGAGGCGGCACGTCGGGCGGCCTCGCCGACCGCACGCGCGTCCTCGTGTCGAAGGCCTCGACAGGGCTCACGCGGGCCATGTTCCCGATCCGCCTCAAGGACGTCTCGGACCCCATGACGGGGTTCTTCCTCATCGATCGCCGCACGGTCGACACCGAGACCCTCACTCCGCGCGGCTTCAAGATCCTGCTCGAGATCCTCGCGCGCCGGAGTCTGCGGGTCGCCGAGGTGCCGTTCGACTTCGCGACGCGGCACGCGGGCGAGTCCAAGGCGTCCGTGCGCCAGGGCGTCCACTTCCTCACGCAGCTCACGGCGCTGCGCTTCGGCAAGATGTCGCTCTTCGCCGTGATCGGCGGCCTCGGAGCTCTCGTGAACCTCGCGATCATGTGGGGGCTCACGCACGCGGGCGTCGACTATCTCGTTGCGGCGATCATCGCGGCCGAGACGACCATCATCGGCAACTTCCTGCTGCAGGAGCGCTTCGTCTTCCAAGACATGACGGGGGCGGCATCCGGTGTGTGGTCGCGGTTCGCGAAGTCGTTCGCGTTCAACAACGCCGAAGCGCTCATCCGCATCCCGATCATCGCGCTCATGGTCGAGACGTGGCATTTCTCCGCCGTCGTCGCCGCCGCGATCACCCTCGTCTTCGCCTTCGTGCTGCGATTCGTCTTCCACTCGCTCGTCGTCTACGCGCCGCAGCGCGTCGGCGAGGTCAGCCCGGCGCGCCACTTCCTCGACGAGCTCGACGCGCAGGCGATGTCGCCCGGCGAGCTCTGACCGCCCGGGCGACCTCAGCCGCGGGTGACGGCGAAGCCGTCGGCCGACGAGTCCTCGCGCGGATGCGCCGTGCTCATGATCTCGAGCGCATGCCGCAGCGCCGTGCTCGAGGTGTGCACCGTGTACGGGAAGTAGACGACCTCGACGCCGACGGCGGCGAACTCCCGCTCGAGCCGCTCCCCCTTCTCGGTGCCGCGCCAGTCGTCGCCCTTGAAGAAGTGCGTGAAGTGGAGCGCGTTCCACGTCTCGAGCTTGTCGGGCACCGTCTCGACGTGGACATGGTCGACGTACGTGATGCTCCGCACGATCTCGACGCGCTCGAGCACCGGGATGATCGGATCGACGCCCTTCACCTGCCGGAGCATCTCGTCGCTGACGACCCCCGCGATGAGGAAGTCGCAGTGCTCCTTGGCGTGTCGAAGGATGTTGAGGTGCCCGACGTGGAACAGGTCGAAGGCACCCGCGGCATAGCCGATGCGTACGGTCATGATTCTCCCAAGTGAATCCCGAGGCGCCCCAGCACCCCGTCTGACGGTCAGATTTGTCTCCACCTCCGGCATCGGCGCACGGGATTCGGGTCCGTGCTCACGGTGTAACCGAGGTGAAGCGGATGTCGTCGAACGACGTGGTCACGGGCGCGGTGGCGCTGCCCGACATGTATGCCCACAGCAGCATGGAGCCCGGCGATTGCAGCGCCGCGGTGCTGTCGGTCGCGGTCGCCTGCCACGTGACGGGCTCGGGTGTGTCCTTCGGCCAGAGCTTCGCCGACAGCGTCGTCACGCCGCCAGCGGTCGTGGCGCGCACCGCGACGCTGTACCAGGAGCCCGGCGTCGTGAACCGGAGGCTGAGGGGCGTTCGGCTGATGAGCGTCTCGACACCGCCGGTCCGGCGGATGAGATCGAGGTACGGCACGGTGCCGCTGACGTAGATCTTGAGGCGGTAGTCCGCCGTCGAACTGATGACGCGCGGCGCGATGACGGTGTACTGCGCGCCGGCCGCAGACGTGCGATCCCACGAGACGTTGAGCCGGATGTCGGAGGACAGGTTGCGCGTCGCGGCAGCCTCCACCTGGGCCGACGTGCCCGCCGCCGTGAGGCGCAACTCGCCGACTCCGCCCGCGACGGCGAAGCGCGACGCCGTCCCGGTCGCCGTCCAGGCGCCGCCGACATCGGCCGTGCCCCAGCCGTTCGCGACCGTGCGACCGAAGTCGTCTGCCACGAGAGCGGTGGGCGGCGGAGTGGCTGCGACGGTGACGCTGCGGGTGGTGGTGCCGGTCGCGCCTTTGTCGTCGGTGACGGTGAGGGTGATCGTGTAGGTGCCGTCGGCGGTGTAGGTGCGGGTCGCGGTGGAGCCGGTGCCGGTGGTGCCGTCGCCGAAGTTCCAGGCCCAGCCGGTGACGGTGCCGTCGGGGTCGGTGGATCCGGCGCCGCTGACCGTGACGGTGCGCGCGCTGATCGTGGGCGTGCCGATCGCGGCGGTCGGGGGCTGGTTGACGGGTGCTGCGACGGTGACGCTGCGGGTGGTGGTGCCGGTCGCGCCTTTGTCGTCGGTGACGGTGAGGGTGATCGTGTAGGTGCCGTCGGCGGTGTAGGTGCGGGTCGCGGTGGAGCCGGTGCCGGTGGTGCCGTCGCCGAAGTTCCAGGCCCAGCCGGTGACGGTGCCGTCGGGGTCGGTGGATCCGGCGCCGCTGACCGTGACGGTGCGCGCGCTGATCGTGGGCGTGCCGATCGCGGCGGTCGGGGGCTGGTTGACGGGAGGCGGGGGAGTGCCGATTCCGCCGACCGCGAGGTAGGAGGGGAAGCTCGCCGTGACGTTCGCACCCGCGCTGCCCGACAGGTAGACGTAGGCTCCGACGCCGCCGGACGCCTGGAGCGCCGCCGTGCTGTCGGTCGAGGTGAGCGACCAGGCCGACGGCTCGGTGGCCCCCGTCCAGACCTTCGTCCGCAGCGTCGTCGGCGCCGTCCCGCTCAGCTCGAACCGCACTTTGATCGGCGCGCCGGCGACGACGCCGTTGCCGATCCGCTGCGTGCCCAGGATCGTCTCGGCGCCGTTCAGCACGCGCCGCAGAGTCACCACCGTGGCCGTCGAGGTGAGCTGGAGCGTCGCGCGGTAGTCGCTCGCGCCGAGGTCTCGGCCGACGAGCGACACGTAGAGGCCGGATCCGCCGGGCACGACCGAAGGTGACACCTCCGTCGTCACGGCCAGATCGGTCGACCGGAACACCGTCGCATCCACCGTGCGTCCCTGGCCCGGCGTCGTCGTGACGCGCGCATTCGCGCCGTCGACGGTGAACGACGAGGCGTTGGTGCTCGGCACCCAGGCCTGCCCCGTGTCGGCCGTGCCCCATCCCGAAGCGGTCGTCCGGGTGAAGGTGTCGGACAGTCGCGGAACGGCCGCCGCCGTCCGCAGGGTGTAGGTGGGTGACGTGACGGTGTCGGGGCCGGCCTGCACGACGGCGCGCCATTCGTAGGTCGTGTCGGCCGCGAGGCTCGCCCACCGCGCGGTCGCGGTCCCGCCCGTCGCGGGCACTGTCGCGATGGTCTGGAAGGGCGCCGGCTCGCGCGGGGTCAGCTCGAACGGCAGCGTGAACGAGGAGTTCGCATCAGTCTCGTACCGGTCGAGCTTGGGCGAGTAGGTGGTCGCGGTCATCGTGTTCGCGACCGGATCGAACGTGTAGTACCGCAGCCATCCGTCGCCGCCGTTGGCCCGATCCTGGTAGTCGGTCATGAGCTGATGCACGGGCTCGCCGCACGTGTTCGGGTCGGTGCGGGCGGCTTCGCCCTCGTCGCCGTTGTGCTCGTGGCCCGCAATCACGATCCGGATCTGGCAGTGCGTCGAGACGAAGTCGTTCCACAGCGACGCTTGCGACGTGCCGCCCGGGCGCTGGGTGCCCGTCCAGCGGCTGCCCGAGACGGTCAGGAAGCTGTGCGTGACCATGATGACCGTGCGATCCGGATACGCGTCGAGCACGCGATCCGCCCAGTCGAGGGCGTAGCCGGGGGCCTCCCACTCGAGGTTGAGCACGAGGAAGTCCGTGCCGCCTGCCGTGAAGAACGAGTAGCTGTCGAAGTTCTTGCGGTCGATCGGGTCGGGTCCGAACTGGCTCTGGCCGAGGTACCCGCCGTACCGCGTCGTGGCGGTGTTCCATCCCGCCTGGGCGTAGCGCGACACCGGGAAGTACGTGTCGTACGGACCGACGGCGCCCGTCGCGTTGTCGAAGTCGTGATTGCCCGCCACGACCGAGTTCGGCTCGTTGGCGGCATCCAGGATTCCGAGTGCCGCGGACGTGAGCCCCCACTGTGCGGGGTTCGTGTACTCGCTCACGAGGTCGCCGACGTGCATCGTGAACGCGACGCCGAGGCGGTCGCTGTTGTCGACGATCCACTGCGCCTGCTGGTTCATCGTCGCCTGGCGGTTGTTGTACGTGTAGTTCTGCGTATCGGGGAGCACGACGAGCGTGAACGGGTCCTCGTCGGTCTGTCCGGGGACCGTGAGCCCCTGCGGGCGGCCCTCGAACGACACCGTCGCGGCATCGCCGTCGGCGTCCGACACCGCGACAGACAGATCGACGGGGTCGGCGACCGTGGCCCCGTTCTGGGGCGCGACGAGCGAGACCACGGGCTGCGCGGCGATCGCCGGGCCTGGCAACGCGAACGAGAGACATCCGACGACGATTCCCCAAGTGATGACGATCGCCAGATCTCTTCCGCGCTGGGTTTTTCGGGTAGGTGTGCGCATGGCAACTCCCCAGTCGCAAGATGCGGGCGATTATCGCACCTTCGGAGGTGAGCGACAAGGAGCCCGGCGGAACACCGCCCCTCGAGACCGGTCCGCTGGCAGGATGGCCCCGGGATGCCGCGGGAGAGGCGGGACGATGAGAAGCAACGCCGTCGGCGCGATCGCGGCGCAGTCGGTGCAGGCACTGATCAGCCTCGTGCTGCAGATCATGGTGTCGCGGATCCTCGGGATCGACGACTTCGGCCAGTTCGCGATCCTCTACGGCGTCATCGTGCTCGCGACCGCCGTCGTCACGGGGCTCGTCGGTGACACCCTCATCGTCTTGGACCGGTCGCAGCGCGGCATCCGTGCGGGACTCGAAGGCACGCTCGCGGTCGTCACGCTCACGGCCGCGGTCGTGGCGGGAGCGATCGCGGGCGGCACGGGATTCCTCTCGATGGCCGAGGCCGTGCTGTTCGGCGCGGCGCTCGCGGCATTCGCCGTGGAGGAGATCGTGCGGCGCCTGCTCATGGCAGGCATGTCGTTCTTCCGGGTCGTCGCAACCGATCTCGCGGGGTTCGTCGTCGCGCTGCTTGTGCTCGGCGCCGTGTGGCTGACTCAGCCGCTGACGCTCGGCGCCTTCCTCGGCGCGATCGCGGCGGGGCAGGTCGTGGCGGCGATCGTGGGGTGGCTCCTCGTGACGCCGGGCGATCGCTTCCTCGTCGGGCTCCGCGGCGCCGACTACGCCGCCGTCTGGAAGTACGGCTCGTGGCGCGGCCTGCAGCAGACCCTCCGGCCCGCGATGTTCACGGCGACCCGCCTGCTCGTCCTCTCGTTCGCGGGCCTGACCGCCGTCGGCGAGCTCGAAGCGGCGCGTACGTACACGTCGCCGCTCATCCTCGTCGTGGGCGGCTTCTCGTCGTACCTCTTCGTGCGGTTCGCCGCCAAGCACCGCGAGGGAGCGAGGGGCTCGCTGCGCGAGGCAGACCTCGTCGTCCTGGTGCTGCTGGGTCTGACGCTCGTGATGGGCGCGGTTGCGGTGCTGCTCGCGCCGTGGCTCGGTCCGATCCTGTTCGGCGTCCAGCTCGACACGCTCGCCGTCGTCGCGTGGATCGTGTACGGCGCATCGGTCGCGATGGTCACTCCTTACGGCGCGCTGAGCGCCGTGTCGGGCAGGCAGACTGCCGTGTTCCTCGTCCGGCTGGGCGACACCGTCCTCGGACTCACCGCGGCGACGCTCCTGCTCGCGGGGGGCTGGTCGCCGTCGTCCGTCCCCTTTGCGCTGGCCGTCGCGTCGGTTATGGGCGGGATCGGCCTGCGCTGGATCGCGAGCGCGTCGAAGGATCCGTCAGCGCCTTGACGGAATTCTGTTCGGCGGGTGATAACATTCGTCCCTCGTCCGACTGTCAAGTAAGGGGTAGACGGTGGAGGACGTTCCATATGGGCGCATTCTTCGCGAGGGCTGGCTGATCATGGTGATCGCCGCCCTCATCGGCGGCGCGGCCGCGTACGGCATCGCGAAACTGCTGCCCGAGACCTGGACCGCGACATCCACTCTGCTGCTGCAGGTGGAGTCGAAAGAGGCGTCGCTGTTCGAGCGCAATCAGTTCAGCCTCGCGCGCATCAAGACCTACCCGGGGCTCGTCGACAGCCCCGACGTCGTCGACGGCGTGCGCGCGGATCTCGACCTCAGCGTGGAGGCGTACAGCGACCGCGAGATCCGCCGGATGCTCTCTGCCGAGAACACGACGGACACCGTCCTGCTGACCGTGCGCGCCGACGCGCCGACCGCGCTGCTCGCGGCGGGCATGGCGAACTCTGCGGCGCGCAACCTCTCGGAGCTCATCGAGGACACCGAGAACGCGGGGAACGACGACCGCTACGACGTGACCCTCGACCAGGTCATCCCGGCCGTCGAGCCGGCTTCGCCCTCCGCTCCGCAGGTCCTCGCGATCACGGGGCTCGGGCTCATCGCGGGCTTCGCGCTCGGGGCCATCATCGCGGTGTACCGGACGACGACGAACCGCCGCCTGCGGACCATCTCGGACGTGCGCCGGGCCGCGGGACTGCCCGTCGTCGGCCGGATCCCGCGTCGAGCGCGCATCGCGCAGGGCGGCACCCACCACGTCGACATCGTGCAGGAGGCGGCCTACGAGGACGCCGTCGACAGCCTCTTCGCCCTCGGCGGCACCGAGGTCACGCGGTTCGTCCTGATCCCGGTGACACCCTCGAGCGTCGACGATGCCGTGCTGCACGGCTTCCTGACCGCGTTCGGGGCGGCGGGCCGACGCGCGTGCATCCTCGACCTGCGCCCGGATGCGAAGCCAGGCGGCGACATCCGCTCCCTGTCCGAGGTGCTCGGGCATCTGCCGTCCGAGCAACGCGTTCCCTCTCGCCGCTCGCCGGCCGTCTCGACGGTGTACGCGATGGCGGAGCGCATCCCGATGTCGACACTCGAGAGCGAGATCCCGGCCGCCGTCATCCGGCTCGGACTCGACTTCGACATCGTGATGGTCGTCACGCCCCCGACCGCCTCGGCGCTCATCGAGGCCACGGAGCAGACGGGCGCGGGGGTCGTCCTCGCCGTCCGTCACAACGGGACCTCGGCGACCGATCTCGTCGCGATCGCGACGCGGCTGCGGGTCATGGAGGTGCAGCCGCTCGGCGTGCTCATGACGCACGCCGGCCCGCGGGAGGTCGGCACGGCCGCCGAGAGCTGGCGCGAATCCGACCGTCACGCGATCGTGCCGGTCGAGGCATCCGGCGCTCGCGCGGATGTGCTCGCGCCCGCCGAGGCGGCTCTCGACGCCGGGGACGTCGCGCTCGCCGCGCCGGCTGTCGACGACGTTCGGGATGCCGCGCCCGCCGCCGCCGAGACGGCACCCGTCGCCACGGCCGACGTGCCCGATCGCGGGGGTCGCGAAGGCCGTGACACGAACTGAACGCCCGGCCGCCGATCACGGTGACGCCCGCCACCCCACCCGGCACCGCCTGGTCATCGTCGGGGTGCTGTTCGTCCTGGTCATCCTGAGCGTCATCCCCTGGCGGAGTGACACGATCTACCAGGGCGGCGTCGACGCCGTCGTGATCGGCAAAGCCGTCATCGCGCTCATCACGCTCGCGGGAGCCGTGACGCTGTCGGTCCACACGAAGGTGCGGATCCCGATCGGGCTGGGTCCCGCCGGGGTCCTCTGCGGTGTGGCGGTCATCGCGCTGCTGGGTGCCGTGGTCGCGGGCAACGGTCTGGCCACCCTGGTCCTGGTCGTGCGGATCATGATCGCGATGACGACGGTGCTGCTGCTGCTGTCGTCGGTGCGGTGGGAGTTCGCGCTGGGCGGGCTCATGGGCGCGATGGCGCTGTGGGCGGTCGTCGCCGCCGCGACCGGCGTCGCTTCGTTCCCCGAGAAGGGCCGTCTCGGCGGCAACATCCCCGAGATCCACCCCAACGAGGTCGCGGGCCTCGCGGGGGCGCCCCTCGTCGCGCTCGTCGTGTGGATCCTGCGCACGCGCACGCGACCGTGGCGCGTCGCGCTTGCGATCCTGCTGTTCACGATCGTCGTCGCGAGCGGCTCGCGGACGGCGCTGCTCGGCGTCATCATCGCGATCGTCGTCGCCTTCATCGTGAACGGCGTCCACGATCGGGCGGTCGTCTACCTGATGCTCCTCACGCTCCCGGTCGCCTACGCGATCGCCTTCTTCACGGGCGTCATCGAGGGCCTCGTGACCCGCAGCGGGTCGACGGATGCGACATCCGCCCTCGACGCACGGTTCGACGCGTGGCGCGTCGTGCTCGCGTGGGACTGGCAGTCGTGGCAGAAGTGGATCGGTCTCGGCCTGTCCGTCAAGAAGATCCAGGTCGACATCCGGTGGCGCGACGAGCAGGTGCTCGACAGCAGCTGGGCGTCCCTCCTCGCCCAGGCGGGACTCATCGGGACGATCCTGGTGGCGGGTCTGCTTGTCTGGTGCCTCATCAGCGCGCTCGCGTCGTCATCGCGCCGCGGCGCCCTGCTTCCGCTGCTCGTCCTTCTCGTGCTGCGCTCGACGACCGAGAGCGGGCTCGTCGACAGCGCGGTGCCGTTCATCCTGCTTCTCGTGATCGCGACCCTGCTGTCGCACCGCTCGCGACATCGGGAGGAGTTCTCGCGCCCCGGGCACGAGTACGAGGACTCCCGTCGACGGCCCGTCGAGCGTGTCTTAGGATGACCGTGATCGCGCCGCTTGGGGAGGCGCGCAATCAGTGCGGGGGGATGCACTCATGGCTGATTCAGGGGACTCAGGCGTCGGACGTCGTGGCTGGCTGGGCTGGCTGGGGCTCGGACTCGCGGCGGCGCTCGCGATCGCGATCGTCGTCTGGGGGGTGACGAACTTCCGCCCCGCGGCCGAATCGGCGGCGACGCCGGCCGCCTCGTGGAGCCCCGAGACCCGCGAGGTCGAGACTCCCACGCCGCAGCCCACGGAGTTCACGGCGCCCGAGCCGGGAGCGACCGAGGCGGTCACCAAACCCGACACTCCCGTCGAGGTCGCGCTCGACGAGCCGGCGACCGCTGCGGACGACATCGTGGTGGAGGTGACCTCGGTCGCGGCCGTGACCGCCGGCCGCGAGGTGCCGGGCGAGCGGAGCGGTCCTGCGATCGCGGTCTCGGTCCGAATCACGAACAACGGGGGGCAGCCCGTCGACACCTCGGGCTCCAATGTGAACCTCACCTACGGCGGGGACACGCGCATTCCTGCCGCCGCGGTCACCGGCGATGAGACCACCGCATGGCCCGCATCCGTCCCGCCCGGGGAGAGCGCAACGGCGATTTTCGTCTTTTCGGTCCCTCAGGTATCATCCGGCGACATCCGTGTTATCGTCGACCTGCTGGCCACCGAGCCAGACGTCGTTTTCACAGGGCCCGAACCCTGAGAACCCGACGCACACTTGGGGAAGTAGTCGCGGGGCTACGCTGACGTAGCTCATTGCGACGCGACATCTTGGGGAGATGGATCGTGGGCGCATTGACCACGACGGGCTTCGGCCGTACCCGCGCGGTGATCACCGCCGCTGCGACGACCCTGGCAGTCATCATCGGATCGTTCGTCACGCTCGCACCGGCTCGCGCCGATGTGAGCCCGCCGGACGGGGTGCCACCCACCGTGACAGCGGATGCGCTGCCCACGGTGCAGATCAACGGCATCGTGTGGGATCAGGCGATCGTGGGCAACACGGTCTACGCCGCCGGCTCGTTCTCGAGCGCGAGGCCCGCCGGCGCCGCCGCCGGGACGAGCGAGACGCCGAGATCGAACCTGCTCGCGTACAACCTCACGACGGGCGTGCTCGTCGCCGGGTTCGCGCCCACCCTCAACGGCCAGGTGCGCCAGGTCGAGGCATCCCCGGACGGATCACGGCTCTACATCGTCGGCGACTTCACACTCGTCAACAACGCCACGCGCAACCGCGTCGCGGCGTTCGACTTGACCAACAACGGCGCCAATGCGGCGCTCGCGGCCTTCAACCCCAACTCCAACGGCGCGACGCTCGGCATCGACGCCACGGACAGCACCGTGTACATCACGGGCACGTTCGGCCGGATGGGCAACCAGGACCGCTTCGGCGCCGCCGCCGTCACCCGTGACGGTGCGCTCCTGCCCTGGGCCCCCGTGCTCGAGGGTCGGCAGGGTCGCGTCGTCGTGGTCTCGCCCGACGGCACGAAGGTCGTCCTGGGCGGCAACTTCACGACGCTCAACACCAGCAGCAACCCCGGCTACGGACTCGCGATGGTCGATGCGACGAACGGCACGCTGCTGCCGTTCGCCACGAACAACGTGATCCGCAACGCCGGCAACGACGCCGCCATCCTGTCGCTCAAGTCTGACGGCGACGACATCTACGGCACGGGCTACGTCTTCGGCAACGGCGGCAATCTCGAGGGCAGCTTCCGGGCATCCTGGACCACCGGCGACCTCACGTGGGTCAACGACTGCCACGGCGACCTGTACGACGTGCAGCCGTTCGGCGACGCCGTCTATCAGGCCGGTCACCCGCATTACTGCGGCAGCCTCGTCGACGGATACCCGCAGAGCGACCCGTGGACCTTCTACCGCGGCACCGCCGTCTCGAAGGCCGTCGAGCGGATCACGCCCTTCGGGCTGAACCTCGGCTACTACGACTTCGGCGGCAACCCCGCTCCGAGGCTCCTGCACTGGCAGCCGACATTCAACGCCGCCAACGTGAGCGGCGCGTCGCAGGGGCCGTGGACCGTCACGGCGAGCGGCGACTACGTCGTCTACGGCGGCGAGTTCACGCGGGTCAACAACACGGGCCAGCAGGGCCTCGTGCGCTTCGCCGTCCCGGCGAAGGCCACCAACCTGCAGGGGCCGATCCTCTGGAACACGGCGTGGCCCGCGACGGCGCTTTCGCTGGGCGGATCCATCCGCGTCAGCTGGCCACTCAACTACGACCGCGACAGCGAGTTCCTCAAGTACGAGGTGCTGCGCAACAACGTCGTCGTCAAGACGTTCGACAACGTGCGGTCGAAGTCGGCCGACTGGGGCCTCCCGCCGATGGCGTGGGTCGACACCAACGTGACCAACGGCACGTCGTACACCTACCGTGTGCGCGCAAAGGACGCGCAGAACCACGAGATCCTGGGTGGAACCGCGACGGTCACCGCCTCGGGCACGACGATCCCGAGCGCGTACCGTGACGCCGTGCTCGGCGATACGCCCCTGAACTACTGGCCGCTCGACGATTCGTCGCAGACGCTCTCGTACGACTGGGCGGGCGCTTCTGATCTGACGGTCAACGCGGGTGTGGCGCGCGGCACGAGCGGTGCGATGCTCAACGACTCGCGACCCGCCTCGGGCTTCAACGGCAACGGGGACGGCTTCGCCTCGACGACCAACGCGATCGCAGGACCGAACACCTTCGGCCTCGAGGCGTGGTTCAAGACGACCACGAGCTCCGGCGGAAAGATCCTCGGCTTCGGCAACAGCTCGACCGGGACGTCGAGCAACTACGACCGCCACATCTACATGGAGCCGGACGGGCGTCTCACCTTCGGCGTCTGGATCGGATCGACCGCGACCGTCACTTCGCCGAGCGCCTACAACGACGGTCAGTGGCACCACGTCACGGCGGGCGAGAGCGCGAGCGGCCTGATCCTGTACGTCGACGGCCTCCGCGTCGGTCAGCGCACCGACGTCACGACCGCGCAGCCCTACAACGGGTACTGGCGCGTCGGCGGCGACAGCCCGTGGTCGGGCAACGCCTTCTTCAACGGCGACATCGACGACGTCGCGATCTACGCGGCTCCGCTGACGAAGCAGCAGACCCAGGCGCACTACACGGCGTCCGGGCGCACGATCGCAGGGTCGACGCCTCCCGCCGACGCCTACGGTCAAGCCGTCTACGCCCTCGAGCCGGCGCTGTACTGGCGCCTGAACGAGTCGACGGGGACGACCGCTGCGGATGCCTCCGGCTCCAACCAGAAGGGCACGTACTTCGGTGCCGTGAACCAGGGCGCGAACGGCGCACTGGCCGGTGTCACCGACAAGGCGGCGACCTTCAACGGCGGCCAGGTGATCAGTCAGGGCTCGTTCACCAACCCGCGCTCGTACTCGCTCGAGGCGTGGTTCAAGACGAACACGACGACCGGCGGCAAGATCATCGGCTTCGGCAACAGTCCGGACGGCAATTCGTCCGGCTACGACAGGCATATCTATATGACGCCTGATGGCCAGCTGATCTACGGCGTGTGGGTCGGATTCACCGACACGCTGCAGACGCCGGGCTCGTACAACGACGGTCAGTGGCACCACGTGGTCGCGACGCAGGGAGCGCAGGGCATGCGGCTCTACGTCGACGGCGTCCTCCGTGGATCGAACGACCACACGGATGCGCAGGACTACACGGGCTACTGGCACGTGGGCGGCGACGTCACATGGGGCCCGGGCGACTGGGAGTTCGACGGAACCATCGACGAGGTCGCGGTGTACATGAACCCGATGTCGGCGACGGATGTCTCGTCGCACTACACCCTCGGGTCCAACGCCCCGCCGGCGAACGCGCCTCCGACGGCGAACTTCGTCCCCACGACGGCGAAGCTCCTGGTGAGCGTGGACGGCTCGACCTCGAGCGACACCGACGGGACGATCGCGAGCTACAGCTGGAACTGGGGTGACGGCACGCCCGCAGGCAGCGGGGTGACGGCGAGCCACACGTACGCGGCCGGCAGCTACACCGTCGTCCTGACGGTCACCGACGACAAGGGGGCGACGGCGACGAAGAGCATCGCGGTCAACCCGGTCGCCAACCAGGCTCCGGTCGCGTCGTTCACGGCGCCCGTCACTGGCCGGACGGTCAACGTGAACGCCTCCGCCTCGGCCGACCCTGACGGCACGATCACCGCCTACAGCTGGAACTGGGGCGACGCCACGCCGGCAGGCAGCGGCGTGACGGCGAGCCACACGTACGCGGCAGCGGGCGACTACACCGTCATCCTCACGGTCACCGACAATGACGGAACGACCGCGACGAAGAACGCGGTCGTCACGGCGGCCCCGAACCAGTCCCCGACCCCGGTGTTCACCGCGACGCCGACGAACCTCACGGTCGCCCTCAACGCCGGTGGGTCCAGTGACCCGGACGGCACGATCGCAGCCTACGCGTGGAAGTACGGCGACGGCGGAACGGGCACGGGCGTGACATCGTCCCGCACATATGCCGTCGCAGGCACGTACATCGTGGAGTTGACGGTGACCGACAACGAGGGCGCGACGAACGTCACGCAGCAGTCGGTGACCGTGACGGCCCCGCCGGCCGGAACCCCGTTCGCGCTCGACGATTTCGGGCGTCCGAACGGAGTGCTCGGCACAGCGGCGACGGGCGGGGCCTGGACCCAGACAGCGGGTGCAGCCAACGTCGGCATCGAGAACGGCGCCGCGCGGTTCACGACGCAGACGGCCGGTCAGACGCGCAGTGCGACGCTCAACGGCGCCACCGCGACGAGCACCGACCTGACGTTCTCGTTCACCGTGCCGGCGCTGCCCGCCGGGACGGGGGCGCGGATGTACGTGTCGGCACTCGGTCGTGTCGTCGGTGCCAACGACTACCGGGCTCGATGGATCATCGGGACCAACGGAGCCGTGCAGGCGCAGCTCTCGCGGGGTGGGACCGTGATGGTGTGGCAGGATCTCCCGGCCGCGAACAACATCACACCGGGCACGAAGTACAACGTCCGCCTGCAGGTGTCCGGCACGGGCACCACGACGCTGCGCAGCAAGATCTGGGCGCAGGGGACCGCTGAGCCGACGATATGGCAGCTCAACACGACGGACACGACGGCTGCTCTGCAGGTCGCCGGCTACACCGGGGTCACGACGTACGCCGGGAGCGGGTTCACCAACCTTCCCTACAGCGTCTTCGTCGACGACTTCCGCGCGGCAGGAGTGACGCCCTGACTTTCACCGACTCCTACCAGCGCCTCGCCGCGGCCCAGAAGGGCCGCGCGCGAGGCGCTCCGGCCTACTCCGTCTACGTCAACCGGCCAGTGGGCCGCATCCTCGCGGCCGCTTCGCACTCCGTCGGCCTGACACCCAACCAGGTCTCGCTCATCAGCGCCGGGTTCACCTTCACCGGCATCGCGCTGCTCGCCCTCGTGCCGGCATCCCTCGTGCTCGGCGTCGTCGTGTGGCTGCTGCTCGCCCTCGGCTATGCATGGGACAGCGCGGACGGCCAGGTCGCGAGGCTGCGCGGCGGTGGTTCTCTCGCGGGCGAATGGCTCGACCACATCTTCGACTCCGCGAAGCTCGTCTCGCTGCACGTCGCCGTCGCGATCGGCGCCTACCGGTTCTTCGACCTGCCCGACGCGCTCTGGCTCCTCGTTCCGCTCGGGTTCGCGATCGTCTCGACCGTGACGTTCTTCGGCATGATCCTCAACGATCTGCTGCGCGGGAAGCGCGGAGTCGCGCAGGCGGCGGAGAGCGGCGGCTCGTCTCCGCTCCGGTCGCTGCTGGGGCTGCCGATGGACTACGGCGTGTGGTGCCTCGCGTTCGTGCTGTGGGGCGCCACGCCGTGGTTCATGCTCGTCTACTCGCTCCTCGCGCTCGCCGCGGCGGCGCATCTGTGCATCGCTCTGGCGGTGTGGTTCGGCAAGATGAAGGCACTCGGATAGCACGGGTTCCGCGTGCATCCCTTAGCAGGCATTGAGCGTCGGCCGTGAGAATCGTCTCATTCTCACAGGGTTATGGCACGCCGCCTGTTATCGTTTTGCAACATTACTTCCCGAGCATGCCTCGTCTCTGGCGCGTCTCGCCGATTCCGCATGTGGGATACCCGATCCCGATCCCGGAGCTTCTCCTTTTGCGTTTAACCCTGCCTGCCCTTGCCACTGCCCTCACAATCGCCCTCGCACTACCCACCGCCGCTGTGCTGAACTCGGAGCCCGCCTCCGCTGTCGCCAGCTCGGCGTTCACCTCGACGGAGGTCTTCGCCGATGAGATGAGCCGAACCGTCTCGGTCGGCCTCGGCACCTCGACGAGCGGCGGGTCCTACACCCTGTCGGATCCGTCCGCCTTCTCGGTCGCGGACGGCGCAGCGCGCGCCACCGTCCGCACCCCCGGCACCTCCGCCTCGGCCGTCCTCGCGGGCGTCTCGCTCACCGACGCCGCGACCTCTGCCGAGTTCACGCTCGATCAGCTCCCCAAGTCGGGCGGAGGCATCTACCTCAGCCTGCAGTCGCGCCAGACGAGCGCCGGCTACTACCACGTGCAGGCCCGCGTCGACCCGCAGGGTCGCGTACTCCTCGAGGCCCTGCGCGTCGTCGGATCGCAGCAGCAGTCGCTCGGACGCATCTTCATCCCGAACTTCACCGCCGCAGCCGGGGTCCCCTTCCGTCTCGACACGCAGATCTCGGGCACCTCCCCCGTCTCGATCGACGCACGCGTCTCGCCCGTGGGCACCGTGCGCTCCGACTGGAACCTCTCGGTGCAGGACAGCGGCGCGGCCCGTCTCGTCGCGGCCGGATCACTCGGCATGCGCGCGTACGTCTCGTCGAGCACGGCCGCGCAGGCCGCCAAGATCGACGATCTGACGGTCGCGTCGCTCGCGCCGGCCGGGTCGAAGCCCGCGCCGACCCCGACGCCGACCCCCACCCCGACGCCGACTCCGACGAACCCCACGGTTCCCGTGCCGCCGCAGCCCGACCCCTCGACGGGCATCGGTGCCGCACCGGTGTGGAGCGAGGCGGGCGCCCGCGGCGCATCCGGCTCCGCGCCGATCGGAACGACGAACTATGCGGTGCCGGCAGGCGCGGTGTACGTCGACGCCAAGGCGGCCGCCGGAGGAACCGGCAGCGCGACGTCGCCGTACAACCTCATCCAGACGGCGATCGACCGGTCCGCGAGCGGAGCCGTCCTCGTGCTCCGCGGCGGCACGTACCACCAGACCGCCACGGTGCCCGCGGGCAAGGCCGTGACGATCCAGTCCTACCCGGGCGAGGCAGTCTGGCTGGACGGCTCGGAGAAGATCGGCGGCTGGACGGCATCCGGAACCTCGTTCTACAGCGCCGGCTGGACCTATGACTTCGACTCGACCCCGTCGTTCACGAAGGGCGAGGCCGACGGCACCGCACCCGGCTGGCAGTGGCTGAACGCCGCCCACCCCATGGCCGCTCACCCCGAGCAGGTCTGGATCGACGGCGTCCCGCAGCGCGAGGTCTCCTCGGCCGCGCAGCTGACCGCCGGCACGTTCTTCACCGACACTGCGAACGACCGCCTCTACCTCGGCACCAACCCGCAGGGCAAGGAAGTCCGGGCCAGCACGCTGACCAAGGCGCTGTCGCTCCGCGGTGAGGGCACGGTCGTCCGCGGCATCGGAGTCCGCGGCTACGCGACGTCGGTCTGGATGATGGGCACCATCACGGCGGAGGCGCCGAAGATCCGGCTCGAGAACGTCGAGGTCTACGACAGCGCGAGCACGGGCCTGTTCGTGGGCGCCGCGGACGCGGTCGTCAAGAACGTCACGCTCGCCCGCAACGGTCTCATGGGCCTCGGCGCGAACTACGCCGATCGCCTGAACGTCGACGGACTGCTCGCGGTCGAGAACAACAGCGAGCACTTCAACCAGGCTCCCGTCTCGGGCGGCCTGAAGATCGCGAAGTCGCGCGGCTTCATCGTGAAGTCGTCCGCGTTCCTGCGCAACGACGGCCCCGGTCTGTGGACCGACCAGTCGGTGTACGACATGGACATCTCGGGCAGCGACTTCGTCGAGAACCTGGGAACGGGTGTCTTCCTCGAGATCTCGCACAAGGTCGACTTCGTCGACAACCTCGTGCTCCGCAACGTCGGCAACGCGATCAAGATCAACAACACGGGTGACGTGAACATCTGGAACAACACGATCGTGGGCGGCAACCGCGTGCTCAACATCGTCCAGGACGAGCGCAGCGCCAACGACCCGTCGGTGCCGGGCCACGACCCGCGGTTCCCCTCGCCGGACCCGACCATGCCGTGGATCATCCGCAACATCTCGATCGGCAACAACGTCATCGCGCAGAGCTCCGGCAACTGCACGATCTGCGTCGAGGACTACTCGCACAAGTACGCCGCGAGCGACCTCAACATCACGTCGAACGGCAACATCGTCCAGCGGGATGCCGCGAACAAGCCCTCCTGGTTCGTGGTCTGGTCGCGGGGCGCGGCGAACGTGAACCCGTACGTGTTCTCGACGCTCGCGGACTACCGCTTCACGACCGGCCAGGACGCGCGTTCCCTCGGGATCGAGGGACGCGCCGTGACCGACGCGAGCGGCAAGATCCTTCCGGATGTCGCATCGCAGGCGACGAACGTGGCGCTCACGCCGCCGTCGGGTCTCGTGGGCCTCATCGGCAGCAGCACCCCGCGGATCGGCGTGCGCTTCCCTTGATCCGCATCCGATAGCGGACCTCGACCGGTCCCGCGGACGGGCTGATTCTTCAGCTCCTTCCGCGGGACCGATCCTCGTTCGGATGAGCTCCCTCCCAAGCGAGATCCCAGCCGAACCCTTGTCACCCGGTCATTGCGCCGGGCCGGCGAAGAAGCCGTCGTAGCTGTACACGACGGGAACCGTGGTCGCACTGGACGACAGGTAGCTGTTGACCCCGACGTAGCCGGGAGCCTGCAGCACCGCGGTGCTGTCGGTCGCCGTCAGCGCCCAGGCTGCGGGCTCGGCCGTGCCGGTGCGCCAGATCTTGGCCCTGAGCGTCGTTGCGTTTACGCCCGTGACCTGCAGCCGCACGTTGAGCGAGTCGGGTGTCGTGACGGACAGCCCAGGGATCGTGATGCTCGTGAGCACCGTCTCGGCGCCGCCCACCGTCCGCGTCAGCCAGAGTGCGACGGCCCCGGTCGATGCCACGCGGAACTTCGCGCGGTAGTCATTGAGGTTGTCGATCTGCCGGCCGATCCCCGAGAAGTAGTACCCGCCGCCGGTCGACGGCTGGTTGATCGCGATCGTGAACCGCTCCTCCGTGCTCGTCGACGGCGTCGCGCCGGGCAGCGAAGCCGTGTAGCTGTTGCCCGCCGACAGCGTCACCTTGCCGACGCCGCCCGCGACGGAGAACTTGCTCAGGGCCGTCGCGGTGCCGGGGTTCATCGTCCAGGCCCCGCCGACCTCGGAGGTGCCCCACCCGTTCGTCGCCGTCCGCTCGAACGAGTCCTTCGCCCACACGAGAGGCGCCGTCGCCGTGACCGACTGACTCGTGACGCCCGTGGCGCCTCGGTTGTCGGTCACGGTGAGGGTCACCGTGTAGGCGCCCGGACCGGCGTACGGGTGCGACGTCGTGGCGCCGGCTCCGGTGGTTCCGTCACCGAAGTCCCAGGCATACGAGGTCACCGTTCCGTCCACGTCCGCCGATCCGGACCCGTCGAGCGCCGCGGTGAGGTCGGTCACCGTGGACGTGAACGATGCCGTCGGAGCCTGGTTGGCCACCGCCGTCGCATCGTGCGTCACGGTCGCCGTCGCGCCGCGGTTGTCGGTCACGGTGAGGGTCACCGTGTATGTGCCGGCGGTCGCGTACGAGTGCTGGGCGGTGCTGCCCGTCCCCGTCGCTCCGTCGCCGAACTGCCATGCGTAGCTCGCGATCGTCCCGTCCGTGTCGCTCGACCCCGAGCCGTCGACCGAGACGGTGAGCAGGTCGCTGCTGACCGTGAACGCGGCGACCGGCGGCACGTTGGGAGCCTCCGAGACGGTCACGCTCTTGGACAGCGTGCCCACGGCGCCGTCGTCGTCGGTGACGCTCAGCGCCACGGTGTAGGTGCCGGCCGCGGCATAGACGTGCGTCGCCGTCGCCCCGGTCGCCGTCTGCCCGTCCCCGAAGTCCCACGCATAGCCGGCGATGGTCCCGTCGGAATCCGACGAGGTCGCGGCGTCGAACGCCACCGAGAGGTGCGTCGGCGTCGCGGTGAACGCGGCGGTCGGCGCTTGGTTGGGCGCGACCGACACCGTCCTTGTCGTCGTGCTGCTGAGCGCCGTGGCGTCCGTGACCTTCAGGGTGATCGTGTAGGTGCCGGCCAGCGTGTACACGTGCGAGGCCGTGACCCCGGTCGCCGTCGCGCCGTCGCCGAACGTCCACTCGTAGGTCGCGAGGTTGCCGTCGGCGTCCGTAGATGCCGTGGCATCGACATCCGCCGTCAGCTCGTTCTTCGTGACGGTGAACGACGCCACGGGCGCGCGCTCACCGGGAGTCCGGCCGCTCGCCGCGTAGTGCGCCCGCATGCGGTCCTCACTGAGCACCGAGGCGTAGACCGCAGCCTCGTCGAGCGTGCCGTTGATGTAGTTGCTCGATGTGCTGCCGAAGGTGCGGTCGCCGCCCACGCGCCAGTACCCGCGGTAGTTCTGCGAGCCCGTGACGGTGTTGCTGCCGACGAGCTTCGTGTCGACCCACAGCCTCATGCCGTCCGGTCCCTGCGACGCGACGGCGTAGTGCCACTGCCCGTCGTTGTAGGCCGTCGGGCTCACGAGGCTCACCTGACCGCCGCTGTTGACGCCGAAGCTGAGCCTGCCGTTGCTCTGCATCACGATGTGCCGGTCGTACGACGTGCTCAGCGAGCTCGTCGCATTGCCGAACCCGATGAGCTTGCCGCCGCTCGTGCTCGTCGTCTTGAACCACACCTCCGCCGTGTACGCCTTCGGCGCGTTCCACGCCTCCTGTGCCACGACGAGCCCCGACGAGCCGTTGAAGCCCGTCGCGGTGTCGCCCGTGATCGCACCCGCGGCGCCACGGGTGACGGTCCCGGTCTGGTTGCCCGTCGTGCCGCCGGCCGCGAAGTCGCGGACCGTGCCCGACGCCGTCTCGTCGAGACGCCAGTAGAGGTCGGGCTGATCGGCCGAGACGGCGGTGCCGTAGGCGTCCACGGGTGCCGCGCTCCACGCCGCGCCGCGGCCGCTCGCGAGGTAGTGACCCTGGATGTCGGTCTTGGTGAGTGCCTTCGCGTAGACCGCGACGTCGTCGATCGTGCCGGAGAGGCCCGCGTCGCTGGGCCGGTTGGTGAAGCTGCCGGTCTGGTCGGCGCCGATGCGCCAGTAGCCGTCGTAGGCCTTGGGCGTCGTGTAGTTCTGGTCGCGATTCACGCGGATGCCGTCGACGTACAGTTCCATGCCTCCGCTTCCGACCGTCCCGACGAGGTGGTGCCACTGCCCGTCGTTGACGCTCGACCGGCTGTAGACCGTGCGGTACGAGCCGTCGTTGATCGCGAAGTTCACGTGCCCGGTCGCGTCGAGATAGAGGACGCGGTCGGTCATGCCCGAGGTCGAGGTCCCGGTCGCCGAGTTGCCGTAGCCGACGATCCGACCGCCGCGCGTGCTCGTCGTCTTGATCCAGGCTTCGACGGATGCCGCGACCCCGGCGGGAGCGATGTCGGTCGTCGTCATCCGGGGGTTGCTGCCGCCCGCCGAGGTCACACCGGCATCGGAATCGTTCAGCAGCGCGCCGCCCGCTCCGAGGGTCAGGCTGAGGAGCGTCCCGGGCGCATCGCCGACGTCGTCGAAGAGCTTCGTGCCGGTCGTCTCGTCGAGGCGCCAGTAGTGCGTCGGACCGCTCGCGCGGACGGCGCTGCGGTAGACGGATGGCGCAGCCGCGGACACCGTGACGTAGGGCGACCACGCGCTCCACTGGATGTTTCCGTCGGCGTCCTTCGCGCGCACCTGGTAGCGCACCTGCGTTCCGGGGGTCTGGCCCGTGTCGGTGATGCTGAGGCTCGGGAGGCGCCAGAACTCGCTGTCGGTGCGGGTGAAGGTCGCGATCTTCGTCGCGGGGCTGCGGAACACGTCGTAGGTGATCGCGGTGTTGTCGCGGTCCCATACGCTTCCGAAGGGCACCCGCACGAGACCGGCCTCGTTCGAGTAGGGCGCGGGCGTGAACGCGGTGTTGTTGAGCGGCGCCACGGCGTGCGGCGCGGTCGCGCGCTTCGCGAAGCGCACGAGACCCTGCTGGGCCGTCGTGTTGACCTTCGGGAACTCACCGCCGAGGACGATGTAGGTGTCGTTGCCCGTCACCGACCATGCCGCCTGGCGCGCTGACGTGTAGGTGCCGAACTCGAGGTCGGGGTACCAGTGCAGCAGTCCTGCGAACGGGATTCCGGTGTAATCCCAGCCGTAGGCGTCCTTCCTGGTGGTGATGCCGACGGGGAAGGTGGGCTCGGCGGTCGCCTTCTGCCAGCGGGAGCGCGGGCTCGTGTCGGGGAAGCCGTCCACGACCGTGCAGTCGTGCCGGTGGCCTACCGAGTACAGCACCTGCCCCTGCGGGAAGCTCGAATAGGTGTCGCCGAGGCAGTCGTTGATCCAATTGATGCTGCCCGTGTACGGATCGGCGGCGAAGGTGCCCTCGAACGACGCGCCCGCGCCGAAGGCGTAGCCCGTGCCGAAGACCTGCGCGCCGTCGGTGCTGAGGCTAGAGATGGCGCCGTTCAGGCCGGCCGTCTTGATCCTGTCGACCGCGGCCCAGGGCATCGTGTTGCCGGTCACGGCATCGAGCGACCCCATGCCGTAGGCGGTCGCACCGTTCAGCTGCGTGAACGAGCCCGCGATGATGACGCGCGAGCGGTCGGGACTCGTGACCATGTCCCACACGAAGCCGTCGCCGGCGGCCACCGGCGCCCAGGTCGTGATCGTCTCGGTCTTGGAGTTCCACGCGGCGAGCTCCGTGCGCGGCTGGCCGCCGCTCGAGCGGAAGTTGCCGCCGACGTAGACGGTGTCGCCCGCGAACGCGAAGCCGCGGACCTGGCCGTCGGTGCGCGGCGCCCAGGAGAGCAGCGCGCCCGTCGCGACGTCGAACGCCGCGACGTGCGACCGTGCCTGGCCATCGGCAGACGTGAAGTCGCCGCCGAAGTAGACGGTCTTGCCGTCCGGCGCGGCGCGCACGATGAGGCCTTGCGCGTCGAGCGAGTGCGCGAAGTTCGGGATCGGACTTCCGGTCGTGATGTCGAACGCGAAGATGTTCAGGGCGTCGATCTCGCCGGCGCCACCGGCAGCCACCCCGGGGGGACGGGCTTTGGTGAAGCTGCCGGTGACGTAGACGTTGTTGCCCACGACGGTCTGGCTCCACACGACGCCGTTGATCTGCCACGTGGGCAGCACATCGACGGTGACCGTGTCGGGCAGCACCGGAGGGTCGGCGGCCGCCGCAGGGGACGAAGGCACCACCACGAGGGCGAGGGCGGCGATGGTCATCGCCGCGGCTGTGAGCGATGCGACGGTGCGGCGGGCTGCAGTGCCCAGCCGGTCGCGGTGGGTGCCTTGCATGACAGTTCCTCTGATCGGTGCGCTGTGCGGGTGACGGGCGGCTGCGGAAGGCATGTCAGTCGAGCCCTCCGCGGAAGACGGCGGATGTGTGTCCTGCGTCGAAGTCGACGACGAGCGTGATCTGCGACATGGATTCCTCGGGGATCGCGAACGCGTAGACGGCGGTCGCGGTCGCGCCGGAGGCGAGGGTTCCCGCGAAGTCCTGCACGTCCGCCTCGTCGGCGTAGACGGGCTGCACCCGTCCGCCGTCCTTGTCGAGGACTGTGAGGACCGAGGTTCCGAGATCGATGCGGTCGGCGGAGCCGTTGGACAGCTCGAGCGTGAGCCGCGAGTAGCCCCGGCCCGGGAAGCTGCCGGGGCCCTTGGCGGTCTCCTCGCCGAACGACACGTCGGTGATCCGGACGCTCACGCCGTCGGGGTAGGTCACGGGGTCGGCGGTCGTCGCAGGATCGGCCTCCTGCGTCGGCGCAGCCGGGTCGCCCGGTCGCCCGACCTTCTCGACGGGCTGGTCGGAATCGACGTCGGGAGCGGCATCCGTCCCCGTCCCCGGGTCGACGCCCGAGGCGGACGCCGATGCCGACGGGGCCGGAGCGGGCGCTGTGCGCGAGGAGTCGGGCGTCGACTCGCGGGTCGGGCCCGCGCCCGCGGGCCCGGGCGCCGCGGAGCACGCCGCGAGGACGATGCACAGCACCGTCGCGGCCGCCGCGGCCCACAGCCGGGTCAGTCGAGGACTTCGCGGGGCGCCCATTGCGCCTCCTTGGTCGGGGCGCTCGCGGCAGGCCGTGCCTGCACGTCGAGCGCGCGGGAGAGACGCGAGTGGAACCTCTCGGGGCTGTATCGGAGCTGGGCCCGCACGGCATCCCGCCGCGCGGCGAGCCGGTACTCGGCCCACCGGTCGTGAACGCGCCGCAGTCCGAGCGCGAGCGACTCGGCGTCGTCGGGCGCCACGAGCACCGCCGCGTCGAACCCCGTGGCCGCCTCGGCGAGCCCCGAGTGATCCGCGACGACGACGGGGCGCTCGCTGAGGAGCGCCTCGATCACGACGTTCCCGAACGACTCGTCAAGACGGGACGGGACGACCGCGACATCCGCCGCCGCGAAGTCGTCCCACACGACCTCGTGGAATCCCGAGAAGCGCACGTGCGCCGCGAGGTCGAGCTCGTCGACGAGCGTGCGCAGCTGCGCCTCGTACCACTCGTATCCGGGGAAGACCGCGCCGACGAGCTCGACCTGCGGCTGGATGCCCGCGTCGCGCAGAAGCGCGGCGGCGCGGACGACGAGGTCGACGCCTTTGCGCGGCGAGAGCCGGCCGACGTAGACGATGCGGAACGCGCCCTCGAGCTCCTCGCGCGCGGCGCGCGGCTGCCGCGGGCCGCCGACGCCGTTCGGCACGACGTGGGCACGACCGAGCTTCTCGAGTCCGGGTGAGCCCGACACGCGCCTGCTCGTCTCGGAGTTGAAGACCACCGCGTTCGCGAGTCGCAGCGGAGCTGTGAGCAGTGCGCGCGCGGGCGCCGAGAGCCCCGCTTCCGCCTCGTGCACGTAGACGACGATCGTCCGGCGCGACAGGCGGGCGGCCAGCGTCCAGAACGGCAGCGTCACGGTGTTGGCCAGCACGACGTCGGGCTGGAGCTCGCCCAGAAGCCGCCGCATGCGAGGCAGCTGCACGAGCACCTCACCCACGAGCGACAGCATCCCGCGGACGCTGAGCATGCTCTTGCGCACGACGGGGACCGGGAGGATCTCGACCTCGGCGCCGGCGGCGCGCAGCTGCGGCACGAGCGGTCCGTCGGTCGAGCACGTGACGACGGTGCGCCAGCCGAGCGCGACGAGTCCCCGCGCGGCCTCGAGCGCCATCCGGTCCGAGCCGTAGAGGTCGGCGGAGGGATTGGCGATGAGGACGGTTCCGTAGGAAGACCGCTCGGCGGGCGCGACCATGTCAGGCCCCCCGCCAGTACTCGTCGACGAGGCCGACGGTCGAGGAGATGTTGGCGCGGCTGGATGCGCCGAACACGATCGACTCGAGGTTGGGCAGGGCGCACGCCCACTCGAGCGCCTCGCGCGCAGGGAGCGCGCCGCTCGCCATGACCGACATCGCGACAGCGCGGAACGGCCGCTTCTCCATCGCGTCGAGGTACGCCTCGACGCCTCCCGACATCCGGAATCCCAGCTTGTTGATGTTGGAGCACACGATCGGGTTCTGCACGCCGACGCGGTCCAGGTCGTCGAGCAGCCGGGGCAGGTTCATCGTGATGAAGCCCGGCTGCGCGTTGTAGCGCCGGCTCACGTGGTCGGCGAAGATGCGCAGCGCGTCCGTGAACCCGAGCCCCGAGAGCAGGTCGACGACGACGTTCTGCATCCAGATCACGGGCGTGTCGAGTCCCGCGAACATCTTGAGCTCGGCGTCGACGAGCAGGGTCGACACGCCTTCTATGTCCTTGCGGGCGAGCGACGTGGCGCCGCGTGCGATGCTGTCGAGCAGTCCCTCATCTGGCAGGAACTTGCGGATGGCGCCGAGGAAGCCGTCCTCGGTGACGGCGTTCGCGTACTTGTGCGCGTAAGGCATGCACGGGAAGAGCTTGAGGCCCGCATACCTCGCTGGATCGGCCCGGACGGCGTCGCAGACCTCCGCGATGCGGTCGTGCGTCGTGCACATGAAGGTCCTGATGCCCTCGTCGTACGCGGCGTCGATGACGTGCATGATCGCGGCGGTGTCCTGGAAGCGCATCTGCTGCGCGCGGGCCTTCTCCTCGGACATGTGGTTGACGCCGAAGAACTGGTTGTCGCCGAAGAGGAGGCGGTCCATCGTCCGGGTCGCGGTGACGGTCATCGTCAGGACCCCACTCTCAGGCTGCGGAAAGCGGCGCCGATGCCCCGCTTGACCGGCCGCTGGGTGCGGATCGAGCCGGTCCGCGTGAGGCGGGAGCCGTCGCGCGTCGCATCCTCGCCGATCATCGAGATGACGCGGTCGGTGACCGCCGCCGACGCGAAGTCGTTCTCGCCTTCGACCGCTTCGTCGACGATGCGCCGCACGAACGCGTCGAGCTGCGCACTGTACTCCTCCCCTCGGAGGTAGAACCAGGGCGCTTCGCTGAGCTCGGTGGTGTACCGGACGTTCCATCCGACGCCGTAGCCATCGGGGATCGGCGCGGTGTCGCGCAGATACACCTGGATCTCCTGGCGATCCGCGTAGATGCGGCCGTGCGTCCCCCACAGCGTGACCTTCGTCGTCATCTTGCGCTGTGACTCGTCCGACCAGTTGGCCACGATCTGCGCGGTGCCGCCCGGATAGTGCAGCGTGCTCGCGACGGCGTCATCGATCTGCGTCGAGAAGATGCTCGTCAGCTGGCTGCCGCTGACCGCCTCGGGCGTGCCGAGGTACCACGTGAGCAGATTGAGGGGGTGCGCCGCGTAGTCGTAGAGGCATCCGCCGCCGGTCGCGCGCTGGCTGCGCCACGTGTGACCCGACGGCTTGAGCACGACCGGCCCGTACGCCTCGGCGAGGGCCGTGTTGACGGAGCCGATCGCTCCGAGCCCGACGAGCCGGTGCACTTCTCGGAAGGCTCCGACGAACCGGTTGTGGTACCCGACCTGGGTCACGAGCCCGCGGGCGGCCGCGGCATCCGTGAGCACGGCGCTCTCGGCCGGATCGATCACGAGGGGCTTCTCGCAGAAGATGTGGATGCCCCGCTCGATCGCGGCTCGGATCATGCCGGCGTGCAGATGCGTCGGGGTCGCGACGATGAGCGCCTGGGGCCTGGCTTCGTCGAGCATGCGGTCGAGGTCCTTGAACGTGCGCACGCCCGTGTACTTCGAGAGCACGTCGAGCAGGTAGCCCGTCGCATCGCACACCCCGACGACGTTCACCTCCGGGTGCGCGGTGATCATCGACAGGTGCGACAGCCCCATCTTCCCCAGACCCACGACCCCGACATCGATCATGCGATGGCTCCCGTCTTCTCCTGCACTTGCCCTCGTCGCCCGAGCGCGTCGCGCAGGGCCTGCTCGTACTGGGCGCCGATCCGGGCCCACGTGAACTCGTCGCGGAACCGGGCGCGGCTCGCCATTCCCATGCGGCGGCGGTGGTCCTCGTCGGGCAGCAGCGACCGCAGGATGCGGACGAGGCTGCGCACATCGGAGAAGTACGCGTTCAACGGCCCCGCAACCCACGTGTTGTACGGGTTGCGGTGCGCGATTATCGCGTTTCCGGCCGCCATGGCCTCCACGAGCGAGGGGTTCGTCCCGCCGACCGTGTGGCCGTGCAGGTACACGGCGCTGTGGAAGCGCAGCGACCGCAGGCGTTCGGCGTCGAAGATGGCGCCGGGGAAGATGACTTCGTCGGATGCCGCAGCCAGGACGCGCGCCTGGTACGGGTCGTCGATCCCGTACGGGCCGACGACGACGAGCGGCCGGCCTCGCTCCTCGGCCGACCACGCGGTCACGATCTCGAGCACCGAGTTCTCGGGGATGGGCCGGCAGACGACCATCCCGTAGTCGCCCGGCGTGAGGCCGAGCTCCTTCGCGGGCCCCGTGGGCGCGTTCACGACCTCGTGCGCGCCGTACGTGATCGTCTGCACGCGCCGCTCTCCGAAGTGGCGCCGGAGGTAGGTCGCGATGACGGGATGATCGGCGATCAGCACGTCGCCCGACCAGCCCGCGAGCCGTTCGTTGGCGAGCAGGATGCCCTGCTTCGCGAGCCCCCACCGCCGGCGGGTCCACTCCATCCCGTCCATGTTGATGACGTTCGGGATGCCGCGCAGCCGCGGGACCACGTCGTAGACGCCCGTGTTGTAGCCGAAGGTCAGCCACACGTCGCCCGGCTCGTGGATCGCCATCGCGTGCCGGATGGACGTCAGATCGAAGGCGGAGGTGCCGCGCCACCCCTCTCGGGGCTCGTGGATCATCGTGCGCACGACCCCGTGCCACTCATCGGTCTCGATCGGGCCCGCGCCGTCCAGCTGGCAGTAGACCTCGACGGTCCAGCCGTGGTCTCGCAGATGGAAGGCGATGTTCTCGGCGGCCGTCTCGAAGCCGCCGTAGTTCGCGGGCACCCCGTGGGTGCCGAGGATGCGGACTGTCGGGTTCACGATGTCGCCACACCTTTCAGATCCGGGCCGTCAGCCTGCGGGGCGAGCGCATCAGGTGTCGGTGGAGCTGCGCCGCCCGTCCGCGGAGGCGGGGACCAGACCCGCACGGTCGCGGTGAACTGGGCGTGGGGCTGCTACCCAGGCGCGTTCCGCGCAGGGGCGGACGGGCGACGCAGGTGTGTGGGGAATCAAGGATTCTGTCCATCTCAATAGGCGCCTTTCGCGGCGACCATGACCTTGGCGGTGCGCCACATGATCATGAGGTCGGTCGTGAGCGACCAGTTCTCGACGTAGCGGAGGTCGAGGCGCACGCTGTCCTCCCACGACAGGTCGCTGCGACCGCTCACCTGCCAGAGGCCAGTGATACCGGGCTTGATGTAGAGCCGCCGCGAGACCGTGCCGTCGTACTCGGTGACCTCGCTAGGCAGTGGGGGACGGGGGCCGACGATGCTCATGTCGCCCAGCAGCACGTTGGCGAACTGCGGCAGCTCGTCGAGCGAGAACTTGCGCAGCACCGCGCCGACGCGCGTGATGCGCGGGTCGTGGCGCAGCTTGAAGAGAGGACCGGAGCCTTCGTTCTGCGCGCGCAGCGCCTCGAGCCGCGCTTCGGCGTCGACGGTCATCGTCCGGAACTTGAGCATCCCGAACTGCCGCCCGTCGCGGCCCACGCGGGTCTGCCGGAAGAGCACGGGCCCGGGGGAGTCCATCTTGATAGCCATCGCGATGAAGGGCGTCAGGAGCAGGATCGGGATGAGGGCGAGTGTCGCGAAGGCGATGTCGAACGCCCGCTTGAGAGCGTGGATGCCGCCCTCGAACTCGGGGATCTTCACCTGGATGAGCGGAAGCCCGTCGAGCTGGCGCAGCGAGATGCGGGGGCCGGCGACATCCGTGAGCCGGCTGCACAGGACGAGCTCGGCGGCCGTGCCCTCGAGCTCCCAGCTCAGGCGCCGGATGAAGTCGCGATCGTGCGAGGGCAGGCTCGCGACGATGATGGTGTCCGCCCCCGACACCCGCGCGCAGGCGGAAGTGGAGGCGATCGACCCGACCACGGGGTACGAGCGGTCTTCGACCTCGATCGGGCCGCCGCCGGAATCGGTCGTCGCGCCGATCACGACATAGCAGTGGTGCGGGTCGCGGACGAGGTTGCCGATGACGTACTCGACGTCCTCGCGCGTGCCGGCGACGAGGGCCCGCGAGACGCAGTCGCCGTGCTCGCGCTCGTGGATGAGCGACTTGCGCCAGAGCCAGCGGCTCACGAGGAGCGCGAGGAGCCCCGCCGGCAGCGCCGTCACGAGCTGCAGCCGCAGCCCCGGGAGCTGAAGGACGAGGAAGAGGATCGACAGGATGCCGAAGGCGAGCCCCGTCGCATGTGCGACCCGCGCGTACTCCGTCGACCCCGAACCGAGCACGGCGGTCTCCCGCGTATGACCGACCCACAGCAGCGCGAGCCATGCGCCCGCCACGAGGGCCGCGACGCGCGAGGCGCTCGTGAGACCGCTCGTCTCGGGCGAGACCGCGAACTCGATGCTCGCCGCCGCCACTGCGACGCCGATGACGCACACGGCGTCAGTCAGCGCGAGGCGCCGCCGGTACCGGCGCTCCCAAAGATGCCTTCGCTCCAGCGAAGGCTGTACACGCGGCGCGATCGCCACGGGCATCGGCTCCGACCGCAGACGGATCGCCGCCGGACGCCGGAGGAGATTTCGGGTCTCTCCTCCGGCGCCCGCAGTCGGCGGCGCGCCCCCTACGGTCAGTTTCAGTCCGCGGTCCACGGCGCGCACGACAGTGCGTCCCCAGTAGACATACCTTCCCCACAAAAAGACACGCTCGAACAGCGGCATTGCCGCTCGAACCATCCCCTTACTTCACGCAGACTCGATCGGGTGTACCGAGTCGGTTAGAGCTCCCAAGCCCCTCGCGCGATCACACTGTACGTCCGGCCGGAGCGGAAGACAAGACCTTTCCTGCCTCTCGATTTGACGTCGGGATCGACAAACCGCTAACGTCCGCTCTGTGAGTGGCGGAGAGCGCTATCCTCCGGATCGCGCACTGACTGTCCGAATGGCGCGCAGAAGCGCGTTCGAGCACTCCGGGAGCAGCCGGGCGTCTAGCCGATGAGCCTCACGAGGGCGTCGAGGCCCATTCCGTAGTTGATGCGCACGGTCGGCATCGCGAGCTTGTCGGTCCCGATCGTGATGTACCCGGGCTCGATCGTCCGCGCCATCTCGAAGCCTGCGAGTCGCAGGCCCTCCTTTGAGGTCTCGTTGTGATGCCCGAACGGGTAGGCCATGACCTCTTTCACACCGAGCACCTGCGCCGAGGTCTCCATGTCGGCGGCGATCTCGGCGGCGCTGAGGTTGACCATCTGGCCCTCGCCGTTCGCTCCCGCCTTGTGCATGTCGTGGGTGTGCGAGCGCCGCAGGACGTAGAGGTTCGGCGGCGGGTCCTGCCGGTACGCCGTGATCATGAACGACGTCGCGAGCACCTTGTACTTGTCCACGACGGGCGCCGCGAGGTCGAACCAGGACTGATCGGCATCGTCGTCGGTGACGATGACGGAGTGGTTCGGCAGCCACAGCCGCCCGTCGATGAAGGCGCTGAGCTCGTCCCACGTCGGCAGGTAGAACCCGCCCGTCGCGATGTGGTTCATGTGCGCGTCGAAGTCGCCGATGTACGCGTAGTTGCCGCGCAGCCAGCCGCTCTCGCCCTCGGGGTTCGCCGTGAACTGGTGGTACATGAGGATCGGGATCCGCGCGTTCTCGGCGACGTTCTCGTCCGGCGTCTTCCAGGCGCCGTAGAGCATCGCCTCCTGCTCCGTGCAGACGACCGGCTCGGATCCGTTGACACGGGCCGGGATGCTGAAGGATGCCGCATCCGCCGGCGTCGCGTACCACCCCGCGAACACGAGCCCTTCACGTGCGGGGACGGGGAGCGCCGTGTACAGCGTGCCCTGTGTCTGCAGCATGGGGGCCTCGGCGATGCCGTCGCCCTGGAAGCTCACGGCGCACGCGGCGGGATCGGCCGTCGTCGCGAGCAGCGCCTCGGACGGCGTCAGCGGAGTCGGGGTCGGCGTCGGCGTGGGAGATGGGGTCTGCGACGCCGACGGTGCGGCCGCGGCATCCGGAGTCCCGTTCAGCGCGATCGCCGCGTAGGCGACCCCCGCGCCCGCGAGGAGCGCGAAGACGGCGATGACCGCGACGATGACGCGGCGGCGCCGCACGCGCGCTGATGAGCGCCGCGGACGCAGCGCATTGCTCGAAGACATGGCGGCCCTTCACCTGTCACCCCATGGTCGCTCCCCAGCGACCCGTTCACGCGCAATGCTATCCGCGAACCGCGAAACGCACGCCCGCGAGCTCCTGCGAGAGGGCCCACATCCGCGCGGCGGCGGCGCGGTCGACGAGCCGGCGGTACATCCGCTGACGCCGCGGCGGTCCCTGCAGATGCATCAGCCCGCCTGGCCCGTAGAGGGCTCCGTCGGCGGCATCGGGGCGCGCGGCGGCGAAGAGCGCGGGGAGGGATGCCTCGGCCGGCGTGCCGCCGACGCCGGCGTCCATGATCCTGCGCGACAGGCGCGCCCCGACGCGGCGGCTCTCGAGCAGCTCGGCGGGCGCGATGTTGGTGATCGCGATGCCGGGGTGCGACAGGTTCGTCGTGATGCCCCAGCCTTCCGCGGCACTCCGTCGCCCGAGCTCGAGGCCGAAGAGGCTCACTGCGGCCTTCGACGAGCCGTAGGCCGCGAAGGCCGAGTACCCGCGTTCGAGCTGGAGATCGTCCCAGCGGACGGAGGAGAACCGCGCCGCGAGGCTCGACTGCACCGTGACGCGGGCTCGGCCCGCCTGCAGGAGGGGCAGGATCCCCGCGACGAGCGCGACGTGGCCGAGGTGGTTGGTCGCGAAGTGCAGCTCGAACCCGTCGGGGCTCGTGTGCCGCGCGGGATCGCCGAGCGCGATCATCCCGGCGTTGAGGACGAGGATGTCGATCGGGCGCCCGTCGGCGCGCAGGGCGTCGGCGCACGCGGCGACCGAGGCGAGCTGTGCCAGATCGAGGTCGACGAGGCTCAGCGCGGCATCCGGAGCGCTCTCCCTGATCTTCGCAACGGCCCGCTCGCCCTTGTCGCGGTTGCGGACGGGCAGCACGACCTCGGCGCCCGCGACGGCGAGGCCTCGGGCGATCTCGACGCCGACGCCGTCGCTCGCCCCCGTCACGACGGCGCGCGCACGGGACAGATCGGGGAGCGGAAGGGTCCAGCGCGGGGCCCGTGTCGTCGCCATGGACGGGATCCTCTCGGCAGGGGTAAGGAGGATCGGGTGAGCGCTGGTGCTCGCAGATTAGCGCGGCGCGCCGCGACGGGAAAGACTGGTGACCGTCGTGCGACAGGAGGCCGCTGTGAGGATCGCGATCGTCGGGTCCGGGGGAGCGGGGCTCACCGCGGCGTGGCTGCTCGAACAGGAGCACGACGTCACGCTCTACGAGGCGGACGACCGGCTCGGCGGCCACGCCCACACGATCGACGTCGAGGCGCGCGGCCAGAGATTCGGCGTCGACGCGGGGTTCCAGTTCTTCGGACCGGGGCGCACGTACGCGACCTTCACCCGCCTCCTCGAGGCCCTGCACGTTCCCGTGCGCTCCTACCGCGCGACGATCTCGCTCACCCGCACGCGCGAGCGCACGCAGGTCGCGCTGCCGCCGTTCCGCGCGGGCCGCCCCGTGTGGCCGTCGCTCAGGCCCTCGGCGGTGTGCGACCTCATCCGCTTCCAGAAGTTCCTGCGCGGCATCCCGCCGTTCCTCGCGCAGCACGACACGACCGTCACGATCGAGCAGTACATCGAGCGCGCGGGCGTCTCGCGGTCGTTCGCGGACCGCTTCCTGTATCCGCTGCTGCTCGCGTTCTGGTGCGTCGAGCCCGCGCAGTTCCGGCGGTTCGCGGCGTACAACGCGCTCTTCTATCTGGGCGAGGCGCTCACCGACGGGCTTCGCCCGCCGCTGCAGCTCGAGATCGAAGGCGGCATGCGGACGTACGTCGACGCCCTCGCCGCCGATCTCGCAAGCGCCGACGTGCGCGTGGGCGCGGGGGTGCAGAGCATCGCGCGCGAAGGCGACGAGTTCCTCGTGCGGGATGCCGCGGGCGGGCGCCGGGCGTTCGACCAGGTCGTCCTCGCGACGGGTGCGCGGCAGGCGCTCGCCCTCGTCGAGCCGCTCCCCGGCATGGAGCCCGTCGCGCGGCAGCTGCGACGCTTCGAGTACTTCGACACGAGGATCGCGATCCACGGCGATCGCTCACTCATGCCGCCCAGCGAATCGGTGTGGTCGATCGTCAACGCGCGCTGGGACGGCACGCACAGCCACCTGTCGATCTGGAACCCCGAGCGCGGACTGCCCGTCTTCCGCAGCTGGGTGACTTTCGACGAGCGGATGCCGCAGCCCCTCTACGCCACGGCGACGTATGAGCACCTCGCGCCGACCGTCGAGCACTTCGACGCGCAGCGCGAGCTGAAGCAGCTCCGCGGCCACGGCGACGTGTGGCTCGCGGGTCTCTACACCGACGACGCCGACTCGCACGAGAGCGCGGTGCGCTCGGCCGTCACGATCGCCCAGCGCCTGGCGCCGGATTCGCCGCGGCTGCGGAAGCTCATGGGCTGAGAGCGGCCGGGGGCCCGGCGGCGCCCGAGATAAGGGCCCGGAAATGAAGAAACCCCCGTGAGTAGAAGCCTCACGAGGGTCTCAGTGGCTCCGACGGGCGTCGATCCCGTGACCTCACGATTTTCAGTCGTGCGCTCTACCAACTGAGCTACAGAGCCGCACGGCATCCGAAGTTGCCGCGTCTAAGAGAAAGGCCCTCTGGAACCAGAGGGCCCGTCGCTTTGAGCGACCCTGACGGGACTTGAACCCGCGACCTCCGCCGTGACAGGGCGGCACGCTAACCAACTGCGCTACAGGGCCATGCTTATTCAATTATGGTGTCGGGTGGTGACCCCAACGGGATTCGAACCCGTGCTACCGCCGTGAAAGGGCGGCGTCCTAGGCCACTAAACGATGGGGCCGGATGAGTTCCTGGCTCAAGGCCCGGCGCTCACGCTTACCGACGCTCAAGCATAAGAGATCTACGACGAAACCGCCAATCGAGGGCGCGTCCCCTGGAAAAACAGGCCGAGACGGCGCACGATAGGTCGTGAGCGCCGCCCGCCGAAGGGTGGCGCTGCGATACGGCAACCCTTGCACCTGTGACTCACGTTGCTAGTGTGAATGGAGTTGTCCCGATCTGGGGAGGTTCGCGTGGAGCCGGATCACGCCCTCGAAGAGTGCGGCTGCGCGCCCACTCCCCGAGAGCGGCGTGCGCTCTGGCCCGCCGTCAGCCGCCGCACGGCGCTCGGCATCGCCGCCCTCGGGATCGTCGGCATCGCCGCGATCGCCGGCCCTCTGCTGCCCCCCGCCTTCGCCGCCGACTACCCCACGTGGGACGACGTCCAGGCCGCGCGCGCCAACGAATCCGCCAAGGCGCAGGAGGTCCAGCGGATCAACGGCCTCATCGACGGCCTCACGGCGGAGGTCGCGCGCACGCAGGCCGAGGCCGAGCGACTGGCGGGCGAGTTCTACATCGCGCAGCAGGCGTACTTCGACGCCGCGCAGCGCGCGGATCAGCTTCAGCAGCAGGCGGACGAGCAGGCTGCCAAGGCCGTCGACTCCGCCAACAAGGCCGGTCGCGTCGCAGCGCAGCTGTATCGCAACGGCGGCGACGACACCTCCCTCGAGCTCTTCTTCGCAGGATCGGCCGCATCCGCCGACGATCTGCTTGCGCGGCTGGGCACGATGGACCAGCTCATGACCCGCAACCAGGCCGTGTACGCCGACGCCATCACGGCGCGCGACTCGGCGCAGAGCCTCAGCGACCAGGCCGTCGTCGCGCGTGACGAGCGCGACCGCCTGCAGCAGGTCGCCGAGCAGAAGATGATCGAGGCGCAGGCCGCGGCGGACGCCGCGCAGACCGCCCTCGTCGAGCAGCAGTCGCACCTCGTCGAGCTTCAGGCGCAGCTCGCAGCGCTGCAGGACCAGACGGCGCAGACCATCGCCGGCTACCAGGCCGGTGTCGAAGCCGCCCGCAAGGCCGCCGAGGAGGCGGCCGCCCGTGCGCGCGCCGAGGCCGAGCGCCTCGCCAACGAGGCCGCCCAGAACGGCGGCGGCGGTGGTGGTGGCGGAGGCGGCAACGGCGGATCCGTCGTCGGCTCGGGCTGGGCCAGGCCCTCGTCGGGCTGGCGCACCTCCGGCTACGGCCCGCGCTCCGTGCAGTGCGGCAGCGGGTACTGCTCGAGCGGCTTCCACTACGGCGTCGACCTCGCGTCCGGCTGCGGCTCGGCGATCTACGCTGCGAGCAGCGGCCGCGTCGTCTACGCGGGGCGCAACGGCGGTTACGGCAACTACATCAAGATCGATCACGGCGGCGGCATCGGCACGGGGTACGGCCACATCCAGAACGGCGGCATCCTCGTCAGCTACGGCCAGCAGGTCTCTGCGGGCCAGCTCATCGCCTACGAGGGGAACACGGGCAATTCGTTCGGCTGCCACGTCCACTTCGAGACGTACGTCAACGGCTACCCCGAGAACCCGATCAACTTCATGGCCGACCGGGGAATCTCGGTCTGAGCCGACGGCCTGAACGACGAAGGGGACGGATGCCGCGGCGGCATCCGTCCCCTTCGCTGTATCCGTCAGATCGTGGACGGGGCGATTCCCTCGCCCTGCGTCGCCGTCTGGCCCTCGTGCTCCTTGAAGCGGTCGAACGCCTCGCTCACGAGACGCTCCGCCTCGGCGGCGTCGGCCCACTCGTCGACCTTGACCCACTTGCCGGGCTCGAGGTCCTTGTAGTGCTCGAAGAAGTGCGTGATCTCCTTCTGCGTGTACTCCGGGATGTCACCGACGTCCTGGATGTGCGCCCAGCGGGGGTCCTTCGCGAGCACCGCGACGACCTTGTCGTCGCCGCCCGCCTCGTCGCTCATCTTGAGCACGCCGACAGGGCGCACCTTGGCGAGAATGCCGGGGGAGAGGTCATGGTCGAGGAACACGAGCACGTCGAGCGGGTCGCCGTCTTCGCCGAGCGTGTTCTCGAAGAAGCCGTAGTTCGTGGGGTAGCCCATCGGCGTGTAGAGGATCCGGTCGAGGAACACACGGCCCGTGCCGTGGTCGACCTCGTACTTGATCTTGCTGCCGCGGGGGATCTCGATGACGGCGTCGTACGCGCCCATGGGGAACTCCTTAAGAAGACTGTGGGATGCCGCGACCAGCCTAGTCGCGGGCCTCTGCGGGGCAGAACTCCGTCGATTCCGGCGTGCGTCCCTGCGACACGCCGGATCTCCCACCCGTCCGGCGCAGATCTCCGGAGTTCTGCACGCCGCCGTCTCGGTACCGTGGTGGCGTGACCCATCGACCAGGCCTCGATCCCGCCGTCGCCGAGGTGCGCCGGGCCGTGCGCGCGGCGCTTTCGGGCCTGCCGGCAGACGCGCCGGTCGTCGTGGCGCTGTCGGGCGGAGCCGATTCGCTCGCCGTCGCCGCCGCGACGGCCTTCGAGGCGCCCAAGCTCGGGCTGCGCCCCGTCGCCGTCACGATCGACCATGGCCTTCAGGAGTCCTCCCGCGAGATCGCCGAGGGCGCGGCGCGCACCGCGACGGCGCTCGGGCTCGAAGCGCGGGTCGTGCGCGTCGAAGTCGGGGCGATCGGCGGCCCCGAGGCGGCGGCGCGCGACGCGCGTTATCGCGCACTGCGGGATGCCGCCGCCGAGGTCGGCGCCGCGGTGGTCCTGACGGGGCACACGCTCGACGATCAGGCCGAGACCGTGCTGCTGGGCCTCGCCCGCGGAGCGGGGGCCGCGAGCCTGCAGGGCATGGCCGAGGCATCCGATCTCGACGGCGTCGCCCTCCTGCGCCCGCTGCTCGGGGTGCGCCGCGCGACGACCCGCGCCGCGTGCGCGGCGGAGGGACTCGAGCCGTGGGACGACCCGCACAACCTCGATCCCCGGTTCGCGCGCGTGCGCGTGCGGCAGACCGTGCTTCCGGTGCTCGAGGCCGAACTGGGGCCGGGCATCGCCGAGGCGCTCGCACGGACTGCCGCGCAGCTGCGCGAGGACGCTGAAGCGTTCGACGACATGATCGACGAGACGATCGAAGACATCGTCGAGCACGTCGAGGCCGGCATCTCGGTCTCGGCGGCCGCGCTCGCCGCGAACCCGGCCGCGCTGCGCAACCGCATCATCCGGCACGTCGTCGCGGCCGAGTTCGGTGAGAGCCTCACGCGCGTCCAGACTCTCGAGGTCGCGCGGCTCGCGACGGACTGGTCGGGGCAGGGGCCCATCGACCTCCCGGGGTGCGCGGCGCGGCGCAACGCGGGGCGGATCGAGTTCACGGCCAAGGGCGCCGTGCGGGATCGTTGAGCGCGATCGTGGACATCGTCGCCGCCGAGGGGGCGTGCTCGTCGTGAGCTCCCCGACGACGCGCGGCGACAACGCCGAATCGAACTGATCCGCGCCCTGCGTTCTCCCATCGGGCGCCCCATAGACTCTGACGCATGCGCGCGGCCGACATCCAGAGCGACATCACCGACATCCTCCTGACGGAGGACGAGATCCTGGCGAAGCTCGAGGAGATCGCGGCCCAGGTGACGGCTGACTATGAGGGCAAGGATCTGCTCCTCGTGGGCGTGCTCAAGGGCGCCGTCATGGTCATGGCGGACTTCTCCCGCGCCCTCCCGTTCCCGGTGCCGATCGACTGGATGGCGGTCTCTTCCTACGGCGCGGGGACCAAGTCGAGCGGTGTCGTGCAGATCCGCAAGGACCTCGACACCGACATCCACGACAAGCACGTCCTCATCGTCGAAGACATCATCGACTCGGGCCTCACGTTGAGCTGGCTGCTCGAGAACTTCGCCTCGCGCGGCGCCGCGTCCGTCGAGGTCTTCGCGCTTCTGCGCAAGCCGGATGCCGCGAAGGTCGTCGTCGACTGCCGCTACGTCGGCTTCGAGATCCCGAGCGAGTTCGTCATCGGATACGGCCTGGACTATGCCGAGAAGTACCGCAATCTGCGCGATATCGCGGTGCTCGCACCCCACGTCTACGAGTGACGACGCGTTTCGCCTCGCTTCGCTCGCGGGGCGACCGGGGCCTTCAGGATTCCGCCATGGGCGAATGCACAGATAGCGCATAGTCGGCCCGCGATACCCTGAAACATCCGTCGCCGCAACATGTTGCGTGGTGTCGGCTCGCTGACGAAAGGGAACGGGCTCCGCCCGCACCATGGACCTCAAGAAGATCACTCGCAACCCGCTCTTCTACGTCTTGATGATCGGGTTCCTCCTCGTTGTGGGGTTCTCGCTCATCTCGAGCCTGGGCGGCGCGAAGCAGATCTCCACTCAGGAGGGTCTCAAGCTGCTCGCCGGCGACACCGTGACCGAGGTCACCAACACCGACGGCGACCAGCGCGTCGACATGACGCTGTCCGAGGCCTACGAGGGCTCGACCGACGTGCAGTTCTACTACGTGCAGGCGCGGGCCGACGAGGTCGTCGACGCCGTCGACGCCGCGAACCCCTCCGACGGCTTCAACGACGCCGTGCCGCGTGCCACGTGGTTCGACGGCTTCATCTCCCTCTTCCTGCCGATCCTGCTGCTCGGCCTCCTGTTCTGGTTCCTGCTCTCGAGCGCCCAGGGCGGCGGCAGCAAGGTCATGCAGTTCGGCAAGTCGCGCGCGAAGCTCGTCACGAAGGAGACCCCGACGGTCACCTTCGCCGACGTCGCGGGCTCCGACGAGGCCATCGAAGAGATGCAGGAGATCAAGGACTTCCTGAAGGACCCGTCGAAGTTCCAGGCGGTCGGCGCGCGCATCCCGAAGGGCGTGCTGCTGTACGGCCCTCCCGGAACGGGCAAGACGCTGCTGGCCCGCGCCGTCGCGGGTGAGGCGGGCGTCCCCTTCTACTCGATCTCGGGCTCGGACTTCGTCGAGATGTTCGTCGGCGTCGGCGCGTCCCGTGTGCGCGACCTGTTCAACCAGGCCAAGGAGAGCGCCCCCGCGATCATCTTCATCGACGAGATCGACGCCGTCGGCCGGCACCGCGGTGCGGGCCTCGGCGGCGGGCACGATGAGCGCGAGCAGACGCTCAACCAGATGCTCGTCGAGATGGACGGCTTCGACCCCAAGGCGAACGTCATCGTCATCGCGGCGACGAACCGTCCCGACATCCTCGACCCCGCCCTCCTGCGCCCGGGCCGCTTCGACCGGCAGATCGGCGTCGACGCGCCCGACCTCAAGGGACGCAAGCGCATTCTCGAGGTGCACGGCCGCGGCAAGCCCCTCGCCGACGGCGTCGACCTCGAGGTCGTCGCGCGCAAGACGCCGGGCTTCACGGGTGCCGACCTCGCGAACGTCCTCAACGAGGCCGCGCTGCTGACGGCGCGCTCCAACGCGCAGCTCATCGACAACCGCGCACTCGACGAGGCCATCGACCGCGTCATCGCGGGCCCGCAGAGGCGCACGCGCGTCATGAAGGACAAAGAGAAGCTCATCACGGCCTACCACGAGGGCGGCCACGCTCTCGCGGCGGCGGCGATGAACCACACCGACCCCGTGACGAAGGTCACGATCCTGCCGCGCGGTCGCGCCCTCGGCTACACGATGGTGCTGCCCCTCGACGACAAGTACTCCGTCACGCGCAACGAGCTGCAGGACCAGCTCGCCTACGCGATGGGCGGCCGCGTCGCCGAGGAGATCGTCTTCCACGATCCGACCACGGGCGCCTCGAACGACATCGAGAAGGCCACCGGCATCGCGCGCAAGATGGTCACCGAATACGGCATGACGATGGATGTCGGACCCGTCAAGCTCGGTCATGCCTCGGGTGAGATGTTCCTGGGCCGCGACATGGGCCACGGCCGCGAGTTCTCCGAGCGCGTCGCCGAGCGCGTCGACGAGCAGGTGCGCAGTCTCATCGAGCAGGCGCACAACGAGGCGTACCAGGTCATCAACGCGAACCGCGATGTGCTCGACAAGCTCGCCCTCGAGCTGCTCGAGAAGGAGACGCTCGACCACCTCGAGCTCGCCGAGATCTTCAAGGACGTCAAGCGGCTCCCCCCGCGTCCGCAGTGGCTCTCGAGCGACGACCGCCCCGTCTCGACCCAGCCGCCCGTCGAGGTGCCCCGCACCCGCGACGAGGCCGGGCTCGCGGCATCCGTCGAGGCCGAAGACGCCGCCGTCGAGAAGGCGCCCCGTCGCCGCCCGACCGGGCAGGCGCGACCCGCGACCGCGTAGGCTCGGCGTGTGGCCGTAGATCGTGAGCGCGTCGCCGGGCTCGTCCGCGAACTGCTCGAGGCGATCGGTGAGGACCCCGATCGCCCGGGGCTCAAGGCGACGCCCGGTCGCGTCGCCGACGCGTACGGCGAGTTCTTCGCGGGGATAGGGCAGGATGCCTCGGCCCCGCTCGCGCACACGATCTCGATCGCGCACGGGCCGGCGCCCGAGACCTCGCCGTCCGGCGCCGTCATGCTGCGCGACATCCAGTTCCGCTCCGTCTGCGAGCATCACCTGCTGCCCTTCCGCGGCCGCGCGCACATCGCGTATCTGCCGGGCGACCAGGTCGTGGGACTCGGCGCGCTGCCCAAGGTCGTCGACATCCTCGCGTCGCGCCCGCAGGTGCAGGAGCGCCTCGGCGAGCAGATCGCCGACGCCATCGCCGACGCCATCGACACGCGGGGCGTGCTGGTCGTGCTCGACGCGGCGCACGGCTGCGTCACGATGCGCGGCGAGCGTCAGCACGAGGCCTCGACCGTGACGATCGCTGCGCGCGGCGCCCTCGCCGACCCCGCCGCGCGTGCCGAGCTCATCGCGCTCATCGGCGCGGGCCGGGAGTGACGGCCGACGCGATGAGCTGTCTCGTCATGGGGATCGTGAACGTCACGCCCGACTCGTTCAGCGATGGCGGACGCTTCCTCGCGGCCGACGCCGCGATCGCGCACGGCCTCGAGCTGCGTGCGCAGGGAGCGCACCTCCTCGACGTCGGAGGAGAGTCGACGCGGCCGGGGGCCGAGCGCGTCGATGCCGCCGTCGAGCGCGACCGCGTCGTGCCGGTCGTCCGCGCCCTCGCGCAGGCCGGGGCCGTCGTGAGCATCGACACGATGAACGCGTCGACCGCGCTCGCCGCCCTCGAGGCGGGCGCCCGCATCGTCAACGACGTGTCGGGCGGCCTCGCCGACCCGGGGATGCTGTCCGCCGTCGCGGGGACGGATGCCGAGATCGTCGTGCAGCACTGGCGCGGCCCGTCCGCCGACATGTACGCGCGGGCCGCCTACGACGACATCGTGGAAGATGTCGCGACCGAGCTCGCCCGGCGCATCGACGCCGCCCTGTCCGCCGGCATCCCGGCCGGGCGCATCATCGTCGACCCCGGCATCGGGTTCGGCAAGAAGGGCGCGCAGAACTGGGCGGTGCTGCACGGGATGCCGCGCCTGGCCGCCCTCGGGCATCGGGTCCTCGTCGGCACGAGCCGCAAGCGGTTCCTCACCGAGACCCTCGAAGCGCGCGGCGGAGAGGCCACCGTTGATCGCCGCGACCTCGCGACGGCCGTCACGAGCGTCCTCGCGGCCCAGTCCGGTGCGTGGGCCGTGCGCGTGCACGACGTCGCGGCGACCGTCGATGCCCTCGATGTCGCGATGCAGTGGGAGAGTGGAGCGACATGGACTTCGTAGACGAGATCGCGATCACCGGCATCCGTGCGTTCGGGTACCACGGCGTCTATCCCGACGAGAAGCGCGACGGGCAGGAGTTCGTCGTGGACGCGCAGCTCTTCCTCTCGACGGCCCGCGCGGCCGAGACCGACGACGTCGCCGACACGGTGCACTACGGCGAGCTCGCCGAGGAGATCGCGGCGATCGTCGCGGGCGAGCCCGTCGACCTCATCGAGACGCTCGCGAGCCGCATCGCAGATGCCGTGCTCGTGCACGACCTCGTGCAGATGACCCGCATCACGGTCCACAAGCCGCAGGCGCCCATCACGGTGCCCTTCACTGACGTCGCGGTGACGGTCCACCGCACGAGGCTCCCCCGATGAGCCGGCGCCTCGCCGAGGGCCTGCGCGGCGCCGAACGTCCCGATCACGGCGCACCCGTGAGCGCCGTCGTGGCGCTCGGAGCGAACCTCGGCGATCGTGCCGCGATGCTCCGTGCGGCCCTGCAGGACATCGCGCGGCTTCCGCTGACCGACGAGGTCCGCGCGGCGGCGCCGATCGAGTCGGTCGCGATCAGACCCGAGGGTCCGGATGCCGCAGCCCCCGCATATCTCAACTCGGTCGCCCTCGTCACGACGCGGCTCGCGCCGTCCGTGCTGCTGACGTATCTGCATGCGATCGAGGCGCGGCACGGCAGGGAGCGCAGCGAGCGGTGGGGTGACCGCACGCTCGACCTCGACCTCATCGCGTACGGCGATGCCCGCAGCGACACGGCGTCGCTGCAGCTGCCGCATCCGCGCGCGGCGGAGCGGGACTTCGTCCTGGCGCCGTGGCTCACCGTCGACCCCGACGCCGTCCTCCCGGGCGTGGGCCGTGTCGACGAGCTGCTGCGTCGACTGCAGGGCGCCTCGTGAAACGCACCGGCGCAGGGGTGCTCGTCCTCACCGCCGGGATCGGGGCGGCAGCCGGCTTCCTCGTAGACCAGCTCCTCACGAGCGCGGGCCGCCCCACCTTCGTGCCGGGAGTGACGCTCCCGGTCCTCCTCGCACTGCTCGGCGTCTTCGTCGTCGTGCTCGCGCTCCCGATCCGCCGCGCGACGCGCGGAGGCGCCGGCGTCGCGCGCGTCGACCCGTTCCGCGCCCTCCGCATCGCGATGCTCGCGAAGGCCTCGAGCATCGTCGGCGCGGCGTTCGCGGGATTCGGCGGAGGCCTCGCACTCTTCCTCGTGACCAGGCCCGTGACGCCGTCGGTAGGCTCGTGGGGCGCCGTGATCGCGACGATCGTGTGCGGCGGGCTGCTCGTCGCGGCAGGCCTCGTGGCCGAGCATCTGTGCACCATCCGGAAGGACGACGATGACGAACATCCCGGAGACCCCGGTCCCGGATTCGACGCACACTCCCACTGAGGCTGCAGCGTCGGCGGATGCCGCGCCCGGCATCGCCGCCACGCTCGACGACGGCACGTACACGAGCCTCATCGAGCCGCGATCCGAGCGCCGGCTGGGACTCGAACAGGGCGTGTGGCACCAGATCTCGCGCAAGTACCTGTGGGTGCAGCTCATCTCGTCGGCCACCGTGCTGCTCATCGTCACCGCCGCCCTCCTCGTCCTGACGCTCGTGCTGCACCAGACCTGGGCGCTCATCCCCGGCGGCATCCTGGCCGTCATCCTGATCTGGACGATGGCGATCCTCCCGCGGCAGGTGCGCGCGATCGGCTATCAGCTGCGGCAGGACGACCTCGTCTTCCGGCGCGGCATCCTCTGGCAGCGCATGGTCGCCGTGCCGTACGGACGCATGCAGCTCGTCGACATCACGCACGGACCGCTCGACCGGGGGTTCGGCATCGCGCAGCTCAAGTTCGTCACCGCTGCCGCGACGACGGGCGTCACGATCCCGGGTCTCGCGCAGACGACCGCCGAGACCCTGCGCGACCACCTCGTCGCGGTCGCCGAGAGCCGCCGGACGGGACTGTGACCGACCCCGCGCCCCCTCCCGCCGAGACGCCGGCCGAGGCAACGGCGCCTGAGCCGGCGGCGCCGCCGCAGGAGCTCGTGCGCTCGCCCCTCAGCGACGGCGATTGGCACCGGCTGCATCCCCTCACTCCGCTCCTGCGCGGCGGGCTGTTCCTCGTCGTCGTGATCGGCATCATCGTCGCGAATCTGCGCGACCGCCTCGTGTTCCTGTTCCTCCCGTGGCTCGCCCCCGACATCCCCGCGGACGAGCTCCAGGAGTGGGAGTCCAGCGGCGACCCGATCGACTTCATCCTCGCGAACAACCTCATCCTCGCCGCGGGGCTCGGAGTCGTCGTCGTCCTGATCCTGCTCGGCGTCGTCTTCTCGCTGTCGTGGCGCTTCCACACCTTCCGCATCACGGGTGACGACGTCGAGGTGCGCAGCGGCATCCTGTTCCGCACGCAGCGCCGCGCTCCCCTCGACCGCGTCCAGGGCGTCAACCTCACGCGGCCGATGGTCGCGCGTCTGCTGGGCATGGCCAAGCTCGAGGTCGTGGGCGCGGGCACCGACGCGAACGTCAAGCTCGAGTACCTCTCGACCGCCAACGCCGAGGCGGTGCGCGCCGACATCCTGCGCCTCGCATCGGGTCGCCGGCTCGCCGAGTCCCAGGCCCGTGCCGGCGCGGCTCCCCGCACGCGCATGGAGGCCGTGACGGGCACGGTCTCACGGGGACTCACGGGCATGATCGAGGGCGACGAGGCGCCCGTCGAGGTCCCCGACTCCGTCGTCCACATACCGCTCGCGCGGCTGCTCATGTCGCACATCGTGAGCCCCGGCACCGTCGGGCTCGTGTTCGGCATCATCGCGATCGTGGTCGGCTCGGTGCTCGGCACGCCGTGGCTGCTCATCGGCATGATCCCGGCTGTGATCGGCTTCGTGGCCTACTGGATCCGCTCGATCGTGCGGACGCTGCGCTACTCGATCGCGCCGACGCCCGACGGTGTGCGGATCACGTTCGGCCTGCTCACGACGATCACCGAGATCGTCCCGCCCGGCCGCATCCATGCCGTCGAGGTCTCGCAGTCCGTTCTCTGGCGGCCCTTCGGCTGGTGGTCGGTGCGCATCAATCGCCTCACGGGGCGGAGCCTGAGCGACAGCAGCACGGATCAGTTCACGACGGTCCTCCCGGTGGGGACGGCGACGGATGTCGAGCGCGTCATGCGACTGCTGATCCCCGGCGTCTCGGACGAGAACTGGCAACTGCTCGTGCGACAGGGCGTGCTGGGCCCGGCGCAGGACGATCCCTTCACCGTGACACCTCGGCGCGCGCGGCTCCTGCGCCCGCTGTCCTGGAAGCGCAACGGCTTCCACCTCACGCCCGCCGTCCTGCTGCTGCGTCGCGGCTTCGTGTGGCGCTCGCTCGCGATCCTCCCGCTCCCGCGGCTCCAGAGCTTCGCGCTCCAGCAGGGCCCCCTCGCGCGCCGCCTGGGCGTGGCATCCGCCCGCGTCCACACCGTCGCAGGACCCGTCGTCGCCTCCCTCGGCGCGATCGACCGCAACGAGGCGCTCGCGCTGTTCGACGATGTCGCGGCGGGCGCCGTGCGCGCGGCATCCGTCGACCGATCGCACCGCTGGGCACAGGAGCAGGTGTGACACGGGCCGGACGCCTCGGCGTCGGGATCATCGGGGCGGGACGGGTCGGGCCCGTGCTCGGCGCCGCCCTCGCGGGAGCCGGCCATGCGCTCACGGGCATCACACGGGGCTCGGACGAGGAGAGGGTCGAGGCGATCCTGCCGGGCGTGCCCGCGCTCGACGCCCTGGAGGTCGTCCGTCGCAGCGAGCTCGTGATCATCGCGGTGCCGCACGACGAACTGCCCTCGCTCGTCGCGGGGCTCGCGGAGGTCGGTGCCTGGCAGCCGGGCCAGCTGGTCCTGCACACGGACGCCGCATACGGCACGGATGTGCTCGCACCCGCCGCCGCGCGCGGCGCGATTCCCCTCGCCGTGCATCCCGCCATCGCATTCACGGGCACCTCGATGGACCTCCGCCAGCTCGCCAACGCGTACGCCGCCGTGACGGCGCCCGCCGCGGTCCTGCCGATCGCGCAGGCGCTCGCCGTCGAGATGGGCTGCGAGCCCGTCGTCGTCGCCGAGGCCGACCGGGCCTCGTACGCCGAGGGCATCGCGATCTCGACGCAGTTCTCGCGCTCGATCGTGGCGCAGGCCGCGTCGCTCCTGGCGAAGGCCGGGGTGCCGCAGCCCGGCTTGTATCTGTCGTCGCTCGTGCACTCGACGCTCGATCACGCGCTCGCCGAGGCGGGATCCGCCGGCGCCGCGACTCCCGGCGTGGGAGCGCTCCCCGATACGATCGACGAATGATGGGGCAGGTCGCGCCCTGGGGGGTGCGACCGAGGTGCGAGCGGTACCCGAGAACGGCGCTCGCCGCGGCCCGATCCCCGCGCAGGTCGCGGGCCAGCGGTTCATCGTCAACGCCGAGTCCAGCCTCGGCTGACCCTTCGGAGCACGAATGCGCATCACGCGGATCGGCGGTCCCACCGCCTTCATCGAACTGGCCGGATGGCGGATCCTCACCGATCCCACCTTCGACCCGCCCGGCCGGACCTATTCCTTCGGCCTCGGCACGAGCTCGACCAAAGTGGTCGGTCCCGCGATCCCGCTCGACGCGCTCGAGCCCGTCGACATCGTCCTGCTGAGCCACCACGGTCACGCCGACAACCTCGACGACGCCGGCCGGGAGGGTCTCGCGAAGGCCGCGACCGTGCTGACGACCCGCGCGGGCGCCAAGGCGCTGCGGCATCCGGACATCCGCGGGCTTGCCGCGGGGGAGCGCGTGACCTTCGAGGCGAACGGCAAGCCGAGCCTCACGATCACTGCGACACCCGGACGGCACGGCGCTCCGCTCACCCTTCCGATCGTCGGTCCCGTCATCGGGTTCTCGCTCGCCCTCGACGGCGCCGAGCGCCCGGCGCTGTGGATGACCGGCGACACGCGGCTCTCGGGCCCCGTGCGTGCCTACGCGACGGACCTCGCGCCCGAAGTCGCGCTCGTGCACATCGGCGCCGTGCGGTTCGGGCTCTCGGGGCCGCTGCGCTACACGATGGACGTCGAGGAGGCCGCCGAGCTCATCCGGATCACCAAGCCGGATGTCGTCGTGCCGATCCACGTCGAGGGGTGGAGCCACTTCTCCGAGCAGGAGGACGCCGCGCACCGCGCATTCGAGGCGGCCCCCGCGACGGTGTCGGAGCGCGTCCGCTGGGCGCCGCTCGGGGAGGCGCTCGATCCCGGCTCCGCTTCCTGACGGCGTCGTGCAGCCGACCCCGCCCGCGGCGGCTGCGAGCGACCCTCCCCGGTGTCGCCCAGTCGGCCGCCGATAGACTGGGCGGCGACTTTCCGAGGAGCCCTCTGCGATGACCGATACGCACGCGCCTGCCGCGCCCCCCGTCGACGACTCGAGCGAGGAGGCCCGCGAGGCCGAGCTCGCCGAGGTATTCGAGCAGAAGGCCGTCCGCCTCGCCAAGCGCGCGCGGCTGCTCGAGGAGCGGACGGATGCCGCGGGCGGCGCGTATCCCGTCGCCGTGCCGATCACCGACACGATCCCCGCGCTCCGTGAGCGCTACGGCGCCCTCGAGGCCGGCGAGGAGACCGGCGTCACCGCCGGCGTCGCGGGTCGCATCGTCTTCAGTCGCAACACCGGCAAGCTCTGCTTCGCGTCGCTGCAGGCGGGCGACGGCAGCCGCATCCAGGCGATGGTGTCGCTCGCCGCCGTCGGCGAGGAGTCGCTGCAGCGCTGGAAGGAGCTCGTCGACCTCGGCGACCACGTCTTCGTGAGCGGCGAGATCATCTCGAGCCGTCGCGGCGAGCTGTCGATCATGGTCGCCGACTGGACTATTGCGTCGAAGGCGATCCTGCCGCTGCCCAACCTGCACTCCGAACTGAGCGAAGAGAGCCGCGTCCGCAGCCGCTTCCTCGATCTCATCGTGCGCGATCGCGCCCGCGAGACCGTCATCGCGCGGGCGAAGGCCAACGCGAGCCTGCGCCAGACCTTCGCCGACCGCGCCTTCATCGAGGTCGAGACGCCCATGCTGCAGGTGCAGCACGGCGGCGCGTCGGCCCGGCCGTTCATCACGCAGTCGAACGCGTTCGACACCGAGCTGTACCTGCGCATCGCGCCCGAGCTCTTCCTCAAGCGCGCCGTCGTCGGCGGCCTCGACCGCGTGTTCGAGATCAACCGCAACTTCCGCAACGAAGGCGCCGACTCGACGCACAGCCCCGAGTTCGCGATGCTCGAGGCCTACCAGGCGTACACCGACTACAACGGCATCGCCGACCTCACGCAGGCCCTCATCCAGAACGCGGCGCTCGCCGTGACCGGATCGACGACCGTGACGTGGGCCGACGGCACCGAGTACGACCTCGGCGGCGACTGGGAGCGCCTCTCGATGTACGGCTCGCTGTCGCAGGCCTCGGGTCGCGACGTGACGCCCGAGACGTCGCTCGACGAGCTGCTCGCGATGGCCGAGACCGCCGGCGTCGACGCCCCGCCGCACGCGACGCACGGCAAGCTCGTCGAAGAGCTCTGGGAGCACTACGTCAAGGGCGGTCTCACACGCCCGACCTTCGTCATGGACTTCCCGCTCGACACGAGCCCCCTCGTGCGCGAGCACCGCTCGATCCCCGGCGTCGTCGAGAAGTGGGACCTCTACGTCCGCGGCTTCGAGCTCGCGACGGGATACTCCGAGCTCATCGACCCCGTCATCCAGCGCGAGCGCTTCGACGCGCAGGCCAAGCTCGCCGCGCGCGGCGACCTCGAGGCCATGCGGATCGACGAGGAGTTCCTGCGCGCCATGGAGCACGGCATGCCTCCGATGGGCGGCATGGGGATGGGCATCGACCGCCTGCTCATGGCGATCACGGGTCTCGGCATCCGCGAGACGATCCTCTTCCCGCTCGTCAAGTAGGCGACGCCCCGCCGCGTCGCGACGGTCATCCCGGCGCATCAGCGCCGCCGGAACGCCCAATCGGGCAGGTGTCCCGCGTGCACGAACGACCGCACGATCTCGGCGAGGCCGTGCTCGGGCTCGAGGTCGCACGCCTGCCGTGCGTAGAGGTCGGCGTGCGTCGAACGGCCGAGCGCCCACGCGAGCCACGCGCACGTGGCGAGCGGACCGGCGGCCAGCGCCGCAGGTGCGACGGTGGCCGCCCGCCGGGCCATCTCGAGCGCGCGCGCGAGCCGCTCGGGGTCTGGGCGCGCGCCTTCGCCCCACATGTGCATCGCGAGGTGGGCGGGGTACTCCTCGCCGGCCTCCCAGCGCAGCTGCGCATCGAACGCCTCCTCGCCCGCCGCGAGCCCGCCGCACCACTCGACGAGCGCGATGTCGCGCAGGGCGGGCCGGGCCAGGCACCAGATGAGCGCCGCCGCGTCGTACGGTGCGAGGGACGCGGCGTCCCAGTCCAGCACGTCTTCGAAGAGGGTGGGCAAGTTGTCCAGCAGGCAGACCGTCGACAGCGCGAGCGGGTCGATGCGCTCGTGGGACGCCGAGGGCTGCCGCGCGGCGTCGGGAGCGGCATCCGCTCCGCACAGCAGGCCCACGGCATCCGCGAGGCTCTGCAGCGCGCGGGCGACGCCCTCGCGCTCGCCGGGTTGCGCGGCGGGAAGGTCGGCTCCACCCGCCTGATCGCCGTCTCTGATCGGGAGGTGCGCGGCGCCCCGGGGCTCGTCGCCGAGTTCGGCGAGCGGGCGCCCGGCGGAGGGAAGTCCCGGGTCGAACGAGGAGCCCCACGCATCGGCGGCGACGCACAGCGAGTCGGACACCCGGATGCCGCACGCATCGGCGCGATCGACGATCGCGGTCAGCAGGCCCGCGTGCGGCATCCCGTCTGCGAACGCATCGTCGGTGTAGACGATGGCGACCAGGGCGTCGGCGTCGGGAAGGCGGCACACCATGCCGAGGACCGTCGCCGCCACGGAGTCCGCGGAGGCGGGGTCGTCGGGCAGGTCGAGGCGCACGGCGCCGAGGCTCCGCGAGCCGGCGAACGGGATCAGCACGAGGCTCTGCGTCGGGCGGTAGCCGAGCAGGCGGGGGACGAGGGACAGGAACTGCGCCGCGCTGGCGGCTTTCACGATGGTCGTCATGCGTCGAGGCTGGCGGGGCGGCATACGCGGAAACCCACGGAGGCGGGCACTGGGGAGAGGGCGCCGTTATCCACAGGTCGCCGGGCGGAGGGTGCGCATCGCACCGCGTATCCTGGAGGGGTGGATGACTACTGGGTGGCGGTGTTCTGGACGCTTCTGCCGACCGTCGTCGTAAGCCTCCTCTTCTTCTACATCCTCCGCTCCATCATTCGCGCCGACCGGAACGAGCGGCGGGCCTACGCCCGCATCGAGGCCGAGCAGCGCGCCAAGCGGGGGCTGCCGCCGATCGAGACCTCGACGGTCGAGACTCCCCGCTGACGTCCCGGCCGGGCAGTACGCTGGGCAGACCGCCGCTCGTCGGCGGGGGATGAGGGGTCGGCCGGGGTGCTCACGATCACGTTCGACGCTTCGTGGTGGCTCGTCCTCGTCTTCTTCTTCGACCTGACCGTGCGCATCCTCGCGATCATCATCGTGCCGCGCAACCGCCGTCCGAGTTCCGCGACCGCCTGGCTTTTGGCGATCTACTTCATTCCGATCATCGGCGTCTTCCTCTTCCTGCTGATCGGCAACCCGCGCCTGCCGCGCAAGCGCCGGCGCAAGCAGGAGCGCATCAACGAGTACATCCACGACACGAGCGCGCACCTGGACTTCGGCACGCTCCGCCCCAACGCGCCCGAATGGTTCACCTCGATCGTGACGCTCAACCGCAACCTCGGTGCGATGCCGCTCGCGGGCGACAACGGCGCGCACCTCATCTCGGACTACCAGGAGAGCCTCGACGCCATGGCGGCCGCGATCGCCGAGGCGAAGCGGTACGTGCACGTCGAGTTCTACATCCTGCAGTCGGATGCCTCGACCGAGGGCTTCTTCCGGGCGATGGAGGAGGCGGTCGAGCGCGGTGTGACGGTGCGGGTGCTGCTGGATCACTGGGCCAACCGCGGCAAGCCGTTCTACCGCAAGACGGTCAAGCGGCTGCGGGCCATGGGCGTGCAGTGGCAGCTGATGCTCCCGGTCCAGCCCTTGAAGGGCAAGTACCAGCGCCCGGACCTGCGCAATCACCGGAAGCTCCTCGTCGTGGACGGGATCGTCGCGTTCATGGGATCGCAGAACGTCACGGACTCGACGTACAACCTGCGCAAGAACCTGAAGCGCGGCCTGCACTGGGTCGACCTCATGGTGCGGGTCGAAGGGCCGGTGGTGGCATCCGTCAACGCCGTCTTCCTCTCGGACTGGTACAGCGAGACCGACGAGATCCTGACCGACGACATCGACCTGTTCAGTGTGACCGCCGGCCCCGGCGATCTGGACTGCCAGATCGTGCCCTCGGGCCCCGGATTCGAGTTCGAGAACAACCTGCGACTCTTCCTCGGGCTCATGTACTACGCACAGCGCAAGGTCATCGTCGTGAGTCCCTACTTCGTCCCCGACGAGGCGCTGCTCAACGCGATCACGACGGCCTGCCACCGAGGGCTCCAGGTCGAGCTGTTCGTCTCGGAGGAGGGTGATCAGGCCGTCGTCTTCCACGCGCAGCGCAGCTACTACGAAGTGCTCCTGCGCGCCGGCGTCAAGATCTGGATGTACCGCAAGCCGTTCATCCTGCACTCGAAGTCCATGACGATCGACGACGAGGTCGCGATCATCGGATCGAGCAACATGGACATGCGCTCGTTCGGTCTCAACATGGAGATCTCGATGCTCGTGCGCGGCGAGGAGTTCATCCGCGAGATGCGCGGCGTCGAGCAGCAGTACCGAGACCTGAGCCGCGAACTGACGCTCGAGGAGTGGGAGAAGCAGCCGCTGCGCTCGACGGTGCTCGACAACCTCGCGCGGCTCACGTCCGCGCTTCAGTGAACTCGCGGCAAGTCGTGATCGCCGCGTGATCGAACCTCTGTCGTCTCGCGACCTCGGCACGCCATGATGGGAATGTCGGGGCGCGGCGGAGTCTGCGCGATGCTGCAACCGCTGTCGAAAGGCATGATCATGGCCCGTTCTCCCCTCGCCGCGCTCGGCGCGGTCCTCTTCGCCGGTCTGCTCCTCGCCGGCTGTGCGTCGCAGACCGGCGATGCCACGCCGACCGAGCCCGCGGAAGAGACGACCTCCGCTCCGGATCTCGATCCCGACCTCGGAGCGGCGTGGCTCGACAACGGGCGCATGATCGGGCTCGTGACGCTCGGATCCTCGACGTGCATCCCGCAGGCCGAAGAGGCCGTCGTGAAGGACGGCGCCCTGCAGGTGACGCTCGTCGAGCCCGACGCCGACGAGCCGTGCACCGCCGACCTCGTACCGCGGGTCACTCTCGTGGGCGTGCCCGCGGACGTCGACCCCGCACAGAACCTGCCCATCGTCGTGACGGGTCTGGACTACCGCGGCGAGGTCGAGCTCGCCGGGGTCGAGGGACTCACGCCCGGAGACGCCGGCACCGACTACCTCCCCAGCGCCGGATGGGCGACCGTGCAGGGCCAGTTTGTGGTTCTGACGTGGGGCTCGTCCTCGTGCGCGCCTGTGATCTCGGATGTCGCCGCGACCGGCCCGGCCGAGGTCACCGTGACCTACGAGACGCCGCCCGCCGACCAGGTCTGCACGATGGACATGGCCCCCCGCGCCGTCGTCACGGCGGTCAACGGACTCGAGGAGAACTCGGGCGTCGAAGCCATCCTCACGGGCGGCGAATTCGACAACGTCCGCATCCCCATCTACGGCGTCAACGCGTGAGAGTTCGGGATGCCGCGGCCGCGGCATCCCGAACCCCTCCCTGGGTCTTCCCGCGGCTCATCGCTCCCCGGCGGCAGATGGCGAGTCGAGCCCGTGCGCACCTGCCATTTGCCGCTTGCGATGCGTTGAGCCGGCGGCTCGCCTGCGGCGAGTGGAGGGTGGGTGCCCGGGTGACTCGCCCGATGCCGCAGGGGAGCCGAACGGCCTCATCTCCTGCACAGGCAATGCGGGCCGGTTGAACTCCCCCGAGCGGGCGCCCTCGGCGCCCCCGGCCGGAACCGTGGCTCCACGCTGGGCGGATGACTCGACGGCAGGAACTGCCTCCGCGGCTGGGGGACGCCTTCTCGACCTCCGCGGCGCACAAGGAAGGCGTCGCGCGATCCCGACTGCGTGCGGCCGATCTTGACCGGCCCTTTCATGGCGTGCGCGCACGGCGACGAGGGCTCGACGGCGGCGAGCGGGATCAGCATGAGCGCCGAATATTGCGCCTCGCCGAGTACTACTCCCATCGCATGCCCCCGTCTCAGTTCTTCAGCCATGTCACCGCGGCGGTGATCTGGGGCATACCGCTCCCGCTTGTCGTGCTCAAGAGCGCGCTCATCGACATCTCGGTGTTCTCACCCAGAAGAAGTCCCGAGAGTTCAGGCACCCGCGGACATCAGATGCCGCTGCACCTCGCGCATACGCAGGTGCATCGTGCGACCGGGCTCCGAGTCGCGAGCCCGGCTTCGACCTGGGCGATGCTCGGGGTGACCCTCCACAACCCCTATGACCTCATTGCTGCCGGGGACGCGGTCGTCCGCGAGCCGGGTCACGTCGAGGACCCGTCGGCACTCACGTCGATTGCGCAACTCGAACTCGCCGTCACGGCGGGCAGACGGCAGGGGATCGGCGCGCTTCGGCGGGCGCTTCCACGAGTCCGGGTCGGGTCGGAGTCGAGGCCGGAAACCTGGACACGGCTGATCCTGGTCGACGACGGCCTGCCCGAGCCGGTCGCCAACTTCGAGGTGTTCCACGACGGAGCCTGGATCGCTCGGGTGGACCTCGCGTATCCCGCGCTCAAGATCGCCGTCGAATATGAGGGCGAGCATCACCTCCTGGACCCTGTGCAGTGGGCGCGTGACCTCGCTCGCTACGACCGACTCGCTGAGGCAGGGTGGCGCGTGATCCGGGTCGCCAAGCAGGAGATCTTCGGCGAGTCCTCGAGCTTGTGTGCACGCGTGCGCCGAGCGATCGCTCAGGCGTCGCTCTGAGGCCAGCCGACAGCTGCGCCGCCCATGCGGGATTCATCGGTGCCCGACGGGGCCTCGAGCGACCAGCATCCGTCTCCGTCTGGACCGTCTGCTGGGGGCGTTCGCCAGCGCCAGATCGCAAGTCGGCCGCGGGCGCACCCGCCATTGCCGCCGCGGAGCGTGCGCCTCCTCGGCTCGGCAGCGGCGAACGATGGGTGCTCGGCCGCGGAACCCGCCACATGCCGCTGGGGACCATGGGCCGGGCTGTCAGTCGGCGCGGACCAGGAGGTCGCCGACCTCGCAGTCGAGGGCGCTGCAGATCGCGGACAGCGTCGAATAGCGGATGGCGCGGGCGCGGTCGTTCTTGAGCACCGAGAGGTTCACGACCGAGACGCCGACGAGCTCGGACAGGCGCGTGAGGGTCATGCCGCGCGCCTCGAGCAGCTCGTCGAGACGGCAGTGGATGCCCGAGGGGCCGTCGTCGTCGGCGGGCGTCACACCAGCGCCTCGGTGTCGTGCTGCATCCTCGTGCCGATCTGGAAGGCCGCCGCGACGAGCGCGAGACCGAGGGCCCAGCCCATCGGGGCGAGATCGAGCGCGAGCGTGAAGTAGGCCAGCGCGCCGGTGCCGTCGTTGTCGGCGGTCACCGCGGCGTTGCTGAGATAGTCGACGTCGGCCGCGCGGCCGAATGCGCCGGCGGCCTGACTTCCGATCCCGCCCACGCCGACCGCGATCGCAGCGATGAGGATCGCCGTCGGGACCGCCCGGACGAACGGGCGTTCACGGATCAGTGCGATCGCGAGCCAGGCGACGGCTACGCCGATGCAGATCGCAGCCAGCGCCGGCAGGCCGCCTTCGAGGAACAGAAGCCATCGAGCTCCCGCCGGCACACCCGCGACGTCGAGCCACGCGGATTCGTACCCACTCCATGCGATGTGGTCGACTCCCTCGAGTCGATCGATCGGCGACCCCCAGTACGGCATATCGCGAATCTGGAGGGGGTCGCTGCCGAGGGTGAGGGCTCCGGTGCTCACGAGGGTCACGACGCCGCCCAGAGCCGCCAGCATGGCGCCCGCGCCGATGAGTGAAGCGGTCCAGGATTCGGCCCTCGACAGGCTGACCGAGCGTGGAGACCGCCTGCCCGCGAGAATGGCGATCAGGACTGCGACGATCGCGATGGGGACGGCGACCCACAGGACGAAGAACTCCAGCGGCATGAGGCCGTCCCTCCCTATCGATAAACGTTGTTATCGATGAACGATATGCCTCCGGCGTCCTGTGACACAAGGCGTCGCGACACTATGCCTACGGCGAACACCGGCATACGGCATCCGGTCCGTCGTTACCCTCTTTGTAAGGCGCCCGGAGTGCAACGGCATGCAGAACGCCCTGGAGGAAAACGATGTTCGAGAGATTCACCGACCGTGCCCGTCGTGTGGTCGTCCTCGCCCAGGAAGAGGCGAAGATGCTCAACCACAACTACATCGGGACGGAGCACATCCTGCTCGGCCTCATCCACGAGGGCGAGGGCGTCGCAGCGAAAGCGCTCGAGAGCCTCGGCATCTCGCTCGACGCTGTGCGCGAGCAGGTGCAGGACATCATCGGGCAGGGCCAGCAGCAGCCGACGGGGCACATCCCGTTCACGCCGCGCGCCAAGAAGGTGCTCGAGCTGTCACTGCGTGAAGCGCTGCAGCTCGGCCACAACTACATCGGCACCGAGCACATCCTCCTGGGTCTCATCCGCGAGGGCGAGGGCGTCGCCGCACAGGTGCTCGTCAAGCTCGGCGCCGACCTCAACAAGGTGCGCCAGCAGGTCATCCAGCTGCTCTCGGGCTACCAGGGCAAGGAGCCGGCGGCCGTCAGCGGCGCTGCGCACGACCAGGCGCAGCAGGGCGCCCAGGGCGGCTCGCAGGTGCTCGACCAGTTCGGCCGCAACCTCACGCAGGCTGCGCGCGAGAACAAGCTCGACCCCGTGATCGGGCGCGAGAAGGAGATCGAGCGGGTCATGCAGATCCTGTCTCGCCGCTCCAAGAACAACCCCGTCCTCATCGGCGAGCCCGGCGTCGGCAAGACCGCCGTCGTCGAGGGCCTCGCGCAGGCGATCGTCAAGAACGACGTGCCCGAGACGCTCAAGGACAAGCAGCTCTACTCGCTCGACCTCGGCTCGCTCATCGCCGGATCCCGCTACCGCGGTGACTTCGAGGAGCGCCTCAAGAAGGTCACGAAGGAGATCCGCACGCGCGGCGACATCATCGTCTTCATCGACGAGATCCACACCCTCGTGGGTGCCGGTGCCGCCGAAGGCGCGATCGACGCCGCCTCGATCCTCAAGCCGCTCCTCGCGCGCGGCGAGCTGCAGACGATCGGCGCCACGACGCTCGACGAGTACCGCAAGCACTTCGAGAAGGATGCCGCCCTCGAGCGCCGCTTCCAGCCGATCCAGGTCGCCGAGCCGAGCCTGCCCCACGCGATCAACATCCTGAAGGGGCTGCGCGACCGCTACGAGGCGCACCACAAGGTGCAGATCACGGACGGCGCGATCGTCGCGGCGGCGAACCTGGCCGACCGCTACATCTCGGACCGCTTCCTGCCCGACAAGGCCATCGACCTGATCGACGAGGCCGGCGCCCGCCTGCGCCTGTCGATCCTGTCGTCGCCGCCTGAGCTGCGCGAGTTCGACGAGCGCATCGCGAAGGTCCGTCAGGACAAGGAGCAGGCGTCGGAGGATCAGGACTTCGAGAAGGCCGCGTCGCTGCGCGACGAGGAGAAGTCGCTGCTCGCGGAGCGCCTGCGCCTCGAGAAGCAGTGGCGCAGCGGGGATGTCGCATCCCACGCCGTCGTCGACGAGGGCCTGATCGCCGAGGTGCTCGCGCAGGCCACCGGCATCCCGGTCTTCAAGCTCACGGAGGAGGAGTCCTCGCGCCTCGTCTTCATGGAGAAGGCCCTGCACCAGCGGGTCATCGGCCAGGAAGAGGCGATCGCAGCCCTCTCGAAGACGATCCGTCGTCAGCGTGCGGGTCTCAAGGATCCCAAGCGCCCCAACGGCTCGTTCATCTTCGCCGGCCCCACGGGCGTCGGAAAGACCGAGCTCGCGAAGGCGCTCGCCGAGTTCCTGTTCGACGACGAGGCCGCGCTCATCTCGCTCGACATGAGCGAGTTCGGTGAGAAGCACACCGTTTCGCGTCTGTTCGGCGCCCCTCCCGGATTCGTCGGATTCGAAGAGGGCGGCCAGCTCACCGAGAAGGTGCGCCGCAAGCCGTTCTCGGTCGTGCTCTTCGACGAGATCGAGAAGGCCCACCCAGACATCTTCAACTCGCTCCTGCAGATCCTCGAGGAGGGTCGTCTGACCGACGGTCAGGGGCGCGTCGTCGACTTCAAGAACACCGTCATCATCATGACGACCAACCTCGGCGCGCGCGACATCGCGGGCGGTCCGGTCGGGTTCCAGGTCGAGGGCGACAACGAGACGTCATACAGCCGCATGAAGGGCAAGGTGCAGGAAGAGCTCAAGCGGCACTTCAAGCCCGAGTTCCTCAACCGCGTCGACGACATCATCGTCTTCCCGCAGCTGTCGAAGCCCGAGCTCATTCAGATCGTCGACCTCTTCACGAAGCGCCTCGGCGAGCGTCTGCTCGACCGCGACATGACGATCGAGCTGTCGCTCGCCGCCAAGGAGCGTCTCATCGAGATCGGCTTCGACCCCGCGCTCGGCGCCCGGCCCCTGCGCCGCGCGATGCAGCACGAGGTCGAGGACCGCCTCAGTGAGCGCATCCTGCACGGCCAGCTCGAAGCCGGCGACCACATCAAGGTCGACGCGCAGAACGGCGAGTTCGTGTTCGAGAACTCCCCGCGCGGCGAGAAGGTCGCCCTCGGCGCCGTCACGACGCCCGACATCTCGGCGACGCCCGACCTCGCGGCGAACGCGTAGGCCTGAGCGTCGGGCCCCGGGGGGCTTGTAGTAACGAAGAGAGCGGATGCTGTTGGCATCCGCTCTCTTCGTTGTTTGTGGGGTTATTTGATGCTGCCGGCGGTGAGGCCTTCGGTGATCTGTTTGTTGAAGGCGATGTAGATGATGATCATCGGGATGGTGACGATGGAGAGTGCGGAGAAGAGCAGGCTGTAGTCGGTGACGTAGCGGCTGGAGAATGCGAGGAGGCCTGTGGGGATGGTTTTGAGTTCGTCGTCTTGGATGTAGAGCAGGGCGAGGAGGAATTCGTTCCAGCAGGAGAGGGCGGAGAAGACGGCGACGGTCGCGAGGCCTGGGCGCAGGAGTGGCATGGCGATCATGCGGAAGATGCGGAAGTCTCCGGCGCCGTCGATGCGGGCGGCTTCGAAGAGTTCTTCGGGGATGGCGTCGAGGAACACTTTGAGGAGGTAGGTCGCGAGCGGGAGTCCCATGGCGGTGTAGGGGATGATGAGTGCCCAGTAGGTGTCGGTCAGGCCGAGGTTGGTGAAGATCGTGCTCTGCGCGATGAAGTAGGACTGCAGCGGCAGGATCAGGCCGAGGGAGAGTAGGCCGAGCAGCAGTTTCGCGCCGCGGAAGCGGTAGCGGCTGAATGCGAAGGCGGCGGCGGAGGAGAGCACCAGGATCGCGAGGACTGATACCGAGGTGACGATCGCGCTGTTGAGGGCGTAGCGGCCGATGTTGCCGACTTCCCATGCTTGCGCCCAGATGGTGAAGTCGATTCCGGTGGGCAGGGAGAACGGGGTGGTGAAGATCTCGGCGTTGCTTTTGAAGCTGGAGAGCACCATCCAGACGAGCGGGATGAAGAAGACGAGCGCGAGGGCGGCGAGCCCGAGGTAGACGAGGCTTCGGCCGAGGCGGATGCTCGCGGTCATCGGACCAGTTCCTTTTCGATGGGGACGGATGCTGCGCTCGGGGCGGGCGCGGGTGTCGGGGTCTGCGCGGCCGTCTTTCGTGCGGCGGCCCGTGCGGCGTTTCGTGCGGACTTGCGTGCCGACCGCTCGTCGTGGTCGCCGCGGCGGCGGAGGGCGGTGGCGGTGAGGCCGATGGTGACGACGACGGCGGTGAGGACGACGGCCATCGCGGAGCCGTAGCCGACTTGGCCGGTGTGGAACACGGACTCCACGAGGTAGGTGGTGGGGATCTCGGTCGCGTGGTAGGGGCCGCCGTTGGTGAGGACGTAGAACAGGTCGAAGGATTGGAATCCGCCGGTGACGCAGAGCAGGATCGCGACTTCGATGGAGGTGCGGATGATGGGGACGCGCACGCGCCAGAAGATGGTGCTCTCTTTCGCTCCGTCGAGGCGGGCGGCTTCGACGACCTCGGTGGGGACTTGGCGGAGCGCGGCGTAGAAGATCGTCATGTAGAAGCCGGCGTAGACCCAGCCGGAGACGACGCAGATCGCCAGCAGCGCGGTCTGTTCGTCGCCGAGCCAGACGCGGGTCCAGTCTTCGAGGCCGAAGGCGCGCAGGGCGCCGTTGACGAGGCCGAAGTCGGGGTTGTAGACGAAGGACCATAGGACGGCGACGACGACCATGGGGAGCATGACGGGGGTGAAGATCGCGACCCGGAACCACAGTGATCCGCGTTTGACGGAGATCGCGATCCCGGCCAGGACGAGGCCCAGCAGCACCTCGACGACGAGGGTGACGAGGATGTAGACGACGACGTTGAGGAACGACTGCTGGAAGACGGTGTCGCCCAGGGCCTGCGCGTAGTTGTCGATGCCGACGAAGACGGCGTCGCTGTAGCCGTCCCAGTCGGTGAGGCTGTAGGCGCCGGTGAAGACGAACGGCATGAGCACGGCGAAGCCGAAGACGGCGAGCGCGGGTGCGATGAACAGATAGGGGGCGAGAGGCCGGTGTGCCCTCATGGCGTCCTCCGGTCGTGCCGGTGCGGGACCGAGGGGTCTGCCTCGGTCCCGCACGGGGCTTACTTGGCGAGCTGCTCCTGCAGCTGGGTGAGAGCGTCGTCCGCGGTCGTGCGACCGCCGAGCACTTCGGCGAGGCTGCGGTAGAACGCGTCGGCGACGTCGAGGTCGTAGCCGGTGTCGGGCGGGCTGATGACCACGGCCGACTCGGAGAGCAGCGAGTTGAGGCGGATGGTGCGCTCGTCGATCGTCTCGGACGCGGTCGCGGTGACGGGGACGGCTTCGGCCTCGATGAAGGCGTCGGTGTTCTCGGCCGAGCTGAGCAGCGCGAGGAACTCGGCAGCCTTCTCCTGCTTGTCCTGGCCGCTCTTGGCGTTGACGACGTAGCCGGTGACGACGCCGATGACGCTGTCAGGGTCGGCTTCGCCCGGCATGGCGGGCAGGTTGACGAAGTCGAAGTCGAGGTCGGGGGCCTCGTCGATCGCCCAGCTCACCAGCCAGGAGCCGATCGCGTGCATCGCGGCCTTGCCCTGGAAGAACAGCTGCGCGCCCTCGTTGTCGTCGATCGCGTTGACCGACTCGTTGACGCACTTGTGCTCGGCGAGGTCCTCGACGTAGCCGAACGCGTCCTGCCATGCGGGGGCGCTGAAGTCGGCTTCGCCGCTGAGCGCCTTGTCGTACTCCTCGTGACCGACCACGCGGGAGACCAGGTGGGCGAGCCAGTTGCCCGCGGCCCAGAGGTCTTTGTTGCCGGACGCGATCGGGATGATGCCGTCCGCGGCGAGGGTGTCGCACGCGTCGAGCAGCTCGTCCCACGACGTGGGCGCCTCGATGCCGGCGGCATCGAGGATCTCGGTGTTGTACCAGAGGACGTTCGTGACGTCGGCGATGTGCGGCACCATCAGGACCCGGTCATCGACCGTGGCGGCGGCGTACTGGCCCTCGTCGAGGACGCCGGTCAGGGGGCCGTCCTCGATGAACGGGGACAGGTCGGCGACGAACCCGTCGGCGTCGCGTTCGAGCAGACGGTTGCCGACCCACTCGAAATAGATGTCGGGCGCGTTGCGGCCGTTGAGGAGGTTGGGCAGGCCGATGGTCTGGTACATGTCGTCGTCCTGGAAGTTCAGGTCGACCTTCCAGCCATCGTTGTCGGCCTCGAACTGCTCAGCCACCGACTCCCAGACACGGATCTGCGCCTCACCGGGCGAACCCATCGCAATCCGCAGGGTCTGATCATCCGCGGCCGACGCACCGCCGGAACAGCCGGCGAGGGCGAGAACGGCGACTCCCGTCGTCGCGAGCCCGACGGCGGTCTGCAGGTGCTTCTTCACCGCGAATGCGGCGTTGGCGTCCCGAAGCGGGCGGGCATGTGCGACTCTGCGCATGGTGTCACTTCCTAGTTAGTAAACCTTCCTATCTAGAGATTAGAACCTAGACACAGTGGTTCTGTCAATGACTGGGGCCATGCGGAGGGGAAAGAGGCCGGGAACGCTTCATGCGCCGCGGTGAAGATCTCCGCCTGCCTGGCAGCAGCCAACAGCGTGGCGCCGGGCGACGCGCTCCGGCTTGTGGCGGAGGACTTGACCCCTAGGCCTCGCCGAGATTGACCTCGACCTCGGCACCCGGCACGTGCAGCTGAGGAACGAACACCGCCGTCACCCGCCCCGCCGCACCCCCGGTAGCGGGAGCCGCGAGGGACGAAGTCGACCGTTGACACCGTGGCCCGACCCAACTACCGTCAGGATAGTAAAGTTTCCTAACTTGATGGAGGGCGCGCCTCAGCGGACTACGAAAGCTCGAAGGACACACCGGATTGAATCCAGCAAGACACTGCAACATCACAACCAGGAAGGAAGAACTATGCGCTTCAAATGGAAGCCAGCGGTTCTCATCTTTGCCCTACTCGCCAGCCTCGCAGGAGCGGCGCCGGCAGCATTGGCTGCCCCGCCTGTCACCGCAGGGAAGGCGACGGTGCTCTACACCTACGATCAGGCGCTGACCAAGCTCGGTTCATCCGATGCCGAAGCCTCCGTCAAGAAGTACATCGGCTTCGTTCAGGACGCGACCTATCGTCCCGCCACCGCGAACCCGGGCGTTGACATGCCGACGCACCTTTCGAACGCCAACACCTTCGTCAACCACGAATTCGACGTCAAGCCGTCTCTTTTCCCCGCGCTTCGCGGTGTGAACACCTCGGTTCTCGACCACAACCGCAAGAACCTGTGGATCGGCACGAATAAGGGCGTCACGAAGATCGAGCTGAAGAGCAACAAGACGACCGAGTACAAGACAGCCAACAAGCAGCTCGTCGACGACAAAGTGCTCCTGCTCATCTCCGACGGCGGCAAAGGCGTGTTCGCGATTACGGAATCCGGCGTTGCACGGATTTACCAGTAAGGAAAAGTAGCCACTCAATGTCAAGCATGAACAAGAACCTCAAGAGAGTGATCGGCTGCGCTGCAGCCGCCGCTCTGCTGGTCTCGCTGCCGGCTGCGCCGGCACTCGCGGCCAAGCCCCACGCCGCCTCGTTCTCGGCAGTCAAGCTGGAACCCGTTCGAACGAAAGAGGTCACCTACTACAAGCCCGGGACGACAACGCCGGCGATCCAGTGGGTGACCGACAAGAAGGCGCCGACATTCTTGCCGGTCGCAGTGACCGACGATGTCACGAGCGTGGTGAAGGACGCAGAGGGCGTCTACTGGATCGGAACTCAGAACGGACTTCAGCGCGTCAACTTCGAAGAAGAAGATGAGCGTGACATCGTGCAGTATTTCGCCGGACCACGCTACCTGTTCGACGGTGACGATCATGTGACTGGGCTGGCCAGCGACGGACAGGGCGGTGTCTGGGTCCAAAACGCGCGCGGTATCACGCACATTGCGATGCCGTTCAAGACGCTGCAGGAGAAGGCCACCGCTTATGAAGATGTCATTCAGTCGGTCCATGATCGCCGAGGGATGACCTCGGATGCGGGGTTCGCCTTCACCCCCGCCGACGCATCTCGCGGCATCAACTACGGCGACGGCACATTCACGTCACGTGCAGAGACGAGCGACAACGACGGCCTGTGGACGGCGATGTACGCCATCGGCGAGATCTACCGCTACCGGACGCTGCTCGAGCAGGGCGGCTCGCAAGCGGAAGTCACTGAAGCGAAGAACGCCGCACTGCGCGCCACGAAAGCGGTGCTGCTGCTCGACTACGTGTCCGGCCGCGGCAACGGCTTTCCGGCACGCTCGTACATGTTGACGAGCGAAGCAGGCGCACAGACATCGGACGGCACGGACTTCGGCTTCCAGAGCCAGAACGGATTCTGGTTCCATCCGGTGATGGACGGCTCGCCGAATCCGAATGGCATCATCCCGAGCATGGAACGCTTCGATGAGGACGGCCAGCCCATCGAGCCGATCGGCTACTCGATCGCACGTGTGACCAAAGATGCGATGACCAAGATCGGCAGCAAGCTGTTCCCCTCAGGCGGAGACGGCGAGATGAACTACAACGGACTCACGATGACGGCGGACGCGGTCACGACGCTGAACGCTTCACGACCGACCGGTGCGCAACTGGGCACTGACATCTATGTGAAGGTGGGGGATTCGGCGCAGCAGGTTCTTCCCGTCATCACCTCGGCCACCAATACCAAGGCGAAGCCGAGTGCTGACACCGGGACGAGCGCCGCGAATCCGGCCCTGTTCCAGCTCACAGTGCCGGTCTACGAGCAGATCCCGACGTTCTTCAACGACTTGTTCCCTGAGTCGGCGATCAAGGACGGCAGCATCGACATGAGCCAGATCGTGTACAAGGCAGACACGTCGTCGGATGAAGTCATCGGACACTATTCTCTGTTCTTTGCAGCCCACGAGCTGCTGGTGGGCGATAGCCACGATCCGGAAATGCTCGCGCTCAAGGGCATCCTCGAGCAGACAACCGAGCGCATGACCGATCTGATTCTGAAAGACGACCACTTCTACATCGAGGATGCGACAGGCAAATCGACGCTGTGGTCCAAGTGGTTCGCCAAGTACTTCAACGACACGACCGGTGCGATGGAGCAGCGTCCGGAATGGGCCTCCCACGTCGGCGTCGACGCGGACGGTGAAGATTCGCTTTCCTACGGCTATGAAGATGCGCCGCTGAATGCGCTGGAGGTGATGTCCATCCTCAAGACGGCCAGCAACATCATCGGCAAGCAGGAGTACAAGGACGCCTATGACGTGCTGTTCGACGCTTCCGGGTACAGCAAGGAAGAGCCGTACATCAATGGCAAGGGCTATGTCGGCATGGCGAACGAATACATCGACCGCCGTCTCGTCAGGCAGGCGACGAATGCATACGGGATCAACAACAATGAATTGGTGACCCGGGACAACTACGAAGCCGCCTATGCCGAGGCCGGCGACGACATCGAGGATCGTTCCAACATCAACGCCACTGTGCACAATGATTGGACGCAGTACATCAACTACTCCGACGAGGAGTTGGCTTGGTTCGCGCTGTACCCGCTCATTCTGCAGGAGAACGATCCGGCCAAGCGTCCGCAGATCGTCGCGGCATTCGACCAGTGGTATGCGAATGAGGTGCGTGAGGAGAACCCTTACTACACGTTCCTGTACCAGCTGGCACACCCGGAGAGCAAGGACATCGATCTCGAGTCGGCGGTTCGATACCTGTCTCGGCAGTACGAATATCAGGTCGAATTCCCGGTGCAGACGAACCGCCAGGATGTCCTCTACATCGAGCCGGGCGATCGCGACGATTACAAGCAGACGAACTACGTGCTGCCGCCTGACGAGCGACGTGCGATGAAGAACAACGGCAATCCCTTCGAAGCCGAGCACCAGGCCACGGGGGTGTATCCCAATTACGACTACACCAGTGGGAGCTTCGTCGTCGGGTTCACGTTCACGCTGCCCTACTGGATGGGCCGTTACCACGGCATCATCACGGAGTAGCGCGACGCGAGTCGCATGAGAAGGCCACCACACGGGCGCGTGACAGCGTCGTGTGGTGGTCTTCTCGTTGTATAGGGAGAGCACGAATGTGCTCGAAGTCGGCCGGTGGAATGCCGGCACTGCTGCGTCCGGGAGGCTTCGGCCCGCCGGCGATATCGTTGCTCCTGTGCCCGAGCAGATCGCGTGCGACCCCAGCCGTGGCCGACGACGCCGCAGCGCCTGCCGTGCGGAGACCGCGGCAGGTGAAGAGCGTCGGCGCCGGCAGCGATGGACGGCAGGTCCCGGGAGAACTCCCGTCGGAACCTCCGCATCAGCCCCCCGAGGATGGGGGGACCTTTCGCTCCGTTCATGCCCTCCATCCGACGCGATTCCGCGTGCAACGGCTATCTGAACTCCGGCCGTCACACGCCGCGCGAAGTCAGTGGGGGCTGGCGTTGACACCTTGGTCTCCGGTGACTAATGTTTAGATAGTAAAGTTTCCTAACTTCCCCGGAGGATCGCTGTGCACACATCGTTGCCAGGCGACAGCCGCGGCCCAGCGCCTGCACAGCCAGGCCTGCTGCGCTCTATGAACAACCGCGTCGTGCTCGACCTTCTGATCGAGCACGACACGTTGACCCGCAGTGACGTGCGCACGCTTACAGGCGTCTCGAAGCCCACCGCCTCATTGCTGCTCCAGCGGCTCGAAGAGAGCGGCCTCGTGCGCCCGAGCGGGTTGGGCGACACCGGTCCCGGAGGCCGTGCACCGCAGCTCTACCGCATCAATCCGGCCGCCGGGTACGCCGCCGCCGTCGACGTTCGCCCCGGGAGCGTGTGGGTGCGCATCTCGAACATCGCGGGGGCCATTGTCGCGGAGCGCGTAGACCAGAACGATCAGGCCGCAAACGGCCCTGACCGCGCCGCCGCCATCATCCGGTCCTGCTGCGAAACTGCAGGACTCTCGCCAGCCCAGCTCGACGCGATCGTCGTCAGCGTGCCCGGCTCCTACGACAGCGCGGCCGACACGCTCAGCTACGTCGACCACCTGCCCGGCTGGCAGCACGCCGCCGTCGGCGCCGAGCTGCGGATGCTCTTCACCAATGCGTCGGTCGCCATCGAGAACGACGTGAATCTCGCCGCGATCGCCGAGCGGGATGCCGCCCGCGGTGAATCCGACAGCTTCTTCCTCTTCTGGCTGGATGAGGGCGTCGGCGGAGCGATCATGATCGACGGGGCGCTGCATCGCGGCAGTCGCGGCGCGGCCGGCGAGGCGGCATTCATGCTCATTCCCGGTGCCGTGTTCGATGCGGAGAGCCGCAGGGACGGAGCGCTCGAGCGCCTCGTCGGCGAGCACGCACTGCGCGGTCTCGCCGCCGGAGCGGGGCACGAGGCAGCGACCGCAGCCGAGGCGCTGAGTGCACTGCTCGGTGATCCCACCGCAGCGCCTGCCGTCGCCGAGCTCTGCAACCGCTACGCGTGCGCCATCGCATCGGTCATCGCCCTGCTCGACCCGGCGCGTGTTGTGATCGCCGGCAAGCTCGCGCGGCTCGGCGGCGAACGGCTGAGCGCCGAGATCGCCCGCCAGCTCGCCGCGATCATGCCCGCGGCGCCCCCGCTCGCCGTCACCGTGGCGACCGACACTCCGATCCTCGACGGCGCGATGCTCATGAGCCTCGAGATCGCGCGCGACCGGGTGTTCACGACATGAGCGGGCGGCGCATTCGGCTGGCGGTGGTGGGCGGCGGCTCGACCTACACGCCCGAGCTCGCGGACGGTATCGCTCGCCTCGGCAAGACCCTCCCCGTCGAGGAGCTCGTGCTGGTCGACCCCGACCCCGCACGCATTGAAATCGTCGCGGGGCTCACATCGCGCATACTCGCGGCTGCCGGCAGCACCTGCCGCGTCACCACGACTGCCGACATCTCCGCGGCCGCGGAGGGCGCGGACGCAGTGCTCGTGCAGCTGCGCGTCGGCGGGCAGGCCGCGCGCGGTCGCGACGAGAGCTGGCCGCTTGAGTGCGGCTGCATCGGGCAGGAGACGACGGGGGCCGGCGGACTGGCCAAGGCACTCCGCACGATCCCCGTCGTGCTCGACATCGCCCGTCGGGTGCGGGCCGTCAACCCCGACGCGTGGATCGTCGACTTCACCAATCCCGTCGGGATGGTCACTCGTGCGCTGCTCGACGACGGGCATCGCGCGGTCGGCCTGTGCAACGTCGCGATCGGCTTCGAGCGGCTCTTCGCTTCGGTGCTCGGCGTCGAGCCGGAACGAGTCGAGCTCGACCACGCAGGGCTCAACCACCTCAGCTGGGAGCTGGGCGCGCGCATCCGGCATGACGACGGGACAGCCACCGAGGTGCTTGATCGTCTCATCGACGCGCACGGCGATGCGCTCGTCGATGAGATCGAGCTGCCGCTCCCCCTGCTGCGCTCCGAGCGCGTCATCCCCTCGTACTATCTGCGTTACTACTTCCAGCACGACGAGCTCGTGTCGCTCGCAGCCGACCGGCCCTCGCGCGCCGCGCAGGTCGCGGCGCTGGAGGCAGAATTGCTCGAGCTGTACGCCGATCCGGCACTCGACCACACGCCCCCGCAGCTGCGCGGCCGTGGCGGTGCGTACTACTCGGATGCCGCGGTCGGCCTGCTCGCGAGCCTGCTCGGCACGGGCGCAGCACGCGATCACATCGTGAACGTGCGCAACCGCGGCATCCTGCCGTTCCTCGACGACGAGGCGGTCATCGAGGTGCGTGCGAAGGTCGGACCGGACGGCATCCTCCCGCATCCGGTGCCCGCGCCACCCCCACTCGTCTCGGGGCTTGTCGCGCATGTCTCGCGCTACGAGCAGCTCGGCGTGGAAGCCGCCCTGCACGGCGGTCGCGACCGCGTGGTGCGGGCGCTCCTCGCGCATCCGCTCGTCGGGCAGTACGCGACCGCGCAGGCGCTCGCCGACCGGCTCATCGCCGAGAACAAGGAGTGGCTGCCGTGGGCGCAGTGAACGAACCGCGACTGCTCGCATTCGACGGCGGCAACAGCAAGACCGACGTGCTGCTCGTCGCCCTCGATGGCACGGTCCTCGCGCGCGCGCGTTCGGGGCCTTTCACACCTCACCTCATCGGCGCGGGCCCCGCCGTCGCGACGGTGGCACCTGCCGTGGAGCATGTGCTCGCGATCGCCGGCCTCACCGGGGTCGACGTCGTCGCCGGCTATCTTGCCAACGCCGATCTCCCGGAGGAAGAGGTGGCGATCGCCGACGCGATCGCGGCCTACGGGTGGGCACCCCGGGTCGAGGTGCACAACGACACGTTCGCCATGCTCCGTGCGGGCACCGACGCCGCAACGGGCGTTGCGGTCGTCTGTGGGGGCGGCATCAACTGCGTCGGGATCGCGCGCGACGGGCGTCACGTGCGCTACCCCGCACTCGGCCGCGCAACCGGCGATTGGGGCGGCGGGGTCGCGATCGGCGAAGAAGTGCTCTGGCATGCGAGCCGCGACGAGGACGGCCGCGGCCCGGCGACCCTGCTCACCGAGCTTGCCGCACGGCACTTCGGATGCTCGTCCGCCGTCGAGGTCGCCACAGGCATGCACCTCGGCACCATCGATCGTGATCGCATGCACGAACTCGTGCCATTGCTGTTCGCTGCGGTCGACGCGGGCGACTCCGTCGCGGCCGGAGTCGTGCAGCGTCAGGCCGAAGAGATCGCACTGCTCACGATCACGACAGTCCGCCGCATCGACGCGCTCGACGCGCCCATCGACATCGTGCTGGGCGGCGGCATGCTCACGAGCCGTCACCCGGCGCTCATCGAGCCCGTGCTCGAACGCATTCGCGCGGTCGCGCCGCGGGCCGTCGTCTCGATCGTCGCCGATGCGCCGATCGTCGGCTCCGCGCTTCTGGGCCTCGAGCACCTGGACTCGCTGGTGGGACAACGCGGCTCCGCGTCCGCCCGCCGTGAACGGCTGCGGGCCACGCTGGACACCCCTTACGAAGTGCGCGGGCACGACACGCACGAGCTCGTGGCCAGCGCATAGCGTCGGGCCCCGGTGGGTCTGTAGTAACGAAGAGAGCGGATGCTGTTGGCATCCGCTCTCTTCGTTGTTTGTGGGGTTATTTGATGCTGCCGGCGGTGAGGCCTTCGGTGATCTGTTTGTTGAAGGCGATGTAGATGATGATCATCGGGATGGTGACGATGGAGAGTGCGGAGAAGAGCAGGCTGTAGTCGGTGACGTAGCGGCTGGAGAATGCGAGGAGGCCTGTGGGGATGGTTTTGAGTTCGTCGTCTTGGATGTAGAGCAGGGCGAGGAGGAATTCGTTCCAGCAGGAGAGGGCGGAGAAGACGGCGACGGTCGCGAGGCCTGGGCGCAGGAGTGGCATGGCGATCATGCGGAAGATGCGGAAGTCTCCGGCGCCGTCGATGCGGGCGGCTTCGAAGAGTTCTTCGGGGATGGCGTCGAGGAACACTTTGAGGAGGTAGGTCGCGAGCGGGAGTCCCATGGCGGTGTAGGGGATGATGAGTGCCCAGTAGGTGTCGGTCAGGCCGAGGTTGGTGAAGATCGTGCTCTGCGCGATGAAGTAGGACTGCAGCGGCAGGATCAGGCCGAGGGAGAGTAGGCCGAGCAGCAGTTTCGCGCCGCGGAAGCGGTAGCGGCTGAATGCGAAGGCGGCGGCGGAGGAGAGCACCAGGATCGCGAGGACTGATACCGAGGTGACGATCGCGCTGTTGAGGGCGTAGCGGCCGATGTTGCCGACTTCCCATGCTTGCGCCCAGATGGTGAAGTCGATTCCGGTGGGCAGGGAGAACGGGGTGGTGAAGATCTCGGCGTTGCTTTTGAAGCTGGAGAGCACCATCCAGACGAGCGGGATGAAGAAGACGAGCGCGAGGGCGGCGAGCCCGAGGTAGACGAGGCTTCGGCCGAGGCGGATGCTCGCGGTCATCGGACCAGTTCCTTTTCGATGGGGACGGATGCTGCGCTCGGGGCGGGCGCGGGTGTCGGGGTCTGCGCGGCCGTCTTTCGTGCGGCGGCCCGTGCGGCGTTTCGTGCGGACTTGCGTGCCGACCGCTCGTCGTGGTCGCCGCGGCGGCGGAGGGCGGTGGCGGTGAGGCCGATGGTGACGACGACGGCGGTGAGGACGACGGCCATCGCGGAGCCGTAGCCGACTTGGCCGGTGTGGAACACGGACTCCACGAGGTAGGTGGTGGGGATCTCGGTCGCGTGGTAGGGGCCGCCGTTGGTGAGGACGTAGAACAGGTCGAAGGATTGGAATCCGCCGGTGACGCAGAGCAGGATCGCGACTTCGATGGAGGTGCGGATGATGGGGACGCGCACGCGCCAGAAGATGGTGCTCTCTTTCGCTCCGTCGAGGCGGGCGGCTTCGACGACCTCGGTGGGGACTTGGCGGAGCGCGGCGTAGAAGATCGTCATGTAGAAGCCGGCGTAGACCCAGCCGGAGACGACGCAGATCGCCAGCAGCGCGGTCTGTTCGTCGCCGAGCCAGACGCGGGTCCAGTCTTCGAGGCCGAAGGCGCGCAGGGCGCCGTTGACGAGGCCGAAGTCGGGGTTGTAGACGAAGGACCATAGGACGGCGACGACGACCATGGGGAGCATGACGGGGGTGAAGATCGCGACCCGGAACCACAGTGATCCGCGTTTGACGGAGATCGCGATCCCGGCCAGGACGAGGCCCAGCAGCACCTCGACGACGAGGGTGACGAGGATGTAGACGACGACGTTGAGGAACGACTGCTGGAAGACGGTGTCGCCCAGGGCCTGCGCGTAGTTGTCGATGCCGACGAAGACGGCGTCGCTGTAGCCGTCCCAGTCGGTGAGGCTGTAGGCGCCGGTGAAGACGAACGGCATGAGCACGGCGAAGCCGAAGACGGCGAGCGCGGGTGCGATGAACAGATAGGGGGCGAGAGGCCGGTGTGCCCTCATGGCGTCCTCCGGTCGTGCCGGTGCGGGACCGAGGGGTCTGCCTCGGTCCCGCACGGGGCTTACTTGGCGAGCTGCTCCTGCAGCTGGGTGAGAGCGTCGTCCGCGGTCGTGCGACCGCCGAGCACTTCGGCGAGGCTGCGGTAGAACGCGTCGGCGACGTCGAGGTCGTAGCCGGTGTCGGGCGGGCTGATGACCACGGCCGACTCGGAGAGCAGCGAGTTGAGGCGGATGGTGCGCTCGTCGATCGTCTCGGACGCGGTCGCGGTGACGGGGACGGCTTCGGCCTCGATGAAGGCGTCGGTGTTCTCGGCCGAGCTGAGCAGCGCGAGGAACTCGGCAGCCTTCTCCTGCTTGTCCTGGCCGCTCTTGGCGTTGACGACGTAGCCGGTGACGACGCCGATGACGCTGTCAGGGTCGGCTTCGCCCGGCATGGCGGGCAGGTTGACGAAGTCGAAGTCGAGGTCGGGGGCCTCGTCGATCGCCCAGCTCACCAGCCAGGAGCCGATCGCGTGCATCGCGGCCTTGCCCTGGAAGAACAGCTGCGCGCCCTCGTTGTCGTCGATCGCGTTGACCGACTCGTTGACGCACTTGTGCTCGGCGAGGTCCTCGACGTAGCCGAACGCGTCCTGCCATGCGGGGGCGCTGAAGTCGGCTTCGCCGCTGAGCGCCTTGTCGTACTCCTCGTGACCGACCACGCGGGAGACCAGGTGGGCGAGCCAGTTGCCCGCGGCCCAGAGGTCTTTGTTGCCGGACGCGATCGGGATGATGCCGTCCGCGGCGAGGGTGTCGCACGCGTCGAGCAGCTCGTCCCACGACGTGGGCGCCTCGATGCCGGCGGCATCGAGGATCTCGGTGTTGTACCAGAGGACGTTCGTGACGTCGGCGATGTGCGGCACCATCAGGACCCGGTCATCGACCGTGGCGGCGGCGTACTGGCCCTCGTCGAGGACGCCGGTCAGGGGGCCGTCCTCGATGAACGGGGACAGGTCGGCGACGAACCCGTCGGCGTCGCGTTCGAGCAGACGGTTGCCGACCCACTCGAAATAGATGTCGGGCGCGTTGCGGCCGTTGAGGAGGTTGGGCAGGCCGATGGTCTGGTACATGTCGTCGTCCTGGAAGTTCAGGTCGACCTTCCAGCCATCGTTGTCGGCCTCGAACTGCTCAGCCACCGACTCCCAGACACGGATCTGCGCCTCACCGGGCGAACCCATCGCAATCCGCAGGGTCTGATCATCCGCAGCCGAACCGCTTCCGGCACAGCCGCTGAGGGCGAGGGCCGCGATGCCGGTCGCGGCCATCGCGGTGACGAGGGAAATACTTCTGTTCACTGCTGTTCTTTCTGGGTGAGGAGCAGCTCTTCGGTGAGGGGCTCCGGGTGCGGGTGAGGGAGAGGGTGGGGGCGGCACAGGCCATCGAGCGTCATGTCGAGCACGTCGCCGAAGATGCGGACGCGCCGGGCGCGGAGATCGTCGAGGAACGGCCAGAGGACGCTCGCGCCGTCGCTCTCGAGCCGGCCCTCGGCGGTGAGCCGCGCGATGGCCTGCATCGCGGCGGCGCCGACGGCGAAGGCTTCGATCCAGGGCAGGCTCTCGGCGACGAGCCGCTCGTTCTCGACGGGACCGTCGAGCAGCCGGCGGGCGGATGCCGCGAGCCGGTCGGCGAGCGGGCCGAGTGTGCGCACGGCTCGGTCCGCGTCGCCGATGAGCAGCCCGAAGGTGTGCTCCTCGAGCGCGAACGTCGCTTCGGGCGCGTCGAGCTGGCTCAGGCAGGAGGACCGGGAGTTGTCGGCGAAGTCCCGGTAGGCGTCGGCATCGCGCCCGGCGACATCGCGGATCGCGGCATCCCAGCTCGTCTCGGCGTCGTAGTCCGCGGGCGAGGCGAGGTAGTCGGCGATCGTCGCGATCGCGATCTTCGACGACTCGAAGCGCTCCATCGCGTTGGCGATGACCCCCTCGGCATTGCCGGCCAAGTCGGCTGCGCGACCTCGGTACGGGCCGATGTGCAGCTCGTGGCCCATCGCGACGTCGTTGACCGGGTAGTTGTCCCAGTAGGTCGGGCGGCGACCCGTCGCGTGCGTGAAGACACCCGCATCCGCGGCGTCGAGGGTCGCGGAGCAGATCGCGCGCCCCGTCCAGAAGAGCGCGATGTCGGCGTCGAGCGTCTGGCCGAGCTCGGCGATGTACGGCTCGTCGCCGTAGCCCCAGTAGTCGGTGGGGCACACGATGAGCGTCGCACCGGGGACGCGAGCCTGCAGGCCTCGGAAGACGAGGTTCGCGAGCGTCGCCTGCCCCTGCGCGAGGGACGTGTAGCGCGCGATGTCGGCGTCGTGCTGCAGGCGGCCGGGGACGTCGTCGACGAGCAGGCCGAAATGACGGATGCCGAGTGCCGCGACGGACTGGAGCTTGTCGAGCACGCGCTCGGCGTCCGCGTCGTCGGAGTACCGGATCGTGAGCCCCGGCGAGAGGCAGTAGGTGAGCTCGACGCCGGCCTCCGCGCCCGCAGCGACGAGCTCGCCGAGATCGGCGAGCGCTTCGGGGCCGTACGGCTGGGCCCAGTCGCGGCGGAGGAAGGGATCGTCCTTGGGGGAGTACACGAAGCGGTTCATGCCGCGCGCGCCGATGAAGCGGATCATCTCCAGTCGGTCTGCGTGCGTCCAGGGGGTGCCGTAGAAGCCTTCGACGACGCCCCGGACGCCGAAGGCCGGCGCCTGCGGTCGCTCAGCGGCGACGCTGCCGCTCATGGCCGCCGCTCCAGCAGCGTGTCGTTGATCGCGTCGCCCGCATCGATGTTGCTGCTCGCGAAGACCCTCGGCTCGACTCCGGCGGCGACGACGAGCCCGACGCTCTGGGCGACGATGGCGTTGACGATCGCGGCGCCGACGGCGGTCGAGGTGGGAGCGACGCGGCGGTCGAAGCCCGGCACTTCGACGGCCGCATCGCCCAGCTCGCCGCGGTTGTCGATTACGATGTCGGCGATCTCGAAGAGCCGCAGCGAGCCGCCCCGCGCGCTCGTGGCTCGCGAGTGGCTGAGGCTCGTGATCGCAATCACCGTGATGCCTCGGTCGCGCGCCTCTGTCGCGAGCTCGGTCGCCACCTGATTGCGCCCGGAGTTCGAGAAGACGAGGAGGACGTCGCCGCGCGACACCCCGTGGTCTTCGAGGATCTCGCTCGCGAGGCCCGGGAGGCGCTCGAGGCGCGTGCTCAGCGGTGCGTTCGCGTGCAGCATGAGCGCCTCGAAGAGGATCGGCCGCACGTCGACGAGCCCGCCGGCGCGGTAGAAGAGCTCCTCGGCGAGCATGTGCGAGTGCCCCGAGCCGAAGGCATGGATCTCGCGTCCGCTCTGCAGCGCCCCGGCGACGGCTTCGGCCGCACGCGCGATGGCATCCCACTGAGTGTCGAGCACCTCCTGGAGGAGCGCCGTGACGCGCGCGAGGTACGAGCGCCCCGGGTCGGTCGAACTCTGTGTGTCGTACATGGTCAACCTCTCGTCCAGACATGGATGCCGTCGTCGGCGGGGGAGTGCGCGAGGAGCATCGCGCCGTCGAGGGCGTCGCCGAGCGGCGCCCTCGCGTCGAACACGCCGGGGTCGTCCCCCAGCCGCTCGACGATCCGGTCATCGAGCTCGGCGCCGAGGCGCCCGAGGATGACGAGCGGCGTGGCGGCGTGTGATCCCGCGTGCCGACGCGCCGCGCGTGCGACGAGGGCGAGCTCGTCCACGGCGTCGTCGATGACCGTCGTCGCCACGGGATCGCCGGCGCGGGCGGCGGCGAGCACCTCGGGAGCGAAGTGCGCGATCTCGTCGACGGCGCGTTCCGAGGAGTGGATACGGATCGGGATGCCGCGCACGGCGCCGAAGCGGGACTCGGCGGCCGACACGAGCAGCGTGGACGGCCCGCGGCCGTCGGCAGCGCGCAGAGCCGCCGCGATGCCCGCCCGCCCGATCCAGTACGCCCCGCCTTCGTCCCCCAGGAGGTAGCCGTGCCCGCCCAGCAGGTCGGGAACGGCGTCCGCCGGCCCACGCGTCGCGCACGCGACGCCGGTGCCGACCGAGAGCGCGACGCCCCACCCGCCGGCGAAGGCGCCGGCGTGCGAACTGATGCCGTCGTCGCACACCACGACCCGGCCGGCGCCGAGCTCATCGGCCACGAGTCGCGCGAGGTGTGCGCAGCCCTCGTCGTCGGGCACGGTCGTGAGGCCGAGCACGGCGACGTCGACGGGGTGCGAGCCGGCGATCCGCCACGCATCGGCGACCGCGGCGGCCGTGGCCCGGAGGGTGCGCGGGCCGTGCCAGCTGACACCGGGAACGACGCCGCCGCCGCCGGCCGAATCCCGCACACGGATCGCCGACTGGCCGCCGTCCACGGCGAGGACGCTGATTGCGGCATCCGTCGTCATGAGTCGGCCTCGCCCGCGGCGCCGGTGACCTCGGCGCGGAACTGGTACTTGTCGCCCCGGTAGAGGCACGTCGCGAGCATCACGACGCGTCCGGACCGATCCGTGTCGACCATCCGAACCCGCAGACACGCCTGCTCGGCGCCGATGCCGAGGAGGTCGGCGCTCGCGGGATCGGGGAGGATCGGCTCGATGCGCATGCTCGCGGCGCTCGCCACGAGGCCGTGCCGCGCCGCGAGGACCTCGTAGAGAGAACCCCCCAGGTCGTCGTGTGTCAGGTGCGGGGCGTACGACACCGGGATGCTGACGCTCTCGATCGCGACGGGCTCGTCGTTGCCGAGACGCAGGCGCGAGATCCAGAAGACGGGCGACCCGACCGGGATGCGCAGCCGGGTCGCGAGCGCGTCGTCGGCGGTGATCGTGCGGAAGTCGAGGATGCGGCTGCTCGGCTCGATGCCGCGCGACCGCATGTCGTGCGTGAACGACGTGAGGCCGATGACGCGCAGGACGGGGCTGAAGACGATGTAGGTGCCCGAGCCGTGGCGCCGGTCGAGGAGCCCCTCGACCACGAGCTCGTCGACGGCCGCGCGCAGCGTCATGCGCGCGACGCCCCACTCTGCGGAGAGGTCGCGCTCGCTCGGCAGCCGACGCCCGGGGCCGAGCTCGGCGATCAGGTCACGCAGACGCCCGCGGAGCAGATCGCGGGTGCGTGTCTTCGACGTTGAAAGCACCAGGAGAGTAGAACTCATTCGTCGGCGATCTGCAAATCCGGACTAGACCACTTGACGGAGCACGGGGCGGCGATCGGTGGACCGCATCGAATCGCCTTCACCTCGACATACGCGGCGATCAGTCGACGGACGGGCCGTGAAAAATAGACCAGCGTGCACGGCTTGCGCGCCGAGGTGGACTAGACCACTTCTCGGCACGTGGCCCGGAAGAGGAGATGCTGCGGCCCGTTCGGCTATCGTGTCGGCGTGCTCACACGCGCCGCTCGACTCGACGACCTTCCTGCCGCCTACCGCGTCTGCCACGAGACGGGACTGCCCGACGACGGTTCGCCGCGGTCTCCCGAACTGCTCGGCCACGTCTATGTGGGGCCGTACCTCGTCGCCCCCGGCGCGCGTGCCGTCGTCGTCGTCGACGGCGAGGGCGTCGGGGGCTATCTCCTCTGCGCCCGCGACACCCGGTCGCACGAGGCCTGGGTCGAGCAGCACTGGCTGCCGGGCCTGCGCGTCGACCATCCGCTCGACTTCCCTCGGTCTCCCGCCGATCAGGAGATCGTGGAGCTCTTGCACACGCCGGCGATCGCACCCGAATCCGTCGTCGCGGGCTTCCCCGCCCACATGCACATCGATCTGTTCGAGCGGCTGCAGGGTCGGGGGCTCGGAAGCACGCTCATCGGAGACCTCTTCGCGGATCTCGCCCGAGAGGGGATCCCGGGGATCCACCTGGGCGTCGGCGTCGACAACGCGGGCGCCATCCGTTTCTACGGCCGCCTCGGTTTCGTCGAACTCATGCGGGACGCCTCCGCCGTGTACATGGGTCGCCGACTCTAGGCTTGACCCGTGAGTGAATTCGTCGTCAGGCCCGCGACGGCCCTCGACGTCCGGGGCATCTGGGAGATGCTCGACCCCTTCGTCCAGCGGCGGATCCTGCTCGGCAAGGACATCGTCGTGCTGTACGAGTCAGTGCAGCAGTTCCTCGTGGTGGAGGACGAGACGGGAAGGCTCGTCGGCTGCGGCGCCCTGCACGTCATGTGGGAGGACCTCGGCGAGATCCGCACGCTCATCGTCGTCGACGAATGGCTGCACCGAGGAGTCGGGCGCGTCATCGTCGAGGGGCTCGAGGAGAACGCGCGGGCGCTCGGCCTCCGTCGCCTGTTCTGCCTCACGTTCGAGGTCGACTTCTTCACGCGCCGCGGGTTCTCGCCGATCGGCGAGCAGGTCGTCGATCCCGACGTCTACTCGCAGCTCATCCGCTCTCCCGACGAGGGCGTCGCGGAGTTCCTCGACCTCGCGCACGTCAAGCCGAACACCCTCGGCAACACCCGCATGATCAAGCAGCTCTGACGAGCGCGCCCCGGTCGGAACAGCCCGGCGGCCCACGTAGCCTGGAAGCATGACCCGAGCTCGGCCGCGTACGCGGCGACGCTCCGCCGCGGTGTATCGCCGCCGGCGGCTCGTCGTGCTGCTCGGGGTCCTCGCGCTCGTCGCGGCCGTCGTGTGGCTCGTCGTCGCGCAGCCCTGGCGCGGCATGGCCTGGCCGTGGGACCAGCCCGCAGACCCGACGCCGTCGGCCTCGCCGTCCGCGACGCCGTCCGCGACATCCACTCCCACACTGACCCCCTCGGACGCTCCGACGGTGTCCGAGACGCCGACCCCTTCGCCGACCGCCGACGCCGTCGGCACCGCGAAGCCGTGCGTCGCGCGAGACATCCTGGTCGAAGCGCTGTCGGACGCCGACACCTACGCCGGCGGGCAGAACCCCCAGCTCTCGATCCGGCTCACGAACCAGGGCGACGCCGACTGCACGCTCAACGTCGGCACGACGACCCAGATGTTCACTGTCTCGAGCGGCAGCGACGTGTGGTGGCGCTCGACCGACTGCCAGACCGAGCCGAGCGACATGATCGCGACGATCGCGGCGGGTCAGACCGTCTCGAGCGCGACGCCCGTCGTGTGGGACCGCACGCGCTCGTCGGTCTCGACGTGCGACACGGCGAACCGCCCCGTCGCCCCCGGTGGAGGGGCCTCGTACCACGTGACCGTCGAGATCGGCGGCATCCCGGCGTCCACGTCGAAGCAGATCCTGCTCTACTGACGGCTGCGCCTACCCGCCTGCCGCCGCGCCGGCGAGCCGGCGAGCCGGGCCTGCCGCGCCCCGTCCCGGCCCAGAAGGCGAAGGGCCGGATCGCCCCCGCGATCCGGCCCCCGTTCCCCCTGGTCGAACTACTGCTTGCCGCCGAACACCTCGCCCTCCATGGCGTCGTAGCCCTCCGCCTGCGGGTCGCGGTGCTGACCTCCCGAGAGCGCGTACTCCTCCTCCGGAGAGAGCACGAGACGGTGGCGTCCGACGAGCGCGAAGATGACGAGGCCGATGACGTAGAACACGAGGATTGCGATGATCGCCGCCGTGTATCCCGGGTTGAGGAACTGCCCGACGAACGTCGCGAGGGCGATGAGGCCGGCGACGACCGCTCCCGTGATGCCCACCGGGCTCTTGTACGGCCGCGAGACGTCGGGGAGCTTCACCTTGAGCAGCACGTACGAGACCATCTGCAGAAGATACGCGATGACCGCGCCCCACACGGCGATGTTGAGCACGATCGCGTTCGAGACGGCGCCGATCTCCTCGTTCGCCCGCGTGATGAGGTCGACCGCGAGCAGGACGACGAAGCCGACCACGGCGCCGGTGAGCAGCGCGACCCACGGGGTCTGACGCTTGCCTGTCAGTGAGAGGAACTTCGGGTAGTAGCCGGCCCGAGACAGCGAGTACATGTTGCGTCCGTACGCGAACATGATGCCCTGCAGCGACGCGAGCAGACCGATGAGAGCGAACAGCGACAGCACGGCCGCGAGCTCGGCAGGAAGGAACGCGCGGAAGCCGTCGAGCAGCGGCTCGCCGCTCGCGGCTATCGCGGCCGAGCCCGTCACCGCGGGGTTGAGGAAGAGCACGAGCGCACCCGTGAAGATCAGGGTGACGAGGCCCCAGATGCCCGCACGCGGGATGTCCTTCTGCGGGTTGTGCGCCTCCTCTGCGGCGAGCGGCAGCTCCTCGATGCCGAGGAAGAACCACATCGCGAAGGGGAGCGCGAACAGGATGCCCATGAATCCGAACGGCAGGAACTCCGATGAACCCGCGACGGTTTCGTCGGGCGCGATGTCCCACACGCGCGCGAAGTCGACGGCGCCGTTGGCGAACGCGAGGATCGCGAACAGGACGAGGATGCCGACCGTGAGGATCGAGACGACGATCGCGAACCGGAACGAGATCGCCGCTCCTGCCGCGTTGAGTGCGATGAAGACGGCGTAGAGGACGATCCACCAGACCCACTGCAGTCCGAGCGCCTTCAGGTCGAACGCGCCGTCGGACAGGATCGAGAAGATGCCGTTGAGGTAGTCGGCCGAGAACAGGACGATGACACCCGTTGTGAAGACGTACTCGATCGTCTCGGCGAAGCCCGTGATGAAGCCGCCCCACGGCCCCATCGCCGATCGCGCGAACGAGTAGGCGCCGCCCGTGTGCGGAAGGGCTGCCGACATCTCGCCGATCGAGAACAGCATCCCGAAGTACATGATGACGATGATGATCGTCGCGACCAGCAGGCCGCCCCAGCCGGCCGATCCGAGGCCGAAGTTCCAGCCTGAGAAGTCGCCCGACACGACGGCCGCGACGCCGAGACCCCACAGACCCCAGAAGCCCGCGGCCCGAGTGAGCTGACGTTTCTGGAAGTACTCGCTGCCGGCCTGGGTGTAGGTGACACCGCCGACGGACCGGGAATCGGACATGGAGGGCTCCTCGCTCTCGGGGGAAGCGCGCGCGATTTCACGGGATGGATCGCGTCTGGCATAGAGAATGGCGCGAAAGGTAGTTGGTGTCTACCTTTAGAGGTGAATTCGTCGCGGCATAGGCTCAGGATCCAAGAGAAGCAGCCTCACAATGGACGCGGCTCATACCAATGGAGGGTGACGGATGCCGGGAAACCTGAGTGTGTCGCAACTGGATGCCGCGATCGCGGCCGGCGAGATCGACACAGTCGTCGTGGCCTTCGCCGACGCCCAGGGCCGCCTCGTCGGCAAGCGCGTCTCGGCGCGCCTCTTCCAGGAGGAGGTCCTGCCGCACGGGGCCGAGGCATGCAACTACCTGCTGTCGGTCGACGTCGACATGAACACCGTCGACGGCTACGCGATGTCGAGCTGGGAGAAGGGGTACGGCGACATGATGCTGCTCTCCGACCCCGCGACGCTGCGCCGCATCCCGTGGCTCCCTGGTTCGGCTCTCGTCTTCGCCGACCTCGCGTGGGAGGGCGGCGCCCCCGTCGTGCAGTCGCCCCGCGAGATCCTCAAGGCGCAGCGCGCGCGCCTCGCCGAACGCGGGCTCGTCGCCTACTCCGGCACCGAGCTCGAGTTCATCGTCTTCGACGAGACGTATCGGGACGCCTGGGCCAAGGGGTATCGCGACCTGAAGCCCTCGACCGACTACAACGTCGACTACGACCTGCTCGCGTCCGGCCGGCTCGAGCCGCTGCTGCGCGACATCCGTCTCTCGATGGACGGCGCCGGTCTCTACACCGAGGGCGTCAAGGGGGAGTGCAACCTCGGCCAGCAGGAGATCGCCTTCCGCTACGCCGAAGTGCTCGAGACCGCCGACCAGCACACGCTCTACAAGAGCGGTGCCAAGGCGATCGCCGACGCGCACGGAAAGGCCATCACGTTCATGGCGAAGTTCAACGAGCGCGAGGGCAACAGCTGCCACATCCACCTCTCGGTGCGTTCGGACGACGGCGATACGGTCATGGCGGGCGACGGCTCGCACGGGTTCAGCCCGCTCATGGAGCACTGGATCGCCGGCATCCTCGCGACCCTCCGCGAGTTCACGCTGCTCTACGCGCCGACGATCAACTCGTACAAGCGTTTCGCGCGGGGGTCGTTCGCGCCGACGGGCGTCGCGTGGGGCGTCGACAACCGCACGTGCGCGCTGCGCGTCATCGGACACGGCGCGTCGCTGCGCGTCGAGAACCGGGTGCCCGGCGGCGACGTGAACCCCTACCTCGGGATCGCCGCGATCATCGCGGGCGGTCTGCACGGCATCGAGAACGAGCTGCCGCTGCCCGACCCGCTCGCGGGCAACGCGTACACTTCCGGAGTCGACCACCTCCCGACGACGCTGCGCGAGGCCGCCCAGCTGTTCGCCGACTCGGCCATCGCACGCACCGCCTTCGGCGACGAGATGGTCGAGCACTACCTGAACCAGGCGCGCGTCGAGGTCGAGGCCTACGACGCCGCCGTGACGGACTGGGAGCGCGTGCGTGGCTTCGAAAGACTCTGACCGTCGGCCCGTCATCGGGCTCACGACGTATCTCGAGCAGGCCAAGCAGGGGGTGTGGGACGTCCGCGCGGCCTTCCTGCCGCAGCAGTACTTCGACTCGGTGACATCGTCGGGCGGCGTCGCCGTGCTCCTCCCGCCACAGCCGGCTCCGGATGCCGCGGCCGAGGCGGTCCTCGACGGACTCGACGGACTCATCCTCACGGGAGGCGTCGACGTGCAGCCCGAGCTGTACGGCCAGGAGCGGCATCCGTCGACCGACCCGGCGCGCGCCGATCGCGACGCGTGGGAGCTCGCGCTGTTCCGCGGGGCGGAGGAGCGGCGCATCCCGGTGCTCGCGATCTGCCGCGGTCTGCAGCTCGTCAACATCGCGCGCGGCGGGACGCTGCACCAGCACCTGCCCGAGGCCCTCGGCACCGAGCGGTATCGCGTCGGCGGCGGCGTCTTCGCGTCGAACACGGTCGAGGTCGCTCCCGACACGCGCCTCGCCGGGATGCTCGGGGACGGCGCCTTCGACGTGCACAGCTACCACCACCAGGGCGTCGACCGGCTGGGCGACGGGCTCATCGTCACGGCGTCGACCGACGACGGACTCGTTCAGGCCTTCGAATCCGACGGCGACGGGTACGTCGTCGGCGTGCAGTGGCACCCCGAGGAGAACGCGGAGGACAAGCGGCTCTTCGCGGGGCTCGTGGCCGAGGCATCCGTCTACGCCGCTGCGAAGCGCGGCTCCGCCTCTGCGATCCCCCGGTCCACCGGCTCGGGGACCGACATCCGCTCGAAGACCGACCTTCGGGGAGTGAGCGCATGAGCACGACTTTCACGCTCATCGACCCGGCGACGGGGCTGGCGTTCCAGGACGTCCCGCGCGCCTCCCTCGAGGAGGTCGACGCCGCGATCGCTGCGGCCGTCGTCGCGCAGCGTGCGTGGGCCGCGCTCGCGCCGCTGGCCCGGGCCGATGCGCTGCGCTCGTTCGCGCGGATCGTCGAGGAGCACGTCGAAGAGCTCGCGCAGCTCGAGGTGCGCAATTCGGGGCATCCGATCTCGTCCGCCCGATGGGAGGCGTCGCACGTCGCGCAGGTGCTCAACTTCTACGCGGGCGCGCCCGAGCGGCTGAACGGGCAGCAGATCCCCGTCGCGGGCGGGCTCGATGTGACCTTCCACGAGCCGTACGGCGTCGTCGGGATCATCGTGCCGTGGAACTTCCCCATGACGATCGCGTCGTGGGGCTTCGCGCCGGCGCTCGCCGCGGGCAACGCCGTCGTGCTCAAGCCCGCCGAGCTCACGCCGCTCACGGCGGTGCGCCTCGGCGAGCTCGCTCTCGAAGCGGGGCTCCCCGGGGGCCTCTTCGCGGTCATCACGGGCTCGGGCTCGGTCGTCGGAGAGCGGTTCGTGTCGCATCCCGACGTGCGCAAAGTCGTCTTCACCGGATCGACGGATGTCGGCGTCGAGGTCGCCGCCGGGTGCGCGCGGGGCCTCAAGCCCGTGACCCTCGAGCTCGGCGGCAAGAGCGCCAACATCGTCTTCGCGGACGGCGACCTCGAGAAGGCCGCCGCGGCCGCGCCGGGCGCCGTCTTCGACAATGCGGGACAGGACTGCTGCGCACGCAGCCGCATCCTCGTGCAGCGCTCGGTGTACGACCGGTTCCTCGAGCTGCTCGAACCCGCCGTCGCCGCGTGGCGCGTCGGCGACCCGTCGCTCGAGTCGACCGAGATGGGCCCGCTCATCTCGGCGGCGCACCGCGACACCGTCGCGTCGTTCCTCGAGGGAGCGGATGTCGCCTTCCGCGGCTCGGCCCCGTCGGGCGACGGCTTCTGGATGGCGCCGTCCGTCGTGCTCGCGTCGCCGGGCGACCGCATCGCGCGGGAGGAGGTCTTCGGGCCCGTCGTCGCGGTGCTGCCCTTCGAAGACGAGGCCGACGCGATCCGGCTCGCGAACGACACGATCTACGGCCTCGCCGGGTCGCTCTGGACCGAGAACCTCGGCCGCGCCGTGCGCGTCGCGCGGGGCGTCAAGAGCGGCGTGCTGTCGGTCAACTCGCACTCGTCGGTGCGCTACTGGACGCCGTTCGGAGGCATGAAGGCCTCGGGTCTCGGCCGCGAGCTCGGCCCCGACGCGGCGGAGCACTTCACCGAGACCAAGAACGTCTTCTTCGCGACGGATGCCTCGTGACGAGCCAGACGTCCCCGCGCTTTGGCCGCTCGCCGCGGCATCCGTCCCCGCGCCGAAGCGCTCGCGAGCAGGAAACCAGCACCAGAGGAGCAGCATGGATCTGACACAGCGACTCAAGGACCGCGTCGCGGTCATCACGGGCGGCGCGTCCGGCATCGGGCTCGCGACCGCGCGCCGGTTCGCGGCAGAGGGCGCGAAGGTCGTCATCGCCGACCTCGACGCGAAGACGGGCGAGGCTGCCGCGGCGGAGGTCGGCGGGGCCTTCCGGCACGTGAATGTCGCGGAGGAGGCATCCGTCGACGCGCTCTTCGACGGCGTCGCCGCCGAGTTCGGGCGCCTCGACATCGCCTTCAACAACGCCGGCATCTCGCCTGCCGACGACGACTCGATCGAGACGACCGAGCTGCCTGCCTGGGATCGCGTGCAGGACGTCAACCTCAAGAGCGTCTACCTGTGCTCGCGCGCGGCGCTGCGGCACATGGTGCCGGCGGGCAAGGGCTCGATCATCAACACGGCGTCGTTCGTCGCGCTGCTCGGCTCGGCGACGTCGCAGATCTCGTACACCGCCTCGAAGGGCGGCGTACTCGCCATGACGCGCGAGCTCGGCGTGCAGTTCGCGCGGCAGGGCATCCGGGTCAACGCCCTGTGCCCCGGTCCCGTCAATACGCCGCTCCTGCAGGAGCTCTTCGCGAAGGACCCCGAGCGCGCGCAGCGCCGCCTCGTGCACGTGCCGATCGGCCGCTTCGCCGAGCCCGAGGAGCTCGCGGCATCCGTCGCCTTCCTCGCATCGGACGACGCGTCGTTCATCACGGCGACGGCCTTCGTCGTGGACGGCGGCATCACCAACGCCTACGTGACGCCGCTGTAGGGTCACGGACATGGGCCGGATGACTGCTGACCGGGGCCGAGAGCGCCCGCGGACGGCATTTCGGCGCGCGCGCGACCCGATCTGCAGGCGCACGGGCAGCCGCGAGGAGCGGCGATGACCGATTCTCCGCTGAAGGAAGTGCGCAAGGCCGTCTACCGGCCCGTGCGCGAGGGCAACGCGCTCGAAGACACCGTCGCGCGGCTCGTGCAGACGATCCGCCTCGGAGTCGTCGCGCCGGGGGAGTCGCTTCCCGCCGAGCGCGAGCTCGCGGCGCGCTACGCCGTGAGCCGCGACACCGTGCGGGAAGCGATCCGCGAGCTGGCCGACACGGGATTCCTCGTTCGACGACGCGGGCGCTACGGCGGCACGTTCGTCGCGGATCCGCTGCCCGCCGCCACCCCCGAGGCCGTCTCGCCCGACGAGCTCGAGGACGTCCTCGGACTCCGGCGCGTGCTCGAGGCGGGCGCTGCCCGCGCCGCCGCCGAGCGCACGCTCTCGCCCGCGGTGCGCGCGGACCTGTGGGCACGACACGAAGAGGCGTGCGCCGCGGGCGAAGCGGACTACCGCCGGCTCGACACCCTGCTTCACCTGACGGTTGCGGAGGTCGCCGGCATCCCGTCGCTCGTCGCGCTCGTCGCCGAGAACCGCGCCCGCGTCAACGCATGGCTCGACACCTTCCCGCTGCTGCCGCGCAACATCGAGCACTCCAACGCGCAGCACGAGCGCATCGTGACGGCGATCCTGTCGGGGAGAGCGGATGCCGCCGAGATGGCGCTGCTCGAACACCTCGCCGGGTCCGAGGCGCTGCTGCGCGGGTTCCTCGGCTGAGGTCGTGGGGGCGGGAACAGTGGGGAGGGGCATCGCGAGGCGTCGAGTCGCGGCCCGTCTACGCTGGTGGGATGGCCGGCAAGAAGCGCGCGAAGAAGCAGGAACCCGTCGAGTTCCGCAACACGGCGCTCGGCGACGCTCTGCAGACGCAGGACATCGCTGCTGTCGCCTTCGCGCTGCGCCATGGCCCGACGGTCGTTCCGCTCATGAAGCCCGGCACTCGCGACAATCCCCTCGACGTCGGCGAGGTGTGGACCTACCGCGATCCGAACACAGGGGATGTCGCACTCCTGCTCTTCAGCGACGCGCAGCACAAACCCGCCGCCCTGCCGCCCGCCGTCGCGCTCCAGTCGCCCGGCGCCCTGCGCGCGTTCCTCAGCACGCACCGCTCGGCGATCACGACCGTGTTCTTCGACATCGCGGGCCCGCATCCGATGCAGGCGACGCCCGACGAAGTCATCAAGGCGCTCGACGCCTGATGCCGCGATGAACGACCAGGCACGCGCAGAGCTGCGCGAGCTGCAGGCACGGGCCTATGGTCCGGCGGGCGACATCCATGACGACCCCGCGGCGCTCCGGCGCCTCGAGGAGCTCCAGGCGCGGATCGCGGCCGACGACGCGCGCGTCGCGCGGGGCGGGATCGAGGGTCCGGATGCTCCGCCCCAGGTCGCCCAATGGAGCGAGCCGGACGAGGAGGCCGACGGCGAGACGACGGATGACGCGCCCGGCGCGGCCGCGGAGGTGGTCGCCGAGGCGGCCGCGGACGAGGCATCCGTCCCGCGGAGCCGGTGGCGCGGCTGGGTGCCGTGGCTCTGGGTCGCTTCGGTGCTCGTCGCGGGGGGAGTGGCGGCCAGCTGGAATCTCGCCGGGACGGCTCTCTCGCTTCTCCCGATCGGCGGCGGTGGCCCCGGCGCCGAGCGAGTCGAGGTGATCCTGGTCGATCCCGACTTCCAACACTGGGACGCCATCGCGGACGACTCCATCGAGCAGACCGGCTTCAGCGACTTCTACGGCATGACGCCGATCGCCTCGACCGGCGGCTGGTGGGGCGCCGACATCGACGAGACGTGCCTCGCACTCGCGCGCACCGCCGACGTCGAGTCCGGTTCCGAGAACATCAACGGCCCCTTCTACACGGGCTGCAGTGCCGGACCGTTCAGCGCGACGCTGCAGTTCATCGTCACGCCCGACTTTCCGGACGAGTTCCTCGAGCGCTTCCCCGAAGGCGAGGCGATGAAGTTCGTGCTCGACGGCGATCGGGTCGGCGTCTTCATCGCGGCCGACTGAACGAGCCTGCTCAGAAGTCGGGCGCGCCTTCGTCGCGCGCGGGACGACCGCGGGCGGCCAGATCGCGCAGGGCGCCTGCGAGCGACTCCGACGACGCGTCGACGACGGAGCGATAGCCGAGCCGCGCCGCCTCGGCGCGCCGCTGCGCGCCCTGCGTCACGGGCCGCACTTCGCCCGCGAGGCTCAGCTCGCCCACTGCGGCCGTGCCGCGGGGAAGCGCGCGGTCGCGCGCGGCGCTCGCGATCGCCATCGCGATCGCGAGGTCGGCCGCGGGCTCGACGAGGCGCACGCCGCCGACCGTCGAGACGTAGACGTCCTGATCGGACACCGTGACGCCCGCGCGGCGCTCGAGCACCGCGAGGATCATCGCGACGCGCGCCGAATCGACCCCGCTCACGATGCGGCGCGGGTTGGGTCCGCCGTTCTTGATCGTGAGGGCCTGCACCTCGACGGGCAGCGCGCGCCGCCCCTCGAGCGCGATCGTGACGCACGTGCCCGCGACCGGGGCGCCGTGGCCGAGGAACAGGGCGCTCGGGTCGGCGACCTCGGCGATGCCGGCGCCGGTCATGTCGAAGCACCCGACCTCGTCGGTCGGCCCGAAGCGGTTCTTGAGCGCGCGCACGAACCTCAGCGACGTCTGCCGGTCGCCCTCGAAGTGGCACACGACGTCGACGAGATGCTCGAGGATGCGCGGGCCGGCGATCGAGCCGTCCTTCGTGACGTGCCCCACGATGATGACGGGGAGGCCGCGGTCCTTCGCGATGCGGATGAGGGTCGCGGCGACTTCGCGCACTTGGGACGGATGCCCCGCCATGCCGTCCGACAGAGCGGACGACACCGTCTGAACGGAGTCGACGATCAGCAGATCGGGCTGCACCTCGTCGACGTGCCCGAGGATGGTCGCGAGGTCGATCTCGCTCGCGAGGTAGAGCTCGTCGTGCAGAGCACCCGTGCGCTCGGCGCGCAGTCGCACCTGCGCGGTCGACTCCTCGGCGGACGCGTAGAGGACGCGCCGGCCCGCGCGTGCCGACTGCGCGGCGACCTCAAGGAGAAGGGTCGACTTGCCCACGCCCGGCTCGCCCGAAAGCAGGATCGCGGCGCCCGGCACGAGACCCCCGCCGAGCACGCGGTCGAACTCTCCGACGCCCGTCGTGCGCCGCGGCTCTTCGCTCGTCGTGAGGTGCGTGATGGGCCGAGCCGTCCGGCCGGCCGAGGGCGCGACGGGCGAGACGGTTCGCAGGATGCCGCTCTGCTCGGCGGCCTCGACGACCGTCCCCCACTGCTGGCACTCGCCGCAGCGGCCGACCCACTTGATCGTCGTCCAGCCGCATTCGGTGCAGCGGTACGGGGCGGCGGTGGGGCGGCGGGTCGGCACGGGTTCAGGCTAACCCGGCCGTGCGACATCGCCGGGGACGCGCGCGCGTTGCGCGGGGCTCGCGCGCTTCGTCTCGCGTCGATCGCTCGACGACCGGGAGGGCGAGATCGCTCGACGACCGGGCGTCAGTCCCGGAGCGAGGCGGCGACCTCCCTCAGGGCGTCGGCCGAGCGGCGGAGCAGGCCGAGCTCGTTCGGCGAGAACTGGGTCTCGCGGATCGGGACGGCACCCGACGCGCTCACGATCGACGGCACCGACAGCGCGACGCCGTTGAGACCGTGGAAGTCATCGAGCACGGTCGAGACGGGCATGACGGCGTGCTCGTCGTTGAGGACCGCCTCGACGATGCGCGCCGAGGACAGGCCGATCGCGTAGTTGGTCGCACCCTTGCCCTGGATGACCTTGTAGGCGGCATCCCGAACATCGACGGCGATCTGATCGAGCTCGTCGACCGTCATGCGCGGCCGGCCGTCGGCGGGCTGCCAGTCGAGGATCGGCACGGTGCCGATCGTCGTGGTGGACCACAGCGGGAACTCCGTGTCGCCGTGCTCGCCGATGATGTACGCGTGCACGCTCGAGGTGGAGACGCCGGCGCGGCGGCCGACGAGCCAGCGCAGGCGCGAGGTGTCGAGCACCGTGCCGGACGCGAAGATGCGCTCGGGCGAGATGCCTGTGGACTCCTGGGCGAGCACCGTGAGCACGTCGCACGGGTTCGTGACGATGACGTAGACGGCGTCGGGGGCGACCTCGAGCAGCTGCGGGAGCATCGACTTGAGGATGTTGGCGTTGACGCCGGCGAGCTCGGTGCGGGTCTGGCCGGGTCGCTGCTTGGCGCCGGCCGTGATGACGACGACGTGCGAGCCCTCGGCGACCGAGACGTCGCTGCCGCCGATGATGTCGCTCGATCCGGTGAACTGCGTGCCGTGTGCGAGGTCGAGCACTTCGGCCTCGACCTTCTCGGTCGCGATGTCGTAGAGGGCGACGTGACGCGCCGACCCCCGGATGAGTGCCGCGTACGCGACGCTCGATCCGACTGCTCCCGCGCCGACGACTGTCAGTTTCGAGTTCTCGATCACGCTCATGCGCTCAGTCTGGCAGTGCCGGGCGACGCGGGGCCACCGTCGCCCGCGAACGGGTCGTGCCGCATTGCCGATGGGGGAACGGATGCCGCCGTGACCGGCCGGCCTCGAAAGCATGACACGTCGCGCCGACACCTATCGGCGCCCTGAAGGTTTCGGTATCGTCCGTGCCATGACGCCCGCCATCGGTGTTGACGGTCCGGCTTCCGACGCGCTCCTGAAGGTGGGGCGATTCTTCACGAGACGCGAGCAGACCGACGACGGGAGGGCGCAGTTTCTCCAGGGCGGGCGCGAGGGTGACTCGTTCTACCGCGACCGGTGGAGCCACGACAAGGTCGTGCGCTCGACGCACGGCGTCAACTGCACGGGGTCGTGCTCGTGGAAGGTTTACGTCAAGGACGGCATCATCACGTGGGAGGCGCAGCAGACGGACTACCCGAGCGTCGGTCCGGACCGGCCCGAGTACGAGCCGCGCGGCTGCCCGCGCGGCGCCGCGTTCAGCTGGTACACGTACTCGCCGACGCGCGTGCGGTACCCGTATGTGCGCGGAGTGCTGCTCGAGGAGTACCGCAAGGCGAAAGCGGCCGGCAGAGACCCCGTCGAGGCGTTCCACGAGGTCACGACGAACCCCGAGACCCGCCGCCGCTACCAGCAGGCCCGCGGGAAGGGCGGACTCGTGCGGGCGACGTGGCAGGAGTCGGTCGAGCTCGTCGCGGCCGGGTACGTCCACACGATCAAGGAGCACGGGCCCGACCGGGTCGCGGGCTTCTCGCCCATCCCCGCGATGTCGATGGTGTCGCACTGCATCGGCACGCGCTTCACGCAGCTCGTCGGCGGAGTCATGACCTCGTTCTACGACTGGTACGCCGACCTCCCGGTCGCGAGCCCGCAGGTGTTCGGCGATCAGACCGACGTGCCCGAGTCGGGCGATTGGTGGGACGCGACCTACCTCATGATGTGGGGCTCGAACGTGCCCGTGACCCGCACGCCCGACGCGCACTGGATGGCCGAGGTGCGCTACCGCGGCACGAAGGTCGTCACGGTGAGCCCCGACTACGCCGACAACACGAAGTTCGCCGACGAGTGGCTGCCGTGTCAGGCCGGCACCGACGCGGCGCTCGCGATGGCGATGGGCCACGTCATCCTGAAGGAGCGCTACGTCGACCAGCGCGTGCCCTTCTTCGTCGACTACTCCCGCACCTACACCGACCTGCCGCACCTCATCACGCTCGTCGAGCACAAGGACGGCGGCCTCGTGCCGGGCAAGTTCCTCACTGCGGCCGACCTGGGCGAGACGGCACCCGAGGACGCGTGGAAGACCGTCGTGCTGGATGCCGCGTCCGGCGAGCCGCGCGTCCCGAACGGCTCGATGGGCTTCCGCTACGCCGACTCGGGTGAGGGGCGCTGGAACCTCGATCTCGGCGACGTGCTCCCCGCGCTCTCGGTGCGCGACGCGAAGGTCTCGGAGGAGCCGACCGAAGTGCTGCTGCCGCGCTTCGACGCGGCCGACGGCTCGGGTGCCGTGCTGCACCGGGGTGTCCCCGCGACGCGGGTGAACGGCATCCTGGTCACGACGGTCCTGGACCTCATGCTCGCGCAGTACGCAGTCGGCCGGGAGGGCCTGCCCGGCGACTGGCCGACCGGCTACGACGACGCGTCGACGCCCTACACGCCCGCGTGGCAGGAGGACATCACGGGCGTCCCCGCCGAGGCGTGCACGCGCATCGCACGCGAGTTCGCGGCGAACTCGATCGAGTCCGAGGGGCGCTCGATGATCATCATGGGCGCCGGCATCTGCCAGTGGTTCCACGGCGACGCGACGTACCGGTCGATCCTCGCGCTGCTCGTCCTGACGGGGGCGATGGGCCGCAACGGCGGCGGCTGGGCGCACTACGTCGGCCAGGAGAAGTGCCGGCCGATCACGGGGTGGCTTTCGCTCGCGAACGCCCTCGACTGGACGCGTCCGCCGCGCACCATGATCGGCACCGCCTACTGGTACATGCACACCGACCAGTGGCGCTTCGACGGCTATGCGGCCGACGCGCTCGCGAGCCCCCTCGCGGAGGGCAACCTCGCGGGCATGCACACGGCCGATACGATCGCGCAGTCCGCGCGGCTCGGCTGGATGCCGTTCTACCCGCAGTTCGACGCCAATCCGCTCGACCTCGCCGACGAAGCGGCGCACGCCGTCGAGCAGGGCGAGTCGACGGATGCCGCGTCCTACGTCGCGGGCCGGCTCGTCGACGGCTCGCTCAAGACCGCGATCTCCGACATCGATGCGCCCTCGTCGTGGCCGCGACTGCTCACGCTGTGGCGCTCCAACCTCATGGGCTCGTCGGCGAAGGGCAACGAGTACTTCCTCAAGCACCTGCTCGGCACTCACAACAACGTCATGGCGTCGGACGAGGCATCCGTCCGTCCGAAGGAGATCGCGTGGCGCGACGACATCCCCGAGGGCAAGCTCGACCTGCTCGTGTCGGCCGACTTCCGGATGACCTCGACGACCCTGCTGTCGGACGTCGTGTTCCCCGCCGCGACCTGGTACGAGAAGCACGATCTGTCGTCGACCGACATGCACCCGTTCGTGCACGCCTTCACGCCGGCGATCGACCCGCCCTGGGAGGCGAAGAGCGACTTCGACCTCTTCCACGCGATCGCGCGCGAGTTCTCGACGATGGCGAAGACGCACCTCGGTGTGCGCAAGGACATCGTCTCGGTGCCCATGCAGCACGACACCCCCGGCGAAGTGAGCCAGCCGGGCGGCGTCGTGCGCGACTGGGCGCGCGGCGACGTTCCCGCGATCCCCGGCAAGACGATGCCGATGCTCGCGGTCGTCGAGCGCGACTACACGGCGATCGCCGACAAGCTCGCGACGATCGGCCCGCTCGCGAGCACGCTCGGCTTCACGACGAAGAACGTGACGTACGACCTCGGGCACGCCGTCGAGCGCCTCGAGCGCAGCAACGGCGTCATGCTCGGCGGTGCCGGCGACGGGCGCCCCGCGATCGACACCGACGTCAAGATGGCCGAGGCGATCCTGACCTTCTCGGGCACGACGAACGGCGAGCTCGCGGTGCAGGGCTTCACGACGCTCGAGAAGCGCGTCGGCAGGAAGCTGCACGATCTCGCAGAGGGGTCGGAGGAGAAGCACATCACCTTCGCGATGACCCAGGCCGCGCCCGTGCCCGTCATCACGTCGCCGGAGTGGTCGGGGTCGGAGACGGGCGGGCGCCGCTACGCGCCGTTCACCGTCAACATCGAGCGGCTCAAGCCCTTCCACACCCTGACCGGGCGCATGCACTTCTACCTCGACCACGACTGGATGCGCGACCTCGGCGAGGCGCTGCCGATCTACCGTCCGCCGCTCGACATGCACCGGCTGTTCGGCGAGCCGAAGCTCGGACCCGACGGGCGCCAGCAGGTCGTCGTGCGCTACCTGACTCCGCACTCGAAGTGGTCGATCCATTCGGAGTACCAGGACAACCTCTTCATGCTGTCGCTCTCGCGCGGCGGCCCGACGGTGTGGATGAGCCCACAGGATGCCGCGGCCATCGGCGCCGCCGACAACGAGTGGGTCGAGTGCGTCAACTCCAACGGGGTGCTCGTCGCACGGGCCATCGTGTCGCACCGCATGCCCGAGGGCGTCGTGTACGTCCACCACGCGCAGGAGAGGACGATCGACGTGCCCAAGTCCGAGGCGACGGGCCGTCGAGGCGGCATCCACAACTCCGTCACGCGGCTGCTCGTCAAACCGACGCACCTCATCGGCGGCTATGCGCAGCTGTCGTACGCGTTCAACTATCTGGGCCCCACGGGCAATCAGCGCGACATGACCGCGACGATACGCCGGCGCTCGCAGGAGGTGACGTACTGATGCGCGTCATGGCCCAGATGGGCATGGTCATGAACCTCGACAAGTGCATCGGATGCCACACCTGCTCGGTCACGTGCAAGCAGGCGTGGACGAACCGCGCCGGCACCGAGTACGTGTGGTTCAACAACGTCGAGACGCGTCCGGGGCAGGGGTACCCGCGCCGGTACGAGGACCAGGAGCAGTGGCGCGGCGGCTGGACGCTCAACCGCCGCGGACGCCTGAAGCTGCGGACGGGCTCGCGCCTCAGCCGCCTGTTCACGATCTTCTCGTCGCCTGTCCAGCCGAAGCTCGAGGACTACTACGAGCCCTGGACGTACGACTACCGGACTCTCGTCGACGCCCCGCTCGGCGACGACTTCCCCGTCGCGCGGCCGAAGTCGCTCATCACGGGGAAGGACACCAAGATCACGTGGTCGGCCAACTGGGACGACGACCTCGGCGGCGCCTCCGAGATGGGCCACCTCGACCCGATCGTCGAGAAGGTGCGGCGCGAGTCCGAGGACAAGATCAAGTTCCAGTTCGAGCAGACCTTCATGTTCTACCTGCCGCGCATCTGCGAGCACTGCCTCAATCCGTCGTGCATGGCCTCGTGCCCGTCCGGTGCGATCTACAAGCGCGAAGAGGACGGCATCGTCCTGGTCGACCAGGACCGCTGCCGCGGCTGGCGGCAGTGCATCACGGGCTGCCCGTACAAGAAGATCTACTTCAACCACAAGACCGGCAAGGCCGAGAAGTGCACGCTGTGCTACCCGCGCCTCGAGGTCGGCATCCCGACCGTCTGCTCCGAGACGTGCGTCGGGCGCCTGCGGTACCTCGGGCTGTTCCTCTACGACGCCGACCGCGTCACGGCGGCCGCGGCGACCCCCGACGAGAAGGACCTCTACGAGGCGCAGCTCGACCTGATCCTCGACCCCGACGACCCCGCCGTCATCGCGCAGGCCCGGCGTGACGGCATCCCGGACGACTGGATGGATGCTGCGCGGCGCTCGCCCGTCTACATCCTCGCGAAGAAGCACCGCGTGGCACTGCCGCTGCATCCGGAGTACCGCACGATGCCGATGGTCTGGTACATCCCGCCGCTCTCGCCCATCGTCGACCTGCTGCGCGACCAGGGGCACGACGCCGAGTCCGCCGGCACGCTGTTCGGCGCGATCGAGGCGCTGCGCATCCCCGTCGAGTACCTCGCCGAGCTCTTCACGGCGGGCGACACCGAGGTCGTCTCGGGGGTGCTGCGCAAACTCGCGGCGATGCGGTCGTACCTGCGAGACATGACACTCGGACGGGAATTGGATGCATCCATCCCCGCCTCCGTCGGCATGGACGGCGAGTCGATGTACGCGATGTACCGGCTGCTCGCGATCGCGAAGTACGAGGAGCGCTACGTCATCCCCACGGCCCACTACGAGCAGGCGCACGAGCTCGAGGAGCTCGGCTGCTCGCTCGACTTCGACGGCGGCGCATACGGGAACGACTCGGGCCCCTTCGGCGAGGCGAGCGGCCTGCCCACGCCCGTCGCGGTCGAGACCTTCCACGCCCTGCGGGATCGGCAGACCTCGGACCAGAGCGCGAGCGGCGAGAGCCTGCGCGGCCGCGTCAACCTGCTCAATTGGGACGGGAACGGTGCGCCCGCCGGGCTCTTCCCGCCGCGGGAGGAGAAGCCGTGAGTCGCGCAGTGGTGTACCGCGCGGCATCCGTCGTCCTCTCGTATCCGTCCGCCGAGGTGCTCGAGCTGCGCGACCTCGTCGCGGAGGCGCTCGCCGAATCGTCGGCCGCGGCCGCCGCCGACTTCGCCCCGCTCTTCGACTGGTGGCGCACGACGCCCGCAGAGACCGTGCAAACGAGCTACGTCGACGTGTTCGACATGTCCAAGCGGCACGCGCTGTACCTGAGCTACTGGACCGACGGCGACACCCGCCGGCGCGGGCAGGTGCTCGCCGACTTCAAGCGGCGCTTCCGAGAGGCGGGGCTCGAGCTTGCGGATACGGGCGAGCTGCCCGACCATCTGCCGCTCGTACTCGAGTACGCGAGCATTGATCCGGATGCCGGAGCCGAGCTGCTCCAGGAGTACCGCGCGAGCCTCGAGCTGATCCGCATCGCGCTCGCCGAGCGCGGCTCCCCCTACGCGGGCGTTCTCGCGGCGGTCTGCGCGCGGCTGCCCGGGCGCTCGCCGAAGGACCGGCAGCAGGCGATGGCGCTTGCGGCATCGGGTCCGCCGAGCGAGACGGTGGGCCTCGACGCGTACGACCCCCGGCTCCTGCCGCTCGCGGGGACGGGGGCGCGCTGATGGAGCTCTTCCTGTGGGGGATCCTGCCGTACATCATGGTCGCGGTGCTCGTCGGCGGGCTCATCTGGCGCTACCGCTACGACCAGTTCGGCTGGACGACGAGGTCGTCGCAGCTCTACGAATCACGGCTGCTGCGGATCGGCTCGCCGCTCTTCCACTTCGGCATCCTCGTCGTCATCATCGGCCACGCCGTCGGGCTCGTCATCCCGAAGGCCTGGACCGACTTCCTCGGCGTCTCGGAGGAGATGTACCACCTCGCGGCCCTCGCGCTCGGCTCGGTCGCCGGTTTCGCGACGCTCGTGGGCGTCGGCATCCTGATCTACCGCCGTCGCACGACGGGTCCCGTCTTCATGGCGACGACGAAGAACGACAAGCTCATGTACGTCGTGCTCGTCGCCGCGATCGTCGCGGGGCTCGCGACGACCGTGCTGAGCGTCATCGGGCCCCATCAGGAACTCACGTACCGCGAGACCGTCGCGCCGTGGTTCCGCTCGCTGTTCGTCTTCCAGCCGGACATCGCGGCCATGAGCGAGGCGTCGCTCGACTTCCAGATCCACACCCTCATCGGGATGGTGCTGTTCATGCTGTGGCCGTTCACGCGGCTCGTGCACGCCTTCACGGCGCCCGTCCACTACCTGTTCCGGCCGTACATCGTCTACCGCTCGCGCGACGCCCGCCCGACGACGGCGGGAGCCACGCGACGCGGCTGGGCCCCGATCGGCACCCCCGACCGCGAACCGGATCGACCCACCAGAAGGGGAAGACGATGACCGCAACGACGCCGTCGAACGTCGCCGTGCTGCCCGGCCGCGGCCGCAACCTGGGCCTCGCGCTGCTCGCGTTCACGATCACGTTCTGGGCCTGGAACATCATCGGCCCGCTCGGCGTGCGGTACGCCGACGAGCTCGACCTGACCCCCACCCAGCTGTCGCTTCTCATCGCGACGCCTGTGCTCGTCGGCTCCGTCGGCCGCATCATGACGGGGGCGCTCACCGACCGGTTCGGCGGGCGCGTCATGTTCACGGTGCTCACCGCGGCCTCGGCGGTGCCTGTGCTGCTCGTGCTGTGGGCGGGCGAGGCCGGGTCGTACGCGTTCCTGCTCGCGGCGGGCTTCGTCCTCGGAATCGCGGGGACGACCTTCGCCGTCGGAATCCCGTTCGTCAACGCCTGGTACGAGCCGGCCAAGCGCGGCTTCGCGACGGGCCTGTTCGGCGCCGGCATGGGCGGCACGGCCCTGTCGTCCTTCTTCACGCCGCGATTCGTGGCGTGGTTCGGCTATGCCGCGACCCACATCATCCTTGCGGCGGCGCTCGTGGTCGTCGCGATCATCGTGTGGTTCGGCATGCGGGACTCCCCGCTGTGGACCCCCAACCGCGACAAGGTCGCCCCCAAGCTCAAGGCCGCGGGCAAGCTCGCCGTCACGTGGCAGATGGCGTTCCTCTATGCCGTCACGTTCGGCGGGTTCGTCGCCTTCTCGACCTACCTGCCCACCTACCTCAACGTCATCTACGGCTTCGACCTCGCCGACGCGGGCGCTCGCACGGCGGGCTTCGCGATCGCGGCAGTCATCGCGCGACCCGTCGGCGGCTGGCTCTCGGACCGCATCGGACCTCCGACGGTCCTCACGATCTCGCTCGCGGGAGCGGCCGTCATGGCGGTCGTCGTCGCGCTGCAGCCGCCGCCCGAGCTGCTCGCGGGTGCGACGTTCGTCGCGATGGCGATCTTCCTCGGCCTCGGCACGGGCGCGGTCTTCACGTGGGTCGCGCAGAAGGCGCCCGCCGAGCGTGTCGGCTCGGTCACGGGCATCGTCGGCGCGGCCGGCGGCCTCGGCGGCTACTTCCCGCCGCTCGTCATGGGCGCGACCTACAACGCGGAGGCGAACAGCTACACCGTCGGCCTCATGCTCCTGTGCGCGACGGCCGTCGTCGCGCTCGTGTTCGTGCTCGTCCTCGCGCGTCGCGCGCGCCGGACGGCCCCGGCGGCGCCGCGCGGCTGAGACCGGGCCGCCGCGCGCTCAGTGCGGGATCAGGGGGGTGAGCGCCGACGCGATATAGCGTCGCACCTCGCCCGACTCCACGAGGACGAACACCGCCCGGAGGATGAACGGACCCTCGATCGGGTCGAAGAACTCGACGGGCGGTGACGTCGTCGGATAGAGGACGGTGCCGGTCTCGCCGCCGGGCAGTTCGACGAGCTCGCCGTGGTCGAACATCTGCACTTCCTGCATGGGGTCGATCATCGAACGGTGGACGCGCTCTGTCGAGACGGCTTGACAGAACGAGAACGGGATGCCCCGTCGCACCGCGGCATCCCGTATCCCGATCTCCCTGCTCAGCCCGCGAGCACCGCGCTGAGCTCGGGAGCCGTCTCGCCCGCCGTCGCGTGCACCAGGACGCGCACGGAGCCGCTGTTCCACGCGGCGGGAACGATGACGCGACCCGCGTCGCCGCCCGTGAAGCGCGGCCGGGCAGCGTCGCTCAGCCACACGCGGCCGAGCAGCTCGCCGGCCGCGAAGACGCTCACCCGCACGTGCGATCCCTCGAAGCGCAGGGACTGGGCGCCGTCGGGGATGGGGATCTCGAGCCACGCCTCGTCGCCCGCCTCGAGTCGCAGCGGCAGACTCGTCGGGGTTCCGGATGCCGCGGCCCCCGCGAGCGCGACGAGCGCCGTGTCGGGCTGCGGCTCGACATCCCACCCGCGCACCTCGTCGAGGCGGAAGAGGGTCGCTCCGCCGAGCGCGCCGGGCTGGTGCGCGAGCGAGACCGCGATGTCGCGGCCCTCGCCGGGCGCGAGGTGCAGCCACGGGTCCTCCGCCGTGACGATGCGCGTCCGGCCGTCCACCTCGACGGCGATCGAGCCGGGGACACCCGCGAAGGCGAGCGCGTGGTGGTGGGTCCCGTCGACGGAGAGGTCGCGGCGATACGTGATGGGCAGACCCACGCGCGTGCTGCTCCAGCCGCCGAGCACGGGGAGCGGCGCGGGCTGGCCGGCCCACGTGCCGGGGCCGTCGATCGTCCACATGCCCGTGACGTCGTCCTGCCCGATGACGCGCCACACGCGGCCGATGCCGCGCAGCGAGCCGAGACGCAGAGCGGGCAGGCGCGAGTCGTCGAAGTTGGCGTGGCCCCACGTCTCGACCGTCGCGTCGAGGCGCGTCGCGCCGTCGGTCTCGACGAGGGCGGTCGCGCCGAACCGCGCGATCGTGGGGAGCGCGCGGCCCTCGAGCGAGAGGTCGACGATGTCGCTCGCGCCCTCGATGAGCAGCGCCGGGGCCTCGGAGACGTCGGCGGAGTAGTGGACGCGGCCGCGGTGCACGCCGAGCGACTCCGAAGTCGGCGCCACGTCATGGCGCGTGACCTCGCCCGCGCGGGTCGGCACATCGAGGCCCGTCGCCTCGGTGAGGACGGCGGGCTCCGCATCCTGCGACGCGTGCGCGATCGGCGCGGCGCCGTCCGCGTCGGGCAGCTCGTCGCTGTGCCAGACGGTGACGCTCCACTCGACGGTCCCGAGCGCGAGGGCGCCGCGGACGGGCGCCCCCGGGGTCGGTGCGGGAAGCTCGGCGAGCACGATCCCCGCCCCCGCGGGGACCAGCGACCCGATGCCCGCGACCGGCTCGCCCGCGTTCTCGACCGAGAACCCGAGCACGCTCGGTCCCCGCGTCGCGAGGACGATGCCGTCCGCGTCGGCGCCGACGAGGTCGGCCGTCGCGATCGCGAGCGTGCCGGGCAGTCCGAAGCGCTCGAGCGGGAGTTCGCGCGTGACGAGCGCGCAGGACTTCGGCGGCAGCGGCAGCGTCACCTCGGGCAGTCCGCCCTCGGCCGGCAGCGCGGCATCCGTCGCGACATCCCCGAGATTCGGGATGCCGAGCAGCGAGCCGCCGCCGTCGAGCAGCAGGCGCGAGGGCGAGGTCGAGGTGGGCGCATCCGTGCGGTATGCGCCCGCGGCTTCTTCGACGCCCGCCCGCGCGAGGGCGGGACCGAGCGCGCGGACGACGGCGGCGAGCACGCGCGCCTCGGCATGCTCGGGCCGCGCCTCGCCCGTGGGGGACAGGAAGCCGTGGAAGTCGTAGTCGTGCGACATGAACCCGCCGGGGTCGCCCCAGTTGCCGACCGACGGCGTGTAGCCGAAGTTGTAGCCCGACGCCTGCAGATAGGGGGCGATGACGCGAGCCCCGCTCACGAGCAGCCGCCGCAGCGTGCGGTGGACGCGGTTCGTCTCGGTGACGAGCAGCGGCAGCCCCTGCTCGGCGAGCATGTCGGTGTACCGGCGCACGAGCGGCTCGATGCCCGACCAGTCGTCGTCGGGGTAGAAGTTGAAGGTCGGCACGACGCCCTCGACGCCCCCCGTCGCGCCGGTCATGTCGCCCTGGCCCGCGCAGGCGATGAGCGGGACGGTGATGCCCGCGGCGAGCGCGAGGTCGCGCAGGGCCGTGAGGTAGCCGTGGCGGTCGGCGGTGTCGAAGAAGTCGAGCTCGTTCTCGAGCTGCACCGCGATTACGGCACCGCCCGCATCGGCCTGCCGTTCGGCGATGATCGGCATCGCGCGGGCGAACCACTGCTCGACGTGCGCGAGGAACCGCGGCTCGGCCTGGCGGATGCGCAGGCCGTCCTCGAGGGCGAGCCAGGCGGGCAGAGCCCCGCCGTCCCACTCCGAGCAGATGTAGGGACCGGGCCGGGCGATGACGGAGAGGCCCGCCTCGTGCGCGAGATCGAGGAAGGCGCCGACGTCGCGGCGGCCCGTGAAGTCCCACTCGCCGGGGGAGAGCTCGTGGAAGTTCCACGGCAGGTAGACGTCGATCACCTGGTAGCCCGAGGCGCGGACCGCGGCGAGGCGGTCGCCCCATTCCTCGCGGGGGATGCGGAACGGGAAGAGCGACGCGCACAGCAGCACCTCGTCCCGCCCGTGGAGCGAGAGGCCCGCCGTGCTCATCCGCACGGCGGAGGCGGGTTCGACCGGGGGCTCGCCGGCCACGCCGATGGCGGCGCCGATGGTCTGCACGTCTGCTGCTGTCATGTTCTTCGACTTCCGACGATCTGCGGACGCGACGAGCAGGGATTCATGCGCCGTCGCATTAATACAAGAGTTAATCTAACCCTCGATGTGACCTCCGGCAAGAGCGGAGGAGGGTCCGTCGCTAGAGCGCGACCGGGATGTTCGAGGTGAGCAGGCCGGCGTCCACGAGGAACCGCTCGAGGACGACCGTCGCGACTCCGGTCGCGACGGAATTGCCGCGGACTGTCGAGACCTCGACCTCGACGTCGCGCGCCGAACCGCGGGGCGCCTGCTCCAGCAGGTGCTGCCGGGTGGGCGGCAGCAGGTGCTCGCCGAGCGCCCACGTCGTCCAGCCCGTGAGCGTCACGATCTCGGGATTCATGATCGCGACGAGGTCGGCGAGGGCCGAGCCCAGGTAGTACGCCGTCCGCGCGATCGTCTCCTGCACGGCGGGGTCCGGGTCGGGCCCGTCGGCCACCGCCGCGAGCGCGCGGATGAAGTCGTTCTGCATGTCGAGGTCGGCGAGCGGGTGGGCCGGATCGATCTCGCGCAGCGTCTGCTGGATGCCGGGAGCCCCGATGTACGCCTCGACGCAGCCGTTGCGGCCGCACCGGCACTTGCGCCCGTCGAGCACGAGCAGGGTGTGGCCCCACTCGCCCGCCGTGTTGGTCGCACCGCGCAGCAGTCGTCCCTCGAGCACGATCCCGGCCCCGACGCCCGTGCCGAGGTTGACCGTCGCGAGGCTCGAGAAGCTCCGGCCGCGGCCGAGCCACAGCTCGGCGATCGCGATGGACTTGAGCGGGTTCTCGATCACGAGCGGCAGGCCGACGCGCTCGCGCAGGTGCTCGAGCTCGACCTTCTGCCACGTCCAGTGCGGCACGACGACCGAGACGCCGTCCGGCCCCTGGATGAGCCCCGGCAGGGCGACCCCGACCCCGAGCACGTCCGCGCGCGAGACCTGAGCCTTGGCGAGAAGGTTGTCCAGCGTGCGGCCGATGGCCTCGACGACCGAGTCCGAGTCGAGCACGTGCTCGTCCCGCGCGGTCTCGACCGACAGCATCTCGTTGAGGGCGGCGTCGAACATGCAGGCGCGCACGTAGGTCTCGGCGACGTCGATCCCCACGACGAGGCCGCGGGCATTGTTCATGCCGAGCATCGCGGTCGGTCGCCCGATGCGCCCCGCCGTGACCTTCCGCTCCTCGACGATGCCCTCCGCGAGCAGCTCGCCGACGACCGTCACGACCGTCGCGAGGCTCAGGCCCGTCGCCTGCGCGAGGGCGTTGCGCGTCGTCTCGCCCGCGGACAGCACGGCGTGCAGCACATCGAGACGCGAATCGCTGCGGATGTCGCGCGACGTCCGCCGCGGCACGAGGGTGCTCGTGACGGCTTCGCGCGGGTCGGGCCGACTCTGCGCCTGGTTCGCGGGCTGTGTCATGTGGAGCACTCCATTCGCACGTCCGGGAGGCCCGGAGAGCTCAAAACCACTGTCGTCTTCGCACGGGAGCGGACGAAGACGATCACCCGGCCGTCGAGGGTCCGACGTCGGGCGGCGGTGTACGGCGTGTCGTCGCTCAGATCACCATTCTCCAACCCGAGCAGTTCACCGTCGCGCACCTCGACCGACACGGATCGTTCGTCGCGGGCGACCTCGCCGTCCGCATCGCGCAGCGTGCATTCGATCTGCACGACGCCGTCGGCGGCGAGACCCGCTTCCACGCAGCGATCCGCGAGTCCGGCGGGCGCCGTCCACACGGCCGCGTCGAGCCGGACAGCGTCGCCGCCGGGGCGCAGGGTGTCGCGCGCGACGACCTCGCCGGCACGGAGCGTCTCGAGCACGAGCGGCTCGTCGCGCGTCGTGGTCTCGGCGGTCCAGCAGCCGAGCTCTTCGTCGCGCACGAGGTCGATCTCGTCGTCGCCGTGGGTGAGGCGCAGCTCGTCGCCGTTGCCGAAGCACAGCACCTCGAGAGGGCGGCCGGGCGCGGCATCCCATCTGCGAGAGGGCGCGTGGATGCGGAAGCTGCGCGCCGCGGGCTCGTCGTCGGCCGCCGGGCGCACCGCGATGCGGGCGACGGGCTCGTCGGACCACCAGCTGCGGCGCAGGTGGAAGGTCTCCTTCGGGAAGCCCGCGACCGTGAGCAGGCCCGCGGTGGAGCCGTGCGACGGCCAGCCGCGCGTCTCGCCGAGGTAGTCGATGCCCGTCCACAGGAACTGGCCGGCGACGTAGTCGTTGCGCTCGACGGCGAGCCAGTCGGCGTACCGGTGCGAGTTCTCGCTGCCGATGAACGGCTTGCCGGGGAAGCGACGGTGGTCCTCTTCGTAGAGGTGCTCCTTGTAGTTGTAGCCGACGAGATCCAGCCGATCGAGCAGGCCGAGGTGGCTCGACAGCTCGGGCAGGGCGGCGGCGAGCGTCACGGGCCGCGTCGGGTCCTTCGCCTTGGCGATGTCGACGAGCCCGCTCGCGATCGTCGTGAGGCGCCGCATGTCTGGGCGGTTCGGGTCGTACAGGCGCTCGGCGGCGGGCTTGCCGGCGTCGTTGTTGCCCACGACCTCCTTGAACCGCGGGTGCGCGTACGGGTCGTTCGGATAGTCGATCTCGTTGCCGATGCTCCACGCGATGATCGACGGATGGTTGCGGTGCGCGTCGATCATGGCGCCGAGGTCGGCCTCGTGCCACACCGGGAAGTCCTTCGCGTAGCCCTCGTGACGCGGAGGGTAGACGTTGTGCCCCTGCCACCACTTGTTCTTGGGGTTCTCCCACTCGTCGAAGGCCTCGTCGATGACGAACAGGCCCAGGATGTCGCACAGCGCGTACAGCTCGGGGGAGTGCGGGTTGTGGGCCATGCGCACGGCGTTGCAGCCCATGTCCTTGAGCGCGAGCAGGCGCCGCACCCACACGCTCGCGGGGACGGCCGTGCCGAAGCATCCCGCGTCCTCGTGCAGGCAGACGCCCTTCAGGATGCGGCGCTCGCCGTTGATCGAGAAGCCCGTGTCGGGGTCGAAGGCGAAGGTGCGGATGCCGACGGTCTCCTCGTGCACGGCCGGTCGGTCGCCCGCCCACTCGAGCGTCGTCGTGAGGCGGTGCAGGCGCGGGTCGATGTCGGACCAGAGTTCGGGGTCGGGCAGCGCCTTCGTGGCCTCGGCGTCGGCAGAGCCGCCCGCGGGCACCTCGACCTCGGTCTCGAACCCGTGCACCTGATCCGAGGTCAGCGAGCGGAGCTCGTGCCGCACGCGCACTGTCGCGGGCGCGTTCGTGTCGTTGACGATCGTCTGGACGACCCGGACCACGGCCTTGGACTCGTCGGCGAACAGAGTGGTGAACGTCGTGCCGTACTCGGCGACTCGCACGCGCTCGTGGACCTCGAGCTCGACGCGGCGCGTGATGCCCGAGCCGTTGTACCAGCGCGAGTCCGAGATGTCGGTGTGGTCGACGCGCACGCTCACGACGAGGTCGTCGTCGGGGGCGTAGGAGAGGATCTCGGTGAGGTCGAACGAGAAGGCCGCGTAGCCCGAGGGCCGGCTGCCGAGGTGGTAGCCGTTGACCCAGACGTCGGCGTTCTTGTACACGCCGTGGAAGGCGAGGCGCACATGCTGGTCGTCGGTCGCACCCACCTCGCTGAGGGGGACGTGCGCGCGGTACCAGCCGATGCCGCCGGGCAGATAGCCTGTGCCGCTCGAGTGCTCGGGCGAGAAGGCGTGCTCGACGCTCCAGTCGTGCGGCACCGTGACCGCGCGCCACGACGAGTCGTCGAACCCCTTCGCGGTGGCACCCCGGTCGTCCCCGAGGGCGAAGGCCCACCGGCTGATCGGCACTGTCTGCATGAGAGCTATTCCTCGTCGGATGTCGGTTGCGGGGCGTAGGCGTCGAAGACGCGTGTGAACAGGACCCCCGTGAGGAAGGCGACGCCGGCGAACCCGATGACGAGCCAGAGGATGCCGTACCCGGTGACCTGGGGGTAGAAGATCGAGACGATCACGGCGAGCGCGATGACGGCGAGGGCCATGAGCGACGTGAGCAGGTGCTTGCCCGAGAGCAGCCGCGCGTTGCGCAGCACATCTCGCAGGGACCCTTCGAACGTCGCGAGGTAGGGGAAGATCCACAGCGCGTTGAGCGCGAGGACGAACGTCACGAGGAACCAGACGGCGAGCACGATGAAGCGCAGGATGCCGTCCGGCACGAGGTTGATCGCCACGACGTACCAGGCGCCCAGCGCCGCGGCCAGGGCCGCGATCACGAGTCCGAGCAGTGTCGCCTGGCGGAAGTTTCGCCGGAAGGAGCGGAAGTAGTCTCCCGTCGTCGAGTCGGACTGGCCGCGCACGAGGCGCATCGCGGTGAAGTTGAGACCCGTCACGGCGGCGGGGATCGTCACGATCGGAAGCGCCGTCGCGAGGAAGAGCACGTTGAGGATCATCAGATCAGCGATGCGCGTCAGGATCCGCATGAGCGCCGAGTCCGGCGCGAAGATGCTGTTCATTCATTCCCCCCTTCGGATGGGTCGGGCGGGTCCACAACGTGCGGACCCGCCCGACGGTCTTACTGTGTCAGCTCAGCCGGGAATTACTTCCAGGCGTCGAGATCGGCCTGGATCGAGGCGCGAGCGTCCTCGTAGCCGGCGGCGAGCAGCGCCGCACGCATCTCTTCGATGGCCGCGGCGGGGTCGTCGAACTTGCCGAGGGCCAGCTGCGGGACGTACTGCGCGAGCACGCTGCTCATGGCGGCGAGCGTCGGGTCGATCGCGTCCTTGTTGATGAGGAGCGTCGAGTACGGGTAGTCCACGGCGACCTCGTCGAGCGCGGCGTAGATCTCCTTCTTGTTGGGAGCGTCGGTGACCTTGTCGAGCTCGAACTCGTCCATGCGGCCGGCCCAGAAGTTGGAGCCGAGCGAGTCGGTCGAGGAGTCGTAGCCCTCGGGGTAGCCGAGCTTTCCGTCGTCGGTGACGATGTAGTCGGTGCCCTCGATGCCGTAGTTGAGGAGGCGGTAAGCCTCTTCATCGTTGCGGAGCACGTCGTAGACGGCGAGCGCCTTCTCGGGGTGCTTCGAGTACGCGCTGACCGCCATGGCACCGTGCGTCAGGATGTCCTTGAAGACGTTGCCGTTCTCCTGACCCCAGTAGAAGAACTTGGGGTCCGAACCCGGCTGCTTCTTCGACAGGTTGTCGTAGATCTGGCCGATGTAGGTCTGCGTGTGGTGCTGGTCGGTGCCGTTGAGGCCCGCGTACAGCTCCTCGCGCGCGTCGCCGTCGTAGTTCGCGGCGTCTTCACGCCAGACGCCGATCTCGTTCCACTGCTTCGCGAGCTCAGCGGCCTCGAGCAGCGCGTCGCCCTCCATGAACCACGAGGTGACCGTGTTCGGGTCGGCCTCGGTCGTCTGGAACGGGTAGTAGTTGCCCGAGCTGACCTGCTGGATCGTCTGGAAGTCGGTGTGACCCTGGATGTAGCCCGTGATGTCGGCGTAGGCGTCGCCTGCGACATCCCACGGGTACGCCTCGGGCTTGTTGTCCTTGACCCACTGGAAGTACTTCGTGAAGTCCTCGAACTTCGTGATGTCGCCGTTCGCGAAGCCCGCCTCGGTCGCCCAGTCGCCGCGGTAGAAGAAGCCGTGGTTCGTGTACTGCGTGTAGTTGTCCTCGGGGATGAAGTAGATCTGCCCGTCGTCGAGCTTCGTGAGGTCCCAGTGCCCGTCGCCGTCGACCTGCGCCCACGTCTTGGGGGCGTTCTCCTGGAGCATCTCCTCGGAGAGCGGGAGGAAGGCGCCCTTCTCGGCGTTCTCCCACGCGAAGAGCCAGTCGGTCGCCGTCGTGATGAGGTCGACGTTGTCGTCACCCGAGAGCAGCTGCAGGTTGTACTGCGTCTGCCAGTCGGCCCACTCGACGTAGAAGAAGTCGAGCTTCGCGTCCGCCTTCTCTACGAGGATCGGGTTGAGCTCGTCGAGCATCGCCTCGAGGCGGCCGTTGGTGGGCTTGTCGCCCATGACGAGCATCGTGATCTCGGTGGGACCGTCGCTCTCCTCCGGGCCGGCGGTGCAGCCGGCGAGCGCCGTCACACCCAGGCTGAGGGCGAGGATCGCCGAACCTGCCTTGATGAATTTCTTTGCCATGTGAGGCTCCTTTGGCTCTCATCGATGTGGTGATTGCAGTGCTGTCGCCTCGGGGGAGGCGGTTTCTGGCGCGACAGGACATCGGTGACCTGCCACGGGTCGTCGGCGGCGGGGTGTCAGCCCTTGACGGCACCGACCGTGATGCCGCTGACGAAGTACTTCTGGACGAACGGATAGAGGAACAGGATCGGGAGCGTCGCCACGACGGCGCTCGCCATCTTGAGGGTGTTGCTCGGCAGGTCGGTGATCGAGACGTTGGATCCGGCGACCGAGTTGCGGAGGGCGTTGGCGGTGTTGATGACGTTGTAGAGGTAGTACTGGAGCGGCTTGAATTCGACGGTGCTGCCGAGGTACAGCGACGAGAGGTACCACTCGTTCCAGTAGCCGAGGGCGAGGAACAGCCCGACAGTCGCAAGCGCCGGCTTCATCATGGGCAGCGCGAGCTGGACGAAGATCCGGAAGTCGCCGGCGCCGTCGATCTTGCCCGACTCGATGATCTCGAAGGGGATCGTGCGCATGAAGTTCTTCATCAGGATGATGAGCCACGGCGTCATGAGCAGCGGCAGGAACACCGCGAGGTAGTTGCCCCGCAGGCCCAGGTCGCGGCCGATCCACAGGAACGTGGGCGCGAGGCCCGCCGAGAACAGCGTCGTGAAGTAGATGAAGAACGCGATGTAGTTGCGCAGCCGGAAGTCCTGGCGGTACAGCGCGAAGCCCGTCATGGCGATGATGAACAGGCCGATCGCGGTGCCGAGGACCGTCATCGTGATCGTGACGACGTATGAGCCGATGATCTGCCGCGGCGCGCGGAAGATGTACTCGTACGCCGTGAACGAGAAGCCCTTCGGGAAGAGCCCGAAGCCGCTCTTCATGATCTCGGCCTCACTCGAGAACGAGGCCGAGACGATGAGGACGAAGGGCAGCAGGCAGATCAGCGTGAAGAGCGAGATCGTGACGTACGAGACGCTGCGGATGGCGTAGTCGCTGCGGTCGAGCTTGATGCGGCGGGTGCGCTCGGCGGTGGCGGTCTTCGACCGGCGCGAGGCCTTGCCGAGGGCCTCGGGCACCGGGACCGCGGCGATATCAGAAGAGAGCATTATCGGGGTTCACCCTCCGGACGATCCAGTTCGCCGTGATGACGATCACGAAGCCGAACAGCGACTGGTACAGCCCCACGGCGGTCGACGTCGTGAAGTTGTTCTGGGACATGACCATGCGGTACACCGAGGTCTCGATGATGTCGGTCGTCTGGAACAAGGCGGCGTTGTTGCCGACGAGGTTCCAGAACAGGCCGAAGTTGCCGTGCATGATGCCGCCGAGCGCGAACAGCAGCAGGATCACGAAGATCGGCTTGAGGCTCGGCAGGATCACGAAGCGGATGCGCTGCCAGGCGTTGGCGCCGTCGATCGCGGCCGCCTCGAACAGCACCCGGTCAATGCCCATGATCGCGGCGAAGTAGACGATCGTGCCGTACCCCGTGCTCTGCCAGAGGTGGACGGCGGTGATGATGCCGGGCCACGCGCCCGGCGTGCTGTAGACCTTGACGGGCTCGCCGCCGGCGCCCTCGATGACGGCGTTGAGTGCGCCGCTGTCGTAGTTGAGCAGGTTGAAGGCGATGACGCCGACGAGCACGACCGAGATGAAGTACGGCAGGAACATGATGCTCTGCGTGATCTTCTTGAAGTACTTGAGGCGGATCTCGTTGAGCATCACGGCGAACGCGATGGCCAGGATGTTGCCGAGGACGATGAAGGCGAGGTTGTAGAGGATCGTGTTGCGCGTCAGGAGCCACAGCTGGCCGGACTTGATGAGGAACTCGAAGTTCTTGAGGCCCACGAAGGGGCTGCCGAAGATGCCGTCGCGGTAGTTGAAGTTCGTGAAGGCGATCCAGATGCCGGGGAGCGGCGCGTAGTTGAAGACGAGGAAGAAGGCGATCGCCGGCACGCACATCAGCAGGAGCATCTTGCTTCCCGTGAGGTTCTTCCACAGCGATCGTCGCCGCCGTGGCTCGACTTTCAGTGACATTCGTCCGCCTCTTCGCGTTCGTTCGGTCGCATCCTCGCGACCGGTCTACCAGTTATCCTAACCATCGAATAAACTCGGCTCAGTCACGGTACCCCGGGCGGTCACCGAGACGCAAGACACAATTTCTAACGATCCAGAGGCGACTCCGCGTCGGTGCGACGGGGGTCCCGCTCGACGATCTCGCCGAGCACGTCGGTGCGCGTCACGACGACGCCGCGCGGCGGGATCGCGACGGTCGAGGCATCCGCGGAGCACGGATTCAGCGGGATGCCGCCCTCGAGCGGGCTCGTGACCTCGAGGTCCGTGCGGTTGATGAGGAAGGTGTACTCCGAGGCGTCGTCGGCGCGCACCGCGATCTCGAGCGCGCCGTCTGCGGAGCGGGCATCGCCGCACAGGGCGGGCAGTTCGAGGCTCAGGTCGGTGAGCAGCATCCGGAGTCCTGCCGCATCCAGGTCGGACGCGACGTACGTCGCCGTGCCGGCGCCCCACGACCGCCGCGTGATCGCGGGCGAACCCGCGAGGTCGCCGTCGGCGTACGAGGCCAGGACGCGCGTCGTGTCGTCCTGGAGGCGCACGCGCTCGGTCCAGACGGACGCGGTCGCGCCGTTCGACAGGGCGGTCCGGTGCCCCGGCAGCAGCGGCGCGAACTCCTCGACGCGGACGCCGAGCAGGTCCCGGAGGGCGCCGGGGTATCCGCCGAGCCACACGCGGTCGTGCTCGTCGACGATGCCCGAGAAGTACGTCACGACGAGCTCGCCGCCCGCCGCGACGAAGGCCTCGAGCCGCGCGCGCAGGGTGTCGGAGACGACATGGAGCATGGGGGCGAGGACGACCTCGTAGGCGTCGAACGACGATCCGACGGGCAGGACGTCGACGCGGACGCCGAGGTCGAGCAGCGCCGTGTACCAGGCGAGGGCCTCGTCGCGGTAGCGCAGCCGGTTCGAGGGGTGCGAGTCGCGCTCGGCGACCCACCACGACTCCCAGTCGAACAGGATCGCGACGCGGGCGGGCACGCGCGTCGACCCCGTGACGGGAGCGAGCTCGGCGAGCGTGCGACCGAGGGCCGCGACATCCCGGTACACACGACTGTCTTCGCCCGCGTGCGGGACCATCGCGGAGTGGTAGCGCTCGCCGCCCGCCCGGGACTGCCGCCACTGGAAGAAGCAGACGGCGTCGGCGCCGTGCCCGACGTGGGTGAGCGCGTCGTGCGCGAGGTCGCCCTCGCGCTTGGCGGTGTTGACGTCGCGCCAGTTGACGGCGCTCGTCGCGTGCTCCATGAGGAACCACGGCCGGCCCTGCGCGAGGCCGCCCGTGAGGTTGGCCGAGAAGGACAGTTCTTCGGGTCCGCCCGGGCCGGGGCGCAGATAGTGGTCGTTCGAGACGAAGTCGACGTCCGCCGTCCACGTCGCGTAGTCGATGGACGGGAACACCTCCGTCACCATGAAGTTCGTCGTCCGCGGGATCGTGGGGGCGACTTCGGCGAGCACGGCGTTCTCCGCGCGGAGGTAGTCGCGCAGCGCGTCGGACGAGAAGCGCTCGAAGTCGAGCTGCCGCCCGGGGTTGACGTGGGTCGGCGCGATCCGCGGCGGGACGATGTCCTCCCAGTCGGTGAGATGCTGCGACCAGAACGCCGTGCCCCACGCCTCGTTGAGGTCGTCGAGGCTCGCGTAGCGGTCGCGCAGCCACGCGCGGAAGGCGCGGGCCGCGTCATCCGAGTAGTCGTAGACGTTGTGGCAGCCGAGCTCGTTCGAGATGTGCCAGGCGACGACCGCGGGGTGGTCGGCGTAGCGCTCCGCGATCTGACGCACGAGCCGCAGCGCGTAGGACCGGAAGACGGGGGATGTCGGGCGCCAGTGCTGGCGGCCGCCCGGGTGCAGCACGCTGCCGTCGTCGGTGACGGGCAGCACTTCGGGGTGCAGCCGGGTCAGCCACGGGGGAGGGGATGCCGTCGCCGTCGCGAGATCGATGTCGATGCCGTTCTCGTGAAGCAGGCCAATGACCTCGTCGAGCCACGCGAAGTCCCACTCGCCCGGCCGGGGCTCGAGGAGCGCCCACGAGAAGATCCCGAGCGAGACGATGTTCACGCCCGCCTGCCGCATGAGGCGCATGTCCTCGCGCCACACCTCGCGCGGCCACTGCTCGGGGTTGTAGTCGGCGCCGTAGCGCAGGCGGCCGGGGCCGAGGGAGCCGTCGTTCACCCACCGGTGCTGAGCGGGCGCGGACGCGTGCGGAGTCATGTCGGAGTTCTCCTTGCTGGATTCGAGGGCCGGGATGCCGCTCGGAAGGTCGCGCACGTCCAGTGCGCAAGGGTAAGCCGCGGCCGGCGGGCCGCCGGCCGGGGTGTGGATAACCGTCGCGGCGCGCGGGTGCGCGCTCACTCCGGCAGCTTCTGTGCGCGCTCGAGACGCGCGTACCGTCCGCCGTGCGCCATGAGCTCGTCGTGGCGGCCCATTTCGGCGATCCGGCCCTTCTCGAGCAGGACGATGCGGTCGGCGCCGCGGATCGTCGAGAGGCGGTGGGCGACGACGAGCGTCGTGCGGCCCTGCATGAGGCGCGCGAGCGCGTCGCGCACGAGCGCCTCGGACTCGGGGTCGAGCGCCGACGTCGCCTCGTCGAGGAGCAGGACGCGGGGGTTGCGGATGAGGGCGCGGGCGATCGCGATGCGCTGCCGCTGGCCGCCGGACAGCCGTGCGCCGCGCTGCCCCGCGACGGTATCCCACCCCTCCGGCAGCAGGTCGACGAACTCCGCGGCGTTCGCGTCCTCGATGGCGCGACGCACGCGCTCGTCCGAGACCTCGCCGAGGCCGTAGGTGACGTTGTCGCGGATCGAGCCCTCGAAGAGCACCGACTCCTGCGGCACGACCGACACGCGACGGCGGAACGTGCGCAGATCGAGGGTCGCGGCATCCACTCCGTCCAGCAGCATCCGTCCGCTCGTGGGCCGGATGAATCCGAGCGCCAGATTGAGGAGCGTCGACTTGCCCGAGCCTGACTTGCCGACGAACGCGACGGTCTCGCCCGCCGCGATCTCGAGGTCGATGCCCTCGAGCGCGGGCGCGCGTGCGTCGGGGAAGCGGAAGGCGACGTTCTCGAAGCGCAGCGTGCCCGCGACCTCGGTCACGATGGCCTTGCCCTCGTTCACCTCGAGGTCGGGCTCGGTGAGCACTTCGGCGACGGAGCGCACCGACTCGATGCCCTTCGCCGCGATGGGCCACAGCATGAGCACCTGCGTGATGCCGCCCGTGATGAGTCCGAAGTAGGCGGACAGCTGCACGACCTGGCCCGGCGTGATCGAGCCCGGATCCGTGATCGCGACCCAGGCCGCCGTCACGAGGCAGCCGACCGAGAGCAGCTGCATCACGACCCACGACAGCGACTGGAACCTCCCGTTGAGCAGATCGAGCTCGAATCCCGACGTGCGCACGCCCTCGGCGCCCTCGGCGACGCGCGCCCGCGCCGTCTCTTCGAGCCCGTGCGCGCGGGTGATCGGCACGAGGGTCGCCATCTCGCCGACGCGGCTCGCGAACACCTCGACGTCCTGCCGGAACGCCTCGTTGCGCCGCCGCGAGCGCGCCGCGAGCATCGAGCGCATGAGGACGGCGATGGGGATCGTGAGGGCGTAGACCGGCAGGAACATCGGCATCGTGATCGCCGTCATGACGATCGCCCCCGTGAGCACCATCGTCTGAGCGAGGACCGCGTGCGTCACCTGCTGAAGCATGAGCTCGATGTTCTCGACGTCGCGCACGACCTTGGTCTGCACGATCGACGACGACATGCGCGTGTGGAAGCCGATCGACAGGCTCTGCAGCCGCGCCGTCAGCGAATTGCGCAGATCGGCGCCGATGTGCCGCACGGCGCCCATGAACAGCCGTGTCCACAGCACGTGCATGGGGTAGTTCTGCGCGAGCGCGAGGAACGCGACAGTCGCCCACAGGAAGAGCTCTTCGGTCGGCCCGCCCGCGACGACGAGGTCGATGACCTGCGCCGTGACGACGGGCATGAGCCACTGCGGCGAGTCCTTGATCGGGAAGATCAGCGTCGACCCGATGACGCGCCGGCGATACCGGCCGAGCAGGTGGAACACCGAGCGCACGGGTCGTGCGCCGTCGATCTCGACGACGGCGTTCGACGGGGGCGTCGTCATGGAACGGCCTGCCCGCGCCGGAGGAAGTGGAATGCGGTGCGCATGGCGTGATCCGGGGTCTCAGCCGGCGGGCTCGACGCGGCCGTGCAGGATCGCGCGGATGCGCTCGACGGGCAGCTTCGGCACGCGGTTCTCGTCCACGAGGCCGTTCGTCTCCTGCACCGTGTCGGTCAGCTGCGTGTAGACCCAGCCCGCGAGACCCGTGCTCGTGTTGAGCACCGCGAAGATCCCCGTGAGGTGGCGGTCCAGGTCGTCGGGCGTGCCGACGAGCCGGTACCCCCACGCGTCGAAGTCCGGGTCAGGCGTGAAGCTCACGCCTCCGAACTCGGTGAGCAGAGCGGGAGTGGATGCCGTTGCCGCCGCCTCCGCGTCGGTGCCCACGAGCACGCGCTTGCCGAAGGGCGACAGGCCCTCGACCGCCTTCGCGACGGCCTCGGGCGTGCCGTAGCGCGCGCGGAGCTTCACATGGTCGTTCTCGTAGTCGTGCATCGTCAGGAGGTCGGACTGCGTGTGCTCCCAGCCGTCGTTCGAGATGACGGGGCGCGTGCCGTCGAGCGTCTTGGTCAAGTGGTAGAGCGTGCGCGCGAAGTCCTGCTGGCGAGCATCGACGGCGATCTGGCGCACGGCCCAGCTCTCGTTGAGCGGCACCCACGCGACGACGCTCGGGTGCGACGAGTCGCGGCGGACGACATCCATCCACTCCTTCGTCAGGCGCGTGACGGCGGCGTCCGAGTTCTCGAAGGCGCTCGGCAGCTCGGTCCACAGCAGCAGGCCGAGGCGGTCGGCCCAGTACATGAGCCGCGGGTCCTCGACCTTCTGGTGCAGCCGCGCGGTGTTGAAGCCGAGGTCCTTGATGAGCTCGACCTCTGCGCGCAGGGCGGCGGCGCCCGGCGCAGCGAGGTGGGACTGCGGCCAGTAGCCCTGCGAGAGGACGCCCTTGACGTGGCACCTCGCGCCGTTGAGGAGGAAGTCGCCTCCGACGGTCTCGACGAAGCGCAGGCCGAGGTAGGAGGAGACCACGTCGGCGCTCGCGGCTGTGGGGTCGCCCGCGGTGAGCTCGATGCGCGCGTCGATGAGCACGGGGCGGTCGGGTCGCCAGAGCAGCTCGTCCCAGCCCTGTTCGGTGCCGAGCGCCGGGATCGCGATCGCGGTGTCCTGGGTGGGGCCCGCCATCGTGACGGTCGTCTCGGCGAGCAGCCGCGCCCCGAAGCGGAGCGTGACGTGCGCGCGGACCGGCTCGACCGGACGCGATGCGAGCTCGAGCGTCAGGTGGACGCGATCATGGCGCACATCAGGGTGCCACGCGACGCGCGTCACGTGCTGACGAGGGACCGACTCGATCCACACGGGCTGCCAGATGCCCGTCGTGCGGTGGTACCAGATCGAGTGCGGGGCCTCCTGCCAGTCCTGCTTGCCGCGCGGCTGGCTGAGGTCGTGCGGGTCGTCCTCGGCGCGCACGACGATCTCGAATCCGACGTCGGCGACCGGCACTTCGACCGTGAACGGAGTGTGGCCGCCCTCGTGGGAGGCCGCCTGCCGTCCGTCGATCCAGACGTCCGCGCGGTAGTCGACGGCGCCGAAGTGCAGGAGCAGCGTGCGGCCGTCCGCGTGGCCGGCCCTCGCGACATCTGATGCATCGACGTAGCGGCGATACCAGACGACGGGGTGATAGCCGGTCTCGTGGATGCCGGACAGGGGCGATTCGGGCGGGTACGGGACGACGATCGTGCGGGCGAACTCCGCGGGGACGCCGGCGCGGGGATCCACGCTGACGTCCTCGTCGAAGGCGAAGTCCCACTCGCCGCTCAGATCGAACCATCGGGGGCGCACGAGCTGGGGGCGCGGGTAGGTGCCGTCCTGTGCGGAGGCGCGCAGCTCTTCATCACGCATGCGGAAGAGCATAGGCGCAATTCCAGCGCTGTAAAACTATCTCCCTGACGGCGCCGTCGTGCCGCGCTCGGCGATCGTGTGGGGCACGATGCGGTGCCGGCCGACGCCGTCGAATCCGCCCATGCGGTCCTCGAGCAGATCGAGCGCCGTCCGGGCGATCGCCGCCTTGTCGGGGGCGATGCTCGACAGTGCCGGCGTGCTGTACCGAGCGAGGGCGGTGTCGTCCCAGCCGAGCACCGCGACATCCTCCGGGACGCGGAGTCCCGCCCGGTCGAGCACGCGGAGGGCCGCCATCGCGAAGAGATCGTCGCGGCAGAACACGGCGTCGAACTGCACGCCCGCGTCGAGGGCGGCGGTGAGCGCCGCGACGCCGTCGTCCACGCCGAAGCCGTCGGTCTCGACCACGAGCTTCGGGTCGCTCACCGCTCCGGCAGCGAGGAGCGCCTCCTGGTAGCCGAGCAGTCGCAGATGCGTCGACTGCGTGGGGTCGCGGCGCACCATGCCGAAGAAGGCGATGCGCGTGCGCCCCTGCGCGAGGAGGTAATCGATCCCGCCGCGCGCCGCTGCGACGTTGTCGATCATGACGTGATCGGCCGAGAGCGGGCGGGCGCCTTCCCCCAGCAGCACGACGGGGGTGTCGGGTCGCAGTCGGGCGATCTCCATCGTGTCGACGCGCACGGGCTGGAAGATCACGCCGTCGACGAGGCCCTCCTCGCGGTCGCGGATGACGGCGCGCTCGGCCTCGATGTCGTTGAGGGTCTGCTCGATGATGATGCGGTAGCCGCGCCGGGTCGCCTCTTCGCCGATGTGCCGTGACAGCTCGGCGAAGTAGGGCTGGTCGAGTTCGGGGATGGCGAGTGCCAGCATCCCGGTCCGTCCTGTCGCGAGTCTGCGGGCCGTGAGGTTCGGTCGATAGCCGAGTTCGTCGATCGCCGCCTGGACCTTCTCGCGGGTCTTGGCCGAGACGTGGGGGTAGTCGCGGACGACGTTCGAGACGGTCTTCATCGAGACGCCCGCGAGCTGTGCGACGTCTTCGAGGCGGACGCCGCGGCCCGGTCTTCCGCTTTCCATGTCGCTCATCTTAGGATCGTCTGCGAAATGTACAGCGCTGATATTTCCCCGCACCTCCGCGTCGCGGCCTCGCCCCTCGCCCACCCCGCCTCCGTCGTGCAGGGAGACCGCTGGCGATTGACGGTCCTGACCGAGGGGCTCGTTCGCGTCGAGTGGTCGCAGGACGGCGTCTTCGAGGACCGCGCGACGATGTTCGCCCTGCGCCGGGATCTGCCGGTTCCCGAGTTCCGCGTCATCGACGGGCCCGAGGCGATCGAGATCGTGACGGCCCGGCTGCACCTTCGGTACGACCGCGGGCCGTTCAGCCCGAGCGGTCTCACGGTGCGCCCGCTCGGCATCGGACGCGGACTCGAGGAGTGGAAGTTCGGCGAGGCCTTCGACCTCGGCGGCACTGCCCGCACCCTCGACGGGGCCGACGGCCGCGTGCCGCTGCAGAGCGGCATCGTCTCGAAGAAGGGCGTCGGCGTCGTCGACGACTCGTCGTCGTTCGTCTTCACCGACGACGGCTGGGTCAGTCCGCGCGCCGGCAGCGACATCGACCTGTACGTCTTCGCGTACGCCCACGACTACGCCGAAGCCCTGCGCGCGTTCTACGACCTCTCGGGCTCGACGCCCGTGCTGCCGCGGTGGGCGCTCGGCAACTGGTGGAGCCGGTACCACCGCTACACGACCGACTCCTACCGCGAGCTGCTCGACCGCTTCGAGGCCGAAGGCGTCCGGTTCTCGGTCGCCGTCCTCGACATGGACTGGCACCGCGTCGACAGCGTGCCGCCCGAGCACGGCAGCGGCTGGACCGGCTACAGTTGGGAGCCCGAGTACTTCCCCGACCCCGAGGCGTTCCTCGACGAGCTGCACAGCCGCGGCCTCAAGGTCACGCTCAACCTGCATCCCGCCGACGGCGTGCGGTCGTTCGAAGACGCCTACCGCGGGATGGCCGAGGCGCTCGGCCGCGACCCCGAGGCGGGGGAGCGCATCCCCTTCGAGATCACCGACCCCGCCTTCCTCGCGGCCTACTTCGAGGTGCTGCACCACCCGCTCGAGGCGCAGGGCGTCGACTTCTGGTGGATGGACTGGCAGCACGGCCCGCACTCCCGCGTGCCGGGCGTCGACCCGCTGTGGATGCTCAACCACTTCCATTACCTCGACACGGGTCGCGACGGCGGGCGTCCGCTCCTCCTCTCGCGCTACGCGGGGCCGGGCAGCCACCGCTACCCGCTGGGCTTCTCGGGCGACACCGTCATCAGCTGGGACTCGCTCGCGTTCCAGCCCGAGTTCACGGCGACGGCGTCGAACATCGGCTACGCCTGGTGGAGCCACGACATCGGCGGCCACATGTTCGGCACGCGCGACGACGAGCTGACCGTCCGGTGGGTGCAGCTCGGCGTGTACTCGCCGATCCTGCGCCTGCACTCGTCAGACAACCCGTTCCTCGCGAAGGAGCCCTGGGCGTTCCCCGCCGAGTCCCGCGCGGCACTGGGCGACGCCCTGCGCGAGCGCGTGCGGCTCGTGCCCTACCTGCACTCGATGAACCACCGCGCAGCGGCGCCGGGCATCCCGCTCGTGCTTCCTCTCTATTACGAGTGGCCCGAGTCGCCCGAGGCGTACACGGCGCCGACGCAGTTCCTGTTCGGCAGCGAGCTGCTCGTCGCGCCGATCACCTCTCCGCGCGACGGCGTGACGCTGCTCGGGTCGGTGAGGGCATGGCTGCCGCCCGGCACGTGGACCGACGTGCACTCGGGCCAGGTGCTGCAGGGCGGCCGCACGATCGACTTGCACCGCGACCTCGATTCGATCCCGGTGCTGCTCAAGGCGGGCGGGATCATTCCCCTGGCATCAGAGGACGAGACGGATGCCGCGGCCCACCCTGCGGCGTTCGATCTTGTGATCGCGGCGGGGGCCGACGGCTCTTTCACGCTCGTCGAGGACGATGGCGAGCTCGAGGGCTCTTCCGTCCGCACCGTTGTTTCGTGGAGCCAGGCGTCGGGGGAGCTGCGGATCGGTCCCGCCGAGGGGCCGGACGGCATCGTGCCTCCGATGCGCACCTGGACGGTCACCTTCCTGGGGCTCGACGGAGACGAGGTGCCGGGCGCCGAGGCGTCGCCGCGGGGTGCGACGGTGACGGTGTCGGGCGACATCCGGTTGGAGCTCGTTGTGGCGACTTCCCCCGGGCCGACGCCGCGCACACGCGGCCGCGATGAGCGTCTGTTCGCCGTGCTGAATGCGGCGCAGTACCCCTACGACGACAAGGAGCGCGCCTGGAAGGTGCTGACCTCGGGCCGTCCCGACGTCGACGTCTTCGCCGAGCTGCATTCCCTCGCCCTGCCTCCTGCGCTCGTCGGCGCGATCGCGGAGCAGCTCACCTCGCTCTGAGCTCCGGCGCGCGGCGACGCGGTGGCAATGCCGGCCATGACCGACGTCGCTGATGGGGCACCCTGCGCGGGCATCCTTGTCGGCCGCCTATCCGTGCACCCTGACCGCGACGGGTTGTGCAAGGCCGCGATCGCGAGAGTCTGGCCGGTGATGGACCGATGGCGGGCGGCGCCTCGATCGTGGGCGACCGTCGTCGGACAGCGGAACGCTCGTACTC
>NZ_JAKWJP010000005.1:0-258781 GCF_022761035.1 Microbacterium sp. SS28
CCTCGTAGATGCCGTTCTTCACCGCCTGCGCCACCTCGTCGAGGTGACTGTTGCACGGCGTCAGATCCGACGCCGTGTTGGCGATCGCGATCTGGGGGCGCCCGGTGAACGCAGAGCCGGGCACGCCGCGGCGCATCCACGCACGGTGGATATAGGAGTTGCGGTCGTCACCCGCGTACCATTCGGAACTCCTGAGGTCAGGCATCGTCATCACCACTCCCGGTAGCCGCAGCGTTGTTCTCTCGTGACCCGGTGGGGCTGGCGTCACGTGGTACTCGAAGGCGCATCCCCGCGGCCTGGTAGATCTGGTCGATGGTCCGCATGGTCGCGGTGCCGGCGTTCGCGTCGGTCATGTTCAGGCCGCCGCGTTCGACGGTGTCACGGAACGCCTCCAGCTGGTAGTCATAGCTGGAGCGGCGATCTGCCTTCTCGTGGACACGGATGCCGGGACCGTCGATGAGCAGACGCGCACCCTGCTGCGGATGGTACGGCCAGCGCACTCGCATGCGGGCGTGCGCGCCGCGCAGCTCGAGTCGCGCGGAGAGCAGGCGACGCGACCAGATCGAACTCAGCACGGTGGCCGGCACACCGTCGAAAGTCAGCTGCGCGGTCATGAGCCGATCAATATCGCCTCGGCACGACGCCCGGGCAGAATCAACCGTCGGGTCGGCGCCGAAGATGTCGCGCAGCATGCGGATGGGGTAGCAGCCGACATCCATGAGGCCGCCGCCGCCGAGTCCGAAGTCCCACCGGATGTCGCGGCCGGGGCGGACTGGGACGCAGAACGTGGCGCGTGCGGATTCGATCGGTCCGAGGATTCCGGAGGTGATGACTTCGGCGATTCGTGCGGTGAACGGATGGTGGGTGGTGTGATGCGCCTCCATAACGACGAGCCCGCTCGCGGCGGCCGCCGCCGCGACCTGCTCAGCTTCGGCCGCGTTGGCGGTGAACGGCTTCTCGACGAGCACGTGTTTGCCGGCACTCAGTGCCGCTCGTGTCCAGTAACCGTGCAGGGCCGCCGGAAGCGGGATGTAGACCGCGTCCAGGGACTCGTCGGCGAGGAGGTGAGCGTACGTGTCGTGGACTCGCGGGATGCGGTGTCGGCGGGCGGCGGCTCGCGCTCTGCCGGGTTCCCGTGCGGCGATCGCCGTGACGCTCACACCGGACACGCGTGATGCCGGAGCGATGAGGGCCCCGTGAGTGATACGGGCAGCACCGAGCACGCCGATGCGCATCAGGCATCCTCTCGGGCGGTCACCTGCGCCAGTCGGGCGGTCACCTGCGCCTCGGCCGTCCCGTGACGCCGGCTCGAGGCCCGCACGATGATCGGGCCAGGTGTGCCATCGCTTCTGATGATCGCGAGCGCGCGCCCGTAGTGCGTGCTGTGCTGCCCAGCCGCGAACGACTCCGACGTCGCGGGTGCGGCGCTGCCCAGCGCGACAAGCGTCGCAGGGCCTTGGACTTCGACCGTCACGATGTCGTCTTGGAGCATCTCGACCACACCGTTGTCGTCGGCGATCTCGATGCGCAGGAAGGCGAGTTCCTGCCGATCGGCGGCAAGGTCGGGCGTCTCCGGGTTGACGCGCAGGGTTGGGGATTGCGCCGATCGCAGAACGCTGCGCGAGACGACCGCACCCTGGCGGTACCCGACGGCGACGATCTCGCCGAGCTCGTACGCTGCGCGGTACCGGGTGACGTACCCGGCTTTGACGCCGGCGCGTTTGCGGCCCAGGGATCTCCCGTTCAGGAAGACCTCGACTTCGTCGTCGCCGGCATAGATCTCCAGCTCGGCTTCGCGGCCCTCGGCGCCCGCCCACGACCAGCTGCTCACCGCGTCGGTGCTGCGCCAGGCTGTGCGCCGAACCCTCTCCTTCGCTCGGTCCAGTGGCCGCACAGTGATCGCCGGCTCAGGGAGCAGGCCCCACACGGCGCGACTGAGCAGCGCTGGCGCGCCGGCGACGCCGGTGATGTCGATCGCCCCAGGCCCTCCGGTCAGATGAGGGTAGGGCTTGGACAGTCCCGCGGTGAGCGAGTCCTCTCCGTACGCCCACGTGCCGACCCCTGCTTCTCCGAGGTAGTCCCAGGAGGTCCAGGCGAAGTCACCGATCACGTTCGGGAGTTTCTGAACGTTCGGCCAGAGCCGCGCGATGTCGCCGGGCAGGGATTCCGATCCGAGGATCACACGATCGGGATGGCGTTTCGCGTCGCCCTTGTACCTGCCCCAGGCGTAGTTGTAGGAAGCGACGTCGAGCGTGCCGATGACATCGCGGGTTGCCTTGTCGGTGCCCGGTGCGCGGGCGACCAGCTGCATGATGCTGCCCAGCCGGTCCGCGACGATGTTCGCGGCGGTGCTGGTGACCGCCGACGGACGCTTCTTCGATGATGCGGCAGGCGCGGGAGCTGCCGACGGGGCCCCACCTTTGCCGCCGGCCATGAGATTCAGAAGGAAGTTCACTGCTGTTGTGACGGGCCGATCCGGGTCGAGTGTGCGGACGAACGCACGCATCTCCCGGGCCGTCTCGACGCCTTTCGGCGTCCGGGTCTCGGTGTTCTCGTTGCCGATCGAGTACATGATCACGGACGGGTGATTGCGATCCTTCGCGACCATGGCGCGCGCGTCGTCGGGCCAGATCTCGTCGAACCGCGACGCGAGATCGAATTCCGTCTTCGGGTGGTACCAGACGTCGGTCAGCTCATCCAGTACGTAGAGGCCCAGTTCATCGCACGCGTCGAGCAGATCGCGGGACATCGGGGTGTGAGCGCTGCGGATGGCGTTGAACCCGTTCTCCTTCAGAATCCGCGCCCGGCGATGCTCCGCCGTCCGGAATGTCGCCGCTCCGAGCGGGCCACTGTCGTGATGGACGCATCCACCGCGGAGAAGGACTCTCTCACCGTTGATCAGAAGGCCTCGACGAGGGTCGACCTCAACGGTGCGCAGGCCGATCCGCACCGCCTGCTCGTCGACGATCTCACCGCCGGCCACAAGGCTGACCACGGCGGTGTACAGATGCGGCGACCGCTCCGACCACGGTTTCGGGTCGAGGACGTCGAGGGTGACGGTCGTCTGAGTGCTGCTTACGACGGCGCTCGCTTGCGCGGCTGTGACGCCGTCGTCGTCAAGACGGACGGTGACCTCGGCACCCAGTGCGGCAGGTGCAAGGTGGACAACAGCTTCAAGTGTCGCCGGGTTGCCCAGCATGATCGTGCGAAAGCCGATCCCTCCGTACGGGAGGTGGATGGCGCCGACGTCCTCCAGCCAGACTTTTCGGTAGATCCCCGACCCGGAGTACCAGCGACTGTTCGGCTGAGTGGAGTTGTCGACATCCACTTCAATCACGTTGTCCCCGCCGGCGATCACCCGCTCGAGGGGAACGGTGAACTCCCGGTAGCCGCTCACGTTGCGGCCGACCACTTCGCCGTTCAGTCGGATGGTCGCGTCTCCGTACACGCCCTCGAAGAAGAGACGCCACTGCCGTTCGCCGGCTTCCGACGGGGCCGCCCACGTCTTGCTGTACAGGTACCTTCCGCCGGGGAAGTATCCGCCGTGCGCGCCGGAGGGAGCATCCGCGGTCCGCTTCTCGGTGATCATCGCGTCGTGCGGAAGCGTCACCGGGCGCGGCGCTTCGCCACGCGCGGCGACGGTCCACCCGTCGGTGAACAGGACGGATGTCATCTCGTCCTCGCCGTCTCATGGGGCTGCCGGGAGATGGACGAAACCGCCCCGGGGGTGATGCCGTTCTCGTTGAACGCGTCAACGGCGACCCAATAGGACTCCCCCGCGTTGAGGGAACTGAGGTTCAGTTCGGTCTGGTCGTAGACGAGCCAGCTGTGGTAGAGCTTCTCCGCGTCCCGGCCGTACCTGACGTTGTACCCGTTGGCTCCGGCGACAGGTTGCCACGACAGCGCGGCTGTCAGCGGATCGAGCCGGCGGGCCGTCGTGTCGGCGGCCGCGGGTGGGACCCCCGTACCGCTTCCGAACACTCGCAGGCCGCTGACGGCGAGAGGTGCGTCGAAGGGCATCGCGCAGCCCGTGATTCGAACGTACCGGGCGGCGATGCCGTCCTGGATCGTGACCATCTTGTGGGGTGCATCCGCCCCGGTGCCTCGCCCGTCCCACAAGACAGTCCACGTGTCGCCGTCGACGGACGCTTCGAGCACGTATTCCGTCGGGTGGTCCGTCGATTCGATCAGACGGCGATGCCCTTCCAGTTGGCGAAGGGACGTGCGCGGCGCCGCAGCGATCTTGTCCAGCTGGTGATCGGCAAGGTTCACTTGGACGGCGTGAACCGACAGCGTGTCGCCGAGGTCCACTGTCAGGTGCTCGCCTGCGTCGTTGCTCGCGGCGACCCACCAATCCCGGACGCTCTCGTTGACCGCGAGAGCCGGCTCATGGCCACGCTGCGAGGAGGACGCCGTCACGAGCTTGCGGTGCGACAGCAGCATCCACCCTGCGAAGGTGTCGTTCCACGCGTCGAAGGGGCCGTCGGGAATCACCATGGGGTAGTCGGCGAAGTTCTGGTTGCAGAACAGCGTGCCGTCCTCGTCGAACCCGGCCGGGAAGAGTCCCACCCGGCGCTCGTAGGTGTGGTTCACCGAGACACGCATGGTTGAGGCGTGCCACCAGTTACCGTGACTGTCCTGGAAGGTGCTGCCGTGCCCGGCACCTGTGATGAAGCCGCCAGGCTTGGCAGAGAAGGGGCTGTCCGCTGAGTAGGTGAACGGTCCGAGCGGGCTGGGTCCGGTGTAGTACCCGTCGGCGTAGGTGTTCAGCTCGGTGGCGGGGGCGGCGTACTGGAGGTAGTAGGTGCCGCCGTGCTTGGTGAGCCAGGCTCCTTCGATGAAGGGCTTGCCGCCGAAGATGATCTTGGAGAGCAGGCTGTTCTTCTTCGGGTCGTGGTTCTCGCCGTTGCGTTCCCACCCTCGCGCGGCTGTATCGCTCGCGATGAGTTCGACGGGCGCTCCGACGGGTTCGTAGCTGGTCCGATCCAGTTCCACGCCCTGGACAGGGACACGGGCATCGCACCCCCAGTAGAGATAGATACGGCCATCGTCGTCCTGGTACAGGTTCGGGTCCCAGAAAGGGAAGCTGCCGGGCGAGATCTCGACGAAGTCATCGGCGAGAGGATCGGTCGTGCGGTAGAACGGCGACGGCTTGCCGCGTCGTGACGCCGAGATGATCAGCGCGCCGTCGACCTCGCGCACATCCGGTGCGTAGTCGTACGCCGGGAAGTTCTCACTGCGCCTTAGTGACCACGTGACCAGATCGTGGGAGTAGAAGAATCCTGGCGTCATGGACGTGAACAGGAAGTACGTCCCCTTGAAGAGAACCATCGAGGGGTCGGCTGCTTCGCGGGAGAGGGATCGCTTGCCGGTCAGACTGCGAACGTGCGAGTAGGCATAGGGCAGGTCGACGGGATTGCAGACGATCCGGGACTGCGTCACTGCGTGCCGCCATCGTGGGATGCTCCGGCATCGGCGACTTCGAGGACCGTCGCGAGGTCGGCGGCCGAGCTTCCACCGACCCAGATGTCGATAGTGGTGGCGTCCTGCACGAACCCGCCCGTGGCCGCACTCCAGTACCGCAGCTGGTCAGAGCCGAGAGCGAAGCGCACCGTCCGCGTCTCACCGGCGGCGATAGTGACGCGCTCGAACGCCTTCAGCTCTCGGACCGGGCGTGACGAGGTGCCGTAGCGCTGGTGGATGTATAGCTGAACGACCTCGTCGGCGTCTCGGCCGGATGTGTTCGACACGTCGACGGCGACGTCGACCGATTCGCCGACCGGGATGGTCGCGCGATCCAGGACGAGCTCGCCGTACTCGAACGAGGCGTAGGAGAGGCCGTGGCCGAATGGGTAGAGCGGCGTGCTCTCTTCCTCCCAGTACCGGGCTCCCTGGTCCTGCGGCGCGAACGTACGGTTGTGCGCGTAACCGATGGGCACCTGGCCGACGTGGCGGGGCCAGGTGAACGGCAACCGTCCCGCGGGCGAGGCGTCACCGAAGAGGACTGAGGCGACGGCGTCGCCACCCTTCGTCCCCGGGTACCACGCCTGCAGGATGGCCGGAACATTCTCATCCGCCCACCGCAGGTCGAGCGGCCGGCCGGACATGACGATCAGCACGACCGGTGTCCCTGTTGCCACGATCTGCCGCAACTGGTCCTCCTGCGCACCAGGAAGGGTGAGGGTCGAGGTCGACGCGTTCTCGCCGATCTGATTCTGCCGCTGGCCGACGACCACGACCGCGAGGTCCGAGTCGGCCGCGAGCTGCACCGCTCGTCGGGTCTCCGCTTCCTCGTCGTAGTCCTCCGGAGTGGCCGCGACGGTGGGGTCCATCTGGTCGAACATCGACGGAAACACGCGACGTGGGATGCCGGCTCCTGGCGCGAACTCGACCTTGGCGTGGTCGCCGAGCCGGGAGCGAAGCCCTTCCAGGATCGTGACGGTCTCGTCGGTGTCGTGATCGAACACCCATGGGCCGAGCGTGTCTCGTTTGCTGTCTCCCAGTTGCCCGATGAGGGCGACGGAGCTCAGTGCCGCGGCGTTCAGCGGCAGCGTTCCGGCGTCGTTCTTGAGCAGGACGATGGATGCCTCCGCGGCTGCACGCGACAGATCACGACTTTGCACCGAGTCCAGGACCTCTGCTGCGGCTTCCTCGTCGACATAGGGGTTCTCGAACAGTCCCAGCCGGAACTTCGCGGTGAGGACTCGACGCACGGCCTCGTCCACGACGTCCTCTTCTAAGAGGCCGTCCCGAACCGCCTGGGCGAGCCGCGCATACGCGGGATCGAACATGCACATCTCGATGTCGACGCCCGCGGTCACCGCCCGCACGGCGGCATCCGTGAGGTCCTTCGCGAAATGCTGGGTCTCGAGTGACCTTACGGCGTTGTTGTCGGAGACCACGAAGCCGTCGAAGCCGAGCTCACCGCGAAGGATGTCGGTGAGCAGGCGCCGATTGCCCGACGCCGGAACGCCGTTGAAGTCCATGTACGCGGTCATCACGTTGGCCGCACCGGCCTCGATCGCCGCGCGAAAAGGGGGAAGGTAAACGTTCCACAGTTCCGAATCGGAGATCTCCGCGTCGTCGTAGTCGCGCCCGCCTCGCGCCGATCCGTAGCCGACGAAGTGCTTCGGGCCCGCCAAGATGCTCTTCGGGCCCAGATCTCCTTGGAACCCCCGCACCTGCGCAGCAGCCACCGCCGCGCCGAGCAGCGGGTCCTCCCCCGCACCCTCGATGATCCGACCCCAACGGGGGTCGCGGGCGATGTCGACCATAGGCGCAAAGGACCAGTGGATTCCGACCGCCCGGGCTTCCCCCGCTGCCGCCGCTTGGGCGGCCTCGATGATCTGGGGCGACCAGGTGGCGGCCAGCGCGACCGGCACCGGGAAGATCGTGCGAAGACCGTGAACGACGTCGAAGCCGAGGATCAGCGGGATGCCGAGGCGGCTCTCCTCGACCGCCGCACGCTGCATCCGGTTCGCGGTCTTCGGATCTTTGACGAAAAGGATCGACCCGGTCGTCCCCTCGCGGATGGATCTTGCCACAATGGCGGGCTGCTCGGCATACGCCCGCTGCTCGGGTGGCAGCTGGTCGAGGTCGAGCCCCTCCGGTACCTCGATGCCGAGGTGGAAGAACTGTGTCAGCTGACCGACCTTCTCCTCGAGGGAGAGTCTCGACAGGAGGTCGGCGGCGCGTTCGTCGATGGGAAGATCGGATCGACGGAATGGCAGGTCGGTCATTTTGTCCTTCATGGTTCGCGGAGAGGTGGCTGTCGCTACGTTCCCCGGCTGCTCTTCGGAGGTCGTGCCCGGGGTCGGCCGGGGTTACCGGACCGACTTGACGCGCAGCACGATCAGGCCACCGATGATGGTGAAGATTCCGGCGACGATGTAGAGCACGGTGTAGTTCTGTCCACCCGCACCGGTGGCGCCGATCAGCAGCAGGCCCGACGCGAGGAAGGGCGCAGTTGCCTGTGCAATGGCGATCGAATAGCCGGTGATGCTGACGAACCGGCCGGCATCCGTCTCCTTTGCAGGCAGCACGTCGATCATCAGCGCCTGATCCACCGACGAGAAGATGCCGATCGCCAGCGTGGTGAGGAAGCTGCCGACGAGAAGCACAGGCAGGTTGGGGGCGAACGCCATCAGGGTTGTGGCGCCGGCGAAGATGATCGCTGAGCCCAGCACGAACGGCTTGCGACGACGCAGCTTGTCTGTCAGGAATCCACCGCCGAGCGCGCCCCCGATCGTTCCCACGATGCCCAGGAGCCCAGCCGTGGCGATCAACCCGCCGACCTCAGCAACCTGCAGTCCCAGCTTGGATGCGAAGAAGAACGCCGTGTAGGTCGAGCTGAGGGTCAGGCCGAAGAAGAAGAACAGTCGTGCGAGCCAGTTCCACCCGAAGTCGCGGTTCTCCATCGGATTGAAGACATACCCGGCGAGTACCTTACGCACCGACAGCGGCGCATCGAAGGTGAGACCCCTGCTGTCGGGCTCCTTGTAGAAGATCACGAACAGCCCGACGAGTAGGACCGCGAAAATACCTGGAATGAGCATCATCAGGTACGGGTTCGCCGCGAGAGAACCGCCGATCACGGCGCCAACGACGGGGGCGATCTGCTGCGCCGTGCCGGTGATGCCGGCGACCCGGCCGCGCTGAACAGCGGGAAGACGATCCGCCTGGATGGTCACGAACCCATTCACGACCAGACTGAACGTCATCTGCGCGAGCACCCACCCGAGGCCCAGGACAAACACGTTCGGAGCGAACGCCATCACAGCCAGCGCCAGCACACCCCCGAGCGTTCCGCCGATCAGCCACGGGCGGCGTCGGCCCAGCCGACTACGTGTGCGGTCGCTCAACTGGCCGGCAAGTGGCCCGAGGGGCAGCGCGGCGAGGGCACCGACGCCGATGATCAGACCGAGATACTCGTCGTGATCCGCGGCAAGGTCCTGCACGCGGATCGACAGGGAGATCGCGACAGGCGTGACGTAGGCGAGGTAGACGCCGAAGATTCCGAAGAAGAGCAGGGTGATCCACCCGCGGCTCACCTTCGGCTGGTCGCTCCCCAGTTCATCGATGCCTTCCGCGTCCGCGAGGCTCGCTGTCGCCTCGGCGGCCACGGGACCTGCTAGCGGCGCTGCGACACCTGCGATCGATTCGATGTTGTCTTCTGCTGATTCCACGGGGCGACTCCTGTGTCAAGGCTTGCGGGAACGGGCTGCTTTGCCGGCACGATCGGGTAGGTATCGCGCGTTACCTATGAAACCACATCTAGGTATCGCGCGTCAACAGCTTTAGGATGTGAACCATGAGCACGACTACCAGCGAAGACGTGGCACGGCTTGCCGGCGTCTCACGCGGGGCCGTGAGTCAGATCCTGAATGGCCGGGGTCAGCGATTCGCAAGTGAAACCCGCGACCGGGTGAGGCGCGCGGCCGCCGAACTCGGCTATCAGCCCTCGCAGGCCGGACGCACTCTGGCGAAAGGCTCAAGCGACATCGTGCTCGCGGTGCTTCCCAACACCACGTTCGGCGGCAACCTTCAAGACATCTTCCAGACGGCGGCGGAGGATCTCGCCACGCACGGCCTGACTCTCCTGCTGCACCTGGCGACACCCACGACCGCGCCGTTGGATCGAGTCATCACGGGGATGAAGCCCCGAGCGGTGGTGTCACTCACACCTTTCACCGAAGAGGAGTTGACGCTGTTGAGCGAACGAGGTGTCAAATCGTTCGATCCGGTGACAACCGGCTCCGGACCTGAGGCCGACGCGGGGATCGGCCGCCTCCAGGCACGTCACCTCATCGACCGGGGATACAAGAAGCTCGCGTTCGCGCACTTGCGGGACTCGCGCCAGGATCCGTTCGGCATGGATCGGGAGGACGGCGTCCGGCAAGTCTGCCGGGAGGGTGGCCTCGCGGAACCCGCCTCACTGCAACTCGGCATCAACTCCGCCGACGCGCTGCGCGCGATCAAAGCCATTGATCGCGGCACGGGCATCGCCTGCTACAACGATGACGTCGCAACCGCGTTGGTCTCGGCGGCGTCCGAGAGCGGCTGGCGCATCCCCGCAGACGTGGGGATCATCGGGATGGACAACACGCCCCTGTCTGCAGTCACCTACCCGCCCCTGACAACCATCGGGTACGACGTGAAAGCCGCCGCGCACAACCTCATCACCATGACACTGGTCGGCATCGGCGAACCCGTCGACGAGCGGCCGATTCTCGAGCCGGCGTTCAGCCTCATCCAGCGCGGGACGACCTAGGCCGGGCACCGTTCGGATTCGGTCTCCTCCAGCGAGGCTCCGACGTGTCGAGCTAGCCGCAGAGTCATCCCGGGTCGGTTCGCAGGGCACCATCTTTGTGAGCTCGAACGGCTCGCTCGAGGAAGCACGGCAGGATGCTCGGGGACCCCTCGGTGGACCCTCGACGCGAAACATCAGCAGACCTCCCGCGCCTCCCTTCTTTGGCTTGCATGCCCGGCAGCTGGAGGCCATCTCCGGCTCCATTTGCCGCGCAATCGCGTCCGCATCACGTCACCGCGGGTCGACGCGCAGCGTGGTCTGCTTGGCGAGCGGGCTGGTGATCGAGCGGCTGGGAGATCCGTTGCCGTACTTGGCGAAGTAGGCCTTGTCGATCGCGTCGTCGTGCGAAGGGTCGAGGGTGTACGCGACGGCGCGGGTGTTGGCGCCCCAGCGTAGAAAGCCCTCGAAGTGGCGGGCGACGCCCTTGTACCATTCGCCGCCCGGTCCTTTCACGGACCGCAGGTAGAGCTTCCCGTCGACGACGACGTGCCACACGATCGTGAGGGTGCGGCTGGTCCCGTCGGCACGACGCCCGGCGACCCTCACCTCGCCGGAACGGTCGAGCTCGCGCAGCTCGGTGTCAGTCCATCCGGTCATCGGCGTCTCCCTTCTTCGCGGAGCCGTTGTATTCGGCGTCGGTGATGTGCTCTTTCCAGAGCGTCGTCGTGGCCGGGTCGTCGCCCGCTTCGAGCATCGCGATGTGCTCCATGAAGCATCCCGGCGCGGCGGCGTGCCAGTGGTCCTCTCCTGGCGGGGTGTACAGCGTCTGCCCGGCGGGCACGTCGATGATCGTGCCGTCCCGGTGGCCGAAGCGCGCGACACCCTGCGTGACCCGCAGGTACTGGCCGCGGGCATGGGAGTGCCAGGCGGTGCGGGCGCCAGGCGCGAACCGTACCGTGGCCACCGTCATCCGCTGATCCGCTTCATGGGGGGTGGCGATGGTGTCGAGCCACACGTCGCCGGCGAACTTGTCCGGCGGGTTCTTCGCGGTGGGCTGGACGGGTTCGATGTTCATCGGATCTCCTACGGAGTGAGGGTGGCGCCGGGTGAGACGATCTGGTCGACGCGGTCGAGGACCGTGGGCGTTATCCGTCGGCGGATGTGCTCTGGGGTCTGGCTGCCGGCAGCGCGGGAGAGACTGCCCAGCTCGCGAGCATTCGGAGGGCGTCGGCGGAGGGCGAGCATCGCGACTTCCTCACGGCCCAGCCCGGGCACCCGCCTGCTGCCGCCGTACGCGGGCAGAGCGGCCTGGTCCGGAGTGATGCGGTGCAGGCGGCCGGCCAGGAACTCCCGCACCTCGCTGCGATGGTCCATGATCCTCGACGCTACGCGCACGCTCTCACGCCTGGGAGGGTCTGGCAGTACCGGGGACGGCCGTCACTGCCACGCGCGCATCGCGCGGGGTCAACTGCATACATCCACTGACGACCCCGAGGAGTTCTCTCGCATGCTTGCGACTTTCATGTACGGCGCCGGTGACGTCCGCGTCGAAACCGTTCCCGACCCGACCCTGAAGAACTCAACGGACGCGATCGTCCGCACTGTGCGTTCGTGCGTCTGCGGGTCCGACCTGCACCCCTACCACTCCATGGAGAACTCCGGCGAGGGCAGCCCGATGGGCCATGAGCTGATCGCGGTGGTCGAAGAGGTCGGCTCCGACGTCACCACCGTGAAGCCTGGCGATTTCGTGATCGTTCCGTTCGCATTCTCGGACAATACCTGCGTGTTCTGCCGCGAGGGGTTCCAGACCTCCTGCGTACACGGGGGCTGGTACGGCAGCGCGGAGACCGGCGGCCTTCAGGCAGATCTTGCCCGGATCCCGCTCGCCGACGGCAGCCTCGTGAAGGTCCCGGACCTTGACCCTGCCACGGCGGACGAGGGCATGCTCGCGTCGCTGCTGACCCTGTCCGACGTGTATCTGACCGGATATCACGCCGCCCACATGGGACACGTCGAGCCCGGCAAGACCGTCACGGTGATCGGGGACGGGGCCGTCGGCCTGTCGGCCGTGCTCGCTGCCCAGCAGCTGGGCGCGGAGCGGATCATCCTGATGGGACGACACACCGCTCGCACCGACCTGGGCGTCGCGTTCGGCGCAACCGACGTCGTCGCCGAGCGCGGCGAGGACGGTATCGCGAGGGTGATGGATCTGACCGACGGGGAAGGCGCGCACATCGTCCTCGAGGCGGTCGGGCATATGCCGGCGTACGAGCAGGCCCACGGCATCGTCCGTCCCGGCGGCATCATCTCCCGCGTCGGCGTCCCGCAGTATGAGGAGGCGGGTATCGGGTTCGGGTCGCTGTTCGGCAAGAACGCCCGCCTCGCGGGCGGCCCCGCACCCGTCCGCGCCTACATCGAGGCGGCGATCCCGCAGGTAATGTCTGGCGCGATCAACCCCGGCCGGGTCTTCGACCGCACCATCTCGCTGACCGACGTGCCCGCCGGGTATCGGGCCATGGACAGCCGAGCAGCCCTCAAGGTCATGGTCACGGTCTGATGGCCGCGCAATCTCTGCCTCTCGCAGCGGGTGCGATCAGGACAGCCCCGCTCCACAAGGGCGCGATCCTGGCCATTGTCCTGGTCAGCTATTTCATGATCCTGCTCGACAACTCCGTGATCTTCACCGCATTGCCCAGCCTGCAGGCCGACCTGCAGTTGAACGGCACGGAGCTGGCGTGGGTGCAGAACGCTTACACGCTGGTGTTCGGCGGGTTGCTGCTGCTCGGGGCACGCGCCGGCGACATCCTCGGCCGTAAGCCGGTGTTCATCCTCGGCCTCATCGTCTTCTCCGTCGCATCACTGCTGATCGCCCTCTCCCCTGCCGGATGGTGGATCATCACGGCCCGAGCCATCCAGGGCATCGGTGCAGCGATCGTGGCTCCGTCGGCGCTGTCCCTCATCACGGCGACTTTCGAGGGCAGGGAACGCTCCCGTGCGGTCGCGTGGTATTCGGCCACCGCCGGCATCGGTGCGAGCCTCGGTCTGGTCGTGGGCGGTGCGATGGCGTCCTGGTTCTCATGGCGGGCCGGGTTCTTCATCAATGTCCCGATCGGGCTCGCGATGCTGCTCCTGGCACCGCGGTTCCTCCCCCGCACGCCCGCTCTGCCCGGTCGGTTCGACCTCGTCGGGGCGATCACCTCCACCCTCGGTGTCGGTGCACTCGTCTTCGCGATCCTCAACGCCGCAGAGAACGGGTGGACCAGCCCCGCCACGGTGGCCGGGTTCGGGGTCGCGGCCGTGGTCCTCGCCGTCTTCGTCGTCGCCGAGGCGCGGGCCTCGCAGCCGATCATGCCGCTGCGGCTGTTCGCCAGCCGGACGCGGGCCGGCGCCTACCTGACCCGGCTGCTCTACCTCGGCGCGATGATCGGGTTCTTCTTCTTCACCAGCCAGTACCTGCAGGAGGCGCTTGGCTTCACCCCGATCCAGGCGGGCTTCGCCTTCCTGCCGATGACCCTGGTGAACTTCGTCGTCGCAATGGCGATACCCCGGCTGACCGCCCGAATCGGCAACACCGTGCCGCTCATCGCAGGGATCGCACTCACGCTCGGCGGCATGTTCTGGCTCAGCCACATCACGCCGACGAGCGACTACGTCACCGCCGTCGCCCTCCCCATGCTGCTGATCGGCGCCGGACAAGGGCTCGCGTTCGCACCCATGACCACCTTCGGAATCACCGGCGCCGCGCCCGCAGATGCCGGCGCGGCATCGGGTGTCGTGAACACCTTCCACCAGGTCGGCTCGTCACTGGGTCTCGGCATCCTCGTCGCCGTCGCGGGTGCCGCCGCGGGGGGAACCACAGGCGCGGCTGCGACGATCAGGGCAGAGGCGACCGCCGCGCTGACCGGAGCGAGCATCTTCCTGGGCCTCAGCCTGCTCATCGCGCTCATCCTCATCGCGCCGGGAGATTCGGCGGCGCGGCGACGCAACGCCGCGCAGGGGGGTTCCGCCAGCCCCTCCCTGCGCGCCGACGCTCGACCTACCGTTGGCGCGTGAGCGGCGGTACACATCACGATCTGGAAGGGATGTGCACATGTCTGACCCCACAATCGATCCAACGGCCGCCTTCATGGGATCGACAGTTCGCGGATCGTGAGTCCGCGGAAGGTGGCTTGGCCATCGTGGGCGTAGAGACGGAGGCGGTCGTCGCCTTCGAGCGGGAACACGCGGTGGGAGTGCACGACGCGACCGTCTCCGACGAAGAGTTCCACACTCGTGCGATCGACAAGGAGGCGGATCATCAGGCGCCCGGTTGAGGGGTCGATAGGAGTCTGCGACTCGCCACCGGTGGGGTTGACGGTCGGACGACGGTTGACGTACACGAATGGGCCGCGCAGGTATACGCCCACCGCGACGTGGCGCCCCCCGCCGGAGGCACGGCACACCTCGATCCCGACATTCGCGGGAGCGGCCGCCGGGTCCCACGCCAGTTCGCACGACAGGTCGTAAGCGAGCGACCGCACATCGAGATCGCGCGTGCCGCTCACGACGACATCGCCCAGTCGGTGCGTCTTCGTCGCGTACCGCTCGAGCGCCGCGGTCGGGGTCGAGGCGAGAAAGTACCCGCCGATCCCCCGCTTGAGCCGGACGTCGCGCACGATCATGTCGTCGCCGTTGTAGCCGTCGGTTGCGAGCGTGGGTGTGTTGTGCGGGTAGTCCCAGAAGTTGGCCCAGCCGATTGCGCGGCGGAGAGTCGCATCCTCAGCCCCCGAGCCGTCGTGATCCGGGTACGTCACCGCACCGTAGAAATCGAACCCGTAGTCCAGCCACTGCGGCTCGCCATGGTCGGGAACGAATGACGCGCCATCGAATGCCCCGGTCCAATACGCATAGGTCGCCGGCAGACCCCGACCCTTGCCATTGGCGCTGGTGCCGAGTATCCAATGCGAGCTGCCGTCGTCCGCTGTCATGCGGAAGATGTCGGGGCACTCCAGCACGCCGAGGTCGGTGCGCTCGAACTCGCCGACGCGCTCCCACGAGCGCAGATCGGCCGATATGTAGAACCCGATCCTCTGCCCTTCCGCGTTCGCCATGAACCACCGCCGGCGGTCGGCGTCCCAGATCACCTTCGGGTCGCGGAAGTCCGGCACTCCCGGGTTCGGGAGGACCGGCGCGTCCCCGCCGGGGCGGAAGGACCGTCCCCGATCCGTCGAGTACCACAGATACTGCGCTTGCTTCCCCTCGGGCGCCTGCGTCAGGAGGGCGATGACCGCGCCTTCGCCATACCCGGCGGTGTTGCGCTCATCGACGACGAGGCATCCTGACCAGCAGTCGCCGTTCGCGTTGCTGAACTTCGGGATAGCGACGCCGCGATCGCGGAACGAGACGTGGTCGCGTGTCGTCGCGCGGCGCCATGACGTGCCTCCGCCGCCGTCGATGTAGTCGGCGTTGTACAAGTAGTAGTAGTGGTACTCGCCATCGAGGTAGATGGGGCGCTGCGGGTCGTTCTTCCAGTTGTCGCGAACGCTGAAGTGGTAAGTGGGCCGCATGCGGTTGCGTCCTTTCAGGCAGCGCCGGTCTCGGCGGTGAGGGACTCGGCCGAGGCAGGAGCGGCGACTCCCGCCACGGCGAGCGCGCCTCCGAGAGCTGGAGCCCCGGCCCCGGCCCCGGCGAAGAGTGTGCGACGTGATACCACGGGTGAGTTCTCCACAGGTCACCTTCGAGTCCGGGCAGCGTGGCTGCGGCCGATGGGTGGGGCTGAGACGTCAGCGGACGGATGCGACCCGCCAGGCCCGCAGCGAAGCTCGGGCGCCGTCGAGATCGACGGCGATGCGTGTCGAGTCCTGACGTGTCGGGTAGACGCGGGCGGCGAGCGGAACGCCGTTCGCGAAGGCCTCGAGCGCGGAGTGATCCACGAGAACGCGCAGCCGCACCGCGTCGCCGTCAAGCGGCACACGTCCCGACAGCAGCTCTGCGTCGGTGCTCTCATCGAGACTGGACCGGGTCCGGTCGAGCGTAAGCTCCGCCTCGCCGCCGACCCGGCGCAGTCGGTAAACGGTCCGCTCCTGGCCGTCCGGTGTGGCGCGCACCGTCAGTTCGACCGAGCCGCCCGGAGCGAGCGTCGCCTCAAGCTCGAGATCGAGCTGATCGCCGTCGAGCGCGCGAGGGCTCACTCCAGCTGCGTCACCGTCGAAGAGGAGGTCGGCACGCAGGGCATCGACCTCCGGCGCCGGCGCCTGGTGCAGCGATCCGTCCGCACTCGCGGAGACCACACGCGGCAGCGACATCACCCCGGACCATCCAGCGGCGACGGCCGCGGCATCCGTCCTTCCCTCCTGCATCCATCCGAACATGAGGCGCCTGCCCGCCTCGTCCCGCATCGACTGGGGCGCGTAGAAGAAGCGGCCTCCCAGGTCGAGGCGATGCAGCGCCCGTGGTTCGAAGCGGTCGCCCCGGTAGTCGCCCGTCCAGTAGAGCGGATGGTGTGTCACGCCCTCGTCCCATGCGGAGAAGACGAGCACGTCCGTCGTGTCTTTCTCGGATTCGACGCGGAACAGGTCGACGCACTCCCACATCGTCCCGGTCCAATCCGGAGCTGTGCACGGCTGAGAATTCGCGTCCCCGACGAGCAGCGGTCCGATGTACTGCCACGAGCGAAGGTCGCGGGACTCGTAGAGGAGCGCGGTCCCGCCGATCCCGCGGATGCCGGCGCCGACGATCTGACGCCAGCGCCCCGCGGCGGCGTCCGATCCCGGTTCCCACCACACGCAATGGTCGCGGAAGGCGACGATGTCGAGGTCGCTCGGCGGAGCCGGGATGACCGGGTTCGCGGCATCTGTCGTCCACTCCAGCAGGTCAGCCGAGCCTGTGGCGACACACGGCAGTTCGATGCCGTCGTGACGGCCCGAGTACACCAGCGTGGGCACGCCGTCGTCGTCAACCAGCACACCCGACCAGCAGCCGTCCGCGTCGGGGCCGTCGCCGGGCTCCAGTGCGATCGGAAGGTGCTCCCAGTGCACGAGGTCGGTGCTGCGTGCGTGTCCCCAGTGGATCCGGTCGTGAACCGCGGCGAACGGGTTGTACTGGTAGAAGAGGTGGTACCAGCCGTCCCGCTGCGTGAGTCCGTTGGGGTCGTTCAACCAGCCTGCCGGTGCGACGAAGTGGAACGCAGGGCGGTGCGGGTCGAGTGCAGCTCGCGCCGCGAGATCAGTCGCTGCCGCGTCGGGGCGGGCGGACGTGTGGCTGGTCATGCGGCGTCGTTCCCCTGCTGGTCTGCGGGTTGTTCCAGTGCGGTTCCGGGCGCGTCCGCCGGCGGTGCGTAAAGACCGCAGCGCACCCAGTGCTCCGGCCTCTCACTGAGTCGGTGAAAGACCGGCTTCTCGGCAGAGCACGGCTCGGCTGCCTCTCCCGACCACCGGCACTCGGTGGGCTGCAAGACCTCGCGACGCAGCTGCGCACGCTCCACTGCATCGAATGGATCCGTCCGCTTGGGATCGGGAACCGCCGAGATGAGAAGCCGGGTGTACGGATGGGCGGGCTGTGCGAGCAGTTCCATCGCGTCTCCGCCCTCGACGAACTCGCCGGCGAACATCACGACGATGCGGTCTGCGAGATAGCGCGCCGACGCGAGGTCATGCGTGATGTACAGCATGGAGATGCCCTGCTCCTCGCAGAGGCTGCGCATGAGGTTGAGCACCCCGATCCGCACCGAGACGTCGAGCATCGACGTCGGCTCGTCCGCGAGCAGGAGTCGGGGGTTCACCGCCAAGGCGCGGGCGATGGCGATGCGCTGCCGCTGACCACCCGAGAGCTCGTGCGGGTAGCGGTCGAGCAACTCGTCGGGCAGCCCCACCTTCGCCATGAGCCGGCGCTTCGCCTGCTCGATCGCGGCCCGGCCTGAGGCGGCGCCGTGGATGCGCAGCGGGCGTTCGAGGAAGTGTCCGATCCGGTGGACCGGGTTCAGCGAGCCGAACGGATCCTGGAAGATCATCTGCACCGCCGAACGGTATTCGCGCGTCGCGCGTCGCTTCGAGGTGGCGATGATGTCTTCGCCTTCGAACAGAAAGGTCCCTCCGGACGGCTGCTCGAGCCGCGCGATGCAGCGTGCGAGCGTGGACTTGCCGCTTCCCGACTCACCGACGAGTGCCACGATCTCACCGTGGGCGATGTCGAGGTCGACCCCGCCGAGGGCGCGCACCTGCTTGCGAGAGAAGGACCCGCCGATCGTGAAGGTCTTCTGCAGTCCCCGCGTGGAGAGCACCGGGGTGTCGTGGTCGGTCATGAGATGGCCTCCGTGATCAGGTTGTCGTCGGTGCTCGGCGCCACCCAGTGGTTCGGCGTCACCGCTTCCAGGTCGGGGATGTCGCGGAACCTCACGCCCTCACCCAGGCCCTGAAGACGCGTGCGCGGACCAGCCATGGGAGGGAACGCGTTCATCAGCGCGCGTGTGTACGGATGCTTCGGAGAGTCGAAGATCTCTTTCGCGGGCGCGGTCTCGACGAAGCGGCCCGCGTACATGATCGCCATCCGGTCCGACAGCTCGACCATCAGCGAGATGTCGTGCGTGATGAAGAGGATCGCGAATCCCAGCTCCTGCTGCAGATCCTTGATCTGCGCCATGATCTCCTGCTGCACGACCACATCGAGCGCCGTCGTCGGCTCATCCATGATCAACAGCGGCGGCCGCAGGGCCGTCGCCATCGCGATGACGACGCGCTGCCGCATTCCACCCGAGAGCTGATGCGGGTAGGACCGCAGGCGGTCCCGCGGAATGCCGACGAGATCCAGCAGCTCACCGGCCCGAGCGATGGCCGTCTTCTTCGACACGCCCTCGTGGGTGGTGTAGATGTCGGCGATCTGGTCGCCGATGGTCATCACGGGATTCAGCGAGTTCATCGCGCTCTGGAAGACCATCGCCACCTGACGCCAGCGGAAGTCGCGCAGTTCGTCAGCATTCAACGCCAGAACGTCGGTTCCGGCGAATCGGATGGATCCGCCCGCGATGACGGCGGGGTCGCGCAGCAGGCGCAGGATCGCGTTGGCGATCGTCGACTTTCCGCAGCCGGACTCGCCGGCCAAGCCGAACACCTCGCGTTCGGCGATCGAGAACGTGACCCGGTCGACCGCGCGGACGGTGCGAGCCTCGGTCACGTACTCGACGCTGAGATCATCGACCTCGAGCAAGGGAGTGCTCATGGCGTGTGCTCCTTCTGTGACACGGCGGCCTGCACTGTGCTGTTCTTCGCGGATGCCGCCACCCGCGTGGGCTCATCAGGTGTGGTGCGGCGGCGGGGCCGGCGCAGGCGCGGGTTCGTCGTCTCGTCGACGCCGTAGTTGACCAGGGCGAGTGCGAACGCGACGAGCGCGATGCAGACGCCGGGAGGGACGAAGACCCACCAGGCCCCGGTAAGCAGCGCCCCGTCGTTGCTCGCCCAGTAGAGGTTCGTTCCCCAGCTGACGGTGCTGATGTCGCCGAGGCCCAGGAACTCGAGGCCCGCCTGCGCGCCGATTCCGAAGATGACGCACGCGAGGAAGGTGCTCATGACGATCGACGCCATGTTCGGCAGCATCTCTCGGAACATGATGCGGAGACCGCTTTCGCCGGTCACCTGCGAGGCACCCACGAAATCCTTTCCCCGGATAGACATCGCCTGGGAGCGGAGCACGCGCGCCGACCCTGCCCATCCCGTGATGACGAGCACCAGGATGACGGTGCCCAGCCCCTGTGGCAGGAACGTCGCCAGGATCACGAGCAGGGGCAGGCCGGGCAGGAGCAGGAACACGTTGGTGACGAGCGACAGGAGGTTGTCGACCCAGCGTCCGAGATAAGCCGAGGCCAGACCGACCAGGAGGCCGACGAGCAATGCCAGGATCCCGACCGAGAAGCCGACGAAAAGGGACGAGCGTGAACCCCAGATGTTCAGGGCGAGGACGTCCTGGCCCTTGGCCGTGGTGCCGAGCCAGTGCTCAGGCGAGGGCGGCTGGGAGCCGAATCCGGTGATGAGGCTAGGATCTCCCGGCGAGATGACGGGGGCGAAGACCGCGATCAGCAGGAAGATGATGAGGATCACGATTCCGGCGACCGCCTTGGTGTTGCCCATGACCCCCCGGAGGAGTCCTCCGCCGCCGCGCTTGCGGGTCGGCGGCGGTGCAACCTGAGGCTGGCCATCAGGGCCGGGCGCGGTGCCGAGACCGAGCTCGGCCATCGCCTGAGGATTCTGTGCGAGAGACATCAGTCGCTCCGTTCAGCTCACGCGCACGCGCGGGTCGAGCCGCACGTACACGATGTCCACGAGGAAGTTGGCGATCAGCACGAATGTGGTGATCGTCAGGAAGATCCCCTGCATGAGGGGGTAGTCGAGGTTCTGCACCGCCGAGAGCAGGGTGTAGCCGATCCCCGGATACGCGAAGACGACCTCGGTGAGGAGCGCGCCGCCGACGAGGAAGCCCAGCGACATCCCGAACGCGGTGACTGACGGGAGAAGCGCGTTGCGCGCCGCATAGTTCGTCCTGACGCGGTTGGGACGCAGACCCTTCGCCTCGGCCATGACGATGTAGTCCTCGGCGTTGGTGGCGATCATCGTGTTGCGCATCCCCAGCATCCAGCCGCCGATCGATACGAGCACGATCGAGGTGGCGGGCAGGATCAGGTGGTAGGCGACGTCGGCGATGAAGGCGAGGGTGAATCCGGGAGTCATACCGACGCCGAATGCATGCCGCACCGGGAACCACCCGAGCACCACCCCGAACACGTATAGCAGCCCCATCGCCAGCCAGAAGTAGGGGAACGAGCCGATGAATATGAGGATGGGCGGGACATACGAGTCGAGGACTCCGCCTCGGCGCCACGCCGCGAGGATGCCGAGAACGTTGCCGATGATGACGGCGATGAGGAGCGACACGAAGCCGAGGAGAAGCGTCCAGCCGATCACGCTTCCGATGACGTCGACCACCGGCGTCGGGAACCTCGAAATCGAGAACCCGAGATTGCCGGTGAAGACTTGACCGAGGTAGCGCAGGTATTGCTCCCACAGGGGGGCGTCGCTGAGTCCGAACGACTCCTTCAAGGCCTCGATCTGGTCGGGGCGCAGCTGGCCCTGCAGGCGCGCCACCATGCGCGACACCGGGTCTCCGGGCATGAAGCGGGGGAGGAAGAAGTTGAGGGTGATCGACACCCAGAACGCGACGAGGTAGAACCCGAAGCGTCGCAGCATGTAGGCCATGTTGTGCCTCCCAGTTCGTCCTGCTGCGTCGCGTCGGCGACGCAGCAGGACGAACTGTTTCTCAGTCGGTGATTACTGGCTCGAGGGTGGTGAGGACGAGCACTGTCGTCCGCGAGCGCGTCGACAGCGTCGCGTACGGGTTGTCCTCAGCGGGCCAGCCGGTGAACCGCTCGGTGCTCGCCGCCCCCCACTCGGGGCCGGGGAACAGCGGAGCGACCGGGGCTTCCTCGGCGAAGAGCGCCTGCAGCTGGTTCGCGATGTCGTGCTGCGCGGCCTCGTCGGATGCCGCGGCGAACTTTGCGAGCAGCGCATCGGCCTCAGGGCTGCCGTAGCGGTGATAGTTGTCGAACGTCTGCTCGCCGACCGGCTTCACCGTCTCGGTCCCCATCACGCCGCGATAGAACTGGTACGGCGTGGGCGCGTTGGCGCTCCATACGATGCCGGAATCGAACGTGCCGTTCTCGTAGCCGGCGACCACATCGCCCCAGTCCTTCGCCGCGACGGTGACCGTCACACCGAGCTCAGCGAGGTTCTGCGAGATGACGTTGCCCACCGAAACCCAGTCACTCGAGGTGGAGCCGACCGAGAAGTCGAAGGCGAACGGCGTGCCGTCGGGGAGGACGCGCTTGCCGTCTGCACCGAGGGTGATGCCCGCGTCATCCAGCAGCTCCCCCGCGCCCTCGAGGTCACGGTCCGTCCACGTGCACGCCTCGACCACCGTGTCGTCGCGCCATGTGTCATATGAGCCGCTCAGACCGGTGCAGTCGGCGGGATAGGTGTAGCCCTGCATCCCGATATCGGTCACCTGCTCGCGATCGACCGCCATCGACAGCGCCTTGCGAACATCCGGGTCATCGAACGGGGCCTTGGTCGTGTTGAACTGCCAGTTGATCATCGAGCCGGTGGGCGGGAACCAGTAGAACCGGTTCTCGGGGTCCTTCGCGACGTAGGCCTCCTCGATGTTCGGGATGAACTGCGGCGCCCAGTCCACGTCGCCGCTGGCGGCGGCGAGGTTTGCGCCGTCGTTGCCCGCGAATGCCAGCATGCGGATGCCCTCGATCTGCTGCTTCTCGGGCTGCCAGTACTCGGGGTTCTTCCCCAGGTCGAAGGACTGCGACTGGAAATTCGTGACCTCGGTGTAGGGCCCCGTGCCGACCGGCTCTTCGTTGGCGAACTTCGTGGGGTCTTCGACGTCGCTCCAGATGTGGGCGGGGGCGATGACCTGCTGCCCGATGTCGAGCAGTGCGGGTGAGAACGGCTGGTTGAAGTCGAACTGCACCGTGAGCGGGTCGACCGCGGTGACGGACTGGATGTAGTCGAAGCCGCCGCGGATCTCACGCTGCAGGTCGAACGAGAGTACGACGTCGTCGGCGGTGAACGGTTCGCCGTCCGACCACTTCACACCATCGCGCAGGTGGTAAGTGATGCCCGTGCTGTCGGGAGCCACCTCCCATTCCGTCGCCAGCCACGGGGTCGTGGAGCCGTCGGCCGGGTTGTAGATCAGCATCGATTCGTAGATCGCCTGCTGCGTCATCGGGAACTCGGGGTTCGAGAACGGGTTGAAGTTGCGGTCGAACGTCCCCATGTCTTCGCGGGGAATCGTCAGCAGCTGGGTGCCGTCCTGGGGGTCGGAGGAGTTGCTTCCGCCGGCACTGCAGCCGGTCAGCGCGAGTGCCGCCGACGCCGCCAGAGCGGCGGCGATGAGCACCGCTTTCCTGTGAACTGTCATGATGGGTGGTGTTCCTTTCTTCGTTGAAGCCGAAGGGGCTGCGTGTCGGCGGAGATGTCCAGTCAGACCGACGCGCGTTCGAGGAGCGGGCAGTCGACCGTCACGGTTTCCGTGACGGTCGACCGACCCGCGATGATGTCGGCGAGGAGTTCCACGCCTGTGGCGCCCATCTGGTCGAAGGGCAGGGCAACCGTCGTCAGGCCGGGTCTCAGGTAGGCCGCGATGAGCTCCTGATTGTCGAATCCGATGACGGCAACGTCTTTCGGGATGCGCAGTCCCCGCTCCTTGATCGCGTCGTACGCGCCCATCGCCATGCGGTCGTTGGCGCAGAAGATCGCCGTGGGCGGGTCGGTGAGGTCGAGAAGAGCGGATGCTGCGGCATAGCCGCCGTCGGCAGTTGCATGTCCGTAAAGCTCGAGACTCTCGTCAGGTGCGATTCCCGCCTCGAGCAGCGTCTCGTGGAAGCCGATACGTCGACCGACGGCGGCCGGCATGTCGGGGTCCAGGTTGACGAAGCCGATGCGACGGTGTCCCGCCGCGAGGAGGCGCTCGGTCGCACGGCGGCCGCCGGCGCGTTCGTCCGGGATCACGGCGGGAAAGCGGCCCTCGCGATCGAAGCAGTTGACGAGCACCGTCGGCACTTCACGGGCGATCTCGGGAATCGTCACGGCGCGGTGCCAGGTCGCCGCGTAGATGAGACCTTCGACCCGCTGTTCGAGCAGGCGCTCGATGACCGCAGTCTCGGCCGCGGGGTCGGACTCGGTCGACGCGATGAGCAAGTACTTCTCATCGACGAGCGCGCGGTCCTGGACCCCCTTGATGATGTCGACCGCGAACGGCGCCGTCACGATCTCGGTGACGAGTCCATACCAGTCGCTCCGCTGATTCGCGAGAGCCCGGGCACCCGCGTTCGGCCGGTAGCCGAGCTCAGCCGCGACCGCCAGGACGCGGGCTCGCGTCTCGTCTGCGAGCGCAACGGAATCCCGACCATTCAGTACCAGTGAGACCGCCGTGCGCGAGACACCCGCGTGCAGCGCCACGTCCTTCATGGTGACCGGGCGGCGAGTCGTCTTCGACATGAGCGGTGCTTCCGTGTGCTGAGGATTGAACTAACGCGGGTTAGGAGCGGGTGAAGTTCACACTAACCCGCGTTAGCCGACACGTCAAGCGTGAATCTGGGATGCCCCAGACCGATGCGGATCCTCCGGAGCCGCCCGCAGGCCTACGTCACGCGCACGTTCGGCGACACGGGCTCACAGTCGAGCACTCGACCGCCGAAGACGCCATAGGCGGCCGCTAGAACGACGGGTCACCCGGGCGCTCCGATCTCTCGGCGTCGCCGGAGGATCCCATGATGAGCTCGCGCGCGACCTCCGAGATGCGCGCGCGGCTGTCGCGGGCTCTGACGCGCAGCCGCCGGAAGGCCTCGTCCATGTCGACGTTCTCGGCGTGGGCGATGACGCCCTTGGCCTGCTCGATGAGGATGCGACTGTCGAGCGCGCGCTGAAGCTGGGCGCGCGCGACGGTCTGCTCCTTGAGCGTCTGCTCGTGCAGGATGCTGATCGTCGCGACGTCCGCGAGGCCCTGCGCCGCCTTGCGATCCTCGGCGGAGGCAGCCAGGTCGCGGTCGAAGAAGAGATTGAGCGACCCGAGCCGCTCGTTGCGCAGTCTCATCGGGACGGCGAGCACCGACTCGTAGCCGAGTTCGCGCACCGAGGTCGCGAACCGCGGCCAGCGCGCGTAGATGGTCGCCCACCCGCGGACGGCAACGATCTCACCGGAGCGGTACGCCTCAACGCACGGCCCTTCGTCGGCCGCGAGCTGCATGAGGCCGATGAGATGGCTGCGCTCGCTCGACGCCGCGACGACTTCGAGGCGGCCGTCGGCGCCCGTCAGCAGGATGCCGGCATCCGTCGCCGCGAGGATGTCGCGGCTGTGCTCCGAGAGCGTGCTGAGGAGGTCGACGACGTCGTACTCTGCAACGAGCGTGTCGGCCAGACTCACGAATGCGTCGACGAGGGCGCCCTCTCGGCTGGGATCCATCTGGCCGGGATTCTACGTCCGCAGAGCGTCGTCGCGACAGCGGTCACACCGTCTGACGCTGCAGGAGCATGGGGCATTCGAACGGGTCGCGTTCACCGAGACCGACGCGGTTGATGTAGCGCGTGACGATGCGATACGACTCCCACAGTCCCGTCTGCGTGTAAGCGACCCCGTGCTCGGCGCAGTAGCGCTCGACCGTCCGCGACGCCGCCCGAAGGTGCGGGCGCGGCATCGAGGGGAAGAGGTGGTGCTCGATCTGGTAGTTGAGCCCGCCCATCGCGACGTCCAGGATCCGGCTGCCACGGATGTTGCGGCTCATGAGCACCTGCCGCCGGAGGAAGTCGAGCCGCATGCCGGCGGGCACGAGGGGCATCCCCTTGTGGTTGGGGGCGAACGAGAGGCCCATGTACGCGCCGAACAGCCCGAGCTGCACCGCGAGGAAGGCGGCAGCGACCCCCGGCGAGAGCACGAAGAAGACGAGCGTCAGGTAGCCGCCGATTCGCACCGCGAGGAAGGCGATCTCGACCGTGCGGCGGCGCAGAGGCTCCCTCGACACGACTCGGCGGACACTCGACGCGTGGAGCGACAGCCCCTCGAAGAGGAGGATCGGGTAGAAGAAGAGGCCCTGGTGCGCCATGACCCACCCGAGCGCGGGCCCGTACTTGCGCGTGCGCCGCTCGAGCTGATCGGGCGTGACAGCGACGACCGGCAGCTCGATGTCGGGATCCGAGCCGATCTTGTTCGGATTCGCATGGTGGCGGGTGTGCTTGTGCTGCCACCAGCCATAGCTCATGCCGACCAGGAGGTTGCCGATCACCAGAGTCGTCCAGTCGTTCCACTTGCCCGAGACGAAGATCTGCCGGTGCGCGGCGTCATGACCGAGCATCGCGATCTGGGTGAACAAAACAGCCAGGCCCGCCGCCGTGAACAGCTGCCACCACGTGTCGCCGATGAGGACGAAGCCGACGAGCGCGGACGCCAGGACGACGACGGCGCCGATGAGCTTGCTCCAGTAGTAGCCGTACCGGCGGCGCATGAGGCCGCTCGCGCCGATGACCTTCGCGAGCTCGGTGAAGTCGTTCGTCCCGCGCTCACCCCGCGGCACGACAGGACGGACAGCGGATGTGAGTTGGTCGGCCATGTGCCCCGCTCCGATCGTCCGGCCGCAGCGATGTGCGCGCCAGGAATGTCGGGGTCTGGGACGTCCTATTGCTCAGGCTACGCCGATGCCGCGACGGGAGTGCGCCCTCGCGGCGATCTCACAGCCGCCCGCCCGTTCACTGCGAGACGAGCACGACCTTGCCGCCGGCATGGCCGCTGCCGATCTGGCGACGACGCGCGTCGGATCGTGCTCGAGGTGCGCAGAGTGGGCGCGGATCATCACGCCCGCACCAGTTCGAGCACGCCGAGGCGCCGTGCCTGCTGGTACGTGCTCAGCGCCGCGAGCGTCGATTCCGCTCCGCGGTTCTCGTTGCGTCCGTCGACTTCGAGCCCATCGAAGCCGGCGCCGGACCGGGGATCGAACATGGCGGTGGCGGCGTCGTTGTCACCTGTGAACCACGACCAGGCTGAGGCGACGCTAGCTCGCCACGAGGGTTCTCCGCTGAGATCGAACGCGCGCGCGCACGCGTCGGCGATGGCCGCCGCTTCGATCGGCTGCTGATCGAATTGGGCCGACCTCTGTGCGGGGCCACGTCCGCCGGTCCCTGTCACGGACAGGTGCCCGCGGTTTGTCTCGACATCCACGAGGAACCGCAGCATCGAAAGGCCCCGAGCCACAGCGCGTGGGTTGTCCGTTGCCCTGCCCCCGGCCAGGAGGGCCTCGGGGAGCGCCGCGTTGGCGTAGCGGAGCCGCGATTCTGGCCAGTACCAGTCTCCGTCCGGCGGGGTCGCGATCGACGAGATCCCGTCCAACACGAGAGCACGAGCCGAGAGGTCTTCGGGGTCTGCTGCCAGCACGTCCGCGGCTCCGAGCGTTGCGAAAGCCATCGCTCTGCCGTGCGGCGATCGGGCGGAAGCCCCGCGATGAAACGCGGTCAGCGCGCGATCGCGAGTCTGCTCGGTTGAGGCGTGGACGGCCGCGGCGCCGAGGGCTCGTACAGCTCGACCCCACCAATCGCCGAGCGCGGTCTCGTCTGTCCAGCCGCCGCCGGCTGCCATGCGGTTGTGCACCCGGCCGTCGACGTCGACGGCATCCTCCAGGAACCGAAGACACGTGTCCGTGAGCCGGAGAAGCGCCGGAGCCGGCTCAGGCTCACGCAGCAGGACGACGAGCGCTCGAGCGACGTCGTCGACGCAGTAGCCGTGATCACGGCGCGGCACGTCGAAGAGGGCGTGTTCGAAGACTCCGTGTTCGTCGGACAGCGCCAGGAGATGCGCGAAGCATGGAACGCCCTCGGAGCCGAATCCTTCTTCGCGTCCTGTCATGCTGCGACCGAGATCATGCGATCGGCGATCGCGCGGTATTGGTCGGCGACCGCGGGCCACGAGGAATGGCGGGTATCGCGCAGTGCGGCATCGTGCATCTGCTGTGCGAGGCCTTCTGCCCCAACGATCGCGCCGAGTGCCGCGGCCATCGACTCCGCGTCCTGGTGCGTTGCAATAAGTCCCGCCCCACGGCCCAGCAGCTCGACCGCGTGCGGGAATCCGGTCGCGACGACGGGGATTCCTGCCGCCACAGCCTCGATGAGTACCCCCGACGTTGCTTGGTCGTGCGAGTCGTATGGGAGCAGAACGACGTCCGCGTCGGCGATCAGTTCCGCGAGCTGTGCGGCGTCGCGGTAGCGGTTGTCGAGGGTGACGATGTCACCCAAGTCGAGGTCGGTGATGAGCTCCTGCAGCGCTTCACGGTATTGCTCGCCCTCATGAGCCAGCACTTTCGGGTGGGTTTCGCCGGCGATGACGTACTCAACGGAGGGGACGGTGTAACGCAGCTGTGCGATCGCGCGGATCCCCCACTCGAGCCCCTTGCCCGGTGAGATGAGTCCCCACGTCAGAATCCGCTTCGAAGCGGTGTGCTTCGTCGCGGCGGCCGCGCGAGGAACTGGAACGCCGTGGGGGATGACGCGAACCTTGGATGGCTTGACGTTGTACGTCCGGTTGAGGATGTCGCGAGCGTTGTCGGTCATCACGACGACGGTGTCGGCTAGCCTGCACACCGTTTCGAGCACTGCTCGTTGGTGAGGAGTGGGCGCGATGAGCACCGTATGGAGCACGACGATCGCGGGCGTCGACAAGGATCGAAGCAACGGGATGATCTCGTCGCCGTCGGGTCCGCCGTAGATGCCGTACTCGTGCTGGACGATCGCGACATCGCAGGCGTCGAGCGCGCGGACGGCTGTGCGCATGGTCACCCGATCGCGCCCTATCAGCTCCGTCGCGGTTGGGATGCGGCCGATCACCACAGGACCGGGGCCGCTGTCCCTGACATCCAGCACCCGCACGATGGTGGGTTGGCGGGCATCATCTGCAGCGAGTTCGCGGGCCAGCGCTTCCGTGAAGGTGGCAAGCCCGCAGCGGGTAGGCGGATACGTGGACAGGAAGCCGAAGTGGGTCATGGTGACCATCTCTGTCGGCCCGGAGTCAGGCGACGCCGAGTTTCTTCGAGACGTCTGCCAACGGCATCCCTCGTGGAACTACGCCTGCATCGCCGCGGTCCGGTTACACGTCGGGCCGAACCCGCCGCGCTGTGTTCCGCACCCTACACCACCCTCCTGCGAGGCCTCCTGGCAGGCCGAGCAGTCGGCCGAGCTGGTCAACCACGGGACACTGAAGGTCTACCCCGGGGCGCCGCGTGGCATGTATGGCGAATTCCGGACCGAGTTCGGGCAGGATCTGCTCGCCTTCATCGCACAGTAGCGCGAGCAACGGGCCGCAACCGAAGATCGGCGCAGAAGCGGGGCGTCGCCTCTACTGTGGCGCCTCGTTTTCGGCGCGCCCATGGCCGGACGCCTCGGCGCACCACTGCGGGTCTGCACAAACTCGCGAGGTGCCCTGTCTCCGCCATCCTCCGGTGGCACGCGGTGTGTCACGCATCGATGCGATCGAGCGCGTCACGGCGTTGTACGGGCGGATGCCAGTCGCGTGGTCAGGTCCTGCTTGGTGGCCGCTCCAGAGCGGTGTGAGACTCAGGATCCAACGACTCCGAGTTCATAGGCCAGGATGACCGCATTCACTCGACTGCTGAGGTCGAGTTTCGAGAGCACGCGGCCGACGTGGGCCTTTACCGTCGACTCGCTCAGATAAAGAGCCGCAGCGATCTCGCTGTTCGTTTGACCCCGCCCGATGAGAACGAAGATCTCGCGTTCGCGGGCTGAGAGCTCTGCCAGCGCCCCTTTGGAGTCGAGATGACGTTTCGCACCGAGATGCGGGGCGGCGATCTCGATGAGCTTTGCCGTTATGCGCGGCGATACGACCGCGTCGCCGGAGAAGACCGCGCGTATAGCAACCACCAGGTCATCGGGACGCGCGTTTTTGAGCAGGAATCCGGCAGCGCCGGCATCAAGCGCATCAAACGCAGCTTCGTCGAGGTCATATGTCGTGAGCACGAGAACACGCGAGTCGGGCAGCATTCTGCTGAGGCGCCTTGTTGCCTCGATTCCGCCGATGCCGGGCATCCTCACATCCATCAGCACGACGTCGGGTTTCAGTCGTTGAGCCGCTCCGATCGCTTGCAGCCCGTCTGCGGCCTCGCCGACGACCGTCAGCCCGGGGGCCGCCTCCAGCACTAGGCGCAGTCCATAGCGAACGAGTTCTTGGTCGTCTACGAGCAGGACTCGGATATCTTCGGTCGCTGTCATCTGTCTCCCCACCGCAGGTGTGCCTTGACCCGCCAGCCGCCGCCGGCCCGCGGGCTCGACTCGACCGAGCCGTCGAACATCGCCACCCGCTCCGCCATACCGACGAGGCCCCGGCCGGCGTTCTGAGCCGCAGCTGCGGGCGAGGCCGAGTCTTCGACGAGAATGGCCACCTCCTCGGGGGTCCAGGTCAGGGCGACCAGTACCGCGGTGACGTCGCGAGCGTGGCGGAGCACGTTCGTCAGTGACTCCTGCACGATGCGGTACACGGTCAAGCCCACCGCCGGATCGTCGGTCGGTGACCCTGTCACTGTCATCCGCACCGGAAGCCCCGCGGTCGTGAATTGCTCCACGAGCGCGGGCAGCTGGGTCGCATCGGGTTGCGGTGAGTACACCGACCCCGAGCCCTCGGGCACACGCCGTACGCCACCGAGCAGTCGGCGCACCTCGCCGAGGGTTCGTCGCCCCGTCTCGGACACCCTGGCGATCGCGACCTTCGCCTCATCGGGTCGCTCGTCGGCGGCGGCGTGCGCGCCGTCCGATATCGCGATCATGACCGAGAGGCTGTGTGCGATGACGTCGTGCATCTCGCGAGCGATGCGTTCGCGTTCTCGCGCAGCGGCGATCTCAGCCTGCTGGTCGCGTTCGTGTGCGAGCTGTTCGGCGCGTTCGAGGAGTGTGCGCACGTGACGTTGCCGCTGTCCGGCGCTCGTGCCGAGCAGGGTGGTCACCAGCAGCGCGACGGCGAAAACGGCGAACGCGAAGATCCAATCAGCTGTCACGTCCCTCGGGTTGACGGGTGGAGAACCCCAGAGCGACGGCCCGTTCGCCAGGCGAGCCGTGAACACCCAGGCTCCGAGGGCGCCGAAGGCCAGCGCAACGGCGAAGCAGGCCCACGCGACGAACCCGCGGCACCCTACCGCGATGCCGTACAGCACGATCGCCACCACGATCGTCTCGGCTCCCGTGCCGACGGCCAGTGAGAATACAGCGACAACCAGCGCCCCACCCAGTGCCGGCAGCGGGTACCGGGCCCGCGTTGCGAGCGCGGCGAGACCAGCTGCCCCGAGCGCGACGGTCGACCACAGCGGCGTCGCGAATCGCGGTTCCAGCGAGACGAGTGCCAGGAGCACCGCAACGGCGAAGTAGATCGCGGGCATGATGGCCCGCACCGTCCATGATCGTCGTCGCATGGCTGTTCGTCTCGGTCTCGGTTCCGGTTGCGGAAGTATTGGATCGGGCGGCATATGGGTCGGGGTGCCGCCCGACCCGATCGATATCAAGGTCAGGCATCCCTCCTGCGCAGTGCGATCCAGCCGGCCACCAACGCAGCGATCGCCCAGGCGAAGGCGGTCACCCAGCCCCCTGCAGGGCTCAGGTACTGCTGCCAGGCGTCGGCAAAACCGAGCTGCGCATCTCCAAGGCGCACCATCGAGTCACCGGCGTGCGAAAGCAGGTACAGCCGGATCGTGCGGATGAATTCCGACGTCGGCAGGACCGACAACAGCACTGGGCCGAGCAGAGTCGTACAGAAGACCACAACAGATCCTCCCACCGCCGATCGCAGAAGGCTGCCGATGCCGAGTCCGAACACAGCGCACAGCCCGACGTAGACCGCGCCGCCGGCCAGGGCCAGAGACATGCCTGGGGCGGTCAGTGCCGTCTGGAGATCCCACGCGGCGTAGATCGGGTAGGTGAGAGCCCACGATCCGAAGACCGAGACGAGCGCGGTTACCGTCATGACCGGGAGTACGACGAGCGCCTTCGCCGCCAGCACGGGGGTGCGCCGCGGAACCGCGATGAGACTCGGCTGGATCGTGCCCGACGAGTACTCCGAGCTGATCGCGAGCACACCCAAGACCCCTGCGATGATCTGACCGAACACCAGCGTCCCCAAGGTGACGGAGTCGAGCGTGAATGCGGTCGAACCGACCGAGGGAACACCGGCGGATTCGAGCGTCAGCGCGAACAGCACGCTGACTCCGATGCCGAAGATCAGCACCGAGGCGAGAAGGAAACCCGTCGAGCGGAGGCTCGTCAGTTTGATGAACTCCGATCGCACGACGTGCGTGAAGCGCAAGCGGTCGGGGCTCAGCACGTGCGTGTGGTGTTGCATGGCGGAAACGGTCATTGGTCTGCTCCTGTTCGGGGTGCGGCGGCAGAGCGGTACTCGACTTCTCCGGCGGTGAGGGCGATGTAGGCGTCTTCGAGGCTGCCTGTCCGCGAAACGACCTCGTGCAAGACGATGCCGGCGTTCGCGGCGGTCGTGGCCACCTGTTCCGAGGTGAGTCCCGAGATCTCCAAGGCGCCGTCGGCCAGCGTCGTTACGACGACGTCGGGGCCCGCGAGGGCCGCGGTGAGGGCGGCGCCCTCTCGCGCTCGCACCCGGATCACCGAGCGGGTCGTCCCCGCGATGACGTCGCCGATAGGGCCCTCGGCGAGAATCTTGCCGCGGCCGATCACGATGAGGTCATCGGCGGTCTGCGCCATTTCGCTCATGAGGTGCGACGAGAGCAGAACCGTGCGCCCCTCCTCCGCCAGGCCCCGCATGAGTGTGCGCACCCAGAGCACCCCCTCCGGGTCGAGTCCATTGACTGGCTCGTCGAGGATCACCGTGCCCGGGTCGCCGATCAGGGCGGCCGCGATGCCCAGCCGCTGGCCCATGCCGAGCGAGAACGCACCCACGCGTTTGCCCGCCACAGAGTCGAGCCCGGCCATGCCGATGACCTCGCGCACGCGCGCTGCACCGATGCCGTGGGTGGCGGCGATCGCCAGCAGGTGCCGATAAGCCGTGCGGCCCTTGTGGGCCGCCTTCGCGTCGAGCAGCACGCCGACCTCACGCAGGGGCGCGACGTGTTCGGCGTAGGGCCGCCCGTTCACCTCGACTGTGCCAGCCGACGGCCGGTCAAGACCAACGATCATCCTCATCGTCGTCGATTTTCCGGCCCCGTTGGGGCCGAGAAAACCGGTCACTCGACCCGGCCTCACGGTGAAGTCGATGCCACCGACGGCCACTTTTTCCCTGTAACGCTTGGTCAGCGCATGTGCAGTAATCATTGCGAACCCTTTCCTCGCGATCACGCTAGAAGGGGGCACTCGGCATGCACATCGGCCGGTGGTACACACTCTGCCGCTCGCCAGTACCCAGGTACTGGTCCCACGCAATGGGCGCGCCAGTCAGGGGGTCCTCCCCCGTGCTGCGGTGAGTGTCATCGCGACGTCGCGCCAGAGCATCATTCTCGGTGAGTTCGAATGTCCCGCCCGATAGAGCGCCCGACAGAGCTCCCGATGCAGTGCGTCAATCAAACCCGATCGGGAACCATTCAAGTCGTCTGGAGGGACGCCACCTGTGCGGGGTGTAGCCCCCGCAACGGCTTTCGCCGTTCGCAACCGCGGAATCATGCGCTTGCTGGGCACTCCAACGCAGGAACGTGGTGAGAGGGCGCACCGCAGAGGTCCCCCTAAAAGGTCCCCCTGGGGGACCCCTGGACGCCGAAAATTCCTCTTCTAGCGACATGGTGCTGAAAGCATCCGGCGCAAGAACAATCGCGATAACCAGCGGATTTTCGTGGCGGAGACGGAGGGATTTGAACCCTCGGTCCCCGTGAGGGGACTCCACCTTAGCAGGGTAGATTCGAGCGGCCGCGCGTATGGCGTGTTCATGTTCCTGTGTAGCGTAAGTCCCAGATCAGCGGCGGTTTCGGATCAATGGGGATGCCGAGGCTGCAATCACGCCACGCACGCGTCACACCCCAGAATCAACGCGAATCGGCATCCTCAGAATGCTCGGGGTCACCTGGGGGTCACCCGGCGCCGGACTCGGTGCCGAGTCACTCACGCGGGCCGCTAGAAGCGATCTGGCGCAGCGAGCACGTCGCCGCAACCTCATCCTTCGGCCGCTTCGACCATCATGTCGACAGCTTCGATCAGACCGTATCGATCGCGCAGGATGTCGAGAATGTCCTGCGCGTTGAGCGCGGGGCCTTGGCGGCCGGACCGCTTTGACATCTCCCCTACTGCGGCTAACGCGTGTGCGGGATTGAGCGCCACGGTGTTCTTCGCGAACTCACGCGCGGTGAGTACTTGGATGCTGGACGGGATCTTTGCCGCGGGAAAGTCCTTGATGTTCTCCGTGACGATCGCTCCGGCGCCAGCGATGACGGCCGCGGCGACCACGTGCTCATCATCCGGATCTGGAAGGCCGAACGTGCCTTCCAGCGGTTCCCAGCCCTCGACCTCAGCGTCGGCGAATGCTCGACGCATCGCCGCGACGAGCCCGACGGCCCGCTCGACCGCCTCCTCAGGCAACACTCCCCGCCTTACGAACTTGGCTTCCTCGTGGAACTCAAGTTCAGCGAGGATCGCGGAACTCCACGTAGGGCGGTACGCACCTTCGATCGCCAAGGAAAGAAGGAAGTCTCGTTGCAGGCTCGGCCACAGCACGCTGGTGTCGAGAGTCGCCGTAAACACGACCCCCATAATGGCAGTCGCGAAGAGCTACTCCTGAGCAGCTCGCCTGGACGCGACTGCCTTCCTTGCCTGCTTCAGGTGCTCAAGAGTCTGCTCGACGTTGTCCTCATCAACGGCGTCGCGGGTCCTAGCGAGCATTTCGTACTGACTCTCACGCCGGCGCTCTCGATAGTCGAGCAGATCCGCGAGCAGAACGCGACGGTGCGTTCCAGCCCTCTCAAAGGGGACTTCGCCCTCGTCGAGGAGCTTCACCACCGTTGGGCGACTCACGTTGAGCAGATCAGCCGCTTGCTGCGTGGTCAAACGAGTCGTTTGCGGCACGACGGAAACCGCCAGCCCACTCCGCATCGCATCCACCACTTTGCGAAGCGCTAAGTAGACCTCTTCGGGAAGCTCAACCTGATCTCCTGGCCTCGCTCCCGCGAGGAAATATCGGGGCTCCGGCACGGCTCGGCCAGCGGCCTCATGGGCTGCGAGAAAGTCCATGATTGGGGCAAGCTCGTCACCCCTGCTCGGAAGGTACGTCTCCTCAACGACCGCAGCGCGAGACACAGAATCACCTCAATACACGTAGACGCAACAGTTTGCGTTTGTTGCGATTAGGGTACCACGCGGCGCCGACAGACTAATAGGAGCAGGTACCCACGACGCATCCACGAATCATGTCATTCCACGCCGAGCTGCGGGAGAGCGTAATCCCAGGGAACGCGCTCCTGCTCGAGGCGAACGTTGCCCTGAGCACTGAGCAGCCGGAGCGTCGTGCTCTCGTGAATCGTGAGCAAGGGGAGGACGCTGGTATTCGGATTTGGATCATGACCCCAGAGATCGCGGTGATCCAGCACCGTCTGCGTGTCCATCAGCACGGAAGTTGCGACCACTCCGCTTGCTCGCAGTCGATGAAGAATGGCGAACCCGTGCGAGTCCAGATCGCCCCAGTAGGTGACCTGGTGTGCCCATGGCAGTCGAGCAATGAGATCGACGCGGTGGCCGCCACCATGGATGGCGACTGCGCCGGCCATCTGCGGCATCGCGAGCACCGTAGCGAGATTCTCGAACACGAAGACGCGGTCGGGTCGGATCGATATGGCAGCGAGGTCGTCGACTGGCGCGGAAACGTCGACCAGGCCATGTAAGGCGAATGACGGATCTAGCACACGCATCCGGACCAGCGGCGACGGCTCGTGCAAGCCAAGTCCTGACGCTCCAGTGCCCGCTCGGTGGAGGGATTCCACGAGGCCCCTTCGACTCTCGATCCATTTGGTGTGGATCCCGCGGATTGGCAGTTCGCGAATGAGTCGCCCGGATGTTGGATTCTCGCGCAACCAGAAGGTCACATCGACCAGCCTGTCGAAGTCAGCGTCGTCGAGGTCGGCGATCGCGCGCGCATGAGACCGGAGTACGCCGTCGCCCTCTGCACCCGCGAGGGCACGGAGGACATCAAGTCGCTTGACGAGGACTCCCCAGGCCGCAGCCTCTCCCGCCACCCGGGCAATCGCTTCTGGACCGCGCAGGGTCGCCCGCACAGGAATTTCTTGAGAACCGATACGCGACCAGTTGCGGACAGCCCACACGAGCTCGACTTCGGTTGCGTCGTACGCCTCCCGCCAGGACCCGACCCAACGCCGAACCTGATCCAGATCGGATAAGGCCTCACGCTCGGTCGGCGGATTCAACGGCACAACGAGCACGACGTCTCGGCGCCGCTCGGCCGCCCATGCCCGAGCATCGCGGTCGAAGATCTTCTTCGCCCGGACGCGAAGATCGTCTGGCGTCACGGGACTCGTCACGCGCGGGTCTCCTCCCGAGCCGTGACGGTGACCTCTGGTGCGCCGGCTGAGAAGACCACGTTCGCCAACCGCGAGGCGTTGCGATCCGGATTCGAGACGGACGTGATGGCACCGACGTAAGGTTCCAGCGTCTGTAGCAGCTTCTGCGGTGTGGCGAGGATCATGTGGAACCCGAACTCACCGAACACATCCATCGCGTTTCGCGTGTACCGACTGTCGGCCTTGTCGAAGGCCTCGTCGAGCACGATCGACCCGAACCGCGGCAGGTCATCCTCTTCCTCCGTGAGCTGATACCGCAGCGCGGCCGCGAGACAGAAGATCACGAGCTTCTGCCGTTGCCCACCTGACAGACCCTCGGCGGAGTCGTAGACGCGCATCACTCGACCGCTCGCATTCTTCTCGCGCGCGAGAAAGCTGACATGAAGTCGAGTGTCGAGAACCCGAGTACGCCAGTCCGTATCCACGCGATCCCTCGACCCGAGCCTCCCGATGACCCGCTGAAGCACCTCGAAACGCTGGTCGGCTCCCGCCGGCGACTCATCAGCCCAGTTGCCCTCCACGATCCGTCGCAAGTCGGTGAGGAACGCGTCGACTTCCGGGGTGCGAGCCGTCTTCACATCGATCTCCAGGAACCGGTCTGTCCCCTCGAACGGGGACCTCCCCAGGGATGCATTGACAGGTAGGATGCGTTCGCGAATGAGCCCTGGTGCGTCCCGCAGGTCGCTCAGCAGGTGAGCGACCACATCCTGCGACCGCTCCCGCAGCAGCTTTCGGAACTGGCTCTCCTTCTCCGGCAGACCCCGCGCCAGGATCCCCTCCCGCAGTTCTCGGTACCCATAGCGATCGCCGATCTCCGCAGTCAGCTCGGCGGATGCGGCAGGCCAACCAAACCGGAACTCCGCTGCGTATCCGGCGAAGCGCGCCTCCGCATCGGCGGCGCGACCGGACGCGGCGTCCTTCTCCTTCGACAGCGCGGACTGCACAGCTCGGGCGACAGCATCCACCGTCTCCAAGCTCACCGAACGTTTCTCGCCCCGGAATCGCGCGTCGAGTGCGCTCAGGAGAGACTCGTCGACCGCGGGAGGCGAAACCGATTCGAGCTCGGCGATCTGAGAAGAGATGCTCTCCACCCGGTTGCGAGCGACTGCTCGCTCCCCGAGCGCGCTCGCGTGCTTCGTGTTGGCTTCGTCGAGCCGCTGAGTCGCCCTCTCTGCAGCGCCCTGAGCGTCGCGAAGGCTGCCTGACCCGCTCGTGAGCGTCCCAAGTTCGTCCCGTCGAGCAGCGGTCACAGCAGCGGCCGAAGCGATGTCCACCCGCTCCCACGTGGACGTCGAGACCCTGCGGAACACGTCACGCCGATTCAGCGCCTCCTGGCGTTGAGCGTCGGCCCGTGCATCCGTCGCGTTGGCCTGATCGACTGCCGCCTCCGCCTCCCGACGACGCTCAAGCAGCGCCTCGAGGCGCGTCTCGGTATCTCCGCCGAGCACCCATCGGGCGGCATCGCCCACCTCGGACCGGTCGTCCTTCTCATATCGTCGCGAGTTGCGCTTAACCAGCCCACCGATCGTGACGCCACGTTCGACATCGTCGAGTTCGTCAGGGTGCGAGACACACGCGTAGTCGAACTCCGTTGCAATGCGCCGACGAACGTAGGCTGCGAACGGCCCATTCGCGACTGCCACGCGATGCACCAGGGAGCGGGCGTCCTTGGGGCGGCGTGGCTCATCGACGGAATGCGGCACCGCTTCGATCACGAGACGGACGCCGAACGCACGGGACTCAGCCGCCCGGCGCGCGGCGATCAAGTGCTCGTCGCGCACGAGGAGGGTCGTCGCAAACGACGCCAAGACGCGTTCGATCGCTCCCCGCCAGTCGGCGTTCTCAGCAGTCACCGACACGAGTTGACCGGCAAACGGCAGGGCAGATTCGGGGACACCGATATCGGCAGCGAGAAGTCTTCGTGCGTTGAGAAGCCTTCCGTCGAGGTTGCTTCGGTGGTCGCGGAGGGACTGGAGCTGTCGGGCGATCTCATCCAAGGATCTGCGGGCCTGGCTCGCAGCATCGCGCACCTCGTACGACACGGCCGGGACATCTCGCGCGGTCTCGATGACCGCCGCAGCCAGCAGCTCCGCGAACTGAGCTGGGTCCTCAGGCATCGGCGCCCCGATGCGTGCGAGTTCTCCGGCAAGCTGTGCGCGATACTCTTCGACGACCTCTTCGGCACGCCGCGCGCTGTCGATCCGCTCCTGCAGCAGCTCTACCCGAGCGCCACCCTCGTCCCGCACACGAGCCTTCGCCGTCTCCAACGCCTCGGCCGCAAGCTGCTGCTCGCGCGCAATGTCACTCAGTTCGCTTTCGGCCCGGGCGAGCGAGGCGTGCGCTGGACCAGCGGCCTCCCGAGCGAGCTTGAGCTTGAGCATCGCGGTGAACGGCTCGACCGCATCGTGCAGAGCGGCCGCCCCAGCCATCTCGGCACCGGCGAGGTCGAACGCCGTGATGGCGTCGTCAACCTTGCGGAGCGCGTCGGCCTGCTTGCGGAGATCTACGACGTGCTTGTGCGCAGCGTCGAGCTCGGTGAACTGCTCGACTGCGGTATCGGCACGCCCGAAAGTGTTCGGCTGATCGAGCATGAATCCGCGGAAGAGGGCATCGAGTGTGCCCAGGTTCTTGGCTGACTGAGTCTTGTGGAGCAGCTGCAGGGTCGCGTCACCGCGGAAGCCGAACTGTCGGACGACTCGTTCATGAAAGCGGCCGTGCCGACCGCCGGTCGTGATCAGCGCATCAGGGAACGCCTTCGACATGCGTCGGGCATCGATGCCACCTTCGATGTGAGCCTTGAGCCCGAGCAGACCGAGCCCTCCGCGACCGAAAATACGCGCGTCCTTCAGGGCCGTCGTCTCGGTGCGAGTGCCAGGCGCGTGGAATACGCGCATCAGCGTCACCGGTTCGTCGCTGAGGTTGTCGTACTTCAGCAGGATGCCGCTCCACGTCGCCTTGGGGCGCAGGTACGTCGTCGTGGCTCGATCTGCGGTCTCATCCGCTTCCTTGCTCCATGCTCCGCGCACGTAACTCATGAGAGTGCGGTCGCTCTGCCGGGAGGTGCCATCCTGTGCCGCAGCGTTGAGCCGAAGCCAGCGATCGGGGGTGAGGACGGCAGCGATCGCGTCGAGCAGCGAGGACTTGCCGGATCCGGATGCTCCCGTGAACAGGTGCCCTTGCCGGGCTATGTCGACGGTGACATGGCCCGAGAAGGTGCCCCAGTTGACCAGTTCCATCTGCGCGAGACGCCACTGCCCGGGCCGGGTGGGATCGACCTCAGGCTCGTCGGTCGGGAAGGTCAGCATCGTCATTCCGATTCATCCTCGGGATCCGTCAATGCGGCGGCGACCTCGCCGGTTCCCTCCTGCGCGATCCGGTGGTACTCGGCAGTGATAGCGCGGATCTGATCGGCGTCGAGGATCAGCCGGAGCACCGGTGAGATCTCGGCGCGGTCATCGCCCACGGCGTGCAGCACGCGAAGCTTGTTCTGCATCTTGTTCCACGAGGAGTTCAACCGGCTCGTGAAGTCCTTCTCGTCACGATCGACGGTGCGAAACACAGCGAGCTGCTCAAACACCTCGGACTGCCCCACGATCACGCGCCCGCGACCCTCCTCACTCAACAGCGTCTGCCGGAGGACAAGCAGCATCGCCGTATCCAGGAATGTCAACGCCTCCGAACGCACTGCTTTCGGCACATCTTCAGTTGGAGCATTTCGCACGAATGCGAACTCGTTCTCGCGATCGACCACCAACTCGAGGAAGAGGTCGCCCAGCCGGGAGCGGATGACGGCCTCGTCGGTCAGCAGCACCGCCCACAGCTGCGCTTCCCGCGCACCCGACAGGTAAGGCCCACGCACGAGACGGAGAAGCACGCGTCGCGTCCGATCCGGGAGCTCTCCGGCGTCGCCCCGCCACAAGCCCGCCACATCCTCGGCCGCGACATCCGTCGTGGTCATATCGGTCATGTCACTGCTCCTGTGAATCGGTGCACGGCAACGAGCGCCGCGCGGGCGACCCCGTCGGCACCCAACCAGGCGAGTACCTCCGGCGCATCGTCGACAGTTCCCTGCTCGGCCGCTATTGAGAGCAGGCCGACGACGCTGCCGACTCCCTGCGTGGCTGGATATCGCGCGAGAACTTCGCCGACCGTGCAGGACGGCGCCTCGGCGAGCAGATCGTTGATATTGCGACTGAGTTCGTCGAAGTCGATCTCGGTCTCGCGTGCGAGGGCACGCAGTTCTTCGAGGCTCGCGACAGAGGCTTGCTGCGAGAGGACCTCGCCCGTGGCATCGAACTCGGCCGGATCGTAAAGCTCGATGGCTCCCACGCTCGAGAAGGGCACCGCAGACAGATCCAGCGTGAGGGATGTGGCCTGCCACGGCCGGGTATATGCGGCGGCTTCGACTCCGGCGTGCTGAGCCTCACGCAGCAGAGTGCGCAGCACTCGGTCGCGTTGGTAGTCCTGGGACTGAACGTAGCGGCGCAATGCCCGGGCGAACATCGTGATGGCGTCCTGGATCTCAGCGCTGCGACCCTTGAGTGTCGCCAAGAATGACCTCAATGCTCGTCGTTCCTCGGGCGTCAGATCGCGGGCGAACCCTCGATCGAGGATGCGACGGATGTCCGCCTCGAATGCCGCGCCGAGCGCGGGATCGAGAACGAGCTGCGCGAACGCAGCGAAGCTGCGGCCCGCGTCCGATTCGGAGATATGGTCGACCCCGCGAAACACCTCATCGATCACCGCGGCCTGGGAGACGTCGGATTCGACGATCTTGGCTCGCAGCGACGCATTGAGCGTCTCGAACTCCGCACTCACCCGCGCAAAGTCGTCTGGCACGTCGGCCGCCTGAGCAAGAACATCCCGAACCCGCTCGAGCGCTCGATCCTCTTCGATCGCTAGCTCATCACCGGAGCGGAGAGCCTCGATGCGCCGCTCGATCCCCTCGATCTCCTCCTCCAACAGCGCGATGCGTGCGGACGCGTCAGGATCCGTGTCAATCGCGAGACGGCGTACCTGTGCAGCGAGACTCGCGAGCCTTGACTCCGTCACGCTTGAGCGGGGGGCCGCACGGCCCTGGAGGAAGCGAATACCGGCGATCGCATCTGGGGAGAGTTCGAGCGTCTCACCACGTGCTTCGGAAGACGGCCGCCGTACGAGAAACCCAGCCGAGCGCCACTCGGCGCAATAGCCCTTCGCCGTCAAAGGCAGAGGTACCCCGTGAGCGCGGAGTCTGTCGAGGTCAACGTCGATCCGCTCGTAAAGCTCTTCTGCATCGACACGACGCTCATCACCCCCCAGATGAGTGCTGAGCAGGCCGGCGATCACTGGCGCACTGTCGGCACGAAGCAGCTTCCAAGCGGCGTCTCGTTGTACGAGCTGCGCGAGCTCAAGAACCTGGGCGACTGCGGGCACGCGTCCATTGTGAATGACCGCGCCGACATCACGTCACTTCGTCACTTCTGAGGTGCGGTGCACCACATGTGGAGGGGTGGCGCACCCCACCCCCTGAGTCGGGCGAATTCCGCGGAATCGCGCGGCAGAACTCACAGACGAATGGCCAAGCAGTAGAGCCGCTGGCCCGCAGGTGACCCCCAAGTGACCCCCGCGGGGTCACCTGGGGGTCACTTCTACCAGCGCGGAACGTCGAACTGGCGCAGATTCGTAACAAGAAAACCCCCGGCTGACCTGGGGTTTTTATGCGGAGACGGAGGGATTTGAACCCTCGGTCCCCGTGAGGGGACTCCACCTTAGCAGGGTAGATTCGGACGACCGCCTGACGACTCTATGGCCAGCGCCCGGCACCAATGAAATCACCGGTCAGCGGCTGTTTCCGGTCGTCACCGCCGACTCGAACTGGTCCCACGAGATGCACGCGACACACTCGAGAATCGCCCAAAGCCGGCATCCTCGGAATGCCCGGGGTCACTTGGGGGTCACCTGGCCGGGGCCGCCCGCAAGGGCATCGAAGACGCTGGCGAGTCGACTGGTCGGTGTCGACAAGCCCGTGGCGCAGTACACCGCGACGGCCCGGGCGGCTTCCGAGGCGATGATCACAACCCTTGCTTCCCTGCTGCTTCCAGACCGCGCAGAGTCGATTAGGCGCTCGCCGGGACCAGGTTTCCGTGTACCTCACGAGGTGGTTGCTATACCCACCGTCGACGACGACGGACGTTCCTGTGATGTACCGCGCGGCGAGGCTCGCCAGGTCACCGCGACGTCAGCGACATCGTCGACGTCGGCGACGTACCCCAGCGGGATCCACTCGGCAAACCGGTCCTCGCCGACCTCGGCGATCTTGTCCCGATTCATGCTCGTCGCGATGACCCCTCGCGCGATGCTATCCAACCGAATGCCGTCTGGCCCCAACTCGACGGAGGCTGTCCGTGTCAGGGAAGCAAGGCCGGCCCTGGCGGCGGCGTAGCCGCCGTTGCCCGCGACAGGGACCGATTCGTGGATGGAGGTGATGTTGATCACCGACGCGGCACCGCTCGCCCTCAGCGCAGACAGACATTCGCGGAGCAGCGCAACAGGCGCGATCAGGTTCACTTCGAGCAGCGCCGCGAACAGATCGGAGCCGAGTTCGGCCACCGTGGCGTCCACCTCGAAACCCGCGTTGTTCACGACAATGTCGAGCCCGCCGAGCTTCGCCGCTTCTGCTCCCACACGCTGCGGAGCATCGCGGTCAGTGAGGTCTGCCACGATGATGCGCGCGTCCAAGTCGGCGGCGACCTGTTCGAGCCTCGACTGGTCTCGGCCGTGAAGTACGCAGGTCGCGCCGGCACGATGGAATGCACGGGCGATCGCCGCGCCGATTCCGGCGCTCGCGCCCGTGATGAGGGCGCGTCGGCCGGCGAGGGGAAGCAGTTCCGTCGTCATATCTCCTCCGAAAGTGGTGGCATAGCGGCGACTGGAATTATCGCGCCGGGTTGTGCGACAACCTCTCCGGCGACACTGTTGCCGAGCCGCGCGGACTTCAACGGGTCGATCCCGGCCAGTCGCGAAGCGAGGTACGCACCATTGAAGCTGTCCCCCGCACCGGTCGTGTCAAGGGCGAGGCTCATTCCGACGGCCACCGGTGTTCGACTCAGAGGACGCTGAAAGGGCGGAACGCTTCGGTTGCGGGCATCCCGTTCGCTACGGCGCTGCGGAATTCGACTTCGCTGGCACGCGTCGCGAACGCAGCATCGACCACGTCTCGGGCGAGGGCTGCAGGAACAACCACGGCCCCGTCGGAGTCAGCAACGATGAAGTCGCCCGGCTCGATGCGGACACCGTCGATCGAGCACGGTACCCGATGCTCGGCGAGCTCGTGGCCACCCATGCTGTCGTAGGGAATTGTTCCCGCGGACACAACGGGGAACCCGAGCTCGCGCACCTGCCTGGTGTCCCGCACCCGCCCGTCGGTGATCGCTCCCGCGCCCCGCGGGCGATGCACGCGGTCGACTGCCGACTCTCCGCAGCGATACCCCGGAGCCCCGATCTCGAGCATGTTAGCCACAGGGAGTCGCGGCGTACTCGCTGAGACACTCGGGTACGCTTCCGCCACCATACTGACAGCACGCTCATGAAGCTCGCAGGGGTAACGGCTTCAAGGTCCCATGCCGCCCAGGTCTTCATAGGCCTCATGTACGGGCGCGCCGGATCGTTGAGGCACGACTCCCACCGGCGCTCTAGCGTCGCGGGGCGTCTGTCCAGGCGGAGCTGAGCCGGTGATACTCGTCTGCGGTAACCGGCAGCACGACGCCATGACATGGATCGCGCGGCAGTCGGACGTCCCGTGAAGGGGTCCATTCGCCGCTGGCCAGGTCGGTGGTCTCGAATGCCACGTATCGACGCTCCGGAGTGAACTCGTCGATCCAGAGGAACCATTTCTGCTCGCTGTTCGACTTATAGACCAGTGGACCCTCGCCTTGGCTGATCGCACCCAGACCGATGCCCTCGGCCAGGGGGGTCCAGCCGTGCGCTGCCAATGATGTAGAGGTCTCGGAGAAGACGGACTTGCCATGGGGTGCGCCTTCGCCGCGGGGACGCTCATCTTTGGCAAAGCGGTAGTAGAGGCCGTCGTGCTCGGTGACGGTAGCATCGATCGTCTGCCACCCCCGGTCGATCCATACTCGGGGTTCCGAGAAGGAGCGGAAATCGCGCGTGGTGGCATACATAATGCGGTTGTAGCTTTGACCCTCGTGCTCCGGGTTGTCGTAGAGCGTCGAGGACCAGTGCACGAGGTATGCCTGCTGTTCCGGGTCCCAGATGGACTCCGGAGCCCACGTGTTGCCGGCCTCCGGAGGTGCGACCTCGACGAGGCGGCCCTCTCCCCAGTCGACGAGATCCTGCGACTCCCAGATCATGATGGAGCGGCTGCCGTGTCGCTGGAGGCGCTCCCAGTCGTCACTGCTATAGACGCGCAGATCCGTCGCGACGAGATAGAACCGGTCGCCCTTCGGCGACCGCACGATGTGCGGATCTCTGACTCCGCGCTCGCCCCGCGTGGAGTAGAGAACGGGGCGGCCGTCGTTGAGGTCCTCGAAATGCAAGGGATCGTCGCCGTCGCTCAGTGCGAAGTAGATCTGCTCCCCGTTCTCAGTCTCACGTTTGAAATGCACGTAGAGATAGCCCGCATGCACCGGCTCGCGGGTGTCGTTGCGAGTGCTCATGTGTTCTCCTATCCATGCGGGTCTTCGTGTGTTACCAACATGCTGACGATGGGCTCTCGCAGGACTTCACCTAACGCAAACACCTGAATCGTCAGATCGGCGTGGGAACAGTGAGCGTTCGTCCGTCATCGTAACTGTCGCCACTGGCCCGGTCCGTCCATACGGCTTCGGCGGGAAGATAGACCCCACGTGAACCGGCTCGAGCGCGGCGACGGTCGCACATCAGTGAAGACATTCTCGACTCTGCCTGCGACGGGACACTTCAATCGGCGCTGTTTTTGCGCAAGGCGGAGCGGAACGGTTGCCACTGAATAGGTCGAGAAATACGATCAACAAACCCCTGCCAGAAAGGGGTTCCGCCTGTTGGAATCCTTCCGATGCGGCGCGGGTGTTTCTACCGTCAACGAGGAAGTTGAATCAACGTGAACCAGGCAAACCTCCCGCCCCGCACAACGTGGGCGGCTGGACCCACACACCGGCGGCCCTTCGCCGTCATCGCCGGGATCATGGTCGCGCTCGTCGCTGCCGGTTTCACCGGCTCACCCGCAGTGGCGGTCGAACCTCAGCAGTGTGCGCCCGACGCGCGCGGCGCCTGGCAGATCAGCGCCGACTGCATCGATCCTCTGTACACGCAGCCAGTGATCGATGCCGAGACCGACGAGACGGCGCCCGTCCCTCACCACCGCGTCTCGGGTCACTTCGAGGGCACGAACATTCAGTTCAACATCTACCTGCACCCCGAAGCCGACAAGGACAAGTGGGAGGGGCGCTTCTTCCAGTACACGTATCCCATCACCTTCACGCCGGGAGAGAACCTGTCGCAAGCCAAAGACCGGGCGATCGAATTCGGCTTCGCGAGCGGGGGTTACACCGTGCAGGCCGGAAACACCTTCCTGTCCTTGGGCTACCGGCACGCGGCTGCTGCTGCGAAGTTCGCCGAGCAGGTCGCGAAGGACTACTACGGGACCGACCGGGAAATCTTCGGCTACCTGTACGGGCTGAGCGGCGGCTCCCTTCAGACGGTCGGCGCCGCTGAGAACGTCAAGGGCGTCTGGCAAGGCTTCGTGCCGGTCGTTCAGGCGGTGCCGCAGCCCAACAGCTACCCCACGAATGGCCGATCAGCGGCCGAACTGATCCTCACTGATAAGGCCGCGGAGATCCGAGATGCTCTGCTGCCCGGCGGCAGCGGCGACCCATACGCGACCCTCGATGAGGCCGAGCGGGCCATGCTGACGGAACTGCACCTGCTCGGCATCCCCTGGAAAGCGTGGGAGAACCCCGACTACCTGTTGGGCAACGACAGCAGGTTCTACGGCGCCGGGCTGGACTCGGACGCACCCCTGACCTATGACCCCACTTACGTCGATGACTTCTGGAATGCGGCAGGATATCTCGGTACCGAGAACTCTGCACTCGGTGCAAGGGTCCGTGCCGAATTGGTGGAGATGGGCGACACCCTGGGACACCGTTGGAACATCGCAAAGCGCTTCGCGTACCGCTACCAGCTCCCCACAGCAGACCAGGGATGGATCGCGCTGGACCAGTTCCGCAAGGCGGACGGCACCCCGCTCTACCCGCAGCGCGCCGTTGAGCGTTTCGAACCACCGCGCTTCAATGCGGTGGCAGGCGACACGGCGTTCGACGGCTCGGTCAACGGCAAGGTCATCGTCGTGTCCAACCTGTACGACGTCGACGCACTGCCGCTGCACACCGACTGGTACCGCAAGCGCGTCGAACAGAGCCTTGGCGCCGCCGCGGCCGACTCATACCGGGTCTACTTCAACGATCGGGCCGACCACAATCTGCCCGGCACCGTCGGAGATCGCGCGGCAAGTCTCGTCGACTATAACGGGATCATCGAGCAAGCTCTTCGGGACATGGCGAGCTGGGTCGAGGAGGGCGTCCCTGCGCCCGCATCCACGGAGTATGACATGAAGGACTCGCAGGTCGTCGTCCGCTTGGAGGACGCCGACACTCACGGCGGAATTCAGCCCACCGCGGCCCTGACCATCAACGGCGCGGATCGGGCCGAAGTCGAGACCGGTCAGTCCGTGAATTTTATGCTCACCGCCGACGCACCCGATGGCCTTGGCAAGGTAGTGCAGACCTGGTTCGACTATCTCGGGATCGGGGCTTTCGAAGACGTACCCTTCGGAGACCCCGCGAACGAGGTGACGACCACTGCCACGCACACCTACACGACCGTCGGCACCGTTTTCGCCGGCGCGCAGGTAGCCGCGAACCGCAACGGCAACATCGGGGATCCCAACGCCCAGCTCCTGAATCTGGACCGGGTTCGCATTGTCGTGCACGAAGGCACCGCACCTGTCGTCACCTCCGAGAGGTCCACAGGCCGAACAGTGATTCTGGATGCAACCGACGACTACTCGGGAGTGGCCTCCATCGAGTACCGCATCATCAAGAAGCCCGGCGCTGCGCCGTCCGCTTGGCAGACGTACACCGGACCGGTCAAGCTGACCGACTCCAAGGCGGTTCTCGAATACCGCGCCACGGACAACTCCGGCAAGACGAGTGAGACCGAGGTCATCGCGGCGCGTGCCTGACTGAAAGAGGCATGGCGGCCGCGGCACGAAGATTTGTGCGGCGGCCGCCTTGGCTCCCCGACAACACGCGCAAGCACCCAGAATGAGGAGACAATGCCCATGACGCACGGCACCACGGTGGACCTGCTGGCGGAGAGCCGCTTCGCCCCGGTCATCGACGCGTTCACCAAGACGCTCGACGAAACGGATCGAAGCGGCGCGGCGCTGTCGGTGTGGCTGGACGGGCAGCCGGTGATCGAGGCGCGAGGCGGTACCGCCGATGTGCGCACCGGCGACGCGTGGCAGCCCGATACGCTCGCGGTCGTCTTCTCCTGTACCAAGGGTCTGGCCGCGATCGCCATCGGACGTCTGCTCCAGTCCGGAGTTCTAACCTCACTCGAGATCCCCGTCGCGGAGATCTGGCCGGAGTTCGCTGCGCACGGCAAGGGCCGCGTCTCGGTCGGCGACGCCCTCGCACACCGCGCTGGCGTTTCGGCGCCCACAACAGACGTCACGATCGCGGAGCTCCTCGACGGTGCGGCATTTGCTCGCATCATCGCCGAGCAGAAGCCGTTCTGGAAGCCGGGAACCTCACACCAATATCACGCGGTCACCGTGGGAGCGATCAGCGCTCAGATAATCTCTCGCCTGTCGGGCCGTTCGCTCGGCGAGTTCTTGGCCGACGAGATCGCGCGGCCGCTCCAGGCCGACACATGGATCGGACTTCCGGTCGAACACGAGCCGCGAGTCGCCTACATGATCGAGGGTCAGCCTGCCCCACCTGCGCCGCCCGCCGACACGAACCCCGACCTGACCTGGCTGGAACGCGCGGTCACCCTCGGTGGCGCCCTGCCGCAGAACCTCCTGGCGCCTGGATTGGGATTCAACCATCGCGAACTGCATGCCGCAGAGATCGGCGGAGCCGGAGGGATATCCAGCGCCACCGGGCTTGCTCGCATCTGGTCTGCAACCGTCGCGGAAACCCGTGGAGTCCGGCTGTGGAACACGGAGACGGCTCGAGCTTTCGCCCAGCCACGCAGCGTGGGAACCCCGTTCTTCGACAGCGGCCCGCCGCCCTACCAGGCATGGGGCGCGGGCGTGATGATTCCCTCGGGATGGGACCCATACCTGAGCCACGCCTCATTCGGCCACGACGGTGCCGGCGGACAGGTGGCATTCGCCGACCTGGATGCCCGGGTCGGGTTCGCGTACGTGACGAATCGGCTCGTCGACATGGAGCGCGGCATCAGCGTCATCAACGCTCTTCGCGACGCACTCGGATAGCCGGGGCAGTTGCTTACGAAGACGACGGACGTCAGCCGAATCACGCCGCTCTCATCCCCCGAAACGCAGACGCGCCGAGGACAACCATGACTCACCGCGCATCAGTCCACCGCCCGCGCCGCGCCGAGCCGCCGGAGATGCTGACCGCTGAGACCAATGCACGGGCCTTCGAGAGTGGGTTGCATTCAGAGTGGATCGCCCTTCCGACCCCAGCCGCTTCTCGAGCCCTCCGCGAAACGCAACGAGACGAGATCGACTGGGCGCAGGACTCGAATCTGGGACAGGTATTCACGGCCGAAGGCCCCTTCAGCGCAGTCCACGCAGACCTGACAGGACCGCTGCTCGCCGACGTCGGGTTCACGCTGGATGTCATCTCCACCACGGGCCGCATCGTCGCCAGTCGCACCGTCGACGGTCCGCAGCACATGTGGGATCGTCACCTCCACTTCGTTCCGATCAACCCGCCGGCGCCGGCGGGCAGTTACGAACTGCGGCTGACCGTGACGCATGGAAGCCTGGGCTGGTACCGACGGAGGCGCGCGGCCACGGCCGGCGACGACGGAGTTTCGCCACTGCCGATCCTTGGCACTGCGCTCATCGGTGGGGCGCCCGCGCCTGGCACACGCTGTATGGCCGTGGAGACCGACCCCTCCCCCAATCCCGTCTTCCGGCGACGGTTCACGATGAGCCGGCGCGCCTCTGACGCCTTTCTTTCAGGAACCATCCTGGGCAACGGCATCATCACCATCAATGGCACTCCGGTCGGACCGGAAATGCTCGACCCTGCTCCTACGGTTTATACCGCTCGCGTTTTGTATCGGACCTGGAACGTCGAGCATCTTCTGCGGCTAGGACGCAACACCATCGAGGTAGAGGCAGGCCGCGGAATGTTCGGAGCGCGCGGCGCCAACGTGTGGGGTTGGCACGTCGCCCCGTGGCACGCCGAGCCGATGACGCGCCTTCTTCTCCAGTGGCAGGATCGCGATCGCATTCACAGCGACGGGACCAGCCGCCAGTGGGAAGCAGCGATTGGTTCCACACTGCGAGAGACGCTGTACGGCGGCGAGCACTCCGTCTCCAGTGCGCACAAGCCTGACTGGCAGACCGCCACCGTCGTCTCCGGGCCCAGCGGCACCCTCACCCCCGCGGCCCTCCCGCCGGTCCGGGAGATCCGGCGCATTTCGCCCGCCTCGGCTCGGTCCTCTGCCGCTGAGCGCACTCTGTACGACTTCGGCACTGTTGTGGCAGGCAAGGTGATCGTCGATATCCAGGGCCCGCCGGGCAGCAGCGTTTCTGTTCGGTACGGCGAGAACGTCTCGTCTGAAGGTCGGGTGACGGTGCACAACCCCCTCGTGGCTGACGTGCCGCAGCTTGACACCCACACTTTCCACACGGCCGCAGCGGTGGCCGGCTGGTCGGCGAAGTTCGGGTACCGCGGCTTCCGGTGGGTGGAAGTCGAAACCCACGGCGACTCGTCGGCCGCGGCGCCCGTCGCAGTCGTGATGCACACGGACGTCGCACAGGCGGGCACGTTCGAGACCGACGAGCCGGTGTTGCGGTGGGCAGACGCGGCTTTCAGGAGAACGCTCCTGAACAATCTCCAGGGATACCCCACGGACACCCCGGTGTACGAGAAGAACGGGTGGACCGCCGATGCCATGTTGGCCATGGAAGCCTCCTTGCAGCATGTGGATGGGCGGGCGCTGTTCGGAAAGTGGATGCAGGACCACGCGGACTCCCAGAGCCTCGACGGGTCAATCCCCCAGATCGTCCCGTCCCCGGGATTCGGGGAAGCCGCCGATCCCGCGTGGAGCGGGTCCGCCGTCATCATCCCCTGGCAGTTGTACTGGGAGTACGGCGATATAGAGCACCTGCAGCAAGCCGCAACGATGGTGGAGAGGTATGCGGAGGCACTGATCCGCATCGCCGGGGACGGCGTGTGGCCCTCTCGAAGCTGGGGCGACTGGTTGGCACCCGGCTACGAAATCCCTCCGGAAGGGACGGCGCCGACGGGAACGCTCATGATGGTCACGGTGCTGCAGCACGCTGCCAAGATCATGAGCACCCTGGGAGCTGCTGACACGGCGAATCATTTCGCCAGCGCCGCCCGCCGCACAGCCAAGGCATATCACTCGGGCTACTTCGATCCTGAGCTAGGGTTCTACACCGCTGGGCATGCCGGGTACCGGCAGACGATGAACGCACTGCCGCTCCTGTTCGACGTCGTACCAGAAGGATGCCGGGCCAGCGTCGCACAAAGCCTGGCCGCGGACATAGAGGAGAGAACCCTAGGTCACCTCGACACCGGCGCAGTGGGTGCACGCTACCTTCCGGATGCACTCAGCCTGATCAACCGCGATGACCTCGCGCTGGACGTACTGACCCAGCAGAGCGCGCCGGGGTGGGGAGCCTGGTACGCGGCCGGCGAGCAGACCCTCATGGAGGCGTGGGACGCCAGCGCCCGGTCTCGCAACCACTACTTTCTCGGCGGCGCGCTGAGTTGGGTGCACCAGAGAGTCGGAGGCATGCGCGCGGCGGCACCAGGCTGGGAGGTGATTGACATCGATCCTGTTGACGACCCGCGAGTCGCCCGCGCCAGCATCCGGCACATCACACCCGCCGGCGAGGCAGCCCTCGCGTGGAGGCGCACCGCCGAAGGCATTGACATTGACATTGACGTGCCCCCGGACAGCACCGCCCGGGTCCGACATGGCCGCGAAACCATAGCGCTGGGTCCTGGCCAGCATCACCATCATCGGGCGCGTAGCGAGCATCCCGTACGGGGTTGACTAGGGCGTGTCTCCCATATGGATGGTGAGGTCCGCGGCAGTCTGATTGGGTGAGAGCGGATTCGCGGCATCGAGTGTTCACGGACGAGCAGTGGGAGCGGATCGCGCCGTTGTTGCCCTCGAATGAGGGCCGGCGCGGCCACCCGTTCGGTGACAGTCGCCGCGTGGTTGAGGGCGTCGCGTACCGGTACCGGACGGGAATCCCGTGGCGGGACTTGCCGCGGGAGGAGTTCGGGCCGTGGCAGACGGTGTGGAAGCGGCACCGCCGATACGCCGGTGACGGCACCTGGGATCGGGTACTGGTGCGGATCCTGGCCGACGCGGACGCGGCAGGGAAGATCGACTGGTCGGTGTCGGTGGACGCGACGATCGCGCGTGCGCATCAACATGCGACGAACACGACCCGCCCCGAGCAGGACACGGGGGGCGGGATCGAATCACAAGAAGCTGCCGTGGCACGAGGTTGAACCGGCCGGGCACGGCATCGGACGCTCGCGCGGCGGGTTGACCACGAAGATCCACCAGGCCGTCGACGGTCGCGGCCGGCCGTTGGCGATGGTGATCACCGGCGGGCAGCGCAACGACGGGGCCATGCTCGCTCACGTGCTCGCCGAGATCCACGTCCCCCGGCTTGGTCCGGGACGTCCACGGACCCGCCCCGACGCGGTCATCGCCGACCGGGCCTACACATCCGGGGTGACCCGGACCGCGTTGCGCCGCAGAGGCATTCGGGCCGTCATTCGGGAGAAGAGCGACCAGATCGCGGGTCGCAAACGCCGCGGCCGCCGCGGCGGAAGGCCGCCCGGGTTGGACGCCGACGCCTACCGCGGCCGCAACGTCGTGGAGCGCTCGTTCGCTCTCGCCAAGCAATGGCGGGCCCTCGCCACCCGCTACGACAAGCTCGCGATCACCTACCGCGCCGCCGTCACCCTCAGCGCCATCCTCACCTGGCTACGCCATATAGGAGACACACCCTAGTTCACAACTTCCTCGAGCTCAGCCCAGAGTTCGAAGGGAATCGGCGTCGCGCTGTTGTGCACGACTTCCATAACCCGGGCGGGCGAGGAAACGCCCACCACAGTGGAACTGGCCGTCTATCCCTTGTAGAGAACTGCAGAGCTGCTGGTCCCTATGCACAGCTCGGAAACGTGGGGCCCAGAGTGACCCAGCGAGCGCAGATGCGGACGTGCGTCCGAAGCCGATTCAGAGTTGTCGGGCGTCGCAGTGCGGCTTCCATCAGCGATCCACCGACACCAGTCGCAGCGCGCAGTACGGGCGGCCCGGGAGATCGAACCGGACGGTCCCTTTGTGCTCGCCGGGAAGTCGCTCGACGGTCATGTTCCAGGAGTCGATGACATCCACGTGCGCCGTCATACCCTGCGGGATTACAACGTTGCGGAACGAGGGTTGCCCGGCGCCGAAGTAGATGAGCTGGTACTCCCCGCGCGCGCCGGCGTGCTGGGCATCGAAGTCCGACGGCAACGGGTCGATCCGGCCGGTGGGCGACTCTTCGATGATCCGTCCCAGGAACGCGAGCCGTGCTGGACTCTCACCGCGAAGCCGTCCACCTTTGGCCCAGAACACCGTCTCGTCGTCGGAGTAGTAGGTCTCACCGTGGGTGACGTAGCCTCCGCTCATCGCGACAGCCCAGGAACGGCTGACGAGCTCTTCGGCCGTGAGGAAGCCCCATCCCTGATCGAGGTCACCCTCGTACCCGCACTCATCGATGATGACCGGCTTATTGAATCGCCGGCGCCACTCACGGACCAGACCGCCCAGGCCTTCTCCGCATTGGATGCTGCAGTGGGTCGCCCATTCGGATGCGTAGTCCCAGATCTCCACCCAGTTGTGAATCGAGATCGGGTGGCCGTAGGGGTCGTTGGTACGCACGAGCCGCCCGATTCGGTCCCAGTCCTCGGGGCTCTTGTCGAGCAGCAGGTCGTATTCGTTGGCGAGCGACCACCAGACGTTCGGAAATGCCGAGAGTCTGCGCACGACATAGCTCACGTACCGGTCGTCCGCCGCCTTTCCGAGATGAGAGAAGCCCCAGCGGTCGTACGGGTGGAAGAGGATCAGATCGGCATCGATTCCGAGGGCGGCGAGTTGCTCGAGGCGCTGCTCGAGCGTCCGGAAGTACGCCAGGTCGAAACGCTCCAGGTCCCAGCCGTCATGCGTTCGAGGAAAGACGAACCGGTCCGGTTCATTCGCGTTATAGAGGAAATGCTTGGGGAACAGGCTCATTCTCAACTTCGAGAATGATGTCTTCGCGAGAGAGTCGAGGGTTTCCTGCTGGAGCGCGTCGTCCTGGTGAGTCCACGCGTAAGCAGTGGTGCCGATCGGAGTGAACGGTGTGCCGTCGGCGAACGAGAAGTGGAACCCGTCGGCGCGGACAGCACCTCGAGCATCCGACGGGGCGACCTCGACGGAGCCGGCCAACCCGTCGAGTGACCGTGCGTTGGACTTCGTGACGAACTCCCACGTCCCTGCCTCCGCGGGAAGGAACCGCAACGCATAGCGTCCGTCGCCGTCGTAGAACCCGCCCACGTCGACGCTCTGGCCGGCCCTAGAGAATCGGGCTGTCAGCTCGACGTCGGTGAAGGGGTTGCCGTGCGACGGGCCGGCGATGGCGATTTCCAGCATCCGGTTCGCGGAGGCACCGGACGGGAGAAGCACCGAGGCGCTCGCTCGCGCGGTCTCCGCGCTCTCGTAATCAGCGGGCGGCACGATCGGCGAGACTTCCTGTGGGCGTGGGGTCAGATCCTCGATCTGGGTCAGGTGACCCAGGAGTTGCGCGATACGGGGGTCCGAAGGCTCCAGAATCACGCCCAGAATCGACCGGAGGGGAAAGGAATCGCCGCTCGCCAAAGGCGAGTCGAGCACTTCCGGTGCGATCTCTCCGACGACAGCGCGCGAATCTGCCTGAGCAAGCACATCCTTGAGTGCGGAGCGTGAGTGGAAAGTTGCCATCATTGATCCTTCCTATTAGTCAACGACAGAAATCGTGGGGCGGTAGCTGACTTGGCGCACTCGGCTGTCATCTCGCACGGCACTCAACGCCAGCATTCGTCCCGTGAATCCGGACGCGACTTCGGTCGAGAAGTAGCGCCCGTCCAGTCGAGCGAGTTCCTGGTTGCGGTCGAGGCGGAGTAGGGACAGGACGATGTCGTCGGGCCCGGCGTTGCCGATCGGGACAGGCGGAGAAAGAGGCGTGGTCGACTGGATGCGGAGCGTCACCTCGCCGGGCGGCACATCGGCTGTGGCGAGCACCTGGTGCATCTGACCGATTCGTACTTCCGCCACCACCTTCTTGCCGTCATAGGTGAGTCCTGTCCAATGGCGTTCGTCCACACGCAGAGAGAACCGTCCCGAACCGTGGAGTACGACATCGGCTGACCAGGCGAGGTCCCGCACGCGAGCACACAGGAGAGCCGTACCTCGCTCTGGAACGAGCAGCCGGAGGCCGTCGGCGTCGATCGAGGCGACGGCGCTGGGCTCGCCACCCGGTACGACCCACCGCGGGTCGAGGCGCGGATGAGTGAATCGGTCTGTGAATCCCGAATCCGCTTCGGGAACGTCGAATCTTGCTTCATCGAAGACAGGCCAGCCGTCTGACCAGTCGACACCGGCGAGAAAGGTCTCCCGCCCGAGCACGTGGAAGCCCGGGGTCGAGCCACGGGTGCGCGCGCCGAGGTAGACGGCCGCCCAGTCGCCGTCGGGGGCCTGCACGAGATCGGCATGGCCGACATTCTGGACCGGGTGAATGCTGCTGCGGTGGGTGAAGACGGGGTTCCGCGGACACGCCTCGAACGGACCGCGCGGACTGGACGCCCGAGCGACGGTGACTGAGTGGCCTCGTTCGGTCCCTCCCTCAGCGAGGACGAGGTACCAGTACTCGCCGATCCGGTACAGATGCGGACCCTCGGCGGCGGACATGCCGCTCCCCTGCCATACCGGGTAGGCGGGCTCCAGGAAGCGACCGGTGGTGAGGTCGATAGGCGCCTGACGGATGCCATATCCGCCGCGGGTGAAATCGAGCACGTGCCAAGTGAGGTAGCACGTACCGTCCTCGTCCCACGCGAGGTCAGGGTCGATTCCTATCGCTTCGGGGATGAGGATCGGCTCGCTCCATGGGCCGGCCGGGTCTTCGGCGTGGACAAGCAGGTGCCCTTCGCCGAATTCGCTCACGTTCGTCGTGATGAACCAGAATCGTCCGCCGTGATGCCGCAGTGTGCCGGCGTAGATGCCGGTCGAAGGCCCGCCGTTGCCGAGCCGGAACTGGGACCGCCGGTCAAGGATGTTGCCGATCTGCCGCCAGCTGACCAGATCGCGACTGTGAAAGATCGGCGCTCCGGGAAAGTACTCGAAACTCGACGTCGCCAGGTAGTAATCCTCCCCGACCCGGCAGATGGTCGGATCGGGATGAAAGCCCGAAATGATGGGGCGGACCGCGCCGCTGCCGTGTGTCACGACTTGCGGTCCGGGAACCGCGACCTGAGGTTCGCTGGCGGTCATCGATGCGCTTTCCTGTTCGGCAAGGTGTAGCGGTGGACGCCGGCCTCGACGCGGTGGATCTCGTCGGTGCCGGGCGGTTCGATAACGGCGGTGGTACCGACGGGTACGGTGACCGCGAGTTCGATGCCGACGTGCGTGCGGTGCCATCGGACGATCGCTTCGCCATAGGGAGTGCCGTGTCGGGCTTCGGCGAAGTCGAGCTGCGCGGGTGGGTGTGGCCGGACGGAGATCGCGCGGTATCCCGGTGCGGCGGGAGCGAGACCGGCTACGCTGCGATGCATCCAGTCTGCGATCGCGCCCAGCGCGTAGTGGTTGAACGAGGTCATCTCGCCCGGGTTTATCGTGCCGTCGGGCAACATGCTGTCCCACCGTTCCCAGATGGTGGTGGCGCCCATCCGGACGGGGTAGAGCCAGGATGGCAGCTCGGACTGGAACAGCAGTCGATGTGCGTCGTCGATGTGACCGGTGATCTCGAGCGCGTCGCAGACCAGCGGCGTGCCGACGAATCCCGTGCTGATGCGCCAGTCGCTGTCTCGGACGAGCTGGGCAAGGCGCTCCCCCGCGGCATCCCTCGCCTTCTCGTCGGGGAGGAGGTCCCAGAGGATCGCCATGGCATACGCGGTCTGCGAGTCGGAGTGAACGGCGCCACCGGGTTCGACGAACGCCCGGATGAATGCCGTGCGGGCTGCTGCAGCGAGGTCAGAGTAGAGCGCTTCTTCGTGAGCGCGGCCGAGCACCGTTGCCATTCTGGCGACGATTTCGGCGGAACGTACGAAATGCGCGCTCGCCACCACGTCAGGATCCGCTTTCGCGCGGAAAGGGTCATCCGGCGGCGCGGTCGGGTCGAGCCAATCCCCGAACTGACGGTCACCGCGCCAGAGCAAGTCGGATCCGGATCGATCCCGCACCGCATCTACCCACTGTCGGGCGCTGTCGAACTGGCGCTCGAGGATGCCGCGATCCCCGGTGCGTTCGTAGAGCACCCAGGGCACCACGGTAGCCGCGTCGCCCCATGCCGCCGCTGGCCAGGCAGACACGCCGCTCTTGAAGATGTCCGGGATAATGTGCGGGACCGTGCCGTCCGGCAGCTGCTCCGCGGACAGATCGGCGAGCCACGAGCTGAGGAAGCCGCTGACGTCATATAAGAAGGAGGCGGTGGGCGCAAAGATCTGGATGTCGCCGGTCCACCCGAGCCGTTCGTCGCGCTGCGGACAGTCTGTCGGCACATCGAGGAAGTTGCCCCGCATCCCCCACACGACGTTCTCATGCAGCTGGTTGAGGTCGGCATCTGAAGAGGTGAACCATCCTTTGCGCCGCAGCTCGCTGCCCAGGACAACGAGTTCGATGTCCGCTTCCTCTAGGTCATCGACGCCCGTGACCTCTGCGTAGCGGAAGCCGTGGAACGTGAACAGCGGCTCGAGGATCTCGCTCCCCTGGCCGCTCAAGATGAACCTGTCGGTCGCCTCGGCGGCCCGCAGGGGCCGCGTCCCGAGTTCGTTGTTCTCCAGCACCTCTGCGTGGCGGATGAGGATCTGCTGGCCCGCGGTGGACGCGCCGACGTGCAACCGCACCCGACCGACGGCGTTCTGACCGAAGTCCACCAGCGTGCGCCCAGACGGCGACCGCCACACCCTTCGGGCGGGAAGCACCTGTGTCGTCCGGACGGGCGGCCCTTCGGCGGCGACCAGGAGAGAGTGGTCGGTTTCGATGACGTCGACGTCGTGCGTGGCAATGTCGGTGAACGGGTGCCGCAGGTCGGTGGTCTGGCCGTTGTAGAAGTCGTCCGCGAGGATGCCGCTCTCGGCGCTGCGCCAGCGGCCGTCGGTGGCGATCGTGATCACGTCGCCGGACGCCATCGTGATCTCGAGCTGGGCAAGAAAGGCGAGTCGATCGCCGTACACCCCTCGGTCGCCGAGGTATCCGAGTCGGCCGCGATACCAGCCGTTTCCGAGCACGGCGGTCAGTGTGTTGCGTCCGGGAGCCACCAGAGCAGTGACGTCGTACACCTGGTAGCGAAGCCGCGCGTCATAGGCGGTCCAGCCGGGTGCGAATTGATCTTCCGATACGCGCCCACCGTTGAGGTCGGCTACGTAGATTCCGTGCGCCGTCGAATACAGCCGGACCGACATCACGCCCTCGGGCACATCGAATTGCGTCGACACGACGGGAGCGGGCTGATCCAGACCGCCGATGTCGCGTGGGGAGACGAACCGAGCCGTCCAGTCCCCGCGATCGAAAAGTCCGGCCTCGGCGCGAACCTGTTTGCTCCAGCCACTCCAATTACCGGACTGGCCGCGCACACGCACGCGTACACCGACCTGCTCCCGTGATTTCAGGGAAGCGGCCGGCCACGGCACGAGCACCTGATCCGCCGACTCGACCGCGAACGTGTCGATGGCGCCGGAACGATCGATCTCGATCTCGTACGACACCTGGACGAAGCCTGCGGCCGCCATCGGCATCTGCCAGGACAGGCGTGGCCGAGAAGTGCCGATGCCGAGTACGTCGCGGTCGCCGTCGAAGTGTTCGAAGCGGACGGCGGTCGGTAGCGCATGCGAAGGCATTTATGGGTCTCTCCTGGCCGGACGGGACCGACGTGGCCCGCCACTGCACGTAGCGGCGGGGTCTGATGAAGGAGACTATGTCCGCAGCCACAAAGCGACAACGCGCAGCAATCTTTTTGCGCAAACGCGCTGTCCCAGTGGACAATGAATGCGCTGGAGATAATCGACTCGACGTCTAGACTGCTTGCGCAATAAGGAGGACCTATGCCCAGGTTGCCTGCCGACGCGCCTCCGACACTCCGCGATGTCGCGGAAGCCGCTGGCGTTTCGGTCGCGTCCGCCTCTCGCGCGCTGTCCGGTCGAGGCGATCTATCGCGCGAGACTCGGGGTCGGGTGGTCGCCGCCGCGGAACGCCTCGGGTATGAACGCGCGGGAGGCGGTCGGGGGCGTCCCACGACGCTCGACCCGCGGCTCATCGAGTTCGTGTTGGGCAGCTTTGACGACGCGTGGACGGATGCCATGACCGGAGGGGCACGAGAAGCGGCATTCGCGGCCGGCTTCGATCTGGTGCTCACCCTGGAACGTCCCGATCCCAGTGACGATTGGCCCACTCGGGTCGCCACCCGCCGCCCATCGGGCGTGATCATCGGCATCATCACCCCGACCGCGCGCCAACTCGCTGAATTGCAGGGGCTGAGAATCCCCGTGGTGCTGCTCGACCCCCGATCCGATCCGGGCGGTGCGCTCCCGAGTGTCGGCACGACGGACTGGCAGGGCGGCTACGACGCCGGCGTTCATCTGGCGCAGTGCGCCTACGACCGCTTCGCGGTGGTCACGGGCACGCCGCAGTATCGCTTCGGACGGGCGCGGGAGGAGGGCTTCCGAGCGGCCATCGAAGAGCATCGGCCGGGTGCGACGGTTGCTCACGTGAACTCGGAATGGAGTCAAGCGCCTCTCACCGAAGCGTTGGTTCGCCCCTTCGCAACGGACCCCTCACCCATCGGAGTGTTCGCCTGCAACGACGAGATCGCTCTCGCTGTGTACCGCGTCGCATTCATGCTCGGGCGGAAAATCCCCGACGACATCGGCGTAGTGGGATTCAACAACGAGGCACGGGCGGCCGCTGCATCTCCGCCCCTGTCATCCGTCAACCAACCGCTGACGGCCATGGCCGCGCGCGCCGTGGAACTCGTGCGAGAGCTGCGGTACCACGATGCTCCGCCGTACGAGCGTGTCGAGCTGGCAACTGATCTGATCGTCCGATCGTCGACCCGATCGGTTCCTTGACTCGAGCGGACGTGTGGGCTGGGGCACGACCCAAGCCTGCTATCAGTCGGCCGTCAGCTCCGGCACGGATGAGGGACGCACGACGATCAGCAGTGCGACCAGCCCGAGAACGGCGCTGCCTGCGACGACCACGCCGAGGGAGAGGACACTCACCCCGCCGAGGAGCGCGGGCATCAGCGAAAGGACGCCGCCCACCACGGAGTTCACGAAACCGGCGAGGGCAACGGCAGTTCCGCTCTGCTGCTGGTGGCGCGCGAGGATGAGGACGTTCAGGCACGGGCCGCAGAAGCCGTGAATCGCGACCAAGAGTGACGACGCCCCGAGGGCCCACCACCATCCGCCGTCGAGAATGCCCACCGCCACGAAGCCCGCTCCGCTCAGAACCAGGGCCGGGAGGGCAACGCACAGCAGGCTGGCGGGCCGGAACCGTCGCATGAGCCGCGCCGAGACCTGCGTCGCCACGAGCAGCCCGACGGCGTTCAAAGCGAAGACGAGCCCAAAGGTCTGCTCGGAGAAGCCGTAGCGGTCCTGGAAGATGAAGGGAGACGCGGACAGGTAGCTCACGATCGCTGCGAAGACCATCGCGCCGACGAGCACCGCGCCGATGTAGACCCGGTCGCGTGCGAGTACGGCGACGCGGTCGGTCCATCGGCGTTGCGAACCGACGCGCACGGTGTGCGGCAAGGTCTCGGGCAGCACAATCGTGACGGCCGTGAACACCAGGACGCCGAACCCCGCCAGCAGCCAGAAGACCCCGCGCCAGTCGGTGAAGAGCAGGAGCTGAGAGCCGATGATCGGTGCCACGATCGGCGCGAGGCCGCTGATCAGGGCGATGCGCGCCGCCATCCGCACCAGCCGTTTGCCACCGAACAGGTCTCGAATCATCGCCGCGGCCACCACCGCGCCTGCGGCGGCGCCGAAGCCTTGGCCGAACCGCGCGAACGCGACGATCTCGATGGTCGGAGCGATTGCGATCACAAGGCTGGACACGACGTGCAAACCCGTCGCCAAGGCCACGGGAACCTTTCGGCCGATCGAGTCGCTCCAGGGTCCGACGACGAGCTGGCCCACTCCCAAGCCGATCGCCGTCGCGGTGAGCGTGATCTGCACCATCGTCGTCGTGGTGTGCAGGTCTGTCTCGATCAGTGGAAACGCCGGCAGGTAGAGGTCCATCGTGAACGGGCCGAGGGCGGTGAGACCGCCGAGAACCATGATGAATACGACCGGGTGCAGCGGCCGGCCGGCAGCGATGGTGAGGATCGACGCGGTCGAGGTGTGGCTGCGGTGCGAGACAGCGAGTGCGGGCATTCGGCTTCTCCATGATGACGAAGCATCACCGAGGGGATCGCGCGCGGCGCCCAACGCGTGAACTGGGTGGACAGTGCCCTCCTATCAAAACGGAGCGCACCGTGGACGGCGACTGCTTGCGCAAAAGCGCTCAGGCGGCGAGCATGCGCTCCAACCATCAGCGGACTTCGAAAGCGGGGTCGCTCTCATGAGCCCGGACGGTGACGAGCACGTCCTCGAAGCCCGGGGCCGACACGGTAACGGTGATCTCACCCGCTCCGGTGGGTCGCACGATCGCGAGGGCCCGTCCCTCGAATGTCGTGGTCGAAGCGGCGAGGAATGACTCCTCCGTGTCGGGGCGGGCGCTTCCCAGCCCCTGCAGGATGCCGGAACCGTCGACAGTCACATTCACCGTCATATCGCTGGATGTGGCCATGGTGTCGTCGGCGTCGAGCAGCTCGATGCTCACGTAGGCAAGATCGTGGTCGTCAGCGCGGATGGCGGACCGATCTGCGGTGGCGCGAAGGACGATCGGCCCGGAGATGGAGCGGAGCATCGTGCGCGTTGTCTCCCGGCCTCCGCTTCGGGCGATGGCGACGAGCTCTCCCGCTTCGTAGGGGAGATCGAATGCCGCACGGAAGCGGTGGGCGGGACCGGTGGGCGCAGTGCCCACCGAGCGGCCGTTCAGTATGAGCTCGACCTCCTCCGCCGCGCTGTACACCTCCAGGTGCACGGGAGCGCCGGCATCCAACATCAGGTCCCACGACGAAAGTGAGTCCGTCCACGCCCAGCCCAGACCGTGCGCCGCGCGGCCGGTGCCCCGGGGTCGGTCCACCGCGATGTACGGCTCGGCTCGAAGGCCGAAAACGATCTCCCGATAGTACGACGCCGGGCGACGGTGACCGGTGATGTCGATGTCACCACACCACGCCGTGAGCCAGGGGTAGGGAGCGAACTCTTCGTCGTCGAACCGGGTACTGCCGAGGCCGGCCTCGCCGAGGTAGTCCCAACCCGTCCAGGTGAAGTCCCCGATCACGTGCGGGTGCTCGATGACCAAGCTCCACAGCTCGTCGATGTCTCTAGGAAGCGTCTCAGAGCCCAGGACGACCCGCTGGGGGAACCGCTCGAGGTCACCGGTGTAGCGGCTGGGGGCGTAGTTGTGTCCGACGACATCGACCACGGAATGTGTCTCCTCCGTCATATCGGTGACTCGGTCGGAAAGGCTGAGCTCGTCGAAGAGGTGGTGCAACTCGCCCAACAGATCGTTCACGCCGACCTTCCCGCGCAGCTCGCCGGCCCTCTTCTTGAGATCAGGGAGGAGCGCGGTGATTGTACCGACGAACCCGCTGACCGCGTTCGTCGTGTAGCGTGTCGGATCCAGCGCGCGAACCTTCTCAACCAGCCGACGACCCCAGCGCGCTCCGTGGGGATTTCCGGCGTCGAGAACCTCGTTGCCGATCGAGTAGACGATGACGCTGGGGTGGTTGAAGTCCTTCGCGACGAGTGACTCGACATCCCGTTCCCACCACTCCGGGAACGAGAGGGAGTAGTCGAAGGAGTTCTTCGCGGTCGTCCACATGTCGAACGTCTCGTCGATGACGAGCATCCCGAGACGATCGCAGGCCTCGATCATCGCGATGCTCAGCGGGTTGTGCGATGCGCGGACCGCGTTGAAACCCGCTAGCTTCAGGATCTCGATGCGTCGCTCCTCGGCGCGGCCGATGGCTGCGGCCCCTAGGACGCCGTTGTCGTGATGAATGCAAGCCCCACGCAGCTTGACGACCTCGCCGTTGATCCGGAGTCCGTCGATCGGATCGAGCGAGAGGCTCCGAATGCCGAAGGAGGTCTCGAGGTCGTCGATCCGCTCATCGCGATCCCAGACCTCGGTCACGGCACGATACAGGTTCGGATTCGCCACGCTCCACAGTCGCGGTGAGGGGACATACGCGCGCTGGCGGACGACGGCGCACTCCCCCGCCCTCACTGTGAGCGGCGATGAGGTCGTCGTCACCTCTGAACCCAAGGCGTCGAGAATTCTCCAGTGCACCGAGAGGGTCCGCGTGACGACGTCCTCGTTCACGATCCTGGCGCTGATCGCCACGACCGCCTTGTCTTCGTCGATTTCGGGCGTGCTGATCCGGACGCCGTCGGTGGCGAGGTGGGCGAGTCCAGTCACGGACAAAACCGTGTCGCGGTGGATGCCCAGGCCGGAGTACCACCGGGAGTCCTGGTGCGCTCGAGCCTCGACCACGACGGAGTTCTCCGCGCCATAGTGGAGGAATGGATCGAGCGGAACCGAGAAGACAGAGTAGCCGTTCGGCCGCTGCGCAGCGAAGGCTCCGTTGACGAGAACGACGGCGTCTCGGTAGACGCCTTGAAGCTGTAGCGTCACGCGGCGGTCGCGCCAGTCCAACGGCGCCTGGAAGACCTTGCGGTACTCGACCGCGCCGCCGGCGAAGTAGCCGGATCCCTGTCCGTATTCGGGCGACCGCTCGAGCGCCAGCATCGCGTCGTGCGGCAGCGTCACGGCCCTTCGGTCGTCTGGATTGTCGTTCAGCTCGGTGAAGATGCTCACCTTCGACTTGATCGTCCAGTCGCTGTTGAAAGACGAACGCGGCATGGTGACTCCCTCGGCGGCCGGCACGGTCGTCCGCGCCACCCCAACTGTGTCAATGCCCAGGTTCCGCGACAAGAAGTTGCGCAATGGCCGAGTCCGGACCCTGCGGCACGCGCCGGAAACGTCGGAGCCGAAGCCGAAGCAGCGCGAGATGGGTATTTGCGCAACAACGTTTGCGCGGGTTGCCCCGAGGGATAGCCTCGGAGTAACCTGTCGTCACATGGAAATACATTCCAACTGATAGAAGAGAAGTCAACGGTGACCACTACTACTCCCCCAGTGCGCATGGCGCCCGAATCCACCAGGGACAGCCTGAAAGGGAGTCGCCGGAGGCGGTCCAGCACCGTGGGCCGCGGACTCTGGTGGTTTGCGCTGCCCGCCATCGTGGTTTACGCCTACGTTGTCATCGTCCCGTCTGTGGTGGGCATGTTCTCTTCGTTCACCAACTGGTCGTTCCTCAACTCCCCGCCGGACTTCGTCGGGCTCGACAATTTCGTCAGAGCATTCCAGGGCGAGGCCGGCCCGGCTGCTATCCGCACCCTCTTCATGGCGATCGTCGTCGTGATCGCGCAGAACGTTCTGGGGCTCGGGCTGGCCCTGCTGCTGCACGGTGCGGTGTTCGGGCGGAACGTCCTTCGCACGATCATTTTCGCGCCGATGGTGGTGTCTGCGCTGGTCGTCGGCTACCTCTTCAAGTACATCTTCGGCCCGCCCGGCATCGGCGCCGCCAACGCACTTCTTGCGGCCGTCGGTCTGCCGCAGGTCGACTTCCTCGGCAACCCGACAACGGCTTTGTGGATCATTATCGTCACGGTGATCTGGCAGTACACCGGGGGCACGATGATCATCTATCTCGCCGGCCTGCAAGGCGTGCCCCAGGAACTCGACGAAGCCGCAGCGCTGGATGGTGCCGGCTACTGGAAGCGCTTCTGGTATATCACTCGACCGCTTCTCGCACCCGCCATCACGATCAACCTGATGATCGGCCTGATCGGCGGGCTGAAGATTTTCGATCAGATCATCTCCCTGACCAACGGGGGGCCCGGCAACCAGACACAGACCATCTCCACGCTGATCTACCAGATCTTCTCGAGCTTCGGTGAGTACGGCCGCGCTGCCGCACTCGCAGTCGTGCTCACAATCGGCGTCGCCATCCTTTCCCTCATACAGTTCCGCGTTCTGCGGAGGCAGGAGCGCAACTCGTGAAGACCTCGCTAACGGGACGCATCGCCGCGAACAGCACCGCTTACATCACGACGCTGATCTTCCTCGTCCCGGTATATATCCTCATCAATCTGGCGTTCAAGCCCGCGGACGATCTATCAGCCGGGCTGCTCCCCAGTTCTCGGCCGACCCTGGACAACTTCATTCAGGCATGGAACGGCTCTACACTGCCGCAGTCGATTTTCATGAGCATCCTGGTGACCGTACTGGCATCCCTCGTCTTGCTGGCGTTCGCGACGATGGCTGCGTATCCCCTCGCTCGTTCGACGTCGCGGTGGTCGACCGTCACGTTCTACGCCTTCCTCATCGGCCTGCTCCTGCCGTTCCAGCTCGCCATGATCCCGCTCTACATCCAGATGCGCGATCTCGGGCTTCTGGGAACGATCTGGGCGCTCGTATTCATCTATTCCGGCGCCTTCATGCCCTTCTCGATCTTCCTTCTGACGACTTTCCTCCGTTCGAGCGTCCCCATCGAGTTCGAGGAGGCCGCCCACATCGACGGCTGCGGCCACGTGCGCACCTTCTGGCACGTCGTTCTGCCACTGCTTCGACCCGCGATCGGTACGGTGTTCATCCTCAATGGCGTAGGCATCTGGAACGACTTCTTCACGCCCCTCATCTACCTGGCCGGCAGCGGACAGTCCACCATCCCCCTGGCCATCTACAGCTTCGTCGGCCAGTACACGACGAATTGGCCGCTCATCTTCGCGGCGCTGATCATCTCGATGATCCCAATCCTGGCGCTCTATCTGATCTTCCAGCGCTACGTCATCCGGGGATTCGCGGGCGGGCTCAAGGGCTAAGCGACCCGATGCTGACCGCAACAAGACGTCCGGCACCCAGCCGGATCCACCACCAAGAACTGCACTCACAGATAAGGAACTAGGTCGATGAAGATCCGCAATCTAGCCGCGACAACTTCCGTCGTCGCAATCACGGCACTCGTGCTCACGGGCTGCTCGGGCGGAGGAGACACCCCGCCAGCTCCGTCGGATGGCGAAGTCAGTGGCACGCTGACCGGAGTGTTCTCCTCCATCTTCCAGGACACATACGAGGAGATCGCAGCAGCCTTCTCCGAGAAGTACCCCGATGTCACAGTTGACTTCGACTACCAGGGCGGGGACATCGCGCAACTCGTGATGACCCAGCTGCAGGGCGGCACCGCACCCGACATCCTCACCTCGTTCCCCGGCGGAGACCCGAAGGACAACGCCGACAACGTGGCGCCGTTGGCCGCCAACGGACTGATCCTCCCCCTGGAGGTGACGTGGGCGGGCGACCTGCCGGAGGCGTGGGCGAACGACTTCACGTACGACGGTGAGGTCTACGCCTATCCGGGTGCGCTGCAGCCGTTGGCCGGCATTTACAACCAGACCAAGATGGATGAACTCGGGCTGTCCATCCCCACCACACTCGACGAGGTGCTCCAGCTCTGCGCGGACGCGACCGATGCCGGCGTGTACGCCTACGCACAGGGACTCGGCGAGGCCGCCGCCGGACCGCAGATGTTCCCGTTCGCGCAGACTGCAACGCTGCTCGAGCAGGAGATGCCCGACTTCGACGAGCAGCTGGCGAGCGGAGATATCACGTACCAGGATTCCCCGTGGGTCGACATCTTCGAGATTCAGCAGGACCTCTGGGACGCCGGATGCTTCGGCGAGGGCGCGCTCGGACGATCCCGCGAGCAGGGCGGCAACGCCGTGGCCGCCGGTCAAGCCCTGGGAATCGTGGATGTCGGCGCCGTCCTGGCCACCCTGTCTGCCGCCGGGCCCGACAACTCCTACGTGGTGGCGCCCGTTCCGGCGAACAACGACGGCGAGACATTCGTGACGGCATTGCCGGGCTTCGTGAACACCATCAATGCGAAGGCGAAAAACCCCTCGGCCGCCCAGGCGTTCATGGAGTTCTTGGGTTCCCCTGAGGCCTCGGCGATCTACGCGGACGGCTTCAAGTCGGTTCCGGTTCTCCCTAACGATCAGTACACGCCGCCGGCAGAGCTCGAAGCGTTCGCAGCCCTCATCGCGGAGAACAAGGGCGTGTCGCTGCCCACCCTGCAAACCGAAGTGCAGGCGACGATGAACCAGCAACTGCAGGCGATGTTCCTCGGCAACACCACTCCTGAAGGCGTGGCCGAAAGCATGCAATCCGCCTACAAGCAGTAGCTATCCCGGCCGCCCGGGCGATGTCACGATGACCGTGCTCGGTTACCGCTGACACCCGCGCGAGCAACGGCCCCGGTCCTCGGACCGGGGCCGTTCTGCCAAGTCGCCGGGCGATCACCCATCGAACGTGAAGGAACGAGATGACGAAAACTTCATTCAACGAGGGTTGGAGTGTGCGGCCTTGGGCGAGCATCTTCGCCGCTCTTGGCGGCAGCCGCCCTCCGGCCCTCCCCGTCACGCTCCCCCACGACGCCGTCCTCGACCTCGATCGCGACCCGACGAACGAGCCGGAGCATGCATACTTCCCGGGGGGCGCGTTCGAGTACTCGAAGACCATCGAGGTGCCCGTCGAATGGCGGGACAAGCGAGTGTCGATCGTCTTCGAGGGGATCTATCGCGACGCGATGGTCTTCGTCAATTCCGCGCTCGCGGGCCAACGACCATACGGGTACTCCTCCTTCACGGTCACCCTCGACCCCTTCCTGCGGTACGGCCAGACCAATACGATCCGCGTCGACGCCCGCGTACACAACGACTCCCGTTGGTACAGCGGCGGAGGGATCTTTCGCGACACGCACCTCGTCGTCTCGGACCTTGTCCACATGGCCGAGGACGGCGTCGTGGTGACCACCCCGGATGTGGCGCGGGATGTGACCGCAGTCGAAGTTGCCGTCACGATACGCAACGACAGCACCGCCACCGACAGCGTCAGGGTCGACGTCCAGCTGGTGGGACCGGACGGTATCGTGTGCGCCCAGGCAACCGCACCCATCACCATTCTCGCCGCGGACGGCGCCGTGACACGACTGCGGTTGTACGTACGCTCGCCCGCGCTCTGGGGAGTGGACCATCCGCAGCTGTATCGCGCTGTGGTCACCGCGAAGCGCGAGGATGCCGTCATCGACGAGAGAACCGTCGTCTTCGGCATCCGCAGACTTCAGCTCGACCCGATGAACGGTCTTCGCCTGAACGGAGAAGTCGTGACCCTGCGCGGCGCATGCATCCACCATGACAACGGCATCCTGGGCGCGGCAACGATCGGCCGGGCAGAGGAGCGGCGGATCGAGCTGCTCAAAGCAGCCGGCTTCAACGCGATCCGCAGCTCGCACTACCCCGCCAGTTCGTCAATGCTGGACGCCTGTGACCGGATCGGAATGCTGGTCATCGACGAAGCATTCGATATGTGGGCGCAGGGAAAGTCCGCGTTCGACTATTCGCTGAACTTCACGGATTGGTGGGAACGCGACATCGAGGCCATGGTCGCGAAAGACCGCAACCACCCCAGCGTGATCATGTACTCCATCGGAAATGAGATTCCCGAGACCGGCGACCCGCACGGTTCGGCGCTCGGTCGGCGAATCGCAGAGAAGGTGCGCTCGCTCGACGCGACCCGCTACGTCACGAACGGCATCAACGGCATCGTCTCCACGCTCGAAGAGGTGCTTGCGGCGACGAGCCGCGAGTCCGCCGACGGTGTGAATGACGTGCTGGCCGATGACACCGGCGTGGCCAATCCCATGAACGCGGCAGAGTTCGTCACACGGCGCACCGAGGAGTCCTTCTCCGTCCTCGACGTCGCGGGCATGAACTACGGCGAGGCGCGATACGAGCTCGATCGAGAACTCTTCCCCAACCGCGTCATCGTCGGCAGTGAGACCTTCACGGCGCAGATCGCGCTCGGCTGGGATCTCGTGGAACGCCTACCGCATGTGATCGGCGACTTCACATGGACCGGATTCGACTATCTCGGCGAAGTCGGCCTCGGGCGCCACGCATTCGCCGATGATAAGGACACGTTCCTCGGCGCCTATCCGTGGGTCGCGGCGTGGTGCGGCGACCTCGACCTCACCGGCTATCGCAGACCGCAGTCGTACTATCGCGAGATCGTCTTCGGGCTCGCGGCAGGGCCATACATCGCCGTTCTCCGTCCCAGCCGACGCGAACGGGTGGCGCAGGCGACGCAGTGGGCATGGACGGACTCGACGAGCAGCTGGACCTGGGACGTCGAAGCCGGAACGGTCCTGTCCGTCGAGGTCTACGCCGACGCTGACGAGGTCGAGCTGCTGCTCAACGGCGTCTCGCTCGGCAGGAAGGACGCTGGGCGCTCCGTGGCATTCCGGAGCGCTTTCGATGTGCCATACGCCCACGGTGAGCTGGTCGCGGTGGCATACTCGCACGGGCACGAGCAGGCTCGAAGCACGCTGCGATCCGCTAGCGGGGACACGATTCTCCGAGTGTCACCCGATCGCCGGCGCGTGACGGCTGATCATCGGGACCTCGTCTTCGTCACCGTGGAGTTGCGTGATGCGGCCGGAACACTTGTCACGAGCGACGATCGCGTACTGACCGCGGAGGTGCGGGGGTCAGGAGTTCTGCAGGGGTTCGGCAGCGCACGCCCTTCGACAACCGAGGGCTACCGGACAGGGACGCACACGACGTTCGAGGGACGGGCGCTGGCGATCGTGCGGCCGATCGGCGAAGGTCCCATCGTCCTCACGGTGTCCGGCGACGAACTCGGTCCCGTGGACGTGGAGATGGATGCTGTGGCCGCAGGAACAGCTGTCCCGATGTGAGGCAGCTGTCCCGCGGCCGCTAATCCGTGGATGTCCCGCGGAAGGCGGAGATGACAGATCGAATTTCTTCCACCCGCTCGACGAGTTGCGGAAGCGGGAGGCGGAACGCAAGCGCGCTGACGCTCACTGCACCGATCGCGGGCGCGTTCGGATCCAGCCTGACAGGCAGCGCGACACAGTTGATCCCGATCTCGCTCTCTTGGTTGTCTATGCCGTAGCCCCGATCGCGAGTGCGGATGAGGTCGGCCCAGAGATCCTTCGCGGTGCTGATCGTCTGGGGTGTGCGCTGCGGATAGTCATCGCCGAGCAGTGCTCGAAGTTCGTGTTCTGAGCCGACCGCCTCCGCCAGGAGCACCTTGCCGACGCCCGTGGCGTATGCGGGGTTGCGGCCGCCGATGACCGACGTCAGTCGGATCGCCCCGATTGGCGGATCCACTTTCGCCCTGTAAACAACTTCTTGACCATCCAGGACCGCGTAATGCACGGTCTCACCGAATCTCCGAGCGAGTTCTTCGATCGCCGGCTGGATCAGCGCTCGCTCTGGGCGGGCGGCGTAGCTGCTGAAAGCGAGCCGATAGAACTCATCCCCGAGAATGTAGACACCTCGTCCGAGCTGCATCGCGAGCCCCGCCCGCCGAAGCGTTGCAAGAGCTCGATGAACGGTGGACTTGGTGGCCCCCACATGCTGTGCAACCTCCTCGAGAGTTGCACCGGTCGGATAATCGGCCAGGGCGACCATCACCGCGAGAACCCTGTCGGCGCCGACGAGCCGTTCGTCCGCACCCGGAGCTGTCATGCGTTCCCCCTGCTCACGGATATCGATACCGCGAGCAGTGTCACTCGATGTGCTCGATTCCTGTGTTCTCAGGCTATCGGGCTCGCGGCACCCTCTCGTGAGTGGCGGGCGGGGGCAGGTACTCTTACGCCTCGGATAACGCTCGCGGAGGCGAAAAGCGCCCGGGACGCACCATCGACCAGGGCATCCGAAGTGACGGTGACCACGTCGGCCAGACGCAGATCGGCCGAGGACGCGCCGATCAGGATGTCCACTTCACCCGCTTCCACTCGCCAGCGCAGTTCCGCATCGAGAAAGGCGAGCTGACTCATCGACACGCCGAACGAGACGTCGACAGTCTCCCCAGGCTCGATATCCACGCGCTGGAAGCCGCCCCGTGGCTTCGTTTGATTGATCGAGCCTCTTGGAGTATTCTTACATTTGGAAGCATATTTCATTTGATGAAAGGCTATGCGGTGAACTCTGTGGCGGTTGAGGTGTGGACAGGCTCGGGCCGCCAGGCTGGCGGCGATCTCCGCACGACTTGCCCCGCCTCTCTCCCGGCATCCCTCGGGGTCCTCGCATGACCGTGATAGGGATCGTGGGTCTGGGAACGATGGGCCTCGCTCTGGCGCAGCTGTTCGCGTCGCAGGGTTGCGAGGTACGGGGCTTCGACTCTCGGCGAGACGGGGTCGCGCCCGACTGGCAGGGCTGGCCGGGACAGAGCAACTTCTCGCGCTCGTCGAGCATCGCGGAATGCGTCCGAGATGTCGATGTCGCTGTCGAGGCGGTTGCCGAAGACGTGGATGTGAAACGTCCCGTCCTGGCCGAGATGTCGTCCTACACGGAAGGCATCGTCGCCTCCAACACCTCCACGTTCATGCCAAGTGTCCTCGCACCCTCGGTGCGCAATGCCGAGCGATTCCTCGTCACGCACTTCTTCAATCCCCCGCACCTGGTGCCATTGGTCGAGATCGTTCCCGGGCCTGCGACCGCAACGTCAGTAACAGGTCAGATCGTGGATCTCCTCCGCGGTATGGGGCGGCACCCCGTTCTGCTGCGGAAGGAGTGCCCCGGATTCGTCGCGAATCGGCTGCAGGCGGCAATCCTGCGCGAAGCCCTTTCACTGGTCGACGACGGCATCGCATCACCGGCCGCCATCGACGACATCGTGGCGTCTGGGCTCGCGCCGCGGTGGGCGGCGGCCGGACCGATCGGCGTGGCCGACCTCGGCGGCCTAGACATCTGGGAGAAAGTGTGCGCCGAACTCTTCCCGGCACTGAGTAACAGCGCTCAGCCGAGCGCGCAGCTCAGCGCCCTCGTGCGCTCCGGCATGCTCGGCGCCAAGACCGGCCACGGCTTCTATGCGCACGACTCGGAGCTGGACGCGGCGAGATTCGCCACGATGGCGCGCATTTTCAAGATCGGGGCGACGACGTCTGGTCGCCCCTCCTCCGGCTGAAAGCGGTCTCGCGGGTGGCCAAAGTCGTTATCCCGCCGTCAACACCATTGCCGTGCTGTCTGGGACCCGACTCGTGCAGCTCAGTCCATTGCCGCTGACGGCGGCAGAGACGGCAGCCTCAGACCTGCCATGCCCCCGTCGATGGAGAGGAGAGGGTCCTGACGTCGACGCCGAGAGCGGCGAAGCCAAGTAGACGATCGCGCCTGGAACCGTCGCCGACGTGGTCGGCGCCATCGCGAACGTCAGGGCCGAGACGGCGCCCTTGCTCGCCGAGTACAGCGCCCGATTCGGCACGCCGACGCCAGTTACGGCGGACGCGGTTTTGACGACGGCTGCGCGGGTGGAGGCGGCAGGTGCGGAAGAGCGCCGCGCGCGACACGGGCAATGCCGACGACGCTCGCATCGAGCACGCGACGCCACTCCTCGTTGCCGTTCGCGACCCGTCGCCACCTGCGGCGATGCCGGCGTTGTTGATCACGATGTCGAGCGCTCCGAACTGACCGACCACGGCGGCGACGGCGTGTTCACCTGTGCCGTGTCCGTGACGTCGCACAGCACGCTCAAGTACGTTCGCGGCACCCCGTCACGTCGCGTTCCAGCACGGCCACCCAGGCGCCGCGACGGGAGAGAGGCATCGCTGTTGCTGCGCCGATCCCGCTCGCTCCTCCGGTGACGATCGCGAAGGCTCCGTCGAATTCGGTCACGTCCGCTCCTCCCTAGTAGGTGGCCCGGCCACCGCTGATGTCGTACACGGCCCCCGTCGAGAAGCTGCACTCTTCGGAACTGAGCCATGCGACCAGCGCCGCCACCTCTTCGGCCCGGCCCACCCGGCCCATCGGGATGAGGGAAGTGATGTGTTGCAGCACCGCCGGAGAGGTCGTGGCGTTCATCGGAGTATCGATCACGGCCGGGGCGATCACATTGACGAGCACCCCGGTTTTGGCAAGCTCCTTACCCAGGGATTTGGTGAGTCCGATGACCGCCGCCTTGGAAGCGGAGTAGGCGCTGAGGTTCGGGTTGCCGTCTTTGCCCGCCATGCTCGCGATGTTGACGATGCGACCCCAGCCGCGCTCCACCATGCCGGGGACCACTGCCTGAATGACCCGGAACGTGCCGTGCACGTTGACGTCGAACGTGCGCTCCCATCCCGCCGCATCCGTGTCGATCAAGGGCCTGTTGGGGCCGACGATCCCGGCGCTGTTGATCAGAATATCCACCGGCCCCGTTGCCGCCACGGCGGCCGCGATCGACGCCGGATCGGTGACGTCGACCCGGCAGTCCGCGTCGGGTGACACGTCGAACGTGATGACCTCCATGCCGTCGGCTCGCAGACGATCGGCGCATGCGGCGCCCAGGCCGCTCTCCCCGCCGGTGATGATGGCGCGCTTCATCGGGAACTCCTTGAGTGCTGGTCGAGTATTTCGAGGACGTGTTGGTAAGGGTGGCCGGTCGCGCGGCTCATGCCGATCTCGCACGTCCTGTTGCACGAGACGTAGGCGTCGAATTCCGACCGGGCGACATCAGCCCCCTCGCGGTCCGTCGCGCTCCGGGTGAGCTCGGGGTGCAGCATCCCGCGGTCGCCGGCGAATGCGCAGCATCCCCAGTCTTCGGGGACAGTGACTGTCTTGGCCACGGCAGAGCTCAGCTCGAGCAGGTGAGCATTCGAGCCCGCGCGCGTGCTGGAGCAGGTCGGGTGGACGACGATGCTCTCGAGTGAGTCGGCCACCGAGATATGGGGCAGGATCTGCTCGACGGCGAAGTCGACGGCGTCCACGAGCGTCATGACGTGATACTCCGGGTGCGCGACGGTCGCCTTCTCGAGCGCCAGGACGAGTCCCTCCGAGCACGACGAGTTGTCGCACACGATCGGCAGAGCGCCGTGGTCGGATGCCTTCCAGAGTGCGTCCATCGTGCGGGTGACCATGTCGGCGTAGCCGGTGAGGATGCCTTTCGACTTCCACGGCGTTCCACAGCAGAGTCCGCCGATCTCGTCGGGTCGCACCAGCGCGATGCCGGCTTTGGCCGCGAGCGACTCGAACGCGACCGCCACCCCCGGTCCGCCTTCGGCAGGTCCGAACATGGTGCCGACGCAGGCTTGAAAGTAGACAGCAGCCACCGACGTCGTAGCGGATCCGCTTCGCCCGGCGGCACGACGCGCGCCACCCTTGGGCAGGTCTGCCGACCACAGCGGAAGCGCGTCGTGACCCAGTGCGCTGCGCGCGACCCTGTTTGGCACTTGGATCACGGGCGCGGGAATGGCGGATGCTGCGCTCAGCGCGATCGATGCGAGGCGGGTCGTCGCCGCCCAACCCCTACCTGCCGTGTTCCACACCGCGCTCTCGACAGTCCCGACGGTCTCCGAGCGCAGACGCCGGACGAGGTCACCGGTGTTTATCAGCACCGGACACGCGGTCTGACACATGCCGTCGACCGCACAGGTGTCGAGGACCTCGTACTCCTGCGCCTGAGTCAGCTCCCTGGTGAGGGCGACGTCGCCGCGGGTGTGCGCCTCGGCGATCGCGCGGCGCACGACTATTCGCTGACGGGGCGTCGTCGTGAGGTCCTTGCTCGGGCACACCGGCTCGCAATAGCCGCACTCCACGCAGCGGTCGACCTCGGATTCGACCGTCGGCGTCGACTTGAGGTTACGCAGGTGCAGGTCAGGGTCGTCGGTCAGCAGCGTGTCCGGGTTCAGGATGCCGGCCGGGTCGAAAGCGCGCTTGACCTCGCGCATCATCGCGTACAGGTCGGGGCCGTACTGCCGCGCGACGAAGGGCGCCATGATCTTGCCTGTGCCGTGCTCGGCTTTGAGCGTGCCGCCGGCCGCGAGCACGAGGTCGACCAGGTCTTCGGTGAACGCCCGGTAGCGCACCACGCTCGCCGGGTCGTCGAAGTCCTCTGTGATGAGGAAGTGGATGTTGCCGTCCTTGGCGTGGCCGAAGATCACGGCATCGCCGTACCCGTGGATCTCGAACAGCCGCTGGAGACCGGCGCACGTGTCGGAGAGCCGTGCGACGGGCACCGCGATGTCCTCGAGCAGCGCCGTTGTCCCGGATGGGCGGGCGCCGGCGATCGTGGCGTAGAGACCTTTGCGGATATGCCAGAGCGCTGCGCGGAGAACGGGATTCGTGGAGAGCACGGGCGGTTCGACGAGTGGGAGGGTGGCGAAGAGGAGTTCGGCAGGCTCGGTGAGCGCGAGAAGTTCTTCAGCGGTTGCTGCCTGGTATTCGACCAGCAGCGCGCAGTGGTCCCCGATCTCGAAAGCAGGGAGGGTGGATGCCGATTCCGGGTCGATTCGCGCGGCGCGCAGGGAGGCGGCATCCATCAGTTCGACCGTGGCGGCGCCAGAGTCGACGATGGCGACGAGGGCGTCCGTCGCGTCGTGGAGTGTCGGGAAGACGAGCAGGGTGGTCGCCGCGTGCGTGTGGAGCGGAACGGTGCGGAAGGTGGCTTCGGCTACGAAGCCGAGAGTGCCCTCGCTGCCGATCATGAGGTGCGTGAGGATCTGCACCGGGGTCTCGTGGTCGATCAGGGCGTTGAGGCTATAGCCCATGGTGTTCTTGATCGAGAATTGGCGCTCGACCTCGTCGCGCATCGTCGGGTCGGCGAGCAGACGAGTTCGCAACGCGCCGAGCGACTCCCAGAGCATCGGCTCAGCCGCGCGGAGCCGTTCGTCCGCGTCGGGCGCCGCCGAGTCGACGATCGTCCCGCTGGACAGCACGATGACGGCGGATTCGAGCGTGCGGTACGTATTCTGCGCGGTGCCGCACGCCATCCCGCTGGAGTTGTTCGCGACGACCCCGCCGATCGTGCAGGCGGTCTCGCTCGCCGGGTCGGGGCCGAGCTTACGACCGTGGCGCGCGAGCCGGGCGTTCACCTGACGCACCGTCGCGCCCGGTCCCACGCGCACACACTCGCCCTTGTCGATCACCTCGATGGACCGGAAGTGCTTGCGCGTGTCGACCAGGATGTGCCCCGTCGATGCCTGGCCCGACAGGCTGGTGCCACCTGAGCGGAAGGTGACAGGCTCCGCCGCCGCATTCGCATACGCCAGCAGAACGGCGACCTCGTCGATGCCCGTGGGTGTGACGACAGCTCGCGGCGTCAACAGGTAGTGCGAGGCATCGACGGCCGCCACCACGCGGTCGAACGCGCGGACAGAAACCGCGCCTTCGCGCGCGAGCACACCGGCGATACTTCGGCCCAGCGCGGTCTGATCGTCGAGATCGGCCCGCGACGCCGTGTCAGTGCGACTCACGGCTGACCTTGTCGCCGCTGGACCCGACGAGGAAGTCGAGGTCGGCGCCGGTGTCGGCCTGCATGACGTGGTCGACGTAGAGCTTCGCCCAGCCGCGCACCGGTGACGCGTACGCCGCTTCGCTCGTGGGGCTCTGGCTGCGGGACTGCAGTTCTTCGTCGGTCACGTCGAAGCTCAGGATGCGGTTTTCGACGTCGACGGTGACGATGTCGCCGGTGCGGATGAATGCGAGCGGCCCCCCGGCGGCGGCCTCCGGTGCGACGTGCAGGATGACCGTGCCGTATGCGGTTCCGCTCATGCGAGCGTCGCTGATCCGCACCATGTCGCGCACGCCCTGCGCGAGGAGTTTCTGCGGCAGAGGCATATTGCCGACCTCCGGCATGCCCGGATAGCCGCGCGGGCCGCAGCCGCGCAGCACGAGCACCGAGTCGGCGGTCACGTCGAGGCCGGGCTCATCGATGCGCGCCCGCATGTCTTCGACGCTGTCGAAGACGACGGCCGGTCCCACGTGCTGCAGCAGCGCCGGCGTGGCCGCGGCGGGTTTCACGATCGCGCCGCGCGGCGCGAGGTTGCCCCGCAGCACCGCGATGCCGGCATCGTCCATCAGCGGGGCGTCGCGCGGGAAGATGACCGTGTCGTCGAACACCGGATGATCGACGAGGTAGTCGACGAGCGGCTTCCCGGTCACGGTGATGGCCTGCGGGTAGAACATGTCCTTCACCTGCGTCAGGAGCGCGAGAAGCCCCCCGGCACGATAGAGGTCGTCCATCAGGAACGTGCCGCTCGGCTGCAGGTTCGCCAGCACTGGGACTCCGCTGCCGGCCGCGTCGAAGTCCTCCAACGTCAGGTGGACGCCCAGCCGTCCGGCGATCGCCAGCAGGTGCATGACGGAGTTGGTCGAGCCGCCAACCGCCGCGACGGCGATGATCGCGTTGAGGAACGCATCCTTCGTCATGATGTCGCTGGGCTTGCGGCCGGCCGCGATCATGTCCACGATGAGCCGGCCCGTGTCGTGCGACAGCGAGAGCAGCCGCGCGTCGGCGGCGGGCGTCCCCGCGAAGCCGGGGATGGTCATGCCCAGCGCCTCGGCGACGACGGCCATCGTCGACGCGGTGCCCATCGTGTTGCAGTGTCCCTTGCTACGGATCATGGACTGCTCGGACTTTATGAACTGCGCGTTCGAGATCGTCCCGGCACGGGCTTCTTCGCTCAGCCGCCAGACGTCCGTGCCGCAGCCCAGCGCCTGACCGAGGAAGTGACCGGTCAGCATCGGGCCGCCTGGGACGACGATCGCCGGGATGTCGACGGATGCCGCGGCCATCAGCAGCGCAGGAATGGTCTTGTCGCAGCCGCCCAGCAGCACCAGGCCGTCGATCGGATTTGCGCGGAACATCTCCTCCATCGCCATCGCCGCCATGTTGCGCCATAGCATCGCGGTGGGCTTCACCTGCGTCTCCCCCAGCGACACGACGGGCAGGTTGTACGGCACACCGCCCGCCGCCCAGACGCCCTGCTTCACGCTTTCCGCGACCTCGTTGAGGTGCATATTGCACGGTGTGAGGTCGGAGGCGGTGTTGGCGATAGCGATCTGCGGCTTGGTGCCGTCGAGCGCGTCCTCCGGGTTCCCGCGGCGCATCCACGCGCGATGGATGTACGCGTTGCGGTCGCTTCCCTCGTACCAATCGGCACTGCGGAGATGATTCACCGTCGAACCTCGTTTCCAACATGTTGAATGATCCGCTAACATTCTGAATTATGCTACACGCTAGCCGTTCTTCAAAACGTTGGAAACCATGACCGTCATCACTGCAGCCGCCGCCACACGCGCCGAATACGAGCTGGCCGAGGGCATCGTCTGGGATGACCGCGCGAACCTTGTGCGCTGGGTGGACATCTGGAAGGGGCGCGTACTCTCCGGGCGACTGAACAAGCGGCTGATCGTCGATGTCGACAGCATTGAGATCGGCCAGACCGCGGGCGCGGTCGCTGTGGCCGAAGACGGAGGCCTGCTTGTCGCCGCCGCACGAGGTCTCGCGGTAATCGCGCCGGATGGCACGATCTCCTATGGTCCGGACCTTCTCGGGGATCGCGGAGACGTACGCCTGAACGATGGGTCCGTCGACCCGCAGGGGCGCTTCATCGTCGGCACCCTGGCAGTCGGCGACGAGACCGGCGCCGAAGTTCTGCTCCGCGTGTCCCCTGGAGGCGCGGTCGAAACGCTCAGGACCGGCATCCGCCTCTCCAACGGCATCGCCTTCTCGCCTGATGGGCGCACGATCTATCACGTGGACACGCTCGCGAACATGGTGTCCAGCCACTCGTACGGCCCAGGTGCCTTCGATCTCGACGAGCCATGGGCACCCGTTCTGACAGACCTCCCGCACTATCCCGACGGGCTCGCTGTCAGCCGCGACGGCAGCCTCTGGGTCGCACAGTGGGGCGGGTCAAGCATCCGTCACCACGCCACCTCGGGCGAACTCCTCGATGTGATCAACGTCTTCGCGACCCAAGCCTCGTGCCCGGCATTCATCGGACCGGACCTCAACACTCTTGCGATCACGACCGCGCAAGAGGGCCTCGAGGACTGGTCCGACGCGTCCGGCGCGATCTTCCTCGCCTCCGTCGGCGCCACCGGCCTCCCGGTACCGCGCTGGCGCGGCAGCACGACTTCCCCCTCCTGGCACACAGAGAAGGAAACCCACGCATGAGACTTGTCCGACTCGGACCCGCGGGCTCCGAAACCCCCGGGGCGCTCGTCGATGACGACACGTTCGTCGACCTCTCCGATGTGGTCGGCGAATTCGATGAGAGATTCTTCGGCTCCGGGGAACTCGCTACCCTTGCTGCCGTCGTCGACGAGCGCGTCGCGGCGGGCCGCACCGAACCTGTCGGCGACCGTCGCTTCGGCGCACCGTTCGCTCGGCCGCACCAGATCCTCTGCATCGGGCTCAACTACAGCGACCACGCCGCCGAAACAGGTCAGGCGGTCCCCGACGAGCCGATTCTGTTCACGAAGTCCCCAAACACGCTGATCGGCCCGAATGACGATGTACTGATCCCCCGCGGTTCCCAGAAGACCGACTGGGAGGTCGAGCTGGGCATCGTGATCGGCCGGCGCTCGTCGTACCTCGCCGACGAGGCCGAGGCGGCGGCATCCATCGCCGGTTATGTGCTCGTCAACGACGTCAGCGAGCGTGCGTGGCAGATCGAGCGCAACGGACAGTGGTCCAAGGGCAAGTCGGCGCCGACGTTCAACCCGGCCGGCCCGTACCTGGTGACCCCCGACGAGATCGGCGACGTGCTCGCCCTCGACATGCGGCTCGAGATCGACGGCACCGTGCGCCAGAATGGGTCGACCTCGACCATGATCTTCAGCCCGGCGTTCATCGTGCACTATCTGAGCCAGTTCCTCGCGCTCGAACCCGGCGACCTCATCAACACCGGCACACCGCCGGGTGTCGGCATGGGTCAGTCGCCGCAGGTGTTCCTGCGGGGCGGCGAGACCATGACGCTCAGCATCACGCGGCTCGGCACGCAGACCCAGCACGTCATTCCCGATCCGAGCGCCGTCCGCTGATGCGGGCTCTCGTCGTCACCGCGCCGCGTCAGGCTGCGGTGCTCGAGGTACCCGACCCGGTGCCGGCGGCAGGCGAGCTCCTCGTCGACGTCGAGCGGGTGGGCATCTGCGGCACCGATGTCGAGCTGTACACGGGCGAGATGGCCTACATCGATCAGGGGCACACGCACTTTCCGATCCGGCTGGGCCACGAGTGGACCGGCCGGGTCGTCGAGGTCGGGGATTCCGCGGATGACGGATGGCTGGGCAAGCGAGTCACAGGCGACACGATGCTCGGATGCGGCCGCTGCGAGTACTGCCTCGCCGGGGTCCACCACGTGTGTCCCAACCGGTTCGAGGTCGGCATCCGCGACGGCTGGGCAGGCGCCCTCGCCGAGAAGACACTGGTGCCGACCCGCTTCGCGTATGAGATCCCCGAGCACGTCAGTGTGACCGCCGCGGCTCTTGTCGAGCCTGGCGGCAACTCGCTGCGTGCCGTCCGCGCCGCGGACATCATGCCCGGCGACCGGGTGCTGGTGCTGGGCTCCGGCACGATCGGCCTGCTCGCCGCCCAGTTCGCGTTGGCAGCGGGCGCAGAGGTGCACGTCGGGGGCGTTCGCGAAGGGTCGCTCGCGCTGGCCCGGTCGCTCGGTGTACCGCACACTCGGCAGCTGTCTGATCTCGCCGACTCACCGTCGGATCAGTTCGACGCGGTCATCGAGGCCACCAGCAACGAGGCGATGCCGGCCCTGTCGGTCCGACTCGCGAAGCCTGCGGGGCGTGTCGTCTATATCGGACTGTCATCTGGTCCGAGCCTCGTCGACTCGCGCGACATCGCTCTCAAGGACATCACCGCCGTCGGCATCCTCTCTGCCTCGCCCGGCCTCGCAGGTGCGATCGAGCACTTCGCCGACGGATCTGTCGTGCCGGATCCGATCGTGAGCGAGGTTGTGGCACTTGAGGATGTCCCCGCACGCCTCGAGGGCAGTCGTGGACCGAGCGCAGGACCAGGCCCGAAGGTCCATGTCGACCCACGACTGCAGACCTAGTCGAAAATGGAGACCACCATGAGCCGTTCGGAATCATTGCGCGACGTCGTTCCCCCGGACGAGAAGCTCGTCGGTGCTGACCGGGTGATCGCAGTACTGACGGAACTCGCCGACCACCCCCTGGGTGTCACGCTCGATGAGCTTGCGGGAAAGCTCCAGAGCTCGAAGCCGACCGTTCATCGCGCGCTGGCGACGCTGCGCCGGGCAGGCCTTGCCGACATGACCGGGCGCGGGGTCTACATCCTGGGGGATGAGTATCTGCGGCTTGCCTTTCGCAATCTCGACGGCCGGCCCGAGACCGCCCGCATCCAACCGCTTCTCGAGGATCTCGCCACGCATCTCGGCGAGACGGCGCACTATGCGGTGCTGTCCGGCAAGGACATCGTCTACCGGGCCAAGATGGACCCCCCGCAGGGTGCCGTCCGCCTCACCTCCGTGATCGGCGGACGCAACCCCGCGTACCGCACCGCCGTCGGCAAGGCCCTGTTGAGCAGTCGACTGCTCAACATCAAGGATGTAAGGGAGTGGTTCGGTGCGTTTCCGCTAGAGCAGAAGACACCGCACACCCTCATCACACCCGAAGCGCTCCTCGCTGAATTCGAGGCCACCCGCGCCCGCGGATTCGCGATCGACGATCAGGAGAACGAGGTGGGCATCAACTGCGTTGCTGTTTCGATCTACCTCGACGGTTCTGCCACTCCAGCAGGCGCGATCAGCGTCAGTGCCGTCAGATTCAGAACACCGCTCGAAAGTCTGGTGGATGCGGTCCCTGCGATCCGCGAGACCATCGGGCAACGTCTCGGCGCCAACGCCCTCCGCTGACGAACGCCGCCTCGTGCCGAAGAGCACGAATGCTCTGCTCGAAGGCCGCTCGCATTCGAGGCGATCGATCGACAACTCCTGCCGCGTACAATCGCGGGCCGACAAAGGCCGCCCGACGACGGACCAATCACCGCGCTGTGATTCCGCTCGCATGCGGCTGAGCGGGTCATCTGGCGGCTGAGGATGACCAGGTTTGTCTGAGGATGCGCCACGGGTCTCCGTCGCGAAGAGGATCCCGGTCCGCGCCCGGAGCGCTGAGCACGTGGAGCTGGGGAAGTTCCGAGCCGATGTCGTCCCATTTCACGTTCCCGGCGAGTGGCGTGCCCGATCGAACGAAGCTGACCAGAGCCCTCGACATGTGCTCGGCTAACGTCTGTGCTTCATCGGGGATGGCCACACCGTCTGCGATCGCCACATCCAGATTGTCGAAGAAATAGGGAAGCTCGCTGGCGTGAGCTGACGCGGCGGGGTCTCCCGCTCGCGGTCCGCCGACGAAGACGTATCCGTATGTGTTGCGTGAGGGACGTCGGGCCCGAAGAAGCCGATCAGTCGGACGCCGATAGCGCATGTCAGTGAGAAGGTGATCCAGCACATCGTGCTCGTTGGCAGGGCGTCCTAGCAGCCCCGCGATTGCCGCTGAATATGCCTCGCCGCATCCCTCCAACGCGCCCGCAGCCAGGGCATCGATCGCAGTCTTTCGCTGATGTGCAGAGAGGGTGTCTGCGCTTCCGGCCGCCTCAGTCAGGTTTGTCCCGGCAAGCAACGAGATCGGTGCGAGCGCTTCCGATCTCCACGAGTCCAGCGGCCTGATCGGGACTGCGCGTGTGCCGAGAACCGGCTGGAATGGCATGGACAGCGTCGGCACGGAAGGGGTTCTCTGCGCAGTGACCGTTGTCTGCGCGTCCAGGATGCGCTCAAGACTCAAACAGAGCAGGTCCTCTGGATCGCTCACCCGCGCCGCTCTGAGGAACGACTCGGTCACGGAATGAGCGTCATCGCTAGTGAGTGCACGCTCAGCCGTGCCGCTCGACATGACAACACGATGAAGTAGACCTTCGGCAAGCGGTGAAGCTGCGACGGTAGCCGCCAACGCCGCACCCGCGGACTGCCCGAAGAGAGTCACTCGGCCCGGGTCTCCGCCAAACTGCTCAACATTCTTCTTCACCCACGAGAGGCCGGCGACGAGGTCATGGACGGCGACGGCTCCGCTCTCGGTGAACCGCGCGTCTATTGCGCGATCAAGAGCCAGGAAGCCGAGCGCGCCCAGCCGGTACTGGACCGAGATCACCACGAGACCGTGGGCCGCAAGTCGGGAACCATCCGTCACCGCGCCGGCGTGGGAGCCGTATTGGTTTGCTCCGCCGTGCACGAAGACGAGTACAGGTAGACCATTGGCTGGTGATCGGGGCCGCCAGATCGTAGCGTTAAGGCACAATTCCTCCGCCATCGTGGCGGAAGGGCTGAGGAGCGTGACGCCTTCGACTACCGGCTGAGGTGCTGCAGGGCCAGGACGAGCGCGACGCCGAACCCCAGACCACGTCGGCGCGTTCCTCGGGGGACGAAACCGGAGAGGGACTGCGAAAGGAACGTCGAAAAACACTTCCACGCTCGGGTGTCTGGCGGGCACTGATCCGATCTGCCCCTGGCGGATTTCCACGACTCCGTCGGTCATCGTGCGCCCTCACCTCCGTGCCGTTGGCACCATTTCGATATTCTCACCTGCCGATCCATCGACGGGGCTGATTGCGCAATGGGTCCTTTCGGCCGGGACCGCGGCGGAGACGGTCCAGCATCATTCCTCGTTGAGGATGCCGGCGCCGCCCGCTTCACCCACTCGCACAAATGCATGAAGCACCCGAGGGGCCCCGTTGCGGAAGCTTCGGATGCGACCGTCATAGGAACTCCGTTCGCCAGAGTGCAACACCCTCGCGGGGTGATGTCCCCATCGCCCTTCCGCCAGGCGACTCCCCCGGAATCACGCGCCAAACGCGCTCATATGTGCGAGAGCGAGTGGTGGCGCCGACCCCCAAGTGTCCCCCAGGTGACCCCCGCGGGGACACTTGGGGGTCACTTGGGCCGACGCGGAGCGTGGGATTGCCCATCGCGCGAAACTAGAAAAACCCCAATTTAACTGGGGTTTTCTCGCGGAGACGGAGGGATTTGAACCCTCGGTCCCCGTGAGGGGACTCCACCTTAGCAGGGCGTCATTTCGCCCATCACAGCCGCAATCTGGCACCTCTTGCGCGCGCCTCGCACTCCAAACACCGCATCAACAGCAAAGCCCGGTTCGCGCTGAGTTCGCACGTTCAGGTCACGCGATAGCCGACGTACCGCACCCGGTCTGCGTCGCGTACGCAGGATGCCACGTAGAGCGAGCGCTCGAACTCGGGATGCGACGATGACTCGATCGTGACCACCGTGCGGAAATAGTAGTCAGCTGGTTCGACGTGCTCGCCGCGCAGGAGCGCGGCGAGCACGTCGCGTGATCCGCTGCGGACCCCGACGGCGTGCAGGTAGACGAGAGACCCGTCAACGGCCCTTGCCGTGTAGCGCCCGTCGATCTCGATCGACCCGTCGGACCGGACGATCTGCCAGTCCGCGCCGCCGGCGAGAATCTCCCCCTCGAACGCACCGCGCACGGAGCCCCCGACTATCGGCACGACCCGACGATGCCCCGCGCGCGTCATGCCGTGGTCTTCGAGGGCGCCGAGCGCAACCTCCACCTCAAAAGCCGGCTCGAGCCCCGGCACCGGCGGCGGCATGCTCATCGGCGCCACACCGGCAGGTCGAGACGGGATGCCGTCGGCCCGGCGTGCGATATCTCCTGGTGCGCGACGACCGTGGCCTGCGCGTCGAACGCGGGCTCGCCGGTTCCGGGGTTCCGAGCGTAGCGGGGATGCGCGCCCGAGCTCACCTGAATGCCGATGCGGTGTCCCGGCGCGAAGCGGTGGAACGTCGGCCACAGCGTCACGTCGACCTCGCGGAAGCCCTCAGCGTCTGGCTCGGGATCGGTCGCCGCCGTGCCCACCGAGCCGATGCGGCGGATGCCGTCGCAAACGGTCATGGACCTGCCGTCGGGGTGCACATCGGTGAGGCGGACGAAGACGTCGAAGCTCGGAGCGCTCGAGCGGAATCGGATGCGCGCGACCGGCTCGCCTGCGACCTCGACCCCGTCGCCGAGCGGCGCGGAGCGGAAGACCGCGACGTCGCTGCGCTTCTCGTGCGTGCGGTTGTCGGTCGGCAGCGTGTTGCGCTTGAGGCTCGGCCCGCCGACGGCCGGCGTCGGCGCATCGGGGTCGTACGTGTAGCGCGTGACGCCGCCGGGTACGGCATCCCGACCCACTCCCCCGTCCTCGCGCAGGAACCAGGACTCGACGGACGAGCCGGCAGGCGGCCACGCCGCGAGGTCGTGCCATACCTCGGCGCCGGTCTGGAAGGCGCGCACCGGCGCGGGCCGGTCCCACGCTTCACCGGCGAAGGTCTCGCGCAGGAACGCCTCGGACTCGGGCCCGACGGCATCCTGCAGGCCGGGTGTGACGTGACCCCACGGTCCCGCCGTGAGGCTCGGGGGGTTGCCGGCCGCGACGAGCTGCGCGTAGGTGCGCAGCTGCCACGGCAGGAAGATGTCGTACCAGCCGCTGATCATGAAGACAGGCGCTGTCACGTCGGAGACCGACGCCGTGTGCGACTGCTGCGTCCAGTACTTGTCGGTCAGGCGCTCGTGCTTCACCCAGTCCTGGTACCAGTGGATCGGCTGCCCGGTCGCAGCCGTGTCGCCCGCGCTCAGCGGCAGCACGTCGAACGCGCGCGTGAGCTTGGGGTCAGGGAACAGCATGCCTAGCAGGGCCAGACCGCCCTTCGCCATCCGCCCCATCATGCGCGACCAGCCGAGCGCGTTGCGCAGCGAGTACGCGCCGTTGTCCCATGTGATCGCGCCGAAGTCGGGCATCGTGATGTTGAGCACGAGCGCGTCGGGCGCGTTCTCGGGCTCTTCCTGCTGCATGCGGCCGGCGACGGCCCACTGCGTGTAGCCCATGTAGCTCTCGCCGAAGGTTGCCACGCGGCCCGTGAACCACGGCTGCTGCCGCACCCAGCGGTGGGTCGCGATGCCGTCGCGCTGCTCGTCGATCTGCGGCGTGAAGACGCCCGGAGACCCCCAGGTGCCGCGGCAGCTCTGGAAGAAGACGGTGAACCCCTGCTTCGCGAGCCGGTGCGCCCCACCCGCGACCGGGCCGCGGCGGCCGTACGGGCCGCGGATCACGATCGTCGGCAACGTCGGATCCGGCTCGAGAGGCAGGTACAGGCTACCCACCAGCTCGACGCCGTCGTCCATCGGCACGCGCACGTCGCGCTGCTCGATGAACCCGTGCTTCCGTGCGCGTGCGCGCGCACGTTTCGTGTCGTTCTGGAGCTGGTCGGTCGCGCTCATTTACGCCTCCTTGCGTGGTGAGTGGGTGGTGATTCGGGATGCCGTGTCCCGCCGCTGCTCGTCGAGCGCGTCGCGCAGGCGCTCGAGCACCGGCAGGGCGGCGGCGAGCGCGGCGCGATCATCGGAATTCAGCTCTGCGGATGCTGCGGCGATGAGTGCCGCGCTCGAATCGTCGAACCGCTCGAAGAGGCGCAGGGCCTTCGGCGTCGCCGTGACCTCGACCCGGCGTCCGTCACCGGACACGGCGCGGCGCAACACAAGCCCTCGCTCCTGCATCGCCGTCAGCAGGTTGCTCACGGTGGAGCGTCCAAGGCCGAGGCTCTCGGCGAGCTCGCCCGGCGACCGCACGACCCCGCGGGGGAGAGCGCGGAGGATCTCGACCTGCGCGTCGGGGATCTCAGGCAGGTGCGCCGACGCGCGCGCGGCCGAGAGCAGGGTGCGACGCAGCGGAGAGATCACCGCGGCGAGCCGGGCGGGATCGATCTCGGGCGCGTCCATCATCGGGCGGGCGGGGTGAGCGAGGGGCGGGCGTTGAGGATCTCGGGGAGGAACCCGGCTGCGCGCTTGTAGCCGGCAGCGATCTCGGTCAGCTCGGCCTCGGGGATGACGTCCTCGATGGCGTCGAAACCTTCGGGTGCGCGTTCGCGGGCGAGCAGCATGACTCTCTCCGGCCCTTGCTGCCGGTTGCTCAGCACGAGGGCGGTGGTCGCGGGGCGCCGCGCGTCCTCGTAGGCAGCGAGCGCAGCCGGGGCATCGGCGGCGGTCGCGAGGTGGAATGCCAGCGTGCGGGCGTCGAGGATCGCCTGCGACGCGCCGTTCGACCCGTTCGGGTACATCGCATGCGCGGCATCGCCGAGCAGGGTCGTGCGACCGAACGTCCACTGGGGGATCGGATCGCGGTCGACCATCGGGTACTCGAGGATCTCGTCGGCAGCCCCGATGACGCCCGGCACGTCGAGCCAGTCGAAGCGCCAGTCCCGGAACATCTCCACGATCGGCACAGGGTCGACGGCGTGGTTCCAGTCGACGGTCTCATCGCCCACGCCGCGCCGCTCGGCGATGAAGTTGACGACGGCGAGGCCGGCGCCATCCCGAGCCCTTAAGGGGTAGGCGACGAACTTCTGCTCACCGTCGCCCGCCATGATCATCGACCGCCCGTCGAGGAACGTCGGCACGCGCGCGGTTCCCCGCCACAGCGTCAGCCCGTTCCACACGGGCCGCCCCTCGAGCGGGTACGCCTGACGACGGAAGGCGGAATGGATGCCGTCTGCCGCGACGATGACGTCGGCGCCGACGGACACCTCACCCGCAGCCGTCGCGAAGACGGCGGTGTCGGCATCCGCCCCGTGCTCGATGCGCAGGAGCGCATGGCGGAGCCGGATCGCATCGGCGCCGAGGCGCTCGCGCACGGCCCGGACGAGCGCGAGCTGCAGCTCGCCGCGGTGGATCGAGACCTGCGGCCACAGGTACCCCGCCTCGCGGCCCCGCGGCTCGCTCCAGATCGGCTGCCCGAAACGGTTCCAGTACGACAGCGTCGACGGGAGGACGCCGAGCGCGGCGATCTCGTCGGCGAGACCCAGCTCGGCCAGTTCGCGGATCGCGTGCGGAAGCACGTTGATGCCCACACCGAGTGCGCGCAGCTCGTCGACGCGCTCGTGGAGGACGACGTCGCGGAACCCGGCGGCGTGCAGGCTGAGCGCGGTGGCGAGACCGCCGATGCCGGCGCCGACGATGACGATCCTCATGAGACTCCGATGTCCGTGATCCGATTGTTTTGTCACAAACATAAACCATCAGCTCGCGGAATGACCCGACGTCAGAAGAGCAGCAGCGGATTGATCAGCACGCCGGTCGAGCGGTGGATCGCCGTCGGCGCGGCCACGATGAACCCTGTGGAGACGCCCGCGCGCTTGAGCTCGGCGACCGCCGGCCCCAGCAGGCAGTTGTCGACCAGGCAGAGGCCGATCGCGTAGATGAGGTTGTGCACTTCGAGCGAGCCGCCCTGATTGTCGCGGGCGTCGTGGAAGTCCCACAGCACGAGGCCCGGCTCCTTCGCGGCGATCCACGCAGCACCGTCCTGTCCGATGCCGGGACGGGTCACCGCCGCAGCCCCGCTCGGGTAGACGTTGCCCTCCGCCTCATAGCGATCGCGGCCCTGGTAGATCACGAGCCCATCGCCAGGCTGGAACCGCCCGCCTGCGGCGGCGAGCGCGGCATCCAGTTCCGCAGCCGTCACGGGCTCACCCGCGGCGACCCAATCGGTGCCGCGGACGGAAGGGATGTCGAGCACCACGGCACGCGTGGCGATGCCGTGCTGCGCCCAGTGGACCATCGTGTCTTCGTCGGTCTCGGACGCGGATGCCGGAATCGGGCCATGCCACGAGGCATCCGCTCCGATGTGCGCAAGCCCGTCCAGGTGCGTGTTGTGCACGCCGTGGGCGTCATAGGAGATGACGTCGCCGCCGTGTACATGGCGGCCATGCAGACCGACGGTCACCTTGAGGTCGACCGAACCGTGGCCGTCGGGCAGGTCGGCGTTGCCGAGGGCCCGCCACTGCGCCTTCTCGGCATCGGCGATCGCGCGACCGGAGGCGAGCCGATCGGGGCGAGTCTCGACCTCGCGCTCGAGGGAGATCGCACGGCCGAGACGCACCTCGGCGATGCCGCGCAGGCGCGCGGCCTCGTCGATGAGCGCCACAGATCCGCGGCACTGGATGCCCGGCAGGTGTCGCGCGGCCTCGTGGCGGTCGGCGATCTCACGAAGCCAGGGGGTGAGAGGGTCGGGCCCGGCGAGTTCGGGGGCGGTCTGCTGCATCGTCACGGGATGGTCCTTTGAGTCAGGCTGTGATCGTCGGGTATGGCCCGGCTCACGCGGTCTCGGAGAGGGTCAGGGATCGGCTCGGGCAGACCTGCACGGCTTCACGTGCGCGGGCGATCTCGTCGGGCGAACCCGGTTCAGCGCGGAGGACGAGAACGATTCCGGCGTCGTCCTGGTCGAAGGCGTCGGGGTCGGCGAACACGCACTGGCCCGCTCCGATGCAGGTGACGCGGTTGGCGTTGATCTGCATGGTCACCACGCGACCGGGAGTGCGTAGACGCCGTAGTTGGGGCCGTGCTCCTTGAAGGGGATCTCGCGGAAGGGCACGGCGAGCCGCAGGGTCGGTATGCGACGGACCACGGCCTCGAGCACGATCTCGAGTTCGAGGCGGGCGAGGTTCTGTCCGAGGCACTGATGCGGGCCGAACCCGAACGCGACGTGGTTGCGGGCGCCGCGGGTGAAGTCGATCTTGTCTGGCTCGGGGAAGACCTCGGGATCGCGGTTCGCGACGTTGGCGAACCCGTACACCGCCTCACCTTCGCGGATCAGGGTTCCGCCTACCTCGATATCGGCGGTGGCGAGGCGCTGGTGACCGACCTCGGCGATCGTGAAGTAGCGCAGGAGCTCTTCGACCGCGCCGGGGACGAGCGAGGGATCGTCGCGCAGCTGCTGCAGCAGGTCGGGCCGATCGAGCAGTGTGGCGACAGAGAGCGAGATCATGTTCGCCGTCGTCTCGTGCCCTGCGATGAGCAGCAGGAAGCCGAGGCCCGTGAGCTCTTCGACGCCCGCGCCGGCGGCCAGCTGGCGACTCAGGATGTCGTCGCCCGGGTTCTCGACACGCGAGGCCACGAGGTCGCCGATGTATGCCTTGAGGTTGCCCATCGCCTCGATGCGCTGCTCCATCGTCGCGTCGATCTCGACGAAGGTCGCGCTGTTGACCTGGAAGAAGTCGTGGTCCTCGTACGGCACGCCGAGAAGCTCGGCGATCACGACGGAGGGCACTGGCAGCGAGAGTGCCGTCACGAGGTCGGCCTCGGAGCCCGACGCAAGCATCGCGTCGATCGTCGACTCGACGATCTCGACGATGCGCGGCCGCATCGCGGCGATCTTCTTCACCGTGAACTCCCCCATCACCCGCACGCGCTGCTGCGTGTGCTCCGGCGGATCCATCTCGATGAGCTGCTTCAGCTTCGCGGCGGTACCGCCGTACCCACCGCGGTTCATGGGATGTCCGGGAAGGGCGCGATCGGAGCTGAAGCGAGCATCGCCGAGAACCGCGCGGACGTCGGCGTGCTTGGTGATCGCCCACATGACGCGACCATCCGTCAGCTGCACCTGGCTGATCGGGTTCTCCTCCTGCAGGCGCAGGTGCTCGGTCGGCGGGCTGTACGGGTCGACGCGCTGCATCGAGAAGGTTGCTGTCGTCATCGAGTTCTCCTGTGTCGTGAACGGCCTTGGTCACTGGGCATCTGAGTGTTAGATTTGAAATATAACGCTTAGAAGTGTCGTAAGTGTACCTGCCCGATGCGGGCGAGTCCAGCCGACATCCGATCAACGACGACGTCGAGAAGGAGAGATGACATGGCCTTTGTGGTGACGCAGGCATGCGTCGATGTCAAAGACAAGAGCTGCATCCAGGTGTGCCCCGCCGACTGCCTCTTCGAGGGCGGACGCATGATGTACATCAACCAGGATCTGTGCATCAACTGCGGCGCCTGCGAGGCTGTCTGCCCCACCCAGGCGATCCGCTACGACGAAGAGCTCGATGGCGAGGACGCCATATTTGTCCAGATCAACGAGCAGTTCTTCGAAGGCCTGGACATCGCCAAGGGCGGTCGGAAGATGGGACTCATCGACCACGATGCGGAGTTCGTCAGCCAACTGCCGGACGCGTGACGCGCCCGGCAGCGACTGGACGGCCCGCTGAGCGATGCTCGGCGGGCCGTTTCATGTCGTGATGCGCGGGAGCACCGGCAGCTGGCGACTCAGAGAGACTCTGCAGCGCCGGCGGTGCACGTCGCACGCGCGCGCCCGGGATCCTGACGCCCAACGCGGGGGCACGCACGCCAAATGCGCGGCGTATTGAGCCATAGGTCTTACTTATTCACGACAGCGCTCAGCCGAATCCGTCCGGGCGTTCGTTGTAAGGATCATGCGTTCTTTACAAGAGAACACCATAGCACGACTAGCGAACTGGTGGATGTCGAGGCCCCCCACTCCTCGCGGGCGATGCCGAGCGCGATTGACAGTCCGGTTGTTCCTTGAGATAGTGAGGCTACGTTTCGTTTAAAAGATCATGTGTTCGGTTCTACAGAACACAGGCGGAAGACAAGGAAGTCATCTATGAGCGACTATTTCGGGTACGCCGGTAAGACCGTCGTCGTCACCGGCGCCGCATCGGGAATGGGCCGTGCGCTCAGCGAGATGCTCGTCGACCTGGGCGCTGACGTGTACGCGCTCGACCGCGTCGAGTCGCCGGTGGCCGGCCTCGCGAAGGTCGTCATCGCGAACCTCGGCGAGCGCGCGTCGATCGACCAGGCCTTCGCCCAGCTGCCCGCCCAGATCGACGCGTTCTTCGGCGTCGCGGGCATCTCGGGGGTGCACAGCTCGTTCCTCGAGACCCTCACGGTGAACTTCATCGCGAACAAGTACGTGACCGACACCTACCTGACCGATCGCCTGGTCGAGAACGGCTCCGCCACGTTCGTGACGTCGAACGGCGGCGTGCGCTGGGAGGTCCCGACGGTGCGCGAGGAGCTCGTGCCCTTCGTCCGCGGCGGCGGCTGGGACGACCTCGTGCGGATCTCCGAAGAGTACGAAGCCGAGTTCGGCACGATCCCCGGCTCGCTCGGCTACATCCTCTCGAAGCGCCTGCTCAACCTGTGGATCGCCGAGCAGGTCTCCCCCCTCGCTGACCTCAGGAAGATCCGCATCAACGCGGTGCTGCCCGCCATGACCGTGTCGGGCATGCTCCCCGAGTTCGCCGAGATGAAGGGCGGCCAGGAGAAGGTCGAGGCCGAGGTCGGCCCAGCCGGACGGCTCGCCGAGTCCATCGAGATGGCGAGGGTCCTGACCTTCCTCGGAAGCGACCTCGCCGGCTACGTCTCCGGGGTGCACCTCTCAGTCGACTACGGAATGAACGCCCTCGAGATCGCCGGGCTCTCGCCCGACCGTCTCAGCTGGACACTCCGCGGCGTGCTGGCCCGACAGGCCGCCGCAGCCTGACCGCCATGACGAGGCATCCGAATCGTGATGCCTCGCCGCAGCGATCACCAGACGCACCACCCTCCGATCGGCGGCACCCGCTGCCGGTTCTGCACACACGAAGAAGTGAGGAGAAACGACGTGACTGAACTGCTCACGATCCGCGACACCACGATCACCCTCAAGCACCCCGAGCGCCTCTACATCAACGGCGAATGGGTCCTCCCTGCGGGAGGATCGACCCTCGAGGTCATCGACGCGACCACGGAGGAGGCGTTCTACCGCACCGCCGAGACCACGCCGACCGACATGGATGCGGCGATCGCGGCGGCGCGCGAAGCATTCGACAACTCGCCCTGGCCGTTCCTCGAGCCGAGCGAGCGCGCCCAGTACCTGCGCAAGATCGCCGCGCGTCTGCGCGAGCGGGCCGAAGAGGCCGCGACGTTCTGGACCCGCCAGACCGGACCGACCTTCCGGATGGCGGTGGGCTCGCTCTCGCGCGTCCCGAACCTGTTCGACTACTACGCAGACGTCGCCGACACCTACCCCTGGGCGGTGCAGGACTCCCCCGAGTTCGCCGCCTTCGGGGCCGTCGTCAACGAGCCGATCGGTGTGGTCGGCGCAATCGTCCCCTGGAACACTCCGCTGTCGCTCGCGGCCTACAAGATCGCCCCGGCGCTCCTGGCCGGCTGCACCGTCGTGCTCAAGGCGCCGCCTGAGGCGCCCGGCGAACTGTGGATCCTCGCCGAGATCGCCGAGGAGATCGGCCTTCCGGCCGGCGTGCTCAACGTCGTCAACGGGCACCGGCAGGTGTCCGACCAGCTCGTGCGCGACCCCCGGGTGGACAAGATCGCCTTCACCGGCTCGAGCCACGTCGGGCGCCAGATCGCAGCGGCGGCAGGTGGGCGACTCGCGCGCTACACGCTCGAGCTCGGCGGCAAGTCTGCGGCCGTCGTCCTCGACGACTACGACCTCGCCACCGCCGCAGCGGCGATCTCGCAGCAGGAGTGCTCCCTGAACGGGCAGGTCTGCATGTCGCTCACGCGCGTCATCGTGACCAAAGACCGCCACGACGACCTCGTCGACGCCCTCGCGGTGACGTTCGGCTCGGTCGCTGTCGGCGACCCGTTCGACCCCCAGACGCAGCTCGGACCGCTGGCCCTCGCCAAGCAGCAGCAGAGCGTGCTCGGGTACATCGAGCAGGGCATCGCCGATGGCGCCCGCCTCGCCGTCGGCGGCAAGCGGCCCGCCCACCTCGAGCGCGGCTACTTCGTCGAGCCGACCGTGTTCGGCAACGTCGACAACAGCTCAACGCTCGCGCAGGAGGAGCTGTTCGGCCCCGTCCTCTCGGTCATCCCAGCCGAGAACGAAGAGCACGCCGTCGAACTCGCCAACGCGACGCAGTACGGCCTCAACAACGCCGTCTTCACCAACGACGTCGAGCGCGCCTACCAGATCGCCCGTCGCCTGCGGTCGGGCACGGTCGGACACAACGGCTTCAAGACCGACACCCGCATGGGCTTCGGCGGCTTCAAGCAGTCCGGCGTCGGCCGCGAAGGCGGCATCCAGGGCATCGCCCCCTACCTGGAGTCGAAGACGGTGCTGCTCGACGCCGCCCCCGCTCGATTCCGTTGACACATCGGCTCTGCCGGGCGCGCACTCGCGTCCGGCAGAGCCCCCATCCCCCGCGCACGTCCGACCTGCAGCAGTGATCCCTGACAGCGCGACGGCCCGCCCAGAGAAAGCAGACACGGATGACCACCGTCGAATCCCACCCGACCGACGTCGACTTCTTCACCGACCCCGACGTGGCCGCCAAAGCCGAGCCCTGGTTCGACTACATGATCGCCAACCACCCGGTGTTCCGCGAGCCGAAGTACGGCGTCGTGATCGTCACCGGCTACGAAGAGGCGCTGCAGGTCTACCACCAGCCTGAGGTGTACTCGTCGATCAACCGCACGGGCGGCCCCGTCGTCGACCTGCCGGTCGAGCTGGTCGGCGACGACATCTCGGAGCTCCTCGAGCAGCACCGCAGCTACTTCTCGAACAACGACCAGATCGTCACGTTCGACCCGCCCGTGCACACCGATCACCGAGCCATCCTCATGGGTCTGATCACGCCGAAGCGCCTGAAGGAGAACGAGCAGTTCCTCAAGGACACCGGCGACCGGTTCCTCGACGCGATCCTCCCCCAGGGCGAGTGCGAGTTCATCTGGGACTTCTGCAAGGGCTACACGGTCCTCGCCGTCGCGGATCTACTGGGCGTGCCGACCGAGGACCACCCGATGCTGCTCGAACTGCTCGCCTCGGCGCCCGGTCCGGTGCTGGGCAACCTCCAGCTCCAGGCGAACCACCACAGCTCCCTCGAACGGCTCTACGAGTACTTCGTCGCCCGCATCGAAGAGCGCCGCGCCGCGCCGGCAGACGACGTGCTGACCGGGATGGCGCTCGCGACGTTCCCGGACGGCTCTGTTCCCGAGCCGATCGAAGTCGCCCGCATCGCATCGAACCTCTTCGCCGCCGGCCAGGAGACGACCGTCCAGCTGATGGGCATCTGCATGCAGCGGATCGCCGACGACGCCGAGCTGCAGGAGCGGCTCCGCCAGGACTTCGCACTCATCCCGAAGTTCATCGAGGAGTCGCTGCGCGTCGAGGCACCGATCAAGGGCTCGTTCCGACTGACGAAGCGGCCGACCGAACTCGGAGGACTCGACCTCGCGCCCGGCACGGTCGTCATGCTGCTGCACGGCGCGGCCGGCCGCGACGGTCGTGTGTTCGACGACCCGACCACGTTCGATGAGACGCGGCCCAACGCCCGTCAGCATCTCGCGTTCGGCCGAGGTATCCACACCTGCCCCGGTGCGCCGCTCGCCCGGGCCGAGGCCGTCTTCACGATCCAGCGCTTCCTCGAGCGCACGACGAGCATCCGCATCGACGAAAGCCGTCACGGCGGCGACGAGGCCCGTGAGTGGGACCTCATCACGAGCTACAAGTTCCGGGGGCACCAGCACCTCTACCTCCAGTACGACTCGGCGGAGGTCAGCAGATGAGCGAGCTTCTCACCGTCGATCGCGACCGCTGCATGGGCTCCGGGCAGTGCACGTTCTACGCGCCGAGCACGTTCGATCTCGACGACCTCAGCATCGCGATCGTGACCGACGACACCGGCGACCCGGACGACAAGATCCAGCAGGCCATCGACGTGTGTCCGACGCGAGCCATCGCCCGCGCTCTCGCGGGCGGTGCCGCATGAGCACCGTGACCGAAGCCGTCGCCGTCCCCCAGCCCGTCGCCGACCTCGAGTCCGACGGCCTCCTGGGAGTGTTCCCCGAAGGCCCGCGTCTTGTCGGCACACAGTGCCGAGCCTGCTCGCGCACGATGATCGGGACACGCATCGTCTGCAGCGATTGCGTGGGCACCGACGTCACGCGTGTTCCGCTTCCCACGACAGGTCTCCTCTACACCTACACGCGCCTCCACGTCGGCGCCGAAGGCGTGCGCGCACTCGGCTACGTCGACTTCGAGGGCGACGTGCGCACCCTGACCGATCTGCGTGAGGACACGGGGCCGCTCGAGCCCGGCATCCGTGTCCGCCTTCATGTCGAAGGCGATGACTGGTGGTTCGCAGCCGCCCCGGCGACGACCGAAGAGAAGGAGACCGACTCGTGAGCGAGAACGTGCATGTGGTCTCGGCGGCCATGGTGCCGTTCGGGAAGCACCGGTCCTCGTCGTACGTCGGGCTGGCCGTGCCTCCCCTCATCGAGGCGCTGCGGAGCGCGGGAATCGACAAGTCCGACGTCGACGCCGTGTGGGTGGGCCACTCCTACGGCGGGATGATGACCGGTCAGCGGATCTGCAAGGAGATCGGCCTGGGAACCGTCCCCACAGTCAACGTCGACAACGCGTGCTCGGGCGGCGCCACCGCCGTCCACGAGGCGTGGGAGACGATCTCTCGAGGAGACATCGACGTCGCCGTCGTCATCGGCGTCGAGAAGCTCACGCAGTTCGGGGGCGGGACCCTTCCGCTCTCGCCCGAGGATCGCGAGGTCAAGCAGGGCATCGTGATGCCGGCCGTCTACGCCATGCGCGCGACCCGCTACCTCTACGAGACCGAGGCGACCCCCGAAGACCTCGCGCTCGTGAGCGTCAAGGCCCGGAAGCACGGCGCCCTGAACCCCTTCGCCCAGTACCGCAAAGAGGTCACGGTCGAAGAAGTGCTCAATGCGCGTCCGGTCGCAGACCCGCTGACCCTGCTGATGTGCTGCCCCACCGGCGACGGCGCCGCGGTCGTCGTGCTCGCCTCCGACCGGGCACGGGCCCGGCTCGGGGCACGCGGCATGCGCGTCGCCGCCTCGGTGCTGCACTCCGGTCAGGTTGCCGAGGGCTTCCGCGACATGACGGCTCCCGAGATCAGCGCGCACTCCGCACGCGACGCCTACGAGATCGCCGGCATCGGCCCGGAAGACCTCGACATGATCGAGCTCCACGACGCGTTCTCCATCGCCGAACTCGTCTACTACGAGACATTCGGGCTCGCCGAGCGGGGCCGCGGGATCGACCTGATCCGCGACGGACGCACGACCTTCGGCGGGGATGTCGTGGTCAATCCGAGCGGTGGACTTCTCGCGAAGGGGCACCCGGTCGGCGCGAGCGGGGTCGCCCAGATCGTCGAGGCGTTCTGGCAGCTCACCGGCGTCGCCGGTGGCCGTCAGATCGACGACGCACGCTGGGCGATGACTCACGTCACGGGCGGCGGCACCGCCGGCCTCGACCACGGCGCGTGCACCATCCACCTCTTCGAGGCGGCATGAGCGCGGCGCTGCGGCCACCGCTCGAAGGCGTCCGGATCGTCGATCTGACGACGTTCCTCTCGGGGCCGTCCGCGACCCAGCTGCTGGGAGACCTCGGTGCCGACGTGATCAAGATCGAATCGCTCGAAGGCGACTCGAGCCGCGCGATCGCGGGCCCGGAGGTGGACGGCGACAGCGCCTACTTCCTCGCTAACAACCGCAACAAGCGCAGCATCGCGATCGACTTGAAGTCGCCTCGCGGTCAGAACGTCGCCAAGCAGCTGATCGCCGGGGCGGATGTCGTAGTCGAGAACTTCCGTCCGGGAGTGACCGCCCGGCTCGGGCTCTCGCCCGAGTCGGCCCTGGCAGAGAATCCTCGGCTCATCTGGGCGTCGATCAGCGGGTTCGGACAGGAGGGCCCGCTGCGCGACCGACCCGCCTACGACATGGTCGTGCAGGCCCTCAGCGGTGTCATGAGCATCAACGGGCACCCGGGCACTCCCGCGGCGCGGCTCGGCATTCCGGCCGGCGACGTCGTCGCGGGCCTCTACGCCGTGATCGGCATCCTGTCGGCGCTGCATGCGCGCGGAGAGACCGGCCCCGGACGCATCATCGACGTCTCGATGCTGCGCGGACAGCTCGCGATGCTCTCGTACCAGGCGCTCTACGCGTCGGTGAACGACGCCGCGCCGGGTCCGCAGGGGGCAGCGCACGACTCGATCGCGACATACCGGTCGTTCCGCGGCGGCGACGGTCGCGAATTCGTCGTGACGGCGAACACTCCGCGCATGTGGGAGGAACTCTGTCGCACGCTCGACGTGCCTGAACTGATCGTCGACGACCGCTTCGTGGATGCCGCGGCCCGCCTGCACAATCGCGAGGCCTTGTGGGCCATCCTCGAAGAGAGGGTGGCCGCACGGCCGGCAGCCGAATGGGTCGCGCTGCTGGCAGCCGGCTCGGTGCCGGTCGCGCCGGTGCGGAACGTCCTCGAGGCGCTCCAGGACGCCCGGAACGCCGACGACGGCTCGCTGATCACCGTGCGCGGCGACTCCGCGGAGTTCGAGAACGTCGCCACGCCCATCCGGTTCGTCGGCACGGCCGAGGTCGAGGCGGCCTACCCGCCGGCGCTCGGCGGAGACACCTTCGAGCTGCTCGTCGAGGAGCTCGGCTTCTCCACGGCCGATGTGCAGGCGCTCGTCGATGACGGGGTGCTCGGAGCGACGAGGGTCGACGCCGCAGTCGGCTGAGAACTGCGAAAGACGACGAAGAGGGCCGGATTCAGCATCCGGCCCTCTTCGTCGTTCCCGACGCCGCGTGTCAGGCGAGTGTGACGGGCAGCTTCACGTGCGCGAGGCTGCGGGTCCGGCCTGCGAGCCGAGCGGCGAGTGCGGCGAACGCGCGGGCAGCGGGATCCTCGGGGTGTTCTGTGACCACGGGGCGGCCGGCATCCCCGCCCCGTCGGAGTGCCGTGCTGAACGGGATCGAGCCGATCGCGGGGACCTCATCGCCGAGGACGGAGAGCCGGTCGGCGGCGTCACGGCCGCCGCCCGAGCCGAACGGCGCGAACGTGCTGCCGTCGGGCAGGCTCGCGGGCGCCATGGTCTCGACGACGCCGACCACCCTCTGGCCGAGCTGTCGAGCAAGGAGCCCGGTGCGGACCGCGACATCCGCGGCCGCGGCCTGCGGGGTCGTGACCACGAGCACTTCGGCATGCGGCAGCAGATGCCCGATCGAGATGGCGGCATCGCCCGTGCCGGGCGGCATGTCGATGAGCAGCACGTCGAGGTCGCCGAAGAAGACGTCGGCGAGGAACTGCTCGAGCGTCCGATGGAGCATGGGCCCGCGCCACGGGACGACGGAGTCCTCGGTGCCGGGGCGCAGGAACATTCCGATCGAGATCGTCTTGACGCCGAATGCGACGGGCGGCAGTGCGAGATCGTCGACGTGCGTCGGTCGCAGCGCGCGGCCGTCTGCGTCGACGAGCCCGAGCAGACCGGGGATCGAGAAGCCGTGGACATCCGCGTCGATGAGGCCGACGCGCAGTCCTCGCTCGGCGAGGGCGATCGCGAGATTCGCCGTGACGGTCGATTTGCCGACGCCGCCTTTGCCGCTCGTCACTGCGATGACGCGCGTGAGCGAGTCGGCTGTGAAGGGGTTCGCCGCGGTCCGGCGCCCGCCGCGCAGGCGCTCGGTCAGGGCCGCGCGCTGTTCGTCGCTCATGACCCCGACTTCGACGATCGCACTCTCGATGCCGGGCACCCCGGCGGCAGCCTCGGCGACGTCGCGCTCGATGCGCTTCGCCATAGGGCACCCCGCGATCGTCAGCAGGATGCCCACCGTGGCGATGCCCTCCTCGACGATGACTTCTCGGATCATCTCAAGCTCGCCGAGGGGGCGGCGCAGCTCCGGGTCGGTGACCGCGCCGACCGCAGCGCGGACTGCGTCCGCGAGCGCGGATTCAGGCATGGGCGGGCACTCTCGCGGCCGCCGCGATCCGCAGCATGTCTTCGCGCACGTGCAGCTTGACCCGCTCACGGCCCGACGCGGCGCCGGCGGCGATCTCAGCCGCCTCGATCGCGCGCCACGCGTTCCAGTCGACGACGTCGACGCCTCGTTCTGCGAGGACGGCGTCGATGGCTTCGGCGCTCGACGCGCGGGACTCCCCGGCCGTGATGTCTTCCAGCACCGAGGTCACCGTCTCGAGGGCGCACTTGCGGTTGGTGCCGACGACCCCGTTCGGGCCGCGCTTGATCCAGCCGGCGACGTAGACACCGGCGACGACATCGTCGCCGTCGACGACCCGCGAGTCGCGCGAGGGCACGGTGCCGGTGCGCTTGTCGAACGGAAGCCCGTCGAGCGGCTTGCCGAGGTAGCCGACCGAGCGCAGCGCGAGATCCGCCTCGAGAGTCTCACTCACCGAAGGTTCGCTCGTGTGGACGAGACGGATGCCGGTGACCGACGTGTCGCCGGAGAACTCCACCGGGGTGCGGTCGAAGACGAAGCGGATCGTCTTGGCGCGACCGAGCGAACCGCGGTCCGCCGCCTTCTGGAACGTCGCCATGAGACGGCGCGCGGCCGGATCGGCGTCGAGGTGAGCCCGCTGCTCGGCGTCGAGCTCGAGGTCGGCGGGATCGATGATCACGTCCGTCGACTCGACCTCGAGCAGCTCGATGAATTCCTTGTTCGTGAACTTCGCGAAGGCGGGACCGCGGCGGCCGATGACGACGACCTCGTCGATCGTGCTCGCGGCGAACGCCTCGACGATGTGCTCGGGGATGTCGGTGCGGCGGAGGTCGTCGGTCTCGCGGACGAGCATGCGCGCGGCATCCAACGCCACGTTTCCGAGCCCGATCACGACCGCACGGCGGGCGCCTTCGAGCGCGAAGGCGTCGCCGGGCTGGTCGGGGTGCCCCTGGTACCACGAGACGAAGTCGCGTACCGCCTCGACGCCCTGTAGGTGCTCGCCCGGGATGCCGAGGCTGCGGTCGAGCGGGGCTCCGTGCGCGAAGACGACGGCGTCGTAGTGGGCGCGGAGCTCCTCGAGCTTCACATCTCGCCCAATCTGCACGTTGCCGAGGAAGCGCAGCCCGGGAGTCTCTTCGAAAACCTCGGTGAACGAGGTCGTGATCGACTTGACCCGGGGGTGATCGGGCGCGACGCCGTAACGCACCAGCCCGAACGGAGTGGGGAGCCGGTCGAACACGTCGACCTCGATGGGAGACTCGGACTCCTCGGTGAGCAGCTGCGCGGTGTAGGCGCCCGAGGGCCCCGAGCCGACGACGGCGATACGGGTGACGGACATGGCTCAGGCCTCCTTGCGCGGGGCCAGGCCCGCGATGACGTCGACGTCGTAGGGGATCTTTCCGGCCTTGCGGCCGCTCTTGGGTGTGTCAGTCTCGGCGAAGAACCGCTCGTTGAGCTCGATGAACGCCTCCTGGTCGGCCGGAAGCTCCGCCTCGTAGAAGACGGCGTCGACCGGACACGCCGCGACGCACGCGCCGCAGTCGATGCAGAGGTCGGGATTGATGTACGTCATCCGCCCACCCTCGAAGATGCAGTCGGCGGGGCACTCCTGCATGCAGCTCTTGTCCTGCACGTCGACGCAGGCTTCGGTGACCACGTAGACCATGGTTCTGTCTCCTTCTCGCGGCGTCGGATCAGGCGGCGCGCTGAGTCAGCTGGGCCAGCTGGTCGGCGATGGACTGCGCATCGCCGCCCGACAGGAGCAGGCGGCGGATCTGGTTGAGGGCGCGCACCCAGTTGACCGTGACCGCCCCACAGGCCTCACCCGAGGCATCCGCGTGCACGACGGCGATCCGCCCCTCGGCGGCGAGGTCGCCCACGATCACCGAGGTTCCCGCAGGGTCGCGATACCCGACGGTGTGAATCTTCCAGTCGTACTGGTCGGACCAGACGTAGTCGCTGGAGGCGAACGGGGCGTCCTGGCCTTGGGCGATCGCGGCGGCGACGAAGCGAGCCTGGTCGCTCGCGTTGGTCCAGTGTTCGGCACGGATGAGTCCCCGTCCGGCGTGCGGCCAGCGGGCGACGTCGCCGATCGCGTAGACATCGTCGGCACCCACGGCCCGGAGCCGCTCGTCGGTGACGACGCCATTCTCAAGGGTGAGCCCCGCTCCGGTGAGCCAGTCGGTCGCGGCGATCGACCCGATTCCGACGACGGCGACGGATGCGGCGAGCTCGGTGCCGTCGTCGAGGACGACGGTGAGGTCCCCTGCCTCGCCACGGATGTCGACGACCCCGACGCCGAAGCGCGTCTGGGCGCCGTTCTCGCGGTGCAGATCCACGAGGCTCGAGGCGATCTCCGAACCGACGATCCGGGTCATGGGCTCGGGAACGGGGTCGACGACGGTGACCTCGCAGCCGAAGCCGATCGCGGCGGCGGCGATCTCGGTGCCGATGAATCCCCCGCCGACGACAACGACGCGCTCGCCCGCCGTGAGGCTGGTGGCGATCGCACGGGAGTCGTCGAGGGTGCGCAGCTGCAGAACCCCCGACGGCGGCGACCACGGCGAGGGCCGCGCGGCGGCGCCGGTCGCGATGACCAGCACGTCGTACGCGACGGTCGTGCCGTCTGCGAGAGAGACCCTGCGGGTATCGGTGTCGAGGCCGGTCGCCGCCATGCCCAGTCGGAGGTCCAGGTCGAGTTCATCGAGCTCCGCAGGAGTGAGGAGGCGGAAGCTCTCGACGGCTTCAGTCGACCAATCGGATCTGAGCAGATCCTTCGACAGCGGCGGGCGGTCGTACGGCATCTCGGACTCGGCTCCGATGAGCGTGATCGGACCGGTGTGGCCCAGAGTGCGCAGGTTCTGCGCCGTGCGCGTCCCGGCCAGGGACGCGCCGACGATCACGACGTGACGGTCGACGCCGGCTTCGATCATGGTGCTGATCCTCAACTTCGTTGTCGGAGTGATTGCGTTTCGTACAAACGAACGCTTGATCGGTTGTACGCAACATCGAGTATTGCCGCAAGAGAACGCGATGTCAACCGACGCCGCACTCTGCGTACCAGGGGTCGACAGACATCGCCGGTCGCGACCGGCGGTGGGATTTCGGCGGCCGGGGCCGCCCCGCGTCAGGAGTTGAGTCGCTGGCCGCTGATGTTCGCAGTGATCTGCGCGGCCGCCTCGCACACCATGAGGGCGAGGGCTGCGGCGTGGGCCTCGTCGAAGCGGGACTCGGGGATCGAGATGCCGGCCGCGCCGGCCACATCCCCCGGAATCAGACCGAAGACCGGTGCGGCGATCGCGACAGCGCCGTCGATGCGCTCGCTCCGCGTGATGGCATATCCATCACGTCGCACCTCGGCGAGGCGCTCCATGAGAGCGTCGGGGTCGGTCACGGTGTGGGGCGTGAGCTGGGCGAGCGGCTTGCTCACGATGTCGCGCTGCACTGCCTCGGGGAGGAACGCCAGGATTGCAAGCCCGCTCGCGCCGCCGTGCAGCGGCATCCACTGCTGGAGCGGAAGGGTGTAGCGCAGCGGATGCGAGGACTCCACCGTCGATGTGAACATCATCTGCTGACGCTGCTCGTCGTACAGCGACGAGAAGGCCCCCTCGCCGGTCTTCTCGACCAGGTCCTGCAGCACGCCGAGCGCGAGTTCCTGCGAGGGGTAGCGGCCCGTCGTGAGCCACGCCAGGCGGAGGAACTCGAGGCCGAGCCGGTACGACTGGCCATTCCCGGCGCGACGAACGAGTCCGAGCTTCTCGAGGTCGGTGATGAGGCGGTGCGCGGTGCTCGGGCTCACACCCAGCTTGCCCGCGAGCTCGCGGACGCCGTGGGAGTCCTGCGTGCTCTCGATCATGTATGTGAGCAGCTCGATGCCGCGCGCGAGCGGCTGACGACGACGCCCCGTCTCGGCGGCATCCGTCTCTTCGGCATCCGTCGCCATGCTCATCGCCCGCCCATCAATCGTCCGAGGTACTCGCCAACACTGGCTTGACAATCATCCACGGTGCAAGTGATCCTTGTCTCTGTCGTTCAGTGGAACACTTGTTCCGTTGAACAAACCTAGTGCCCCGCACCGGAACCGCGACCCTCATCGATGAGTCGGGCAGCAGGATGCGGGCCTTCGATGGAGAGGAAGCACCCATGTCGATCGCCGAGGCACCCGTCACCGCACGGGACTCCGCCATTCAGCAGCCGCAGAGGGTCGCCGTCGTCACCGGCGCCGCGGCCGGCATCGGGCTCTCGATCGCCGAACGCCTGGCGAGCGACGGATTCGCGGTCGCGCTCATCGGACGCACTCCGGGCACCGCGCAGGCGGCCGCCGATGCGATCGTCGAATCGGGCGGGGCGGCCAAGGGCTACGACGCCGACGTCGCGAATCGCGAGCAGGTGGATGCCGCGCTCGCGGCGATCCGCGAGGATCTCGGCCCTGTCGCGGTCGTCGTCGCGAACGCAGCGGTCGCGCCGCAGCAGCCGTTCCTCGAGATGACCCTCGAGCAGTGGAACACGATCATCGAGATCAACCTGACGGGCACGTTCAACACCGTCCAGTCGGCTCTCCCCGACCTCGTCGAGGCCGGCTGGGGACGCGTCATCCTGATCTCGTCGTCCAGCGCGCAGCGGGGAGCCCCGAAGATGGCGCATTACGCGGCGTCCAAGGGCGGCCAGCTCGCCCTCACCAAGGCGCTCGCCGTCGAGTTCGCCCGCACCGGGATCACCGTCAACACCGTCGTGCCCTCGTCGATCGACACCCCGAGCGTCGAGAAGAAGCGCGCGGACGGCAAGATCCCCTCCGCCGAGGACATGGCCAAGTACATCCCCGTCGGGCGTATGGGCACGGGCGCCGACATCGCCGGCGCCGTCTCGTACCTCGCCTCCGAAGACACCTCCTACGTGACCGGCCAGACGATCAGCGTCAACGGCGGATCCTTCATCGGCTGAGCGGAGAGATCGACATGAGCGACACCACCAAGACCGCACCCCGCATTCCCCCGCGCCCCACCGAGGACTGGACCGACGAGGTCGACGACGCGTTCTCGGTACTCCGCGCACACGCCCCCGCGGGCGTTGACGCGCCAGCCGCCCAGCGCCCCAAGGCCAACATCCTCGGCATCTACGCCTGGCACCCTGACTTCATCCGCGGATGGATGCCGTTCTCGAACCATCTGCGCAACTCGACCCTGTCGGACCGCCTTCGCGAGATCGCGATCCTGCGGACGACGTGGCTCGGCTACGGCGAGTACGAGTGGGCGCAGCACGTGTGGATGAGTCTCGCCGGAGGCGTGCTCACCGAGACCGAGATCGCGGCCCTTTCAGAGGGACCGGATGCCGCAGAGTGGTCGGCCGCCGATGCCGTTGTCGTCCGCGCCGTCGACCAGATGGTCACGGGCGACAAGCTCGTCTCGGATGAGGTCTGGGCCGAACTCGAGGCGCATTTCACACGGCAGCAGCTCATCGACTTCGTCTTCATGGTCGGCACCTATGACATGCACTGCACGGCGTTCCGCAACCTCGGCCTCGAACTCGAGGACGGCATGACCGGCTTCCCCGCCGATCACCGACCGCCTGCGGGGCGATGATCATGCAAACGGCGATCGAGGCGGAGAGCTGCCTGCGCTGGGCGGTGCGGGAGTCGCTTCTGCGGTACGTGACGGTCATCGCCGGTGGCACGTGCACGGTCGATGGGGACGCGGTGAAGGGCGACGACGGCATCTTCACCTTCCCGCTCCGCGCTGCGGTGCAGGAGGGTGAGGACTGGCGCCTGTCGTTCGGCGGCTCGGTGCGGCTCGAAGCCCACCACGGACTGATGGACGTCCTCATCAAGGATCCCGAGCTGGTCGTCGGACCCGGGCGGGGGGTCCTGGCGACGCACACCCCGGACGGCGAGCTCCTCGCACTCGTCGCCCTCGACGAGGCCGCACCGACCGACGACGGCGATGCCCTGGTATGGGCAGAGGTGCCGACGCAGCTCGCTTCGGCGGCCGTCGATCTCTTCGGCACGGCGTACCCCGCGGGGACCGGCATGGCGCCGATCGCGATCCGGGTGAGCCACTAGATTCTTAAGCATGTCTCAATCCGTCGCGGATCGCGCTCCGCGCACGTCCGCTCGAAAGTCCTCCGGTGATCGCAGAAACGTGCGCGGCGAGGCCACTCGGCAGCTGATCCTCGCCGCGGCAGAGCGCCTGTTCGCCGAGCACGGGATTTCAGCGGTTCCGCTCAGAGACATCGGGATCGAGGCGGGCCAGAAGAACCACGCGGCCGTCCAATACCACTTCGGTGACCGAGAAGGCGTCGTCAAGGCGCTGATGGAGTTTCGCGGCGCCGAGAGCGAATCGGTACGGACCGACATCGTGACCGGGCTCATGGCGGGTGGCACGGTTCCCGTCGTAGCCGACGTCGTGGGCGCCTTCGTACGGCCGCTCGCCGTGCACCTCGGACCCGACAACCACTACCTCGCCTTCCTGTCGCTGCTCATTACCGAACAGGGCGGCTACGAAGGACTGGGCGGCGACGTGCACACGGGAGCATCCGTCATCTCACTGCGGGCGCTGCTCGGGCGGCTCGTGCCGGACGTTCCCGAGGAAGTGCTCGACGAACGCTGGATCGTGACGCTCACGAGCGCCGTTCACGCGCTCGCCAGATATCAGGCGGCGCAGTTGCGGCGCGCCCAGCGCGCGAAGCTCGACGTGCTCATCGTCGACCTCATCGCCTACCTCAGCGCCGGGCTCGTCGCCCCGCTCGTGACGGGCGACCCGCGCGTCGCGATCACAGACTGATCCAGCGACGCGCGGGGATCGCGCGTCAGATCAGGTGGGCCATGAAGCGCGAGGACCAGTCGTTGAGGCTCGCCGGCACGTAGTAGCCGTCCTGTTCGTTGATCTCGTCCCAGTTCTCGGAGACCTCCTCGACGGTGGGCGTGCCGTCGGACAGCCAGCCCGGCGTGATGCCGAGGAACCAGCGCGAGAACCGCTTGCCGCCCGCGACGAGAATGTCGCCGTTGACCGGGCACGACTCATGGGCGAGGAGCGCGACCATGGGCGACACGAGGCCCGTCTCCATCGCCTGGGCGCGGGCCGCATCCGCCGGCGACGCCGTCACGATGTTCGGCTTGACTGCCGACTCGCTCGGGCGCGTGATCGCGTTCGGAGCGATCGCGTTGACCAGGATGCCCTTCGGGGCCGCCGAGACGGCGAGGCTCCGCGTGAAGCCGATCAGCGCGCCCTTCGCCGTCGCGTACGCGAGGTTGTCGGCGAGGCCCAGCATCCCCGTCGAAACGGTGGTGATGACGCGGCCGTAGCCCTGCGCCTCGAAGTGCGGCCACGCGGCCCGGGTCGTGTGCCATGTGCCGCGGAGGTGCACGTCGAGCGTGCGCTCGAGGTTGTCGGCATCCGCCTCCGGGAAGGTCGCCCAGCGCGAGATGCCCGCGTTGTTCACCAGAATGTCGACGCGGCCGAACTCACGTACCGCCTTCTCGACGAGGGCGTGGCAGTTCGCCTCGATGCCAATGTCGCTCGCGTCCGCGATCGCCTCGCCGCCGGCGGCCACGATCTCGGCCACGACGTCGTTGGCCGGTCCGGTGTCGTTCCCGACGCCCTCCTTCGAGCCGCCGAAGTCATTGACAACGACCTTGGCACCCCGCGAGGCGAGCAGGAGCGCGTGCGCGCGGCCCAGACCCCGACCGGCGCCGGTCACGATCGCGACGCGTCCGTCGAAGCGGAGCTCAGTTGCTGCGTTCATCATTCTCCTTTGAAGTCAGGTACACAGTTTTCATCATCTGTGCCGAGTTGAGGCCATGAGCCCCACCGGGAATCTTACTCGCAGATCGGCCGAACGATTGGTTTTTTTGAGCGAGTGTGCTTATCTTTTGGTGATGGTCATTTGACCAGAGCGTGAATCGGAGCGAGCCGCATGACGAGCAGGACGGACAACGACGTCGACGTCGAGGTACTGGTGATCGGAGCCGGCGTGGTCGGCATCTACGCCCTCTACCGGGCAATCGAGGCGGGCTTCACCGCCCAGACGCTCGAAGCGGGGGACGGCATCGGAGGGGTCTGGTACTGGAACAGGTATCCCGCGGCGCGGTTCGACTCCGAGAGCTACACCTACGGCTACATCTTCTCGAAGGAGCTCTTCGACGAGTGGAAGTGGGACGAGGAGTTCGCGACCCAGCCCGAGATCGAGCGCTACCTGAACCACGTCGTCGACCGCTTCGCGCTGCGTCAGCACATCCGCACCGGGCAGCGCGTCGTCTCGGCGGTCTGGAACGAGGACGACAGCCTGTGGCAGGTCACGACCGAAGCGGGCGAGACGATCCGCGCACGCTGGGTGATCTCAGCGACCGGCGGCCTCTCGGTGCCCCACTACCCCGAGATCGATGGCATCGACGACTTCCAGGGCGAGGGCCACCACACGGGAGCCTGGCCGCACGAGCAGCTCGACTTCACGGGCAAGCGCGTGGCCATCATCGGCAATGGGCCCAGTGGCGCGCAGATCCTGCCCGCGATCGTCGACATCGTCGAGCAGGTCGACCTTTACCAGCGGACGCCCACCTGGACGACTCCGCTCAACAACGCGCCGATGAGCGACGAGAAGCGCGCGTGGCTGAGCGAGAACTTCGAGATGGTCGTGCGGACACTCACCAAGAGCCCGACCGGATTCATGCACCCGCCCGCCGGCAAGTTCTCGACCGAGGACTCCGCCGAAGAGCGCCAGGCCTTCTACGAGGAGATCTGGAAGGCCCCCGGGTTCGGCAAGCTCACGTCGAACTACTACGACATGACGACGAACCGCGAGGTCAACCTCGAGTTCTGCGACTTCCTCGCCCGCAAGGTCCGCAGCATCGTGAAGGATCCGGTGACGGCCGAGCGCCTCATCCCGAAGGATCACCTCTTCGGCGCCAAGCGCCCGCCATTCATCGCGGACTACTACGAATCGTTCAACAAGCCGAACGCGTCGCTCGTCGCGCTGCGCGAAACGCCGATCGTGCGCGTCGACGCGACGGGGATCGAGACGACCGAAGGCCACCGCGACTACGACATCATCGTCTACGCGACCGGCTTCGACTTCGGCACCGGCGCCCTGACTCGCATGGGCATCACGGGCCGCGAAGGGCTGGACCTCAGCACGGACTGGGAGGACGGCCCCTTCGACTTCGCCGGCTTCGCTGCGCACCGACTGCCGAACTTCTTCTTCCCCGGTGGGCCCCACGGCGCCGGCGGCGGCAACTACCCGCGCTATTCGCAGGATCAGATCGACTGGATCGCGGATGCCCTCATCCACGCCCGTGAGCATGGTTTCGATCGCTTCGAGCCGACCGCCGAGCAGGAGGAGGGGTGGATGACGATGGTCGAGACACTCGCGCCGCAGTCGATCTTCTCCGCCGAGCACAGCCACTACTACGGCGCAAACGTGCAGGGCAAGCCGAAGAAGTTCCTGCTCAACCCAGGAGGCAGAGCGAAGCTGCACGAGATCCTCGACGAGATGACGTCGACGACCGACTTCAACGGCGCACTGGTCGCCTCGCACGAAAGGGTGGCCGTCTGATGGCCGAGCTGCTTCTGACACTGGTCAACCCGGTCGAGGGCCGCGACGACGAGTTCCGCGCCTGGTACTGGGAGACGCACGTCCCCGAGGTGCTGGCGCTGCCGGGGTTCGTGTCCGCGCGGCCCGTGCGCCTTGCCGAGGAGCCCGGCGGCGCGGCGCCCTTCCGCTACGCGACGATTTATGAGGTCGAGGGCTCGGCCGCAGACGCCCGGAACCTGATGTTCACGGCCGGCCTCGGCATGAGCGACTCGATGGATCTGTCCGCCATGATCGTGGCGCCATACGCGGCTCCCGAAGGCGCCTAGCTCAGAGTTCGATGAACCGGAGCCCCTTCACCGCTCTCTGAGTCGTGGAGGGGCTCCGGTTCATCGGCGCGCCCCAGAACTTGGCTCCCGCCAGCACCACGCTGAAGAGAACCGAGACACCTGCGTAGAAGATGATGCGCTCGTCTCGGGTGGCGAGCCACCACGGCGCAACGAACCGCGCTGAGGATCGTCGCTTCGAGAAGTTCGCCACGACGAAACCCTCGGCGCTCGATCGACCTCGGCAACAGATCCCGGCTCCGGGTCGAGCGTACGTGGGCCCCCCTCGTCGTCGATGGAAATAAGTCGCAGTGATTAATTACCGTGAGATATTCGACCTGTCGAGCCCAGACTGCTCTCGAAGCGTGCGCATGGCTGGGTGATCGCATGAGCTGCAGGTTTATGAGCACTACGACCTAGATTTACGCGATCGACTCTTGACACCCACCCATTGCATCCCGCACAATCAGTCTCGTAGTAGAGATCAATCGTTCTCTATTACGGAACATAGGCAACCGGCGAAGAGGCCCTAGCACCGCGTTCCAGCCGGGCAACACGCACGTGACAGACAGCGTCATCCTGCGCACAGACGCAAGCCCACCCACCCCGCCGTCGAACGAGACGGTCGCACGCACCTCCGAAAGGGCAACCATGTCGTCCGAACCAGGGACCTTCACGGCGGCGGTCCGATCCGCCGCCCCGAAGCCATTCGCCTACATCTTGACCGTCCTCATCCTCGCCGCCGTCACGAGCTCGTTCGAATCGACGATGATGTACACCGCGCTTCCGAGCCTCGAAGAGGGATTCGGCGTCGACATCAGCGCGGCGAGTTGGGTGCTCACCGGCTTCCTGCTCGTCGGGGCGGCATCCGCGGCGATCGCGGGACGACTGGGAGACGTCTTCGGGCGCAAGCGCGTCCTGCTCGTCCTGCTCATCGCCTCGGTGTTCGGCTCTGTCATCAGCCTGGCCATCCCCACCATCGGCGGCGTGATCCTCGGACGGGCGATCCAGGGCGTGGCCGGCGGCATCATCCCGCTGGCGTTCGGCATCATCCGTGAGCACGTCAACAAGAAGAACCTCTCGATCGCGATCGCCGTGACCGCGGGTGCGGCCATGCTGGCCGGCGCCGGTGGCAACCTCGTCTCCGGCTACATCGTCGAGTTCGCGGGATGGCACTGGATATTCGTCGTCTCGGGCGTGCTGACGCTCCTCACGACCATCCTCGCGATCTGGCTGCCCGGATCGATCCGCACTGGCGCACGCGACCGCATCGACTGGCTGGGCGGCATCCTGTTCGCCCCCGCCATCGGTCTCATCCTCTTCGGAATCAACGTGTCGACTGGACTCGGCTGGGCATCCCCCGTCGTGTGGACGATGATGGGCGTCGGCCTCGTACTGCTCGCGTTCTGGGCGATCTGGGAGTACCGACAGAAGACGCCGATGGTGAACGTGCGCTACTTCGCTCAGCGCAACCTCGGACTCACCTACCTGATCACGGCGCTCACCGGCTTCGGACTCGGCGGAGCCGGCTACCTCGGTCAGCTCATCATGCAGTACCCGACGGCGGCGCCTGTCGGCTTCGGGGTCGCGCCCGGCGCGGCTGGCCTGACCTCGTTCTGCATCGGTCTCTTCGGCTTCCTGCTCTCGCCGCTGGCCGGTCGGATCGCTCGTGGCGGTCGCGCGAAGACGTCGTTCATCATCTCGGCGGTCGCAGGCATCATCGCCGCGATCCTCACTGCGCTGTCGGCCACGGTCTGGGATTCGTTCCCCGCGTTCATCTTCAGCCAGGTCATCCTGACGATCTCGACCGCGTTCCTTCTCTCGTCGATCCCGCTGCTCGTGGTCGAAGGCTCCGCGGCCAAGAACACGAGTGAGGCAACCGGCATCTCGACGGTCATCCAGACCGCGTCCTCCGGCATCGGCACCAGCGTCACCGCGGCGATCCTCGGGGTGTTCGCGGTGCAGCTCACGGAGCACTTCGCTCCCAGCAGCGAGATCGGCTACATCATCATCTTCGCCGTCACTGCGGTACTGACGGGCATCGCACTCGTGGCTTCGCTCTTCCTCAAGCGCACGCCGAGCATCGCAGCAGATGAGGCCGACGATGCTTCCGCCGACGATATCGAGGCGCCCATCCTCGTCCACTGATCCAGCACGACGACGAGGTCCGTGCGCATCCTCACGATCCGGGTGCGCACGGCCCCCGCCACCCATTCCGAGCGCTGATTCGGCCCCGAGGCGTGCACCCGTCCGGTGCGGCTGCGAGATTCCGGCACTCGGGCACTCTCCGCGACCGCGACGACGAAGGAGTCACCGTGCGCACAGCACACCCCACCCATCGCCGGGCCCGTGCGGCTTCCGCACTCACCGATGCGAGGTCGAGCGATGCTGCCTAACGTTCTGCGGCGCGTCGGATACGCGCTCCTGGTGATCCTGCTGGTGACGTTCATGACCAGCGTGCTGATGAGCCTTGCGCCGGGCTCGATCGCCGAGATCATCCTCGGCGAGGGAGCGACGCCTGAGAGTATCGCCGCCCTCAATGCGTCGCTCGGCCTCGATCGGCCGGTCATCGTCCAGTACCTCGACTGGCTCCTGCACGCCATCCAAGGTGACCTCGGAGTGTCCCCGATCACCCACATCCCAGTGACCGAGGCGATCATGCAGCGACTCCCGGTCACATTGGAGCTCGCCGTGCTGGCGCTGCTCATCTCGCTCATCATCGCTGTCCCGCTCGCGGTGATCTCGGCGGCGCTTCCGGACAGCGCGCTCGATCGGGGCATCAACGCGCTCACCTCTGTCTTCCTCGCTGTCCCCGCCTTCGTCGCGGGACCCGTGCTCATCTTCTTCTTCGCCGTGACGTTCAATCTCTTCCCCGCGCTGGGCTGGGTTCCGCTCAGCGACGGACTCGGTCCGAACCTGCGGTCGGCGTTCCTGCCGGCCCTTGCGGCCGCACTCGTCGAGATCGCCGCCTTCCATCGCGTGCTGCGCGGCGATCTGATCGGGACGCTCCGCGAGGACTTCGTCGGCGCGGCACGGGCAAAGGGCATGAGCGGGTCATATGTGATGTTCCGGCACGCCTTCCGACCCTCGTCGTTCTCGCTGCTGACGATCTCGGGCCTGAGTCTTGCCCGCCTCATCGGCGGCACGATCATCGTCGAGACGCTGTTCGTCCTGCCCGGGCTCGGGCAGCTCCTCGCGACCTCCATCGTGCAGCGGGACGTCATCACTGTGCAGGGCATCGTCGCATTCATCGCCGTCGCGTTCGTCGTCATCAACGCCACGGTCGACATCGGCTACGGCCTGATCGATCCGCGGGTGCGCAAGGCGCCCACGGCGAAGAAGCCCGCCCACGCCTCTACACGGAAGGTGGCGACCGCGTGACGATCTCCACGACCAGCCTCTCAACCCTCCGCAGCAAGCGGTTCCGCGAGACGCGCACCGGCGCCCCGCAGATCGCGGCGGCCAAGCGGCAGTGGTCCGTTCTGGTGTGGTTCTCCTACTTCTGGATGATCCTCGTCGTCGCGCTGGCCGTCCTCGCCCCGTTTCTCCCGATCGCGCCGTACGACGCCGTAGTCGGAGCGCCGCGCCAGCCCCCGCAGTGGGGACCGGTCGACCTGCTTCTCGGCACCGATCAGGTCGGGCGATCGATGCTCTCGCGGATCATCTACGGCGGACAGGTCTCGCTCGTCGTCGGCTCGGCATCCGCGGTCGGCGCTGTCCTGGCCGGCACGTTCCTCGGCCTGCTCGCGGGGTTCTACCGCAAGGGCGCCGATTGGGTGATCTCGCTCGTGGCGGACGTGCTCCTCTCGTTCCCGGCGCTCGTTCTGCTCATGGCCATCACCGCGGTCTTCTCTCCCAGCATCCCCGTCCTGCTTATCGGGCTGGCCCTCGCCAGCACGCCCACCTTCATCCGGCTCGCGCGCGCCAACACGATGACGTGGTCGAGTCGGGAGTTCGTCCGCGCCGCGCGGAACATGGGCGCCAGCAATACGCGGATCCTCGTGCGCGAGATCCTCCCGAACGTCATCCCTTCCCTCGCCGCCTACCTTCCGCTGGTCATCGCGGCCCTCATCGTCGCGGAGGGCTCACTGAGCTTCCTCGGGCTCGGCGTCCCCCCGCCCACTCCCAGTTGGGGCGGAATGATCAGCGCCGGCGCGGCCGACCTGCGGACCTCTCCGTACATGGTTTTTGTGCCCGCAGCCACGCTGTTCCTCACCGTCTTCGCCCTGAACCAGGCCGGGGAGCACTTGAGACTTCGGTTCGACCGCACAATGCGGGACTGACCCCGTTCCACTCGCCCCTCCAGAGAGCCGCTCCACCGATCCGCGCACACCGCAGGTCGTTCCACCAAGAGAAGAAAGGCCCATTGTGATTTCGAGGAAGAGATTCGCAATCGTCGCGGCGGCAACCGCGACGATCCTTGCCCTGGCCGGCTGCGCCAGTGGCGGAGAGGACTCGCCGGCGGCTGCGCCGGAAGGCGGCGGAGAGCCCACCCCCGGCGGCACCCTCCGCGTGCTGGAACAGGCCCAGCCGACAGGCTTCGACCCGGTCCAGGTCTTCAGCTCCACCTCCATGCCCGTCACCTACAGCGCGCTGTACGGTCAGTTCCTCGTGCCGGACCCCGATACGGGCGTGTACGAATGCGGACTCTGCGAGTCGTTCACGACCGAGGACGGCGGTGCGACCTGGGAGGTCGTCACCCGCGAAGGCCTGACCTTCACGGACGGCACAGCCTTCGACGCCGAGGCGATCAAGTACAACTGGGATCGCATCAAGGACCCGGCGAACGGATCCGCGAGCGCCGGCATCGCCAGCCAGATCGACCACATCGAGATCGTCGACGAACGCACTGCGAAGATCGTCATGGTCGTGCCCAACCCGGGCTTCATGGGCCTGATGCCGATCTACGCGCTGCAGTGGATCGCATCGCCGACGGCGCTCGAGAAGGGGACGGAGGAGTTCAACAAGAACCCCATCGGTGCCGGCCCATTCGTCTTCGACAGCTGGATCCCGAACGGAGTCGTCAAGCTCACGAAGAACCCCGACTACTACGACGCCCCGCGCCCGTATCTCGACGCCCTCGAGATCCAGGGAGTGCCCGACAACGCACAGCGTCTCAACGCGCTGATCTCGGGCGGCGCCGACCTCATCATGAACAGCGACGCATCGATCTTCGCCGAAGGCACGGCCGCCGGGTTCATCGAGACCAACTACACCTTCAATGGTGGCATCGGCTTCATGCTCAACACCTCCAAGCCGCCGTTCGACGACATCCGCGCGCGCAACGCGCTCGCCTATGCATTGGATCTCGAGCAGCTGTCGGATGCTGTCACCAAGGGGTATCCCTCGGTTCCCGAGACGCTGTTCACCGAGGATTCGCCGTTCTACGCGGACATCCCCCTGCAGACCCACGACGCGAAGAAGGCGCAGAAGCTGTTCGACGAGCTCGCAGCCGAGGGAACGCCGGTCGAGTTCGCCTACACGGTCTTCCCCGGGCCGGGTCAGACGGTCTTCGACGCCCTGCAGGCCCAGCTGAGCACCTACGAGAACGTCACCGTCACCGCGGACCAGCGAGACACCTCCGAGCAGGGCGTGGTCGGCACCACGGGCGACTACCAGGCGCTCACCTCGTCGCTCGCGTTCAGCGATCCGGCCTCCCGCCTGTGGGCAACGCTCCACGGCGATGCCGAGCGGACGAACTACTCCAGGATCGATGACCCCGAGCTCAACGAAGCACTCGATGCCGCGGTGGCCGCCACCGACGTCGAGGAGCAGAAGAAGCACTGGGCGACCGTGCAGGAACTGCTGGCCGAACTCGACCCGTACATCCTCTACCAGCAGTTCTTCAACGGCACGCTGAGCACCGACAAGGTGAACGGGATCGTCATGTACGGCTACACCACCCCTGCCGCGGCCAACCTCTGGCTCCAGCAGTGACCGGCGGGATGCCGCGGGGCGCGAGCCCCGCGGCATCCCCTCTCGCACCCACCACCACGAAAGAAGCAGCAGCGATGAACGACGCAACGCTCCTGGAGGTCAACGATCTCCACGCGCACATCGGTTCCCCGCGAGGCGTGGTCAAGGCCGTCGACGGCGTCTCATTCGACCTTCGGCACGGCGCGGCGCTCGGCATCGTCGGAGAATCCGGCTCCGGAAAGTCCGTCATGGCGCGAGCGGTGATGGGCCTGATGCCGCCCCGGTCCGATTGCACTGGGGAGGTGCTGTTCCACGGCAGAAACCTCCTGACGCTCACCAAGAAGGAGCTGCGCGCCATCTGGGGGAAGCAGATCGCCATGGTCTTCCAGGACCCGGGCAGATCTCTCAACCCCGTCGTGCGCGTCGACCGGCAGCTGACCGAAGGGATGCGCCAACACCTCGGCATCTCGAAGTCGGAGGCGCTCACCCGGGCGCTCGGACTGCTCACCGAGGTCGGCGTCCCCGACCCGGAGCGGCGGCTGCGCGCATATCCCCACGAGCTCTCCGGCGGGATGCGACAGCGCGTCATGATCGCGGTCGCGCTCGCGTGCGAGCCAGAGCTCCTCATCGCGGACGAGCCGACCACGGCGCTCGACGTGACCATCCAACGGCAGGTGCTCGACCTCCTCCGGCGGATCCAGGCCGAGCGCAGCATGTCGCTCATGCTCATCTCGCACGACCTGCACGTGGTCGCGGGCCGCACCGATCGCGTCGCGGTCATGTACGCGGGACGACTCGCCGAGACGGGCGCGAGCCGGACCGTGTTCGACGATCCTCGTCACCGCTACACCTCGGCGCTCCTCGCGGCCACGCCGACGATCGAGCACGAGCGCCACGCGCGCCTCCGTGTCATCCCTGGCTCGCTCCCCTCCCCCACCGATCCCCCCGCAGGCTGCCGGTTTGCTCCGCGCTGCACCGCCACGAGCGATTCATGCCTGACGAGCCAGCCGGCCATGGTGACGATCGACGAAGACCACCGCGTCGCCTGCGCGCACCCGGTGATGACCAAGCAGAAGGAAGGTGAGCTCGTTGGCCGGTAGCGGCAGCGCGCACCTGCGCGGAGACGATGCCATCCTCTCGGTGGATGGACTCGAGGTCGAGTACCACACCTCTCGCGGCACGTTCCAGGCCGTCGCCGGCGTCAGCTTCGATCTGCTTCGAGGCGAGACGCTCGGCATCGTCGGCGAATCGGGCTGCGGAAAGTCGACGACGGGTCGCGCCGTGCTGCGCCTGGACCCCATCGCCGGTGGGCACGTGCGCTACGGCGACGACCTGATCGAGAGCGCCTCGTCGTCGCGGATGCGGGAGCTGCGACGCGAGATGCAGATGATCTTCCAGGATCCGGTCAGCTCGCTCAATCCTCGACGGTCCGTGAAAGAACTGGTCACCGAGGGCCTCGCGATCGGAGGCGTCTCCGCCAAGGAACGGGCGAAGCACGCCCCCGAGCTCCTCGAGCAGGTCGGGCTTCCGAGCGAGCGCTTCGCCGAGATGCTGCCCCGCAAGCTCTCCGGAGGACAGGCCCAGCGCGTAGCCATCGGCCGCGCCCTTGCTGTGCGTCCCGGACTTCTCATCTGCGACGAGCCCGTCTCCGCACTGGACGTCTCGGTTCAGGCGCAGATCATGAATCTGCTCGAGGACCTGAAGGAGAAGTACGACCTCACGATCGTCTTCATCGCGCACGACCTCGGGGTCGTGCGGAGCATCAGCGACAACGTCCTCGTGATGTACCTCGGCAAGACCTGCGAGTTCGGAGATGCGGTCGAGGTATACGACCGCCCAGCACATCCCTACACGCGCGGGCTCCTCGATTCGGTGCCCGCGCCGGACGAGCCTGGCGGGTTCGCCGGCCCGGCGCTGTCGGGCGATCTCCCCTCGCCGCTCAACCCGCCATCGGGCTGCCGCTTCCGCGCACGCTGCCCGATCGCTCAGGACCGTTGCGCGAGTGAAGAGCCGGTGATGCGCGAGGTTCGCCCTGGCCAGTTCGCGGCGTGTCACTTTCCCCTCAACTGATCCGACCCCAAGGGCGGTCGCGCCAGGCATTCTGGCGCGACCGCCCTTCGGCTCTCCGGCAGGCCGCCTTCAGTCGCCGAGGGCGGCCAGGATCTCGTCCGTGGTCGCGACCTGCGCCATCATCGGGAAGATTCGCTGGATGCTGTTCTCGTGCGTCTCGGCCCGGAGGTCGGTGACGGCATCCGATGCGATCACGAGCTCGTACCCGAGATCGCGCGCCTCGCGAGCGGTCGACTCGACGCCGATGCTCGTGGCGACACCGGTCAGAACCAGGCGCGTGATGCCGTGGTCGCACAGCATACGGTCGAGCCCCGTGCCTGAGAACGCGCTCCAGGCCGGCCTCGTCACCACGATGTCGTCCGGGTGCATATCCAGCAGGGCTAGCGGCTCGCGGAACCCTTCCGGCTCCGGGCGCTCGGTTTGCCCATCCGTGGCGGGACGGGTGAGGGCGAACGCCGCGATCGCGACAGGGGCTCCGTGACGGCGGAAGGCCTCCGCGAGTTCGGCGGCACGCTCGGCGACGGCGTCGAACGGGGTGAAGAAGGGGTTCCCGGAGGTCCCCCGCTGGAGGTCGACGACGACCAGCGCGGTATTGGCGAGGGGTGCGGTCACAGCCATCGTGCGCTCCTTGGGTCTGGGTCAGTCGAAGGTGACGACGATCTTGTCGGCCGCGCCCGGGGTCTTGGCGAGCTGCAGCGCCTCGAGGGAATCCTCGAACGGGAGCGTGTGGCTCACGATGAGCGCGTACTTCTCCCAGTTCTGGATGATGTCGTCGGTGACCTCGAAGATCTCGGACGGGTAGCCCATCGACCAGACGAGGTTCAGCTCACTCGTGAGGATCGAACCGAAGTCGAGCTCGACCGGCTTCTTGTGCACCGCGACGACACCGAACGTCGCGCCGTGCTTGGCCATGCCGGTGATGAGCTTCGGGACGACGGGCGCGCCGGCCGCGTCGAGATAGATGTCTGTGCCGGGACGGATGCCGCGATTCAGCGGGGTCGCGCCGTCGCCGTGCAGTGTGACCAGGCGGGCCGCGACATCTTCCTCAGCAGAGTTGATGACGGCGTCCGCGCCGATCTCGAGCGCGGTCTGCAGGCGACCCGGGACGATGTCGACGACCACGATGTGCGAGACGCCGCGGCGGCGGTAGCCCAGCACAGCGCCGAGGCCGATCGGGCCGGCACCGAACACGACGACCTTGTCACCCGGCTTCGGGGCGGTGCGGTTCACGGCGTGGTACGCGACGGCCATCGGCTCGTTGAGAGCCGCGACGTGCCACGGGATGTGATCGGGGATGACCCGCAGCTGACGTCCGGGAGCGGCATCCCGAACCACCACGTACTCGGAGAACGCGCCCTGTGCGCCGCCCGAGCCGAGCAGCCCGTCGGTGAACGCCATCGTGTCGATCACTACGTGGTCGCCGACCACGACGCCCGCGACGTCTGCACCGACCTCGACCACCTCGGCTGCCGGCTCGTGACCGAGCGGCGTTGCGCCGATGCGGGGCGGGATGCCGCCGTTGTGCGAATACATCGCGTCCGAGCCGCAGATGCCGCACGCCTTGATCTTCAGCAGCACGTCGGCCGCGCCGATCGTGGGGGTCTCGATGTCGACCCAGGCTTCGGTGTCAGGACCGGTGACGTAGACCGACTTCATGGCGATGCTCCTCGTGGTGGATGTCCCAGCGGACGCCGGGCGGGGCCGGCATCCGAAATCACTAAATCGAATTAGTTGACGCTACCGTAGATTCCTGGGAGAAGGGAAGAGCATGCCGGAACGTCGCGCGACACTGAAGGACGTCGCCCGTGCCAGCGGCGTCTCGACCGCGACAGTCAGCTTCGTGCTGAACGAGACTCCCGGTCAGACCCTGCCCCCGGCGACCCAAGAGCGTGTGCGCGCCGCCGCCGCCGCCCTCGGCTACCAGCCTCACGGTCTCGCGCGGGCGCTTCGCGAGGGCAAGAGCCGGATCGTCCTGCTGGCCATCGGAGGCCTGCGAGGCGGGCGCAGCCTCGAGGGCTTCATCCAGGGCATCAGCGGCGAGCTGCACGCGCACGGCTACGGGCTCTTGGTCTATCCCGGCGCCGCGAGCGACCCCGGTCACGCCGATCTGGTGCGCGACCTGCGCCCGCACGCGGTCATCGACCTCGCACGCATCTACACGACTGGCGGCGACATCGACGACGGAGGCTGGGTCGACGGCGTCGCGGCGCACACACTAACCCAGATCGGGCACCTCGCAGAGCGCGGGCACCGCACGATCGCGTTCGCCCTCCCCGCCGAGCCCGACCTGGACGGTCTTGCAGCACTGCGCCAGCGGTTTGCCGAGGAGTCCGGCCGCCGCCTCGGGGTCGACGGAATGAGCACGATCCGTCTCTCAGCCGATCCGGAAGAGGCTTGGGACGCTCTCGCGCTGCTGCGCCGCGAGACGCAGGTCACCGCAATCGCCGCTTTCGACGACGAGGTGGCCTTCCGCACTCTCGCCGCGCTCGCCGATCTCGGACTCTCCGCGCCGCACGACCTCGCCGTGATCGGGTTCGACGACAGCCGCTTCGCCGCGGCCTGGCGGCCCGCGCTCACGAGCGTCCGGATCGACGGCGGCATGTTCGGGCGACGAACGGCGCGGACCTTGCTCGGCTACGCACCCGAGGACAGCGACGGCATCGCAGCCACCGTGATGGCGCGCGACACGACGTGACCCCCTGCGGAACGCGTCGCTGACGGTTCATTCGCAATGCGACCGGGAGGAGGTCTGGTCCAACAACCCGATCGAACGCCTCAACCGCGAAATCAAACGCCGCGCCGACGTCGTCCAGACCTTCCCGACCGCGACTCCGTGACCCGCCTGATCGGCGCCGTGCTCCAAGAGCAACACGAGGAATGGCAATACGGCGAACGCCGATACTTCTCCGACACCTCAATGCGCAAGCTCGTCCACATCCTCAGCGAAAACACCGAAGCGGGCCACCCCGAGCTCTTCCTCACTGCCTGACCCGAGTGACACCACGAGATGGGACTTGACCGGGTTATGCGGGCGCCGGACCTGTCGATTCTCGGATGATGAGCTCGGTCACAAGCTCGTGACCGTCTGGCGGCCGACCGTACAGAAGCTGCATCGCGGATCGCCCGATGTCCGCAAGTGGCGCGCGGACGGAGCTGAGGGGTGGATTAGAGAGCTCGGCACTGAATATGTCATCGAACCCGATCACGCTGAGGCGAGCCGGTACGTGAACTCCCTGAGCGTGACAGGCCCGCAATATGCCGTGGGCGACGAGATCGTTGTAGGTCATCACCGCCGTGACGCCGCTCGCGAGCACGCGTGGCAGGACGGCGGCACCCGCATCGACCGATGACCCGGCGGCGGAGAACTCGATGATAGACATTTCGCGGGCGACCGCTTGATCGAAGAGGAACGTCCACCGGGCCGTGTTGATGCGGCCTTCCGGACCGCCGACGTATCCCACCCTTCGGTGGCCCAATGACTCGAGATGCGACAGCGCAGTGAGCAGCCCGAGGGAGATGTCCGGGACGATCGTCGGGATCGCCGCTGACATCAGGTTGGCGCCCACAATCGGTGTGGCCGCGGCGATAGCGGCTAACTGGCCGTCCCCCAGTCGCGAGGCCACTATGACGATCCCATCCACCGAGGACTGGAGGCGCGCGACCACGGCCGCTTCAATTTGCCCTGATGTTTGAGTTTCGGCGATCACGAGCGTGTCACCGTGCTCTCGCACCACCTCTTCGACACCGCGGATGAGCTCGAAGTGCACGGGATTGGTGATGTCGGGCAGGACGAGACCATATGTCCCTGTTCTGCCCGTCGGCAGGGCGCGGGCCATCGGGTTGGGCGTGAACCCGAGTTCGTCGGCGACCGCGCGCACTCTCGCCTCGGTGACCGCGTTTATCCTGCCCGGCTTGTTCAGCGCTCGGGACACGGTGGAGGGGCTGATCTCGAGCCGGGCAGCGATGTCATAGATCGTCGGCCGCCGCGCGGGCCCCAGCGTCGTCGGCCTCTTGGCAGGCACACCTCCCGTTTCGTCAGCCACTGGACAGCTCGAGTCCGGCCTGATCCGTGTCTCGGCGACCTCTCTTCAGGCCCAGCCGCTGCGCCTCTGCGTTCCGCACGAACCCGAGATCCTCGATCGCGCGCTCAATCAGGTCGAAGGCATCCTTCGAGACAAGGTGTGGGTGATTGAAGTATCTGGACACGGTCCCGCGGGAGACGCCTGCTGCTGTCGCAACGTCGCGGATGGTGGCCTTCGACCCGCCGTTCGGCTCGCGTGACCTTCCATGAGATGTCGCCGCGGATTGGCCGTCAACCCACGCAAAAGCCGCATCGACTTTCTCCGAGATCGAAGCGGAGATATCGATTGGTGAGTGCGCGCGTTTCATGTCGGTCACCAGTCGTGGACGGTGCCGTCGAGCAGGCGGTTGTAGGGCAGGTACGCCCGCTCGTACGGGTACTTGCCGGCCTCATCGACGTCGAGCTCGACACCCAGTCCGGGCTTGTCGCCGGGGTGCAGGTAGCCGTCGGTCCACGTGAAGGACTGCTGGAAGACCTGGTCGGTCTTCGCGCCGTGCTTCATGTACTCCTGGATGCCGAAGTTGTGGATCGAAAGGCCCAGGTGCATCGCGGCCGCCATGCCGACCGGCGAGATATCGGTGGGCCCGTGCATGCCCGACTTGATCTGGTACATCGCCGCGTAGTCGAGCGTCTTCTTCAGCGGGCTGATGCCGCCCATGTGCGTCACGGCGCCGCGGACGTAGTCGATCAGCTGGTCGCGGATAATGTCCTTGAAATCCCACACCGTGTTGAAGATCTCGCCGATCGCGAGCGGCGTCGTCGTGTGCTGGCGCACCAGGCGCAGCGCTTCCTGGTTCTCCGCGGGGGTGCAGTCCTCGAGCCAGAACAGGTCGTACGGCTCGAGGTCCTTCCCGAGCCGCGCCGCCTGGATCGGGGTCATCCGGTGATGGCCGTCGTGCAGCAGCGGGATATCGGGGCCGAACTCGTTGCGGACCGCCTCGAACACGCCCGGCAGGTGGTTCAGGTAGGCGCGGGTGTCCCAGTCCTCCTCCACCGGCTTCGCGCCGCGCCGCGCCGGCTCGTGGTCGTAGCGGACGCTCGCGTCACCGACATCGGCGCCCTGCGCCGCAATGCCGTAGATCGCCTTCAGCGTCGGCACCCCGGTCTGCACCCGGATCGCCTTGTACCCCTGCTCCTGGTGCGCGCGGATCGAGTCGAACAGCTCGGGCAGCTCCTTGCCCGACGCGTGCCCGTACGCCATCAGCCCATTGCGCGACGCGCCTCCGAGCAGCTGATAGACCGGCATCCCCGCCGCCTTGCCCTTGATGTCCCACAGCGCCATGTCCACCGACGCGATCGCCGCCATCGTCACCGGACCGCGCCGCCAGTACGCCGAGCGGTACAGGAACTGCCACGTGTCCTCGATCTTCGCCGCATCCGCCCCGATCAGCAGCGGCACGACATGCTCCGTCAGGTACGCGACGACCGCGAGCTCCCGGCCGTTGAGGGTCGCATCGCCCAGGCCGGTCAGCCCGTCGGCGGTGGTCAGCTTCAGCGTCACGAAGTTCCGGTCCGGACTCGTGACGATGACTTCAGCTTTCTCGATGATCATGTGTGACTCCGAATCGTCGGGGAGAGGTGAGTAGGGGTCCCACGGCGTCCGTCGTCAGGCGCCGAGGGAAACAGGCGCGGGGGCTCCTCGGACGGGCCGGGCAGTTTCTGCGCAATTCTGGCGATCTCGGCCACGACCGCTGAGTTGCGGGCAAGGCGCGGTTCGATGGGATCCAGCGCCTCGGCGATGTCTGCGACCGCCGGCGCCACATCGTCGGCGCGAAGCACCGCCGCGATGGCGGTGAGCGCGCCGCCCGGGCGGCGCCCGGCTTGGACCTCGCGGAGCGCGACGGGAACGGTGCGGATCCGCAGCTTGGCTCGGGCATCCTGCGCGATCTGGTCGAGTCTGTGAGCAATGCGCGGGTTCTCGAAGCGTGCGAGCAGGTTGCTGCGATAAGTGTCGAGGTCCAGTCCATCCGGGAGATGCCGGCACGCTTCGTCCCACCATCGACCGACAGCTTCCCGACAGCTCGGATCGCGGATGACTTGGTCGACAGTCTCCAAATCCAACAGAGTCCCCAGCGCCGCCATGAGTGTGTGGGCTCCGTTGAGCAGCCAGAGCTTGCGAAGCTCCCACGGGGCGATGTCTGCGACGAAACGTGCGCCCGCGCTCTGCCAGTCCGGGTGGCCCGCCGGAAAGCGCCCTTCGAGGACCCAGTCCGCAAAAGGCTCCGTCACGACAGGTGCGAGATCGATGTATCCGGCACCGGTCAGGACCGCGTCCACGTCCGCCGGGGTCGTGCGGGGTGTGATCCGGTCGACCGACGTGCACACGAAGGATGCCGCCCGGCGCACATGCGTCGCGGTGCCGGGTTCGATCAGCTCCGCGAACGCCTCGCACGCCCTCGCCAGCGCGCGTCCGTTGTCCGGCAGGTTGTCGCACGAGATCACCGCGAGTGCAGGAGCTCCAGTGGCGTATCTCGCGAGGAGACCCAGCGTGAGCTTCGCGACAAGACTCCGCACGGGTGGGTTCGCACTTCCGGCTCGGATGGCGCTGATGTCGGCAGCTACCACCGGATTGTCGATCGCAAGCATCCCGTCCGCCCCGAGCAAGTACCCTGCTTCGGTAACCGTCACCGTCACGATGGCGATCTCCGGGCGTCGGAGCAGCTCGAGAAAGCTGCCGATGTCATCGCCCGGGTGTGCCTCGACGATCGTCTCGACCGTCCGAAACCGGTCTCCGTCTGCCGACCGTTCGATCACCGTGTAGACGCAGTCCTGCGCTTCCAGAAGATCGGAGGCCGCGTTGCTGCGACCGGTGAACGCGGCGATACCCCATTCGTCGGCATCCGAAGCGCGCGCCGTGTACCACGCCTGGTGGGAGCGATGGAATGCGCCGAGCCCGATGTGCACGATTCGTACCGGCGCCGCATCGGTTCGGTGGATCCGCGGGGCCGGCTCGACGGCGGGAGCGATCTCGCTCACAGTTTGAACACTCTTCTCGGCAGGGGGCCGACGAGGTCGTCGGCGATGCGTTCTGCGTCGCTCATCGCGATGCGGCTTTCTGCGACAAGGCGGCCCAGGAACGCGGCGTCCGCTCGGCGTGCGGTGTCGTGCCGCGCGGGAATAGAGAGGAACGCGCGGGTGTCGTCGATGAATCCGGATCCTCGGGAGAAGCCGGCGGTTTCGGTGACTGCCGAGCGAAACCTTCCGATCGCGTCCGGCGCGTCGAGGAACCACCACGGGGCTCCGATGTAGACGCTGGGATAGAACCCGGCGAGCGGAGCGATCTCGCGGGAGTACACCGACTCATCGACGGCGAAGAGGACGAGATGGAAGTCGCGCGCGAGTCCGTACCGTTCCAGCAGCGGTCGGAGTCCTCGCGTGAAGTCCGTCCGGACGGGGATGTCGTGCCCGGTGTCGGACCCGTACTGTGTGAGAGTCTCTGAACTGTGGTTCCTGAGGACGCCCGCGTGCACGGTCATGACCAGACCATCCTCGACGCTCATCTCAGCCATCCGCACCAGCATGTGACCGCGGAAGTCGCGGATCTGCGCGTCTGACGCCGTTCCGGCCATGACCGTCTGGAACAGCGTCTCGGCCTCACCCGGGGATAGGTCGACAGTGTACGGATCTTCGACGCCGTGATCGGTCGACGTTGCGCCGTGCCGCAGGAAGTGCTCACGGCGACCGCGGAGGGCATCCAGATAGCCGGAGAATGTGGTCGGCGAGGTGGTCGTGGCGAGCAGCTTCTGGAGGTTGTCGATGAACCCCGCCGCGTGCGGGTCGAGGTAGCGGTCGGGGCGGAACGTCGGCAGGACTCGCCCCTTGAGTCCGCTGCGCGCGAGCTGTGCGTGCCCTGCGAGGTCGTCCAGTGGGTCGTCGGTTGTGGCCAGCACTTCGATTCCGAACCGTTCGAAGAGGGCCCGGGGTCGGAGTTCGGGTTTGTCGAGCTGCTCCTGTATCCGGTCGTACACGCGGTCGGCGCTGCTCGCGGTGAGACGCTCGGTCACGCCGAGGACGCCGGCGAGTTCTTCCTCGAGCCAGTATCCGGATGCTGTCCCCGCGAAGAGGTGCCACCTTGACGCGAACGCGCGCCAGATGTCGCGAGGATACGTCCCTTCGCCATCACCGAGGCCCAGATCGGCGAGGCTGACACCGGACGCGTGCAGCAGTCGCGTGACGTAGTGGTCGTGTGTGATGAGCAGTGCTGCCGGGTTCGGGAACGGCGTGTCGTCTGCGAGCCAGTCCACGGGGACGTGACCGTGGGGGGACACGATCGGTGCGTCAGCGGTGCGGGCGTAAAGGTCCCGCGCGATTGCCCGGACGCCCGGTTCGGCAGGCAGCAGGCGATCCGGGTCGCGGTGGGTTCCGGCGGCGGTGTTCGAGAGCGGAGCGGGTGCGTGATGCGCCATCACGGACGTTCCTCCCGCGTGGCCCCGAGGTGTCCACGGGGACTCGGCGTCCACTCCGCATCGACCGGGGGAAGCTCATCGCCCAGAGTCAGATAGAGGCGGTCGACACGGAGCCCCGATTTCCGCGCCAGGACGGAGAACTCGTGCGCGCCGGTGGTGAGGTCCACATCGGAGAGGTGGACCCAGATCCAGCGCTGTCGCAGCCCGTATGCGCAGAGTTCGCCGCGTGAGTGCTGAGCGGAGACCGGCTGCGGGATGCCGTCGACGGCGATCACGCAGGAGTCGTCGTGGTTGTCGTCGAACTTCACCAGCAGCCAAGCTCGGTAGGTTCCTCCCCGTGTGATGTGCAGCGCGAAGTGCATGCCTGGCGCGGTGGCGGGGTCCTCCCACCGCATCCCGCGGGGGCGAACGTGCATTGCAAGGCCGGTTCCCGCGGCGGTGTCGGCGTGCGTGTGCGACCATTGCGCGGCACGCTCGTCCACGCTCATGTTCAGCCAGGCGTGCGAATCCTCAGCCAGCGCGTACTCGGCTTCGAATGCCAACACGCCGCCCTGTTCACGGATGACCCCCGTCCCGAGCGCAGACACGACGTCCTTCCGGCCGCGCGGTCGGGCCTCGTCGATCGAATGCGCCGGATCAGACTGCGACTGCGTCTTCGGGATGCGGAACGTGGTCGGTCCGTCCCAGAACGTGTGGTCCGCGTAGGCCTGGTGCGGGGCGGGCAGTTCCCGCGGATCGATCCTGTAGAGATCACGTGCCGCACGATCGATGTCGTCAGGATCCAGTGCGGCCAGGTTGATGTCGGTGTCCGCCGTCGAAGCAGCTGCGGCTCGCCTGCTGAATGACGGGCCGAGATTGCTGGGAGGGATGTCCGCCGTGTAGACGACAACCTTTGAGATGGTGAAGTGGGAGTCGACGGCATGCAGACGCAGTCGGTGCGTCCCGGCTTCGAGCGCCGGCAGCTCGACGCGAAGCCTCTCGATGTTGTCTTGGATGTTCGCGCTCCATGACCCCCGATGCTCGTCGGTTGTGGGACTCTCCACCAGCGTCGGGGGATGATCATCGATGCTCACCTCCATTCTGAGGCGACCCGTTGAATCCAGCGTGGGAAGCCGATGCACCTCGAGGGTGTGGACTCCGGGTGTCACGAGGTGGACGTCGAACTCGATGAGCGCGTTCGCTGACGACCCGCCGTCCAGGTCCGCCCCGCGCTGTACCCGCATCGCCGAGTTCGCGTAGCGTCCCAGATGCGGCACCTGCACCCACCGAGCGTTCGCCCCTGCAGCGGAGCGGCCGTCCGCCGCGGGGTCGATGCTCACGTAGCCGTCCGCTTCGACGAGTTCGCGGCGACTGACTGCATCCCCCCTACCCTGGGCGATGCGGACGCCGATCTCGACCGTCTGCCCGGTGTCGGGTGCGGTGACTCGGATGGTACCGCTGCGGTTCGATTCGCCGCCAGGATCGATGCGAACGGCGATCCGCGTCTCGGTGTCCACTGTCGTTGGGTGAGGGTCGATTCGGATCCAGGGGTCGGCATCAATGTGGAATCGCAGCGTGCCGGAGCCGGTGTTGAAGACTTCGATCCACTTGGTGGAGATACCCGACGGCCAGAACGTGATCTCCTGGGCCTCGTGGGGCGCCTCCACTCCCCACACGACGACGCCCAACCCGGCATCGCCGATGGTGAGCGCGGGGGTCGCCGCGGGGTGCATCGGCATCACGGGAGGCGGGAATTCCTGGGGTGTGAACATTCCGTCCCATCGCCCGCCCGCCACATGCTGGTTGTAGTGGTGGATGAGCGCACGGATGCTGCGGCCGAACGCGCGTGACAGTGCAACGTAGCGATCGGCTGCGGCGGCCTTGCCCTGCCGATGGCAAAGGGTGCTGCGGTCGGCGTAGTAGAACTCGGCGTTGGTGAGATAGGCGAGCTGGATCTTCACGGCGAAGAGTTCGAAGAATGCGTCGCGCTCGTCGGCGGGAAGGGAGGCGAGGAGCGCGTTCGTCTGGTCGTGTAGGAGGCGCAGCGCCGACAGCCGTCGACCCGCTTCGTCTCCGTACCCGACCTGGGGGAAGACGTCGGACGCGAGATGTTCGATCTTCCGCTGATTGTTGAGCTGGTAGTAAGCGGCGTAGATCTCCCCTGCACGGTCGCCGATTCCGCCGGTGAATTTGGCGTCGATCCATTGGGCGGTGAAGGAGGGAATGTCGGCCGTCGTGGATTCCTTTCCCGCCTCCCATGCGCTGCGAAGGAAGAACTCCATCTCGATTTCGAGCGGCTTGAGGCCCCCGATGTTGTCGACCCACAGCTGACGGATGCCGCCATCCCAGGCGCGACGCAATTCCGACTTCATCAGCGTGAGCGGCGTGGATGAGGTTGCCAGGTAACTGGTGGTGAAGTTGGACCAGTACGAGGAGTGGTAATACAGCCCGTGGCCGCCGCGGCGCGTCCGTTCGGCCTCATCGGGTAGGCGACGGATATAGCCGAAGCTGTCATTCGCCCACACCACGGTGACGTCGTCCGGTACCTGCAGGCCGGCGTCGTACAGCGGCAAAACCTCCTTGTAGGGGATGAAGAGCTGCGGAATCTGGGACGGCTCCATCCCGAGCTCATCTGCAAGAAGATCACGCTGGTCGTGGATGACCTTCTCCAGCAGTTGCACCCGGGCCGTCAGCTTCTCGGCGTCGTTCAGGTCAGGATTGTCGTCGATCGCGGTGGTGACGAAGCCGGAATCGTGGACACCGCGCATGCCAACGGTCCAGGTGACCTCGTAGGACCGGTTCTGCTGGACACTGCCGCGCCAGTACTCTTTCAGCAGCTCGCGGTTTCGCCCTGGCATCGAGTAGTCGTATTCGACGTGCTCGCCGCGACGTTCCGCCCATGGACGGAACTCGTGCTCGTTGCTGCGGAGCAGCATGTCGCAGTGCTGGGTGCCGATGACGACGCCCATCTCGTCGGCGAGCCGCCCGTTCTCGGGGTCGTCGTTGAATGCGTCGACGTGCATCGCTGCCCACAGATAGTTGCCTTTGAGGCGCAGGAGCAGTTCGAAGATGCGGACATACGTTGCAGGACCGATGGTGCTGTCGGGGGTGTGAGTGCGCGCCCAGTGGTACAGCTCTTCCTCGTCGTTCAGGAAGACGCCGCGGTAGCGCACGGAGGGCCAGTCGGCCCGTGCGGTGCCCGAGGTGACAGTGATGTGTTCGCGCGTGCGGATCGGTACGTCGCCCCACCAGTACCACGGGGACACGCCGATCGCCTCGGTGAAGTCGTAGATCGCGTAGATCGTGCCGCGGCGGTCTGCCCCGACGAGGTAGAGCACCCCTCCCACAGCTGCGACGATGAACCCCTCCCAGCGGATAGATCCGTCCTCGTCCATGAGGCCGGAGATATCCAGAGTGCCGGCGGCGATCGCGGCGTCGATCTCGGGCGACTTTCCGATGGTTCCGACGACGATCCCCGCAGAACCGGAATCTGCCGCTATCGTGCCGGTCGCACCGCAGACTCGTTCCACATCCCGGATCAGGTCGTCGACGGCGCGGTGGACGGCGGCGTCTTCGCTCGGCGCCACGCTCACGGCGACTCGGCCACCGCGGGTGGCGATCGTGGCGCCCGCTGCCGGGTCGTCGACGATGTAGGACGTGGAAGCGACGCCGAGCACGGGCCCGGCGATCTGAGTCGTTGGGCCCATCACGACCCGCTCGACTGTGTGGCGATCGCCACGACACGGACGTCTCCCCCGGCGAGAGGGTCGCGCGCGTCGACTCGTGTCCCGCTGAGGAGGTCGCGCCCTTCGACGCCCACTCCGCCTGGTTGGTCGCCGTGGTTGATCTGAATCACGAATCGCCGGTCTCCGCCGTCGCGGACCACCGTCTCGACATCGCCACTGGGGGCGTAGGACACGCCCGCCGAATCGAGGACGCCGGTCACGAAGTCATCCAAGTCCGCGCCGTCCAAGCAGGTCGACACATACCAGGCGGTGCCACGGCCGAAGGAGTTTCTGGTCACCGCGGCTCGACCCGCCGCGACCCCATCGGTGTAGGTCGTCACGGCTTCCGCTTGCGTGAGCGTGATGTCATCACTCCACACTCGCCCGCGTGCACCACTGCTCAGCGTCACGGTCTCGTCAGCGCGGAGCGGTAGGAACTCTTCGATGACGAGCCCCAGCACGTCGCGGAGCTGACCGGGGTAAGCGCCCACGGGGGCGTCGTCGTTTGCAGAGACGATCCCGGAGAAGTACGACACCGCCAGTGTGCCGCCGTCGCTCACGAAGCGGCGGATGTTCTCAGCCGACGGATCGTCGATGAGGTAGAGGGCAGGGGCGAATAGGACGTCGTAACCGCTGAGGTCGGCAGCGGGGTGAACGAAGTCAGCGGTGACGCCGTGGTGCCACAGCGCGGCGTAGAACGCCTCGATCCGCTCCCTGTGATCGAGGTCCACCGACGGTCGCCAATCGAGATCTTGCGCCCAGAACGACACCCAATCCCAGGCGATGGCCACCCGCGCGCCCACGCGAGTCCCGACCAGCTCGTCGAGGGCTGCGATGTCCTTGCCCAGCGCGACGGCCTCGGCCCATTTGCGCGAGGTCTCGCCGGCTTGCGGGATGAGTGCTGAGTGGAACTTCTCGGCGCCCTTGCGGCCTGCGCGGATCTGGAAGAAGAGCACCGCATCGGCGCCGCGCGCTGCATGTGTCAGGCTGTTGCGGCGCATCTCGCCCGGCTGCTTGGCGATGTTGCGAGGCTGCCAGTTGACCGCAGACGTCGAGTGCTCCATCAGGATCCAGGGCTTGCCGCGCGCGAGCGAACGGGTCATGTCTGCCGAGCGGGAGAGATGGATGTGGTTCTTGTCCTTCTCGGCCACGAGGTAGTGGTCGTTGGCGACGATGTCGACCTCGTCGGCCCACTGCCAGAGGTCGACGCTGGGGCAGGTGATGGCCATGAAGTTCGTTGTGATGGGCTGACGTGCGTGCTCACGGACCGCATCGCGTTCCAGCCGGTAACACTCGAGGAGCGCTTCGGAACTGAAGCGGGCGAAGTCGAGCCGCTGGGCCGGGTTGGTGGCTGTCCCGGATTGGCGGGGAGCGTCGATCTCCTCCCACTGCCCGTAACGCTGACCCCAGAAGTTGGTTCCCCACGCCTCGTTGAGGCCGTCCAGTGTGTCGTAGCGGCGCGCCAACCACGTCCGGAACGCGGCCACCGAGGCGTCGTCGTAGCTCTCGGTCACTGGGGTGCCGTACTCGTTGTGCACGTGCCACAGGACAACAGCCGGGTGGGCGCCATACCGTTGCGCGAGCCGCGACGCGATCTCCCGGGCCGCCCGCCGGTATTCCGGAGAGCTGGGGCTGACGATCCCGCGCGAGCCGAACCCGAGAGGCACCCCCTCCCTGGTCACGGCGCGGGCGTGCGGGTAGGTGCGGTAGAACCACGCCGGCGGCGCGGCGGTCGGTGTGGCGAGGTCGACGTCGATTCCGGCGGCATGGAGCAGTTCGATGATCTCGTCGAGGAAGGTGAAGTCGTAGACGCCTTCCTCTGGCTCGAGCAGGACCCACGAGAAGATCCCGATGCTGACGAGATTCACCCCCGCCTCCTTCATGAGGCGGATGTCTTCGTCCCACACCTCGCGCGGCCACTGCTCGGGGTTGTAGTCCCCGCCGAACCGGATCACCCGTCGACCAGGGATCCAGTCGCCGGCGTGTTCACGGGTCGCCTGGGGCCCGAGCGTGATTTCGGGCTGCGGAGTGAGTGCGCTGTCCTGCACGAGAAGTTCCTGTCCGGTATCGCAGTCGTGTGGGGGTGAGCCGCCCCGGTGTGACCACGCTTGCGGCCACACCGGGGCACGCTCGTTACTTCGCTTCGGCGGTCAGCCCGTCGGCTGCCACGGCCCGTACGGGTCCCCGGGGGCCTGGTTGCGCGTCCACCACTTCGCGGTATACCTGCGTCCCTCGTGGATGACCGTGTTGCCGGCGACGAAGACGCGGGATGCCGTCCATACGGCGACGCCGTTCTCTTCGCGGATCTCCTGCCACGGCCCGTACGGATCGCCGGGTGTCTGCGCCTTCGACTTCCACGCAGCGAGCCAGACGGCGTTGTTGTAGAGCACCTTCTGGCCTGTCGGGTATGTGATGCCCACTGACCATGCGGGATAGACCGCAAGGGCTACGGTCGCCGTCACGCCGGCGCCCCCGGTCGCGACGAGGCCCGGGTCGACGGTCACCGTCAGCGTCACCGGGCCGGCGACGTCGGACCTGAATCCGCTGACGGTGTATCCGCCTGCGGGCAGTGTCGAAGTCGATCCGTCGGCCAGTTTTGCCGTGACCGTCAGGGTGGTCGGGTCGAAGCTCGCACCGACCGCGTAGTTCACTTTCGACACGGCGGCGGTGATGGAGGCCACCGCCGGTGCCAGCTCGCCACTGGTGGCGGTGAGGGCTGAAGCAGCCGAGTCGATCGCCGCCTGCGTTGCGGCAGGGTCGGCGAGGGTCGCTTCCGCGGCCGTCAGGGCATCCGTGAACGGCTTCCATGACGTGGCGGTGTACGCCGTGGCGTCGCGGCCGCTGTTCGCGTCGTAGACGGCACGGAGCGCCGCGGCATCCGTCGGCTGCTTGACGAGGCTGAGCGCATCGACCCGCACCGACTGGTTTCCACCCGCGCTGCGCGCCTCGATCGACACCGTGACGGTTCCGCCGGTGAGCCTGAGCTCACCGAGGGAGACCGACTGCCAGCCCGTGGTGGCGCTGTTGATATCGACCGTGTAGCTCTCGTCCGCGGCGCCCCGCACGACGATCCGAGCGTGCTCCAAGCCTCCGGCGGTGTTCACCTGTGCGGTGAACTTGTAGAGGCCGGAGGGGAGAGCGTCCTGCTGATCAACGGAACCCGAGAATCGATCGGCGTTGCCCAGCCGCAACGCGAAGCGCGAAGAGTCTGCGCCAGGGCTCGAGTTGCTGACGAACGACGCGGGCGAGTAGTCGGTGTCGACGGTCGTCGTCCAACCCGTCAGCTGCGTGACCGGGACCCGGTCGGCTGCGAAGTCGGGGTTCAGGATGTAGTTGTTGCCTGCTCCCGCACGCCATTCACCGGTGACCGCGTTGAACTCCCAGTTCGTCAGGGAGTTGAATGCGATCCCGTCTTCGGACTTCGTCAGCGGCACCCACTGGTTGTAGCCGAGTCCGTTCCAGGCGAAGTCCGCCCACCGATCTCCGGCGTACAGCACGGTGTCCTGCTTCGTGCCGTGGACGGTCACGAAGAATCCGGTCTGGCTGACCAGGCTGTAGTCCTTTTCGCTGCCGGGCAGCGTGTATTCAGGGCTGTAGCGGCCCTGGATGTCGCTGCTGAGCGATTCGATCACATGGTTGGCCGACGCGTTCCAGCCGTGCAGGTCGCTGGTGAGCATGTAGTACTTGCCGTCGAGCTTGAACATCGCGTTGCCCTCGCGACCGGCCGGCACGTAACCGACGGCGACGGCGGGATCGATGGTCAGCGAGTCGGCCTCGGCGATCTTCGACACGTAGGCGTTGGCGCGGCCACCGCTGTTCGAGAAGATCAAGTAGTCGGTGCCGTCGTCATCGGTGAAGACCGTCTGGTCTCCCGTCGACTTTGTCGGGGATCCCACGATCTGCGGCTGGATGTTCCCGTACTCGAAGTCGTCGGTGGGCGAGTCTCCTTGGAGGAAGAGCACCATGCCGCGCTGGGCACCGGACGGGTCGAAGCCCTGACCGCTCTGCACCATGAGCACGTAGTTGCCGGTGTTCTCGTTGTACGAGACTCCGAGCCGCCCGACCCAGATCGCGTCCGCGAGCGTCTGCATCTGAGCGAAGTAGTGGCCCTTCGACTCGGGCACGGTGATCAGGGTGTCCTGCGTGGCGACGTTGTTCTCGAACTTCCAGTTCACCAGGTCCTTCGACGAGTAGACCGGGATCGACTCGAAGGTGGAGGTGCTGTAGATCCGGCTCGGGCTTGCGTGGTACGCGGCTGCCTCCTTGTAGCGGACGCCGTACCAGTAGTAGGTGTCGCCGTATTGGAAGATGCCCCCTCCCTGCGAGTAGATCGGGTTCCCGTCGGTGTCGCGCCAGAACGTGTTGTTGGTGATGGGCTGGAAGGTGCCCTCGGAGACGGTTACGAGGCCTGCGGCGGCGGCCTGCAGGCCATTTTTGGCGGCGACGACCGCCGTCCGGCTGGCGCCGGGGTCAGCGAGCACCGACTGCGCGGCGGTGATCTGCGCGGCGAACGGCTCCCAGGACGCGGGCGTGAAGTCGGCGGGAACGCGCTGCTGATAGTCCTCCAGGAGACTGTGAAGTCCCCCGATCTCGACGAGTGCGTCGGTCGCAGCGCGGAGGGCGCTGATAGCGGCGGCGCGTTCCTGCGTGGTGCCCCCATCGCCCAGGGCGCCGGCCGCCGATCGTGCAGCGGCGAACGCCGGCCAGGACGCGGCAGTGTAGTCGACCTCCTGTTGAATCTGCGCGGCGCGGTAGGCGTTGCGCAGGTCATCGACGGGGATCGAGATGCCGTCGTCGGCTGTCACGACCACCTTGCTGTGGTCGATGTAGCCGCCGTCCACCACGACGCGAAGAGTGTGGCTTCCCTCAGTGAGGGCGTCCTTCGTGTACATCAGTTTTGCCGTCGTGATTCGGGGACCGCGGTAATCGACGAGCGCGATCTCGGATCCATCGACGAACACGCGGCCTTTTCCATGACCCGTATTGGTCAGGCCCCACAGCTCGAACTTGCTGCCGGTGAACGCGACCTCGAAGGAGGCTCCGGTCGTGGCGTAGTGGCTGCGGGAGGTGAATCCCCACTCGCCGGTGTAGAAGGTCTTGTTGACCGTCCCCTGAACGGTGGTCGTGTCGGAGTGATTGATCGTCGTCGTGACCGTCGCTGCAGCGGCCGGTTGCGCTGTCACCGTCCCTTGGACGAGCAATGCGAGGGCGATGAGCATCGCCATCGCCGCAGCGGCGATGCTTCGGCGATGAGTCGCGAGGTGAGCTGTCATCTTTGCTTCTCTTCCTGTCGGTTGTTGCAGTGGTGAAACTGTGGGACGGATGGTGCGGGACGGTTGGGTGCACGTCGCAGGCCGGGTTATGGCCGGCTGCTCCGAGTCGGCGGCGTGCCGCGCTCGGTCAGCTCACGACGACGGTGTAGTGACCGCCGGTGACGATGCGGAAGGTCGCCCGGTCGCCCCCGCGGGACTTCGGTTCGGACACGGTGGACGCTCCCGCGGCGGTGGACCGTGAGAGTGTGGCTCGGCCCTCCGGCGGGAGCGGCACGGTGATCGTCCCGCTGGTGCCCTGCGGAATCTCGGCGTTCAATTCCAGCCGGTCGTCGTCCCGCATCCAGGACGTGACGATGGGTCCGAACGGCGTCGGGACCTGTCCCCGCGCCCAGGTCAAGGGGCCCGGCTGCGGGGCGACCACCCATTCCCGGAACCCCGGCGCCGTCGGTCGCACGCCGAGGACGTAAGAGGACAGTGCCACGCCCGCACCGCTGGCCCATCCGTGAGCGAGGCTCGTCGTCGCCCCGAACCCGGGCGAACCATCCGTGGCGACGAGTTCCCATGCCGTGCCGACGGCGTGGACCTCGGCGGTGGACATGTGCCCCCAGAGCGCGTCCACCAGCGCAAGCGCCCTGTCGGTGAGGCCTGCCTCGAACAATGCGGTGAGGTGGGCGCCCGACACGTAGGGGCTGATGTCGGTTCGGAATCCGGCGCTGTCGCTGAACGGGGAGAATCCGAACGGAGTGCGCGGCAGGACGGTTTCCAGAGCCTCCAAGACGTCGACCGCGTGGCCATCGGGGGTGATGCCGGAGACGACAGCGAGGGCGTTGGCATCCTGCGCGAACGCGTCACGGTGGTGCTCGGACAGCACGTACAGGTGGCGCTCGAAATCATAGAGGTGCATGTTGACGGCATCGCGAAGCGTGGCCGCGCGAGTTCGGAGGCGTTCAGCAGCGTCGGTGTCACCTATCGCCGACGCGAGGGCCGCGGCGTGCAGCAGCGTCTGGAAGCAGGTGATGTTGTACGCGCTGACGGCCCCCGTCTTGGGGCCGTCGTACCAGTCCCAGTCCAGGCCGTTGCTCTCGTCCGTGATGACGAGCCCTCGGTCGTCGATGAGGGACCGGTCGAACTCGAGTTGCCGCTCGATGGCGGGCCACTGCGCACGGACGAAGTCGGCATCGCCGGTGTGAAGGTGGTGAAGGCCCACGTTGATGACCTGGTGCATGGAATACGCCGCGGAGTATGTCTGCCCGTGCTGCGGGGCGATCGTGACGGGCATCAGCGGGGGGACGCGGGCGGCGGATTGGCCGGTGGGCTCCTGATAGGCGTTCAGGAGCTCGATCGACCCACGGACATAGTCCTCGGCGTTGGTGGTGTAGAACACGTTCGGGATCTGCACCAGCAGGTCCCCGCTCCACACCGTCCGGTCGCGTTTTCCGCCGTCGAGGATCACCGGCAGTGGGTCCGGTGAGTCGACCCCGTCGCCCACGAAAGCCTCGAGCGCTGCGGGGTCGGCGAGGGCGTCGGCGTAGAGGACGGAGCCATCGGAGTCGGTGATGCGGAGGTTCCGGAAACGCGCGTGCTCGACGTGGATCCGGCTGGTTCCCCACATGTGGTGGAACCCGACGGTGCCGGTCGCGAGCGCACCATCCCGCGCGGGGAGTTCGGTGGTTTCGAAGCTTCCGACCGCCTCGCCATCGAGCGTGACAGTCAGGACTCCGCCCACGAGGTCGGTCCGGATGCAATGCCAGACTCCCGGGATCGCCGGCGCCGCAAGCTCCTGTGCCGCGAGAACGGTGTACCGGCGAACCGTGTCCTGAGGACGGTCCTCGTAGCCGTCGTCGAAGTAGGACAGCTCGAGGGTGGCATTGTCAGGGCCTTCCCCCGCCCGGATCGTACAGAGATAACCCCGGGCGCCGCGGTCCTGTGCGCGGACGACCCACCCGACGGCGCGTTCGACGATCGCCGTCTCGAAGGTGACGGTGATGTCCGTCCAGTGCGCGCCGGTCTTGAGGACGGCGAGGGTGCCGCCTTTCGCGTTCAGCGCGCCATCCTCGATCTGCCACGCCCGGGGAACGGTGTCAGCGGGAAGCTGATTGATCTGAACGGTGTAGGCGCTTTCATACCAGACCCGGTTGAGCTGTTCGGAGCTGGAGAGGAACCAGCCCGCGTACTCCGTCGGCGTCGCCCGGTAGGCGACGAATCGCATGCCGGCGGCGGCGATCGTGACGGTGCCGGGAGTGTCCAATGCAACACGCTGGTAGCGCTGACCTCCCTGAATGAGTTCGGAGCTGAGCCGACCGGAGCCGCGAGCGGTCAACCGTTCGACGCGCGTCCGGCTGGCGCTGTCGTTGTGGCTGCCGTGGTCGTCTCCGTCGGGTCCGGTCCAGGCGGCGCTCTCGCTGTAGGACAGCCGGACCACGGGATCCCCCATGGAGGCGGCGACGTCCAGCCACGGCACGCCCGCGACTTCTTTGCCGTAGTCGAGGACGATGGATGGCGCGCTCCCGCCGGCGGGGAAGCTCAGCGTCAGCGAGCCGGTCCCTGCCAGGAAGTCCTCGACTCCTGCGACGTCCCCCGCGGTGCTGCGCGCCGCAACTGGGTGCACTTCCGGGTCGGCGGGGCCGAGGACGTAGCGACGCCAGTCGGTGTCGGCGGGGAGCTTCTCAGCAGTAGCTTCTGCTGCCTGGTTTGCGGGATGCACCGGCGTCCTCTCTGGTGTGGGGTCGTGGCCCCGCCGATCCTCGGCGGGGCCACGACGGGTCAGCCTGCGTTGAAGGCGTTGTCCATGTTGGTGAGGACGTCGGCCCCGGTCGCCTGACCGTTGAACATCGCCTGCACGCCGTCGAACAGGGCGGGCTGCACTGTCGGGTTCGGCCAGAGGCGGTCCGGGAAGGTGGTGATCTTGCCGTCTGCAACGAAGCCGGAGGCTACCTCGACGACCTGGCTGTCCTGCGTGAGGTCCCCGGCCATCGCGGCGGTGTCGCCGAAGGTGTCCGCGAAGAGCAGCTGCGCTTCCGGGGTGGCGAGGTAGGCGATGAACTCCTTGGCTTGGTCGATGTGCTTCGACGCCGCGTTCACGCCGTATGCCGGGCCCACCGAGGTCGCCAGGTTCGTGTCATCGGTCTCATCGGTGGCGGGGAGCGGCGCGTAGGTGATCTCGACGTCCTCCGCGGCACCGGTCTTGATCGCCGTGGCCTCGGACGAGACACTCACCGTGCCGAGTGTGGTTCCGGCGCGGACCGCATCCTGCACTTCCGCGTAGGGCGTGCCGACGGGGGCCTCGTTGAAGCAGCCGGCGGTCTGCATCTCGGTGTACATGTCCATCGCCTCACTCCATTCGGAGTCGGAGAAGGTGGCCTTTCCTGCCGCCTGGTCGGCGACGAAGTCGGGGTCGGCGCCGTAGACGAGGGTGGAGGTCAGCGCGTACGGGATGAGCTGCGTGGTCCAGGCGTCGGAGAGCCCGAGGCCATAGGCGATCTTGCCGGCGGCTTTTGCGTCGGCGCAGAAGGCCAGCACGTCCGTCCACGTCTCCGGGACCTCGAGACCCGCTTCGTCGATGGCCGTCTGGTTGTAGATGCCGCCGATCGAGGCGAACACCATGGGAACCGCCACCAGGAGTCCGTCCTCGGTCGACAGCTGCTCGCTTGCTGCCTGGGGGACGTCGGACGCCCACGCCTCGTCTTTCAGATCGAGGTAATAGCCATCGGCACCGGCGACGCGTGCGCTGATGTTGTTGCCGCCGCCCGGCGGGATCTGGAGGACATCGGCAGCAGTTCCGCCGACCAGCTGTGTACCGATGAGCTCCCGGTACGCACCGGAGTCGGTCGGGGTGTCCACACGCTCGACAGTGAATCCGGCATCCGTCTTGTTGAACTCCTCGATGACAGCATCCATCGCGGTAGTGGAGCTGGCGGCGATCGTCACGACGACGCCGTCGCCCCCGTCAGATGCGTCGGGTGGCGTGTCGGATGTCGAGCAAGCGGTCAGGGTCATCCCCAGGAGTGCGGTGGCCGCAACTCCCGCGAAGAGACCTCGCTGTGTCTTCAGTGACATATTGTCTTGCCTTTCTGAGTGATTGGTGGTGCGGGTGCCGAGCGATCGCTCAGCCTTTGAGCCCTGTTGCGAAGCCCTGCATGATGAAGCGCTGCATCAGGAAGTACGCGATGAGGATGGGGAAGATGGAGGTGAGCAGGGCCGAGAACACGAGCGGCCAGTTCGCGCTGTACTCACCGACGAAGGCGTAGACAGACAGGGGCGCCGTCCGGCTGCTTCCTCCGGAGAGGTAGAGGAGGGGGTGGAGAAAGTCGTTCCAGATCGCCAACGCACTGAGGATGCCCACGGTCCCGTTCACCGGCCGGAGAAGCGGAAGGACGATCGACCAGAACGCTCTGAACGGTCTCGCGCCGTCGATGAGTGCAGCTTCCTCGTAGTCGCGCGGCAGATCCCGGAGGAACTGCGCGTAAAGGAAGATCGCGAAGGGAAGGAACCCAGCGACATCGATGATGATCACGGCGATCGGGTTTCCGACCAACCCCAGCTTCGAGAAGGTCAGATACAGCGGAAGCAGCGCGAGCTGTCCGGGGAAGAGGAAACCCAAGAGGAAGAGGGTGAACACCCACCTCGACCAGCGCTGAGTACGCCGGGTGATCGTATAGGCGGCAGTCGAAGCGATACCGATGATCAAGACAACGCAAGTGGCCGTGATCCAGATGCTGTTGATGATGCTCGCGCCCATTCGCGATTCGTTCCACGCCGTGACGAGGTTCCCGAAGTTGAGCGGCCACGTGAAGCCGAGGAAGCCGGGGACACCATTGGGGTCGCGCAGCGCCACCGCGATGAGGACCAGCATCGGCACCATGAAGATGACGGCAAAGGCGATCAGTACGCTTTCCAGGCTGAGGGTGCGCCAGGTGTAACGGTTCATGCGAGTGCCTTCCGCTGGGTCAGCCGGAACTGAGCGAAGGCGATGACGCCGACCAGGACGGTCAGCATGACGCCCTGCGCCAGTGCATGCGGGAATTGCAGGTAGACGAAGGCGGTCTTGTAAATGATCGTGGCCATCGTTTCGCTGGCGCCGGAGGGGCCGCCGCCGGTCATCGAGAACACCGTGTCGAACTGCTTCAAGTTGCCGATGACGGAGATCAGAAGGTTCACCACGATCGCCCCGTTGATGAGGGGCAGCGTGATCGACCACGTGCGCCTGATTGGACCTGCGCCGTCGATAGCCGCTGCTTCCAGCGCCTCGGACGGTACAGCCTGAAGGCCCGCGAGATAGATCACCATCGAGTAGCCGGCGCCCTGCCAGATGATCACCGCACAGATGGAGTAGAGGACGATGTTCGGATTCCCGAGCCAGTTCTGCTGCAGTGCGCCCAACCCGATGGCGTCAAGCAGGTTGTTGATGGTCCCGGTCGGCGTCATCAGGTACTTCCACAGATACCCAGCGACGATCGGCGTCAGGACAACAGGCAAGAAGAACACCAGCCGCAGGACGTACCGGCTCTTCACTTTGGTGTTGAGGCCGAGTGCCAGCAGGAGGCCCACGATGTTCTGGCCCAGCGACACGATGATCGTGAGCACGAACGTGTTAGTGATCGCCAGAAGTGATTTCGGGTCGGACAAGACCTCTGCGTAGTTGGCGAAACCCTCGAACGCCCAGTCCAGCCGGCGGCCGTTCCAGTCCGTGAACGAGTAGAAGATGCCTTGCGCGTTCGGCCACAGGACCACAAGCGCGTATAGCAGGATCGCGGGCAGGACGAACCATGCCGGTGGCCGCACGCCAGCAGATACTGGGCGCTTGCGCCGTCTCCTCGGAAGCCGCGGCTCGGCCTCCATCGCGGCAGCAGGCGAATTGACGAGGACGGTCATGACCGCTGCGTGTTCATCGTCGGCGCCGTCTCGGCCACCATTTCGCCCGTCGCCGCACTCATGGTGCGCATTCGACGTGTAACGGTACTCAGGACACTCATCTCCTTCGATGACGCGAGGCGACAACGTTGTTGCCGACTGGTCGGGTATCTGGCTCGATTCGCCTCGGGCCTGCCATCTCACAGAATCGTAAAGTCGTATCGATAACGTTTCTGCGTTGCCCCTAGAGTAGTTATCGATAAGAGTTTGGTCAAGTAGCAGTTTCAAAACCCTGCGGGCCCCTCATGAGGACTGCGCGTCGGGTGCGAGGAGGGCCACGGACATGACTGACACGGCTCGCCGTCCGACGATCTACGACATCGCGGACACCGCAGGCGTTTCGCACATGACCGTCTCGCGCTACCTGCGATTCGACGGAGAGCGGACCCGCGAACCCACGCGGGCCCGCATCAAGGCGGCGATCGAGACCCTGGACTATCGCCCGAACCTCGCGGCTCGCGCGATGCGGACGACGCGGACCGGCCGGCTTGCGATCCTGCTCCCGTTCGGTACCGCAGCCAGCTCCGTGCACATGCTCGCTGGAGCCACCGAGGAAGCCCGACGGGCCGGTTACCAGATTGATGCCATGATCCTCGATGGCTCCACCGCGGAACGATCCACTCGCATGCTCGAGCTCGCCGAGGCTGGGCTGTTCGAAGGACTCCTGGCCCTCACATACCTGGCTTCGGACCGGCAGGAGCAGATCGCTTCTCGGGTGCCCGTGGTCGTCGGGGCCGAGTACGACGACGAGATGCGCGGTATCGGCGACCTCGCCGACGCGTCGCCGGTCGCAGAGATCATCGAACGGCTCGCCGACCGCGGACACCGGCGATTCGTCCACGTGGCAGGCGATCCCGCACACACCACCGCCCGTAGCCGAGCGGAGGTCTACTCGGCGACGATTGCGCGGCTCGGCCTCGAGTCGGCGGGTGTGATCGGTGGAGATTGGCTGGGGCGGACGGCACATCAGGCGGTTCTTGAGCTCCCTGACAAGCCCCAGATCACCGCGATCATCGCCGCGAACGACGACCTTGCCGCAGCCGCGATGCACGCCGCCCTCGAGCGCGGTTGGCGCGTCCCGGAGGATGTGTGCATCGCGGGATGGGACAACAATGGGGTCGGTGAGTGGACGACCCCGCCCCTGACGTCGGTCAAGGTCGATTACGAAGAGCTTGGCCGCCGGGCAATGACGCAGCTCCTCGCCACGATCCACGATGAGATCGCGCCTACCTATTCCAGCCCGATCGGTGAGATCGTGTGGCGGGAAAGCACAGACGCCGACGCCAAGCAGTTCCGCCGCGCGATCAACCGCCCCTAGACCGGAAGCGATCGATCTCCTCATGGAACTTCTCTAGGTCCTGGGGACTGAGAGCCGCTGGAGAAGAGTGCAGCAGCGGAGCAGTGCCCTGTCGACTGCTGTACCGCGACCGCCGGGACAACCAGAGGGCCGCAGAAATGCCTGGTAAAAGGACGATTCCGACCACCCAGCGTCTGCGATCGGGCGCCGACAAAGTTTGGTTGTCTAGGACCTCGGCCAGGGCAAAGGTGTTCCCGAGGATCAAAGCGGTCGTGATGACCAGCGCAATTGCGTCGAGCATGGGCGATGTCTCCTTTCGGTGAGATTCTCAGGCCACCTCGTGCTCCCACGGGGGCTGGGCGCCGCTGCGGCTGACGGTGATCGCAGCGCACATGGTGGCGAAGTCAATCGAACGAGAGATCTGGGCACCGTCGAGGCGTGCGAGTCGCTCCCCAGGAGCAGTCACCCCGGCGCTCAACAGTGCCGATAGAAGACCGGCCGTGAAGGAGTCCCCTGCACCGATCGTGTCGGCGACTCGGGTGATTGTGGGAGCGCTGTGGTGGACACCCCACTGGCTGTAACCGATCGCCCCCAGGCGTCCGCGCGTGACAACCACGAGATCTGGGCCGCGCGCGAGCCAATCGGCTGCGATCTGCGAGGTCTCTCGCCCGGGGTGCAGCCATTGCAGATCCTCGTCGCTGACCTTGACCACATCGGACAGGGTGACGAGTTCTTCCAGGCGCCAGCGAGTCTCATCTCGGTCCGCCGTGAGCTGCGGGCGGACATTCGGATCCAGAGAGATGATCGAAGTCGGCGCGAGTGCTGAGACCACGCCCGCGACGAGGTCGCGTCCGGGGGCCATCGCCGCGCCGATCGATCCCACGTGCACGATGCGTGGGCTCGCAACAGAATGGAACGGTGTGGGCCGCCATGTGACGGTGAAGTCGTACAGAGCTGCTCCTGTGCCATCGATCGTCGCGCGGGCGAACGACGTAGGCTCGGCCGTCAAGGACTCGACCGAGAGAGCCACGCCGCTGGCGCTGGCGCGCTCGCGCAGGAGTGCACCCCGGTCATCGTCGCCGATGGTGGTGTGGAGGAGTGTCTGCCGGCCAAGCCGAGCCAGCCCGACCGCCACGTTGTACGGACTGCCACCGGGATGCGAGACCATCTGTGCGTTGGTCACGATCTCGTCGACCAGCGCCTCCCCCACGACCAGCGCGTCTACGTGAGCGGCGGTCGATTCTTCATGCTGGCTCACCGCTCACTTCCCCGGGTACACGACGGCTTTGAGCTGACCCGGTTCGCGACCTATCGTCAGGGCGCGCTCGGCCTCGGCGAGTCCGAATCGCGCGGTTACCAGTCGGTCGAGGTCGACGCGTCCGCTGCTGACCAAGTCGATCGCCAGGGGCCAGGTGTTTGCGTAGCGGAATACACCGCTCAGCCAGATCTCACGGTTCTGAAGGAACGAGACAGGGAGCTCCAGGTCGTCGTTGCCGAGGCCCACGAGAATCACGCGTCCCGCTGGGCGCACGGCTCGGATACCTGAGCGCACCGCCGTGGCGGCTCCGGTGGCATCGATGAACGCGTCGACCTCCAGCCCCTCGACGGACTCCTCACGAGGGTCGATCACGCGAGTGGCGCCCGAAGACAGGGCGAAATCAAGGCGCCCGTTGTCGATGTCGGTGACGATCACTTCAGAGGCCCCGAATGCGCGAGCGGTCTGCGCGACGATGACACCGATCGGGCCCGCCCCCGTGACCAGGACGCGTGCTCCGGGGCCGATCTCCGCGCGCTGACAGGCCCAGATTGCCACCGACAGCGGCTCCATCAGCGCGCCCGCCTCATCGGAGACATTGTCGGGGATGTCGAACGCGAAGTCGCTCTGGATGGCGACGAACTCGGAGAATGCACCGTCGATCGGCGGAGTGGCGAAGAACTCCATCTCAGGGCACAAGTTGTAGCGGCCCGCCTTGCACTGCGCACACACGCGACACGAGCGCTGCGGCTCGATTGCGACTCGCCGGCCAACGCGATTCGGGTCGACGTCGACCCCGACGGCTTCGATGCGCCCGGACAGCTCATGGCCGAGCACAAGCGGTCGCTCAACGACGTATGGGCCGATCCGGCCGTGTTCGTAATAGTGCACGTCGCTACCGCACACGCCCACGGCGGCGACCCGCACGAGGACCTGGTCGCGCTCCAAAGTCGGTACTTTCATTGGCGCGATAGAGATCGAGTGTGGCGCGGTCAGGACTGCCGCTTCCATGAGGGTCATTGCTCTTCACCTTCGTTTGAATGGCCTTCGTTCGGGTGCGATGCAGCAAGTGGAGCGCCTACCAGCACCCGCAGAGTCGCTTGTGCACCGACTGTGTGGAGACCCGCCAATGTGGCCGCGTACGCATCAGTGAACCGTCTGTCGTCACCGAGGTCGCCGAACAGAGCGCGGTTCTGGATGAACGCCAGCGGATGCTCGTACTGGGTCTGGGCGATCGCGACGAGGTCGTCCCGCAGGGAGTCGACCACCTCGATCGGCTGGCCCTGCTCGTCGACCGCTTCGGCGTATCTCGCCCAGCTCGCCACGATCGCGGCGGACAAAGTCACCTCACCGCCGGTTTCGAGCTGCTCGCGGATGACCGGGACCAGCCACTTCGGGATGCGATCAGATGACTCGGCGCACAGCCGCGCGATGGTGTCCCGCACGTGCGGGTTCGAGAATCGTTCGATCAGGGTGCGCTTGTAGCGATCGAGATCCACCCCGGGAACGGGCCTGAGGGTCGGTGTCGCTTCGCGATCCATGTAGGCGAGAAGGAAGGACTCTATCAGCGGATCGGCCAACGCGTCGTGGACCAGCCGGTAGCCGCTGAGGTACCCGAAGTAGCACAGACCCTGATGGCTGGCATTGAGAAGGCGGAGCTTCATGAGCTCGTAGGGCTCGACATCCGCCACCAGCTGCGCATCGGCAGCCTCGAACGGAGGCCGTCCGAGAGGGAAGTCGTCCTCGATCACCCACTGGAAGAACGGCTCGCAGACCACCGGCCACTCATCCCGGAGTCCCGACCGCTGCTCCGCCGCGACGACATCGGCCTCGGAAGTGACGGGGGTGATGCGGTCGACCATCGAGTTCGGGAATGCCACGTTCTCTCGCACCCACGCGCCGAGCGGGGGGTCCTTGAGCTCGGCGAACGCCGTGAACATGCGGGATGCCACGTGCCCGTTGCCCTGGATGTTGTCGCAGGACAGCACCGTAAAAGCCGGGATGCCGCGATCACGCCGGCGGCGGAGCGCCTCGGTGACGTACCCGAACACGGTCGTGGGCGAGGCGCCTTCGGCGAGGTCGGCGGCGACCGCGGGGTTCGTGGCGTCGAACTGGCCGGTGACGCGGTCGAAGTTGTAGCCTCCCTCGGTGATCGTCAGTGAGACGATCCGCGTGCTCGGGTCGGCCATCCGCTCGATGACCGCCTCGGTCTCGTCGGGCGCGAAGAGATACTCGACGATGCTTCCGATGATCGAGGACTCCTCCCGGCCATCGGAGTGCTTGACCGTGAGCGTGTAGAGGCAGTCCTGAGCGTCGAAGATGGCCTTCATCCGCCGATCGCCTGCGAGGAGGCCGACTCCGCAGATCGCCCAGTCCTGCGCGAGCCCTTGCGACATCAGCGAGTCCAGGCACATCGCCATGTGCGCCCGATGGAACCCGCCAACCCCGATGTGCACGATTCCGACCGACAGCCCCGACCGGTCATACAGGGGCCGCCGGACGGCGGCACCCGCACGATCGATCGTCGCGTTCGTCAGTTGCGGCACCGGCGCGCGCTCACCGGGGTCGGCGTGGTCCGATTCGGTCACTTCACGGCACCCATGGCGAGACCGCGAACGAGCTGCTTCTGCGCCAGCCAGCCGGCTGCGACCACGGGCAGCACGGCGAGGGTGGCCGCGGCCGAGAGTACGGCGAGGAACTGACCACGCCCATCGACGAAGCTGGCGAGGAACGGCGGTACCGTTCGCGCTGTGTCCGTGGTCAGGATCGTGGCGAGGAAGTACTCGTTCCAGGAGAAGATGAAGCAGATCAGCGCGACCGCCGCGACTCCCGGGAGAACGATCGGCAGGACGACCCGCACCAGTTCAGTCCGAAGATTCGCGCCATCGATCTGGGCGGCTTCGATGATCTCCAGCGGCACCTCGTTGAAGAAGGACCGCATCATCCAGATCGCGATCGGCAGGTTGATCGCGACGTACAGCCAGCTGAGCGCCGAGATGTTATCGAGCAGCCCGAGCCACAGCAGGATGAAGTAGACCGGGATGATCGATGCGGCCACGGGGAGGAACCTCGTGGAGATGAAGAAGAACAGCACGTCCTTCACCTTCTTGATCGGACGGATGCTGAGCCCGTACGCGCAGGGGATGGCGAGCAGCAGCACGATGAGTGTCGACGAGATGCTGGAGGTGAAGGAGTTGATGAGATACGCGCTCCCGCCGCGTTCCAGGACAGCCGCGTAGCTGTCCAGGCTCAGGTTCGTGAACAGGGTCGGCGGGATGGACGCCGCATCGGATTCCGTCTTGAAGCTGGTGAACACCATCCATGCGATGGGGAAGAAGAACAGCAGGGCGATGATCCAGGTTGCCGTTGTCAGCAGGCCTGCACGGAATGAACGCATCAGCGCACCTCTCCTTCGACGAACACCTTGAACAGGCTGCGGAGCGCGAGACTGGCCGCGCCGATGGTGATGACGACGGTGATGACGCCGAACGCCGCCGCCTGACCGATATCGAGGCCGATGAAGGCCCGCTCGTAGAGGAGATACGGCAGGGTTTTCGTGCCACCGGTGCCTTTGGTCATGATCGCGATCGGGTCGAACATCTGCAGCATCATGATGCCGCCCAGCAGAATCGCGATCTCGATGTACTGCCGCAGGTGCGGCAGGGTCATATGGCGGAAGGTGCGGATCGGGCCGGCCCCATCCACGGACGCGGCCTCGAGGACCTCCTTGCTCTGGCTCTGCAGTCCTGCGAGGAGGATGAGCATGAAGAACGGGGTGAACTGCCAGGTCATCAGCATGATGATCGTCACGACGGGCAGGTCGGTGTTGAACGCGACGGACGGAAGACCGATCGCGTTCAGGCCGACGTTCACCATGCCGACGTTCACGTCGAGCATCGAGTACTTCCAGATCAATGCGGCCGCAGCGGGCATGACCAGGAACGGCGTGATCATCAGTGTTCGCACGACTCCCTGCCCCAGAAACTTCCTGTCCAGAAGCAGTGCGAAGGCGAGTCCGAGCAGCAGGGCGAGGACGACCGACGTCCCGGTGATGATCACGGTGGCTATCAGGGCTTCGAGGAAGTCCCCAGTGGTGAACACCGCAATGTAGTTGCTCAACCCGGCGAACGAGATGTCGCCTGGCCGAAGCTGGTTCCAGTTGAGGAACGACACGACGATGGTGACGAGGAACGGGATCTGCGTCAGGGCGATCGAGATGAACAGCGCGGGGAAGACCAGCCCGCGCGCCACGCGCGCTTTGCGCTTGCTCGTCGGGGCGATCGCCGGGGGCAGGACTCCGGAATCGGAGGTGTCCGGCGTGGTAATGGTGGTGGTGGTTGTCATGTTCGCTTCCTTGCGTCGGGCGTGGGTCGGGGGGGGCAGCGTTCGGGCCGCGCGCCGCTCCCCCGATCCACGAGGGCGAAGCTGGTGTTACTTCTGCTTGTCTCCAGCGACCTGGGCGATCTGCTGCCCCTCGGCGAGTGCCGCTTCGACGGTCGTGCGGCCGGCGATGGCGTCCGCCACGAGTTGCGCAACCTGGTTGCCCACGTCCTGGAACTCGGGGATGGTCACGTACTGGATTCCGACCCACGGCTGCGGGTCTACGCCCGGCTGCTCCGGGTTCACCGCGTTCATCACCTCGAGAGTGATCGGGGCGAAGGCGGCCGCAGCCTCCTTGTACTCCGGGATCTCATAGGTCGAGTTGCGCGCCCCCGGGGGTACCCGTGTCCAGCCGAGAGTCTCTCCGACCAGCTGCTGGTACTCCTTGCTTGTCGCCCACTTGACGAACGTGGTCGCCGCATCGGCGTTCTTCGTCGTCTCCGGGACGGCGAGGTTCCACGACCACAGCCAGCCCGACTCGTCGGTCTTGTAGGTCGGTGCGTGCGCGTACCCCATCTGACCGGCGACCTCCGATGTCTCGGGGTCCTCGAGAATGGATGCCGCGACGGATGCGTCGTACCACATCGCCGCCTTGCCCCCGCTGAGCAGGTTCAAGCACTCCGTGAAGCTGTACGAGACCGGGTCGGATTCACCCGCTTCCGCCAGCAGATCAACGTAGAAGTTGACCGCTTCAGTGAATTCCGGAGAGTCGACCTGGGCATTCCAGTCCATGTCGTACCAGTTGCCGCCGAAGGTCTGCACCACGGTGGTCAAGGGCGCGAACAGGTCGCCCCACCCGGGCTTGCCACGGAGGCAGATCCCGGCCACATCTGGAGTGTTGAGCGTCTTGGCGAACTCGGCGACCTGCTGCCACGTCGGGTTGTTCGGCATCGTCAGACCGGCCGCCTCGAACATCGCCTTGTTGTACATCAGGATCGACGATTCGCCGTAGAACGGGACCGCGTACTGCTTTCCGTCGACAGAGATGGCTTTGCGGACGGGCTCCAGAAGATCGTCGACGTCGTAGTCCGCGTCTGCTTCGAGGGCAGGTGTCAGATCCTTGAGCCACCCCAGCGCTCCCCATTGGGGTACTTCGTAGGCGCCGACCGTGACGATGTCATACTGGCCCGCCTTGGATGCGACGTCCGCAGTGACCGCGGCCCGGAGGTCGCCTTCCTCCATCTGGACGAAGTTGACCTTGATTCCAGGGTTTTCCTTCTCGAAGGTTCCCTTGAGCTCCTCCATGTCTTTCATCTGCGGATTGCTCACGGTGGCGAGAGTGAGGGTGACATCGCCCTCTTGCTGACTGCTACCGCCAGCGCCGGCGCATCCGGCCAAGGCGATAGCGGTGACTGTCAGCGCCGAACTGACGGCGAGAACGCGTCGTCTGGTACGCATAGGAACTCCTTTGTTTGTCTGCTGTGTCGGGGGCCAGCTGGCTTTGCGATGCGTATGGCTGCCGCACGGGCCGACTGTCTTCTCCGACTATGGGCGACGCCCGCTCCTGTCGTCCCACCCCTAGCGATCAGGAAGTGGTACTTTCATTCCAGTTCTCGTCACCCGACTGATCAGCAAGGCCGCTGGAGGACTGATGGCATCACCGGACACCTTCGCCAGGGCGATCATGGCCAGTCCCGCAGCGAGAGAGCTCATTCCGCACCCCGATGGGGAGTCGTTCCGCTGGATCGAACACGACTATCCGTGCGACATCGCGCGATGGAACTATCACCCCGAAGTGGAGATCCACCTCATCCGCCGCAGCAGCGGCAACTTCATCATCGGCGATGAGGTCGGGGCCTTCGAACCGGGTCATGTCGCGATCGTCGGAGCCGAAGTTCCCCACGACTGGATGAGCGATCTGACAGAGGGTGAAGTCATTGAGAAGCGAGATGCCGTCATCCAGTTCACGCCGGATTGGCTGCAGAGCAGCATCGACGCCATCCCAGAATTAGCGCCCTCGCTTAGGCTGTTGGAGCAGTCACGGCGCGGAATCGTCTTCTCGGGAAGCACCGCCACGACTGCCGCCATCGAGATCGAGAAGGTCGGTGAGTTCAGTGGCGCCCGACGCATGGCCCACTTCTTCGGCCTGCTGGACATTCTGGTGAACGCACCCGAGCACGAGCGACACTACGTCGCGCACGAACTGTATTCACCCAATGTCGGGCGAGAGGGCAAAGCTGCCGTAGACGCGGGACTCGCCTACGTCGTCGAGAACCTGAGCGGACACATCCGTCTGTCAGAAGCAGCCCGACTCGCGTACATGTCTGAGCCGTCCTTCTCCAAATACTTCAAGAAGGCGAGCGGGATGACATTCTCCGACCTGGTCCGCCGTCTCCGAATCGCCAACGCCTGTCGGCTCCTCGACCAATCCGACTCGTCCATCGCCGACATCAGCGCAGCTGTGGGCTACCGCAATCTGGCCAACTTCAACCGGCAATTCCGATCAGAAACGGGCTATACGCCCAGCGCGTACCGAGCGCTGGACCCCTCAGCGAAGCCGAGGAGTGGGTTGGCGGGCTACAGCCGGACTCAATCCGCCTGAGGCGCGCGTCGGTGGTGATGCGGGTGTGGACGACGGTCGGGTCTTCTGCGAGACCGAGCTCGTGGATCCCGATCGGCGGGGCACGTTCGGCGACCGGTCCGTGGGGCACCGCGAGCGGAGCTGGGACGTCGTGCTCAGTGCGTGTCTTCGGCTTCGATCTCGGTGCGGTCGCCCGACCACAGCGTGTGGAAGGTGCCTTCCTTGTCGATGCGCTTGTAGGTGTGCGCCCCGAAGAAGTCGCGCTGGCCCTGGATGAGGGCGGCGGGCAGGCGCTCGGCGCGCAGCCCGTCGTAGTACGCCAGCGACGACGAGAAGGCGGGGGCGGGGATGCCGGCGCCCGCGGCCGCCTGGACGATCCGGCGCCACGCGCCCTGCGCGCGCTCGAGGGCCTCGACGAAGTACGGCGCCGTGAGCAGGACCGCGAGGTCGGGCTGGGCGTTGTACGCGTCGGCGATGCGGTTGAGGAACTGGGCTCGGATGATGCAGCCGGCGCGCCAGATCTTCGAGACGGCGCCCAGGTCGATCTGCCAGTCGTACTGGGCGGCGCCCGCGCGGATCTCGTCGAAGCCCTGCGAGTACGCCACGATCTTCGAGGCGAACAGGGCGAGGCGCACGTCCTCGATGAACGCGTCGGCGTCCTGGACGCTCAGGGCCTCGGCGGGCCCCGGCAGGCTCGTCGAGATGGAGCGCTGCTCGGGGTGGCTCGACAGCGAGCGCGCGAAGGTGGCCTCGGCGATGCCCGAGACGGGGACGCCCAGGTCGAGGGCCGTCTGCACGGTCCATGCGCCGGTGCCCTTGGCGCCGGCCTGGTCGAGGATGACGTCGACGAGCGGCTTGCCGGTCTCGGCGTCGTTCTGGCGGAGCACCTCGGCGGTGATCTCGATGAGGTAGGACTCCAGCTCGCCGGTGTTCCACTCGGCGAAGACCTCCGCGATCTCGGCGGGGGTCTTGCCCGTGCCGCGGCGGATGAGGTCGTAGGCCTCGGCGATGAGCTGCATGTCGGCGTACTCGATGCCGTTGTGCACCATCTTGACGAAGTGGCCCGCGCCGTCGTGGCCGACGTGCGTGACGCACGGCTCGCCCTCGGCGACCGCGGCGATCCCCTTGAGGATCGGACCGAGGGTCACCCACGACTCGTCGGGACCGCCCGGCATGAGCGACGGGCCGTTGAGCGCGCCCTCCTCGCCGCCCGAGACGCCCATGCCGACGAAGTTGACGCCCGTCTCGCGGACGGCCTTCTCGCGGCGGATCGTGTCGGTGAACAGGGCGTTGCCGCCGTCGACGATGATGTCGCCCGGCTCGAAGACCTCCAGGAGCGAGTCGATGACAGCATCCGTCGGGCGACCGGCCTTGACCATGATGACCGCGGTGCGGGGCTTCGTGAGCGAGGCTGCGAACTCCTCGTACGAGAACGACGGGACGAACTCGGCCTCGGGGTGCTCGGTGACCAGCTCGTCGGTCTTGGAGCGGCTGCGGTTGTAGACCGCGACGGTGTTGCCCTCGCGCGAGGCGAGGTTGCGGGCCAGGTTCGAGCCCATCACCGCGAGGCCCACGACGCCGATGTTGGCAGTCGCCTGCGCGACGCCCTCGGGTCCGGTCGGGGTCGGCGCCGGACGCTCGACAGTCTCGATGGGAGGCGCGCCCTCGTGGGCGGTGGCCGCCTCGTCGGGGGCCTGCTGCTGGTCGGTGGAGACCTTCGTCTGGACGGCCGGGTGTGAAGTATCGGACATTTCGCGTTCTCCTCTAATGTGTCGCTGAATCGTTCAGATATTCGATATCGCGCCTGCCCGCCCGGCGCATCGCTCGTTACGGCGCAGCTCATTTGCGAGCCCGCGAACAGGGATCGGTGTCACTGAGTCGACCTCGTGAGTTCGAACCGCTCGAGAATCTCGGCGACCTCGGCCCCAGGCGACTGTCGGGCGTCGACCACTATTCCGGCCTCATCGGAGTCGAGTGGTTCGAGAGTCTGGAACTGCGACCCGAGTAGCGACGGTGGCATGTAGTGGCCTTTGCGCTCCGCGAGGCGGTGGGCGATGGTGTCACGCCCTCCGGCGAGGTGCACGAACATCACGCCGCGTCGAGCGAGTCGAGTCCGATATTCGCGCTTGAGCGCAGAGCAGGTGACGACACCGGGGCGCCCAGCGACTTGATGCGCGTCGATCCAGGCGGCAATCCGGTCGAGCCACGGCCAGCGGTCGTCGTCGGTGAGTGGCTGTCCACTCGCCATTTTGGCGACATTCGCTGCCGGATGCAGCTCGTCACCCTCCTGCCTATCCCAGCCGAGCTGCTCTGCAAGCAGCGCGGCAACCGTCGATTTTCCGCTGCCTGAGACGCCCATGACAACGAGGATGGGCGTGCCGCCGAACGCGGCGAATGTCTCGGCGGCGCTGTGTGGGGTGGGCTGCATGATTCCTCCAACTGACGTCCGTGTGAGTCGATAGAACTTTGAGCGACTGTGGGTCGCGTGCGCGGTCGTGGCGGCTATCCCACGAACGGGCTGATGAGGAGGACGCCCGCCAAGCCGACGATCGAGATGATGCACTCCATCACCGTCCACGACTTGAGCGTCTGGCCGATGCTCAAGCCGAAGTACTCCTTGATCAGCCAGAAGCCCGCGTCGTTGACGTGTGAGAGGAACACGGATCCAGCACCGATCGCGAGAACCAGCAACGAGGTGGCGCCCGTGGACAGCCCCAGGTCGGCGACGAGTGGCTGCAGGATTCCGGCCGCGGTGATCGTCGCGACGGTGGCGGAGCCTGTGGCGACCCGGATGAGTACGGAGACGAGCCACGCGAGGGCGAGAACGATCGTCAGTGAGCCGCCGAAACCTGAGATCGCGTCGGCGATCACCTGCCCGATCGTGGCGTCGACGAGTACCTGCTTGAAGCCCCCGCCGGCGCCGACGATCAGCAGGATGCCGGCGATCGGAGGCAGCGACGAGCCGACAGAAGCGGCGAGCTGGACGCGGTTCATACGAGCACCACGTCCGAGCACGATCATGCCGACCAGTACGGCGATGAGCAGGGCCACCGCCGGCTTTCCGAGGAAGTCGACCACGAGCTTCCAGGTGTCCACCGACCCCGGCGCGACGACGTTCGCCAGCGAGGAGAGCAGCATCAGAACGACGGGCAGCAGGATGCAGAACAATGCGGCCCCGAACGACGGGCGTGGCTTGTGTTCGATGTCCTCGCCGCGGTCCTCCGGTGTGACGTACAAGGCAGGAACGGGCACCTTGACCCATCGGGCCGCCAGATTCGAGAAGAGCGGACCCGCGATGATCACGGTCGGGATGGCGATGATGACGCCGAAGAGCAGGGTCTGCCCGAGGTCGGCTCCAACGAGATCAATGGCGGCGAGCGGGCCGGGGTGGGGGGGAACAAGTCCGTGCATCGCCGACAGCCCGGCCAGCGTCGGAATTGCGATGCGCATGAGCGGCAGCCCAGAGCGGCGGGCGACGAGGATGATCACCGGCACGAGCAGGACGAGCCCGACCTCGAAGAACATCGGGAGGCCGATGAGGGCACCTGCTGCGCCCATGACCCACGGCAATGCGCGATTGGACGCCCGGGCGATAAGAGTGTCGACGATGCGGTCGGCGCCCCCCGAGTCGGCGAGCATCTTGCCGAAGATCGCGCCGAGCGCGATCAGCACCCCGACTCCGCCCATTGTGGACCCGAAGCCGTTAGAGAAGCTCGTGATGGTCTGCACGGCACTCATGCCGGCGACCAGTCCGGTGACAAGCGCGCCGATCATGAGCGAGATGAACGGATGCAGCTTCAGCCACGTGATGAGCGTGACGATCACGGCGATCCCGATGACAGCAGCGGTGATGAGTTGCCACGCGGGGGCAGTAGTCATGATGGGTACCGGGTCGGCGGCATGAATCATCGACGGCACTGTGCTGAGGAAGTGGTGCATGGGCCCGAGCTCCTTCGATCTGACGGCTTCATCAACGATGATAGGGATATGTCCTACTTATTGCAACCAACGCGTAAATACGGCCTACATCTTTCGTCGCTTGAGCCGGTCGTTCATAATCGAAAGATGGACTCGATGAGCGGCTCGTCAGCCATGCACGAGCGATTCCTCGAGAACCTCGGGGCGGACATCGTGGCCGGCCGCCTCGCGCCGGGCACGCGCATCCTCACAGCCGATATCGCCGCGAACTTCGGCGCCTCACGCTCCGCCCTCCGCGAAGTCGTGCGAGTGCTCGAGTCGATGGGCCTTGTGGAGGTGCGCCGCCGTGCGGGCGTAGAGATCCTGCCACCCGAGCGGTGGAATCCATACGAGACGCGATTGATCCGCTGGCGTCTAGCGGGCCCCGACCGCATCGAGGTGTTGCACTCTCTCAGCGAGTTGCGCTCTGCCATCGAGCCGACAGCAGCCCGGCTGGCCGCGACCGTCGCAACCAGCGAGCAACGTGCGGCCGTCATGAGCGCGGTGACTGGCATGGCCGAGCATTCAAGGCACGCCGACGAAGCGCCTTACCTGAAGCATGACATCGCCTTCCACCAGGCTGTGCTGGACGCATCCGGCAACCCGTTTCTCGCCGCGCTTGCCGAGGTCGTCGCTGAAGTGCTGTGCGGCCGCACCCAACACAACCTTATGCCGCGTGTCGCGGACTCGACCGCCCTGCGAATGCATCAAGAGGTGGCTTTCGCCATCGCCGAAGGCAAGGCAGAGTCGGCGGCTGCGGCGATGCAGGCTATCGTCACCGAAGCCGACCAGGCCGTCCAGGCGGAGGATTCCGTCATCCCCCGGTTCCAAGGGGTCACGTGACCCTCCGTTGCGTCCACTCGCATCGACGGTAGAAGTCGTCCCGGAGTGTGAGGTAGACGCGGCCCACGCGCAGGCCTGATTCCGCGCAACGACGGGCAGCTCACGCGCGCCGCTGTCGAGATTCACATCGGAGAGGTGGACCGGTCGGGAGCGTTGGCTCATCGGACGGCGCAGGGCGCAGGTCACTTGCTCGCTCGAAAGGCAACTCAGATTCGGCCGGTCCGGTCGTCGATGAGACAGGACTCGATGGGCATGACGGCTGAACCGAGTGCGATCGTGTCACCGCCGAAGCTCGCGCTGACGAGATCGAACTGCTCGGCGGCGCGGGCGAGACTGTTGCGACGAATCGCATCGAGGATCTGCGGCGTGTGATGCTCCATCAGCCGCATCCCCACCCATCCGCCGACGACAATTCTCTGTGGGCTCGTGAGATTGACGATGTTTCCCAGCGCGGCGCCTAGCGCCTCGATGGTGTCGTCGAGCACGGAATGAGCGGTTCCGCCGGCAGCGGCGTCTTCCAGGAAGGCGCCGAGCGCCTGCCAGCCACTTCCCTCGAAGACTCCGCCGGCTCGTCGCCATGCGCCGAGGATCGCATCGGCGCCGATGTACGCCTCCACGCAACCCCTGTTGCCGCAGCGGCACGGCTGGCCGCCGAAACGGATCTTCGTGTGACCCCACTCGGTGGCGCTGCTGAACGCGCCCCTGGCGACGGTGCCGTCCGCGATGACTCCGAGGCCGACGCCGCGGCCGAGCAGTGCGACGGCCGCACGGTCCACTCCTCGGGCGCTGCCGAACCACAGTTCCGCGCGCGCGAGGCTCTTCGCGCCGTTGTCGGCGAAGACGGTGAGCCCATCGGGCAGGACGGGGGGGATCTGGTACGGCTCCCAGCCGAGGCTCTGGGCGAACAGCACCTGGCTGCCGTCTCCTTCGGTCTCCACCACCCCGGGGAGCCCCAGCCCGATCCCGAGCACCCGTCCCCAGCGTTCGGCGTTCCGTTCACGCAAAGCCGAAACCGCCTCGACGATGTCGGTTTCGATACCGTCCACGGTCTCCTCCACGCGACCGCCCCGGAACTCGCGGTCGACCATGTTGAGACCGAGGTCGAACAGCTCGACCGCGACACCGCGCTCCCCGACGTCCGCGCCGAGGCTGTAGGCGCCGTCTGCGCGTGGCGCGATGATCGCGATCGGACGCCCGCCGCGAGAGGCTACGGTCCCGATTTCGGCGACGAGGCCTTCCTCGATCAGGTCGGCGACGATGTTCGCGGCGGACGCGGTCGACAGGCCGCACTGCCGGGCCACGTCGGCGCGCGTGGTTTCCCGACTTCGGAGGATAAATGTGAGTGCGGTCGCACGATTGCGTTGCCGCAGGGATGTCACTGTGGCTGACTCGGGGCCGGGTGTCCGGAGCTCGCGAGGGGTCATGTCCCGACGCTATCGGTTCGTTCGACGGCGAGTGCGCGCACCTCCACCCCGGTCGTCGCGTGCAGGACGAGGTGTCGGCCGTCCCACGTCACGTCGACGGCGTCCGGAGCGTCAGCGTCCAGCCTCCACGACGTGGGCTCCTCCGCGAGCGGGAAGGCGAGCCACTCGCCCTGGTCCAGGCGGACGGTCACCCGCTCACCGTCATCGTAGGGCTCGCCGGCCGTATGGTGCCACATGCCCGTCGGCACCCGTGTGCGGTCCAGCGGGGATGACTGTCCGCGCATGCCGGCCCAGCCAGGCAGCTCGAGGGTGGGCCGGGCGAACAGAGCGTCTATGACTTGCGGTTGTGGGACGCACTGGTCGGCACGAATCGCCTGCAGGTAGTTCTCGAGAATGGCCCAGGCGTCGCTCGGTTTCGGGTCGGCTCCGATGTCCGCGATCGATTCCCAGCCATCGGGGCGCTCTGCGGAGAGGGGCGAGGTGCGGGTTGCGAGCTTCTTCCATGGCCAGAAGTTCCAGCCGATCCCGTGCCGCTCGTACAGGCGGGTGGCCGCGTAGATCCATGCGGGGGTGTTCTCGCCGCCCTCCCCCATGTAGACGGGAGTTTCCAGTTCGTCGCGGACCTGGAGGAAGTCGGCGATGCTGGATTCATCGGGCGGACACCAATAGCGGTGGAACTGCAGTGCCTGATTGTCGTCGAACCGGTCGCGGAGTGGCGTCCAATTCGTCGCCCAGTGGCTTCCTTCGTACATGATCAAGTGGGCGTCGTCCGCGGCGCGCACGGCGCGGGTGAGGTCGCGGTAGAGCGCGACGAGTTCGTCGTTGTAGCGGTGCTGCCACTCGTTGGGAAGCGGCTCGTTGAGAAGGTCGTAGCCCAGAACGGCCTCGCGGTCGCGGTAGCGTCGCGCCAGTTCGACCCAGAGTTCTATCGTCTGCGCGCGGTATGAGGCATCCATGAACAGCTCGGGGATGCCGCGCGGCGAGTCATCGATGTTGGTTCCGGTCTGACCACCTGGCGCTCCGTGCAGATCGAGCAGGATGCGCAGGCCGTGCGCTTCGCTCCATTGCACGGCCCTTTCGATGAGTGCGAAGCCGTCTTCCCGCAGGTCTCCGTCGGCGCCCAGGAGGCCGCGGGAGTTGATAGGCAGCCGCACGTGGTCGAATCCGGCACGCGCGATCATCGCGAAGTCATCCTCGGCGATGAAGGTCTCTCGAAATTGGCGCCAGAACTCGGCGGCGCGGGACTCGCCGACCAGGCGAAGGACATGCGCCTCGATCTGGCGCGGTGAGGCGAGGTCGTCGCCGAAGCCCCACATGTAACCCTCGGGAAGCAGCCAGTTCCCTAGTCCGACGCCACGGAGCAGAAGTGGGCCCGCGTCGTCGACGAGCGCCGTGCCCTCGGCACGAACGAATCCGGGACGGAAGAGGTGGGTCATTCGGATCCTTACTTGAGGCCTGACAGGGCGAACCCCTGCACGATGTATCGCTGGAAGATGACGAAGACGATGAGGATGGGCACCACCATGAGCGTGGAGGCTGCCATCTGCAGCGACGGATTCGTCGCGATCTGCTGATTAAGCAGCGACAGCCCGACGGACAACGTGTAGAGCCGCTCATCATTGGCCATGATCAGCGGCCAGAGGAAGGCGTTCCAGCCGGCGATGAAGGTCAGCACCACCTGGACCGACAGGATGGGTCCTGACATCGGCAGGATGATTCGCAAGAAGATCCGCAGCTCTCCAGCACCGTCGACCCGGGCCGCTTCGATGACCTCCGTGGGGATGGTGGTCATGAACTGCCGAAACAGGAACAGGCTGAATCCGGAGACCAGCATCGGCAGCGCGATGCCGATCAGCGTGTTGGTCAACCCCATGCCGTTGAGGATCAGGAAGCTGGGGATCATCGTGACTTGCCCGGGGATCATCATCGTCACCAGCACGAGGAAGAACAGCGCATCCCGCCCAGGGAAGGAGAATTTCGCGAACCCGTAGCCCGCCGCTGCCATCAGCAGCAGCCCCACCATGCAGATCACCACGATGGCCAGCGTGTTTACGAGGTAGCGGCCGAAGTCCAGCTCGGTGAACAGCTGCGCGTAGAACTCGAAGGTGGGCTCTTGCGGGATGAGGTGCGGGGGGTAGGCAACTGCCTCGCTCCGCGGCTTCACCGACGCCAGCACCATCCACACGAAGGGAAAGGCGGTCGCAATGGCACCGATCACCAGGAGGATGCCGATCACCACCGCACCCGGTCGCACCGGTGCCGGCCTTCGTGGCACCGCGTCCGTCGGCGGTTTCGGCACCGTGACCTCCAGTGGGGACGAGGTGTTCTCGATGAGGTCAGTAGTCGACATCAGTCCTCCGAGTTCGCAGTTGGATGATCGTGATCAGGGCGATGACGGCGAAGAGCACCACCGACCCGGCGCTGGCGTAGCCGAACTGGCTTGACGAGAAGCCGGTCTGATAGAGGAACAGCGAGATGGAGGTGGATGCTCCGAGCGGCCCTCCCTTGGTGAGCACGAACGGCTCATCGAAGAACTGCAGCCACGCGATCGTCGTGGTGATCGCGACGAAGAAGACCGCGAACCGGAGCAATGGGATGACGATGGACACGGTGCGGCGCAGCTCTGACGCGCCGTCGAGCGCGGCCGCCTCGAGGTACTCCTTGGGCACGCCCTGCAGGGCCGCGAGGAAGATGATGATGTTCAATCCCAGCCCTCGCCAGATTGCGACCCAGACCACCGACAACTTCACGATGATCGGGTCTGACAGCCACGGCACCGGCGGGACTCCGACGAGGGAGAGAAGGTAGTTGAACAGCCCGAACTGCGTGTTGAACATGTAGCCCCACACCAGCGCGACCGCAACGATGGCCGTGATGGCGGGGACGAAGTAGAAGGAGCGAAGCGCCCGGAACAGCCGAGACTGGGAGCGGTTGAGCGCGAGAGCGATGGTCAGGGACAGGATCACGACCGTGGGGACCCCGAGGATCACGAAGATCCCGGTGTTGACCATCGCCTGCCAGAACCGTCCGTCCGACAGCAGTCGCTCGTAATTGTCGAGGCCGATGAACTCGATGCGCGACCAGTTGCCGAGGCCGGCGAGGTTCATGTCGGTGAAGCTCACCAGCAGCGCTACTGCGATCGGCAGGACGCCGAAGGCGATCAGGAGCAGCATCGCCGGGGTGACGAAAGCGTAAGGCGCGAGTCGTGTCTTCATGATGAGTGGTTCGGGGACGCGGAAAGGCATGACCGGTTCCGCGCCCCCGGGCCTTTCAGTTGGCGGGTGTACCCGTAGTGGTGTCGAACAGCGTCTGCAGCGTCGCGTCGCGGTCCGCACCGTTGAGCACGATCGCGTTCAGGGCGTCCAGAAGCGCCTTCCCGGTCTCGCCGTCCCAGTTCGGGACCAGGGGGAGCAGGCGGGCATCCGCGAGCTGCTCCGAGTACGTCGCCACCAGCGGGTCGGCCATGAGGGTCTCGTCCTCCAGCGCCGCGGTGACCGTGGGCAGCTGGCCGTCGAGCTCGTACCAGGCGATCTGCGTTTCGGGGTCGGACAGGAAGTCGAGCAGCTGCAGCGCACCGTCCTCGTTGTCGGTGTCGGCCCACACGCCGAGGTTCGAACCGGCCAGAAGTGAGGTGCCCGCAGCGGCATCGGGGACCGTCGTGACCGTCCACTTGCCATCCAGCTCGGGAGCGGCATCCGAAATGGCCGCCGCCAGGTACGGACCGCTGACGAGCATCGGCGCTACGCCCGACACGAAGCCCTGTGTCTGGTCGAAGTCGCTGTTGGTCGGTACGCTTCCGTCGGCGTACAGGCCGGTGTAGAGATCGACAGCAGCCTCGAACTCGGGGGTGTCGAAGTCGATCTCGCCGTCGCTGTTGACGACGTCGCCGCCCTGATCCCAAGTCATCACGACCGGAAGGGCGCTGTCCCACTGGGGAATGTAGTAGCCGTACTGCCCCTCACCGCGCGCGGTCAGGGTCAGCGCGTCCGCGCGAAGCTCATCCCACGTCGCGGGCGGAGCGTCGATGCCCGCCTCGGCCAGGATGTCGGTGCGCGTGAAGAGCACCCGCGTGTCCGCTACCCACGGCAGCGACACGACGTCGCCGCCGATGGCTGTCGCCTCACCCGCTACCCCCGGTATGAAGTTGGAGGAATCCAGGTTGGGATAGTCGGCGACCGTCTCCTTGTCCAGCGGAAGGAGCGCCCCGCTGTCTGCGAAAGTGCGCAGCTTCGACAGCCCGATCTGCAGAAGATCGGGACCATCGCCCGACGCGACAGCCGTCGTGAACTTCTGATCGATCGCATCCCACGGAATGGCGACCGTTTCGACATCGATGCCGGATTTCTTCTCGAAGGGGGCGACGAGCTCATCGAAGTTCGCCGAGCTGTCACCCATCACCCATACGGTGAGGGCGTTGTCGTCAGACGCGCCTTCCGGCGAAGACGAGGCGCAGGCGGTGAGGGATGCCGCGACTGCTGCGGCGAGGCCCCCCGCGATCCAACGGGACTTGTGCATGTGATTTCCTTTCGGGTGGGGTTTGTTAGTAGGAGGAGAAGACGGCGATCTGGTCGAGCGTCCACCACTGGGGTGCGATGCCGGTCTGCGAGATGCGGATGTAGCGAGCCGTGGTGGGCTCGATGGAGATGGGGCGTTTCCAGCCGTAGGCGATACCCGTGGCAGCGGCGGTCCAATTTCTGCCGTCGATCGATGTCTCCAGCGTGAATCCGCGCGGATAGTCCCATGCGGAATCCGGCGCCGTCTGTACGGTCACCATCGAGACGGTATGCGATGCACCCATGTCGATCTGATACCACTCGTCTCCGCTCATGGCCTTGCCGCTCTGCCACGACGATCCGTTGGCCCCATCGATGCCGCTCGCCGGCGTCGACCACGGGGAGCTCGAGGAAGCGGACGCGGTCCACCCCGAGTGGGCGATCTCGGCCGGAGCGAATGCCGCGAGCCCGCCGGTGTACTTCGCGACGGTGGCGACGAAGCGCTCGTTCTTCGTGAAATTCTCGGTGCCGAACGCGGCGAGCTTCGAGCGGAAAGTGGCGGCGTCATCCGAGTTCACGACGGGCACCGGCGAGGGGTTGTCGTAGTAGAAGCCCCAGTACGCGAATCCGTCCCCCGCTGCTCCACGCACCTTGTAGGTCCAGTTCGTCCACGAGACGTCGAGGGAGTTTAGTCCCGCCATGAATCGAGACCAGACGTCGTCGTTGTAGTAGAGCGAGTACTCGCCGTACAAGATGGGGACGCCGTGACCCGAGAGGCGAGCCGGAAGCCCGCTGAGCTCGTTCGTCACAAGCTGGTTCTGCGCGCTCCAGTCCTTCTGGTTCGGCATGTCGTACGGGTGGTACTCGTAGACGACGTTGGTCCATCCGTGGACAGAGGGCGCGGCGAGCGAGTTCGGTCCGAAGAACGCCCCGAGGAAGATGGTGTGATCCGGATCGACGGCACGCACGGCGTCGTAGAGCCGGTCGTAATACTCGCTCTTCTGAGCGACGTCCTCCGCGTCCTCGTCGTAGTCGATGAGAGGTTCGTTGATGAGGTCGTATCCCGCGACCGCAGGATTGCCACGATAGCGATCCGCCATGACCGTCCAGATCGACTCCACCCAATCGTGGTAGGTCTCGCTCCCCCAGAAGCCATTCGGGTTAGGCCCGATGCGGCCGCAGCTTCCCCACGGACACCCCCCGCCCGGCACGGTGTGCAGGTCCAGCAGCACGTAGATTCCGCGCGCGGCAGCCTCCTTCACCGCCCAGTCGATCTTCGACCAGGGATCTGACTTCCAGGAGCCGTCGAGATTCAGGAAATGCGACCATCCGATCGGCAGCCGGATGAGGTTCATGCCCATCGCCGCGATCTCGTCGAGATCGCTTTCGGTGAACCATGTGTCTTGGTGTGTCGCGATGATCGACTGGGTGGTTGCCGCGTCGAAGCGCGCGTTCAGCGTGGTGCTCAGTGAAAAGTCGTCGTTGTGAAGGCCAGCGGTAAGCTCACCGATCGTCCACCACCGGTCAGGCGATGAGCCTGTCTGGGTGAGCCGCAGGTAGCGGGCAGCCTGAGCGGGGAATCCGATCGTCGTCGCCTTGCGCGTTCCCACCCCAGTCGCGACGGTCGTCCATGTGCTGCCGTCGCGCGACAGGTCCAGGGCGTAGCCTCGCGCCCAGTCCTGTTCATCGGATGCGTTCTTCGCCGTGTCGATCGTCACGTTGTTCATCGTCGCGAGCGCGCCCATGTCGATCGTCACGGATTGCCCCGGAGCTTGGTGCGTCGATGTCGTCCACCGTGTGGCGACATTGCCGTCGAGCACCTCACCAGCGGGCGAACCGATGGATGCCGTTGCTGTCCATGCGCCGCGGTCGAGTGAAGTGCCGCTGTAGATGGCGACTTCGGCCACGGACCACCAGTTGGACGCGTTGCCGTTCGAGACGATCCTGAGATAGCGTCCGTTCTTTGCGCCGTTGAAGTCGGCCAGGACAGTCCTCCCTGCTCCGTACCCGCTCGCGACCTTCGTCCAGGTGGCGTTGTCCCAGGAGGTGAAGACGTCCCAGATCCTCGGGTAGTCGTTCGAAGTGGCCCTGCCGGCGTCGAACAGCACTTTGTCCATGTCGACGTTTCTTCCGAGATCGATCGTGACCGCCTGTCCGGGGGCCTGCGCCGCTCCGGACTGCCACACGCTGGAGACATCACCGTCGATGGCTTTGCTGGGCGACGTCCCGGGCGCGCTGGACGTGGCCGACGCCGAATGACGCCCATTGAAGAGGACAGGGTCACTGAACAGGTTCAACTCGCCGATGGACCAGCCCACTGGTGCCGAGGCCTTTTGGGTGAGACGAACGAATCGCGCCACCTGGGGGGTGAACCGGGCGATCGTGACACCGTCTACGCCGGCCTGGGTCGCAACGCTCTTCCACGTCGACCCGTCGGTCGACGTCTCGATGTCGACCAGTCGCGCGTACTCTCCCGGGGCGGCAGTGTTGTCGATCGACAGACGGTTGAACAGCGTCGCAGCCCCGAGGTCGACCGTGATTCTCTCACCACCGCGCTGCGCACCACCGGCTGTCCACCGCGTCGTCTGCGACCCGTCAAGAACCCGCTCGGGGGATCCGCCCGTCGCGCTCGCCGACCAGCCGGTCCGATCGGCCGCGAACTCGCCGAGGGGTGACATCCAGTCTTCCTGGGTGAGCCACCCGCCGACGTTCGTTCCTCGCAGGTTGAGCACCTCACCGGCGTCGGTCCTCAACACGGTGCCGTCCGCCTTGACGAAATCAGCTGCGCCCAAAGGCGCAGCTGTGGCGGGCATGGGGATGGATAACAGGCTGGCAGCGAGTGCAACGATCCCCAGAGCAGCAGTGTGTCGGCGGTTGTGCTTGTGCTTGAGCTTCACGATCCTCCTCGATCGGATAAGTGGCCAACGAGCGTCGTGTGCCTCCGCTTCGTTATGCTCCAATTTATTCTAAGTCAAAGAGTTAGTCAATGGTTGGCACCAGACCTGTGGAGAGGACAACTGAGTCGCCCGATCGCAGCTCGGGTCGGAACCGAGGTGGGCGGGACCACGGCCTCGGTGCCGAGAGCGGCGCCGCAATCCCATCCCGTCGTACACGCTCAACTCCCCCGATCCGGAGGAGCGCGAAGCTGGACGGCGCTCCTGCGTGCTCGCGCACGCAGTGAACAACGGCGCCGAACCAGCAGAGATCGGGCGCCGCCTCAACACGATCCTCTCAACCGAAGCACCAGCTGCCCCCTTGTATCCGTGCGCCGAGCTCTTGCGGGTGAATACCTTATCTGCAAAGGTTTTTCCATGACGGATGAGCAGGCGTGACGAACACACGCTCATCGTGGACGGCAATCGCCGAGAGGCGACCAATGTGAGGAGCATCCATGGTCTATAACGTCGGCTACTTCGTGGGCAGCCTGTCATCTACATCGATCAATCGGACCTTGGCGAGAGCGCTGATCCGTCTGGCGCCAGAGGATCTTGCCTTCACTGAAATCCCGATCCGAGAGGACCACGACGCGGACTTCCCACCTGAGGCGAGGGCGCTCAAGCACGCGATCGCGAGCAAGGACGCCGTCCTCTTCGTCACGCCCGAATACAATCGGTCGATCCCGGGCGGCCTGAAGAATGCGATCGACTGGGCATCGCGTCCCTGGGGGGAGAACTCGTTCGACCACATTCCCGCCGCCGTGATCGGGGCATCCATCGGGCAGATCGGCACTGCGGTCGCTCAGCAGAGTCTGCGTGGAGTTCTCAGTTTCTGCAACGCGCGACAGATGACTGCGCCGGAGGCATACGTACGGTTCTCGACCGACGTCTTCGCCGAGGACGGGACTGTTTCGGACTCGAAGACGGAGGATTTCCTCCGCAGCTACCTGCTCGAGTTCCGCGAGCACATCCAGCGCGTGCTCACCGTCATCCCGCGCCCGGGGAGCGCATCCTACTGAAGGCCGCGCCGTGACTGCGCGTTACGGTCTCCCCACATAGGAGACGGCTATCCCTTGTGCGTAGGGGAACGCCGCCAAGAGGCCGCGAGGCCGGCATATCGTTCCCCGAATATGCTGAGCGCTATGCCTGCTCGCCGCGCATACGCCAAGGGCGCCGCCAAGCGCGAAGAAATCCTCGCAGTTGCCCTCGACGTCGTCGCGAAGAACGGATGCCGCAAGGCAACTAACCGCGAGATCGCCAAGCGCGTCGGTCTGACGCAGCCAGGTCTCATGCATTACTTCTCCTCACGCGAGGAGTTGTTTCAGGAAGTGCTCCGCACCCGCGACCAACGCGACCACGCCCTGTACAACGGTCCGGACGCAGGCTTCGACGGCTTCCTCGCCGTCATTCGCCACAACGCTCAGGTGCCGGGGCTCGTACAGCTGTACGCCGAATTCGCCGCTGAGGCAAGCATCGCGGGCCATCCCGCGCACGACTTCTTCGTCAAGCGATATCGGTGGGTCCGCGGAGTGGTCGCGCAGGCAATCGTGCTCGCCCAGGAGCAGGGTCTGATGGGTCCGGATCTCGACATCGCCGGTGCGGCGGACCTCATCGTTGCCGCAACCGACGGCCTGCAGGTCGAGTGGCTCCATGACCCGTCGATCGATATGACCCAACGCCTTACCGATCTCTGGCAACTGCTCTGCCGTTCATCAAAGTAAGAACGCGAGTCGACGGCACGCCGGCCGTGCGAGCGCTGAATCTCAAGGCTCAGGACCCGTTCGATCGACAGCGCACGCGCGACGCGCCGCCAACCACCGGATCGGAGCCGAGCCGGGCGGACAACAAACGTGCGGATGACCGGGCTCGTCAGTCACCCCACGCAACGGTGGTGAGCGATCGAGGAGCCAACTCGGTGAGCACGGCATCTTGGCCGTCGCCGATTCTGACGTCGCGTGTGTCGGCTCCTGGGTTCCAGATCACCATGACCATCCCCCCTGCGGGGGTTTGGAAGGCCACGTTCTGCAAGCCCGGTGCTTCGCTGGAACCGACCCGGACGGAGCCCGCCGGAACGAAACGCGCGGCGTGCCCCAGGACTGCGTACTCCGCATTCCTCTCCACCGTGTTCTCCGCACCCACCGTCACGACACCGGTGCATGTCGTGCATCCACCCCAATGGGGCCCTCCTGACTCGTCCAATGCGAGGTTCCAGGTCAGGATCGCGGACGCACGGTTGCGCAAGGAGTCGAGCAGCAGATGCTCAGACTGCCACGAAAGTGTGTCCGCGAAGATCTGGGCGCGAGAATCACCCTCACCGTGCGACCCGGAACATTCAGACACCCAGACGCTCTTCTGAGGGAACTGCTGCCAAAGCCTGTCCATGGCCGCCGCGTTCCCCGAGTAGCAATGAAAGGCCGTACCCGAGATCCAGTCGGCCGCGTCCGTGCGAAGCAAGTCCGCGGGGTACTGATAGGCAGGATCCTCTCCCGCTGGTGTGGTTGCCGCATCGCCGGCGCTCAATTCCCAGTTGTGGTCGAACCCGAGGATTTCGGTGGCCAACCCAGCCTCGCGGAGGGCCGGCCCAAGACGCTCTATGAGGGCCGCTGCCTGCCAGAACGGCACGTCGGTGCCGGGGTAGCCGTCAGGATACCGCAGTTGCGGCTCGTTCTGGACAGTGAGGTAGTCGATGTCGATTCCCTCCGCTCGGTACTCTTGAACGAAGCGAACCAAGTAGTCAGCATAGATCCGGTACGCATCATCCGCGTCGCGCAGGCGCCCGCCCTCTAGACTCCCGCTGGTCTTCAACCAGGCGGGTGGGCTCCAGGGGCTCGCTACCAACGTCACATCCGGTGCGAGCGCGACGATCTCCTTCAGTACCGGAATGAGCGCGCGCAGATCCGGCGAGAGATCGAACCGCTCGAGTTGAGGGTCTGTCTCTCCGGGCCCGACGTCGGCGAGCGTGAACGGCTCGACCGGGGTGAAGTCGGATGCACCGATGGGCACTCGAATGATCGAGAGCCGGACATCACCATCCGGGGAGAACAGTTCTGCGAGGAGTTGCCGTCGAGTGTCATCCGGCAGATTGAAGATCAGCTCCGCGGACGAGTGCGTCAACGCCGCTCCGAATCCCACGATCTCCTGCTCGGCAGAGGCCGGATCGACGACGATATCGAGATCGTCACGTGGGTCGGGGATGAGTCGCGCCTCGATCTGTTGCATGGGAAGAGGCGTGTCCGCCCTTGTCTGCACCGCTTGTATCCGGGGCTTCCCAGGACCCGCGGAAGGGAGCCCTCCGACCTCGCGGGAGGGGATGACGAGAGCACCGAGCAGAATCGCGATGACCGCGAGGAGTCCGACCACTCCCGCCGCAATGGCAGTGGCTCTGCGTGAACGCCGACGCGGCTGGAGGCGTCTGGCCATCGAGGTCCTCTTTCGTCAGTAAGGCGAACAGGCAGAGAGGCGGGACCCGGCTCGGCGGATCGCCGAGCCGGGTCCCACCTCTCGGATCCGGATCAGGGTCGCAGGAGCAGCCTCTTCACGAGGTCCAGCGCTGCCATGGATGCGCTCCCTTGATCGTTCAGCGCGAACGACTGGGCGGCGCTTTCAGTGTCGCAGGCTTGCTGGACGACGAGGGCTCCGTTGTCCCTGGAGCCACCCTGAACGGCGAGGCATAGCCCGCTGTGCTTGGCGACGAACTGGTACTGGCCGTCACCGACGCGCACCGGCTTGAACAGCTGGTTGTCGGCGCGCGGCTTCGGTGTGGAAAGCTCCACCGGAGCTCCCTCGGCCGTCGACGCACCTGCCACCTGCAGCGCGAGACCGGATTCGGCGCCCGTGATACGGAACCAGTCGCCCTTGAGCGAGCCGAGGTGCCAGACCGCGTTCGGCTGCGGTGCCGGGCACGCCCACTGCTGGACTTCGGTGCCGGGTGTGGTCCCGTGGTCCTTCGCGTCGAGGCAGGCGCCGGAGTTCTCGTTCACGATGGTGTAGACCAGCTTGTTCGAGATCCCGGACTGGTTCTCCTTGTCGGAGGACTTGACAGCGGCCTTGCCCTCGAGCCGGATATCACCTGAAGACGCGCCAACCAGCACGTCGACATCGCCGCGCGGCGTGACCCACTGGTCGGTGTAGGAGTCCCAATACGAGAACGACTGTCGCGCAAGCTCCACCGTGACGGTCTTCGACTCGCCGGGTTCCAAAGACACCTTCGTGAATCCAGCCAGCTGCTTCGGAGCGGTCTCCACGACCGTGGTGGGCAGCTTCCCGACGTAGACCTGCGGAGTCTCCGCCCCGGCACGGTCGCCACTGTTGGTGACCGTGAAGGTCGCCGTCACCTTGGCTTTGCCGGTGGACTTAACCGCCAGTCCGGAATAGTCGAACGTGGTGTACGACAGGCCGTGGCCGAACGGGTACTTCGGGGTGATTCCGAACTGCTCGTATCCGCGGTAGCCGACGAAGACACCCTCGGTGTAGTACGAGTCCTTTCCGATGCCGGGGTACTGCTCCGGCGTGTTGATCGGTGTCGCATCGTCCGACACAGGGAACGTGACGGGCAGCTTGCCAGAAGGCGAGACGTCGCCGAACAGGATGCTCGCGATCGCAGCACCCTGGTTCTGGCCGCCGTACCAGGCCTCCAGAACAGCGGGTACGCCATCTTCCCATTCGGCCGTCGTGGTTGGGCCACCGGTCGTGAGCACCACTACCGTGTTCGGGTTGACGGCGCTGACGGCTTCGATGAGCGCTTCCTGCCCGTTGGGCAGACCGAGGTCGGCTTTGTCGCCTCCCTCGGAACCGTAATCCCGGACGACGACGACCGCGAGGTCAGACGCGGCAGCCAGTTCGGCTGCTGCCTGTGCCTGCGGATCGATCGCGCCTTCAGGCTTGACCCATCCGAGTCGAAGCTGCGGTCCCAGTTCGGAGCGAGCTCCGCTGGATGCGGTGTACTCCACCTGCACGTCGTAGCTCTGGCCGGCGACCAGATCGAACGCCACGGTGTTCGTGGAGTAGAGGGGAGTTTCCTCGACCGAGAGGACGGGGGTTCCGTCGATCTGGACCGTTGCCACGCCCCATGCTCCCAACTCCAGCTGGTACGTGCCGGTGACGGTGGGTGTCAGCGTTGAACTGAAGGTTGCGCTCGCGATTCCGCCCCCGGGGAAGGTGGGAATCGACGGGTTCTGCGAGTTGAAGCCCTCGAAGTAGAAGAAGCCACCGTTGATCGAGATGTTCTGCTGCGTCTCCGCATCGAGCAGCGCGCCGTTCGCATCGAACACCTGCACGTCCACGCCCGGGTCTCCAGCCGCATTCGTGAGGTAATCCGAGGGAATCACGTCGGCTCCCGGCAGCTGCGAGGACGAGGTGACGAAGTCAGAACCCCTGACGTGTTCCACGGTCGCGTCTGGAAGCAGATCGCGAATCCCCTGCAGAGGACTGATAGTCGACGTGGGCAGCACAAGCGAGCTGCCGCCACCGGCAGTGGCGTTGTCGGCGTCCGCCCCGATAACCGCGACACTGTCGATCTCGTCTGCTGACAGCGGCAGAATACCGTCGTTCTTCAGCAGCACCATTCCCTCTTCTGCGATCTTCTGCGAGACCTGGGCATGGCCGGCCTCATCGAACTCCTGGATGACAGCCGGGTTGTCGAAGAGACCCAGACGGAACATCGGTGTCAGAACGCGCAGCACGCGGACATCGATCTCCGACTCCGCGACCTGACCGCTTTGCACTGCGCCGACGAGCTGGTTGAAGAACCCGAAGCTCGGCTGCTCCTGATCGAGGCCCGCCCGCATGGCTTCCACGCTGCTGTGGGTCGCGCCATAGTCGCTCATCACCCAGCCCTGGAAGTCGAGCTGTTCCCGCATGATCTGCGTCAACAATTCCGAGTTCTCGCACGCGTAGATGAAGTTCACCTTGTTGAAGGCGCACATCGCCGACGCGGGATTGCTCAGGTCGATGCCGATATCGAATGGCCGCACGTAGATCTCCTGCAGCGCGCGCTCTCCGACAACGGCGTTGCCGCCGGTGAGTCGGTCGTCTTCCTGGTTGTACGCGGCGAAGTGCTTGATGTCCGCCGCGACCGGATACTGCTGGATAGCGTTGATCTGCGATCCCGCGATGATGCCCGAAAGCAGGGGATCCTCGCCATACGTCTCGAACGCCCTGCCTGCCACACCAACCCGCGCGATGTCGACCGCCGTGCCAAGGCTGACGTTATGACCGGTCTTGAACGCCTCGTCTCCGATGACGTCGCCGAATTGAGTCGCTGCCGCCGTGTCGAACGTTGCCGCGAGCGCGATGGGCGCAGGCAGTGCCGTTGAGCGCTTTTCGTTCGCCCGTGGATCCGCGATGCGGACCCCGGCGGGCCCGTCCGCCATCGTCAAAGCGGGTATCCCAAGACGCTCGATCGGCGCATTGTAGAAGCCGTAGAAGTTGTTCTGCTCTCCTTCCAGCATGTCGACCTTCTCCTCGAGCGTCATCTGCGCGAGAAGTGCCGCTGCCCGTTCCTCGGGCGAGTCGGGTGGGGCGGCGGTGGCCGGGGATCCCATCGCGACTCCGGTGAGGAGCAAGGCGCACGAGATCGCCATGGCGACACCGGCGACTCTCACTCTGGGGTGTGATTTGCGCATGTCAGTTCCTTCGCATGTTGGGCTCGACGTCCGCACTCGGGATGACGTCGGCGGAAAGTGACGGGTAGAGCTGCTCAGTGGTCGACTGCGTGCTGCAGCCGGTGATCGTCGTTGATCTGGGGTGGCGTCCTTTCGCTCAATCCTTCTCCGGTGGCGGATCAGCCGCGTCGAGCTCTTGATTGCGTCGGCCGCGCCAGCTCCACGCGGAGCCCTACCGGAGGAACCTATGCGCCGGCTCGGAAGCCCGTCTATGAAATGCACGACTCACTTCTCCAGGGCAAGCGAGCTTCCACTCACGGTTCCGGCTGGCCTCCGCGGTGCACCCGCGCCCTGGAGATTCGCCACGGCCTGAAGGTTCGCAACCCCCTGGCGGAATGCGGTCGGCGTCAAACCGAACGCCTCACGGAAGAGCCTCGTGAAGTACGCCGGATCCACCAGACCCCATCTCGCTCCGATAGCGGCAATCGAGTCGTCGGCACACGCCGGGTCGGCGAGGTCCAGACGTGCGGCGTCCAGGCGGCAACGACGGATCCACGCCTGCGTTGACTCGCCCGAAGCCTCGAAAACCCGGTTCAGGGTTCGCACCGAAATGTGGAGATGAGCGGCCACCTGCAATTGGTCAAGACGCGGGTCCACGAGTCGCTGGGCGATGAAGCGCTTCGCTTCCAGTTCGAGTGCGCGGTGCGCGGACCGACAGCGCCGAACGGCCGGGCCTGGAACCTTCTGTTCGCGGTTTCCCTGCATCTTCAGAGTTCTCCTTGCCAACCTGGCGAGGGCGATTGTTTGGCAGCGGCGATGATTAACGGCTAAAACTATCTTATGGAATAAGGGGCCAGGTCGCGCCTTGATAAGTCGCTCGCGGCAACCCGGATGGCAACGGGAGTGCAGGGGGTCCCTGGCGAATCAACGGTGTGATTCGAAGTCTGTCTCCAAAACCAGAGCACGTCAAGTATTCGTTGAGGCAAGGGCAGTCTCAAGTAGGCCAACCCGGCGAAAAAGCCGTCGCCGTGGGCTCCGAATCTCGTTTGCAACGCGCCAAACCCGTTCACCCGGGCAGCCGCTGAGGCATCCGTGTCATGGTTGCCGATCGATCGGCGTGGCGCGCGAACTACGTCGTTGCAGACGACCCATTGCGGGATGCCGCCGGCACGCCGATCGCCACGCTGCTGCGGCTGGCGCCCCGCGATGAGGGCCCCGCGTCACGAGATCGCTGATGAACCGCTCGAGGTATTCGATGAGCTGCTCCTTGTACGCCAGGAACGCCTCGACGTGCGCTGGATCGACCCCATAAACGCGACGGCATTCTCCGCCGGCTCGGTGAACCGATCTCGCAGGCTCCGCATCGCCTGATGAGTCGGAGCCGCGTCTATGGCGCCGCCGACATCATGGGCGCGCACGGTGTGCCGCAGGCTGGCCAGGAGTACGGCGATATCCTCCAGCGCCACGGACTGGAGCGCACCGCGTGTGCCGAGTGCAGCGTCGTACTGTGCCAGAGAGTGTTCCGCGGCCTCCCCCTCACGTGACAGCTGGTACAGCATCCGACGTGAGAGAAGTCCTCGAGGGCCGTCACCCGACTGGAGTCCGGGAACGCGGGCACCTTACTGGTGGCCACATTTGAGTCGAGCCAATAGGGCTGTGCGGGTGTTCTCGTTACTGCGGCGAACTCTGACTGGGCGAGCCGAGCCACGCCGTCAGTGCGGGTCCAAAGTGTTCAGGGTCCGCGTTGGCCTCCCACCCGTGCTGCGCTCTTGCCGTCTCAACGACGCGGGCGCTCGGGTTCGTCCGAGCGAACTCCTGCGTCAGTTCGAATGGGATCTCCTCGTCGCCCGGGGAGTGTATGACGAGGGTCGGGACACTCAACGTGAAATTGTGGGTCCAGTTGAGTTGGTCGAATTTGAGCGGGCTCGGCATTCCGACGATCTTGCTGGCGGCGGGAGATTCGAGAACCCAAATCACGACTCTCGCCAAGAAGGTCGGCAGCCCTGCCCGCTTGACGCCCTGCTGGACGATGCCCCTCCAGTTCGTCGCGGGGGCCACGAGCGCGAGTCGGTCGATGGCTTTCGGCTGATGCCGCAGAAGCTCTAGGGCGATCCCAGCGCCCATCGACCACGCCACCACGTACACCTTCGATGCGCCGTGCGATCGCGCGTAGGCAATGGCATCCGCGAGGTCGCTCCACTCTCGCTGACCAAGTTGCGATACCGCCGCGGCGGGCCCATCACCCGCGCCACGGTAGGTGATCACGAGCGAGGTGAGCTGCGCATCTTGGGCCGCCTCGACCGAGCGAAGAGCCACCAATCTAGTGGTGCGAATGCCCTGGACATGGATCACCCACGGCCGACCTGGGTCGGCGGTGCGGAACAGCCATGCCGGCGCATCAGTACCATCCTGCAGCGGCACCGAGACGTCTTCCCAATTGCTGGCGATCTCGGCCGGGCCGCTCATCAGGTGCCCGGTCCATTGCGCCTCGAAGGGCTCCGATGGGATAGGGGCAGTCGCATGGAGAACTCGACGCACGACTCGGTGGCCGTCGGAGCGTTCGATTGGCCCGACGAGCGCGTGATGCTCGAAGTTCTCGCCAAACCACAGACCATAGTTCCCGGGCACCGTGGTCAGCGGGCTCTCGGGCAACTCAACCGCCTCGCCCACCCGGCGCACGAGGATCACCTTGCGGCGCGGCACGGTCCCGACCACCCGCAGCGCGAGAGTCTGGATGAACCAGGCGAACGGCAGGACAACGGTCGCGAGCGCAGCAAGCACGATGATGACCGGGTTCACGTGGCAAGCACCTTCGGATCCATACTCCTCATCCTGACCACTGTCGGAGCCCGCATCTGCCGGTCGAGCAGTTGCGCCGCCGCGCGTAGGAGCACCCTCTCTCGTCGACTCAGTTGCTCGCTGTTGGCGATATCGGTGAGACGCACGGCGAGTCGATACGCCTCATGCACGGGGTCCTCATCGGGGATCGCGGTCAACGTCATGCCGCGATCGACGTTGGCACGCTTCAGGAGCCGGCTGAGAGCAGCGTTCATAGGCCTACGACTCGCTCTGACGATCGCGATCCCCAAGATGCCCGCGCAGACCAGCACCACGCCCCCGTAGAACGGGATGATGAACAGGTTGCCGACGAACTCGACCGGCGCCGGCCGTCCCTGCCCAGCTAGCCGTAGCGTGAGATAGGCAATTTCGATGAGGCTGGCCAGCAGGATCGCCCATGCGCCTATGCGGATGAGCACATAGGGGCGGGGCTGTCGGCCACGGATTCCGATGAGCATGCGAGTCATGATGACGATGACCCAGATCATGTAGATCGACGCGTAGGCCCACAGACCGAACTGCTCAGCGTTGTCTTTGATGAAGTCATCGGAGGTCCCGCCGCGGTCGGCGATCAAGAAGAACGGGACCGCGAACGAGAGGTACATCGCGGGCAACTCCCACAGGCTCCGCGGGTTGAACCGCGTCCCGTCGAGAGTCCGCGCCGCCTGCATCACGAACCAGAAGGCAGTCGTCGCCAACAGGTTCTGGATGAGGTTGACGACGTTTGCCCCACCCATCCAGCCGTCGATCACGGGGAGGGGCACGACGACACCCACCATGAAGATCGCGCCCAGGCCCGTGATCGTGGCGATCCAGGTCAGACGGCTCGACGGCTCTCGTATTGCCGATGGCAGCCGAAGCAGCGTGAGGATCAGCAATGCGAGAAACGCGACCGTCTCGATGCGCACATCCATCAGCCGAACACCGCCTCATCACGACCGTGGCGCGGCCGCAGCACGAGGCGCGACAAGAGCTGCGAGAGCTTCTCGGCCTCCGCCTCCTTCACGAGCTCCGGATCGCTGAAGTCCAAGTCGGCCTCGAAGTCCGGCGTAACGATGCCTCGTGCGAGCACCGTCTGCCCGGCACGAACGTGATGACGACCCGGATGCTTGAGCGGAAGGGTCGTGCATCCCGCGTGCCCGAAGACCACATGCGAAAGCTCATGCAGGACGGTGTGGAACTGATACCACCGAGGATCCGACTTTCGGACGAGGATCTTCGCCGAGCTGCGCGTCAGAAGCACAAGTCCTGTGATGTTCTCCCAATCGCGGTCTCCGACCGGTTCGATCTCGATCCGCTTTCCCACCACGATGGCGACGTGCTCAACGATGTCCGCGAGATCCACCTCAGCCGGGAGCTCCAGTCGTTGCAGCTGCGCTTCGGCGCGGCTGCGGAGCTCGTGCTCGTTCTGAGAAGCGGCGTAGGTCATGGCAGTCCGTCCTTCGACCGCCTCGTCTGCGAAGCGATCGCCCGACCCCTCCACTGTACGCGTATGCGCAGTCGAGGTCCGCGGACTTCCTTACTGCGCAGAGATCGAGCGCAAGGACTGCGCAATTGCACGCAGCGCCGCGGGAGAGACTTCGCCGACGGCACGCGCAGAGATCGAGTCAGCGCCCGAGATCTTCAGAGCCTCACGAAACTCGAGGTTGGCTTCAGCTGCCTCGAGCGCGTCCTGATCGTCCAGATCCAGGAGATACGCGGGCGGGATGCCGGCATACTCACTGACACCCTCCAGCAACCGCACCCGAACGTCTGCACCCCCCGCTCCGCCGACAAGTGCAGTCCACTCGTCGGCCTCGAGCGCGACTCCCCGCTCGGTTAGTTGCGAAGTCAGTGCATCGACGTCGAACACTGAACCATCGGCGCGAGGGGCTCCTGCGATCGAAGACAGCCGTCGGCCAAGCTCTGCCGGGCGCGTGCGCACTTTGGGCTCGATCTCATCTGCAGAGCCCGCCGAAGCCGCAACGCGCGATATCTCGTGCGGATGGGTTCCGAGTGCAAGCGCGATGTTCTCGATGTCGTTCGCGTCCCAAGGGGCAGCGCCTCGGAGCCGCGCGTAGTAATAGCTGGACGACATGCCGGAGCGCTCGATGAGCTCCTGGTTGGTCATTCCCGCCGCATCGCGCAACGTCGAAACGGCGCGCACGAGAGCCATGGACCAAGCGCCGGCTTCGCCGAGAGCACGTCTACCCACGCAATCAGCGTAGCGCCGCACAGTCGACCGGGTACTTGCTTATCTGCACACAGTCAGATGTACGATCACTCTATGTACGCATCGCAGCGAGCTGGACTGCCGAAATACGCAGTCCGCGCTCGACTGCACGCACTTACCTCAGAACTCCCCCAGCACCTGATTCAGCCGCATGACCATCTCGGTGACCTGGGCGTCGTCGACCGTGTACCGAATCCGCTGCCCGCGAATCGCGACATCACGCGGAGGATCCGCGATGATCAAGCCCGCATCGAGCAGCTTCTCGAGCCCGTTCGCCACAGTCATCTTCGGGATCTCAAGAGCTTCGGCAATCTCAAGCCTGGTCTGGGCGGGATGCTTCCGCAGGTGGCCGATGATGGTCGCCTGCATGATGTTCCCGAGAGCGTTGATGGGATCCTCCGCGTACTCACTGTTCGCGGGGCGGGTGTAGCGGGGCACAAGCCAAGTCTGTCTCAAGCCCGATTCACTCGTCCAGAAATCAGAAGCAGAAAATGCTTCACATTCTTTAGCGTAGCGTTATATGCTTCGCTTGTGTCAAGTTCAGCGGTTGCGGCAGTGCGGGGGTCGGACTCCTCAGCCCGGCGTCAATTGCCGTGCGCGTGCTTCTCGCGGGGTGTTGACTCCCTCCTGACGATTCAAGGAGGCACCCAATGATGGCTACCGGCAAGCGCAACCGACGAGGCGTGATCTGGGCACTTCTCGGAGCTGGAGTGCTCGCGATCGCGATTATCGCGATCGTGGTCAGTGGGCTCTTCGGCCAGTCGCCCAGCCCGAGCGGGACGAGCGAGCCCGCACCCGACCCGAGTTCGACGACAACCTCGACCAGTTCCCCGCGCCAGGCAGTCGTCGACGAGAGCGCGACGGAGAACGGGTGGATCCCGGAACCGATCACCACGGATCCCGACCCATACATCCGTGATGCGCTGGCCGCAGCATCCACGTTCGACACTCAGAAGAGCACACGCAACGAGTGGCTGAGCTACCTTGACACGTGGTTCACCCCCGACACGCGCTACACGTCCGAACAGGATCGCGAGGATGACATGCGCGCGTCCCAGCTCGAGCTGCGCCAAGGCGTCGTGCTGCCGGAGGACGAGTGGACCTCGCTCGCCAACGAAGACGGGCGGGTCGTCGCCGCGGTGCCAGGCGACGTCACTTACAGCGATGTTCCCGACGACACGTCGGGCGACATGACGATCGGGACCGCCGACGTCATCCTCACCTACACGCGGGCCGATGCCAGCGGTAAGGAAAGCTCATATGACGAGACCGTGCGCGTGAGCGTCCAGGTGCTCTGCGGCGAGGGATCGATCCCGACGCCCGACAGTGCTCAGCAGCCCGGCGACTGCAAGGTGGTCCGCTACTTCTCGGGGTCACTGGAGCCCTGACATGGGTGTCCCGGTCGCGGCCGTTGCAGCCCTCGCGAATACGAGGATCGGCCGCAAGATCGCGATCGGGATGCTCCTCATCATCGCGCTCGCCGGCGCGCTCATTCTCACGCCGCTGTTTGCGATCCCGTTCGCAGTCGCGGGTCAATCGATCACAGCAGACGGAGGCAGGCCGCCGGCACCAGTGGCCAACGGGGATTGGGGCTACCCGCTGGCCGGCGACTACTTCAAGGGCCGGGGCTTCGGCTACAACCCCGTGCTCGGATGCAGCTACTGCTCGACGGACCACCAGGGCTACGACATGGCGCAGGGGTGCGCAGCCGCAGTCCATGCCGCCGGGCCTGGTCGCGTGATCACTGCGGGGACTTACCAGGGATACGGCAACGCAGTCCGGATCGACCACGGCGACGGTCTTGTCACCCTGTACGGCCACATGCAGTGGAACTCGCTGCTCGTCGGCGTCGGCGATCAGGTTGGCGCCGGAGTGCCGCTCGGCGCTGAGGGCAATACGGGCAAATCGTTCGGATGCCATCTGCACTACGAGGTTCGCCAAGGCGGCACGCCGATCGATCCGCAACCGTTCATGGCCGCACGCGGCCTTCCGCTCAAGTGAGACGCAACAAGGGAGCACATCATGCGATCCACACAGACGAGACCGACTGACGTCGACGTCCCGGATATCCACCCGGACTTCACGGCACCGTTCTTCCAGGGCTTCCAAGTCGTCGCGTCCTACATCCTGGCGGGAGCGATGATCGTCGTCCTGATCATGCTGATCATCGCCGGCGCAGCACTGGCCTTCCGTGGGCTGGCGTCCGATCGCGTGCGCACATGGGCAGGCGAGAACATCCTGTGGATCTTCATCGCGGCGGCCGTCCTCGGCGCCGCCAGTGGTCTTTTCAGCTGGTTCGTCAACTTCGACTTCGGCTTCTGATGCCCACTCCACGTGTCTTGCTCGTCGGATGCCTCGTGGGCGTCGGACTGGCACTGGGCGCGCTCTCGCCGGCCCAGGCTGCGAGCGCGGCGGCTCCGCGAGCAGACGGTGCCGCCGCGGTGACGGGAGAGCCGTGGTCCTCGCCTGCCTACCCGGTCGACTGCCTTCGCGCAGGCTCCCAGGTCACCTGCACTCCACAGAACACCGCCGATGTCGAACCTCAGCAATGCTTCATCAACGTCTTCGTCGACGGCGCCAAGGCGACGGTCTGCACGACCTATGAAGATCACGTCGCTGCCATCAAGACCAGCGGGGGCAAGCCGCTCCTCGTCGAATACGGGTGCTCGCTCGGCGATGTCGTGTGCGTGACGTTCGAGAACGCCGGTCGAGGCATGGCGCTCTCGGCGACCTCGATCATGTTCGCGGTCGCGCAGAACATGAGATTCGACACCTCGTCGACCCTGTGGACCACCGCGACGAGTGAATGGTCCTTCTGGGAGTGGGCGATCCTCGCCGTTCTCTTCGGAGCGATGGTCTGGGCGATCGCCGCCGCGATCGTCTCGGGTGATCGCTCCGAACTCGTCGGGGCGATAGTCCGCAGCTTCATCGCGTTTCCCGCGACAGCGATCACGCTGTGGGCGACCGGGCATCTGCTGAACGCGATCGACGACCTGACCTGGTACGTCATGAATCGTGAGGGCCCCGACGCCCTCTTCGCGACGTTGCAGTCCGTCATGTGGGCCGGCGGGCACGCGAACTACTTCTTCGCCTTCCTCCTCCACGGGCTGCTCATGATCGGGATGCTGCTCCTGATGCTCGTCTTCGCATTCCGCAACATCGTGCTCGCCGCCCTCATCGCTGTCGGACCGATCGCGTGGATGCTGTACCCCGTTCGCGCCGTAGGGCCGCAGTGGGTGGTGCGCTACGTGTCGGCGGTCGTCGTTCTCCTGCTGACCGGTCCGTTGACGATCGGATTCGTCACCCTCATCGTCAACGGCCTCGCCGCCGTGCGGACGATCTGGGACCCGCAGTCGTGGCCGCTCCTTATAGGCCTTGTGCTCGTCGCCTTCGCGCCGTTCGCCGTGTTCGGTCTCTTCAGCTTCGTCGGCGCAGTGGCCGCCGACTCGGTCGGATCGCGGGTCGGCTCTGGCGCACGTCAAGCCGCGTCCGGCGCTGCCCGATCGGCATCCCGCATCCCCAGCAGAATCGGCGCCACTCCCGCCGGCGTTCCGTTGGGTTCGCCGAAAGCCGGGTCGACCGGCGGCCCGGCAAGTGCGGGCGGATCCTCGAGCGGAGGTCCCACTCGTGGCCCGGCCGGCCCCACCGGTCCCTCGACCCCAGGACCATCGCGCCCTTCGAGTCCGTCACCGACTCCTGCCGCTCCACCGACCGCTGGCCAAACACCCGCGGGCTCGCGCCCGACGCGGCGCACTGAGAGGACTGCATGATGACCACTCCGGATGTCGCGCGCCCCGTCCGACTCCCCCGTCGATCGCGTCAGGGCGTCGTGATGGGAATGGACCCGTGGCAGCTGACCTGCGTCGCCTTCGCCGCAATCGTCGTGCTCATCGCGGTCAACAGGTTCGGCCCTCCCGGGCTCCTCTACGCGGCGCCCCTCTACCTTCCGGTCGGCGCTTTCGCCTTCGTGACGGTGCACGGCGACTCCGCGCCTCGCCAGGTCGGGCTGTGGCTCATGAAGCAGCTCCGCCACGCCACCGGCGCCACCCGGCATCAGTTCCGCCCCGAGCGATCCCACATCGCGGGCACCCTCAACATCCCTGGCATCCGCGCATCTGTGCAGCTGTGGGACGTCGAAGGCGTCGCATGCGTCTACAACCCGCACGACCGCTCAGTCTCGGTAACCGCGGAAGTCGAGGTCGAGGGCTTCCTCATGAAGGACATCCCGGAACGCTTCGATCTTGCGCAGCAGTGGTCGCCAGTGCTGGCGTCGTTCACGCAGCGGCCCGGCATCAAGCGCGCGGTCCTGCAGGAACGCACGATCCCGACGACGATCCGTGCGGCGCGCGATCACTACGAGGGCGTGGTGCTGCGCCGCAGCGCGGATGCCGCATCCCCCGTGAATCGGAACTACGAGCACGTGATGGATCGGTCGGAGCGGTTCGCGGTGTCGCACCGCAACTACCTGACATTCACGCTGGATCTGATCGCGCTCGGTCCTCAGCTGAAGGCGCTCGGTGGCGGGGAACGTGCCGTGAAGTCGCTAGCTGCGCTCGAGGCGCGCAATCTCGCAGACGCCCTCCGCGCATCGCGGATCACTGTGCGTCGGTGGCTGTCACCGCGCCACATCGCGGCGCTTACGAGGATCGCCTTCGACCCCGAGTTCGCTGCCAACGTACAGAACCGACCGGACGAACAGTCAGGGGTTGATCCCGCCGCGATCGGCCCGACGTACCTCGAAGAGCCTCGAGGCAAAAACGGCATCGTCTACAGCGACTCCGGTGTGCACACCACGATGTGGATTCACGAGTGGCCCCGATCGGACGCGGCGGTGGGCTTCGTCGAGCCGATCGTCTTCGCCAGGATGCCGTCCACCGGCGAAGCAATCACCCACATCTTCTCGATCGTCCTCACACCCGTGTCGGTGAAGAAGGCGATGAAGCGCATCGAGGACGACAAGAAGGTCTGGCGAGGGAACGAGAAGCTCCGGGCGAAGCGCGGCGCGGACGGGTCTGCGGCAGACGCCGCGGACTGGGAGGCGCTTGAGCGGCAGGAGGAGGAGATCGTCGCGGGACACGGCGAGTTCCGGTACGGGGCGTATCTCACCGTGACCGCCCCCGACGAGGCGAAGCTCGACGAAGCCATCGCGGGCATGCGCAACGCGCTCGCGCGTGCAGGGATGGAACCCCAGATCCTCTACTGCCAGCAGGCGGAGGCGCTCATGGTGAACGCGCTGCCCATCGGACTGGGGATGAAGTGATGACCCGCCACGCCGCAGTCTTCGAACCCGAGGACCTCTCCAAGCGCGAACGACGCGAGCTCCGACGGACTGTCGCGACGTCGACCCGGGAGCCACGCTCCCCGCGGACGACACGTCGAGAGAACGCGCTGCCGGGAGCGGTCGTCCCCGGTCCCTTCGGCCCCGGACTTGCCGAGGGCGGCTACTGGAACCTCGCGCGCCCCTCTCTTGCAGCCCACCAAGCGACCTCCCGACAGATCGCAGGCATCTATCCCTTCATCGCAGACGCGGGTCTCGGTCACAGGGGTCCGATTCTCGGGGTCGACCTCAACGCGGATGCGCTCTGGCACTTCTCGCCCTGGGAGGCGTACGCCGATGCAACGAGTCGCGGCACCTTCTCGACGAATCTGCTCGTGCTCGGCGCGTATCGGGCCGGCAAGAGCGGCACCGTCAAGACTCTCGTGACGCGCTCAATCGCGTTCGGACACCAAACAGTGGTGCCGTCCGATCCCAAGGGCGAATGGGTGGCCGTCGCCGAGGCGATCCCCGGCGGTGTCGTCATCCGCATCGGCGGCGGCAGCGCCGCGCGGCTCAATCCGCTGGACCGGGGGCCCCGTCGCATCGACGCCGACGACGAGCAGGACGAGAAGATCGTGCGACAACGGCGCATCACGACTCTTGTCTCGCTCGTCGAGATGGCGCTCGGCGGCACGCGTCTCACAGCAGTCGAGCACGCCGCGATCCACGAGGCCCTCGCACGGTGCATCGCTGCTACGGCAGATCGGCCAACTCTCCGCGGGGTCTACGAAGAGCTGGGAAGCATCGTCGCCGATGCGGGGACCGACTTCCGTCTGTCCGACGGCGCCGTCCAGCCGCGGTTCGTGCTCCGACGATTCGTCGAGGGTGACCTGTCCGGGCTCTTCGAGGACGACTCCACCGTGGCCTTCGACGCGGAGGCTCCGATCGTCGTCGTCGACACGTCCGAGCTCTTCGCCCGCAGCGAGCTCGTGGCGCAGCTCACGCAGGTCTGCACCACCGCGTGGATCCAGGCCGTGGTTTCAGATCGGTCGGCTCGTCGCACCCGATACCTGATCAGAGAAGAAGGATGGCGCGACATGACCTCCCTCGCGTCACTCCAGATGTTCCAGCAGTGGCTCAAGCTCTCGCGCCATTACGGCATCAGCAACATCGTCATCCTCCACAAGATGGGTGACCTGGATGCCGTCGGCGACGCCGACTCGAAGGAGCGCAACCTCGCCTACTCGATCGTCGGAGACATCGAGAACAAGTTCATCTTCCGCGTGAACCATCAGGAGTCCTCGAGTCTCCGCCAGCGCCTCAACATCCCGGCGACGCACGTGGACGATGCGCGTCGGCTGCGGATGGGCGTCTTCCTCGCTTACGTGGGTCAGCACTCCTACGTCGTGGACTGCTTCGCGACGTCGACTGACTGGGAGTACGAGCTGTTCAAGACGGATGACGCCATGGAGACCGACGAACGCGACGGGACGGACATCCGGTTCGTCGATTCGGCGGAGCTCGACCGCCTCTGGCCCGACTCCGCAGACAACAGCCTCGACGGCTGGCTCACCTCGACTCGAAAGGAGGGCCAGGGATGACACTCGACACGCGGCCCCGCGCTCACGCCTCGGTGAGCGGCCCGATCGCCACCTTCACATCGCCCGACGGCCGCACCGAACCGATCGCAGCCGGCGCCGACGAAGACATCCGCGATCTGATCGTTCAGCGTGCCATCACGGAGGCGCAGCGCTGCGGCATCCCGGTCGAACTCGTCACCTCCGGAGACCGCGGCGAACACCGCCTGCTGATCGAGGCAACCGGCCTCGTCTCCGCCGCTCCGTGGCCTGCCGACCTCACCGACCCATCGCAAGAGGGAAAGGAGGTGAGCGAACAGGCTCCGGAGCAGACTTCCTCGCAGTCCAGCCCTGCTCCGGAGCCTCGCTCTCGTACCTCCTTCATCGCCGCGCCACGAAAGGAGGCACACCCCCAGACCGGGTGGCGCGGATTGCTGGCACGCGTCGGCATCCCGATGACGCCTTCCCGCGAACAGACGGCCCGGGCAGAGAACGCGCGCCTCGTCTCCCAGCAGTGGGCGGGATGCCGCACGATCGCCGTCGTCAACGGCAAGGGTGGCGTCGGCAAGACGATGACGACCGCCATGATCGCGGCGATCTTCGCCCGATACGGCGGCGGGAACGTGCTGGCGTGGGACAACAACGACACACGCGGCACGCTCGGCTGGCGCACCGAACAGGGTTTGTACGACACGACCATCCGCGACCTTCTCCCCGCAGCCGGCGAGCTTCTTGCCCCGACAGCATCCGTGTCCGACATCACTCGCTTCGTTCACCACCAGAGCGTCGATCGCTACGACGTCCTGCGGTCGAACCCGGAGCTCTTGGCGACCGATCAGCGCATCGCTCAGGCCGAGTTCGACCTCCTCATGCGGGTCGCCGCTCGCTACTACCGGATCGTCGTCTTCGACTCCGGCAACGATGAATCCGCCGATCGCTGGCTGCGGATGATCGACTCCGCGTACCAGCTCGTCATACCGACGATCACGGCGCCGGAGTCCGCTGAGTCGGCGGCGCTGTTGCTCGATGCGCTGCGCAAGCGCGACGAGCGCTCGCGCTACCTCGCCGACAACGCCGTGGTCGTCGTGACCCAACAGGAACCGGCATCCGTCAGTCGTACTTCTGGCATCGTCCGCGGATTCACCGACCAAGTGCCTGCGGTCGAGTTGGTTCCGTTCGATCCGGCGCTCAAATCGGGAGCCCTTCGGCTGGACGGTCTGCGGCCGATAACGCGAGACGCCTGGGTGCGCGTGGCGGCAGCAGTCGCGCAAGGAATTCAGGGGCAGTCATGAACGAAGGGATGCTCGGCAAGGCCATCGCGGTGGTGATCGCGATCGCGGTGGTGCTCAGCGTCGTGTTCTCGTTCATCACCGAAGCCGTGACGCAGTTCGCCTGCGAAGCCCGCCCCCAAGCACGCACTCTCTTCTCGGGACTGTGGCTCGCGATCAGCGGCGACCCCGCGTCGTACATCGCCCCCGAGGCATGCGACCTTCCCGTCATCCCGATCCGGATCCTGGAGCTCGTCGTGATCCTGGTGGTCGCCGCAGCGGCCGTGGCGGGGGCCATGGCGTACGGCCGCTATCGCCAGTCGGACGCCGCGTTCGTCTCTGACCTACGCTCGCGCCCGGGCTTCGCCGAGGCATCCGAGATCCGCAAGCACATCTCTGCGAAGGCGGTGCTTCGCCGCGCGCGTCAGCTTCGCCCCGACGTCACGCGTCCGCGCGCGACGGATGTCGGCTGGCGCGTCGGCCGCTCGAGGGGCATGGACGTATTCGTGTCGATCGAGGACTCGGTCGCGCTTGAGGGGCCGCCTCGATCCGGCAAGGGCTACCGCGTGCTGATCTCGGCGATCCTGGACTGGTCTGGTCCGCTCATCACGACCTCGACGACCAACGACAACCTGACCGCGACACTGCGCATGCGCGAGCGTCGTGGCGACGTGCATGTCTTCGATCCGCAGGGGCTCTCCGGCGTGCGGCATCCGCTCCGGGTCTCGCCGATCGCCGGCTGTGAAGATCCCCTCGTCGCGATGCAGCGCGGCGCGGCGATCATCACGGGCACAGCCCTCGGCGCATCCACAACCAATGCCGAATGGGCACAGGCCTCGGGCGTTGTGCTGGGTCGGCTGCTCCACGCCGCGGCGGTCGGAAATCGGTCGGTCGCCGACCTCTACAACTGGGGCACGAGCCCCGTCGTCGCTCGTCAGGCGGCGGTCGACGTGCTGCGAGCCGACGGCGCTCCGGGCTGGGGCGACAATCTCGAAGCGACTCTCGCGGGAGACGACAAGCTCGTGTCGTCGATCTGGTTCGGCGTGAGCAACGCCGTCGCACCGCTCGCGGTCCCGCAGATCCGCGAGACGCTCATGCCCCGCCCGGGTGACCGTGTCTTCGATCCGCGCGAATTCCTGGATGCGGCCAACACGCTCTACCTCATCGGCTCGGCATCGGGCGCGTCAGCGATGGGCGGATTCCTCGGCGCCATGCTCGATGACATCGTCGAGGTGGCCCGCATCCGCGCGCTCGCCAGCCCCGGATCACGCCTGACCCACCCGCTCGGACTCATTCTGGACGAGATCGTCAACATGTTCCGATGGGGCAACCTTCCGCGGATCATGGCCGACGGCGGCGGCCGCGGAATCTGCACGTTCGTCGTGCTGCAGGCGCTGTCGCAGGCCGAGACATCGTGGTCGCGGGCCGAAGCAGACACGATCTGGGCCGCGGCCACCGCAAAGGTCCTCCTCGCCGGCGCGTCGCACGTCGACCACCTTCGCGACGTCGAGGCGCTGCTCGGAAACCGCCGTACCCGCAGCACCCAGCGATCGTGGTCCTCGCGCGAGGCCGGCCACTCGACCAGCGAGCACCATGAGCGGTTGCCGCTGATGTCTGTCGACGAGATCCGCCGGATGCCGCAGAACATCGGCCTGCTCGCCTACCGCAACCGTCGCGGGGTTCTTCTCGATCTGTCCGGCTGGGATGAGCGCAGGGACGCACGCGACATCAAGTCGGGCAAGCGCGACACCGAGACCGAGCAGCGACTCGTCTTCGATGCCGCGGATGAGCGCACCTCGCGTGAGCCCGTGGCCGATGCCGAGGCGGTGACTGAGGAATGAGCAACAGCCGAAAGTCCGGTCCGGGCAACCGCTACCGGTCAGGGTTCCTGCGGTCGCCGGCTTGGTTCGCGCGGCGCGACCGCTGGTTCCGCAAGGAGCAGCGGCTGGGCCGCCCCCTTGCGTGCGTCGCCTGCGGCCGGCTCTCGCGCGCCGAGCATCTGGAGCTGCACCACCTGGACTACGACGGCGTGCACTTCGTCGACGGCTCATGGCGGGCCTTCGAACGCCACGAAGACCTCGTGCCGCTGCATCCGTGCTGTCACGAACTTCTCCATCGCCTCATTGATCGAGACGTGGTGCTGTCGCGGCACCGCTCACGACGAGTGGCATCGATGCTCGCCCTCGACCGGCTCCGCGCCAAACTGACCGACCGGGAGGAGTCGCGGTGAACGAGCCCACCGATGCCGAGGTCGACGCCATCGTCGCAGCCGACCTCGCCAGGTACGGGAACCGAGCCGGCCCCTCGACGCCGCTCGGCGTGCACGTCGTGAACTGGCGTCAGCTCCCGGATGCAGACGCCAGCCGGGACTGGACCGCCCTGAGGGAATGGGTCGAGTGGTTCACCGTGCGCTACCGCGTTCCTGCCAGCGTCGTGCCGAACTGCTGGTGGAAGCACGGACCCCTCGTCGAAGAGCTCTCCGCCCTTCACACGGCGCACCTCGCGGCCTTCGACCCGAGCGATAACGGGCTCGGGCCGATCAGCTGGCACGAACGCCTCGCCCAGGCCCTCCCGCGTCTCAGCCGATCCGGCGCCGGATGCGCAAGCGAGCACAGCGACACGAGACCTCGCTCTTGGACAGCCGCGACTGACGACGCGGAATGGGACGCGTGGACCGGCCAGGCCCACGCTCAGTGAGGCGCCGCACAGCGTCTCTCGACTGGAAGGAAGAAAGATGACCACAAGAATCCCGGTCACCATCGAGGGCAACCTCACTGGTGATCCCGAGCACGGCACGAGTGAGGGCGGCAACGACTACGCTCGATTCACCGTCGCCGTCAACGACCGGCGTCTCAACGAGACGACGAACCGATGGGAGGACGCCGGCACGGTCTTCCACCGCGTCGTGGTATTCAGCCAGCAGTCACGACACGTCGCTGACTCGCTGCGCAAGGGCGACAGCGTGATCGTCGCCGGCGATCTCCGGTTCGGCACGTACGTCGACAAGGAGACCGGTCAGACCCGCGAGACCCGTGATGTCGTCGCGGACAACGTCGGGGCCTCGCTCAAGTTCGCGAGCGTCGCCGTCGAACGCGCCCCAAAAGCCACGAGCCCCGGAGCTGACGCCTCGGGGCCGGTGGTAGCGCCGGTCTCTTACACCGGCGCCGGGATCGCTCCCTGACCCATCGCAACAGGGGCGGGCAGGAATGAACTGGCCCCCGATTGTTGGACTGGCCGTTTGAGAGCTTAAGCCGCAAGGGCCTGTGCTCGGTATTGCACCGGGCTCAGGCCCTTGAGCTTTGTGGAGACCCGGTCGGTGTTGTACCAGGCGATGTAGTCGTGCAGCGCGGCGGTGAATGCGTCCACGCTGGCGAAGGTCGCGTGGTGGAAGAGCTCTTCCTTGAGGTGCCCGAAGAAGCTCTCGATGACGGCGTTGTCTAGGCAGGTCGCCCGGCGGGACATCGACTGAATCGCACCGGCGTCGGTCAGGATCTGACGCCACGAGGCGTGCTGGTAGTGCAGGCCTTGATCCGAGTGCACCATCGGGTGCTGGCCCTGCGGGAGAGAGCCGACGGCGGCGCGCAGCGACGCGTTGGTCATCTCCACGGTCGGTGACGTTCCGCACGTGTAGGCGATCACGGATCGGTCGAACAGGTCCATGATCGGGGACAGGTAGACCTTGAGTTCGCCGATGCGGAACTCGGTGACGTCGGTGACCCACTTCTGATTCGGGGTGGTCGCGGTGAAGTCCCGTTCCAGCAGGTTCGGGGCGACCTTGCCGATCTCGCCCTGGAAGGAGTTGAACCGGCGCCGCCGGCGCACGTGGCAGACCAGTCCGAGCTGACGCATCAGCTTCAGCACCGTCTTGCGCGCCACCCGCCAACCGTCCCGCATCAGCATCGTGTGCACGCGACGATGCCCGTAGCGGCCCTTCGCCGCCGTGAACACCTGGGTGATCGCGGTCTTCAGGTCCGCGTCCGGGTCCGGGTGGGCGAGTCGGGCCTGATGGTAGAAGAACGTCGACCGGGCAAGGCCCGCGACGCTGAGCAGCACGCTCAGCGAGTGATCTGCCTTGAGGGAGATGACGGCCTGGACCTTCACCGTCGTTCGTGCTCCCTCAAGGCCCGCAGTTTTCCCAGGTACGCGACCTCCGCGCGAAGCCGCTCGTTCTCCCGCCGCAGCCGGGTCAACTCGCTCACCTCCGCGTCCGGATCATCCGGGACGGCCGGCGCACGACCTTTGGGCCGAGGGCGCAGTGCTTCCGCGCCGCCGTCCCGCAGCGATCGCGCCCACGCCGTGACCAGCTGCGGGGACGACAGGTCGAACTCCGCCGCCAACCCCAACGCCGTCTCACCCGCGACATAGCGTCGCGCGATCTCGAGCTTCGTCTCGTACGAGAACGCCCGCCTTGTCCGCTTGGTCACCAGCGCTCCCGCCCCGCGCAGCCGCCAACGGCTATATAACCGGCCGACCGCCGAAGCGTTCACACCTAACCGCGCAGCCGCCGCGTCCTTCGCCAAACCGGCCTCGAACAACGCTACTGCGGCAACACGCTGAGCCTCAGACAGAGAACTCCGTGGATGCATGAAAGTGCTCCTCGAAAGTCAAAACTGAATACCTCAGTCCAACTTTCGGGGAGCACTTCAGAATCACAGTACTCCTGCCCGCCTTGTCATGTCTGCGCGGGATGCCGCTGATCGGCCTGCGTCAGGCGTAGGCGTGATGGACATGCCAGTCGTCCTCGCCGCGGTAAACGTCGAAGACAAATGACTCGCCCTCCTCATCGGTGCCCTGGAACCGCCAGCCGTAGAGACCTCGGCCACCGGACGACTCTGCGCTCCAGATCGAGTCGCGAAGCCGTGTCGGCATGTCGGTGACACGCCACCGCCGGCCGGCGTAGAACATGCGCGCCGGGATGTCGTCGACCAACCATAGGGTCACTTCGTGTTCTACTTCAACGGCGCTCATGTTCTGGAAGTGTAGAACATATCTTCGAGCTAATCTAGAGCCGTGCATGACCGGGTGAGGGGATGTCCGGGCGATGTCGAGCTCAAAGAGATACGCCGACCATTACGACCGACTCATGGATGAGCGGATTCTTCGGCGGATCGCATCCGAGAGCCCATTGCAGACACTCACTGACAAGGAGCTGCAACGCGGCGTCCTCCCGATCACCCGCGACCCCCAGCCCAAGCCCTGCAAGGCATGGGTGAGATTCGGCCCCCACGCGATGCAAGTCGATGCGGTCGTCGTCGCATGGGCTGACGTCGCGTGCGGCATCCAGTTCTCGATAGGGGATCGCCCAGCTCGGTGCTCGGTATGGGCCGATGCCGTCACTCCGGTTCGGCAGACGAGAGCACCGGACGAGTCGTGATGGCAGCGGGCCTATAGCGAGCGGCTCGGGCCACCGACGCCGGTCGGGCCCATGGACGGAACCGACGATTGCACGAGCGACCTCGCTCGCTCCTCTGTCTGACGGCGCAGGGGATCCATCCTTCGTCGCGCTCCGCGCTCGGCCTCCGCGAGGTCAGTGGCGCGAGTCTGCGAGGAGTAGGTGCTGTCGAGGGCTTCGTACTCCGACCGCCTCAGCGAAAGTAGTTCGGCAAGCCGATCGCGGGAGCCAGTAGGCGCCTCCTCGGGTCCTGATTCAACTCTGCGACCGTGACCATTGGCGTCGAGGGCGGCGATCCTTGCGTCAACGCGAGCGAGAGCGCGCGCGCCGTCGATCAGCCAGCCCCTCAAATCGCCCAGGCGCTCGAGCGCATCCCGATCGCGCTCCCGGCTTGCGGTGACCAATTGGTCGATGGCAGACACACCGCCGTATGGCCTACGGGTGCGATCATTCCAAGCGGGCAGGTCCGGCTCTCCGATCGGCGCGCGCGCCGCGCGTCCGAGTTCGTTCCGCGCTGCCCGCTTCGAGTCATCAATGCTCACCTCGAGCGTGCCGCGCATCATGCTGTCGGCCACTTTGTCCCGCGCCGCCGCAGCGGTGCGGGCGATCGCGATCGCCTCGTTGTGCGCACGCCCGCGGGTCATGCCGACATAGAGCCCCGAGGCATCCACTCCAGGACCGACGATGGAGGCGTCGGTGGTCTCTCCCTGGATGCCGTGGACAGTCGAGGCGTATGCCAGGTGCACGTGCGCCGCGGCATACTCCAGGCTCACTTGGCGTAGATCGCCGCTATCGCTGATGCTTGCGAGCTCTAGCGCGTCGCGGAGGATACGGCGGATCGTCCACAGCGCGCGGTTCTCGACATCCGCGTTCCGGTCGTTCAGTCGCGTCTGAACGATGTCACCCTCGAGCAGACGCTGCTCGCCCTGACCGACCGCGAGCCGGACCTGCTCGAGCTGGCCGAGTTCCAAACGACGCTGCTGGATCGCCTCGTTGATCGCGTCCGCTTCCTCGTTGGTGCCCGTCACGAGCGCGATGCGCTTGCGCTCATTCGCCCACCGGAAGTACCCCTCGACCATCACGTCGCGCGCGTGCGCAGCATCCGTCACCCGATGGATGAGCCCCTTCTCGTCGAGCGCCTGGGCAACAGCGAGCGCTTCGTCCTTGGATGCCGGTTCGCGCATGCGGAGCGTCAGCGATGCATAGTCCGGGTCGCGGAAGCGGTGGACCGCCGTCAACTCCACGACCGCGCTCGCACGCCGCGTCAGGCAAGCCATCGCCCCCGCATGGCCCACCGGCATCGCCTGGAGGTGGTCGCCAACCATGGCGATTCCGGCGCCGGTCTCTTCGGCGATCGTGGCCAGCGCACGCGCCGTGTGCAGATCGACCATTCCTGCTTCGTCGACGACCACGCGGTCGCCGTCGCCCAGCACGAAGCGGCGGGGACCGTCGTAGAGGCGTCCGGTGGCGGCATCCGCGTATCCCGGGCGGAGGCGGGTCCACGCTTCGGCGCCCGCTTCGTCTCTGGCCCATCGCCAGCCGTGGTCAGCGAGCAACGCGTGCAGGCTGGAAGCCGTCGCGCCGATCTCGCGGCCGGCGACCGAAGCAGCCTTCTTGGTGGGCGCGACGACGACGAGGTGCCGTCCCTGTTGCGCCAGGGCCAGCCGCGCCACGCGCAGCATCGTCGTCTTTCCCGCGCCAGCCGGCCCTGTCACCGAGACGAGGCGATCCGTGCCGGCGATCGCCGAAGCTGCGGCAAGCTGTCCGTCGTCGAGCGTGGTCTCGCCGTCGAGGACTTCAGCAGCGAGGTCGATGATCTCGCTCTGCTCGACCGACCTTCCGGCCCGGGTGAGCGCGTCGAAGTGAGCAGCGAGCTCGACCTTCAGCGCGGCGGTCGAAGCGGCCATGAAGCCTTTGATGTGCGCAGGACGATCCGCCTCATCCCCGAGCAGATCAACGCTGAGCAGGTGTGCACGGGCGACGACGTCATCGATGAGCTCCTGAACAACTGACCGTTCTTCGACGATTCCGGATGTCGCGACCGCCCGAGTCGCACCAGCGCGGACGTCGTACAGGCTGAAGCGGCCACCGCAACCTGTCGAGCGGGCGTCCGCGTCGACGATCGCCACCGCTGCGAGTAGATCGCGATCGAGGCCGCCGATCACGCGTCTCCGGGGCGCCAGGGCCGCGCGCGTCCAAAGCATTCCGTGATCGATTGCGATGAGCTCTGCTCGAACGAGTTGTTCCCACTCATACTCGTCGACGACGTCGGGCTTGTTGGGCCGACTTTTCGACCACGCGAGCCGATCGACCTGTTGCAGAACGTCGTGGTCGGGCTCCTGACCCGGGTGCTCCGCTCGCCACTCGAGAAGCAGCTTTGCCCGGTTCGCCTCGATCTGGTTCGACCTGCGAGACAGCGGACGCACGGCATCCGCAAGTTGAGCAATCTCGCCGTCCTCGTTCAGCGTGAAGCCCTGCTCGGCGAGCGCGCGCAGCCATCGCGGATCGGTTCGCGCGGCGAGTTCTCCCTCTGCGTTGATGAGCGTGTGGAGCTTCATGGCGACTCGCGAATCGACGTTCGACCACTTGCCGTCTTCGCCTTGGACCTTGACGTTGAGCCACAGGTGCCGGTGAATGTGCGGGTCGAGCGCCCGTGACCGTCGGTGCCGAAGTTCGACCACCTCTATCTTGTGAAGTGCTTCACGGATGCTGCCGCCGGCGCCGCGCCGGGCGTTCAACTCGCGCTGCCAGGTCGTGATGATCCGGTCCCGCAGCCGGTCCTGAAGGGCCTCGAACTCCGTCGCGAGCTCGGGGCTGATCATCGCCGCGATGCTGTACGACTTCGGCGCGTTGATCGTGCCGTCAAGGATGAGGTCGGCGGTGGGCGACTTCAGCTCGCGGCCACGCTGCTCGTCGGTGAGCGGGTCGTGACCATCCACCCAGCGACGGAGCTGCTGGGCGTCGAGGGCATCGACGGTGATCTCGCCGGCCGCAACCGTGAAGCGAGTCACGTGCGCGTCGTCGGCTTCGCTGTACCCGGCGAGGGCTTCAACGCCAGTCACACTCCGAAGGTGGGAGTCGCAGCTTCCCTTGAAGGCGTAGGCCATCGCTTGCCGAACCCCTTGTGATTCGACACCCCGCTTCCACCGCTCGAGGCCGCCGCGCACGTGTCCACGGTACGCCGATTCTGTCTAAGTATCGAGTGCTTACACAGAAAGTGCCTGCGTGCATTGCTTCCTGAACTGCTTCCATCGATTCTTGGATAGCTTCCTCGAGACGCTGACGTGTCGGTCGGGCCGCCTGTCTGTCGGGTTCTCTCCCTCGGACTTCTCGGGACGCAAGTTCGGCATGGAGTGCCATTGTCGAGGGGCCGCTTCGGTAATGTCGGCTCGTGTCCGGATCCATCCGCGGGGGGTTAACGATGGTCAGCACGATTTCGACGATTGCGTACTCCGAGTGACACAACCTCGGTACCCGGCGGCAGAAGTCTCTGCTGCGCTCGGTGCCGCTCGCGTGTCGTTTCTTGGCCGGGGCGCGTTCGGCGACACCTGGCGCGTGGACGACACCGCCGTCAAGATCATCTGTGAAGACGGCTACCCGCCGGAGCGGGTTGCCCGCGAGGTAAGCGGTCTGCTTCGAGTCGATAGTCCGCACGTGGTCAGGCTGCTCAACGTCGGGGCGGTCAAGTTGGGCGGCACGATGCGCCCAGCCCTCACCTTCGAGTACATCGACGGCGGCGACTTGGAGTCGGCACTCGGAGTAAGGGAACGTCCGACCGGGCGAGAAGTGGAAGATCTGCTTGTCGGACTACTCATGGGTCTGAGAGACATGCACTCGGCCGACGGCACTGTGCACCGGGACATCAAGCCCGGCAATGTCGCCCTCAGGAACGGTTCCTGGTCAGACCCGGTGCTCCTCGACCTGGGCCTCGCACGTTCGATCTCCGAAACGACGGTGACGATATACCCGGGACGGATCGGGACAGCACCTTACATGGCGCCAGAGCAGATCCGTGGGGAACGAGCGCGCAAAGCTGCCGATCTGTTTGCTGTCGGTGTGACCGTGCGATTGGCCGCGTCCGGGAGTCACCCCTTCTACGACGAAACTCGGGCGTACACGTGGGACGAAGCGCTTCAGGCCATCGAGGCCGGCCCTTCCGCGCTTCCATCAAGCGTTGGTCCCCGGGTCCGCACGGTACTTGATCGCCTGGTCAGCTACCAGGAGTTCGAGCGCGGCAGCGCCACGAGCAATCTTCAGCGGTTGGAGCCAAATGAGTGACACCAGCGATAAGGCCGGCGACGAAGAGGATTTCGACTGGGACGAGGAGACCGACGGCGTCGCGTCCGACAGTCTCGAGGATGACCTTGATCTCGCACCGACTGCTCAGACGTTCGCCCCACGTGGCGTCCTTCCCGATGGAGCGACAACTGTCGTCCTGAGTGGTGCGGGGGCAGGATCAGCGATCGTCCCACATGAGGTGCCGAGGGAGCAAGATGCGGTTGCGCTCCTGAGTCGCGACTCGGCTTTGTCGCGCTCGAGCCCCGTTTTCATGGTCCACCGACCTCACCAAAACGGCATTCTTATGCCTCGGTTGCTGGCAAGCGTGGCGTCGGTGACCCGGGGCCGCGTCGCTGCAGCCGCCTCGGTAGCCTTGCCGCAGGCAACGAACGAGTCGCTATCGACGTGGCTCTCGAGTTGTGTGGTCGCGTCCGTGACGATGGCTGACCCACTCGGTTACCTGAAGGATCCCACGATCGTACGGGTGCCCGCGGTGTCAGACCGCGCACGTCGCTGGCGGCCGTACTTGGCCGAGGCGGGGGACGACATCCCATCTTTGCTCGAGCTTCAACGGACGGTCGGGGCGAACCTGCTACTCACCCCGGGTCGAGCGCTTGACCCCACGAACGCTCAGACTGCACTCGATGCTGCGTTCGCCCAAGGTGACGATGCGCTTGCGAACCTGGGGACCGGAGAGCGGTTGGCGCTCAATCTAACTCTGCCGGCGACCTGGCTGTCGAGCGAGTCGCTGCGGGCGAAGCTCTTTGCGCAACTGCTCGACCAGGAGCAGTTCGACGTCTGGCACATCCGTGTCCAGTGGCCGTCCACCGTTCGCTCGCTCCACCAGCCACTTTCGCTAGAGCTTCTGACCGGATACAAGCGACTATCGCAACTCGCTGCCGACGAGGGTCACGCGCTCCTGCTTCCGCAGACGGGCCTGACCGGTTGGTTGCAGCTCGCGTTTGGAGGACACGGCTTCGGCTCGGGCTTGTTCGGTTCCGGCCAGGCTTTTAAGGAGCACTCGCAGGGAGGCAGCGGCGGTCAGCCGGAAGTGGAGCGATACTTTGAGCCGACTCTGTTGCACCCAGTCGAGCGCGCAGTCCATGATGCCATGCGTCGCGCAGACGGTTACGTGACGTGCGACTGCCCCTACTGCCCTGCGCTTCACGCGAAGTCCGATTGGGATCACACTCTTGCGCGTTTGCATCTCATGCATTGGCAGGGCCGACTCGCCGGTCGAGCATTTGAACAGGGGAAGTCTCAAGAGGCCGCGATTCGCGGGGCCGTGCGAGCAGCGGTCGACGCCGCCGCGGCGCAGCCTCTTGCCGGCATCAGCTTGCCGCGGCACCTAACAATCTGGGATCAGCTCCTGTAGTCGCCAGTAAGCGTTCGCCGAACACGATCGGGACATCACCCGACCGGCGGCCCTCACGGTAGAGAGCGACCGCGCGCTCGACCAGAAGTTCTCTCCCGGGCTTGCGCGATCGGCGCTCTCCCGGGGGGATCAATTTCATGACCTCGCCATCTGGGGATACCGACAGGAGCCCGACCCCGTAGGTCAAGAACCAGCTCTCGTGGCGTCGAGCCGTGCGCGACGAGACCTCATCGAGAGCCACCCACGCCGCATCCGCTACGCCAGCGTGCCGCGAAGCCTGACTTACTGCGCCACGCCAATCTCGCAACTTTGCCTCGATCGTGATCGTTCGACGCGCAAGTGAGCGATATCTGTAGGCGATCCGCCACCCTTCATTGTCCCGGACGAGATGATTGCCATCGACAAGTTGAGGAAGAACTGATCGGCGGAGATGTGTCGCGCCGACTCCGGCGATCTCCGACAGGCCGTCGACGCTCCACACGCGGCTGAGGGGATTTCGGGGCCGGGTCATTCCGAGCATGATGCGCATCTGCACTGGCTCGAGGAGCGGCGTTGTCGATCCGCGATCCGCGATGGCATCGAGATCGAGCGCCAACGCTACAACGTCCGGCACGCCAGCAGTCGAAGGGACCTCGAAGAACACCGTTGCACCGCGGGTCAAGCCGACCGCGTACTTTTCGAGCGGCTCCAGCATGTCCGCCTCCGTTCGGAAACGGGTCGGACCAAGGGAAGCTGCTGGCATAGGACGAGTGTATGCACTCAGGTCCGTACCGGGTCGAGCGGGACGCGCAGCGGTCGACCGACTGCCCGACCCCTGCATTGCAGATCACGGTCCGATAAGTCGCCGCTTGCGGCGGGCCCGGCCAGTGGACGGCGGCATGCTCGTAAGCGAGTGGGAGGCAGCGTGCCGTTCAGGGCGTCATGATCGGTGCCGCAGCCGCCCGCCTCCAGTTGGTAGAGCCACCGCGCGGTGGTTCTTGAGGCGCGCGCTCGCCGGCGGGACGCCGGTGAAGGGCCCGACAGCCCTATTCGTCGACCGGGTCGTCGACTGGCAACGACCCGTGGGCCTGTGCCCGGTCGCTGGCTTTGACGTTCGTTTCAGCGTGCAGGGAGTGATCGGGGACGAACTGCTCGACGTCGCTGAGCGCGTATCCCCACTCCGCAAGCCGGGTGAAGTAGTCCGCATCGCGGCTGGTGGGGTGATGCCACGTTTCCCGGCTCGTGGCTGATTCGATCCCGCCCAGGACGATCGCGAGGGTAACGTGCTGCGCCCGGGTCGGGTGCTGCGCGAGGAGCTCGGCGATGTTGTCCCGGCCGGAGTACAGCTCAGCAGGGTCGAGGCACAGCAGGTCGTGCGCGAGGACGTTGCCTGCGCTGATCGCCGCGCCGATGGTGTGCCGGTGGAACGTGAGCGCGTGCGCGACCCAGGCGGCGGCATCCTTCGGAAGCGTCTTCCGGGACAGGAAGGTGGCCAGCCACTCGCGACGCACAGTTTCAGCGGATGCCCATGCCTTGTTGTTGGCGATCAGGGTGCGGCGTTCTTCCTTCTGCTCGTCGGTCATCGGCCCGTTCCCGGAACCGGAGCCTGACGCCTTCTTGAAGCCGGCTGCTTTCGGGTCGGCGATCAGGTAGGTGGCTTGCACTCCCCCGTCCCAGCCGGCCCACACTGACGCGGCGCGCCCGTCGGCGTCTGCGATGTCGTCGGCGGTGACCCGCTCCCCCTCGGCGGTGGTCAGTTCGCTGATGCGGGTGTACTCGCCGTCGTAGAAGTAGTCCTTCTCGAGGATCGTGAACCCGCGCGCGGTGAGGTCCGCTTCGGCGTCGGCCTTCGCCTTCGCCCGTGCCTTCTCGTCCCGGGCACGCTGCGCCGCGTGCGCGAACTGCGCGGGGTCGGTGGTCGCCACCTCGATCAGCTTCTCCCGCGCGTCCGGGTCGTCGTCGAACTCGATGAGCACAGCGGCCTGGTCGAGGGTGAGCGCGTGCTGCTGAGCGGCGGACGCGGCGACCGGGTTGTCCGCGACGGCGAGGCCTGTCCTCACCTCGACCTGCTTGGTGCCGGTGCGCTTGGCGATGGTGGCCACGCCCAGCCCTTCGAACACGAGTTGCTGGAACGCGGCGGCGCGGTCGGCGGCGGTGAGCGACTCGCGGTGGTCATTCTCCACCATCTGCTGGATGATCCGCTCCGTAGTGACGTCGTCGGCGTCGACCACGTACACGGGGATCGCCTCGATGCCGGCTTCGATCGCGGCGAGCGTGCGGCGCTGCCCCGCCCGGACGATCACCTGCTCGCCGTCACGCCGGGCGAGGACAGGAGTGAGGACACCGTTCTCACGGATGCTCTGCACGAACTCCTTGGTCAACGGCGCGCTCGGCCGCACGTTCTCTTCGACCACCAGGCTGTTCGGGTCGAGGTGCTCGATGGTGCCCCGGAGGGCGGTGGGGGTGGACATCGGATCTTTCTCCGTTCAACTGTTCTTGTTCGCCTTTCTGGCAGGAGGATCGAGAGTGAGCGAAGGCGGCGCAGCGCCGGTCCGAGGATTACCGGACTGAGCGAAGCGAGGGAGGATATGCCGCAGGACCGGCGCGGAGCAGCCGGGAGCGAACTACGATCGGCCGGCCAGGCAGACGGACACCGGCGACCTCGCTTGGTCTCGAACACTCACTGGTGACTAGTTGCGAGTCGCGCGGATGGCGATGCGGGTGCGCTGGTCGGAGACCTCGGAAAGAACATCGCGCTCAAGCCCGAACCGGGCGCGGCAGGCGGCCTTGGCGACCTAAGTAGACTCCTGGTCGGAGGCTCGATGATTGCCGATCGGTCGGCGTGGCGCGCGAACGACGCCGTCGCATACGACGCTCTAAGCGATGCGGCGAGCGCGGCGATCGCGACGCTGTTTCAACTCGCAGACGAGGGCATCCTCGAACTCACTCAGGCCGTGCGCGAGGCGACTGAGATCCGACGCGAAGTCTTGGACGTCGACGGGTACGACCGGGACGCGGTCGACGCAGAGCGGGAGAGTCTCGAGCAGCGGACATCTGAGCTCAGGGGCAGGTCGTCATGACCGACTGGACACCGTCGGAACCAGAGCAGGTGCGGATCTTCGAAGAACGGATCGCGCCCGCTGTCTTCCCTCACGCGCCGGCTGACAGCCCCACGCTGGTCGTGCTCGACGGACAGGTCGGTAGTGGCGCGCCTGCAGCAGCATCCCGACTAGCGACTGAGTACCCCGAGGGCATCGCGATCGTCAGCAATGAAGGCCTCACCGCCTTCCACCCTCACTTCCTCGAGCTCTCAAGATCGCGTTCCCCCGAAGCGACGCGGCTGCTTGCTGAACCGACCGCGGGTTGGATGACGAGCTCCCTCCGTCATGCACGGACTACGGGTCGTTCCATGCTTCTGGAAGGCACATTCCAAACGCCGAGCGCCGTACTGGCCGCTTGCGATGTCTTCGCGCAGAGCGGGTTCGCGACACGGGTGGTCGTTGTGGCTACGCCGCGGGCCGAGAGCCTTCTGGCCGCGGCATCCAGATACATGCTCGATGTGCGAGCGGGTCGCGGAGGTCGGTTCACGAACGTCGAGTCTCACGACTTCGGCTTCGATGCCACGGGCGCGCTCACCGCCACCCTTGAAACGTCGCCGAGCGTGGATCGCCTGACGATCTTGGGGAACTACGATGCGGTCTTGTTCGAGGCGGAGAGGACGGATGCCTCGAGCTTTGCGGGTGCGACGCAAGCTCTGAGGCGAGGTCAAGCTCGATCGATGTCGGCTCCTCGGTCAATGCGTTGGCTTTCGGAACTCCGGGCCGTGACCGACTTCGCACTCTCGATGGGCCGGCCATCCAGCCCGGTTGGCGAGCTGCTCATCGAGCTTCACACTGTCGCCCTGGCGGAAGTACTCCCCCGAATGCCGCTCCCCACCGACTCGCAAGCACGAACAGCCGCGGAGGCGACCCTGACACGTCAGCTCGTCGAGCTTCGCAGGACGGTTCCTGTCGAGCGGCCCGCAGTCGATGTCGCTGCACCGGTTGTCGCTCCGTCGGGTCCGGATCGCGGGATCTCGCGCTAGGAGTTCGCGACCTTCAGGGAATGCCCGCGGCTTCAGACTCCGGTGCTCACGCCGAGAGAAGATCCGACTGCGAGCGCGGCAAGGAAGACGACCACCGCGACCACGGCCATGACAGTGATGATCCGAACCACGGCGCGCGCGCTGCCGCGTATTGCCGCCGCGCCGAGAACGGGGAGCGCAAGGATAAGGACGACACTGCCGACAGCGGTGACAAGGAGTCCCACCGTGTTGATGCTGTCCATTCCCATTTCGCTCTCCTCAGTCATCCGCAGCCACTGCGAGTCGGCGCACGAGTGCCTGGCGCGCGCGAGTCGGATCAACGATCGTCGCCCGGATGAGGCCCCGCAGGACCGATCGCTCAGGCTCTGTCACTCCGGCGAGGGGTTGCATGCACCAGTCGAGATCCTCGTCGATGGTGTACCCCGGCTCGGCGTCCGGCCTCCCCGCGTAGTACGTGACTGCGGCGACAGCGGTGCGGTAGAGCGCCTCTTCGTTATGAGCTCGGTCGGTCATGAGGGTCTCCGTTCGTTTGTGATTCTGGTGCGCGCGGGTGACACGCGCCGTCGATCTGGCGGCCGGTGGAATTGGTCGTCGAACTCGTAGCTGGGGAGGATTTGTGAATCGGTCATCGCGACAGCCCCGTGCTTGCCCCTTGTCCGTCGATGTGGAGCGGTGCGGCAGGATCTCGGAGTGTGACGCTCCGCCGCGGGAACTGGCGCAGCCGATCGTTGATCTGCCGACCAATCTCATCCAGTCGCTCGTTCTCCACGCCGTCGCGCTCAGCGTCCAGTCGTCGGCGCAGCCGATCACGAATCCGATCCGCCCCGAGCCGGTCTGATAGGCGATTCGCCCGATCCTGTGGAGGAATCGTGTAATACGAGCGCGCCCGAGCACGAGCGCAGTCCCGCTCCCACGCGTCGAGCATCTCGGCTGGCGTAGGTGGTCCAGCGCTCATCCGCGCGATCTGCGCGGCAGAGAACTCGCGATGGAAGAACTCGTCTGCGGCCTGCTTGTTGGCGAGCGCCTCATCTGCGGTCGTTCGATGCAGCCGCCAGGCGGGTAATCCGTCACGGCGGCGCTGCGCCTCGCGGGCTCGATAGCGCCGTTGCTGCTCACGGCTGGCTTCGGGATCTTTCGCCCACTTCTCATGCTTGCGCTTGAGAACTGTCGCGGAGTTCTCGGCATAGTAGGCACGCATCCGAGCGGTTCGCTCGACGGCATTGGCGCGGTAGCGCTCGCGATCCTTCGCGTTTTGCTCTTCCCGATGGTTGTCTCGCCAGCGCTTCAGCGCTTCACGCTTGACGGCGCGGTAGTGCTCGGGATCGGTTTCTCGCCGCTTGGCTCGGTACTTGCGCTGCCGATCGAGCACGCGCTGCGGATCCTTCGCGTACTCAGCCCGCGACTTCTGCCGTCGCGCCTCCGCGCGTTCGAGTCGGGTAGCCTCCCGCTTCTCTTCGGCCTCACGTTGGGCCCGCATGGCCTTCCGTTCCGTCTGTAACCGCGCGTTGTAGTCGTGTTGCTGGGCCGCGATCTGCTCGCGATGCAATGCACGGTACTTCGCGCGGTACTCGGCGATCTCGGCGGCGTGGGTACGGCGGTACGCCGCCTTATAGGCGCGGACCTCCTCCGCGCGTCGCCTGCGGCGCTCGTCGCTCGACTCGTCGTCAGCCATGACGCCGCCCGAGGCGTTGCGCGAGCCGGTCGATGAGATCGGGGCGGAAGCCCGACCAGTGGTCGTTCTCGTCCACGACGACGACCGGTGCTTGCGAGTAGCCCAAGTCATCCGTGACGTAGTCGCGGGCGACAGCGTTCGCCGCGTCTGTCAGATCGACGTCGGCGAACTCAAGCCCCGCCGAGGTCATGACCTGCTTAGTCATCCTGCACTGCAGGCACCCGGAGCCGGTCGTATACACGGTGATCATCGAAAGCCGCCTTGTCTATCCGAAAAGTGCTTCTACCTTAGAGAAGCACTAAGTGATACGCTTCCACAAGATCCACTGCAGAAGCGCCGTGCGGTTAGACAAACTAGGGAGGTGAAGGTCGACGTGAAGACACTCGATGGCGAAGACGTGACGGTCGCTCATGCCACTCAGCCGGTCGGGTCCGCACTGCGCATTGCGCCCGCATTCAGGGCCACAACGACGGATGCTGCGCTCGGAATCGAGACGGCCATCACGGCGCACTATCTACGACGCGATGGTCGGTACGTCATCAGGAGCGTGACGAACTCCGCGACGCGCGACGATGTCGAGCTGAATTACCTCACTGTCGCGAAGGTCGGCATGCAGGCGATCGTGCAGACGGCCGCGCCTCGCTGCATCTTCCTCACACTTGATGATGAGCGGGATCCGCTCGCCACCTGGGTGAGCCTGGACGAGCTGACTACGGCCGAAGGTCGCATCCTCCCGCCATCTCTCGCAGCCGAGGTCGTCAAGCGAGGCGGCAGTGAGGCTCGCATGGAGGCGGTCGAACTGCTCTACGGCAGCGCAGCTCTCGCCGGGCTACCGCCGGCACAGCTACTGCAGAAGGAACTCGGCATCCCTCACCGCACGGCGTCGCAATGGATCATCGACGCACGCAAGGCAGGGCGGCTCGACGGAATGAACTTTCACGCCGGCCGACCTGCAGGTGGTTAGAAACACACAACGCCCGCTACCGAGTGCACGCATCCCGGTGGACCAGCCACCGCGCGAGGATCCGGAGTGCCTATTCTGCTCCGAAGCGCGAGCGGCTCGGCTGATCGGCATCCATCGGACGACCCTTCGCGCGCTCGCTCTCGCAGGCAATGCGCCCGTGGAGCCGCTCACGATCGCGCATCGACGCCTCTACCCTCTCGCGGACATCCGCCGGCTCGGGCATGTCGAAGCATGAGTATTGAACGACGCAAGACCAGCGCGGGTGCATTGCGCTACCAGGTCCGCATCAAGCACCACGGTCGCATCGTGGCGATGGAGACCTTCGTGCGCAAGTCAGACGCCGAGGCCTGGGAGCGCGAGCAGTATCGAGCCCTTCAGTTCGGCGAGTTCATCCCCCCGAGTCAGAGCAAGAAGACATTCGCGGAAGTGGTCGACGAATTCCTGGAGTCACGCGTCGGCCAAGTCGCACCCCACACATGGCGCACCGACCGCGACAACCTCGCCAACACGCCGGTGAGTTGGGCGCGCCTTCCGATCAGCGCCATAACAGAGAGCGACATCCTCGAACATCTCACCGAGCAGCTGCAGGGCAAGGCGCACTCGACGGTCGCTCGCGCGCGAACCTCTCTGAGCGCGCTGTTCCAGTTCACCATCCGGGAGAAGATGCGCACCAAGAACCCGGTGCGCGCTGTGCCGATGCCTGCTGGCGAGCAGACAGCCGTGACCCACGACATGGTCGACCCGCCCACAGACCAAGAACTCGCTGAGATGCTCGAACGCCAGCGTGAGGTCAATCCAACCATGGCCGAGATCAGCGAGTTCATCAGCCTCACCGGCCTCCGGTGGTCGGAACTGCGAGCCAGCCGCATCGGGCGACTCCAAGATGTCCCGTACCCGGGGCTGCGTGTGTCACGCGCCCAGTCAGATGGATACGCCGAGAAGGGACCCAAGACGAAGAAGTCGCGTGTCGTCCCCCTCACCGGGAGGGCGAACGAGATCGCCCGCAAACATGCGGGCACGAGACGCGGCCACGACTATCTGTTCGTGACACCGACAGGCAAACAGCTGCGCGGCAATGGCTTTCGCAAGGCGGTGAAATGGCCGAAGACATCACTGGGCCACACGATTCACGACCTGCGCCACTACGCCGCCTCCAACTGGCTGCGTGCCGGAATCCCCGTGCACCAGGTCGCCGGATGGCTGGGCCACAAGAACCCCGCGACGCTACTGCGCATCTACGCGCACGTACTAGGCGAACACCAGGAGATTGCGGCCCTCAAGCACCTCGACAAGTCAGCGGTTCGCGCTGAGTTCGCGCGCGACCTCCCGGATGCGAACCTTCGAGCTGCATTGATGGTCGATGCAGCCGATGAAAACCAGCTCTGACCAGGTTATTTTCTTGCGGAGACGGAGGGATTTGAACCCTCGGTCCCCGTAAGGGGACTCCACCTTAGCAGGGTGGTGCACTAGGCCGAACTATGCGACGTCTCCAGGCATCCGAACGGCCACGGCCGACGCATGCGCCTAGCAAGCATAACTGCTCATGAGCGGCACCACGAACCGGGCCGAGCATGGTGGGGCGGGCGCCCCGCACGAAGTGGTCGACATGCCCGCAAACAGGCGCGACACGTCGGGCAGGGTACGTCGTCGGATCCCGACCCGCAAGGCCCGTGCTCGCGCGAGGGCGAGAGGCGAAGCTCGCTGTATGGATGCAGACAGGTCCGCACGCCCGTTCGACCCCATCCGTCGGGACGACGCCGGACGCCCTTTCGACACCCGTCGTCCGTACGAGGCCTCGGCGACCACTGCCAGCGACGGGACGCGACCGGTTTCGGCGACCACGGCGAGCCGGAACATCCGCGACGAGGTGCTCGCTCGCGAAGAGGAGCGCTTCGGCGGGATGAAGTTCGGTTCGGCGTTCTTCGGCTGGCTCACGGCGATGGGACTCGCGGTGCTCCTGACCGCGCTCATCGCGGCGATCGGCGCTGCGGTCGGGCTCACGGCTCCCGGGAGCGCGGAGGACGCCGCGAATGCCGCCGCCGAGAACATGGGCGTCGCGACGATCATCGGGGCGATCGCCGTCGCCCTCGTGCTGTTCATCGCGTATTTCGCGGGAGGCTACGTCGCGGGACGCATGGCACGATTCAGCGGTCTCAAGCAGGGCCTCGCCGTCTGGCTCTGGGCTGTTGTCATCGCGGTCCTCGTCGCCGTCATCACGGCGATCGCCGGCACCCAGTGGGACCTGCTGTCGACGCTCGACGCGTTCCCCCGCATCCCCGTCACCCCCGAATCGGCGACGACCACCGGCATCCTGACTGCCGTCGGCGCCGCCGTCGTGACACTGGCCGGGGCGCTGCTCGGCGGCATGGCCGGCATGCGATACCACCGCCGCGTGGACCGCGAGGGCTTCGCCGATTGACGGATGCCGCACGGCACCCGTCGGGTCACCCTGAGCCGCGGCTCCCCAGGCCCGGGACCCGCGATCAGTACTGCGGCTGGGTGCAGGTCACCTGGGCCGCCGTCTGACCCGCGATGGTCGACGGGAGGTCGACGCGCTGCTCGGGAACGACGGGAGCGGCATCCGTCGCCGAAGGGGTTGCCGAGGCGCTCGGTGTCGCCGTGGGTGCCGGCGCGGCGACCTCTCCGGTCACCTCGACGCCGTAGCCCTGGCTCGCGTCGCCCGTGAGGGTGAGCGGCTGGTTCGCGCGCAGAGCCTCGAAGAGCACGCCCGCGGCGGAGGTCACCGGCAGCAGGTCGCTCCCGTCGACTCCCACGCGGGGCCGGTAGTAGGTGGGGTACTGCACGAAGACGATGTCGGCGTAGTCGACGTCCTTCACGGCCATCGCGATCTGCACCATGAGCTGCGGGTTCGTGAGCCCCGAGCTCAGTACGAGCTGCCCCTGCGTGACCTGCGACAGCGCGGTCGTCGCGAGTGTGAAGAGCACCTGCGGGTTCGCGAGCACTGCACCAGATTGCAGCTTGCGCACCATCGACGACATGAACTGCTGCTGGTTCGAGATGCGACCGAGGTCGGACCCGTCGCCGATGCCGTGGCGGATGCGCAGGAACTGCAGCGCCTCGACGCCCTGAAGCGTGTGCGGGCCCTCGGTGAGGTGCAGGCCCGTGTGCGCATCGCTGATCTCACCCGCGACGCACACGTCCACGCCGCCGATCGCATCGGACATGTGGATGACGCCGGTCCAGCGGATCGCGGCCGCGAATTGGATCGTCTCCCCCGTGAGCTGCTCGACGGTGCGCACGGAGCAGCCGAGTCCTCCGTAGAAGTAGGACGCGTTGATCATCGTCGAGCGCATCGCGCGCGACTCCCCGCCGTCCGGCTGTGCGCAGCCCGGGATGTCGACGAGCATGTCGCGCGGGATCGAGACGACCGTCACGCGCCGCGGGTTGTCGCTGATGTGCACGAGCATCGTGACGTCGTTCCGCTCGCCCGGGGAATCCTTCAGGGCGCAGCGCGGGAAGAGCGCGACATCCTGTCCCTCGCACGAGTCCGTACCGACGAGCAGGAGGTTGACGCCGCCTTCGATCGCCCCGAGCGACGGCGGGATGGCCTCGTCGGCGTCCAGCACGACGGCGTTGTCGGCGATGGCGGATGCCGCGTTCCAGACCGAGAACGCGGCGACGCCGGTCACGCTCGCCATCACGACGAGGACCGTCACGCCGACGATCGAGAGGATGAAGAGGAGCGGATGCGGCGTCCGCAGCCGCCCGTGGCGGGCGAGTGTCTCGCGCCCGGGCTGCGAGGGCCGGGTGCCGGGGGCTGCCAAGCGTCAGCCCTTGACGTTGCCGTTGGAGCAGGTGTTCTGCGCGGCCGTCTGTCCCGCGATCGACGAGGGCAGCTCGACGGCGGGCGCGGCGGCCGTCGCTGACGGATCCGGCGCGGCCGTCTCGGCGGGCGTCTCGGGCTCGACGACCACGACGCCGTCGCCCTGGCTCACCTCACCCGTCAGCTGCAGCGGCTGGTTCGTCGCGAGAGCGTCCCACAGCGCCTGCGCGGCGTTCTTGTTCGGGACGACGCGGTTGGGGTCTTCGGGATCGCCGTTGACGGGGTACTGGATGAAGACGATCTCGTCGAACGGCACGTTCTTGACCGCGAGCGCGATCTGCACGAGCGTGAGCGGGTTCGTGAGCGTCTGCGACGGGGTGATGTTGTCGACAGCCGTGGTCGCGAGCTTGTAGAGCGTCGCGGGGTTCGAGAGCACCTCTTCGCTCACGAGCGTGCGGGCGAGCCGCGACATGTACTGCTGCTGGTTCGAGATGCGGCCGAGGTCGCCGCCGTTGCCGACGCCGTGGCGCGTGCGCAGGAACTGCAGCGCCTCGATGCCCTGGATGTTCCGCATGCCGGCGGGCCAGTCGATGCCGGTGTACTTGTCTTTGATGCCGCTCGCGAGACACACGTCGACGCCGCCGACGGCGTTCGTGATCTCGATGACGCCGCCCCACGTGATCTTCGCGGCGTACTGGATGTCGAGCCCTGTGAGCTGCGACACCGTCTTGACGACGCACGGCAGGCCGCCGTACATGTATGCCGAGTTGAGCATCTGCTTGCTCATCGCGGATCCCTCGGAGCCGTCCTCGCGGGTGCAGGCCGGGATCGGCACCATGAGGTCGCGGGGGAACGAGATGACCGTCACGCGGCGCGGGCTGTCCGAGATGTGGACGAGCATGTTGACGTCGTTGAGCTCGCCCTCGGCGTCGGCACCCGTGCAGCGCTCGCCGAAGTAGGCGGCGTACTGCTCTTCACAGGCATCCGTCCCCGCCAGGAACAGGTTCACGCCGCCCTCGATCGCGCCGATGTCGGGCGGAACCGAATCCTGGCCCTCGAGTTCGACGGCGTCCGTGACGAAGCCCTGCGTGAGATCGATCGCGGCGTAGGCCGCGACGCCGACGCCCGAGACCAGGACGACCGACAGCATGATCGCGATGATCTTCGCGACCTGGGCGAACGGATGCGGCGACCGCAGCTCTCCGTGCCGCGCGATCGTGCGACGGCCGCGCTCGGCAGGCTTGGTCGTCTGGCTCACTCGGGTCCTCTCGGCGGTCGGATACCGGAGGATCTGGCCGGCACCCGGTTCTCGGCGATCGTCAGGCAGGCCTTCGGAGGGTCTGCCGAGCAGGGGAATCCGTCCATATTCTCATGCGCGTCTGTGCCGACGCTGAGTGGACGCGCGCAGGCCCGCGCGAGCTGGTGAACGGCAGACCCGCCGTCAGGACAGGGCGCCGACATCGTAGGTCGTGAAGTCGTACTCCTGGAAGTCGGCGACCTCGGTCTGCCACCGCGTTGCGACGAACTCGCGGTGCTGCGGGTGCTCGTCGTACGCGCGATAGTCGGCCTCGTCGGCAAAGCTCATCGAGAACTGCCAGTCGGCATCGCTCTTCGCGCTCACCTGCCGGCGGATGGCGAAGTCGTCGACCTGCGGAATCGTCGTGAGGGCGTCGACCGCGGCGCGCAGGAACTCCGCCTCCTGCGCGGACCCCGCCGCGTGGACGAGGCGGAAGACGACGGTGTGCTGGATGGTCATGACGGCCCTTCGGTCGAGGTCGAGGTCGGAGTCGTCGGATCGGTCGGCGTGGGCCGCAGCTGATATGGGCGGGCGAGGCGAACCCTGCGCCCTCCGACGAAGAGGCTGTCGAGGGTCGCCTCGAGGTCGGTCGGGGCATCCGCCGTGCTGTCCATGAGCGCCTGCAGCTGCAGGCCGTCCGCGAGGGCGACGAGCTGCCGCGCGGTGCGGTCGGGATCGAGCTCCGGCCGGATGCTGCCCGCCTCCTGACCGAACGCGATGGTCGCGGCGAGCTCCTCGACGACCGACGTGAATCGATCCCGGAAGAACGCGTGGGCGGGGTGCTCGACGTCGATCGCCTCGGCAGCGAAGGCCAGATAGAGATGGACGATGCCGCGGATCGACAGATTGCGGCGGATGGCGGCGGCGAACGCCTCGAGCGCGTCGGCGTCGGGTTCCGGCTCGGTCAGGCTCACGGCATCCCACCGCTCGATGACCTCTCGGAGCAGGTCCTCGCGGCTCGCGAAGTAATACAGGATGTGCGCCGGCTCGACGCCCAGCTCGCGCCCGATCCCCCGCAGCGTCGTGCCGTGATAGCCCTTCTCGGCGATAACCTGCAGCGCCGTCGCAAGGATCTCCTCGCGACGGGCGCTGCCCTTGGCATATGTCCCCTTGGTCGGCACGGGTCGAGTCTAGGTCGGGGTGCCGAGGACGACCCGCCCGCCGGTGCAGGGGCGGCGGACGGGTCGTGTCATGGTCACTACGAGGCCGGCTGGATGTCGTAGATGTTCGGCAGAGAGTTCGTCGGGAGGGTCTCTGCGGTCGTGCCGGGCTCTGTCGCAAAGCTCGCCTGCACACGGTAGAACGGCGCGAACCACGCCTGATCCACGATGTACGCGTTGAGCTCCTTGACCGCCGCCTCGCGCGTCGCGTCGTCGCCGAACTGGTACGTCGAGATCAGCTCGTCGACCTTGGGGTCTGCCGCGTGGAACGGGTTGAACAGAGCGCCGGGCGCGATCATGAACTGGATGAGCTGCCAGTCCGAGTTCTGCTCGAGCTGCATGAACGAGGCCGGGTACTTCGGCGCGAGCAGGTCCGCGATGAAGTTGGACGGAGCCGTGTCGGTGTACTCGACCGTGATGCCCACGTCGGCGAGCTGCTGCTGCAGCAGCGTGAACGTCGCGGCGCTGATGAGGCTCGTGCTGGGCATCGAGAGCGTGAAGCCGTCGGGGTAGCCGGCCTCGGTGAGGAGCTCCTTCGCCTTCTCGGGGTCGTAGTCGTACACCTCGTCGAGCGCCTCGTCGTAGGCGTCGGAGTTCGTCGGGAAGACCTGCGTCGTGACGGTGCCGAGGTCGGTCTGCAGAGCCGTGAGCATCGCCGGACGGTCGAACGCGAAGTTGATCGCCTGGCGCACCTTCGGGTCGGCCAGCTCGGGCGCTGTCGTGCCCGCACGGTCCATCAGGAGCAGGCCCTGGAACTCCTGCTCGCTCGCATTGATCGTCCAGCCCGATCCTTCGACCTCGGGCACGGCGTCGTTGCTCGCGAGTCGCATCGCGTCGATCTCGCCCGCCTTGATGGCGTTGAGGGCGGCGGTGGGGTCCGAGAGCACGTTGATCTTGATCTCGTCGTAGTGCTGCAGCTCGGGGGCCCAGTAGTCATCGTTCTTCGTGTACACGTAGCTCGAGCCGGTGACTGTCGCGTCGGTGTCGAGGATGTACGGGCCGGAGCCGGCCGTCTCGTCCGCGAGGGTGCCGGCCTCGATGGCCTCGGTGCTCGCGACGAGTCCCGCCGTGCGCGTGAGGTAGTTGAGGAACGCGGGGTCGGGTGCCGAGAGCGTTATGACGACCGTCGTGTCGTCGGGCGCCTCGACCGTGGCCATGCTCGCGAGGTAGCCGGCATCCGGGGACGTGCCCGTCTTGAACCGCTCGAGGTTCTCGGCGACGACGCCGGCCGTGAGCGCCGAGCCGTCCGTGAAGGTGACGTCGTCGCGGATCGTGAGAGTGAGCACCGTGCTGTCCTCGTTGTACGACCACTCGGTCGCGAGGAACGGGGCGATCTCACCCTCGGGCGTCGCGAGCAGCAGCGTGTCGTACGCCGCCTGGTAGTACCACGTGCGGTTGCCCCACTCGGCCTGACCCGGGTCTAGCGAGGTGGGGCCGAAGAGCGCGCCGAGCGTGAGCGTCTCGCCGCTCGCGCTGCCCGAGTCCTCACCCGATCCCGCTGCGCACCCCGCGAGGGTGAGTGCTGTGGCAGCCACAAGGGCGGCGGCCGCCGTCTTCCATCGGAACATCGTCGGTCCCTTTCGTAGGGGTGGCGACGCCCGTCCGGCTCGCCTGCTCCGCGACGCTAACAGCAATTCCGAGTGATTACTAGGTTTTCGCGATAACTCTTTATCACTGGTGCAAATTCAGTCTTCCGAAGTATTTTTACCAGTGATAAGCTCCTGCAGACCCGTCGCCGACGCCGCCCTGAGGACCACTGATGCTTCCACGCTCCCTGCCCGAGACCTCGTTCTTCCTCCCGGATCGCGGTGAGCCCGCCCTGCGCTGGGGCATCATCGGCACGGGCTGGATCGCGGGGTTCTTCGTCGGGGCGCTGCACCGCTGGACGATCCAGCGCGCCGAGTCGGTGGCATCCCGCTCCCTCGAAGGAGCCTCGGCGTTCGCACGCGAGCACGGCATCGACCGGGCTGCGGCGAGCGCCGAAGAACTCGTCGCGGATCCCGCGATCGACGTCGTCTACATCGCCGCCCCGCAGAGTGAGCACCTAGCTCTCGGGCTGCTCGCCATCGCAGCGGGCAAGCACGTGCTCATCGAGAAGCCCCTCGCGACGAACGCCGCCGACGCGCGCGTGCTCGTCGACGCGGCGCGCGCCGCGGGCGTCTTCCTCATGGAGGCGATGTGGAGCCGGTACCAGCCGCAGGCCCTCGCCATCCGCGCACTCATCGCGGAGGGGGTGATCGGCGAGCCGCGGTCGGTCGCCGCCGACCACGGACAGGCGATGGACCCCGCGCACCGGCTGTTCCTGCCGGGGACGGGCGGCGGCGCGCTCCTCGACCTCGGCATCTACCCCGTGCAGCTCGACTCGATGGTGCTCGGATCCCCCGACGCGATCACGGCGGTCGGATCGCTCGCCGCGAGCGGCGTCGACGCGACCTCGACGCTCGTGCTGAAACACGGCGACGAGCAGTCGACGCTCACGACGACTCTCCTCACGCGCACGCCGACGGTCGCCGCGATCAGCGGGACCGAGGCGCGGGTCGAGATCGAGGGACCCTTCCACATCCCGACGTCCTTCGTCGTGCGCAGTCCCGACCTCATCGAGGAGCCGCTGCGCTGGAGCGATCCGACGGGAGTCGGACTCATGGACGGGCTCGCGTGGGAGGCGACGGCGCTCGCGACCTCCGTCGGCGAGGGGCGGGTCGAATCTCCGCTGCACACGCACGACGAGACGATCGCGATCCTCGCGACGATCGACGAGGCGCGCCGGCAGCTGGGCGCGCGATGACCCGCTACGCGCGCACGCTCGCACCCGGCCAGCTCTGCCGCGTCATCGTCTTCGACGTCGCGACGAACACCGCGACGGTCGTGCACGAGACGGATGCCATCCTGCTCGAGGCGCCCAACTGGACAGCCTCGGGCGACCTGATCCTCAACGGCGACGGGACGCTGTGGCGCCTGCCCGCTTCAGGCGGCTCGGCACCCGTCCCGATCGTGATCGACGGCATCCCCGAGCTGAACAACGACCACGTCCTCGCACCCGGCGGCGAGACGATCTTCCTCTCGGCGAACGACGGACACGTCTATGAGGCCCCGCTCGCCGGTGGGCAGGCGAGGAAGGTCACGCCTAACGACGGGCGGATGCACTTCCTGCACGGCGTGAGCCCGGACGGCACGACGCTCGCCTACGTCGGGCTGACGCCCGCGGACGGCGACTGGTGGGCCGCCGCCCACGTGCACACGATCGGCGTCGACGGCACCGGCGACCGGCAGCTGACGGCCGGCCCGGGGCCCGACGACGGCCCCGAGTACTCCCCCGACGGCAAGTGGATCCACCTCAACACCGAGCGGTTCGCCCGCGTCCCGGGGCACGCGCAGATCGCGCGGATGCGCCCCGACGGAAGCGAGTTCGAGCGTCTCACGGTGAGCGACCGCGTCGACTGGTTCCCGCACCTCGCGCCCACAGGCGGCCTCGCCGTCTACCTCAGCTTTCCCGCCGGGACGACGGGGCATCCCGCCGACCTGCCCGTCGAACTGCACCTCGTCGAGGACGGCGCGTGGCGCTCGCCGCGCATCGTCGCACGACTGCACGGCGGACAGGGCACGATCAACGTCAACAGCTGGTCACCCGACGGCACGCGATTCGCGTACGTCGAGTACCCGGGACCCGAAGTCCCCTAGATTCTCGAGGGGATGCCGCATCCCGGCATCCCCGCAGCCTTCGGAAGGACGACGCACGCCATGCCCGATCTCACTCTCCCGAGCCCACGCCCCTGGCCCGAGGCCCGTCCGCTGCGCTGGGGCATCCTCGCGCCCGGCGGCATCGCCGAGCGCTTCGCGCAGGCGCTGCAGCGCCGCACGTCGCAGCGGGTGGTCGCCGTCGGCTCGCGGTCGGCCGACCGCGCCGAAGCGTTCGCGCAGGCCCACGGCATCCCGCGGTCGTACGGCGACTATCGCGCGCTCGTCGAGGATCCCGAGGTCGACGCCGTATACGTCGCCTCTCCGCACAGCGCGCACGTCGAGCTCGCCCTGCTCGCGATCTCGGCCGGCAAGCACGTGCTCGTCGAGAAGCCGCTCGCGACGACGGGCGACGATGCGCGCCGGATTCTGGATGCCGCACGCGCCGCGGGTGTCTTCGCGATGGAGGCGATGTGGACGCGCTACCTCGCGCAGTCCGACATCGTCCGCCAGGTGCTCGCCGACGGCGCGCTGGGCGAGGTCACGTCGGTCGCCGCCGACTTCGGCTTCTCGATCCCGTACCTGCCCGAGCACCGGCTGTTCGACCCCTCGCAGGCGGGCGGCGCGCTGCTCGACGCGGGCGTCTACCCCGTGTCGTTCATCTCGTCCGTGCTCGGTGCGCCGGGCGAGCTCAGCGCGATCGGATCGCTTGCGGCATCGGGAGTCGACGACCAGGCGATCGTCAGCTTCTCCTACCCGGGCGCTGTCGCGACCGCGACGACATCGCTCAAGGCGTGGCTGCCGGTCACGGCCGTGGTCGCCGGCACGGCCGGACGGCTCGAGGTCGGCCCCGGATTCCTCGGGCCGACCACCGTGCGCCTCTCGCGGTTCGATCAGGGCTGGGAACCGGAAGTCGCGGAGTGGACGGATGCCGCCTTCGCCGGCCCCGGGCAGGAGGGTCTGGCCTGCCAGGCCGAGGCCTTCGCCGGCTTCGTCGAGCAGGGTCTCGTCGAATCGCCCATCCACAGGCACGACGAGGTCGTCGCGATCGTCGACGCCCTCGACCGCGCGCAGCAGCAGATCTTCGCGGCGGCCCGCGAGGCGGTGCGCTGATGGTCGACCGCGCCGCCCTCGGGGCCGAGATCGCCGCAGCGAAGGAGGAGCAGGCCCGCCTGACGCTCCCCCGATTCACCAACGCCGACGCGTGGGCCCTCGGCTCGTGGGCCGTCGAGACCTCCCGCGAGCGCGGGCTGCCGGTCGTGATCGACATCCGCCGCGGCGAGCAGCAGCTCTTCCACGCGGCGATGGACGGCACCAACGCCGACAACGACGCGTGGATCGAGCGCAAGGCGCGCACGGTCCGCCGCTTCGCGATGGCGAGCTACCGTCTCGGGCAGCTCTACGGCACGCACCTCGGCGGCTTCAACGAGGCCACGCAGCTGCCGTTCGGCGAATACGTCGCGGCGGGCGGCTGTGTGCCCATCACCGTGACCGACGTCGGCATGATCGGCACGTTCACCGTCTCGGGCCTGCCCGAGGAGGACGACCACGCCCTCGCGGTCGAGGCGCTCGAGGCGCTGCTGAAGCGGATCGCCGCGGAGGCCTAGGAGCTCGAACCCCCGCGCAGAATGGTGCGGCGGCGACCCCTTCGGGGCCTCCGGCGCACCATGCGGAGGGTGTGGGATTCGGCCCTACCGCCACTCCACGGATCGCTGCGCGCTCCGCGGAGCCTCCGGCGGCAGGGGCCCGCCTGAAGGTTCGAACCCGCAGCGTCAAAATGGTGCGCCGGCGACCCCTCCGGGGCCTCCGGCGCACCATGCGGAGGGTGTGGGATTCGAACCCACGGGACATTGCTGCCCACTGGTTTTCAAGACCAGGTCCATCGGCCGCTCGGACAACCCTCCCGGGCGGATGCCGCAGCATCCGTCGACCGCGTTCGAGTGTAGTCGGTGGGTCGATGCGGCCGGCGTCGCACGCAGGCGCCGATCCCGGCGACTCACCGGAAGGTGCTCGGGCCGGATCCGACGGCACGCGCCTAGAGGTTGCGGAGCACGTCGGCGACGCCGCCGGCCTCGACCGACGCCGTGACCTCGCCTGCGGCATCCCGAACCTCTTGCGGACCCTGCGCCATCGCGACCGCGCGTCCGCCGTTCTCGCGCGCCCACTGGAACATGCCGACGTCGTTGCGGCCGTCTCCGATGACGAGGACGTGCGCGGGATCGAAGCCCGTCCACTCGCGCACGAGCTCGAGCGCCGAGCTCTTGTCGACGCCCTTGGGTGCGATGTCGAGCCACGCGGTCCAGCCGACGGCGTACGAGACCTGGTTGAGTCCGATGCGCTCGACGAGCTCGACGAAGTCCTGCTCGCTCTGACCCGGCGAGACGACGACGACACGGCAGACCGGGTGCGCCGTGAGCTCCTCGAAGGGGACGCGCCGGGCATTCACGAGGTTCCAGTCGTCGAGCTGCTCGGTGTAGAGCCGGCTGCCGTCGGCGAGCTCCACCATGTAGCGGGCGTCGGGCAGGTGCTCGCGCAGGAGCGTCAGCACCTCGTGCGCGTCGAAGGTCTCGATGTGGAACCGCTCGTAGTGCGCCTCGACGCCGTCGACGCGGCGCAGGATGACGGCGCCGTTCGAGCAGACGACGAACTCAGGAGCGATCTGCAGCACGTGCAGGATGCCGCGCGTGCCCTCCCATGAGCGGCCGGTCGCGAGCATGACCTCGTGACCCGTGCGATGCGCGTGCTCGACGGCCTCGACGACCCCCGGCGAGAGCGACTCGTCCTCGAGCAGGATCGTGCCGTCGATGTCGAGCACGATGAGCAGGCGCTCGGTGACGACATCCGGATCCTCGGTATCGCGCGCGATCTCCTCGACGAGCTTGGCGGCCTTCTGTGGCTTGACGACCTTGACGCTGCCGGTCGGCGGGAGATGCGCTTCGGTCACGACACGGGCTCCAGCACCTCGAGGCCGCCGAGGTAGGGCCGCAGCACCTCGGGCACCGCGACCGAGCCGTCGGCGCGCTGGTGGGTCTCGAGCAGCGCGACGATCCAGCGGGTCGTCGCGAGCGTGCCGTTGAGCGTCGCGACGTTGGCGGTCTTGCCGACGCCCTTTCCGTCGGCCGACGGCGTGCGATAGCGGATGTCGAGACGCCGGGCCTGGTAGGTGGTGCAGTTGCTCGTCGAGGTGAGCTCGCGGTACGCGCCCTGCGTCGGCACCCACGCCTCGACGTCGAACTTGCGCGCGGCGCTCGAGCCGAGGTCGCCCGCCGCGACGTCGATCACGCGGTACGCGAGCCCGAGGTCCTGGAGCATGCTCTCCTGCAACGCCACGAGGCGATCGTGCTCGGCCTCGGCGACATCCGGTGTCGTGTAGATGAACATCTCGAGCTTGTTGAACTGGTGCACGCGGATGATCCCGCGGGTGTCCTTGCCGTACGACCCCGCTTCGCGGCGGTAGCACGTCGACCATCCCGCGTAGCGCTTGGGCCCGCGAGCGAAGTCGAGGATCTCGTCCATGTGATACCCCGCGAGCGGCACTTCGCTCGTGCCGACGAGGTAGAGGTCGTCGTCTTCGAGGTGGTACACCTCGTCGGAGTGCTGACCGAGGAAGCCCGTCCCACGCATGACCTCGGGACGCACGAGCGTCGGCGGGATGATCGGCGTGAAGCCGTGCTGCAGCGCGCGGTCGAGCGCGAGGTTCATGATGGCGAGCTCGAGGCGCGCGCCGATGCCCGTGAGGAAGTAGAACCGGCTGCCCGACACCTTCGTGCCACGCTCCATGTCGATCGCCCCGAGCAGCTCACCGAGCTCCAGGTGATCGCGCGGCTCGAAGTCGAACGCCACGGGCTCGCCGTGCGTGCGGAGCGTGACGAAGTCGGCCTCGCCGCCCGCCGGGACACCGTCGATGATGATGTTCTCGAGCCGGGCGAAGGCGGCGACGGATGCCTCTTCCGCGGCGGTCACGGCGTGCTGGGCCTGCTTGACCTGCTCGCTGAGCTGCTTGGCCTCGGCGACGAGCGCGGCCTTCTCGTCCTTCGGCGCCTGCGCAACCTTCTTGCCGTGCGCGTTCTGCGCGGCGCGGAGCTCTTCGAACGCCGTGATGGCGGCGCGGCGCGCGCGATCGGCTTCGAGCGCGTCGTCGACGGACTCGGGCGACTCCCCGCGCGCCTCCTGCGAGCGCTTGACCAGCTCGGGATTCTCGCGGAGGAGTACGGGATCGATCATCCGTCAAGTCTAGAGTCGGGGCGGGTGGATGCCGCCAAGCCGCGTTGAGGCGGCCACAGAACGCCGCACGGCCGATCGCGCGGCCCGTATGACCGCGACGTGTCGCGGAGAAGACACGGCCCGCGCGGGATGCCGAGTCCTATGGTGGTACGCATGGCAGTGGGCACCCGACCGGACGGCGATGAGCCGGTTCCGCACGACGTGCCGCCGCATCCCTCCGACGCGATCTATGCCGACGGCCCCGACGAGCGGGCGCTGCAGGCCGCCGCGACGCAGGCGCGCGCCGAGGCGGAACGGCTGGCAGCCCTCGCCGACGGCGGTGCGGCGGAGCCTGACCCGGCCGGTGCCGCGAGCCCCGGTGACGTCATCCGCCAGCCCGAAGACATCGCGGCCGACTCCTCTGCAGGTGAGAGCGGTCGCGCGCGACAGGTGGATCCTGACGGCCGAACCGTGCCGATGGAGTCGGGCAGCGAGCGCCCCAGCCCGAAAGCGGCTCTGGTCTACAACCCCATCAAGGTGGATGCCGAGACCCTGCGCGCTTCGGTCGTGCGCCTCGCCGCCGATTCGGGATGGGCCGAGCCCCTCTTCTATGAGACGACCGTCGACGACCTGGGCGACGACGTCGCCCGGCAGGCTCTCGAGGCGGGAGCGGATGCCGTGCTCGTCGCGGGCGGCGACGGCACCGTGCGCGCCGTCTCTGAGGCGATGAGCGGCAGCGGGGTTCCGCTGACGATCGTGCCGAGCGGCACCGGCAACCTGCTCGCCCGCAATCTGCGGCTGCCTCTCGACAATGCCGAGGCGATGATCCGCGCCACATTCGAGGGCGACCGGCTGGCGATGGATGTCGGGTTCGCCGCGCTCACCCGCGCAGACGGCACGACCCAGGAGCATGCCTTCGTGGTGATGGGCGGCATGGGCCTGGACGCCGCCATGATCGCCAACACCAACCCGCAGCTGAAGAAGACGGTCGGGTGGGTGGCTTACGTCGACGGCGCCGCGCGGTCGCTCCCGAACGCCAAGCCCTTCCGCGTCATGTACGAGATCACCGGCCGCCGGCTGCACTCGGCCCGGGTGCAGAGCGTGCTCTTCGCCAATTGCGGCTCGCTCCCCGCCGGCCTCGAGCTCATCCCTGAGGCATCCATCGTCGACGGTGCGATGGATATCGTCATCTTCCAGCCGAAGGGCCCCCTCGGGTGGATCCTCGTCTGGCGACGGGTCGCCTGGGACAACAGCTTTCTGCGCAAGTTCCGTGCGGGCCGCCGGATGCTCGCGCTGCGCACGAAGGACAACGCCGTCCGCTACGCGAGGGGCGCTCAGCTGGACGTCGGCACGCACGAGGCCCAGCCCGTGCAGCTCGACGGCGACGAGTTCGGAGAGGCGGTGCGGGTGCGCGCGCACGTCGCGCCGGGCGCCCTCGAGCTCGCGGTGCCGAAGGGGCACGACGTCGGCGGACTCTGAGCGGTCGACCCTGGAGGTCTGTCGCGAGGCCCGGGTTCGACCCCTCGACTGGCTCGGGGAGCGGAGTGGGCTGCAGCACGCGGCGGTCCTGCTGATGGAGCGGTTGTCAACCTCTCGCGGGCATGCCGGGGTGGGGTGACAGGATGACCGGATGGTGAGCCCGAGCATCGTCTGGCTGCGCGACGACCTCCGCCTGGCCGACAACCCGGCCCTGAGGGCCGCGGTCGACGCGGGGGGCCCCGTCGTGGTGCTCTATGTGCTCGACGACGAGTCGCCCGGCATCCGTCCCCTCGGCGGCGCGGCACGCTGGTGGCTGCACCACTCGCTCGCCTCGCTCGCCGATCGGCTCGAGGCGAAGGGTGCGCGGCTCGTGCTGCGGCGAGGACCGGCGGGTCGCGTCGTCCGCGAGGCGGCGACGGATGCCGGTGCCCGCGCCGTCTTCTGGAACCGGCGCTACGGCGGCGCCGAGCGAGAGATCGACACCGAGCTGAAGACGGGGCTGCGCGCGGACGGCATCGAGGTCGGGTCGTTCGCCGGCTCGCTGCTCTTCGAGCCGTGGACGGTCAAGACCGGGGCGGGCACGCACTTCTCGGTGTTCACGCCGTTCTGGCGCGCGTGCCTGAACGGTCTTCCGCCCCGCGCGCCCCTGCCCGAGCCGCGCGAGATCGCGGGCCCCCGAGCCTCGATCTCCAGCGACGAGCTCGCCGACTGGGACCTGCTGCCGCGGCATCCGGACTGGGCCGGGGGCCTGCGCGAGACGTGGGAGCCGGGCGAGCCCGCCGCACGGGCGAGGCTGCGCGAGTTCCTCGATGTCGATCTCGCGGCCTACGGGCGTGCGCGCGACGAACCGGCCGCGGGCGCGACGTCGCTGCTCTCGCCGCGGCTCCGGTGGGGTGAGCTGAGTCCGCACACCGTGTGGCACGAAGGGGTCGCGGCGGGGGGCGGCGATCGGTTCCTGTCGGAGATCGGCTGGCGGGAGTTCGCAGCCCACACGCTCTTCCACTTCCCCGACCTCGCGACGAGGAATCTGCGCCCCGAGTTCGACGCCTTTCCGTGGCCGCCGCTGGATCAGGACCGCCTCGAGGCCTGGCATCAGGGCAGGACGGGAATCGCCCTCGTCGACGCCGGCATGCGCGAACTCTGGCGCACCGGCTTCATGCACAACCGGGTGCGGATGGTCGCGGCATCCTTCCTCATCAAGAACCTGGCTGTCGACTGGCGACTCGGCGAGCAGTGGTTCTGGGACACCCTGGTCGACGCCGACGGCGCGAGCAATCCGTTCAACTGGCAGTGGGTCGCGGGATCGGGGGCGGATGCCGCTCCCTACTTCCGCATCTTCAACCCGGAGCTCCAGGCGAAGAAGTTCGACCCGGACGGCCGCTACGTGAAGGAGTGGGCGCCCGAGCACGCCTCGCCCGAGCCGCCCGAGCCGATCGTCGATCTCGGCGCGACGCGCAAGGCGGCACTCGATGCGTACGAGAAGGTCAAGGCGGCGGCGCGGTCCCGCTGAGAGCCTGCGGCCCGATCCCGGAATGCGACGGCCGGGGCCGGGGTTGCGCTCAGGGATGAGTTCCGCCACCTCCGCCTCCGTCCCTGCCCTCTCCGTCCTCGACCTCGTGCCCGTGCGGGCGGGGCAGACGAGCGCGGAGGCTGTCGCGGCATCCCTCGCCCTCGCGCAGCGCGCCGACGAGCTGGGCTATCGCCGCTACTGGTTCGCCGAGCACCACAACATGCCGGCCGTCGCGTCGACGACGCCGCCCGTGCTCATCGCCGCGGCCGCGACGCGCACGGCGCGCATCCGCGTCGGCTCGGGCGGGGTCATGCTGCCGAACCATTCCCCGCTCGTCGTCGCGGAGCAGTTCGCGGCGCTCGAGGCGATCGCCCCCGGCCGCATCGACCTCGGCCTCGGCCGCGCGCCCGGCAGCGACCCCGTCATCACGCAGTTGCTGCGGATGTCGGGCACGACGAGCGACGTCGAGCGCTTCCCGCAGCACGTGCGCGACATCACGCGGCTCGTCGGCGCGGAGGGCGCCACCGTCGAGTTCTCGTCGGGCGGGACCTACGACGTGCATGCGACGCCCGCCGCGACGAGCGCGCCCGAGGTGTGGCTGCTCGGGTCGAGCGACTACTCGGCGCAGCTCGCGGCATCCCTCGGCCTTCCCTACGTCTTCGCGAACCACTTCTCGGGCGAGGGCCTCGAGCGGGCGCTCGACCTCTACCGCGGGCAGTTCGTGCCGAGTGAGGCGCTGCGCGCTCCGCGCACCTTCCTCACGGTGAACGCCATCGCGGCGCCGACCGCAGCGGAGGCCGAGGATCGCGCGGTCCCGCAGCTGCGCATGATGGCGCGGCTGCGGCAGAACCGGCCGCTGATCGCGCTCGAGACCGTCGAGCAGGCGCGGGCCGCGGCATCCGACTTCGACTCCCTCGGCGAGCAGATCATGGCCGGATCGCGCGCCAAGTGGTTCGTCGGCACGGGCGCCTCGGTCCAGGCCGAGATCGCCGCCTTCGCCGCCCGCTACGGCGTCGACGAGGTCATGGTCTCGCCCGTCTCGGGGGCCTACGATCACGAGCCGATGGATGCCGCGCCGGGCCGGGCGCAGACCCTCGAGCTGCTCGCGGCCGCCTAGCGGGCTCCCGCCCCTGCCACACGCGCCCGTTTCTGCGAGCGGGCTGAGCGTTCTCGAGCCGTTGGCTGGGACTCCCGTCGCTGTGGTCAGACCAGCCCTACCATGGAGACATCCCGCCGCACGGGTCTTCGCACGCAGGGCGCTTCCCCGCCCCGTCTGAAGATCGGGAACCGCGCGGCGGCACCATCGCGTCGGGGCTGCAGCGTCCGGGCGGGACGTGGAAGCCCGCGGGCAACCCCTGCATACAGGGATCGGTACCTGACTTGGGGCAGGGACCGCGCTCGACAGGAGACGCGATGGCAGTCGTCGGACGCCGAGAGCCGGGAGCTCGAGAATCCGAAGGCGGGGCGGAATCGGCATGCCGATTCCGCCCTTTCGCCGTGCGTCAGGCCCCGGGTTCGCCGCTGATGAGCCCGCGCAGCCAGTCGCGGGCCTCGATGAACACATCGTCGGAGTAGCGCTCGGGGTAGTGCACGATCGCGCGGTCGGCGCGCGGGTACGACCCGAGGAAGATCACCTTGGGGCTGAAGCGGCGCAGGCCCAGGAGAGCGTCGGCCATGCGCTCGTCCTCGATGTGCCCGTCGGCGTCGATGACGAAGCGGTAGCGGCCGAGCTCGTCGCCGATCGGGCGCGAAGCCAGGAGCGAGAGGTTGATGCCGCGCGTCGCGAACTGCTCGAGCATCTCGAGCAGGGCGCCGGGATGGTCGTCGGGCAGCTCCGCGATGAGCGACGTCTTGTCGGCGCCCGTCGGGGGCGGCGGCGTGACGGGCCGGCTCACGAGCACGAACCGCGTCACGGCGTTCGCATTGTCGCCGATCTTCGAGGCAAGCAGCTCGAGGTCGTGGTGCTCGAGGATTCCGGGCGGCGCGATCGCGGCATCCGCATCGCTCGTTCCGTCGATGAGCCCCATCGCGCTCGCAACATTGCTCGCCGCCGGGATGTGCGCGTGCGCCGGCAGCTCACGCGTGAGCCACTGAAGGCATTGCGCGTAGGCGACGGGATGCCCCGCCACGAGCGAGACGTCCTCGAGGCGCGTCCCGGGGCGGGCCACGAGCACGAAGTCGACGGGGACGAGGTACTCCCCCACAATCCGCAGGCCCGGCATCGTCGCGAGCGCATCCTGCGCCGTCGAGACGCCGCCGTCGACGGAGTTCTCGATCGCGATCATCGCGGCATCCGAGCGGCCCGCGACGACATCCGCGAGCGCTTCGCCCACGTTGCGGACGGAATGCCACACCTGACCACGCGCTTCGGGCACCTGCGCGAGGGCGGCTTCCGTGAATGTTCCGGCGGGTCCGAGGTAGCTGTAGGTGCGGCGGGGGGCGTCCTCGGGCTCGGAAGTCACGCGTTTCAGCCTAGCCGCGGGCCCTCGCGCATGGCCCCGCGTTTCGACTCGGTCGCGACATCGACCCTCGGAGCGGGCAGACTGGGACGATGAGCCGAGCAGGACAGCCCGCCGAAGCATCCGACCTCATCGACATCGACGAACTGATCGCCGCCTATTACGACCGCAGACCGGATGCCTCCATCCCCGAGCAGCGCGTCGCGTTCGGCACGAGCGGCCATCGCGGATCGTCGCTCTCCACGAGCTTCAACGAGGATCACATCCTCGCCACGACGCAGGCGATCGTGGACTACCGCAACGCGCAGGGCATCGCAGGACCCCTGTTCCTGGGCCGCGACACGCACGGGCTCTCGCTGCCCGCCGAGCGCAGCGCGATCGAGGTGCTCGTCGCGAACGGCGTGGACGTGCGCGTCGACGCCCGCGACTCGTGGGTGCCGACGCCCGCGCTGAGCCACGCGATCCTCGCGTACAACCGTGGCCGCGCCGCCTCCGACCCCGGCCGGGCCGACGGCATCGTCGTGACGCCCTCGCACAACCCGCCGCGCGACGGCGGCTTCAAGTACAACCCGCCGAACGGCGGACCCGCCGACACCGACGCGACCGGCTGGATCGCCGACCGCGCCAACGCGATCATCGCGGCGGGCCTGGGCGAGGTGCAGCGCACGCGCTACGCCGACCTCGACGCCGAGACGCTCGGACAGTACGACTTCCGCGACGCCTACGTGCGCGACCTCGCCGACATCATCGACGTCGACGCGATCCGCAAGGCGGGCGTGCGCATCGGCGCCGACCCGCTGGGCGGCGCATCGGTCGAGTACTGGGCGCTCATCGCCGAGGTGTACGGGCTCGACCTCACGGTCGTCAACCCCGACGTCGACCCGACCTGGAAGTTCATGACGCTCGACTGGGACGAGAAGATCCGCATGGATCCGTCGTCGCCGTCGGCCATGGCCGCGCTCGTCGCGCGCCGCCACGAGTACGACCTGCTGACGGGCAACGACGCCGACGCCGACCGGCACGGCATCGTGACCCCCGACGCGGGGCTCATGAACCCGAACCACTTCCTCGCCGTCGCAATCGACTACCTCTACGCGCACCGCCCGAACTGGCCCGCGGATGCCGCGATCGGCAAGACGCTCGTCTCGTCGATGATCATCGATCGCGTCGCCGCATCGCTCGGGCGGGAGCTGCTCGAGGTGCCCGTCGGGTTCAAGTGGTTCGTCCCCGGTCTGCTCGACGGCTCGGTCGCCTTCGGCGGCGAGGAGTCGGCGGGAGCCTCGTTCCTCCGCAAGGACGGCACCGTCTGGACGACCGACAAGGACGGCATCCTGCTGTGCCTGCTCGCGTCCGAGATCCTCGCCGTGACGGGCAAGACGCCGTCGCAGCGCTACGCGGAGCTCGAAGCCGAGTTCGGGGCCTCCGCCTACCAGCGCGTCGACGCCCCGGCGTCGCCGGCGCAGAAGGCGGCGCTGTCGAAGCTCGCTCCCGAGGCGGTCACGGCGACCGAGCTCGCGGGCGAGCCGATCACGGCGAAGCTCTCGCACGCGCCGGGCAACGGCGCCGCGATCGGCGGCCTCAAGGTGCAGACCGAGCACGCCTGGTTCGCCGCCCGCCCTTCCGGCACCGAGGACGTCTACAAGCTCTACGCCGAGTCGCTGCGCGGCCCCGAGCACCTCGCCGAGGTGCAGGAGGAGGCTCGCGCCGTCGTGACGGAGGCGCTCGGCGGGGCCTGACGCGCGGCCGAGCGCACCGCAACGTCGCAGATCTGCACACCGTCACACGCGGGCAGCAGCATCCGTCCGACAATGCGGTTATCTGCGACATTGCGGCGATGAGACGAACGCCGAGCCCGACACGCCACACCAGCCCGGGGCGCACCGCAACGTCGCAGATCTGCACACCGTCGCACGCGAGGAGCAGCATCCGTCCGACAATGCGGCTATCTGCGACATTGAGGTGATGGGCAGTACGGGGAGCAGCATCCGTCCGACGCTGCAGTCTTGTGTGATCAGAGAGCGCGGGCGAGCGCCGCGCCGGCGGCGCGCAGCCACCGGCCGGGGTCGGCGAGAGCCGCCGCCGAGGACCCTGCCAGCTCGGTGAGCGATGCGGACGCGGCGAAGGCCGAGGTGTCGGCATCCGGAGCGATGCGTCCCGCGGCGAGCGCGACCGGCACGTGCGCCGACGCGGCGAGCGCCGCGACGTGCGCGGGCGCCTTGCCGGCGGCCGACTGGCCGTCGAACGCGCCTTCGCCCGTGATGACGACGGATGCTTCGGCCAGCGCTGCGGGAAGCCCCACGAGCGACGACACCTCGACGGCGCCGGGTACGAGCGACGCTCCCCACGCGAGCAGAGCGAACCCGGATCCTCCCGCGGCGCCTGCGCCGGGCGTCCGCGATTCGGCCGGCAGGAGGCCCGCGAGACGACCGAGGCCCGTGTCGGCGGCGATGACGCCGCGTGCGCCGAAGCCCTTCTGCGGCCCGAAGACGGCTGCCGCGCCCGTGGGGCCGAGCAGGGGGTTCGTGACGTCGGTCAGGACGATGACGCCGCCGGGAGGGAGTGGCCGGAGGCCCCCGAGGTTCGCGTGGACGACGGATCCGAGGCCGTGCGCACCGCGCGGGATCGGCTGCGCGAGGCAGTCCGTGAACTCCGCGCCGAGCGCCGTGAGCAGTCCCGTTCCGCCGTCGGTCGAGGCGCTCGATCCGATGCCGAGCACGAGCCGCGAGACGCCGTGGTCGAGCGCAGCCGCGATGGCCTGCCCGAAGCCCGTCGTGTCGGCGTCCCACGGCAGCCGGCGATCGCCGAGCAGCTCGATGCCGGAGGTCGAGGCGAGCTCGACGACGCCCGTCCCCGCGGGGGCGTCGGGCGTCGCGGGCAGCAGCAGCCACGCGGCATCCGTCGCCTGTCCATCGGGTCCCGTGACCGTGACCGGCATGCGCCGCGCTCCGGGGACGGCTGCCTCGAAAGCGTCGAGCGTGCCTTCACCGCCATCGGCGACGGGGCGCAGCACGACGCGGTCGTCGCCGCGCACCGACGACCAGCCTTCGGCGAGGGCGGATGCCGCGGCTGCGGCGCCGATCGAGCCCTTGAAGCTGTCGGGGGCGAACACCACGGGCGGGCGAGAGCCTGCCACGTGTCAGCGCCCGGGGGTGCTGGCGCGCAGGAGCACCTCGAGGCGGATGCTGCCGGGCTCCTGCTGCCATGCGTCGTCGACGGCGGCCCGCAGCGTCTCGTAGCCGACGTCCTCGAGCGGGACGCGGACGGTCGTGAGCGCGGGGGTCACGTCGCGTCCCGTGGGGATGTCGTCGAAGCCCGCGAGCGCGATGTCGGCGCCGATCTCGCGGCCCGCTTCGCGGACGGCGGACAGCGCGCCGATCGCGACGACGTCGCTGATCGCGAAGACGACGGTGCCGGGCTCGATGCCCTCGGCGAGCGCCTCGCGCATGATGCGCTCCCCCGCGTCGCGCGTGAACGCTCCGCGATGGATGCGGTCGACTGTGCCTTCACCTGCGGCGAAGCCCTCGGTGAAGCCCGCGATGCGGTCGTCCGAGGTGCGCACGCCCTCCTGCGCCCCGAGGATGACGGCGTTCCGGTAGCCGCGCGCCGCGAGCGCCGCACCGAGCTCGCGAGCGCCGCCGTGGTTGTCGATGAGCACCGTGCGGACCTCGCCCGCGCCCGGTCCGAGCGCGACGACGCGCCCGCCGGCCGCGGTGAGGGCGTCGAGCTCCTGCTGCAGCTCGGGGGCGGACGTCTCGGTGCTGCGGGATGCCGCGAGGATGAGGCCACGCGGACGCTGACCGCGCAGCGCCCGCACGAGACGCGTCTCGCGCGCAGCGTCCCGCTCGGTGATCGCGATCGTGACGACCAGCCCCGCCTCGTCGGCACCGCGCGCGACACCCGAGGCCAGCTGGCCGAAGTAGGGGTCGGCGATGTCGGCGACGAGCAGCGCGATGATCGCGGAGGTGCCCTTCGCGGTCGCCTGCGCCGAGAGGTTGGCGCTGTAGCCGAGCTCGGCGGCCGCCGCCTCGACGCGCTCGCGGTACGACTCGGCGACCTTGCGCGCCGAGCCGTTGAGCACGCGCGACGCCGTCGCGAGCGAGACTCCCGCCGCTGCCGCGACGTCGTGCAGCGTCGGCGCGGAGGTGCGGACCCTCGCGCTCGTCGGCTCGACGGTGGTGTCGGTCATCAGGCAGAGTCTACGGTCGCACCCAGCGACGGCGACACGGCCGCGCCGAAGCCCTCCGCCGTGCGACGCACGACCTCGTCGGGCGCGGTCGCCCAGATGTCCTCGTTGAAGATCTCGACCTCGATGTCGCCCGCGTAGCCGGCCTCGACGACGGCGCTCGTGAGTGACGCGAAGTCGATGACGCCGTCGCCCGGATAGTGGCGCGAGAGCAGCACGTCGGCCGCGAGCGGAGTCTTCCAGTCGCACACCTGGTAGGTCGCGATGCGACCATCGCGGCCCGCGCGCGCGATCTGCTCGAGAACCTGCGGATCCCACCAGATGTGGAAGGTGTCGACGGTCACCCCGACGACCGAAGGGTCGAAGTCCGCCGCGAGATCCAGCGCCTGCCCGAGCGTCGAGACGACGGCCCGGTCGGACGCGTACATGGGATGCAGCGGCTCGATCGCGAGCGTCACACCGGCGGCAGCGGCATCCGGAGCCAGCTCTTCCAGGGCGTCGCGGACGCGCGAGCGCGCGCCGATCAGGTCGCGGGAGCCCTCGGGCAGACCGCCCGCGACGAGCACGAGGATCGCGGTCGACCCGTCGGCGCCCGCCGCGGCGAGCGTCGCGGTCTCTTCGATCGCGCGCCGGTTGTCGTCGATCGCGGCGCGGCGGCCGGGGCCCTCGGGGATCGTGAAGAAGCCGCCGCGGCAGTGCGTCGTGAAGCGCAGGCCCGAGCCTTCGAGCATCTTGGCGGCGGTCGAGAGGCCCACCTCGTTGACCGGCTCGCGCCACAGGCCGATCGCCTGCACGCCGCCGTCGGCGGTCGCGCGCAGGGCCTCGGCGAGGTTCGCGCGCTTGAGCGTCGCCTGGTTGATGGAGAGGCGAGGGTCGACGGCGGTCATGCGTCGAGGCCGTTCAGGCGCAGCAGGCCGTGCCAGCGGTCGGCGGCGAGCTCGGGGCGCTCGAGCGCGCCCGAGGCGTTCGCGAGCTCGACGATGCGCGACAGGTGCGGAAGGCTGCGCGCGGAGTGCAGGCCTCCCACCATCTGGAACGCCGTCTGGTGACCGTTGAGCCATGACAGGAAGGCGACGCCGGTCTTGTAGTAGAACGTCGGCGCGGCGAAGACCTGCCGGCTGAGCTCCTCGGTGGGTCCGAGGATCGACAGGTATGCGGCGGGGTCGCCGGCGTCGAGAGCCTGGATCGCAGCGGACGCGACCGGGGTGATCGCGGCGAACGCGCCGAGCAGGGCGTCGGAGTGCCGGCGATCGGATGCCGCGTCCCGCGCCGGCTGGGCGGCGTCCGGCACGTCAGCCCCGCCGATCAGGCCGACGTAGTTGAAGTCGTCGCCCGTGAACATGCGCACGCCCTCGGGAAGGCGCTCGCGCACCGAGACCTCGGCCGCGGCATCCAGGAGGCTCATCTTGACGCCCGCGACCTTGCCAGGGTTCTCGGCGATGACGCGGAGGAGCACGTCCGCCGCCTCGGTCTGGTCTTCGGAGCCGAAGTATCCGGCGAGGGCGGGGTCGAACGCCGTGCCGAGCCAGTGCAGCACGACGGGTGTCGTCGCGGACTGGAGCACGGCGCCGTACACGCGCAGGTAGTCTGCGCGCGTCGAGGCGGCGCGCGCGAGGTGGCGCGAGGCCATCAGCACGGGGCCTGCGCCCTGCTCCTCGGTGAAGTGCAGCTGCTCCTTGTAGGCGTCGATGATCTCGCCGAGCGAGATCAACTCCGCCTCGACGTGATCGGTGTTGACGCCGACGACGACCGAGCCGCCCTCTTCACGCGCGACCTGCGCCGACCGGGAGATGAGCTCGCGGGTGGCCGCGGCATCCAGTCCCATGTTTCGCTGGGCCGTGTCCATCGCGTCCGCGACGCCGAGTCCCCACGAGTACACGTGGCGGCGGAAGTCGAGCGTCGCGTCCCAGTCGACCTGCGCGGGCTGCCCCGGCGTGTTGTCGGCGGAGGTCACGGGCACGACGTGCGCGGCCGCGTACGCGACGCGGCTGCGCAGCGGCGTCGTCGGCCTCGTGTAGGCGGGCGCCTCCGCGAGCGGAGCGCTCGTGAGGGTGCCGTCCGCGCCGAGGAGCGTGAAGGTGGTGGTGGCGGTCGTCGTCGGCATCGAGGTCACTCCAGCGTCAGAGCGGGCAGCTCGACCTTGCGGCCTTGGCGGCTCGACTGCAGACCGGCCTCGGCCAGCAGCACGCCGCGGGCACCCGCGAGGAGGTCGAACTCGTACTCGGTGCCGAGCACGTAGGACTCGAGGAACTCCTCCCACTGCTGCTTGAAGCCGTTCTGGAAGACGTCGTTGACGGGCACTTCGGCCCAGTCGGCGTCGTAGTCGTGGCTGTCGGCGAGGTCGGGGTTCCAGACGGGCTTGGGCGTCGCGTTGCGGTGCTGGATCTTGGCACCGAACAGGCCGACGACGGCCGAGCCGTGCGTGCCGTCGACGTGGAACTCGACGAGCTCGTCGCGGTTGACGCGGACGGTCCAGGACGAGTTGATCTGCGCGACGATGCCGCCCTCGAGCTCGAAGATGCCGTACGCGGCGTCTTCGGCGGTCGCGGTGTAGGGCTCGTCGTTCTCGTCCCAGCGGGTCGGGATGTGGGTCGAGGCCTGCGCGTAGACCGTGTCGACCTTGCCGAAGAGGTTCTCGAGCACGTAGTTCCAGTGCGGGAACATGTCGACGATGATGCCGCCGCCGTCCTCGGCGCGGTAGTTCCACGAGGGACGCTGCGCGGGCTGCCAGTCTCCCTCGAACACCCAGTAGCCGAACTCGCCGCGGACCGAGAGGATGCGTCCGAAGAAGCCCGAGTCGATGAGGCGCTTGAGCTTCTGCAGGCCCGGGAGGTAGAGCTTGTCGTGCACGACGCCGGTCTTGACGCCGGCGGCCTGCGCGAGCCGTGCGAGCTCGAGGGCCTCTTCGACCGTCTCGGCCGTGGGCTTCTCGGTGTAGATCGTCTTGCCCGCGGCGATCGCCTTGCGCAGCGCCGAGGCGCGCGCCTTCGTCACGAGGAAGTCGGCGTAGATCTCCCAGCGCGGGTCGGCGAGGGCGGCGTCGAGGTCGGTCGTGTAGTCCTCGATGCCGTGCTTCGCGGCGAGCTCGGCGAGCTTGGCCTCGCTGCGGCCGACGAGCAGCGGCTTGACGGTCACCTTCGAGCCGTCGGAGAGCTCGATGCCGCCCTGGTCGCGGATCGCGAGGATCGAGCGCACGAGGTGCTGGCGGTATCCCATGCGGCCCGAGACGCCGTTCATGATGATGCCGATCTCGCGCACCTGCGGGCGCGAGGGGGCCGCGGTCTCCGCCGGGGCGATGGTCGTGTCGGTCACGGGACCCTGCTTTCTGTGAGGCTTGCTGCGCTGATTCCGTCGCATCCGGGAGGAGGTTGGGTAAGCGCTTTCCAACAGTGTGCCACGCGGAGGGATGCCGCGCAACCGTTTTCCCGGATCATGAGCTCAGCGCCGATTCGCGTGGCAGGGCATGCGGCTCGGCGTCGAGTCGCGAGAGTGCGAACAGCACACCCTGGGGCGCGAGGACGCGCACTCCGAGCGGAGCGCCGGTCTCGGCATCCGTCCCCTCGATCGCGATCTCGGCGGACTCGTCGCCGTGGTTGACGACCGTGACGAGGTCGCCGCGGCGCGCGGCCTCGACCCCGGCGGGCAGGTTCTCGACGACGGGACGGACTCCGGATGCCGCGAGGACGGCCGACACGACGGCGTCGAGCCCCTCGGTGTCGGGCATCGTCGCGACGTACCAGGCCTCGCCGAGTCCGTGCGGGTTGCGCGTCAGGGCGGGGCCGCCCGCCGCGAGACCGTCGCCGAAGGTCGCGACGACCTCGGCTGCCTCGGCGTGGACGGACTCGGCGACGAGCCGGCCGCCGAACGACCGGTCGCCGAAGCGCACCGAGACGACGGAGCCACCCGCTGCGTTCGCGATCTGTGCGCCCACGCCCGCGCCGACGCCCATGCCGCCCGTCGAGGCGCCCGGGAGCGCGCCGAAGTCCTCGAACCGGACGCCCAGGAGCGGCCCGAGCTGCGTCAGGAAGCCTCCGGCGCGGAACTGGTCGTGCTGGTCGACGATGTCGGTGAAGGGGCCCGCGAGCAGCGTGCCGCCGTCCTCGACGAAGCTGCGGAGCGCCTCGGCGCCCTCGTCGCGCAGGAGGTAGAGCGCGGGGGCGATCACGAGGTCGTAGCCCGCGTCGACGCGTTCAGGGGCGACGATGTCGACCTGGATCCCGCGGGCGTGGAGCGCGCCGTACCACTCGAGCACGAGCGCGAGGTAGTCGACCTGGGTGGGGTGGTCGCGCTCCTCGACGGCCCACCAGTTCTCCCAGTCGAAGATGAGCGCCGTGCGGGCATCACGACCGGGCGGCGGCAGCTCAGGCAGCGCGCCGAGGCGCGCCCCGAGGTCGGTGACGGCCCGCCACGTCTGCGTCTGCGTGCCCGCGTGCGGAAGCATCGCGGAGTGGAACTTCTCGCTCCCCGCGCGGGACTGCCGCCACTGGAAGAACATGATGCCGTCGGCGCCGCGTGCGATCGACTGCGCCGTCTCGGCGACGAGCACTCCGGGCTTCTTGCCGGGGTTGGAGGGACGCCAGTTGACGGCATCCGTCGCCTGCTCCCACAGGAGCCACGGCACGCCGGGCTTGAGCGAGCGGACGAGATCGCGCTGGAAGGCGGCATCCCGCACGCGGTTCGGATTGGAGGGATCGGGGTAGCAGTCGTCGGCGATGACGTCCATGTGCGGCGCCCACCGGGAGTAGTCGGCCGGCTTGAAGGGACCCATGAAGTTCGTCGTGATGGGCTGGGTCGCGCCCGCCTCGATCAGGATCCCGCGCTCCATGAGGTAGCACTCGAGCAGCATGTCGCTCGTGAACCGCCGGAAGTCGAGCATCGACGACGGGTTGTGGCTGTACGGCGCGAGGCGCGGCGGGAAGATCTCGTCGAAGTGGTCGTAGCGCTGCGACCAGAAGCTCGTCCCCCACGCTGCGTTGAGCGCGTCGATCGTGCCGTAGCCCTCGCGCAGCCACGCGCGGTACGCGTCGCGCGCGGCATCCGAGTAGTCCATCCAGAGGTGGCAGCCGAACTCGTTGCCGACATGCCACATGACGACGGCGGGATGCCGCGCATAGCGCTCGGCGAGACGTCGGACGAGCTCACCCGCGAGTCGCCGGTACGTCGGCGACGAGGGTGCGAAGTGCTGACGGCTGCCCGGCCAGTACGACGCGCCGCTCTCATCGGTGGGGAGCGTCTCGGGGTACTGCGCGCTGACCCACGGCGGCGGCGAGGCGGTCGCCGTCGCGAGGTTCACCTGGATGCCGCCCGCGTGCAGCTTGGCGATGACGGTGTCGAGCCAGTCGAAGTCCCACTCGCCCTCGGCGGGCTGCAGGCGCGACCACGCGAAGATGCCGAGGCTCACGATGTTGACGCCGGCCTCGCGCATGAGGCGGACGTCCTCGTCCCACACGTCTTCGGGCCACTGGTCGGGGTTGTAGTCGGCGCCGTACAGCACGCGGCAGCTCCTCGGGGTCGTCGGTCGGTCAGGGGTGGTGGTGCGGGACCGCAGAGCGTGGGGCCTCGCGGTGGCGAGGCATCCGGGTCGTGCGGGTCAGTGGGCGCCGCGGCGACGCCGCCCGGGGATCGCGACCGCGGCGAGCACGGCGCTGCCCAGCGCCGGGATGATGAGCGGCACGAGCATCCACGTGACGACGCCGACGAACACGGCGGTCGCGGCGAGGAAGAGCGCGCCGGTGAGGTCGGCGCCGACCGCGGCCGGGACGGCTCGGAAGGCCGCCCTCCAGCCGGTGTCAGGGCTCCACGCGGCGGCGGCGGTCAGGAGCGCGACGGCGCCCGCGACGAGTCCCGCCCATCCGACGACGCCGATGACGGCGCCGCCGGGGAGGAAGCCGGAGTTCGCGAGGTCGATGTCGAGCAGCAGCAGGAGCGTCAACGCGACACCCGCGACGCCGACGACGAGCCCGCCCGGCAGCGCCTTGCGGACGTCCTGCCAGAAGAGCGCGTACGGCGAGCCTTCCGCAGCGGCGTAGCGGCGCATATGACGGATGCCTGCGGCGAGCGCCGCGGGGAGCGTCACGATCGCGAGGCCCGCGATCGTGACGAGCAGCCCCGTCATGAGCACCTCGCCGAAGAGGGCGAAGGCCCCCGTCGCCCCCGGGTTGCGCGAAGGCTCGCGCTCCCCGAGGGTCGGGCCGCTGCCCGAGGCGTCGGCCCGGCGCGCGGCGCGCAGTGCTCGGCGGTCCACGGCGCTAGCCCTTCAGACCCTGTGTCGCGACGCCGTCGACGAGGAAGCGCTGGAACACGAGGAAGAACAGCAGGATCGGGATGAGGGCGATGAACGACGCCGTCGCGGTCGCGCCGTAGTCGCTGGACTGCGTCTGGTCGTTGTACAGGCGCAGCGCGATCGGCAGCGGGTACAGGTCGGGGCTCGTGATGTAGAGGAGTGGTCCGAGGAAGTCGTTCCACGCCCAGATGAACGCGAAGATCGCGCACGTGATGAGCGCCGGCTTGATGAGCGGCAGGATGATCGACCAGAAGATCCGCATGTGGCCGGCGCCGTCGATGCGGGCCGCCTCGTCCATGTCGCGGGGCATCTGGCGGATGAACTGCACGAGCAGGAAGACGAAGAAGGCCTCGGTCGCGAGGAACTTCGGCAGCAGCAGCGGCCAGTAGGTGTCGATCATCCCCAGGTTGTTGAAGATGATGTACTGCGGGATGATCACGACGTGGAACGGCAGCAGGAGCGTGCCGATCATCGCGGCGAACAGGACGCCGAGGCCCTTGAACTGCACTCGTGCGAACGCGTACGCGGCGAGGGCTGACGAGAGCACCGTGCCGATCACGCTGACGGCGGCGAGGATGAAGCTGTTCAGGAAGAACCGCCACATCGGGACGCCCGCGATGCCCTCCCACATCTTGGCGTAGTTGTCGAGCGTGGGCTGCTGGGGCAGGAGCCCCGGCTGGCCGAACTCGCCGTTGGGCTTGAAGGTCGCGAAGAAGAGCCATACGAGCGGGTAGAGCACGACCGCCGTGATGATCAGGAGCACGGCGAACCAGATGATGGTCTGCCAGGTCTTGCGCTTGATCGTGCGACGGCCCGACGGCTCGTTCGTCGTGATCGCGACGGTGTCGAGCTGGTTCTCGACCGTGGCGAGGGCGGGCTCGGAGAAGCTGGAGGTTGTCATCGGTTGTCTCCCGAGTAGTGCACCCAGGAGCGCTGGGTGCGGAAGAGGATGAAGGCGATGATCGCGACGACCACGAGCAGCACCCAGGCGATCGCGGCGGCGTAGCCCATGCGACCGTCGCTGAAGCCCGTCTTGTACAGGTACAGCGTGATGAAGTTGGTCATGCCGGCAGGGCCGCCGGTGCCGTTCGAGATGATGTAGGCCGAGCCGAAGATCTGGAACGCGCCGATCAGGCCGAGCAGCAGGTTGAAGAAGATGACCGGCGAGAGCATCGGGATCGTCACGGCGCGGAACTTGTTCCACGGGCCGGCGCCGTCCATCTCGGCCGCCTCGTAGAGCTCCTTCGGGATCTGCTTGAGGCCCGCGAGGAAGATGACCATCGTCGCGCCGAACTGCCACACCGCGAGCAGGATCATCATCGGCATGATCATCGCGGGGTTGCCGACCCAGCCGCCGATGTCGATGCCGAGGAACTGCTGGAAGTTGTCGACCGGGCCGCCCGTGGAGAACATCGCCCTCCACACGATCGCGACCGAGACCGACGCCGCGATGAGCGAGGGAGCGTAGAACGCCGAGCGGAAGAAGCCGCTGCCCTTGTCGCGGTAGTTCAGCAGCATCGCGGCGCCCAGCGCCGCGGCGAGCATGATGGGGGTTCCGATCAGCACGTAGACGAGCGTGATCTGCGCGGACTGGATGAAGTTCGGGTCCTTGGTGAACAGCCGGATGTAGTTCTCGAACCCCACCCACTTGGGCGGGGAGAAGATGTTGTAGCTCGTGAACGACAGGTACAGCGAGTACACCATCGGCACGAGGGTGAGGCCGAAGAATCCGATCAGCCACGGGATGAGGAAGCCGTACCCCGTGAGGGTCTCGCGAACCGCCCGCTGCCGCTGGCCCGGTCGGTTCAGGAACTCGGTCTTCTCCTCGCGGAGGAGACGGCGCCTGGCGAGGGGCTTGTTGGTGACGATGGCTCTCGTCGGTGTCGTGCTCACAAGTACTCCAGTGTGATGAGGGAGCAGGTGGGGTCCGGAGCCCGGGCGTGATCGCCCGGGCCCCGGAAGTGGGTCATCCGTTGAGGACGATGTCCATCTCGTTGAAGAACTGCGAGACCGCGTCGTCGACCGTGATGGTGCCGAAGTTCAGCTCGGTGCCGAGCTGGCGGAACTTCTCCTCGAGCGTGCCGTAGCCGACGATCGGGACCGGCGGGGCGTCGCCCAGACGGTCGGCGATCGACGCCTCGTAGTCCTTGACCTGCTGGCTCAGCGGGTCGAGCTCGGCGGCGGCGAGAGCCGTCTCGGAGGCCGGGAGGCCGCGGTTGGTGCCGAAGATCTCACCGGACTCGGGCGAGTTGACGAGGAAGTTCACGAGCGTCGCGGCCGCCTCGGGGTGCTCGGTCTTGGCCGAGATCGTGTGCAGCATCGAGGGCTTCAGGTAGAGGTCCTTCGCGCCTTCCTTGGTGACGGGCGGTGCGATGAGACCGAGCTCGGTGTAGCCCTCGCCGAGGCCCGAGAGGTAGCCGGCGCCGAAGTTGTCCCACGTGAGCTCGCTCGCGGTCAGGGCCGAATCGAAGCCGCCCTTGGGGGCGACCTCCTCGACGCGCTGCTGCGGGATGCCGATGCCGTCGCGGATGTCCTGGCCGGACTCCCAGAACTCGGTGAGGCGCTCCTCGTCGAAGCCCGGCTCGCCGTCCTCGCTGAAGAGGTACGAGCCCTCCGAGCGCAGCTGGAGCTCGAAGTTCTGGATGCGGCCGCTGAAGTCGGAGCCGCCCCAGTACTCTCCGCCGCCGGCGTCGGTGATCTCGCCCATCCAGTCGGTGTAGTCCTCCCACGAGCCGCCTTCGAACTCGGCGACGCCGGCCTTCTCGAGCAGGACGGGGTTGGTGAAGAGGCCCCACGCGTTGGTCGACGTCGGGACGCCGTAGGTGGTGTCGTTGACGACGCCGATGTCGAGGATGTTCTGCGCGAGCGGCTCGGTGTCGATGATGTTGCCGAGGTACGGGTCGAGGTCGAGCAGCAGGTTGTTCTGCGCGTACTGGCGCAGGTAGGAGTAGTCGAACTGCATGACGTCGGGGAGGCCGCCACCGGCCGCCTCGGTCTGACGCTTCTCCCAGAAGTCGGGGAAGGGGAGGAACGTCGAGTTGACCGTGATGTTGGGGTACTCCTCGTTGAAGGCCGCGATGGCCTCGTCGTAGAGCGCCGCGCGGACGTCGTTGCCCCAGAAGGCGAGGTTGAGCGTCACCTTCTCGTTCGGGTCGAACGTGGGGGCGGTGTCAGGAGCGTCTCCTTCTCCGCCGCCTGCGCATCCTGCGAGCACGAGGGCTGCGCCCGCCGCGAGTGCGACGCCGGCGATTGCCCGCTTCTTGCTGAACATCCTTGTCCTCTCTTGAACGTCCCTGTTCGTCGTGCCCGGGACCGTCCGTTGTCCGTGTGTGCGGTGAGTTGTGACGATTTCCCCTGGTGCCGGGAAAGCGCTTGCCAGAAAGTTAGCACGCCGAAAAACGTTTCACAAGGGTCTCTTCGGACGAATGACACGATTCAATGCTCGGGGTGAGGGCGCCGAGGCGCGACGGGACCGGGTGGCGCGCTGCGCAGCATCCCGAACTGCGACACCGCGCGTTGCGAGCCCCGATGCGGAGCCCGGCGCGGGCACGGCTCTCAGCGCGTGCAGACCAGCTCGCCCGCGACGACCGCGAGGCGTGCGACGTGGACGGCGCTCGGCCGTGACCCGGAATCGGACACTGCGGCCTCGGATCCGTCCCACCACGGGTGCGTGAAGTAGTAGAGCCGCGCGCTGCCGGGACCGGCCGGATCGACGACGACGGCGCCGTGGCGTCCGATCTCGACTCCCTCGCCTTCGGTCTCGCCGAGGATCACGGCATCCGCTCCCCCTTGCCGCTCCCACACGACGGCGTCGCGCGAGCGGTGCACGGCCATGCCCCGCCATTCGTCCGTGATCATCCACCACGAGCCGCCGAGCGCGAAGACGAACGGGCCCTCGTGCGAGCGGCCTCCGATCGCCGTGCCGTCGAGCCGCCACGAGACGAGATCGAGGGATGCGGCGACCTTCGTGACCGAATCCGCGGCTTCATCCTTGTACCAGAGCCGCCACGAGCCGTCGGGGCAGCGTGCGACTGCCGCGTCGATGACGCGATCGCTCTCGAGGACGAGCGGGCCGATGCGCTCCCACGTCGCGAGATCGTCCGAGACGTACTCGACGATGTGCCGCGCATGCCCCGGCCACTGGTCGGGGATGCCCTCGATCTCGGTGAGGTACATGCGCCAGCGCGCACCGTCGTGGATGACCTCGGGCGCCCAGTGCGTCTCGCCCACGACCGCGGGCGGCGGGCCTTCGCGCAGGCGCAGGCCTGCGGCATCCGGCTCCAGAGTGCCGACGTACGACCAGGTTTCACCATCGTCGGAGCGCGCGACGCCGATGCGGCTGCCGTGCACCCACGCGACACCGGCGCCCGGGTCGGGGTGCGTCGCGCGGCGCTGCGTGTAGAACATCCACGATCCCTCGGCCGTGCGGACGACTGTCGGGTCGGTCGCGCCGTCGTAGACCGGGTCGCGGTAGATCTCGCCGGGGGCGGCGCCCCTCGTGTCAGTCATGACGACCCTCGCGATGGTCGGCGACGGGGCTCTCGAAGCCGGCGCGGTGGGTCGGGTGCGTCGCGAGGTCGCTCGGCGTGACGACGGCTCCGTCGGCGGCGGCGGACGCGTAGATCGCGGCGACGATCTCGAACGATCGTGCTGGAGCGTCGGCCGTCGGCGGCAGCGGAGCGCCCGCGAGGAGGCTGTCGAAGACGTCGCGCAGGAGCGGCTCGTGGTCGCTGCGCTCCTCGAGGTCGGGAAGGGCCCATCGTTCGGCCTCAACCTCGAATCCGGGAGCGGGAGTGATGCGCCAGTTCTCGTGTCCGTGGCCGTAGAGATGATCGACCGTGACGGTCGCCTTCTGCGTGTCGATCCGGATCGAGCTCGTCTCGCGCGGCGAGACGGCGCTCGTGACGACTTGCGCCACGACACCGTTCGCGAACTCGACAGTCGCGGTCGAGGCGTCTTCGGTCTGCGTCTCGCGATCGAGCCGCCAGAGCCGCCCCTGCACGCTGATCCAGTCGCCGAGCAGGAACGCGAGCAGATCGAGCTGATGGATGCCGTGGCCGAGCGTCGTGCCGCCGCCCTCTGTCGCCCACTTGCCCCGCCACGGGACGTCGAAGTAGGCCTGATCGCGGTACCAGAGCGTCTCGCACACCGCGATGAGCGGCCGTCCGAGCGCGCCGTCCTCGAGCAGCCGCCGGACGTGCGCCGCCGCGGTGCCGGTGCGCTGCTGGAAGACGACGGCGAGCTGCCGGCCCGCGGCTGCCGCGGCCGCGCGCATCTCGTCGAGCTCGTCGAGCGACGGTGCGGGAGGCTTCTCGACCACGACGTGCGCGCCCGCCGCGAACGCGGCGAGGGTCTGATCGCGATGCGCGATCGGCGGGGTGCAGATGTGGACGACATCGGGATGCTCCGCCTCGAGCAGCTCGTCGAGCGTGTCGTAGACCTTGGGGGTGTTGGTCCGACCCGCCTCGGCCGTGCCGGCGGGCTCGGCCGTGCCGGCGGGCTCGGCCGCGCCGGCGCTCGACTGGGCCGCGAAGGCCTCGGCGCGCTCGCGCGAGAGGTCGGTCACCGCGACGAGCTCTGCGGCGGGGTGGGCCGCGATCCCGCGCGCGTGGGCGTGCGAGATGGCTCCTGTGCCGACGATGGCGCAGCGGAGGGTGCGGGTCATGCGTATACCTCGGAGGTCTCGTGGGTGAAGTCGGTCGCGGGGACGGTGCGCAGCTCGGCGACGAGGTCGGCTCCGACGGTCGGCGCGAGGGATGCGACATCCGCTCCGCCGATCACGAATGCGGCGGCGAGCACAAGTGTCCCGCCCGGCTCGAGGACTGTCTCGTCGAAGAAGAAGGGGGCGGGGCAGAGTCCTGCGTACTCCGCGCTGCGCGCGAACCAGGGGCCACCGCCCGACGCCTGGTCGAGCGCGAGCACGCCCGCAGAGCGATCGGGCGCGACGAAGGCGAGCCACGGGCCGGAGGCGCCGCGGGCCGCGTCGCCCGCCTCGCCGCCGGGTCCCTGGATCGAGCCGCCCCTCCACGCCGCGGGGCCGCGCCAGAAGATGCCGGCGTATCCGGCGTTCTCGCGGCCCTTCGAGGTGGGCGATCCGAACGCGAGCGACTCCCCCGAGACGTTGACGAGGGCGCTCCGCCACGTGAGCGCCCACGCGTCGTCGCCGACGGCGCGGGCCGTGAGGATGCGGTGCTCGGTCAGCACGGAGGTGCCGTCCTGGCTGCGCCAGTCGAGGCGCTCGTCGATGCGGGCGAGCGAGGCCGCGGCATCCGCTATCGGTGTATCGGACGCGACGAACGCGCCGTGGACCTGCGCGCCGTTGTTCGGAAGCTGCACGTAGCCCTCGTCGCGGACGTACGTCGGGCCGCCCCAGAAGTTGTGCACGCCGACGTTGGGGAGGGCGAGCGAGAGGCCCTTGTGCCACACGTGGTCGTCGGGCCGGTAGGCCGTGACGTCGAGGCCTTTGCGGTCGCGCAGCAGGAGGTAGGGCCGCGGCGACTCGAGCTGCGGCTCGGTCGGGGCGTAGACGTACTCCGCGAGCGTGCGCTCGCCGTCGCGCAGTGCGAGCCGTCCGGGCTCGCCGGGCTCGAAGTGCATGCGACCTCCGCGTATGTGTGGTGTCTCCACTGTAGGCGCGCCAGCGGGAAAGCGCTATCCCGGATGCTTGCGGTGCGCAACCGGCGTCGAAACCACGCGAACTGCGGCCGATGGGTGGTGGCATCCGTCATTCGTGCGGTTTCGACGGGTGCGGGCCGGATGCGGGGCGCATGCAGGGCGGATGCAGGGCGGATGCAGGGCGGATGCCGCGCGGAGGCGGACGGGAAGACGGCGTCAGCCGGCCTGCGTCAGGTGCAGCTGTGCGTAGCGGCCGTCTCGCGCGAGCAGCTCGTCGTGCGAGCCGGACTCGACGATGCGTCCGTGCTCGAGCACGACGATGCGGTCGGCCTCGCGGATCGTCGAGAGCCGGTGCGCGACGACGAGGGTCGTACGCCCCTTCATGAGGCGGCCGAGCGCCTCTTTGACGAGGGCTTCGGACTCGGGATCGAGCGCGCTCGTCGCCTCGTCGAGGAGCAGGATGCGAGGGTCGCGGACGAGGGCGCGTGCGATCGCGAGCCGCTGGCGCTGGCCGCCCGAGAGCCGCGCGCCGCGCTCGCCCACGACGGTGTCCCAGCCCTGCGACTGCGAGCGGACGAATTCGAGCGCGTTGGCGCCGCGCAGCGCCTCGGTGACGATCTCGTCCGTCGCGTGCTGCAGACCGTACGCGACGTTCTCGCGGATCGTGCCCTCGAAGAGCACCGACTCCTGCGGCACGACCGAGATCGATCGGCGCACGCTGCGCAGATCCAGCAGCTGCATGTCGGAGCCGTCGAGGAGAATGCGTCCACCGGTCGGGCGGACGAACCCGAGCACGAGGTTGAGGAGGGTTGACTTGCCCGAGCCCGACGATCCGACGAAGGCGACCGTCTCGCCGGGCGCGATGTCGAGGTCGACGTCGCGCAGGGCGTCGACATCGGCATCCGGATATCTGTGCGTGGCCCGCTCGAGGGTGATGCGCCCCTCGACGCGGTCGACGCGGCGCTTGCCCTCGTTCTGCTCGAGGTCGGGCTCCTGCAGCACCTCGGCCATCGAGCGGACCGACTCGATGCCGCGCGCGCCGACCGGGATGAGCATGAGCAGCTGCGTGAGGCCGCCCGTCAGGAGCGCGAAGTAGGTCGAGAGGAGGACGACCTCGCCCGGCGTGATCGGGAGGAACCCCGTGAGCGAGAAGATCGCCGCGAGACCGAGGCATCCCACCCCGAGCAGCTGCATCGTGACCCACGAGATCGACGCGACGTGGCCGTTGAGCATGTCGAGGTGCAGGCCCGCGCGACGCACGCCGTCGGCACCCGTCGCGACCCGCGTCACGGCGGTCTGCTCGAGGCCGTGCGCGCGCGTCACAGGGATGAGCGAGGCCATCTCGCCGACGCGGGCGGCGAGACCCTCCATCTCGCGGCGGAATGTCGCGTTGCGCACTTCGGTGCGTCGCCGCAGGCTCGCGCGCAGCCCGATCGCGATCGGAACCGCGAGCGCGTAGACCGGGAGGAACTGGGGGACCGCGATCGCCGTCATCGTGATGGCGCCCGTGAGCACCATGACCGACGAGAGGAGCGGGTGGGTCACCTGCTGCAGCATGAGCTCGACGTTCTCGACGTCGCGGACGACCTTGCTCTGCACGAGCGACGAGCTGACGCGCGTGTGATAGCCGATCGAGAGGCTCTGGAGGCGCTCGGCGAGCGCGTTGCGCAGGTCGACGCCCGAGTCGCGGACGACCGTCATGAAGTTGCGCGTGTAGATCAGGTGGTTGGGGTAGTTCTGAATCAGCAGAACCGCTGCGAGCGCGAGCCAGCCGAGCACCTCGACGACATCACCCCCGTCCGCGACGATGTCGATGATCGCCGCCGTCACGACGGGGAGGAACCACAGCGGGATCTCCTTGAGCGCGAAGGCGAGGATCGCGACGGTCATGCGTCCGGGGCGGCGCAGAAGCAGGCGCAGCACCGATCGGGTCGGATGGGCTCCGTCGACGACGTCGGTTGCGCTGGTAAACGCTTTCTGGGCCATGCTTCAATGGTAGCGATCGGCTCGGCGTCGAGCCGCGGAGATTTCCACGGAGGCCTCGATGACCTACCACCTGGCCGGCGACTCGACGGTCGCCGATGCGAAGCCCGGCGAGTACCCGATGTCGGGGTGGGGCGGCGAGCTCGCGCACTTCGTCGGCCGGCCCGTCCGCAATCTCGCGTTCGGCGGAGCCACGACCGAGTCGTTCCTGCAGACGGGAACGTGGGCCGCGCTCCTCGCCGCTGTCGCCCCTTCGGACACGGTCGTCATCCAGTTCGGTCACAACGATCAGAAGATCCCGGAGCTCTCGGCGCGGGCGGCTACGCCGAGCGGCTCCGCCGCATGACGACGGATGCCCGCGCCCAGGGCGCGACGGTCGTCCTCTGCACTTCGGCCGAGCGCCGGTGGTTCGACGGCGAGCGGGTCACGCCGACGCACGGCGACTACCCCAACGCCGTGCGCGACGTCGCGCACGAGCTCGACGCGCCGCTGATCGATCTCACGGCGTTCACGACGTGGCTGTACGAGGACCTCGGGGACGCGGCATCCCGAGCTCTGCTGTCGCATTTCGCGCCGGGCGAGTTCGCGGACTGGCCCGAGGGCCTCGCCGACGACACGCACTTCCGCGTCGAGGGCGCCCGCCGCATCGCGGCGTTCGTCGCACGGTCGCTGCGGGCGATCGAGCGCAGCGACGGCGATGGTCCCGCGCGGGGGTCGCAGCTCGTGAGCTGACCCCATCGCAGGCACGCGGATGGCGCTCGTCGCGTGGTCCACCTCGCTGCTGCGCCTGACCTTCGAGGCCCCAGTCTGCGGTCGAGTCGGGCACCTCGGCGTCCTGGGGATCGCGACCAGATTTCGTCCGACGCCTCGACGAGATCGGCGACCGCTGCCTGCCCGGCGAGACCCGGACGCCGGGAGCGTCAGTACGGGCGCGCCACGGGCCGATCGAGCGCGCCGACCCGCACGGTCGGCCAGCGGGGATCGACCGTGAGCACCTCGACCCCGGCGCTCGAGACGAGCACGGTGTCTTCGACCTTGACCCCTGGGGCGCTGGGGTTCCATGCGAAGGCGTGGTTCTCCTGCACGAGGTCGGCGGTCGCGGGGGTCGCTCGCGGGTCGCGGCCCGCGTAGCCCGTCGGTCCGCCCTGGTGATGGCGGCGCCACTCGTCCGCGTCGAAGCCCGCGGCGGCGTACCCCGCGGTGCCGGCGGCGAAGACCTCGTCAAGTCGCGCGCCCGGCCGCGTCGCGTCGAGGAACGCCGTCTCGACCTCGAGGATCGCCTCAGGGGCCGGACCCTCCAGCCGGGAGGGACCGGATGCTCCCACCCACCGCGTGACGTTCGCGATGAGGCCGTGCCGGCGCCCGCACGCGACGAGCATCGCGCGGCGGCCGAGCACGGCAGCCGTCGGCAGCGGATGCCGGTGCGCGACGCGGGACTCCCCGGCGACGAGGATCACGAGCGGGTCGATCCCGCGCGCAACGAGGCCCTCGGCGAGCTCGGCGGCAGCGACGCGCTCCGTCATCTCCGGACGCAGAAGGGCCGCGGCATCCGTCATCGCCTCCGCGGCATCCCGGCAGAGACTCCGGTAGCGGTCGCGCTCGGCGGGCAGCAGGCTCGCGCGGGCGGCGCGAAGAGCGGGGGCGACGGATGCCTCTCCCCCGGCCGCCCCGATCTGCGCGGCGGCCTCGGCCGGGGGCGTGAGCCACGGGACGCGCACGATGCGCGACGCGTCACTCGGCAGGAGCTCTTCGGCAACGAGCCGGTCCGCCTCGTTGTCGGCGACGAAGAGCGTGTCGCCCCCGGCGTCGACGCGGACGGCGAGCACGGGCGGGCCCGCGAGCGACACGTGCGAGCGGATGCCCTCGAGGTACCACGAGACCGCTTCGTGCGACGTGAGCAGCAGGGCGTCGACCCCCGCGGCGGTGCGCACGGCGTCGATGCGGCGCTGCTTCTCGCGGCGATCGGCTTCGGAACGCGGCATCCCGATCCCTTCGATAAAACGCTTTCTCGATAGTATGGACGAGGATCTCACCTCGCGGATCCGCGGAGCGGACGGGAGAGCTCGTGCGACGATCGTCGGCCAAGCAGACGACCATCATGGATGTCGCGAAGCACGCCGGAGTCTCGCTCTCGACGGTCTCGCGGGTCATGAACGGCAATCCGACCGTCGACGCGGCGCTCGCCGGGCGCGTGCGCGATGCCGCCGCCGAGCTCGGCTACACCGCGAGCCCCCTCGCACGCAGTCTCGTGCTGGGCCGCACGCAGACGGTCGCGGTGGTCGTGCCGGACCTCGGCAACCCGACGTTCCAGGCGGTGCTGCGGGGGCTCAGCCGCGCCGCCGCCGCCGACGGCTACCACGTGCTCATCGCCGACTCCGCCGAGCAGGTCGGCGAGGAGCGCGTGCTCGCGATCGAGACGCGGCGGCGCACGGACGGGCTCGTCCTGTGCGCTCCGCGCATGCCCGAGGAGGAGCTCGCGGCGCTCCTCCCCCAGGTCGGCCCCGTCGTCCTGGTCAACCGCACCCTCGACGGCGCCCCGACGATCGCGGCCGAGTACGGCACGGCGCTGCGCGCGCTCGCGGAGCACCTGCACGACCTCGGGCACCGCCGCCTCGTCTACCTCGCGGGCGTCGCGCGCAGCGCTTCGAACGCGGCGCGACTCGCGGCCCTCGCCGAATTCCGCGCGGCACACCCCGACGTCGAGCTGACCGAGCTCGCCTCGGGCGTCGACTTCGACAGCGGAGCCGCGGCGGCCGACGCCGTGCTCGCGACCCGCGCGACGGGCGTGCTCGCGTTCAACGACCTCGTCGCGATGGGCCTACTCTCGGCCCTCGCCGACCGGGGCGTGCGCGTGCCCGACGACATCTCGATCACGGGCTTCGACGACATCCCCTTCGCGCGCTACACGTCGCCGCCCCTCACGACGGCGTCGGTTCCGGCCGCCGACCTGGGCGCGCGCGCCTGGCAGGCGATGACCGCGGCACTTGCGGGGACGGATGCCGCATCCTCCGTCCGCCTCACCCCGGACGTCGTGCTGCGGGGCAGCACCGGGCCGGCTCCGGCCTGACCCGCCCGGGCGCTCGGCCCTGCCCTCCCGCGCCCCGTCACGCTTGGGGTGAGGCGTCGCCGCCACCCAGCACCCCACCCGACACGAACCCACCCCACGCGAACGCACGGGCCTCGTCGGGGTGAGGCGCGGCCGCCACCCACAGGCCCACCCGGCGCGAACTCACCCCACGCGAACGCACGGGCCTCGTCGGGGTGAGGCGTCGCCGCCACCCAGCACCCCACCCGGCACGAACTCACCCCACGCGAAAGCACGAACCACACTCGGGGTGAGGCGTCGCCGCCACCCCGCACCCCACGCGACACGAACCCACCCCACGCGAACGCACGGGCGGCGTCGGGGTGAGGCGTCGGCGCCACACAGCACCCGACCCCGCCGCAATGCAGGAGATTCGCGCAACGCAGGAGCGCGGCATCCATCCTCGTCCGACGAAAGCGCAGATCTCCGACGCTGCGGCGGGAGGAACGGATGCCGCTGCCGGCGGCGCCCCAAGCCGACGCGCGACCCGCGTCGGCCGAGGGCGGAGGCGCCGGGCGGACGCCCCAAGGTGACGGGCGCGACGCGAAGTGCTACGCTCGAGAAAACGTTTCCTGAAAACGCTTCCTGACATGAGGAGCCTCCATGAGTCACCGTCGGTACGCCGTCGTCGGAGCGGGCCACCGCGCGAGCATGTACATCGACGCGATCACCGGGACGTACGCCGACCGGGCCGCGCTCGTCGCGATCTGCGAGCCGAACCCGACGCGCGCGGCGTACTACGTCGACGTTGCGACGGGTCGCGGATTCGACGCGCCGACGGTGTGGCATCCCGATGCCCTCGAAGACATGATCCGCACGGAGCGCATCGACCGCGTCGTCATCTGCGCCCGTGACGACCTGCACGCTCCGCTCATCGTGCGCGCGCTCGAGGCGGGCGCCGACGTCGTCGTCGAGAAGCCGCTCACGATCGACGCGCCGAGCGCCGCCGCGATCGAGGAGGCCGTCGAGCGCACGGGCCGCGAGGTCGTCCTGACGTTCAACTACCGGTACTCGCCGCGGAACAGCGCGCTGCGCCAGGTGATCCAGGACGGCCTGATCGGCCGGGTCACGTCGGTCGACTTCTCGTGGATGCTCGACACGAAGCACGGCGCTGACTACTTCCGGCGCTGGCACCGCGAGAAGAAGAACTCCGGCGGCCTGCTCGTGCACAAGGCGAGCCACCACTTCGACCTCGTGAACTGGTGGATCCGCTCGACGCCGCGGCGCGTCTTCGCGTCGGGTGGGCTGCGGTTCTACGGTTCCGAGAATGCGGCGGATCGCGGCATCCGGAACCGTCCCGACCGCGGCACGCACGACGGCGCCGACGCGTTCGAACTCGACCTGCGCGGCGACGAACGCCTTAAGGCGCTCTACCTCGACGCGGAGCAGCACGACGGATACCGGCGCGACCTCGATGTCTTCAGCGACGGCATCACGATCGAGGACAACCTCGCGCTCGTCGTCGACTATGCCTCGGGCGCGACCCTCAGCTATTCGCTCAACGCCCATGCGCCCTGGGAGGGCTACCGCGTCGCGGTCAACGGCACCGAGGGCCGCGTCGAGCTCGACGTCGTCGAACGCGGCGCCGTCTTCGCCGACGAGGGCCTGCACCCGGTGCTCGATCCGAGCGCGTCCGATGCGGGCGAATCCGGATCGCTGCGCCCCGAGGGTGAGCGGCTGCTGCTGCAGCGGCACTGGGAGGCGCCCGTCGAGATCCCGATCCACAGCGAGGCGGGCGGGCACGGCGGCGGCGACGCGCTGCTGCTCTCGGACGTCTTCGTCGGCCCCGGCGACGACCCGCTCGCGCGCCCCGCCGACTGGCGCGACGGCGTGCAGTCCATCGCGGTCGGCATCGCCGGCAACCGCTCGCTCGAGACCGGCCTGCCCGTCGAGGTCGCGGAGCTCGGCATCCGTCTCCTCGAGAAGGCCCGCGTGTGACGCGCATCATCGTGACGGGCGGCGCCGGGCGCCTGGGCCGCAGTCTCGTCGCGGGGCTCTCAGCCGCGGGGCACGACCTCGTCTCGCTCGATCGCGCCGTCTCCGACGCCCCCGCGCTCGCAGAGGCGGAGCAGATCGCCGTCGATCTTTCGGACGCGGATGCCGCGGCGAGCGCGATCGCGGACGCCCGCGCCGACGCCCTCATCCACCTCGCCGCGATCGCCGTGCCCTTCAGCGCCCCCGAAGACGTCATCATGCGCACCAACACGGGGCTCGCGATCTCGGTGCTCGGCGGGGCCGTCGCCGCCGGCATCCCGAGGGTCATCGCGGCGTCGAGCCCGACGGTGCTCGGCTACGGCGCGCCGACCGGGTGGGTGCCAGACCGCTTCCCGCTCGACGAGGACACCCCGCCGCGCCCCTGGAACGCCTACGCCCTCTCGAAGCTCGTCATCGAGCAGTCGATCGCGATGCTCGCGCGCCAGACCGGCGACGCGACGCGGTTCGCGGCCTTCCGCCCCTGCTACGTCATCGCCCCCGAGGAGTGGGCGGGCGCTCCGACGCAGCAGGGGCACACGGTGCGCGAGCGGCTCGATGACCCCGCACTGTCGGCTCCCGCCGTCTTCAACTACGTCGATGCACGGGATGTCGCGTCCTTCGCCGACACGCTGCTCGGCGCCCTCCCCGAGATCCCCAACGGCGAGGTCTTCTTCGTGGGCGCCGACGACGCCCTGGCCCGCGAGCCGCTCGCCGGGCTCGTGCCGCGGTTCCATCCGGGCACCGACGAGGCGGCATCCGTCCTTACGGGCACCTCCCCCGCGTTCTCGAACGCCAAGGCCCGGCGCCTGCTCGGCTGGCAGCCGCGCCACGACTGGCGCTCCGAGCTCGAGCGAGCGGCGGCCGCGGCAGGCGCCGACGCGCACAACCCGACCGACTCGACCGCCCCCGGCGAGCGCACCCCCACCGACCAGACAGACGCACGAAAGGAGTCGCCGGCGTGGAGTTCGACGGCATTCTCTTCTTCCCGGTGACCCCGTTCGACGCGCAGGACCGCGTCGACACGGACATCCTCGAGCAGCACCTCGCGGCCTCCCTCGCGCACTCGCCCGGCGGCGTCTTCCCCGCGTGCGGGACGGGCGAGTTCCACGCCTTGTCGGCGTCCGAGGTCGCCACTGTCGTGCGCACGGCGGTCCGGGCGGTCGACGGACGGGTCCCGGTCGTCGCGGGAGCCGGCGGCCCCCTCGGGCACGCGCTCGAGGTCGTCCGCTCGGCCGCCGACGCGGGCGCCGACGCGCTGCTCGTCCTGCCGCCGTACCTCGTGGGCGGCCCGCAGCCGGGACTCGCCGCATACGTCGAGGCGATCGCCGCTGCATCCCCTCTGCCCGTCGTCGTGTATCACCGCGGGAACGCGCAGTACTCGGTCGAGACGGTCCGCCGGCTCGCCGCGAACCCCAAGATCGTGGGGTTCAAGGACGGCGTCGGCGACATCGGGACGGCGCAGCTCATCGTGCGCGCCGTCGCCGAGACGGGCCGCGACGACATGGCGTTCTTCAACGGCCTGCTGACGGCCGAGCTCACGCAGGCGGCGTACCGAGGCATCGGCATCCCGCTGTACTCGTCGGCCGCGTTCGCGATGATCCCCGAGGTCGCGAACGCGTACTACCGCGCGTACGTCGACGGCGACGAGACGCGGCGGCTCGCGCTGCTCGACGGCTTCTACGCGCCGCTCGTCGCGCTGCGCGACGAGACCCCGGGCTTCGGCGTCTCGCTCATCAAGGCGGGGCTGCGGCTCGGCGGGCTGCCCGTGGGCAGTGTGCGTCCGCCGCTCGTCGACCCGACGCCCGCTCAGGAGGAGCGCCTCGCTGCGATCCTCGAGGCGGGTCGCGCGCTCGTCGCGGACGCGCCAGCGACCGTCGAGCTCGCGCTGCCATGACCACGATCGCCGCCTTCGACGCGCGGCTCGTGCGCGTGCCGCTCACGCGGCCGTGGGCGTCCGACGTCACGAGCGTCGGCGTCATCGCGACGCACGTCGCGCGCTCGGACGGCGCGGAGGGCTGGGGCTTCTCGTGGACGCCGCAGATCGGCGCCGAGGCGGTGCTCGCGCACCTGAACCATGACATCGCGCCGTTCGCCGTCGGGCGCCCGGCCGACGCGGCCGAACTCTGGGACGCGACGTGGGCGCACATCCACGAAGCCGGCGGAGGCGGCGTCACGACGATCGGTCTCGCAGGGCTGGATCTGGCCGTGTGGGATGCCGCATCCCGCGCCGCCGGAACCTCGATCACCGACCACCTGGGCCAAGTGCGGTCGTCGGTGGCCGCCTATGGCAGCGGCGTGAACCTGCACTATTCGCAGGAGGAGCTGCTCGCGCAGGTGCAGCGGTGGATCGATGCGGGATTCGAGGGCGTCAAGATCAAGGTCGGCAAGCCCGACCTCGCGGAGGACGTCGCCCGGGTCGGCGCCGTCCGCGACCTGCTCGGGCCCGACCGCGCGCTGATGATCGACGCGAACCAGCGGTGGCATCTCGACCGCGCGGCGGAGTCGATCGAAGCACTCTCGGCCTTCGACCTCGCGTGGATCGAAGAACCCCTGCGCGCTGACGACCTCGCGGGCCACACCGAACTCGCGCAGCGCATCGACGTGCCGATCGCGGTCGGCGAGAACCTGCACACCGTCCACCGGTTCGGCGACTTCCTCCGCGCGGGCGCGGCGCAGATCGTGCAGCCCAACATCGTGCGCGTCGGCGGGATCACGCCCTTCCTGCGGATCGCGTCGCTCGCCGCCGAGCATCGGGTGCCGCTGCATCCGCACCTGCTCCCCGAGCTCTCGGGGCAGCTCGCCCTGACGCTGCCGGCCGTGCCGGGCGTCGCCGAGCCGCTCGCGGAGGATGTCGAGGACGCGGGCTTCGGAGCGCTCGGCGCCCTCGCCGACCCCTCGCCCGTCACGATCACCGAGGGGCGGCTCAGCGTCGTGCCGCACCTCGGGCTCGGCATCCGGTTCCGCTGACCCGGGCGCCTGCGCAGCCATGCCCCGCTCGGTCGCTGCCACGCCCGCCCGGCCGGCCTTGCCCGCCGCACCCCCTCGAACCCCTCCTCGCCCCACCGGCCCGGCCCACCCCACACCCCGCGAAGACTTAACTGATGTCACCGAACGGCCCTGCCGCGCGCACACAGGTGAACTCTCGCGAGAGCGAAGGATCGACATGACCAGCACGACCATCCGAGCGACGACACGCGAAGAGCTCGACGGGATCGTCCAGGCCGCGGCAGAAGCGGCGCCGATCTGGCGCGCCTCGACCGCGACGCAGCGCGCGGCATGGCTGCGTGCGGCGGCCGACGCGCTCGACTCCGCGATCGATGAGCTCGTCGAGATCGCCGAGCGCGAGACGCGGCTCGGTCCCGTGCGGCTGCGCGGCGAGGTCGGCCGCACGACGGGCCAGCTGCGCCTGTTCGCGGCTGTCGTCGAGGAGGGCTCGTACCTCGAGCTCACGATCGACGACGCCGACCCGTCATCCACGCCGCCGCGGCCCGAACTGCGGCGCCTGCTCGTCGGGGTGGGGCCGGTCGCGGTGTTCTCGGCCTCCAACTTCCCCTTCGCGTTCTCGGTCGCGGGCGGCGACACCGCGTCGGCTCTCGCGGCGGGCAACCCCGTCATCGTGAAGGCGCACTCGGGACATCCCGAGCTCTCGCGCCGCACGGCCGAGATCGTCGCGAGCGCGCTCGAGTCGGCGGGAGCCCCTGCGGGCTCGCTCGCGCTCGTCGAGGGTCGGGATGCCGGCAATGCCCTGGTGCAGCATCCCGTCGTCCAAGCCGCCGGCTTCACGGGCTCGCTCGGGGGCGGCCGCGCGCTCTTCGACCTCGCGAACGGGCGACCCGACCCGATCCCGTTCTACGGGGAGCTCGGCAGCGTCAACCCCGTCGTCGTGACGCCGGCAGCCGCTGCGGCGCGCGGAGGCGAGCTCGCGAAGGGCCTCGTCGCCTCGTTCACGCTGGGTGTGGGGCAGTTCTGCACCAAGCCCGGCGTCGTCTTCGTGCCGCGCGGCGCGGGGTTCGAGGAGCTCGTCGCCGCCGATGCCGGCTCGGCCGTCGGCGGACCGCTGCTGACCGACCGCATCACGGCGGCCTTCCCCGAGGGCATCGACCGGCTCCTGGACGACGCCTCGGTCGAGATCGTCGCCGGCACGCCCTCCGCAGCGGGAACCGACGCGGCCCAGCCGGTCGTGCTGTCGACGGATGCCGCGGCCGTCGTCGCGCGCCCGCACGTCCTGCTCGAGGAGTGCTTCGGTCCCGTCACGCTGCTCGTGCGCTACGACGGCCCGGACGACCTCGCGCGGGCGCTCGAAGCCGTGCCGGGGAGTCTCACCGCGACGCTGCACTCGGAGCCGGGCGACGACGTCGCCGAGGTGCTCGAGATCCTGCAGCGCAAGGCCGGCCGCGTCCTGTTCGCGGGCTGGCCGACGGGCGTCGCCGTGACCTGGTCGCAGCACCACGGCGGGCCCTGGCCCGCCACGACCTCACTGCACACGTCCGTCGGCGCGACGGCGATCCGCCGCTTCCTCCGCCCGCTCGTGTTCCAGGACGCCCCCGAGTCGCTGCTGCCCGCGTCGCTCCGCGACGCTGCGCTCGCCCGCCTGCCCCACCGTCGCAACGGCGTGCTCACGACGCCGTAGCGCCGGCGCGGCAGGCCGCGGCATCCGTCCCGCCGTCGGTCCGCACGACCCGCGAAACTTCACCAATGTCACCGGATCTCGGCCGGCCAGGCGACCGCCCGACCGAGATCCCTAGCGGTACCCCACCGTCGAGGCGCGGACGGCGAGCTCGGGCTCGAAGCGGATCGACCGGCCCGTCGCCTGCACCTCGCCCGAGACGAGACGCAGCAGCTGCTGGGCGGCGACGCGTCCCATCTCGCGCGCCGGCTGGCGCACCGACGTCAGGGGCACGGCCGCGACGGCGGCGAACTCGATGTCGTCGTAGCCGACGACGGCGACGTCGTCGGGCACCCGCATCCCTCCGCGCAGCAGTCCGTGCACGACGCCGCACGCGAGGTGGTCGTTCGTCGTGACGATGCCGTCGGGCCGCTCGCCGGGCGGCAGGCCCGCGATCATGATCCCGACTCCGACGCCGTATTCGGCGCTCGTCCGCGGGATCCACGTCGCATCCAGGCGGACACCCGGATGCCGCGCAACAGCGTCGCGCGCGCCCGCGAGCCGCTCCCGCACCTGCCGCACCTCTTCGCGCGCGCCGATGAACGCGAGCCGCGTGCGGCCGAGCTCGATGAGGTGCTCGGCGGCCATGCGCCCGCCCGCGACGTCGTCGAACGAGACCGAGTCGAGCACCCCCTCGTCGTCGACGCGGTCGACCAGCACGACAGGGACGCTGCGCCCGAGCTCGCGGGCGAGCGCCTCGCCTGCGTCACCGAAGGGCGAGACGAGCGCGCCCTCGACCTGTACGCGCTTGAAGAGCTCGAAGTAGTCGCGCTCCTTCTTCTCGTCGTCGTCGCTGTTGCCGACCAGGACGCGGGCGCCGGATGATCCGGTCGCGTCCTCGGCGCCGCTCACGAGATCGCCGAAGAACGGGTTGGTGATGTTGATGACCGTCATGCCGAGCAGGCCCGACCGCCCGATGCGGAGCTGTTGCGCGGCCTGCAGGGGAACGTACCCGAGATCGGCGACGGCGGCGCGCACGCGCTCGACGATCTCGTCGCTCACGCGCTCCGGCCGATTGAGCGCGTTCGACACGGAGCTCATCGACACCCCTGCACGGCTCGCGACGTCGCGAATGCCGACCCGCTTCATCCGTCGATCCCCTGTCTGCCACTGGCGTGAAAGCGCTTCCCAGCGTAGTCCCCGACGACGCATTTTCCCGACGGCACCAGCCCGAAATCGGGCCATGACCAGCTCGGCGGATGCCGCGCCCGCGCGCTCTCGAACACGGGCAGGGGGCTCGCCGCCGGCGCGGTCCGTATACACGCCGGCGACGAGGTAGAGGGCTCTCGGGCGGAGCGGGGAGCCGAGCGGAGCGCTGAATGCGAGACACCGTTCGGCGAGGTGGGAAAACGATTTCCCGGATCCACAGTAACGCATGCGACCCCACCGCCGCAAGGCTTCGGGGCAATCTTATGAAACGTTTTAGATCGGGCTTGCGCCGAGCGGCGCGCGCATGTCAGGATCGGCGACTAGCGACTCGGAATGCGTTTTCCACCTTCGAGTCCACCGTGGCCGAGTCCGTACGCGCCCGGTTCTGCACGATCGTCGCCGCGTTGCCGCGGCAGCGTTCGTGCACCCCTTTGTGCCGATGCTGACCAAGGAGGAACCGTGCCCCACTTGACCGACCCCAGAAGTCGACGAGCTCATCCGGACGAGCTCGAGCCGGGAGGCGCCGACGCTCGTCGGGCGCCCCGCCGCCCGAGGCGCATCGTCGCCGGCCTCGCCGCCGCGACCGTCGCCGCCGTCGTCGGCGCGCTGCTCTCGGCAGTGCCCGCAGCCGCCGCACTCGCCCCCGCCGCCGACGGTGCGTACCGGTTCGACTTCGGCACCGCGACGAGCCCCGTCGCGGAGGGCTACCAGCAGACGCTGACGACCTCGCTCTACACCGCGGAGACCGGGTGGGGCATCACGGTGCCCGCCGGCATCACGCTGTTCGACCGCAACCGGACGGGCAACCGCACGCCCGCCGATCCGCTCGCCGAGGACTTCGTCGCGGGCACGTCGTGGGGCTTCAACCTCGACCTCGCCGACGGCGAGTACGACGTCACCGTCACGATCGGCGACGCGCTGGCGACGGCATCCGGAACCAACGCGACGGTGACGCTCGAGGGCGTCGCGCAGACCCGGATGACCACGGCGCGCGGCGCCACGACGACCACGACCTTCCGCACGCTCGTCGCGGACGGCCAGCTGACGACGACCTTCGCGGGATCGGGCCTCGGCGCCTACCTCAACGGCCTCGTCGTCGCGCCGGTCGTCCCCGCGACCCCCGCAGCGCCCACCGTCAGCCGCGTCGCGCACGACGCCGTCGATCTCACGTGGGCGGCCGCCGACGGCGCCGCGACGTACGACGTCCTGCGCGCCGAGGTCGAGGACGGCGAGCCCGGTGCGTACTCCCCCGTCGCCGAGGGCCTGACCGCGACGACCTACACCGACGAGTCCGTCGAGGTCGGCACGTCCTACGCCTACGCGATCGTCGGTGTGAGCGGCTACGACCGCACCTCGGCCCCCAGCGCGCCCGCGCTCAGCGGCGTCATCCCCGCGCTCACGGTGCCCGGCGCCGTCGCGGGGCTCGCCGTCGCGAAGGTCACGAGCGCGGGCGTCGAGCTCGCGTGGACCGCGACGCCCAACGCCGCCGAGTACGTCGTCGCACGCTCCGCGAAGGGCGCGAACTCCTTCACGCAGCTCGCAGTGCTCACGGCCCCCGGCTTCACGGACGCCGAGGCCGACACAGCCCAGGAGTGGACCTACCGCGTCACGGCCCGCAACGAGGCCGGCGCGGGTGCGGCATCCACCGTCGACTCCCCCGTCTACCTGCCGCCGGCGCCCCTCCCGACCGGCGACGTCGTGACCTTCGACTTCGGATCCGGCGACCTCGCCGCGGGCGCCGTGCCGGTCTTCGCCGACACGGCGTTCGACGCCGAGTGGGGCTACGGCTTCTCGACGGCTCCGGCCGGCGGCGACGTCGATCGCGACACATCCGACGCGCTGCGCACCGACTACGTGCAGGCGCAGGGCGGCACCTTCGAGGTGCAGCTCGGCGCGGGCGACTACGCCGTGCAGCTCATCGCGGGCGACGCGACGGCCGCGAGCGACATCTCGATCACGGCCGAGGGCATCGCGAAGGTGCAGCCGACGACGCAGGCCGCGGGCGCCTACCTCGAGATGGCGTTTCCGATCGCGCTCGTCGACGGACGCCTGACCCTGCAGGTCGCGGGCACGTCGGCGGCGCTCAATGCCCTGACGATCACGCGCCTCCCCGCGCGTCTCGCCGGCGCCATCCCGACGGCGTACCTGACGGGCGACTCGACGGTGCAGACCTACGACACGGCGGCGTACGCGCCGCAGGCCGGCTGGGGCCAGATGATCGATCGGTTCTTCGCCGACGACGTCGCCTTCGTCAACCACGCGATCGGCGGCCGCTCATCGAAGAACTTCATCACGCAGGGTCGCCTCGACGACGTCCTGCGCGGCATCCGTCCCGGCGACTACCTGTTCGTGCAGTTCGGCCACAACGACGCGACGCAGGGTGTCGACGACCGGTATGCGAGCCCCGCGGATTACAAGGAGTACCTGCGGGTCTACGTCGAGGGCGCGCGCCAGCGCGGTGCGACCCCGATCCTCGTGACGCCCGTCTCGCGACGCTCGTTCGACGCGGCCACGGGCCGGTTCAACGTCAGCTTCCCCGGGTACGTCGCCAAGATGACCGAGCTCGCGGTCGAGGAGGACGTCCTGCTCGTCGACCTGTCGGCCTCGAGCCGCGCGTACCTCGACGAGATCGGCCCGGAGGCGGCCAAGGCCGTCTTCCTGCACGTCGATCCGGGCATCTTCCCGCAGCGTCCCGCGGGCACGGTCGACGACACGCACTTCCAGGAATACGGCGCGATCCAGATGGCGCGCCTCATAGCCCAGGATGTCGCCGACCTCGCCGACCCGCTCGCGACCAAGGTCGTGGGAGTCGAGCCGCCCGCCGAGGTGCCCGCGGCCCCGCAGCGCCTCGTCGCAGGCTCGATCTCGAACGCCGGCGCGACCCTGCAGTGGGATGCCTCGCCCTCGGCCGACATCTACAAGATCTACCGTCAGGCCGTCGCCGACCCCGAGCCCGTGTGGACGCTCGTCGGCACGACGACGCAGACGAGCTCGATCGTCCAGGGGCTCGTCGAAGGCGCGGGCTACCGCTACCAGGTCGTCGCGGTCAACGGTCGCGGCGAGTCGGCTCCGAGCACAGCTGTCACGTTCACGACGAAGCAGGCGAAGTGGAAGTTCGACTTCCAGCTCGCCGGCAACGCCGTCATGCCGGGCTACACCGAGGTCAATCCGAACACGGGCTACTCGGCCGATCGCGGCTACGGCTTCGCCGTACCGCTCGCGGCGAACGCCGGACGCGACCGCGGCACCGCGGGGGGCGCGACGGCTCTGCAGCGCGACTTCGTGCTGCCGGGCGACTCGAGCGAGTTCCTGCTCGACGTGCCCGACGGCACGTACTCGGTCAAGACCTACTCGGGTGACTGGATCGGCTCGACGCGCACCAACTTCGACCTCGAAGGACGCGCGTTCGGCTCCGGCAACGCAGGCAGCGGCGCGGTCAACGAGAGTGTCCGCGGACCCGTGCTCGTGACCGACGGCCAGCTCACCGTGCGCGTCTACGGCGCCGCGGCGGGCACGCGCCTCAACGGCCTCGAGATCACGCCGATCCTCCTCGGGCCCACTGGCCTGGAGGCGACCGACGTCGAGGCGGATCCCGCCGCCCCGAGCGTGACGCTCGCCTGGGATGCCGAGCCGGGCCTCTCCTGGAAGGTGTACCGCTCGTCTCCCTTCGACGCGGCACCCGTCCTCGTGGGCGCCGTCGACGCGCCGACGTTCACCGACACGGGCGCCCGCGTGGGTCTCGACTACGAGTACCGCGTGACGGCCGTCGACCAGACGGGCCTCGAGTCCGTACCCTCGAAGACGGTCGAGGTGTCGCTCGTCGACGCCGACGTCGCGGCCCCCGCGGCTCCGACCGACCTCGCCGTCGAGCGCATCGACAAGCGCGAGCTCGAGCTGTCGTGGGCGACGCCCGTCGGCGCGGCGTACCACCTCGTGTTCCGCTCCGAGATCGCGGGCGAGCGCGGCGACCTCGTCGGCATCGCGCCGACGAACCGCTACACCGACGCGACGGTCCTGACGACGATCCCGTACTTCTACACCGTCGTCTCCGTCAACGCCGGCGGCACGGGAGCGGCATCCGCTCAATTGAAGACGGATGCCGTCACCGTCCTGCAGCGTCAGGCCGAGTACCTCGACCGGGCGCCGACGGCCGTCCAGACCGACGAGGGCGTGCTCGTCTCGTGGCGGTTCCTCGGAACCGACCCGGACGCGACGGCGTTCCACGTCTACCGCGACGGCACGCGCATCACACAGGCGCCCATCACGGACTCGTCGAACCTGCTCGATGAGACCGGCACCGAGGCATCCCGGTACTTCGTCACGAAGGTGCTCGGCGGCGTCGAGACGACCGAGACCGACGAGTTCGCGGTGCGCACGGCGTCGTACCTCGCGGTGCCGCTCCAGAAGCCGGCGGCTGCCTACACGAAGGACGGCCAGCCCTACACGTACTCGGCGAGCGACACGAGCGTCGGCGACGTGGACGGCGACGGCCAGTACGAGCTGTTCGTCAAGTGGGATCCGTCCAACTCGAAGGACAACTCTCAGGCCGGCTACACGGGCAACGTCTACCTCGACGCGTACCGCCTCGACGGCACGCGGCTGTGGCGGATCGACCTCGGCGTCAACATCCGGGCGGGCGCGCACTACACGCAGTTCCAGGTCTACGACCTGGACGGCGACGGGCGCGCGGAGGTCACCCTCAAGACCGGTGACGGCACGATCGACGGCGCCGGCCAGCCCATCGGCAACGCGAGTGCGGACCACCGCAACTCGTCGGGCTACGTGCTGACCGGCCCCGAGTACCTCACGGTGTTCGACGGCTACACGGGCAAGGCGATCGACACGATCGACTACGTGCCGGCGCGCGGCGACGTCAGCGCGTGGGGCGACGCCTACGGCAACCGGGTCGACCGGTTCCTCGCCGCGACGGCCTACCTCGACGGCGAGCACCCGAGCGTCATCTTCACCCGCGGGTACTACACGCGGGCAGTCATGGCGGCGTATGACTTCGACGGCGAGCAGCTCACGCAGCGCTGGGTGCTCGACTCGAACGACCCCGGCAACGAGGGCTTCTACGGGCAGGGCAACCACAACCTGTCGGTGGTCGACCTCGACGGCGACGCGAAGGACGAGATCGTCTTCGGGTCGGCGACGGTCGACGACGACGGCGAACTGCTCTACTCGACGGGCCTCGGCCACGGCGACGCGATCCACGTATCGGACCTCGTTCCCTCCAACCCCGGCTACGAGGTGTTCGCGGCCCACGAGGAGATGCACGGCTCGGGCAACCGCGGCGCCACGATGCGCGACGCCGCGACCGGGGCGATCCTGTGGGACATTCCCGCGACGCGTGACACGGGCCGGGCCGCCTCGGGCGACATCGACCCGCGCCACGAAGGCGCCGAAGGCTGGGCCATCGGCGGCGACGCCTCGTGGAACTCCCCCGTCGGGCAGCTCAAGTCCTCCACGGGCGAGCTGATCGCGGAGAAGATCCCCGCGGCGAACTTCCTCGCGTGGTTCGACGGAGACCCGCTCCGCGAGATCGTCGACCACTCGTGGAACGCGGCGACCTCGCAGGGCACACCGACGATCGCCAAGTGGAACTGGGAGACCGAGGAGTCCGAGGTCATCCTGAGCGACGCGGGCGCCCGCTCGAACAACGGCACGAAGGGCACGCCCAACCTGCAGGCGGACCTCTTCGGCGACTGGCGCGAAGAGATCGCGTGGCGCAGCGCCGACTCGAGCGAGCTGCGGATCTACTCGACGACCGACGAGACCGACCTGCGCATCCGCACGCTGATGCACGATCCGGTCTACCGCCTGTCCGTCGCGTGGCAGAACACGGCCTACAACCAGCCGCCGCAGACGAGCTTCTTCCTCGGCGACGGCATGGAGCTGCCTGCAGCCCCGCGCATCGCCGTCACGGGAGGACCGTCAGGAGCGTCCGACACGACGGCACCCGTCCTCGCCGGAGTGCCCGCCGACGGAACGCTCCTGCCCGACACCGCGAAGCTCTCCCTCGCGATCACGGCGACCGACCCCGAGTCGGGCGTCCGCACCCTCGACGTCGCGTTCGACGGCGAGCCGGTCGCACCGGGCGCCGCGATCGACCTCAAGGGCAAGGCGGGCACGCACACGCTGACGGTGCGCGCCGTGAACCACGACGGCGTCGTGGCAGCGGCATCCGTCGCCGTCCTCGTGTACGCCGACGAGAAGCCCTCGGCCAAGCCCGCGCGCGGGACGCTGTCGACCAACAGCGGCTGGGAGGACGGCCTGCACGACGGGACGTTCACGGTGTCGATGAACCTGTGGTCGGGAGTCAACGGCTCGGTGTTCAAGCTCTACGAGAACGGCGCGCTCATCGCGACGAAGCTCCTCACGCCCCGCTCGCCGGCCGCCCAGCTGACGACCGTCGACGTGTCGGGCAAGGCCAACGGCACGTACGTGTACACGGGCGAGCTGATCAACGCGAAGGGCACGACCGCGACGACATCGGTCACCGTCAAGGTGAAGGATGCCGCTCCCGCCGTCCCCGTCGTGAGCCACGACAACTGGGACAAGGACGGCAACTACGCCGTCACGAGCAACCTGTGGTGGGGCACGAACGGCACGGCGTACACGCTGTACGAGAACGGGGTGGTGATCGACCGGCAGACGCTCGTCGCCGCCTCGCCGAACGCGCAGCAGGCCGTGACCCGCATCGCGGGACGCGCGCCCGGGACGTACTCGTACATCGCGGAGTTCACCAACGCGGCAGGCGCGACGCAGTCCAAGGCGGTGGTCGTCACGGTGCGCTGACGCCCCGCGCTCGAGCCGCCCGGATCCCTCGTGGATCCGGGCGGTTCGGCGTCTCGGTCGGACTCCTCGGTTCGAGCCGGGTGCGGGCACCCGGCAGAATGGGGGCATGTCCTGGCTTGTGACCGGCGGCGCCGGCTATATCGGAGCGCACGTCGTGCGCGCACTCGCAGCAGCTGACCTCTCCCCCGTCGTCATCGACGACCTCTCGAGCGGCCACGAAGGGTTCGTCCCCGAGGGGGTCCCGTTCGTGCGCGGCACGATCCTCGACCGCGACCTCGTCGAGCGGACCCTGCGCGACCACGCGGCCGAGGGCGTCATCCACGTCGCGGGCTACAAGTACGCGGGCGTCTCTGTGCAGCGCCCCCTGCACACGTACTCGCAGAACGTCGAGGGCACGCGCATCGTCCTGGAAGCGATGCAGGAGGCGGATGTCGCGAACATCGTGTTCTCATCCTCGGCGGCCGTCTACGGCACGCCGGACGTCCCCCTCGTGACGGAGGACCTGCCCAAGCGCCCCGCCTCGCCCTACGGCGAGTCGAAGCTCATCGGGGAATGGCTGCTGCGCGACCAGGCAGTCGCGACCGCCGAGGCGCAGCATCCGCTCCGCCACACGTCCCTGCGGTACTTCAACGTCGTCGGCTCAGGTGACCCCACGGTCTACGACACGAGCCCGCACAACCTGTTCCCGCTCGTGTTCGAGGCGCTCATCGAGGGCCGCACGCCCCGCATCAACGGCGACGACTACGACACCGAGGACGGCACGAACGTGCGCGACTACGTGCACGTCGCCGACATCGCGGCGGCCCACGTCGTCGCAGCGCAGCGCCTTGCGGCCGGCCGGCCGGTCGAGGCGGCCTACAACCTCGGCTCGCAGAACGGCCTCTCGGTCAAGCAGATCATGGACGCCATGGCCCGCGTCACAGGCGTCGACTTCACGCCCGCGATAGGCCCGCGCCGGCCCGGAGACCCCGACCGCATCGTCGCCACGGGCGAGCTCGCCGCACGCGACCTCGACTGGGCGAACCGCTACTCCGTCGACGAGATGGTTCGCACGGGCTGGGAAGCGCGGCGCGCCGCCGGCTGAGCCAGGGCCCGCCGCTTCTGCCGGCTCGCCGATTTTGGCGGCTCGCCAGAACTTGCGTCCCGTCCCGCTCGACCGATCCTGGCGACTCGCCAGAATCCGCTCCTCAACCCGACCGATCCTGGCGACTCGCCAGAACTTGCGTCCCGTCCCGCTCGACCGATCCTGGCGACTCGCCAGAATCCGCTCCT
>NZ_JAKWJP010000005.1:258793-527008 GCF_022761035.1 Microbacterium sp. SS28
TCCTGGCGACTCGCCAGAACTTGCGTCCCGTCCCGCTCGACCGATCCTGGCGACTCGCCAGAACTTGCGTCCCGTCCCGCTCGACCGATCCTGGCGACTCGCCAGAGTCCGCGACCCCGCCCCAGGTCAGGGCGGCGCGGTGCTCGCGCGCACGACGAGGCGCGTCGGGATGACGTCGTACGCGGGCTGACCGCCGTCCTCGATCGCCGAGACGAGCCGCGCGAGGGCCTGCTCGCCGAGGGCGTCGAAGTCCTGCCGCACCGTCGTGAGGGGCGGACGGTAGTCGGCAGCATCCGCGACGTCGTCGAATCCGACGACGCTCACGGCGTCGGGCGCCGGCCGCCCGCTCTCGGCGAACGCCCGCAGCACGCCGAGCGCCATCTGGTCGTTGGCCGCGAACACCGCGGTCACCTCGTCGACGGCTGCGAGGGCGGCGCCCGCGAAGGTTCCGGATGCCGCGGTCCAGTCGCCGCGCGCGGGCGCGGGCACCTCGGCCCCCGCCGCGGCGAGCGCGTCACGCCAGCCGCGCTCGCGCTCCGCGGCCGCGAACGACCCGACGGGCCCCGCGACGTGGTGGACGGTCGCATGCCCGAGGCCCAGCAGGTGCTCGGTCGCCGCCCGCGCCCCGCCCGCGTGATCGGTCACGACGACGCCGAAGCGCTCGTCGCGCGGGGAGTCGACGACGACGAGCGCGAGGTCGGCGGCGGGAGCGGCATCCCGCACGAGGTCCGTCGCCTCGTTGAGCACGATCGCCCCGTCGACGCCCTGGTCGCGCAGGCGCTCGAACGCGGCGCGCACGTGCGAGCCGTCGCCGAGGGTCACGACGACGAGGGCGTAGCCGCGGGCGGCGGCGGCGTCGGCGACGGCCTGGAGCATGCGGGAGTTGCCGACCGTCGCGAGCGTCGAGGCGACGAGGCCGATCGTCTGCGTGCGACCCGTTCGCAGCGCGCGGGCGGCGCGGTGGGGACGGTAGCCGAGGCGGGCCATGGCCGACTCGACCTTGGCGCGCGTCACGGGGTCGACGCGGGGGCTGTCGTTCACGACGCGCGACACCGTCTGCCCCGAGACGCCCGCGAGGGCTGCGACATCCGCCATCGACACGCGTCCTGAGCGGTTCCCCGCCCGAGCGCGACTCGTCGCCGCCTCGCGGACCCGTTCGGCGCGCCGCTCGAGTCGCTCAGGGTCCTCGATGGGGTCGTGTGCCATGTGTCGCCGCCTCCACGCGTTCCGGATAACTGCATGTTGACGATAACACGGTCCCCGACGTACCATGTTGACGTGAACATGCAGATCGGCGAGACCTCGTCCGCCCAGACCCTCGGTGCCGGCGTCGTCAAGCGTCCGACCCGCCTCGCCGACGGTCGCGAACTCATCTACTTCGACGACCCGGGCACGACCCTCGGCGCCGAGCGCAGCGTCGACGCGCGCACGCTCGACCCGCGCCCCGACACCGCGACGATGCGGCTCGACGTCCTGACGGGCGACTGGATCTCGGTCGCGGCCGCGCGCCAGAATCGTGCGTTCCTGCCGCCCGCCGAGCTCGACCCCCTCGCGCCGCAGACGCCGACGAACCCGAGCGAGATCCCCTCGCTCTACGACGTCGCGGTGTTCGAGAACAAGTCGCCCTCGTTCGGACCCGCCCTCGCCGAGGCGCACGGCGACGCTCCCGCCGCCGTCAACCCGCCCCGCGGGCTCGACGACCTCGACGCACTCGGCCTCGGACGCACGCGCACGAGCGTCGGCCGCTGCGAGGTCGTGTGCTTCAGCCCCGAGCACGCCGGATCCTTCGGCACGCTGAGCGAGACGCGCGCCCGCACCGTCATCGAGGCGTGGGCCGATCGCACGGCCGCGCTCTCGGCGCTGCCGGGCGTCGAGCAGGTGTTCCCGTTCGAGAACCGTGGCGAGGCGATCGGCGTGACGCTGCCGCACCCGCATGGCCAGATCTACGCGTACCCCTACGTCACGCCCCGCACGACGCGTCTGCTCGACGCGATCGACCGCACGGCGCCCGACCTGTTCCAGCGCATCCTCGACTTCGAGCGCGGCTCGGAGCGCGTCATCCTGCAGGGCGAGCACTGGACCGCCTTCGTGCCGTTCGCGGCGCGCTGGCCGCTCGAGGTGCACCTGCTGCCGCACCGGCACGTCGCGGACTTCACCGAGACGACGGATGCCGAGCGCGACGAGCTCGCACCCCTCTACCTGCGCCTCCTGCGCGGCGTCGATGCGCTGTACGACTCCCCCACGCCCTACATCGCGGCGTGGCACCAGGCGCCCGTACGCGCCGGCCGCGACAGTGCGCGCCTGCACCTCGAGCTCACGAGCCCGCGCCGCGCGGCCGACAAGCTCAAGTTCCTCGCGGGATCCGAGGCCGCCATGGGCGCCTGGATCGGCGACGTCCCGCCCGAGACCTCGGCCGCGCGCCTGCGCGAAGCCGTCGAAGGAGTATCCCTGTGACCACCGCATCCCCCCAGGCGGCCGCCCGCGCCCTCTTCACCGACCTGACGGGCAGCGAGCCCGACGGCGTCTGGTCGTCGCCCGGCCGCGTGAACCTCATCGGCGAGCACACGGACTACAACGACGGCTTCGTCTTCCCGTTCGCGATCGAGCACCGCACCTTCGTCGCACTCGGCACGCGCGATGACGCCGTCATCCGTGTCGCCTCGACGTTCGACACGCAGGTCGTCGAGGTCGCGATCGCCGACCTCGACTTCCCCGCGCTTCGCGAGACGGTGCCCGAGTGGGCGACGTATCCCCTCGGAGTCGCCTGGGCGATCCTTCAGGGGACGGATGCCGCTCCCGCGGGCGTCGACCTCGCCATCGCGTCCGATGTGCCCGTCGGCGCCGGGCTGTCCTCGTCCGCCGCGATCGAGGGCGCCGTCGCTTCGGCCCTCAACGACACGTGGGGTCTCGGCCTCGACCGCGTGGCGCTCGCCAAGATCGGCCGCAAGGCAGAGAACGAGGCGGTCGGAGCCCCGACCGGGATCATGGACCAGATGACCTCGATGCTCGGCCGTGCCGACGCCGCGATCTTCCTCGACTGCCGCTCCTTCGAGGCCGAGGTCGTCGACCTGGGCTTCTCGGCCGCGGGTCTCGAGCTGCTCGTCATCGACACGCAGGTCAGTCACTCGCACTCGACGGGCGGCTACCGCGAGCGCCGCGACTCGTGCGAGCTCGGCGCCGCGACGATGGGCGTGCCGGCACTGCGCGACCTCGGCGTCGACGACCTCCCGCGCGCCCAGGAGCTCCTCGACGACGTCACCTTCCGCCGCGTGCGCCACATCGTGACCGAGAACCAGCGGGTGCTCGACACCGTCGCGACGCTGCGCGCCGAGGGACCGACCGCGATCGGCGACCTCCTCGTCGCCTCGCACGCGTCGATGCGCGACGACTTCGAGATCTCGGTCGCCGAGCTCGACACGGCAGTCGAGGCCTCGCTCGCCGCGGGGGCCGTCGGCGCGCGCATGACGGGCGGCGGCTTCGGCGGCGCCGCGATCGCACTCGTCGCGCACGAGAAGGTCGACGCGGTTCGGGATGCCGTCACGGCAGCCTTCGCCGAGGCGGGCTTCGGCGCTCCGAACATCTTCACGGTCACGCCCTCCGAGGGCGCCCGCCGCGACGCCTGACGGTTCCGCGGTCGCTGAGCCTGCCGAAGCGTCGTTCCTCGGGACGCCCCCTCGGCAGGCTCGGAGAACGTGGTCCCACGACCCCTCGGCCGGCTCGCGGATCGTGATCGCGCGACCTCGCGTGCGCCAGGCCAACGCCTGATGACCCACTTCGCAACACTCGGCGCAACCCCTGGCGCGTCGCGTGAGAGCGCTCCTAGTGTCGACACGTCGAGGCCATCCCCCAGGCTCGGCAGAAACAGGTGGAACGTGTCGCACATCACCGTCGGAACCGAGAACTCGGTCGACATCAACCTCTTCTACACCGACCAGGGCTCGGGTCAGCCGGTCGTCCTGATCCACGGCTTCCCGCTGAACGGCGAGTCGTGGAACAAGCAGGCCGCCGCGCTCCTGAAGGCCGGCTACCGCGTCATCGCGTATGACCGCCGCGGCTTCGGCGCCTCGACGAAGGTCGGCTCGGGCTTCGACTACGACACGTTCGCCGCCGACCTCGACAAGCTCCTGACCCAGCTCGACCTGAACGACGTCATCCTCGTCGGCTTCTCGATGGGTACCGGCGAGGTCGCACGCTACATCTCGAACTACGGCAGCGCGCGCGTCGCGAAGGCCGCCTTCCTCGCGTCGCTCGAGCCCTACCTGCTCAAGACGGACGAGAACCCCGAGGGAGCGGCGCCCCAGGAATTCTTCGACGGGATCGCGGCATCCGTCGCGGAAGACCGCTGGGCGTTCGTCGAAGGCTTCTTCAAGGACTTCTACAACCTCGACGACACGCTCGGCTCGCGCATCTCGCAGGCGGCGGTCGACGCGAGCGTGCAGGTCGCGAACCACGCGGGCAACTACGCGCTCGGCGCCGCGCCGTTCACGTGGCCGACCGACTTCCGCGCCGACATCCCCACGGTCGACGTTCCTGCGCTCATCCTGCACGGCACGGCGGACAACATCCTCCCGATCGACGCGACAGCACGCCGCTTCAAGGACCTCCTGCCCGACGCGACGTACGTGGAGATCGAGGGTGCGCCGCACGGCCTGCTCGTCACGCACGCCGACGAGGTCACCGAGGCGCTGCTCGCCTTCGTCAAGAGCTGACGCGTTTCGTCTCGCTTCGCTCGCTCAACGACCGGTTGATCTCCGGTCGTTGAGCGAGGAGCGAAGCGACGAGACGAAACGCCCGCACCCGGATCAGATCAGGCCTGCGGGGCGTTCGCCATCGCGAGCAGTCCGTCGAGCATCTCGGCGGAGACCTCGCCGCCCGACATCATGCCGATGCGGCCGATGGGGAACGAGTTCATCATCTTCTCCATCGAGACGCCCTCGGGCATGATCGACGTCGCGCCCTCCATCATCTGCGCCATGCCGGTCATCGCGGCCTTGACCATGGGCCCCGCGACGGGGTGCGCGAACACCTCGCCGAGCGACGACTCCCGGGTCAGGGGCAGCGACACGGAGTCGCCTTCGACGGTGACCGACACGGACGAGCGGATGTCGCGGCTCGACGCCGCCACCTCGACGGTGTAGTCGCCGCCCTCGACGACCCAGCGGTCGGCGCGGACGTGCCAGTACGCGAGGTCGGCGCGGCGGACGGTCAGGACGACCTCGCGCGACTCCCCCGCCTCGAGCGCGACAGACGCGAACGTCTTGAGCTCACGCGGCGCGCGCTGCACGGCCGAGCCGGGCAGCGACGTGTAGACCTGCACGACCTCGCGGCCCGCGCGGTCGCCCGTGTTCCTCACCGTCACCGAGACCTCGACGTCGCCGTCCGCGTCGACCACGGCAGCGGCATCCCCGTACGCGAACGTCGTGTACGACAGTCCGTGACCGAACGGGAACGCGACGTCCATGCGGCGCGCGTCGTACCAGCGGTAGCCGACGAACAGGCCCTCGCCGTAGCGGACGTGGCCGTCCTCGCCGGGGAAGTTCAGGAACGCGGGGGTGTCCTCGAGGCGGTGCGGGATCGTCTCGGTGAGCTTGCCGGACGGGTTGACGTCGCCGAAGAGCACGTCGGCCGTCGCCGAGCCGCCGGCCTGGCCGAGCAGCCATGCCTCGACGATCGCGGGGACGCGCTCCGCGAACGGAAGCGCGACGACCGAGCCGTTGGAGAGCACGACGACGGTGCGCGGGTTGGCCGCGACGACGGCCTCGATGAGCGTGAGCTGGTCGGCGGGAAGGTCGATGTCTTCCCGGTCGTAGCCCTCGGACTCGAGGCGCGCGGGCAGACCCGCGAAGACGACGGCGACGTCGGCGACGGATGCCGCGGCCACGGCCTCCTCCTGCAGGCGCGCGGTCTCGGCAGGGTCGACGTCGGCCGACAGTCCGAAGCCCGCGCTGAACGAGGCATCCGGAGCGATCTCGCGGATCGCGGTGAGTGCGTCGTCGAGGCGCGTCGGGTGGATCATCGACGAGCCCGCGCCCTGGTACCGCGGCTTCTCGGCGAACGCGCCGATGACGGCGATCCTCGCGTCGCGCGCGAGCGGCAGCACGGCGCCGTCGTTCTTCAGCAGGACGATCGCGCGACCGGCCGCCTCACGGGCGAGCGCGTGGTGCGCGTCGACGTCGAGCGGGCCCTCGACGCGCGGGGCGGCGGCCCAGCGGGTCGCGAGCGTCGCGATGCGCTCGGCCGAGGCATCCAGCACCGCCTCGTCCAGATCTCCCGACGCGATCGCCGCGACGATCTTCGCGTCGGTCTGCCCGCCGTTGCCCGGCATCTCGAGGTCGAGGCCGGCCTTCAGGCCCTCGACGCGATCGTTGACGGCGCCCCAGTCCGAGACGACGAGGCCCTCGAAGCCCCACTCGTCGCGCAGCACGCGGGTCAGCAGCCACGGGTCCTCCGACGCGAAGACGCCGTTGATGCGGTTGTAGGAGCACATGACGGTGTACGGCTGGGCGTCCTCGACGACGCGCTGGAAGCCGCGCAGGTAGATCTCGCGCAGCGGCCGCGGGTCGACGTCGGAGCTCGACCGCATGCGGTCCTCCTCCTGGTTGTTCGCCGCGAAGTGCTTGAGCGACGCGCCGACGCCCTGCGACTGGATGCCGCGCACGATGCCCGCGCCGAGCACGCCCGAGACGATGGGGTCCTCGCTCAGGTACTCGAAGTTGCGGCCGCAGAGCGGCGAGCGCTTGATGTTGATGCCCGGGCCCAGGAGCACCGCGACATCCTCGATCGAGGACTCGACGCCGAGCGCCTCGCCGACGCGCTGCGCGAGGTCGACGTCCCACGATGCGCCCAGGCCGACCGCGGGCGGGAAGCACGTCGCGGGGACGCTGTCGCCGATGCCGAGGTGGTCGCCGCCCTCGCGCTGCTTGCGCAGTCCGTGCGGACCGTCGGTCAGCATGACGGAGGGGATGCCGGCGACGGCCTTGGTGCGCCAGAAGCTCTCACCGCTCGTGAGTGCGGCCTTCTCGAAGGCGGTGAGGTCGGCGACGGAGGCCGCGGAGCCGGTGAGTGTCGTGTCGGTCATTTCGTTTCCTTTCGAGGGGAGGTTCAGCGGGTCGCTTTGATGGGCCACACGGCGAAGGCGCCGAGGATTCCGAGCACGATCGCGATGGGGAAGAGGGCCTGATAGCCGAAGGCGAGCACGATGGCTCCTGCGACGCCGGGGGCCAGGGTCTGCGGAAGGGTCGCCGCGATGTTGACGATGCCGAGGTCCTTCGCGAACGACTTGGCCGACGGCAGCACCTCGCTCATGAGCGCCGTGTCGACGGCCTGGAACATGCCGAACCCGAAGCCCGCGATGAAGGTCATGATGACCCACGCCGTGAGGTCCTGCCACATCCACGGCAGCAGGAAGCCGAGCGCGACGACGGCCGCCGAGGCGAAGACGAAGGGCTTGCGGCGGCCGACCCGGTCGGAGAGCGGACCCGACACGACAGTCGAGATGATGATGCCGACGAGGCTCAGCAGTCCGAGAATCGGGATGACGGTCTCGGGCGCCTCGACGTGGAAGTAGTCGGTCAGCAGGTACAGCTGGAAGCCCGTCACGGCGAAGTAGCCCGTGTAGAGCAGCAGGCGGCCCGTGAAGGCCCAGAAGAAGTCGGGGTGCGTGACCGGGTTGACCCAGAACGTGCGCAGGAAGTCGCCGAAGCTGAAGGGCTCCTTGGCCATCTCGGCGCTCGAGTGGTCGGGGTTGAACGCGACGAACATGCTCAGCAGGACGAGCGCGATGACGGCGAACACGACGTAGCCGAGCGTGATGCTGTGGAAGAAGAACGACGCGATGATCGAGCCGCCGAGCGCGCCCACCATGAGGCCGACGCCCGAGAGCGCGGCGAACGTCCCGCGGCGCCCCCGCGGCACCCGGTCGGGCATGACGGCCGACAGCGGTCCCTGCGCGACGTTGAAGAAGACCTGCACGAGCGTCCACGCGATGACGATCCCGACGACCGAGGCGGCGAAGGCGAGGCCGACGAGCGCGAGCCCGCCCGCGAGCGCGCCGAGCAGGATCCAGGGTGCGCGGCGGCCGAACCGCGAGCGCGTGCGGTCCGAGATCTGACCCGCGATCGGCTGGGCGAGCATCGCGGCGAAGGCTCCGATCGTCGCGACGATCGTGAAGGTCGCGACCTTGTTCTCGTCGCCGAACTGCAGCGCGATCTGCTGCGGAAGGAGGATGCCCGGCACGGCGCCCCAGATCAGGAAGACTCCGAGGTTCGCGGGGATGATCCACCACATCAGCCGTCGCAGACCCTTGACGGGCGGCGGCGGATCGTCGTTGCCCGAGGCCGTCGCGACGAAGGTGTTCTTGGTCATCGGGGCGACCTGGTCGGCGGGGGCGACGGGCTGTTCTGACGTCATTGTCGGTGTTCCTTCCGGCATCCTCCGTGGATGCGCAGAAAAACCTTATGACATTTGGTTTTGGAATCGCAAGCAGGATTCGGTTTACTCGTCTCATGGCACGAAGAGGCGCCTACGCCAAGGGCGTGGCAAAACGCGAAGAGATCCTCGAGCGCGCCCTCGAGGTGATCGCACGCGAGGGGTACCGCGGAGCATCCGTGAAAGAGCTGGCGGATGCCGTCGGACTGAGTCAGGCGGGACTGCTCCACTACTTCGACAGCAAGGAGGAGCTCTTCACCGAGATCCTCCGCAAGCGCGACGAAGTCGATGCGCGCCAGTTCGGCGATCCCGCGAGCCCCGACACCGTCGTGGACTCCGAGACCCTGCAGGAGGGGTTCGTCGGCATCGTCCGCCACAACGCCGAAGTGCCCGGGCTCGTGCAGCTCTTCTCGCGTATGGCCGTGGACGCGGCCGATCCGCAGCATCCGGCCCACCGGTACTTCCTCGAGCGGGGCGCCAACCTGCGATCGACGTTCATCGCGGCGCTGAGTCAGCGGCAGGCCGAAGGACACCTGAGCGATCGCGTCGACCCCGAGATGCTCGCCCGCATCTTCCAGGCGGTCGCCGACGGGCTGCAGCTGCAGTGGATGCAGGACCCCGAGATCGACATGGCCGCGCACGTGTCGGCTCTCTTCGACGCCCTCGACCCGGACGCGACCCCGAAGGACCCGCAATCGTGAGCGACCCGACCCAGCCCGTCGTCGAGATCGCACCCGGCCGCGTGCGCGGCTTCTGGCGCGGCGAGCCCGGCGCCTTCGGGGCATCGGCCGCGTTCCTCGGCATCCCGTTCGCGCAGGCGCCGACCGGCGACCTGCGGTTCGCCGCGCCCGTGCCGGTCGAACCGTGGGAAGGGGTGCGCGACGCGCTCGAGCACGGCGCGACGGCGCAGCGCGGCGACACCGGGATCACCCTCATCCCCGAGCCGTCGGTTCCCGGCGAGTCGACGCTCAACGTCAACGTCTTCACGCCCCGCCCCGGCGAGCGCGACGCCCTGCTCCCCGTGCTCGTCTACATCCACGGCGGCGGCTACGTCTCGGGGTCGCCCGCGAGCCCCTGGTACGACGGCCGCGCCTTCAACCGCGACGGCATCGTGACGGTCTCGATCTCGTATCGGCTCGGCTTCGACGGGTTCGGCCGCATCGCGGGAGCGCCGAGCAACCGCGGCGTGCGGGACTGGCTCGCGGCGCTCGAGTGGGTGCAGGCGAACATCGTCGCGTTCGGCGGCGATCCCGGCCGCGTCACGATCGCGGGACAGTCCGCGGGCGGCGGGGCCGTGCTGACGCTCCTCGGCCTGCCCGCCGCGCAGCACCTCTTCCACGCCGTGTGGGCGCTCTCGCCCGCCGTCGTCGACGTGCCGGCCGAGCGCGCCCGCACGATCTCGGCCAAGCTCGCGAACCTCGCGGGCGTCGCGCCGACCCGTGAGGGCTTCGCATCGGTCCGCGAGGAGCGTCTGAAGGAGCTTCAGGATGCCGCGGCCCGCCCCGACGCGCAGAACCCCGCCGCTGCGATGCGGGGACTGCTCGACGACGGCCTCGCGTGGGGCCCCACGCTCGACGGCGACATCGTGACCCAGCCGACGCTCGCGTCGATCACGGCGGGCGTCGGCGCCGACAAGCCCCTCGTGATCGGCACGACCGACGACGAGTTCACGATGGTCACCGACGCGGCACCGCGGGCCCTGCGTGTGGTCCCCGCCTCGATCGCACTCGCCCGCGCCGGACTGTCGCGCGATAGGCGCGAGGCGTATCTCGCGGCCAACCGCGCGCAGCGGCGCAAGGGCACGGCAGCCGTCCTGGGGCGGTACGTCACCGACCACGTCTTCCGGTCGGGCGTCGTGCGCGTGGCTGACGCACGCGGCGAGGCCCCGACCTGGGCGTATCGCTTCTCGTGGCCTTCGCCGGTCCGCACGTGGGCGCTGCACTGCCTCGACGTGCCGTTCTGGTTCGACTGCCTCGACGACCCGGCCGTGGCCGCGATCGCGGGCGACGCTCCCCCGCGCCCCCTCGCCGACGCGCTGCACGGTGCCGCCGCGGCGTTCGTCCGCGAGGGCGACCCCGGCTGGAGGCCGTGGTCGGGCGGCGCGACGCGCATCTTCGGGGGCCCGCGCACCGCCCCCGAGATCGACCCGGACGGCTACGCGAGCGTGCGCCCGCTGCTCTGAGGCGCCGACGCCGCGACGCTCTGCCCACGGCGACTGAGCCGGAGACCGACGAGCGAAGAGGGAGCGGATGCTCGGCCGAGGCATCCGCTCCCTCTCTGCTGTGTCCCTACTTGACGGTGATCTTCGCCTGCTCGATCGGCGTCGTGCGCAGCACGTCGGACCGCAGTGTGACGGTCGACGACCACGTGCCCTTCACGAGGCCCTTGAGCGTGTAGTCGAACGAGACCGCGCCGCCCGCGAGCGGCGGAGTGAGCTTCACGGCCACCTCGTCCTCGGCTTCCGGCAGCGCGCCGAGCGAGCCGACGCTCGTGCCGTCGCGGTTCTCGGCTCCGACGAACCAGGCCAGGCCCGTTCCGGGGTCGGCGTCGTCGCGATACGTCATGCTCACGTCATCGACGCCGTTGAGGCCGATCCACACCTGGAAGGTGTTGAGGGCGGGGCCGCCCCAGCTCGGGACGTCCTCCCACTCGACGACCAGCCAGTCGCTCACGCCGTCCGTGAGGGTGTTCGCGAGCACACGGCCACCCGCTCCGCCGCCCACGATGAGGTCGGTCCACAGCGGCGCGACGATGTTGTTCGGCGGGGCCGTGCCCGTCGCGGTGCTGGGGTCGTAGCTGACGTCGGCCGACGTCGCCCCACCCACGACGAGGTAGCCGTTCGAGGTGACTCCGACGCTCGTGAAGACCTCGGACCCGTACGTGAAGTCGCTCACGTTGAGGTTCGCGAAGCCCTCGTCGCCCAGGTCGTCGATCACGAGCGTTCCCCCGAAGAGCGAGAGCGGGATGTACCCGGCGGGCGAGCCTCCGGGCGTGATCGCGACGCTGTCGATCGCAGCGGGCAGGGCGGGTGTGAGCGTTCCGCTCCACGAAGCTCCGAGCGCCTTCTTCGTGGCGGGCGCCGTGACACTCGTCGTCTGCAGCAGCGGGTTGTTGATCACGTCGATCCGCGCCGGCACGGGGACGGGCATGAAGTTCGTCGCCGCGACGGTGCACGTCGTGGTCTTGCCGCGCGCGATCGTCGTCGGATCGCACGACTGCGTCAGCGACACCTGGGCCTCGCCGACGTCGACGGCGACCGGGAGCACGACCGCGCTCAGCCCCGACTTCTTCGGAGTGATCGTTACCTGACCCTCGAGCCAGCCGTCCGGGGCGTTGATGCCGTCGAGGACGATCGTGAGGTCCTTCGACTTGCCGGCCGCGAGCGTGAAGGTCGAGGGGACCACCGTGATCTTGAGTCCCGCCTCGCTCTTCGCCTTCACCGTGAAGGTCTGCGACACGCCGCTGACGTTGGTCACCGTGCGCTTCACGGCGACGGCGCCCGGAAGCGGATCGACGAGGACGCTCGGGATGTTGAGATCGACGCGCGTGAACGGATCGTCCGCGCTGGCGTAGAAGTCCTCCGCCGACTCGCTGATCGTGAGCACCGGCGCGACGGCGCGATCCGCGCGGATCGAGCCTGCGCCGCGGTCGAAGACACCGGATGTCGCGCCGTCGACGTTCACGACGGACTGCAGCGACGACGTCATGAGCGCCGACTTGATCTGCCCGGGCGTCCAGGTCGGGTGCGCCGCCTTCACGAGGGCCGAGACGCCGGCCGCGTGCGGCGACGACATCGAGGTTCCCGCGATCGCCTGGTAGAGCTGTCCCTTCGGGCCGGTCGAGATGTCGGTCGAGGCCGGCGTGTGGCCCGCGAGGACCTGCACGCCCGGCGCCGTGATGTCGGGCTTGAGGAACTCGCTCACGGGACCCCGCGACGAGAATCCGGCCATGACGTCGCCCTGCGCGACGGTGGCCTCGCCCTGCGCCCACGTCGCCGTGGCCTCGGGGTGAGCCGAGAGGAACGCGAGCAGGTCGGTGTTCGGACCCTCGAGGTGGATCGCCGGGAGGTAGTGGTTGTCGGTCTCGACATCCATCGCCGTCGGATTGATGAGGATCATGCCGGCCGCGCCGCCCTGCAGGACGTTGAAGCCCTTCGCGACACGGCCGTTGCCGCCTCGCACACAGACCACGACCTTGCCCGCGACGGACCCTGCGGGCAGGGCCGTCTGGCAGAGCTGGTCACCGAGCGACCCCGCCGTCACGACGGGAAGCCCCGTGACGCCCTGCGTGATCGTGAAGCCCTGCTTGACGTAGGTGGTGCCGTCGGCCGCCGTGAGCACGAGCGCCGAGGTGAAGGCACGGTCGGACGTCGAAGCGCCGACCGTCGTCGTCCACGGGCCGGTGTGGTCGAGCGTCGAGGGGCCGGGGCCCGAGTTGCCCGCCGAGGCGTTGATCGAGACGCCCGCCGCGTAGGCGTCGAGGAAGGCGAGCTCCGTCGCGTCGTAGGGGTCGCCGCTGCCGCTGATGGAGTAGTTGATGACGTCGACGCCGTCGACGACGGCCTGCTCGATGGCTGCGACGAGGTCTCCCTCGTAGCCGCCGGCCGGACCGAGCGCACGATAGGCGATGACCGACGCGCCTGGGGCGACGCCGCTGATGGCGCCGCGATCGACTCCGAAGACCTCGGCCGATGCGACATAGCTGCCCGCGGCGGTCGTCGCGGTGTGCGTGCCGTGTCCCTCGGAGTCGCGCGCCGAGCACACCGCGCCGGCGCAGAAGTCCGCCGCACCGGCGGGCTGCTGTGCGACGGCCTGGTAGGTGTCGAGGAACGCGTAGGCGCCGATCAGCTTGTCGTTGCACGCGAAGGCCGCGCCGACGTCGCCGTCGCCGAACTCGCATGCCCAGGGGCCGCCCGCGGGCTTGGGGATCCCGTTGTCCTGGAGCATGGGATGCTCCGGCCAGATCCCGGTGTCGATGACACCCACGATGACGCCCTGACCGGCCTTGTCGCGGCCGCCGAGCTTCGGCCACACGGCGTCCGCGCCGATGAAGGTCGTCGCGTCGGCATCCGGCGCGGGGGTGGTCGGCGGGAGCACGACGTCGGCGGCGGGCGCCGTCGTCTTCGTCTCGGGCACGGCGGCGTCCGGCGTTGCGCTGGGCGTCGGTGTCGCCTTCGGCGCCTCGGTGGCGCTCGGGGTGGGCGCCGGTGTCGCGGGCGCGGTGGTCTCGCCCGGGGTGGGCGTCGGCGTCGCGGTGTCCTCCGCGATCTGACGCAGCTCGTTGCTCTGCACGGCGGCGACGCTGCCGAGCTTGAGCACGTCCTTGGCGCGGTTGGCGGGGATCGCGATCGCGTAGCCGCCGTAGATCGTGACGTAGGAGTCGATCGTCTTGACGCCCGGGATGAGCGCCGCGACCTCGGCCTGCGAGTCGGCGATCTTCTGCTCCACATAGGCGGTGTACTTCGCGACGGCGGCGCTCCCGTCGGCGATCGAGACGCCCGTCAGCTCGGGGCTCGTCGCGGCGTAACCGTCGATCCCGCCCGCATACGAGGCCACCGGGTCGACGTCGACCTTCACCATGACAGGCGTCACCGCCGCGTCCGAGCGTGCGAGCAGCTCGGCATCGCTGTTCGCGAGCCGGCCCGACGCGGACTTCGCGCCGGTCTCGGTCGCGCCGGCGCGCGTCACCGTCGCCGTGGCGCTCGGGGTCAGGTCTCCCACATCGCGTGCGCTCGCGGGAGCGGCGACCCCCGCGACGAGCACGGCTGAGACGGCGATGCCCGTCAGCCAGATGCGAGAGGTCCGGGGGGAACGGCGACGGACAGGGCTCATGACACTCCTCGTGGGATGGACATGCGGAACGAGCACGGATTCCACCGCACGGCGGTGGAGCCGCGGCTTGGGGCGGCGGCTGATCGTGAGATTAGCGATGCCTGTGCATCCTGCGGAAGATCTTGAAACGAACGCGGCGCCGAGTTAAGGTGTCGCGGCCGATGGGACTCAGTCCCGGGCGTGCCGGACCTCGATGCCGTGCGGAATCCGGGCGCGCATGACCGCGATCGCCTCAGGATTCGCGTCGACGAGCACGGCGTCGCGCCCGAGCGCCGAGGCGACGGCGCCGGTCGTCCCGCTGCCCGCGAAGAAGTCGAGCACGCGGTCCCCCGGGCGCGAGGATGCTTGGACGATCCTGCGCAGGATGCCCTCGGGCTTCTGCGTCGGGTAGCCCGTCTTCTCGCGACCCGTCGTGGGCACGATCGTGTGCCACCACACGTCGGTGGGCAGCTTGCCCCGCTCCGCCTTCTCGGGCGTCACGAGCCCCGGCGCCATGTAGGGCTCGCGGTCGACGGCCTCCGAGTCGAACCAGTACCCGCCCGGATCCTTCACGTACACGAGGATCGTGTCGTGCTTGGTGGGCCACCTCTTGCGCGTCTTGGCGCCGTAGTCGTACGCCCAGATGAGCTCGTTGAGGAACCGTTCCCTGCCGAACAGGGCGTCCATCAGCACCTTCGCGTAGTGCGCCTCTCGGTAGTCGAGGTGCACGTACAGCGTCCCGTCGGGAGCGAGCAGCCGCCACGCCTCGAGGAGTCGCGGCTCGAGGAAGCCCCAGTAATCGTCGAAGCGGTCGTCGTACGCCCGCAGGTCGCCGCGCAGCCGCTCGTACTCGCGCCCGTGGAATCCGCGGCGGATGACAGCCGCCGGATCGAGTGCGCGCGAAGCGCGTGTGTCGAGATCATCCGTCCCTTTCCGAGCAAGAGGATCGACGGATGCCGCGGCCGGGGCGGGCTCGGCGGTGCGGGCCGTCTCGACCGCGCGGGACTGCGCGCGCCCCGTGTTGAACGGAGGATCGAGGTAGATGAGGGTGAACGACTCGGCCTCGAAGCCTCGGATGACCTCGAGGTTGTCGCCCTCGTGGATCTCGACGCGGCCCGGTTCGACGGGGTCGGCCGAGACGTTCACGGGACGCGGTGCAGCCACGCGTCGGTGGCGAACTTGGATTCGACCAGGGCCTCGGCCTCGGCGTACTCCTCGTCCGAGATGTGCCCGGGGACGGCGGCGTAGAGCGTCGCGAAGGTGTCCTTGAGCCGCTCGATGACGGCGGCGCGCGGCAGGCCCGTCTGCCGGCGCAGCGGGTCGACGCGCTTCGCGGCCGACGCGGTGCCCTTGTCGCTGAGCTTCTCCCGCCCGATCCGCAGCACCTCGGTCATGACCTGACCGTCCATGTCGTAGCTCATCGTCGCGTGGTGCAGCACTCCGCCGTTCGCGAGCCGCTTCTGCGCCGCGCCGCCGATCTTCCCCTGCGGCGATGCGATGTCGTTGAGCGGCTGATAGGTCGCTTCGACGCCCAGCGAGCGCAGCGCCTGCAGCACCCAGTCGTCGAGGAACGCGTACGAGTCGGCGAAGGTCATCCCCGAGACGAGGGATGCCGGCACGTACAGCGAGTACGTGACGATCGAGTTCGCCGCCATGAGCATGGCTCCCCCGCCCGAGATGCGCCGGACGACGTCGAAGCCGTGGCGCTCCGCGCCCTCGGGGTCGACCTCGTTGCGGAACGACTGGAACGAGCCGATCACGACGGCCGACTCATTCCACTCCCACAGCCGCAGCGTCGGAGCGCGGCGGCCGTCGCCGACGCGCGTCGTGAGCACTTCGTCGAGGGCGAGGTTCATCCGCGGCGAGACGGGTTTCTCGTGCACGATCTCCCACGAGAAGTCGCGCCACCCCGGCGCCGTCACGAGCGCGCGGCGCACCGCCGTGCCGACCGACTCGGGCGTGAAGCCGAGCAGCTGCGCACCCTCGGGGAGCGCCGCGCGCACGGCTGCGGCGATCGCCGAGACATCCGATTCGACAGGCAGTCCGTTGACCGCGGCGTCGATGTCCAGCAGGGCGTCATCGGGCTCGAGGAAGAAGTCGCCCGCGAGGTGGAAGTCCGCGATGCGGCCGTCCCGCACCTCGAGGTCGACGACGACGAGCTTTCCGCCGGGCACCTTGTATTCGCCGTGCATGTCCTCAGCCTATTCAGGCGCCATCGCCCGCGTCGCGCTCGCCCCCCTGTCCGAACGCTTCGGGATGCCGCGACCCGGCACTCAGGAAGCCACATGCCACGGCTGGTACAGTGGGCGGGCGGCCCCTGTGCCGCTGCGTCGACGTCATGATTCCGGCCTTCTGAGCCGCGGCGTCCTTTCGATCGGCGAACACATGCGCTGCCCCATCGTCCGTGGCCGCGTGTCGCCCACCTATCGCGCACCTTCCCGTGTGCGCGCCTTCACGAAAGCACCCCTATGTCCTCCTTCCTCTCCCTCGGCGTGCCCGAGAACCTCGCCGCGGTCCTCGCGGCCGACGGCAAGACCGAGGCGTTCGCGATCCAGCGCGACACCCTCCCCGACGCCCTCGCGGGTCGCGACGTCCTCGGACGCGGCCGCACGGGCTCCGGCAAGACGATCGCCTTCGCGCTGCCCCTGGTCGCCCGCCTCTCGAACGCCAACGCGGCCCGCCGCACGTCGGGCCGTCCTCGCGGACTCGTCCTCGCCCCCACGCGCGAGCTCGCGACGCAGATCGCGGCGACGATCGCGCCCCTCGCCGAGGCAGCCGGCCTCAACGTCACGACGATCTTCGGAGGCGTGAGCCAGCGCCCGCAGGAGCAGGCGCTGCGCGCCGGCGTCGACATCGTCGTGGCCTGCCCCGGTCGCCTCGAAGACCTCATGAAGCAGAAGCTCATCGACCTGAGCGCCGTCGAGATCTCGATCCTCGACGAGGCCGACCACATGGCCGACCTCGGGTTCCTCCCGGGTGTCACGCGCATCCTCGCCGCCACGCCGCAGGGCGGGCAGCGCATGCTCTTCAGCGCGACGCTCGACCGCGGTGTCGACGTGCTCGTGAAGAAGTTCCTCCGCGACGAGGTGCGCCACGAAGTCGACGAGTCGAGCGTCCCGCAGGGCGTCATGACGCACCGCGTCTTCGTCGTCGCCGGCACCGAAGAGAAGACGGCGCTCGTGCGCCACCTCGCTTCGGGCCGCGGCCGTCGCATCCTGTTCACGCGCACCAAGCACCAGGCCAAGAAGCTCGCGAAGCAGCTGACCGCCTCGGGCATCCCCGCCGTCGACCTGCACGGCAACCTGTCTCAGCCCGCCCGCGAGCGCAACCTCGCGGCCTTCGGCGCCCAGCCCGAGAAGGGCGGCGTGCGCGTGCTGGTGGCGACGGATGTCGCGGCCCGTGGCGTCCACGTCGACGAGGTCGAGCTCGTGGTCCACGTCGACCCGCCCGTCGAGCACAAGGCGTACCTGCACCGCTCGGGCCGCACGGCCCGCGCCGGCGCCGAGGGCGTCGTCGTGACGGTGGCGCTCGACGGTCAGCGCGGCGAGGTCAAGGACCTCCTGCGCAAGGCTCAGGTCTCGGCGGCGCTCGAGCCGGTCACGGCATCGCACACGACGGTGTCCGAGCTCGTCGGCGAGCCCGCGGCCCACGTCACCCCCTCGGCGGAGCCGGTCCAGGCCCAGCGCAACTCCGGCGGGCGAGGCGGACGTCCCGCCGGCTCGGGCGGCGCGGGCTCGGGCCGCGGCAACGGCCACGGCAGCGGCCGTGGCGCGGGCAGCGGACGCGGCAACGGCCAGGCGGCCGGCGGCTCGACCGCCGAGAGCACGGGCGGCGCGCGCCGTCGCCGCGGCGGCTCGGGCGGCGGCCAGGGCGGTCAGGGCGGCCACGGCTCGACGCCCCGCTCGGGCGAGAAGCAGTCCGGCGGCCAGGCCCGTTCGGGTCAGGCGCGCACGCAGGGCGGCTCGTCGCAGGGCGCCAAGCGTCAGGACCAGTCGGCGCGCCCGCGGTTCACGACCGGCAGCACGGTCGCCGAGATCCGCGGCTCGCGCACAGCGGGGCGGCGCGCACGCGGCTGAGCCGCGGCCGGGCCCACGCGCCCGGAGGCTCCGCGCAACGCGCCAGCGGTGCGTGGAGTGGGCGTGGGGACCGTCCCCCTCTGTCAACACATCGGTGTCGCGGAGGGAGCGGGTGGGGGGATGCCCCGATCCCTCCGCGAGTGGTGCGGAGGGCGCCCGCCGCGTCGGCGAGCGCCCTCCGGGCCTGATCAGCGCGAGGTGCAGGCGGCTCCGTTGAGACGGAACAGCCACGGCTCGTCCGCCGCACCCTTGCCCGTCACGACGAACGCCGTCGTCTTGCCCGACCGCAGGGTCGAGGCGACGCGCGGAGCAGTCACCGTGACATCCGCCCCGCTCTGCGCGTACGAGCCGCCGACGACCTTCGTGATTTGCTGAGCTCCGCCGAACGACCACGAGACGGTCCAGGGGCTGAGCGTCGTCGCGCCGTTGTTGCGCACCGTGATCGCAGCGATGAAGCCCTTCGCGACCTTCGTGCCCACGACGTGCACTTCGCACGCGAGCGGTGCGAGCGCCGGCTGGGAGAGCGAGATCAGCTCACGCGCCTGCGCCGGGAACCACTGCCCCGCGGCGGGGTCCTCGACGCCGCGCTCGGGGTCGAGCGGACCGCTCGTGCCGCGGTAGCACTTGCCGTCGGACTCGCCCGGCACCTTGATCCACAGGTACGCGTCGACGAGCGCGATGCCCGTCTCGGTCGTCGGCTGCGCTCCGACCCCGCGTCCGGGCGGGTTGCACCAGACCTCCGGGTCGCCGCCGGGCGTGTACGGCGCCGCGGGACCCGCCCACGGACCCGTCCCATTGCGGCTCGTGTCGAGCACGAAGTGCGCCTGGGCCGCGGCATCCCGCACCACGCCGGTGTCGGCGTACGCCTTGTCGTAGGCGGCGTCGGAGAGGCCCCACGTCGAGAAGTCGCCCGGGTTGGCGGGGTAGTACTGGCTTGCGCACCAGCCAGGCTCCCACCACGACTTCTCGGACAGATTGATGCAGTCCGAGATCCATGTGCCGTACTTCACGAGCCGCTCGGTCTCGACGTAGTTCGACGCGTTGAGGAAGAAGCCCGCCGTCCGTTCGACGCCAGCCTTGATCAGGCGATCGGAGATGTCGCCGACGCCGAGCCAGCCGCTGTGGGTCCCGTCGAGGTAGACGGAGGTCGCGCCGAGCGCTCCGAGCGCGTCGACGGCGTGGTTGAGCTGCGCATACCGGTCGGATGCCGCGGTCGCGGGGTCGAGCTCCGCCGGCTTGCACCACTCGGCGCCGCCGTTGATGTCGGTGTTCCAGGGGATGATCCCGAGCCCGTCCGGCTCGAGGATCACCGTCGCAGGCCGCCCGCCGATGCCGGCCGCGAGACCGTCGATCCAGGCCTCGTAGGCCGCCGTGTCCTTCGCGCCGCCCGCCGAGTACTGCGCGCAGTCGCGGAAGGGCAGGTTGTAGGCGACGAGCACGGGCTGCTCCCCCGCCGCGGTGGCGTGGTCGACGTAGAGCCGCGCGGCGGCTTCGACCTCGGCGGGCGTGCCCTTCGTGAACCATTCGGCCGAAGGGATGCTGCCGAGCAGCTGCGCGTCGGCGCGCGCCTGCCCACTGAGTGACTGTGCGGCTTCGAGGGTCGTGCTGAACGGGTTCGCGTACAGCTCTGAGCCGGGCAGCCCCGAGTCGTCGGCGTGTGCGGGTGAGATGGCGATGAGGGATGCCGCGGCCAGCGCCGAGGCCGCTCCGGCGGCCGCGAGGGCACGCCGGAATCGGGGTGAGGTCATGTCGCTCCAGGGGGTCTTCGTCGACTCCGCCCGCGTCGTCGCCGGCGGTCCTGCACGGCTGTGGGAGCGCTCCCACGACACCGCTAAGACTCAGGATGGCGCATGCCTGCGCAGGGAGTCAATGGCGAAGTGTCAGTCCCGCGACGGGAAGCGCTTGTCGAGCCACGCGATGACGTCGGCGCGGACGTCCGCCTGCATGACCTCGTTGAAGATCTCGTGACGCGCGCCGGGGTAGACGAGCGTCGTGATGTCGGTGAGCCCCGAGCGCGCCCGGTAGGCGTCGGCGAGCTTGTGCACGCTGCGGGGTCCGCCGACGGTGTCTTCACGACCGACGAGCAGAAGGAGGGGAAGGTCGTGGGCGAGATTCCTGCGGGGCCGCCCGAAGATCTTCGCGACCTCGACGGGGCCGAACAGCTCCATGGGCGACTTGTCGGTCGTGAGCGGATCGGCAAGGAATGCGGCGCCCACGGCGGGGTCGGAGGACAGCCATTCGACGCCCGTCGACTCGTTCGAATCCCACGGCTTGTTGTGACCTCCCGTGCGGAGCCAGCCGGGCATCCGGTAGGCCGAGCCGGACAGGATGAAGCCGTCGAACCCTTCGGAATGGTCGTTGATGAGCTTCTGCGTCAGGAACGAGCCACCGGAGTGCCCGAGCACGACGACAGGGAGGTCGGGGTTCTCCTCGCGGGCGATCTGCGCGATGCGCCAGACGGCCGCGAGCGTCGCACCGACACCGCCGGGGCCGAGGCGTCCGAGCTTCTCGACATCGCCGTGCTGCTTCATGCCGGTTCGCCCGTGCCCACGCAGGTCACCCGCGTAGACGATGTACCCGTTCTCGGTGAGCTGGTCGATGAGCGCGCCGTAGCGCCCCGAATGCTCGCCGACCCCGTGCATGATCTGGACGACGCCGCGCGGCTCGCGCTTGGCAGGGTGGACGTCGTAGACGATCGCGATGCCGTGCGCATCGGTGAACTCGGGCATGCGCACGAGTCTAGAGCCGCGGGATGCCGCGCCCCCCGCCTGTGCACAGGGTCGCCACTCGCTTTACTTAGCCAAACTAATGAGCTAGGCTAACGATCCTGATGACGACTTCTGCGACCCCCGAGACCGACGCCCACACCGAAGAGCTCGCCGCCGAAGCATCCGAACTGCGGATCGCCACGTTCCGCCTCGCCCGCCGCCTCCGCGCGGAGCGGGCCATCGACTCGATGAGCGACGCCCAGTTCGCGGTTCTCGCGACCCTCAAGGTGCACGGACCGCACACGCTCGGAGAGCTCGCCGAGCGCGAGCGCGTCTCGGCGCCGTCCATGAATCGCACCGTCAACTGTCTCGAGGAGTCGGGCTACCTGACCCGCACCCCCGACGAGACCGACCGGCGCAAGGTGAACATCGCGCTGGCGGATGCCGGTCTCGCCGTCGTCGAAGAGACCGTCCGGCGCCGCGATGCGTGGCTCGTGACCGTCCTCGCCGAGCTGCCGGCCGAGGACCGTGCGCTGCTGACACGGGCCGCCGCGATCATGCAGTCGGTGGTGGCACTGTGAGCGCGATGTTCCGCTCGTTCTCGGTCTTCAACTACCGCGTCTGGTTCATCGGGGCGCTCGTCTCGAACATCGGCGCGTGGATGCAGAACACGGCGATGAGCTGGGTCGTGCTCACCGAGCTCACGAACAACGACGCCGGGGCCATGGGCATCACGATGGCGCTGCAGTTCGCGCCTCCCCTCCTCCTCGTCGGCGTGACGGGGTGGGTCGCCGACCGCTTCGACCGGCGCAAGCTGCTCGTCCTGACACAGAGCCTTCTGCTGCTGCTCGGCACGGCCATCGGCATCCTGCTGCTCACGGGCGTCATGACCCTCGGGATCATGTACGCGTTCGCCCTCGCTCTCGGCGTCGTCGCGGCGTTCGACAATCCGAGCCGGCAGGCGTTCGTGTCCGACCTCGTGGCGCGCGAGAACGCGTCGAACGCCGTCGCCCTCAACGCCGCGTCGTTCAACGGCGCCCGCATGATCGGACCCGCCGTCGCGGGCATCGTGATCGTCGCGGTCGGCACGGGGTGGGTCTTCCTCGTCAACGGCATCGCGTTCCTGGCCATGATCGGCGCGCTCGCGCTCATCCGTCCCGCCGAGCTCATCCCCCGAGCGAAGGGCCAGGGCTCCGGGCGCCTCGCGGACGGCTTCCGCTACGTCGGCAAGCGCCCCGACCTCATCGTGACGTTCGCCATGGTGTTCATCATCGGAGCCTTCGGCATGAACTTCCCGATCTTCGCCTCGACGATGGCGCTCGAGTTCGGGCAGCAGGCCGACGGGTACGGCCTGCTGAGCTCGATCCTCGCGATCGGCTCGCTCGTGGCCGCTCTGGCCGCCGCGCGCCGCGACCGCGCGCGCATCCGAGTCGTCGTCGGGGCGACGCTGCTCTTCTCGATCGCCGCGACGGTCTCGGCGTTCATGCCGACGTACTGGCTGTATGCCGTGACGCTCATGTTCACGGGATTCGCGGTCGTGACGATGCTCACGACGGCGAACGGCTACGTCCAGACGACGACCGATCCGGCTCTGCGCGGCCGCGTCATGGCGCTGTACATGGCGATCCTCATGGGCGGCACGCCCATCGGCGCCCCCATCGTCGGGTGGGTCGCGGCGCAGTACGGCCCGCGCGTCGCGATCCTCCTCGGAGCCGCGGGCGCGCTCGTGGCCTTCGCGATCGGGACGACCTGGATGCTGGCATCCGGCCGCGTCCACCGCCACGAGTCGCGACGATTCCGCCTCTCGATCGACGAGACCCGCCCCTTGCGCGTCGTGACCCCCGCGGAGTTCAGCGACGAGGTCGCCGGAACGACGCCGTTGCGCATCCCCGGTCCGGCATCCGCCGCGCGGTCCTGACGCACGGGTCGGCCCCGCGGGCACGAAGAAGGGCGGGGGTCCTGCGACCACCCGCCCTCCTCGAGGATCAGCCTCTGCGCTGGTGCGCCGAGAAGAAGCTCCACATGGCTTCGGAGGCGCTGATCTCCTGAGTGGTCGCGCCGAGCGGCGAGAGGTCGACGGACGTCCCCGGCCACGTGTGGCCGCCCTCCGCGACCTCGTAGAGCACGACGTCGGCCTGACGGCTGCACTTGCTCCACGTGAGAGTGCGGATGGAAGCCGAGTACTGGGCGACCTGGGGTCCGACCCGGCACTCGTTGATCTGCGCCCAGCGTGCGGCTGCGGAGTTGACGCTGTAGCCCCAGCGAAGGTCCTCGTTGCCCGGGTACGGATTGACGAAGTCGGCCGTGCCGTGGAAGGTCGCGACCGCGACGGGCTGGGCGGGCGTGCACGTCGCCGGCACCGCCGTCGTGAAGTCGGAGGCATCCGCACGCCCCGCGCGCAGGCCCGCCACAGGGGCGATCGCGGCGAAGACGTCGGACGCCTCGCACGCGAGGGCCGACGCCATGCGCCCACCGCCCGAGAAGCCGGTCGCGAAGACGCGGCGGTCATCGACGCATCCGGACGCATCGATCTGCGCGACCACGGCGCGCAGGAACGCGACGTCGTCGCGCGATCCGGGCGGCGGATACGTGCCCGAGGTGAGCGGCACGCCCGGCACGTTCCAGGCCCAGTTGCCGTCGGGCAGCGTCTGCGGGAAGGCGATGTCGCCGGTCGGCTCGACGACGATGAACCGCTCGCGGTCGGCGAGGGTGCGCAGATCCGAGATCGAGGCCTGGACCGATCCGTTGGCGTTGGATCCGTGCAGATCGACCACGAGAGGGAGCTTCTGGCGGGGCGGAGCCGCCGGCACGTGCACGAGCACGGCGTAGTCCGCTCCGTCGAACGACACGTTCACGCGCGAGTCGCCCGTGGCGAGCGTGCGGACGCACGAGCCGACCGAAGCCGGGGCTGCAGCCGTTGCGGCGGCGGGTGCGAGCAGGGCGCCGGCGACAGCCAGCGCGACAGCGACGGAAGCGGCGATCGCCGACCTCCGCCACCGGGTCGAGAAGTGAGACATCAGAACTCCCTTGTCCATCTCAATACCTAGCGATCACTAGATTTTCAAAAGGCTAGTGCCATTCGGGTTCTGCGCACAAGAGTTGACTTCGGCGGCCCGGCGCATCTCGACCGACCTCCGCTCCCCGCCCGCGCGCGCCGAAGCGCATCCCCGCCGCTGCCCTTCCCCGGCGGCCGGGGACCGGGGCGGGCGGGGGCGCGGGTGGGTGGGGTCGTCAGGAAGCCGCGAACCGGCCCTCAGGCCGCGACGACGGAGACGGATGCCGCGGGCCGGCCCGCAGCCGAGACGGTCACGGTGATCTCCCCCGGCCCGGTCGGCCGAACGATCGCGAGCGCGCGGCCGTCGTACGTCGTGATCGAGGGCCCTGCGAGCGACTCCTCGGTGCGGGCGCGACCCGTGCCGACGCCCGCGAGCACCGCGGGACCCTCGACCTGGACCGTCACGAGCACATCGGCGTCGCACGGCACCGAGCCCGCGGCGTCCTCGAGCACGATGCCGACGAACGCGAGCCCGTCGACGGCGATCTCGGGCTCCTCGGCGCGCGCGACGAGCGTCGCCTCGCCCGCCGTGCGCAGGACGTGGCGCCCTGTCTCGACCCCGCCCGTGCGCGCGACCGCCACGAGCTCGCCGGGGCGGTACTCCGTCACGAAGCGCGCGAGGAAAGCCTTGTGCTCTCCCACGGGCGCGACGCCGAGCGAGACGCCGTCGAGCAGCAGCTCGACCTCGCCGCCCTCGGCGTACACGTCCACCAGGACCGGCTCGCCGGGAGCGGCATCCCATGTCCACGACGACACCGCGTCGTGCCACGACCAGGGCGTCATCGCGATGGGGCGTCCGTGGTGCTGGGGGCGGTGCACCGCGATGTACGGATCGGTGCGCAGCCCGAAGACGATCTCGCGATAGTACGAGATGGTCCGCCGGTGGCCCGTGATGTCGAGGTCGCCGCTCTCGGCCAGGAGGTACGGGTACGGCCCCGCCGTTCCGGTCGGGACATAGCCCTCGGCGTCGGTGTAGTCGACGCGGCCGATGCCCGCTTCGCCGAGGTAGTCCCAGCCCGTCCAGGTGAAGTCGCCGATGACGTGCGGGAGTCGCTCCACGAGCCCCCACATGACGTCGATCTTCTCGGGGAAGGTCTCGGAGCCCACGATGACCCGGTGCGGGAAGAGCTCGGCGTCCAGCTCGTAGCGCGAGTCCGCATAGTTGAAGCCGACGACGTCGAGGACGGATGCCGCCTCCTCGGTCGACTCCGTGACGAGCTGCGACGCGTTCATGCGCGCCATCTGCTCGCCCATGCCGGCCATCATCGTGTTGGGGTCGGATTCTCGCGCATCGGGCGCAATCCCGTCTGAGGAAGACTGCGCCTCGGCCTCGGCCATGGCCTCCGACATGCGGTCGAGGTTCGCGATGATCCCGTTGATGCCGTTGGTGACGAAGCGCGTGTCGTCGAGAGCGCGGACGCCCTCTGCGAGGCGACGGCCCCACGCGGCTCCCGCCGGTGTCCCGAGCTCGAGGATCTCGTTGCCGATCGAGTAGAGAACGACGCTCGGGTGGTTGAAGTCCTTCGCGACGAGGGCCGCGACATCCCGCTCCCATCGATCGGGGAAGGACCCCGCGCCGTCGAACGCCGTCTTGGAGCGCGTCCACACGTCGGTCAGCTCGTCCATCACCAGCACGCCGTGCCGGTCGCACGCGTCGAGCATCGCGCGGCTCATGGGATTGTGCGCGCTGCGGAGGGCGTTGAAGCCCGCGGCTTTGAGCAGGCGGACCCGGCGATCCTCGGCCGCGTCGATCGTCGCCGAGCCGAGGGCGCCGTTGTCGTGGTGGACGCACGCACCCCGCAGCTTCACGACCTCCCCGTTGATGCGCAGACCGTGCTGCGGATCCAGCTGCAGGCGGCGGATGCCGAACCGGGCCGTGTCGCGATCGATGGGCGTGCCCTGCTCGTCGTTCAGCGTCGCGTCGACGACGTGCAGCGCCGGGTCCTCGACGCTCCACAGTCGCGGCGACGGGAGAACGAGGCGCGCCCGAGCCGTCGCGGCCTCGCCCGGCAGCACCGTGACCGGCGCCGACGTGGTCGCGATCTCGCTCCCGTCGGGGCCCGCGATCGACCAGGTCACGCGCGTCGTCCGCGCGTGACGCGTGTCGTTCTCGACCGTCGCGGCGACCGCCACGACGGCGCGCCCGGCATCGATGTCTGGTGTCGTGACCCGCAGGCCGTCGAGCGCGAAATGCAGTGGATCCGCGACGACGAGGTGCACAGGTCGATAGATGCCCGCACCGGAGTACCAGCGGCTGTCCTTGTGCGCTTTGGCTTCGACGGTCAGGCGGTTGGCGTCACCGAAGCGGAGGTACGGATCGAGGACCGCGGAGAACGACGAGTAGCCGTTGGGCTCGTGCGCGATGAGATCGCCGTTGAGGAAGACGGCCGCGTCACGGTAGACGCCCTCGAACTCGACGATGACCGTCTTGTCGCGCCATTCGACCGGCACGTCGAAGGTCTTCTCGTACTCGAACACGCCCCCGGGGTGGTACCCCGTGTGCACGCCCTGGTCGCTCTCGGCAGACCGCGGCAGATCGCGGATCGCATCGTGCGGAAGCGTCACGGGACGCCAGGTCTCGGGGCCCCGCGCCTCGAAGGCGCCGAGCTTCGGGCCGACCGTCCAGCCGTCGAGGAACGGGATGCGGATCATGCGATGGCCTCCTCTTCCACGTCGTCGGCGGCGGCCGCGGCGTCGAGCGCCTGCTCGATCGCCGTCAGGTCGAAGCCCGTGACGAATCCGCGGAAGAACTCGGCGAGCGCATCTGCCATGTCGGTGGATGTCGGATCCAGCAGCCACTGCACCTGGAGGCCGTCCATGAGCGCGATCGTCGCGACGGCGGCTCGCCCTGGATCGACTCCCGGGAGGAGCCGGCCGCTCTCGGCGATCCGCACGAAGGACCGCGTGATCGACTCGCGCACGAACACGTAGCGCCGGATGAAGTACGCATGCGCCGGATGATCGGCCGAGGTCGCCTCGGCCGAGAGCGTGCAGTAGAGCTCGATGACGCCGGGGCTCGCGGCGTTTCGCCGGGCGAGCGATACGAGACCCCGAAGTGCCTCGACGCCGTCTTCGACGTCGAAGTCGACGATCGAACGCGAGAGATCGTCGCGGTGGTCTAGGACGGCCTGCAGCAGCAGGCTCTTGCTGCGGAAGTGGTGGAGCAGACCCGCCTCGCTCATGCCGACGCGCTGCGCGACATCGCGCAGCGACCCCGCGCGATACCCCGACTCGGCGAACACCTCGAGCGCGGCATCCAGGATGGCCTGTCGCTTGGCCTCGCTCTTCGCGTACTCGCCGCGAGGCTTGCGCGCCGCCTTGGGCGCTGTGGCATCCGTCATCGCTACACCGTATCCGTTCGACCGAGCCGGATCGGCGTCGAGCGAAAGACCCTTCATATGACCGTTCTATAACGAATTCCAAGCAAGCGCTAGTTTTTTAGGGTAAAAACCTAGCGCACACTCGGAATTGCTGTTACGTTTCCCAGCAGAAGGCGATCCGCAGGGGTTTCGCCGCCAACGGAAGGACCAAGGATGTTCCGATGGAAGGCCACAGCAGCCGCTCTGGCGGTCGCCGCCATCGCCCTCACCGGATGCGCCGCGAGCGGCGACTCGGGATCGGGTGACGGCGAAGGGGGCGGCACCCTCACGCTCGGTGCGCTCCTCGCCCCGACGACGTTCGACCCGGCGGGCTCGGAGTGGGGCAACCGCGCCCCCTTCTACCAGTCGGTCTACGACACGCTTCTCCTCGCGACGCCCGAAGGGACGATCGAGCCCTGGCTCGCGACCGAGTGGTCGTACAACGACGACAGCACGGTCCTGACGATCACGCTCCGCGACGACGTCACGTTCAGCGACGGATCCACCCTCGACTCCGCCGACGTCGTGGCGACGATGCAGCGCTCCAAGGACGGCGCCGGCCCCGACAAGGGCTACTTCAACAACGTGTCCACGATCGAGGCGCCCGACGCCACGACGGTCGTCCTGACGCTCAGCGCGCCCGACCCGGCACTCCTGAGCTACCTCACCCGCACCGCAGGGCTCGTCGCGAGCTCGGAGTCGCTGGAGAGCGCCGACATCGACACCACGCCGGTGGGCTCAGGCCCCTACGTGCTCGACACGAGCGCGACCGTCAGCGGCACGAGCTACGCGTACACGAAGAACAAGGACTACTGGAACCCGGACGCGCAGCACTACGACAAGCTCGTCATCAACGTCCTGGGTGACGTGACCGCCGCGCTGAACGCCATCAAGGCGGGCGAGGCGAACGGCGTGAAGCTCGCCAACAACGACAACCTCGCCGAGGTCGAGGGCGCCGGCTGGACGATCAACGCCAACGAGCTCGACTTCCAGGGCCTGCTCCTGCTGGATCGCGCGGGCACCCAGGCACCCGAGCTCGCCGACGTCAAGGTTCGTCAGGCGATCAACTACGCGTTCGACCGCGCAGGCCTCCTCAAGGCGATCGGCGCCGACAAGGGCACTGTGACGACGCAGGTCTTCAACGCCGCGAGCGCCGCGTACGACCCCTCGCTCGACGAGTACTACACGTATGACCCCGAGAAGGCGAAGGAACTCCTCACGGAGGCCGGCTACCCCGATGGCTTCACGCTGAGCATGCCTTCGGTGACGGCATTCGGCACAGCGGCCCCCACGCTCGTCCAGCAGCAGCTGGCCGACGTCGGAATCACCGTCGAATACACCGAGGTTCCCCTGAGCAACTTCATCGCCGACCTGCTGGCCCCGAAGTACCCGGCGTCGTTCATGGCTCTCGAGCAGAACCCGGACTGGCAGCTGGTCCAGTTCATGATCTCCCCGACCGCGGTGTTCAACCCGTTCCACTACGAGGACCCGCAGGTGAACGAGTACATCCAGCAGATGCAGTTCGGCGACGAGGCTGCGCAGGAGACGGCAGCCAAGGAGCTCAACGCCTACATCGTCGAGCAGGGCTGGTTCGCCCCGTTCTTCCGCGTGCAGGGCAGCGTTGCGACCGACGCCAACACGTCAGTCGAGATGCTTCCGACGAACGCCTTCCCGGCCATCTACGACTTCGTCCCGAAGTCCTAGCAGCCACTCCGGCCCGCCCGACACCCGATCGGGCGGGCCGGACCCCTCTCTCACTTCCCTGAGATCTGGAGCGCAGCATGCTCACGTTCATCATCAGACGCATCCTCGCCGGCGTCGTCCTCCTCTTCGTCATCTCCGCCCTCTCGTTCGGTCTGCTGTATCTCGACAGCGCCAACGTCGCGCGGCGGATCCTCGGTCAGAACGCCACCCCCGAGGCTGTCGTGCAGCTGACCGAGAAGCTCGGTCTCAACCGGCCCCTGGTCGTGCAGTACTGGGACTGGCTCACGAACGCCCTGACCGGCGACCTCGGCCGCTCGTGGTTCAACGGCCAGCTCGTCTCGGTGAGCCTCTCGGGTCGCATCGCCGTGACCCTGTCGATCGTCATCGGGACGACGCTCGTGTCGGCGATCATCGCCGTCATCCTCGGCGTCCTCGCCGCCCGCCGTGGCGGCGCAGTCGACGGCACCGTCCAGGTCGTCTCGGTGCTGGGCTTCGCGATCCCGGGCTTCCTCATCGCCCTCTACCTCGTCCTGATCTTCGCGATCAACCTGCAGTGGTTCAAGGCCACCGGCTACATACCCATAACCGAGTCCTTCACGGGCTGGCTGTCATCCGTGACGCTGCCGATCGCCGCTCTCTCGCTCGGCGCGATCGCCGCCGTCACGCAGCAGGTGCGCGGATCGATGATCGACGCCATGTCGCGCGACTACGTCCGCACGCTCCGCGCCCGCGGCCTGAGCAGCAACAGCGTCGTCTACAAGCACGCGCTGCGCAACGCCGGAGGACCTGCCCTCGCGATCCTCGCGGTGCAGTTCATCGGCCTCCTCGGCGGCGCCGTCATCGTCGAGCAGGTCTTCGCCCTCCCGGGCATGGGCCAGCTCACCGTCCAGGCGGGCGTCCAGAACGACATCCCCGTGATGATGGGCCTCGTCGTGGCCTACGCCGTCATCGTCCTCATCATCAATCTGACCATCGACCTCGCGCAGGCTGCGCTCAACCCGAAGGTGCGACTGTCATGACCGCCATCGAAGTCCCGCCGGCGATTCCCGTCCCGCACGTCAAGACGTCGATCATGCGTCGGCTCGTGCGCAAGCCCGTCGGCCTCATCGCACTCCTCTACCTCGCGTTCGTCGTCCTGATGGCGATCATCGGACCGTTCATCGCTCCGTACGACCCCAACCAGGCCTCGCTGCAGCTCGTCCTCGCACCGCCGAGCGCCGAGCACCTGCTCGGCAACGACAGTGCGGGTCGCGACGTCCTCTCGCGACTGCTGTGGGCGACCTCCGTGACACTCGCCGCGGCATCCCTCGCCGTCGTCACGGCGCTCGTCATCGGCGTCATCGCGGGCCTCATCGCCGGCTACTTCAAGGGCTGGTTCGATGGGATGGCGTCGTGGGTGACGTCGCTCATCATGGCTCTGCCCGGCATCGTCGTCCTGATCGCGGCCCGCGCCGTGCTCGGCCCGTCGGTGTGGTGGGCGATGCTCATCTTCGGCATCCTGCTCTCCACCGCCTACTACCGCCTCACGTACGCGGCCGTCGTCGGCGTCCGGGGCGAGCTCTACGTCGACGCCGCGCGGGTGTCGGGCCTGTCCGACATGCGGATCATCGGCCGCCACATCCTGTCGGTCGTCCGGGCGCCGATCATCATCCAGACCGCGATCATCGCGGGCATCGCGATCGGCATCCAGTCCGGCCTCGAGTTCCTGGGTCTCGGTGACATGACGATCCCCACGTGGGGCTCGATGCTCAGCGACGGCTTCGCGAACATCTATCGGCAGCCGCTGCTCATGCTGTGGCCGTCCCTCGCGATCGCGACGACGTGCATCGCCCTGACGCTCCTCGCCAACGCGATGCGCGACGTGCTCGAGCGCACCGCGACCGTCCGTCGCCGTCGCCGTCGCGCCGTGTCGTCCGCGACCTCGTCGATCGCGGCAGTCACGACGTCGATCGCGACGAGCGGAGGGGATGCCGCACCCATCGAGGACTCGACGGAGCTGCCGGTCATCGGCGAGACGATCGTCCACCCGGACGACGTCAGCACGGCACAGCGTCCGCAGGAGGCGGTGCTGTCGATCCGCGACCTGCGCGTCGCGTATCAGCAGCCCGAGGGCGCCGACATCGAGGTCGTCCACGGCGTCTCGCTCGATGTGCGCAAGGGCGAGATCCACGGCCTGATCGGCGAGTCCGGCTCGGGCAAGACGCAGACGGCGTTCGCCGTCCTGGGCCTGCTGCCCCGCGGCGGTCACGTCTCGGCCGGCTCGATCGACTACGAGGGAACGCAGCTTGCGGATGCCTCGGAGCGCGTCTACGCGGGCATCCGCGGCAAGCGCATCGGCTACATCCCGCAGGAGCCCATGTCGAACCTCGACCCGTCGTTCAAGATCGGCTACCAGCTGGTCGAGCCGCTGCGCAGGAACCTCGGGCTCTCGACCAAGGAGGCGACGGCCCGCTCGCTCGCGCTGCTGGACCGCGTCGGCATCCCGAACCCGAAGCGCACGTTCGACGCCTACCCGTTCGAGGTCTCGGGCGGCATGGCGCAGCGCGTCCTCATCGCGGGCGCCGTCTCGACGGACCCCGACCTCATCGTCGCCGACGAGCCCACGACGGCCCTCGACGTGACGGTGCAGGCCGAGGTGCTCGACCTGCTGCGCGACCTGCAGCGCGAGCGCGGCATGGCGATGCTGCTCGTGACGCACAACTTCGGCGTCGTCGCCGACCTGTGCGACCGCGTGTCGGTCATGCAGCAGGGCCTGTTCGTCGAACAGGGCCCCGTCCGCACGATCCTCACCAACCCGTCGCACCCGTACACGCAGTCGCTGCTGGACGCGATCCTCGACGAGGGTCCCGCTCGGCCGCCGCTGACCACCGCAGGCATCGGCTCGGAAGGAGCACGGTCATGAGCATCCTGCTCGATGTGAAGGACCTCGAGGTCGCCTATCCCGGCAAGGGGTTCCGCGCCAAGCCGTTCCAGGCCCTCAAAGGCGTCTCGCTCGACATCAAGCCCGGCGAGACCGTCGGTCTCGTCGGCGAGTCGGGTTCGGGAAAGACGACCCTCGGTCGCGCCGTACTGGGCCTCGCGCCGGTCACAGGCGGATCGATCGCGTACGCCGGGCGCGAGATCGGCCACCTCAAGCGCCGCGAGCGCCGAGCGCTGTCCAGCGAGATCCAGGTCGTGTTCCAGGACCCGTACTCGTCGCTCAACCCGTCGCTCACGGTCGAGCAGATCCTCGCCGAGCCGCTCACGGCGCGCGGCGTCCCGGGCAAGGACGCGAAGGCCCGCGTGCGCGAACTGCTCGACAAGGTCGGCATGCCCGCGAACGCCGCGGGCCGCCTGCCGCGCGAGTTCTCAGGCGGTCAGCGGCAGCGCGTCGCGATCGCACGCGCGCTCGCCCTGGACCCGAAGCTCATCGTGTGCGACGAGCCGGTCTCGGCGCTCGACCTGTCGACCCAGGCGCGCGTCCTCGATCTCTTCATCGAGATCCAGGAGCGCACCGGCGTCGCGTACCTCTTCATCTCGCACGACCTCGCCGTCGTCCGCCACATCAGCCACCGCGTCGCGGTGATGTACCACGGCGAGCTCGTAGAGACCGGCGAGGGCGACCAGGTCACCGCGCGTCCCGCGCACCCCTACACGCAGCGGCTGTTCCTCGCCGCGCCCGTGCCCAACCCCGACGAACAGGCCGAGCGCCGCATCGCGCGCCGTCGCCTCATCGACGAGCAGGCCGCCGCACAGACCGAAGGACAAGCCGCATGACGACCCCGACGACCTCCGCCCAGCCCGCATCCGTGCAGCACCTCGTGCCGCTGCTCGAGCAGCTCACGCTCGAGCAGAAGGCGGCGCTCGTCCAGGGCGCCGACTTCTGGACGACCGTGCCGCTCCCCGAGATCGGCCTGCGCGCCATCACCCTCTCGGACGGCCCCGCCGGCGTCCGCGGCCCCCGCTGGGACGAGCGCGAGCCCTCGCTCAACCTCCCCTCGGGATCGGCGCTCGCCGCCTCGTGGGATGTCGACCTCGCCTATCGCTACGGCGCGGCCGCGGCATCCGAAGCCCGCCGCAAGGGCGTCGACGTCGTCCTCGGACCGACGATCAACCTGCACCGCTCCCCCCTCGGTGGCCGTCACTTCGAGTGCTTCAGCGAAGACCCCGAGCTGACCGCGGGCCTCGCCGACGCGTACGTCCGCGGACTGCAGGACAACGGCGTCGGCGCGTGCCCCAAGCACTACGTCGCGAACGACTCCGAGACCGACCGCTTCACCGTCGACGTCCGCGTCGACGAGCGCTCGCTGCGCGAGCTGTACCTCGCACCCTTCGAGCGCGCCGTCGAGGACGGCGGCGCGTGGACCATCATGAGCGCCTACAACTCCGTCGACGGCGTCACGATGACCGAGAACGACCTGCTCGAGACACCCCTCAACAGCGAGTGGGGCTTCGACGGCGTCGTCATCAGCGACTGGACCGCCGTGCGCTCGCTCGACGCGATCCCCGCCGCTCAGGACCTCGCGATGCCCGGCCCCGCGCCCGCGTTCGCCGATCTCATCGAGGCCGTCCGCGACGGCCGCGTGAACGAGGCCGACATCGACCGCAAGGTCCTGCGCCTCCTGCTGCTCGCCGAGCGCGTCGGCGCTCTCGAGGGCACCGAGCCCACGACGCCCGCGCCGCTCGACGGCGTCGCGTTCACGCGTGAGGCCGGCATCGCCGGCACCGTGCTGCTCGCGAACGACGGCGTGCTGCCGCTCGACGCCTCGTCGCTCGGCAGGATCGCCGTCATCGGCCACAACGCCCGTGAAGCCCGCACGCAGGGCGGCGGCAGCGCGACAGTACTCCCCGAGCACATCACGTCGCCGCTCGAGGGCATCCGTCGCACCTTCGCGGGTGCGGAGGTCGACTACGAGCTCGGCGCGGTCGTGCAGGACGGCGTCGCCGAGATCCCGCTCGAGCAGCTCACCAACCCCGTCACCGGTGAGCCCGGTGTGCGTGTCACATTCTTCGACGCCGACGGGTCCCAGATCTTCACCGAGGACCGCCGCGCGACCGCGCTCGTGTGGTTCGGCGGCGATGCGCCCATCGGAGCGAGCCGTCAGGTCACGGTCGAGGGCGTCTACACTCCTGCGGAGTCGGGCGAGATCCTCCTCGGCTTCGCGGGTGCCAACCCCGGCCGCCTCTTCGTCGATGACGCCCTCGTGCTCGACGACTCCCCCGTGATCGAGGGCACCGACCTCGGCGCGGCCTTCCTCAACCCGCCGTCGCTCACGGCTCCCGTCACGGTCGTCGAGGGCGAGCCCCGCCGCTTCCGCGCCGAGATCGCGCTCGCCCCGGGAGGCGCCCTCGCGGGTGCGCTCTCGCTGACGGTCGGCATCGCGCCCGACGACTCCGACCCCGACGCGCTCATCGCGCGCGCCGTCGCGTCGGCCGCGGCATCCGATGTCGCGATCGTCGTCGTCGGCACCAACTCGAAGGTCGAGTCCGAGGGCTACGACCGCGAGAACCTCGACCTGCCCGGCCGCCAGGACGACCTCGTCCGCGCCGTCGCCGCGACCGGTACGCGCACGATCGTCGTCGTCAACGCGGGCTCGCCCGTCGTCCTGCCGTGGGCGGACGACGTGTCGGCGGTCGTGCAGGGCTACTTCGGCGGCCAGGAGTTCGGATCGGCGCTCGCAGCCGTCCTGAGCGGCGCAGCCGAGCCGGGCGGACGCCTCCCGACGACCTGGCCCGCCGCGCTCGCGGACGTCCCGGTCACCGACGTCACGCCGCAGGACGGCGTCCTGACCTACCCCGAGGGCCTGCACATCGGCTACCGCGCGTGGCTCAAAGATGCCGCTGAGCCGGCATTCCCCTTCGGCCACGGCCTGGGCTACACGACGTGGTCGTGGGGCGTCGCGCAGCGCGTCGGCGACGCGCTCGAGGTGACTCTCGCCAACACGGGCGACCGGACCGGCAAGCAGGTCGTGCAGGTCTACGCCGAGCGGGCCGACTCCGCGGTGGAGCGCCCCGAGCGCTGGCTCGTCGGATTCGCGACAGTGAGCGCCGCTCCCGGCGAGACGGTCACGGCGCGGGTCGAGATCCCCGCCCGCCGCCTCGCGCACTGGGCGGGCGAGTGGGTCGTCGAGCCCGGCGCCTTCACTCTGCGGGCCGGATCCTCGGTCGCGACCCTGCCGCTCTCGCTCGACTGGGACGTCGCGTGACGACGGAGGCCCGCCTCCTGCACGGGACCGCGGACGACCGGCTGGGCGAGATCGCAGACCGCCTCGAGGGATTCCTCGCGGCGGATCCCGACCTCTCGTTCCAGGCGGCCGCCTTCCACGACGGCGCGCCCGTGCTCGACGTGTGGGGCGGACCGCACCTGGCCGAGGACTCGGTCATGGTGCCGTTCTCCGTCACCAAGAACACGATCGGGCTGTCGGTCGGGCTGCTCGTCGAGCGCGGCGAGCTCGACCTCGACGCGCTCGTGGTCGACTGCTGGCCCGAGTTCGGGGCGCATGGCAAGGACCGCGTGACCGTGCGGCAGCTGCTGTCGCACCAGGCCGGACTGCCGCAGGCGACGCCCGCGCTCACGGTCGCCGAGCTGCTCGATGACCACGCCGCCGCCGAGCGGCTCGCCGCCACGACCCCGTTCTGGTACCCCGGCACGGCATTCGGCTACCACGGCATCACGATCGGCAACCTCGCGTCGGAGCTCGTGTTCCGCGTGACGGGACGCACCCTCCACGAGTTCTACGAGCAGGAGATCCGCGCACCGCACGGCATCGACTTCTACCTCGGGCTGCCCGCCGACCAGGACGCGCGCAAGGCGCGCACCCTCCCGATGATCAAGCCGGTCGCCGACACATCGACGATGTACGCGTCGCTCCTCGCACCGCTCGCGTTCGGGATGCCGGGGCCCCAGGTCGACCTCGCCAACGACGAGGTGAGCTGGCGCTTCGGCCACCCCGCCGTGTCGGGCACGGGCACGGCTCGCGGCCTCGCCCGCCTGTTCGCGGCGGCGGTCACCGGCGTCGACGGCGCCGCGCCCTTCCTCTCGGCCGAGACCGTCCTGACGATCGGCCAGCAGCAGGTGCGCGGTTACGACGAGGTGCTCGGCCAGCCGCATCGCTCGCACTCGATCGTGTTCCAGAAGCCGACGCCGACGCTCGCCTTCGGCGGGCCGCGCGCCTTCGGCCACGACGGCGCGATGGGCGCGCTCGCGTGCGTCGACCCCGACACGGGCATCGCCTTCGCCTGGACGATCGCCCGCGGCCCGTGGCCGGGCGGCGCCGACCCGCGGGCGCTGACCCTGGCGAGCGATCTGGGCACGATCCTCTCGCGCTGACACCCAATCCGACGATCCGCAACGGCACAGCCTGCCACCACCTCGAACCCGCATCCACGCCGCGCGCGGCATCCCGAACGGACACGACATGACGACGCTGTACAACCCGCTCCTGAACGGCTTCCACCCCGACCCGTCGGTCGTCAAGGCGGGCGACGCCTGGTATCTCGCGACGAGCACGTTCGAGTACCTGCCCGGCATCCCGATCCACCGCTCGACGGATTTCGAGACGTGGGAGCTCATCGGCCATGTCGCGACGCGCCCCGGGCAGCTCGCGGTCGAAGAGGTGCCGACGGCCGGCGGCGCGTGGGCCCCGACGATCCGGCACCGGGACGGCGTCTTCCACCTCGTCATCACTGACGCGATGGGGCGCGGGATGCTGCACTTCACCGCGACCGACGCCGCGGGCCCGTGGAGCGACGGCGACCTCATCCTCAAGGCCGACGGGTCGGGCAGCGTCGACGGCATCGACCCCGACATCGCGTGGGACGCCGACGGCACCGTCTACATCACCTACTCGGGCCTCATTCTGGAGGGTGCCGAGATCGGGCAGCACCTCGGCATCCAGCAGGTGAAGGTCGACCTCGAGCGTCACATCGCGCTCGAAGAGCCCCGCTCGCTGTGGTCGGGGACGGGCGGCGGCTTCCCCGAGGCCCCGCACCTCTACGAGGTCGACGGTCGCTGGTATCTCATGATCGCCGAGGGCGGCACCGAGCGCGGCCACGGCATCTCGATCGCGCGCGGCGACTCCCCCGAGGGCCCGTTCGAGACGGCGCCGCAGAATCCGCTCGTCTCGGCCCGCTCCACGACGCGCCCCGTGCAGAACACGGGCCACGGCGACCTCGTGATCGGCCCCGACGGCGACTGGCTGTGCGTCCTGCTCGGCGTCCGTCCCCGCTCGATGACCCGCGCGTTCTCGGCCCTCGGGCGCGAGACGTTCGTGACCCCCGTGCACTGGGAGGACGACGGCTGGCCCTCGATCGAGCCCGTGCAGCTCAACGCGCGCCCCGGCACGCGCGTCGAGGTCGCGTTCGATCAGCCGCTCGACGGAGAGTGGATCTCGATCCGCTCCCTCCCGGGCGATCACGCCGACCTCGCGTCCGGCGCGCTCGTGCTGCACGGCAACGGCTCGACGCTCGATGACCCGCGTCCCGTCTTCGTCGGACGCCGTCAGGAGCACCTCACGAACTCCGTGACGGTGACGACGGATGCCTCGGCCGGCGTCGGCGGCCTCGCTGTGCGCTACGACGAGCACTTCCACGTCGAGGTCGAGGCGGGGCAGGGCTCCGTGACCGCCCGCGCCGTCATCAGCGGACTCGTGCAGGAGTGGACGATCCCCTTCGGCGGCGGGATCCTCGACCTGCACATCGACTCCCGCAAGCCGGCGCCGACGGGCGGATTCCCCCGCACGGGCGACGAGTTCGACCTCTCCGTGACGATCGACGGTGAGCGCACGCTCCTCGCGACCGTCGACGGCCGCTTCCTCTCGTCCGAGGTGACGGAGTCCTTCACGGGCCGCGTGATCGGGGTCTACGCGGTCGAGGGAGTTGTATCGTTCCAGCGTTGGATCGCCGAAGGAGACGACGAATGACCACGCCTTCCCGCATCGCGACGCTCAGAGCCGAACTGCGCGACGACACGGCGTTCGTCGCCACGGCGACGCCGCGGCTGAGCTGGACGGTCGAGTCCGACGAACCCGGCTGGCTGCAGGCATCCGCCGACCTCACCGACGGTCTCGAGACCGTGACGATCGACGGCGGCGACAGCGTGCTCGTCGCATGGCCGTTCGCTCCGCTCGCGGTCGGCGAGATCCGGGATGTCGCGGTCCGCGCCCGCTCCACGGCGGGGGCCGAGACGCCGTGGAGCGACGCGCTCCGCGTCGAGTCCGGGGTCCTCGCCGAGGGCGAGTGGACGGCCCTGCCCGTGGGCCTCGCCGACCCCGAGCGCGAGGCGCAGCCCGCCCTCGTGCGCACGACCTTCGTGCTCGACCGCCCCGTGCGGCGCGCGCTGCTCTTCTGGACGGCGCTCGGCGTCGCCGAGCCCGAGGTCAACGGCACCGCCGTCTCGGACGACGTGCTCTCGCCCGGCTGGACCGCCTACCGCGACCGGCTCGTGCACGAGACCGTCGACGTCACGGCGCTCCTGCGCGAGGGGGAGAACGTGCTCGGCGCGACGATCGCGGGCGCTTGGTACACCGAGCAGTACGGCTTCCACAACTTCACGAACCGCCTCTACGGCACGCAGCCGTCGTTCCTCGCGCAGGTGCGCGTCGAGTACGAGGACGGGTCGGTCCAGGTGATCGCCGCGACGGATGCCTCGTGGCAGGCGCGCGGCGACGGTCCCGTCGTCGACAGCGGCATCTACCCCGGCGAGCACCAGGACCTCCGACGCGCTATCGCGACCACGACCGGGGCCGGCTGGGCCCCCGCCCGCGTGGGCGCCGCCGCGAACGCCGGCTACGAGAACGTCCCCGTGCCCGAGGCGCGCATCGCGCCGCCCGTCCGTCGCATCCAGACCCTCCCCGTCGTGGACGTCATCCAGGCGCCCTCCGGCGGCACGATCCTCGACTTCGGCCAGAACCTCGTGGGGCGCGTGCGCCTGCGGGCGAGCGGCACCGCGGGCACGCGGGTCGTCGTCCGCCACGCCGAGGTCCTCGAGGACGGCGAGCTCGGCATCCGTCCCCTCCGCAATGCGAAGGCGACGGCCACCTTCGACCTGAGCGGCGGCGAAGACGTCCTCGAGTCGCGCTTCAGCTTCTACGGGTTCCGGTACGCGCAGGTCACGGGGCTCGACATCGATCCCGCCGGCATCGAGGCGGTCGTCCTCCACACCGACATGACCCGCACGGGCTGGTTCGACAGCTCGCACGAGCTGCTCGACCGCCTGCACGAGAACGTCGTGTGGGGCATGCGCGGCAACTTCGTGTCGATCCCGACCGACTGCCCGCAGCGCGACGAGCGCCTCGGCTGGACGGGCGACATCCAGGTCTTCGCGCCCACCGCGAGCTTCCTCTACGACTGCGCCGGGTTCCTCACGTCGTGGCTGCGCGACCTCGCGCACGAGCAGGCCCGCAACAACGGCGAGGTGCCGCTCGTGATCCCCGCGGCGCTGCCGTCGTTCGGCGGGGTCGGCCCGACGGCGGCGTGGGGCGATGCGGCGACCGCCGTGCCCACCGTGCTGCAGGAGCGCTTCGGCGACCTCGGCGTGCTCGAGGCGCAGTACGAGAGCATGAAGTCCTGGACCGACGCCGTCCTGCGCGACGCCGGGCACCACGGCCCCTGGGCGGGCCGCATGCAGCTGGGCGACTGGCTCGACCCGGCCGCCCCGCCCGACAAGCCGGGGCAGGCCAAGGTCGACGGCGACATCGTCGCGACCGCGTACCTCGCGCAGTCGCTGCGGCAGGTCGCCGACGCCGCGGCGCTGCTCGGGTTCGATGAGGACGCCGAGGCCTACGGCGCTCTCGCCGAGCGCACCCGCGCCGCCTTCGTCTCGCACTACGTGACCCCCGCGGGCCGAATGATGAGCGACGCCCCGACCGCCTACGCCCTCGCGCTCGAGTTCGACCTCGTGACCGACCCGACGCTGCGCCAGGCGCTCGCCGACCGACTCGCCGCCGTCGTCCGCGAGGGCGGCTACCGCATCGCGACGGGCTTCGTCGGCACGCCGCTCGTGACCGACGCGCTGAGCGGCGGCGGACACCTCGCCGAGGCGGAGCGCCTGCTGCTGCAGACCGAGTGCCCCTCGTGGCTGTACCCCGTCACCATGGGCGCGACGACCGTCTGGGAGCGCTGGGACAGCCTCCTCCCCGACGGCTCGGTCAACCCCGGCGAGATGACGTCGTTCAACCACTACGCGCTCGGCGCGGTCGCCGACTGGCTGCACCGCACGGTCGCCGGCCTCGCGCCCGACGCGCCCGGCTACCGCCGCCTGCGCATCGCCCCGCGCCCGCTCGCCACGCTCGACCACGCCTCCGCGCGGCACATCACGCCCTACGGCGAGGCATCCGTCTCGTGGCGGCGCGAGGGCGACGAGATCGTCGTGACCGCCGTCGTCCCCGCCAACACGACGGCGATCGTCTCCCTGCCCGGCTCGTCGGCGACGGATGCCGCACTCGAGGTCGGCGCAGGAGCACACGAGTGGCGCGTGACCGCGACGCCCGGCGCCCAGACCCCGCCGCTGCCCGGGCTCGACGCGTCGCTTGCCGACATCATCGACGACCCGCGCGCGTACCGCGCCGTGCTCGACGCGCTCGCGGACTTCGACGCGGAGCGCGCAGAGGCCGTGCGCGCCGAGACGCTGTGGGGCGCGGGCCGCACGCTGCGCTCGGCGCTCATGTTCACGCCGCCGCCGGTCCTGGACGACATCGACCGCGCCGTCCGCCGGGCTACGGCACACACCGACTGACGCCTCCATGGCCGGATCCCACCCACACACCTGACCGAAGGGACACACCGATGTTCGATCGCGCTTCGACGTTCGGAGAGACGCTCGACCACCCCGCCGGTCGCGCCGTGCTCGAGAAGCACCTGCCCGGCATCGCGGCCTCGCCCATGGCCGCCCAGTTCCGGGACGCGCGGCTCGGACAGCTCGTCGCGCTCGCGCAGGAGCTCGAAGACCCGGCCGCGCGCCAGCGGCTCTGGGACGCCCTCGCCGAGATCGGCGACGGCACGCACGCACCCCGCCAGTACGGACAGGCGATCGAGCCCGATCCCGACTACGAGCAGGGCGACGTCGAGCGCGGCTCCGCGACCGTCAGCGCCCCCGTGACCGTCGCGAAGTGGGACGTGCTCGAGGTACGCCTGGACGGCCCGTCGCACGGCAACCCGTTCGTCGACGTCGAGCTCGATGCCGTCTTCACGCGCCCCGACGGCTCGGAGGTGCGCGTCGGCGGCTTCTACGACGGCGACGGCGCCTACCTGATCCGCGCTCTCGCCGACGCGGAGGGCGAGTGGAGCTTCCTCACGCGCTCGACCGCGCGCTCGCTCGACGGCATCGTCGGCTCCGCGACGGTGGGCGCACCCCGTGAAGGATCGCACGGCCCCGTGGGCGTCGACGGCTTCCACTTCCGTCACGCGGACGGCACGCGGCACCTGCCGCTCGGAACGACGGCGTACGCCTGGACGCACCAGGACGACGACCTGCAGGAGCAGACCCTCCTCTCGCTCGCCGAGGCGCCGTTCACGAAGATCCGCATGTGCCTGTTCCCGAAGTCCTACCTCTTCAACGCGAACGAGCCTCGCGACTTCGTCTTCCCCGGCTCACTGGAGGACGGCTTCGACCTCGAACGGTTCGATCCTGCCCACTTCCGGAGGCTCGAGCAGCGCATCGCGCAGCTGGCCGCCCTCGGCATCCAGGCCGACCTCATCCTCTTCCACGCCTACGACCGCTGGGGCTTCGCCGATCTCGGACCCGCCGTCGACGAGCGATACCTGCGCTACGTCGTGCGACGCCTCGCGGCATTCGCCAACGTGTGGTGGTCGATGGCCAACGAGTACGACCTCATGTGGTCGAACGAGATCGACGACTGGGAGCGCCTCGCGGCCATCGTCGCCGAGGAGGACCCCTTCGGGCACCTCAACTCGATCCACAACTGCCGCCCCTTCTACGACTACTCGCAGCCGTGGATCACCCACGTCAGCATCCAGCGCGTCGACGTCTACCGCACGGCCGAGAACACCGACGAGTGGCGCGAGCGGTGGGGCAAGCCGATCGTGATCGACGAGTGCGCCTACGAGGGCGACATCGACCAGGGCTGGGGGAACATCACCGGCGAAGAGATGACGCGCCGCTTCTGGGAGGCAGCCGTCCGCGGCGGATACTGCGGCCACGGCGAGACCTACCTGCCCCACTCCGACAGCGACGAGGTGCTGTGGTGGTCGAAGGGCGGCGAACTGCACGGCACGTCGCCGGCCCGCATCCGGTTCCTGCTCGATCTGCAGTCCGAGGCGCCTGAGGGCGTATGGGACCCGCTCCCGTCCGACTGGGACGTCCCGTGGGGCGGCGTCGCGGATTCGCACCGCGTCGCCTACTTCGGCTTCAATCGCCCGCGCTTCCGCCATGTCGTGCTCCCCGAGGGCGAGTGGACCATCGACGTCATCGACACGTGGAACATGACGGTCCACCGGATGCCCCACACCCACCGCGGCACCGCGCGGGTCGAGCTGCCGGGCCGTCAGTACATGGCCGTGCGCGCCATCCGCGTGTCCTAGCCCGATCGGACGAGAGGGGGGCCGGATGCTGCCCCGCCCTCCTCTCGTCGTCTGCCCTCCGCCAGCCGCCGTCGAAACCAGGAATGCGGCTCGCTCGGGGCTCGCGAACCGCGAGGCGAGCAGCGCGCGAGCGAGGGCGTCAGCCGGCGGTCGAGGCGCGGACGACGAGCTCGGGCTGGAACCGCACGTTGCGCTCGTAGCCGCCTGCCCCCGCGAGCTCGGCGAGCAGCACGTCGACGGCCGTGTAGCCGATGAGGGATGCCGGCTGGCGGATCGAGCTCAGGGGGACGACGGTCGCCGCCGCGAAGTCGATGTCGTCGTAGCCGATGAGCGCGATGTCGTCGGGCACGCGCACGTCGGCCATGAGGCTCAACCCCTGGAGGAGCCCGACGGCGAGCAGATCGTTCGCCGCGAAGACGGCGTCGGGGCGCTCGGCGGCGAGACGCGCAACGAGCGCCTCACCCGCCGCCCTGCCCTGCAGCACTGTGAGCGCGGGCGTCTCGACGATCTCGAGCGTGGCACCCTCGGCGGCGTCGACCGCGCGGCGCGCGCCCTCGAGACGGTCCGCGACCTGGCGGGTCGCGAGCGGTCCGCCGACGAAGGCGATGCGTCGACGGCCCAGCGACAGCAGGTGCGAGACGGCGAGCTGCCCGCCCTCGATGTCGTCGACCGAGACCGACAGGTACTCCCCGTCGGGGGTCTCGCGGTCGACCAGGACGATCGGCACGCCGGACTCCCGCAGCCGCGCGAGCGGAGCGAGGTCGTCGCTCGCGGGGGTCACGAGCACGCCGTTGACGCGCTGCTCCTGGAAGAGGTCGAGGTACGCGCCCTCGCGGTCGGCGCGCTCGTCGCTGCTGCCGAGGAGCACGGTCATGCCGTCTTCAGCGGCGCGCGCCTCGGCGCCGCGGGCGACCTCGGCGAAGAACGGGTTTCCGACGTCGAGCACGACGAGCCCGATGCAGCGGCTGCGCCCCGCGCGCAGCTGACGGGCGGCGTCGTTGCGCACGTAGCCGAGCTCGGCGATCGCCTGCATGACCCGCTCGACGGTCGCGGGGGCGACCTTGGACGGCTGATTGAGCACGTTCGAGACGGTTCCCACCGAGACGGATGCCGCGGAGGCGACATCCTTGACACTCACTGCCACGTCGCCTCCACTCGTGCCCGATCCTCTCAGAGTGTAGGGCTGCGTACCGTTTCCCCCGGTCGCCGGGTGATAATGGCAGTTGTGTGCCTTCGCCCCCTGGCACCGCGAATGCCGTTGTGAGGTGACATGCCGTATCGCGATCAAGCAACGGTCAACATGTGGGTCCACGATTTCCTGACCGCGAGGGATGACGTCGCGACCGACGTCTCCGTCCTGGAGAAGGATTTCACCGCCGGACCCGACTCCGGGATGGTGGTCGTCTCACTGCGCAACGCCTCGACCATGACCTACGTCCAGGCCATCGTCCGCGATGGAATGCCCCGGTGGCTCGTGACGTTCGAGGCCCGCAACGAGAGCTTCGACCTCGACGCCGCAGGCGTCGCGCGCCTCGCGCACGACCTGTCGACGCTCGCGCAGATGTGCGACTACCTCCAGGAGCGCACCGACGCCGCCCTGGCGGCGAAGGCGGCTGCGGCCCCGGTCTAGCGACGCCGCTGCCGGCGACCCCGGTCAGAGGGCCGGTACCACGGTGCCCGCTGCGACGAAGAGCATGACGGCGAGGATGCCGCACGCCGCGGCCGCCGTGTGCAGCTGTCGGTCGATGCCGTAGAGGGGCAGGCAGGGCGTGCTGCCTGCGGACAGCACGGCGCGCTTCGCGTGCGCGAGCGAGTCGTACCGCCCGACGGCGGTCGACCTGCCGTCGAAGGCGACGAAGTGGCCGTCGGCCGTCGTGTCGACGTACCCGACGAACTCCCCCGCACGCGAGGCGACGTGGAACCCGGTGTCGGGCTGCGCCCACGTGACACGCGTGAGAGACGGAAGCGCAGCCGGGAATGCGGGGGCGCTCACGCGGCACGCACCAGCGTGGGCTTGAGGCTGACCTCTTCCTCGACCTCGGTGAGATCGATGACGATGCCGTTGGTGGATGTCGCCGCCTGCGCGAGCTGGTTGAGGTAGTCGCGGTCGAGCTGCTCGCTCTCGGCCGACTCGAACTCGAATCGCAGCGGGATGGAGCAATGCACCCAGATCGTGGTGCGGCCGGAACCGGAGAAGTACGGGTTCTTGAAGGTCACCGTGAAGCTCTCCGAGCGGCGCAGCTTGCTGGAGGTCACGACCTTGAGGTGCGAGAGGACGCGGTCGGGAATCTCGACGCCATCGGTTCCCATGCCGTAGTAGAGACGACCCATTTCAAACTCCTTCGGGGGGTGAATGATGTTGTTCGTGACGTTACTCACGGTATAAGTAGTTTGTCAAACTAGAGATTTGGATTCTGTGTATCATGGAGGTCGAGAGGTAGAAGGGACGTGACATGGACCGCGACCTTGAGAGCGCGTCCCCCGAGGAACGCGTGGCCGAGGCGTACGACCGGTTCCGCTCGGCGGAGACGTCGATGCGTGAGCGCGTTCGGGGCCACACGGCGACGAGCGAGAACGAGCTGCGCATGATCCAGTTCCTCGTGAGCGCGGGAGACGCCGGCAAGGACGTCAAACCCGGCGAGCTCACGCGTCATCTGGGCATCTCATCGGCATCGACGACAGCCCTCATGGACCGCCTCGAACGCGCGGGCAGCCTCGAGCGGTTCGCCCACCCCACCGACCGTCGCTCGATCCTGATCAGCGCGACGCCGAGCGCCCGCGACAAGGTCAAGGCCACCATCGGCGCCTTTGAGTCCCGCCTCCACGAGCTCAGCGCCGGACTCTCGGAAGACGCCCGCAACACCGTCGTCGACTTCCTCGATGCGCTCGCCGAGGCCGCCGACGCGGTCGCGGCCGTCGCGCCCGCACGCTGATCTCCTGAGCGGCCTTGCGCACGGGGTGCTTTTCGTCGTATCATTGAAACGATTCACATCGCACCCACGATCCACTAGGAGCACCCCCTCGATGACGAGCACCACCCCCACCAGGGTCTGCTTCCAGCTGCAGGTCGCGCCCGCACTGCTCGACGAGTACATCGCTCGCCACACGCCGGTGTGGCCCGAGATGCTCGCCGAGATCGCCGCCGCGGGCCGTCGGAACTACTCGCTCTTCCTCGCGGACGGCGGCCGCCTCATCGGCTACTACGAGACCGACGACGACGACGCCGCGCAGGCCTACCTCGCGGCATCCCCCGTTGCGGCTCGATGGGAAGCCGAGATGGCTCGCTTCTTCGTCGGCCTCGAAGGCCGCCCGGACCAGGCCGCGACATCCCTCACCGAAGTCTTCAACCTCGAAGCCCAGCTCGCCAGTGCCGGCGAGTCCCCCGTCTCCCCTCAAGAAAGCGAAGCATCGTGAGCATCCTCTCCGCAGACATCCAGTCCCAGCTCGAGCAGCAGGGCATCGAGCTGCCCTCGTGGGCGTTCGGCAACTCCGGCACGCGGTTCCGCGTGTGGACGACGGGCGGCACCCCGCGCGATCCGTTCGAGAAGATCGCGGACGCGGCAGAGGTCAACCGCGTGACGGGCCTCGCCCCGAGCGTCGCGCTGCACATCCCGTGGGACAAGGTCGACTCCTACGACGACCTGCGCAAGCACGCCGAGGACCTCGGCGTGCAGCTCGGCACGATCAACTCGAACACGTTCCAGGACGAGGACTACAAGTTCGGCGCCCTCACGCATGAGGACGACCGAATCCGCCGCAAGGCGATCGACCACCACATCGAGTGCGTCGACGTCATGGATGCCACGGGGTCGCGCGACCTCAAGATCTGGCTCGCCGAGGGCTCGAACTACCCGGGCCAGACCGATATGCGCGCGCGTCAGGACCGCCTCAACGACTCGCTCCGCGAGATCTACGCGCGTCTCACGGGCGAGCAGCGCCTCGTGCTGGAGTACAAGTTCTTCGAGCCGTCGTTCTACCACACCGACGTTCCGGACTGGGGCACCTCCTACGCCCAGGTCGCGACGCTCGGCGACCGCGCGATGGTCTGCCTCGACACGGGCCACCACGCGCCCGGCACGAACATCGAGTTCATCGTCATGCAGCTCCTGCGCCTCGGAAAGCTCGGCTCGTTCGACTTCAACTCGCGCTTCTACGCAGATGACGATCTCATCGTGGGCGCCGCCGACCCGTTCCAGCTGTTCCGCATCATCGTCGAGGTCATCCGCGGCGGGGGCCTCAACAACCCCGACGTGGCCTTCATGCTCGACCAGTGCCACAACATCGAGGCGAAGATCCCCGGCCAGATCCGGTCGGTGCTCAACGTGCAGGAGATGACGGCGCGCGCGCTGCTCATCGACCAGTCGGCGCTCGCCGCGGCGCAGTCCGCGAACGACGTCCTCGGCGCGCAGGCCGTCTTCATGGACGCGTTCTACACCGACGTCCGCCCCGCGCTCGCCGAGTGGCGCGAGTCGCGCGGCCTCCCCGCCGACCCGATGGCCGCGTTCGCGGCATCCGGCTACCAGCAGAAGATCGAAGCCGACCGCGTCGGCGGCGTCCAGGCCGGCTGGGGAGCGTAAGCGCAGATGGCCGATCCGTACTCCGCCGCCGAAGGGCTCGTTCGCGTCTACCCTGCACGCGAGCCCGACGGCTCGGGCCTCGTCTGGGCGCACGGCGGCGGCTTCGCCTTCGGCGACCTCGACATGCCCGAGGCCGACTGGGTCGCGCGCGCCCTCGCGACGCGCGGCACGACCGTCGTGTCGGTGGACTACCGGCTCGCGCCGGTTCCGCAGGACGGTCCCACGCGCCCGGAGGCTCCGCGCCGCGCGCCGGCGCCGGGCGGAGGGAGCGTGGGGAGGGCGACTCCGGATGCCGCGTCCCGCGCCGGCTCGCATTACCCCGCCGCCTCCGACGACCTGGTGTCGGCCTGGGAGTGGACGCTCGCGGCCGCCGCGCGCCTGCGCATCGACACCGCCCGGCTCGCCGTCGGCGGCGCGAGCGCGGGAGGCAACATCGTGGCGGGAGCCGTGCTGCGGCTGCTCGCCGACGACAAGCCGCTTCCCGCCCTCGTCGTGCTCGCGTATCCGACCCTGCTCGCAGTGCAGCCCGCGCCCTCGCCCGAGCTGCGGGCTCTGCTGGACGCGCGTCCTGAGGCCGACGGCTTCGGCCCCGACGCCGTGCGCGGCATGTACGAGACCTACCTCGGCGGTCCCGTCGAGGACGCTCCGCTCTTCGCCGTCCCCGGCACGGCGTCGGTCGACGACGTCGCGGGCTTCCCGCCGACGCTCATGATCAACGACGACGTCGACGAGCTGCGCGTCTCGGGCGAGGCGTTCGCCGCGACCCTCGCCGCCGCGGGACGCGAGATCGAGGTCGTCATCGAGCCCGGCGAGAGCCACGGCCACCTCAATCGCTCGCATGAGCCTGCGGCATCCGTCTCGATCGACCGCATCCGCACGCGTCTCGCCGCCCTCTCCTCCTCTTCCGCTCCCCGGCGTCACATGGCGGGTGCGGCCGCTGCCCACTCGCTCGTTGCCGCGGGCGAACCGACAACCTCCCTCACTTAAGGACTCACGAACATGACGAATCCCGCAGCCGCCGAGCTGATCGCGCGCAGCAATCGCCTCGGCGCCGACCCGAAGAACACGAACTACGCCGGCGGCAACACGTCCGCGAAGGGCACCGAGACCGACCCTGTGACGGGCGAGCCCGTCGAGCTGCTGTGGGTCAAGGGCTCGGGCGGCGACCTCGGCACGCTCAAGCCCGAGGGCCTCGCGGTGCTGCGCCTGGATCGCATGCGCGCGCTCGTGAACGTCTACCCCGGCCTGGACCGCGAGGACGAGATGGTCGCGGCGTTCGACTACTGCCTGCACGGCAAGGGCGGCGCAGCCCCGTCGATCGACACCGCGATGCACGGACTCGTGGATGCCGCGCACGTCGACCACCTGCACCCCGACGCCGGCATCGCGATCGCGACCGCCGCCGACGGCGAAGCGCTCACCGCGACCATCTTCGGCGACAAGGTCGTGTGGGTGCCCTGGCGCCGCCCCGGCTTCCAGCTGGGTCTCGACATCGCCGAGATCAAGGCCGCGAACCCGGCCGCGATCGGCTGCATCCTCGGCGGCCACGGCATCACGGCGTGGGGCGACACGTCCGAGGAGTCCGAGCGCAACTCGCTCTGGATCATCGACACCGCCGCCGCGTACATCGCCGAGCACAGCAAGGCCGATCCGTTCGGCGGCGTGCGCGCGGGCTTCGAGGCCCTCTCCACCGACGAGCGCCGCGAGCGGGCCGCCGCCCTCGCGCCGACGATCCGCGGAATCGCGTCGCACGACAAGCCGCAGGTCGGGCACTACACCGACTCGGACGTCGTGCTCGACTTCCTCGCGTCCGAGCGCGCGCCCGAGCTCGCCGCCCTCGGCACCAGCTGCCCCGACCACTTCCTGCGCACGAAGGTCAAGCCGCTCATCCTCGACCTGCCCGCGACGGCGAGCCTCGAGGAGCAGATCACGCGACTGCACGAACTGCACGAGGCGTACCGCGCCGACTACCAGGCCTACTACGACGCCTACGCGACCGCCGACAGCCCCGCGATCCGCGGCGCCGACCCGCTCATCGTCCTGATCCCGGGCGTGGGCATGTTCTCGTACGGCGCGAACAAGCAGACCGCGCGCGTCGCGGGCGAGTTCTACGTCAACGCGATCAACGTCATGCGCGGCGCCGAGGGCCTTTCGACCTACGCCCCGATCTCGGATGAGGAGAAGTTCCGCATCGAGTATTGGGCCCTCGAAGAGGCCAAGCTGCAGCGGATGCCCAAGCCCAAGACGCACCAGGGCCGCATCGCGTTCGTCACTGGCGCGGCATCCGGAATCGGCAAGGCCATCGCCGTCCGACTCGCCGCCGAGGGCGCGTGCGTCGTCGTCGCCGACCTCGACCTCGAGAAGGCGCAGGCCGCGGCGGCCGAATTGGGCGGGACGGATGTCGCGATCGGCGTCGCCGCGAACGTCGCCGACGCCGCCGGCGTCCAGGCCGCGATCGACGCCACGGTGCTCGCGTTCGGCGGCATCGACCTCGTCGTCAACAACGCCGGCCTCTCGCTGAGCAAGCCGCTGCTGGAGACGACCGAGAAGGACTGGGACCTGCAGCACGACGTCATGGCGAAGGGCTCGTTCCTCGTCTCGAAGGCCGCCGCGAAGGCGCTCATCGAGCAGAAGCTCGGCGGCGACGTCATCTACATCTCGTCGAAGAACAGCGTGTTCGCCGGCCCGAACAACATCGCCTACTCCGCGACGAAGGCCGACCAGGCCCACCAGGTGCGCCTGCTCGCGGTCGAGCTCGGCGAGCACGGCATCCGCGTCAACGGCATCAACCCCGACGGCGTCGTGCGCGGCTCGGGCATCTTCGCCGCCGGCTGGGGCGCCAACCGCGCCGCGACGTACGGCGTCAAGGAAGAGGACCTCGGCCAGTACTACGCCAACCGCACGATCCTCAAGCGCGAGGTCGTCCCCGAGAACGTCGCCGACGCCGTCTACGTGCTGACCGGCCCCGAGCTCAGCCGCACGACGGGTCTGCACATCCCGGTCGACTCCGGCGTCGCCGCCGCCTTCCTGCGATGAGCACCGGCGCGGTCGCGGCGATCGACCTCGGCGCGACCAGCGGCCGGGTCATCCTCGGACACGTCGGCCCCGACACGCTCGACGCGACCTCGGTCGCCCGCTTCCCGAACGACCCCGTGCAGCTCGCGGACGGCCTGCACTGGGACGTCCTCTCGCTCTACGGCGCCGCCGTGAAGGGACTGCGCGAGGCGTTCCGCGCGGCGCCGGGCATCGCGAGCATCGGCATCGACTCGTGGGCGGTCGACTACGGCCTGCTGCGCGGCGGACGCCTGCTCGGCAACCCCGTGCACTACCGCGACGCGCGCACGGCGCTCGGGGTCGAGCGAGTGCATGAGCGGATGCCGCATCCCGAGCTGTTCGAACGCAACGGCCTGCAGTTCCTGCCGTTCAACACGCTCTACCAGCTCGCCGCCGAGCCCGCCGACCTGCTCGGCTTCGCCGACACCGCGCTGCTGATCCCCGACCTCGTCGCCTACTGGCTCACAGGCCAGGCGCGCGCGGAGCAGACCAACGCCTCGACGACGGGGCTGCTGCGGGTGCTGAACGGCACGTGGGACGACGAGCTCATCACGGCGCTCGGCATCCCCCGCGGCATCCTGCCCCCGCTCATCGCCCCCGGCGACCGCATCGGCGAGCTGCTGCCCGCCGTCGCGGCGTCCATCGGCGCGCGCGAAGGCACGCCCGTCACCGCCGTCGGCTCGCACGACACGGCGTCAGCCGTCGTCGCCGTGCCGATGCAGGCGGATGCCGCGGCCTACATCTCGTGCGGCACGTGGGGCCTCGTGGGCGTCGAGGTCGACCACCTCGTGCTCACTCCCGAGGCGCTCGCGGCGAACTTCACGAACGAGGGCGGCGTCGACGGCCGCGTGCGGCTGCTGCACAACGTCATGGGCCTGTGGGTCCTGAGCGAGGCCGTCCGCACGTGGGAGCGGCAGGGGCACCCCATCGACCTGCCGACGCTGCTCGACTCCGCCGAGGAGGTCACGGCGCAGGTCCCCGTCTTCGACGTCAACGACCCGCGCTTCCTCGCCCCCGGCGACATGCCCGCGCGCATCGACGAATGGTGCGCCGAGCACGGCGTCGCAGCTCCCCGCACGCGCGCCGAGTACGCCCGCAGCATCGTCGAGTCGCTCGCGCAGGCCTTCGCCGACACGGCGCTGCAGGCGGGCCGCATCGGCGGCGTCGACGTCCGCACGATCCACATCGTCGGCGGCGGCTCGCTCAACGAGCTGCTCTGCCAGCGGACGGCCGACCGCTCGGGCCTGCCCGTCCTCGCGGGTCCCGTCGAGGCGACCGCGCTCGGGAACATCCTCATCCAGGCCAGAGCGGCAGGGCTCGTGACCGGATCGCTCGAGTCGCTGCGAGACCTCGTCGCCCGCACGCACGCGCCGCGCCGTTACCCTCCTCGGGCATGACCGCCTCCTACGCTGCAGCCTTCGACTGGGCCCGACGGCACGTCGACGCGGGCCGTCTGCCGACGGCCGTTCTGGGCATCGCGACCGCCGACGGCACCGTCGCGCTCGACGCCTTCGGCTCGACCAGCGGCCGCGCCGCCCGGACGGACGACCACTACCGCCTCTTCTCGATCACGAAGCCGCTTCTCGGCCTCGCGGCGGCGCGTGCCGTCGAGCGCGGCCTGCTCGGCATCGAGACGCCCCTCACCGAGGCTGTTCCCGGGTTCGGCGCGGGCCGCGACGACGTCGTGCGCCTGAGCCACCTCGTGAGCCACACGTCCGGCATGTCCGAGCCGCCGCTCGACGCGCCGGGGCTCGGAGCGCTCCTGCGCAGTGCGGGCCGCGACTTCGCCGCCGGCAGCGCCTCGCGCTACTCGACGCTCGCCTTCGAGGGCATCGCCGAGCTCGTCGCGCACGCGACGCGGCGGGACTGGGACTCCGCCGTCGCCGAGTGGGCGGCCGCGATCGGTGCGGACGGGCTGACGCTCGACGAGGCATCCGCTCCGCAGGAGATTCCGGATGCCGCTGCCTCCGGCGTCGACATCGCCCAGTTCGCGAGCCTGCGCCATCCGGGCGCGGGACTCATCGGGCGCGCATCCGACCTGCTCGCCCTCGGCTCCGCGCTCCTGCGCGATGCCGGCGAGGTCGTGCAGCCCGCGACGCTCGCCATGATGCGCCGCCCGCTCACGGGCGACATCCCGCGTCTCGAGCCCTACCCCGCCGAGCGCGGCCAGGACTGGGGCTTCACGTGGAACCTGCGCACGCGCGCGCCCGGCCTCATCGATCGCGACGTCTACGGCCACGGCGGCTGGTCGGGCACGGAGTTCTGGGTGCACCCGACGGCAGGGGTCGCGTGGGTGCTGCTGACGAACCAGGCGCAGCGCCCCGGCGTCGACCCCGACGAGCTCGACAACGCGGTGGTCGCGGGCGTCTGACCTCGGCGCCGGCCCGGTCGCCGGGCGGATCGTCGCGGCAAGCTGACGACGGGGGCGGATGCTGCGGCATCCGTCCCCTGTCAATCCCTGTCGCATCCCACTGCCGCGCGCATAGCGTCGCACCATGGATGACGCACGCGCGAACAACGAGCCCCTCGAGGACCCGCCCACCGGCACGGATCAGCTGGCGGCCGACGGCAGCCCCACCGGCGGCGATGAGACGACCGAGGAGCAGCTGCAGGCCGACAATCCCGCCGAGGAGGAGACGCTCAAGACCCTCGATCCCGACGCTGCCCCGGCCTGATCCGGCCGGATTCCGCCCGATTCGGCGGAAAGCTTCGCATTTCGGAAGGTTGCTAGATAATCTAGCGATATGTTCGATTCCTCGAGCCGTCGCCGCTGGGCGGGCCTCGTCTTCATCAGCGTCGCCGTCGCGCTGATCATCGTCGATTCGACGATCGTCAACGTCGCGATCCCCTCGATCGTCGAAGACCTCGGCATCACCTCGACCGAGGTGCAGTGGGTGCAGGAGGCGTACACCCTCGTCTTCGCGTCGCTCCTGCTCGTCTTCGGCAGCATCGCCGACCGCGTCGGCCGCAGGCGCATGCTCATCATCGGCGTCGTGATCTTCACGCTCGCTTCGATCGCGGCGGCGTTCTCGCCGACGGGCACGGCCCTGATCCTCGCGCGCTTCGTGCAGGGCGTCGGCGGCGCCATGATCCTGCCGACGACGCTCTCGCTGCTGAACGCGACGTTCCGCGGCCGCGAGCGCGGCATCGCATTCGCCGTGTGGGGCTCGACGATCGGAGGCATGGCGGCCGTCGGCCCGCTGCTGGGCGGATGGCTCACGACGGCGTTCTCGTGGCACTGGGCCTTCTTGATCAACGTGCCGCTCGGCATCCTGATCATCGTCGGCGTGCTCCTCACGATCGACGAATCGCGCGGCTCGGCAGCTCGCGTCGACGTCGTCGGCGGCGTGCTGTCGGTCATCACGATGAGCACTCTCGTGTTCGGCCTGATCGAAGGCCGCACATACGGCTGGTGGCTCACCGAGAAGCCGCTCACGATAGGCGCATGGGAGTGGCCGTTCACGCTCTCCCCCGTGCCGATCGCGTTCGCGATAGCCGCCCTCGGCGTCGTCGCGTTCATCGCGTGGGGACTGCGCCGTCGCCGCGCCGGCCGCTCGACCCTCCTCGCGTTCGAGCTGTTCCGCATCCCCTCGTTCCGCAACGGCAACATCGCGGCGCTCATCGTCTCGCTCGGCGAATTCGGCCTCATCCTCGCGCTGCCGCTGTGGCTGCAGTTCGTGCTCGGCTTCGACGCCCTGCAGACGGGCTTCATCCTGCTCGCGCTCGCGCTCGGCTCGTTCGTCGCGAGCGGGTTCGCCGGCGCCTTCGTCGGACGCGTCTCGCCCGTGTGGATCGTGCGCGCGGGCATCGCCGCCGAGATCATCGGCATCGTGGGGGTCGGGTTCGCTCTCGCTCCGGATGCCTCGTGGGTGCCACTCGTGCCCGCGCTGTTCGTCTACGGATTCGGCGTCGGCCTCGCGACGGCCCAGTTGACGGGCGTCGTGCTCGCCGACGTGCCCGTGACGGAGGGCGGCCAGGCCTCGGGCACGCAGTCGACCTCTCGTCAGCTCGGAGCGGCGCTGGGCATCGCGATCCTCGGCACGATCCTGTTCTCGACCACGGCGTCGGTGCTCACGGCGAAGCTCGACGAGCGCGGCGTTCCTGTGGAGCAGCGGGATCAGGTCGTCTCGGCCGTGGTCGACAGCGCGGGCGGCGCGATCGCGGGACTCGAGTCGTCGCCCCAGACCGAGGCGCTGGCGGATGACGCGAAGGCCGCCTTCACCGAGGGAACGCGCTACGCGACCTTCGCCGCCGCCGGCTTCCTCGTGCTGGGCCTCGCCGCGACGCTGTCGCTCGGCAGCGGCCGCCGCCCCGACGAGATCGAGGCCGACTCCGAGGCCTCATCTCCCGCGACCCGGGCGTAGCCGCGGCATCCCCCGCCCGTCAGCCGGCCCACATCGAACCAGGACCATTTCACGCCGTTCGGACGGATCTCGGTCCGCCATCCGAATGAGGTGGAATGGTCCGAATCTCGTGCACCCGAGACGCCGATCACGGCCAGGCTACGCCTCGCGTGTGATCGTGACCTTCACGTGCAGGTGGCCCTTGAACGGGCCCGCGTAGACGCCGCGCAGCGGCGGAACGTCGTTGTAGTCCCGACCGCGGCCGACCAGCACGTGCCGGTCGCCGATCTCGATGTTGTTCGTGGGGTCGAAGCCCTGCCAGTCGCCCGCGAACCACTCGATCCACGCGTGCGACTCGCCCGCCACGGCCTGGCCCACGTCGGCGTTCGCCTTGGGATGCAGGTAGCCCGAGACGTAGCGGGCCGGGATGCCGACCTCGCGCAGCGCGCCGAGGGTGATGTGCGCCATGTCCTGGCACACGCCCTTGCGCGCTTCCCACGCCTCGCTCGCGGTCGAGTGCACGCCCGTGATGCCGTGCATGTACTCGACGGCATCGCCGATCGTCGCCGCGATCGCGTGCGCAGCGCGGCCCGGGTGATCGTGCTGCCCCGCGATCGATCGTGCGATCTCGGCGACCTCGGGGTGAGGCTTGGTGCGGTGGCTCTGGCTGAGCTGCTCGACGGTCTCGATCGAGCGGCCGATCTCGGTCCCGAGACGGTCCCACGTGAGGTCGATGTGCTCGAGCGGGCGCGGGCGCACCTCGACGAGCGAGCGGGCCGTGATCTTGAGATCGGCGTGCGGCGAGAGCACATCGAAGGCCGCGACGCGCGTGCCGAAGTAGTCGACGTAGTGATTGACCGAGGTCGACGGCTCGATGTCGAGTGCCGAGCTCAGGACGAACTGGCTGTCGGTCGAGCTCGGGAGCATCCGCGCCTCGTTGTAGGACGCCGAGACATCCCCCTGGTAGGCGAATCCGGTCGCGTGCTCGATGCGCAGGCGCTTCATGAGATCTCTCCGATCCAGCTCGGTTCCGCCTGCGTCGGGAAGAAGCGGGATTTGATGGCTTCGGATGCTTCGCGCGTGACCTTCTGCACACGGTCCATGTGCTGCGGCAGCTCGCTCAGGATCTCGCTCGTGGGCCGGTACTCGAGGTCGTTGCGGATGCGCCCGAGCGCCCGCAGCACCTGGTTCGAGTGCCCGACGCGGTCGGCCCGCGGGTCGATCGCGCTCATGCAGTCCTCGGCGCGCTGGATCGAGTAGATGATCGAGCGGGGGAACAGACGGTCGAGCAGCAGGAACTCGGCGGCGTTGCGCGCGCTCGGCATGCCGCGGTACGTGCGCAGGTACGCCTCGTAGGCGCCGCACGATCGCAGGATGGTCGTCCACGAGGGCCCGGATGCCTCGGTCAGCGACCGCGTCGCGAGCAGACGTGCCGTCATGTCGGCGCGCTCGATGCTGCGCCCCAGCGTGAAGAACTGCCACGCCTCGTCACGGCTCGTCGAGGAGTCGACGATGCCGACGGCGAGCGCCGACCGCTCGCGCACCCACTGGAAGAACTCGTGCACCTTCTCGGTCTGCAGCCGCCGCGGCATCCGGGAGTTCGTGGTGTTGAGGGTCTCCCACAGCTCGGTGCTGACGATCTCGCGGGCGCGCCGCGCGTTCTCGCGTGCCGCCGTGAGCGAGTACGCGATGCTCGACGGGTTGCCGCGGTCGACCGCGAGGCGCGCGAGGACGTCTTCGCGGGTGACCTTCGCGACGTCGGCCGCGGGGAACGAGCCCATCACGGCGAGGAGCGAGCGGCACGCGGTGTCCTCGTCGATCCACGGGTCCTCGAGCAGGAGCTGCAGGTGCACGTCGAGGATGCGCGCCGTGCCGTCGGAGCGCTCGATGTAGCGCCCGATCCAGAAGAGGCTTTCTGCGATTCGGCTCAGCACGTTCGATCACACCTCGATCCGAGACCGGTTGTTGAGTAGGTCGCTCTGCGACCGTATCGAAACACTGCGATTCGGCTCAGCATGACGTCTCCTCCGCCGCTTCGGCAGGCTCGGCGACCGTTCCGGGGGCGAGCCCCGCGCCCTCGGCACGCATCTGCTGCTGCTGCTCCTGCTGCTCGACCCGCGATCGGGGACGGTCCTGCGGCGAGTGCGTCACGGCGGGCTGGCCGTCGTAGATGATCGGGATCGCGGCCGTCACCGTCGCGGCCTGATCGGCGACGAGACCCGAGAGTCCCTGCCCCTGGCCGTATTCGACGTGTCCGGGGGCCGATCCGCCGACGACCCACGTGTCCTTCGACCCGCCGCCCTGGCTCGAGTTGACGACGAGCTGGCCCTCGGGGAGCGCGACGCGCGTGAGGCCGCCGGGCAGCACCCAGATGTCCTCTCCGTCGTTGACGGCGAAGGGGCGAAGGTCGGCGTGCCGCGGCCGCATGCCGTCCTCGACGAGCGTCGGGATCGTCGAGAGCATGACGACCGGCTGCGCGATCCAGCCGCGCGGATCGGCGAGGAGCCGCTGCTTGAGCTTTGCGAGCTCGGCGGGCGAGGCATCCGGTCCCACGACCAGTCCCTTGCCGCCCGACCCGTCGACGGGCTTCACGACGAGCTCGTCGAGCCGATCGAGAACCTCTTCGAGCGCGCCCGGATCTTCGAGCCGCCACGTGTCGACGTTCTTGAGGATCGGCTCCTCGGCGAGGTAGTACCGGATGAGGTCCGGCACGTACGTGTAGAGCAGCTTGTCGTCGGCGACGCCGTTGCCGACGGCGTTCGCGATCGTGACGTTGCCCAGGCGCGCCGCGAGCATGAGCCCCGGAGCGCCCAGCATCGAGTCCGCGCGGAACTGCAGTGGATCGAGGAAGTCGTCGTCGACGCGGCGATAGATGACGTCGACGCGCTTGGGCCCGCGCGTCGTGCGCATGAAGACCTTGCCGCCGACGCACAGCAGGTCGCGGCCCTCGACGAGCTCGACGCCCATGAGCCGAGCCAGCAGCGTGTGCTCGAAGTACGCCGAGTTGTAGACGCCGGGCGTCAGCACGACGACGTTCGGGTCCTCGACGCCGGGCGGAGCCGAGGCGCGGAGGGCCCGCAGGAGCTTGTTGGGGTAGTCGCCGACGGGACGCACGCGCATCGAGACGAACAGCTCGGGCAGCGTCTGCGCCATGACGCGGCGGTTCGAGATGACGTAGCTGACGCCGGACGGCACGCGCACGTTGTCCTCGAGGACGCGCATCTCACCGTGCTCGTCGCGGATCAGGTCGATGCCCGAGACCTGGATGCGCACGCCGTTGGCGGCGTGGATGCCGGCCGCCTGGCGGTAGAAGTACTGCGACGAGGCGATGAGTCCCGCCGGCAGCACGCCGTCGCGCACGCAGTGCTGGTGCCCGTACACGTCGTCGAGGAACGCCTCGAGTGCGCGCACGCGCTGCTTGACGCCCGACTCGATGCGCGACCACTCGTCGTACTCGATGATGCGCGGCACGGCGTCGAGCGGGAACGGCCGCTCCTCGCCCGCGAAGTCGAACGTGACACCCTGAGCGAGGTACGAACTGGCGAGCGAATCGGTGCGGCCGCGCAGCTCTTCCTGCGTCATCTGCGCGAGCGCCTGGTAGAGCTCTCGGTAGGCCGTGCGCGACTCGACCGCAGCGCCCGGATGCGACGGCGAACCGAACATCTCGTCGAACGCGGGAGTCCCCGTCGGGGTCTTGCGCGGGGCCAATGTGGAGCCGTAGCCGTCGAACAGATCACCCATGCGATGAGCCTAGTCGGGGCCTTGTTGCGTGGGTGTTTCCATGCTGCGGCGGCCTCGCACGAGCACGACCGCACGCGACGATCCGATTCCGCCCGACGGGTGCCGCGGCGGACGTACGCTTGCACCGTGGCGCAGCGTGGGGTTCGCGGCTCCCTCCTCCTCTCCGGCGGACTGGCGGGGGTGGCCGCTGTCGTGCTCGGTGCGGGGGTCGGCGAGCTGACCGCCGCCGCTGTGGCACCGGCATCCAGCCCCTTCTCGGTCGTCGGCGGCGTCCTGATCGACCTCGCGCCGCCGTGGGCGAAGAACACCGCGATCGCCCTGTTCGGCACGAACGACAAGATCGCACTGCTCGTCGGCATCGCGCTCGTGCTGCTCGTCGCGGCGGTCGGCGTCGGGGTGCTCGAGGTCCGTCGGGCGTGGTGGGGCGCCGCGGTCTGCGCCGTGCTGGGCGCGGGCGTCGCGGTGCTCGCGATGACGCGCGCCGATGCCGTCGCGATGTCGTGGCTGCCGTCGCTGCTCGCGGGGCTCGTCGCCGCGGGCGCCTTGCGGTATCTCGGTGGGCTCGCACGCGCGAGGACGGATGCCGCTCCCGCCGCCGCCCGCGAAGTGGCGACCGTCGCGGCCGGCGCCGGCGCCGCGGGCGGCGCGGCCGGCGTCGCCACAACGTCACAGACGACCGCCACGCCGGACCGACGCGCCGTGCACGCCTCCGACGATCCTGCTGTCCGCGACGAAGCGGCGCGCACCGACGTGAGCCGCCGCCGCTTCCTCGTGTGGACGGGCACGGCCGCCGCCGTCGGAGTGCTCGCCGCGCTCGCGGGTACGGCGCTGCAGGCGGGCGCGCGCACCGTCTCGACGATCCGAGCAGCCCTGCGTCTGCCGGCTGCGGCAGTCTCGGCGCCCGCTGTCGGGGCCGGCGCCGAGAGCGGCATCCCGGCCCTCGCTCCCCTCGTGACCCCCAACGATGTCTTCTACCGGATCGACACGGCGCTCGTCGTCCCGCAGATCGACCCCGCGACGTGGAGCCTGCGCATCCACGGCCTCGTCGAGGAGGAGGTCGTGATCACGTGGGATGAGCTGCTCGCGCTGCCTCTCGAAGAGAGCTGGACGACCCTCGTGTGCGTCTCGAACCCCGTGGGCGGCGACCTCATCGGCAATGCGAAGTGGCTCGGCTATCCCCTGCGCGAGCTGCTCGCGCGGGCCCGCCCGACGTCCGACGCCGACATGGTGCTGTCGCGCTCGATCGACGGCTTCAGCGCGAGCACGCCGCTCGAGGTGCTGACCGACGATCGAAACGCGATCCTCGCCGTCGGCATGAACGACGAGCCGCTGCCGGTCGAACACGGCTTTCCCGTGCGCATGGTCGTGCCGGGGCTGTACGGCTACGTCTCGGCGACCAAGTGGGTGACCGAGCTCGAGGTGACGCGGTTCGATGCCGCGACGGCCTACTGGACCGACCGCGGGTGGTCGGAGCGCGGCCCCGTCAAGCTGCAGTCCCGCATCGACGTGCCCGTGCGCAATCAGGGCCTGAGCCCGGGCGAGACAGTCATCGCGGGCGTCGCGTGGCAGCAGCACGTCGGCGTCGCGGGCGTCGAGGTGCAGGTCGACGGCGGTGCCTGGCGGAAGGCCGAGATCGTGGGCGCCATCACGGACGACACGTGGGTGCAGTGGTCGATCCCCTGGACGGCGGAGGCCGGCTCGCACGAGATCCGCTGTCGCGCGACGAACGTCCTGGGCGAGACGCAGACCGAGGTCGACGCCTGGCCCGAGCCCGACGGCGCGACGGGCTGGCAGCAGCTCAACGTCGACGTCGCCTGAGCGGCGGCATCCGTCTCCTGCTCCGTCCTCGTCTCCTGCGCCGCGCACGAAGAGATCAGGTGATTTCACCGAGGTAGGAGAATCCGCGGCAGAGTGTCCTGTCCTCGTGAGATCACCTGATCTCGCGACACGGCAGCGGGCGAAGCCCGCCCGCGGGTCAGCCGGCGAGGACGACCTTCAGCTGCTCGACGGCCCAGTCCAGCTCGGTCGCGCGCACGACGAGCGGCGGGGCGATCCGGATCGTCTGGCCGTGCGTGTCCTTGACGAGCACGCCGCGGCGCAGCAGCCGCTCGGCGACGTCGCGACCCGTGCCGACGGAGGGGTCGATGTCGATGCCGGCCCACAGCCCGACGACGCGCACGCCCGTCACGCCGTGCCCGACGAGCTCGCCGAGCCCCGCCTCGAGGTGCTCGCCGAGGGCCTTGGCCCGCGTCTGGAACTCGCCGGTCTCGAGCATCTCGACGACGCGCAGCCCGACGGCCGCCGCGAGCGGGTTGCCGCCGAACGTCGAGCCGTGCTCGCCGGGGCGGATGACCCCGAGGACGTCTTCGTTCGCGACGACGGCCGAGAGGGGAAGGATGCCGCCGCCGAGCGCCTTGCCGAGCAGATACACGTCCGGCACGACGCCTTCGCGATCGCACGCGAACGTCTCGCCGACGCGGCCGAGGCCGGACTGGATCTCGTCGGCGAGGAACAGGACATTGTGGCGCGTGCAGATCTCGCGCACGGCCTGCAGGTAGCCGGCCGGCGGGACGATGACGCCCGCCTCGCCCTGGATGGGCTCGATGAGCACTGCCGCGGTCTCCGGCGTGATGGCCGCCTCGATCGCCGCGGCGTCGCCGAACGGCACATGGACGAAGCCCGGTGCGAACGGGCCGAAGTCGTCGCGCGCAACGGGGTCGTCGCTGAAGCCGACGATCGTCGTCGTGCGTCCGTGGAAGTTGCCGTTCGCGACGACGACGGTCGCGGCATCCGGAGCCACTCCCTTGACGCGGTAGGCCCACGCCCGCGCGACCTTGATGCCCGTCTCGACGGCTTCGGCGCCCGTATTCATCGGCAGCACGAGGTCCTTGCCGCACAGGCGGGCGAGCGCCGCCGCGAAGGGGGCGAGGCGGTCGTTGTGGAAGGCGCGGCTCGTGAGGGTGAGACGGCCGAGCTGCTCGGTCGCGGCGGCCACGAGAGCCGGATGCAGGTGGCCGAAGTTGAGCGCGGAGTACGCCGAGAGCAGGTCGAGGTAGCGCTTGCCTTCAGCGTCGGTGACCCACGAGCCCTCGCCGCGCGCGATGACGACGGGGAGCGGGCGGTAATTGCGGGCGACGTGCTCGTGCTCGGCGCCGATGATGCGGATCGTCGACGTGTCGAGCGTCGGGGCGTGCGAGGTCATGTCGGGCTCCTTCAGCTGCGCAGCTCGAGCGTGCAGCACTTGATTCCGCCGCCGCCGAGCAGCAGCTCGGACAGGTCGACGAGCACGGGGTTGTAGCCGCGCTCGCGCAGCTGCGCCTCGAAGCCCTTCGCGCGCGGCGAGATGATGACGTTGAGGCCGTCGCTGGCCGAGTTGAGGCCGAAGACCGAGCCGTCGGCGTCGCTCACGCGGATGGCGTCGGGGTAGCGCTCGGCGAGGATCGCCTGGCTGCGCTCGTCGAACGCGTGCTCCAGGTAGGCGATGTTCGCGCGCTCGACGCCGCCCGGGCCTTCGACAGGATCGAGCACGGCGATCGCCGTGTCGAGGTGGTAGAACCGCGGGTCGACGAGGGTGAGGCTCACGACATCCTTGCCGAACACGCGCGCGAGCTCGCCGTGGCTGTCGCCCGTCGAGCGGAATCCCATGCCGGCGAGGATCGCGTCGCCGACGAGCAGGAAGTCGCCCTCGCCCTCGTTGACCTCGACGGGCTCGGCGACGTCGAACCCGTTGTCGCGGAACCAGTCCATGAACGCGGGGCCCTCGGGCACGCGCTCCTGGAAGCGGAACTTGGCGCCGTAGGCCGTCCCGCCGATGACGAAGCCGCCGTTGGCCGTGTAGACCATGTCGGGCAGGCCCTCGATCGGGTCGATGAGCTCGACCTCGTGGCCCAGGGCGAGGTAGGTGTCGTAGAGCGACTGCCACTGCCGCACGGCGAGCGCCGTGTCGGTCGGGTTGGCCGGCTCCATCCACGGGTTGATCGTGTAGCTGACCGTGAAGTGCTCGGGACGGCACATCAGGTAGCGGCGGTGCTGCTGGATCCGGGTCTGGGTCCGGGTCTGGGTCACGGTGGCCTCCGGCGCGGGCGCGGTGTTCTGCATGGGAATCATGCTCCTTCGAACGTGCGGCGGACTCTGTCCACTGGCCCGCCGGCCCCCGACCCGCTGTGTTCGCCCAGGAACTCCAGCTGCCAGGGGAAGCGACACGGGCACGCCGCTCCCATTGTCTCACGCAGGTTGCGGATCTCCTGTGACCGGATGCCGCACGAGAGCGTCTTCCGTGTCGCCGGCTGCCCGCCCGGGAGAGAGGGTCAGGCGACGACCACGACCTTGCCCACGGTGTGGCCCGCGTCGAGATGGGCGAGCGCCGCCCCCGCCGCGTCGAGCGGGTAGCTGCGCTCGATCACGGGGCGCACGCGACCAGCCGCGACGAGGTCGAGCAGCTGCCGCAGCACCTCCGGCTTCGCGGTCGCCGCGAGAGGACGGAGGCCGCGCCGCGACGCGATCGACAGCACCGACGCCTTGAGGATGCGCCCGATCGGCCCGAGTATCCGGCCTCCCTCGCCCGAGACGAGCACGACGCGGCCGCCCGGACGGACGAGCCGCCGAAGCGCCCTCAGCGGTGCCGTGCCCGCGATGTCGAGGACCGCGTCGAACGAGTCGTCGGGGATCTCCGCCGAGCCCGGCTGGACGGCGCGGTAGTCGAAGACGCGCGACGCACCCAGCCCCGCCACGAGCTCCATCGACCGCTCCCCCGTCAGTGCCCACACGTCGACGCCGCGGTCGACCGAGAGCTGCACCGCGAAGGTCCCGACGCCGCCCGACGCGCCGATCACGAGCACGCGGCCGCCTTCGCCGACATCCGCGAGCGCGAGCGCCTGCCACGCGGTCCCGGCCGCGATGGGGAGGGATGCCGCGTCGGACGGCTGCACCGAGAGGGGGCGTGCGACGAGCCGGCCGACCGGTGCCATGCAGTAGGAGCCGAGTCCGCCGCCGGGCAGCTCACCGACGACCTCATCGCCGAGCGCGAGGTCCGCGACGCCCTCGCCGACACCCACGACGGTTCCCGCGACGTCCATGCCGCGCACGGCATGCTTCGGTCGACGCAGGCCGAAGATGAGTCGCAGCAGCAGGGGCTCGCCGCGCATCAGGTGCGTGTCGGCCGCGTTGAGGCCCGTCGCGCGGACCCGCAGGAGCACCTCGCCCGTCGTGGGGCGGGGCACCGGGAGGGTCTCGTCCGCAATGGTCTCGGGGCCTCCGTACCGGTGCTGCGTCCACGCGGTCATCGTCGCGGGCAGAGCCGCGGCATCCGTCTGCCGGTTCATGTCAAGACTCCTCGGGGTACTGGAAGACGTCGTCGAGGCCTCGGCCGAAGACGCGCGAGAGCTGGAAGGCGAGCTCGAGGCTCGGCGAGTACCGGCCCTGCTCGATCGCGATGAGCGTTTGGCGGGTGACGCCGACGCGACGGGCGAGTTCGGCCTGCGTGAGGCCCTCGGTCTCGCGGAGAAGGCGGATGGAGTTGGTGACGCGCGTGGGCTTGACCATCACTGGAATCCCCGGCGGTAGCCGACGAGCCGCGCGATCCCGCCGAGCAGCGCCGAGAGGAAGAAGCCCAGGAAGAGCGCGTTGCCGATCCAGAACCAGTCAGCGCTGACCATCGCGAGGATGAGCGCGCTGAGCGATCCGAGGACGAGGAACGCCTGACCGGTGCGGTCGCCGAACCACTCGATCTCGCGGTCGCGCTGGTCCGCCCTGTGCTCGGTCTCGGGGTCGCGCATGCCCGCGGCGATGCCCCACGCGATGCTGACGACGATCGAGAGCACGATCGCGCCGAGGATCGTCCAGATCATGGGCCACACCCACTCGATCTCGGTGACCGGGGTGCCGCCGAGCTGCGGCAGCACGATCGCGAGGTACACGACAGTGCCGACGGAGCTCGCGATCAGCTGCGACCACGTGATGCGCTCCGAGTAGCCCATGGCGCACCTCCTTCATGTCTAAAATGTTTGACATTCAGAAGATACGCCCGAGGCGGCGGATGTGTCAATAATTCTTTACATTCCGGATGCCGCACGCCCGCACCCGACGCATCACCATGAGACGGCGGGCCACCCGTCGGCATCCCACTGGAGCGGCGCGAGCCCCAGCCGGAACTGCCCGTTCATGTCGGCGTCGTACCAGTGGAACGCGAGCATCCCCTCGGCGATCGACTGCCCGCCCGGCCCGACGCGCGCGCCGTCCGTCTCGAGCAGAATCGTCCCGCCGCCCTCGGTCAGCGCAACGCCGTCGCGGTCGAGGAAGGGCCCCGTCGGAGCATCCGCTCGTCCGACCGCGATGCGGTACGTGCTGTCGGACCCGCGGCAGCACGAGTCGAACGAGACGAAGAGGAACCAGTCGCCGTCGTGCTCGACGAGATAGGGGGCCTCGACCGCGTTCGGCGGACTCTGCCGGTCGACGAGGCGCAGCGGCTCGGCGTCGTCGGCACGCAGCCCGTCGGGCCACGCCAGCTCGACCATGCGGATTCCGCTCCAGAACGAGCCGAACGCCATCCAGGGCGTGCCGTCTTCATCGGTCGCGATGCCGGGGTCGATCGCGTTGAAGTCGTCGGCGCCCGTCGAATCGATCACCGGCCCCTGGTCGACCCACTCGTAGGCGGGATCCTCGGGATCGAGCGTCGTGTTCGTCGCGAGCGCGATGACCGACGTGTTCTTGCCGAACGTCGACGCCGAGTAGTAGAGGTACCACGTGCCGTCATGCTCGACGAGCTCGGGCGCCCACAGGTTGTCGACGCCCTTCACCTGCTCACGCAGCCACTCGGGCTTGGTCTGCCAGACCTCGCCCGCGTAGCGCCACGTGCGCCCGTCCGCCGAGGAGCGCACCTGGATGTTGCCGTTCGCGACCGTCCCGCCGCCCGTCGAGTAGACGAACCACGTGTCGCCGTCCTTCGCGAGAGCGGGGTCGTGCGTCGCGAGGTCGCCCTTCAGCTCCCACGCGCCGCTCGGCGCGCATCCGGTCAGCAGCGCGACGAGCGCGACCAGACCGACCGCGAGGAGCGGGATGCCGCTCCTGTGCCGCGACGGGCGGATGCCCCGCCGCATGGGCATGCGGCGAGGCATCCGTCGATCCGTCATCATCAGCCGAGCGCGATGGCCGTCCACGACACCGGCGGCAGCGTCACGGTGAGCGCGCCGGCCTCGATGACGGCCGAGTCGTTCGCACGGGGCGCGACGCGCTCGCGGTCTTCGAGGGTGTTCTTCGCGTACACGTCGTCGTCCGAGATCGTGTGCGTCTCGAGGATGCCGACCTCGCCGAGCGCCGCGACGTCGATCGTGAGCGTCACGGCCTCGTCCTGGCTGCGGTTCACGAGGAAGACGGCGCTCTTGCCGGACTCGCGGTCGAACGTCGCGACGGCGTCGACGAGCGGCACTTCGCCGTACGCCTCGGTCGTGTACGTGGGCGACTCGAGCTTGAGCTGCAGCGCTTCGCCCTGCGCGAGACGCGAAGTGATCGAGAACGGGAAGAACGTCGTCTGGCGCCACGCGGGCCCGCCCGGCTCGGTCATGATCGGCGCGATGACGTTGACGAGCTGCGCGAGCGAGGCGCTCGCGACGCGGTCGGCGTGCTTGAGCAGCGAGATCATGAGGTTGCCGAACACGACGGCGTCCGCGACGGAGTAGACGTCCTCGAGCAGGCGCGGTGCGACCGGCCAGTTGTCGATGCCCTCGATCTTGTCGACGCCGTGGAAGCGATCGATGTACCAGACGTTCCACTCGTCGAAGGAGATGTCGATCTTCTTCTTCGAGCCGCGCACGGCGCCGACATGGTCGGCCGTTGCCACGACGGTCTCGATGAAGCCGTCCATGTCGACGGCCGACGCGAGGAAGCTGCCGAGGTCGCCGCCTCGCTCCTCGTAATAGGCGTGGCACGAGATGAGGTCGACGTCGTCATAGGTGTGCGTCAGCACGACGCGCTCCCACTCGCCGAAGGTCGGCATGTGCGCCGACGACGATCCGCAGACGACGAGCTGGATCGACGGGTCGAGCTGCCGCATCCCCTTCGCGGCCTGCGACGCGATCTTGCCGTAGTCGTCGGCCGAGCGGTGGCCGAGCTGCCAGGGGCCGTCCATCTCGTTGCCGAGGCACCACAGCTCGACGGCGAAGGGCTCGTCGCGGCCGTTCGCCCGGCGCTGCTCCGACAGTGTCGTGCCCCCGCGGATGTTCGAGTACTCGAGCAGATCGAGCGCCTCGAGCGTGCCGCGCGTGCCGAGGTTGACGGCCATCATGAGGTCGCTGCCGACCTTCTCGAGCCACGACGAGAACTCGTGCAGACCCACCTCGTTGGTCTCGGTCGAGTGCCAGGCGAGGTCGAGGCGGCGCGGGCGCTCCTCCACGGGACCGACCGAGTCCTCCCAGCGGAAGCCCGACACGAAGTTGCCGCCGGGGTAGCGGATCGTCGAGACGCCGAGCTCCTTGACGAGGTCGACGACGTCCTGGCGGAAGCCGTCCGCGTCGGCGGTCTCGTGGGCGGGCTCGTGGATGCCGTCGTAGACGTGGCGCCCGAGGTGTTCGACGAATCCGCCGAAGAGGCGTCGTCGGATCGGTCCGATCGAGAAATGAGGATCGACGGTGAGTCGTGCGGAAGGCATTGTTCGTGCTTTCTGGTCGAGTGAGCGAAGTCGTGTGAAGCGGAACGGCTAGCGGACGCTGCCGACGGTCAGGCCGCCCTGCCAGTAGCGCTGCAGGAACAGGAACGACAGGAGGAGCGGGAGCACCGAGATGAAGGCGCCCGAGGTGATGAGGTTCCAGACCTGCTCGCCGCCGGCACCGGAGTTCGAGAGTGCCAGCCAGCGGTTGAGGCCGACCGTCACGGGCAGCAGGTCGGGGTTGGTGAGCACGGCGAGCGGCAGGAAGAAGTTGTTCCACGTGCCGACGATCGACAGCAGCAGCACCGTGACGATGGCGGGCTTGAGCAGCGGCACCACGATCGTCGCGAACGTGCGCCACTCTCCCGCGCCGTCGATGCGCGCGGCTTCGAGCAGCTCGTCCGAGACGGCGTCCTGCGTGTAGACCCGCATGAGGTAGACGCCGAACGGATTGAGAAGCGACGGCAGGATGACGGCCCACGGGGTGTTGATGAGCCCGTACTGGCTCAGCAGCATGAACGTCGGGATGACGAGGGCCGTGAGTGGCACCATGACCGAGCCGAGGATCATGCCGAACATGAACCCGCGGCCGCGGAACCGGTACTTCGCGAATCCGTAGCCCGCGAGGACGGCGACGATCGTCGCTCCGATGCCCGACACGAACGCGTAGACGAACGAGTTGCCGAGCCAGCGCCAGTAGATGCCGCCCTGGTGCTGGAAGAGGCCCACGATGTTCGTGAAGAACGCCGACGGGTCGTCGAACCAGAACGCCGGACTCGAGAAGAGGCTGCCCGTGCTCTTGGTCGACGCGACGAAGAGCCACCAGATCGGGATGACGAAGTAGATCGCCATGATGATCAGCAGGATGTGCGAGCCGATGCGGCGGCCGCCGGCCGCGCGGCGGCGCTCGTCGCGTGCGCGGCGCTTGTCGTCGCGGCTCAGACGGGTGCGCTCGGTCGCCGTGATGCTCTGCGTGTCGAGGGCGTTTGCGGGAAGGACGGCCATCACTTGAGTCCGCTCTGTCGACGGGTCAGGAAGAGGAACCCGAACGATCCGATGAAGACGACGATGGCGAGCGAGAACGCGATCGTCGAGGCGTAGTTGAACTGGCTGTAGCTGAACGCGAGGGCGAACGCGTACATGTTCGGCGTGTAATCGGCAGGGAGCGCGCCGGAGGCGACGCTGCGCAGGACGGTCGGCTCGGTGAAGAACTGCAGCGTTCCGATGAGGGCGAACGTGATGACCATGACCATCGACGACGAGATCATCGGCACCTTGATGCGCGTCGCGATCTGCCAGCCGTTGGCGCCGTCGATGCGGGCCGCTTCGTAGACCGAGGGATCGATCGCGCGGAGGGCCGCGTAGATGACGATCATGTAGTAGCCCGACCACTGCCACGTCACGATGTTGACGAGGCTGAAGAAGATCGTGCCGGCCGACAGGAAGTCGGGCGCGGGGAGCCCGAACAGGTCGAAGAGCGTTCCGGCGGGACCGAAGCGCGGGCTGTAGAGGAAGCTCCACATGAGGGCGCCGATCACGACCGGGATCGCGTACGGCGCGAAGATCAGCAGGCGCGACGTCTTGGAGAGGTACGTCGCCAGGGTGTCGAGCACGAGCGCCGCCGTCAGGGCGACGAGCAGCTGCGCGGGGATCATGACGATCGCGTACAGCGCGACACGGCCGAGGCCGCCGATGAACAGCGGATCGGTGAAGGCCTTGAGGTAGTTCTCGAGGCCGACGAACTTAGTCCCGGTCGCGAGCGTCGAGCTGAACATGCTCATGCCGAACGCGTAGATCAGGGGGAAGATCAAGAAGGCCGCGAAGATCGCGAGGAACGGCGCGATGAACAGCCATCCCACGTTCTGCGTGCGGTGGATCGCGCTGCGCCGGCTGCCGCGCCGCGGCGGCGCGGTGGGTGCGATGACGTCGGTCGCCATGACGGTTGCCTTTCAGATGATGCGGAAGACGGATGGCGGGGCCGGCCGTCGTCGGGCCGGCCCCGGTCAGCTCACTCGAGCGTGAAGCCCTGGTCGGTCGCGTACTTCTCGAGCGTCGCCTGCAGGTCGTCGAGCGCCTGGTCGGAGCTCTTCGAACCCTCGACGGCGACCGCCGTCACCTCTTCCTGGAGCTGGTCGTACGCGTAATTCTGGAAGGGGCTGAAGGTGAAGCCCGAGTAGCCCGCGGCTGCCGGGAGGAACACCTCCTTGTTGATCTGCTGCCCACCGAAGAACGGGTACTCGAGGTTCGCGAAGTAGTCCGACTCGAGGATCGGCTTCCACAGCGGGAACAGCGCGGCCTCTTCGATGCCGATCTTCCAGGCCTCCTCCGTGCCGAAGATCTCCTTCGCGACGGTCGCGGCTGCTTCCTTGTCCTTCGCCTGGCTCGTTACGGCGAATGTCGAACCGCCCCAGTTGATCTGGACGGGGTTCGCGGAGTCCCACTGGGGAACCGGTGCGGCGCGCCATTCGGCGCTGTCGTCGGTGCCCTCGAGGCCCTGCAGGTAGCCGGGGCCCCATGCGGCCGCGACGTAGATCGCGTAGGTGCCGTCCACGAGCATCGTGTTGTAGTCGGCGGTGAACGCCTCGTCGACCGCGACGAGGCCCTCGGCGGAGAGGTCCTCCCAGTACGCGAGAACGTCCTTCGCGCCCTGATCGTTGACCTCGATGCCGATCTCCTGCGGGTTCGCGCTGTCGTACGTGAACGGCACCGAGCCCGACTGCGCGAAGAGCGCCTGCGTGTAGGCGCGGCCGTTCGGCGGGAAGTCCGCGAGGACTCCGGGGGCACCGGCATCCTTCAGCGTCTGCGCCGCGTCGGCGAACTCGTCCCACGTCGTGGGCGGCGTGATGCCGTACTGGTCGAGGATGTCCTTGCGGTAGAGCATGCCCATGGGACCGCCGTCGACCGGGATGGCGTAGACGGCCGATCCCGACGAGACGTCCTTCCAGGCGCCCTCGGTGTAGTCGCCCTGGACGTCGGCGGCGCCGTATTCGGACAGGTCGACGAGCGCGTCACGGATCGAGAAGCTCGAGAGCACCTCGGCCTCGAGCATGATGACGTCGGGAGCGCCGCTGCCGGATTCGATCGACGTCGAGAACTTCGTGTACTCGTCGTTGCCCTGACCGGCGTTCGTCCAGCAGACCTGGACGTCGTCGTGCGTCTCGTTGAACAGGTCGACGACCTGCTCGAACGCGGGGTACCAGGCCCAGACCGAGACCTGGGTCGCGTCGGGCTGCTTGATCTCGTTCGTGCAGGATGCCGCGGCTTCGCCTGATGCGCATCCCGTGAGTGTCGCTGCGGCAACGGCGGCGACGCCGAAACCGGCCAGAACCTTCGACTTCATTGGCTGTGTGCTTCCTCTTCGCGGTGCGGACACCGATGTCTTGCGGAGTGGATGCGGGGGTTCGCGTGGGGGCGCCGCGCTGTGCCTCGCAGATTTACAACGTTAGAAAGTAAACGTTGTAAAGGACATGTTGGCGAAGCGACTGCATCCTGTCAAGCCTCATTGCGAAACCGTGCGCGCGAAGGCGTCAGGCGACGCGAGCGGGTGCGGATTCCCGCTCGACGACCTCGAACTGCGCGAGCTGCAGCGCCGCCTGCTGCCCCGAAAGGGGCGCCGCAATGCGCGCGAGAAGCGTCCGCACGGCGGTCTGTGCGATCCACGGGCGACCCGGATCCACGGTCGTGAGCGACGGGATCGAGAACTGCGCCTCGTCGAGATCGTCCCAGCCGACGACCGAGACGTCGTCGGGCACGTGGATGCCCGCCTCCTGGAGCGCGCGCATCGCGCCGAGCGCGAGCGTGTCGTTCAGGCCGAAGACGGCGTCGAACTCGGCGCCGCGCTCGAGCAGCTCGCGCATCGCCCGAGCGCCGTTGGATCGATGCCACAGCGTCGTGTAGGCGACGATGTCATCGTCGTACGGGATGCCGGCGGCCTCGAGTGCCTCGCGATACCCGCGCAGGCGCAGACCGGCCGAGCCGATGACCTCGTCCGTGTGCGCCCCGACGACCGCGATCCGCTTCCGTCCGGACGCGAGCAGGTACTCCGTCGCGGCGCGGGCCGCCTCGACGTTCTGCATCGTGACGTGATCGACGGGCCCGTCGAAGATGCGCTCGCCGAGCAGGACCATCGGATACGACACTTCGAGGGCCGCGACATCCTCCTGCCCCATTCCCAGGGCGCTGAAGATGAGCCCGTCGGTGAGCTTGAGGCGCGGACTGTTCAGCAGCTCGAGCTCGCGCGTGCGATCGCCGCCGGTCTGCTCGATGAGCACGACGACGCCCGCCCGCTCGGCTTCGGCGATGACTTCAGCGGCGAGCTCGGCGAAGTAGCTCAGCGCGAGATCGGGGACCGCGAGCGCGATGGCACCCGTCCGCCCGGAGCGCAGATTGCGGGCCGTGAGGTTGGGCGTGTAGCCCAGCTCGGCGATCGCCTGCTCGACCTTGGCGCGCGTCGCGGGCCGGATGTGCGGGTAGTCGTTGATGACGTTCGAGACCGTCTTGATCGACACCCCCGCGATGCGCGCCACATCGTGCAATGTCGCCGCCATGCGTCCTCCCCGAGAGTCTGGGACAACTCTAGTGGGTTCTACAACGTTGTAGGGATCTGCTCACGGCTGACTCGACGGAGGCGCTGGAACCTCGCGCACAGGATCACCCGCAGCCGGGATGAAATCGCATGGAGCACCGTTGAGGAGGAAGTCCTTCGGTGGGAGGAATGTATCGGAGGCGCTCGTGATCTGCAGCCAGGCGGCTTCGCCCTCCCCCGGCTCGATACGCGACCACGTGTACGCCTGATACGTGACGACTCGATCGACTTGATTGAGGAACTCTGCGCCTCCCGAGACGGTGATCTGCTCGTCACTCGTCCATGTCCACACAAGGACCCAGCCGTCCGGATCGGGAACGATCGGAGAACCGGTGTTGTTGACAACCTTGAAGTGCACGACCTGGTTGTTCGGCCAATGCTCAGGGATCCAGTCCGTGATCGAACATGTCCCCGAGGGCTCCGAAGTCGGCGTCGGCGTCGGCGTCGAACCCGCCATCGCCCATGAGGCCTCGGTGACCGATCGCTCGATGAAAGCGGCGTGCGCCGAGCGCGCGACTCCGACGAAGATGACGAACACCGCGACCGCGAGCATCGCTATGACGACGGTGCTCTCGATGATGGCGCGCACGAACGCGCGCTTGCTCACCCAGGGGAACAGCTCGATCCGCAGCGTTCCCCGCACGACGAGCGCCGTGAGCGCGACAGTCAGGAGGACGAGCAGGAAGTACCCGTTCGCCGCCCACACGATCGGCAGTCCGATCACGGGCACGAGGATGCGGCCGACGCCGATGACGGTCTCGGGATCGACGGGAGTCGAGTCCCGCATCTCGTTGGCGTCGCCCTTCGTCACGAGCATGCCGTCATCGCGGATCTCCACGATCCGGTGCATGATCCGCTGCTCGGGACGGGCGGGGTTCGGGAAGAGGATCACCTGGCCGAGGCCATACTCCGGGAGATTCTGCACGAGCGCGACGTCTCCAGGCTGGATGTTGGGCATCATCGAGCCCGTGACGACTGTCGTCCCGATGAAGCCGAACGGACGCGGCAGGAATGCGGCGGCCAGAAGCGTCAGGATCATGCACACGACGGCCCAGCACACCGCCACCCGGATGACGACTGCCCACGGCAGATCCTCGAGCGGGCGTCCGTGCCAGCCGGGTGGCTCTCCCCGCGACGGCTGGGCCGTCAACGGGATGGCGTCACTGACTCTGCGCCTCCCAGACGAACGTGACATCCGCGCTCTCCCCCTGGCCAGCCGACTCGAGCACCTCGTACGTCACGGTGTAGGTCTCGGTCTCGCCGTCCGCGAGGACGACGGGCAGGATCCCGTCCGCATACGTCGTGAGGCCCTGGAACTGCAGCAGCGTGCCGGTCCACTCCGAGGGCTCCGCACCCTCGGCGGTGATCGTCAGTCCGATGTCGGCGGCGAGGGTCTGGTCGGCGCCCTCCGTACTCGCATAGAGACGCACCTCGGAGTCGATGTCGCCCCCCGTGTAGGTGACGACGACCGAGTCGGTGCCCGTGTCGCCGGGCGCCAGATCCGTCAGCTCGAAGACGGACGAGGCTTCGCTGTCGTTCGAGAGGTCGATCGTGCCCGTCGAGAAGGTGTCCCCGCCCGTGTCAGTCGTGGCGGTGAACGCCGCCATCGACGCGTTGTAGATGAGCACACCGGCGACGATGATCGCGACGCCGATGATGGCCGCGAGCACCCAGAACCGGGCACTGCGTCCCTTGGCGTCGCCTCCGGGTTGGGGTGCTGCTGCATCCGCCATGATGTTGCCCCTTCACTCGAGATCCCGCCCTCGAACCCCCGCTCGAGCGCGTCTCACAGACTAGCGACGCCGATATGTCCGCGATAGGGAGACGCGGCCGAGTCGGCTCCGATCAGATGACCTCGTCGCTCCAGCGGTCGGGATTCCCGAAGCGGTGCGCCGTGATCGTGATGGACTGCTCGCGCAGGAACGGCAGCAGCTCGAGCCGCCCCGCAGTCGTCACCTCGTTCGTGTACACCGCGAGGTCGGGGTCGCCGCCGACGGCCGCCGCCAGGGCTTCGTGCAGGGCGTCGACGGCGGCCGTCGAGCCGACGAGACGCACACGCGAGGGACGGGATGCCGCGGCCTCCGTCGCCGCAGGACGCGACATCCGCTCGATCCACTCTTCGTCGCTCTCGACGAAGACGTGCACGCGCTCGTCCGTGAGGGCGCGGCGGACCGCCGCGGGGAGCCCGGCGGGCGCGCTGATCGCAAGGCCCGCCCCCGAGCGCACTCCCGCGAGGGCGACGCGCAGCACGGCGTGCCACGGGGCGTCGGCGGTCGCGCGGACGGCGACCTGCGGCACGGCGCGGTAGCGGAAGAGGTTGCGCTCGATGCCGAGGTGCGAAGCATCCTTCACCTGCCCGAACTCGCGATCCCACGCGATCGCGTCAGACAAGGCGGCCCGCCGCAGCCACTCGAACTCCTCGTAGTCGAGCGACGGCTGCGCCGCCTCGATGACGTCGGTGATACGCGAGTCGAGGCCCCGCAGGTGCAGGGTCTTCGACGCCTTGCCGCCGGCCGAGGCGCGCCAGGATCCGAGGCCGACGAGGTAGTTCGGACCGCCCGCTTTGGCGCCCGCGCCGACCGAGGAGCGCTTCCAGCCTCCGAACGGCTGCCGCTGCACGATCGCGCCCGTGATGCCGCGATTGACGTAGAGATTGCCCGCCTCGACGCGCTCGAGCCACACCTCGAGGTCGTGCGGATCCTGCGTGTGCAGTCCCGCGGTCAGGCCGTAATCGACGGCGTTCTGCAGCTCGATCGCGTGCGAGAGCGAGGACGCATGCATCACCCCGAGAACGGGGCCGAAGAATTCCTCGAGGTGGAAGCGGGATCCCGGCTGCACGTGTGTGCGGATGCCGGGGGTCCAGACGCGTCCCGCGTATTCGGGCCCGACACCATCCGGTCCTTGCGCCTCTCGCAGGGTCGGCTCGACGAGCCACTGCTCTCCCTCGTCGAGGGTCGTGAGCGCCCACGCGAGCTTGCCGTGCGGCGTCTCGATGACGGGGCCGATCTCCGAGCGCGGGTCGTTCGGAAGGCCGATCCGCAGCGACGTCGTCGCATCCACGATCTGGCGCGCGAATCGCTGCGAGCGGCCCGCCGCTCCGACGAGGATCACGAGCGAGGCGGCCGAGCACTTCTGACCCGCGTGACCGAAGGCGCTGCGCACGAGATCGGATGCCGCGAGGTCGAGGTCGGCGGAGGGCATGACGATCATGGCGTTCTTGCCGCTCGTCTCGGCCAGGAGCGGCAGGTCGGGGCGCCACGATCGGAAGAGCTGAGCGGTCTCCCATGAGCCGGTCAGGATGACGCGGTCGACGTCGGGATGCGAGACGAGCCGCTGTCCGAGCGCGCCCTCGTGCAGCGCTACGAGGGCGAGGAGGTCCCGCGGGACGCCCGCCTCCCACAGCGCTTCGGCGAGGACGGCGGCACAACGGCGCGCCTGATGCGCGGGCTTGAAGACGACGCCCGATCCTGCGGCGAGCGCCGCCAGCACGCCGCCGGCGGGGATCTCGAGGGGGAAGTTCCACGGCGGGGTCACGACCGTGACGCGCGAGGGGACGAAGACCGCGCCGCTCACGCGGTCGAGCTCGCGCGCCGTCGCGGCGTAGTAGTTCGCGAAGTCGACGGCTTCGCTCACCTCGACGTCGGCCTCGGCGAACACCTTGCCCGTCTCGGACGCCGCGACCTCGATCAGCTCTCCGCGCCGGGCCTCGAGCGCGCGCCCAGCCGCGATGAGCACGGCGGACCGGTCGGCCGCGGGCTTCGCGCCCCACGCGGCAGCGGCATCCCGAACCCTCTGCACGATCGCATCGAGAGCGGCCTCGTCGGCGACGCCCGCCGCGTCGATCGTCGCGTCTCCCGCCGTCGAGACTTCGATGCGGGACAGGATGCCGCGGGCCCACGCCCGGTTCGCGGGGAGCGCCGGATCGGTGTCGGGTGCGTTGCGGAACCCCGGCGCACCCGTCGCGCGCGTGCCGGACTCGCGCCGTGAGAACACGGCGGTCTCGACGAAGGCCTCGCCGCCGAACAGCTGCGCCTCGGCGCTCGGCTCGGCCGTGGGCTCATCGCCGGCGTCGTCGGCCGCGGCGGTCCGGGCGATGCCGAGCACGACCTCCGTGAGTCCCGCGTCCTCGTCGGCCGGTCCGTCACGGAGGATGCGCGTCGACGCGCGCGGCCCGAGCGCGGCGGCACCCTCGGCCCGATCCTGCGTGCGCCGCGGGGCCGCCGGCAGTTCCGGATCGGTCGAGCGCTCGAGCGACGCGACGAAGCGGTCGCGCTCGCGATCGAAGGCCGCCGGGTCGTCGGCGAGGTCGAAGGCGGAGGAGAGGAAGTTGTCGCTCGAGGCGTTCTCCTCGAGCCGGCGGACGAGGTAGCTGATCGCGACGTCGAACTCGTCGGGACGCACGACGGGCACGTAGAGCAGGACGGGTCCCACCTCGCGCGAGACGGCGGCGACCTGGCCCTGCGCCATGCCGAGAAGCATCTCGACGTCGACCGCGTCGCTCACGCCGCGCTCCCCCGCGAGCAGCCACGCGTACGCGATATCGAAGAGGTTGTGCCCCGCGACGCCGATGCGGACGGCCGGCGTGCTCTCGGGACGCAGGGCCGCGTCGAGGCAGCGGAGGTAGTTCGCGTCGGTGTCGACCTTCGCGTCGTAGGTCGCGAGCGTCCATCCGTGCATCGCGGCGTCGACGCGCTCCATCGCGAGGTTCGCGCCCTTCACGAGGCGGATCTTGATGCCCGCTCCCCCGGCGGCGACCCGCTCCTGCGCCCACGCCGTCAGGCGAGCGAGGGCATCGACCGAGTCGGGGAGGTACGCCTGAAGGACGATGCCCGCCTCGAGGTCCCGCAGCCGGGGGTCGTCGAGGAGGCGCGTGAAAACCCCGACGGTGAGGTCGAGGTCGCGGTACTCCTCCATGTCGAGATTGATGAAGGTCGCCATGCCCGCGGCCGTGAGATGGAGCGGCAGCAGGCGCTCGACGACCTGCTCGACGACCTCGTCGAACGCCCACATCGAGATGCGGCTCGTGACTGCCGACACCTTGACCGAGACGTAGTCGACGTCCGGACGCCGGATGAGGTCGTGGATGCCTTCGAGCCGGCGCAGCGCCTCGCGCTCGCCGAGCACGGCCTCGCCCAGAAGGTTGAGGTTGAGGCGCGCTCCGCCCTCGCGCAGCGCGGCGATCGCGGGGCCGAGCTTCTCGGGACGCGCGTCGACGACGAGGTGGCCGACCATCTCGCGCAGCACGCGGCGCGCGATCGGCACGACCGGGGTGGGCAGGACGGGCGCGAGGGCGCCCCCCGCCTGCACGGCGCCGCGCAGCCACCACGGGAGGAATTCCGGCACGAGCGGCGCGATGCGATGCAGAGTGGATGCCGCTGCCGAAAGACTCTCGGGCCGCATGACTCCGTCGACGAAGCCGATAGTGAATGGCAGGCCGTCGGGATCCTTGAGGACGCCCGCGAGGCGCTCCGCGGCGGGATCGACCTGCGCCGAGACGCTCTCGTCCACCCAGCGCTGCGCGAGGGCGACTGCGCGCACGACGAGGTCGCCGTCGGTCGGCTCGGACGGCGCGGCGTCAGGCTGCGATGTCGGCATGATTCCAGCATCCGTCATCCGAGCCCGCATCGGGAGGAGCCGTCCCGTGCGCGGCCACGACCGAGCGTCCTCGTCGTGCCGTCCGGGCTCGGAGTGTCTGGCTCAGGGCCCGCGGCCCGCTCGACGCGACCGATCACGGATCGTGAGCGGCTCCGCGGGTCGGCGGGCGTGCCCATGCGCCCCGGGGCGCCTGTGCCCCGAGACGCATGGGCGGCGGTCAGATCGTGCTGCCCGACCGGCGCGGGCCGGGGACTTCGGCGTCGTCCACCCGGACAGGGTCGTCGGCGCGTGCCGTCATCCGGTCCGGAGCGACGGCCGGGTCGCTCGTCGTCGTGCGGTCGTCGTCGTCGTAGTGACGCACGCGCGGGTCGCGGTCGGGAGCCGTCGCAGTCGTGTCGGCGGCGCCGGTGCGGGCGGTCCCGGCGCCTCCCGCGCTGCGGTCGGCATCTCCTGCGTAGGGGTCGATCTCGTCGGCCTTGCGCAGGATCTCGGCTTCCTTCTGCCGGTGCTCCTCGGCTTCGCGCGCGTGCTCGTCGGCGTAGCGGCGGGCGTCGACTTCGGCCTGAGCGGCTTTCGCCTTCGCGCGCTCGGCTTCGGCCGATGCGGTGGCGGCGTCGGCCTGAACTCGCGCACGGCGGGCTTCGACCTCTTCGGCCGCGACGGCCGAGCGGCGTGCCTGCGCGCGCAGATCCTCCGCCTTCTCGTGCCGGCGCGTGTCGCGGCGTCCGCGATTGCGTCGCGAGACGACCAACGCGATGACGATCACCACCACCAACGCGATCGCGATGGCGACGATGATCCAGATGAGTGCTGTGCTGTCCACGGGACCCTCCTCAGCGGCTGCGACCGAAGGGTTCTCGGCCGTGCCTGCCTACGAAACCCCACGCTTCAGGGCCGTGCAAACCCCTTGCCAGCCCGGCGGTCGTGCGCTAATCAGGTCTATGACCAGCTGCTCGGGGCCGCGGCGCGCGTCGAGGGCAGAGCGGATGCCGCTGCCCACTCGTGAACCCACGGCTCGACGTCCGGCAGCCCTTCTGGACGGCCCACGGCCGCGAAGAGCTCGTCGTGCGAGAGCGTGCCGCCGGAGCGCTTGAGCATGCGCGCACGGATGATCGCGCGGGCGTAGACCTCGCCGTCGACGACGGCGCGGTGCTCGAGGTAGATCGCCTTGTCGTCATGGCCGATGAGGCGCGATTCGACGACGAACTGCTGCCACAGCTCGAGCGACTTGCGGAACGTGATGGTCTCGCTCGAGACGACGGCGTACCAGCCGTGGCGCCGCATCGCGTCGGCCATGCCCGTGCGGGTCAGGAGGTCCCAGCGGCCGAGATCGAAGAGCGAAAGGTAGCGGCCGTTGTTCATGTGGCGCAGGACGTCGATGTCGGTCGGGAGGGTCGTGAGCCGGATGCGCCCGACCTCGGTGGGCCCGAGCCGGCGGCCGAGCCGCATGCGCAGTCGCGCGCCGATGGTGACGAGGAGGGTGCGCCAGATCACGTTCACGAGGAGCGATCGTAGCCAGTCGTCCACGATTCGCCGGATCGCTTGTCGGTTGCCGACACACGACCGCCGCTCATGTTCGCTGCGACATCCGCTCCCGCATGCGGATCGGGGACTTCGTCGCCGGTCGCCATCGCATGTGCGCATCCCACCAGGAGGGCCCGCGGACCTCGGGAATCCCGAGCCGCATCCTGATCTGCCACCCGCTCGACTCGAGGGTGCGGTGATGGAACCAGCACAGCAGCACGCCGTTGTCGGGATGCGTCGGTCCGCCGTGCGAGTGCTCGACGACGTGATGCGTCTCGCACCACGCCGCGGGCACGTGGCAGCCCGGGATGACGCATCCTCCGTCTCTCAGCGCCATCGCGCGGCGCTGGTGATGCGTGAAGATCCGCTCGAGCGATCCGAGCTCGACGATGCGGCCGCGCTCGTCGAACACCACGCGCTGCACAGCTCCCGAGCACGCGATGTGCCGGACCGCCGCGAGCGAGACCGGCTCGTCGACACCGCCGACATGGCCGAAGCCTCGGCCGCTCTGGAGGTCTTCCGCGCGGACGGATACGACGAGCGTGGGCGCTGATCCACCGAGCTGCGGCAGGCTTCCCGATGCTGCGGCCGCATTGAGGATCGTCGCGAGCGCGTCGTGCTGCTTCTGCGCGCGCGATCGCACGTCGGCCATCACGGGCGACGGTTCGTCGCCCTCGAAGTCTTCGACGAAGACCGGCGCGTCGAGCTTCGGGTTGAGCACACTGTCGAAAAGCCGCTGCAGCTGGCCCGCGACCTCGGCGAGCAATGCGCCTCGTACGGGCACGATCCCGTCGCGGCACGTGCCCAGGGTCAGGCTGCGCGTGCGGAGTGCCCGCGACTCTCGCGGCTCGGCACCGTCCTGGTCGAGGTACATCGCCCACACCGATGCGAGCGCGCGGAGTTCTTCGGCGCAGACGGGAGGCGCAGCATCCACCCCTTCTCCTCGCGCTGCGGCCGCGAGCTCTTCGTCGGCCGCGAGAATCTGCGCTCGCCCGGCCGAGCACCCCCGCAACGACTCCGCGACCGCCAAGACCCCGTGGACGCCGACCTCGCCCGCTGCGAGCGCAGCGCGCATGCCGGGAAGCCCGGCCGGCAGCACCTCGCCCGTCGCAGGCGCGATCGGCTGCAGGACCGCCCCGCTCGCAGTGACGAGGTCGGCCCCGGCGCGCTTCGACACCCGAGTCACCCGCTGCACGAGCTCGCCGACCGACCTGCACCCCAGCCGGGTCGTCAGGCGATCCGAGACGGCGGCCGCGTTCGAACGCTCGACCACCTGGGCCGTCGCTTCGATGAGCAGGGCCTCGGCGCCGCGTGCGAGCCGCGCCGCAGCGGCCATCACCTCGAGCAGCTCCTGATCGGCAGCTCGAGCGAGCCTTCCGTCGCCGAGGGTCGCGCCCGCAAGCCCGACGACGGCATCGCCGAGGTCGTCGAGTGCGGCGGCGAGATGTTCCATACGCATCATTCTCGCGGGGGCCTCCGACATCGAAGAGGTCGAAAATGTCCAGATCACGCGACGAATCAGGATGCTGTGCAAACTCGATTTCGAGCGGCATCTGTGGAGAAGAGGATGCCGAGGTCCGACGTCTCGGCACGCTCAGCGACCGGGGCCGGTGCTGTCGGGCGGGGGCATCGACCGGCAGACAGAGCCCGCCGTAGGCTGTCGGGGTGAACCAGCCACTGGACGAGGGCCCGTTCTTCCACGGCACGAAAGCCGTCCTCCGCGAAGGAGAGCTGCTGACCGCGGGTTTCCCCTCGAACTATCGCCCCGAGATCGTGATGAATCACATCTACTTCACGGCGCTGCGTGACGGCGCGGGACTCGCAGCGGAACTCGTGTCCGGCGACGGCGAACCGCACGTCTACGCCGTCGAGCCCACGGGCGACTTCGAGAACGACCCGAACGTGACCGACAAGAAGTTCCCGGGCAATCCGACGCGGTCGTACCGCAGCAGTGAGCCGCTTCGGGTCCTCGGCGAAGTGACCGACTGGACGCGACTCACCCCCGAAGCGCTGCAGGCGTGGCGGGAACGACTCGCCGTGCTCCACGCGGAGCGCGCCGAGATCATCAACTGAGTCCGACTCGACTGAGCGCGCTCGACACTTCAGCAGACTCCGCGATCGAACGCGGCCCACGCCCCGGCGGGCTCACCAGCCGAACAACAGCTCCACCAGCATGAGATCCCGTCCCAGCGGGCCTGAAACCGAGACCCACCAACCGGATCACCGCCACGAGGAACCGTGATCCGCGCCCTCACAGGGATGGGACCGGTTCCGCGAACGAGCGCCCGCGCGCCGCGACGGCAACCGGACACGCACGGTGCGGGGCGCGGCATCCCGCGGATTTCTCGCCTCGCCGACGCGAGCGTAGAGTGCCCCCATGGGAGCCGAAATCCAGACCGACATCGTCGTCCGTCCGGTCAGGGACGTCGACGCAGAAGCCCTCGGGCGCGTCCACGCCACCACCTGGCACGAGACCTACGACCACCTCATCAGCAAGGCCGCGCTCGAGAAGATCTCGCCGCGCCGCATGGCCGAGCTCTGGACCCACTGGGCCGTCCAGGGTCCCGAGTTCAGGATGTTCGCCGCGCTCGTCGACGGCGAGATCGTCGGCTTCGCGGGGTCGGGCCCGGCCCGCGACAAGGATGCGCCGCGGTTCCGCGAGCTGTACTTCATCTACCTGCTCGACGCGTGGCACGGCACCGGCATCGGGCAGAAGCTGTTCGACTCGGTCGTGAACCACGAGGAGCAGGTGTACCTCTGGGTCGCCGAAGACAACCCGCGCGCGCACGGCTTCTATGCGCGCAACGGCTTCGCCCTCGACGGCGCGTCGCACACCGAGCCGTTCCTCGGCGAGACGCTCACCGAGGTGCGATTCGTCCGCTGACCCGCGAACGCAACGCGCACGCGAAGAGGGCCCCACCGTCCAGGTGGGGCCCTCTCGCGTGGAAGCGGCTCAGCCGGCGCGCAGGATCGCCTTGCCCGCCGAGACGTCCACCGTCACGGTCGACGAGGCGCCGGGGGTGGAGCCCACCCGGTTGTCGAAGTTGCCGGCCGAGACATCCGACGTCACGTCGTACTCGCCCTCCGGCACCGTGATGTCGAGCGATCCCGCGCTCACCTGAAGGTCGAGCGTCCGCGGCTGCGCACCCGTGAGAACGGCGTCCAGCGCGCCCGCGCTGACCGAGAAGCTCGCTTCGCGGGCTCCGTCGAGCGCGAGCTCGGCCGCGCCTGCGCTGACGTCGGCCGAGAACGAGTCGACGGATGCCTCGAACCGCGTGCGGCCCGCGCCCATGTCGAGCTCGACGTCGCCGAAGTCGCCCTCGTCGACGACCAGCTCGCCGGCGGCGAGGGTGATGTCGGCATCCGTCCCCTCGAGGGACTGCGGCAGCGTCAGCACGCCGTCGCCCGCCCGGTTGTCGCCGAAGAGCCAGCCGCCGAACGGCCAGCCACCGCCGTTGAACCATCCGTCCGGCGACGAGACGACGAGGTCGCCGTCGTCGTTGCGGAGCGTCCAGCGCTCGGCGCCGCCGGCTCCCGTGACCTCGAGCTCGGCGTCGGTCACGTCGCCGAACTCGATCCGCAGCGAACCGGCCGCGAGATCGACGTCCAGGTCGGTGACGCCCGTCGCGTCGACCGTGCGGGTCGTCGTCTGGACGGATCCCGAGGCGATCGTCGACACCAGGGCCGAGACCATCGTGCCGAGCACGACGAGGCCGCCGAAGACGATGAGGATGACCGCCACGACGCGACCGGAGCCGTTCGAGGCGGGAGGCCGGGGCGGAGGAGCGTCCGTGCCCGCGGGCGGCGGAGTGAGGATCGTGGTCATCGGTTCATTCCTGTCTGCGGCGCGGCGCCGCCGTGGTCCTGCGGCTTCGGGCCGCCGTGTTCGAGGTGGGCGAGCGCTGCGAGCACCCGCCGGTTGCCGGACTCGTCCTGTTCGAGGTCGAGCTTCTGGAAGAGGGACGTCACGTGCTTCTCGACGCTCCCCTCGGAGACGTGCAGCGCCTTCGCGATCGCCTGGTTCGAGCGACCCTCCGCGATGAGCGCGAGGACGGCGGATTCGCGGTCGGTGAGCCGCTGCATCCGGTCGTCCCTCGTCCTTCTGCTGAGCAGCTGCGCGACGACCTCGGGGTCGAGCACCGTCGCGCCGGCGCCGATGCGGCCGATCGCCTCGAGGAAGTCGGCGACGTCCGCGACGCGGTCCTTCAGGAGGTAGCCGAGGGCACCGCCCTTCGCCGCGATGAGGTCGGACGCGTACCGCTCCTCGACATACTGCGAGAGCACGAGCAGGGGCAGGTCGGGCCGCGTGGCACGCAGTGCGAGCGCCGCGCGGATGCCTTCGTCGGTCCACGACGGCGGCAGTCGCACATCGAGGATGCAGAGATCGGGGGATGCCGTCGCGACGGTGTCTTCGAGGCGGCCCGCGTCGGGCAGGGCGGCGACGACGGTGTGCCCGGCGTCCTCGAGCAGTCGCACGAGGCCCTCGCGCAGCAGTGCCGAGTCTTCGCAGATCAGGATGCGCACGGGATGCTCACTTCCACGCTCGTGGGTCCGCCGAGAGGGCTGTCGATGCGGGCGTGACCGCCTGCCGCGACGACGCGGTTGACGATGCCGTCGAGTCCGCCGCCCGCGACGATCTGGGCGCCGCCGATGCCGTTGTCTTCGACGCGGGCCCACAGCGTGTTGCCGTCCCGCAGCCGCACCGTGACGCGGACGTCGGTGCCGCGCGAGTGCTTCGCGGCGTTCGTGAGCGCCTCGGCGATCGTGAAGTACGCGGCCGCCTCGGTGTCGCGACTGCAGCGTCCGTCGAGGCGCACGTCGAGGTGGACGGGCACGACCGACCGGGCCGCGAGGGCTGACAGGGCCGCGTCGAGGCCGCGGTCGTCGAGGACGGAGGTGTGGATGCCGCGCGCGAGCTGTCGGAGCTCGGTGATGGCCGCCTTGGTCGAGGTGTGGGCCTCGGCGATGAGGGCCTTCGCGGCATCCGGATCCGAATCGATCTTCTGCTGCGCGAGGCCGAGGGTCATGCCGACCGAGACGAGCCGGGGCTGGACTCCGTCGTGCAGGTCGCGCTCGATGCGGGTGCGCTCGACGTCGGCGGCGCGGACGGCGCCGGCGCGCTGCACGCTCGAGGTGCGGGCGGCCTCCGCGAGCTGCGCCTCACGCGAGGGGACGAGGATGGCCCTGGCGAGCACGCCCTCGAGGATCGCGAGTCCGACGATCGCGGCGACCGCGAGGATCGCGGCGAGGACGCCCGCGACGACCGCCCATTCGACGGGCACCTGGATGCCGGTGCGGGCGAAGCGCACGGCGTCGCCACTCGCATAGAGCGGGGAGAAGGCGACGGCGACGCCCGACGCGACGACGCTGAGGAGCGCGACGACGACCCAGCCGAGGATCGTCGCGACGGCGAGGCTCGCGATGCCCCGCCACACGGACGGGTCGATCGCCTGCCGCCACAGCATCCCGAGCCATCCGCCGAAGCCGGGCCGGCGCTCGGTGCGCAGGCGTCGCGGCGCGAGGCCGAAGCCGTAGAGCCCGTCGACGCGCGCCGTCTCGATCCACGCGAGCGCGAAGAGGATGTAGACGAGGGCGACGAGGAACAGCAGGCCGACGCCGAGGATCGGCAGAAGCCCGAGGCCGAGGCCCAGGAACGAGAAGACGAGCGTGACGGCGGCGGGGCCGAGGATGCCGAGCGCCGCGAGCTGGGCGACAGCGCCCGCGACGCGCAGCGGCGAGGCGACGGAGGTGCGCGGCGAGGGCGCCACGGGTGGGGCCGGCGTGGGGGTTCCTGAGGTCATGCCTCCACGGTAGGACTGCGCGTCTTCCCGCGCCCCCGAGGCATCCGGAGTCTTCTCTTCGGGTTATCCCCCGGTTCGGGATGCCGCGCCCGCCGCCCCGCGCCCCGATCAGGCTCGGCTGTCGTGCACCGCGACGGCCGGAGCCTCCGCGACGAGGCGCCCGTCGACCCACGCGACGGGTGTGCACTGAGGGTCGGTGCGGCGTCAAGTGCGATGCGCTTCCGGCCCCCCGGCAACTCACGGATGTGCGTTCGGCCGCGTTCATGTGTCACGATAGCCAGACCATGCAAATCGATTTGCATGGTCAGTTCATAAGAAGGAGCCCAGCAATGCAAACTTCGAAACGGCGCGTTCCGCGCCTGCTCGCGGGCGGTCTTGCGACGAGCGCACTCGTGGCGGTCGCACTGGTCGGAAACACCGGCGCCGCGCTCGCCGACCCCGGCCTGCAGGACGGACCGGAGCCCACGACCCACACCCAGGAGGCCTTCGCCCCCGACGCCGACTTCACCTCGAAGTGGACGCGAGCGGATGCCAAGCAGCTCAAGCGGCTGTCCGATCCGACCGCACCCTCACGCGAGAACTCGATGCCGGCGGCGCTCACGATGCCGACCGTCCCGCAGGACTTCCCCGACATGTCCGACGGCAAGGTCTGGGTGTGGGACACCTGGCCGCTGACCGACGAGGACGGCAACCAGTACTCGGTGAACGGCCAGGAGATCATCTTCTCGCTCGTCGCCGACCGCAACCTCGGCTTCGACGACCGTCACGTCTTCGCCAAGATCGGGTACTTCTACCGCCCGGCGGGCGTGGCCGCGGCCGACCGCCCCGAGAACGGCGGCTGGACCTACGGCGGTCTCGTCTTCAAGGAGGGCGTGACGGGTCAGATCTTCGAGGACCAGTCCTACAGCCACCAGACCCAGTGGTCGGGCTCGGCCCGCGTCTCGAAGAACGGCGAGATCAAGCTGTTCTTCACGGACGTCGCCTTCTACCGCGACGCGGCCGGCAACAACATCAAGCCGTACGACCCGCGCATCGCGCTGAGCGTCGGCAAGGTGCACGCCGGCCCCAAGGGCGTCTCGTTCACGGGGTTCAACAAGGTCACTTCGCTGCTCGAGGCGGACGGCACGTATTACCAGACCGGTGCGCAGAACGAGTTCTTCAACTTCCGTGACCCGTTCACCTTCGAGGACCCGGCCCACCCGGGCGAGACCTACATGGTGTTCGAGGGCAACTCGGCCATGCCGCGCGAGTCCGCGACCTGCGACGAGGAGGACCTCGGCTACCAGGCCGGCGACCCCCACGCCGAGTCCGTCGACGAGGTGAACGCCTCCGGCGCCACGTACCAGATCGGCAACATCGGTCTCGCGAAGGCGAAGAACAAGGACCTCACCGAGTGGGAGTTCCTGCCGCCGATCCTCTCGGCCAACTGCGTCACCGACCAGACCGAGCGCCCGCAGTTCGTCTTCAAGGACGGCAAGTACTACCTCTTCACGATCAGCCACCGCGGCACCTTCGCGTCGGGGATCGACGGACCCGAGGGCGTCTACGGCTTCGTCGGCAACGGCATCCGCAGCGACTTCCAGCCGCTGAACGGCGGCTCGGGTCTCGCGCTGGGCAACCCCACGAACCTGAACTTCCTGGGTGGCCAGCCGTTCGCGCCGGACTACAACCAGCACCCCGGGCACTTCCAGGCGTACTCGCACTACGTCATGCCGGGCGGGCTCGTGCAGTCGTTCATCGACACGATCGGCACGCATGACGACTTCGTGCGCGGCGGCACCCTCGCCCCGACGGTGAAGATGGACATCGGTGTGGGCGGCGACCCCACCAGCACCGCGGTCGACTACTCCTACGGTGCGGGCGGCCTGGGCGGCTGGGCGGACATCCCGGCCAACCGGCACCTGTTCACGACCGGCAAGCAGGGCGCGAGCGTCTCGGACGAGGCTGCGCAGCAGATCCGCGCGGCCGTCGGACCCAAGCTCGACGACTACCTCGCGGGCAAGCCGGTTCCGGCCGGCGTGAAGAAGCTCATCGAGAAGCTGCTCGCACAGTACGGCGGCTGATGACCAGGCGGATGCTCCGGGGCGCGCCCGCCCCGGAGCATCCGCTTCGCCGTTCCCCCCACCCGACGCCGCATCACCGAGGAGACACATGCCCACGCAGGACCGAACGACCTCTGGCCGTCGCCGGCTCGTGTTCGCGGCCGTCGCCGTGACCGCGGTCGTGGCGCTTCTCGTCGCGCTCGGGATCTCTCTGTCCCGACAGGCCGACGCCCCCGAGACGACCCCCTCCCCCGAGGCGACCCCCGCACCCGCGTCTCCCTACGAGCGGCCGGCCGGCTCTGACGACGCGCGCCCGGCCGTTCACCTCACGCCCAGTCAGGACTGGATGAACGACCCGCAGCGCCCGTTCCTGCTCGACGGCGTATGGCACTACTACTACCTCTACAACGCCGACCACCCGGACGGGAACGGCACCGCGTGGTACCACGCGACCTCGACCGACCTCGTGCACTGGACCGACCAGGGCGTCGCGATCGACAAGTACACCAACGGGCTCGGCGACATCTGGACGGGCACGGCGGTCGTCGATCACGAGAACACCGCCGGCTTCGGGCCGGACGCGGTGGTCGCGATGGCGACGCAGCAGGACGACGGCGTGCAGCGCCAGTCCCTCTTCGTGTCGCGCGACGGCGGCTACCGCTTCGAGCCGTACGAGGGCAACCCCGTCATCGACAATCCGGGAGTACGCGACTTCCGCGACCCGCGCCTGCTCTGGGACGACGCACACGACCGCTGGGTCATGACCCTCGCCGAGGGCGACAAGATCGGCTTCTACACGTCACCCGATCTCAAGGACTGGACGTACCGGTCGGGCTTCACGGCGCCGGCGCTCGGCGTGCTCGAATGCCCCGATCTCTTCCCGATGGCGGTCGACGGCGACCCCTCCCAGGTGCGATGGGTGCTGGCCGCCGGCGCGAACGGCGCGGCCGAGGACATGACGACGGGCACCGTCTATTGGACGGGCTCGTGGGACGGCGAGACGTTCACCCCAGACGACACGCGCCACCAGTGGCTCGATCGCGGAGCCGACTACTACGCCGCCGTCACCTGGGACGACCCTCGTCTCAGCGCCGAGGAGCGGCTGACGACGCGGTACGGGATCGGCTGGCTCAACAACTGGGCCTACGCGGGCGACGTGCCGGGCGAGGAGTGGAGCGGAGGCTCCGACACGATCGTCCGCGAGATCCGGCTCATGGAGCGGGACGGCCGCGCGACGCTCTCGTCGACGCCCCTCGACGCCCTGCAGAGCCTGGAGGGCCCCACCGAGGGACTCGACGCCCAGACACTCGAGACGGGCAGCACGGTCTCACTGCCGGAGCCCGCGTCGGACGCCTACCGGATGCGGATCGAGCTGGCGGCCGATGATCCGAACGCCGGCGAGCTGCGCGTGCACATCCCCCGCGGCGCCGACGGCGCGTTCGCGACGGTCGGGTACGACCCGGCGACCGGGCAGGTCTTCGTGACCCGGGATGCCGATGCCATCGCAGACCGGATGCCGGACGCCTATCGTGCGGTGCGGACCGCACCCGTCGTGGCGCAGGACGGCCGCATCCGCCTCGACATCGTCGTGGACGTCGCCTCGATCGAGGTGTTCACGGGCGACGGCTCCGCGCTCAGCATGGTCTCGGGCGGGGCGGCGGGCACGAAGGGCCTGCGCGTCGAGGCGAGCGGCGGCGAGGTGCGCCTCGAGGGGGCATCCATCTCGCCGCTGCGGGTCGCGCCCGTCGGGCGGCGCGAGGACTGAGCCGCGCCGCGCTCGGCCATATCGAGACCGCTCAGGCCGGGGGCGGCCCGACCGACCCGCGCTCGACGAGCCAGCCCCGCATGAGGTGAAGGCGGGGCGCCGGCGCCGCGGTCTTCTCGATGCGCGCGATGAGGCGGCTCATGGCCCACGCGCCCATCTCGGCGTGCGGGAGCGCGACTGTCGTGAGGCCCGGATCGAGCGCATCGGCGACGGGTCGCAGATCGTCGATGCCGACGATCGAGACGTCTCGCGGCACGGCGAGCCCGAGCCGCGCGGCGGCCTGCATGACGCCCATCGCGATCTGGTCGTTGAAGCAGATGACGGCGGTCGGCCGATCCGCACGGTCGAGGAGCTCCAAGCCCGCGAGTCGGCCGCCCTCCGCGTTCGAGGCGCCGGAGGCGACGCGGGCGGCCGGCAGGTCGACGCCGGCGTCGCCGAGCGCCGCCCGCACGCCGAGGAGTCGCCCGCGTGCGGCGCGCGACTCGTCGATCGTGTCGGCGTAGGCGATCGCCCGGTGACCCGCGCGCACGACGCGGTCGCACGCGAGCCGCGTGATCTGCGCCTCGTCCGGGACGACGGCGTCCACGACCCAGCCGTGCTCGGGCGCGGCATCGAGGAGCACGATCGGCACGTCCGGCGGGAGCTGCGGACGCGGGACTCGCTGGTGGTACATGCGCGCGACGAGCACGCCGTCGACGCGCTGCGCGACGAGCCGGTCGATGAGCGCCTGCTCCTGCGCGGCATCCCCCTCCGACTCGGCCACGAGCAGCAGCACGTCGCGTTCGAGACCCGCCACGCGAGCGCCCGCGATCATCTGGCCCGCGAAGGGGGTCGTCGCGACGTAGTCGCCGACGAAGCCGATGACGCCGGTCCGCTTGCGCCGCAGCCCGCTCGCCACTCGATCGGGGGCGTATCCGAGGGCCGTCGCCGCCTCGAGGATGCGCTCGCGCGTCTGCGCGTTGACGGTCCGCGCGCCGCTCAGCGCGTGCGAGACCGTCGTGACCGAGACGCCCGCCGCTGCCGCGACATCGCTGATCCGCGCCCGAGTGGGGCGCGGGGCGACTTCGGCGGGGTCGGGCTGCACCGCACCAGGCTATCCGGCGTCCCTCGCGCGCTCCCTCAGCGCCCGCCGAACTCGCGCACCTGCTTGTAGACGAGCCGGCCGTCCGCGAAGATCTTCAGCTCGAGGTCGAGCGAAGACTCCTTGTCGGCCGCCGAGGTCACGAACCGGCAGTCGCGGTAGTAGCCCCGCGTCGCGCGGCAGTACGCGCGCTCGACGCGGCGCGCGAGGTCGACGAGCTCGAGCATCCGGTCGCCCGCGAGCACGGGCGCCGCGCGCACGTCCGCGTCCCGCGTGGGCTTCGCGTAGCGCGTCGTCGTGAGGCTCGCGGGCTCGTCGTCGGCGATGAAGGCCGCGACGGTGAGCTCCGACCACGTGCCGGGGTCGGGGTTGGTCACGAGGTTGTTGCCCGCCTGGACAGACAGCGAGTACCCGAAGACGTGCTCGGTGTTGAGCACGCGCGTCACGACGACGGCGTTGGCGGTGACATCCGATTCCGCGTCGTAGGCGGGCACGATCGCGAGTCCCATCGCGATCGTCGTCTGGTCGATGCGGGCGAACGAGCGCTCCTCGACGGCGCGCTTGTTCCACAGGCTCGCGTAGACGCCCTTCATCGCGCACCCGAGCGATTTCGGCTTCACCTTGCGCTTGACCTCGCCGTCCTCGCCGTCCTCCTCGACGAGGCACGGCCCGATCGGCCGGTCGCGCTTGGTCGTGTCGGCGGCGAAGCTGTCGTGCAGCCCCGCGCCGTCGAAGTCCGGCACGTCCTCGGCGTTCGCGCTCGAGCGCACCTTGACCTTCTCGACGCCCGGGAGCACCTCGTTCAGCTTCGCCCGCACGCGCTCGAGCGCGCCGGGCGGGAAGGAGGCGGCCATGATGCCGGACTGGATCTCGTCGACGCGCGCGGCCCTCTGCTTCGGCGAGAGGGCGCCCGCCTGCTCGTCCGCGACGAACAGGTCGATGAGAGCGCGCACGTCGCTGTTCGGCGGATGCTCGATGAAGTCGCGATACGCCTGCAGCGGCACCGCGAGGCCCTTCGGCACGAGGTCGTAGCCCCGCTCGGCGCTCGGCGAGCCCGTCTCGCCGACCCGCCCGAGCACGTCGCGATGCGCGAGGAAGCCGAGGTTCGCGGCCTTCGACCCGTACCGCGCCGCGAACGCCCGCGTCTGCGTCGTCGTGCCGGTCGCGAGCTCGTCGTACGAGCGCACCTCGGTCTCGGCATCCCATACCAGCTGCACGAGGGGGCGATCGAGGCGCTCCGCGAGCTTCGCCGCGACGATCTCGTCGGTCGACTCCTCGAGGTCGAACCCGTCCTTGCGGACGACGAAGTGGACGGGCTTGTCGGCGAACGGTGCGAGCCGCGGGTGGTCGAGCGCAGCGCTGCGCAGCACGGCGTTGGGGGTGTCGCGCTCCTTGGATTTGAGGTTGACATGCGAATTGGTGTCCTGCACGGCCTTCGTGATGACGCCCGCGACGACCGAGAGGTCGAGCGGCAGCTCGTCGAAGACGGGGATGTCGGTCGCCGTCAGCGCGTCGCGGTCCTCGGGGAAGATCCGCAGATGCCCCCATGCCTCGCCGACGTTGAGGGGCACGTAGTCGATCGCGCCGAGGATCCGGTCGAGGGGCAGCACCTCGACCTCGAGGCCCGCGAGATCGGGGCCGACGGTATCGGTCGTCTGCTGCGCACCGGTCGGCACGAAGGCGAAACGACTGCTCGGGATGCCGATCCGCGCCCGCACGATGCTCACGGCTTCGACGACCAGGCGCTCGCGGATGACGTCCTGCGGGTAGAACTGCAGCCCGAAGACGGGGTCCGCCGCCCCCTCCAGGAAGTACGTGCGGATGCTGCCCGCGATGTAGCGCTTGTCGGCCGTGAAGTAGGTCAGGGCGTTGAAGGCGTCGAGCGTCTCAGCGATGCCGAACGTCGCCCGCCCGAAGAAGTAGTGGTACCTCGCGGCATCCGGAACCTGTCCGTTCTCGAGGAAGTTGCCGTTCACGAACCGCACAGCGGGGCTCGTCGGATCTCTCCGGTCGATGAGGAACTTCGCGACCCGGCCGTTCGCGACGAGATCGCCCGCGAGGGTCGAGATCGTCTGGAACGTGTCGAGCGTGTCGATCTCGTCGACCGCGAGCGGCAGGGTCGCGAGCGCTTCGGCGAGGTCGGCGAACGAGATCCGCTGCGGCGGCAGGAGCCCCGCGATCCGCGTGGGTGCCGCGGGCAGTGCGCGCGGGAGGAATCCGGTCATCGTCGAGCCCCTTCGGTCAGCCCCGTCTCCGATGCAACCGCCTCGGCGGGGGTGGCGTCAACGGAACCCTGTTCCTCGTGGTCATCCCATGTCCCCGTTCGGCCGGACCGCAGGCTCGAAGGTCCGGCTCAGGGGGACGCAGATGTGGGGACGGGGTGCTCTCGACGCGGCGAGCGCACGTGACTAGCCTGAGGCGCGGGGGCAGGCCTTCGGCATGGGGGGTCCATGAGCGTCAGCATCACCTTTCCGCGCATCGACGAGCGCGGACGCGCCTACGTCACGTGGCGCCCCGTCGAGGTCAAGCTCGCGGTCACGCCGCCGCAGGCGGGACCGGCCGTCGCGGTCACCGTCTCGGCGCGACGCCTCTCCGGAGGCGGCGCGCTGCTGTTCGCCGACCATCTCACGCACGCGGGCACGGCGACCCTCGATGTGACCCTGCCCGCGAGCGGCGCAGCACGGTCGGTCTGGATCGGCGGCGCCTACCCCGACGCGAGCACGCGCTTCGGGGATGTCACGGTAGAGGTTCGCACGCGTCCGGGCGGTGCGCTGCTCGGCAGTCGCCCGACGATGGTCCGCGTCCGCAAGAATGCGAACCGGCTGACGCCCGCCGAGCGCGGCAGGTTCCTGCGCGCGATGGCGACCCTCAACGGCTCGGGCGCGGGGCGCTTCCGCGACTTCCGCGACATGCACACCTCGGGTGCGCCCGACCGCGAGGCCCACGGCGGTCCCGGCTTCCTCCCGTGGCACCGCATCTATCTGCTCGACCTCGAGCGCGAGCTGCAGCTCATCGATGCCGAGGTGAGCCTGCCGTACTGGCGGTTCGACCAGGCCGCGCCCAATGTCTTCACGCGCCAGTTCATGGGCGTCCCGACGTTCCAGAACGTCGTCGACTTCGCGCCGTCGAATCCCCTCCGCGCGTGGATCGGCGCGACGCAGCCGGGCGTCCAGCGCGGGCGCGGCGTCGGGCCCACGACGGTGCCGGACGTCCTCACCGAGGCCGAGACCCTCGCGCTCGGCGGCCGTGCACTCGCCTCCGCGGCTTTCGCGCCGTTCGCGCAGGACATGCAGTTCGACCCGCACGGGGCCGCGCACATGTCGCACGGCGGCGGGGTCATCACGAACCCCGGGACGGCTCCGCAGGACCCCCTCTTCTTCCTTCTGCACTGCAACGTCGACCGCCTGTGGGCGAAGTGGCAGTGGGGGTTCCGGATGCACGATCCTGCTGCGGCGCGCGCGTTCACCCCGGGGTCGACGCGTCCCGGTCACCGCCTCGCCGATCCGCTCTGGCCGTGGAGCGGACCGCTCGCTGCGCCGCGGCCCACGACGGCGCCCGGCGGCGGGCTTGCGGCATCCGCCATGACGAACGCTCCGGGGCTGAGTCCCCGCGTTCGCGACGCGATCGACTACTTCGGGCTCACGACGCCCGCGCATCTCGGCTTCGCATACGACGACGTCCCGTTCCAGATGGGAGGCGCGTGATGGCCGACTATGACATCGAGGCGCTCCGCAAGTCCTTCGTCGACGACGTGACCGGCGCGAAGCGGGCAGGATCCGCGGCGAGCGCCGGGGTGTCGTTCACGCGCGGCATCTCGCGGGGCGGCGACGGCCTGCTGGGCGGCGAGGCCGACGAGGCGGAAGAGCCCGAGACCTTCGAGTCGGCGATGCGCGTCCTCCTCGACGTCCTCGCCGACGACGCGGCCGTGCCCGAGCAGAAGATCATCGCGCTCGAGCGCCTCGGCGCCGCGGCGTTCCAGCCCCAGCGGTTCGCACCCTTCCACGCCGAGTTCGTCGAGCGGCTGCGCGCCCTGGCCCTCTCGGACGACAAGCGGCTGCGCCTCCTCGCCCTCGACCGCCTGACCCTCGAGGACGACGACGAGGGTAAGCGGATGCTGCGCGAGAGCCTCGAAGGAACCCGCAAGCCCCTCGTCCCGGCCGCGACCGCCGTGCGCCTCCTCGCGCGCGACGAGCACGGCGACGCCGCGCCGCTCTTCCGCGAGCTCGCGCGGTCGGGGCCCGTGCGCGTCCGCGAGGAGTCGCTGCGGGCGCTCGCAGCCGACGCCGAGTCGGTCGACCTGCTCGCCGAGGTCTCGTCCGACAAGTCCGAGTCCGCCAGGATGCGCGAGGTCGCCGCGATGAGCCTCAAGGCCGCCTCGCCCGAACGCTTCGCGCAGGTCGCACGCGAGCTCGTCCTCGACGAGCAGGAGGACGATCGACTGCGCGCCACAGCCCTGTCGGCGCTCGCGTTCGCTCCTGAAGCGGCCGACGCGCTCGACGGCGAGGCGTTCGAGCCCGAGCTCGAGGGCATCAGGGAGGCCACGGCATCCCGCGCCCTCAAGACCTCGATCGACCGCTACGCCCAGTCCCGCGCGCCGAAGACGACGGAGTGACGGGATGCCGCATCCCGTCGATGCCGTCATCTCTGAGCTGCTCGCCGAACCCGTGACCCTCGCGCAGCTGCGTCAGGACGCCCCGCACACGGCGGGTCTCTCGACAGCCGATGCCGAGCGCGTGCGCGCGCACCTGCTCGCGTCGTTCGAGACGCGCGGCATCCCGCTGGACGCCCTGCCGGTCGTGGCCGAAGAGCTGCGTTCGAGCGCGAGTCCCGTCGTGCTCGCGGGCGCCGCGCGCGCCGTCCGAGGACTGGGCCCGGGTGCCGACGGCTCGTGGGCCGAGCTGCTGCGCGACGCCGCGGACCGCGTCGCGACGGCCGACGTCTACGTGCGGTGGGTCCCGGGAGCGGTCGCGCCGAGCTGGATGCGGACGGCGCGCGGCGAGCTGCTCGCGACGCTCGAGGAGGTCGCGGCGGCGCCAGCCGCGCCCGCGGATCTCGCGCAGGCCGCAGGAGCGGCATCCGTCATCCGCCTCGATCCCGACCTGCTCGCGCGGATCGCGACGGAAGACCAGGACGGGGGCACGGCGGATCTGGGCGCGCTGCTCGCGGGCCGCGAGACGGTGCTCGCGTTCTTCTACACGCGGTGCATGAACCCCGCCCGTTGCTCGCTCACCATCACGCGCCTCGCGGCAGCGGCCCGCGGCGACACCGGGCGCGCGCATCTCGCGATGACCTACGACCCGGCGTACGACTCCCCCGCGCGCCTGCGGAGGTACGGCGAGCAGCGCGCGTTCCCCTTCGGCGAGCGCGCGCGTCTCGTGCGCACGCCCGACGCGTGGCTCGACGTGCGGGCGATGTTCGGGCTGCGCGTCGGATACGGCCCTGCGACCGTCAACGAGCACGCGCGGGAGCTCTTCCTCGTCGGACCCGACCTCGTCGCGCGCGGGCTCGATCCCGACGCCATCGCCTGACCCGCCCTCACCCCTGCCCTCCGTTCACAACTCAGGAAGAACGTGCCGAGCCTGTGAGGCGTCCCGCGCAGTCTCGCGGATCTGCCCCTCCCTGCCCGCCGGATCTCCTGAGTTGTGAACGGCGCCCGCCTCCCACCCTCCGACTAGCGTGGGAGGCATGCGCTGCGTGGTGATCGGTGGGGGCGTGGGCTGCGCCCGGTACGTGCGGGGCCTGCGGGAGCACCTCCGCCGGTCGGTGACGGACGCCGCGATCGACGTCGTCGTCAACACGGCGGACGACTGGTGGGTGTCGGGGCTGCGCATCTCGCCCGACCACGACAGCATCCTCTACACGCTCGCGGGGCAGAACGACGACGAGCGCGGCTGGGGCCGCCGCGGCGAGTCCGACCGCGTCTCGGGCGAGCTTCGTGAATGGGATGCCACGCCGGCGTGGTTCACGCTCGGCGACCTCGACCTCGCGACGCACATCGCGCGCACCTCGTGGCTGCGCGAGGGCGCATCGGTCTCGGACGTCTTCGCGCGCCTCGGCAGCCGGTGGGATCTCGGTGCGACGCTGCACCCCGCGACCGACGCCGAGATCGACACGCACGTCGCGACGGAGGACGGACGGCGCATGCACTTTCAGGAGTGGTGGGTGCGCGAGCGGGCCGGCATCCCGGCCGTGCGGTTCGAGCAGGACGGCATCGGCGCCGCACGCCCGTCCGCCGGTGCCCTCGAGGCTCTCGCGCGGGCCGACGTCGTACTGCTCGCGCCGTCCAACCCCGTCGTCTCGATCGGCCCCGTCCTCGCCGTGCCCGGGATGCGTGAGGCCGTGCTCGCCTCGGGCGCCCCGGTCATCGGGGTCTCGCCCATCATCGGCGGATCCGTCGTGCGCGGCATGGCAGACGCGTGCCTCGCGGCGATCGGGGTCGAGACGGATGCCGCGGCCGTCGCCCTGCACTACGGCGCGCGCACCGCGGGCGGGCTGCTCGACGGCTGGCTCGTCGGCGAGGAGGACCCCGGCGCCGTCGCGAAAGTCGCCGCGGCGGGCATCGCGTGCCGCGCGGTCCCGCTGTGGATGCGGGACGCCGACACCTCGGCCGCCCTCGCCGTCGACGCCCTCTCGCTCGCCTCCGAGCTCGCCTGACGCGCGGCATCCCGACCCACGGCTGCCGCGCAGGATGCGGCATCCCGGACGCAGAAACGCCCGGCCCCCTGGGGGCCGGGCGTTCCGAGGGATTGCGACTCAGAAGTCGAAGTCGCCGATGTTGTCTGCGTCGAAGACGTAGGGGTCGCCGAGCAGGACGACGCCGTCGGCGCCGACCTCGTACGAGCCGAGCGTGCCGGCGTCGAACGTGTCGCCCTCAGCGCCGGTGATGTCGCCGTTGTACAGCGCGGCGGCGGCGAAGGTGGCGAGGTAGCCGAGGTCGGCCGGGTTCCACAGCGCGAACGCCGTGACGGTGCCGTCCTCGACGTACTCGCGCATCTGGTTGGGGGTGCCGAGGCCGGTCAGCGCGACCTTGCCCTTGTACTCCGAGGTCGACAGGTAGCGGGCCGCAGCCGAGATGCCGACCGTCGTCGGCGAGACGATGCCCTTGAGCTCGGGGTAGGTCTGCAGCAGCGCCGCGGTCTTGTCGAACGAGGTCTGGTCGTCGTCGTCGCCGTAGACGACCTCGACGAGCTCGATGTTCGGGTGGTCCGCCGCGAGCAGCTCCTTCATCGTCTCGATCCACGCGTTCTGGTTGGTCGCGTTCGCCGACGCGGAGAGAACCGCGATCTGACCGGCGTCGCCGATCTGCTCCGCGATCAGGTCGACCTGGATCTTGGCGATGCCCTCCGCAGTGGCCTGGTTGATGAACAGGTCACGGCAGTCCGGGTTCGTGTCGGAGTCGAACGTGACGACCTTCACGCCCGCGTCGGACGCCTCGCCGAGCGCGTCGCACAGGGCCTCGGGGTCGTTCGCCGAGACGATCAGGGCGCCCGCGCCCTGCTGCGCCGCGGTCTGGATGTACTGCACCTGCGAGGTCGGGGAGGCCTCGGACGGGCCGACCTCTTCGAGCGTCGCGCCGATCTCGTCGGCCGCCGCGGTGGCGCCCTTCGTCGAGGTGTCGAAGTACGCGTTGCCGAGGTTCTTCGGCAGCATCGTGATCGACAGGGCCTCATCGCCGCCGGCGTCGCCCGACGAGCCCGAGTCGCCCGAGCCGCCCGAGCAGCCCGCCGCGAACAGGGTCACGCCGACGGCCAGGGCCGCGATGACCCCCGCGCGCCGTGTGCGCTTGAATTCGAACATCATTGTTTCCTTCCTTGGTGCAGTTGCGTGTGCGTGACTGCGGGGTGGTTCTACGGGGTGGGGCGCTGCGCCGCGTCGGATGCCGCGGCACGGCCCTTCCTCTTCCCGATGGCCGCGAAGCGTCGCTTCTGAAGCCAGGCGAGGAGGCTCGAGGACACCACGGAGACGACCAGCAGCAGTCCCGTGATGATGTTGATGACGTCGCTCGTGATGCCGGCCAGGCGCAGCGCCGAGCCGAGCACGCCGATCAGCAGGACGCCCGCGATGACGCCGTGCAGCGCGCCGCGTCCGCCGAAGATCGACACTCCGCCCAGGAGCACGGCGGCGATGACCTGCAGCTCCATGCCCATCGCGTTGTCGCCGCGGGCGTTGGAGTACAGCAGCGTGAAGTAGACGCCGGCGAACCCGGCGACCGTGCCCGAGAGCACGAACAGCAGGAACTTGGTGCGGCCCACGTCGATGCCCGAGAACGAGGCCGCCTCTTTGTTGAGGCCGATGGCGTAGAGCGAGCGTCCGAACGGAGTGAAGTGCAGCAGCACGGCGAACACGAGCGCGAGGATCACGAACGGGATCATGATGACCGGCACGGGCGTGCCCGGGATGTTCGCCTTCGCGAGGTCGGTCCACTCCTCGGGGAACTCCGTGATCGCGGTCGTGCCGAGCAGGCCCACCGCGATGCCGCGGAAGAGCGCGAGTGTGCCGATCGTGACGGCGAGCGAGGGCAGCCCCACGACCGTGACGAGGAAGCCGTTGACGACGCCCGCGACGAGCCCGACGAGGATCGCGGCCGCGGCGGCGAGCGGGAACGGGATGCCGGCATGCGTCAGCAGCCCCGTCACGACGCTCGAGAGCCCGACGATGCTCGCGACGGAGAGGTCGATCTCCTCCGTGATGATGATGAGCGTCATCGGCAGCGCGATGAGCAGGATCGGCGCGACATCCCGAAGCAGGTACGTCACGGTGAGCGGGCTGTCGAAGTTGCGCACCGTCGCGAGCGCCACGACGATCACGAGCACCAGGATCGCGATGATCGTCGCTTCGCGCGTGAGCAGGATGCGGCGCCACAGCGGCTTCGCGTGCGCCTGGTAGACGCGGGTGGACACGGTGTCGGTGACGGCGGTCATCGCGTCTCCTCCCTCTGTGCGATGAGTCGGCGATGCTGGCGCACCGCGAGCACGCGGTCCAGCACGATCGCGCCGAGGATCAGGACGCCGACCACGGCGCGCTGCCAGAAGTCGTCGATGCCGAGGATCGGCAGGGCCCGGTTGATCGTGAGCAGCAGGAACGCGCCGATCGCGGCACCCCACACGGTGCCCACGCCGCCCGAGATCGCGACGCCGCCGATGACGGCCGCGCCGATCGCCTGCAGCTCCCAGCCGAAGCCGGCCGCCGAGCTCACGGTGCCGTAGCGCGCTGCGTAGAGAACGCCTGCGAGGCCCGCGAGCGCACCGCTCATGACGAACGCCGTGATGACGCGCTGCGTCGTCCTCAGTCCGTACAGGTGCGCGGCGGCGGGGTCCGACCCGATGGCGTACATCTCCCGTCCGCTGCGCAGGTTGCGCAGCCACCAGGCGGCGACGATGAGGACGACGACCGCGATGATCGTGAGGATCGGGATGCCGAGGATCTGGTCGGTGCCGAGTCCGCGGAAGTCCTTGGGCAGGTCGGACGCGTTGATCCGGTCGCTGCCGGTCCACGCCACATTGATGCCGCGATAGATGTACATGGTGCCGAGCGTGATGACGAGCGCGGGGACGCGGGCGAACGCGACGAGCGCGCCGTTGATCGCGCCGAGGAGCGCCCCGAGCAGGACACCGCCGACGAACACCCCGATGACGGGGATGCCCGGGATGTCGATGAACATCCGCCCCGTGAGGTAGGCGGTGAGGCCCACGACCGAGCCGACCGAGAGGTCGACGTTACGCGTGATGATGACGATCGCGGAGCCGACCGCGACGAGAAGCAGCAGCGACGGGGTCAGCAGCAGGTCGCGGAACCCGTCGCTCGAGAAGAGGAACGTGGGGTTGCGGATCGTGGCGACCAGGATGATCGCGACGAGGGCGATGAGGATGCCGGTCTCTCGCGCCGTCACGACGTTGCGGACGATCTTGCCCGCGGGGTTCGCGGCGGGCTGGACGGTGGGGGCGGTCGTGGTCATCGGGCCACCTCCGCATCGGCCGTCGCGGCGTGCATGACGGCCTCCGGGGTGGCCTCTGCGCGAGGGAACTCCCCGGTCAGGCGCCCCTCGCGCATGACCAGAACACGGTCTGCCATGCCGAGCACCTCCGGAAGCTCCGACGAGATCATCAGGATCGCCATCCCCTGCTGGGCGAGCTGGCTCATGAGGCGGTGCACCTCGGCCTTCGTGCCGACGTCGATGCCGCGCGTCGGCTCGTCGACGATGAGCACCGCAGGCTCGGTCGCGAGCCACTTGCCGAGCACGACCTTCTGCTGGTTGCCGCCCGAGAGGGTGCCGGTCTCGGCGTCGAGCGCCGCGGTCTTGACCTCGAGGCGGCTCGCCCACACCTTCGCGGACTCGTTCTCGAGTGCGCCCCAGATGAGGCCCCACTTCGCGAGCTTCGAGCGGATCGCGAGCGTGATGTTGCGCGACACTCCGTCATCGAGCACGAGGCCCTGCTTGCGGCGATCCTCGGGGACGAGCGCGATGCCGCGCGCCGTCGCCTTCTGCGGGTTGCCCTTCGGGAGGGCCACGCCGGCCAGCGTCACGCTGCCGGACTCGTAGGTGTCGACGCCGAAGACGGCGCGCGCGACTTCGCTGCGCCCCGCGCCGACGAGGCCCGCGAGTCCGACGATCTCGCCCGCCCGGACGGTGAACGAGATGTCGCGGAACACTCCCGCGCGGGTCAGCCCCCGCACGTCGAGGATGACGTCGCCGACCTCGGCCGGGAGCTTCGGGAAGAGCTCTGTGACGTCGCGGCCGACCATCTGCCGCACGAGGTCGTCGACCGTCGTCTCGGCGATGGACTGCGTGTCGACGTACGACCCGTCGCGCATGACGGTGACGGTGTCGCACAGGTCGAAGACCTCGTCGAAGCGGTGCGAGATGAACAGCAGCGCGCGGCCCTCGTCGCGGAGGCTCCGCGCCACCGCGAACAGGCGCTCGACCTCGACGCCCGACAGCGCCGCCGTCGGCTCGTCCATGATCAGCACGCGCGCGTCGAGCGAGATGGCCTTGGCGATCTCGATGATCTGCTGGTCGGCGATCGAGAGACCCTCCGTCACGCGGTCGGGGTCGAGCGCCACCCCGAGTCGCTGGAAGATCTCCACCGCCTCCGCGCGCATCGCCTTGCGGTCGATCCGGCCGAAGCGGTTCGTGGGCTGCCGGCCCATGAAGATGTTCTCGGTCACCGAGAGGTCGGGGAAGAGCGTCGGCTCCTGGTAGATGACCGCGATGCCCGCGGCCTTCGACTGCGCCGTGCTGGTGAAGTCCACCGACTCGCCGTCGAGCAGGAACTCGCCGGCATCCCGCCGGTACAGCCCCGCGACGATCTTGACGAGCGTCGACTTGCCTGCGCCGTTCTCGCCGATCAGGGCATGGATCGAGCCGCGCTCGAGCGTGAGGCTCCCGGATCGCAGTGCGACCACGGGACCGAACGACTTCACCACCTTGTGGAGCACGAGCGCCGCCTGCGGCGCTGTCGGGTTCTGGTCCGCTGACACGGATTCCTCCTCGTCGAGGTGAAGATGAAGTATGCCTGAATCGATTCAGGAAGTTTCAGGCTACTCTAGGTACGCTCGTGATCGTGGTCAAGTCACTCCTGTGGCGGTGACCGAATCGTGACCCCCGAAGAAGTGGAGGCGCTGTGCCCGCCAGCATCCGTGACGTCGCCGTGCGTGCGGGCGTGTCGGTGGGGACCGTCTCGAACGTCCTCAATCGCCCCGAGGAGGTCTCGACCGAGTCGGTCGATCGCGTCACGAGGGCGATCGAGGAGCTCGGCTACGTCCGCAACGACGCCGCCCGCAAGCTGCGCGCCGGCGTCAGCACGACCGTCGGCTTCGTCGTGCTGGACGGCCAGAACCCGTTCTACAACGACGTCGTGCGCGGCGCCGAGGACGAAGCATCCCGTCACGGCATCGCGATCCTCTACGGCAACACCGACGAGGACGTCGCGAGGGAGAAGATGTACCTCGACCTATTCGAGGAACAGCAGGTGCGGGGCCTGCTGATCGCCCCGTACGGCGACGTCACCGCGCGACTGCAGCGCCTCCGGAGCCGGGGAATCGCCGCGGTTCTCGTCGATCGGTTCAGCGGCGACGGCAAGTTCTCGTCGGTCTCGGTCGACAGCGTCGTGGGCGGCACCATGGCGGTCGAGCACCTCATCGCGGCGGGGCGGCGGCGCATCGCCTTCGTCGGAGGACCGTTCGACATCCGGCAGGTCACCGACCGGCTCGCGGGGGCGCGTGTCGCGGCCGAGAACGCCGCCGCACCGATCGAGATCGAGGTGCTCGCGACCGGTGCCATGACCGTCGAGGAGGGCGTCGCGGCGGGCGCACGCATCGTGAGCCGTCCCCGCCGAGAGTGGCCCGATGCCCTCTTCGCCGCGAACGATCTGCTCGCGCTCGGACTTCTGCAGTCACTCGTCGTCGATGGACGGATGCTGGTCCCCCACGACATCGCGATCATCGGCTTCGACGACATCGCCTTCGCGGGCGCCGCCGCCGTGCCGCTCTCGTCGATCCGCCAGCCGAGTCGCATGATCGGGCGCACGGCGCTGCGGATCGTCCTCGAGGAGGCCGCCGATCCCAGCAGCATCCCGCGTCAGACGGTGTTCCAGCCGGAGCTCGTCGTGCGGCGGTCGACCGGCAACTGAACCGCAGCGCTTCCGCGCCCCTGCTCAGCGCTCGGCGCGCTCCTTGACGGCTTTGAGGTGCTGCACCCAGTTGTGCTCCGCCTGCACCGCAGCCGGAGGCGTGGCGTTGCCGTCCTGCCAGAACTCGATGCGCGTTCCGGCGCCGCTGCCGGACAGCTCGTACGTGAGCCGATGGACGGATCCGGATGCCGAAGCGCTCTCTTCGGCCTCGCCGGCGTCGTCCTTCTCGCTCGTCCCGCCGGCCGCTGGGTCCGCGCCGCTCGTATGCGTCAGGACGAGCCGATGCGGCGCGACGGCCTCGATCACCTCGCCGCTGTCGACGAAAGGCTTCCCCTCCCACACTCCACGCCATACGACGGTCGAGCCGGGTTTCCAGTCCGACTCCACCGTCGCCCCGAAATTGACGTCCGAGGCGTGCCTCGTGATGGTCTCCCACACCTTCTCGAGGGATGCGTCGACCTCGATGTCTGCGCGCGCGATGAATCCCGGCATCCGGTGCCCTCCTTCATGCTGGTGGCCTCAGCCAACTGGAGCATGGCGTGCGCCGCCAGGGCTTGACAAGGGCCCGCGCGTCCTCGTGCCGCGCGCGTCCGTGCCGCGCCTCGGACTCGATTCGCGGGCAGGCGCCGTGTGACGTAAGCTGTTCGGCGGTGACGTGTCCGAGCGGCCGAAGGTGCAACTCTCGAAAAGTTGTGTAGGGTAACCCCCTACCGTGGGTTCAAATCCCACCGTCACCGCCATGTGAAACCCCCGCAGATCCCTTGTGAACACTGGGATCGCGGGGGTTTCGTCATCCCCGAGCTGATGCAGGAGCTCAGCGAACCGCGTGCGCCGCTTCCAGGTGCCGGCGGGCCGCCGCGATCGCCAGGCGTGCGTGCTCCTTGGCACCCACCTGCGCCACGAGCATCGCGCGCGGGATCTCGAGGGCCAAGGGGATGCCGGGCGGCAGCGCCGCGAGAATGCCGTGCATATCGAGCCCACCGTCGCCCGGGAACAGTCGCTCGAACCGCGCGGTGTGGATCAGCTCCGACGTCGTCGAGGGGATCTCCCCCGGCGCATCGCATACATGGGCGTAGTGGAACCACTCCCGCGGAAGCTCGCGCAGGTCGTCGAGACTCGAGCGCGATCGCGCGAAGTGGAGCAGGTCGACGAGCATCCCCGCGTTCGGCTGGTCCGCGGCCCGCAGAACGCGCGCAGCCTCCGCGAGGTCGCCCGTCTCGGTCCAGGACGGGAACTCGAGGTCGATCGTGAGTCCGAGCGGCCGCGCGAGCCCGCACAGCTCGGCGAACCGATCGGTCTTGCGCGCGAAGTCCGCGTCGGGGAGCTGCGTGATGACGTGGCGGGCGCCCAGCTCCGCACCCGCCTCCAGGAAGCGCAGATAATCCCGCGGATTGTCGCCCGATGTGATCCGCGCGAGCTCGATGTCGAGGACTTCGACCCCCGTCGCCGCGAGGTGCGTCTTCGTCGCGCGCATGAGGGCGGGGTCGTACGCGAGCGGATAGTGCGGCTCCTGCGGAGTCACCTTCGTCATGCGCAGGCCCACGTAGCGGTAGCCGGCCGCCGCGGCGGCATCCACCAGCTCGGGCGGCGACAGGCTCAACGCGGTCAGATGCGCGAGCGAGTACTCGTGCCGCGACTCCGACGCGGGGCCGACCGGCGCGCTCGCGAGCATGCGCAGCCGCTGACGGCGATGAGCGGCCATGCGCAGGGGCACAGTCTGCGGATCCCCGAATCCGGCATAGCCATTCACGCGCTGCACGATCTCGAAGAACACGCGGGAGCCCAGCATCTCGGTGAAGAAGTGCAGGAACTCGCCGCTGTCATCGCGGTCGTAGAGGACCGAGTTCTCACGCAGGCTCTCGAGAAGATCGGCCGGCAGATCGAGGCGTGCATCGAGATTGTCGTAGTAGTTGTCAGGGATCTGGAGGATCGGAGCCCCACGCTCTCGCACGGCCGCGACGGCGGCGAAGACGTCGTCCGTCGCGAAGGCGATGAGTTGCGGGCTCGACACCCCCGGCGCCCAATCGCCGCGCCGCAGCGCGCTCGTGCTCAGTGTGATGCGAACCCCGCCGCCGGGACCCGTCGCCGTCCACGTCCGGATCAGGCCGAAGGGAGCCGTGATCTCGGTCGACTCGCCGGGGGCGAGGCCGAGTACGGCACGGTAGAACAGCGACGACTGATCGAAGTCGTCGATCGAGTCGGTGATCGCGACGTGATCGATGTCACGAACCAGCGGCTGCGCGAGGGCGGGCGTCCCTGTGGCGTCGAAGTCCGCAAGCCACGTCTCCTGGGCGCCCCGATCGCAGAAGAAGATGGCTGTGCCGTCAGGTGCGGCGATGGAGTTCAGATCGGTCTCGTCGGGCCGACGCGGACGCACGAGCTTCGGAGCGATGAGTCCCTCCGCGCGGCGCATCGACGCGGGCGGATCTGCACTCTCGACGGCGAGCGCGCAGATGGAGGCGGTCGCGGGCGCGATCGAGCGATCCGGAGCGAGGTTCAGGAGGACTCGCGCACCGCCCTGCTGCCACAGCTGAACCGGCTTGGACCGGTGCTGACCGACATGGGCGAATCCGAGCGCCGCGAGGGCTCGCGAGACGAGCGGGGCCGACACCTCGTCAGCGCCGAGCTCGGCGAACGCGAAGCCATCGAGACGTGGGGCGGGGGGCAGGTCGTCCTGCGAGAGCCACGCGGATGCCGCCCCTCCTCCGCTCACGGCCACCGCCTCGGCGAGAACGCGGAGGGATCTCATGGCGTCGATCGCCGCGTGCCGCGGATCCTCCTGCTGGTAGACGTCGTTGAACACCTCGAGCGCAAGGGGGCCCGCGTACCCCGCCGCAAGGATCCGGCTCACGAACCCCGACACGTCGAGCGTCCCCTGACCGGGGAACAGTCGGGAGTGCAGACTCCACTCGCGAACGTCCGGGTTGAGGCGAGGCGCGTCAGCGAGCTGGACGTAGAACACCTTCTCGGTCGCGACGGCGGGGATCGCGGTCGGATGGTTGTCGAGAGAGAGGACGTGGAAGCTGTCGAGACACAGACCCAGCGCCGGGTGGTCGGCGCGCCGGACGATGTGCCAGGCGTCCTCGTGTGTGCGGACGCGGCCCCACGGCACCGCTTCAAACGCGAGCCGGATGCCGCGGCGCTGAGCGCGTTCCGCGAGCGCGCGCAGCTGCTCGACTGCCAGCTCCTCGTCGTCGAGCCCTTCGGCGGATCTCGACGAGCAGCACACCAGGATGCTCGCGCCGAGCTGCTCGACGAGGTCGAGCGTCCGTTCGGCTCGACGCAGAATCGCCCCGAACCGCTCGACCGGCACCGTCTCGACGTGCAGGGGCTGATACGCCTCGATGGACAGCCCTCGCCGCGCCGCCTCCTCGGCGACGCGGCGGGGCGACCATGGCGACATCACCAGGTCGTGCTCGAGCACCTCGACACCGGTGAAACCGGCCGCGGCAGCCGCATGCAGTTTGTCTTCGAGCGTGCCGGAGAGGCACGCGGTCGAGATGACGGCGCGTCTTCTCGACGTATCGAGGCTCATGAGCGGACCCCCTCGTGGTTCTTCGTCGTCGTGCTGGATCAGTGGGTTGCGACGTGCCCGACTCGCTCGCCCGGCGAGTAGATGTCGAGGATGTTCCAGTGACCCGTCGTCGGCGTCGGCACGTTGATCATCGAGACGTCGATGACGACCGGCCCTCCGATCGCGATCGCCTGCTCGAGGGCGGGCTTGAACCCGACGGCCGATTCGACCCTGATGCCCGTGACCCCGTATCCGCGTGCGATCGCCGCGAAGTCGGTGTACATGGAGTCCTCGGCGTTGCCGAAGACCGTGCCAAAAGTGGTGTCGAAGGCGGACTTCTCCAGCCCGGCGATGGTGCCGAAGGCGTTGTTGTTCATCACGACCCACACGACGGAGACGTTCTGCTCGCGCGCTGTCGCGAGAACCGCGGGGTTCTGGCCGAAGCCCCCGTCGCCCACGAGCGAGACGACGACACGGTGGGGGTGCGCGATCTTCGCACCCACAGCAGCGGGAGCACCGAAGCCCATCGTCGCGAATCCGCCGGGCGTCAGGAAGGATCCGGGGGTGAGGATGTCGAACTGCTGACCCACGCCGTTCTTGTTCCACCCCACGTCTGTCGTGATGATCGCGTCGGCGGGCAGCACAGCGCGGGTCTCGGCGAGGATCCGCTCGGGGCGCATCGGCCAGGCGTCGGAGACCTGCGCATCGGCGTTCTGCAGCTTGAGGGTCGCACGGTTCGCGGCGATCTGCGCGAGGAGTTCGTCGCGGCGGACTCCGGCCGGAGCGAGCCGGCGCGCGACGCGCAGGAGCACCCTCAGCGCGGACTTGAGGTCCGCGAGGGCGCCGATCTCGAGCGGGTAGTTGCGTCCGAGCTCGGCGGGATCGATGTCGATCTGCATGAGCTTCGTCTGGGGGATGTCGAAGGTGTACTCGGGGTACCACGAGCTCGAGTCGGCTTCGGCGAAGCGAGTCCCGAGCGCGAGAATCCAGTCGGCTGTGCGCGTCATGTCGTTGGTGAACTGCGTACCCCAGAAGCCCGTCATGCCGAGGACGAGCGGGCTGTCGTCCGCCAGTGCGCCCTTGCCCATGAGACTGTGCGCGACGGGGAGCGAGAGGAGTCCGGCGAACTCGGCGAGTTCGGGCGCGGCATCCGCTCCGATGATCCCGCCGCCCACGTACAGGACCGGCCGCTCGGCACTGAGCAGGTTCTGCACGATCTGCTCGGCCACCTCCTCATCGAGGCTCGGTCGCGCGAGCGAGCGCGTGTTGCCGATGACCTTGTCGAAGAGCGCGACTTCGATCTCGGCCGAGAACACGTCCATCGGCACGTCCACGAGGACGGGCCCCGGCCGGCCGCTCTCGGCGAGCGCGAACGCCTTGTCGAGCACCTCGGCGATGAGGTGGGGCTGATCGACACGCCACGCGCGCTTGACGAAGGGACGGTAGATCTCCCACTGCGCGGCATCCGCGTGGAGGTTGATCTCCTGATGCGGGTGCTTGCCGTAGTAGTGCGTCGGGACGTCGCCCGCGATGACGACCATGGGGATGGAGTCGAGCGCGGCGTTCGCGACCCCGGTTGTGGCGTTCGTCAGCCCCGGGCCGAGGTGGGTCAGGACGACCCCGGTCCGCTTGGTGACGCGCGCATAGCCGTCGGCCGCGTGCGCCGCGATCTGCTCGTGGCGCACGTTCACGAACGAGATGCTCTCGCTCTTCTCGAGGGCCGCCAGCAGCGCGATGTTCGTGTGCCCGCACAGCCCGAAGATGTGCTCGACCTGGCGAGCCTCGAGGTATCGGACGATCTGGTTCGACACCAGGTCCTTCATGACGTTCTCCTTCATTAGTCGCGCTCGTTCGGAACGGGTCGGCGCGCCGGACCGGTGTACGTGTAGCCGATGGACTTCGGCACGGGGCCTTTGATGCGGCCCCCCTGGATCGACTGCTCGTTCGCGTGCGCGAGGATGCCGACCGAACGGGACAGGATGAAGACCCCGCGTCCGAGCTCGGGCGTCAGTCCCAGCTCGCAGAAGATGACGGCGGTCGCAGCGTCGATGTTCATCGGCACTCGCGCGCTCTTTCCCTCGCTGATCGCGTCCTCGAGCGCCCGGCCGATCGTCGCGAAACGGCCGCCGACGAGGCCGTCCGCCGCCGCCGCATCCACGAGCGACAGCAGCCGGGGGCTGCGCGGGTCGAGCGGATGGAAGCGGTGGCCGTAGCCCGGGAAGTACTTCAGTCCCGAGTCGCGACGGCGCTGCACGACGCGGCGGGCCGCCTCGCCGATGTCGCCGACGCGCTCCCGCTCCTCGTCGATCTCGAGGAAGATCTCCATGCACTGCTGGCCCGCGCCGCCGTGCACGTCGTCGAGGACGTTGATGGCAGACGCCATGGCGCCGTTCACGGGCACACCGCACGTCGTGGCCATGCGTGCGATCGCGATCGATGGCGCCTGGGGCCCGTGATCCACGGACGCTACGAGCGCTGCTTCGAGGAGGGCGGACTCCCCGCGCGAGGGCAGCTCGCCGCGGAGCATGAGCCAGATCGTGTCGACGAATCCGACCGTCCCGATGAGCCCCTCGATGGGGTAGCCGTGCAGTGCGATCTCTCCGGGACGCACGTCGATGATGTCGGTGTGCCACCACTGGCGCGCGTCTTCGAGGACAGCCGCGGCATCTTCCGCTGTGGCGATGCCTTCGCCGTCCGCGCTCATGGCGCTGCCGTCAGAGCGGCATCCGATTCGAGCGACGCGTCGTAGAAGTCTCCGAAGAGCTCTTCGTCGGACGGCCGGTCCTCGGCGATCGTCCTCGAGACCCACGTCGTGTTGAGGTAGTGCTTGAGCGACACGTTCTCGGACGTGATGTTGCCGCCCCACGTGCCGCAGCCCATCGACGAGGTCATCGGCATGCCGTTGGTGAACGCGCCGGCGTTGGCCTTCGAGTTGGGCTGGCGGACCATGATGCGCGAGACGGGCATCTGCCGGGCGAAGTAGTCGATGTGGGCGTCATCGGTCGAGGCGATGCCACACGAGTGCCCCTTGCCGCCGATGTCGTAGAGCTGCTTGGCGAGCTCGACGCCGTCCTCGAACGAGCCCTCGTAGGCGTGGACTGCCATGAGCGTCGTCAGCTTCTCCTTGCAGAACTGCTTGTCCTCGGCGATCCCGTCGCCTTCGACGAGGATGAATCGCCGATCGGACGGGATGTCGAATCCTGCAGCTGCGGCGAGCGCCTGGGGCGACACGGCGACGGTGTCGGCGAGCCGGTGACCCTCGGCATCCCACATCACCGCCTGCAGTGCGGCGCGCTGCGCGGAGGTCACGAGGTGACCGCCTTCCGCCTGCAGTGCGTCGAGCATGTCTCGGTAGCGGGATGCCGGGACCAGGACGTTGCCGTCGGCCGAGCACCCCGAGCCGAAGTCGGACGTCTTCGAGAGCATGCAGTTGCGCGCCGTCTCCTGGAGGTCGGCCGTCTCGTCGACGAACTCGGTCGCGTTGCCTGCGCCGACGCCGTATGCGGGCGTGCCGGAGCTGTAGGCGGCGCGCACGAGCCCCTGTCCGCCGGTCGCGATGACGAGGTCTGAGCGGCTCATGATCTCCTGCGACGCTGCGAGGCTCGGCAGCGTGATGCACTGCAGGATGTCGGCGGGAGCGCCCTCGGCCTCGAGCGCCTCGCGCATGAGCCGGACCGTCTCGAGCGTCGTGAGCTTGGAGCGCGGGTGCGGCGAGAAGACCACGACGTTGCGCGCCTTGACGGCGTAGATCGCGTTGCCCGCGGGAGTGAGGTCGGGGTTGGTCGTCGGTACCACGCAGCCGATCACCCCGACGGGCTTGCCGTACTTGACGAGGCCCTTCTCGACATCCTCTTCGATGACGCCCACCGAGGGACTGCGCAGCGCGTCGCGGAGCACGCCCCGGATCTTCATGCGCTTGTTCATGCGGCTGTCGAAATCGCCGAGCCCGGACTCGTCGATGCCCATCTCCACCAGCCGGTGGAAGGATGAGCGGTTCGCGACCGCCCAGGCGATGGCACGGATGAGGCGGTCGACCCGCTCCTGGTCGTAGGTCTCGATGACCGCGAGGGCCGCCCGTGCGCGGGCGAACACCTCGTCGAGTTCCTCCTCCTGCTCGGGAGACAGGGATTTGGGCGCTGAAGCAGCCATGACAACTCCGTCCGTGGGCATCGATGCCGACGTCGGCATGTTAGGTACTGCTCTTCCCCGCCGACAAAGCGTGTTCCATTGGGCAGAAACCCGAGCGTCCAGCACCCCACGACCGGGTCGCCGGCGCGAGTTGTGCCACTCGATGGGTCGCGGCGTTGCCCCCTTCCGTGGCCCGGGCTAGCGTCCGAGCGCCGGACGGAACGGCCCGACCCCAGGCGGGCCCGGGCGGCACACCCCAGGCGTCGGACGGGCACGGGTCCTCCACGTCGGATCGAAGAAGATCAAAGGAGTTCGGATGCGTAAACGATTTACAAGGCTCGGAGTCGCGGGGATCGGAGCGCTCATAGCGCTGGCCCTGGTTACCCCACCCGCCCACGGGCTCTCGGCACCCGCCGAGTCCGCCACAGCCTCGGAACCGACCGGTGTCGAGCCGACCGGAGCGGACTCGCCAACAGTCGGCGGCAACCTCGGCAACCAGCACTACTCGGGGCTGACGCAGATCACGAAGCAGAACCTGAAGGATCTCGCCCCGGTATGGCGGACGCACGTCTCGGCGGTCGCTCCTGCCAGCAGCAACGTCGGACAGCAGACGACCCCCATCGTGGTCGACGGCGTCATCTACGTCGACACCCCGAGCGGCGGCGTGATCGCGGTCGACGGTGTGACGGGAGCTCCCGTCTGGAAGTGGGAGAACCGCGTCTACGGGATGTCGTCGACGCGTCGCGGCGTCTCTGCCGGCGAGGGCCGGATCTACACGCTCGCGGGCGGCAACCGCGTCGTCGCGCTCGACCAGGCGACGGGCGCTGAGCTGTGGGCAGTGCAGCCCCAGGGGGCGAACGGCGAGGACCTCGGGCGTGTGGGCAAGGTCGCGACGGTGTACTGGGACGGGATCGTCTACGCGCACGCGGCGGACGGCGACCGCGGTGCAGTCGTCGCGCTCGACGCGAGCGACGGCCACTACCTGTGGCACTTCTTCGGCGGACCGAAGCGGGGCGAGCTCTTGACAGGCCTCGACGGCACCACCTTCGACGCATCTGCGACGTGGGGGCCTGTCCAGGCCGACGGCACCGACTGCGCCGAGGAGGGCGGGGCGACGTCGTGGATGCACGGCGCCGTCGACCCCGAGCTCGGCTACTACCTCATGACCTTCGGCAACGCGCGCAGCTGCACGTCGTCGCAGAACGCGTCGGGGCGCCCGGGGGACAATCTGTTCTCCGACACGCTGGTCGCCGTCGACGCCCGCACCGGCGCGTACAAGTGGCACTTCCAGTCGATCCATCACGACGTCTGGGACATGGACAACGTCCACCCGCCGACGCTGGCCGACATCCAGGTCGCCGGTGAGGACCGCAAGGTCGTCTTCTACGGCAGCAAGTCGGGTCACCAGTTCGTGGTCGACCGCACCAACGGCAAGCCTGTGCTTCCCGTGACCGAGAAGGCCATGATCACGGACTCACGTCAGCACAATACGGCGACCCAGCCTTGGCCCGAGACCCGGCTCCTGCCGGACTGCGTCGTGTGGCAGAAGCTCGACGCCGACAACATCCCGGGAGACCCGTGGCGCGGCGTGCCGAACTACAACGGCTACCAAGCCGATGCCGACGGCGACCTTGTGTTCAACCCGAACAGCTACGTCTCGGCCGACGAGCCGTTCCTCACCTACCCGGCCAGCTCGTCGGGTCACCGTGAGGGCTGCCTGTACGACCCGCAGTACGACCTGCCGATCCTGTCGACGACGAGCCAGAACGGCGGCGGCGACTGGTCGAACAACTCGTACAGCCAGAGCACCAACCTGGTGTACTTCCCGTACGGCACGAACCCCGTCGCGCACTACGACGGTGCCGCTTCCAACGGCCTGCGTGCCATCGGGCAGTACCAGACCGGCGGCATCCTGGCCTACGACGCATCGACCGGCAAGGTCGCATGGCGCAACCACCTCGGCACGGACATGTCGCACGGCCAGGGCCCGCTCACGACAGCGACCGACCTGCTCTTCGCGGGACAGATCGATGGACGACTGCTGGGAATGGATGCTGTCGACGGCGATGTGCTCTGGGAATTCCAGACCGGCAACGGCATCGCGTCGGCGCCGGTCACCTATGAGGTCGATGGGGAGCAGTACGTCGCCGTCCTCGCGGCAGGCTCGACGAACCCGTACGGCGCTTCGGTGACGCAGGGCGACTCGCTGTGGTCGTTCAAGCTCGGGGGCACCTACACGACGGAGTCGGGGAGCCAGGAGGGGCCGGAAACGGCGCCGCTGACGATCCGCCGGCCGGTGGGCGGCGCGGCAGTCGAGGGCTCGACGGTCGACAACACCGTGCTTCTCGCTCGCGCCAGCCGCACGGCCGACAACGCCGCGTCGCGTGACAGCGTGTCGCAGAACGGCATGCAGCCGACACACCTGCGGGTCCCCGTCGGCACGACCGTGACGTTCCGCAACCCGGGGGCGGAGACGTTCGCGAACTTCCCGAACCTGAAGGAGCACTGCGCGACGCAGTTCTTCGAAGGCGAGTTCAACGTCAAGCTGCAGCCGGGGCAGACGTACCAGCACACGTTCACGCGTGCCGGCGAGTACTTCTTCAACGACTGCACCGACCCCCGGCCCACCGGCAAGATCGAGGTCTACCTGACCGCGAAGGACCAGCCGGGTGCACTGACGTTCACCCCCGGGAAGATCGGCCTGGGCTCGGGCACGGGCCTGTTCACCGGGGTGAACGGCAAGGTCACGGCGCAGTTCGCGCTGCCCACCGGGTACACCTACGACAGCGACGCGCTGCTGGTGACGCCGCTCTCCTCCACCCCCGTGAAGGCGACCGATGCCACGGCGAACAAGAACAAGATCATCGTGCGGTTCGACGCCGCTGACGTCGACAACAACGTGCCCACGGGGGAGGTGAGCCTGACGGTGCGCGTGAAGGTCCTCAATGCCGCAGGCGTGCAGGAGCAGCTCACCTCCACCGCCACGGTGACCGTCGTGAAGTAGCCTGTTCCAGCGAACCGCCGATCCGCCCCCGTCTTCCTCGACGGGGGCGGATCGGTGCGTACAGGACGGTGTCCCATTCGGCGAGACGCGGCTTTTCACACCGCGCCGCGCAGACCAGAGTCGCAGGGGCGATGATGCGTGCGCGCACACTCCCCCCGGATCAACAGAGAGGTTGACAATGCACCGAGACATCGAGGCGGTGACGCCATGACCGACAAGGACCCCGGAGCGGAACCGGAGCAGGTCCCCGGCGCCGAGCCACCGAAGCAGGACGGAACGGCCAGCTCAGGCCTCGAGGGCTCCATCTACCCCGACACCCGCACCTTCTTCACGACGCCGAAGCTCAACCAGGGCGTGCCGGCCGACCCGGCCGTCATCCGGGTGCTGTCATCGATCGAGATCGTGATCAGCGTCACCCTCTTCAGCCTCATCGTGTTCGGCGTCATGTACCAGGTTCTCGGCCGCTACTTCCCGTCGCTCAGCTGGGTCGGCGCGGGCGAACTCGCGCTCCTGTCGATGATCGCCCTGACCTTCACGACCGCCGGCTACCTCGTCGGCCGCAACGGTCACATCGTGCTCGAGATCTTCGACGAACTGCTGGCGGGTTCCTGGCTCTTCGTGGCCCTGCGCGTCACGTCGGCCGTCATCATGGCCGTCACGAGCATCGCGCTCGCCTACGAGGCCTTCGTGAAGATCGAGACCGAGTGGGGGCGGCTGAGCGCCGCGATGCACATGCCCATGGGCGTGCTGTACATCTTCGCGCTCCTCGGATTCCTGTCGGCCTCGGTGCACTCCATCATGAAGATCCCGTATGCGCACCGCCCCGAGCACAAGCTCGACATCGGCGAAATGGAGGGCTGAGCGTAAAATGGACCTCTGGCTCTACATTCTGCTGTTCACCGTCTTCCTGTTCCTGCGGGTGCCCGTCGCCTTCGCGATGATCGCCTCGAGCATGCTGTACTTCTACAGCCACGGTCTGTCCGCCGGGTACGCGCTCTCTTCGATCGTCAACGGCATCAACAGCTTCCCGCTGCTCGCCGTCCCCCTGTTCATCTTCGTGGGGACGATCGCGAACAATCTCGGAATCGCGACGCGGCTCTACGACCTGGCGCGGGCGCTCCTGCCCCGCCTGCCCGGCAACCTCGCCTATGTCAACCTCGGCACCGCGATCGGCTTCTCGTGGATCAGCGGCTCGGCCCTCGCGGATGCGGCATCCACGAGCAAGGTGCAGATACCGCAGATGCTCAAGGCGGGGTATCCCTACGGCTTCTCGGCGGGCCTGACCGCATCGGGTTCGCTCATGAGCACGGTCATGCCCCCGAGCATCCCTGCGGTTCTGTTCGCCGCGACGGCATCGATCTCGACAGGCGCCCTGTTCGCCGGCTCGATCATCCCGGCAATGCTCATGGCGGTCGGGCTGGCCCTCTACATCTTCTTCTGGGTGCGACGCCACCCGGCGGTAGCGGTCAGCCGACCGTTCAACGGATCGATGCTCGCCCAGGCGAGCGTGCGTGTCCTCGGGCCGGCGCTGCTTCCCGTGATCATCCTCGGCGGCATCTTCAGCGGGCTCTTCACGGCCACCGAGAGCGCCGGCATCGCCGCGGTCTACATCCTGATCCTCGGCGCGATCTACCGCACCCTCACGTGGAGGGTGTTCTGGAAGTCGGCCAAGGAGACGGTCGTGATCGCGGGCGGGATCCTGCTGATCCTCGGCGCATCGAACCTCATGGGTCAGGTGCTCGCACGGGAGCAGGTGTCGCGCGCACTCGGCGAGTGGCTCACGGGATTCACCGACAACCCGGTGGTCTTCCTGCTCATGCTCAACATCCTGCTCATCCTGCTCGGCATCCCGCTCGAGGCTCCCCCCGTGATCCTCGTGCTCGTGCCGATCCTGATGCCGATCATCGGCCAGTTCGGGATCGACCCGGTGCAGCTCGGCGTGATCATGATCCTCAACCTCATGATCGGGTCGCTCACACCACCAGTGGGCGCGGTGCTCTTCGTCGTGGGCTCGATCACCCGCCGACCGATGGGCGAGCTGTTCCGCGGCATCCTGCCGTTCCTGATCCCGCTCGGAACCGTCCTGCTCGCGCTGACGCTGTTCCCCGTGATCGTGACGTTCCTGCCGAGCCTGCTCGGCCTGCTGTAGGCCATGAGCCCCGGTGCCCGCACGATGCAGGCACCGGGGCCATCGGCATCCCGAGAGGAGTTCCACTTGTCCAGAAGGCTCTTCGTCCTCAACGGCCCGAACCTGAACATGCTCGGCTTGCGAGAACCCGAGCTGTACGGCGCCGCCACACTCGACGATGTGCGCGCCGATTGCGAGCGCGTCGCAGACGAACTCGGCTTCGACCTCTTCTTCGCGCAGTCCAACGCCGAGCACGAGCTCGTCGGCTGGGTGCAGGACGCATTCCGCGAGCAGGCGATCGTCGTGATCAACCCCGCGGGTTTCAGCTTCCGCTCCGTGCCGCTCCTCGACGCGCTCAAGATGCTCCACACCCCTGTGATCGAGGTCCACATCACCAACATCCACGCGAGGGATGCCGTGCACCAGAACTCGCTCATCTCGACGGTCTCGCGCGTCGTGATCGCAGGCGCCGGGATCTACGGATACGAGTTGGGGATTCGAGCCGCCGACAGGCTCGCCGCAGCCGAGAGCGCATGAGCGCGGGCATCGCGCCCGTCGTGCGGCTCAGCTGTCCGCGATCGCGTCGGCCGCCCGGTACCCGAAGACGAGCGCCTTCGTCAGTGCCGTCCCTGTCATGTAGGACGCCCCGTGGAATCCTCCGACGACCTCTCCGGCCGCGTGGAGACCCGCAATCGGGCTGCCGTCCACGCGCCTGACGACGGTGTCGGGAGCGACTCCCAGTCCACCGTATGTCGACGTCATCGCCGTCACCGCGGCGTACGCATAGAACGGTCCGGTCTCGACCGGCACGAGCGCCCCGACGCCGTTGACGAGTCCCGTGCGTCCGAAGGGATCGTCGCAGCGGCCGGCGACGACGTCGTTGTACTGCGCGACGGTGCGCTCGAGCGCTCCTCGCGAAAAGCCGAGTTCGCGCCCGAGCGCCTCGATCGTCGGGGCGCTCACGAGGTGCCCGAGCTCTTCGATGCGGTCCATGTCCGACAGCGGGACCCCGGGTCGCGACCGTGCCCGCACGACGGAGTCGAAGACCTGGAAGCCCGCGCCCCCTGGCTGCGCGAGCACGGCGGCCCCGAGCACCTTGTACGACTCCGACTCGTCCGCGAAGCGGTCGCCGTGCGCGTTGACGAGGATCGCGCCGAGGTAGTTGGCGGTCAGCAGCTCATGCTCGTCGTCCGTCGCCTCGGCGTGCTGCCCGTAGGTGCCGGTGACGTGCCCGATGTCGGCGAGGCCGGCGCCCAGCATCCAGGCCATCCGGATTCCGTCGCCCGTGTTGCCGACGCCGCCGTAGGGCATGGCAGAGGCCTGATCCGGGACGAAGAGGTCGAGCAGCTCGCGCGAACGCGAGAACCCGCCGCTCGTCAGGGCGACGCCCGATGGCGCGCCAAGCACCCCCGCGGCTGTGCGGACACCGACGACCCTCGAGCCGTCCCACACGAGCTCCTCGGCGGCACACCCGCAGATGATCGCCGCGCCGCCGTCGACCGCGCCCGCCTGAAGGTGGGCGAGCAGAGCGCCGATGCGGACGAGATGCGCCCGCGCGACCGTCATGCCGGCGCTCACTTTGAGCTCGTCGGTCCACGCAGCGGCGCGTTCGATCGCGGCGATCGCGCTCGACTGATGGGCGACGAGGGCCCGCAAGAGCGCCTCGTCGGCGAACCCGCCGCCCGTGTCGACCATGTCGGCGAAGAAGACCTCGCCGGAATCCGCGACCCCGGCGCGATGTTGCACGGCGGTATCTGCGAGCGCGAACCACCCGCCGCTCATCGCCGAGCTTCCGCCCAGCCGATCGCGCTTCTCGACCAGTGCGACGCGCAGCCCGCGTTCGGCGAGCCGCTGCGTCGCGGCGATGCCCGCGAGCCCTCCTCCGACCACGACGGCATCGAACTCGTGTTCGCCCGACGGGCTCATCGTGCCGCCTCCTCCTGCCTCGGGGGTTCGGACGCGCCACCCGCCGTTTCGGCGTCGGCGCAGAATCGCGCGACATCGAGCGACGCGCCGGTTCGAGCCGCGAGCGCGACCGCCTCGACGAGACCGAGCGTGCGCGATGCATCATCGGCTGAGACGAGCGGCTCCACAGCTCCCCGGGCGACCTCGATGAAGTGATCCAGCTGCGCGTGGAAGGAGCCTCGCGGCGTGAACGGCAGATACGTGCGCGAGAGGGGCGAGTGCCAGTCAGCCGGCACTCCGGGACCGTACGTGTAGGCGGCGAGATTCGGCACCGACAGAGCTCCCCGCGTGCCGACCACGTGGTAGGCGACGCCGTCGGGAACATAAGGGAACGCCTGCGTCTCTTCTGTGGCTTGGTCCCAGCCCCACGGCGACACTCCGGCGTCGGAAGCGAGGAAGCTGCCGACGACCCCGCTCTCGAAGAGCAGATTCACCGAGACCGTGTCTTCTACCTCGAGGCCGCGTGCGTTCGACGTCTGCATGGCCTGGACCACTGCGACCTCGCCGAACAGGTGCCGCAGCAGATCCAGATCGTGCACGGCGTTGATCAGCGTGACGCCGGCGCCGCGCTGGGCATGCCACGGCAGGTCCGTGTAGTAGGCGTCTTCTTTTCGCGCCGACCAGAGACCGCTCACGGCGACGATCTGACCGAGTTCGCCGGCGCGGACGGCCGCGCGGGCGGGGGCGATCGCAGGATGGTGCCGGCGATGATGGCCGACCAGCAGACGCCCGTGCAGGCGCTCGACGGCCTCCACGAGTCGGCGCGACTGGACGTAGTCGACGGCGACGGGCTTCTCGAGCAGGACCGCGACGCCCGCTTCGAGGCACTGGATCGCCGTCTCGACGTGGAGCGCGTTCGGGTTCGCGATGATGACGGCGTCGAGAGGCTCGGAATCCAGCATCCGTTGCGCCTCCGCGTAGACGGGGACCTCGAACGATCCGGCCGGCGCCACGGGGTCTGCGACCCCTGCCAGCACGGCCCTCTGCGCCGCGTGAACGAAGTCGATGTGCTGACGTCCCATGAAGCCGGCCCCGATCACGCCGATTCGGACGGGCCCCAGGTCGGATGCGGTCACGGAACCTCCCAGCTTCGTCGCCATGGCGTTGGATCGAGCCGAGCGTATTTCAGGTTGGATGGAGGTGCGCCACTCGTTCCATTCAGCGGCGACGGGCTGCTGTGCACCGCGATGACGCGCCTGTTCCACTCGTCGGGACATCGCTTTGCCAGCCGCCCGAAGTCGACCAGAGTCGGCTCTGCCACACCGGGCCGCAGCCTGACAGCGTGGTCGATGGCGATCCCGCTGCGCGGAGATCGTCTCGACGCGGCAGTCGCGCTCCGGCCACCCGAATCACACGTCGGACCATGCACGAAGACGTGCGCACACAAGAGGAGAGTCCCATGAGCACAGCCCGCTCGACGCACCGCGGCCGCTACGCCGCGGTCGTGCTCGCAGCAACCGCTCTCGTCGTCACCGGCTGCGCCGGCGGCGGCACGCCGGAGGGCGAGAGCACGGAGACCGCGGCGGCGAACGAGCCCGTCACGCTGTCCGTCGCCACCAGCCAGAATGAGCAGACCCCGAACTACTACTGCGGTGTCGAGGTCCTCAAGGACACGCTCGAGGCCGCCGACATCGGCTTCACGGTCGAGCTGTTCCCGGCCAGCCAGCTCGGCCCCGACGCCGACCGGTTCCCGCTCGTCCAGGCCGGCGACATCGACATCGACCTGCAGGGCGCCTCGGCGCTCAGCGCGACGTTCGAGCCGATCGGCGTTGTCGACGCGGCCTATGCCTTCAACGACGTCGACCACGCGTTCCAGTGGATCGACGAGGAGTCCGAGGAGCTGTTCACGGCGTTCCACGAAGGCACCGGCGTCAACATCGTCGACGGCTGGTTCTTCGGCAACCGCACGTTCACGACGAAGGATGTCGAGGTCACGAGCCCCGATGACCTCGAAGGTGTGCCGATCCGGTTCCCGAACTCCCCGCAGTTCCTCGCGAACGCCGCGGCGCTCGGCGTCACCAACCCGGTGTCCGTGGCGGTCGAGGAGGTCTACTCCGCGCTGCAGCAGGGCATTGCCGTCGGTCAGGAGAACCCCATCGTCGCGACGCACTCGTCGAGCTTCGACGAGGTGCTCAACACGGTCGTACTCAACAACCACAATGTCGGCATCCACTGGATCCTCGTCAGCGACAAGACCTACGAGAAGATGAGCGACGAGCAGGCGGCACTGCTCGAGAAGACCATCCACGAGATCCGTCCGGACAACCGTGCGTGCGTCGAAGAGGCCACCGACGAGATCCTCGACGACTACCGCGCCGATGACACCTACAACGTCATCGAGACGGACGACATCGACGTCGACGCCTTCATCGAGAAGGCCGAGGCGTACTTCGAGGACTACTACACCGGCGACAACCTCGAGGCGTACAAGGCCATCCGCGCGTCGGCGGGCTGACACCTCACAGCAGGCGAGCGGGGTGGGTGCGGACTCGCGCCCACCCCGCTCGGCGTTCGGGGATGTCCGCGAAGAGGGGGAGGGTGCGGATCCGCACCCTCCCCCTCTTCCGGCGTGTCAGTGAGCGCGGTCCGAAGAGATCCTGCGGCTCAGCGTCGCGGCGGCTGCACGCACGGAAGGGCCGACACGCTCGGGCAGGACGTCCTCGACAGCGCCCGCAACCGAGAGGGCCGCGACCGGGGCGCCGCCATGACCGAGGATGGCGGCCGCCGTGCAGGTGCGGCCGAGCGCGAGCTCCTCCACCTCGGTGGCGACGCCGAGCCTTCGGATGTCGGCCAGATTCTGCAGGAGCACGGACGGATCCGTGATGGTGTGAGGCGTCCGGCTCTCGAGCCCGCGGCCGACGACCCGCTCGACGACGTCCCTCGGCGAGTGCGCCAGGATCGCCTTCCCGAGGGCCGTGGCATGTGCGAGAAAGCGACCGCCGATCCGCACCATAGGAGTGGCGGTGGGCGCGCCTCGCATGATGGCCACGACGACGACGTCGGAGCCGTCGAGCACCGCAAGGTGGACGGTCTGGCCCGTCATGTCGCGCAGCTCCGTCATGACGGGAATCGCCGCCTGGCGCAGTACACGGGGCTGCTCGACCGTCTGGCCCAGTTCGAAGAGCCGCACACCGAGGTAGAGCTTGTCGCCATCGCGGTCGAGGAATCGCTGGACCACGAGATCCGCAGCAATCCGCGAGACGGTCGATTTGGGGAGGTTCGCCCGGCGCGCGAGCTCTGACACTCCCAGCCCGTCGTCGGAGTCGCCGAACGCGTCGAAGACGGCCGTGACGCGATCGAGGACGCTGACCGACTCCGTCCAGCTCGCGGTGCGCATGCGTCAGGCGGCCACGAGGCGGCGCGTGACGGTCGTCCCCGCCGTGCGCACGAGCGATGCGACACGATCGGGATCCATCCCACCGCTCGGACCAGCGATGGAAATGGCGCCGAGGACGACGCGATCGCTCGAGAGCACGGGGCTCGCAACGGCGAAGATGCCCGGATACGACACCTCGTCATCGGTCGCGACGACCAAAGCACGCACATGCGCCAGCTCGTCGCGGAAGTGGTCCGCCTCGGCGTCGACAAGCCGCGCGCTCACGCGATCGACGATTCCCCGATCCTCGCAGAAGGCGAGGTAGGCCTTTCCGCTGGCGGTCGTCAGTGCCGGGGAGCGCATGCCGGCACGGGTGGGCAGCATCGGCAATCTGCCCGCGACTGCGGCCAGCGAAACCATGTCGGTCCCCTGCTGGACCCACAGCCCCACGCGCTCCCCCGTGACATCGCAGAGATTGCGGATGACAGGCGCCGCCGCTGCGATGAGGCGCCGCGGGAGACTGGCTCGTGCGCCCCACTCGAAGAGGCGCAATCCGAGGCGCACGCCGTCGTCGGTCCTCTCGAGGTAGCGCTGGCCGGTCAGCTCGGCTACGAGCCGCGAGACCGTCGACTTGGGCATATCGGTCGACGCCGCGAGCTCGGTGATCGAGATCGGGGCTTCGGACTCCTTCACCGCATCGAGGATCGCGATGATCCGATCGAGAACCGAGACCGGTCGACCAGCCGCCGTGTTCCATTCGGCGAGACTCATCATCGAGCTTCCTCTCCCAACGGGTTGAATCGACTTCGATCCCCCATGGGATCGAACGTACTAGTTAGTACATAGTTCTGCAATGCTGTCTCGAGAGCCAGGTGGGCACCAGTGTGGGTGACCCGGAGAAGGGCGCCATGCGCACATCGATCGCCACTGTCTGCCTGAGCGGCACGCTCGATCAGAAGCTCCTCGCCGCGCGCGCGGCGGGGTTCGACGGCGTGGAGATCTTCGAGCCGGACCTCGTCTCGTCGCCGCTCGCCCCCGAAGCGATCCGCGCGCGAGCGGACGAACTGGGACTGTCACTGGATCTCTATCAGCCGTTCCGGGACTTCGAAGGCGTCGGACCCGAGCTTCTCGAACTGAACCTCCGCCGGGCCGAGGCGAAATTCGCCCTCATGAATCGCCTGGGCATCGAGACGATGCTCCTGTGCAGCAATGTCGCGACAGCGCGGAGCGGCGACGAGCAGCTCGCCGCCTCGCAACTGCGTCTGCTCGGCGACGCCGCCGGACGCTTCGGTGTGCGAGTCGCTTACGAAGCGCTGGCATGGGGCCGCTTCGTCGACGGATACGAGACGGCGGCGCGGGTCGTCCGGCTCGCCGATCACGAGCGGATCGGGCTGTGTCTCGACAGCTTCCACATCCTCTCGAAGGGTCACAATCCAGAGGCGATCGAGACCATCCCCGCCGACGGGATCTTCTTCGTCCAGATGGCCGACGCTCCACTCCTGACCCTGGACGTGCTCTCCTGGAGCCGACACCACCGACTGTTCCCGGGCGAGGGCGGTTTCGACCTCGGAAGGTTCATGGCCCACCTCGTCCGCACGGGCTACGACGGCCCCGTCTCACTCGAGGTCTTCAATGACACCTTCCGCCAGACCGACCCGCGCGCAACCGCCGTCGATGCGCGACGGTCGCTGCGATGGCTCGAGCATGTGACCGCCGAGGCGCTCGGGGTCGGAGCGGGCGGGCGGGCCGCACGAATGTCGGCAACCGCATTGCCCTCGGCGGAGCCTGCCATCGACGTCAACTACGTCGAACTGCGAACCGCAGAGCCCGCCGAACTCCGCGTCCTGCTCCGCCAGCTGGGCTTCCGATCGCACGGGTCGCACCGCAGCAAAGCGGTCGAGCTGTGGTCGCACGGCGACGTCCGGATCGTCCTCGGCGCGCCGGACTCCGAGCTTCAGCCCACCGTCGCGGGAATCGGGCTCTCGGTGAACGATCCTTCGACAGCGGTGCAGCGCGCGACGGCGCTCTTCGCTCCCGAGGTTCCCCGACAGCAGGATGCCGCGGACGAGCCCCTCGTCGGCGTCCGCGCACCCGACGGGTCGGAGGTCTTCTTCGGCGCAGACGGCGAGGACGCTCCGGCGTGGGTGGACGAGTTCGGCATCCCCGACGGAGACGATCCGCGTCTGCTCGAACGCGTCGACCATATCAATCTCGCGCAGCCCTGGCAGCACTTCGATGCCGCCGTCCTCTTCTTCCGCTCCGTCCTCGACCTGCACCCGGAGCCGTCGATCGACGTCGCGGCACCTGTCGGACTCGTGCGCAGCCAGGTTCTCCGGAGCACTGACGGAATCGTGAGGGTCGCGCTCAACCTCGTGCCCTCCGGCTCAAGCGAGAAGGACGCGATCCTGCCGCAGCACATCGCATTCGCGACATCCGATGCGCTCGCCGTCGCTCGAACCGCGCGCGAACGCGGATTCGTGCCCCTCCAGATCCCCGAGAACTACTACGACGACCTTTCGGCCCGATACCAGCTCGACCCTCTGCTGCTCGGCGAACTCCGCGAGCTGAACGTCATGTTCGATCGGGACGAGTCCGGCGAGTTCCTGCACTTCTACACCCATCCCGTCGGGACGGTGTTCCTCGAGGTCGTCGAGCGACGCGACGGCTACACGGGCTACGGCGCTCTCAACGCCCCCGTGCGGCTCGCCGCTCAGTATCAGCGTCCCCGCACATCAGATCAGAGAGTCCCCGCGTGATCCGGCACGTCGCCGTCTTCCGATTCGTCCCCGAGTTCACGACCGAGCAGCGGGAGCACTGGATCTCGCTCCTTCGCGCGCTCCCGGAGCAGATCCCGGAGCTGCGCAGCATGAGCGCCGGGCGCGATGTCCTCGGGGGGCCGGCGTCGCACGAACTCGCGATCGTCGCCGACTTCGACGATCTCGAAGGGCTCGCCGCGTACACGCGGCATCCCGCGCACGATGAGGTCCTGCGGATCTCGGCATCAGTCAAGGCCTCGCTCGCGACGGTCGACTTCGAGATTCCGGATGCCTCATGACCGACGGTGCGACCGCCCCCGGAGCCGCCTTCCTCGTCGGACTCATCGGCGAAGGCATCGCGGCGTCGCTCACCCCTCCGATGCACGAGGCGGAGGCACGGGAGCTCGGCCTCGAATACGAGTACCGCATCCTCGATCTGATCGAACTCGGCAGGCCGGCGGCCGAGGTGGGCGGGATCCTCGCCGAGGCCCGATCGGCCGGGTTCTCCGCCCTGAACATCACCCACCCCTGCAAGCAGCTGGTCCTGGATGTCGTCGACGATCTCCACACGGACGCCGCACATCTCCGAGCCGTCAACCTCGTCGTGTTCGAAGGCGAGAGAATGGTGGGCTACAACACCGACTGGATGGGCTTCCGCGATGGTCTGATTGCGGGGCTGCCCGAGGCCTCGTTCAGACGCGTCGTCCAGATCGGCTGCGGAGGAGCCGGCGCCGCCACCGCGTACGCCCTGCTCACGCACGGGACAGAGCAGCTCGAGCTATCCGACTCCGATGAGACGCGCGCGGCGGACCTCGCCGCACGGATGCGCTCACTCTTCCCGAGTCGGCGCATCCACATACTCGAGCAGACGGACCTCGCAGGCGCGATCTCGCTGGCGAACGGCGTCGTCCATGCGACGCCGATGGGGATGCTCAACCATCCGGGCGTCGCGTTCGATCCGGCCCTGCTCGCCGAGGACGCGTGGGTATCCGACGTCGTCTACCGCCCGCTCGAGACCGAGCTCCTCCGCCGCGCAGCAGCGCTGGGCCACCCTGCTCTGGACGGAGGCCGCATGGCTGTCGGCCAGGCATGCGCTAGTCTCCGCATCATCACAGGCATCTCGCCCGATGGCGAGCGGATGCAGCGACACTTCCGCGCGCTCATCGCCGCCGAGGAGCGCGCGGAAGCGGAGGGAGCCAGCCGTGAGCGATCGCACGACCGAGGTGCATGACGGCCAGCTGACCGATCGCGCGGCACGCACGCGAGACGAGATCCTCGAAGTCGCCATCGAGGAGTTCGCGGCGAACGGCTACACCGGCGCCCGAGTCGACGAGATCGCCGCCCGCACGCGCACGACCAAGCGGATGATCTACTACTACTTCGGATCGAAGCAGGGCCTCTACCTCGCCGTGCTCGAGCTCGCCTACGCCCAGATCCGCCGCGTCGAACGCGGGGTCGACGTAGAGGAGCTCTCGCCCGATGAGGCCCTCCGCAAGATCGCCGAGGCGACCTACGACCACCACACGACGCACCAGGCCTTCATCCAGCTCGTCAGCATCGAGAACATCCACCGCGCCGAGCATCTGCGTCAGTCGAAGACGATCCTGAACGAGAACGTCACGGCGATCACGCTGCTCGAAGAGGTCATCGCCCGCGGTGTGCGCGAGAACATCTTCCGCGACGACGTCGACGCGATCGACGTCCACATGATGATCAGCGCCTACGCGTGCTTCCATGTCGCCAACCGGCACACCTTCGCGGCGATCTTCGACCGCGACATGCTCGATGCGGCGCTGCAGGAGCGGCATCGTCGGCTCATCGGAGACATGATCGTCGCGACGATGACCGACGGTCGCGGGGGCCCGACGTGACGATCACGGCCTGACGGTCCGCTCGTCAGAGCCGCCGGGTGACCGCGACGGCCGCCGCGCGCACCTCGGGTGCCACGGCATCGACGTCGAAGCCGTCCGCGCACCCGGATGCCGAGATCGCCCCCACGAGCCTGCCCGTGGTCGTCAGGATCGGGCTCGCCACGCAGGACACACCCGGGAGCAGCTCTCGCATCGCGACGGCGAGCAGGCCTCTGCGGATGCCCGCTAGCTGACCGGCCAGCAATTCCCGGTCGGTGATCGTCGAGGGGGTCCACGACCGGAGCCCGTCTGCCGCCAGCGCATCGAGGTCGGTGGCGGGCGCGTGCGCAAGAACGGCCTTGCCGAGGGCTGTGGCGTGCATGGGGAGACGCCCACCGGTGCGAGCGGCCAGGGGCGCCCCCGGGCGCCCCCGCATGGCTGCGATGCAGACCAGCTCCTGGCCATCACGGATGGCGAGGTGCACCGACTCGTGAGTCCGGCTTCGGAGATTCGTCAGCACGGGCAAAGCTGCGAGCCTCAGCTCGTGGGGCGCCCGCGCGAGCTGTCCCATCTCGAAGAGCCGTAGGCCGAGCTGCACCCGCCTGCCGTCGCGCTCGAGGTACCGCTGCCGCACGAGAGTCGAGACCAGGCGCGAGACCGTGGACTTGGGCAGTCCCGAGCGCGCCGCCAGCTCGGAGATACCGAGGCCCCGATCGTCCTCGTCGAACGCCTCGAGGATCAACGTCATCCGGTCGAGGACGCCGAGCGCGTCATCCGTTCGCGGATCCGTCATCGATCACGCAACCTGCAGAGCCAGCCGATTCGTGACGGCGAGCGCGGCATGGCGGACGAGCGGCGCGATTCGATCCGGGTCCATGTCCGAGACCGGACCCGCCACCGAGATTGCCGCGACCGGCAGCCGCTCGGCCGAGAGGATCGGGCTTGCGACACCCACCACGCCGGGAAACGTGACGCAGTGGTCGACCGCGATCGCGTCGTGCCGGACGCTCGCGAGCTCGCGCTCGAGCCGGTGACGGGCCGTGACGTCGAGCCGCATCAGGACGGGGTCGAGCACCGTCTCATCTCTCGTGAATGCCAGCACGGCCTTGCCAAGTGCAGTGGTCGCCGAAGGCACCCGCATCCCCGCGCGCGAGGGGACTGGCCGCAGGCGTCCGCGCACGGAGAGGACCGAGAGCATCTCACCACCCTCCTGGACCGCGAGGTTGAGATGCTCGCCCGTGGCATTGAACAGCTCGGCGAGGACAGGAAGCGCGGCAACGGTCAGACGCCGAGGAGTCGTCGCTCGCGCGCCGAGTTCGAACAGCCGCAGACCGATCGAGACGCCACCCTCCGCTCGCGTCAGGTAGCGCTGTCGGACCAGGCTGCCGACGAGCCGGGAGACGCTGGACTTCGGGATGCCGGTTGCCTGGCTGAGCTGAGTGATGGTGGCCGATCCGTGCGACTCGCGCACGGTCTCCAGGATGGCGAGGATCCTGTCGAGCACGGATACCGGCTCGTCTCTGAGAGCGGATCGCATAGTGGCAGTATCCGCGTGGGCTCACCCTGCGGCAAGCAAGTCCACCGCTGACGCGGCAAGGGTTCCGGTGAATGGGACGACGGACATTTCGCCGGATGCGTCGCGACGGGGAAGGGGCCCGAACCCGCCGACTCGGCGTGCTCGGGCCCCTTCGTTTCGGGTCGGCCTCTTGGTTCTCAGACCGTGCAGAAGGGCTTGATGCCCATCGCGCTCTCGATGCCCTCCATCACGTGCTGCTTGAAGAACGCGTCACCGTCGCCGGGAAGCGTGCCGAGCCAGGCAGCGTTGTCGTGACCGAGCGTCGTCAGGAAGGATCGTCCGCCGTCGTAGTACTGACACCAGCTCACCGGGTGTGATTCGCCGTGCCCGGCCGGGGTGGCCTCGCTCGTCGCCTTGTCGACCTCGAGCAGGACGTTGACGAAGCTCGGGTACGGGGTGAGGTTGTACCACTCGTCCTTGAAGGGCCACGTGGCCGGCATGCCGCTCGTCGACACGTCGCGGTTGTTGATCGTCTCGACGGTGCCATCCCGGTTCGGGCCGTGGTTGAAGAAGTTCGCACCGCCGAGAAGCCCCTCATAGTAGGGCCAGCTGTACTCGGCACCGAAGGCGTTGTGGATGCCGATGAAGCCGCCGCCGCCACGCATGTACTGCATGAGCGCCGTCTGCTCGGTGTCGCTCAGCGTGTCACGGTTGGAGCTCAGGAAGATGACCGCTTGGTAGTTGTTGAGCCGGAACTGGGAAGGGTCCTCGGTGTAGTCCGCCTGGATCCCGCGCTCGGCTGCCCACGCGACGAGGGTGGCCTGCGCGACGTTGTTGGCCGCGAGCGGCGGGTTGAGACCCAGCGGGAGCGGCGAGCCGAGGTGCGCGTGGCGCGGACCGGCTGTGCGGCTCCAGATGAGGATGCGTTTCGCCTCCCCCTCCTGCCAGCCGTTGCCCCACTCGTGGTAGCACGACGGGTCGGTGCCGCGGCATACGCCGTAGTCCTTGATCTCGTCCAGATAGATCTGGCTCGCCGTCGCCGGCTGACCGCCGAGGCCGTTGCCGTTCGGGTTCGCCTTGTCGTTGCCGAGTGCAGCCCCACCCACCACCATGCCGGCCCCCAGCGCCGCCGCGGCGACGAGGGCGAGTCCGGATTTTATGAGCGACTTCATGTGATCTCCTTTGATCGATCCTGCAGGTCCTTCAGATTCGCTAGCGAAGGGCCGGGGTTTCTGCGAATGTAGGCGTCCCCCGAACCGCCGGGCAAAGGCCGTTCCACCCAGTAAGCCGACCTGCGCTTCGGCCCAGGAGCTGGCCGGGGCTGGCGGTGATGATCGTGGAGTGGGGCCCTTCCACCGCTCCATGCTCTGCTGCCGGGGCACGCTGTCGAGGACCCACAGCAGGATCGTGCTGGCGAAGGGCTTCCCCTTTCTAGAACGGCGCCGCGCTCATGATCGGCCCCCGGGGCTGCTCGGTTCAGGGGCGAGGAAATCGACGGCGACGGGCACGAAAGCCTCCCAGTACTGGAAGATGCCGCCGTGCCCGGAGTCCGGGTAGATGATCAGCTTGCTGCCGACGATCCTTCGGTGGAGGTCGTGCGACAGGATCGATGGGACCATGCGGTCGTTGTCCCCGTTGGCGATCAGGGTCGGCTGGGTGATGACCGAGAGGTCCGAGGGCTTCGACCGGCCGTACTTCGCGATGGCGTTCAGCTGCGTCCGGAAGCCGGAGATCTTGATCGCCTCGTCGCGGTCGGTGGCGCGTTCCTTCAGGCGGCCCACGAAGGCCTTGCCCGCTTGCTTGCCGGCTGGGTCCCGATTGAAGAAGAGGAACTCCTTCGGGTCCGAGCGCGTCACGAGTGCGCGCAGCATGTCGCGGTACGTGGTGCCGACCACCTTGTCCATGTCCTTGCCCCCACGCGGGCCGGTTCCGGTGAGCACAAGTCTGCGGACGAGTTCGGGATGCTTCACCACGAGGTCCTGCGCGATCATGCCGCCCATCGAGAACGAGAACACGTCGATCTGGTCGTAGCCGAGGGCGGTGATGAATGCGTAGGCGTCGTCCGCGGCCTGCTCGATCGTGTCGGGGACCTTTCCGGAGGATCCGCCCACGCCTTGCTGGTCGAAGGTGATGACGTGGCGATGCTGCGCGATCGCGTCGATGATCCGAGGGTCCCAGTTGTCCAGGGTCCCTGCGAGGTGCACGAAGAAGACGACGGGGACTTCTTCCTGTCGACCGAGCTCCCGGTATGCGAATGTGATCCCATCCGCGGTGATCCTCTTGTTGGGCGCTTTCGCGTACGACGTGATCACGGGCCGGGAGTTCTCCGTGCCGCTCACGATGAGCTCTTCTCGGATGCTGCCTGCCGGATGGGCGCGTCATCCTGCGCCCCGATGCGCGCGACGATCTTGCCGCGCCCGCTCTTCGCGACCAACTCCGACAGGGCGGCCGGGACGTCGTCGAAGTCGATGGTCGCGCTCACGATCGGGCGGATGACGCCGGCGTCGACGAGTGCGGCTATCGACTGGAGCTGATCTCCGTCCGCGTGCATGAAGAGGAACTCGTACCTGACGCCCAGCTTGCTCGCCCGCCCGCGCACCCCCCGGCTGAGCGCACCGACCGCCAGCTGCACGGGTTTGCTCAGACCGGCGGCCTTCGCGAACTGCGGGGTCGGTGGGCCGGCGATCCCGATGACGATCCCGCCGCGACGCACGACACGCAGCGACTTCGCGACGCTTTCGGCACCCACGGAGTCGAGGACGAGGTCGTAACCCGAGACGACGTCTTCGAAGTCCTGTGACCGGTAGTCGATCACGACGTCCGCGCCGAGACCGCGCACGAAGTCGACGTTGGCCGCGCTCACTGTGGTCGCGACCGTCGCGCCCAGATGCTTCGCGAGCTGGATCGCGATCGACCCCACGCCACCCGCGCCGGCGTGGACCAGGACGCGCTGACCCGGCCGCACATTGCCGATCTCCACCAGGGCCTGCCAGGCGGTCAGCGCCACGAGCGGGAGCCCCGCGGCCTCCTCGAGGGAGACGGACTGTGGCGCGAAGGCGAGGTCCGAGGCATCCACCACCACGTGCTCCGCGAAGGTTCCGATCCTGCCGTCCCGAGGACGGGCATAGACCTCATCGCCGACGGCGAACGTGCTGACCCCTGCACCGACTTCCGCCACCGTGCCGGCGAGATCATGACCCAGCACGAACGGCGCACGGTAGGGCAGGATCTGCCGGAACTCCCCGAGCCGCACCTTCTCATCGAGCTGGTTCAGCCCGGCAGCTGCGACCCGGACGAGAACCTCGCCCGCGCCGGGGCGCGGGGTGGGAACCTCGATCACGGCGAGCGGCTTCTTGTACTGCGTGACGGCGATGGCTTTCATGGCGGCTGGCAACTTTCTCGAGCGACGATCATGTTCGACTATGCTCTATTATGAGTACACTCAGTTTAGTTGTCAATGTGCGCCGTCGGGCTGCGTCAGCCCTTCACCGCGGAGCCCGCCACGGACTGGACGAAGTAGCGCTGGAAGACCAGGAACACGATGAGCACCGGCAGCACGAGCAGGGTGCCGAATGCGAACACCTGGCCCCAGTCGGGTGGGGTCTGGGCCGAGAACACTCCCATCTCCAGCGGCAGGGGCCGTGCTGCCGGGTCGGAGGTGACCAGCGATGGCCAGAGGAACTGTCCCCAGGAGCTCAGGAACGTGAGGATCGCGACCGTCGCGAAAACGGGCTTCGCGTTCGGCACGACGATCCGGATGTAGGTCCCCCACGATCCCAGCCCGTCAAGGCGTGCCGCTTCTTCGATGCTCTTGGGCAGGTTGAGGAAGAACGTGTAGAAGAGGAACACGGAGAACGCGTTGGCGATGAAAGGGACCATCTGCACGAACAGCGTGTCGCGCTGCGACTGCATGAGCGCCATCAGCGGGATCGCGACGGATTCGAACGGAACGATCACCAGCAGCACGATGGGGATGAACACCTTGTCGCGGCCGACCCACTCGAGCCGCGCGAACGCGTACCCCGCCATCGAGTTCACGACCAGACCCGCCAAGACGATCACCGCCGAGATCGCGAACGAGTTGAACATGAACTGCCAGAAGTATCCGGTTGCGTCCGAACTGAGGGCGGCGAACACTCCCGCGTAGTTGTCGAAGGACAGGTCGGTGGGCAGGAAACCCGCGAACCCGTCCAGCACCTTCGCCGACGGCTTCAGACTGCCGATCAGCAAGTAGTAGATCGGCGCGAACATGATCACGGCGGCGATCGCCATGATGGTGTAGTCGCGGATGGTGGCGCCGGTGCGGCGCGATCTTGCGGTGCTCATCCTTCACTCCTCTGACGCAGCACGGCACGCTGGATGAGCGTGATGATGACGATGATCGCGAACAGCACGACCGAGATGGCGGATGCTCGTCCCAGGTTGTTCTCGCTGTAGATCGACTGTGTTGCGTCGTACAGGAGTGTCTGGGTGGCTTCCTCATTCGCCCCGGCGGTGCGGATCAGGATGAAGACCTGGTCGTACACGCGGAACGCGAGGATCGTGGTCAGCAGGACGACGAAGATCAGTGTGTTCCGGATGCCGGGAACGGTGACGTGGATGAACTGCTGCCACGCATTCGCCCTGTCCAGGTTGGCCGCTTCGTAGCGCTCTTCGGGGATCTCCTGCAGCGCGGCCAGGATGATGATCATCTGGAATCCGACGCCTTGCCAGATCGACAGCAGGATCACTGCTCCGAGAGCCGTGGCGGACGAGCCGAGCCAGTCCTGCGGCGGAACGAGTCCCCCGGTGACGAAGCTCACCGACGCATTGAGCAGTCCGTTGGAGCTCCGATCCAGGATGAGCCGCCAGATCACCGCGACGAGCGCCATCGGGAACACGACGGGCATGAAGAAGAACGTCCGGAAGAACTTCACCCCGCGCAACTTGCGGTTCAGCAGCACGGCCAGAAGCAGCGCGAGCCCGGTCTGTACCGGGATGACCACGAGCGCGAAAACGAAGTTGTTCACCAGTGAGCGCAGGAACGATGCGGAGATGACCGGGTCGGTGAACAGGCGGATGTAGTTGGTGAGTCCCCAGAACTTCGGGGGGCGGGGCTGATCGACCTGCACGTTGTAGAGCGAGAGCACGATGGCCGCGACGAACGGGGCGGCGACGAACAGGATCAGTCCGAGCAAAGCCGGCAGGGACATGAGCACTCCGTCGCGAGTGTCCTTCCAGCGGCGACGAGGCTTGCGGGCGACGACGGCTTCGACGTCGAGCGGGCGCATCGGCGTTGATACGGGAGATGCCACGGTGGTTTCCTTTCAGGATGCGTGGGGTGATGCGTGGGCGCCGACGGGTCGGCGCCCACGCGGCCGATCACTTGTAGCCGTCGTTGTCCGCGAAGTTCTGGTCGATCGCGGCTGCCGCGTCCGTCAGCGAGGACTTCGGGTCGGCTCCGCCCCAGATCGCGGCAAGGGCGCTGGAGAACTTCGAGGTGATCGTCGGGTAGCCGGCGGTGACCGGTCGATAGACGGCGATGCAATCAGCGGTGATCGCGTCAGCTGCGCAGGCGTGCGCGAGCTGCTCGCCCCAGAGCGCCAGACCGCCACCGGACTGATAGAGAGCGTCCGCGTCGAATGCCGTCTTGGTCGCCGGCGGAGCGCCGTTGGCCTGGGTCATCGCGCTGACGTTCTCGTCGTTCAGCAGAAAGTCGAGGAAGGACCCGGCCGCCGCACCGTTGTCGGTGCCGGAGCCAATCCCCCACGTCCACGATCCTGCCCCCGACTTCGCGCCCTCACCCATGTCCGGCAGCGGCATGACGACCAGGTCGTCACCGAGTGCCTCCGAGAACACCGGGAAGTTCCAGTGGCCTCCCCAGGCGACCGCGACGCGACCCTCGGTGAAGGCGTTGCCGTCCGCGTTCGGGTCGGTGTACTCCTTCCACGAGGCGAACGAGGTGAGTGCGTCCACGCTCTCGGCCGAGTCCAGCACGCCGGCGGCCTTTCCGTCCTCGATGAGGTTGCCGCCGGCGGACTGGATCAGGGGCGCGAACCCGTAGGTGCCCCATTCGCCCGAAAGCCCCGACTCGTTGAGGTCGAGCGCCTTGCCGGACGGGTTTGCGGCGGACAGCGTCGCGAGCGCCGCGTCGAACTGATCGGGAGTCCACGCGGTGTCGAACGAGGTCGGATAGGTCACTCCCGCGGCATCGAGCAGCGCCTTGTTGCCGTAGAGACCCATCGCGGAGTCGAACATGGCCAGCGCATAGAGGTCCCCGTCGGAGGTGCCCTCCGCGACGGACCCCGCAGTGGCGTTGTCGATCGTGGCAGCGTCGACGTAGTCGCTGATCGGGGTGATCTTGTCGTTGTAGACGAAGCTGGCCAGGGTGGGGCCGTCGATCTCCAGGACGTCGGGCAGCTGGTCCTTCGGGGTGCTGCTGATCGTCGTCGTGTAGGTGTCTCCTGAGATGAGGCGAAGCTTGGCCTTCACCTTGTCCTGCGACGCGTTGAACCCGTCGACGGCGGCTTGCAGGGCGGCGTTCTCGCTGTCCTGTCCCTGGTGCGCCCAGATCTCGATGTCTCCGGTCCCGTCGCCGGCGCTGGAACCGCCGCCGCCTGCGGAACAGCCCGCGACCGAGACGAGCGTGACGGCGGCGGCCAGAGCGAGCGCGCCGCGCCGCATGTTGCGTGGGATTTTCATGACTTTCCTCCTGTGATGCATCCGGCGTTGGATACCTGGTGCAGGTCTTGTGCTGGTGGGCAGCTCGTCCGCGCACACCTGCGTAGCGCGGCGATGTCGGTGGTCGCGCTCATCGCTGAATCCCCGGGATGGCGTCCACGATCAAGGGCTGGTCGGATTCGTCGAGGCGGAAGGAGATCGGATCCGAGATACCTCCGGTGAAGCGTCCGTGGGGCCGGTGATTCTCGAATGCCAGGAACACCCATTGCCCATCGCGACCTCGCGTCAGGCGTCCGGAGTAGAGGTCCTCGGTGGTGAGGGGCCGCGCGCGGGAGAGGTCGAACTGCTTCGTGGGGTCGTCGATGACGACCGCCCAGGTGCCCGCATCGGGGAACCGCTGGGCGAACTCGGCGGACAGTGCTGAGCGGGTGCAGGAGAACAGCAGCACCCATATCCCATCGACCTGCTCCACCTGGGGAACCTCAAGGTGCGCGAACCCCGACCCCGGCTTTGTGAGCGGGGGACGCACCTCCCAGGTGACGAGATCTGTCGAGAACGCGTGGCCGATGACGCCGCGGTCGTCGAGCGGTCCCCTGTTGGCTCGCGCCGTGACGAGCATGTGCCAGCCCTTGCCCGCGGGATCACGGAACACCCAGGGGTCGCGCCAGGCTTCTTCCTTCCAGTCCGAACTCCCCCAGGTCTCGTACCAGCGGGAACCGGCGGCGACGACCGGACCGGGCTGCTTCGTCCACGTCTCGAGGTCGTCGGAGACTGCCACTCCCACCGTCTCGATGTTCGCGACCGACGGCTCATCGCCCAGGAATTGCGAACCGGTGTAGAACATGCGCCACAGGCCGTCATCCCCGCGCACGACGCTCCCCGTCCACGTGGCCGTCTCGTCGAACGAACCCGGAAGCCCCACTTCAAAGGGCGAGGACCGCAGCTGCCAGCTCTGAAGGTCAGAGGAGACGGCGTGACCGATCCTCGCCGCGCGGTGCCGACGCTCTTCATCACCCAGCGACGTCGGGGCGTTCAGGAAGAAGGCGTGGAACTGCTCGCCGTCATCGGCGAGCCAGAAGTCCCACACCCACCCACCGGCGATGGTCAACATGCCTGGTCCCCGTTCTGCCGGATCCCTGTCCGCGCGTCGTTGCTGTGCAGCGGCACGGCCATTCGAACCGAAAGTGCTAAACCGCTTGACTTATGAAGTTATTCGCTTTAGCAAGTGATGTCAAGCGTTTTAGCAGAATGCGCTACGCTCGAGTCAGGTTGAGCAATGGAGGCCCTATGGCGCACGGTCGCGTGACCATGGCCGATGTCGCCAAGCTCGCAGAGGTCTCCACCACGGCCGTCTCTCTGGTGCTCAACAACCGACAGGGAACGCGCCTGTCAGAAGACGCGGCCGCGCGCGTGCGCGCCGCGGCCGAGCAGCTCGGATACCGCCCCAACCTCACGGCACGCACCCTGAGCACCCAGAAATCCCACGTGCTCGGATTCATCTCCGACCAGGTCACCACCGACCGACTCGCCAGCGGCCTCATCCGCGGCGCACTGCAAGAAGCGAAGCGCCACGGGCACGTGCTGTTCATCGCCGAGACCGAGTCGGGCCCGGGCGCCGTCGACGAGGCCGTCGACGCGCTCACCGATCGGCAGGTCGACGGCATCATCTACGCCGCAACCCGCCCCCACAACCTCCCCGTGCCGGCACGCGTCGGCGCCACACCGGTCGTGATGCTCAATGCCGTCTCCGATGACGTCCCGACCGCGGTGCTTCCCGACGAATCGGAGGGCGCGCGCAGCATCGTCGACCTCCTGCTCAACGCCGGGCACACCGAGAACGTCGTCATCATCGGCCGATCGCTGGACCAGCCCGCGGACGAATGGCTCACCGTCACCGTCCAGCGCCGGCTCGACGGCATCTGGTCAGCGCTGGACTCACACGGCGTGCACCCGATCGCGCAGGTCCCGTGCGAGCCGTGGTCCGTGAGAAACGGATACCAAGCCGTGCATGATCTCCTCCGCGCCGGAATCGTCCCCAAAGCGCTGATCTGCCTCAACGACCGGCTCGCTTTCGGCGCGTACCGCGCCCTGCAGGAAGCCCACCTCAGGCCCGGGCGCGACATCGCGATCGTCTCGTTCGACGACGACGAGATCGCGGTCTACCTCGACCCCATGCTCACCACCGTCGCAGCCCCGTCCGAAGAGATGGGCGCGCTCGCCGTCCGCCTCCTGCTCGACGATTCCCGGCTGCCGGGTGAGCACCTCGTCCACATGCCCCTGCGAGTTCGCGGGTCGGTGCCTTTGCCGCGCGATATCGAGATCGAAGACCCCGCGGTCGAACCGAACTGGACTCGCTGAAGATCGGAGCGAGACGCGCACGAGGCGATGAGGCCGATCTGCTCGATCTCGACAAGGGCGGACCGGCGCTGACAATGGAGCGGGTCGCCTTCGACAATGACGGCCGGCCATCGAGTACGGCCACCATTGCCATCGCCCCGACATGTACAGCTTCGAGACGACGCTCGTCGCGAAGCTAGCGCGCCCGGTGAGCCCTGGCTCCCCAACCCGAGTGACGCCTCGTGATCAAAGGTCGAAGAGATCGCTGCCGCGGCATCGCGCCGGACTCATGGTCCGCGGGATGGAGATCGTCGGTGTCACGCTGCATCGGCATGGCTCTGACAGTCGATGCAGGCGGCGGCGTGGGGCAGGGCCTCGAGGCGGGCCGGGGTGATCTGGCGTCCGCAACGGGTGCATCCGCCATAAGTGCCGGCGTCCAGCCGATTCAGTGCAGCGGTGATCTGTTCGACGACCTTACGGTTCGACGCGGCGGTCTGGTAGGCGACCGGGTCGACGGTGGGCAGCGCCCGAGGGGCGAGTTCGGCGAGTATGTCGAGACGTTCCTGAAGAAGCTGCTCGAGCTGTTGCCGGATGGCATCTGCTGTCGTGTCTTGGCCGGTGCGGGAAGTGTGGGTCATGTCGACTCCTTGAAAGAGAGGCGCGCCGCAGATGCGACGCGCGGGGTCACCGGAGAACTCCTCCGGGAGGAGGGCGCCTACGCGGGTTCAGCGCACGAGGTGGCAGGGATGCGTCGGCCCCCCGCCGCCGCGGCGGAAGGACCGCCGCGGCGGAAGGACCTCATGTCGGGCGCGGCGATGTCAGCCGGTTGACGACAGCATCGCGTCGGATGCCGGCCCGCCAGGATGCGTCGCCGAGAGGCATTCGGCGAACCGCAGGTCACATGGGCGCGGCCTTGCGCGGCTTGACGGATGCTTCCGGCTCTCGCTTGGCGCGCTTGGCGGCTCGCTTCTCCTTGATCGACAGCAGCGCCGTCTTCTTGACTCCGCGTGCGTGCGGTGACTTTCCAGACATCGGAACTCGCTTCCCCTTGTCGGCTGGCGTGAACCACCGACCATAGCCCCCTTCCCCAGGAAGTCAAGTCGCCGGTTACGTGGCACTGTCCCTGGGCGGCGAGTGTCCTGCCACCGCGGCAGAAAAGTACGCTGACTTGCCTTTTTCTGGTTCCGGGCTATGGTGAGGGCATGCCCCTGCCCCTTCTCGTCCGCACCTCGGAGCGTCTTGTCGACGCGTCCGTGGTGACGCGTGCGACGGACATCGCCGGATCGCGGCACGAGGTGCTTCCGCCGCGGGCAGAGGCTCTGCGAGCTGATGTGCTCTACCGCTCCTACCGCCACGCGCCGCCGTGAATCCGTGTCCGACAACGGACCTTCCGGCTACCCAGCGCGTCGCATCTGCGGCGCGTTCTGCTTTTCAGGAGAAGGAAGTCATGCCCACCACTAGATCTCGTCCAACTGTCCGCCCCGACGAGGGCCGCCGTGTGCCGGACAAGCAGATCCACCGTTGGCTGGATGACGGAGGCGCCATCGCGGACGATCCACCCGGAATGAGAATCCCCGTCACGTGGTCGCCCACAGCTCTGAAGGCCCGACTGGATGCGCAGGTTGCCCTCCACGCTCTGTCGCACCAGACCCAAGGATTCCCCGTCGAAGCTCGCGCGAGGATCGGCCGCATCACTTCCCGCGTCGAGCACCGGCAACTCAGTCTGCGCGCAGCCGCCGATCAGTTGCGCGAACTGACGCTCCGGCTCCTGCAGTACAGAGGCATCGACGACGCGCGCCGCGACGTACAGGGGTGGCGACTCCTCCCCGGCGGACGCGCAAGGGAACGATGACCTCATCTCACCCAGCGCCACGGCACGACGCGTGCACGATCTCCAAGGCCAGGCGCCGCGCCATGGATCAGATTCTCACTCGCTCGACCGCCTCGCCCACCGGATCACCGGCCGATGCATCCGCTGCGGGTGGCGCCATCGTCGCCGCCCACCCCGAAGACCTCCCGTACGCCGAAACCTGCATCGATTGTCAGAGCCATGTCGAAAGCCCCTGAACCAGCATCCGCCACGTCGAGCGCCGCACCCCAGCACCCCACGGAACGAGGTGAGCACAGCGGCATCCGGCGTCTGTGGGTGTCCATCCGCAACAGCCTGCCGGGGAGCAGCGAGCGACCACGCCGTGACGCGACGATGACGCCCGGCTCGACCCGGGGGCTCAGCGGAACCTCCGCGCGATGGAACGCGCTCGGATGACGCCGCAGCGGACGTCGAGGCCCAGATCGGTGCAGACCTAGCGGCCGCTGTCACTGAACGGCTCGTCACGCCCGTCCCGGGTCGTCATGGGAGCGGCCGTCGCGTCCGCGATGCTCGGCGTCCGCTCACGCGAACCCGAACCCGAACCCGAACGCGAACCCACCTACAGCGCGTGAGCACCGTGCGGCCGTCTACCATCAGCTGGAATGAATGGAGCAACGGTGCCGCTGCCGGAAACTGACACCCTCATCGCCTATCCCGACGGCGCCACGACTTCCACGGGCACGGTGCTGCACAACGAGTCGATCGACGGCGGCCGCACCGCCGTCATCCTCGACACGACCGCCTTCCACCCCGTCGACACGGCATGGCCCGACCAGCCCGCCGACCGCGGAACCCTCACGACCGGCGCCGGCACCCGTCCGATCCTGGATGCCGTCACCGGCGGCATCCACGACGGACGCCTCCACCTCGGCGCGGATCTTCCCGTGCGCACCGGAACCGAAGGATGGACCTTCGTCGTCGCGCACATCATCGAGGGATCCCCTCCCGAGGTCGGCGCCACAGCGGACGTCCGGGTGGACGAGGGGTATCGCGCCGCGCTCTCCGCGGGGCACACCGCGTGCCACCTCGCCGCGCTCGCGCTCGACATCGCCCTCGCGGACGCGTGGACCAAACCGGCGCCGACAGACAGCCTCGGCAATCCCGCCTTCGACTCCCTTGCGATCCAGCGATCGGTCATCGGCGAGCACCGGTCCACCGACATCTACCGGATCGGAAAGTCGCTGCGCCGCAAGGGATTCAACCCCGCCGTCCTGGACGATCCGGACGCCATCGCTGCGACGGCGAACCAACATCTCGCCGCTTGGGTGGCAGCGGGCGGCAAGGTCGGCATCGAACGCGACGCCCCGGCCCTCTCCGCACGCCGCAACTGGACATGTGAGCTGGGCCTGGAGAGCGCGCGCATTCCGTGCGGCGGCACCCATCTCACCAACCTCGACCAGTTCGCCTCGATAACCGTCGCTCTCACCGTCGTCGACGTCGAAGGCGGACGAGAGCTGACGATGAACACAAGCGCTCGCACCAGGTAGCAAGGAGTGCCCTCGCCCCTGCGCGGAGTGCCTGACACGATGAGTGGATGGCCTCAGCTTCTGGACACGACCGCGCCGTGCCCAATCTGCCTTCGAGGGAGTTCGACGCCACGGAGCGGTTCTACGCAGGGTTCGGGTTCGAGCGACAGTTCCGCGACCCAGGGTGGATGATCCTGACCCGAGGCACGGTTCAGCTCGAATTCTTCCCCGCACCCGACTTGGATCCTCGTTCGAGCAGCTTCATGTGCTGCGTGCGGGTCGCCGACGTCGACGATCTGTATGAGGCAGTTCGCGCATCCGGCGTTCCGATCAGGCAAGAGGGGATGCCGCGGCTTCACCCCGTGCGCATGCAGGAGTGGGGGCTCAGAGCCGGCTATCTGATCGACCCGGACGGCACACAGCTCACCCTGATCGAGCAGCCCGGCTGAATTTCCCGCCGTCGGTGCAGGTCGACCTCGCGAGCACGCGTGTCGTCGGGGCCAGGCAGGATCGGAGGGAGCGCGGACGCACACGCGAGGAGTGAGGTTGGCCGATGGGGCTGTTCGAAGCCGGGATGGCCGACTCGGCCGAGCCGATGCGACCCGTGGGCGGGTTCGCAGGATGATCGATGATGTGCCTGTCTCAGAGAACGCCGTGCGCGCGTCACGGGAGTGGAAGAGCTCGCTGATCGATGTCAGCGGCACCAATCGGCTGCTTCACTTCACGCCGACGAGCACGACACTCGATCTTCGGGATGCCGCGGAGAACGCGCTGTTCAAGCTCCTGCGCGGACAGTCGGTGTCGATCCGGGACCTGTTCGGATCTCGCGCCGAGGTCGAGCGCGCGGCGCGCGCGTGCGTCGCCCTCCACCGGAAGCAGCGGGAAGCGACCGAAGAGTACGGCGTGTCCGTCACCTACCTCGCCCTCGGCTTCGCCACGTGGAATCCCGAGACGAACCGCAGACTGACGGAGGCCGAGGCAGTCGAGGTCAGCGTGGAGCCGGCGGCTCCCGTGGCCCGCGGGCCCGTTCCGAATGCGCCGGTGCTGCTCCGGCCGCTCGAGCTGACGCGGCGGCGCGGGATCACCGAGGACTGGCAGATCAAGCTCGTCGACGACTTCCAGGTCAACGGCGTGCTGACGCACGTGCTCAACTACGGCAAGGAGCGCGTCGACGAAGACGCGCTGCTCGACCTCACCGAGCCGATCGAGACCGCCCGTGATCTCGCATCCATCCGGGTATCTTTCGACTCTGCGCTGGAAGAACTGAATCGCGACTGTGCAGACGTCGATGGCTTCCTGACCCGGCCGGAGCTGGTCATCGGCACCTTCTCGTACCAGAAGCAGCCCATGGTCAACGATGTCTCGGACATCTCGGCGATCCAGGCATCAGACCTCGCCGCCGCCCTGGCGGGCGACCCGGCTGCGGCATCCCGGATTCGCTCGGCCGCCGGCGACATCGATGTCCATGAGTCCGATCCCGACTATGCGCCGGTGGATTCCGAGTACCTCGTGCTGGACGCGGACGCCAGCCAGTCGTTCGTCGTGAACGCCGCGCTTGCAGGTCGCAACCTCGTCGTTCAGGGCCCACCGGGCACGGGGAAGAGCCAGACGATCGCCAACGTGATCGCCGCGCTGGTCGCCGACGGAAAGCACGTGCTGTTCGTCGCGCAGAAACGCGCCGCCATCACCGCCGTCCTCGACCGCCTCGACGGCGCCGACCTGTCGCACCTCCTCCTCGACCTGTTCGCGGCGGACGGGTCCCGACGATTCATCGCCGAGCAGCTGCGCATCGCGCTGGACCGCCAGCAGCAGATCGGGACGCCCGACACGATGCGTCTCCACGCTCAGCTCAGTTCCGCGCGCGACCGACTCGTCAGGCACAACGACGCCCTGTTCCGCCGCGACCACGGCTGGGGCGCGAGCATCCATGACCTGCGCGTCGAATCGCTAGGCTTCGCCCCCGATGCGCAGGTCGGCCTTCGCTTCAGCCCCAGCATCTTCGCCGGCTGGGATCAGACCACGCTGCCTCGCCTCGAAGAGCAGGCCGATGAGCTCGGACGAATCGGGGCCGTCGCCCCGAGCTGGGAGACGACCCCTGGATGGCGCCCCGCCGCGCTCTCGTCGACGGATGTCGCGGCCGAACTCCGGGAGCTCGCACTCGACCTGCGATGGAAGTCGCTCCCATCGCTTCAGCAGCATCTCCGCGAGGAAGCTCTGCTGAGCGGCCACTCCGGTCCGGCGGGTCTCGTCGACGCCGACCCGCTCACGCTGCTGCACCGCGATGCGCTCACGACCTCCCAGGTCTCCGCCCCGCTTCTCGAGAGCGCCGACCTGGAGGGAATGATCGCCGCCGTCTCGAGGCAGCACCGTCGGGGAATGCGGGACATGACCTGGGGTCGCCGCCGCGCAGGCAGACGGGCGAACAGAGAGCTCCTCGGGCACGTCCCCGCCGGGGACCACCTGAACATCCTGCTCACGGCCCGCGCCGTCCGCGACGCCTGGACTCCCGGGCATGCGACACTCCCCTACGCACACGCCGATCAGGCCGTGCAGCTCCTCGAACAGACCCGACTTGCCGTTGCGCGGCTGCAGCAAGCAAGTCAGGGCCTTGCCCCCGCGCTCAGCGGCGGATCGTTCGCCGGGCTCGAAGGCGCCCTCGATGCGCTGCTCGGAGATCCACGTCAGGCTGCGATCGTCCGCGCCAACCAGCTCGAGCGAGACCTGCGAGACGCGGGCGTCGGGCAGGTGCTCGACCTCCTCCGACAGGTGGCCGGCGAGGGTCGAGCGCCGGTCCCGGCACCCAGCGAGGCGCTCCGCTGGGTGAGCATCCGGTCGCTCCTGGAGTCCGCGGAACTCTCGACCCCCGACGTCGCCGGGATCCGAGGAGTCGAACTGAGCCAGGCGACCGAGATCTTCCAGCGCGCGGATGCCAGCCACCTGGAGGCCAACGCAGCCCGTGTCCGCCGCCGGGCGGCGATCCACCTGAAGGAGGCGTTCGACGCGTACCCCGATCAGCACTCGGCCCTGAAGATGGAGGTCACCCGCAAGAGGAACTTCCGACCTGCCCGCCGACTGTTCCAGGACGCGCCCGATGTGCTTCTCGCCGCGAAGCCGGTATGGGCGATGAGCCCGCTGCAGGTCTCGCGGGTCCTTCCCGCCACGCAGTGCTTCGACGTCGTCATCTTCGATGAGGCCAGCCAGGTCAAGCCTGCCGACGCCATCCCGGCGCTCATGCGCGGCCGGCAGGCCATCGTGGCCGGCGACTCGCGTCAGCTGCCACCCACCGAGTTCTTCACCAAGGTGCTGGAGGACGAGGAGGCCGACCCGGACGACGATGTCTCGATCGACGCGCCGGCAGCAGACCAGGAAGTCCCCAAGGCGACCCCGCGAAGCTCGTACACCCGAGACGCCGAGAGCATCCTCTTCGCGATGGACCGCCTCCTCGCGGGCCAGGGCCGAAGCCTGCTCTGGCACTACCGCTCGCATGACGAACGCCTCATCGCCGTCTCGAACGAGCACGTCTACAGCGGAAGTCTGACGACCTTCCCCGCCCCCGATGCGCTCGAATCCATCCACCACGAAGTCGTGCCGTACAGCGCGGGCATCGGAGGCGGAACGAACAGCCCCGAGCGGGAAGTCCAGCGAATCGTCGAACTCGTCAAAGCCCAGGTCACGGCGCGACCCGGCGAGAGCGTGGGCATCATCGCGTTCGGCATCAAGCACGAGGCACGCATCGAGCGCGCGCTCGAGCTCGCGATGCAGCAGGACCCCGAGTTCGAGCGAGCGCTGACGTCGCACCCCCACGAACCCTGGTTCGTCAAGGCGATCGAACGCGTCCAGGGCGACGAACGCGACGCCATCTTCCTCTCGGTCGGCTACGGCAAGAGCGCCGATGGCCGCCTTCGCTACTTCTGGGGACCGCTCCTGCAGGAAGGCGGCGAGCGCCGCCTCAACGTGGCGATCTCACGCGCCAAGAAGCGGATGACACTCGTCTCCAGCTTCTCGAAAGACGACGTCCCCGCTGACGGACACTCATCAGCCGGATACCGCCTGATGTACAACTTCGTGCGATTCATGGGGACCGGAGGGCGCGACCTCACAGGCGGACCCGGCCGTGCGGTACCGCTGAACCCCTTCGAGATCGATATCCGGACCAGACTCGAACACGCAGGCCTCGAGCTCGATCCTCAAGTGGGCGTGGGCGGATACCGGATCGACTTCGCGGCCCGTCACCCCGATCACCCGGGCAAGCACGTCCTCGCGATCGAAGCCGACGGAGCCGCCTACCACTCGGGCCACATCGCCCGGGAGCGCGACCGCCTCAGGCAGGAGCTCCTCGAACGGCGTGGATGGCGCTTCCATCGCATCTGGAGCACCGACTGGTTCGACGACGCGGACCGAGAGGTGCGGAGAGCTGTCGACGCCTTCAACGAGGCACTGGGCCCGGCCCCGATCGCGCCCGCGGCGGACTCCGATGCGGCCCCCGAGTGGCGCGAAGGCACCACGAACCGGAGACTTGCGCGCCCCGCGTTCACCCGGCAGCCCAGCATCACCGACTACTCCCCCGAGACCCTGGTCGCCATCGTCCGGTACATCCGGTCGGATGACGTCCTGCGGTCCGCCGACGACGAGCTGCGCCTCGTCATGGACGAACTCGGCTTCTCCCGCCTCGGGACACGGATCGAGCAGGCGATCGGTCGCGCTCAGGCTCACGCCTGAGCCGCACCGTGTCGACGCTCGTCTCTGGCGACGCCCCGCTCGCAGGACGCCTGCTTGAGGACCTCATCCGCGCCTGCGCTGCGATCCTGGCGCCTCAGCCCACCCCGAGAAGCTGCTTCAGTCCGGCGACATGGCCTTCGGGCGTCACGTCGTAGAGCGCCTGGACGATGCGGCCGTCCTCGTCGACGACGAAGGTGGAGCGGATGACGCCGATGACGGTCTCGCCGTTCCTCTGCTTCTCGCCCCAGACACCGTAAGCCTCGTGGGCTTGACGCTCCGGGTCGCTCAGGAGGTCGAAGTTCAGGTGGTCGCGCTCCCGGAACTCGCGCAGCTTCTCGGGAAGATCACGGGAGATCCCGAGCACCTCGTAGCCCGCGGCCTGCAGCGGCGCCAGGCTGTCGCGGAAGTCGCACGCTTCCGTCGTGCAGCCGGGGGTCATGGCTTCGGGATAGAAGAAGAGGATGGCGGGCTTGCCGCGGAGGTCGCTCAGCGCGACTGCCTGGTCGTCCTGGTCGACGAGTGCGAAATCAGGCGCGGTCGCGCCGGGGGCAAGACGGTTCATCTGGCCAGCCTAGAACTGTCGATCACCCGTCGGCCGCGCATTCACGATTCGATCCCCCACGCCCCACGGTTGCCGGAAAGCGATTTCCGTGCCACACTCCTGAACCATCATGAGCGAATCGCGCCGAGGGAGAGCCATGCCCGAGGGCCCGATCGTCATCAACGACAACGGCGCCTGGTGCTGGTTCCAGGATGAGCGCGCCCTCGTCGACCCTGACGCCCGGCGCCTGCTCGTCGGGTCGGTCGCCTCTCCCGACGGGGTGGGTGGCGACCGGCGATCCGGAAACCTGGAACTGACGGTGGTCGACCTGCGCGACGGCACGAGCGAGATCGTCGTGCTCCACGAGGCCTTCGAACCGGACGATCACGACGTGCCCGCGCTGTGGAGGCGCCATGACGGCCGGTGGCTCGCGATGTACGCGAAGCACAAGACGGACGATCTGCTCCGCTGGCGTATCAGCGAGGTCGACGACCCGACCCGGTGGGGTCCGGTGCACACGTTCGACTGGTCCGCGCTCACGGGAGGGCGCGGGGTCACCTACACGAACATCCACGAGTCCGCCGGTCGGCTGTGGTGCTTCGCCCGGGCCGTCAACGACGACCAGTGCGCGCTCGTCTCCGACGATGACGGCACGACCTGGACCTATTCCGGCAAGCTCTTCACGAGGCCGAAGGTCGGCTACGTCAACGGCTACACCCGCTACGCCTCCCGCGGCGGCCGAATCGACCTCGTCACGACCGACCACCACCCGCGCGACTACGACAACTCGATCTACCACGGCTACCTCGAGCACGGGATGCTGCACCGCAGCGACGGCTCCGTGCTCGACTCCGAGGCTCTCCGCGACGAAGCCCCGTCTCAGGTCGGGCTCACGACGGTGCTCGCGGCCGGCACCGAGGTCGGCGGAGTCGCCTTGACGCACGCGTGGACGAGCGATATCCGCACCGGCGCCGATGGCACGATTGCCGCGACCCTCACGGCGCGGGGCGACGACCCGCTCGCCACTCCCGACGACGCGTACGACCGCTGGCGCCCCGTCCTCGACCACCGCTTCGTTTATGCGCGCCTCGCCCCGAACGGCACCTGGACTCTCCACCCATTGGGCCGCGCCGGGGCGGGCCTGCTCCCCCACGAGCAGGATTACACGGGCCTCGCGGCGATCGATCCCTACGATCTCGACACCGTCTACCTCTCGACGCGGTTCGATCCCCGCACCGATATCGAAACGGCGCACCACGAGATCTACCGCGGACGGACGACGGATGCCGGGGCCACCTGGTCCTGGACGGCGATCACCTCCTCGTCCGAAGCCGACAACCTGCGACCGATCGTCGCTCCGGGCGACCCCGCGACGGTCGCGCTGCTGTGGTTCCGAGGCGAGATGACCGCCTCCCAGCGCTTCCGCTGCGAGGTCGTCCTCCACCTCGAGCCCCGCACTGCTCCCTGACCGGCGAGACCCGGATCGCTCATCCGTCGCCGGCGGGTGGCGCACTCGGCGCGAGCGCCGATTCGAGGAAGCTCTGCACATCGGCGCGAGCTTTCTCATCCGCCGTCACACCGGTGAGGGTGGAGTGCTTCGCGCGATCGGATGACGCCAGCCGCACGACTTCAGCGCGCTCACCCAGCAGGCCCTTGACCGCCTCGAGCTTCGCGTCCGGAGACTTCCAGTCCTGCGTGAACCGGTAGCCCCGCGCGCACAGGTCACCGCGACCGGCCAGGGCGTTGCGATCGGCTGAAGACAGCCCGAGCGCGGACGGCGGCCAGAACGGCACCGCGGGCTGCGCGACGACGGCCGCCTTCACCCGATGGTCGACGGCAAGGGCCAGCGCGAACGAGCCCGAGAAGCACATCCCCACGACGCCGTAGGCGGATCGGTCCGTCGAGACGTGCGCATCCACGAAGTCCTTCAGCCACCCGACGTCCTTGCTCACTCCCTCACGAGCGAGGGCGTGCACCTCTCGTCGCACGCAGATCTGCCGCAGACTGCCTTTCCAGTGGGGATCTCCGTCCTCGCCGAAGATCGACGGCATCACCACCCGGAAGCTCCGCGCGAGCTGATCGGCGAACGCCGTGATCCTGCCGTCGATGCCGGGGAACTCGTGGAGCAGGAGGATCGAGGCGAGCGGGCGAGTCGTCGACTGTGCAACGTAGAAGTTGTGGGCGTGGTCCTCATGCGGGTACACGTCGGTCTGCCATGTCGGCGGCGGCCAGGTCGCATCGCGCGTCGAGTCGGCCATGCGTTCTCCTTCCGCGCTGCGGCACATCCTTCCGGCGACCACTCCGCTCGTCAATAGGCGCGCAGGGAGCAGGCGTCGATAGGCTGAGACCGGTTACAGGTGACCCGCCCCGAACGAACGGAGATCGCGATGTCGGTTGTCATTCCCGGGCTTCCGGGGTCGGAGTGGACGCATGGGGTGGGCGAAATCGCCGTCGAGGACGGCGCGATCCTGCTGACCGCGGCACCCGGCGTCGACTGGACGAACGATGCGACCGGGGCGGCGCCGTTCCACACCGCGACGAGTCTCTCGTTCGCTCCTCCTCGGCCCTTCCAGCTGTCAGCGCGGGTCTCGGTCGGCGGGCAGCGCACGACGTTCGACGCCGCCGCCCTGACGCTGTGGGCCGACGAGGATCATTGGGCGAAGCTGTGCTTCGAGTACTCGCCGCACGGCGAGGAGATGGTCGTGAGCGTCGTCACGGATCGCTACTCCGACGATTCCAACGGGCCCGTCATCACGGGCGGCGAAGTCTGGCTGCGGGTGTCGAGCGTCGGCGACGCGTATGCGTACCACTACTCCGTCGACGGCAGCGAGTGGCACTTCGTCCGCCTCTTCCGTCTCGACTCCCCGGCTCCGCTGCGCCTCGGGATCATGTCGCAGGCGCCGATGGGGGATGTCGCTGTCGCGCGATTCACCGACCTCCGCCTGGTCACGGAGCAGCTTGCCGACGTCCGCGACGGCCGATGACGTCAGCGCGCGTGGGCGACATCGCCTGACGCCTCGGTCGGGCGCTCGCCCGCAGCACAGCCGCCGTCCCGATGGGGAGCAGCCGATCATGGTCAGTCTTCGCTGTCCTCACGCGAGAACAGGAGCAGCTCGGGCAGGCTCGTGGCGAAGTAGTCCGTCGCACCCTCGTCGTGCCGCGCGATGGGCGGCACGTACTGCGCGCGCGTCTCACCGAGTGTCGCGGGCGGATCGGTGAGCGGCAGCCCGTCGGCCTCGAGAGCGGCATCCCACGCGGCGATCGCCTGGCCCTCACCACCCTCCCACGGATGGAAGGAGCGCGTGACGAGGATCTCGTGGGCTCGCGCGGCCTGGCCCGCCGAGATCAGGAGCTTCACATACTCGATCGTGAAGTCGTCTCGCGTGAGCACGATGTCCTCGACCGGTTGGACGCGGGCCAGTCGCTCCGCGCTCGCATGCCCGAGACGGATCGCAAGCTGGTCCTGCTCGTAGCGCACCCGCGGATCGGCAGGCGCCACCTCGACGGCACGCGCGTACAGCTCCCACGCCTCGTCATCGTCGTGCGCGATGTTGTAGGCCGCGAGCGCGGCGTTCCGGTAGAGCACGACGTCCGCGCGGCCGAGGTCGATCGCGCGGCGCCAGTGGTTCGCGGCCTCGCGCCGACGCCCGTGCGCGTACAGCAGCATTCCGAGGAGCGAATGCGCGACGGCATCCGTCGGGTCCTTCTCGATCGCGGTCTCGAGGGCGTCGAGCGCATCGAGGCCGTAGGGGAAGGCCCACGTGAGCTCGGCGGAACGAGCCTTCGCCCGCTGCTCCTGCGCCTTTTCCTCGCGGCCGAGGCCGTCGAGGATGGCCGCCGCGAGGTAGTGCGCGATCGGGCGCACGTTGCCGCCCGCCGAGACCGGGACGACCGTGGCGGCCCGCAGGACGCTCAGCGCCTCATCCTGTGCGCCGGCGTTCCGGAAGTCGAGGGCGACGTCGACGAGCAGGCCCGCGTCCTCGGCGATGGGCTGGCCGGCGAGGGCGCGCAGCGTCGCGTCGAGCGGGTCTGCGGCGAGCGCCCGCCTCACGAGCGTCTCGGCCTCGGCATGCGCGTCGACCCGGCGCAGGACGATCGCCCGGAGCGCGATGCGTCGCGTGTCGTGGCTGACGACACCGTCGAGGGTGTCCAGCACGCGCAGTGCGGCGCGATTCTGACCGCGGCAGGCGAGCGACTGTGCGAGCGCGAAGCCCGCGCCCGCCGCCCACGTCCCGTCCCAGCCCGCCTTGCCGAACGCCGCCTCGGCCTCCCGCGTCCTTCCGAGCCGACGCTGCACGAGCCCGAGCAGGTAGAAGGCTTCGGCGTCGACCGGGTTGGCGTTGCGGCGCGTGAGCCGCCGCAGGGCGAGCTCGATCCGCGCCAGCGCCGCCGCGTAGCGTCCCGCGCGGTAGTCGCGGTCGGCGAGCGCGAGATTGGTGCGGACGTCGCCCGGATCACGCTGCAGAGCGGCATCCCAATAGGCGAGCGGCGAGCGGGTGGGGTGGCGGTACTGGCTGAGGTGCAGGCCCGTCAGATAGAGCTCCTCGACGGACTCGACGGCCTCGGGGGCCAAGGGCTCGTCGGCGACCCACGGCTCCTCGTCGCCGGCGACGGTCTGCGTCCACCGGACGAGGATCCGGCCGTCCGCGCTCAGGAGCTCGGCCGCGGCGTCGTCGGCGTCGGCGACGGATGCCGCGACCCCGGCTGGCACGCCGGGCACGAGGTCCGCCGTCTGCGAGGCCACGACCTCGGATCCCGCCAGGATGCGCAGCACGGCACCCGGCTGCGGCCGCGTGACAGCGAAGGTCGCCGCGAGCTCGACGCCGTGCTCGACGTGCACCGCGGCATCCGGAGTCGCCTGATGCGCAACGCCGATCTCGGGGATCGGGTACCAGTACTGCGTGAAGACCTTGGTCTCGCCGGGGAGGATCCACGTGAAGTCCGGCTGGTTGTCGGTGTAGACGCCCGCCATCAGCTCGACGTAGGGGCCGTCGCCGTCGGTCAGCTGCGCGTCCCACGCGTGGCCGAACGGCGCGTCGCCCCACGTCCACTGCTTCTTGCCCGGCGACACGCGACGCTCGGCCCAGTGCACGAAGCCCGCGCCGGCGGCATGGTCGTAGCCGCCGAAGAAGTCCTGCTGCGAGTCGACGATCATGTACGACGTCGGCACGGGGATGTTGCGGTACCAGTCGATGCGGTCGGCGCCCGCCTGCTCAGCGGCGAGGGCGGGGTAGTCGACGCCGTAGTAGGGCCGGTCCGCCTGCGGGAACGCGGTCAGCGCGCGGCGGGCGTGGTCGGCGACGTACCGGACGTCCTCGGGGAAGAACGACTGGTAGTCGGCGTGCACCCGCGCGGCGACGTTGGCCCACCATAGGAAAGTCTGACGCTCGTCCGTGCGGTTGTGCAGGCGCACCGCGAGCTCGACGATCGAGCTGTTCGCACGGAGCCGCACCCCGTGCTGCGCCGACATGCGGGCGAACGGGTCGTGGTCGTGGCACCACACCGTGACCGAGTCGTCGCCGTACTCGATCGAGGTCTCGACCGGCAGGTAGGTCGCGGGGCGGTGGTGCTGCGGCCAGTTGAACTCGACGCCGCCACTGATCCATGGACCCGCGAGACCCACGAGCGCGGGCTTGATGACGTTGTTGCGGTAGAAGAAGTCGTAGTCGGTCGTCTTGTCGTAGCCGATGTGGATGCGGCCGCCGAGCTCGGGCAGCACGACGAGCCGCACGTACTCGTTCTCGAGGTGCACGGCGTCCCAGTCGCGCAGCGTCGGCTCGTCCGACACGTTCTCGGTGAACGGGATCGGATAGACCTTGCCGCTCGAGCCCTGATACACGCGGTGGTCGAGGTACATCGGGAACGGGCTCGGCTCACCCGCCTCGTAGGTGCGGATCGTGAGCGGCTCACGCCACGCGACGGCCTCGCCGCGCTGGACAGCGTGCCGGAGGTCGGCGGGGACCTCCGGCAGGACGAGCTTCTCGTGGGGGTCGCTCTCGACACTGCTCACGGTGACGTCGAGATCGGTCCGTTCAGCGGTCATCGCTTACCTCCTCTGGAGTGCGGCGCCCCGGTGGGGCCGGTAGGCGTGGCGGGGTTGCAGCGCGGGCTGCAGGTCACTGGCGACGCTAAGCGCCGCGGAGCCGCGAGGGTATGGTGAGAAGGAGGAACATCATGGACGAAACAGCGATGCGGGTCGAGCCGCACTATCGGCGCGAGGGCTTCGACGACCAGCGGCTGTGCGTGATCCCGCGACCGCAGGTCGACGCCGCGCTCGATCGCGCGGGCACGCGACGCCTCACGGTGACCGACGCCGGCTACTTCCCTGCGGCGGCCGGACACCGTCGCATCCGCGCGAAGGGAGCTGCGGAGGCCGTCGTGATCCTCTGCGTGTCCGGCTCGGGAACAGTCACGCTCAAGGGCGAGACGTACACGCTGACCCCGTCCGCCTGCATCACGATCCCGGCGAGCCAGCCTCACGAGTATCAGGCCTCGTTCGACGATCCATGGACGATCTGGTGGATGCATGTGCGCGGGACGGATGTCGCCGAGCTCACGGGTCCCCTGCTCGGCAAAGCGCAGCCCCTGACGTGCCTCCGGTCAATCGATCGCGTCGTCGCGCTCTTCGACGAACTCGTCGGTCTGCTCGAGCGCAGGATCTCGCCCGCACATCTGCTGACGGCATCCGGAATCGCGTGGATGCTGCTGACGCGCATCGCCGCCGACAGCATTCTGCCCGCCGACGGGTCGCCTCTCGAGCGCGCCATGCGGTACCTCGAGGCTCGGGTGGACGGCAACATCCAGATCGCCGAGCTCGCCTCCATCGTCGGGATGTCGCCGTCGCACCTCAGCGCGCTCTTCCGTCAAGCCACCGGCGGGGGGCCCGGCGCGTTCCACACGTCGCTCAAGATGGCCCGCGCGCGGGGACTGCTCGACACGACCCAGATGACGGTCACCGAGATCGCGATCGCCGTGGGCTACTCGGATCCGCTTTACTTCTCGCGGCATTTCCGCCGCGTGCATGGCGTGAGTCCCACGACCTACCGGGCTCAGCACAAGGGGTGACCTCGCGCCGAGCCCTGCGGGGCAGGCTCTACCGGACCGCCGCCGTGCAGATCGGCTGAACGGAGACCGACCGCAGCTCGAGCGTCGGCTGCTGAACCTCGGGGCGCACGCGGGGGTCGACGTAGACGCCCGTGGCGGGCGACCACGCGAAGGCCTTGAGCGTGAGCGGCAGCTCGGCCAGTTGATCGCGGTACGGTGCGAGGTCGATCTCGAAGGGGCGGCCGTACCAGTACTGGTCGGCGATCAGCTCGTCCCCCACGTACGCGCGGATGACATCTCCCAGCCACTCGACCGTCGCGATCGCCTGGTCGGCGTCCGCGAGCGCCTCGGCGGCCACCGCGAACTCGACCGTGGCGGCATCATCGAAGTCCTCGTCGGTCGGCGCAGAGAGACGGTTCGACGATCCACCTCGGCGCACCGGCGCCACCGGCGCAGCGTCGAAGGCCCCCGTGACGAGTGCGACGGATGCGACAGCCTCGGGCGCTGCGTAGCGGGCGAAGATCGTGCCCTCACCCGGAACCTCCGTCAGCGAGTCGCCCTCCAGCGGCGGGACGACGTCGATGACGGCGTCCGGCTGATCCAGAACGACGCGGAAGGCGTCGTCGAACCAGCCGCTCCCCCGCCAGACGACGAGCGAGTCGCGCCCGTCGATGCGGCCCCGCCAGACCGCGGCGGCGGTCTCGGGGTCGAGGAAGACGAGAGTCGTGCTGCCGACGGTCACTTCGCAGCCGATGCCGGGCGACGCCTGCGGCTTCGCGATGACGAAGTCGCCGTCGACCTCCACCGTGGCGCCGCTGATCGCGGACGCGTCGACGCCCTCGAACTGCAGTTCGACGTCGACTCCGTCGATCGCCGCGAAAAGGACGACGGTCCCCGTCCCGGTCGCGAGCTCGGTGATCGGCTGCGCCGTGGCGGTCAGCGCGGGGATCGCTCCGTAACTCTGCCGGAGGGGCCAGGCGAGATACGCCCCCGACGCGAGCGTCATCGGGGCTGTCGGGATCGTGACGCTGCGGTCCTCGAACGCGACGGTGAACCGGACGTCCGGGACGGGCGGCAGCACCGCGATGGCCGGCTGGTGGTTGTTCGCGAAGAGGAAGCCGCTGCGCCCGTCGCTGCGGACAGCCCAGCGCGGCCCGCCGTCGAGCTGCTCCGGGATGGTCGCGGGAGCCGGCGCGAGCGAGGAGCCGAAGGCGTCGAGCAGGAGGTGCTGCTGACGCAGCTTGTGGAAGTGCGGGCGCTGGGCTCCGACCGCGCCCAGCGGTGCGGAGAAGTCGTAGTCGCGCGCGGGGACGTCGTTGGGGTAGCCCGTCGCGTGCGACTCCTGCGTCGAGGAGAGCTCGCCGGTGACCTGGAGACCGCCGTGGTACATGTAGTAGCCCTGCCACGCCGAGCCGCTGCCGACCTTCGTCAGCGCGAGCGCCGCGACGTCGTCCGGGTCGACGAGCGGTCGACGGTGGTAGGCGAGCGCCATGCCGCCGCCGAGCTCGCACGTCACGAACGGCCACGGGTCGTCCGCTCCGAGCGTCGCCTCCGCGTCGATCTCGACGGGCGCGTCCCGCAGGTCGGCGCCGACGGTGAGGTCGTCGCGGACCGTGCTGTACGTGAAGTGCATCCTGCCGAAGGCCGGCCATCCCGTGTCGGACTCCTCCCAGAAGCCGTCCGAATAGCCGGCGTACACGGGAAGGACCTTGCCGCGCGGCAGCTCCGCGCCACCCCAGCCCGTCGCCGTCCACAGGCTCGCCTGCATCCCGACGTCCTCGGCGATCTCGCGCAGAGTCGCGAGATGGGGTCCGTTCTCGTACAGCTCGTTGTCGACCTGGATGCCGATGATCGGGCCGGCGGGGTTCTCGGCCGTGTGGAAGAGGCCGCGCGCCTGCTCCTCGATGCCCGCATACCAGCGGCGCGCGAGCTCGAGATAGGCCGGGTCGTTCGAGCGGTGCTGGATCGGCAGGGCCTGCAGCCAGTCCGGGTAGCCGCCGTTGCGCGCCTCGCCGTGGGCCCAGGGGCCGATGCGCAGCATGACCTTGAGACCGACGCGGTCGGCGGTTTCGATGAACCGCCGGATGTCGCGGTGTCCGTCGAAGCGGACACGACCTTCGACCTCCTCATGGATGATCCACATCATGTAGGTCGCGAGGACGTTGATGCCGCCGGCCTTCATCTTGCGGAGCTCGCGCTCCCACCGCTCGGGCAGGTCGCGGCTGAAGTGGTACTCGCCCATGACAGGGATCCACGGCTCGCCGCCGCGGGTCACGTAGCGCGTCGTGAGCTGCACGCGCTCGTCAGTCGAATCGGCGTCTCCCATCTCGAGCGGCGCGACGCCCACGGGGGCAGGAGTCGACACGCGGACGCTGTACCGAGGGGCGGGGGTCTCGCCGACGGACGTCGAGCCTGCGGTGGAGCGCTGAGACGGCTCGCCTTCGAACGGTGTGATCACGGCTCGAACCTACGTGCCGCCGAGACGGTGCTCAATGACGATCGGACGGCATGCCTGGACGAACCGCCGACGTCCAGGACCCTCACCGCCTCCTCAGCCGGTGGCGTCGCTGATGCGGCGGTGGAACGCCGTCGTCGCGGCGTTCATCCCCTCGAACTCGACGGTGACGCCGTGGCGCGCGTACTTCGTCACGATCGCGTCGAGAGTCGCGACGGTCGAGGCATCCCACACGTGCGAACGGCTGAAGTCGATCACGACGCGCTTCGGATCGGAGGCGTAGTCGAACTGGGTTGTGAGGTCGTTGCTCGACGCGAAGAAGAGCTCGCCGTCGACGCGATAGCGGGCGACCTCGTCGTCGGCTGTGCGGGTCACTGTCGTGAAGTGCGCGACCCGGCGGGCGAACAGCACCATCGCCGTGATCACGCCGGCGATGACACCCGTCGCGAGGTTGTGGGTCCACACCGTGATGCCGACGGTGACGAGCATGACGACGGTCTCGCTCAGCGGCATCCGTCGCAGCGTCGAAGGCGTGACACTGTGCCAGTCGAAGGTCATGACCGACACGAGGATCATGACGGCCACGAGCGCCGCCATCGGGATCTGGCCCACGATGTCGCCGAGGATCACCACGAGCACGAGCACCCACACGCCGGACAGGAACGTCGAGATACGCGTGCGCCCGCCCGCGGACTTGACGTTGATCATCGTCTGGCCGATCATCGCGCAGCCGCCCGTGCCGCCGAAGAAGGCGGAGGCGATGTTGGCGACGCCGAGGCCCCACGATTCGCGGGTCTTGCGCGAGTGCGTGTCGGTGATGTCGTCGACGAGCTTGGCGGTCATGAGCGACTCGAGCAGGCCGACGAGCGCCGCCGCGAACGCCGCCGGCGCGACGATCTGCAGCGTCTCCCACGTGATGGGCACGTTCGGGATGAGCAGCGCAGGGAAGCTCTCCGGCAGCTCACCCTGGTCGGCCACGTTCGGCACGGCGATGCCGAAGATCACGACGACGGCAGTCAGCACCACGATCGCGACGAGCGGCGCGGGGACCGCGCGCGTGATGCGAGGCCAGAGGATCAGGATGCCGAGACCCGCCGCCGTCAGGACGTATACGGCCCACGGCACGTCGATCAGCTGCGGGATCTGCGAGATGAAGATGAGGATCGCGAGCGCGTTGACGAAGCCCACCATGACGCTGCGTGGGATGAAGCGCATGAGCCGCGCGACGCCGAACACCGCCAGCAGCACCTGGATGATGCCCGCGAGCGCGATCGTCACGATGAGGTAGTCGGCACCGTATTCGCGCGAGATCGGCGCGACCACGAGCGCGACCGATCCGGCGGCGGCCGTGATCATCGCGGGACGCCCGCCCGTGAACGCGATGACGACGGCGAGGACGAACGAGGAGAACAGGCCCACCCGCGGGTCGACGCCGGTCACGACAGTGAAGGCGATCGCCTCGGGGATGAGGGCGAGCGCCGTGACGAGGCCCGCGAGCACCTCTCTCGTGAGGAGGCGCGGGCTGCGCAGCGCCTGGACGACGGTCGGCTCGATGCGGTATCGGGACGCGGTGTCGGAAGCGATGATGTCGGCTCCTTGTGAATTGTGGTGATTCGGAGCGCGTCACTGCGCTGTCCAGATCTCGTGGACTCGTCGAGGGCGGGAGAGAGCCGACAGTATCAGCCGCCTGTGCGCGTGAGGAGCCGCCTCAGGGCCGGACCTAGATCTCGCCTGCAAATACGGCATCCTCCCGATGGAGGCGGGGTGCCTTAAGGAGGAATCTCACTCAGGACGAACCACCTGAGGAGTCACCATGTACGTCAGCGAGACCAGTTTCACCCACCTTCGCGAAGCCGCCGACCAGAGGCAGCTCCGAGAGCTCGAGAACCGCCGGCTCGCGCACGAGCGCGCGGCCGGCACCACCCGCAGCCGCGAGAGCGGTCTGCACAAGCTCGTCCAGAGATTCCGCCACTCCGCACAGCCGGCGCCGAGGGCGATCTCGCACCTGTGACGGGCTCGCTCGCGGGCGCGGCCCCCGCCGCCGGGCTTCGCTCGGCCGTGCCCATTGTCGGAGGACGGTGGGACGATGGATTCATGCGAGCTTCGGTCAGCCCGTCGCTGGTCGGCCGTGAGGCCGACCTCGACGCGCTGTGCGACGCCTATGCCGAGAGCATCGCGGGGTCGACGCGCACCGTGCTGATCGGCGGCGAGGCGGGCATCGGCAAGACCCGTCTCGTGGGCGAGTTCGTGCGCGGCCTACCGGATGACGCGATCGTCCTGCGCGGACAGTCGGTCGACTTCGATCGCGACGCGCCGCCCTACGCCCCGATCATCTCGGCGCTCCGATCGCTCGCGCAGGAGGTGGGCGAGGAAGCGCTCTTCAACGCTTCGGGGCCCGCGGCCGACGCGCTCGCGCTGCTTCTCCCCGAGCTGAGCATGACCACCTCGGTCGGCGACGCACCCGTCCGCGGGAGCGCCGACCGCCTCTACGACGCCGTCGCCGAGGTCCTGGAGAACGTGTCGCGTGCGCAGCCGGTCGTGCTCGTGATCGAGGACCTGCACTGGGTCGATCCGCAGAGCCTGGGACTGCTGCGCTTCCTGATGAGGGTCATCGAAGACGCCCGGCTGCTCATCGTGCTCACGTTCCGCAGCGACGAGCTGCGGCGCGGGAGCCCTCTGCGCGCGCTGCTGCCCGAGCTCGACCGCAATCGGCGCGTCGTGCGTCTCGAGCTCGTCCGCCTCGACCGGCGTCAGGTGCGCGAGATGGCGACCGCGATCCTCGATCATCCGCCCGACGAGGACGAGCTCGCACAGGTCTACGAGCGCACCGAGGGCGTTCCCTTCTTCGTCGAAGAGCTCGTGTGCTGCAGCGGGACGCGGGGCCTCGAGGGGTTCCCCGACACGCTGCGCGACATCCTGCTCGCCCGCTACGAGCAGCTCAGCGAGCCCACGCAGCGGATGCTCAGGCTCATCGCCGCCGGTGGCGTGCGCGTCGAGCACGAGCTGCTCGTCGCCGTGTGCGACGAGTCTCTCGAAGACATCGACGCGGCGGCCAGCGAGGCGATCGCGGCGAGCGTGCTGGTCGTGGACGGCACCGCCTATGCCTTCCGGCACGCCCTCGTGCGCGAGGCGATCCACGAGCAGCTGCTCCCCGGCGAGCGCGTGCGATTCCACACGCGTTATGCCCGCTCGCTCATGGAGCAGTCCGCGGCCGCCGGCGCGGAGGCGACCGCCGTCTCGTACCACTGGATGGCGGCGCACAATACGCGCGAGGCCTTCATCGCGTCGATCGCCGCCTACCAGCAGGCGCGGTCCTCGTTCGCGTTCGCGACCGCCGCGTCGATGGGCGAGCGGGCGATCGAGCTGTGGGACCAGGTGCCCGACGCGAGCGAGCTCTCGGTGCGCACGAAGGTGGAGCTGTTGGGCGAGACCTCGTACGTGCTGCGGAACGCGGGCGAGAGCGAGCGGGCGATCGCGCTCATCGACGAGGCGATCAGGCTGTGCGACCCTGGCGACGCGGCCGCCTACGCTCTCCTGCTGCGCAACAAGGCGTCGTACCTGGCGAACATCGGCCTCCCCGGGTCGATCGACCTGCTTCGGCAGGCGCTCGCCGTGCTCGACGGGCAGCCGCGCAGCGTGCTGCGTGCGAACGTGCTCGGCGAGCTGGCCGCGCGCCTCATGATCTTCGCGCGATTCGACGAAGCCATCGAGATGGCGGACGGAGCGTTCGCCGAGGCCACCGCGGTCGACAACCGGCCGCGCATGTCGGTCGCCTCCAACATCCGGGGGTTCTCTCGACTGGCCGGCGGCGACATCGACGCGGGACTCGCCGATCTGGCGTTCGCCGGAGAGCTCGCCGTCGGCAACGATTCGGCCCGTCTGAGGTACTGGGTGAACCAGTCGGACGCCCTGAATCTGCTCGGCCGCTACGACGAGGCCGTGCGCACCGCCGAGGAGGGCGCCGAGCGGGCGCGGCAGCGGGGTGTCGAGCGCACATCGGGGGCGATCCTGCAGTCGAACGTCATCAGCCCGCTCTACGCCCTGGGCCAGACGGATCGCGCAGGGGAGATGCTCGATCGCGCGCTCGAACTCGACGCGCCGATCGGCTTCAGCGCGCCGCTGCGGCGCCTCAAAGTGCAGGCGACGCTGTGGTCGGGCGATCACGCGCTCGCGGAGCGGCTGCTGCGCGGCTGGCGCGGGTCGCTCCGGCAGCAGGCCACCCTGGATGTGCAGGCCGCGCTCGGGCTCGCGCTCGTGAGCGGCCAGCTCGCGCTCGCCCGCGGCGAGACCCGCGAAGCGTGGCGCGAGGTCGGTGTGCTGATCGACCCGGAGCATCGCTCCTTCCCCGCCTACGACCTGCCGCTGATCGCCTTCGCGGCGCGGGTGGTGGCCGCCGCGCGGGTCACGGGGATGACGCTCTCTGACCGGGATGACACCCCTCGCTCGACCGACGACCTCGAAGGCGAGGTGCGGTCCGCGCTCGCCGCCGCGAGCGGCTGGCCGACGGCATCCGCCTATTCCGCGATCGTGGACGCCGAGCTGGGCGGCCCGCGCTCCACGGGCACCGATCCGGCGCTCTGGCAGCGCGCCGTCGAGGCGACGCGCGACGACATCGCGCCGGCGCAGCTCGCGCCGTACGCCGCCTTCCGGCATGCGGAGGCGCTCGCCAACGCGGGCGACCGCGCGGGCGCGCGGACCGCGGCGCAGACGGCCCGCGCGTGGGGCGAGGCGATCGGCATGGGGCTCATCGTCGACAGCGTCACCGAACTCGAGCGTCGCGTCGGTGCGGTCGGCGGCGATCACCGCGATGCATCGAGCGATGCCGCATCCCTCGACGCCCTTCTCACAGAGCGGGAGCGTCAGGTGCTCGATCTCGTCGCGCGCGGGCTGAGCAACGGCCAGATCGCCGAGCAGCTGTTCATCAGCACCAAGACGGCGAGCGTGCACGTGTCGAACATCCTCCGCAAGACGGGTGCGACGACCCGCACGGAAGCGGCCTACCTGTCCGCGCACTCGTCGCGCTGACCGGGACCTCACGCGCGTCGACGGCGCCCGCCTGGAAGATAAGGCGGATGCCGCATGCGCGCCGGGCATCTCAGAGACGAACGTCGGGGTCAGTGAAGAACCGACATCGGAGGCCCATCATGGCAATCATCCTGCTCATCGCCATCGGCGTTCTCGAGCTCGTCACCGTCATCGCGACGCTCGTACAGGTCGCACGCGACGGCTACCACCCGGTGCCGACCCGCAGCGACCTCCTGCCGCACCCCTAGGGGTCGGCCCCGCTGAGCTCAGCGTCGGTAGGAGCGCGGGTCGACAGACTCGACAGTCGGACCGATACGGTGCGCCGTGTGGTTCAGCACGACCTGGTCGTATGCGGAGCGCGAACGGTACACCTGCATGTCCATCCGGTTGCGGCGCGAGCCGCCCGTGATGAGCGTGCCGTCCGAGTACGCCGGGGGAACCGCCGGCGTGGATGTCTGCGGCCAGGCGGTAACCCGCGGCAGCCGCAGCATCCCGCCGAACAGCGGGACGGGCTGGACCCTGTCGTGATCGCCGAGGTTGAGGTACACCTCGATCCAGCCGCGCTTGACGTCGGCCGACATGTGGAAGCCGAGGACGATGTCGGTCCACTTGCCTCGGTTGTAGTCGAAGTCGACGAGGAAGCCGGGGTCGCCGCCGTTGAGCTGGTTCGCCGCGATGTGGAACCGGTCGATCGGCTCCTCCTCGGAATTGCGGTTCGCGTCGATGATCGTGATCGCACCACGGCCGTCCGGGTAGTCGCTCGGCTCGGTCGCCTGCGGGCCGTACATCTGGAAGATCGCGATGTGCATGTTCGTCTCGCCGGGGCGCGAGAGCTCCACGTGCGGGAAGCCGCCCGAGAGGTACCGGGCGGAGTCGGTGTTGGGCACGAGGATCGAGAAGCCGACGTACCCTTCGCTCCCTTCGTACCAGTCGCTGGGCGACTGCGCCTGGAACCGCGGTTGGCCGGTGGCGCCGTAGTCCGCCGTATCGGGCGGGAAGGCCTGGAGGATGTTCCGCCGGCGCGGATTGATCGGGTCGGCGGCGATCCGCGAGTACCGCTGCCCCACGATCGAGGCCTCGTGCGAGTCGTCGAAGGCCTGCATCGACGAGTAGTCCGCCGCCCACTCCATGGCGGGATCCCAGCCGCCGTCGGGCAGATCGCCGTAGTCGTAGTTGCCGGTGAACACGTGGACAGGGGCCGTGACGTACTCGAGCCCACGGATGACGGCGGACACCTGCGCCCACACCAGGTGATTCGACGGCGAGACCTGCGTCGGATCGGCGAGCTTGACCGTCGTGTCCCAGTCGTCCGTCACCCACACGCGGTCGCCGTCGCCCCGGCGCGCGATCCGAGTGGTTCGCCCGAGCCTCACGGTCACGATCGAAGGAGCGGCCAGTCGCTCGTCGAACTCGATCCGGATCGGCACCACGCCCTTGTAGGTCTCGCCCGATACGAGGGAGAACGAGCGGACGGCGCTGAGCGCGGCATCCGGGCCTGCCTCGGCGTCCTTGACGGAAGCGACCGAGTCGCTCGCGGGGACCGCACTCGCCTTTGCGGGCGCCATCGCCGCTCCGACAGCCAGCGCGGGCACCGCCCACGCTCCTGCGCGCATCAGTGCCCGGCGCGAGACCGCCGGGCTCCCGTCATCCGGCTGCGAAGAAAGCTCGACATCGTCCACTGACGCACCCCTCCGACGGACCGCCCCGCGCAGTCCAGCCCCGATAGGTCGGATGCTACCAATTGCGCGTTACGCGTGGTCGGTCGAGTCCACCGGATGTTCAATCCGCCGGGAATTCGACTTCCCGAGCCCACTCTTTCTTGGGCGTCAAACATCGGGATTCTTTACCTGAGACTCGTAGGCAACAAGGGTTGTTCTCGCGATTACCTTCGGACTATGCATTCGGCGATCGCCTCGGAGGCCACGCAGCGCGCCGTGCGCGCAGCGTATTTCGTCTCGGACAGCACGGGCATCACCGCAGAGACCCTCGGAAACGCGCTGCTCGCGAACTTCCCCGGATTCGCGTTCCAGAAGCACACGATCCCGTTCGTCGACACGCCCCAGGGCGCGGCGAACGTCGTCCGCGACATCACGCACGATGCAGCCGCCGGCTTCGCACCCGTCGTGTTCACGACGACGAAGGATGCCGCAGTGAGCGCGGTGCTGGCATCCGCCCCGGCGACGATCATCGACCTGCTCGGCGGACACCTGACCGAGCTCGAGCTGGCACTCGGGACGAGCGCGTCCGAGCAGCTGGGCCAGTTCCATCGGCTCGGCGATGCGACGCAGTACTTCGCGCGGATGCGCGCCGTCGAGTACGCGATCGAGCATGACGACGGGCAGAGCGACCGCGCCCTCGACATCGCGGACGTCATCATCATCGCGCCGAGCCGCTGCGGCAAGACGCCGACGACGATGTACCTCGCTCTGCAGTACGGCCTCCTCGTCGCGAACTACCCCCTGACCGACGACGACTTCCCGACCGAGGGACTCCCGCTGCTCGTCGGAAAGTATGCGTCGCGCTGCTTCGGCATCACGACGACGCCGCTGCGCCTGAGTCAGGTGCGGCACGAGCGGCGCCCCGACTCGCGGTACTCGAGTCTCGCGCAGTGCACCCTCGAGCTGCGCCGCGCCGAGGATCTCTACCGCCGCAACCGCGTGCCGTTCCTGAACTCGTCGACGAAGAGCGTCGAAGAGATGTCGGCGGTCATCCTGCAGACCCTCAAGCTCCGTCCCTGATCGACCCACCACCTCGCGGACCCCGCGCCCACGAAAGAGAGTCCCTCATGAGCAACATCCTCTGGTTCGACGAGATCGGCATGGCCGACCTGCCCCAGGTGGGCGGCAAGAACGCGTCGCTCGGCGAGATGGTCTCGAACCTCGCCGATCTCGGCGTGCGCGTGCCCGGGGGGTTCGCGACGACCGCCGACGCGTACACCCGGTTCCTCGCGCACGGCGACCTGGGCGGCCGGATCCGTGACGCGATCGCGGATCTCGACGTCGACGACGTCACGCGGCTCACTCACGTGGGCACCGAGATCCGCTTCTGGATCGAGGAGCACCCGCTGCCTGACGACCTCGAGCGCGACATCCGCTCGGCATTCGAAAAGCTCGTGGCGACGGATGCCGAGCCCGAGACCGTCACGTGGGCGGTGCGCTCCTCGGCGACGGCCGAAGACCTTCCGGATGCCTCGTTCGCGGGCCAGCAGGAGACCTTCCTCAACGTCGGCGGGATCGAGAACATCCTCGCCGCGATCCGCAGCGTCTACGCGTCGCTCTACAACGACCGCGCGATCGCGTACCGCGCGCACCACGGCTTCGACCACCACGACGTCGCGCTGTCCGCCGGCGTGCAGCGCATGGTGCGGTCCGACGTCGGCGCATCCGGGGTCATGTTCACCGTCGACACGGAGTCCGGCTTCGGCGGCGCCGTCTTCGTCACGAGCTCGTACGGGCTCGGCGAGGCCGTCGTGCAGGGCGCCGTCAACCCCGACGAGTTCTACGTCTCGAAGCCCGCCCTGCGCGCGGGGCGCCCGGCGATCCTCAAGCGCTCGGTCGGCGAGAAGGCCATCGCGATGCGCTACACCGACAGCCGCGAGGCGGGCGCGAGCACGGCGTTCGTCGACGTGCCCCACGCCGACCGCGCGCAGTTCTCGATCACGGACGCCGAGCTAGAGGAGCTCGCCCGGCACGCCCTCGTGATCGAGGACCACTACGGCCGCCCCATGGACATCGAGTGGGGCAAGGACGGCGTCGACGGGCAGCTGTACATCCTGCAGGCGCGCCCCGAGACGGTCGTCTCGCGCGCCTCCGCGAATGTCATCCGTCGGTTCCGGCTGCACGAGAAGGGCACGGTCGCGGTCGCGGGCGGCGCGATCGGGCAGCGCATCGGCGCCGGCCCCGTGCGGGTGCTCTCCGACATCGCGCAGATGGCGCAGTTCCAGACCGGAGACGTGCTCGTCGCCGACATGACCGACCCCGACTGGGAGCCGATCATGAAGCGCGCCGCCGCGATCGTCACGAACCGCGGGGGCCGCACGTGTCACGCCGCGATCATCGCGCGCGAGCTCGGCATCCCCGCCGTCGTCGGCACGGGCGACGCGACCCGCACGCTCCGCGAGGGCCAGGCGGTCACGGTCTCCTGCGCCGAGGGCGACACGGGCTTCGTGTACGAGGGGATCCTCGACTTCACGGAGGACGAGACCCACCTCGACAAGATGCCCGAGTCGCCCGTCAAGATCATGATGAACGTCGGCACCCCCGACCAGGCGTTCTCGTTCGCGCGGCTCCCCCACCGCGGCGTGGGCCTCGCGCGACTCGAGTTCATCATCAACCGGCAGATCGGCATCCACCCCCGCGCACTCCTCGAGCACGACACCCTGCCGGCCGAACTGCGCGCCGAGATCGACGAACGGATCGCGGCGTACCCGTCGCCCCGCGAGTTCTTCGTCCAGCGCGTCGTGGAGGGCGTCGCGACGATCGCCGCAGCGTTCGCCCCCGAGCCCGTGATCGTGCGGATGAGCGACTTCAAGTCGAACGAGTACGCAAACCTCATCGGCGGCGAGCTCTACGAACCCGAGGAGGAGAACCCGATGCTCGGGTACCGCGGCGCCTCGCGGTACATCTCACCCGACTTCCGCGCGTGCTTCGACATGGAGTGCGAGGCCCTCACGTTCGTCCGCGACGAGATGGGCTTCACGAACGTGCAGGTCATGGTGCCGTTCGTCCGCACGGTCGGCGAAGGCCACGCCGTCGTCGAACTGCTCGCCGAGAACGGCCTGCGCCGCGGCGTCAACGACCTCAAGGTCGTCATGATGTGCGAAGTGCCCACCAACGCCCTGCTCGCCGACGACTACCTCGAGTTCTTCGACGGCTTCTCGATCGGCTCGAACGACATGACGCAGCTCACGCTCGGCCTGGACCGCGACAGCGCCCTCGTCGCGAGCACGTTCGACGAGCGCGATCCGGCCGTCCTCAAGCTGCTCTCGATGGCGATCGAGGCGTGCAAGCGACAAGGCAAGTACATCGGCATCTGCGGCCAGGGGCCCAGCGACCACCCCGACCTCGCGGAGTGGCTCGTCGCCCAGGGCATCGAGTCGGTCTCGCTCAACCCCGACACCGTCGTCGACACCTGGCTCCGGCTCGCGGGCGGCACGCCCGTCGAGGTTGCCGCCGCCGACTGAAGCGAGCTCGGCTCGGCGTCCCTCGACGCGCCGGGATCGGCCTGACCGGCCGGTCCCGGCGCCGTCTTCGCGGCGCGTCCAGACGAGCATCCGGCGGCGCCGAGGCCGCGTCCGGCAGCGCCGAGCACCTGCATCCGATGAGTCTGTTTTGAGTGGTTCAAAACATCGCTAGACTTCCGGCATGAGCTCCGTCGCCCCCTCCGCCCGAGATGCGGGCGAGCGGATCCGCGCCGCGGGCCTTCGCATCACCGACTCGCGACGGGCCGTCGTCGAGGCCCTCGACGAGTATCCGCACGCGAGCGCCGACGAGGTCTTCGCGGCCGTGTCGCGGTCGGTTCCGAACACGAGCCTTCAGTCGGTCTACAACGCGCTCAACGACTTCGCCGTCGCGGGCCTCGTGCGCCGCATCGAGCCTGCCGGCCAGCCGGGACGCTTCGAGCTGCGCGTCGACGACAACCACCACCACCTCGTGTGCTCGGTGTGCGGCGCCGTGGAGGACGTCGACTGCGTCGTGGGCGCGTCTCCGTGCCTCACGCCGTCCGACACGCACGGATTCGCGCTCCAGGTGGCCGAGATCACGTTCTGGGGCGTGTGCCCCGCGTGCGCGGCATCCGCTCGCGCCTGATTCCTCCCCCGTTCCTGCACGTCCACTGTTCCTGCACGTCCTCTGCCCTGCTCGCCAATCGGAAGGAAGCTCCATGACCTATGACGACGACCTCGAAACCGGGATCGGCGGTCCGACGCCCATCGACCAGTCCGTCACCGTGACGGACGAGCCCCAGGATCAGGGCGCATGCCCCGTCATCCACGGGGCGCAGCCGCACCCCACGACGGGCTCGGCGAACCGCGTGTGGTGGCCCAATCAGCTCAACCTGAAGATCCTGGCCAAGAACCCGGCCGTCGCCAACCCGCTCGGCGAGGAATTCGATTACAGGGCGGCGTTCGAGGCGCTCGATCTGGCCGCGCTCAAGCAGGACATCGAAGAGGTCCTTACGACGTCGCAGGACTGGTGGCCCGCGGACTTCGGCCACTACGGCCCCCTCGCGATCCGCATGGCGTGGCACTCCGCCGGCACCTACCGCGTGACCGACGGCCGCGGCGGCGGCGGCGCGGGACAGCAGCGCTTCGCCCCGCTCAACAGCTGGCCCGACAACGGCAACCTCGACAAGGCGCGCCGCCTGCTGTGGCCCGTCAAGAAGAAGTACGGCCAGTCGATCTCGTGGGCCGACCTCATGATCCTCGCCGGCAACGTCGCGCTCGAGTCGATGGGCTTCAAGACCTTCGGCTTCGCGGGCGGACGCCCCGACGTGTGGGAGCCGGACGACGACGTGTACTGGGGCCCCGAGACGACGTGGCTCGCCGACGAGCGCTACTCGGGCGACCGCGACCTCGAGAAGCCCCTCGCCGCGGTGCAGATGGGCCTCATCTACGTCAACCCCGAGGGCCCCAACGGCCAGCCCGACCCGCTCCTCGCGGCCCACGACATCCGCGAGACGTTCTCGCGCATGGCGATGAACGATGAGGAGACCGTCGCGCTGATCGCGGGCGGCCACACGTTCGGCAAGACGCACGGCGCGGCATCCGATTCGCACGTCGGCGACAACCCCGAGGCGGCCGGCATCGAGCAGCAGGGCCTCGGCTGGGCGAACTCGCACGCCACCGGCAAGGGCGACGACACCATCACGTCGGGCCTCGAGGTCACGTGGACCTACCACCCGACGCGCTGGGACAACGAGTTCTTCCACATCCTCTTCGCGTACGAGTGGGAGCTCTTCCAGAGCCCCGCGGGCGCGAACCAGTGGCGTCCGAAGAACGGCGCCGGCGCCGACATGGTGCCGCTCGCGCACTCCGAGGGCCGCCGCGAGCCGCGCATGCTCACAACCGACCTCGCTCTGCGCTTCGACCCCGCATACGGCCCGATCTCGAAGAAGTTCTCCGAAGACCCGGACGCCTTCGCCGACGCGTTCGCCCGGGCCTGGTTCAAGCTGACCCACCGCGACATGGGCCCGCTCGCGCGCTACCTCGGACCCGAGGTGCCCACCGAGGAGCTCATCTGGCAGGACCCGCTCCCCGCCGTCGACCACGAGCTCATCGACGCGGCCGACGCCGCCGAGCTCAAGGAGCGCATCCTCGCGTCCGGTCTGACGATCGCCGAGCTCGTCTCGACGACGTGGGCCGCGGCCTCCTCGTTCCGCGGCAGCGACAAGCGCGGCGGCGTCAACGGCGCCCGCATCCGCCTGGCCCCGCAGAAGGACTTCGCGGTCAACAACCCCGCGCAGCTCGCGAAGGTGCTCGAGGTGCTCGAGGGCGTGCAGGCGGCGTTCAACGCCGACCGCACCGACGGCAAGCAGGTCTCGCTCGCCGACCTCATCGTGCTCGCGGGCAACGCGGCGGTCGAGAAGGCCGCGAAGGATGCCGGCGTGATCGTCGACGTGACCTTCCGCCCGGGACGCACCGACGCGACGCAGGAGCAGACGGATGTCGAGTCGTTCCACTACCTCGAGCCCGCCGCCGACGGCTTCCGCAATCACTACGGCCCCCTCGCGGAGCGCCCGGCCGAGTACCACCTGCTCGACCGCGCCAACCTTCTGACGCTCAGCGCGCCGGAGCTCACGGTGCTCGTCGGCGGACTGCGCGTCCTCGGCGCGAACTGGGACGGCTCGCAGTACGGCGTGTTCACGGAGCGCCCGGGCGTGCTCACGAACGACTTCTTCGTGAACCTGCTCGACCTCGGCACGACGTGGACGCCGCTCGACCCCGGGTCGCACGCGTTCCTCGGCACGAAGGACGGCTCGGGCGAGAAGGTCGGCATCGGCACGCGCGCCGACCTCGTCTTCGGCTCCAACTCCGAGCTGCGCGCCATCGCTGAGGTTTACGCCTCGGACGACGCGCAGGAGAAGTTCGTGCGCGACTTCGCTCGCGCGTGGGGCAAGGTCACCGAGCTCGACCGGTTCGACCTCGTCTGACGCGCGTCGGATCACGCGAACGCCCGGCCGGGGTCACCCGGCCGGGCGTTCCGCGTTGAGCGGAGGTCGTGGCGGCATCGCCGGGCCGGCGGCGCATGTGGCGGCAACGCCCGCCCCGCTGGGCCGCGTCAGACGATGATGCGGTCGGGCCGCGAGTAGACGTTCAGCGAGCGCCCGCGCGAGAAGCCCACGAGGGTCAGCCCCGACGAGACAGCCAGCTCGACCGCGAGCGACGACGGCGCCGAGACGGCGCACAGAGCCGGGATGCCGGCCATGACGGCCTTCTGCACCAGCTCGAAGCTCGCCCGGCCCGAGACCTGCAGCACCGTGCCTCCTGCGGGCAGCCGGCTGTGCAGCACGGCCCAGCCGACCACCTTGTCGACAGCGTTGTGGCGGCCGACGTCCTCGCGCAGCACGAGCAGCTCGCCCGTCGCGGCGTCGAACAGCGCCGCGGCGTGCAGTCCGCCGGTCTTGTCGAAGACGTCCTGGCCGGCGCGCAGCGCGTCGGGGAGGCCCGCGAGCCATGCCGCATCGAAGGTCACGGCATCCGTCCCGACGTCGAAGCGGGACGCCTTCGCGACCTGCTCGATCGACGCCGTCCCGCACACTCCGCACGAGCTCGTCGTGTAGAAGTTGCGCGCGATGTCGAAGGCGACGGGCGCGACGCCGGGCGCGAGGGTCACGTCGAGCACGTTGTAGCTGTTCTGAACGGATGCCGCGTCCCCCGCACCGCCGGGCACCACGGCCCCCGTGCCCGGGCCGCCGCAGTGGATGGCGGAGCGGAAGTCCTCGCCCGACGCGATGACCCCTTCGCCCGCGAGGAATCCCACGGCCAGCTCGACGTCGTGGCCCGGGGTGCGCATCGTGACGCTGAGCGGCTCACCGCTCACGCGGATCTCGAGCGGCTCTTCGACGGCGAGCGTGTCGGGCCGTCGGCGGACCGCCGCGCCGCGCTCGTCGAAGGCGATGCGCGTCACGGGGGTGCGCGTGGTCAGGCGTCCCATTTCAGCCTCCGATCGCGTTGCTCACGCGCGTGGCCGCCGATCGCGCTGCCGACATCGCCATCATTCGAGCGTATCCGCGCCCGGCGCACCTGTCGCCGGCCCCGTGGTTCGCGGCTCAGCACGCGCGCGAGGAGACTCGCCGCCCGCATCCGGTGCTTCGTGCTGGATCGCCTTCCAGACGTGGGCACATCGGCGAGCACGTCACGGGCTTCGAACAGCTGATCCGCTCCGTCATCTGACGTTCCGGGCGCCGCGGCCCCGCGAGGGCCGGAAGGCTTTACGCCGGGCCGGTGGAGCCGCGCGTGACGAGCTCGGTCGACAGCAGTTCCGCCTCGGTGGGGTCCTCGCCGCTCAGTCGCGAGAGCAGGTGCGACGACGCGCGGCGCCCCGCGAGCTCGAGCTGGCTGCGGACCGTCGTGAGCGCGGGGACGATGAGCTCGCTGCCGAAGATGTCGTCGAATCCCGCGACGCTCATGTCGTCGGGCACGGTCACGCCGGCCTGGGCCATCGCCTGCATGAGGCCGATCGCGATGAGGTCGTTGAACGCCACGACGGCGGTGACCTTCGCGGCGCGCACGCGGCGCCACGCCTCCGTGCCGCCCGCGATCGTGGGGGCATTGGGCCCGATCTCGACCAGCCCCATCCCGCGCCGTTCCGTCTGCTCGAGCAGATGCTCCCAGCGCCGGGCGCTGACCCACGACGTCGTGGGGCCCGAGAGGTACGCGATCGAGCGGTGCCCGAGATCGTGGAGCAGCTCGAGCAGTCCTGCGACACCTGTCTCGACGTCCGGCAGGATCGCGGCGACGCCGTCGACGGCGCGGTTGATGAGGACGAGCGGCTTCTGCTGGGCGAGGGCGCGGATCGCGTCGTCTTCGAGGCGGCTCGTGGCGAGGATGATGCCGTCGACGCTGGGCAGCAGGCGCTGGACGGCGGCCGCCTCGGTCGCGCCCGACTCCTGCGACTCAGCGATGACGAGCGTGTAGCCCTCCGCGGTCGCCACCTGCTCCGCGCCGCGGACGATGTCGAAGACGACCGGGTTGGTGATGTCGGCGACCACGAGGGCGAGCGTGCTCGTGCGGCCCGTGTGCAGAGCGCGAGCCATCGGGTTGATCCGGAAGCTCAGCTGCTCGGCCGCCGCCCGGATCCTCGCCTCCGTGGCGGCGCTGATGCGTCCGGGCTTGCTGAGCGCCCGCGACACCGTCGACGGGCTGACCCCGGCCAGCTCCGCGACGTCGTAGATCGTCGCGGCGCCGCTCTTGCGCCGCGACCGCTCCGGCCCCGCGTCATGCGTCATTCGACTCCCACCAGCCTGTTGCCCCCTCGACACTATCGCCGAGAACGCGGGCGGCCCCCACGGGCCGCCCGCCTTCGCTCACCAGTCGTGGACGGTGCCGTCGAGGAGCCGGTTGTACGGCAGGTAGGCCTGCTCGTAGGGGTACTTGCCGGCCTCGTCGACGTTCAGCTCGACGCCCAGTCCCGGCTTGTCGCCCGGGTGCAGGTAGCCGCCCTGCCACGTGAAGGACTGCTCGAAGACCTGGTCGGTCTTGGCGCCGTGCTTCATGTACTCCTGGATGCCGAAGTTGTGGATCGACAGGCCGAGGTGCATGGCGGCAGCCATGCCGACGGGTGAGATGTCGGTCGGCCCGTGCATGCCGGACTTGATCTGGTACATCGCGGCGTAGTCGAGCGTCTTCTTCAGGGGGCTGATGCCGCCCATGTGCGTCACTGCTCCCCGGACGTAGTCGATGAGCTGGTCGCGGATGATGTCCTTGAAGTCCCAGATCGTGTTGAAGATCTCACCGATCGCGAGGGGCGTCGTGGTGTGCTGGCGCACGAGGCGCAGCGCCTCCTGGTTCTCGGCGGGCGTGCAGTCCTCGAGCCAGAACAGGTCGTACGGCTCGAGGTCCTTGCCGAGCCGCGCCGCCTGGATCGGGGTCATCCGGTGATGGCCGTCGTGCAGGAGCGGGATGTCGGGACCGAACTCGTTGCGGACCGCTTCGAACACGCCCGGCAGGTGGTTGAGGTAGGCGCGGGTGTCCCAGTCCTCCTCCACCGGCTTGGCGCCTCGCCGCGCCGGCTCGTGGTCGTAGCGCGCCTCTCCCCCGCCCGTGTCGGCCGCCTGGGACGCGATGCCGTAGATCGCCCTGAGCGTCGGCACCCCCGTCTGCACCCGGATGGCCTTGTAGCCCTGCTCCTGGTGCGCGCGGATCGAGTCGAACAGCTCGGGCAGCTCCTTGCCCGACGCGTGACCGTACGCCATCAGCCCGTTGCGGCTCGCACCGCCGAGCAGCTGGTAGACCGGCATCCCGGCCGCCTTGCCCTTGATGTCCCACAGCGCCATGTCGACCGACGCGATCGCCGCCATCGTGACAGGGCCGCGGCGCCAGTACGCGGAGCGGTACAGGAACTGCCAGGTGTCCTCGATCTTCGAGGCATCCGCCCCGATGAGCAGCGGCACGACGTGCTCGCGCAGGTAGGTGACCACAGCGAGCTCGCGGCCGTTGAGGGTCGCATCGCCGAGGCCCGTCAGGCCGTCGTCGGTCGTCAGCTTCAGGGTCACGAAGTTGCGGTCGGGACTCGTGACGATGACTTCGGCTTTTTCGATGATCATGATGTTCTCTCCAGTGAGGCGGATGCTACTTCTCGAGCCGCGTCCAACGGCTCCGCAGCGCATGAGCGGCTGCCTTGGGCTTGCGGTCGCGTGTGAACACGCCCTTCTTGTTGCCGTCGACGCGGATGATCCCGACGGCGGTCTGGAAGTCGGCGAAGTTCCACACCTGCTCGCCGACGAACGACTCGATGCGGTCGAAGACGCGGTGGTTCATGTCGAGGTAGGCGACCTGGTACTCCTCGGTCCACGGCTGGGCGAGGGCCGAGTGCTGGCCCGCGACCGTATCTGCGCCGTACTCGGTCATGAGCATGGGCTTGTCGTACATGGCCTCCCAGCCCCGCAGCTCCGCCTCGAGGTGGATCTCGGCGGACTCGAGGTCACCCGTGTCGACGTACCAGCCGTAGTAGCGGTTGAGGCACAGGACGTCGAAGAGGTCCGAGATCTTGTCCACGCCGACGGGCGCCAGCATCATGTTCACGAACGTGATGGGCCGGCTCAGATCGAGTTCGCGTGTGAGGGTCGCGAGCGGCTCGAAGTAGTCGCGCGCCTCGTCGACACCCGACTCGGGCTCGTTGGCGATCGACCACAGGACGACGCTCGGGTGGTTCTTGTCGCGGGCGATGAGCTCGCGGATCGCCTGCGCGTGGGCTTCCTTGGTCTGGTCGTTGACCGAGTCGGGGCCGAACGTCGGCAGCACGGGGCCGCCGAAGAACCCGCCGACGATCGAGTAGTTCAGGCCGACGGCCGCGGTCTCGTCGATGACGACGATGCCCTGCCGGTCGGCGTACTCGAGCACCTCTTCCGCGTACGGGTAGTGGGAGGTGCGGAACGAGTTCGCGCCCATCCACTTCATGAGCTCGAAGTCGTGCACGAGGTAGGCGTCGTCGTGCCCCTTTCCGCGCACGGCGGTGTCCTCGTGTTTGCCGAACCCGGTGAAGTAGAACGGCTCGCCGTTGATGAGGAACTTGTTGCCCTTGACCTCGACGGTGCGCACGCCGACCGCGAGCGGGTACGCGTCCACGACCTCACCGCCCGAGACGACCTCGGCTGTGAGCTCGTAGAGGTAGCCGGCGCCCGGCTGCCACAGCGTCGCATCGGGGATGCGCACCTCGCCCCGCGCGCCCTCGGCCTCGCCGACGGGGTTGCCCGCGGCATCCCGGATCCGCACCCGGACGTCGGCCTCGGACGTCGTGGCGATGTCGTACGACACGACCCCGTCCGCACCGTCGACGTCCGTGACGACCGTGATGTCGTCGACGCGGACGGCCGGCGCGCTGTAGAGCCACACCGAGCGTGCGAGACCCGCGTAGTTGTAGAAGTCGTGCAGGTACTTCTGCTTCTTGCGGCCGAGGTCGTCGACCGTCACGAACCCCGGCGGGATCGTCGTGTTGGTCAGCACGTTGTTCACGCCGACCGTGAGGCGGAACTCCTGCCCCGGCTGCACGAGGTCGGTGATGTCGGCCTCGAACGGCGTGTAGCCCCCGACGTGCTCGGCCACGAGCTCCCCGTCGACGTAGACGCGGCCCTCGTGGGTCGCGGCATCCAGCCGCACGAAGACGCGCTCGCCCGCCCACCCCCGCGGCACGCGCACCTGGCGCTGATACCAGACCCAGCCGACGTGGTCGCGGATCTCGGCGTCGACGAACAGGTCGTTGTAGCTGGCCGGGACGGGCGCCTCGAGTGGGGTGTCGAGCGCCGCGGTCCACGGGGTGTCGGCCACCTTCGTGTCGAGCGCGAAGCGCCACAGTCCGTCGAGGCGGACGAGCTCGCGAGTGGGGGTGGAACGGGGCTTGAGCATCGGGTTCTCCTGGAATCCTGTCGGGGTGTCGGGGGCGGCCGGTCAGGCGCGCGGGTCGGCTTCGCCGGAGTCGACGGATGCCGGAGCCGCGGCGAGCGCCGCCTCTTCCTGGTCGTCGAGCGCGCGCTGCGCCGCGGCGTCCCTCGGGTAGATGCGGTACATGAGCGTCCACAGGACGGCGTTGATCGCATACGGGACCGAGATGAGCCAGAACATGAGCGCCTGGAGACCGAGCGCATCGGCGAGGAAGCCGAAGGCGAGGCTGAAGATCGCCGCGAACAGGCCCTGGATGAAGGAGAAGATCAGGGCGTAGGCGGTGGCCACGACGCTCTTGTGCACGACCGATCCCACGATGGGCAGCACGGCTCCGGGGTGTCCGAGCGAGCTCAGCAGACCTGTCACGAAGACCGCGACGTAGACCGCGACGCCGGTGCCCCAGTCGATCTGGAACAGCAGCGCGGTCGACACCGCGTAGGCCACGAGGTAGCCCTGCATCATCATGACGCGGCCCTTGTAGCCGAAGCGCCGCTCGAACCAGTCGCCGAGCAGGCCGCCGGCGAAGCTGCTGATGACCGCACCGAGCATGTAGGCCGACATGAGCAAGGCGGCATCAGCCGTCGTCCAGCCTCGTTCGTCGACCCAGTACACGACGAAGAAGGCGAACAGGACGAGGCTCGTCGTGAGCATGACCTGGACGGCCATGAAGAGGATCGTGCGGTTGCGCAGCAGGCCGACGGCGTCGCGGAAGTTGAACTTCATGGCGTCGGGGTCGATCGCGCCGACGGGGGTGTGCTTCTTCGGCTCGTGCACGAGCAGGAGGATCAGGATGCCCGACACGACGCTGATGCCGCCCATGGCGAACATGCCGTAGCGCCAGCCGTCCTCGACGTTGGCGAACTGGCCGATGAGTGGCGTCGCGAAGACGGATGCGGTCAAGGCGATCGTCCGCAGCGTGCCGAAGGCCCGGCCGCGCTCCTTGGAGCGGTACATGTCGACGATCAGGCCGTTCGTGATCGGCTCACTCGCGACGGTGCCGATGACGCCGATGCCGTACAGGATGAACAGCTGCGTCGGGTTCTGCGCGAAGCCGGCGGCGACGGTCCACAGACCCCACAGCCCGGTGGCGATGAAGAGGATCCGCTTGCGCCCGTAGCGGTCGGCGAGGGCGGCCCAGATCGGGCCGAACAGCATCCGCGCGAAGCGGCTCATCGCCGTCATGATTCCGAGGGCGCTCGTCTGCAGCCCGAGGGAGTCGCGGATGACGGGGAACAGCGTGTTGACGAGGCCACCTTCGAAGCCGTCGACGATGCTCGCGAAGGCGAGGGCGACGAGACCGCCGCCGCGGCCCTTGACCTTGTCGACGCGCGTCGAGCCGGTGTCGGTGCCGTAGGTGCGCTGCGCCTGCGTGGCGTCGAGCGGCTTGCTGACCTCAGTCATTGCGGACCGCCGAGCGGTCGAGTGTTGCACGCATGTGATCTCCTTTGGTCATGCGGACGCCGGGACGGCGCTGTGTGCGGGGTGGGGGTCGGTGGTGGGGTCGTCCGCGGCGGCGACGAGTTCGGCGAACCCGTCGTGCGCCGCGAGCCGGGGGGAAGTCAGGTCGATGAGAGCCGTGACGACCGCGGGGCCGTCGAGGACCTGCCGGATGTCGGCGGCGAAGGCGTCGCCGGGGACGACGCCGAGGCGCAGCGCCCGCAGCCACGCGGCGATCGCGCCGGCCGATCCGGTCGGCTCGCCGCCGCGCGCGAGCGTGCGCTCGGCGACCGCGGCGAAGCGATAGCGGACCTTCGTCGTGGCATCCCCCGCGATCTGCGACAGACGGTGCACGATGCGGGGGTTGGCGAAGCGGTCGAGCAGGTCGCGGCGGTACTGGACGGTCTCGATCTCTGCGGGCAGCAGCTGCGCCGCCTCGTCCCAGAAGTCCTCGACGAGCGCGCGGCACGCAGGGTCGGCGATCGCGACCGAGACTGTCTCGTGTCCGCGCGCGAGGCCCGCGAACGCGAGGATGCTGTGCGCGCCGTTGAGCAGCCAGAGCTTGCGGTTCTCCCACGGCTCGAGGTCGTCGACGAAGCGCGCGCCGGACGTCTCCCATGCGGGCCGACCCGCAGGGAAGGCGCCCGAGAGCACCCAGTCCGCGAAGGGCTCGGTCACGACGGGCGACCGGTCGATCCAGCCCGCCTCCGCCACGGCGTCGACCTCGCCCTCGATGCGGGGCGTGATGCGGTCGACCGACGTGCCGACGAACGAGACGTCGGATGCGATCCAGGCGGCGAGCTCGGGCGAGACCTCGGCGGCGAGGGCCTGCAGCCCGCGCCCGACATAGGAGCCGTTGTCGGGGATGTTGTCGCACGGCACGATCGCGATCGGCGCGCCGCCCGCGCGGCGGCGGGCCTCGAGCCCGACGAGCAGGCGCGACAGGGCGGCCTGGGGAGCGGCATCCGTCAGTCGTCCTGACTCGAAGACGCGCGTGAGCTCGGCGATGTCGTCGCGGGTGACGGCGTCCGCCCGGTCGAGCAGACCGTCGCCCGCGAGGCGGTAGCCCGCCTCGGTCACCGTGAGCGTGACGATCGCGACGGCGGGATCGGCGGGATCGGCGAGCAGCTCGACGAGCCGGTCGAGGCGCGAGGCGTCGTGCGCCTCGAGGATGCTCGGCACGACCTCGACGCGATCGGCTCCCTCGCCGCGCACGACGAGGCAGTAGAGCCCGTCCTGCTGCTGCAGCAGTTCGGCCTGCTGCGGCGAGCGACCCGTGAAGGCGGCGATGCCCCAGTCGGCGGCATCCGTCGCGTGCGCCGTGTACCAGGCCTGGTGGGCGCGGTGGAAGTTGCCGAGACCGAGGTGCACGATGCGCACGCGGTCGGGCCGCGCGGGTCCGCCGCGCTCCGCGAGCGAGCGGCCGTCGAGAGGCACGGCGCTCACAGCTTGAACGCCTTGCGGGGAACGGCGTCGACCAGGTCGCGGGCGATGCGCCGTGCGGTCGGGAGGCTCGCGCGGCCCTCGCGCACGAGCCGCGCGAGGAAGACCGAGTCGAGGCGGCGAGCCATGTCGTGGCGGGCCGGGATCGAGAGGAAGGCACGCGTGTCGTCGATGAACCCGCTGCCGCGGTAGAGGCCTGCGGTCTCGGTCACGGCGCTGCGGAATCGCAGGATCGCGTCGGGCGCATCGAGAAACCACCACGGGGCGCCGATGAAGACGCTCGGGTAGAAGCCCGCGAGGGGCGCGACTTCGCGCGAATAGACGGTCTCGTCGACCGCGAACAGCACGACGTGGAAGCCGGGCGCGGTGCCGAAGGCGTTGAGCAGCGGCCGCAGGTTCTGCGTGTACTCGGTGCGCACCGGGATGTCGTGGCCCGTGTCGGCTCCGTAGGCCGCGAACGTCGGCGCGTGGTGGTTGCGGCTCACGCCCGGGTGGATCGTCATGACGAGGCCGTCGTCGACGCTCATCCGCGCCATCTGGAAGAGCATGTGCCCGCGGAACAGACGCTGCTCGGCCGCGTCGAGGCTTCCCTCGCGGGCACCGCGGAAGAGCCGCTCGGCATCGTCGGCCGACAGGTCGGCGGTGAACGGCTCGAGCACGCCGTGGTCGGTCGAGACCGCGCCGTTCGCGATGAAGTGGGCGCGACGGTCTTCGAGCGCACGCAGGTAGCCGTCGAACGAGCCGGGGCGGCCGGTCGCCTCGAGGAGAGCCTGCACGCGGTCGGCGAAGACCGCACCGGAGGGATCGAGGTACGCATCGGGACGGAAGGTCGGGATGACGCGGCCCGCGATCGCGCCCGTCGCGGCGAGCGCGCGGTGGGTCGCGAGGTCGTCGAGCGGGTCGTCGGTCGTCGCGAGCACCTCGATGCCGAAGCGGTCGAAGAGGGCGCGAGGGCGGAAGTCCGGCTCATCGAGCACACCGGCGATGCGGTCGTAGACCTCGTCGGCGTTGTCCTCGGTCAGCTCCTCGTCGACGCCGAAGAGGGTCGCGAGCTCGTGCTGAAGCCAGTACCCGCTCGCGGTGCCGGTGAAGCGGTGCCAGTTCTCGGCCAGTCGGCGCCACACCGCGCGGGGCGCGGCCGGCTGCGCGGCATCCAGTCCGAGTTCGGCGAACGACACCCCCGAGGCGAAGAGCAGGCGCGTGACGTAGTGGTCGTGGCGGATGAGGAGGCTCGTCGGGTCGGCGAACGCCGCGTCGTCGAGCAGCAGCGCGGGGTCGACATGACCGTGGGGGGAGATGATCGGCGCCGCCGCGACCTCCTGGTAGAGGTCTTCGGCGATCTCGCGCGTGCGCTCGTCGGCCGGCATGAGCGCTGCGGTGGTGATCTCGGTCGTCCGTGACATGAGACCAGTATGCGGATGCTCGCGCGATTTGTCAACCGATTGCCATCAATCTCTTTCGTCCGGCGCAAAGCGAAACCGCCCCCTCCGAGAATCGGAGGAGGCGGTATCGTGCAAGCGGTTGCTGATGGGGATGGATGTCGCGCACCGACATCCGTCCCCGGCGCTCGGTGCGCTCGAGTGGCAGATCCTGCGGGCTCCCTGCGCGAGACCCCGCAGAACCTGCCACCCGAGCGCTCTGAGGAGGCGCGCAGACGGGTCAGAACAGGTCCGCGAACCCCAGGGCCACGAGGTTGTCGTGCGAGGTCTGCAGCGCGTCCCAGACCGTGCGGCCGTAGAGGTCGTCCTGCTCGACGAGCAGGTACTCGGCACCGCTCGCGATCGACGCGGGGATGATCGCGGCGAAGTCGAGGTTGCCCTCCCCCACCTCGCCGAACTGCACGACGCCGCCGAAGGCCGTCATGAACCCCGCGATGTCGCCCTTCGCGAGCGACTCGAAGGCGCTGTCGGGCATCCTGCCGATCCGGTAGTCCTTGAGGTGCACCATGCGCACGCGGCCCGCGTACTGCTCGATGACCGAGACGGGATTCACTCCGCCGCGCTGCAGCCAGTGCACGTCGAGCTCGAGGCCGACGTTCGGCGCGCGGTCGGCGATGATGTCGAGCATCAGGCGACCGTCGAACCTCGCGAACTCGACGTGGTGGTTGTGGTAGTAGAGACGGATGCCGGATTCCGCGAGCCGCCGCGCGTAGGCGTCGGTGCGGTCGCAGAAGTCGAGCACGCGCTCGAGGGATCCCATCGCGTCGAAGGGCAGCATCCCGATGCGCACCATCTCGGTGCCCAGGCGCCGGCTGTCGGCGACGATCTTGTCGAGATCGTCCTCGAGCGAGTCGTTGCCGCCCGGCGACGCGGTCAGTCCGGCCGAGAGCGCCGCGACCTCGATGCCGAGTTCGTCCCGCGCCCGCTCCAGCTGGGCGACGTTGGCCTCGACCATCGGGATCTGCGAGACCTCGATCGCGCGGTAGCCGATCTCGCTCACGCGGCGGAGCGTCTCGAAGGCACCGATCTCTGCGACGCTGTCCTTGAGCATCATCGCCTGGACGCCGATGCGTGCCATCAGATCTTCCTCGTTTCCTTGTAGTCGAAGCAGTCGTACATGCCGTCGAGCACGTCATCGACGCGCACCGGGTGCCCGAGGGCGCTCGAGACGTAGACGGCGATGATCACGGCGAGCGCCTGCACGGCGTCGCCGATCGAGCCGGCCGGCTCGCGCCCTTCGCGGATCGCCGCGATGACGTCCTCGTACTGGCGCAGATGGTCATCGAACAGATCGGGGATCGGGGCCTCGCCGCCGGGGAGGTCTGCGGCATCGACCTCGCTCGCGGCCTGATTGCCGCCACGCGCCCATCCGCGCGGCGAGCCGTCGTGGGCGTCATCGGCGTGGAAGTACTCGAGCAGCCCGTCCTGCACGTAGGCCGAGCCGCGCGTGCCGTGCACCTGGACGCGGGTCGAGTTCTCGGGGAACGCCGCGGTGCTCGCGAGAAGCGTCGCGACGGCGCCGTTCTCGAAGGCGATGAAGGCGCCCGCGACGTCTTCGACCTCGAGGCGGTCGTGGGCGACCGTCACGGCGGTGCCGGAGACCGTGACGGGGCGCCCCATCAGCGAGAGCAGCACGTCGACGGTGTGGATGCCCTGGTTCATGAGCGCTCCGCCGCCGTCGCTCGCCCACGTGCCGCGCCACGCGGCCGAGTCGTAATAGGCGTCGTCGCGCCACCAGGCGAGGGTCGCGGTGCCCGAGGTCACCGCGCCGAAGCGCCCGTCGCGGACGGCCCGCGATACGGCTTGCACGGCCGGCGCGAAGCGCCGCTGCGTCATGACGCTCACGACCCGGTCGGACTGCTCGGCACGCGCCGCGAGGCCCCTCGCACGGGCGAGGTCGATGTCGACGGGCTTCTCGATGACGACGTGGCAGCCCGCGTCGAGCGCCTCCTCGGCGAGCTGCGCGTGGCTCCCGCTCGGGGTCGTGATGACGACGAGATCGAAGGCATCCGCGGCGAGCGCCTCGGCGAGCGACGCGTACACGGCCGGCTGCTCCGGGTGCGCCGAGGTCTCGGCGAGAGCCTGGGCGGCGGGGAGCATCGGGTCGATGATCGCCGCGAGCACGAGGTGGTCGTGCGCCTCGGCGATGCGGGCGTGGGTGCGGGCGATGACGCCGGCCCCGACGAGGGCGACGCGCAGTGCGGTCACGGGCGTCGCGGTCGCTGCCGTCGCCGCCGTCGCGGTCGCCGTGCTCACGCGGATGCCTGACGTGCGGATGCCTGACCCGCCGCCGCCCGACGTGCCGGGTCCTCGCGCACGGGGTAGAGGCCCTCGTCGGCGATACGGTCATTGAGCAGGCGCAGGAACTCGTCGTCGTCGAAGTCGATCGGCACTTCACGGCCCGTCCAGCTCGAGAGGTGGATGGCGTTGGCCAGGCGCACCCCCAGCATGCCGTCGGCGCCGGGTGCGATGAGCTCGGCGTCGCCCCGGATGCTCGCCGCGAAGTTCGCGAGCACGCCGACGTGCTGGTCGCCCCATCCCGACGGGAACTCGATGGTCTCCTGCGTGTAGAGGGTCGAGGCATCCAGCTCGCCCATGAACAGGCGGCGGACGTCGTCGATGCCCATCCCGTCGCTCAGCTCGCGCTCGGGGCTGTTGAGACGGGTCACCACGGCGACGCGGCTGCCGTCGACGACGATCTTGCCCGCGTCGCCCTGGATCTCGAGGCGGTCGGTGCCGACGAGGTCGTGCGTCGCCGTCACGAAGACGCCCGTCGCGCCCTCGCCGAAGTCGGCGAGCACCGTGACCTCGTCCTCGACGGCGATGTCGCGCTGCAGGCCGTACGAGACCTTCGCGAAGACGGATGCCGGCACTCCGCAGATCCACTGCCACAGATCGAGCTGGTGCGGCGCCTGATTGACGAGCACGCCGCCGCCCTCGCCGCCCCAGGTCGCGCGCCACGCGCTCTGCTCGTAGTAGCCCTGCGGACGCCACCACGTCGTGATGATCCAGTTGGACCGGATGATGCGGCCGATCTCACCGGCATCCACGATCTGCTTGATGCGCTGGTAGAGCGGGTTGTTGCGCTGGTTGAACATCACCGCGAACCGCAGGTGAGGCTTGCTCGCCGCGACCTGGTTCATGTGGGCGACCTGGCTGCCGTAGACGCCCGCGGGCTTCTCGACGAGGACGTGGAGCTCGCGCTCGAGCGCGTCGATCGCCATCTCGGGGTGCAGGAAGTGCGGCACGCACGTGATGACGGCGTCGACGTCGCCGGACTCCATGAGTGAGACATGGTCCGCGTAGGTGGGCACGTCGGGGTAGCGGGTGCGGGCGAGGTCGAGCTTGCCGGGGTCGGTGTCGGCGATCGCGCCGATCGTCATGCCTGGTACGCGGCCCTCTGCGATGAAGGACGCGTAGGCAGAGCCCTGCGCGCCGAGTCCGATGATGCCGAGGCGAACCGTGTCGCTCATGCGTTGTGTCTCCTGAATCCGTCGATGAGTCGTGGTGATGAGTGGGCCGCGGGTCAGCGCAGCGCGATGCCCGCGTCGTCCGCGAGCCGGCGGAAGGCGCGCGCGGCGACGCCGAACGCGAAGGCTCCCGAGAATCCGCCGAGGTCGTGCGCGCTCGCGAGATGCGGCTCGAGCGAGGCGAAGCCGCGGTAGCCGTCGGCCGCGAGAGCCTGGACGGTCGCGGCGACCTGGCCGTCACCCTCTCCGGCCGGCACGACCTCGCCGGTCGCCGAGAGCGCGTCTTTCACCTGGAGGTAGTCGAGGTAGGGCCGGAGCTTGGCGTAGCCCTCGTCATGCGGGTGGGCGACGCCCACCTGCACGAAGTTCGCGCTGTCCCACGCGACGCGCACGGCGGGCGAGCCGACGGTCTCGACGAGGTCGAGCACGCGCTCAGGGGTATCACCGTAGATGCCCTTCTCGTTCTCGTGCAGCAGCGTGACGCCGGCCTGCTCGGCGGCGTCGGCGAGCAGCGACATCCGCTCCATGACGGCGCTTCGCGCCTGCTCCGGCGCGGTGCCCTCGAGGAAGAACGAGAAGATGCGGATGCTCGAGGTGCCGAGCGCCTCTGCGACGCGGATGACGCGGCGCAGGCGGTCGACCTCGGCGCGGGGGTCGCCGTCGAGGCCGACCTTGCCGATCGGCGACGCGATGGCCGAGACGCCCATGCCGGACTGCGCGAAGACCGCCTTTTGCGCCGCGAGCTGCGCGTCGTCGAGGTCGACGACGTTCACCCCCCAGGCGCTGCGCACCTCGATGAACCGCGCGCCGAGGGCGTGCAGCACGGCCACCTGCACCTCGGGGTTCGGATCGATCTCGTCCCCGAAGCCGGACAGGCTCCACGCGATCGGCTCGGCATCGGACATGCGGCGGTCCTCCTGACGTCGATCCCCCGACGGCGATGCCGAGGGATGCATCGGCAACGGTACCCGGTTCGAACCGGAAAGGCAACCGATTGCCATGAATCAGGAGGTTTCGCTGATTGAGACTGAGCCTTTCGGGATGATTTCGAAGGAATCGATTGACGGACTACCCGTCCGAGCTGATCCGCCGGACGGGTGGCAACCGGCCGGCCTTCCCTACAGCCTCCCCGATCGGCGCGCAGGGGGTGCCCACCAGGGCCTCCCTGCGGACCGGGTCCGTGCTTAGCGTGGAGGAATGACCACTCCGAACCTCACCCTGAACAACGGCGTCGAGATCCCGGCGATCGGCCTGGGCGTCTTCCAGACCCCGCCGGACGAGACCGTGGCCGCGGTCTCATCCGCGCTGCGCGCCGGGTACCGGCACATCGACACCGCCGCGGCGTACGGCAACGAGCGCGAGGTCGGCCGCGGCATCCGCGAGTCGGGAGTCGCCCGCGACGACATCTTCATCGAGACGAAGGTGTGGATCAGCGACTACGGCTACGACGAGACGCTGCACGCGTTCGAGAAGAGCACCGCGAAGCTGGAGGTCGAGCAGCTCGATCTGTTCATCCTGCACCAGGCGCTTCCGTCCGCGTTCGACCGGACGATCGGCGCCTACCGCGCCCTCGAGAAGCTCCTCTCGGACGGCAGGGTGCGCGCGGTCGGCGTGAGCAACTTCATGACCGAGCACCTCACTCAGCTGCTCGAGCAGACCGAGGTGGTGCCCGCGGTCAATCAGATCGAGGTGCACCCCTACTTCCAGCAGACCGAGCTCCAGGCCTTCGGGGCGCAGCACGGCATCCTCACCCAGGCATGGTCGCCGATCGGCGGCATCACGTCCTACCGCGAGTCCGCTCGCCGCAGCTTCGACGAGCCCGTGATCCTGACGATCGCCGAGGCGCACGGCAAGTCCGCCGCGCAGGTCATGCTGCGCTGGCACATCCAGAAGGGCATCCAGGTCATCCCGAAGTCGACCAAACCCAAGCGGATCGCCGAGAACTTCGACGTGTTCGACTTCGAGCTCAGCGCCGACGAGCTGGCGCAGATCGACGCCCTCGACACGGGCGAGCGCGGCGGGCCCGCACCTGAGGCGATCACCCTCGAGACCTTCGGCCGGCTCATCCCGGAGGCGTGAGCGCGGCGTCAGGTGACGCGGTAGGCGACGTACCGCACGCGGTTCGCCTCGCGCACGCACGACGCGAGGAAGAGCGCCGCCTCGGATCACGGCACAGCGGGCTGACTCATGCCCGTTGCGTGGCAACAGCCCGGGATCGCCCTGTCGAGGCGATCCCGGGCTGTTGCGCGCTCAGCCGAGCTCGGAAGCCGAGTGCTCGCCGTTGCCGGTCGCCGACGACGCCGACGTCAGCTCGGCAGGCTCAGGGACGACGTGCAGTCCCCCGGGACCGTTGGCGGTGTAGACGAGCGCTTCGAGCCATTGCCTGTTCAGGCGGGGAGGCCTGCTGCCGTAGTACTTGAAGGCCATGCCGGTGCCCGCGTGCAGCCATACGGTCGTGCGTCCGTCGCCCAGGCTGGGATCGTCGCGCCAGCTGAAGAAGAAGGATTCGCTCCTTCGCAGCTTGATGCCGATGACGGTCTGCAGGTGGAACAGCAGCCGATCCTCGAAGTCGACGCGGATGCTGTTCTCGTAGGTGAATTTGCCCATGATCAGCCCACCGGCACAGGCGCCATCACAGGGTCGAGCTGAATGGTGAGGCCCCGCGCCGAATTCGCCGCGTCGGCGAGTTCGCGCAGGAGGGCGGGGTCGAGGATCTCGGGCTCTTCCGAGTCGAAGACGAACTGCAGCGGTATGGCCGAATTCAGCCAGATCGTGGAACGACCACCGCCGGACCCGAGCGGGTAGGCCCAGGAGAGCGTGAACTTCTCATCGCGCCGCAGCTTCGCCGTTACGACGACCTTGACGTGCGCGAGCAGCCGGTCCGGGATCTCGATCGGCTCGTTGCTTCCGTAGAACAAGACGCCCATCGCGATACCTCCGATCGAGTGGCCCGGACGAGTGACGACGGGATGCGTCGACTCGTGGACGGGGTCAATGTCACACTACCAGATATCTAAGTTATTTAGATAAGTTTGCTAGAAGTCAATCTGGTTAGATACTGTTAGGCTCACAAAATCGGCAAGGGCAGCCTGGAGGGGATCATGAAGTCGGGGCCCACGGACAATTCGGCCCTCACTGCGGCGATGCTGCGCTATGTGCACGCGCGCACCGCGGCGCTGATCGAGGCGCGGCGAGAGCTTCGCATCAACGAGCTCGACGCGCGCGCCCTGCTCTTCATCGCCGACAACCCCGGCACCCGCCCCGGCACCCTCTCGAGCTTTCTGGGCATCACCTCAGCAGGGGTGACGACGCTGATCGATCGCCTCATCCAGCGCGGCGCCGTCCGTCGCGAGGTCGACCCGGGCGATCGGCGGGTGAACCGCATCACCGTCACCGTCGACTTCAGCGCGGCGCCCTGGTCGGCGCTGACCCGGTTCGACGACGCCTTCGACCACGCCGTCGTCGCAGGCGAGGGCTCCGACATCCGGAGTCTCGCGAGTGCGCTGAACAGATTCACGGATGCCGCGGCCGCGGCATCACCCTGACGAACCGCGGCCCCTCAGGCCCGGTCGATGCCCTCGAAGGCGAGCGACTTGGCCTCCAGGAAGGCGCACAGCGCCGACACGACCGACAGCTCCGCAGCGAGGTTCAGCACCGCCGGCGCATCGAGCGACACGACGGAATCGAGCGCCTCGATCGTGACCACCCAGCGCGCTGAAATCCGCGTCTCCGGCTGGATCGTGATGATCGTTCCCGCGTCTGCGAGCGACACCGCGATGAGGCCGGTGTTCGCCCCGGCCGCACCGTCCTGCTGCAGCACGCGGGCTTCGCCGCCGAACTCGTATCCGCGCTGCAGGAATTCGGCGAGCCATCCCTCGAGCGTCGCGAGACTGTGAAACGACATCGCCTCCTCCTCCCGCACCGGGGTGCCGACCTGGTCCGGTCCACCACCTCAGGTGCACGACCGGCGAGTGTCTCGCCGACAACGCTACGCGTTGGGGCCGGGTTCGAAGAAGCACGGCTCGGAATGCGCGGCGCCAGGACGGACCCTCCCTGTATCAATCCGTACTCGGACCGGGTCGGCGCGTGACGAATAGGACGGCGGCCCAGGCGACCAGGAGCACCCCCGTCAGGACGATGCCGAGGTCTTCGATGCCGACCGATGCCAGCCACGGGAAGGGACCGCCGAGACTCAGGCTCGCGACGAGCACATCCGCGAGCTGGACGATCGCGATGAGGACGGCCGCGACCACCGACACCCCCGTGATGACCAGTGCGTAGGTGGCGCCGAGGCGGCGGCGATCGGACTGCCAGGTGTACGCACGACGCATCACGGCACCCTGCGTCGTGTCGAACGCGCTCATCCCTGCCGTGAACAGGATGGGCAGCGTCAGCGCAGCCCACCACGGCACCGCCGCCAGCGTCGCAGCACCTGCGAGAGCCAGCAGCCCGATCTCGGTGGCGGTGTCGAATCCGAGACCGAAAAGGAGTCCGACGACGTACATGCGGGATGGCCGATCCACGGCCTTCTCGAAAGGCCCCAGCATCCGGAGCACCGGGCCTCCGGCCGCGCCGTCGCGGCGCCGCAGCGACGCGATGTTGATCGCGGCGATGACGAGCAGGAAGACGCCGGAGACGGTGGGGCCGATCACTCCCGTCCAGGTGCGGAGCGCGGAGGAATCGTCGGAGAGCGAGGAGCCGATCGCCGCGAACCCGAACGTCAGGAGGATGCAGAGCACCACGACGACCGTCGAGTGACCGAGCGAGAACCAGAAGCCGACCGTATTGGCGGGCCTGCCGCGCTCGGCGAGGCGGCGCGTGGTGTTGTCGATCGCGGCGATGTGGTCGGCGTCGAACGCGTGGCGGACGCCGAGGGCATAGGCGGTGAAGCCGACGCCGAGCGTCACGAGCGCATCTCCCCCACCGCCGAGCGGGATCCCCGCCGGGATCACGAGGAGGACGAGGACGCCCCAGCCGACCACGTGCAGCATCACGATCAGCGAGACGACCCCGATCGTGCTCGGTCGGACACGCGGCCACGTCTCCACCTCAGACAGTGATGTCACCGCGGTTCCTCTCCCTGGAAGATGTCACGCCGAGGTCCGCATCGCCGACCTCGGCCGGCGTGCGGAGCTCGCTCGCCGCGCTCCACGCGTCCCACACGCGGTCGAGCGGCGATGCGTGGGTGTGGTCGGAGAGATCACGCGCCATGGCTCCCGGCGCATCGAACTCGAGGTCGAGCGGCCTTGTCGGCGGGCGGAAGCCCAGCGCCAGCACGGCGTCGATCACCCTGTTGCCGCCCAGGACTCCCGGTTCCGGCGAGCAGCCGTCCGCATCCAGCTGCTCCACCAGAACGGGTCCGTCGCCGTCGGTCACCGCGATCGCTGAGACGAGTCGGCCGCCGCGCTCGCCGTGCCTGCCGAGGACGAGGGTCTCGCGGAGCACCGCGCGTGCCTCCGTCTCGAGGGTGAGCGAGCTGCGGCGCTCGACGTCGGCGCCATCGGTCACGACGAAGGGCAGCCCCTGCCAGAGCAGAGTCCCGCCGGCGCACACCCGCGCATCGACGAGCCACGACGAGCGTGGTCCCGGGTACGCGACCGTGCCCCCGACATCCTCGATCCGAAGCGTGCATCCGGGACCCACGTCGATCCTGACGTGCACCGTGTCACCGCCGAGCAGCACCATGCCCGCCGCCGAGAGTGCCACGTGCGCTCGCCGGGCGTCGCGCGAGATCAGCCGCGGCGCGAGAGCACCGACCGCGAGCTCCACGCGCGCCCGCGGCTCGCCCGCGGTCACCGCGATCCGGGTGGACGTCACCCGATCCCGTTCGCCGCGGCCGCAGCAGGCGTGCGGGCGTGGTCGTGCCCGTGGTCGGCCTCCGCCGCGCGGTCGCCCTCTGCCTCGTGGTCGGCATCCGCGCCGTGCGAGTGCATGAATCCGCCCTCGGGGTGCTCCTCGTCCGCGTGGAAATGCGGGGCCATGGGGCCCGGGTCCTGAGCGATGTGCGTGCCGGCCCGGTGGCCCCCGAGGATGCCGAGGACCCACGAGCGCAGCGTCGCCACGGACGCGGCGTCGTGCCGCGACAGCGCCAGCACGCGGCGACCGTCCCGGGCGGATTCGGCATCCGCCACCATCTGGGCGACGTCGACGCCGACGTACGGCGCGAGGTCCGTCTTGTTGATGACGAGGAGATCTGCGCGGCCGATCCCCGGGCCGCCCTTCCGCGCGACGTCACCGCCGCCCGCGACATCCAGGACGAAGATCTGCGCATCGACCAGGGCGGGCGAGAAGGTGGCCGTGAGGTTGTCGCCGCCGGACTCGATGAGCACGACATCGAGCGGCGCGAAGTCGCGCTCGAGATCTTCCGCGGCGAGCAGGTTCGCGGTGATGTCATCGCGGATCGCGGTGTGCGGGCACGCGCCCGTCTCGACGGCGCGGATGCGCTCCGGATCGAGCACACCCGCCGACCGGAGGAAGCGGGCGTCCTCATCCGTGTAGATGTCGTTCGTGATCACGCCGAGGCGCAGCTCCGCGGCGAGAGCCCGGCATACCGTCGCGATGAGCGAGGACTTCCCCGTGCCGACGGGACCGGCGACGCCGAGACGCAGGGCGCGGGTGGGGGGCAGAGAGTCAGGCACGGAAGAGCCTCCTGTTGGTTGCGGCGTGGTGTTCGGTCCACGCCTCGGCTTGGGGAGCACTCGCGGCCGGGATCGCCTCGGGTGAGTCGATAGCCGCGATGTGCGGGATGAGCGGGTCGACGGCGGCGCACGCGTCGAGGACGAGTCGTACCCCGTCGACGGGGTCGCCCGGTTCGAGCTTGAGAAGCGCCGCGACGCCGCCGGCCATGTCGTCGTAGACGCTCACTCGCACGAGGGTCTCGGCGTCGAGGCCCGCGTGTGCGGCGATCGCGCCCAGCACGATCGGGCGCGGAGGGGAGCCGGCGCCCCCCGGGGTCGCGGCGGCGATCGCGGCGGAGTGCGGCCAGAGCCGCTGCGCGAGTCGCAGCAGTCCGCGGCCGAGATCGGTCGACGCGACCCGCGCCGCGCGACTCGGCGTGCGGGCGGCCCACGCCCGTTCGATGGGGGTGTACGGCGCTCCGGCGAGGCCGGCCTGCCGCGCGGCGACGGCAGTGGCAGCGTCGACGAGGGTCGTCGTCCGCGCCCGCGCCTTCAGGAAGGCGCCGACATCCTCTCGCGCGAGCCCGCCCTGGATGGCCGGCTCGACTCCTGCCGAGAACGCGTGCCCGCCCGAGGGCAGGCGCGCATCGGCGAGCAGCATCGCGACGGTGTGGGCGGTGTCCATGGGCGGGGCTCAGAAGAGGTTGTACAGCTGGGCGAGCGGAAGGGAGTCCGCCGGCGCCGGCACGACGTCTTCGCCGTCGATCGCGATCTCGAAGGTGTCGGGTCTGATGCGGATCGTGGGCAGGACGTCGTTGTTCTTCATGTCGGCCTTGCCGATCCGGCGAGTGGGTTCGACGGGCGCGAGCCGACGGCGCAGGCCGAGCGTCTCGGCGAGGCCGGCATCGAGGGCCGCGGGCGACACGTACGTCGCCGACAGCAGCGCACCGATCGTGTCGCCGAACGAGGGCCGCATCATGACGGGCTGGGGTGTCGGGATCGAGGCGTTCGGGTCGCCGAGCGCTGCCCACGCGATGGCCCCGCCCTTGATGACGACGGCGGGTCGCACCCCGAAGAACTTCGGCTCCCAGACGGCGAGATCCGCGAGCCTGCCGACCTCGATCGAGCCCACGTCGTAGGCGATGCCGTGGGCGATCGCGGGGTTGACCGTGTACTTGGCGACGTACCGTCTCGCGCGCTCGTTGTCTGCCGGCATCCCGCCGCCCAAGGGACCGCGGCGATGCTTCATGACGTGCGCGACCTGCCACGTGCGCGTGACGACCTCGCCGATCCGCCCCATCGCCTGCGCGTCGGACGACGTCACCGACAGTGCGCCGATGTCGTGCAGGATGTCCTCCGCAGCGATCGTCGTGGCACGGATGCGGGACTCCGCGAAGGCGAGGTCCTCGGGCACGGCGGGGTTGAGGTGGTGGCAGACCATCAGCATGTCGAGGTGCTCGGCGACGGTGTTGACGGTGTGCGGCAGCGTCGGGTTGGTCGAGCCGGGGATCACGTTGGGGAGTCCCGCGATCGAGAGGATGTCGGGGGCGTGCCCTCCGCCGGCGCCCTCGACGTGGAAGGCGTGGATCGATCGGCCGCCCATCGCGGCGATCGTCGACTCGACGAAGCCCGCCTCGTTGAGCGAATCCGAGTGCAGCGCGACCTGCAGACCCCAGTCCTCAGCCGCCTTGAGCGATGCGTCGATCGCGGCGGGGGTCGAGCCCCAGTCCTCGTGCACCTTGTAGCCGGCGGCGCCCGCGAGCGCCTGCTCCTTCAGCGCTTCCGCCGAGACCGTGTTGCCCTTGCCGAGCAGGAGGACGTTGACGGGGAGCGGGTCGAGCGCGCGGTGCATCGCCGCGAGGTGCCACGCCCCGGGCGTGACCGTCGTCGCCTTCGATCCCTCGGATGGACCCGTGCCGCCGCCCACGATCGTCGTGATCCCCGCGGCGAGCGCCTCGTGGATCTGGGAGGGCGAGAGCAGGTGCACGTGCGAATCGATGGCCCCCGCCGTGACGATGCGGCCTTCACCCGAGACGACGTCCGTCGACGGTCCGATGATCATGTCGATGCCGTCGCTGATGTCGGGGTTGCCGGCGTGCCCGATCCCGACGATCCGACCGTCCCGGATGCCGATGTCGGCGCGCACGACACCCCACCAGTCCAGGATGATCGCGTTCGTGATGACGGTGTCGAGGGCGCCCTCGGCACGGGTCGTGGTGGCCTGCGCCATGGATTCCCGGATGGACTTGCCTCCGCCGAACACGGCCTCCTCGCCGCCGACCGTGAGGTCGCGCTCGATCTGGATCCACAGATCCGTGTCGCCGAGCCGCACTTCGTCGCCCACCGTGGGGCCGTAGATCGCGGCGTAGCGCTGCCGGTCAAGCCAGACCATCGAGCAGCTCCTCGCCGGATGCCTTGACCTGGATGCCGGGAACCCGCCGCAGCCCGCGCAGCGCGACGGCGTCGAGCTGACGCGACGCGCCCGGCTCGAAGCGCTGGGACGTTCCGGACGGAATGTCGAGACGGAACGCGTGCGCCGCCGCGCGGTCGAACACGAGGGCCTGGTTCGCGTCGGGAAGGTGCAGGTGCGACCCGATCTGGATGGGCCGGTCGCCCGTGTTCACGAACACGAGGCTTATCCGCTCGTCGCTGCGCCGGTCGGCGTTCAGCTCGATCCGCCCCGGACGGACTCGGATCGCGCCCGGGCCTTCACTGGATCCGGATGCCACGGCATCCCCTTTCGCTCTGGGTCGGGTCAGTCGATCGGATGGTGGATGGTGACGAGCTTCCGCCCGTCGGGGAACGTCGCCTCGATCTGCACGTCCGCGATCATCTCGGGAACCCCCGCCATGACCTGGTCGCGGGTGAGCACCCGCCTGCCGGCTTCCATCAGCTCGGCGACACCACGCCCATCGCGCGCCCCCTCGATGACCCAGCACGACAGCAGGGCGATCGCCTCCGGATGATTCAGCCGGACGCCCCGGTCGAGCCGGTCGCGCGCGACCATGGCGGCGACCGAGAGCAGAAGCTTCTCGGTCTCGGCGGGCGTGAAGTGCATCGCTCTCCTCTGACAGCGGATCGATGTCAGAAGTGTGCCACAGCGGGCGAGCCCGGCAAGGGGCTGAAGCGGGGCATCGAGCCTGAAATCCGGCTACTTCCGCGAGATTACGGGACATTCCGGCGACCGACCGGCGCACGGTTTACACGATCGGAACAATCGAGAAATGGCAGAGTAATGACACGGTCCCATGCTGGGCACAACCGCAGCAGTCTCGCGATCCATCCCGCACCATCGCACGTCCCTGCTCCCCAGGCTCCGACCTCCACCAGGTCGGCCCACACAGACCTTCCGGGTCGTCCTCGCCGGTGATCGGCGTGCCCCGGATCGGTCCCCGGGCCGCGCCGTCCTTCGGCGAGCGCCCGAATGCTCCATCCCGTACCCGAATGCACCATCCCGCAGCACCGAGAAACGGAGATCCACACATGAGCACCATTCGCACACGGCGGCTGAGGACCGCCCTGATCGTCCCGGCGATGCTCGCCGGCGCGGCCCTCGTCCTGGCCGGCTGCGGCGCCCGCGCGGGCGACACCGCACAGCCCGCCGGACTCGACTCCGACGTCGCGGCCGAGAGCTGCGTCGACACCTCCGGCGACACGATCAAGCTCGGCTTCCTCAACTCGCTCACGGGCGGCATGGCGATCTCGGAGCAGACCGTCTCCAACGTCCTGCACATGGCCGCAGACGAGATCAACGCCGACGGCGGCATCCTGGGCAAGCAGATCGAGTACATCCAGGAGGATGGCGCGACCGACTGGCCCACCTTCGCCGAGAAGACCGAGAAGCTGCTCACGCAGGACTGCGTCGCCGCCATCTTCGGCGGATGGACGTCTTCGTCTCGCAAGGCCGTCAAGCCGGTCGTCGAGGAGCACAACGGACTCTTCTTCTACCCCGTGCAGTACGAGGGCCTCGAGTCCTCGCCGAACATCTACTACACGGGTGCCACGACCAATCAGCAGATCATCCCCGCGATGGACTACCTCGCGTCGCAGGGTGTGAAGACGCTCTTCCTGGCGGGCTCCGACTACGTCTTCCCGCGCACGGCGAACGCCATCATCAAGCTCTACGCGGCCGAGCTCGGGATCGAGATCGTCGGCGAGGAGTACGTGCCGCTCGACAAGGACGACTGGACCACGCAGGTCTCGAAGATCGTCGCCGCCGACCCGGACTTCATCTTCAACACGATCAACGGATCGTCGAACGTCGGCTTCGTCAAGGCCTACTACGACGCCGGCCTCACCCCGGAGACGACCCCGATCATCTCGGTGTCGATCGCCGAGGAGGAGGCTCCCGCGATGGGACACGAGGTCACCGGCAACTACGCGTCCTGGAACTACTTCCAGTCGCTCGACACCCCCAACAACCCCGCCTTCATCGAGCGCTGGCAGGCCTACCCGGGCAACAGCGGAGTGACCTCCGACCCGATGGAGGCCGCGTACATCTCGCTCTACCTCTACAAGGCGCTCGCTGAGGCCGCCGGATCGTTCGATGTCGACGAGATCAACGCCGCCGCCGCGGAAGGCGGGATCACGGTCGACGCGCCGGAGGGTGTCGTCACGCTCGACGGCGAGAACCACCACATCTCCAAGCCGGGCAACATCGGCCGGATCAACGCCGACAACCAGTTCGACATCGTCTGGTCGTCGGAAGGATTCATCGAGCCCGACCCGTACCTCGAGCAGTACGACTGGTTCCCGAGCGACGTCCGCGACGCTCTCGTAGCCGCCGCGGGCTGATCCCCCACGGGAGTGCGGGGCCCCTTCCCACGGGGCCCCCCACTTCCGGCCCACCTCCTCCGCATTCCCTCCCCCTCACAGAGAGCGACAGCACGTGGACGCACTCCTACCGCCGCTGCTGAACGGCACAGCGCTCGGTGCGCTCCTGCTGCTCGCGGCGCTCGGTCTCACCCTGACCTTCGGGCAGATGGGGGTGATCAACATGGCGCACGGCGAGTTCATCATGGCCGGCGCCTTCATCGCCTACCTGACCCAGACGGTCGTCGTCTCTAGCAACATCTCGATCCTGTTGGCGCTCCCTCTCGCCTTCCTCGGCGCGGGCCTCCTCGGCCTGCTGCTCGAGGTCGGGATCATCCAATGGATGTACAGAAGACCCCTGGACACGCTGCTCGTCACGGTCGGCGTGGCCCTGATCCTGCAGCAGATCGCTCTGCAGGTCTTCCCGGCACAGGGCGTCCCGGTCGAGAGCCCCGACTGGCTCGACGGGCAGATCAACGTGCTCGGCTATGCGTGGCCGCTTCGCCAGGTGTTCACGATCGTCCTCGCGGCAGCCTGCCTCGCGGCCCTCGCGGCGTGGCTCAAGTACTCGTCCTTCGGACGCCGCATCAGAGCGACCGTCCAGAACCGCGACCTCGCCGAGACCAGCGGCATCCGCACCCGCAACGTCGACCGCATCACGTTCTTCGTCGGCTCGGGCCTCGCCGGCGTCGCGGGAGTCGCGGCCTCGCTCATCGGCGGCACGAACTCCCAGATGGGCACCCAGTACATCATCCCGGCCTTCCTGGTGGTCGTCGCCGGCGGGGTCGGCCAGATCAAGGGCACCGTGATCGCCGCCTGGGCGCTCGGCATCGCGCTGTCGTTCTTCGCCGACTGGACGACCGGCAGCATGGCGCAGGTCCTCGCCTTCGTGCTCGTCGTGGTCTTCCTGCAGTTCCGCCCGCAGGGCCTGTTCACCGTACGTACGAGGGGACTGACATGACCCGCATCAAACCGTGGCTCCCCCTCGTCGGCATCGCGGTCTTCGCCGTCCTGCTGCTCGTGGTCGCCCCCGCCGTGCTCTCGATGCACTGGCTCAACAACCTGGGCAAGTACTGCTGCTGGGCGATCGCCGCAGTGGGCATCGGCCTGGCCTGGGGCCGGGGCGGAATGCTCGTCCTGGGACAGGGCGTCTTCTTCGGGCTCGGCGCCTACGCCATGGCGATGCACCTGACGCTCGAGACCGCGGGCCCCGACAGCCTGCCGATCTTCATGATCCTGTACGACCCGTCGGCGCCTCTTCCGGCCTTCTGGGAGCCGTTCCGCAGCGACCTGTTCACACTGCTGGCGATCCTGCTGCTGCCCGTGATCGTTGCGGGGATCCTCGGCTACGCGCTCTTCAAGCGCCGCGTCAAAGGCGCCTACTTCGCGATCCTGACGCAGGCGCTCGCCGTGGCGCTCGCGGTGCTGATCAGCTCGACGATCCGCGAGACCGGCGGCGACACGGGGCTCAGCGACTTCAAGTACTTCTTCGGCTTCGTCCTCGACGACGACGCGAACAAGATGATGGTCTTCATGATCGCGGCCGCGCTGCTGATCGTGTGCCTCCTGATCCACTGGCAGCTGGGCCGCAGCCGGTTCGGCGAGCTGCTGATCGCGACGCGGGATGCCGAGGAGCGGGTCCGGTTCCTCGGCTACGACCCGGCCAACATCAAGCTCGTCGCGTTCGTGGTCGCCGCCGTGATGGCGAGCATCGCCGGGGCCATGTTCGTGCCGATCGTCGGCATCATCACTCCCGCCGAGATCGGCGCTTCGGCATCGATCCTCATGATCGCCGGAGTGGCGCTCGGCGGGCGGGCGTCGCTGTTCGGACCGGCGCTCGGCGCGATGGCGATCGGCTGGGGGCAGTCGAGCCTCGGGTCGAGCTGGCCGAGCGGCTGGATCTACATCCTCGGCCTCATCTTCATCCTGGTCACGCTCTTCCTCCCGATGGGCCTCTCCTCTCTCTTCAGCAGGGCCAAGAGCATGATCCGACCGTCCCGTGACCTGCCCGTCGCACTCGAGACGGGGTCCCCAGCTGCGCCCGACTCGGCGCCCGTGCTCGATGAGGTGAAGAAATGACCGCGTCCATGGAATCCCTCGTCGTCGCCGATCTGCGCGTCGAGTTCGACGGGTTCGTCGCCGTCGGCGGCGTCTCATTCGACGCCCACCCTGGCGAGGTCCGCTTCCTCATCGGCCCCAACGGGGCGGGGAAGACGACCTGCATCGACGCCATCACGGGGCTGTCCAGAGGCAGCGGGTCGGTCAGGCTCGGCGAACAGGAGCTCCTCGGCAAGCCGGTCAACAAGATCGTCCGCCTCGGGGTCGGCCGCACCTTCCAGACCGCGAGCGTGTTCGAGCAGCTCTCGGTCCTGCAGAACCTCGACATCGCGGCGGGGCTCCATCGCCGCCCGCTCTCGCTGCTGCGGGCACGACGCGGGGTCGACCCCGCGATCGAGCTCGCGCTGGAGGAGACGGGGCTCACCGACGTGCGGGACACGCCCGCCGGCATCCTGTCCCACGGTCAGAAGCAGTGGCTCGAGATCGGCATGATGCTCGTGCAGGAGCCCCGCGCCCTGCTGCTCGACGAGCCCGTCGCCGGCATGAGCCAGGACGAGCGCACCGCGACCGGCGAGCTGCTCCAGCGCATCGCCCAGCGGCGCATCGTCCTCGTCGTCGAGCACGACATGGACTTCATGCGGCGATACGCCTCGCGCGTCACGGTGTTGCACCAGGGCAAGGTGCTCTCGGAGGGGACGGTGGCCGAGGTGCAGGCCGACCCCAAGGTGCAGGAGGTCTACCTCGGCACGGCCGGGGCCGCCTCGACGGGAGCGATGCTCGTCGTCGCCGATCCCACGCTCGGGGCGCAGACCCCGGCCGATGCCGAGCTGCAAGAGAAGGGGGCCTGACGTGCTCGAGATGATCGATATCCGGGCGGGCTACGGGCGCACGCTCGTGCTGCACGGCGTGACGCTGCCCAGTTCCGACGGGGTCGTCGCCGTCCTCGGCCACAACGGCGCCGGCAAGTCGACGCTGCTGCGGGTGGCCATCGGCCTCATCAAGCCGCGCAGCGGCCAGGTGATCTTCGACGGGGCGGATGTCTCGTCCCTCGCGCCGAACAAGCGCGTCGCGCGCGGCATGGCCTACGTGCCGCAGGGCCAGCAGTCGTTCGCGCAGCTGACGACGATGGAGAACCTGCAGCTCGTGGCCGACGGTCGCAGGCGCGGCAAGGCGCTCATCGAGCAGCAGCTCGCGCGCTTCTCTGCCCTGGAGAAGTTCGCGACCCGCAAGGCCGGTCTCCTCTCGGGCGGCCAGCGTCAGCAGCTCGCCATCGCGCGTGCGCTCATCACCGAGCCCAAGCTGCTGATCCTCGATGAGCCGACCGAGGGCATCCAGCCGACGATCGTGGCCGAGATCGAGCACACCGTCATGCAGCTCGCGCGCGACGGCCTGTCGGTGCTCCTCGTCGAGCAGCACATCGGCTTCGCGCTCCAGGCGGCCGACAAGTACCTCGTCCTCGCGAGCGGCTTCGCGTCGAGCACGGGAGAGGGGGGTGCGTCCGCCGCCGAGGGGGTCCGCGCCGCGATGGCCATCTAGCGCTCTCTGCGCGCAATACGTCTGAAACACGCGGGCGAGACAATCAGCCCGACGTGCGAGGCGGAGGTGCGACGTGGCGAGGGCAGACAACGCGCGGGCAGCCGCCGAGGACAGTCTCGAGGACTACGCCTTCCGCTATGTCCCGCGGACGTTCCGGCGGTGGAGTGCCGGAGCCGTCGGCGTGACCGCGCTCGGCTCGATCGCCTTCCTCGCCGACTTCTCGATCGGCGCGAGCATCGGGATGGAGCACGGCACGAGCAACGCGGTGCTCGGCATCCTGTTCGCCTCCGTCACGATCTTCCTCGTCGGCCTGCCCATCGCGTACTACGCGGCCCGCTACAACCTCGATCTCGACCTCATCGCCCGCGGGTCGGGCTTCGGCTACTACGGCTCATCCATCACGACCGTGATCTTCGCCGTGTTCACGTGCATCTTCTTCGCGCTCGAGGGCGCGATCATGGCGCAGGGACTGCACATCGCACTCGCTATCCCGCTGCCCCTCGGCTATCTGATCTCGACAGTCGTCGTGATCCCGATCGTGATCTTCGGCATGCGCGCGCTCGAACGCCTGCAGTTCTGGACCACGCCGATGTGGCTCGTGCTGGCGCTCCTCCCGCTGCTGTGGGTCATCGTCTCGGATCCCGGTGCCGTGAGCGCCTTCGCCGTCTTCACCGGCGCCTCCGACGGCGCAGTCAGCTTCGAGGCGATCGTCGCGAGCGCGGCGGTCTGCTTCGCGCTGACCCCGCAGCTGGCCGAGCAGATCGACGTGATCCGGGCGATGCCGCCGCGCACTCGGGCGAACCGGCGATCGTGGTGGGCGTCGCTCCTGTTCGCGGGGCCGGGATGGGTCGTCTTCAGCGGCATCAAGCAGGTCATCGGCGTCTTCCTCGCCGTCTACCTGCTGACGCGCGTCGATCCGAGCCTCGGCGCCCAGGCCGCCGAGCCGGTGCGCCAGTTCATCGCCCTGTACGAATCCCTCATGCCGCAGTGGCTCGCGATGGGACTCGCGCTCGTCCTCGTGGTCGTCGCCCAGGTCAAGATCAACGTGACGAACGCGTACTCCGGCTCCCTCGCGTGGTCGAACGTGTACACGCGGCTCACCAAGACCTACCCCGGCCGAACGGTCTTCGTCTTCTTCAACCTGACCATCGCGCTGGCACTCATGTGGATGGACGTCTTCAGCCTCATCGGCTTCGTGCTGAGCCTCTACGCGAACGTCGTGATGGCGTGGCTCGTCACGATCGCCGCCGACATCGCGATCAACAAGCACGTACTGCGCATCTCTCCGAGATTCCCCGAGTTCCGTCGAGGGATGCTGCACGACTGGAATCCCGTGGGCCTCGTGTCGGTCGGCCTCGCGTCGCTGCTCTCGCTGGCGGCGTTCGGGGGTCTGTTCGGCGAGAGCGTCCGGCCGTTCTCGGTGCTGATCGCGATCGGCGTCGCCGTCATCACGACGCCGCTCATGGCGCTGATCACGCGCGGCCGCTATTACCTGCGGCGCGAAACGGACGGCATCGCCTCGCCGATGCTCGATGCCGACGGCAATCCCTCGGGCGAGCGGCTGCGCTGCCACGTGACCGGCTACACGTTCGAGCGTCCGGATATGCTGGCATCGGCGGAGCGCGGTGCACACGGGGAGACGCAGTATGTGTCCTCACTCGCACTCACGTTGGACGACTCGGATCGGTATGTGCTTCCCGCCGACCAGGAGTCGCCGCAGCGCCGCGCACTGATCATGGACGGCTGAGGGACCAGACCGCAGAAAGGGTCGGGGGATCATGGCGGAGGCACCGGACACCCCGACGGCGATCGTGGCCCAGGCCGCCGCCGCGCTTCGGGAGATTCCGTTCGACGAGATCTCGTATCGTGCGCTGGGCGATGCCGTAGGGGTGTCGGAGCGGACCGTCTACCGTCAGTTCCCGACGAGGTCGCACCTGCTCGAGGGCGTCGCGGCGTGGATCGAGGCCGTCGAGTTCCCCCTGCCGCCGTTCGTCACGATCACGCAGTACCTGCACGCGTCGCGCGCCCGGTTCGCGGCCTTCGATGCGTCGCCGGCCTACGCCTTCGTCTGCGCGCGGGCCGCATCCATCTCGCCGACGGGTGAGGGCGAGCCCACCTTCATCACCCGTGCGCTCGTGGCGATGCTCGCGACGAACCACCCCTCCGTGAACGAGCGCGATCTGCGCCGCGTCGCCGCTTCTCTGCGCTACTTCTCGTCGGCGCAGTTCTGGGCCCGCATGCGGACGGGATTCGACATGAGTGCGCCCGAGATCACGCAGGTCTTCGACCGCACCGTCGCCCACCTGCTCGGCGACCTGTTCCCCGACGCCGGAGCCGAGAGGCCCGACACCGCACGACGGCTGTCCGCGTGACGCCGACCGCTGCCACCGAGCCGGAGGAGCCGGGCGCAGGGGATGTGACCCGTACGCAGGAGGCGATCCTCGCCGCCTACGCCGAGCTCATCGAAGAACTCGGCACCGACGACGTGTCGTTCCGGCTCATCGCGAGACGTGCCGGCGTCGGCGAGCGCACCGTGTTCCGCAATTACACGACGCGGGTCGATCTGCTGCTTGCGACCGCCGTGTGGATCGAGAGCCGGATCTTTCCGCGGCAGCAGCCGGCGAGCGTCTTCGACATGCCGCTCACGATCCGCGCGGCGATGGAGTCGTACGACAAGCGCCCCGAGCTGGCGCACGTCGTCGCCGAGACGACGATGCGCGGCATCAGCGGTGTCGCACCCAGTCCCGGGCGCGCGCAGCTCGAGCAGCTGATCGGCGCCGAGATACCCCGTCTCGCGGAAGACGAACGCACGGCGATCGTCGCGGCGCTCACCCACCTCGACTCCGCGGCGACCTGGGTCACGTTCCGCCGCGAGTTCGGAATGAGCCGAGGCGATATCGCGGATGCCGCGGCCTGGGCGGCCGAAGCCGTGCTCGACCCCGTCCGCTCGCGCGTCGGCTGAGGCCGACTCGCGCGGGCGGGCCGGCGTCGGCCGGGTCGCGCCCTCTCGAGGATGCGACGTCGGCGCCACGGCCGGGACGCGGCATCCGTCCCTCAGCTGAACAGGATGATGGCGTACGCCGCGAAGGCGACGAGGTGTGTGGCGCCGTGCATCGCCGTGACCTTCTTCGCCGTGAAGGTCGTGACCGAGAGCACGAGCGTGACGCCGAGCATCATGAGGTCCGCCGGCGTCTCGGCGAGGACGACCGTCTGACCCGTCGCCATGCCGATGAGCAGCACGGCGGGGATCGTCAGACCGACCGTCGATACGAGCGCGCCGTGGCACAGGTTGCTGACGCGCTGCGCCTCACCGCCCAGCGCGGCTCGGATCGCCGTGATGGACTCGGGCAGGAACACGATCATCGCGATCAGCACGCCCGCGAGCGCGACGGGCGCGCCCGCGCGAGAGAGCCCGTCGTCGAGGAGCGTCGCCATGTCGTGCGACAGCAGCACGATCGGCACCATCGTCAGGACGAGCACGACGAGCCGCGTGAGCAGCTCGCGCCGGTGGGCGGAGACGACCTCGGTGATCGGGGACCGTGCGATCTGCGTATGGCTCGCCGTGGCCGCCGGCCGGTCGTCCGCCTCCATGAAGTGCTCGGCCTGCGCCCCCATCTGGCGGGACAGGAAGAAGGCGTAGATGCCGAGCGTCAGGACGATGACGGGGATCGACTGCGCGGGTCTGTACGCACCGTCCTCCCCGATCACGGCGGGGAGTCCGAAGGCCAGGGTCGAGAGCACGATGAGCATCGCGAGGTAGGCCGAGGCGCCGGTGCTGTTGACCCGCATTCCGCGGCGGCGCAGTCCACCCAGCAGCAGCGCGAGGCCGATCACGAGATTCAGGATGATCATCGACACGGCCATCACCGAGTCCCGCGCGATCGTCGTGTGCTCGCCCGGTCCTAGCATGACGGCCGCGATGAGCACGACCTCGATGATCACGATCGAGAGCGTCAGGACGAGCGAGCCGTACGGGTCGCCGAGGCGGTGCGCGAGCAGCTCGGCCTGCTTGACCACTCCGAAGGCGCAGAACACGATGACCGCGAGGATCGCGGCGAGCGCGACGATCAGGGTCGGCGTCGGCACCGGCGGTGTCAGGAACGGGTGAAGGATCAGCAGAGCACCGAAAGCGGCCCAGCCGACGATGATGCGCACGGCATCGGATGTATGGACGAGCTCTGCAGTTCGAATCTGCGACACCGGCAACCTCTTCCGAAGGGGGGTCGTCCCCGTGAGTTCAGCTGCGGGTCGTCCCGCCCAGGCTGCGAAGAGCAGCGCGCACGGTTGCGATCGTATCGGAAGGGCGCTCGGCCTCACGGGCGAGACCTGGCGTCGCGCGCGAGGGGTGTCCCGCCGGCCACCCGCCGTCCCCGCGCCGGACATGAAGCGGCTTGCGTCCGGCCGGGTCGGCGCGGCACAGTTGCGTGCACGCGCCGATCCGGCCGTCCCGCCGTGGGAAGAGGAGTCCAGATGAACCCCGAACTCGATCTCGAGATCACCCGCGTCATCCGCGCACCCCGCAGCGCGGTGTGGCGCGCCTGGACCGATCCCGACCAGCTGAGCCGGTGGTTCATCCCTGCGCCGATGGTCTCGCGAGTCGACTCGATCGACCTGCGACCCGGCGGGGGTCTCGTGACATCCTTCGGCGATGCCGGCGCCTCGGGCGACGCGCTGCAGCGGCACATCGACGCCGTGTTCCTCGTCGTGGAAGACGAGTCCCACCTCGTCTGGACGAACGCGATCGACAGCGCGTGGCGCCCGCAGCAGCCGCAGCCGGTCGCCCTCACGACCGACATCCACCTCCTCGACCACCCCGACGGGACCGACTATCGCGTCGTCGTCCGCCACGGCACGCGGGAGGACAGGGACCGGCACGAGAGCCTCGGATTCTTCGAAGGCTGGGGAGCCGTCACCGATCAGCTGGCGGCACTCGTCGAGCAGGACGCGTAGGCGCAGGACGCGTCATCCCGTCAGCCGGCTCATCAGCTCGAAGTCGCCGACCGCTCCGGTGAACTCGGCGATGCGCCCCTTCGTCACGCGGTAGATGCCGAACTCCGCGACGTTGGCGTGCCGCCGGGTCGGCGCGATCCCGCGGAAGGGGCCGAGGTGCGTGCCGCTTCCGCGCAGGTGCGCCGCGATGCGGTCGTCTTCGATGACGAGTTGGATGCGGCGCCAGCGCCAGTCCGGAAACCCGTGGAAGAGGTCGGCGAGGTCCGCGATCCACGCGTCGACCCCGCCCGGCAGATGCGCGCGCCGGACCGCGGGATCGACGAACGTGCGGATGGCGTCGAGGTCGTGCCGGTTGCAGGCGTCGAGGTAGTCGGCGTGCCACTCGCGCAGCTGCCACGGCTCCACCTCAGTGCACCGCCGTGGCGGCCCGCAGCCGGCCGCGACCGAAGGGCAGCGCGGGCGCGCGGTAGAAGAGCGCGGGCTGGTCGTGCTCGAGGGTCGCCTCCGCCTCGCCGAAGCGCCACATGCGGTTGAACAGGAAGACGCCGATCACGACGGCCTCGCCCGACGGCACCTGCCACGTGCCGTGACCCCACTGCACGGGCTGTCCGCGGCCGGCGATCACGATCGTCGGCCGGACCCCCGCGTACAGCGCGAACCACGGGCGGTGCAGGGTCAGCTCGATGCGCCTGGTGGTGGCGTCGCCTTCCGTCACGACGACGTCCTGGGGGCGGATCGGTGATGCATGCGGGCTCCTGTGGATCGGGGACGGCGGCGCGATGCGCTACGGGGCATCAGCGGCGGACGCACGGTCAAGCCTGTCACGGCGAACGAGGTACCTCGCCGTGAGCGCGCCGCTCCTACGGCAGTGGGCGTGGCCGCGCGAGCGGCATGACGGCCGACATGAGCCAGCGCGGCATCCGGAACATCGGACGGTCCTTGCCGAGTGCGTCGATCCCCGCCATCTCGGCGGGGGTCAGCGCGAAGTCGAACACGGCGAGATTCGCCGCGATGTGCGCGGGGTTCGTGGACTTGGGGATCGCGACGAACCCGCGCTGCACGTGCCAGCGCAGGACGACCTGCACGGGCGACTTGCCGTGCGCGGACGCCGCCGCGACGATCGCGGGGGCGGACAGGAGCGACGTCGATCCGTGGCCGAGCGGGTACCAGGCCTCCGCCACGATCCCGTGCTCCTCGAGGTACGGCAGCAGGTCGGGCTGCTGCCAGTGCGGGTGCAGCTCGACCTGGTCGACGACGGGCGCGATGCGCGCCTCCGGCAGCAGCCGCTCGAGGTCGGCGACCGTGAAGTTGCTCACGCCGATGGACCGGACGACCCCCTGGTCGACGGCTTCCTCCATCGCCCGCCACGCGCCCAGCACGTCGCCGACGGGCTGGTGCAGCAGCACGAGATCGATGGGACCGGTGTCCAGACGCTCGAGCGAGCCGCCGAGTGCGGCGCGCGACTTCTCGAACCCGTATTCCGAGGGCCAAAGCTTGGTCGTCAGGAAGACCTCGTCGCGCGGCACCCCCGAGGAGCGGATGCCGCGTCCCACCGCCCGCTCGTTGCGGTACGCGAACGCCGTGTCGATGGGCCGGTACCCGGCCTGCAGGGCCGACCGCACGCTCGACTCGCACACCTCGACGTCGGACACGAGGTAGACGCCGAGGCCGATCTGCGGCATCCGGAGTCCGTTCGAGAGCGGGATGCTCGTGGTCATGGCCCGAAGTCTAGGCCCGGCGCGTGCCGTGCGACGGGCGGATTCTGCGGCATGCTGAGGAGCGATGGCACACGCACCGAGCGGGTTCGAGTTCTCCGTGAGGGGAGACACGGTCGAGGTCCGTCACCACGGCCGTCCGGCGGCCACGCTGCGCAACGCGGCCGCGCGGCGGTTCCTCGCGGACGTCGAGCAGCACGACCCGCAGCATGTCATGGCGCGCGTGACCGGCGACTACAAGCGCGGCAACGAGCGCTCGGGCACCCGCAGGCCGTGAGCCCCGGCGGGTGACGTGTACGCCGTGATGGCGGATGCGACGGCCCGCGGCGCGGAGTGCTGAGCGACGTGGTGGTGCCCCGGGATGACGACGAGGTTCGCCCGCGCGGCGCGATCGCGCAGCCGCCGACACCACGCCGGCCCCGCGATGGGATCCCGCCCGCCCCGGATGACCAGCAGTGGCATCGTGAGGGCGGCCGCGCGGTCCTCGATCGGATACTCGAGCATGTGCCGCACCTGCGCGAGGTACCAGGGCGCGCCGCAGCGCACGTAGTCAGTGAAGACGATGGCGTTGACGTTCGGAGGCTCGCCGAGCGAGTCGACCACGAGAGCGCGCAACTGGGCGAACAGCGAGCGATGGTCGTCGTCGACGACGGGTCCCATGGCGACGACGTGCGCGACAAGCTCGGGACGCTGGACGCCGACCTCGACGACCCACTGCGATCCCATCGAATGGCCGACCAGCACGACGGGCCCGACCCCGAGCGAGGCGATCACCTCGCCCAGCCCCCGCGCCATCGTCTCGACGTCGCCGTCCTCACCGGGCTTGGGAAGGCCTGCGTAGCCCGGGAGGTCGATCGAGAACACCGAGCCGTCGGCGGCGAGCTCGTCGTGCAGCCGCGACAGGTACCGATGCGACATCCCGATGCCGTGCACGAGGACGATGGGAGGCGCCCCGGATGCCTCGGTGCCCGGGTCGGTCAGCACCCGGTAGGTGAGAGACCCGACGGTGACGAGCCACCGCGCGGTCTGCCGGCGCACGCTGTTCATCGATTCCCCTCGCACCGCGACGTCACCCCCGAGCGCTCGTGATCTCGGCGATCGCGCGCGTCATCTCGGACGGGATGTCGCGCGCAAGGAACCCCATCCCGACTTGCTCCGTGAGCCGGTCGCCGGCGCGGGCGTGCGCCCAACTGCCCCACACGGCGGCCCGCGCCGGCGCGACCCCGCGAGCGGAGAACCCCGTGATGGCGCCCGCGAGCACATCGCCGCTCCCCGAGGTTCCGAGGCCGGCGCCACCGGCCTGGATGCGCCATCGCTCACCCGCCGGCGTCACGATGCGGCCGTAGCAGTTGACGACGGCGTCGTAGCGGCGCGCGATCTCGGAGAGGTCGGGTTCGGCATCCGCAGGATCACGGTCGAGCAGGATCGCCGCTTCTTCCCGATTCGGATTGAGCACGAGCTCGGCGGGGAGCAGGCTCCGGTCGACGCGGGGAAGGATGCCGAGGGCGAAGGCGTCGAGGATCAGCCGGCGCACGCCCGTGCGCGCGATCGTGAGCAGCGTCGCGAGGGTCTCATCCGAGTCGTCGAAGCCGGGACCGACGAGCACGGCGTCCGCGGACTCGATAGCCCCGCGTGGCCCATCCTCCAGCGGGGCGTCTGCATCCTCCGGGAGGGAGTAGACGGCGGCTTCCGGCATGACGACGCCCAGCTGGCCCTCGATCGAGGCCGGCACGATGACGGCGAGCCGGCCTGCGCCGACGCGCAGCGCCGCTTCGCCCGCGAGGAACACAGCACCCGGCGAGCGCCGCGATCCGCCGACGACGACGATCTCGCCGCGCGACTTCTTCGACTCCCCCGGGTCGGGCAGCCCCCACTCGCGCAGAAGAGCCGGCGTGACCGTGACCTCACTCGGGTTCGACATCGGGGCTCCCCGGGTGCACCGTGACGGGCGCGCCCTCGACCTGCAGGTGGGCGACGTCCGAGAAGGCGACGAGGTCCCACCCCGACTCCCCGCGCACGAGATGCGTGACCGACGCGTTGAGGACGGTGTGATCCGCGGCGAAGTCGAGCAGCTGCGCCTCGTCGAGCGGCAGCAGCAGATAGAGAAGGAGCATCACGACGGCGTCGTGCGCGACGATCAGCGCGCCGCGGTGCCCGTTCGGCAGCTCATCGCGCAGGAACGAGCGCAGTCGCAGCGCGACATCCGCCCACGACTCCCCGCCCGGCGGGCGATGGTAGAACTTGCCGAGATGGCGCCGGCGCTCGGCCTCTTCCGGGTGCAGGCGCGCGACGCCGGTGCGGGTGAGCAGGTCGAGGATGCCGAGTTCGCGGTCGCGCAGCCGCTCGTCGATCACGACCGGGGCATCGCCGGCGGCCTCGCCCTGCGCGATCGAGAGCGTCTCTCGCGCGCGCCGGTAGGGCGAGACCCAGCAGACGTCGATCGACGCGCTGCTCGAGGCCCACCAGCTGCCGAGCGCTTCAGCCTGCTCGCATCCCGTGTCGGAGAGCGGCACGTCGGCGTCGCGGATGTCGATCGGGATGCTGTCCACTCCCTCGAGCTCGGCTCGACTCGCCGCCACATTCGCGACGCTCTCGCCGTGTCTCACGAGCCACAGTTCCGTCACCGCCATCCGTTCACGCTACGAGCGAGAGTCCGTCCGCGGGAACGGCTTGACAAGCGCTCGGCCCGTCCGATCTGCATCCGGCCGTGCGGCTACAGCCACCGCCGCACGCGGGCGCGATAGTCGTCGTACTCGGGTCCGAACTTCGCGCTCAGGTAGCGCTCCTCGGGGGCGATCGCGCCCCACCACAGGGCGACGACGCCGATAGGCACGAGAGCGAGCGCCCAGAATGACGGCCACAGCAGCGCGATGCCGACATCGAGCGCGATGAGGCCGAGGTACAGGGGGTTGCGGCTCACGCGAAACGGCCCGCGGTCGAGGATCTTGCTCGTCGAGCCGCCGGGCAGCAGCGCCGTGTCATGCCGCGCCATGAGCCACAGCGCCCAGCCGTTCCAGAGCGCGAACGCGACGAGGAGGAAGACCCCGACCGTCCGAGAGATCGTCTCGGGCAGCGCGATCGGGTCGCCCGCGCTCGCCGTGATGGCGAGCCCCGCGATGAGCGGCACGCCCAGTGCGACGGGCGGCCAGATGCGGTACGCCGGGGCGTCGGCCATGCGGGCAGTGTAGCCCCGCACCGGGGCGGCGAGCGGTCCGCGGCCGGGCCCTCGGTGCGGGATGCGATGGTCACATGGACGGGCAGGTCACGCCTCTCGGATCCGAACCGCCGTTGTCGGGACACACCAGCGCGGTCAGGAGGTACGCCTCGAGGAGCCGGCGCGCGCCGCCGTAGGGAATGAGGTCGGGGTCCGTCTCGGCGCGCCAGACCGCGACGACCTGTGGCTGCGGGATGACCCCGCCGGACAGGAAGGCGGCGGTGCCCTCCTCGAACGGCACGAGCACGGCCGGGTGGCAGTCCCACTTCTCGATACAGAGGGGCACCGCGCGATCGGGAATGCCGGCGCAGTGCGACAGCCCGACCTTCTCGCAGTACCGCTGGGCCCACTCCACGACCAGCTCGAGTGCCTGCGACTTCGGCGCGAGGTCGTATCGGTCGAGGTCGAACGTGATGAACTCGGACCAGTCCTCGGGCGGAGCGGGCATGGGGACGGTGCCCGCGGGCGGAGTGGGCAGAGGGACCGGGGCCGCGGGCACCGAGGGGGACGGGTCCGTGTCCGCCGACGGGACCGATGCGGTCGGCGCTGCGCCGGGCTGCGGCGGTGGGGCGCTGCACCCCGCGAGGAGGACGACGGACAGCAGTACCGTCACGACCTGTCGCAGAGCCGCTCTCCGCGTCACTCGAGACCTCTCCGCTGCATCGCTCACACCTATTGATGTCCGCGAACCGGGAAAAGGTTCATGTCGGCGCGAGGGAAGAGGGACGAGCCCCGATACTGGAGGACCGCTCATCCACCGTTGGGAGACGATGCATGTCCACGAGATCCGCCGACCGGCCGCCGATGGGCTGGAACAGCTGGGACTGCTTCGGCACGACGGTCACCGAGGCCGAGGTGCTGGCCAATGCGGAATTCATGGCGGCGCACCTGCGCGACTTCGGCTGGGACACCGTCGTCATCGACATCGACTGGTCGGATCCCTCGGCCCGATCCCACGGATACAACGAGGATGCACCCCTCGAGATCGACGCGCACGGCCGGCTCGTGCCCGACCCGATCCGCTTCCCGAGCTCGCGCGACGGACTCGGCTTCGCGCCGCTCGCGGAGCGAATCCACGGGCTCGGCCTGAAGTTCGGCATCCACGTCATGCGCGGCATCCCGCGCCGTGCCGTCGACCTCGCACTGCCCGTGCTCGGCACCACGACGACGGCCGCCGACGTCGCCGACCGCGCCAACGTGTGCGAGTGGAACCCCGACATGTTCGGGCTCGACCACGATCACCCCGCCGCGCAGGCGTACTACGACTCGACCCTCGCCCTCTACGCCGAGTGGGGCGTCGATTTCATCAAGGCCGACGACATGCTCTGGCCGTACCAGGCTCGCGACATCGAGGCGTACGACCGGGCGATCGCCGCGACGGGTCGTGACATCGCGCTGAGCCTCTCGCCCGGGCGCGACCTCTCGCTCGCGCGCCTCGAGCATCTGCGCGACCACGCGACGATGTGGCGCATCTGCGACGACCTCTGGGACAACTGGGACGACGTCGAGGCGAACTTCGCGCGGTTCGCGCGCTGGGCGCCCTTCGCGGGCCCGCACGGCTGGCCCGACGGCGACATGCTGCCGCTCGGCCGACTCGGGCTGCGGGCCGAGCGCGGCGAGCCGCGCGACGACGCGCTCACCCCTGCCGAGCGCGTGACCCTCCTGACCCTCTGGATCATCGCGCGGTCGCCGCTCATGATCGGCGGGCATCTGCCCGAGACCGACCCCGCCGTCATCGCCCTGTTCACGAACCCCGCCGTGCTCGAAGTGCACAGGGCGGCGACGTCGTCGCGCGAGCTCTTCCGCGAGGGCGGACTCGTGCTGTGGGAGGCGACGGCCCCCGACGGCACGCGCTGGGTCGCGGCGTTCAACCTCGACGACGCGACGCGCGAGATCGCCCTCGACGCACAGAACATCGGACTGCCCGTGACGCCCGGCGGCGTGCTCGCCGGCCGCGTCACCGACCTGTGGACGGGCCGGGATGTCGCGACCCGCGCCGTCGCGGTGCAGAGCGACGAGGCGCGCGGCGTCGCGCCCGGAAGCGTCGCGCTCGACCTCGAGCTCGCGGGGCACGGCGCGGCACTGCTGCGCTTCGAGCCGGTCTCGTAGGCGGCATCCGTCGCCTGCTCGCTCCGCCGAGCGGGACCCCGCCGCCTGGCGTCTACGTCGCGCGGGACTCGACCGGCGCGCGCAGCACGACGGCTGTCGTGATCGCGAGCACGATGATGCCGATCGACTCGATGACGACGGTCTGCGGCACGAGCGGACGATCCCACGTCTCGGTGATGCCGAACAGGCTCACCGTCAGGGCGAGGATGAGCGCGAACAGCGTCGCGACGAGGAACAGCAGGCTCAGGACTGTCGCGAGCTGCAGCATCCGTCCTCGCAGCACGACCATCGCGACGGCGAGGACGATCCCCGCGATGCCGTTGAGGACGAACATGATGCCCAGGATGCCGCCGGTGCCCGTGAAGACGAGGTAGAGGTGTATCCCGCCCGTGATGAGCAGGAAGACGGCGCTGAGGATGCTCCAGATCCGCGCGGCGCCTCGGGTTCGTTCGGCCATGGACGTCTCCTCCCGATCGGTGAGCCTCACCCGCGAAGCTCTACTCCTGGGACACGAGGGGACGAGCCGAAAGGTTCACCCCCTCGCTGTCCGCGGGCGTTATCCGCACCTCGTGCAGGACGGCACCTGCGAGGTCGCGCATCGTGAGCACGAGCTCGTCCGGTGAGGCCGCGCCCTCGATCCAGGCCGCGGCTTCGTCGGCGGCGGCATCTGTCTCGGGTCCTCCCGACACGAGCTGGCCGTACGGAAGGTCCGCTGTCGGGGCGAGCCACACCGGCTCGTGCGTGTGCCCCGACACGATCACCTGCGCGCCCCACACGGCGAGCGCCTCGTGCCACGCGGCGCGGCTCACGAGGCTGACCTGGTCGTAGCCGCCCGCGTCGTAGTCGACCGGGGGCTCGTCGATCCACCGCAGCGGGATGTGGCAGAACACGATGCGGTACGGCGCGTCGCGGAAGGCGGGCTGCGCCGTGACGTTGCGCAGCCACGCGGCCTGCTCGGCGCGGAGTGGCTCGAAGGCGACCCGCCCCGCGAAGGTCGGGTGGTCGTCGGGCTTGTCTTCGCCGGTGTGCAGGACGACGCACGCGACGGGCCCGATGCGGAATGCCGTGAACGGCCGCCCCTCGGGTGTCGCGACATAGTCCGTGAGCCGGTGCGCCCACGGGCCGCGCACGTCGTGGTTGCCCATCACGAGCGCGAGCGGCCGGCCCGCGCTGATGTCGAGCCCGGCCGGGTTGAGCACCGTCGAGAGGAAGGCCGACGGATCGTGCCAGTCGTTGCAGAGGTCGCCGTTCCAGATGAGCACGTCGACGGCGGGGGTCGCCGCGTGCAGGGCGCGCACGGTGTCGTCGCGCTCGTGGGTGTCGTTCCAGACGGCGAAGTGCGCCGTCTCGGATGCCGCATCCAGCGTGCGCACCGCCTTCCACGCGCTCGCATTGCGCTCGCGCGGCGCATAGACGGCCTCGGTCACGGCACGCACCCGCAGCGTCGTGCCGGGTGCGAGCCCCGCCGCGCGGACCCGAAGGACGCTGTCACCCTGCGGCACGAGCCCGAAGGGGTCGGCGGTGAACCGCCCCGACGCCCCGTCTGCGGCCCGCCACTCGAGCCATCCGCGGCTGAGCCGGCTCACTCCCCACACGACCTCGAAGCCGTCGGCGCGCGGCGCCATGACGACCGGCGGGCTCGTGACGAGCGGGGCGCTCACACGAACTCGATCAGGAAGCGGAAGCGGGTGTCGTCCTCGAGCCACATCCGGAAGTTCGTGCCCCACACGTTGTTGTGCAGGGTGAAGTGGAAGCCTTCGTCGGGATCGGCCACGGCATTGCCGAAGCGCAGCAGCGCGGGCTCGCCGACCGCGACGAGCGCCGCGTCGAGCGGGCGCAGCGCGAGCCGCCGCGAGCCCTCGTGCACGACCTCGCTCACGGCGTGCAGGCTGCGCGCGCCGTTGCGCACGACAGCCCGAGGGTCGACGGCGGTGCCGAGCTTCCCGAGGCGCCACTCCCCCGCCGCGGTGCGCGGCCGGAAGCCGAGCCACGCCGCCTCGGGCAGCCGCGACGCGTCCTTGCCCACGAGGTCGAGGGTCACCGCGATGTCTCCCGCCCCGGTCGGAAACCGGTAGGTCAGCACGATGTCGCGCGGCGCGCCCCACGCCTCGGACGCCTCGTCGGGCAGGGCGAGCCGCAGGACGACGGAGGCGCCGTCGATCCGGTGGGCCGACACGACGCGCGGTGCGAAGATCGTCGCCGGCAGCCGGTCGGCGACGGCCAGCCCGGGCTTGGACTGATCCGGCACCGCCCAGAACGCGTTCTCGTCGAGGTCGCGGCAGTACTCGCGCATCCACCGCGCCTCGTCGCGCTCGTCGAACGTCTGGTACCGATATGCGGCGAGTGGATGCCGCTCCCCCGCCCACTCGACACCGTCGGCGTCGACGAGCCCGACGAGCGCCCCGTCGGCGCCGAAGCGCACGGTGAACGCTCCGAGCGCGTGGGTCTCGCCGAGATCGAGCTCGAATGCGGCATCCGTCGTCTCATCCGGCCGGGCCGGCCGGGTCTCGTCGATCGCGGCGACCGCTTCGGCGCGGCGCTCGGGCGACAGCGCCGCGAGCGCGCGGTCGAGGTACGCGCGCTGCTCGGCCCACGACGCCTCGAACGCCGAGTACGAGAGGTCCTGCGGGTTGGGCCGCTCGAGCGGCGCCCACAGGTACTCGTCGAACGCGTCGGGGTTCGCGGCGAGGTCGATGCGGTCGGCCGCGCGAGCCCCCTGGAAGCCGGCCTTCTCGTAGTTGACGTAGTCGGGCAGGTACGTCTTCAGGTCCATGCCCCACGTGTGCTCGGCGACGAGCAGGAGCGCGTCGCTGAACCCGTCGCACTCCGGCGTCCCGGCGACGAGCCGGCCATCCTCGAGCCACGTCGTGCGCAGGCGCAGGAGCGCGCGCAGCCGCGCCGTCAGCACGGGGTCGCTCGCGACGCCGTGGATCCACGTGTCCCCGATCTCGTCCTCGACGATCGGCAGGCGCTCGCGCGCCGCGAGCACGTCCGCACCGAAGGCATCGAGCGTCGACGCGATGATCCGCGCCCCCGGATACGCCGCCTGCAGCCGCGAGAAGAGGGCTTCGATCTCGTCGGCGGCGGGCGGTCCGTGGTTGTCGCCCGTGTGCGCCAGGTGCAGCGCCGAGTCCCCGCCGGGCACGATCGCGAGGCCGAGCTCGGTCGCTCCGTAGCTGCCGGCGTAGTTGACGACGACCTCGCTCCCGTCCGGCGCACGCCAGACGAAGAACTCCGGCACGTCGGGCACGGCCGAACCCGCGTTGACGCCGAGGTGCAGGTACTCGATGCCCGCCTCCGCGAGCAGCGGCACGATCCCGATCGTGTGGCCCGGGACATCCGTCATCTTCGCCGCGGCCGTCCGCAGCCCGAACCGCTCGTCGAGCGCCCGGCCGATCGCGATGCCGTGCCGGAAGAGACCCGCGTCCATGAGCTCGCTGTGCGTCGTCATGGGCAGCGCGTGCCAGCGCACGTGCCCCGCCGCGATCGCCCGCTCGAGCGGCGCGCGCTCGTCGGGGCCGCCGAGGCGGAGCGCCTCGTGGATGAGCCACGAGCCCGTCGTCCAGACGAAGCGCGCCGCGCCACCACGCCGCTCGAGCTCTTCCGCGAGCGCGATCGCCGCGGGCAGGAACTCGTGCACGTAGCGCGCCGTGACGTTCGCGGCCGTGTCGGTGAACCCGATGTCGAGGTGGGTCTTGAAGACGACGTGGACCGTTGAAACCATGCGCGACTCCCTCGTCGACGATGCGGGCGCCCCCGCGGCGGAACCGATTCTAGGGATTTCCAGCGCCTGCCCGCATACTTTTATCGACCCTCACCCTAATTCGGAGCAACGATGCACGATAACCGCGAGATCACCGAGGGACGGATCGATCGATTCGTCCGCGACATCCTCCTTCCAGCGCTGTACATCGAGACGATCCCGCTCTCGATCGGCGTCTGGGACGACCTCGATGAGCCGCTCCCCTTCGCCCACGCGACGGGCCAGGACTACCGTCCGATCCAGGTGCCGCACACGTGGGGCAAGGCGTGGTCGACCTCGTGGTTCCACGTGACCGGGCAGGTGCCGCAGGAGTGGCTGCGCGGCGACGGCGCCGCGACGCGCGTCGAGCTCGTCATCGACCTGGGCTTCACACACGACCGCCCTGGCTTCCAGGTCGAGGGCCTCGCCTTTCGCCCGGACGGCTCGACGGTCAAGTCGATCAACCCGCGCAGCAGCTACGTGCCCGTGCCGCAGAGCGGTGACGGTCTCGTCGACCTCTTCATCGAGGGCGCCGCCAACCCGAACATCGCGGGCGACTGGACGTGGAAGGCGACGCCGCTCGGCGAGAAGCACACCGCGGGCGACGACCTGCTCTACGTCCTGCAGCAGTGCGATGCGGCGCTCATGGACCTCACTGTCTGGGAGCTGATCCAGGATGTCTGGACCCTGCAGGGCCTCATGAAGGAACTGCCCGTCGGCTCCCCGCGCCGCCACCGCATCCTCGGCGGGCTCGAGCGCCTCGTCGACACGGTCGACCCGGTGGATGTCGCGGGCACGGCGCAGGACGGACGCGACGTGCTCGCGCCGGTCCTCGCGTCACCCGCGAACGCGAGCAGCCACAGCGTCGTCGCGATCGGCCACGCGCACATCGACTCGGCATGGCTGTGGCCCATCCGCGAGACGATCCGCAAGTGCGCGCGCACCTTCTCGAGCGTCATCGCACTCATGGACGCCGACCCCGAGTTCCGCTTCGCGTGCTCGTCGGCGCAGCAGCTCAAGTGGATGAAGGACGGCTACCCCGAGATCTTCGCCCGCATCAAGGAGAAGGTCGCGAACGGCCAGTTCGTGCCCGTCGGCGGCATGTGGGTCGAGCCCGACATGAACCTGCCGGGCGCCGAGGCGATGGCGCGGCAGTTCGTCGCAGGCAAGCGCTTCTTCCTCGAGGAGTTCGGCGTCGACACGCGCGAGGCGTGGATCCCCGACACGTTCGGCTATTCCGGGGCGACGCCGCAGATCATCAAGGCGTCGGGCACCGAGTGGTTCCTGACCCAGAAGATCTCGTGGAATCAGACCAACACCTTCCCGCACCACACGTTCCTGTGGGAGGGCATCGACGGCACGCGCGTGCTGACGCACTTCCCGCCCGCCGACACGTACGTCGGCGAAGTGTCGGGCGCCGACCTCGCCCGCGCCGAGCGCACCTTCCACGATCACCGCGACGGCTCCGTCTCGCTGCTGCCGTTCGGCTTCGGCGACGGGGGCGGCGGACCCACGCGCGAGATGATGGCGGCCGTCCGGCGCACCCGTTCGCTCGAAGGCTCCCCGACGGTCGAGATCGACACGCCTGCGCACTTCTTCGAGCGCGCCGGGGCCGAGATGGCCGAGCCGCCCGTGTGGAGCGGCGAGCTGTACCTCGAGCTGCACCGCGCGAGCTACACGACGCAGCACCTCACGAAGCAGGGCAACCGGCGCAACGAGCACTGGCTGCGCGAGGCCGAGCTGTGGGCCGCGACAGCTGCCGTTCGCACGGGCGCGGACTATCCGTACGACGACCTCGAGCGCATCTGGCAGCTCGTGCTGCTGCAGCAGTTCCACGACATCCTCCCCGGCACGTCGATCGCGTGGGTGCACCGCGAGGTGGAGCAGAACAACCGCGAGCTCGCTGCCGAGCTCGACGCGCTCATCGCAGACGCGCTCGCGCACTTCGACGCGGGCGACGGCGGCGAGTACGTCGCGAACGCGGCGCCCTTCGCGCGCGACGGTGTGCCCGCGCTCGCCGCCGCACCGCGCGCGCCGCACGGCGGCAGCGCGACTGTCGCGCAGACAGCCGAGGGCCACGTGCTCGACAACGGTCTCGTGCGGGTCATGGTCGACGACCGCGGCCTCATCGTGTCGCTCGTCGACCTCGCGACGGGACGCGAGGCGATTGCGCCGGGCGCCGCGGGCAACCTGCTGCAGCTGCACCGCGACCTGCCCAACCAGTGGGACGCGTGGGACGTCGACGACCACTACTTCCGTGTCGTGAGCGACGAGACGGGGGTCGACGAGATCACGGCGATCGAGGGTCCGGATGCCGCGTCCCTCACGATCACGCGATCGTTCGGCACGTCGCACGTGAGCCAGGTGCTCACGCTGCGCGCGGGCGACGCGACGCTCTGGATCGACAACGACATCGACTGGCACGAGCGCCGCAAGATGCTCAAGCTCGCCTTCCCGCTCGACGTCCACGCCGATCGCGTCGCGGCCGAGACCCAGTTCGGCCACGTGCAGCGCCCGACGCACAGCAACACGTCGTGGGACGCGGCGCGCTTCGAGCTGTGCGCGCACCGCTGGGTGCACGTCGCCGAGCCCGGGTTCGGCGTCGCGATCGCGAACGAGTCCAGCTACGGCTACGACGCGCAGCGCACGACGCGCGCCGACGGCGGCACCACGACGACGGCACGAGTGTCGCTGCTGCGCGGGCCGACCTTCCCCGACCCGGTCGCCGACGAGGGCCGCCACACGATCGGTCTCGCGGTGCGCGTCGGCGCCGACGTGCGCGCCGCGATCCGCGACGGCTACCGACGCAACCTCGCGGAGCGCGCGGCGCCCGGCCCCATCGAGCCGCTCGTGCGGGTCGACCACCCGGCGGTGCTCGTCGCGGCGGTCAAGCTCGCGGAGGACCGCAGCGGCGATGTCGTCGTGCGCCTCTACGAGTCCGAAGGAGGCCGCGCCTCCGCGACCGCGACGTTCGACTTCGACGTCGAGAGCATCGCCCCGACCGACCTCCTCGAGCGCGAGATCGATGTTCCCGCCGGATTCGTGCGCAACGGGCGCTCGGTCTCGCTCGCACTGCGGCCCTTCCAGCTCGTGACGCTCCGCGTCCGGCGCGCGCAGTCGTGACCACCCTGCCCCCGTCGAACGGCATCGCGATGCCGCTGGGCGACGACACGTGGGAGCTCTCAGCCCCCATCGGCGGCCTGCGGATCGAGCTGCGCCTCCCCCCGGGATCCGCCTTTGTGCTCGACGGGACGGACGAGCTCTTCGTCCTGCCGAGCGATGCGACGGGCCGCACCCTCGTCGGTTCCCGCGTGTGCTGGGCGCTCCCCGTCGACGCACTCGGGGGCGAGCCCTCGTGGCTCATCGAGGCCGACGGCGCGATCATCGCCGAGCCCGACGACGCGGGGTGGCGCGTCACGGTGGGAGCGGCATCCGCTCGACTGACCCGGCATCGCGCCAGGCCGCACGCCGACGTCACGGGCGGCCGGTTCGCGCTCGATCTGCCGGGCGGGGAGCTGCTCGCCGACGCCGCCGCGGGCTTCTACTGGGGCACGATGCTGCCCTCGATCATCGAGCGGACGACGGGCGCCGACTACCCCGACGCGATCGGCTACGTCCGCAGCACGATGAAGGGCATGTACGCCGGGACCTACCCCGACGTCGACCACGAGTTCCAGATCAAGGGGCGCATCGCGTGGGGCAGCGACCTCGACCTCGACGTCGTGCGGCGCATGATCGAGCTGCAGCTGCGGCTCATGCGCGAGGACCCGACGGGACTGTGGCGCGACCCGTGCGCCGTGCAGCCGAACGGCGACCGCGAGTACCACGTGCGGCGGGGCAGCATGGACGGCACCGAGAACGCCGTCATGTTCCTCGTGACGGGCAACGTCGAGGTGCTCGAGTCGATCTGGCTCTACGTCGCGCGCACGAAGGATGTCGCATGGCTGACGCGGAGCATCGCCGACATCGAGGGCGCCGCGTACGGCATCGAGCAGCACATCGACGCCCTCGGGCGGCTGTGGGGCGACGTCTACTACGAGGACCAGGTCATCAAGGACGGTCGCGAGACGATGGCGCAGGCCCTCGCGGTGCGCTCGTTCGACCTGCTCGGGCAGCTCGAAGACCTGCTCGACCGCTCCGAGGAAGCGTCGCGGTACCGAGGCGTGCGCGACGGTCTCGCAGCATCGCTCGCGCAGTCGCTGCCCGCCGGCTGGTGGGACCCCGAGGCTTCCCGGTTCGTGGACTGGGTCGACCGGTCGGGGCGCGTGCACGACCACATCCACCTGCTCGCGAACATCCTGCCGGTACTCGTCGGCGCCGCAACCCCCGCGCAGGAGCGCGCTGTGCTCGACCTCGTCGAGCGCGAGCTGCCCGAGTTCCAGCGGTTCCCGACGTTCCTTTCGGCGCGCATCGCGGACTACACGGATGCCGAGATCGGCGACGGGGGACCATACGACCTGTGCGCCGCAGGCCGCTATTGGTGCTGGGATGCCGCGTTCTGGTCGTCGCGCGGCGACGGCGCGATGCTGCGGCAGCAGCTCGAGCGGGTCGCGCGCGAGGGCGCCGGCGACGCGTGGATCATGGGCGAGCGCTACGACATGAGCCACGTCTACTACCTCGACGGGAAGAACTGGCACGGCGCCGAGCACTACTACGAGTACCCCTGCGTCTACTCGTGGGTGCTGTTCCAGGACTACCTCGGCGTGCGGCCTGCGCTCGACGCGGATCTGCTCATCGCCCCGCGGCTCGAGGCGCACGGCGAGGTCGTACTCGGGCAGTCCGCGTATCGCGTGCGCTACCGCTTCGCCCCCGAGGGACTCACGATCGAGAACCTCGCGGATGCCGCGCGGACGTTCCGCATCGACGCGAGCGCGCTCTTCCCCTCCGCAGCGCTGCTCGACGGCGAGGCGTACGACGGCTCGCCGCTGCACCTCGGCCCCGGGGCATCCGTGACCCTCGTCCCCTCCGTCGCGGACTGACCCCGTGGAGTTCTTCCCGCTCTCGCGCGTGCGACTCGACGGCGGCTCGTTCGCCGACGGGCTGGTTGGATGATCCGATGAGCATTCGGTTACGGCGGATCGCGTTCGCGGCGAGCATCGCGGTCGCGGCGGCGCTGCTGTCCGCGTGCGCAGCCGACGCGGGAGACGCGACCGGAGTGTCGGTGGACGAGCTGTGCGCGGACGCCCTGGTCGTCGAGTGCCGGCTCGGCGACGGCTCGACGGTCGTCGTGATCGACGGCGACGCACCGTCCGAGCGGATCACCGCGTTCGCACGCGAGCTTCACAGCGCCACGGCGACGCAGCCCGGCACCGTCGTGCTGCGGGGCAGCGCCCGTGATGCTGTCGCCCTCGACCCGGAGGTCGCCGCCCCGTCCGCGTGGGAGGCCACCGTCCAGCCGAGCGAGTCCGCGCAGTTCGACGCGGCCCTCTCCGGCATACTCGCCGCTGCCGCCGTTCCCGGAGCGGCCGGCATCGTGGTGGCGGACGGCTGGCCCTACGTCACGGTCGAGACCCTCGACCAGTTCGAGACCGTGTTCGCCGAGATCTCGGCGACACCGCTGTTCGAGAACGGCGGCACCTACACGCTCCAGTCCCTCGACGAGCATCTGCGGATCGTCCACGTGCCCGCTCGCACGACGGATGACGGGATCCTCGAGATCATCGACATCGCGCGCGACCATCCCGCCGCGGAAGTGCTGCTCGAAGCTCCCACCTCGGGGCCGCAGTACCCGCGACTGTTCGTCTCGAGGCTCTCCCCGGAAGAGGCGCAAGCGCTCGACCTGCGACTGCGCGCACCCCGCCTCGCGACGGCCGACGTCGACGGCTTCCCCCTCGAGTACGTCCTCGGATCCCTCGGCGAGACCGGCACGACCTACATCGGCGGCACCTTCGGAGCGGTTCCCGGCTGACTCGCGGGCTGACGCTCGAGAGGGTGGGGACGGATGCCGCAGCCGAACCGATGTCGTCGCGGCTCGTTAGCCTTCCTCACATGGTCTTCGCGAATATCGGCACCCTCGGAACCGTCCCCGGAGCCCGCGATGCGCTCGTCGCGCACCTCACTCGCCGAAGCAGCGTGCTGTCCGAAATCGGCTGCCTCGCGTACGAGGTCGGCACGAACGACGACGAGCCCGACACGGTGTTCGTGATCGAGCTGTGGCGCGACGCCGACGCGCACCGGGCTTCGCTCGCTCTGCCCGAGGTGCAGGCCGCCATCGCAGAAGCCCGCCCCCTGCTGTCCGGCGACTTCGGCGGCTTCCGGTTCGACGTCGCCGGTTCGCCCCTGAGGGATTGATTTCGGCGGGGCCGGGGCCAGGGCAACGGCCGCTCCCCGCGAAGCCCGGTGCGGAAGGATGTGGCTATGACGACGAGCATGATCACGGAGTGGCTGCGGGCTCAGCCCACCCTGGCCGGGTCGGCGCCGCCGTTCGATCTGTCGGCGCTGCCGGACCACCCCGACGAGCTGTTCGTGACGTGGATCCGGCAGGCCGCCGCCGCGGGTGTCGCCGAGCCGCACGCCGCGACGCTCGCGACCGTGGACGTCGACGGCATGCCCGATGCCCGCACGCTCATCCTGAAGGACATCTCCCCGGACGGTTGGGCAGTGGCAGGGCCGCGCTCGTCGGCGAAGGGCGCGCAGCTCGCCGCACACCCGGTGGCCGCGCTCAACTTCTGGTGGCAGCCGGTCGTGCGGGCGGTGCGCGTGCGCGGAGTCGTGCGCGAGGCATCGCCCGAGGACAGCGCGGCGGATCTCGCGGCGCGCTCGTCGTCGGCGCGGCAGACAGTCGCGGCAGGCGACTGGGTGCTGTGGCGCATCGTGCCGGAGCGCGTCGAGTTCTGGCAGGGCGCACCCGACCGTCGCCACACCCGCGTGATCTACGAGCTGACGGATGCCTCGTGGACACGCTCGCAGCAATAGTCGGGCCCGGACCGATTCGCCCCATTCGCCGAACCAGGAGCAGCGCGTGACCGTTGATGAGACATCCGTCCTCGCGGATTTCTGGGTGCATGATCCGTTCATCCTCGCCAACGAGGCGGATCAGACCTACTACCTCTATACGTCGTCGCCGGATGCTCCCGTCGTCACGGTCTACCGCAGCGGGGACCTGAGACACTGGGCCGGTCCCACGACGGTGTTCGCGATTCCGGAGGGGTCGTGGGCGAACCCGTCCGAGTCGCCGTGGGCCCCCGAGGTGCACGAGTACGAGGGACGCTTCTACCTCTTCACGACGCTGCACGACTCCACGCATGCCTTGCCTGCAGTATCCGATGGCGGAACAGAGCTGTCCGCGCGGAACCCCGAGGGCCGGGTGTACTCGCCTGTCGCGCGGGGCACCGTCGTCGGCGTCGCGACCTCGCCGCTCGGTCCGTTCGAGCTGCTGGATCCGACAGGTCCGGTCGCTCCGGCCGAGTTCATGACCCTCGACGGCACGCTGTACATCGACGAGTCGGGCAGCCCGTGGATGGTCTACGCACACGAGTGGGTGCAGCTGCTGGACGGCACGATCGAGGCGATTCGATTGGATGCCGCGCTCGCCCGCGCCGTCGGGAGCCCGATCCACCTGTTCCGTGGGTCGGAGGCGGCGTTCCTTCGTGAGCGCACGCCGAGTGCGCTCTCACCCGTGCCCTACATCACGGACGGTCCCCAGGTGCGACGGCTCGCCAATGGCGCGCTGCTCATGCTGTGGGCGACGTACCGGCGCGACGGCGGAGCATCGGAGTACGTCGAGACGATGGCCATCTCGCGCAGTGGTGGGCTCGCGGGGCCGTGGGAGCAGCTCGACGTGCTCGTCGACGGAAACGCCGGGCACGGCATGCTCTTCACGACGTTCGAGGGAACGCTCATGCTCGTGCTGCACCGCGGCATGGGCACACCGCGCGTGCGGGCCGAACTGTTCGAGGTCGTCGAGGACGAGTCAGCCGGTCTGCGCGTGGTCGCCGATCGCTCCGACCTCTACGCCTAGGCCCGGGGCGGCGTCGTCTCCTCTTCGTCAGCTCGCGCCCCGTGAGCCACCCGTATCCCGGGATTCGGCAGGGTAGCGTCTGGGCATGGGTGTCGAGCTGGTCGTCCGCGGCGCCGAGCCGGCGGACGCACGCGGCATGGCCAGGGTTGTCGTCGACTGCTGGCGGGAGACGTATCGCGGACTGATGAGCGACGCGACGCTCGATCACCCAGACCTTCTCACCCGCCGCGAGCAATTCTGGAACGCTGCCCTCACAGATCCGCGATACAGCGCGAATACTGCGTGTGTGGCCTCGCACCGGGGTTCCCTCATCGGAGTGGCCATGTCCGGGCCGCCCCTCGACGGCGCGGACGAACGGCGGCAGCTCTACCTTCTCTATGTCTATGCCGCATTCCACGGTTCCGGGGCGGGATCACTGCTTCTGGATGCCGTCATCGATCCGACCGCCGCTGCCCAGCTCTGGGTCGCCGACCCCAACCCGCGCGCGCAAGCCTTCTACCGCAAGCACGGCTTCGTGCAGGACGGGGCCGTGAGGATTGAAGAAGGCGTTCGGTCGATCCGCATGATCCGGGAGGCCGATCCGGCGAAGCCGTTCTGAGGCTCCGACGCGCCTCTCGCAGGCTCGCGGGTCAGGTCAGGTGGTCGTAGTCGCCGCGTGCCCAGGCGGCGTGGCGGTCGGCCGACTGACGTACGATCTCGCGGGCGTTGGTCGGGATGACGTTGTCGAAGTTGCCGTAGAGCCGGTCGAACTCGAAGCGCTCGACGTGCGAGGCGATTCGGTCCACGACGGCTGCCGAGAGCGGGAGCCGATTGGGGTAGCTGCGCATGAAGCTGACGGAGGTGCGGTCGGGGTTGGCGAAGATCGTGTCGCTGGAGAGCAAGACGCCCTTCCCCTCCGCGCCGGACGCCCAGTGGATCACGGCGCTGCCCGGGAAGTGACCGCCAGGTTGGGTGAGCGTGACCCCGGGCAGGATCTCCACCTCGCCTGACCACAGCTCGATGGCGGGATCGGGCCGCGCAACCCATTGCTGATCCCGCTCGGCGACGAGGACCGGCACATTCCCGAGCGCTCGGCTCCACTCGACCTGCACGCCGTACATATGCGGATGGCTCGCGACGATCGCGACGACGGGTCCGAGTTCCAGGATGCCGCGCACGGCCGCCTCGTCGAGGAACCCGATCGGGTCGAAGAGCACGGAGCCCGCGTCGGTGCGCACGAGCTTCGACTGCTGCCCGATCCCCGCGCCGGGCGAGCTCTTCAACGCCCAGAGATCGAGCTCCCGCTCGACGAGTTCAGTCCGGTAGCCGGCATCCGTCATCTCGAGAAGGCTCGTCCACACCTGTCCGCCGGCCGGAACCCACTGGCGATCATCTGCGCAGATCGCGCACACCTCGACGGGCTCGGTGTGCTCGACCGCGCAGGTCGCACAGATGACGAAGCCCATCGGCGTTCTCCTCATGGAAGGTGGTCGGACACGGCACCGCCAGTCAACCACCGCCCGCAGAGTCTTGCGGCCGAGCGGCTACGACAGCACATCGCGGGTCGTGAAGCGCCAGACGGCGAGTGCTCCCGCCACGGCGATCCAGACTGCTTGCAGGAGGGCGTTGTCGAGGAACGAATCCCACGAGATCGGCGAGCGCAGCAGGTCGCCGAAGTCGAGCCAGCGATCGGTGAACAGGTAGGGGTGAACCGCCGACAGCTGCGGGATCTGACCGACGATCTGGGCCGCCACAGCGAGAATCGCGGTGGCCGCCATGGCGCCGACCGGCGCCGTCGTGAGAGTCGAGAGCAGCACCCCGATCGCAGCAAGCCCCAGCATCGAGACCGACACATACGCGACGACCGCAAGACACCGGACCAGTCCCTCGGCGAGACTCACTTGTGCCCCGCTCAACAGGGTCAGGGGGCCGGCGCCGAAGAGGATCGCGCCGACGATGACACCCACCGCGACCACTGCGAAGGTCGCGATCATGCAGAACACGGCTGCGACGACGTACTTGACTGCGAGGAGCGCCACGCGCCCCGATGGTGCGACCAGCAGGTAACGAAGGGTGCCGAGGCTCGCCTCGCCGGCGATCGCATCGCCTGCGACGACGCTGATGGTGAGGGGCAGGAAGAGCGGGATCGCGACGGTCAGCGCGGCGAGGCCGACGAAGACGCCGTTGTCGGTGATCTGATCGAGGAACGCCGGCCCGCGGCCCGCTCGGGTGCCGCCCGCGATCCGCACCGCGACTCCGAGGAGAACGGGGATGAGGCCCAGGGCTCCGAGCATCATCCATGTGCGGAGGCGGCGGAAGAGCGTCGCCAGTTCACTTCCGAGAAGACCGGGAACGCCGCTCCCGCGCTCCGCAGTGCCCGAAGCTGGCGTCGGGGGCGGCGGCGGTGCGTCGGTCGGGCGAGGGGCGGCATCATGCGAGGACATCGAAGCCCTGCCCCGTCAGCTCCACGAATCGGTCCTCGAGGCTCGTCCGCTCGACCGTGATGCCACGCACGCGCACGCCGGCACGCACGAGGGCCGCAACGATGTCTTCCGGCTCGGGCCCGTGCGAATCGAGCGTTCCCACGAGCGTGAAGGGTGCGGCATCCGCGGTCTGGATCCCCGCGCTCTCGAGGACTTCTCTCGCCCGCGCGACATCGGGGGTCTGGAGCTCCAGACGGCCCGTGCCGTCACCGCTGCGCAGCTCATCCAGCGTGCCCGACGCGACGAGCCGTCCCGCGCTCATGATTCCGGCGTGCGTGCACACCTGCTCGACCTCGGTGAGCAGGTGGCTCGAGACGAACACGGTCGACCCCTCGCCGGCCAGGGAGCGGATGAGTCCGCGCACTTCGCGCGTCCCCTGCGGGTCCAGCCCGTTCGTCGGTTCGTCCAGCACGAGCAGCTCGCGTGGAGTGAGCAACGCGTTGGCGATGCCGAGGCGCTGCTTCATGCCAAGCGAATACGCGTGCACCTTCTTGTCGGCCGCCGTGATCAGCCCGACGCGCTCGAGCGCCTCGTCGACGCGTCGGCGACGGGTGGCGGATCCCGTGCGCCGGCCCGCCGCGTCGAACCGGTGCAGATTCTGCCTCCCGGTGAGGAACGGGGCGAACGCCGGGCCTTCGACGAGCGCACCCACCCGCGGAAGCACGGTCTGGAGTGCGCCGGGGACGGGCAGTCCCAGGACGTGGACCTCGCCTGCGGTCGGGCGGACGAGACCGAGAAGCATCCGGATGGTCGTGGTCTTACCCGACCCGTTCGGCCCGAGGAATCCGAAGACCGAACCGTGAGGCACGTCGAGCGCGACGGCATCCACGGCAGTCTGCGCGCCGAACCGCTTGGTCAGACCGGAGGTCTGAATGGCGAGGTCGGTCACTGCGCGCTCAGTCGCCGGCCGCGACGTGTGCGAGGTGATCGGCGCTGACGGCGCCCGCGAACACGCGTCCGTCGTCCGCGAAATACACCGTCACCAGCGCCGTCTCAAGCACGCGTCCACCCGCTGCCGGCCGCGTCAGGCTCTCGAGCGTCGCCGCATCCCGGCCGCTCGCGCCAGAGGTGTTCGTGTCCGCCTGCGGCAGCTCGACCACGGCGGTCCAGCCTTCGCCATGAACGATCGGATGGGCGGCATCCGCACCCGTGTCGCTCTGGCCGTCGTCAGGTGCCGCGACGTGATCCCGATCCGATCCGGAAAGGGTCTTGTTCTCGACGGTGTATCCCGACGCGGGAGCGTAGGCGAGAGTCGCAGGGTCGGGCGCAGCGAACGAGACGTCCGTGAACGCGACGTCGAACGCGGGCTGATCGGCGCCGCGAGCGGTGACGGATGCCGCGAGCGCAGCGCCCGTCTCCCCGTCGATCGCGAAGCGCACCTCGCCGACGAGGCTGGCGGCGTCCTTCGGCTCCAGCACGAGCTCGTACACGGCACGTCCTGCCACGCGCCCGTCGGTCCCCACCGAGATCTCGGTCGAGTCGCCGAGCTTCGCGAGAGCGTGATCAAGCATCTGCTGCGGAGTCTCGACGGTCGCGTCCGGGCGCGGCTCCGGAGAACCCACCTCGCCGCCCGCCGCCGCCATGTAGTGCGTCGCGGTCTTGGTCTCAGAGTCCACGAACCAGCCTTCGCCGGCGGCCCGGTCGACGTATACGTCGCGCTCGGCAAGGCGATCGAGTACCTGCAGTCGCGACTTGTCGCCATCGAGGTAGACCTTGGCGGTGTGCGAACCTGTCAGGACGTCGATCGCGTCGGAGGCGCGAGCGCTCGAATACGCGCCGCCCGACGAGTCCATGAGGCTCGAGAGGTCAGGCAGGCCGAGATCCGACGTCTGCTCGATCGTCCCCATCATCGCGGTGACATCGCTCGCGGCAGCGAATTCGAGCAGCGCCGCGGGGGTCTTGTCGGGAAGATCCACCTGGGCGCCGGCAGCTGTCGGGATGACCACGGCAGCGGTGACGGCCGCGACCAGGATGAGCGCACCGGAGATCGAGAGCCGACGAGCTGGTGACCGGCGCGGGTGCCGCCTATCCATGCGCAAATGCTACGCCTGGCCGCCGACCCGCGGGCTGGGAGATGGATAGGAGAACGCGGCAGCGATCTGCCATCCTTCGGCGCGCGTCGACAGCCGCCGTGCCAGCATGGATGTCGTGGTGGGATTCGAAGGACTCGATCGCGATGCCGTCTCGTTCTACGCCGAGCTCCGCGCCGACAACACGAAGACCTGGTGGACGGCCAACAAAGCTCGCTACGACACGATCGTCCGCGGACCGTTCGAGGCGCTCGGGGCGGAACTCGAACCCGAGTTCGGCGCGGTGAAGATCTTCCGCCCGTATCGCGACGTGCGCTTCAGCGCCGACAAGACGCCCTACAAGCTGCACATCGGCATGGTCTCGCAGGCCACTGTGGCGCACTATCTTCAGCTGAGCGATGAGGTTCTCATGGTGGGAGGCGGGATGTACGACGTCCCGCCCGCGGCACTGGTCCGCTTCCGCGACGCCGTCGATGATCCGCGCAGCGCCGAGGATCTGGAAGCGCTGCTTGCAGAGCTGCGCGGCGCCGGCTTCGAGCTCATGCGCGACGACGCCCTCAAGACTGCGCCTCGCGGCTACCGCGCGGACCACCCTCGCTTGCACCTGCTGCAGCTCAAACGACTCGCCGTGGGCCGGCGAGAGCCTCCCGCCGAATGGATGTGGACGCCCGACGCGTACGACGTCATCGCTGACGACTGGCGCACTGTCTCGACCTGGTGCGCCTGGCTGACCGAGAACCTCGGCGCTGAGCTGCTCGACGCCGCTCAATCGTCCAGGCGGGGCCGCAGCGACCGGGCGTAGCGCCCCTTCTCGCTCACACCCTCCTCGCGGAGTGCCCGCGCCGCGGTTCAGACGAAGCGCACCCAGTTCGCGCCGTGCCCGGTCTCGGCGCGCTGAAGCAGATCGAGTCGATCCTCGTCCACCGCGTACAGTGCGACGTCGGTCGACCGCTCACCCGCCGCGACGAGATAGGCCCCGTCGGGGCTGATCGCGAAGCCTCGGGGCTGCGTCTCGGTGATGGTGAAACCCGTGGGGGCGGCGAGCGAGCCGTTGTCCGAGACGGATGCCGCACCCAGCGTGCTCTCGGTGCGCTCCGTGGCCCACAGCCAGCGTCCCTGCCCGCCGAAGTGCAGGTCGGCGCCCCAGATGAGGTGCTCGGCCCGCGGATCCGCGCCGAACCGGCTGTGGGTGAGGCCCTTGGACGGGTCGAACACGGGAGCGGCATCCTTCAGCTCGAGCAGGCCCGTCCGCACGTCGCGCACGTAGCGCAGCAGTTCGCCCGAGAACTCGGTGAGCACGTACACCGCGTCCTGCGCCTCGTTGAGGACGAGGTGCCGCGGGCCACTGCCCTCCGGTGCGCCGACGGTCTCCGGTTCGAGCGGTGCAAGACCGAAGTCGTCGTCGATGGCGTACTGCGCCAAGAGGTCGGCGCCCAGCGAGACGAAGTACGCGAACCGGCCGTCCGCGCTGGGCAGCACGGAATGGAGGTTGGGGAATGTGATCTGCGAGACCGGTTGCCCCACGACCCCCTCCGTCACCCGTGCAGTGATCCCGTATCCGCCGCCGTACGAGGCGCCGAGCAGACCCTTGCCCTCGCGGGTGAGAGCGAGGTAGTTCATCCCGCCGCCCGGCAGGTCCAGTCGTGAGACCTGTTCCAGCCGGCCGGTGCCGCGATCGAGCTTCAGCGTCACGATCCCGGCGGGCTGGCCCTTGACGCCGGCGAAGACGAGGTCGCGCGCGGAATCGACCGCGAAGGTGGAGCATCCGTTCAGCCCCTCCGTCACCGCGAGCTGCTCGAGTACGCCGCCCGACAGACGGAAGGTGCTGATGCTGCCGTCACCGGCATTGGCCACGAGGACAAGGATGGGTTCGGTCACCCCTCGATCGTAGGTGCGGCGCCCGACCGGCGGCGGTTGCGGCCCAATCGCATTGTGAGCAGGGCCATTGCGACCGGGCGGTGCGCGCAAGCGGGGGTCGCCTGCGGCCCTGGGGGGGCGCGCGATCGGCTCCGCGACTTCGCGCGCAGGCGTACTAATCAGCATGTCCACGCCCTCTTACGTGATGAGATTCGCAGCCGAAGTGCTCGAGGATCCGCCCCCGATCGCAGCAGGGAGTCTGACAATGCACATCGATCCGAACAACGCCGCCACCTGGACCGTCGCGAGTCAAACCACGCCGATGGAACGCCGGCTGCTGACGGTCCTCGCGTGGCTGACGAATCTCGGCCATCGACGCCGACACTGAGCCCGGTACGCCCTCCAGCAGGCGCGCGGGGGATCCCTGTGCGCGCCGTGCACGAAAGCGGGGTGGGCGCGTGCGACCGATGACTCGCTGGGATCCTCCGTCGGGCGTGGATGCGGGCTGGCTGAGGTCTGCCTAGCGTCCCGTGACAGGTGGATATCCGGCAACATTCCGCCGGATCGGGCCGCTGGCCGTTCAGGTGGGCGTCAATATGTAGGGGCGGCCGTGCTGTGTTCCAGCTTCGTCGACGACGGTTGCCGTTACGAGGATCCGGCCGTCGTTGATGATGTCGGTTGCGTTGACGAGCCATCCCGGGATGCCTGCGACGGCCGAGTTCAGGTCCACCGGGAGCTGGCCGGGTTTACTCACGCACGCGCTCGGAAGGTCGCCCCCTCCGCGCAGCGACCCGACGACGTGGCCGGCATCGTTCATCCCCTCGGCGAGAAAGCTGCCGCCATCTCCGATATCGCTCGAGCTCGGCCGAACTGCGTGGACAGCTTCGACTGGATGTCCCGCAGCGTCGTGTCGAAGACCCATACTGTGGCCGGGCGAGGCGGTGTTGACTGGCGTCATCGGTCGCGTCGAGTGGCGTGAAGGCCCGTGCCGACGAGCCGAGGAGAGGGCGGATGGGGGCAGCGCGATGTCAGGATCGTTCGAGGAGCGGGTCACCAGCGGGCAGCGCCGGGCAGCTACCTCGATTGGCGTCGACTTGACTCCGAGTGATGCTGTGGAGCGGATCGCCAGGCTCGCAGGGACCGGTCGCCGCGTCATTCTCGGGCTTGCCGGCCCGCCGGGCGCGGGAAAGTCGACGATGGCGCAGTGGCTGGCCGAACAGTCGTCGGTGTCGATCCGGATCGTCCCGATGGACGGATTCCACCTTGCGAACGCGGAGCTCGAGCGGCTCGGGACGCGCTCGCGCAAGGGTGCGCCGGAGACCTTCGACGCTGTGGGGTACGCGGCCCTGTTGGGTCGTATCCGCGCCGACGACGGCACCGTGGTCTACGCGCCGACGTTCGATCGGTCCGTCGACGAGGCGGTGGCGGGTGCCATCCCGATCGGGCCAGATGACCGGTTCGTCGTGACGGAGGGCAACTACCTGCTGCACCAGTCCGAGGGGTGGCGGCTCGTCCGGCCGATCCTCGATGAGGCATGGTGGATCGACTGCGCTGGTAACGAGCGTCGCCGGCGTCTTATCGAGCGTCATGTGCTGTTCGGTCGCGAACCAGCCGACGCCCGCAGGTTCGTTGGCGCGTCGGACGAAGCCAACGCGGCCCTGGTGGCCCGAGATCGTGCGCGCGCCGACCGCAGCATCGGTCAGCTGCCGGATCTGACCCGGTGAACGGGGGCGAATCCAGCCGGGCCTATGCGGCTCATTCAAGCGGCTACTCGATCGGATCGCGGTCCGCTCGGCGCGGGTCCCTATCCGCGCACTGCCCATAAGCCGGCCCGCGGCGAGCGGCCTTTCAGGCTGGGCAGCCGGATCTCTAGGCGGATTGCCTGGGAACGGCTGTTTCGGCCAGATTGGCGAGCAGTTGTAGGCGTTCGTGGCTAGGGGTTCCGGGTTCGGCGGAGAAGACGATCATCTGGAGTCCGCGGTCGGACGCGAGATCCATGGCTTGGAAGGTGAGGTCGAGATCGCCGACGACCGGGTGGTGGATCAGTTTGAGGCCGGTGCGGTGTTCGCGGACGTCGTGGGCTCCCCAGAGCTTTCGGAACAGATCGCTTCGGGTGGAGAGCTCGCCTACAAGTTCCGTCAGGCGACGGTCGTAGGGGGAACGGCCGGCCTCGGTGCGAAGGACAGCCACGATCTGACGTGTCTGCGCTTCCCATTGCCGGTAGAAGGTCTGCGCCCTCGGTTCGAGGAAAATGAACCGCGCGGCGTTGGCCGGCTGCGGGCCGTCATCGAGCATCTCGGAGTAGAGCGCTCGCCCGAGCCGGTTGGTGGCAACGGCATCCAGACGGCCGTTCTGCACGTAAACGGGCACCGTCGACATCGCGTCGATCGTCTGCCTCGCGCCGGGCGTGAGTTGCGACGTGCGGGTGGTCCCCGCTCGCCGCTGTGGGTGGGTGCCGGCATTCGCGGCGCGGATCAGGTCATACAAGTGGGCGTGCTCGGCTTCGTCGAGCTGCAGGGCACGGCTGACGCCGTCGATGACGGCTTCGGAGACCCCCGCAGCGTTGCCACGCTCCAGACGCTTGTAGTACTCCGCGCTCATCCCGGCCACCAGTGCGACCTCTTCCCGGCGGAGTCCGGGAACCCGACGGCGACCGCCGAAGTCCGGCAGCCCCACCTGCGACGGCGTGAGCTTGGCGCGCCGCGTGGTGAGGAAATCGCTGATCGCGTCCGAGGCATCCATCCTTCGAAGCTACGCCGACTCGAGGCGCGCAGAGGGTTCCTGTCGGGGCACCCATAGACAGGGCCACGCTAACCCGACGGAAGAAGCGTTGACTCGAACCATCAGCCGCAGAACGAGCGGTGGAATATCGAGAAAGGCACGCACCTCCCGTGAAGAACGCACACCTGGGATCCCTTGAGGTCTCTCGCATCGGCCTCGGAGCAATGACGATGGCCGGCACGTACACGACGGGTGGAGCGCTCGACAACGACGAGTCCATCCGGACGATCCACCGTGCTCTGGACCTCGGTGTCACTCACATCGATACCGCGGAGATCTATGGTCCATACCTCAGCGAGCAGATCGTCGGCCAAGCACTTCGCGGACGACGCGATCAGGTGAAGATCGCCACCAAGTTCGGGCTCGTCGCGCACTCCGGCGGCGGACCCGGTGTCACCGACAGCACCCCACAGAATGTGAAGACCGCGGTCGAAGGGTCCCTGCGCCGGCTCGGCACTGACCACATCGACCTCTACTACCAGCACCGCGTCGATCCGAACACGCCCATCGAAGACACCGCGGGCGCGGTCGCCGATCTGATCGCCGAAGGCAAAGTGCTCCACTTCGGGCTCTCCGAGGCATCGGCGCAGACAATTCGCCGGGCGCACGCCGTGCAGCCCGTTTCCGCCCTGCAGACGGAATATTCGCTGTGGACCCGCGACGTGGAAGCCGAGATCCTTCCTCTGCTGCGCGACCTCGGCATCGGGTTTGTTCCTTATTCACCCCTTGGTCACGGGCTGCTGACCGGGCAGATCCGCTCCGCCGCCGACATCCCGGACGACGACTGGCGGAAGACGAACCCCCGGTTCGTGGGTGAGAACTTCACCCGCAACCTCCGCCTTGTCGACGAGGTCCGTGCGATCGGCGCCGAGATCGGAGCCACCCCCGCGCAGACCGCACTGGCGTGGATCCTCACCCGAGGAGACGACATCGCCCCAATCCCCGGCACACGGCGAGTCACGCGTATGGAGGAGAACACGGCAGCCGACGCCCTCGAGCTCACTCAGGAGCAGGCCGATCGCCTCAGCGCGCTCGAACCCGCCGCCGGTGAACGACACGACCAAGCCAACATGGCCTCCATCGACCGGTGATCGGGCAGGCAGCCGCCGCTCGGGACGGATCCGTATCCGGGCACCGCGCGCAAGAGGAGGGGCTGAGTGCTATCCCTTCGGTCCTCAGGCGCCACCGTTGTGATCCCCGCGCCTTTCCGGCGAAGGCTCGAGTCAGCCGACACCGGAGGGGAGGCATGATGGCTGCGTGAGGCATACCGCTGAGGAGTCGAGACGCTTGGCGCTGGCGGAGCGGGTCGGCCGGCTGGCGACCGTGTCGGCGGATGGCGCTCCCCACCTCGTGCCCGTCACGTTCGCCGTCTCGGAGAGGTTCGTTGTCATCGGCATCGACGAGAAGCCAAAGTCAACCCTCGACCTGAAGCGTCTGAGGAACATCCGAAGCAATCCGTGCGTCGCCATCTGCTGGGACCGGTACGACGAGGACTGGAGCCGACTGTGGTGGGTCCGGGCCGATGGAATGGCATCGATCGCCGAGCGTGGTCGGTCATGGGAACGAGCCTGGGAGGCTCTCACGGACAAGTATGAGCAGTACCGCCACGCCGAGCATCGCGGGCCCGTCATCATGGTCGAGGTGACGAAGTGGAGCGGCTGGGCGCACGGCTGACCGCGGGACACCGCCCGCCTCCCATGCCTGCGCGGGCACTCGTGGTCGAAGCTGGGCTTCAGGTCGGCTGAGTGTCTGTCCTCGACCTCGGAGCCGACGACGAACGCCATCTGGCTGGCGGAACCCGGCTCCGCCTCAACGGTCTCCACGCATTCGCCACACGAGCGGAAATCACACCACCCGCGTAGCCCGATCTGTGAACGGGCAACGTGCCAGACCCGCGCGATCGTCGGGCGGGGGCGTGTCGCCTGCCTACGACGAGATCAGCTCCCGCCGCACCGCAGCGGCGCTCCACCGTCCCAGCACGGCGCCCGCGACGGTGTCCGAGATGTGGTGCTGGCCGCGGTAGACCCGCGAGAACGCGATCGCTCCGGGAATCCCGTACCGAAGGAGGGGGCCGAGGAGTCGCGAGCCACGGGCGCCGTGGCTTTCGAGCAGGTCGGCGAGCGTGCCGTGGAGCGCGAAGGCTGCCGCGGTGTGCCCGGAGGGGAACGATGAGGTCGCGTGCGGATGCTCCGGGCGCCACACCCGCTCGGGTCGTGGCCGTCCCACGAGCGCCGCCGATGCGACGAAGCAGGCGGTCTCGAGGGCGAGCACTGCGGCAGGGGCGACCGCTGAGCGCCTGTCGCGTGTCAAGAACCAGGTGATGCCGCACCAGATCGCCCCGTTCGCGATGGTCTGCGGCACGCCGGAGTACCACGAGAGCGGCTCGGTGACCCGGTCGATCAGCCCGCGCGGCCCAATCGGGTCGGCAGGGTCAGTCGCGACGGCGGCATCGCCGTCGGCCGGCCGGTGGCGGAACGCGTCCTGGACGGCACGCACGACCCGATCCTCGCGCGGGTCGTCGCCGTCGAGGAGCCGCATCGCCCGCCCAGCCGCGGCCAACACGGCGATCGCACCGAGCCCCGGCAGGATCACGACTCGGAGCAACGGCATGCCCGCATCGTAGTGGCGCGGCGTGGACGGCTGTAAGTCTGAGCGCCTCCGGGAAGCGCCCGACCGTACCGGGCGACGCGTCCGACTCTCGTCACGACAAGTTCTCCTGTCGGGAGGTTCTGCGGATCGAGATAATGGCGCAATGCCTGCCGCTTTGATCGAAGTGCGTCGCCAGTACACCGTCGATGAGGAGGTCGCGATCATCGACGCAGTCCACTGCGCTCTCATCGATGCCTTCCGGATTCCACCGGAGGACCGCAACGTTCGACTGATCGTCCACGAACCGCATCGCTTCGGATACTCTCCGGAGCTTGCCCGTCCGGAGTATCGGACCATCGTCACGATCGACTGCTTCGTCGGCCGTTCTTTGGATGCGAAGCGGCGGCTCTATGCAGCCATCGTCGAGGGGCTGCGGGTGGTCGGCATACCCGGTGACCACGTGTCGACGATCCTTCACGAGATCGATCGAGACAACTGGGGGCTCGGCGGTGGCCAGGCCGCCAGCGACGTCGAGCTCGGATTCACCGTCGAAGTCTGAGGACGCCTGAATCCCCGGCTTGGCAGTGCGCGGAAGCCATCCCGTGCGTTCCGATGCGTCGCGAAGAGCCGCTTTGCGATGCCTACACGAGGGCTACGTCGCGCCAGGCAGCTCCGGAACAGTGGTCGGCTCTTCAGCCGGCCTGTGGAAGCCCATCGGATATCGCCTGTCGGATCCGCCAGACAGGAAAACCGCTGAGTTGCGCTATCAGGTCGACATCGAACTCATGCTCGAAGTAGGCCACCCGCACCGCCCGGATGCGCGAAGGAATGTCAGCGAACGAAAGAGCGAATTCGGTGGCGTAGCGCTCCCAGACGCTGACCTCATACCCCGGTGCCGTCACGTATCTCACCTCCTCCCGGGTGCGACTCTCAGGAGCGGTCCAACTTTGATGCGATGCTACGACAATCGTGTTACCTCCATGAGACATCCAGATTCCGGGGAAGCTCCTTTCGCACGATGGAGTTCGCGCGGCCGGCTCCTTCGGTCGCCAGCCATGCGCCCTTGACGGTGCCGCACGAGCCGAGGATCGTGGTCGTCAACCCGGCACCTGGCGCCCCCGTGCGCACCGTGCGGTCGTGCCATGCCCGTTGCGACCGAAGGAGAGTGCTGTCATGTCCGCCACCGTCGTCGAGTCCCTGCGGAATGAGCTGGCCGATGCCGTCGTCGCCGAAGGCGACCCCGGCTACGACGAGGCTCGAATCGTGTACAACGCGATGATCGATAGACGGCCGACGGCGGTCGTGCGGTGCAGGAGCACTGCGGATGTCGCAACCGTCGTGCGCGCCGCCGCGGAATCCGGGACCGACGTGGCGATCCGAGGCGGCGGACACAGCGTGCCGGGATTCGGCACCGCGGACGGCGCCGTCGTGGCCGATCTCGGAGGACTCACATCCGTGGAGGTCGATCCCGCTTCGGCCACCGCAGAGGTCGGCGGCGGAGCGACGTGGGGCATGTTCAACGACGCGGCGGGGGCACACGGGCTTGCGACGACGGGCGGCATCATCTCGACGACGGGCGTCGGCGGGCTGACGCTCGGAGGTGGGATCGGCTATCTCGCGCGCGGTCACGGCCTCTCATGCGACAACCTGCTCGCCGCCGAAGTCGTGCTGGCCGACGGCCGAGTGGTCACCGCGAGCGCGGACGAAGAGGCGGATCTCTTCTGGGCACTCCGCGGAGGCGGTGGCAACTTCGGCGTCGTGACGAAGTTCCGCTTCCAGCTGCATCCCGTATCCGAGATCTTCGGCGGGCCGACATTCTTCGAGCTCGCCGACGGGCCCGCCATCCTCGAGCACTTCCAAGAGGTCGCGCGGACCGCTCCCCGCGAGTTCGGCGGGTTCCCGGCATTCCAGATCGCGCCGCCCTTGCCGTTCGTTCCGGAAGACCGTGCCGGAGAGCCGTTCCTCGCCGTCATCTTCTGCTACAACGGGCCCGCCGCGGAGGGCGAGAAGATCGTCCAAGGGTTCCGTGACGTCGCGAAGCCCGTGGCGGAGGCGGTGGGGCCCATGCCCTACCCGGCGCTGAACGGCGCTTTCGACGCTCTCGTGCCGCCCGGTCTGCAGCACTACTGGAAGGCGACATTCGTCGACGAACTCACCCCCGAGGCGATCACCGTGCACATGCAGCACGGACCGCTGGTCCCCACGGTCAATTCGACTGTGCACTTCTACCCGATCAACGGCGCCTGCCATGACGTCGCCCCGGACGCGACGGCGTTCGGGCACCGTGACGCGAACTTCGCGATCGTGATCGCGGGGATGTGGCCGGACCCCGCCGCGAACACGGCGAACACGGCCTGGGTGAAGGACTACTTCGGGGCGGTCGAGGGCTTCGGTCAGGGAGGCGGATACGTCAACTTCCTCTCACAGGATGACCAGCCGCAAGCACCCGTGAACTACGGCGCGAACTACGCCCGGCTCCGCGAAGTCAAGCGCGCCTACGACCCGGACAACATCTTCCACATCAACCAGAACATCTCTCCCGCGGCGTGACGTTCCCCTCGCGGATGGGACGGCACGCCCGCGATCAGGCGGCGTCGCATGCCCTCGACGCGCCGCTCAGTCGCGCGAAGTCGGTTCACCTTGCCGGAGGGTTCCTGTCCGCGCAGGCGGCAGTACCCGAGCGCGCGAGCAGTGCGAGTCGTCAGCTCGGGCGGTCTGAGTTCTCGACATCCCGGCCTTGAGCCGCGCCCATCCGCCAGCCGGCGAGGAGAGCAAGGCAAAGCAGCCCCGCAGTTGTCAACACGAACCCCACGACGGTGACGCGGGAGAGGAATACCCCGTCTCCGCCCGGAGTGAAGGCGGCCTCGGCAAGGGGCTGGTAGGCGAACCAGCCGAACGTCACCGGCGTAAGCAATCCAACGACGACCACTGCGACACCTGACAGGACGATCAGCCCTGCGATCACCCAAAGGACCGATGCTCGACCGATTCGCGCCATGCTCCGACAGTAGTTCGGCGGAAGGCGCTGCCGGGATCTGCTTGCGGGCGCGGGGGTCGAGAGGCGGCAGCGCCCAGTAGCCCCCCAAAGCCTGCCGTCGAGACTTAGATTTGGACACAACCGAGACGTAGAGGATGCATCGGATGCCGAAGACCTCACTCATCGCTGTCGTTCGACATGAACTCGCTCACGCGCGCGATGCGCCCAGCGGCAGGAGTGCTCGCACCCTGCACGGCGGACACGAACACCGACTTCGGCAAACCGTCATCGCCCTCCGCGCAGGAGAGCAACTGGCCGAACACGCCAGTCCCGGCGAGGCCACCGTTCAGGTGCTCCACGGTCGAATCACACTGCGCGCAGGGGACGTCTTCTGGAACGGTTCCGTCGGCGACCTGCTGATCGTGCCGGACCGATCCCACTCCCTCGAAGCCGTCGAGGATGCGGCCATTCTGCTGACCGTCGTCACGACACGCAGCTAAAGTCGCACTCTGTGTCGGGTGGGTGTCGTTGCCGTAGCGGCTTGTGTGGCAGGTGGCAGGCGAACATCATCTGTGTGTGGGGAGATTGACCGGAATCCCTGATTTCGGCAATGACCGCGTCGCTGACGTGGCCGGTACCGATCGTGACAGTCTGCGGTGAGGCAGGCGATCCGGTGGACTGGCAATCGGGACTCCTCAGGTGCGCAAACCCGAAGAAGGGACGCCAGTCATGCCACTTCCCCTCGTTGAGCTCCACCTCCACCTCGAGGGCACCCTGGAACCGGACTTCATCCTCGAACGTGCCGCCGCAAACGACATCGAGCTGCCCTGGACGACGCTTGAGGACCTGCTCCCGCGCTACGAATTCACGGACCTGCAATCGTTCCTGGACCTGCTGTACACGAACGTCGAAGTCCTCCGGAGCCGGGAAGACTTCGCTGAGATGACGAGGAGGTACTTGCGCCGAGCAGCCAAGGCCGGCGTCAAGCATGCGGAGGTGTCCTTTGACATCCAGGCGCACATTCGCCGGGGTGTCCCCATGGATGTCGTTGTGCGCGGCATTCGCGACGCACTCGACGCCAGTGTCGAAGAATTCGACATCACCACCAAACTGATCGCATCCTTTTGGCGTGATCGCCCCGTCGAGGAGGCCATCGAACTACTTACCGCGATGCTCGACGCCGGCTATGCGATCGACGCCGTCGGCCTCGACTCTGCCGAAGTCGGCTACCCTCCATCGCTGTTCGTCGAACTCTATGAATTCGCGCGCAGCAAAGGGCTTCGCGCCGTCGCGCACGCCGGCGAAGAAGGACCCGCCAACTACGTTCGCGACGCCCTCGATCTCCTCCACGCAGAACGGATCGACCACGGTATACGCAGCCTCGAAGACGACGACCTTGTCCAACGCCTCGTACGCGACCAGGTACCGCTGACTGTTTGTCCCCTCTCGAACGTCCGACTTCGGACCGTCCCAGCTTTGAGCGACCACCCGCTGCCCCGGATGCTGGCGCTGGGCATCAACGTGAGCGTGCACTCCGACGACCCTTCGTACTTCGGGGGCTACATCGATGACAACTTCGACGCAGTTGCATCCACGTTCAATCTCAGTGAAGAGGACGTGGGACGACTGACACTCAACGCCGTCGACTCTTCCTTCCTGGATCCTGAAGCGAAAGCGCGCCTCAGGAGTCAGGTTCGACTCGGCAATACTCAAGGGAGTCTTGTCGAGGACTGAGGTCAGCCATCGCGACCGTGCGCTGACGGATCCGAATCCGGGCGGCGCCCGGACCAGGCCCGAATGTGCTGCAGGGGGCCGACTCACCGGATCCGTAGGTGAGCGGGAGGAGCTGGTGTCGGGCGTCGGTCTCCGTCATGCGGTTGTCGCTGGTCTTGTCATCGCCTTCATAGCTGGCTAGATTCGCCTTGTTCCCGAGGGAAGGACACAGACTATGGGCACCCGCATTCATTGAAATACCAAAGCGAGCCCCCGCCCGACTTGTTCGCGCGGGGGCTTCGTCTTGGCCGAGATCCGATGCCCGCGAGGATCCTTGATCGGGCGGTGTCGACGGACGCCGCGTGCGAACTGTGGCGCGATCGCCGGGAGCCCCGCTGGCGACCCCTGCGCTCGTTCCGGTGGTCGTCGATCGGGCTTGGGTTCGCGCTTGGTCCTGGTCCACGTGAGTGACGACTGCTCCCCCGTGCGAGAGAGCTTCTCAATAGTCTGATCGGCAGTGACGGGAACGCCGGTCAGGAGTTCTGTTCCGAGACGCCCTTTGAGGTGTCACCGACGGCCCGCGTCGGGAAGGGGCAACGATGCCGCCGCTCCAGGGTTCCAAGAACCGGGTTGATCGCTGGTCGAGGTCCGGGCCGCGTGTGCAACGGCGATTGCGACGACTGGGGTGGCCGTGGCTCGTGACAGTCACCGCCGCCTCCATCGCCGGCTGTTCTGGTGGTGTATCTCCTGAGCCATCAACTGCTGCGCCCGGCGAGCCGACCAGCGTCGAGAGGGTCGACGCCGCGACGGGCGAGGTCCTCGACGAATGGACCATACTCGCGGAGATCGGCGTCGGGGGCGGGTTCGGGAGCGTCGTCGTTGATGGCGACGACACCTGGGTGCTCAACACGGCAGATCAGACGGTCAGCCGGATCGACGCCCAAGACCACGACGTGACCGCCACCATCCCCTTCAATGGCGGAAGTGACCCCGGGGATCTGACGCTTGCCTCCGGTGGCGTATGGGCGACCGATCCCTCCGGCGACAGCATCAGCCGCGTGGACGTGGAGAGCAACCAGGTCGATGCCGTGCTTCCGATCGAGTCGCTGCCGACCGGGCTGGTCACGGCTGACGGTGACGTCTGGGTGGCGAACCACCACGGGTCCCCCAGCGCATCAGTGTGGCGCATCGATGCACAGACCAACGAAGTCGTCGCCCGCATTCCCATCGGCGGGTCCACTGAAGGCCCGCAGTGGTTGGCAGAAGGCAGCGGGTCAGTGTGGGTGGGCGTGCCCGGCATGAGCGCTGTGGTACGCATAGAGACGCAGAGCAACACTCCGATAGCCACCATCCCGGTGCCCGACGGCGGTGTGTGCGGCAATCTCATCGCCGACGAGACCGCAGTGTGGGCGGCATCGGGCCTCTGCGGAGACGGAGCCCTCACGCGAATCGACCCGACCACGAACACGGTCGCTGCTCGTATCGACTCGGCGCTGTGGCGCGCGGTCTTCGGCGGGACGCTCGCGTTCGGGTCCGTGTGGATCGCCACCGATCGGGGAATCTTTGAAGTGAACCCGACGAATAACGTCGTGGTCAGTCGGCTGACATTGAAAGGTCGGGATGCCTTCGGCGGCGATCTGGCCGCGGACGATCGATCGCTGTGGATCCATGACGGAGTACGCGGGACCGTGGTGCGGATCGAGGCGCCTGACTGAAGTGGGGCGCGTTGTCTCGAGAACTGCGTAGTCGCGCTCGCAGACCCTTCTGTGAGTGCGGTTGCCGTTGACGCGATCGAGGTGGTGCTTGCAGATGAAGCCCGTTTCCGGAGCGCGCATCTCTGAGCGGGTGCCGCTGGCCGGTGTTAGCCTCTGACTGGATCGGGCGACGTCGTCTCAGATCGTGAGGTGCCCATGGCTTGGTGGACCATGAGTCGCCTTGTCCGCAGCGGTGCGCGGTCATCTGCCGGACGATTCGCGTTGAGAGTCGCACGGGATCTGGCCGACCTGGGCCTCATCGATCGTGGCATGACCCTCGCGGCGCACACCTTCACCTCGGTCCTGCCGATCTTGATCGTCGTGGGCGCGGTGCAGTCCAGACTCGACACTCGCACGGCCGCGATCTTCGCAGAGCACATGGGCTTCGATGCGGCCACGGCCGAGATTCTGGAGAATTCCTTGCCGGGCGGCGCGCAGGAGCTTCGCGCGACAGGTGTCATCGGCGTGATCCTGCTCGTCATCGCCGCGACTTCCTTTGCGCGGGCTCTGGAACGGAGCCTTCGCAGGATCTGGCGCACGCCCGCCGTGAGCCTGAAGTTCGCCTGGCGGTGGCTCGCGGCGGTTACTGCGGTCGTCATCGGAATCGCGGTGGTCGTCGCGACGCGCATCATCATTCGCGATGAGGGAGCACTGCCCGTGATCGAGTTCATCGCCGAGGTCCTGCTGTGGGGCGCGCTGTGGTGGATCGCATCCTGGATCGTCGTCAATCGCCGGGTCAGCCTCCGGGAACTGCTGCCCGGCTCCGTCCTCGCGGGGATCGGATTCGCCGTGGCCGGAAGAGTCGGCCGAGTGTTCTTGCCACCGCTGCTCGCGGACTCGGCACAGCGATTCGGCGTGCTGGGCATGGCATTCACATACATCGGATGGCTGCTGGTGCTGGCATGCATTCTGCTCATCGCGGTGACAGTCGGGCGAATCGTCTATCTCACATACTCAGGGCGAGCGTGGCGTCATTCCGCTTCGAGGTTCCGAGGCGATGCTCGCTCTGCGCCCTGAAAGTCAGCGGGCAGCGACAAGCGCGACGCCCACCATTCGACATCATTCCGACAAGCTGGATCCCGCGACCGGCATGTGCTAGTTCTGGCTGAGACCATCTGTCCGATGGGGAAGGGCTGAACGCCTGCCATGACTCCCAACGACCGCGCCAACGTCGAGATATCCGCATGACGGATGACGCTGGATCTCACCTGGACGGCGCCGCCGTCTCTGGCCGATCCACCGCCCAGATACGTACGGGGAGGATCGGCTGGTTCCTCTGGCTGATCCTGCTGATCGCAACCGGGTGGCAAGTGATGAACGCCTTCGGCTTCCTCCTGCACGGCGCATTCGGCGGAGACCTCTACCTGAGCGAAGTAGCCACGTGGGTCACGATTGGGCGGATACTCCTCGTGGCGTCGATCGTGTGCTGTGTGCTCGGAGTGATCGCCGAGCGCTGGGTGCTCTTCTCCCTCGCTGTGGTGATCACTCTGGTTGCGGTGGTGATGAACCTCGTGGAATGGAACGTGGGAGGGGCGTCGTGATTGACCACACCCCCTTCGTCACCCTTGGGGCGCGTCAAAATGGGGACCGCCTTGGAACAGCACGAGGTAGTCAGCGTTCGGGAACAGCATGACCTGCTGGAACGCTGGACCCGATTGGCTGACGGAGAGGCCTTGAGTCTGCGTCCACGCCTCACCCTTCAGCTTCCACATAGCGTTGGGGTTGCTGGGGTCGTCGGTGTACCCGGCGGCAGCTGCCGCGTCCTCGATCGTCTGCTGGAGTTGTTCGCCGTTGGGCACCTGCACCCAGTAGACCGAGAACATGCTCGGCCCACTGATTGCGCACGTCGCACCGTCCGGCAGCTCGACACCAGTCTGAGATTCGACTTCCTCAAGGGTGGTTTCCGTGCCCTTGTTGAAGGTGAGCGCCTCCTCGGTGCATCCTTCCTGGGTCTCTGCAGCAGCAGCGGTATTCGAGGCGGTCGGTGTCGGTGCGGGTGCGGCGGTCTCCGGGGCAGCGGCCGCGGGTTCGGTCGCGAGGGCGGGGGCGGGTGAGCTTTGGGCGCAGCCCGTGGCACCAAAGAGGATCACGATGGATGTCGCAACCAAAGCGACTCCCAGTCTCAGCTTCATGTCCGGTTCCCCCCACATACAAAGAACGTGTCCGCACGAGCAGCCAGGGGTGCAACCGACAGGGCGGATGATGTGCCCTCGACACTCGAGCGGAGATGGTCGTCCTCCACCGCGTCTCGAGAGACGGCGGTCCGGGATGAACCGCCCAAGCTGGCCCACCGGGTCCCCGGATGACAGCAGGATGGCACTCCCCGCGGCGTCCGACAAGGGGTGCGGTGTGGTCTCGTCGGGATGAGAATGAGCACGCACGACAAGGTCCCGCGCCGTGCGACACGATTTCGACGCGCGATGCGCCGAGGAGGGGAGGTGGCGCGTTGTCCAGGGCAAGCAGGGGGCCGCTGTTCATTGCGGTCGTTTCGGTGGTTCTGATCAGTGGTTGCGCTGGCACGCCTGTGCCGGACTCCGAAGCGAGCACTGCGACACCGGTGGATCCGATGGCCGAGGCTGTCGTCGACGACTCATTCGCCGTCGACGGCGATCGGTCGCTCCATCTCGAGTGCTTCGGCGCGGGGCGTCCGGTGATCGTGTTCGACGCTGGAACCGACACTGCGGGTGCGTCGTTCTGGCGGAGCGAAAGAGTATTCCGCGACCTCGCCCACGACACTGAAGTGTGCGCGTACGACCGAGCAGGGCTGGGTGAGAGCGATCCGGCGCCCGATCACGCGCGCGTCCTCGACGACGCCGTCGCAGACCTTGATGCGTTGCTCACGGCAGCGGCGATTCCTGGGCCGTATGTCCTCGTCGGCTCGTCCGGCGGTGGCTTCAACGTGTACCAGCACGCGGGGCGGCATCCGCAGAACGTCACTGGACTTGTGATGCTGGACGTTCCGCGCGGGCAGTCCTCGATCACCGAGGAGGAACTCGGCGGGACGTGGCGCGACAACTCGGAGCACATGGACTACGTGTCTATCGAACACCAGATGGATCTCGCTCGGCTGCCGATCCCCGCGATCCCCGTGACAGTCGTCGCGGCGTCGAACGGGCAGTCCGCGGATCCTGCAGAGCAGAAGGTCTGGCTGGAGGGCAGTTCGCACCCGGTGTTCGTCACACTCAGCGGGGGCCACGAGATCTACCGGGATGCCCCAGAGGAAACGGCGCAGGAGATCCGAAAGGTGCTGGAACTCGCCCGGGCGCAGTGATGCCAAGTCCGGTGCGTTGGGGGTCCGTGCGGGAGGTCGAGGATCCGATCTACCGATGCCCGAGCCCTCGGCCGCGGGGCTGGCTCACATGCGGTCGGGGATGATCGAGTCATGAGACGCCACTGGACACCGCTCGCCTTCCTATACCTCGGGCTCGCGATCGCCGGCATCATCGGCACCTGGTACTTCAACGTCCTCGCGATCATCCAGATGAGGGACTACCTTGGCGACCTGGTGACCAGCGGGCCCGCCGTGTCGTCGTTCACGATCGACCTGCTCGTGGTGGCTGTCGCGGGGAGCATCTTCATCATCGTCGAGGCTCGGCGCCTGCGTATGCGATTCGGCTGGCTCTATGTCGTCGGCGCGGCGCTCACCGCGTTCGCCTTCACTTTCCCGCTGTTCCTCGCCATGCGGCAGCGACGCACCACGGAGCTCGCTCGCGTCGAAGAATGACGCCGACTGCTCCGCGGGGCGCTGCGTGGCTGCGGGTGATCCACCCTGCCGGCGACAGCTGCCCACCCGCCATCGTCAGCCCGGCGTCGAGAACGGCCGCAACGTTCTGGACAGGCCACAAGCGCGGGAGAATACTGTCGGCCACGGGGCGCCGCCGAGGACGTCGACGCCGACCCGATGGAGGAGTCGCATCATGACCACGCACGAGACGTCGGTGGCCGCCGCAAGCGGCCCTGCGGACTTCGAGCGCTATGGACTCGACCCGACCAGGATCGCGCAGTGGGAGGACGGCGCACGCACCGATGATCGGCCGGGCACCTATGAGTGGTGGTACTTCGACGCCCACCTCGCCGACGGGTCGAAGCTCGTGGTGGTCTTCATGAACAAAGACATCGTCACCCCGAACCGACCCCTCTCGCCGATCCTCCGCCTGGACCTCGACCTGCCTGATGGACGCTCGTTCCACAAGGTCCTGTCCTTTCCACCCGAGGAATGGTCAGCCGCTCGTGACCGGGCCGACGTCCGGATCGGCGCGAATCGCTTCCACGGGGACCTTCATGAGTACCGCATCCAGGCCACCGCAGACAACGTGTCGGTGGACGTCACTCTCGTCGGTCACATCCCCCCGTGGAGACCCGCGACCGGGCACATGCTCTTCGGGGCGAAGCGGGAGTTGGAGTTCGCATGGCTGCCGTCTGTGCCGCAGGGCACGGTGACCGGGTCGTACGTCGTCGACGGGGTCACTACCTCGGTCACGGGCGTCGGCTATCACGACCACAACTGGGGCAATGTCGGGCTGACCAAGATCATCCACAACTGGTACTGGGCCCGAGGCCAGGCCGGCCCGTTCAGCGTGATCGCCTCGTACATCACGGCCGTCGAGAAGTACGGCTACGAGTCGATCCCCGTGTTCATGCTGGCGCGCGACGGCCGGATCGTGGCGGATGACGCGTCAATGGTGCGATTCGAGACGGAGGGCGAGTACCTCGACGGCGTCACCGGCAAGCCCGTCGCATCGGTCACCCGCTACCTCTTCACGCATGACGAGGACGAGGTCGCCGTGACCTTCCGTCGTGAGCGGGACCTCGTGCGGGCGCGCATGACCGACGAGCTGCCGCGAGCGAAGCGCGTGCTGGCGAGACTCGCCCGGTTCGACGGCGCCTACCACCGCTTCGCCGGTCCGATGACGATCACCGTGTACAAGGCCGGTCAGCAGGTCGAGGAGTACACCGACGACGCGATCTGGGAGCTGATGTACTTCGGCCATGCCCGCCGCCCTGCGGCATCCTGAACCGTTCGAACCCTCCGGCCTGCGACACCGAAGTTGCCGCGCAGGGGCGAGGCCTCGATAATGTTGGGCAATTCCCGACCCCGCGCCGGAAGGGGAAGGACCGCTGTGAGCTCGATCGTATTCGCACCGCATCCTTCCGCAGCGCTCGAGTACTGGTTTTTCAAGGTCAACGCGGGTCGGATCGCCCTCATTGTCGACTGGATCGAGCGCCGCAGACCGGGCGAGCACGTGCTCCGAGTGAGCGTCCACTCGCCGCACAGGCGTGAGGTCGTCTTCAAGGATCTCGACACCTGGATGCCACAAGACAATTTCATGACGACAGAGCGGTCCGTCGGGCATGCCGGCGACGTCGCGTGGGACCTGACCATCACTCCGAAACGAGAGCCGATCGCGCCGGACATCTTTCCGGTCGGCCTGCTGAGGATTCCGGACCTCGCCTCCTTCGGATCGCCCTTCGCGACGTTCTCGGGGTGGATCCAGCATGGTCCGGAGCGAACGACGCTGACCGAGGTCCTTGGGTCGATCACTCAGTACTGGGGTCGCAGCCTCGCCGCCGAGTGGTGGTGGATATCGGCGCATCAGTTCGACCGTCCAGATGTCGCGCTCGAAGGCGTCGCGCTGAGATCCCGGGCCTGGGGCACAGCAATTCAGCTGCCACTCGCCTACTTCTCGCTGTACCGGGCCGGGAAGTCCGAGTACATTCAGGCCCCGCCGAGCCGCGTCGAGGTGGAGGGAACCCCCGATGAGTTCCAGGTGCACGTCTGGCGTCGAGGCAAGGAAGGCCTGAGCTTCATCTGCGTCGGCCGCGAATACGGCGACTTCGGCGACGGCATCGTCAACACTCTGACGGGCGACCTTGAGATCCGGGAAGGCGGTCGCGTCATCGCCCGCTCGACCGCAACGGCCGGCCTGGAGCGGTTGGCTCCGCGGCGCTGAGATCCTCGACGGAGGTCTTCACCCCCTGCGGCGCCGCCTTCGCCGAGGTGGAACAACCCGAGCGTCCGGAGCGCATCCATCTGTTCGACGACAAAAGGGTGATGAGAGCAATTTCGCGCACTCATTCGTCATCACCACCGTTGCCGTCACGCGACCGCGCGCGCTGGCGCTCCGCCGCGCGACGCCGTCACGCGACCGCGCGTTCCCTGGCGCTCAGCCGCGCGAGTGCGCTCTCCGCGCCTCCGAGGAGCGAACCGCCCTCGCGCACGGCCTGCTCCCACGCGTCGAGCACGTCCTGGCGGTCCATCGCCATGACCGCCTCCCACGGATCGTCCTCCTCCATGGGAACGCCGCCCATGCCCCATCGCGCCGCTTCGTACAAGAGCGGGATCGCCGCGATGCCGCGCTCCGTCGCCGAGTACGTGACCTTGCGGGCATCCATCTCGCTCGGGGTGCGCACAATGATTCCGCTGCGCTCGAGTCGGGCGAGGCGATCGGCGAGCACGCTCGGACCGATTCGCTCCTCGGACCGAAGGAACTCCCCGAAGGTGTGCTTGCCGAGTGTGAGCAGGTCGCGCATGATCAGCAGCGACCAGCTGTCGCCGAAGGTCTCCACGGTGAAATTGGTGGGGCAGGTCGACCGCCCCTCAGCTCGCTTCATACGTCGAGTCTACGGCATTGACTATGATCATCGTAGTGATATACGCTTCGATCATCGAAGTAAAAAGGATGCTGCGACGGCGGCCTGAAGCGAAGGAGCCACGATGAACGACACGACCCAGCACGAGACACTCGATCTCGTCGTGAGCCGCGACATCCCCGCCCCCATCGAGGCGGCCTGGAAGTCGTGGACCGAACCCGACCGCGTGCTTCGCTGGTGGGGCCCGAACGGCTTCACCTGCACGGTCGCCGAGCTCGACGTGCGCGTCGGCGGCACGTCGCTCGTGTGCATGAGCGCGCCCGACTGGGGATTCCCGGCGCTGTACAGCACCTGGGCGTACACGCTTGTCGACGCCCCGCACCGCCTCGAGTTCATCCACAACATCGCCGACGAGAACGGCGCCACGATCGACCCCGCAACCATCGGGGCCGCGGGAATCCCGCGCGACGTGCGGCACGTCATCACGTTCGAGTCGATCGGCGACGACGCGTCTCGACTCACCGTCACCGAACTCGGCTACATCGACCCCGAGCAGCTCGCGCTCTCGAAGAAGGGCCTCGAGGAGTCCCTCGACAAGCTCGTCGCGATCTACGTGTGAGCCCAGCCGCCCCGGACGTCCCCTGGCCCGCGCGCACCGGGCTGCCTCGCTCCTCGACTTGCGCCTCCGCCCGTCGTGCGGTGGACATATCGCGCATCGTCCCTACAACGGGCTCGACGGATGGGGCGCCGGGGAGAACCTGCCGAGGGGCGGCCCGTTGCCGCCCGGCTAGGTGCCTCTGGCGTTGCCGAGCCGGTCACCGCTGCACCGCAGATTGGTTACACGTAACGAGGTCGGGCTGTAAGGTTTGCTCGCGTCGCGCGGCTTAAGTGATGAGGTAGTGCTCGACCGATCGGAGTGGGGGATGGTCGAATCCCGGCAGGAGACCTTCCGCGCGTTGTTCGACGCCCACTACTCGGCTGTGTTCGCGTTTCTGCGTCGGCGGGTGGCGGATGCTCAGGATGCCGAGGAGCTCGCCGCGGACGTGTTCCGGCTCGCGTGGGAGAAGCAGGATCCGCGATCGCCGTTCCAGCGGGGTTGGCTGTTCAAGGTCGCGTCGGATCGGTTGACCGACTTCTACCGCCGTCAGGGGGTGCGTCGTGAGGTCGAAGCAGCGTTGCGTCGTCGCCTTGAGGATGCTCCGTGGCGGATCGGTGTAGAGGATTCGATCGCGGTGCGGGATGCGGTACGAGCGTTGTCGTCTCGAGAGCAGGAAGCGCTGCAGCTGACCTACTGGGATGGGATGTCGGCGTCGGAGATCGCCGCGGTTCTGGGGTGCAGCAACGCGTCCGTGTGGACGTTGCTGTCGCGCGCGAGGGCGAGGCTCCGCGGCGCGCTCGGCGAACCGTCGCTAGAGGGGAGTGCAAAGTGACCACGGACATCGATTCGCGGGTTGCGGAGCTGATGCGGGCCGCGGACCCGCACCCGGAGTTGACGGATGCGCCCCTCGGGCTGCGGGAGCAAACGCTGCGAGACGCGATCGTGCAAGAGGTTCGACGCCAGCCTCATGCGCGTCGGCGCCGGTGGGCGGCTTCGATGCGTCGCCACGCCACGCCCGCATTCGCGGCGGCTTTCGCCGTCGTCTTCGTTGTGGGAGTGGTCGGGGCCGTCGCGGTGACCGCCCTGAATCAGGTTGCGTCGCCTCGCAGCGACGACCCGACGGCACCGATCGGAGGGATGCCGTCGCTGTCGGCGCCCGCGACGGACCCGAGCGGCGCGGTCGACGCGACCCGACTGCCGGCGGAGACGCTTCCCGCGGTCGGTGGGCAGGCGATCCTAAGACCGGATCCGACCCTGACGTGGGAGAGCTTGAACGGTGCTCTCACATGGGTGGAAGACCAGGGGCTCGAGATGAGATCGCTCCAGGGCTTCCAGCGCGCCGGCACTGTTCAGCCCTGGACAGCCGAGAAGGCGGATGGCAGCGGCACATGCATTCTGCTTCGCACGCACGACGGTTCAATATTCGACCAGCTGGGGTGCGAGTCCGACGTCGCGCCGGCCTCGGTCGAGCGCGCGCTCGCCGGCTCGATCCTGCGATTCACGATCGACGGTGCGGCCATCGTTGTGTCCGTCGAGGCGCCGTGACACGAAAGCGAGGAGCGAACGAATGCGAAATGCAACGTTCCGTCGTCGAGCAGCGTCGTCACCTTTCCCGGCGCTGGCCCTTCTTGTCGTCCTTGCTGTGACCTCCTGCTCACCCTCGGCGACGATAGGCCCGACGCGTTCTCCGACGGAGACGAGTACTGCGGCTGCGAATGCGGAGACTCACGACGCGATCGATTCCGGACGCATCCTGTTCGCCGTCGAGGGGGACACGGGATCTGGGGGAACGGAGCTGAGGGTCCTCGAGGGCAGCGACCTCACTCGGGTTGTGACCGGTGACCCCACGATGGCTCACGTCGGGTGGGCAGGCGGCGACGCGATCGTGTACGACAGTGAGCCGACACCGGGCCGCCGAGTGTTCCGGCGGCCGGACTATCACGATGAGACGGCCGAACCGGTCGCCCCGGATGCGCCGGCGGGAAGCGCGGACGCGGGGGCATCTCCGGATGGGACGATGGTGGCGTTCGCTGCGTCGATGCCATCCGATGGACGGGCTGTCGGCCTGTCGGTGGTGCCGACCAGCGGCGGCGAGCTCGTTGCGATCACGCCTCCGAACGCCGACCAGACTCTTCTGCCGTTCGACGACAATCCATCGTTCTCCCCCGACGGACGCAAGATCGTCTATCTGCGCGTCAGTGCCGTCTCAGAGGAGGGAGAGCCGCGGATGGGCGACGTGTTGGTCGTGGATGTCGGGGGCGGGACTCCCCAGCTCATCAGCTCCGACATCCCGTACCCAGGTCCCCCGCGATTCTCGCCTGACGGCGGCCAGGTCCTCTTCCACCAAAGGAGCGCGAGCGCGGCGGGCCTGTCCTTGTGGGTCGTCCCTGCGAGCGGCGGCGAGCCAAGAGAGCTCTTCGCAGTTCCGCCCCACGCCAACGCGTTCAACGCGGACTGGTCGCCTGACGGTTCACAGCTGGTGTTCGAGTGGTACCAGGACGGGTGGGACCGCAACGAGCTCCGAGTGTCCAACCTGGACGGTTCCGCCATGCGCACCATCTGGCGAGGCATGGGCCGAACCACCGCCGAGACCCCCGACTGGACCGAGTGAGCGGATACCGACCGCCGCGCTACCATCCGTATTCGGGCAGCGCCTGTAGTCGCCCGCGCGCGCGGTCATGTTGCGCTGCGATTCCACCTCGAGCCGTGACACCGTCCTCGTTCGCGGGACTACCGTGTGGGCATGCGCTTGAGCCTCTGCCTCGATCCACGGAGGCCGTGGGATGAGTTGCTGTCGCTCGCGCGGATGGCCGAGGACGGCGGTTTCGAGACGGTGTTCGTTCCCGACCACTTCCTGCCCGCCGGCCCGGATGCGTCGGTCTCGGGTCGGATGCTCGAGGCCTGGACTGTCCTGAGCGCGATCGCCGCATCGTCCAGTCATGTGCGGGTGGGCACGCTCGTGCTTGGCACCGGGTACCGACATCCCGCGGTGGTGGCGAACATGGCGGCCGCGTTGGATGAGGTGTCGCAGGGTCGGCTCACGCTCGGCCTCGGCGCGGGCTGGCAGGAGAACGAGCATGCTGCGTTCGGCATCGGCCTCGATCCGGTGGGAGTGCGGCTGAACCGGTTCGAGGAGGCCGTCCAGGTAGTCCGCGCGCTGCTCCGCGACGAGGTCACGACGTTCGAGGGGGTGTATTACCGCATCGACCACGCGCATTGTGAGCCGATGCCGATGCAGGACCCCCTTCCGATCCTGATCGGCGGTGGCGGGGAGCGGCGCACGATCCCACTGGCCGCGCGGTATGCCGACGCCTGGCATGCGTGGACATCGCCAGCCCAGTTCCGAAGCAAGCGCGCGATCCTCGATGCCGCGTGCGACGCGGTCGGGCGCAACCGCGACGAGGTGCGCCGACTCACGGGACAGACCGTGCTCGTCTCCTCGGGCCCGCGCGGCGAGACCGGGCCTGACGACGTCATCGGCACGGCCGGCCAGGTGCAGTCTCAGCTGGAGGAGTACCGGGAGGCCGGCGTCGATGAGTTCATCGTCCGCGACGACGCCGGCATCGACGTGTCCGACGCCCTGGCCTCCCTTATGACATTGGCGAGCGACGTCGCGCCGCAGATAGCCTGATCCGCCCACCCGACCAGCCCAAGCCCGGCCGGCTGCTTCCCACCGATGGCCGCCTCCACGTGTTCAAGCCGGCCTACTCCCCAAACGGGTCGAAGATCCTCTTCGGCTGCGCACGCCGTGATGACGGCAACAACGAGGGTCGCCCTGCGGGCGTTGCCGCGCTGTTAGGAGAGAATCGGCGCATGCACTACCGGCTCATGAACGACTACGGCGCGCTCTGGCCGTTCTGGGCTCAGGGCGGACTGTGCGGCGACGGCGACCCGCGCCTTCCTCCCGACCTGGAACGTGAGGTCAGGGACTGGTCGGACCAGTTCGGGCGGCTGTTCGAATGGCAGCACGGCTGGCCCGATCAAGCGACCGCGGAGGCGCATCGAGCCGAAGGAGAACGGCTGTACACCGAGATCCAGCACGCGTTGCCCGACGACACTGTCGGCTTCCAGTACTGGGAGATCGCCTGGCGGCCTGCCCAGTGACCGGTCGGCCAGCGGGCGGATACCGGTCGCTGGCTGAGCCCAGCTCAGAGCTGGTCTGCGACTTCGGGGTTGGCGCCCGCTGCGGGGCGCGCGCCGTCTGGCCATGCCACGAGGCACACCTTGTTTCCCGACTGATCCGCGAGGATCCATGCGCTCGGCGCTTCCGAGTCGTCGACGATGCGTCCCCCTGCCATGACGGCCTGTGCGAGTCGTGCTTCGATCTGGTCCCGGGCGAGAGAGACGTCGATGTGCATGGCGTGCCGCAGCGGCTTGGATGGGTCGAGCTGCTGCATCCACACGGTGGAGCCTTGACCGAGCGGATCGGCGCAGTTGTCCCCGTGCAACGGTGCATACCCGAGCACGGCACGCCAGAAGGGCAGGTCGATCGCCGCGGGGTGCGCCGCGATCGCGAGCTGGACCTCCTGTACCGCGTGGCGATCGGGGACCGCGCCGTGCTTGCGCGCAAGTGCGGAGATCGCCCGGGCCACTGTCAGGTGCTCGCGCTCGGTGTCCCACACTTCGCGAGTCAGCTTCACCGTGAGGCCATCGGATGTCGCGGTGAGCAGGGTCCGGGGACCGAGCCCGGGCACCTCCGACACGGCCGCCGCCAAGCGGGCAGCTTCGCCAAGCGATGTCACCTTGAACAGCGCGGTCGGCCCGCCGTGCAGGATCACCCAGTCTTCGACACCATCGCCGGATAGGAAGGCGCGCCACCCGTCTTCGCTCATGGCGATCACCCTACGCACCCCATGCCGGCCGCGTCGGTGTCCCGGCATAGAGATCGATCGTTCAGGGGTTGAGGAGCGGGCGCAAGCCGGTCCCGCCGTGCGTCGGGGAAGCGATGGTGAGACTCGCTGGATGCTGGCGCGGCGGCTTGTCTCTTCGGGTACCCGGAGGTGCGTCCGGCTTCAGGCACTCGTCGTTCTATGGTGTTCGGCAGACTTTCGCCGCTGGCGTTCTGCCTCTGCGACTGCTGCCTCGGCGGGACTGGGTGCCGAGCCGCCGAGATGGGCTGGCTGCCACCACTGGCCCTCGCCCGAGCGCGGATAATTCGCCTGTGCTTCGTCCAGGAGAACCTGCAACTCCGCACGGAGCACAGCTGTCTTCGCTGCGGGATCGTCCGACGGACTCACTTCCATCGGGACGCCTACCGCGACGCGGATCGGGGCTTTGAAGGCCTCGCGCAGCCGGGCTCGATGATTCTTCGTTCGCAGGAACTGCCCACCCCAGACCACGACAGGGATCACGGGCACGCCCGCAGCAGCAGCCATCCGTGCCGCGCCCTTCTTGAGCTCGCGCACGGTGAACGAGGCGCTCACACCTGCTTCAGGGAAAACCCCGACGAGTTCCCCTGCCTGCAGCGCCCGAACCGCGTCGGTGTATGCGTCGCGGCCGGCCGCCATATCCACCGGGATGTGCCGCATCTGCCGCAGAAGCCAGCCGATCAGGGGTTTGTCGGCGGCCCGCCTGGTCACCATGAACCGGATCCGGCGTCGGGTCCGCAACCAGGTGACCCACTCGACCAACGCGAAGTCCATGTAGCCGAAGTGGGTGATCGCCAACACCGCCGGACCCGACGCGGGAATCGACTCCACTCCCGAAATCATGGGACGCAGCTGGAGGATCCCGCCGAAGAAGAGCCGCCCGACACCGACCGCCATCGAGTAGATCGGCTCATGGCGTCGCTTCGGATCGGTCACTTCACCCATCCCCCGAGTATTTCGTGTCCGCCCACCAACGAACAGAGGCACTGCGCTCTGGTCACGCCCGTACGCGCAGTCGGACGCACACCCGAATGCGCGACATCACCGGACGGCAAGCATCTCGACGAGTCCCGTCTCATGGGTGGCCGGGGCCGTGGCCGGGGGTGTTCGCCTTTGCGGTGCGGAGGAACGCCCGGCTGAGGAGGGCAAGCCACAGCGCGGTGGGGATCAGTGACAGCATCGCGATGACCAGTCCGGTCTGGCCCAGATTTGCGGGGACGACCATGGTGAGTCCGGTGATGACCCCGACGGTGCCCGGCAAGAGCCCGAAAACCCGGTGTCTGATCATGGCGACCGAGAAGATCAGGGTGCTGAGGGCGCCGAGGAGGTAGCTGAGACCGAACGTACCGCCGTTGTAGAGCGTGAGCAGTGTCTGGCCGGAGGCGACCAGCGCCGCTTGCTCCGCTGCGGTGGTGGCTGACCCGTGCTGGCCGCTGAGGAGCCACATCGAAAACGTCGCCTCGCGGGAGACCAGGAACAGCACCACACTGAATAGCCCGAAGACTGTGGCCAACAGCGCCGAGGTGACTGATGCGCGGCGAATGACCGCGAACAATGCCAGATAGAACGGGACCATCGCGAGGTAGTCGATCGTCAGGAGGAGGTCGAGATCCAGCACGCCGAGCAGAGGGTTTCGCTGGAAGAGGTCGAAGTAAGCGAGGACGGTCTGAGGTGGGGGGCTGAGGATGAACACGAGCGCCTGAATCGGGATCATGATCAGCACGAACATCGCCGCACCAGCACCGAGGAGAACCAACGGTCGCCACTGCGGGTCGACACTGATGGATGGTGAAGCCTCCACGGGTGCTTCGGTAATCATGAGCGCCATCTCGGTCCGCAGACGGCCGGACTGTCGCCCACGAGTTCCATTCAAAAGCTGACGGTGCGTTCGCGGCAGGGTCGAAGGTCCCGCCTCCTGCGGACTCGCCCCGTCAGCGGCAGGCGCGCGGGCGACGCCCGAAGCGGATCCCTTTACGCGCTGTGCCCGGACGCCATCCCTCTACGGGGAGGACGGACGGATGCGCTAACGCTCGCGTAGCACGGGGCTCTCGTCGGCGACCCGACGCTCCAAGCCCTCCAGCAGCAGCTCCAACCCGTAGTCGAACTCGTCCGCGAATGCGTAACCGCCATCGCGGAACAGCTCGGCGCGGGAGCGCGCAATGTGCGGATACAGCTCCGCCGACGCGGCAACCTGGACGGCGAATGCCTCCTCGGCGCCGTCCCCCGGTTCGAACGGCAAGCTCGTCTCGGTCAGCGCGAACCCGTACACGTAGGCGTCGATCGCCGAGAATGCGTGTGTTGCGAGCGCGGCGCTGAAGCCCTCGGCCATGAGCACGCCAATCAGCCGGTCGTGGTGCTGCAGCAGCGCTGGGCCGGGGTTCTGGCGCACCATCATCCCGAGCGCCCACGGATGAGCGGTGAGCACCGACCGTGCCGATCGTGCCCGGCCGGTCAGCGCCTCACGCCAGGTATCGCCGACCTCGGGCAGCTCGATCCTCTCGAATACCCAGTCGACGAGGTCGTCGAGCAGCGCCTCCTTGCTTGGGACGTGGTGGTAGAGCGACATCGCCTCAACGCCGAGCACCTTCGCGACACTGCGCATGCTCACGGCGGCGACACCTGCCCGGTCGGCGACGGCGGCGGCCGCGGCCATGATCCTCTCCCTGCTCAGTGGTTCGCGCCGCGTCATTTTCCCATCCTTGCGCACTTACATCCGTAAGGCTACGCTTGGGACTGGACTTACAACTGTAAGGCCCGACTCCAACGAATCAAGCCCAAGGAGCATTGTGATGAGAACGCCTCAATCCCACACCGCACTAGGGAATCCGCCGTCCCAGAGCACGCTGGAAAATCGGCGCATGCCCGTGCAGGCCAAGCTCGCCGCCGCATGGACCAGCTTCATGTTCCTCTACGTCTACGTCGACTTCTTCAACCTGTACAAGCCCGGCGTTGTCGACGGCATCCTGAATGGCCTCGTCTGGAGGTTCGACGTCAGCTCGACGTTGTTGACCATCATGCTCGCGTCCGTGGCGATCCCCGCCCTGATGGTGATGCTGTCCATGACGCTCCCCGGCCGGGTGAACCGCGCCACGAACCTCGTCGTGGCATCGCTCTACATCCCCTACTCGGTGTTCAACGCGGCAGGGGCGACCTGGGAGTGGGCCTTCTTCTACGGCCTCTCGATCGGAATCGAGGTGCTGATCCTGGCCTTCATCCTGCGCTCCGCCTGGACCTGGCCACGCCGCACCGCATCGCCGACGACCCTGGCAGCCAGCCTCGACAGCGGGCCACTCCGCACGCCGCAGCAGGCCTGACTTCCCGCCCCGCGCCCGACCATCCTTCGGGGGTCCTCGGCCCGAACGGCGCCGGCAAGTCCACGACAATGCGCATGATCATGGGACTGGACCGGCCGACGTCGTCAGCGAGGTCATCGAAATGACCGGCCTGGCCAGGGTCGCGACCAAGCGCGTCGGAGGGTTCTCCCTCGGCATCGGCCAGCGCCTGGGCATCGCCGCCACCCTCCTAGGCGACCCCAGGACGCTCATTCCCGCCGAGCCGGTCAACGGCTCGACCCCAAGGGGCGCTGAAAAGCGGGTCCAGTCGGCGTTCAGCTCAGCACATGCCTCGGCGACTCGCCCTCCGAACTCGTCGCGCATCACGCCCTCCGGCAGGTCGGGGAAGATGGACGCAAATCGCTCGAGTCGGATCCCTCTGCGGGCTGGTCCGTTCGACGGGCGCCTAGGCCGATGTGGAAGCGGCAGGTGTGTCCTGACTGAATGTGTTCCACCAGCGACCTTCGCGCTGGACCCACAGCGAGCTGATGAACATCACCTCTGCGGTGCTCTTGCTCGGCTGTCTGTACTCGGCGCGATAGCACAGCAACGCGGCGTCCGCGGAAACGTCGATCAGTCTCGCGTCCGTGATGGCGTACGAAGCGATGCTGGGCCCATCAGCCAGGTCGTCGGTGTGGTCGGCCCGGTTGGCGAAGCCAGTCGGAAACACCCCGATGAAGTCCTCCGAAAGCAGGGCGCGATCAGCATCCGCGTCCCCGCGGACCAGCGCATCCCAGACCGCCGACTCCAGATCGACGAAGAATGTCGTGCCACGATCGTGCATCCAGTCACTATCGCAGGCTCTTCATTCGAGCAGGTCGGCGCGGGCAAACCCGCGACCTGGCACGCACGCCATCCCCTTGCGTGCACCTCTCAAGAGGGGCGCGGTCCATGCGGGTTTCCTCTCGGGATCGGCCGCGAAGCGTCGTACGCGGCACGGTCGGCATACCTCCGGTGGTGTCCTACGCCTGTGCGATGCCGGCGATGTGGGTGTTGAACGGGAGGAACGGGGTGTGCACGCGGTACCGGTCGATCGTGATGCTTCGGAAGCCCGCACTGCGCAGGGAGCGCTCGAGGTCTCGCTCGCATGAGCAGCCCTCGAAGATCCAGGCCCACGGGCGGCGGAGGATGCGTTGTGCGGCGCGGGTCATGGTGCCGGGTGGGGCAGCCACATGCTCAAGGAATCGGAACGTGCCACCCGGGCGGAGGATGCGTCGCACCTCGGTCAGCACGGCATCCGGATCCTGCACGGAGCAGAGCACCAGGGAGGAGATCACGGCGTCCGCACAGTCGTCGGGCAGACCGGTCTGCTCGGCCATGAACTCCCAAAGGTCGAGACGCACACCGTGCTGGCGTGCAGCCGCCGTCAGAGGGCGGTGCATGTGCCGGTTGGGCTCGATAGCCACGAGCGTGCTGGCGACGGGGAGGTACCGCAGGTTCGCGCCGACGCCCGGCCCGATCTCGACGACCTGGCGGGGAAGCCCGTTGAACAGATGTTGTTTGATGCTGCGCAGCTTCCGCTCGATGTACGGGTCCATCACTCGGAAGAACGCCGCGTTGAGCGGGCCGCGCACCGCGTGCTGCTCGAAGCCCATCTCCAACGGCGGGGCAGTAGTGGTGCCGCTCATGTCTCCTCCTGGGAGGCTCGTTTCGTTGACACCAGCGTCGTCCGCCCCGTACGCCGATTCAGGCGTGGAACTACCTCACTTCAGCGGTCCTGACCGGTTTTTCTGCGCGGCGTACCAGGCGGCGATCTGGGCTCGCGATGTGAACCCGAGGCGCACTCGTATCCGTTCGACGTGGCCTTCGGCCGACCGTTCGTCGATCCCCAGACGGCGGGCGATCTCGCGGTTCGTGCAACCGTCACCGACCAGCGCGGCAACCTGGGTCTGCCGGGGTGTCAGCGTGCGCGCACCGCGGCGCAGACTCCGCAACCCCAGGAACCGGCGGATGGGCGCAACGAGACTGTCCGCGTCCCCCACGTACGGTAGGTGCGAACGCCCGGGCAGTACGACCAGCTGCGCATGTGGGATGCCGCGGGCCAGAGCGGCCGCCTGCGCGACAGGAGCGGCACGGTCGCCGGCACGATGGAGAACCAACGTCGGAGTGCGAACCTCGGGAAGGAGATCACTGATGTCCAGGTCATAGCTCATGGCGAGCAGGGAACGGGCGGTCGCCGCGGTCGACGACGCCCGTTGGTACCGGCCGAACTCCTCCCGCGCCGCGGGGCTCGCATCAGGGGCGAAGATGTCGGTCAACACGTCTGAGCCGAGCCCCCAATGCGACTCGACCAGCCCGAGCAGATGCGCACGCACACTCGGTGTGGAGATCATCGCACCGGATACCCAGCCGCCGTAGAGCACCAGCCGCCGGACGGTTTCGGGATGCGCCGCGGCCCACGCGACCGCGACGAGGGCACCCATCGACGCGCCGATCAGGTCGAACTTGTCCGGGCCGAGTGTCTCGCCGACCCGCGCGAGCTGCTCCAATTCATAGTCCATGGAAGGCGGTCGGCCCGTTTGTGGAGACAACCCACAGCCGGCACGGTCATACCTCACCAGCCTGCAGCCCACCGCGAGACTCTCGTAGAAGGCCCTGACTTCGGGCAGCTCCCAGTCGAGATCCAGATGACTGAGCCACCCGTTCACGTAGAGCAACGAGCGCCCGGCGCCAACCGAGGCGCACGCCACCTCGCTCCCATGCGTCGTGGGCAGCCGACGGATGCGTTGCTGCACATCCCCAGTATGACCAACCGGCTCACCGCGGCGTCGAGATCCAGCGCCCGGCGTAGGGGCAGGTTCGAAGCTGACGCGCAGGAACGATCCCTGTGCGGGCGTCGAACGCGCGTCGCACGTCGGGGACGAGACTGGACCGCACGGCACTGATCCTCTCAAGCAGCAGGTCGCTCAGGTCGCGGGTCGGAGTTCACCTCAACTTCGCTCTCCGTGCCCACAGTTTCTGCGTGAACGTCAGGATGCCGCAAACGGACAGGTCGGGCGTAGAGCCGCACCCTGCTGGTTGTCGGCAAGCGCTGGATGGCGCTCGGTCAACCGTCGAACTCGAGCCCGTCGATAATCGGCTGCACTTGCGAGCGAAAGTCATCCGCGCTTCGCTGCATCCTGACGTTCGTCGTCTCGAGCGTGACATTGCCGTTGTGCCAGCCCAGGAGAGCGAGTCGGACGTCGACTTCGGGGAGGATCACGTGGTGCACGCCAGGGCCGGGGCTCGAGTCTCATTCCCGATCCTGTGGAGTGCATGCCCAACCCGCCCGATGACCCCGCCGCGCGCTGACATCGGATGGTGGCAGGCTGGAGCGATGCACAGCGAATCCGGCGCAGGTCTGACGCCCTCCGTGTTCTGGGAGGAGCGCTACTCGAGCGCTGACCGCGTGTGGTCTGGCACCGCCAACCGCACCTTCGTCGACGTCGTGTCGCCCCTCGCGCCCGGACTCGCCCTGGATCTCGGATGCGGCGAGGGAGCCGACGTGATCTGGATGGCCGAGCACGGATGGCAGGCGACCGGGATCGACATCTCGTCGACGGCGGTCGCGCGGGCCCGCGAGGCAGCATCCGCTCGCGGACTCGCCGATGGACGAGCGACTTTCGAGGCCGCAGATCTCGCCACCTGGCGGAGTGCGACCGAGTACGACCTGATCACGGCATCCTTCCTGCAGTCCCCGGTCGCGCTGCCGCGCGCGGAGATCCTCCGCGAGGTCGCCGCGAGCGTTGCCCCCGGCGGGCACCTCCTCGTCATCGGCCATGCCGCGCCCCCGCCGTGGTCGGCGCATCGCGACCACCACGCGAACCTTCCGACTCCCGAAGACGAGGTCGCCGCTCTCGCGCTGGACGAAGGCGAATGGATGCTGCGCCTCGCAGAGACCCGCCCCCGCGAGTCTCTCGGACCCGACGGCACGCCGGCCGTGCTCGACGACACCGTGGTCCTGATGCGCCGGCGCGGCTGATCCGGCCGGCCCTCGCTCGAAGCCACGCGCCCCAGCCCTCGCCGAACCTCGTATGCCTACCTGCGACCGAAGCCGGAGGCGGTGACCTCCAACGCAAAGCGAGCGATCGCGTGAATGCTGGGGGTGGACCGTAGATGATCCTCGAGCGGGCGCTGGCTCGTGCGCGCGACGACGCGCGGACGGGAGATCGTGCTACGTCACGTCGTTGTCCGCGTGGGCCGGTAGCGAAGGGCGGCAGCCCCGGACCGGAACTCGCGGCGATCCACGAGTTTGAGCTGGATGCGCTCACGCAGCCCGGCGAGCATCGTCGGCCCGTGCCCGGCGAGGATCGGCTGCACAACGAACACGTACTCGTCTATCAGCCCCAGATCCGCCAATGCGAGCGGGAGCGTCACCCCGCCCACGGACAGGTCGCCGCCCGGCTGCCGCTTGAGCTGCTGAACCGCTTGCCCCAGGTCGCCTCGCACTAGTTCGGCGTTCCAATCGACCTCGCTCAGCGTGCTGGAAACGACGTACTTCTTCGTCCGGTCGATGGCCTCGGCGAAGGGGATCTCCCACTCGCGCATCCAGTCCGGCCAGGTGTCGGTGCCAGGGCGCCGCCACGCCGACTCCATCATCTGGTAGGTCGCCCGGCCGTAGAGCAGGGCATCGGATCGCTCCATCTCCGCGGTCCAGTAGCGCATCGACTCCTCATTGGGGGCGAGTCCTGCCTCGTGATGGACGCAGCCGTCGAGTGTGACATTGATGGAGTATCTGAGCGTTCTCATCTTGCGGCTCCGATCAGGACGAGTTGGGTGCCGTCCGGATCGATCAGGTAATCCGTACGGAGTCCCCAGGGCTGCAGGTGAACCGGAGCGATCGACGGCGGGGGACGAGTTCAGCGCTCGAAGTACGAGCCTGAGTAACCGGAGGCGCGCAGGCGGGTGCGCTTCGGCATCCGGTCTGGCATGCCGGCGCGCTCCCACCGCGCGACATCCATACCGCCGTGGCGGACCGCGAGTCGGATGAACCAGTACGCGGCCCAGACCCCGAGTGCGATGACCCCGAGCATGAGAAGGAACATAACCCCGGCCCCGCCGAGCGCAAGCCCGAACAGCGGCGTGAACGGGTCGGTGGGTTCGACCGGCACTGGCGTCATGTCCACGACATTAGCCCGTGCATTTCGACTTCCCGCACTCACGACAGCCACGGGGATGGCAGCCGTCGATCGAGGCCAGCGCGTGGTGCGACAGAACTCGTGTCAGCTTCCTTATCCCGATTCCGTCCGTCGTCCGTTGACGGATGCAATGAGGATCCTGGGATGGATAGATTGTGGGCGAACTCCCCAGAACGAGATCGATAGGTGTGATGCCTCGACCCCGCCGGCCTCCCGCGCGCCACGATACCCAGCGCCAGCAGTTTGGCGACGAGCTGCGCTACTGGCGTGAACTGCGCGGCTACACCGTCGCCGAACTCGCCGGGCAAGTCGGCCGCGACCGGCGAACCATCAGCGGAGCCGAGGACGGCCGCGACATGCCGTCCGAGGCCGTGATCCACCAGCTCGAGTCGGCCCTGAACAGCGGCGGACTCCTCCTCGCGCGATACGACGCCGTGCTCGCCGAGAAGCGCAAGCAGCGCCTCGAGCGCAACACCGTGACCTCGGTTCCCTCACCCGACGCCGATCCAACCGACGCGTCCACCTTCATCGGCGAGACAATCTCCGACGGGTCACTGATGCATCCGGGGCAGCGATTCATCAAGACCTGGACGATCCGCAACGACGGAACCATTCACTGGAACCGGCGATACCTCACCAGACTCGGCATCGCCGCCGGTCCGGGGCTGATCACGACACCCACCCGGGTCCCCGTACCCTCGGCCTCCCCCGGAGACCAGATCACGATCGAGGTTCCCTGCGTCGCCCACTTCATCGAAGGCACCAGCGCCGCCGCATTCAAAATGACAGACGACGAAGGGCGACTCTACTTCCCGGGTCGCTACTTTCCGGGCCTTCAAGTCCAGGTCACCGTGGTGCGCTGACGAACGCCTCAAGCTCAGTCGTAGCCCCCCGCGGGATTACCCTCGACCTGGCCGAGATCGACGGCGCGCAACCGCGCTGCAGCAAGTGCAACGTGCTCACGCGAGACATCCGAGCGACGATGTCCTGCGAAGATTTCAGGCGCAGAGAACGACACTGCTTTTCCAGGTGGTCGGTTCACTCTGGGGCGCCCATGTCGGTCGTGCGGTGTAGACGTCCAAATAGGCGCAGACGCGATCGGAACTCTTGGCGAGCGCAATCACGCGAGTGAAGGCAACCGTCACATACTCCTCGTTCGTGCCGGACTTGTTGAAGGGAGATGCCTGAGCCTGGATGCTCATCGCGATCGCGCGCGGCATGTAGCCCGAGGCCGCCTCGTAGCGGGCATAGTTGCCGGGGCAACCGTTCGACCATTTGATCTGGAGGGTCCCCACCGTGTAGCCGCGCGTGGCACCCATGTATGAGACGGGGACGCTCTTGACCACGTAGTTGGATCCGCACCCGCCCGCAGCGGGGTTCGCGTATCCACCCCAGTCGCTCGCCGACGCTGGCGCCGCTGAAGCCAGCACGCCGAGGACGATCGCGACCGCGGCCGCGATCGTTGCCACTCCCCGACGTGAACGAGTTGTCTTCTTCATAGCTATCCTCTCGATGCGCCCGGCGGGCGCGTGAGGAGATGGTCGCGTGCCCTCTGCGTTGTGGGCGAACAACCCCCAACAACACAGATCGGTGAGAGACGCCGCGAGCTCGACGAAGTCCTGGCAGGCACGCCACTCAAGGCAGCAATCGGAGACGAATAGCTGCACCGGCGACGACCGCGCAGAATGTCGGCCACGAACCTTGCCGAGCGCATCGCCAAGGATCCCTACGCGGGCGGTGCACGCACGCGCGGGTGGAGGGGCGGTGGGGACCCAACCGTCACTCGCATCGTTCGGCAGAGGCCGTGGCCGTGGCCGTGGCCGTGGCCGACCGATTCTTGTAGCACTCGTCCGCGCCGCTGGCAACCCCACCTCGATTTCATGCTCGCTCACGGCGGGCGCGCATACGATGGCGCGACCGCACGACGAACGGAGACGAGAATGACCGACACCCAGGGCAACTCCGAAGCCACCCAGGCGGCGCGAGACGCCGCCGAGCGAGTGCGCACCGCGGCCGCCGACGGCGCAGAATCGTTCGGCGCCACGGCGGAGCAGATCGCTGACGAGGTCTCGACTGGCGCGCAAGCCACGACGAGCGATGTCGCAGGAACCGTGAGCGACATCGCAGACAAAGTCAGCGAGAAGGTCGGCGACGTCGTCGATGGAGCCAAGAGCGCTGCGTCCGAAGCGAGGGCCGCGGCCGGGAAAGCCGCGGATGCCGCCGTCGATGCGGCGAAGGCCGCAACCGCGAGCATCAAGGATGTCGCCGACGACGTCGACTTGGACAGCCTCGTCGCCCACACCAAGACGGTCGCTGGCGAGTGGAGACACAAGCTGAAGCAAACCTATCGCGAGCGTCCCGGCGTCGTGATCGCCGCAGCCGCGGGCGCTGTGGTGGTGCTGGGCGCGATCGTGCGCTCGATCGGTCGTCGCTGACACTCACGCTTGCCTGTATCCAAGCCGCAGGGCGGCGGCGGTGAAGCTGTGGATCGTCGGCGCCGGGCTGGCGGTCTATGGAGTGTTCTGCTTCGCGCCGTTCCGTTACGCGAGGATGTGAGATGCCGGTGATATCGAGGGGCATGTGATGGCGAAGAAGAGCGCGGGGAAGTCGTCCGTGAAACGCCTCGACAAGAGGCTGTACAAGGCAGAGCTGGAACGGCTGCAGACCGAGCTGGTGGAGTTGCAGCAGTGGGTGGCGTCCGCAGGGGCGCGGGTGCTCGTGATCTTCGAGGGGCGCGATGCGGCGGGCAAGGGCGGCGCCATCAAGCGGGTGATGGAGTACCTCAACCCGCGGCACGCGCGTGTGGTCGCGTTGTCGAAGCCGTCGAAGAAGGAACGGGGGCAGTGGTACTTCCAGCGCTACATCGAGCGCCTGCCCACCACGGGGGAGATCGTGCTGATGGATCGCTCCTGGTACAACAGGGCCGGGGTCGAGCGAGTCATGGGGTACTGCTCGGAGGAGCAGTACCAGGAGTTCCTGCGTCAGGCCCCGATCGTGGAGAATCTGCTGATCGAGGACGGGATCATTCTGATCAAGTACTGGTTCTCGGTCTCTGACGAAGAACAGCAGGCGCGCTTTGCTTCACGGGTCGGCGATCCGATGCGTCGATGGAAGCTGTCGCCGACGGACCTCGAGTCCATTCTCCGTTGGGAGGACTACTCGCGTGCGAAGGACGCCATGTTCGCTGCGACCGATACGGCGGGGTCGCCGTGGTGGACCATCGAGAGCGAGGACAAGCGGAGCGCGCGGCTGAACGTGATCAGCCACCTGCTCAGCTGCATCCCTCACGGGCGGCTTGAACTGGAGGAAGTCTCGATCCCTGATCGCCCGGGTGCAGACGACTACGAGCGACCGCCCGCCGAGCAGTTCAAGTATGTACCTGACATCGCTGCCGACCTCCGCGCCGAGAAATCGAAGAAGGCCTCCTGACGTGCGGGCAGCGATCGTCTGGAACCCCTCCAAGATCGAGCGCGACGTCCTCGAAGCGGGGCTCGCAGAAGCAATGGGAGCGGCGTCGATCGAGGACGTGCGGTGGTGGGAGACAACGAAGGAGGATCCCGGCCAAGGCGTCACCGAGGCGGCGATCGCGGACGGCGCGGAACTGCTGATAGTCGCCGGCGGCGACGGCACCGTCCGGGCAGCGGTCGAGCATCTCGCGGGCACGTCCGCCGACCTCGAGATGGCGATCATCCCGCTCGGCACGGGAAATCTCTTCGCGCGCAACCTCGACATCCCCGTCAATGACGTTCCAGCGGCATTCGGACTGGCCCTGACCGGCGATCCTCGACCGGTCGACGTCGGCTGGGTCGAGATGGAGCGCGAGGGTGGCCGTGAACGACACGCGTTCGTCGTCATGGTCGGGTTCGGCTTGGATGCCCACATGCTCGCCGAGACCGACGATGACCTCAAGGACAAAGCGGGCTGGCTTGCGTACGTCGAGTCGCTCGGACGGGCATGGTCGGCCAGCGACATCCTGCCCTTCTCGATCACGACCGATGACGGGACGCCGCAGGACCGATCGGGTCACACGCTCCTGGTCGCGAACTGCGGCGCACTTCAGGGTGGAATAAGGCTTCTCCCCGATGCAGATCCGTCAGACGGCGAGCTGGACTATCTCGTGCTGAGCGCGGAGGGGCTCGCCGAGTGGATCGGCACATTCAAGACAATGGTGTGGGACAACGGGCTGAAGCGACTCATTCACCCGTCCGACGAACCGATGAACACCGACTCGACCCACCACGGTCGTGCTCGCAAGGTTGCCGTAACCCTGCCGGATGCGCACGCGTTCGAGATCGACGGTGAGGAGGTCGGCGACACTCGCGCCTTCACGGTGACGATCCAGCCTTCCGCGATCCGCGTGAGATCTTCGATCGCCGATCCCCGCTGACGAGACTCGTTCGGGCCACCACACGTTGATCTCCATGCGTTGGTGTTTCCACCGATCCCTGAACGGGCGATGCCCGGTGGAGGTGAGTAGCGGGCGGGCGTGGAAGCGTCCGATTGCCATCCCTCTTCGCGCGGTGCGCCCACCTCCAGCGCTGCGTCCCCACGCGGTCGGGCGTACTTCCGTGTCACACGGCTGACAGCACGCCGACAGCGGCGAGCACCACCCATGCCAGGTAGGCGAGGAGGCAGAACCGGTCTGGCCATCCGATGCGGATCTCAGGCGAGCCGCCCTCCCCGTGGGCGGGCGCGGCGGCGATGAGGAACCACACCAGGCCGCCCAACGGAACAGCGGATGCGATAGCCAGCGTCCACCCGAGGGCGGTCACCACCCCAACCCCAGCGAACAGAGCGGCAGGGGGGAAGCCGGCGAGGCACACACCGCCCATCACGGTGTGGATCCTGCCGACGGGCGTAGCCTGAGCGCGCGGAGTCATGATCGGATCGGCGTCGATGAACGCTGCACCGAACGCGCCCAGTCCGACGACGGCAAGGCCGAGGGTCCACGCGCCGCCGAACGACCACAAGGCGACGCATGTCGCGGCAGGGCTGATGGCCATCGTGACGAAGGCGAGGCGCATCACCCACCCGTATCGTCCGAGGGAGTACTCGCTGATCATCCGCCAGGACGGGTCGTACTCGGGCTCCAGGACATGAAGTACCGCGATCAGACCCGCTGTGATCCCGCCGGCGACGAGCGCCGTGACCGCCGCGATGGCAGCGACGCTCAATTTCGGACAGCCATACCTCCAGCGACCATGGGCATCCTCCTGGGCGGCACTCTATCCCGCTGGCAGTTCCCGGTTCGAGGCTGAGCTGGATGCGCCTCCACATCGCGGCATGCACCGTCACGTCGACGCGGAAGAGGACGAAGCTCTGCTCCCGCAGTGGATGACGGGCGCCATGCAGCCTCGACTCCCCCGGGTCATGCCGAGCCGCTGCACTCCAGGCGCATGCGCTGCTGAGCTCAGGTGGGGTCGGAGTTCATCTCCCAGTTCTTCGGCGAGCGCCACAGAGCGCTGGTAGTGAGGGAGCGGATCATCCCCATCTCCTTCGGGAGGCGGTTGTAGAGCTTCATGAACAGCTCCTCCACGTCGAGCAGCTCGGCGGTCCAGTCGACGCGGTTGATCGCCATGCACGAGAAGAAGTCCTGCTCCGAGAAGTCCAGCCCGTCCCACGTGAGGTCTTCGTACCGCGGCATCCACCCTAGAGGACTCTCGATGCCCAGCGCTCGGCCTCGCGAGCGCGCCACGATCCACTGCAGCACGCGCATGTTCTCGCCGAAGCCCGGCCAGAGGAACTTCCCGTCCTGGTCGCGGCGGAACCAGTTCACCTCGAAGATCCGCGGAGGGTTGCGGACCGTGCGGCCCAGAGCCAGCCAATGGTTGATGTAGTCGCCCATGTGGTAGCCGGAGAACGGCAGCATCGCGAACGGGTCTCGGCGCACAACGCCCTGCTTGCCGAACGCGGCCGCGGTCGTCTCCGACCCCATCGTCGCGGCCATGTAGACCCCGAAGGCCCAGTTGAAGCTCTGCACCACGAGCGGGATCGTGCCGGCGCGGCGGCCGCCGAAAACGAACGCGCGGATCGGCACGCCGGCAGGATCGTCCCACGACTCGTCCAGCGCCGGGTTCAGGGTCGCCGGCGAGGTGAACCGTGAGTTCGGATGCGCCGCCTTCGTGTCCGAATCGGGGGTCCAGTCGTGGCCCTGCCAATCGATCAGGTGCGCCGGCTTGGGGCCGTCCATCCCCTCCCACCACACGTCGCCGTCGTCGGTGAGCGCGACGTTCGTGAAGATCGTGTCGGAGCGGATCGACTCCATCGCATTCGGATTCGTCGCGTACGAGGTGCCCGGCGCGACCCCGAAGTAGCCGGCCTCCGGGTTGATCGCCATGAGCCTGCCGTTCTCCCCCGGCTTGATCCAGGCGATGTCGTCCCCGACGGTGGTGACCTTCCACCCCTGGTCGGTGAACGCTGGCGGCGGGACGAGCATCGCGAAGTTCGTCTTGCCGCACGCGGACGGGAACGCCGCCGCGACGTAGGTCTTCTCCCCCTCCGGATCGGTCACCGCGAGGATCAGCATGTGCTCGGCGAGCCACCCCTCGTCACGCGCCATGGTCGACGCGATTCGCAGCGCGAGGCACTTCTTGCCCAGCAGCGCGTTGCCGCCGTACCCCGACCCGTACGACCAGATCTCCCGGGACTCCGGGAAGTGCACGATGTACTTCTCCGTCGGATTACACGGCCACGCGGAATCCTGCTCACCCTCGGCCAGCGGCGCACCCACACTGTGCATGCACGGCACGAACTCGCCGTCTGCACCGAGCACCTCGGCGGCGGCACGGCCCATCCGCGTCATGATGCGCATGCTCGCCACGGCGTACGGCGAATCGGTGATCTGCACGCCTAGCTGTGCGATCGGCGAGCCGAGCGGGCCCATGCTGAACGGCACGACATACATAGTGCGGCCCGCCATCGCGCCGGAGAACAGGCCCCGCAGGATTCCCATCATCGCCCGCGGATCCATCCAGTTGTTCGTCGGCCCGGCGTCCTCCTCGCTGCGTGCGCAGATGAACGTGCGCTCCTCGACTCGGGCGACATCGCTCGGATCGCTGCGCGCCAGGAAGCTCCGCGGCCGCTTCTCAGGGTTCAATCGGACGAATGCACGCGACTCGACCAACTGCTCGCACAATGCGTCGTACTCGGACTGCGAGCCGTCGCACCAATGGACATCCGCTGGCCCGCACAGCCCGGCCATCTCGTTCACCCAGGCGACCAGTCTGCGATGCCTAACCCACTCCGGTGTGTTCATGATGCGAGCCTCCCGCTTATCCCGGGCTCGCACCAGCCGCGGGGGGAACCGACAATGTCTCCATGCGGATCCGTCATCGGGCCGGGCGCGATTGCGGTTCCGATACGTGCAGCCAGGCGTCGCTCGGGATCTTTTCGGCGAGCGCTATCGCTGCTCTCCGGGTGGATCGGTTGCCTCCCAGTGAGCGTCACTCCGGGTCGTCGAGGCGGAACCCGACCTTCAGCGTGACTTGGAAGTGGTGGATGACGCCGTCCTCGACGTGCCCGCGCGTGGAGACGACCTCGAACCAGTCGATGTTGCGCAAGGTCTTGGACGCCCGCTCTAGACCATTGCGGATTGCGGCGTCGGTCCCGTCCGATGAAGTCCCGACGATCTCAGTAACTCGGTAGGTGTGGTCAGTCATCTCGGTCCCTTCGCCATGGCGTCATCGCGCACGAGTTGTACCGACCATAGCCAGCAGATCGCGGCAGCCCAAGGCCCGCGTCACTCCAGACGATACGAATCCCCTGCCGGCAACCCCTCCTCGCGGATCGAGGTATAGGTATGCGACCGCCGTGCAAACTCCGGGTCGGCGGGCCGTTGTCGCTCCCCTAATCTGGCCTCATGCCTGCGCGTTTCGCCACCGTCGACGATTTCCTTGACGCGCTGACGGCGGAGCGACGCGCCGAGGTGGAATCGCTCCGTGCACTCGTGCTCGAGGCAGAACCCGAACTCATCGAGATCCTCAAGTGGAACTCGCCCGACTACACGCTTCGCGGCATCGACCGGCTCACGATCAACGCACCCGGAAAGGGACCGGTGCGTCTCATCCTGCACTTCGGTGCTGACCGGCCAGAGAACAAGGACGAAGCGCCAGCCTTCGGGGGCGACCCCAGTGGCCTGCTCACCTGGCACTCCAATATCTGGGCGAGCCTCACCCTGCCGCAGCCTGACGATCTCACCACCACCGGCGACGCAATCATCGCCGTCGTCCGCGCGTGGCTGGCGGAGGAATAGATCCCTTTCCGTTCGTTGCATGTGAGCGGTCTGCGAGGAGGGAATTCTTCTCAGGCGGCTGCGCGGGATGCTCGACGGCGGCGGGCTTCCGCGCTTCGTGCGGAGCGTGCGGCGAGGTCGTGGATGAGGCGCCTCGCGTCTGCGGATGCCCCGGCGGCGGTGATCGCGAGGGTCTCGGCGTCGAGGTGGCGCCGGTAATGGTCGGGTTGGGCGCCCCGGTACAGTCGGCGGGTTGCGGCCATGTGGCTCTGCGGCTTCGCGGCGAGTCGTTTGGCGAGATCTCGCACCGCTGCAGGCAGGTCGTTCGGGCTCACGACTTCCTGCGCGAGTCCGATCGCGGCGGCGGACGCGGCATCCACTCTCATCCCGGCCGCGCTCATCGCTCGCGCCCGCGGCATGCCGATGGCGAGCGGGAGAAGGAGAGAGGTCCCGCTGTCGGGCGTCAGACCCAGCGTCTCGTAGGCCGTGAGGAACACCGCCCGGTCAGATGCGAGCTGGATGTCGGCGGCCAGGGCGAGTCCGAGGCCTGCCCCGGCGGCGACGCCATCGACCGCCGCGACGATGACCGCATCGAGGTCGGCGAGGTCGGCCAATGCGTGATGGAAGGTGCCCGCCAGCTCTCCGATGTAGGCGCTGAGATCCGCGGCGGCCGCCATCTCCATCACATCACCGCCCACACAGAAGGAGCCACCTGTGCCGCCGATCACGATCACCCGAGGAGAGGCGTTCGAAATCAGCGCGATGCCGCGCCGCAGGCCGTGCGCCAACTCGAGGTTGATGGCGTTGCCATCGTCCGGACGGGTCAGGGTAAGCCATGCGACGTCGCCGTCGAATACCAGGTCGATCGGTTCGGTCGACCCCGTCACTTCACGGCCGTCCGCGACGAGCCGCGCCCGTGCGCCGCCTCGACCTGATCGAAACCTTGCCACGTGATCTTCGAAGGCATTGAAACGCGGGCGATCGACTCCGTGATGGTTTTCACGATTCACTCCATACGTAAAGGCGAGGGAAGGGAAGTTGGTGCGTACAGGCGTGATTCGGAGCGCTCCGCTACGTGGATTGGCGCCACCGAGAAGTGGCTGCCTCCGCGAGACCGAAAAGCCGGACCCGTTCGTGCACCGGCTTCGTCTCTCCTTCGCTCCCGAGTCCTGCCGTGTGGACCGCGGACCCGCCGGGGTGAGCCCTGTTGTGCCAGTCGGCGGACGCGAGCCCCTCGTGTGCGAGCGTTCGAGCGGCCCCTCGTCCCTGAATTTCCGACCATTGACGGGGATGTGTGGCGCCACGTTCCTTCGTCCCGATGTTCCCTTTCCCGGTCGTTCCCTTAGGCGGATAATCAGGGCATGGACGCGCCGCGCGGGTCGGCCGGCTTCGAGGATTCCGACGAGCTGCAGCGCCTGCGACAACGCGCTTACGGACCAAATGCGGACATCGCGGGAGATGCGGCGGCTCAGGCTCGGCTTTCCGAACTGGAGGCCACCCAACGTCGAGCGTGGACCCCCGTCGTCGCCACCGTCGCCGCGCTCCGAGCACCCGTCTCGGGACGCGTCTCCGCTCCCGACCCGCTCGAAGGGCCACAGCCGGCTTCGACATCGGTCCCGCAGCCAATCAACGGGGCGCCGGTCGACCGTGAGCCTGACGGAGGGTTGGTCGCCGAGCAGGATCCCGTCGGAACGCCGACCGCCGATCCCGGACCGACCGACGGAGCCCGCCCGGCACCGTGGTGGCGCCGTCGGCGCTCGCTGCCGTGGGCCATCGCCGCTGTGGGCGTGCTTGCCGCCGCCATCGTCGTCGGTGTCTTCGTCGGCGAAGACTCGAACCAGCCCGAACCGGTCGCACAACTCACTCCGCAGGGCAGTCCCGGGCCGGCGTCCATTCCTGTCGACGACGGGATCCTTGTGGCGTACGGCTTGACGGTGGCGGACTTCGTCTCGTACGGCGCATACGGGCCGCTGCAGGTATGGAGCACGACGAAGCTCGAGAACAAGCGATGCCTCGCCGAGGTCATAGAAGATCACATCTCGGTGTTCGAGTGCACGGCGCCTTCTGTTGATACGATCGCCGACTTCAACATCGAGCCCAACCTGCTCCCGCCCACGCCATCCGGCCAGCTGTCGCCATATGTCCGATTCGTGCTCCACGACGACGTCGTCGACGTGTACCGACTGATGGGGGGCGAGTTCTACGGATCCTAGCCGTCCGACGCTGCACCGCCAGAACTCGGTACTCACGTCGGTACGCACACATATGGGCAAGGATCCTCATACAGGCGCCGACCCGATTCGGGGTGTGCATCCGAACAGCGTGATGGTGACACTTAGCGACTTCCAGCGGCGGTTGCGCACGGATGCCGGAGAACGCGAAGTCGACATATCCGCCAATCACGCGATGTGGCTGCCTGCTCAGCGCCACGCCGGCGAAAACATCGGCCAGTCCGCGACGCACACCATCTTCATCGAGCTGAAAGGGGACGCGGCCGGTGTCGTGGATGGCCGCGTTGTGGGGCCCACGACCTGAGCAATCCCGCCGGCCCTGCGGATCCCCTACCGCACCATGCCCCGATTCGGGGTCCCGTGCGGATCAGCGGAGCCGGGTTCGCGCACAGGGGACGCGTGTAGCGTCAGCCGGACAGGGTCACCGTGGCTCTCAAAGGAGCACGACCATGGGTGAGAAGTCCACGCGGAAAGAAGGCGGCAAGACTGCGCCGGCCAAGACTCTCAAAGAGAAGCGCGCCGCAAAGGCGGACAAGCGAGCGGCGAGCAATCGGGTGGAGAACACCGACTCCGTCTCCAGAGTCAAGAAGCGCTAGTTGTACCCGGTCAGGACGTTGGTCGCAGTCGGCTGATCGGGGGTTTGCCTCCGAGAGCTGAGTG
>NZ_JAKWJP010000006.1 GCF_022761035.1 Microbacterium sp. SS28
ACCACGAGGTAATTTGGCATTTGACAAGTGCACGCTGTTGAGTTCTCAAGGATCGGATGCTCCCGCGCCAGCCTCTCGGCCGTCCCGCAGGGCAACTTCTCTATCTTATCCCTTGCCTCGCGCTTGTCAAATCGGCCTCCGTGACGATGTTCCACGTCTACGGCAGCACTCTTCGACAGTTTCGAGGAGGGAAACCTCCATCCGAACCCGAAGGTGTGAACCCTCAAGGAGGATCAGGATGGGGGGTGGTTCTCCACTTGAGGGGGGTGAGGCTCTCGGCCTCTCCGCTTCCCTGTGGGGCGAACAAGTAATAAGTTACGTGGCTCCCCACGGTTCGGCAAATCCTGCCCGCATCCCGGGCGTGTCACGGCGTTGCGAACGCCCACCACACCAGGAATGCCGCGGCCAGAGCGAGCACCCAGCTCACGAGGCTGCCGATCAGGAAGTACTCCGCACGGTTGCCCGCGGCGCTGTCGCGAGAGATCTCGGGAAAGCGCACGATCCCCTTCGCGGCGAGCACGGCAGCGAGGAGCGGATACATGCCGGCGAGCGTGAGCGCGAACACCATGAGTCGCTCGAGCGGGCCGATGAGTCGACCGCCCTTGAGCACCGCGACAGCCTCTGGGTGCTCTCCAGACTCGGCGAGCCCCGCCGATTCGAGTGCACCCCGCGCGGGGTCGGAGGATGCGACGCCTGCGGAATCCACAGCGGCAGCGGAGTCATCGGGGGCAGCGGCATCCGTCCCCTGCTCGTCGACGGCGACGGCAGCGGGAACCTGCACGACCTGTACGTGCTCTTGAGCGAGCGCAGCGCGCACCACGACGTTCGCCGACTCGAGCAGGAAGACCGCGGCGCCCGTCAGGAGCACGACGTGGTCGAACGTGAGCGGGCCGAACGGGCTGTCGAGATTCCAGATCTCGCCGATGAGCCCCGCATCGGGGCGCGGCGGGAAGAAGCCCACGGACAGTGCGCTCACGGCGCCGACGGCGACGACGGGCCAGAAGCCCGCGCGCGGACGACCCGCGACGGGAGTGAGCACCACCCAGCCGGCGGCGACGGCGAGCGCGAGGAGCGCGGCCGGGAGCGCCGCGGCGAAGGCTGCAACGACGAGGAGGACGAGCGCTCCGGCGGCGAAGCCGATCCAGCGGCGCCGCGCGGGAGCGAATTCGCGCACGAGATCGGCCGCGCCGATCGCGAGGAGCAGCAAGCCGGCCGCGATCACGAGGGCTCCCCCGCCCGCAGGAGCGCATAGCCCTCGACGATGGCGGATGCCCCAGCGGTCGCGAGCGACTGCGAGACAGCAGGCTGCGTGATGCCCTCGGCCTGTGCGAGATCGCGCTGCGTGACGCCGAGGCACCGGCCGAGCGTGAGCCGGCGGGTGCGCTCGTTCATCGAGCCCACGATCTGGTCGCGCGCGAGCAGATACGCATTGGCGTGACGGACGGCGATGTGCACTCCTGCATCTTCGCCGGGGGATGCGACAACCCACGTGCGCGCGCTCGGCGCGGCGCGCTGCTGCTTGGCATGGACGTGCTCGATGGCCTCGCGGGCCGCCCACCATCCGGGGCCGTCATGCAGCGCCCCGCCAGCCGACGGGAAGGTGTCGATCGCCCCGACGCCGAGACCGAATCGGCACTCGACGGTGTCTGGGAGCGAGAGCTGCAGCAGCAGCAGCCAGGCGAGCGCGTCATCGAGTGCCTCGAAGACGCCCTGCTGCTCATCGCCGACCGTGGGGCGCAGCGGCTCGCTCGCAAGGGGAAGCGACTGCTCGAGCTGCGCGATCGTCGAATCGAGCAGCTGCTGCGCCTCGGCGCGATCGGAGAGACGACGGGATCCGACGATGTCCGCGATGACGGCGACGACCATTGGATAAGCGTATCACTTATCTCGTGGATGAATAAGCGAAAGCCTTATTTGTTGGATCGATAAGCGGGGGTCACAGGCCCAGCGCGTGCGCCGCGGCCTGTGTGCGCGCCACGAGCTCCGCGCGCTGCTCGGCGACCCGGACCGGCGCGGTGCCCCCGGCACCCGTGCGCGAGCCGACCGATCCCTCGATCGTCAGCACGTCGCGCACCTCGGGCAGAAGAGCCGGCGAGAGGGAGGCGAGATCCTCGTCCGTCGCCTCGTGCAGCTCGATGCCGCGCTCCTCGCACAGTTTGACGAGGGCGCCCGAGATCTCGTGGGCATCGCGGAACGGCACGCCCTGGCGCACGAGCCAGTCCGCGACATCCGTCGCCAGCGAGAAGCCGAGCGGCGCGAGATACGCCATGCGCTCCGTGTCGAAGCGCAGCGTCGCAATCATGCCCGCGAAGGCGGGAAGGACGACCTCGAGGGTCGCGACCGAGTCGAAGACGGGCTCCTTGTCCTCCTGCAGGTCGCGGTTGTACGCGATGGGAAGCCCCTTGAGCGTCGTGAGGAGCCCCGCGAGATTGCCGACGAGGCGGCCCGCCTTGCCGCGCGCGAGCTCGGCGATGTCGGGGTTCTTCTTCTGCGGCATGATGCTCGACCCCGTCGAGAACCCGTCGTCGAGCGTGACGAACCCGAACTCCCGCGTATTCCAGAGGATGACGTCCTCGGCGAAGCGCGAGAGGTCGATGCCGATCTGGGCCGCAATGTAGGCGAACTCCGCGACGACGTCGCGCGCGGACGTGCCGTCGAGCGAGTTCTCGGAGGGACGTGCGAGTCCGAGCTCGCGCGCGACGAGCTCGGGGTCGAGGCCCAGGCTGGATCCCGCGAGCGCTCCCCCGCCGTACGGCGACACCGACGCGCGCACCGACCAGTCCCGGATGCGCTCGAGGTCGCGCACGAGCGGCCACGCGTGCGCCTGGAGGTGGTGCGCGAGCAGGATCGGCTGCGCGTGCTGCAGATGCGTGCGGCCGGGCATGATGGCGTGCGGGTGCGCCTCGGCCTGCGCCGCGATGGCATCGACGAGACGCAGGATGTCGCGCGCGATCGTGCGGGAGTGGTCGAGCAGGTACATCCGCACGAGCGTCGCGATCTGGTCGTTGCGGCTGCGGCCGGCGCGCAGCTTTCCGCCGAGCTCGGGCCCGACGGCGCGCAGCAGCGCGGCCTCGAGGGCACCGTGCACGTCTTCGTCGCCGGGAACGGGACGCAGGGTGCCGTCCTGGATGCCGCGGGCGAGGGTGTCGAGACCCTCGTGCATCGCGCGCTCTTCATCGGCGGTGAGGTACCCGGCCGCGGCGAGCGCCTTGGCGTGCGCGTGCGAGCCCGCGATGTCGTAGAGCGCGAGGCTCCAGTCGAAGTGCGTCGAACGGCTCAGCGCGGCGAGCTCGGGAGACGGCCCCGATGCGAATCGTGCGCCCCAGAGTGCGCCCTCGTTCGTGCCTTCGCCCTTCGCATCGCTCATCGTTCCAGCCTATCGGGGCCGGCCTCGGGCGCCGACGGCGCGGGGGGCGCTGCGGCAGCCGTCGACGGGGCATCCGTCGAGGAAGCGGGCGGGGACGCGAGGCCCGGGCTGCCCGCGGTCCAGAACGACGCCCCGGGCACGATGAACCGGGCGACCTGATCCGTGACCCACTCGAGCGGGCCCCGCCCGAGCGTGAGCGCCCAGATCGTGCACGCGATGAGGATCCCGATCGTGAACGCCGGGAAGGGTTCGAGCGAGCGGAAGGCGAAGAGGCGGCCCGGGTCTCCGAAGACGAGCCACGCCACGACCGCCCACGCGAGGACCTGCGCCACGTAGGCGGTGAGCGGCATCGATCCGACGGCGCGCAGCGGCAGGACGATCCACACGACGAACGTGCGACACACGAGCAGGCAGATCCCGACGGCAGCGAGCGCGAAGCCGCCCGATCCCACGATCTCGAGGATGCCTCCGGTGTGGGCGCCGGCCAGCCAGATCGACTCCCACAGCGTCGCGGACCTCGAGTCGGACTTCGAACCCGTCGCGACGTCGATGACGGCCGAGAGCACGGCGAGGGAACCCCCGGCGACGACGAGCCACACCTGCACGCGCGTGCGACGCACGCCCGCGCGAGCGATGGCGAGGCCCGCGACGACGAACGTGATCCACGACACGAACGGGTAGCGCCATCCGAGTGCCATCTCGACGATCTCACCGACGTCGCCGTCCCAGAAGGGAAGGCGATCGATCGACTCGGCGAGCACGGGCGTCGCGAGCGCGAGCGCCCCCGCGAGGACGAACAGCGTCCGCGCCGTCAGCCGTGTGAGCGGGATCGCGAGCAGGAAGAGGATCGCGTAGGCGGGCAGGATCACGACGATCGGCGTGCCCGTCGCGATGAGGAGGATGCCGAGCACCCACAGGAGCGACGCGCGGACGACGAGGCGCTTGCGCGCCGTCGACATCCGCTCCCCCTCGTACGGCGTCCGCGCACCCGTCACGAGCCCGATCGAGACACCCGCGAGCGTCGCGAACAGGATCGACGAGCGGCCCTGCACGACCCCCGCCCACGTGGACGGGTCGGCCCACACGAGGCGGTCGATCGTGAAGAGGTGCGCCGCGAGCATGCCGATGACGGCGAGACCCCGCGCGAGGTCCACTCCCGGGATGCGCGCGGGACCGTTCAGCCGCTCCCAGCGGGACGCGAGCCACTCCCGCGTCGCCGCCGGGGGCGCCACCTCATCGGCCGGAGTCGAGCGGACCGCGTTCACCGGACGTGCCCGGTCAGGACTGCCGGAGCAGCCAGACCAGGAGCGCCTTCTGCGCGTGCAGCCGGTTCTCGGCCTCGTCCCACACGACGCTCTGCGGCCCGTCGATGACGTCCGCCTCGACTTCGTAGCCGCGATCGGCGGGAAGGCAGTGGATGAAGATCGCCTCGGGCTTCGCGAGAGCCATGAGCTCGCGCGTCACCTTGTAGGCGCCCAGATCGCGCAGGCGCGCGAGCTTCTCCTCTTCCTTGCCCATCGAGACCCACGTGTCGGTCACGATGATGTCGGCGCCCGCCGCGGCCTCGTTGGCGTCCGTGTAGAGCTCCACCGACCCGCCGGTCTCGGCGGCGCGGCGATCCGCGTCGGCCACGACGTCGTCGCGCGGCGCGTAGTCTTCGGGCGAGGCCACGCGCACATGCATGCCCGCCGTGACGCACGCGAGCATGTACGAGTGGGCCATGTTGGAGCGGCCGTCGCCGAAGAACGCCAGCGTGAGCCCCGCGAGGTCGCCCTTGTGCTCGCGGATCGTGAGCAGATCGGCGAGCAGCTGGCACGGGTGGAAGTCGTCGCTCAGGGCGTTGACGACCGGCACCGAGGTGCCCGCCGCCATCTCTTCGAGACCCTTCTGCGCGTAGGTGCGCCACACGATCGCGGCGACCTGGCGCTCGAGCACGCGCGCCGTGTCGGCGGGCGTCTCCTTGCCGCCGAGCTGGCTGTTGGCCGTCGAGATGATGAGGGGCACGCCCCCGAGGTCGGCGATGCCGACCGCGAACGACACGCGCGTGCGCGTCGAGGACTTGTCGAAGATCACGGCGACCGTCTGCGGGCCCTCGAGCGGCTTGAGCTTCCAGCGGTCCTTCTTGAGCGCGATCGCGAGATCGATGATCTCGTCCTGCTCGGCCTTGGTCAGATCGTCGTCGCGCAGCAGGTGGCGGGTCATGCGCGCACCTCCGCACCGGCCTGGGCGGGCTCGTCCTCGAGGACGAGGGCGTGCGCGACGGTCTCCAGCGACGCGGCGAACAGCTGCACGAATTCGTCGATCTCGACGTCTCCGATCGTGAGGGCCGGGACGAGCCGGATGGTCTCGTCGTTGGGCGCGTTGATGATGAGTCCGTGCTCCTGCGCGGCCGCGACGACGGCCTTGGCGACGGGATGCCGCAGCCCCACGCCGACGAGAAGCCCCTTGCCCCGGCATCCACTCACCAACGGCGAGCCGATCGCCTCGATCGCGGCGCGCAGCTGCTCACCGCGCTCCGCGGCGTTCGCGACGAGGTCGGCTCGCTCGATCTCGGCGAGGACCGCACCGGCGACCGCCGTGCCGAGCGCGTTGCCGCCGAACGTCGAGCCGTGCGTGCCGGGGTAGAAGAGCTCGCTCGCGGCGCCGAAGGTGATGAGCGCCCCGATCGGGAAGCCGCCGCCGATGCCCTTCGCGACGGTGATCGCGTCGGGCGTGATGCCGTCGTGCTGGAAGGCGAACCACTCCCCCGTGCGGCCCGCTCCGGTCTGGATCTCGTCGATGATGAGCAGCACGCCGTGCTGCTCCGTGAGCTCGCGCGCGGCGCGGAGGAATCCCTCCGGCAGCTCGACGACGCCCGCCTCGCCCTTGACGGGTTCGACGAACAGCGCCGCGACACGGTCGTCGATCGCGGCCTCGAGGGCCTCGATCGTCGAGTCGATGAACTCGACCCCGCCGGCCATGGGCAGGAACGGCTCCTGCATCCACGGCTTGCCGGTCAGGGCGAGCGTGCCCATCGTGCGGCCGTGGAACGCGTCGCGCAGCGACAGGATCCGCGGCCGGTCGGCGCCGCCGTGGAGCCGCGCGAGCTTGAACGCCGCCTCGTTCGCCTCGGCGCCGGAGTTGCCGAAGTAGACGCGGCCCGAAGGGCCCGTCCCCGCGAGCCGCTTGAGGCGCGAGGCGAGCGCGAGCTGCGGCTCGGTCGCGAAGTAGTTCGAGACGTGCGCGAGCGTCGCAGCCTGTGCGGCGACCGCCTCGACGAAGACGGGGTGCGCGTGGCCGAGCGAGTTGACCGCGATGCCCGCGAGGAAGTCGAGGTAGCGCCGGCCCTTGTCATCCCACAGGTAGGCGCCCTCGCCGCGCGTGAACAGCGCCATCCGCTCGCCGAAGCTCCGCACCAGGTCGCGCCCCGCGTCGTCTTTCCAGGTCGTCGTCATCCGACCACCACCTCCGTTCCGATTCCCTTGCTCGTGAAGATCTCGACCAGCACCGAGTGCGGCACGCGGCCGTCTATGATGGCCGCCGTCTCGACGCCGCCCTCGACGGCGTCGAGGCACGCCTGCATCTTCGGGATCATGCCCGACTCGAGCGACGGCAGCATCGTGCGCAGCTCGCTCGAGGTCAGATGCGAGACGAGCGAGTCGCGGTTCGGCCAGTCCGAGTACAGCCCCGGCACGTCGGTCAGGACGACGAGCTTGGCGGCGTCCAGCGCGACGGCGAGAGCCGCGGCCGCGGCATCCGCATTGACGTTGAGTGAGTTCCCCGGGTGATCGAGGTCGGGCGCGATGCTCGAGACGACCGGGATGCGGCCTGCCGCGAGCTGGTCGAGCACAGGCTGCGGATCGACCTCGACGACGTCGCCGACGCGCCCCAGATCGTGCTCGACGCCCTCGATCGTGACACCACGCCGGCGTCCGCCGAACAGGCCCGCGTCCTCGCCCGAGAGACCGGCTGCGAGGGGACCGTGCGCGTTGATCTTGCCGACGAGCTGAGGATTGATCTGCCCCGTGAGCACCATGCGCACGACCGAGATCGCCTCGGTGCTCGTGACGCGGTAGCCGCCCTTGAACTCGCTCGGGATCGCGAGGCGGTCCAGCATCGACGAGATCTGCGGGCCGCCGCCGTGGACGACGACGGGCTTGACCCCGACGTAGCGGAGGTACGCGATGTCGGCGGCGAAGGCGTCCTGCAACTCGTCGCTGACCATCGCGTTGCCGCCGTACTTGATGACGATGACCTGGTCGCGGAAGCGCCGCAGCCAGGGCAGCGACTCGATGAGCGTCGCGGCCTTGGCGCTCGCCTCTGCGGGGTCGGTGTCCTGCCGTTCGATGTCGCTCATGAGGCGTACGCGCTGTTCTCGTGGACGTAGTCGTGCGTGAGGTCGTTCGTGAGGATCGTCGCCTCGGCGTCGCCGACCTTGAGGTCGATCACGATGCTCGTCGCCCGCGGCGTGAGGTCGACCTCGTCGCGCGGGCGGTCGGGGCCGCCCGCGGAGCAGACGCGCACCCCGTTCATCGACACGTCGACGTCGTACGGATCGAACTCCGCCTGCGTCGTGCCGATCGCCGCGAGCACGCGCCCCCAGTTCGGGTCGTTGCCGAAGATCGCGGCCTTGAACAGGTTGTTGCGCGCGACCGAGCGGCCGACCTCGACGGCGTCCGCCTCGGAGGCGGCGTGCACGACCTGGATCGTGATGTCGTGGCTCGCGCCCTCCGCATCGCCCTGCAGCTGACGTGCCAGGTCGGCCGCGACCTCCGTGAGTGCCGCGCGGAACGCGTCGGGGTCGGGCGTGACGCCGGACGCGCCCGAGACGAGCAGCGACACCTGGTCGTTGGTCGACATGCAGCCGTCCGAGTCGAGGCGGTCGAAGCTCACGTTCGTCGCGGCCCGCAGATGCGCATCGGCCTCGGCGGCGGTGAGCACGGCGTCGGTCGTGAGGACGACGAGCATCGTCGCGAGGCCGGGCGCCAGCATCCCGGCGCCCTTCGCCATGCCGCCGATCGACCAGCCCTCGCCCGCGACGACGGAGCGCTTGGCGCGCGAGTCGGTCGTCATGATGGCTTCGGATGCCGCGTCGCCGCCGTCGGCGCTCAGCTGGGCGATGCCCTGCGTCGTGCCCTCGAGCACCTTGGCACGGAACACGTCGTCGCCCGTGCCGATGAGGCCCGTAGAGCAGACGAGGATGTCGCCCGCCGACACGCCGAGCAGCTCGGCGGCCTTCTCGGCTGTCTCGTGCGTCGTCTGGAATCCGAACGAGCCCGTGAAGCAGTTGGCGCCGCCCGAATTGAGGACGATCGCCTCGACGACGCCGTCCTGGATCGCCTGCTGCGACCAGATGATGGGATTGGCCTTCGCCCGGTTGCTCGTGAAGACGGCGGCGCCGACCTTGAGGGGTCCGCGGTTGACGACGACCGCGACATCCGGCTTTCCGGAGGACTTCAGGCCGACCGCGACTCCGGCGGCCTCGAATCCGAGGGGTGCGGTGACGGTCACGGCGCGACCTCCCCATTCCCGCTCTGCGTGTCCCGATTCGGCCGGACGGAGCGGGCCGGGATCCGGCCCGAGTGGGACACGGAGGAGGTTGTGGGGGTCACGGCGCGACTCCGTTCACAGTGAGGCCACGGCCCTCGGGGAGGCCGAGCGCGAGGTTCATGGATTGCACGGCGGCGCCCGCCGTGCCCTTGACGAGGTTGTCGACGGCGGCGACGACCGTGACGCGGTTCGCGTCGCGGTCGATCGCGAGCCCGAGGAGGGCCGTGTTGGCGCCGACGACGTCGGCCGTGCGCGGGAACTGGCCCGCCGGCAGCAGCTGCACGAAGGTCTCGTCGCCGTACGCGGCCTCCCACGCGCCGCGGATGTCGTCGTCGGTCGTGCCCGGCGCGATGGGCGCCGACGACGTCGCGAGGATGCCGCGCGCCATGGGGACCAGGACGGGAGTGAAGGAGATGCGGATGCTGTCGGCCGGTGCAGCGCCGGACGCGGCGAGCGCCTGCCGGATCTCGGGGATGTGCCGGTGCGTGCCGCCGACCGCGTAGGGGTTGGCGGTGCCGAGGATCTCGCTCGCGAGGAGGTTCGTCTTGAGGCTCTTGCCGGCGCCCGAGGGCCCGACGGCGAGGACCGTGACGATGTCGGACGGGTCGATGACCCCCGCCGCGACACCCGGGGCGAGACTCAGGCTCACGGTCGACGCGTTGCACCCCGGAGCCGCGATGCGCGTCGCGCCGACGAGGTTCTCGCGCTGCTTCGCCCCTGCGACGAGAAGCTCGGGAACGCCGTACGTCCACGGCTCGTGGAAGGCGCCGCCGTAGAAGCGGTCCCAATCGGCCTGCGACGTGAGCCGGTGGTCGGCGCCCGCATCGATGACGAGCGCCGCGTCGGCGAGCGCATCGGTGTACTGGCCGGACTGCCCGTGCGGCAGCGCGAGGAAGACGATGTCGTGGCCCGCGAGCACCTCGGGCGTCGTCTCGGAGAGAATCAGGTGCGCGAGCGATCGCAGGTGCGGCTGGTGCTGGATGAGCGGCTGCCCCGCGTTGGCATGCGCCGTGACGGTGCGCAGCTCGATGTCGGGGTGTGCGGCGAGGATCCGCAGGATCTCGCCGCCCGCATAGCCGGATGCGCCGGAGACGGCGACCGAGTACGTCATGGATTCCACCTTAAGGTCTGGGGGTCTGCGCGAAGTTCATCCGAGGTCCGCAGAGCGGACATCGGGAGAGGCGGCGACGCCGGCTCGGGGTCCACGACAGGACCGCGCGCAGGGTCGCCTAGAGTCGGCGGTCGCCCAGACGTCGGCGCGCGGGAGCGACGCTCGGAACGAGCGTCGTGAGTCCCTGGGTCGCCGAAGGCATGCGCCGACGATATCCGCGGGGACGCGGCATCCGCAAATCGCGTGACGCTCTCGGAGTGCTCCCGTGACCGGCGCGTGCCGCGGTCAGCCCGTCAGCTCGGCGAGCAGCGCGCGCTCCGCGGCGCGTGTGAGCCCCGCACGCCGCTCGCGGTCGAGCCCGCTGCGCGCGATGTGCCCGCTGAGCCAGCCCGTCCCGCCGAGGACGAGGACGGTGGTCATCGCGAGGCGACGTGCTCGTCGAGAAAGTCGAGCGCTCGCGCCCAGGCTTCCATCGAGTGCGCCGGGCTGTACCGCCGCCCTGTGTCATTGAAGAATGCGTGCTCGGCGCCGGGGTAGACGACGGCCTCGAACTCGACGTCCGCGTCCGCCATAGCCTGCCGCACGCCGGGCAGCGCGTCGATGAGAGCGCGGTCCTCGGAGCCGTAGAGGCCGAGGATCGGCGACTCAATCCGACGGATGACCTCGGGCGCGGGCGCCGTCCCGTAGAACGGGATCGCGGCGCGGATGCGGCCGTCCGCCGCGGCGAGCGCGAACGAATACGTGCCTCCGAAGCAGAAGCCCGTCACGGCGAGGCGATCCTCGACACCCGGCTGCGCCTCGAGCCAGTCGACGACGGCGCGGAGCGCGCCGAGGGCCCAGTCCGCGTACTCCGGTGCACGCATGCTCGAGAGCGCGTCGCGCAGGCGCGGCTGCGCCGCCGTGCGCACCTCCTCGTCGGGGTCGTTCATGAGCGCGAAGAGTTCGGCCCCGAGGTGCGGCTCGACCCCCGCGCTGCTCAGGATGTCGGGCGCGGCGACGAGCCAGCCCTCCTCGGCGAACCGGTCCGCGACATCGCGGATGTGGTCGACGAGCCCCCAGATCTCGTGGATCAGGACGAGCCCGCCGATGGGCTCGTCCTCGGGTCGGGCGACGTACACCGGGAAGGGGGCGGCCGCGGCATCCTGGAGCGTCACATCGGGCATGGCGCCACGCTACCGCCTCGTCCGCGTGACTCTTGTGGGGGTTCCCCTGGACGGGTATATCTGGTGCGACCAGGTGGGGGTCTGTCGATCGGGGGGTCGTTCCGAATGCCGAAACCAGGACCGCTGTTCACGTTCCCGTCGATCGGCGGGGTGGAGTCGCCGTTCTACGCGCTCCGCTTCGACAAGTTCGGCGCACTCATCTCGCCCGAGACGACGCAGGACCTCATCGAGAAGCTCGAGAGCGGCGAGTTCACGGACGTCATCGTGTGCGCGCACGGGTGGAACAACATCTGGAAGACGGCGCTCGAGAACTATCGCGGCTTCATCGACAACCTCGGCGTCGTGCACCGGCGGACGGGCGTGAAGCCGAAGCATCCGTATCGTCCGCTCGCCATCGGCATCTTCTGGCCGTCGACGTCGCTCGTGCTCCCGTGGGAGCAGCCGCCGCGGATCGCCGGCGGCGACCCCGCGGAGAGGCCCGCCCTCGACGCGTGGGAGGTCGAGGACCAGCAGACCATCGCCGAGCTCCTCCCCGACGAGCAGCTCGAGGAGTTCTATGCGCTCACCGACGCGGCGGAGCTCGACGCGCAAGAAGCCGAGCGCCTCGCGGAGCTGCTGCTGAGGATCAGCTCTGCCGACGACGAGGATCTGCACGACCCCCACGCGGCGACCGTCGCGGATCTGCTCGCGGCGTGGAAGGCGTACGAGGCTCCCGAGGCCGTCGCCGTCGCGCCGGGCCGAGGCGGAGTGCGCGTCGCCGCCGACGAGGAGGCCGACGAGGAGGACGACGGGGAGGATGCCGCAGCCCCGGCGGCGCCTGTGGCGGCGGGCTCGTTCCCGAGCGATCCGCGGCAGCTGCTGCGGCTCACGACGGTCCGCGTCATGAAGGACCGCGCGGGGAAGGTCGGAGCGAGGGGCGTCGGGAGCGTCCTGCGCCGCGCCATGACGGCGGCCCCGCAGGCGCGCTTCCACCTCGTGGGCCACTCCTACGGCGCGCGGCTGCTGCTCAACGCCGTCTCGCGGCCCGTCGACGGGCCGCTCCCCGGCAGCGTGCGGAGCCTCCTGCTCCTCCAGCCGGCCGTCAACCACCTGTGCTTCGCCGACGCCCTGCCCGGGTTCGAGGGGACTCCCCCCGGCGGCTACCACGAGGCGATCGCGAAGGTCGAGCTGCCCATCCTGACGACGGTCTCGGTACACGACTTCCCGCTGCGCAAGGTGTTCCACCACGCCCTCATCCGGCCCAAGGACATCGGCGAGATCCTGATCGCGGGCGGCGACGACCCGCCGCCCAGCATCTACGCGGCGCTCGGCGGCTATGGCCCCCGCGGCATCGAGCCCGTCGCGAAGGTCGCGAAGGTCGAGATGATGGATCCGGCCGCCGCACCCAGCCCCGGCGACTTCTACGACCTGCGGCGCGACGGTCCCGAGATCATCGTCCTGGACGGCGACGACAAGATCGACGATCACGGCGATGTCGTGACGACGGCGACCGCCTGGGCGCTTCTGAACCTGATCGCGCAGGAGTGAGGACCGGCCGTGGCCGACTATCTGCAGCGGGAGTTCAGCCTTCCCGTCATCCGAGTCGTCACGACCCAGCGGAAGTCCGGTGCACTCGTCTCGGTCACGGCGCTGCTCAACCGGAACGGCCAGCGGTCCGAGGTCGGATCGGTCGAGGTGCCGCTCGCCCGCTTCGGCTATCGCGCCCACGGCAGCCCCGACCTCGCCGTGCCGCGCGAGATCATCGACATGCTCGCGGCCCTCGACCGCGAGGGCACGTGGCCGCAGGCGTCGCCCGAGTGGGAGGCGTGGCTGCACCTCGGGAAGCCGTACGGCACCCTCGGCGCCGTGCCGTGGGAGCGGGACCTCACAGAACCGCTCGGGAGGCCCATCGCGCGCCTGCCCGACGTCCTTCCCGTCCCGCGTCCTCCGCACGAGCGGTTCAACGTCGCGATCCTCGCGGCCGCCCCCCGCGTCGGGCCGGCCGGCATCGCGCGGATCGCCGACATCCTCGCGAAGGGCGTCGGCCCCAGCCTTCGTGTCTCGATCGTGAGCACGACCGAACAGCGGGGCGCCGTCGCCGCGGAGCTCGAGGGCAGCGCCATCGACCACGAGATCGTCCTGCTCCCGACGAGCCGGACCGCCGGATCGGTGCTCGACCGCACGGCGCAGGCCCTCGCAGGACGCCCCCTCGACGCCGTCCACTTCGTCATGCGGGCCGTGAGCATCGGGAGCCAGGGCGTCCTCGTGCCCGAGAAGCTCCCCGGGCCGTCGGCACTCACGACGAGCGACGTGTCGTCGTTCCTCACGAGCATGGGCGCCGGCATCGCGGGCTTCTCCCGGCCGCCCGGTCACTGGTCGGACTTCGGCCTGCGACTGCTCGTGGACGAGCTCGGCAGCACGCGCGCCGGCCCCGTCGTCCTGCACGATCAGCGCGGCGATCGCGACGGCAGCGGACTCGCGGGCGCCTATTCCGTCCTCGCGGCACCCGCCACCGATCGACTCGTCGCCTCGCGCGGTGTGTCGATCTACCTGCAGCCGGCCATGCTCGAGACCGACTACTACTCGACGCGGCGCGTCACCGACAACACGTGGCTGCCCGCTCAGGGGGCGATGTCGGCGCCGCCCGAGTCCTCCGACCTCTACGGCGCGACGCCCGCCTCGCCGGAATCCCCGGCCTCCCCCGCCGATCCCGCCGAGCCGCCCGCCGAGATGCCCCAGTGGGTGGCCGCGGCCCAGCAGTTCTTCGATCAGAAGAACACCGACCTCGCCCGGTTCGAGAGCGCCTCCTCTGCGCGCGACGTCACCGACGTCGAGAAGGCGCGCTTCGCCGGGATCAAGCGCGGCCTGGCCGACGCCGAGGAGATCCTCAAGCGGTACTCGAGGGGCGTCGATCAATGAGCGGCGTCATCATCCGGCTCGAGCCGGCCCAAGCGGAGCGAGGTCTCGCGCGGCTCGGCGGCATCCTGTGCAGTGTCGATGAGTCGCCCTTCCCGGGGATCGCGCGCAAGACGGGCCGATTGCGCGTCATCGCGGCCAAGCGGTCGTCGGGGGGCGTCGCGCCGGTCGAGAAGGAGGGAAAGCGGCTCGCCGAATGGATGCGGCGGGACGACGCCATCCGCAGCGTCATCGACCAGGTCCGCCTGAAGGGCGGTCCGCCGAGTGTGCCGATCCACCTCCTCGTCCTCGACAAGGACGCCCACACCCTCGCGTGGGAGACGCTGTTCGTGGAGGGGTTCCTCGCCCTCAACGAGCTCTCGCCCATCGCGCGCATCCCGCGGAATCTGCGCACCGACGTGCGGGATCCCGTCCGCCCCCTCGCCCTGCCGCTCCGCGTCACGTGCGTCATGTCGGCGACGGGGGTCTCGGCGCTCAAGCAGTGGACGGCCGTCCACGACTCCGTCTCGGCCGTGCGCGACCGTGTCCCCGTGCAGCTGACGATCATCTCGGGCGACAAGGACGTCCTCCAGGCGGCCAAGGAGAAGGCCGCGGCCGATCCGCTCCTGGTCGTGCATCCCGTGCCCGGCCCCAACGCCCCCGTCCCGCTGCTCGAGCTCATCCGCCGGACCGAGCCGCACGTGCTGCACTTCTTCGCGCACGGAGACGTCGACCGCAACAGCGCGCAGCGCATCCTCGTCGCGACCGTGAGCGACGTCGACACCGACTCGGGCATCCTCGACGCGGACGAAGTGGGCCGGATGGCCGCGCAGGTCGGCACGTGGTGCGTCGTGCTCACGATCTGCGGTGGAGCGGATGCCGCGACCACGGCGCAGCTCACCCACGCCGAGACGATCGTCACGCACGGCGTGCCCGCCTCGATCGCGATGCGCACCGAGATCACGAGCGCCGACGCCGACCGGTTCACGCAGTCCTGGTTCCCCGTGGCCCTGGACGCACTCGCGGCCGTCGCCGTCCCCGCCGCGCAGGCGACGGAGCGGCGGCCCCTCCAGTGGGCCGACACCCTCACCCGCGCGCGACGAGATCTGCGCGACCGCAACGGCGCCGATGCGGGCGCCAACGGCGTCTGGTCGCTTCCCGTGCTGTACGCCGTGCCCGGCACGTTCCTGCTCGAGGTGCCGGGCGGCGCGCACGGGGTCATCGCCGAGACCGTGCAGCAGGACCGTCTCGGGTCTCAGGACACGATCGAGCAGCTCATCGCGATCCTCGTGCAGAGGGGAGCTCCGCCGGAGGCCATCGCGCAGCTGCGCGAGCGTCTCGCGCAGGACGGGCCGGTGGCCTGATGAAGGTCCCGGCGACGATCCGCATCAACGCCGTCGACGATCAGGGCAACCTCGGGTCGAGCGACTTCGGCGACGGTGCCTTCGAGTGGGCGAAGCGGCAGGGTCTGCTCGAGGGCCAGGCGGTGCTCAAGCCCGAGGAGCGCGCCAGCCTCAACGACTGGGAGCGACGGGATGTCGGGTGGGGCGTCGTCCTGCCGTGGCGCAAGGGTCTCCGCGGGCGAGAGCTCGCCCGCGCGGACGACGCTCAGCCCGGCATCCGGAAGCTGCTGGAAGCCCGTCCCGACGCACCCGTCCTGCGCTACGTGCGGGAGAAGACCGCCGCGGGCACGCCCCCGCGTCACGACAAGCTCACGCGCTACTACGCGGACGGCACGAAGCAGGTGCTCACGATCGGCAACGGTCCGTTCGGCGTGGAGGACGGGCAGCTGCCCCGCTACCTGCTCATCGTCGGCGGGCCCGACGAGATTCCGTGGGCGGTGCAGTTCGCCGCCAATCGTCGCCACTTCGCCGGCCGCCTCGCCCTCGACGACGCCGCGCTCGAGCGCTACGTCGAGCATCTGATCGCGGAGTGGAAGGGCACCGCGCCCGATACGGCGGCCTCCGTCGTGTGGAACACATCCGACGACCCCATGTCGCTCGCGATGCAGACCGCGATCGCCGAGCCGCTCTCGATCGCGCTGGGCGAGGACGCCGACATGAGGGTGACCCGCGTCACGGGAGCGCACGCCACGGGCGCCCAGCTCGTCCAGACGCTCACGACGTCGCATCCCGGGACGATCGTGACGGTGAGCCACGGCCGGACGGGACCGCTGCACGACGCAGCCGCCATGCGCGCGGCCCTCGGGGTTCCCGTCGGCGCGGACGGCGCCGATCTCGACATGCTCGCCGCGTCCGCCGCGCAGATCTCGGGATCCGTCTGGCTCGCGTACGCGTGCTGCTCGGCCGGCTGCGACGAGGGCAGCCGGTTCTCGGGGCTCCTGCCGGCCGGCTCCTCCGCCGCCGAGATCGTCGCGGGGGTCGCCTCGCTCGGCCCGACGATCGCGCCACTCCCCCAGCGTCTGCTCTCGGCCGAGCACCCCGTCGCGGCGTTCATCGGCAAGATCGAGCCGACCTTCGACTGGACGCTCGCCGAGCCCGACACGGGCGAGAACGTCGTGCTCGACCTCGTCGACGCCGTCTACCCCAACCTGATCCGCGCCGAGACGATCGGCTTCGCCCTCGCCGAGTACTTCAGCGGCGTCGGGCGGCTGTACGGCTCGTTCTCGGACGCCAAGATCGCCGTCGACGCGCTCGAGGAGGGCGCGGAGGACCGCGCCGTCTACTACGCCCTGACGGCGCGCGACCGCGAGAGCCTCGTCATCCTCGGCGACCCGACGGTGCGGCTGCCGGCACTCCCCTGACCGTCCTGCGCGGCTACTCGCGCAGCGTCGCGCCGAACGACCGCGACGCGACCTCGACGCCCGCGAGCTTCGCCTCGGTCGCCTCCGCGGCCGTGAGCGTGCGGTCGCCCGCACGGAAGCGCAGCGCGAACGTCAGGCTCTTGGACCCCTCGGGCAGACCCTGCCCGCGGTAGTCGTCGACGAGTCGCGCGGATTCGAGCAGTGCGCCCGAGCCCTCGACGAGCGCCGCGCGCACGGCGGCCGCGGGGATCGCGGCATCCAGCACGAGCGACACGTCCTGCGTCGCCGCGGGGAAGGTCGACAGCGAGGCCGCCACGACCTTCTCGCCGGCGAGCGACAGGATGAGGTCGAGATCGAGCTCCGCGACGAGAACACGACCGGGAAGATCGGATGCCTCGGCCACGGCGGGCAGCACTTCGCCGACGTAGCCCACCTCGGTGCCGCCGACCGAGAGCACGCCCGTGCGTCCCGGGTGGAGCGCGGCGCGCTCGGCCTGCGCGACGTCGATCGCGACGCCCGCGGCCGAGGCGATGACGCGCACGGCGTCCAGGGCGTCTGCGAGGTCGGCCGCGACGGGCTGCTGGCCCGGCTGCTTCGCCACGACGTTGCCCGTGACGAGGATCGCGACGTGGCGATGCTGCGGCGGGATCGACGCATCGAGCTGCGCGAGGGTCGCGGCATCCGGACGCACGGCGAGCGGCGGGACGAACGACGTGCCGTACTGCACCCCCGGCTCGGGCAGGAAGACGCTGCCGCTCTCGAAGAGCGACAGATCCGTCAGTCCGCGCGACAGGTTGCGGTGCGCGACCTGCAGGAGCCCCGGGACGAGCGAGCGACGCAGGAACGGCGACTGGCCGTCGAGCGGGTTCGCGAGCTTGATGCTCGGCAGGCGCTCACCCGAGGGCGAGCCGTGCAGGTCGTTCTGGTCCTCGGTCGTGAAGCCGAACGACGGGGTCTCGACGAAGCCGGCGGCGGCGAGCGCGTTGGCGACGCGACGGCGGCCCTGCTGCGCGAGCGTCAGACCGCGCCCCGACGGCGGAGTCGGCAGCACCGAGGGGATGCGGTCGTAGCCCTCGATGCGGGCCACCTCCTCGGCGAGCGTCCACTTGTCGGTGAGGTCGGGACGCCAGGTCGGCGGGATCGCGATCCAGCCGCGGGGGTTCTCGCTCACCTCGCAGCCGATCATCTCGAGCGCTGCGACGATCTCGGCGTCGGTGTACGCCACGCCGATGAGCGCGGGCACGAAGGCCCGCGGAAGCTCGATGCCCGCGGTCGAGAACGCGTTCATCAGCGCACCGCCGGCACGCGTGTCGGTTCCGCCGGCATACGTCACCATCAGCTCGGCGACACGGGCGGCGGCGATGAACGGGATCGCCGGGTCGACACCCCGCTCGAAGCGACGGGATGCCTCGGACGGCAGCTTGTGGCGCCGGGCTGTGCGCGCGATCGACACGGTGTCGAAGGTGGCCGCCTCGATGAGCACGTTGCGCGTGGCATCCGTCATCTCGGTGGTGCCACCGCCCATCACGCCGGCCAGGCCGATGGGGCCGGACTCATCGGTGATGAGCAGGTCTTCGGCGCTGAGATCGCGCACCTTGCCGTCGAGGGTCTCGAGCTTCTCGCCCGCCGTCGCGCGGCGCACGGTGATCCCGCCGGTGAGCTTGTCGAGGTCGTAGCCGTGGATGGGCTGGCCGAGCTCGATCATCACGTAGTTGGTGATGTCGATGAGGATGCCGAGCGAGCGGATGCCGGCGAGCGTGAGGCGCGCGATCATCCAGGCGGGCGTCGGCTTGGTGGGGTCGACGTCGCGCACGATGCGCGCGACGAACTCCGAGGCGCCGACGCGGCCGCGGAGAGGTGCCTGATCGTCGACGGTGACGGCGAACGCGCTCTCGTCGTGGAGGTTGACCTCGCCCCAGACCTTCGCACCCGGATCGCGGAACTCGGCGCCGGTGGAGTGGGAGTACTCGCGCGCCACCCCGCGGATCGACAGCGCGTAGCCGCGGTCGGGCGTGACGTTGATGTCGACCGCGACGTCGTCGAGGCCGAGGAGAGCGATCGCGTCGGTGCCGACGGGCGCGTCGAGGCCGAGCTCGACCAGACGCAGGATGCCCGAGTGCTCATCGCCGAGGCCCAGCTCGCGGGCCGAGGCGATCATGCCGTCCGACACGTGTCCGTACGTCTTGCGCGCCGCGATCGGGAACGGCCCGGGGAGCACGGCGCCGGGCAGGGTCACGACGACCTTGTCGCCCGCGAAGAAGTTGCCGGCGCCGCACACGACGCCATGGACCGCGGGGCCGCCATCGGCGGCGACCTCGTCGCCGGGCGCGACGCGCACCTGGCACCAGCGGATCGTCTTGCCGTTGGACTGCGGCTCCTCGACGAACTCGAGGACCTCACCCACGACGATCGGACCCGTGAGGTCGAAGCGGTGGACGTCCTCCTCTTCGAACCCGACCGAGACGAGCGCCGCGAGGACGTCCTCGGGCGAAGCATCCGCCGGCACGTCGACGAACTCACGGAGCCACGAAAGCGGGACGCGCATCAGACCACCATTCCGAACTGCTCGCTGAAGCGGACGTCGCCCTCGGCCATGTCGCGCATGTCCTGCACGTCGGAGCGGAACATGAGCGTGCGCTCGATGCCCATCCCGAACGCGAAGCCCGAGTACTCCTCGGGGTCGATCCCGGCCGCGCGCAGCACGTTGGCGTTGATCATTCCGCAACCGCCCCACTCGATCCAGCGGGCTCCGCCCTTGAAGGTCGGGTGCCACAGGTCGAGCTCGGCGGACGGCTCTGTGAAGGGGAAGTAGTTGGCGCGGAAGCGCGTCTTGGCCTCGGGACCGAACAGCACGCGCGCGGCGTGGTCGAGGGTGCCCTTGAGGTGCGCCATCGTGATGCCCTTGTCGACGACGATGCCCTCGAACTGCGTGAAGACCGGGAGGTGCGTCGCGTCGAACTCGTCAGTGCGGTACACCCGACCCGGGCACAGGACGTAGAGCGGCAGGTCGCGCTCGAGCATCGACCGCACCTGCACGGGCGACGTGTGCGTGCGCATGACGAGGTGGCGCTCGACGGGATCGACGAAGAACGTGTCCTGCATCTGCCGCGCGGGGTGGTCCTCGTCGAAGTTGAGCGCGTCGAAGTTGAACCACTCGTGCTCGAGCTCGGGCCCCTCCGCGATCTCCCAGCCCATGCCGACGAAGATGTCGGCGATCTGCTCCTGCAGGAGCGAGATGGGATGCCGCGCCCCGACCCGCGCACGCTCGGCGAGCGCCGTGACGTCGACGCGCTCGGCCTCGAGGCGCGCCGCGGTCTCGGCCGACGCGACGTCGGCCTCACGGGCGGCGAGCGCCTGGCTCACACGGCCGCGGGCCTGCCCGATGAGCTTGCCGAACTCGGCCTTTCGCTCGGGGGCGACATCGCGCAGACGCGCGTTGAGCTTCGCGAGCGGCGACCCCTCGGCGGTGTGCGCGCTGCGCGCCGCCTTCAGGTCGGCCGTCGTGGCGGCATCCGCGATCGCTGCGAGAGCCGCCGCGACCGCGTCTTCCACCGCCTCAGGGGTGATCTCAAGTACGTCGGACACGAGGACCGAGTCTACCGGCGGCCGGAGGGCAGCCCCGTCTGGCCGCGAGGGGGCACCCGCCGTGGGTCAGGAGCCGCCGGCGTCGCGGTCGCGGATGATGTCGGAGGCGCGCTGCGCCGCGAGCGTCTCGGTCGCGGTCGTGGGGGCGTCGAGCGCTGCGGGAACGCCGGCGACGGCGACGGTGCGGGGCGAGCGGCGCAGGCGCCGCTCGACGACGTACGCGGTGTACGACAGGGCGAGGCACAGGGCGACGTAGATCGTGCCCGCGACGAGGGCCGCGGGGATGAGCGGCGAGCCCAGGACGGCGTTGGAGCCGAGGAGCCGCGCGAAGTAGAGCAGCTCGGGGTAGGTGATGATGAAGCCGAGCGCCGTGTCCTTCAGGCACACGACGAGCTGCGAGATGATGACGGGCATCATGGCGCGGATCGCCTGCGGCAGGAGGATCAGCCGCAGGACGCCGGCCTTGCGCAGCCCCACGGCATAGCCCGCCTCGCGCTGCCCGCGCGGCAGGGATTCGACGCCAGCCCGGATGACCTCCGCGAGCACCGATCCGTTGTACGCGATGAGCGCGATCACGACCGCCCAGTACGACGGCATCTTGATGCCGATGACGGGGAGCCCGTAGTACAGGAAGATCATGAAGATCAGAACGGGGATGGCGCGGAAGACCTCCGTCACGCCCGTGATCGGCATGCGCACCCAGGCGTGATCCGAGAGCCGCCCGATCGCGAGCACGAAGCCGAGAGCGATCGCGCCGACGGCGGCGACGGCGAACGCCGCGAGCGTGCGCAGCGTCGCGAGGCCGAACTGCTCCCAGATGCGCACGAACGTGAAGGCGTACCACTTCTCGGCGCTGAACTGGCCCGTGACCCAGAAGCGGTAGACCACGAAGCCCACCAGCACGAGCACGACGAGGATCGTGACGATGCCCAGGATGCGGTTGCGGACGACGGCGCGGGGCCCGGGGACGTCGTAGAGGACGGAACTCATCGCGCGATCCTCCACTTGTTCTCGAGCACGCGCTGCAGCCACGCGAGCAGGAACACCATGAGCACGAAGGCGGCCATGACCCACAGGATCGTCACGAGCTGGTTCTCCCCGTTCTCGCTCATTTCGGCGCGGATGTTGCCGAGGTTCACGACCGAGAATCCGGCCGCGACAGTCGTGTTCTTCAGGAGCGCGATGAAGACGCTCATCATGGGCGGGATGACGGACCGCGCCGCCTGCGGAAGCACGACGAGCGACATCACCTGGCCGAAGGTGAGGCCGATTGCTCGGGCCGCTTCGGCCTGCCCGACCGGCACCGTGTTGATGCCGGAGCGGAGCGTCTCGGCGACGTACGTGGCGGTGTAGATGCCGAGCGCCCAGATCGCCAGGACGAGGAAGTTCGCCCGCCCCGGCAGGAGGAGCGGCACGCAGAACGCGAAGAAGAACATCACGAGCGTCAGCGGGGTGTTGCGGATCCAGTTGACGTAGACCCCGCCCACCGCCCGCGCGACGGGGATGGGCGAGACGCGCATGGCGCCGACGATGAGGCCCAGCACGAGGGCGATCACGCCGCCCGCGAAGAACAGGATCAGTGTGCCCCACAGCGCGGCGGCCCACACATCGGGATAGTCGGTGATCAGGCCCACCGTGACGTCCTCTCTCGCTCCGGACCGGGGAGCGGCGCCCGCGCGAGGCGGGCGCCGCTCGGAACTCAGCTGACCGGGTCGACCTCGGGCTGCTCGCCCTCGACCCCGGCCGGGCCGAGGTTCTTGTCGAAGATGGCCTGCCAGATGTCGCCGCCGTCGGTGAACATCGTGTTGATGTACTCCTGCAGCGCCGTGTCGCCCTTCGTGAGGCCTACGCCGTAGCGCTCCTCGCTGAAGACGTCGCCGACGACCTTGAGGTTGTCGGGGTCCTGCGCCGCGTAGCCGATGAGGATCGCCTCGTCGGTCGTGACGGCGTCGACCTGTCCGTTCTTGAGCTGCTCGACGCACTGCGAGTACGTGTCGAACTCCGTCGTCGAGGCCTCCGGGTGCTCATCCTTGATCCGCTGGATCGAGGTCGACCCGGTCGCCGAGCAGACGTTCTTGCCCTCGAGATCGTCGACGCTCGCGATGTCGCTGTCCGCGCCGACGAGCAGGCCCTGGCCCGTGATGAAGTACGGCCCTGCGAAGGAGATCTGCTCCTTGCGCTTGTCGGTGATCGAGTACGTGCCGACGTAGTAGTCGATGTCGCCGTTCAGGATCGCCTGCTCGCGGTTGGCCGACGGGATCGCGGTGAACTCGATCTTGTCCTCGTCGTAGCCGAGCGATGCCGCGATCCACCGTGCGATGTCGACGTCGAAGCCCGTGCGGTCGCCCGTCGTCGGGTCGAGGTAGCCGAGGCCCGGCTGGTCCTCCTTGACGCCGACCTTGACGGAGCCGCGGTCGGTGATGGCGTCGAACGTGGGGCTGCCCTCGAGCTGGACGTCTTCGGCGACGGTGAACCAGGTGCCTTCCTCTGCACCGTCTCCCGTCGACTCCCCCGTGGGCGATCCGCCCGGTGTGCCGCTGTTGCACGCCGTGAGCGTAAGGAGGGCGGCGGCGGCGAGGCCGAGCCCTGCGATGATCCGTGACTGTCTCATGTGAACTCCTCGTGGTTGCGCATGTGCCGTGCTGGTACGCATGACGTTCGGGTCCGTCCGTGATGCATCCGGTGGTGTGGGGTCCTTTCTCCAGTGGTGACGGCGAGGGTCAGTGGGTCAGCAGCTTGGAGAGGAAGTCCTTTGCGCGGGCGGACTGCGGGTTCGTGAAGAACTGCTCGGGGCTGGACTCCTCGACGATCTGGCCGTCCGCCATGAAGACGACGCGATCGGCGGCTTTGCGGGCGAATCCCATCTCGTGGGTCACGACGATCATCGTCATGCCCTCCTGGGCGAGGCTCACCATGACGTCGAGGACCTCGTTGATCATCTCGGGATCGAGGGCGCTCGTGGGCTCGTCGAAGAGCATGACCTTGGGGTTCATCGCGAGGGCGCGCGCGATCGCGACGCGCTGCTGCTGACCGCCTGAGAGCTGCGCGGGCAGCTTGTTGGCCTGCTGGGCCACCCCGACGCGCTCGAGCAGCTTGCGGGCCTGGGCCTCGGCATCCGACTTCTTCATCTTGCGGACCTTGATCGGGCCCAGCGTGACGTTGTCGAGGATCGTGAGATGCGCGAAGAGGTTGAACGACTGGAAGACCATGCCGACGTCGGCGCGCAGTTCGGCGAGCCCCCTGCCCTCCTTCGGCAGCTCCTTGCCGTCGATCGTGATGCCGCCGCTCGTGATCGTCTCGAGCCGGTTGATCGTGCGGCACAGCGTCGACTTGCCCGAGCCGGAGGGCCCGATCACGACGACCACCTCACCGCGGTTGACCGTCAGATCGATGTCTTTGAGCGCCTGGAAGTCGCCGTAGTGCTTCTGGAGATCGGTGATGACCACGAGTGGATCACCGCGTCGCACGTTGATGTTCGACGTCGGAGGGGCGGGGCCGTCGAGTGTCGCCATAACGGCACCCTAGAAGCGTCCGGCCTGCGCGGCCAGGCCTTGCGGCGAGCTTTACCGACCTGTAACAGAGCCGGAATGCGTCACGCGGTGCGGCCGGCGCGCTGCGCGAAGGCGCTCTCGTAGAGGCATACGCTCGCGGCGGTCGCAAGATTGAGCGACTCCGCCGAGCCGTAGATGGGCAGACGCAGCGACAGGTCGGCGTGGGCGAGCGCCTCTTCCTCGAGACCGCGCGCCTCGTTGCCGAAGAGCCATGCGGTGGGCTCGGCGAGCAGGTCGCGGTTCGCGAGGAAGTCCCCGCCCCCGACGTCGGCCGCGATGACGCGCAGCCCCGCCGCACGCGCCCGCTCGACCGTCGTGGCAAGGTCCGCGGCGACGGCGACGGGAAGGTGGAAGAGCGAGCCCGTCGTGGCGCGCACGACCTTCGGGTTGTAGGGATCGACCGTGCGGCCCGTCAGGACGACGGCGTCGGCTCCCGCAGCGTCGGCTGCGCGGATGATGGTGCCGAGATTGCCCGGATCGCGCACCTCTTCGCAGATCGCCACGAGCCGCGGTGCATCGGCGAAGACATCGCGGACGGATGTCGGGGTCTGGCGTGCGACGGCGACGATCCCCTGCGGAGTGACGGTGTCGGCCATCGCCTCGAGCACTGCCTCGGTCGTGTACTCGATTTCTATCCCCGCGTCACGCGCGGCGGAGCGCAGATCGGGATGCCGCTCCAGCGCGGTCGGCGTCGCGAACATCTCGACGAGGGTGTCGGGCCGGTAGGCGAGCACTTCGCGCGCCGCCTGCGGACCTTCGAGGAGGAAGAGCCCCGTCTCCTGCCGCGCGCTGCGCTTGACGAGCTTCGCGACGGCGCGGACACGCGGCGATCGCGGATTCTCGAGCACGGATTCAGCATAGGGGCGCGGCATCCCGTTCCCCGGATCGACCCACGCGCCGATCGGCGGGCGCGCGTCGGCCCGCGCGGGGGTTACGGGCACGCGAAAGGGCGCCCTCCCGAAGGAGGACGCCCTTTCCGAACCCGGTCGCGCTTACGCGGACTTGGGTGCGTTGACGTTCTCGGGCAGAGCCTTCTTGGCCGTCTCGATGAGCGACGCGAAGGTCTTCGGCTCGTTGACCGCGAGGTCGGCGAGGATGCGACGGTCGACCTGGACACCCGCGAGGCCGAGGCCCTGGATGAAGCGGTTGTACGTCATGCCGTTCTGGCGGCTCGCAGCGTTGATGCGCTGGATCCACAGGCGGCGGAAGTCGCCCTTGCGCTTGCGACGGTCGCGGTACGCGTAGACGAGCGAGTGGGTGACCTGCTCCTTCGCCTTGCGGTACAGACGCGAACGCTGACCCCGGTAACCGGAGGCGCGCTCGAGGATGACGCGACGCTTCTTGTGGGCGTTGACGGCCCGCTTGACTCTAGCCATTTCGTTTGGTTCCTATTCCTGCGTCGGCGGTCAGATGCCGAGGAGCTTCTTGGCGACCTTCGCGTCACCCGGGGCCAGGACCTGCTCCTGGTTGAGGCGGCGCGTGCGGACCGACGACTTGCCCTCGAGGTTGTGGCGCATACCGGCCTGCTGCTTCATGAGCTTGCCGCTTCCCGTGACCTTGAAGCGCTTCTTGGCACCCGAGTGGGTCTTCTGCTTCGGCATCTTTCTTCCTTCGTTGTGTGTCCCGCCCAAGCGGGAGTCGGTGTCCCGCCGGGGCGGGAGTCTGTGGGGGCCTTACTCGGCCGGAGCCGGTGCGGCCGGAGCCGGTGCGGCGGGAGCCGGTGCGGCCTGGTCCTGCTCGAGGTCTTCCTCGGCGTGTTCGACCGTGGCACCGCCGCTGCGGGCGGAACGCGCTGCCTCTTTGTTGGCGGCGCGCTGAGCGTTCTGCTCGGTCTTCACTTCGGACTTGTTCTTGTGCGGAGCGACGACCATGACCATGTTGCGACCGTCGATCGTGGGGTTGGACTCCACGGTTCCGAACTCGGCGACGTCCTCTGCGAACTTGCGCAGGAGGCGGACGCCCTGCTCGGGACGCGACTGCTCGCGGCCTCGGAACAGGATCATGGCCTTGACCTTGTCACCCGACTGCAGGAAGCCCTCGGCGCGCTTGAGCTTGGTTATGTAGTCGTGAGCCTCGATCTTCAGACGGAAGCGGACCTCTTTGAGGACCGTGTTCGCCTGGTTGCGGCGGGCTTCCTTGGCCTTCTGCGCGGCTTCGTACTTGAACTTGCCGTAGTCCATGATCTTGACCACAGGCGGCTTGGAGTTGGGAGCGACCTCGACGAGGTCGAGGTCCGCTTCCTGAGCGAGGCGCAGCGCCACCTCGATGCGGACGACGCCGACCTGCTCACCCGCGGGCCCGACGAGGCGGACCTCGGGGACGCGGATGCGGTCATTGGTACGGGGATCGCTGATGCGGAACTCCTCTTTCATGCGGGTGGCGGCCACCGCGACACGAGGAGCGTCGCGGGCGAAAGAGGATTCATTCCACCCGGCACGACGCGAGCGCCGGCTCTCATCCGCCCGATCCCCGCAGTTGCTGTGCAATGGGGGCTGCCCCCTCCGCAAGCGGAAGAGGTGGAGCGTGTGGACCCGGTAGCCTTGATCGGCAAGCGCGGGTGGGATGTGATCCTCTTTCGTTCCGGAGCAGAGCGCTCCGGAGCCCGCCAAAGTCTAGCAGAGAGAGCGGCGTGGACACGATTCGAGGCGACCGGGGCGATTCCGACACGGCAGGCGGGGCGGCCGACGCCGAGCGCCTGGCCCGGTGGGAGCAGGAGGAGCAGGCCGCGGCGAGCGCGACGCGCGACATCGCGGACGTCCCCGCCGTCGAGGTGATCACGACCACGGCGGTGCACCTCATGAGCGCAGCCGCCGTCAAGGTCGGGCTCGCGGACGACCCCGAGACGCAGAAGGACCTCGACGAGGCCCGCAAGCTCATCAACGCCCTCGCGGGCCTCATCACGGCCGGCGCCCCCGAGATCAGCGACATGCACGCACGGTCGCTGCGCGACGGCCTGAGGTCATTGCAGCTCGCGTTCCGCGAGGCGTCCGTCATCCCCGACCCGATCGGCAAGGGGCCCGGCGAGAAGTGGACCGGCCCGGTCAACTGACGGATCGGTTCGGGATGCCGCGTCACGCGCGGCCCGAACGGTCAGGTCTGCCGGCTCAGCTCGCCTCAGCCTGAGATGCCGAGCTCCGCGGCGCCGCGGGCGACGGCGTCGACTGTGCGCCGCACGGCCTCGGCGTCCGTTCCGCGGTTGCTGACGGCGAACCGCACGACAGTGCGTCCGCGCCACGACGACGAGGACGCCCACACGGTGCCTTCGGCGCGGAGCCACTCCCCCAGCGCCGCCGTCGTCGGGTCGTCGGGCGCCGCGAGGCACACCTGCGTGAAGACGACGTCGTTGACGACGCTCATCCCGGGGATCGCGCGGAATCCGTCGGCGAGACCCGTCGCGGCATCCACGAGTCCGTCGACGAGCTCCGCGACACCGCGACGGCCCAGGAACCGCAGCGCCGCCCAGACCGGGACGCCGCGCGCGCGGCGCGACATCTCGGGCACGTGGTCGTACGGGTCGGCAACCCCGTCGATCGACGGCAGATACGCGGCGCGCGCGCCGAGGGCAGCCCTCATCGCCGCTTCGTCCCGGACGATGGCGACCCCGCAGTCGTAGGGGACGTTGAGGGTCTTGTGCGCGTCGGTCGCCCACGAGTCCGCGTCGGCGAGACCTGCGACGAGATCCTCGAAGCGCGCACTCGCGGCCGCCCAGAGTCCGAACGCGCCGTCGACATGCACCCACGCGCCCGCGAGATGCGCGACCTCGACGGCCGCCGCGAAGTCGTCGAACGCGCCGGAGTGCACGTCGCCGGCCTGCAGCGCGACGATCGCCGGCTCGTCACCGTGCTCGTGCAGCGCGCGGGCGAGCCCGGCGACGTCGATGCGCCCCTGCTCGTCGGCGCCCACGGTGACGGGAGAGCCGAGCCCCGACATCCGTCCCGCCAGAACGACCGAGGCATGCACGGCGTCACCCGCGAAGAACCGGACGGGCGGCGCGCTGTGCAGCCCGAGCGTCGGGTCGCCGCCGCGCTCGCGGATGACGGCGTCCCGCGCCGCGAGGAGGCACGCGAGGTTCGCGCTCGTCGCGCCGGTCGCGAAGCCGACGCCGCTCTCGGGCGGGAGGTGCAGGAGATCGAGGAGCCAGCGCCCGGCGGTGTCCTCGATGGCGGCGGTCGCCGGCGTCGGCTGGCGGGGTCCCGTGTTCTGGTCCCACGCCGAGACGAGCCAGTCGGCCGCGAGCGCCGACGGATAGGCCCCGCCGATGACGAGACCGAAGAAGCGCGGCGAGCCCATCGCCATGAGACCCGGCTCCGCTGCCGCAGCGAGCTCATCGACGACCTCCGTCGCGTCGCGCCCCTCTTCCGGGAGGTCCTGATCCAGGCGGTCGAGCATCGCACCCGCGTCGAGCTCGGGACGGACGGGCCGCTCGTCGAGTGTGCCGAGCCAGGCCATCGCGTGGCGATGCGCCCTGTGCAGCGGCGATCCGTACTCGCCGTGCGCCGCGGCGGCGGCGTGCGGCGTCTCGGCCTCGTGTCGCGCCCAGTCGTGGGTCGCGTTGTGCTGCCGCGCGTCATCGCGCGTGACGCCGTCGTCCATCGCCCACCTCCCGAGCCGATCGCCGAGGCCGATCCTCCGCTCGTCGGATCGTCGCCGCAAGGGCCCGATCGGCTCACGCAGGGAACGGCGCCGACGGATGCCGCGGCCGGGCTGTTCAGCCGCGGACGAGCTTGACCGTCAGCGAGTCGACGAGCACCGCGATGCGGTCGTCGGCCGCCCAGCGCTTGGCGAGCCGCGCGAGGACCGTGTCGAGCTCGGCGCGGTCGAGGCCCGGCATGAGCTCGAGACGCACGATGAGCTCGGGCCCGCGCAGGCGCCCCGAGGGATCCCCAGGGGCGACGCCGAGGTCGAGCACAGCGAGCTCGCCGCCGACGCTCGCCTGCAGCCCCGCGAAGACCTCGGGCGAGGCATAGCTCGGCTCCCACGGCGTCCCCTGCGCGATCGCCCACACGGCGGGGCGGCGCAGGACGAACTCCGTCTCGGAACCGGGGTCGATCACGATGAGGTCTGTGTCGTCGTCGGCCGCGGCGAGCGCGGTGCGCACGCCGTCCGCGGGGACCGGGCGGGCCGCGGCATCCCACCGCGACAGCGCCTGCACAGAGGTGAAGACCGGCAGCACGCGCCGTCCGTCGGGGGCGGCGACCGTCACGATCGACAGCTCCTGCGTCTTGTCGACGGCGAGCCCGTGCGCGCCGACGCCCTCGTCGCCCTTCTCTGCCACGAGCGGGATCAGGAGCCGCGCCGAACGGTACGCCTCGACGATCGCGACCTGATCCCCGGCGCCGCTGCGGAAGTCCAGCAGCGCGGCGAGCAGACCCGGATCGGCCGATCCGTCATCGCCCGCGTGCGTGTTCGGCTCGAAGCGGCGACCCTCCCACGGCACGCCCGCCGAGTCCGCGGACCGGTCGCCGTGCGCGTGCGGGTGGTCAGTCGCCGGCGACATCCAGAGCCTCGGCGAGCGTGAACGCGCCCGCGTACAGCGCCTTGCCGACGATCGCGCCCTCGACGCCGAGCGGCACGAGATCGCGCAGAGCCGCGATGTCGTCGAGGCTCGAGATGCCGCCGGATGCGACGACGGGCTTGGGTGTGCGCTCGGCGACCTGGCGGAGCAGTTCGACGTTGGGCCCGCGCAGCGTGCCGTCCTTCGTGACGTCGGTCACGACGTAGCGGCTGCAGCCGGCCGCCTCGAGGCGGTCGAGGACCGTCCAGAGGTCGCCGCCCTCCTGCGTCCAGCCGCGCGCGGCGAGCGTCGTGCCGCGCACGTCGAGTCCGACCGCGACGACGTCGCCGTAGCGTCCGATGACGTCGGCCGCCCACTCGGGGTTCTCGAGCGCCGCCGTGCCGAGGTTGATGCGCGCGGCGCCCGACTCGAGCGCCGCTTCGAGCGACGCGTCGTCACGGATGCCGCCCGAGAGCTCGACCTGGACGCCGCGGACCTGCTTGATGACCTTGCGGAGGACGCCGGCGTTGCTGCCGCGCCCGAAGGCGGCGTCGAGGTCGACGAGGTGGATCCACTGCGCACCCTGTCGCGCCCACTCGAGGGCGGCGTCGACGGGGTCGCCGTAGCTGGTCTCGGAGCCGGCTTCGCCCTGCGTCAGACGCACGGCCCTGCCGTCTGCGACGTCGACGGCGGGGAGCAGGATCAGTTCGGGCCGGGAGGCGAAGTCGTTCATGAATCCTCGGTGCGTGTTCGTGATCGCGGGACGGTTCCCCGCGGGGGGCACGAGTTCAGAGGTTAGCCCCGTGGAGCCCGTCGATCCAATTGGACAGGAGCCGGATGCCCGCCTGCCCCGACTTCTCGGGGTGGAACTGCGTGGCTGAGAGGGGTCCGTTCTCGACCGCCGCGAGGAACGGCGAGGCGCCGTACGAGCACCACGTGAGCGTGGGCTCGGGGAACGGCGGCTGCACGTCCAGCTGCCAATGCTGGGCGCCGAAGGAATGGACGAAGTAGAAGCGCTCGTGCTCGAGTCCGCGGAAGAGACGCGAGCCCTCCCCCGACTCGACCGTGTTCCAGCCCATGTGCGGCAGGACGGGCGCGTCGAGCTCGGTGACGGTGCCGGGCCATTCGCCGAGACCCTCGGTGTCGACGCCGCGCTCGACGCCGCGTTCGAACAGCACCTGCATGCCGACGCAGATGCCCAGCACGGGACGACCGCCCGCCAGGCGGCGGTCGATGAGCTCTTCTGCACGGCTTGCGCGCAGGGCGTCCATGACGGCGCGGAAGGCTCCGACGCCCGGGACGACGAGCCCGTCGGCCTCCAGGACGAGGGCGCGGTCGGACGTCAGGCGCGCATCGGCGCCCGCCGCATCGAGCGCCTTGACGGCGGAGTGCACGTTGCCCGAGCCGTAGTCGAGCACCGCGACGAGCGGTCGCGTCACAGCGCGCCCTTCGTGCTCGGAATCCCCTCGACGAGGGGATCGAGCGCCTTCGCCTGCCGGAAGGCGCGCGCGAACGCCTTGTACTCGGCCTCGGCGATGTGGTGCGGGTCGCGCCCTCCGAGGACGCGCACGTGCACCGTGAGGGCCGCGTTGAACGTGATCGCCTCGAACGTGTGGCGGACGAGCGAGCCCGTGAAGTGGCCGCCGATGAGGTGGTGCTCGAATCCGGCGGGCTCGCCCGAGTGGACGAGGTACGGGCGGCCCGAGATGTCGACGACAGCCTGCGCGAGCGCCTCGTCGAGCGGGACGAGCGCGTCGCCGTAGCGCGCGATGCCCGACTTGTCGCCGAGGGCCTGACGGATCGCCTGCCCCAGCACGATCGAGACGTCCTCGGCGGTGTGGTGGGCGTCGATGTCGGTGTCGCCCGACGAGCGGACGGTGAGGTCTGTCAGCGAGTGCTTGGCGAATGCCGTCAGCATGTGGTCGAAGAACGGGACGGTGGTGTCGATGTGGCTGCGGCCCGTGCCGTCCAGGTCGAGTTCGAGCTCGACGGTGGACTCGCTCGTCGCGCGGCGCAGCGACGCGGTGCGTGCGGTCATGTCGCTGATTCTATCGACGCGAGGGCATCCAGGAACGCCGTGGTCTCGGCCTCGGTGCCCGCCGAGACCCGCAGGTGGTGCGGGATCCCGACGTCGCGGATGAGCACCCCGCGGTCGTAGAGCGCGCGCCATGTCGCGGCCGGATCGTCGACGCCGCCGAACAGGACGAAGTTCGCCCACGAGTCGTGCGGCTGGTAGTCGAGAGCGTCGAGCGTCGCCGAGATGCGGTCGCGCTGCATCACGATGTCGTCGACCATCCGCAGCATCGTCGGCGCGTGCCGCAGGGCTGCAGACGCCGCGGCCTGCGTGAGCGAGCTCAGGTGGTACGGCAGCCGGACGAGACGGAGCGCGTCGATGACCGCCGCGTCGGCGGCGAGGTAGCCGACGCGGGCTCCCGCGAAGGCGAAGGCCTTGCTCATGGTGCGCGAGACGACGAGCCGCTCGCGCCCCGGGAGCAGCGACACCGCGGACCGCTCATCGCGCGGCGCGAACTCCTGATAGGCCTCGTCGACGATCACGATCCCATCGGTCGCCTCGTACACGGCTTCGATGACGTCGAGCCCCATCGGCGTGCCGGTCGGGTTGTTGGGCGTGCAGAGGAACACGACGTCGGGGCGGGCGTCCGCGATCTGCGCGGCGGCGCTGCCCGCCTCGAGCGTGTAGTCGTGCTCTCTCGACCCGGCGATCCAGTTCGCGCCGGTGCCGGCGCTCAGGAGCGGGTACATCGAGTAGGTCGGCGCGAACCCGAACGCCGTCCGACCTGGACCCGCGAAGGCCTGCAGGAGGTGCTGGAGCACCTCGTTCGAGCCGTTGGCCGCCCAGATCTGATCCGGCGTCAGACCGTGCCCGAGGTAGTCGGCGAAGCCCTCGCGCAGTGTCGAGAACTCGCGGTCGGGATAGCGGTTGACGTCTCGCAGCGCCTTGGCGATCGAGTCGAGGATGTCGTCCGCGACCTCCTGCGGAACAGGGTGCGTGTTCTCGTTGACGTTCAGCGTCACGGGGAGAGAGGCCTGCGGCGCGCCGTACGGCGTCTTACCCCGGAGGTCGTCACGAAGAGGGAGCTGGTCGAGGCGAACGGTCACCCCTCCCATGGTAGGGCGCGGTCTCACCGACCGGGCGCGTACTCCGCCGGGATCGAGAGCCGCTCGCCGGCCGACACCGTGACGCCCTCGAGCGCGTTGAGCCGGATGAGCGCATCGACGACGTCGCGCGGATCGGCGCCGGGTGCGACCTCCTGAGCGATCGACCAGAGCGAGTCGCCGGGCGCGACCGTCACGGTCTGGAACGTGGCGGGGGCGGCACCGTGCTCGAGGGACGCGAGGGCCGCCGAGGAGCCCCCGATGACGGCGACGCTCAGCGCGACGACGGCCGGAACGGCGGCGATGGCCGCGAGGAGACGGCGGCCGCGCTTGGTCAGTCGCAGGCGAGTCCTCGTCATGACGTGGCTCGTGAGGTCGGGGGTGAAGCCGATCGCGCTCATGCGTCCTCCTGGTGATGAGAGATTCGCATCCGCCCCTCGGCCGGGAGGGGCGGATCCGAATCTGTATTCCGAAGTTATCTTCGATAGAATGGGATGTCAAGATCCGATCGGGGAGGCCGACCGTCGAACGCGACACGCGGCTGGAATGCCGCGGAGCCCGCCTGCGACCGGATACCGTTTCGATGGAGACACCACATCACGGACCTCCGACATTCGAAGACGACTGCTCTTCGGAACCGCGAGACAGGAGCGCACATGAGCGACGCGATGGGCCGCGAGAGGCCCCAGACCCGCCGCCGCAAGAGCCTGAGCGACAAGCAGCTCGCGATCCTCGAGGTGATCCAGCGCTCGATCGCCCGCCACGGCTACCCGCCGAGCATGCGCGAGATCGGCGACGCCGTCGGCCTCAAGTCGCTCTCGAGCGTCACGCACCAGCTCAACCAGCTCGAGCTCAGCGGCTACCTGCGCCGCGATGCCGGCAAGACGCGCGCCATGGAGGTGCTCATCGACCTCCCCGGCACGGCGGCCGAGAACCCCGCCGACACGGCGCCCTCCGTCGGTGACGCGGCGCTCGTCCCCCTCGTCGGCAGGATCGCGGCCGGTGTGCCGATCACGGCCGACCAGCAGGTCGAGGAGATCTTCCCGCTCCCCCGTCAGCTCGTCGGCAAGGGCGATCTCTTCATGCTCAAGGTGTCGGGCGAGTCGATGATCGACGCCGCCATCTGCGACGGCGACTGGGTCGTCGTGCGCACGCAGCCGACGGCCGACAACGGCGACATCGTCGCGGCGATGCTCGACGGCGAGGCGACGGTCAAGACCTTCCGCCAGCGCGACGGCCACACGTGGCTGCTGCCGCGCAACTCCGCGTTCGAGCCGATCCTGGGCGACGACGCCACGGTGCTCGGCAAGGTCGTGGCGGTCCTTCGCGCCGTCTGACCCGCTCACCGCTCCTCGCCCGCGCCGGGCGAGGAGCGCACGCCCTCCATGGCCAAGCCTCGGACCGCCGGGCACAATAGCCGCAGGGCGCGGGGGTGCGCCCATGAGAGGTGACGACATGGCCACGTCCGAGATCGAAGACCTGCGCGCCGAAGTCGATCGGCTCCGCGCCGAGAACGACACGCTCAAGGTGACGGCTCCCGTCGGAGCCGGACCCGCTGCCGCGGCTCCGCGCGCCAAGGGCCGGTGGCGGGCGTTCGTCTCGGCGCTCATCATCGTGATCGCGGCGCTCCTCGTGCCCATCTCCATCGTGAGCGCGTGGGCGCGCGTGCAGCTCGTCGAGGAGGAGCAGTTCGTCAATACGCTGGCTCCGCTCGCCCAGGATCCGGCCGTGCAGGGCATGATCATCGACGAGACGATGGACGCCATCAATGCTCAGGTCGACTTCACCGAGCTCACGACGAACGTGTTCGACGGGATCGCCGATCTGGGAGTGCCCCCTCGTGTCGCACAGGCGCTCGACCTGCTGAAAGCCCCCGCGGCCGACGGCCTCGAGAACCTCGTCAACACGACGGTGACCCGCGTCATCGAGTCGGACGCCTTCGCAGACGTCTGGGCGACGACGACCCGGGCGGCCCACCGGGCCCTCACCGCGGCAGCGACCTCGGACGGCGGCGGGATCGTCGTCATGACCGACGACGGCGTCGGCATCCAGCTCGGCGCGATCGTCGAGCGCGTCAAGGCCAACCTCGTGGACCGCGGCGTCGGCGTCGCGCAGATGATCCCGACGATCGACAAGGTCATCATCATCGGCACGGGCGAGACGCTCGTCACCATCCGCACGACCTACGCCATCGCGTCGACGCTCGGCTTGTGGCTGCCCCTCATCACACTCGCCCTCTTCGCCCTCGGCATCCTCATCGCCCGCAGGCGCAGCGTCGCGGTGCTCGGCACCGGCATCGGCTTCGCCGTGGGCGGCGGGGCGCTCGCCCTCGGCTTCGCGGCGGGCTACCCGGTCATCGGGCAGGTCGCGGTGCAGCTCGACCTCTCGGTCGCGGGCCTCGACGTCGTCTACAGCGCGCTCATCGACTCGATGCGTCAGACCGCGACGATCATCGCGCTCCTCGGCGTCTTCATCGCGGTGCTCGGCTGGTTCCTGGGCCGCTCCTCGGCGGCCGTCCGCTCGCGGGGCTTCATCCGCGGCGTCAACTCCTCGGCACGACGCTGGTTCGCCTCGCGCGGCCTCAACACCGGCGGCTTCGGCGTCGGTCTCGCCCGCTACCGCGTCCTCATCCGGGTCGTCATCGCCGTCCTCGCCGTGATCTGGCTCTACGCCCTGCGCCCCCTCTCGGCGAGCGACGTCTTCCTCGTCATCATCGTCTCGTTCGCGGTCGCCTGGATCCTCGAGCTGCTGCAGAAGCGCCCCGACGAGCTCCCCGCGCCCCGCACGGAGGACTCGGCGCTCGTCGCCGAGGAAGCCGCGCTCGATGCAGAGGAGGCGGCCGCCGACGCCGAGATCGCGGCGGCGCGCGCCGAGGCGGCGGCCGTCTGGACGACCGACGCGACGGACGACGCGACGGCGGCGGCCGACGCGACCGCTGCCGACGCCGAGGCCGAGGCTGACGCCGACGCCGACGCCGACGCCGACGCCGAGGCCGACGCCGAGACGGCGGATGCCCCGGCCGCGGCTTCCGATGAAGCCGCGACCGAGGCATCCGGTCCCGCGAAGAAGCCTCGCGCTAGACGCTGACCGCGATCCCCTCGCGCACGAGACGCGTGGCCTCGACGAGGTTGCGGAGCGAGGCCACCGTCTCGGGGTAGGCACGGGTCTTGAGCCCGCAGTCCGGGTTGACCCACACCTGACGCAACGGCAGCTCCGAGGCGGCACGGCGCAGGAGGTCGGCGACCTCGTTCACGGACGGCACGCGCGGCGAGTGGATGTCGTAGACGCCGGGGCCGATGCCGTGCGCGAAGCCCGACGCGGCGATGTCGGAGATGACCTCGCCGCGACTGCGCGCAGCTTCGATGGAGGTGACGTCGGCGTCGAGCGCCGCGATGGCGTCGATGACCGTGTCGAACTCCGAGTAGCAGAGGTGCGTGTGCACCTGCGTCGCCGCCGCGGCGCGCGCCGTCGCGAGACGGAACGAGCCGACCGACCACTCGAGGTACGCGGGCTGAGCCGCCGACTTGAGCGGCAGCAGCTCCCGCAGCGCCGGCTCGTCGACCTGGACGATGCCGATCCCGGCAGCCTCGAGGTCGGCGATCTCTTCGCGCAGCGCGAGGGCGACCTGCTCCGCCGTCTCGCCGAGCGGCTGGTCGTCGCGGACGAACGACCACGCGAGGATCGTGACGGGGCCCGTCAGCATGCCCTTGACGGGCCGCTGGGTGAGCGACTGCGCGAACTGCGCCCACGACACAGTGATGGGCGCGGGTCGCGAGACGTCTCCCCAGAGGATCGACGGTCGCGTCGCCCGCGAGCCGTAGGACTGCACCCAGCCGTTACGGGTGACGGCGAAGCCGCCGAGGTGCTCGGCGAAGTACTGCACCATGTCGTTGCGCTCAGGCTCGCCGTGGACGAGGACATCGAGCCCGAGTTCCTCCTGGAGCCCCACGACCGAGGTGATCTCGAGGCGCAGCAGCTCCTCGTACTCGGCCGTCGTCAGCTCGCCGCGATCGTGCTGCGCGCGGATGCGGCGGATGTCGCCGGTCTGCGGGAACGACCCGATCGTCGTGGTCGGCAGGACCGGAAGACCGAGCGCCTCCTCCTGCGCCGCGCGCCGCGTCTCGTAGTCGCCGCGCTCGAGGTCGGCGGGGGTGAGCTGAGCAGCACGTGCGCGCACCTCGCCGTCGCGCACGCCGGGCGCGCTGCGGCGGTCCGCGAGGGCGTCGGATGCTGCGTCCAGCGCGGTCTCGATCGCGGCGCGGCCCTCGGAGAGGCCGCGCGCGAGGGCCGCGACCTGCTCGACCTTCTGGTCGGCGAACGCGAGCCACGAGCTCAGCCGCGCTCCCAGGTCGGGGTCGTCGGCGACGTCGTGCGGCACGTGCTGCAGCGACGTCGAGGTGCCGACGGCGATCCGGCGCGCCGGGAGCGCCGCGAGCGCCTCGAGCCGGCTCCATGCCGCCGCGAGGTCGCCTCGCCACACATTGCGTCCGTCGACGACTCCGCCCACGAGGGTCTTGCCCTCGAGGCCCGGCACGACGGCCGGGACGGTGCCGCGGGTGAGGTCGACCGCGATGGCCTCCACCGGCGCAGCGGCGAGGGCCGTCCAGGCCTCGTCCGACAGCTGCGCGTAGGGCGCGGCGACGAGGATCGCGGGACGATCGGCGGCCGCGCCGAGCACGGCGTAGGCGCGCTCCGCTGCCGCGGCGAGCTCGGCGGTCGACAGCGGGAGGCTCTCGCTCACGAGCGCGGGCTCGTCCAGCTGCACCCACTCGGCGCCTGCCGCCCGGAGCGAGGCGAGCAGCTCGACGTACACGGGCACCACGTCGTCGAGGCGGTCGAGCGGCCGGAAGCCGGCGGGAGCTTTATCCGTCGCCTTCGACAGCGCGAGCAGAGTGACGGGGCCCACGACGACGGGGCGCGTCACGAACCCGTCGGCCCGCGCTTCGGCGACCTGTCGCCCGAAGCGGTCGGTCGAGAGCGAGAACCGCGTCTCGGGGCCGATCTCGGGCACGAGGTAGTGGTAGTTCGTGTCGAACCACTTCGTGAGCTCGAGGGGCGCGCGCTCGCCTTCGCCGCGCGCCGCCGTGAACGTCGCGGCGAGCCCGATCGTGCCGTCCGCGTCGCGGAGGTGGGAGAACCGCTCGGGGAGCGCGCCGACGGCGAGCGCCGCGTCGAGCACCTGGTCGTAGTACGAGAACGACTCGGGGATCGACGAGTCGTCGCGTCCCAGACCGAGCGATGCGAGGCGCTCGCGGGTCGTGCGGCGGAGTCCGGCGGCGGTCGCCTCGAGCTCGGCCTCGGTCTGCGAACCCGCCCAGTGGGCCTCGACGGCGCGCTTGAGCTCGCGGCGGCGGCCGATGCGCGGGTAGCCGAGGATCGTGCCGGAGGGGAAGGCTGCGGCGTTGTCGGTCATCGTGTGGGCTCCATTTCGGTCGTCTCGGTGAGGATCCCGGCCTCGCGGAGGACCGCGAGGACGGTGTCGTGATGGTTGAACGCGTAGAGGTGCACGCCGGGCGCGCCGCCCGCGACGACGTCGCGGGCGAGCGCGGAGGCGTGCTCGAGGCCGACGATGCGCTGCGCCTCGGGCGTGGCTGCGGCGTCGAGGGCCGCCGCGAGGTCTGTCGGAAGCTGCTCCCCCGTGAGCTCGAGCACCCGTCGCAGGCGCACGGGCGAGACGATCGGCATGATGCCGGGCAGGATCGGGATGCCGACTCCCGCCGCCCGCGCGCGCTCGACGAACCCCAGGTAGTCGTCGGCGTGGAAGAAGAGCTGCGTGATCGCGAAGGTCGCGCCGGCCGCCTGCTTCGCGAGGAGCGCGTCGATGTCCTCCGTGGCGTGGCGCGAGCGGGGGTGGCCGTTGGGGAACGCCGCGACGGCGATCTCGACCTTGCGGCGGCGGTCGACGCGCGCGGCGCCCGGGACGCCGGGGATCGAGTACTCCGTGTACGGCGCGCGCTCGATCTGGGCGCGCTGGATGAGCTGGACGAGCTGCGCGGCGCTCTCGAGATCGCCGAGGAAGTGGTCGTCCTCCGAGACGCCCTCGGGGGGATCGCCCCGCAGCGCGAGGAAGCTCGTGATGCCGGCATCCAGGAATTCGCGGATGAGCCGTGTCGCGCCCTCGTAGGTCGTCCCGACGCACGTGAGGTGCGCGAGGGCCTCGACGTCCGTCGTCTCCCGGATGTGCCGCACGAGCTCGAGCGAGCGCCCGCCCGTCGAACCGCCCGCCCCGTACGTGACGGAGATGAAGCGCGGACCCGCCGCGGCGAGGTGCCGGATCGTCTCGTGCAGGTTCGCCGTCCCCGCGTCGGTGCGCGGCGGGTACAGCTCGAACGAGAAGGGGACGGCGTCGAGGATGCTCGGAGGCATGGCGCGCATTTCGCTAGAGGGACGAGAGGCCGGTCGGCCGCGGACGGTGCTCCTCGCGGGGAGGGCACTGTGTCATCGCGGGCGGGTGCCGGGCTCGGCTGTCGCTCCACGCCCGGGGTGACCGGGCGTCTTCCTCCACGGTAGAGGACGCCGCCTCGGTGGTCGACGCAATGTGACGATGTGTTTCGCCGCGGCTCGCATGGGGCGGATGTCGAGGCGGCGGCGTCGCGGGCGTAGCGTGGGGGCATGGACCATGCCATTCCCTACGGGTCCTGGCCGTCGCCCGTGACCGCCGCCGCCGTGTCCTCCGCCTCGCCGCGCATCGAGGGCGCCCGCTTCGTCGGCGACGAGATCTGGTGGGGCGAGGGCGTGCCGACAGAGGGTGGACGCACGACGGTGCGGCGCCGACGTCCTGACGGCGTCGTCGAGGACCTCCTGCCGGCGCCGTGGAACGTCCGCTCCCGCGTGCACGAGTACGGCGGCGGGTCGTGGACGACGTCGGACGACGGGACGCTCTACTTCGTGGAGAAGACCGACCAGCGCATATGGGCCCTCGCGCCCGGCGGCGTGCCCATACCGCGCACGCCAGAGAGCGACGGGACGCGGTTCGGCGGCCTCTCCTGGCAGGAGGGGCGGCTGCTCGCGATCCGTGAGATCCACGGCGCGACGCTCGTGCCACGGCGCGACATCGTCTCGATCGCGACGACGGGCGCGTGGAGCGTCGTCGACCTGATCGCGGGCAGCGACTTCGTCGCGCAGCCGGCTCTCTCCCCCGGCGGGCACCACCTCGCGTGGGTCGCGTGGAACCACCCCGACATGCCGTGGGATCGCACGCAGCTGCGCGTGGGCCGCATCGAGGGCGGCGTCGTCGCGGAGTGGACGACCGTCACGAGCGGTGAGACCGCTGCGCTGCAGCCCGTCTGGCTCGACGCCGACGACCTGCTCTACGCCGACGACCCCACGGGTCGCTGGAACATCTGGCGCCTCCGCCTCGACGCGGGCCTCGACCACGAGGACCTCGCGCCCGCCGACGCAGACACGGGCGGCCCGCTGTGGGTGCTCGGCGCCCGCTGGTTCGCCCGGCTCGGCGACGGCCGGCTCGTCGCGGTCCGGACGAACGGCGCAGACGACGTCGTCGTGATCGACCCGACGTCCGGTGAGGCGCGGTCCCTGGGTCTCGAGGCGACGGCAGAGGTCGTCATCGAGCACGTCTCGGGACAGCGTGTGCTCGTCTCGGGCTCGGGTGCGGCATCCACTCCCGGAATCCACCTCGTCGACACGGAGACGGGCACGGCGGAGCGGGTCGTCGGCGGCGGAGCCGATGGGGACGCCGAATGGATGCCGCGTCCTCGCGCCGTCACGTTCGAGGGTCCGCACGGACCTGTGCACGCGTTCGACCATCCGCCGACCAATCCGGGCGCCCACGCTCCCGAGGGTGAGCTGCCGCCCTACGTCGTGCTCGTGCACGGCGGGCCGACGGGACACGTCGCGGGTGCGGCATCCGCCAAGATCGCGTACTTCACGAGCCGTGGCATCGGCGTGCTCGACGTCAACTACGGCGGCTCGAGCGGCTACGGCCGGTCGTATCGCGAGCGCCTGCGCGGGCAGTGGGGCGTCGTCGACGTCGACGACGTCGTCGCCGCAGCGCGCGGACTCGCGGCCGAGGGACGGGCGGATGCCGCGCGCCTCGCGATCGAAGGAGGCTCGGCAGGCGGCTGGACGGTGCTGTCGGCACTCGTCGCGACCGACGTCTTCGCGGCAGGGATCTCACGGTACGGGGTCGGCGACGCGCGGGCCCTCGCAGCCGAGACGCACGACTTCGAGGCGCACTACCTCGACGGCCTCATCGGGCCGCTCCCCCGCGACGAGCACGTGTACCTCGAGCGGTCCCCGCTCACGCGGGCCGACCGGTTCCGCGTGCCGCTCCTGCTGCTGCAGGGCTCGGACGACGAGGTCGTCCCGCCCGCGCAGTCCGAGGCCATCCGCGACGCCCTCGCGGCGCGCGGCGTGCCGCACGCCTACGTGCTGTACGAGGGCGAGGGGCACGGCTTCCGGCGCGCCGAGACGATCATCGACGTGCTCGAGAAGGAGTACGCCTTCCTCGGCGCCGTCTTCGGGTTCGAGACGCCCGGCGTTCCGCCCATCGCGCTCGACTGAAGCGCCCGCCCGGCGCTCCGGCGTCAGTGCGCGCCGCGCACGACGAACGGCGCGAACTCGGCCGCGAGCCGCTCCGAGACGTAGGCGTGCAGCGCCGTGCCCTCGACCTCGTGCGACTGCGAGACGATGTGCCCCGAGTCGTGGGCGGCCGAGATGAGGTCGCCGCGGCCGTAGGGCACGAGCGCGCGCACCTCGACGGCGGGAAGCGGCAGCGCCGCCTCGACGGCGGCCCGCAGCTCCTCGATGCCCTCGCCCGTGCGGGACGAGACGAACAGCGCATCCGGCTCGAGGCCACGCAGCACGAGCCGCTCGTCCTCACCGACGAGGTCGGCCTTGTTGAAGACGACGATCTCGAGAGTGTCGCGGGCCCCGACATCGCCGATGACGTCGCGCACGGTCCGCAGCTGGGCGACGGGGTCGGGGTGCGAGCCGTCGACGACGTGCAGGATGACGTCGGCGTCGCCGACCTCCTCGAGCGTCGAGCGGAATGCCTCCACGAGCTGGTGCGGCAGGTTGCGCACGAACCCGACGGTATCGGTGAGCGTGTAGACGCGGCCGTCCGCGGTCTCCGAGCGTCGCACCGACGTGTCGAGCGTCGCGAAGAGGGCGTTCTCGACGAGGACCCCCGCGCGCGTGAGGCGGTTGAGCAGACTCGACTTGCCGGCGTTCGTGTAGCCCGTGATGGCGACCGCCGGGATCGTGTTGCGCTTGCGCTCGGCGCGCTTGGCGTCGCGCGCGGGTGCGAAGTCGCGGATCTGGCGGCGCAGCTGCGCCATCTTGGTGCGGATGCGACGGCGGTCGAGCTCGATCTTGGTCTCACCGGGACCGCGCGAGCCCATGCCCGCGCCGCCCGCACCGACCTGGCCACCGGCCTGGCGGCTCATCGAGTCACCCCAGCCGCGCAGGCGCGGAAGGAGGTACTCGAGCTGCGCGAGCTCGACCTGCGCCTTGCCTTCGCGGCTCTTGGCGTGCTGGCTGAAGATGTCGAGGATGACGGTCGTCCGGTCGATGACCTTGACCTTGACGACGTCCTCGAGTGCGCGGCGCTGGCTCGGGGCGAGCTCCGTGTCGGCGATGACGGTGTCGGCGCCGACCGAAGCGACGATGTCGCGGAGCTCCTGCGCCTTGCCGCGGCCGACGTAGGTCGCGGGGTCCGGGTGCGGGCGGCGCTGCAGCACGCCGTCGAGCACGACGGCGCCCGCGGTCTCGGCGAGGGCCGACAGCTCCCGCAGCGAGTTCTCGGCGTCCTCGGTCTCGCCCTGCGCGTGCACGCCCACGAGCACGACGTTCTCGAGCCGCAGCTGCCGGTATTCGACCTCGGTGACGTCCTCGAGCTCGGTGGACAGGCCGGGCACGCGACGCAGGGCGGCGCGCTCTTCGCGGTCCCACTGGTCGCCGTCGGTGTCGGCGCGCGAGATCGTCGACTCGTCCTGCAGCGCCTGAGCCGCGCCGAAGACCCGCACTCCCGAGTGCGCGTCCGCGCGCGACAGGACGCGATCCACCGGATCGACCGGCGTCTCGTCCGTGCTCGGAGGTGTCGTGGTGTCTGTCATGTCTTCCTTCCGGGATGCCTCGTGCCCGGTTCCCGCGTCGAACGGGTTGCCAGGCCCCCGAGGCATCCGTAAACAATACGCTTTCTGGACGCGGGGAGGTCCGCGCGTGGACTCGCAGACGCTCGTCGGCGGCTTCGCCGCACCCTGTTCATTCTGATCGCGGGGAGATCCCCGCGAGGACTCGCTGACGCTCGTCGGCGGCTTCGCCGCACCCTGTTCATTTTGATCGCGGGGAGATCCCCGCGAGGACTCGCTGACGCTCGTCGGCGGCTTCGCCGCACCCCCTTACCCTCCCCTGCTGGTGAGGTCCTCCGCTAGGCTTCTCAGCCATGGATGGGGACCACTACTTCAGCGCGTCGCCAGTCAGCGCTGAGAACCTCCGGCGTGTGCGGGTGCGCCTTGCGGGGCGCGATCTCGAGGTCCTGACGGCGGGCGGCGTGTTCAGCCCGGATCACGTGGACTCGGGCACGAGCGTGCTGCTCGCGAACACCCCGCCGCCACCGCCGGGCGGTCACCTGCTCGATCTCGGCTGCGGCTGGGGGCCGGTCGCACTGAGCCTCGCGCTCGAGGCACCGCACGCGACGATCTGGGCGGTCGACGTCAACGAGCGCGCGCTCGATCTCACGCGTCGCAATGCCGCTGCCCTCGGCCTCGTGAATGTCAACGCCGTCCTGCCCGACGGTGTTCCCGACGACGTCTCGTTCCGCACGATCCGCTCCAATCCCCCGATCCGCGTCGGCAAGAACGAGCTGCACGGCCTGCTCGAGCGCTGGATCCCCCGGCTCGACGAGCGCTCCGACGCCTGGCTCGTCGTGCAGCGCAACCTCGGATCCGACTCGCTGCAGCGCTGGCTCGGCGCGACGTTCGACCACGGATACAGCGTGCACCGCGCCGCGACGGGTCGCGGGTTCCGCGTCATCAAGGTGCGCCGTCACGGCACGCCGGAGACCGGATCGATCCCGCTTCCATAACCGCTGGGTCGCGTGGCGGACGGATGCCGCGCTTGAGGCGTCAGGCCAGCGCCACGTCGCCCGAGAACACGAGCGTCGCCGGGCCTGACAGCAGGACCCGGCCTTCGCGCATCCGCACACCCAGGCGGCCGCCCGGCACGTCGACTGTCCAGTCGTCCGGTGCGCCTCGCCCCGCCCAGTGGCGCACCGCGAGCGCCGCGGCCGCGACTCCCGTGCCGCAGCTGAGCGTCTCGCCCACGCCGCGCTCGAAGACGCGCATGCGGATCGACCCCACGCCGCCCTGCACGAGCGGATCGGCCGGCACGACGAACTCGACGTTCGCGCCGTGCGGCGGGACGGGCTCGAGGACGGGCTGCACCGTGAGGTCGAGCCCCTCGAGCTCCGCCGGAGTGAACAGGGCGACGACGACGTGCGGATTGCCGACGTCGATGCCGACTCCGGGGCGCGCGACCCCGAGTCCACGGGCCCGCACGAGCACTTCGGTCTCGTCGACCCGGAACACCCCGAGATCGACTTCGAGGCCGAGGTCGCTGCGCGTGAGGGTCTTGACGCCCGCGCGCGTGCCGATCGCGAGGGGACCCGCGTCGAGCGACGCCAGGCCCGTCTCGTCGAGATACCGCGCGAAGACGCGGATGCCGTTGCCGCACATCTCGGCCTTCGAGCCGTCGGCGTTGCGATAGTCCATGAACCACTCGGCACCGGATGCCGCGGCATCCGCTCCCTCGTCGATCGCCGTCGACCGCACGACCCGGAGGATCCCGTCGCCGCCGATCCCGAATCGACGGTCGCACAGCGCAGCGACCTGATCGTCGGTGAGCGCGAGCGCCCCCTCCGCGTCGGGGAGGATGACGAAGTCGTTGCCCGTGCCGTGTCCCTTGGTGAAGGCGAGGGTCTGCGGCATCCCTCGATTCTACGGACCGTGGGCCGTTGGCGGACTCAGAAGGCGAACGGCTCGTAGCAGTCGAACGTCTCGTGCGCGGCGACCCGTCCGTCGCGCACCGTGACGAACCCCGCCATGTGGGCGACGATCTCGGTCTGTCCGACCACACCCCGCCAGGTCGAGCGGACAGCCGCACGATCGCCGACCACGAGCACCTCGTGGATCTCGATGGACTGGGCGGCGAGCCGCCCCTTGCCCGCCTCGAAACCCGCGACCGTCTCCTCGAGGGTGCGCACGTGCCCGCTCGGCGAGATCGGGTTCGGGCGCTCCGTGAAGACGGCGTCGGGCTGGACGATCGCGCGCAGGTCGTCGGCGCTCGATCCCAGGTCGGCGACGATCCCGAAGTATCGCCGGACGATGTCCTCCGTGGTCGACATGCGTCCGAGCGTATAGCCGCCCCCGGCTCAGCGGCAGGGGATCACGCGGGGCCGTCTGCGATGAGCCGACGCCCCGTCGCCCACGTCTCGAACGGCTCGTACCCGAGCGCGTCGTAGAAGCCGCGCGCCGCCTCGTTGTCGGGACGGACCATGAGCTGCACCTTGGGGCAGCCCATCGCGAGCAGGCGTGCCTCGGCGTCGGCGACGAGCGTCCGCGCGATGCCCTCGCCGCGCCGGTCCGCGGCCGTCGCGAGGTAGTACAGCCAGCCGCGATGTCCGTCGTAGCCCGCCATGACGGTGCCGACGACGTCGTCGCCGTCCGCCGCGACGAGGAACAGCTCGGGCTGCACCGCGAGCTTGCGCTCGATGTCGAGGTGCGGGTCGTTCCACGGGCGCGTGAGCCCCGCCGCGTGCCACAGCGCGACGACGGCCTCCGTCTCGGCGACCCGGAACGGACGGACGGCGATCGTCATGAGGCCTCCTCGATGAGTCGGGATGCCGGCTCCTCCGGTCCCACCCAGTGCACGCCGTCGTAGCGGCGGAACCACGAGACCTGCCGGCGCGCGTAGCGACGCGTCAGCTGCTGCGTCTGGGCGATCGCCTCTGCTTCGTCGATCTCGCCGGTCAGCTCGGCGAGCGCCTGCGCGTACCCGATCGCGCGCCGCGCCGTCACGCCGTCCTCGAGCCCGCGCGGGCGCAGCGCCGCAACCTCGTCGAGGAGCCCGTCGCGCCACATGCCCCCGACTCGCGCGTCGAGGCGCACCACGAGCTCGTCGCGCGGCACCTGCAGGCCGATGATCCGGGTGTCGGGATGCCACAGGACGGGTGCCTCCGGAAGAGCTGCGCCGTGCGTCGCGGCGCCCTGCTCGAGCACCTCCAGCGCACGCGCGATGCGCCGCCCGTTGCGCGGGTCGATGCGCGCGGCGGTCGCGGGATCGGCGTCCTGCAGGCGGGCGAAGAGCACTCCCGGCCCATGCTCGGCGAGCTCCGTCTCGATGCGCGCCCGCACGTCCGCGTCGCGCGGCGGGAAGCGGAAGTCGTAGAGGACGCTCGAGACGTACAGCCCCGAGCCGCCCACGAGCACGGCGTCGGCGCCGCGCCCGTGGATCTGCGTGATCGCGGTGCGCGCGGCATCCTGATACCAGGCGACCGCCGCGTCGTCGGTGACGTCCAGGACGTCGAACAGATGATGCGGGATGCCGCGCCGCTCGCTCTCGGGAAGCTTCGCCGTGCCGATGTCCATGCCGCGGTACAGCTGCATGGCGTCGGCGTTGACGACCTCGGCGGGCCGTCCGCGCGCCGCGAGAGCCTCGGCGAGGTCGAGCGACAGCGCCGTCTTGCCCGTGCCGGTCGCGCCGACGACGGCCCACAGGACCGGACCCGCCGCCACGGGGGTCAGACGCCGATGCGGAGGGTGGGGAGCCCGAGCGAGACGGCGCGCTTCTCGCCCGCTGAGCCTGCCGGATCGCCTGCCGGGGCGGGGACGGCGCACGACTCGGCCAGCGAGCGGTCCCACGCATCGCCCGCACGGGTGCGGCGGATCCGCAGCGGCGCGCCGTCGGTGGAGTCCGCGAGCAGGTGGAAGGGCGCCGCGTGGGTCACCGTGACGCTCACGACATCACCGGGGCGCGGGACGGCCGATCCCACGGGCACCTCGAAGTGCACGAGCCGGTTGTCCTCCGCGCGGCCCGTGAGGCGGTGGGTCTCGGCGTCCTTCTTGCCCTCGCCCATCGAGACGAGCACCTGCAGCTCGCGGCCGAGCTGCCGCTCGTTCTCCTCGAGCGAGATGCGATCCTGGAGCGCCGCGAGGCGCTCGAAGCGCTCCTGCACGACGGCCTTCGGCACCTGGTCGGGCATCGTCGCGGCGGGCGTGCCCTCGCGGATCGAGTACTGGAATGTGAAGGCGCTCGAGAACCGCGACGCCTCGACGACCCGCATCGTCTCCTCGAAGTCCTCGTCGGTCTCGCCGGGGAAGCCCACGATGATGTCGGTCGTGATCGCGGCATCCGGCATCTTCTCCCGCACGCGGTCGAGGATGCCGAGGAATCGGTCGCTCCGGTAGGAGCGGCGCATCGCCTTGAGAATGCGGTCGCTGCCGGACTGCAGCGGCATGTGCAGCTGAGGCATGACGGCGGGCGTCTCGGCCATCGCGTCGATGACGTCGTCGGTGAAGGCCGCGGGGTGCGGGCTCGTGAAGCGGATGCGCTCGAGCCCTGGGATCTCGCCGGCGGCGCGAAGGAGCTTGCCGAACGCCTGCCGGTCGCCGAACTCGACGCCGTACGAGTTGACGTTCTGGCCGAGCAGCGTGACCTCGACGGCGCCGTCTTCGACGAGCAGGCGGATCTCGTTCAGGATGTCGCCGGGGCGGCGGTCCTTCTCCTTGCCGCGCAGGCTCGGGACGATGCAGAACGTGCACGTGTTGTTGCAGCCGACCGAGATCGACACCCAGCCGCTGTAGATCGAGTCGCGCTTGGTGGGCAGCGTCGAGGGGAAGGTCTCGAGCGACTCGAGGATCTCGAGTTCGGCCTCGTCATTGTGGCGCGCCCGCTCGAGCAGGCTCGGCAGCGACCCCATGTTGTGCGTGCCGAAGACGACGTCGACCCAGGGGGCCTTGTCGAGGACGGTCTGCTTGTCCATCTGCGCGAGGCACCCGCCGACGGCGATCTGCATGCCCTCGTGGTGGTCCTTGCGGCCCTTGAGGTGCCCGAGCGTGCCGTAGAGCTTGCCGGCGGCGTTGTCACGTACGGCGCACGTGTTGATGACGACGACGTCGGCCTCTTCGCCGGCCGTCGCGCGCAGGTACCCCGCGCTCTCGAGCGAGCCTGAGAGCCGCTCCGAGTCGTGCACGTTCATCTGACAGCCGAACGTGCGCACTTCGTACGTGCGCGCCCGCCCGTCGCGGCCTGTCGCCGCGGGCGAGAGCGCGATGAGCGTCGGTGAGGAAGAGGGGGAAGACATGATGGGGATATTCTACGAGCCGCGACCCGAGGGGGATCTGTGGACGGTCCCCACGCCCACTCCACGCGGCGCTGACGCGCCGCGCGGAGCCTCGGGGCGCGTGGGCCCGGCCGCTCCGCCGGTCAGCGGGCGGGAGCCGTCGCCTCGAGGATCTGGAGGGCGTGCTCGATGTTCGCGCGCGCTGTCGCCTCGTGCCCCGCCGTCCAGTCGCCTTCGTAGCCGCGGATCGTCGGCTCGCTCGCGAGGATGAGCGAGAAGTAGAGGCGGTACAGCCGCAGGCGGATCTCTCCCGTCGGTGACGAGAGCTCCCGGGCGAGGTCGCCCCTGGCCTCGGCGTCTCCGAAGAGCACGTCCGCGTCAGGCGCGCCCGTCGCGAACTGATCCGTGCCGACGACCTCGAGGATCGGATCGCCCCACACGGTGCGCTCCGTGTCGATGACCCCGACGATCTCGAGGGTCTCGGGGTCGACGAAGATGTTCCCCTCCCACAGATCCGTGTGGACGATGCGAGGATGTGTGACCGCCCCGAGCGCGCCGGAGTGGGTCGCGAGCACCGCGCGAGCGCGGGCCGCGGGGAGTTCCACCTGCCACCGCTCCGCGTCGGCGAGAACGGCTTCGACCATGAGCCGGAACGCCGCGCTCCATGTGTCCGCGGCGAGCCCCGCCTGGGCTGCCGGGTAGCCGAAGGCCGGCGCGGGCTCCTGCGCGATGCACGCCATGACGGCACCCAGGTTGCGCCGCACCGTCGCCGTCGCCGTCTCATCGAGCTCGAGCGAGAGCCACGGCGTTCCCGGGAGGTGGTCCGCGACGACGATGTCCGCGTCGAGGATGCTCCGCGTGAAGTCTGTGTGCAGCACCTCGGGAACGGGCACGCCCGTCGATGCGAGCATCCGGTAGGTCAGCGCTTCGGTGGCGAGCAGTCCCCGCTCGTAGGTGAACAGACGGGTCGCGTCGGCGCCGACGATCTTGGCCACGGCACGCCGACCATCCGTGAACGTCACCCGGTACGCCGTCGCGAACATGCCGCCGGTCAGCGGCTCCAGCGAATCGACGGACCCCAGGGGCTCGAGAACCGAGGAGAGGAGTGTCTCGTCCACGACGAACTTGGTCAGCACCCCGTCACCCTAGGGCACATCGGCGGGCCGGCCGGTGCGGCGCGGCGCTCCTCGACGCGCGCCGCAATCCGGTGCCCCACCTCAGTGCCCGTCGCCGCCCCGCCGCCTGCGCCGAGCCTCCGCACTACTCGAAGCGGACGCCGCTGCTCCCCCGCGCCGTCTCCTCGAGCGCCTGCCGCGCGACGTCGTGGGCGAGCGAGCCGCCGTAACCCCGGCGGGCGAGCTGACCCGCGAGACGGCGGAGGGCGGCATCCCGCTCGACCGACGCGAACGAGCGCGCCTTCGACCGCGCGAACTCGAGAGCCCGCTCCCGATCGTCGTCGGGGAGGGCGAGCAGCGCCGCGTCGGCCACGTCGCGCGGAATGCGCCGTTTGGCCAGGGACTGCGCGATGACACGTCTGCCCTGGCCCTTGCGGTCGAGGCCCACGTGGACGACCTGCTCGGCGAGCGCGGCGTCGTCGAGGTAGCCGCGCTCTTCGAAGCGCGTCAGGATCTCGTCGATCTCGGCGTCGTCGAGCTGCGCGGCCACGAGGACGTCGCGCGCCTCGGCGATCGAGAGCGACCGGCCTCGCAGCTTCTTGAGCAGCGTCTTCTCGGCGAACTCCGATCCCGACGGGGCTTCGGGCTGCTGCCGAGCAGCGCGGCGCTGCTCGGTCTGCTGTGCGACAGTCCGCTCACTGGACTGTTCACTCGAAGCCGGCTCGTCGGCCCACGTCGAGTTCCAGTCCGTCGGGCGCTGCGGCGCGCCTCCGAAGAGAGGGATGACGGGGGCGAGCCCTTCCGCATCACCCGAGGGAGTGCCCCCGGGCTCGCCCTCGTCTTCGCTATGCATAGCTCGCCCCGGTTGTTGAGCGACGTCGAAACATCACGCCGGGCGGCGCTTGGCGAGCTCGTCCTCGGCGGGAGCGGCATCGCGCGGCACGCCGATGCCGAGCTTCGCCTTGATCTTCGATTCGATGTCGGCGGCGACGTCCTCGTTCTTGAGCAGGAAGTTGCGCGCGTTCTCCTTGCCCTGCCCGAGCTGCTCGCCGTCGTAGGTGTACCAGGCGCCGGACTTCTTGACGATGGCGTGCTCGACACCGAAGTCGATGAGGCTGCCCTCGCGGGAGATGCCGACGCCGTAGAGGATGTCGAACTCGGCCTGCTTGAACGGCGGCGCCATCTTGTTCTTGACGACCTTGACGCGCGTGCGGTTTCCGACGGCTTCGGCACCGTCCTTGAGCGTCTCGATGCGGCGGATGTCGAGACGCACCGACGCGTAGAACTTCAGCGCCTTGCCGCCGGCGGTCGTCTCGGGCGAGCCGAAGAACACGCCAATCTTCTCGCGCAGCTGGTTGATGAAGATCATCGTGGTGTTCGTCTGGTTGAGACCACCCGTGAGCTTGCGGAGCGCCTGCGACATGAGTCGGGCCTGCAGACCGACGTGCGAGTCGCCCATCTCACCCTCGATCTCGGCCTTCGGCACGAGAGCCGCGACGGAGTCGATCACGACGAGGTCGATGGCGCCCGAGCGCACGAGCATGTCGGCGATCTCGAGCGCCTGCTCACCCGTGTCGGGCTGCGAGACGAGAAGCTGATCGATGTCGACACCGAGCTTCTGCGCGTAGTCGGGGTCGAGCGCGTGCTCCGCGTCGATGAAGGCGGCGATGCCGCCCGCGCGCTGCACGTTCGCGATCGCGTGCAGCGTCAGGGTCGTCTTGCCCGACGACTCCGGGCCGTAGATCTCGATGATGCGGCCGCGCGGAAGACCGCCGATGCCGAGCGCGACGTCGAGTGCGATGGAGCCGGTCGGGATGACCTCGACGGGAGCGCGCTCGTCGCTGCCGAGGCGCATGACCGAGCCTTTTCCGAACTGCCGGTCGATCTGGGCGAGGGCCGATTCGAGGGCCTTCTCGCGGTCAACGGGTGAGGGCATGGCGTGCTCCTTCTGCACTCTGTCCGCGGTCGGCGCTGCCGCTCACGGAGACTCTGTCGCCTGTAGGCTGTCGGGCTCCGCCCTGGATAGGACGGGTGATGCGACAAGGCGTGAGGTGTCGTTCGACGTGTTCCACGCTAGGGAGGGGCTCCGACATCCGTCATCGCTCCTTCTGCTGCCGTGGACAGACACGTCCTCGATACCTGCTGTGCAGAAGACTATGCGTTCATCGAACACTCATTCGAATGACACGCCGCGAAGCGGCTCCACCAGGTTCCTGAGTAGCGCCGCGAAGCGCCGCGTATCGAAGGGCGATAGGACACGCCGCGAAGCGGCTCCACCCGGTTCCTGAGTAGCGCCGCGCAGCGCCGCGTATCGAAGGGCGATAAGACACGCCGCGAAGCGCCGCGCACCGAAGGGCTGGAAGCACGCCGGCCGCGGCGCGATCGATGCGGGATCAGCTGCGACGCGGCTCGAGGCGTCCTGCGCCGTAGCGGCGGTCCAGCGGGACGTCGGCCTCTGCGCACAGCGCGAGCCACACGTCGCGCGGCGGAACGCCGGCGGCGATCGCCTGCGCCGCCGTCCGATCACCGACCCCGGGCAGCGCGAGGTCTACCAGGAGAGCGCTCGCGCGAGGCCCGAACTCGGCCGCGACGGCACGCTCGAACTCACTGCGACGCATGTGTGAAGGTTCCTCAGCTCCGTCGAAGGCTCAGCGCAGTGAGAGCTCGACCTGAAGATCGGATTCGAGGCCCGCGAGGTCGTCGGGAACGACATCCGGGAACGTCTGCATACCCTCGAGCACGGAGATGCGGTCGCCCACTTCGCGCATGATGGTCGAGATGGGAACGTCGAGCGCATCGGCGACGGAGGCCAGGATCTCGCTCGAGGCCTCCTTCTGCCCGCGCTCGACCTCACTGAGGTAGCCGAGGGCGACACTCGCGCGGCCTGCGACCTGACGCAGCGTGCGGCCCTTCTGGAGGCGGAAGTCACGCAGGACCTCGCCGATCTCGTGCCGAACCAGGATCATGCGAGCCCCCTCTTCCCCTCAGCAGTCGTCCGGGTGGACAACGGTACAACATCGACTACGGCCAATCTAATCCCGCGCGCTGGATAACGGGTGGGAATCGCGGAATGTAACCGTCCCGAAACGGACTTCATTCCCGCCCGACGCATACGTGTCACATTCGGGTCTCAAAGGGCCTCGAGCGCCGTCCGCACGGCCAGCCTGACGGTCTCAGCCCGGATCTGCTCGCGCGTGCCCTTCAGCTCGAGCGACTCGACGCGCGTGCCGAGAGGCGTCGCGACACCGATGTGGACGGTTCCGACCGGCTGCCCGTCGGGTGAGTCGGGGCCCGCGATGCCCGTCGTGGAGATGCCGACGTCGCAGGGGGCGTCATCGTGCCCGAGTCGCACGCGGACTCCCTCGGCCATCTGGCGCGCGACGCGCGGATGCACGGGGCCGTGCGCGTCGAGCAGTGTCACATCGACACCGAGGAGGGTGTGCTTGAGCTCGGTCGCGTAGGCGACGATCCCGCCGCGGACGACCGCGGAGGCCCCCGGCACGCTGACGAGGTCGGCCACGACGAGGCCACCTGTCAGGGACTCCGCGATGCCCACCGTCCAGCCGAGCTCGGAGAGCCGGTCGAGCAGCCGCTCCGAGTCCGTGCGGCGTGCGCGCTGGAGGGTCACCTCCAGCTCGTCGGGGAGGCCGCCTTGCGCGGCCTCGTGATCGCTCACGACGTGCTCCCGCGCTTCTGCGCGCGGGCGGCGCGCCGCTCGCTCACGACCACGTCGATGCCGCTCGTGATCGTGAGGATCACCGCGATCGTCATCGTGATGCCGTTGACCCACCAGATCCACTCGCCCACGAGCGTCCACAGCGGGAGGAGGGCGAGCGAGAGCGCCACGCCCTGCGCGAGGGTCTTGAGCTTGCCCATCCACGCCGCCGCGAGCACGTGGTCGCTCACGACCATGAAGCGGTAGACCGTGATGCCGATCTCGCGGATGAGGACGATGATCGTGACCCACCACGGGAGTTCGCCCAGGATCGAGAGTCCGATGAAGGCGAACCCCGTGAGCACCTTGTCGGCGATCGGGTCGAGGAGCTTGCCGAGGTCCGTGACGATGTCGTTGCGGCGGGCGATCCAGCCGTCGATGCCGTCCGTCGCGATCGCGACGATGAACAGCACCGCCGCCCACCAGCGCAGCGGGCCGTCGGCGCCGCCATCCGCGAGGAGCATCCAGAGGAACACCGGAGCGCACAGGATGCGCACGATCGTGATGGCGTTCGGCAGCTGGCGTGGAATCGCCATGTCAGTCCCGTCCTGTCAGGCCCCAGGCATCCTCATCGCCGTCGCTCTCGACCACCGGATAGCCCTCGTACTGCGACTCTACGGCGTCCGGGTCGTAGTCGATGGGTGCAGGAGGGGACGGGGATGCCGCGGGGGCGGCATCCGGGACATCCTCGCCACGCAGCCGTGCGAGCACCTCGGGGAGCTGCTCGGCGGTCACGAGCACGTCGCGCGCCTTGGATCCCTCGGAGGGCCCGACGATCTCGCGGGACTCGAGCAGGTCCATGAGACGGCCGGCCTTCGCGAAGCCGACGCGGAGCTTGCGCTGGAGCATCGAGGTCGAGCCGAACTGCGTCGAGATGATCTGCTCGGCCGCGGCCAGGAGCAGGTCGAGGTCATCGCCGATGTCAGCGTCGATCTGCTTCTTCTCGGCCTCGGCCGCGACGTCTTCGCGGTACTCGGGGCGCGCCTGCTGCGTGACGTGCTTGACGACCTTCTCGATCTCGACCTCGCTGACCCACGCGCCCTGCACGCGCAGCGCCTTGGACGCGCCCATCGGCAGGAAGAGGCCGTCGCCCTGGCCGATGAGCCGGTCGGCGCCGGGCTGGTCGAGGATGACGCGGGAGTCCGTGACGCTCGTCACGGCGAACGCCAGGCGCGACGGGACGTTGGCCTTGATGAGACCCGTCACGACGTCGACCGACGGACGCTGCGTCGCGAGCACGAGGTGGATGCCGCTCGCGCGGGCGAGCTGAGTGATGCGCACGATCGAGTCCTCGACGTCGCGCGGCGCGACCATCATGAGGTCCGCGAGCTCGTCGACCACGACGAGGAGGTACGGGTAGGGCTTGAGCACGCGCTGGCTGCCGGGCGGCAGGTTGACCTCTCCCGCGACGACAGCGCGGTTGAAGTCGTCGATGTGGCGGAAGCCGAACGACGCGAGGTCGTCGTACCGCATGTCCATCTCCTTCACGACCCACTGGAGCGCCTCGGCGGCCTTCTTGGGGTTCGTGATGATGGGCGTGATCAGGTGCGGCACGCCCGCGTAGGAGGTGAGCTCGACGCGCTTGGGGTCGATGAGCACCATGCGCACGTCGGCGGGCTTCGCGCGCATGAGCAGGCTCGTGATCATCGAGTTGACGAAGCTCGACTTGCCCGAGCCCGTCGAGCCCGCGACCAGGAGGTGCGGCATCTTGGCGAGGTTCGCCACGACGTAGCCGCCGCCGACGTCCTTGCCGACACCGATCGTCATGGGGTGGGTGGCCTGCTGCGCGACGGGCGAGCGGAGGATGTCGCCGAGCGTCACGATCTCGCGGTCGGCGTTGGGGATCTCGACGCCGATGGCGCTCTTGCCCGGGATGGGGGCGAGGATGCGCACCTCGTTGGAGGCGACGGCGTAGGCGATGTTGTTCTGGAGCGCCGTGATCCGCTCGACCTTGACGCCGTGGCCGACCTCGATCTCGTACTGCGTGACTGTCGGACCGCGAGAGAAGCCCGTCACGCGCGCGTCCACCTGGAACTGCGAGAGGACGCTCGTGATGGCGCGCACGACTTCGTCGTTGGCGGCGGAGCGCGCCTTGTGCGGGGTGCCCGCGGCGAGCGCGTTGACCGACGGGAGCCGGTACGGCAGGGCCGGCGCGTCGTGCGGCGCGTCGAACCCGATGCCCGACAGACCGGGAAGCTCGTCGTCCGCTCCCCCGTCGTCGTCGCGCAGCGACGTGTCGGGACGCGCGCCGTGCGGCGTCGCGGCGGCCGGCACGATGATCTCGGTCAGCGCGTCCGGCTCGACGACAGCGGGCGTCGGCGTCGTGAGCGCCTGCTCGAAGCCGCCCTGCGATGACCCGGGTGGAAGCAGCTCGGTGAGGTCCTGCGATCCGATCCCGCCGTCCGGGTCCTCTTCGCGACCCGTCCGGTTGCGTCGCCACCACGGCAGCGAGGGGTCGGCCGTCTCGTCGGTCGAAGGCGCCGCGGCGGCCTTCTCGCCCGGCTCGGCGCGCTCCTCGCCGAACATCCACGCGTACAGATCGCCGAGACGGCGACCGATGCGGTTGGGCGGAGTCTTCGTCAGGATCAGGATGCTGAGCAGCGACAGGATGCCGAGCACGATGCATGCGCCGACCTGTGTCAGGAGCAGCGCGAGGGGCTCGCCGACCATCCAGCCGAGCACGCCGCCGGCCTCGCTCAGCGCAGGAAGGCCCTTACTCGGCTGCGGCCTCCCGCCCAGGACGTGGCAGAAGCCCGCGAGCGTGAGGACGAAGAGCCCGAAGCCGATCCCGATGCGCCCGTTGTCATGGACGGACGACGGATGCCGGAACAGCCACCCAGCGAGCAGCATGAGCAGCACCGGGAGGACGAACGAGACGCGACCGACGAGGCCGCCCGCCGAGTAGGCGCTGATGGTGCCTGCGACCTCGGAGCCGATGAAGAACCACTCGACGACGGCGCCCGCGATCGCGAGCAGGACGAGCAGGAACGGGAAGCCGTCGCGACGCTGCTCCTTCTCGAGCGTCTCGGGCCCGAACGCGCGGAAGAGCCCGCCGGTCGCATGGGCGAGGCCGAGCCACGCGCGGACCGCGACGGGCGGCTTCTGCTGCTCGCCGACGTACTGCTTGGGGGTGGGCGCGGGCTTCCGTGCACGCGACGTAGACCCCTTCGCGGGCGCGCGACCGTTCGCGGTCGGGCTGGAACTCCTGGCCATGCCTTCCACGGTACGGCGAGCCGCCGACTTCCGCTGGGAACGACGCGACCCTCAGCGCAGGCGCTTGACCATCGTGTCGCGCCCGATGCCGCTCTGCGTCACGGCGAATCCTTCGCTGCGGTACAGCGTCGCGGCGAAGTTGTCGCGCTCGACGCTGAGGCTCAGCCTCGCGTAGCCCTGCGCCCGCGCCTCGTCGCACAGGCGCTGCAGCAGCATCCGCCCCACGCCGTGCGCGCGCCAGATGGGCCGCACGCCGATGATGAGCTCAGGCACGCCTGTGCCGACGTAGCCGTGTCCGGGATCGCTGCGGGGCAGCATCCGGTACCAGGCGGCCCCCATCGGCTGGCCGTTCGCGTCCACGGCGATGAATCCCGTGTCGCCCGGGCGCATCCACCCCGCGATGTAGCGACGGTGGTCGTCGCTCGTGAGCACCTCGTGCCGGGGACGCGCTCCTCCACGCCGCCAGTTGGCGGCCTCGACGACCATGTCGCCGAGGAACGCGCCGTCCGCCTGTGTGGCAGGGCGGATCTGGAACGCAGAGGGCATGCTCGGAGTTTACCGAGCGCCCGGAACGCGCCGTGTCGCCGGTGTTACGCCTCGATGACGAGCGGCACGATCATGGGCCGGCGACGCAGCGACTGGTTGACCCAGCGCCCGATGGTGCGGCGCACGATCTGCGACAGCGCGTGCTGGTCGCGCACGCCCGAATGGGCCGCCTCGGCCAGCGCGGCCGCGATCTTGGGCTTGACGCTCTCGAACACCGCGTCGTCCTCGGCGAAGCCGCGCGCGTGGATCTCGGGACCCGAGATGATCTTGCCGGTCGACGCGTCCACGACGACGATGACCGAGATGAAGCCCTCTTCACCGAGGATCCGGCGGTCCTTGAGATCGGCATCCGTGATCTCGCCGACGGTCGATCCGTCGACGTAGACGAAGCCGATGTCGAGCTGGCCGACGACCCGCGCCGTGCCGTCGCGCAGGTCGACGACTGTGCCGTTCTCGGCGATGATCGTGCGGTCCTCCGGGATTCCGGTGTCCTGCGCGAGGCGCGCATTGGCCATGAGGTGGCGGTACTCGCCGTGCACGGGCAGGACGTTGCGCGGCTTGAGGATGTTGTAGCAGTACAGCAGCTCGCCCGCGGCGGCGTGGCCCGAGACGTGCACCTTGGCGTTGCCCTTGTGCACGACGTTCGCGCCGAGCTTGGTGAGCCCGTCGATGACGCGGTAGATGGCGGTCTCATTGCCCGGGATGAGGCTCGACGCGAGGATCACGGTGTCGCCGGGCCCCGGCTCGATCTCGTGGTCGAGGTTGGCCATGCGGCTCAGGACCGCCATCGGCTCGCCCTGCGACCCCGTCGACATGTAGACGATCTGGTCGTCGGGCAGGTCGCGCGCCTTCTTGTAATCGATGAAGACGCCCTCGGGCACGTGCAGGTAGCCGAGGTCTTCGGCGATCGTCATGTTGCGCACCATGCTGCGGCCGAGCAGCGCGACGCGGCGCCCGTGGGCCGCCGCGGCATCCAGCACCTGCTGGACGCGGTGGATGTGACTCGAGAAGCTCGCGACGATGACGCGGCGCGGCGCCTTGCCGATGACCTGGTCGAGTACGGGCCCGATCGAGCGCTCGAGCGGCGTGAAGCCGGGCACGTCGGCGTTCGTCGAGTCGACGAGGAACAGGTCGACCCCCTCTTCGCCGAGGCGTCCGAACGCGCGCAGGTCGGTGAGGCGGCCGTCGAGCGGCAGCTGGTCCATCTTGAAGTCGCCGGTCGCGAGCGCGAGGCCCGCGGGCGTGCGGATCGCGACGGCGAGCGCGTCGGGGATGGAGTGGTTCACGGCGACGAACTCGAGGTCGAAGGGCGCCAGGCGCTCCTGCTGCCCCTCCTTCACCGTGAGGGTGAAGGGCCGGATGCGGTGCTCCTTGAGCTTCGCCTCGACCAGCGCGAGGGTCAGCCCCGAGCCGATGAGCGGGATGTCGGGCTTGAGCCGCAGCAGATACGGAACGGCCCCGATGTGGTCTTCGTGGCCGTGCGTCAGGACGACGCCCACGACGTCGTCGAGCCGCTTCTTGATGGGCTCAAAGTCGGGGAGGATCAGGTCGACGCCGGGCTGGTGCTCCTCGGGGAAGAGGACGCCGCAGTCGACGATGAGCAGCTTGCCCTCGTACTCGAAGACCGTCATGTTGCGACCGACCTCGCCGAGGCCGCCGAGCGGGGTCACCCGCAGGGTGCCCTGCTCGAGTGCGGGCGGGTCGTACAAGGTGCTGGGCATGTCAGCCTTCTTCCGGATGCTGAGGCGCAGGCCTCGCGGATGTCGATGCGGCGCGCCGATCCCTGGGTGCGCCGGCGGATCTCACCTCGTCGTGCCCGAGACCTTGGGCAGCGCGCCGCCGGCGGCGGCGTTGCGGTCGGGGCGGAAGTTCGAGAAGTCGACGCCGGGCACATCGCGCACGAGCGCGAGCTCGTCCTCGATCTTGGCGGCTTCCCACTCCTCCGGCCCGACGAGGGGCAGGCGCACGCGCGGGCTGCCGATGCGGCCGAGCCCGTGCAGGATGTACTTCGCCGAGACCGTGCCGGGGACGTGCGTCATGACGGCGCGGACGAGCGGCTCGAGCTGCTTGTGCGCGGCCGTCGCGGCGGTCAGGTCGCCCTTGTTGACGGCGTCCACGATGACGCGGTACGGCTGCGCCGCGATGTTGGCCGTGACGCCGATGAGCCCCGTCGCGCCGATCGCGAGGTGCGGCAGCACGTTGGCGTCGTCGCCCGAGAAGTACATGAGGTCGGTCTGGTTGAGCACGCGGCTGACCTCGCTGAAGTCGCCCTTGGCGTCCTTGATGGCGAGGATGTTGGGGTGCTTCGCGAGGCGCAGGATCGTCTCGTAGCGGATGGGCACGCCCGTGCGGCCCGGGATGTCGTAGAGGATGACGGGCAGATCGGTCGCGTCGGCGACGAGCCGGAAGTGCGTGAGGATGCCCGCCTGCGTCGGCTTGTTGTAGTACGGCGTGACGATCATGATGCCGTCGGCGCCGACCTTCTCGCTCGCCTTGCAGAGCTCGATCGCGTGCGCCGTCTCGTTCGAGCCGCCGCCCGTGATGATGGCGGCGCGGCCCGCCGCGACATCCTTCCCGACCTCGACCAGCCGGATCTTCTCGGCGTCCGTCAGCGTGCTCGTCTCACCGGTCGTGCCTGTCACGACGATGCCGTCGGCTCCGTCGGTGATGACGTCGTCGATGTGCTTCTCGACCGCGGGCCAATCGACCTCGCCGTCGGCCGTCATGGGAGTGACGAGCGCGACGAGCACCTGACCGAAGGGATTGCCCGAGTGCGTCATGCTCCCAGGCTATCGGCTCGAAGGGCCCGGATTCAGCGGCCCCGCTGGCCCAGCCGCGCCGACACGCGTGCGGGCAGGACCCGCACGACGCGCGTCAGGACCTTGTAGCGGACGGAGGGGATCGAGACGCCCTTGCCGCGGGCGGCGTCGCGCAGCGAATCGGCCACGACGTCCTGAGCCTGCAGCCACAGCCCGTCGGCGATGCCCTCCCTGCCCGGCTCGAGTCCCATCCGCTCGTGGAAGTTCGTGTGGGTGAAGCCGGGGCACACGGCCGTGACCGAGACGCCGCGCGGGCCGTACTCGGCGTTCGCCCAGCGGCTGAAGTCCACGAGCCAGCGCTTGCACGCGCCGTACGTCGAGCGCGGCATGAAGGCGGCGACGGATGCCACGTTGATGATGCGTCCGCGACCGCGCGCGAGCATCGGGGCGAGCGCCGCGTGCGTGAGGCGCATGGGCACCTCGACGTGCAGGGCGAGATGCCGCGCCTCGTCCTCGATGTCGTTGCGCGCGAACGCGAGCGGCAGCCCGAAGCCCGCGTTGTTCACGAGCAGGTCGACGGGACGCTGCGGATCGGCGACGCGCGCCTCGACCTTCTCGCGCTTGCGGGGCCGCAGCAGGTCGGCGGCGAGGACCTCGACCTGCCGTCCGTAGCTCCCGCGCAGCTCGGCCGCGCGCGCCTCGAGCGCCTCGCGGTCGCGCGCGACGAGCACGAGGTCGAAGCCTCGCATCGCGAGCTGGCGTGCGTACTCGGCGCCGAGGCCCGAGCTGGCACCCGTGATGAGGGCCGTCCGCGCCATTGTCAGGGGGCTACGCGCCCGTTGGCGTTGAAGGCGGCGTGGGTCAGCGGCATCCGCTCACGCCAGAACGTCTCCATCTTCTCGGCGCACATCTCGATCTCGCGCTGGGGGAAGGACGGGAAGTGCGTGCCCTCGACCTTCGTGCGCAGCGACAGGAAGTTCATGAGCGCGCGGGCGTTCATCGTGACGTACATCGACGAGTAGATGTTGAGCGGCAGGACGATGCGCGCGACCTCGCGCGCGACGCCGGCGGCCAGCATCCGCTGATATGCCTCGAAGGCGTGGACGGATGCCTCGCGCGTGGCTGCGTCGACGAGGGCGGACTGCTCCTCGGTGCCGGGGAGGAACTCGTACGCGCCCGGCTTGCCCACCTGCACGAGGTTGCGCTCGCGAGCCGGGACGTAGAAGACGGGGCGCAGCTCGCGGTAGCGGCCCGACTCCTCGTTGTAGGACGCGATGCGGTGGCGCATGAACTCGCGGAACACGAAGATCGGCGCCTGGATGTAGAACGTCATCGAGTTGTGCTCGAAGGGCGAGCCGTGGCGGTCGCGCATGAGGTAGTTGATGAGACCGCGGTCCTTGGCGCCTGCCTCGGTGCCCGCTGCCGCGTCGTCGAGCGTCTGCTCGCCCTGCGTCGAGACGCGGGCGGCGAACAGGACGTCCGAATCGGCGGCGCTCGCACGCACCATCTCGACCGTCACGTCGCTGCGGAACTCGATCTGGGGGGTCTCTGCGGCGTCGCTCACGCCTGCCACCCTATCCGTGCGACGTCGGGTGCCTGTCCGTGGATCGGCGCGCGGATTTGTTACGACGGCTGCGTCATACAGAACGCGCACCGGATCCATTCAGTTGAAAAGGGTTAGGCTGATGGGCTATGACTCTCGTCGGCGCCCTGATCGTGCTCGCCGTCCTCCTGACGGCGACGATCGGGCTCGGCGCATACCTGCAGTGGCGGCAGAATCGCCCGCAGCGCGACATCCCGCACGAAGTCGTCCAGCCCGAGCGTCTCGGGGCCGACGGGCTGGGTGCCACGGCGACGCTCCTGCAGTTCAGCACCGAGATGTGCGCACGCTGCCCCGGCGCGCATCGCACACTCGCGTCCGTCGCCGACGCGCACGACGGAGTGCGGCATCTCGACATCGATGTGACGCACCGCCCCGACATCGCGAAGCACTTCCACGTCTTGCAGACGCCCACGACGCTGATCCTCGATCGCGACGGCGTCGTCCAGACGCGGTTCGGCGGTGCCCCGAACCGCGACGTGCTCGAACTCGAGCTGACCAGACTCACCGAGGAGGCGGCCGATGTCCGCTGAGACACTTCACGCAGACGGCCTCGCGACGCCCGCCGGCGGGGTCGACCCGCGCGGCCTCCGCTTCGCGGCAGGGATCACTGCGCTCCTGCTCCTGCTCGATGTCCTCCTGGGGCTCACGGGCCTCTCAACGGCGCAGGCCGCAGACGGCACGTGGCTCATTGCGCAGGCCTCGATCGCCGAGCGCGTCGCCGACCCCGCATTCCTGCTCCTGCTCGTGACGGCTCTCCTGTTCCTGTGGGGCGTCCTCTCGCCGCGGACGGCGCCGTGGGGCGTCCTGTATCGCAAGGCCGTCCAGCCGCGCCTGGCTCCGCCTGCCGAGCTCGAGGACCCCCGGCCGCCGCGCTTCGCGCAGGGCGTCGGACTCTTCGTCGTGGCGATCGGCCTCGTGCTGCAGATCGCGGGCGTGCCGTGGGCCCTGCCCATCGCGGCCGGCGCCGCGTTCGTCGCGGCCTTCCTCAACGCGGCCTTCGGGCTGTGCCTGGGCTGCCAGCTGTACCTCCTGCTGCAGCGCATCGGCCTCGTCGGCCGCCGGCGCCCCCTCGCGGCCTGAAGCTCCCGCCGGACGGTCGCTGCGCCGTTCCGCCATGTCGAGGCGGCCATTAGGCTGACGCGTGGGCCTCGACGGCCCGTCCGCGAGACACGGAGGAACACGATGAGCGTTACGAGCGAAGCAAGCACCTCCTGGAAGGGCAGCCTCACGGAAGGGTCCGGTGAGGTCGCACTCGAGAGCTCGAACCAGGGGCCCTTCGCCGTGAACTGGAAGGCCCGCAGCGAAGGCTCGACCTCGGTCACGACGCCCGAAGAGCTCGTCGCGGCGGCGCACTCGTCGTGCTTCAGCATGGCGCTCTCGAACGAGCTGACCCAGAACGGGACGCCGCCCGAGAGCATCGAGACGACGGCGTCGGTCACCTTCATCCCCGGCACCGGCATCACCGGGAGCCACCTCAACGTCGAAGCCGTCGTGCCGGGCCTGAGCCCCGAGGACTTCGCGACGATCGCCGAGAGCGCGAAGGCGAACTGCCCCGTCTCGAAGGCGCTCGCCGGGGTCGAGATCACCCTCGAGGCCTCGCTTGGCTGACCCCTCGGGGGATGATCGGATGCCGCGTCGCGTCGTCGTCGCGGGAGCGTCGGGCCTCATCGGCTCCGCGCTCGTCGCACGCCTGCGCGCCGACGGCGTGACGGTCACGACCCTCGTGCGGCGGCCCGCGGAGGCCGCCGACGAGGTCTCGTGGCTGCAGGGACCTCTCGACCCTGCTGTGCTCGAGGGGGCGGACGCCGTCGTCGGGCTCAACGGCGCGAGCATCGGCCGCTTCCCCTGGACGGCCGCATACAAGCACACGCTCGTGTGGTCGCGCATCACGCCGACGCAGGTGCTCGCGCGCGCGGTGCGCGAGCTCGGGGCCGATGCGCCCTTGTTCGTCTCGTCGTCGGCGGTCGGCTACTACGGCTCGGCGCCGCGCAGAGTGCTGACCGAGACGTCGCCGCGGGGCGAGACGTTCCTCGCCGATCTGTGCGGCGAGTGGGAGGATGCCGCGCTCGCCGCAGGAGCGCACGCACGCGTCGCACTGCTGCGCACGGCGCCCGTCGTGCACGCGCAGGGCGTCCTCAAACCGCTTCTGCTCCTCACGAAGCTGGGCGTGAGCGGACCCATCGGACGCGGGACCCAGGCGTGGCCGTGGATCTCACTCGAGGACGAGGTCGCCGCGATCCGGCACGTCATCGACCGCGGGCTCGAGGGACCCTTCAACCTCACGGGCCCGACGCGCGCGAGCGCGAACGACCTGGGGTTCGCACTCGCGATGCGGCTCAACCGGCCCTTCCTCGTGCGCGCGCCCGAATGGGGCCTGCGGCTCGTCCTCGGCCCCGACCCCACCGAGGCCCTGCTCACGACTGACGCCCACGTGCGCCCGGCCGCCCTCGAGGCATCCGGATTCCGATTCCGGCATACGACGGTCGAGCAGGCCGTCGAGTCCGCCGTGCCCGCAGCCGAAGCTGCGACCTTCCTGATCGGCGGGTCCGGGAGCGCGCTCGCCCGCGGCTGACGCGCCGGCTCGGGTCTAGCCTGCGCGGCGCTCGGCCGCCTCGAGGGCGATCGCCTTGCGGATCGCACCGCGGGCGCGGCGGCGGTCCCCCGCCGCGTCGTAGCCGAGCCCCAGGCGATACCAGGCGCGCCAATCGTCCGGATGAGCCTGCGCGTCGTCGCGGAGCGCGGGGAACGCGGCATCCCCGTCCTCGCGGACGACCCTCCCGCTGGGGCGCACCGCGACATCGTCCTGCGGGAGGCCCCCCTCGGCCTCCAGCCGGCGCCCGACACGCTCGGCGCGCACGCCGAACCACAGCTCGCGTCCGAGCGCCCACACGGCGATGACAGGGAGGACGAACAGCGCGACGCCCATCGCGACCGCGATCGGATCGCCGCTCACGAGCAGAAGCCACCCCCGCTGCGCGACGAGTGCGATGTACAGCGCGAGCAGCGCCGCCATGACGACGACGCCGACGCGGGCGGTCACGCGCTCGTGGCCCGCGCCACCTGACCGGGGACGCCCGCCTCTTCGACGGGCCGGTCGTCGCCCTGCCCCGGCACGCGCAGGCCGATGTCGAGGAAGCTGTCGAGCCCCACGACGACCCCGCGCACATCGCGGGCGGCAGCGAGGGCGAGACGGATGCCGGGGCCGTACGCGAGGGCGGGCTCCACGGTGTCGTGCACGATCGTGAGCGACTCGCCGGGACCCGACAGGATCACCTCCTGGCGCGCGACGACACCCGGACGGCGCAGCGAGTGGATCGGCACGCTCGCGACCTGCTGACCTCGGGCGCGCTGATCGACGTGCGGGGACTCGACGGGCCCGACAGACGCGCGCGCCGCCGCGATGAGCTCGGCGGTGCGCACCGCCGTGCCGCTCGGCGAGTCGATCTTGGTCTCGCGATGCGCCTCGATGATCTCGATCGAGGGGAAGAAGGATGCCGCGGCCGAGGCCAGCGCCGAGCCGACGACGGAGCCGAGCGAGAAGTTGGGGATGAAGACGGCGCCCGTGCCGGCGGCCTGGACGAGCGGGCGCACGAGCGCGATGCGCTCGGCCGACCACCCCGACGTGCCGACCAGGATGTTGATGCCGCGTTCGATCGCGGCGCGGACGACGTCGATCGACACGGCAGGCGTCGAGGCGTCGACGACGAGGTCGGCGCCGTCGAGGTCGGAGAGGGGCGACTGCGACGAGAGGCTCGCGACGAGCTCGTATCCCGGCTCGGCTTCGACCACATCGCGGATGATCCCGCCGAGCTTTCCGGTCCCGCCCACGAGGGCCACGCGCGTCGTCATGCGCACAAGCCTAGACGCGGGCGTCCGGCCCGACCGTCGAGGTTAGGCTCGTGGCATGGTCGAACTGCGCCCGCTCCCGGTCGACGAACCCGTCGCGCACGAGCTGCTCGCCGAGTACTTCGCGATGCGCGCGGCGGCCTTCCCCGGCCAGGCGTACACGACGGTCTTCCCCGCGCCGACCGTCTTCGAGGCACCCTCCGGCGTCTTCGTCGTGGTGTACGACGACGAGGGCATCCCCGTGGGCTGCGGAGGCATCCGGCGGATCGCGGACGGCCCGCTCGGAGTGCGCTACGAGATCAAGCACCTGTACCTGCGACCCGAGACGCGAGGGCGCGGCTGGGGGCGGCTGATCCTCGACGACCTCGAGCGCAGGGCGCGGGAGTGGGACGCCGCCGAGCTCGTGCTCGACACGCACCACACGCTGGAGGCCGCAGGCGGCCTCTACGCGAGCGCCGGCTTCCGCGAGATCGAGCCGTACAACGACAACCCGAACGCGACCCGCTGGTACGCGCGGCGCCTCGCGGGCGTCGACGACGCGCGGTGACCCGGGCCGCGCTCCTTACGGGATGAGCGCGACCTTCCCGCCGGGGTGCCCGCCGCGCACGAACTCCAGCGCGGCGATCGCCTCGTCCAGCGGATAGGTCCTCGCCATTGGCACGACGAGGGCGCCCTCGCCGGCGAGGCACACGAGCTCTCCGCGCACCTCGTCCCGGAATCTCCTGCTGTCGGGCATGGCTCCCCCGATGATGGCAAAGCCGTCCGCCTTCGCGCGGGGGCCGGCGACGATCGTGACGATGCGCGATCGGTCCGCGACGAGTTCGAGCGAGACGTCGACGGCCTCCTCCGTGCCGACGCAGTCGAGGGCTGCGTCGACACCGCCCGGCGCAAGGGCTCGCACCCGGTCCGCGAGGCCCGCACCGTAGGCCACGGGGGTCGCGCCGAAGCGCTCGACGACGTCGAAGCTCGCCGGGCTCGCCGTGCCGATCACGCGCGCCTCGATTCGGCGCGCCTGCTGAAGGATGCTCACGCCGACGGCTCCGGATGCCGCGTGCACGAGGATCGTCTCGCCCGCCGCGACGCGGGTCACGTGCAGCATCTCGGCGGCGGTGGACCCTGCGAGCAGCAGGTTCGCCGCTTCGGGGAACGTGAGCCCCGCGGGCTTGGCGTAGACATCGCGCGCGGGCACGGTCAGTTCGCTCGCGTACCCGCCCTTCACGCGGAAGGCGAGGACCTCGTCGCCGAGGGAGACCTCGCCCGAGCCGATGCCCGCCGAGCCGCCACCGTCCGGTGCGGGGCCGAGCGCCGTGACGACGCCCGCGATCTCGTAGCCGATCGGGATCGGCAGCTGATCGGCTCCCGGCGCGCGGGCGCTGCGGATGTGCTTGTAGTCCGCGGGGTTGACGCCCGCCGCACGCACGGCGATCGTCACCTCGCCCGGGCCGGGTGCGGGTGGCTCGTACGCGACGAGGCGCAGGACGTCGAGGTCGCCGAAGTCGGTTGCGATCCAGTGCGTGGCCATGCGTCCATCCTGGTCCTCTCCCGCCGAGCGAGGGCCGCGGGGAGACTTCCGGGCGCGCTCGGTCAGACGGAGTAGAGGTCGGGAAGGCCCGTGCGCAGCTCGACGGGCAGGTGCGCGAGATCGTTGTGGGACACCAGAGTCCAGGGACGGCCCTGCTTCTGCGCGAGCACCGTGAGTCCGCAGTGGGCCTGATTGAGGGTCATCCAGCGCCACTCGGGTGCCTGGAGAACCTCGCGGACGAACCAGGAGATGACGAAGTTGTGGGTTATGAGCAGCTCGTGCACATCCCCCTGTTTGCGAACGAGGAACTCCCCCACGGCATCGGCCATCTGCGCCCGGCCCGCCTCGACGTCCGCCTCGGTCACCGATCCGAAGAACGGCTCGAAGACGCCCGGCGTCTCGGGCGTCATCCCCGTGGGGATGCAGTCGAAGAGCAGCGCGGTCGGCTGCGGCGATACCGACGGCAGCCGCTCCGCGACGGCACGCGCCGTCTGCGCGGCGCGCTCGAGAGGCGAGTGCCAGACGGCATCCAGCGGCACGCCCGAGAGGCGATCCGCGATGAGCGAGGCCTGACGGCGGCCGCGCGGCGACAGCGGCCCGTCGACTAGGCCGTGCTCGGCATCCTGATGCTCCCCGTGACGCACCAGGTAGAGGTAGTGCGTCACAGAAGCTCGCTTCGTCGGGGGGATGGCGTACCTGCGGGCACTCTTCCACCCTATGTCACACGTGTGACGTCGCCTGGCCCGCCCGCGTCGGGCGCGGGATCACTCCGCGGCGCGAGCGATCTCGGCGAGGTGCGCGCGGCTGAGCCGTACGCCGACGCCCTGCACGAGCTCGTCGATGTGCTGCGGCGCGAACGCGTTGATGATGGGCGCCGTCACGAGCTTCTGCGCGAGCAGCCACGCGACCGCGACCGCCGCGTCGGGCACCCCGAGTTCGGCGCCGACGGAGTCGAGCGCGCGCAGCGTGCGCGTCCCGCGCCGGTTTAGGCTCGCGGCGAGCTGCGCGCCGCGAACCGAGAGGCTGCCGCGCATGCGCGCGCGGTGGCGACCCGCGAGGAAGCCGTGCTCGAGGCCGTGCGACGGCGTCACCGCCATCCCCTGCGCACCAGCGACGAGACGGAGGTCGGAGTCGAACTCGTGGCGACGCAGGACGTTGAAGGGCACGTCGAGCACCGTGAGGCGGGGGTAACCCGCCGACGCGTAGATGCGCGCTTCGACGAGCTGAGCCGCCGTGTAGCCGATCGCGCCGATCGCGCGGGCCTTGCCCGTGTCGACGAGCCACTCGGCGGTCGCGAGGGTGTCTTCGAGAGCCGTCTTGCTGTCGGCGGTCGCGTCGAGGTACAGCAGGTCGATGCGGTCGGTGCCGAGCCGCGTCAGCGATGCTTCGACGGCGCGCACGAGGTTGACGGGGCCGAGACCCGGGTTGTCGGGGTGCCCGCCGACGCGCGACGCGACGACGATCTCGTCGCGGAGCCCGCGGGACGAGAGCCACTGACCGATGATGTGCTCGCTGCGGCCGCCCGCGAAGCTGTCGGCCGTGTGCACGGCGTTGCCGCCCCGCTCGAAGTAGGCGTCGAGGATGTCGTGACTCGACTCGAGGTCGACGTTCCAGCCGAACTCGGCCGCACCCAGGATGAGGGGGAAGACCGAGGGCCCGCCTTCGCCGAGAGTCACGCGGACGAGGCTGCCGACGGGGGCTCCCTGGACGGGGATGGGTGCCGACGGGTGCAGCGCGGCGGCCGCGACCGGGGCGGTCTCGGGGCGCGATGAGGAGACGGCAGAGCCAACGCCGAAGAGAGCCATAGGTCACCCCCTCACGACGAACGTCCGTGGGACATCCTCGTGATCGCTTCTTCCGCACCCCCCGGCGCGGTACTCAAAAGGGTAGGCCAGGCGGCGCGAGCTTCCGGACGCGGAGGCGGCCCGGCGGTAAACATTCGATAACGCTTTCATCACGACACCCCGCGGGAGCGCTCCCGGGTCCCCCATTCGGCGGACATCTCTGCCATACACGCCGAATGCCCGCCCCTCGCGAAGAGGAGACGGGCATCCGGACAGTACTGTCAGGCGATCGTGCGATCAGCCCTCGGCGGGCCCCTCGGGGCCGGGGTTGGCCGCAGCGCGACCCTCCTGGTCGGCCGGCTCCTCGAGCACGGGCTCGAGCGAGAGCTTGCCGCGGTCGTCGATCTTCGTGATCTTCACGAGGATCTTCTGACCGACCGAGAGCACGTCGTCGACGTTCTCGACACGCTTGCCGCCGGCGAGCTTGCGGACCTCGCTGACGTGCAGCAGGCCGTCCTTGCCGGGCAGGAGCGAGACGAACGCGCCGAACGTCGCGATCTTGACGACGGTTCCGAGGAACTGCTCGCCCACCTCGGGGTTGGTCGGGTTGGCGATCGCGTTGACCTGGGCACGGGCGGCCTCGGCCGACGCGCCGTCGGTCGCGCCGATGTAGACGGTGCCGTCCTCCTCGATGGAGATCTGGGCGCCGGTCTCGTCCTGGATCGCGTTGATCGTCTTGCCCTTGGGTCCGATGAGCTCGCCGATCTTGTCGACCGGGATCTGCACGCTGATGACGCGCGGCGCCGTCGGAGCCATCTCGTCCGGGCCGTCGATCGCGGCGTTGAGGACGTTCAGGATCGTGATGCGGGCATCGTGCGCCTGCTGCAGCGCGGCGGTCAGCACCGACGACGGGATGCCGTCGAGCTTCGTGTCGAGCTGGATCGCCGTGACGAACTCACTCGTGCCGGCGACCTTGAAGTCCATGTCGCCGAGGGCGTCCTCGGCGCCGAGGATGTCGGTCAGCGCGGCGTAGCGCGTCTGGCCGTCGACCTCGTCGGACACGAGGCCCATGGCGATGCCGGCGACGGGTGCGCGCAGCGGCACACCGGCGTTCAGCAGCGACAGGGTCGAGGCGCAGACCGATCCCATCGACGTCGAGCCGTTGGAGCCGAGAGCCTCGGACACCTGACGGATCGCGTACGGGAACTCCTCGCGGCTCGGCAGCACCGGCACGAGCGCGCGCTCGGCCAGGAAGCCGTGCCCGATCTCGCGACGCTTGGGGCTGCCCACGCGACCGGTCTCACCGGTCGAGTACGGCGGGAAGTTGTAGTGGTGCAGGTAGCGCTTGCTCGTGATGGGCGACAGCGAGTCGATCTGCTGCTCCATCTTGAGCATGTTGAGCGTCGTGACACCCAGGATCTGGGTCTCGCCGCGCTGGAAGATCGCCGAGCCGTGGACGCGCGGGATGACCTGCACCTCGGCGTCGAGCGGTCGGATGTCGGCCAGGCCGCGGCCGTCCATGCGGACGCCCTCGGCGAGGATGCGACCGCGGACGATCGTCTTGGTGACCGACTTGTACGCGGCCGAGAACTCGCTCGCGGCGGACGCGGGAAGCTGACCGGCCTCGATTGCGGCGGTGAGCTCGGCCTTGACGGCATCCTTGAGCTCGTCGTCGGCGTTCTGACGTTCCTGCTTGTCGGCGATCTGGTAGATCGGGACGAGCTTGTCGTACGCGCGGCCCGCGACGAAGTCGTAGGTCTCCTGGCTGTAGGGCAGGAAGACCGGGAACGCCTTGATCTCCTTCGCCGCGGTGCTCGCGACGCTGGCCTGGGCCGCGACAAGCTGCTTGAGGAAGGGCTTCGAGGCCTCGAGGCCCTCGGCCACGACCTGCTCGTTCGGCTTGACGGCGCCGGCCTTGATGAGGTTCCAGCTGCCCTCGGTGGCCTCAGCCTCGACCATCATGATCGCGACATCTTCGTTGCCGTCGGCGTCGGTGACGACGCGGCCCGCGACGATGAGGTCGAACACGGCCTCTTCGAGCTGCGTGACGGTCGGGAACGCGATCCACTGGTCGGCGTTCTCGCCGTGGCCCGGGATGAGCGCGAGGCGCACACCGGCGATGGGGCCCGAGAACGGCAGACCCGAGATCTGCGTCGAGAGGGATGCCGCGTTGATCGCGAGCGCGTCGTAGAACTCGCCCGGCGCGATCGAGAGGACGGTGACGACGATCTGGACCTCGTTGCGGAGGCCGTCGACGAACGACGGGCGCAGCGGGCGGTCGATGAGGCGGCACACGAGGATCGCCTCGGTCGAGGGGCGACCCTCGCGACGGAAGAACGAGCCGGGGATCTTGCCGGCGGCGTAGGAACGCTCTTCGACGTCGACCGTCAGCGGGAAGAAGTCGAAGCCCTCGCGCGGCGACTTGCCTGCGCTCGTGGCCGAGAGGAGCATCGTCTCCTCGTCGAGGTACGCGGCGACGGCGCCCTGCGCCTGCTGGGCGAGACGTCCGGTCTCGAACCGGATCGTGCGGGTGCCGAAGCGTCCGTTGTCGAGGACGGCTTCGGCGGCGGTGATTTCAGGACCTTCCAAGAGGTCTCTCCTTCTTTGTTTAGGCTCGCGCGCGCGTATCGCGCACGAGCTTGATGCGAAGGAGCGAGGAACAGGCAGATATGGGCGCGCGGGAATGCCCGCGAGGTCCGCCTGCGCTGGCCACCAGTCGAAGATCACCCGGCGAACTCGCGTCGGGGAACCCACCACAGGGGACCAGCTTCCTGCCGGGCCTGCTCCATGAGCTCAGTGTTGAATTGAGCGGATGCCGCAAGGCAACCCTCAAGAGCCTATCAGTCGGGGCTGCGCATCCCCCTGGGCCGCCGGACTCGATGCGCGCGGAGCACGAGTGCGGTCATCACCGGCACGGAGAGCATGAGTGTTGCGAGAGTGATCGTCACCGACTGGCGCTCAGGCGCGATCGTGGCGAGCATGGTCCCGGAGAGGGCGAACAGGACCGCGAATGTCGCGCCGGAGACCACCGCCGTATGGCGCACCGGATCGGCCGCGACCGGCGGCAGGAACAGCAGGATGACCGCAGCCAGAAGGCCGACCGCCACGAAAACCTGCACGGGCCCGTCCAGGAACGCCGGCAGCAGGTCGACGGCGTGCAGCACGATCACGGGGTAGACCGCGAGCCGCACGAGCGCTGTTCGCGGGATGCTCCGCCAGACGCCGAACGATTGGCCGGCCGTGATCACGCCCACGATGACGATCACCGCGAGTGCGATGGGCGCGGGACTCGCCCACCACGCCGGACCGCCGGGCAGCAGCACGTCGATCGTCGGAGCCGCCGTCCCGGCGAGCAGGTACGGCACCGACACGATCGCGGCGGCACGCGCCGTCGTCCCCCGCCAGGTCGGCACGACGAGGAAGACGGTGAGGCTGGCCGCGGCGGCGAACCAGACGAAGCTGAAGCAATTGAAGGGACCGCACTCGATCCATCCGTCCAGGATGGGTGGCGTTGTGCCGAACAGCGTCTCGAGCAGGGAGCCCACGGCACCGGACGCTTGAATGATCGAGGGGTACGCGAACGCGACGACGAGGATGCCGATCAGCGTTCCGAATCCGCGATCGTCAAGCGGCCGACGCTCGGAGCGCAGGGTTATGAAGACGATCGTCGCGGCCAGGATCGCCGTCATCGGCCAGGATGCGGGCGTTCGCAGTGACCAAAGATCGTACGGGTCGGGGAAGAGATCCTTACCGACAGTCAGTCGGAAGACGATGACGGCGGCCGCCGCGATGACGGCAACGGTGACCCAGCGTCGGTCCGCGCTCGCCCCGAGCACAGGCCGACTGGTGTCGACGCGGCTCCGGGCTGCCGTCGCGAAGCCGTAGAACGCCGCAAGGGTCGCGACCTCGACGCCGAGCGTCGAGACGACCGCCCACAGCGGAGCGGCGCTCCCCTCCGATTCGGGAGCCGTGGTCACGGCGGCCGCGAGCCACGGAACCGAACAGAGGAGGGAGGCGACGAGGATGAGAGGCCCGCGGTCGAATCGTCGCCGAGCGGTCTCGACCACCGCCGTCGCCGTGCCGATCAGCGCGGCGAGCGCAGCCGCGGCGCCTACCCACGCCGCGCTGCCCGCGAAGAACACGACGATCGGGGCGGAGCTCGACGCACCGATCGCGATGGGGAGCCAGATGACCGCCCAGGGGAAGCGTGTGCCGCTCCGCGCGGAGTCTGCGACTGCCGCGACCACTCCCACGGCCGTGAGCACCGCGATCCCCGCGTAGAGGAGAACCCGCAGCCAGGCGGCCGGCGTCTGCCCGGCCCCGATGGGATTGAAAGGGAGCGTCGCCACCCAGGCGAGCGCGAAGCATGCGACCCAGGCGGCGACCACGATGAGGCGAGAGCCCGGCGGGATACGGCCGGGCCGCGCGCGCTGAGATCTCGCGACGATGCCGGCCGCGAACGACGCGAGCGGGGACCGCCCTCGGGACATCGACGTCGCGCCCGTGCCGGGCGCCGCCTGCTGCGGACCCGGAACCTCCCCGGGTCCTGCAGGCGTGTCAGCAGGCGCCACTGACGGAGTCGGCGGCTGCGAAGGCGCGCTCCAGCGCGGCGTCGGACCCGTCGACGTCGCCTGCCAGAAGCATTTCCAGCGCGTCGTACATGTTCGCAGCGGCGGATTGGGCGAACCCCAGATCTGCGCGGCACGTGTCCAGCTCGGCCAGCAGCGCAGCCTTCTCCGCCGCGAGGGCGTCGCGTTCCGCCGTCGCGGCGTTGCGAGCGGAGACGGCCGCGTCGCGATCCGTCAGTGCTCCGTCGCGCTCCGCGCGAAGCGCCTCGACCTCGCCTCTCAGGGCATCGTTCTCCGCCCGGAGCGCCGCGTCTGCGTCGGCCAGAGCGGCGTCCCGCTCCTCGATCGCGGTGTCGCGCTGAGCGATCGCCTCGTCCCTCTCGACGAGCGCGGCGTCGCGCTCTGTGATCGCCACATCCCGATCCGCCCGCGCGGTGTCCCGCTCGGCACGAAGCGGACCCGTCACGGCCAGGGCTGCGTCGCGCTCTGCAACCGCGACATTCAGCTCCGACAGGATCATGTCGCGCTCGAAGCCCGCCTGATCGCAGTCCGAGCGGTCTGCGCCGGGATCTTCGCGCAGGCTGTTGTACCAGTCGAACATCTGACACACGAGTGCGAGCGCCTGGACGGCAGTCGATCGCAACCCGACGGCGGAGGTCCGCAGCCGGGCGTTCTCGCCATCGAGCAGCAGCACGGCGTCGATCAGCGCTCTGTTCTTGTACGCCGCGATATCGAGTTGGGTCTGGGCCGCCGCGAGAACCGTGTCGGTCTCCTCGAGCAGCGCCGTGGCTTCGACCAAGACGATCTGGGCCGCGTCGTAGATCTCGTCGTACGCGTCCCATCCGCGATCCGCCTCCGCGATCGCGGCGTCTCTCTCATCGAGCGCGAGCAGGAGGTTGGCGCGATAGTCGTCGCGCACGGCGATGGTCTCGTCCAGCTGCTTCTGCTGCTCGGCGAGCGTCGCCGCATTCTCGGCCGAGACGCGATTGCTCTCGGCGATGACGTCCGACGTCTTCTGCTGAGCCTCGTCGGCCTCGGCCTGCGCGGCACTGGCGTCCTGCTCCGCGGCGACGACCTGCGGCTCGTACGTCGCCGTCGCGGCGGCCGCGCCCAGGTTGCCGCCGACGACCGCTCCGACGGTCACGGCAATCGCCCCCGTCGCGACGATCGCCACCCACAATCGTCCAGCCATGCCGACTTCCCTCCGGCCATGTCGGCGCCTGCCCCCAGTGCACTGACTCCCACCGGCGACACTGCCGGTTGCGGCGGAGCATACTCCTTCGCGTCCTCGCCCGACAGGGATCGGCTCACACGAGCGTGGACCTGGCGAGCGCGAGGCGCCGAAAGGGGTGGCGGGTGCCGCGAACCCGCGCCTATCGTGGGGTGCATGAGCACCGACGATCAGGCGACGAGTGCGCCCTCCGATGAGATGAAGCGCAAGTTCAAAGAAGCCCTCGACAAGAAGAACGCGCAACACCGGGACGGAGAATCGCACCTCGACACGGAATCGGCGATCCATTCGACGCATGGCGCCATCACGAAGCGCGAGTTCCGCCGCAAGAGCGGCTGAGGAAAGGAGACGGCATGTTCGGCCGCCACGACAAGAAGGACGAAGGGGAGCAGGCCGCCCCGAGCCCCGACAGGGTCGCCTCGAGCGACGACTCCGGCGACGAGTCAGAAGAGCTCTCGGAGTGGGAGCAGATCGAGATCCAGCGCAGGCTGCAGCTCGAAGTCCAGTCGTTCGAAGGCGGCATGGAGGGCTGAGCCCTCACCGCGAGGAGGAGACATGAGCGACTTCCGCGAACGCAACCCCGACGACGAGCGGGAAGTGCCGCTCGACGACGAACAGCTCGAGTCCCCACCGCCGACCCTCGACCCGCTCGAAGCGGTCGAGGAGGACGTCGACGAACTGCAGGGGGAAGAGCGCGCGTCGGCGATCGAAGCCGGCGAGATCGAACCCTGACACGGAAGAGGTCCGGGGCCGTCCCGATGGACGACGCCGGACCTCTTCGCGCGTGTGCGCGCTCCGTCAGCGGATCACCGCGCGAGGGACGCCTCGCGCTCGCGAGCCCGCTCCTCCTTGGCTGCGGCCTCGGCGATGGCGGCCTCTTCGAGACCCTGCGTGCCGACGGCATCCTTCGCCTGCGACATCCCGTCGTGGTCGTCGCCCTGCAGCGTCGTCTCGTCGAAGGGGATCTCGCCGCGCAGCACCGACTTGGCGCGGGCGCTGTCGATCTCCTTGACCCACGTCCCGATGAGGATCGTCGCGACGGCGTTGCCGGTGAAGTTCGTGAGCGCACGGCCCTCGGACATGAAGCGGTCGATGCCGACGATCACTCCGACGCCGTTCACGAGGTCGGGACGGTAGGCCTGGAGTCCGCCGGCGAGCGTCGCGAGACCCGCACCCGTGACTCCGGCCGCACCCTTGGACGCGATGATCATGAAGACCAGCAGGCCGATCTGCTCGGGGATCGACATCGGCGCACCCATGCCCGAGGCGATGAACAGCGACGCCATGGTGAGGTAGATCGCCGTCCCGTCGAGGTTGAAGGAGTAGCCGGTCGGGACCGTGATGCCGACGACGGCCCGCTGGATGCCGAGGTGCTCCATCTTCGCGATGAGGCGCGGCAGCGCCGACTCGCTCGAGGACGTGCCGACGATCAGGAGGTACTCGCGGGCGAGGTACTTCATGAGGCTGAAGATGTTGATCCGCGCGACGGCGTACAGGAGCGTCCCCAGGATGCCGACGATGAAGAGGATGCACGTGATGTAGAAGGCGACCATGAGGACGCCGAGGCTCCAGATCGCCGCGGCCCCCGTCGCTCCGACCACGGCGGCGATCGCTCCGAACGCGCCCACCGGTGCGAGCCACAGGATCATGCCGAGGATGCGGAACACGAGCGACTGCAGGTGCTTGACGGCGCTCATGATGGGCGCGCCCTTCTCGCCCATGCCCTGCAGCGCGAACCCGACGAGCAGCGCGATGAACAGCACCTGCAAGACGTTCTCGCCCACGAAGGCCGAGAAGAACGTCGTCGGGATGATGCCGAGGAGGAACTCCTCGGTCGTCTTGGCCTCGACGGCTGTCGCGTCGTACGTCGCGCCCGCCATGTTGAGGCCCTCGCCCGGGTGGATGATGTTGCCCACGACGAGGCCGATCGCGAGGGCGAACGTCGACATCACCATGAAGTACAGGAGCGCGAGGCCGCCGATCTTGCCGACCGTCGCGGCCTTCGCGATCGAGCCGACCCCGACGACGATCGTGCAGAAGATGATCGGCGCGATCATCATCTTGATGAGCGAGACGAAGGCCGTGCCGAGCGGCTTCAGCGCGACGCCCACCTCGGGCCAGATGAGGCCGACCGCGGCTCCCGCCACGACGGCGATGATGACCGACACGTAGAGCCACGTGTGCTTGTCCCACGCGTGCTTGCCGCGTCGCCAGTTGTAGCCGGGGAGTTTGAAGCCCGTTGTACGTGTCGAGAGAGCCATCGTCGCCTCCTTGAAGTGGACGTCTTCGTCGCCGCCACGATGGCGGTGATGCAAGAGTGCGCGGCATCGTGCGCGGCGCCGAGTTGTGGTCGTATTGGTCGCGACGGGATCGACCTCTTCCGGCCGGGCATGTGGTCGGATGGGGACACGGTTTCGGAAGGGACGACGCGATGGCGGGTCGGCGCGGTGCGACGAGCGCGGCTTCGCGCGTGTTCCTCGTGCTGCTCGGCGCCGTCCTGGTCGTGGGGGCGATCGTCGCGCTGCTGCTCGTCTTCGAGGCGCAGCGCGCCGTGCGATCCGAGGCCGAGCGCGTCACGCGCGCGCTCGCCGAGACGATCGCGACGACGGATGCCGTGGGCGAGGCGCTCCCGGGCGACGACGCGTCAGCGCTCCTCCAGCCCTACGCCGAGCGGGTGATGGCCGAGGCGGGCGTCGACTTCATCACGATCATGACGCCGGACGGCATCCGTGTGACGCATCGCGACCGCGACGAGATCGGCCGGCACTACCTCGGGACGATCCCTGCCCGCCCCGCGACCCTCACGGAGGAGTTCGAGGGCACGCTCGGCTCGTCGGTGCGCACGATCGCGCCCGTCGAGTCCGATGGCGAGCTCGTCGGCTGGGTCTCGGTCGGCGTCACGATCGGCTCGATCTCGTCGGCGCTCGTGCCGCGACTCCCCTTCGCGATCGTGATCGCGCTCGCCGTCGTCGCCGCCGGGTTCGCCGGGGCCCTCTTGGCCGGCCGCATCACGAAGCGCGTCACGGGCGACCTCCCGGCCGGGAGCGTGCGCGACGCGGTGTCGTCCTACGAGTCGATGCGCACGCTCGGCGAGGCGCTGCGCGCGCAGACGCACGAGCACGGCAACCGCATGCACACCGCCGTCGCTCTGCTCGAGCTCGGCCGCACGGACGAGGCGATCGAGATCCTCACCGAGACATCCCGTCAGAGCCAGGCGCTCGTGGATCAGGTGACGGCGCGGCGCGACGGCGATCCCACGGTGGGCGCGCTGCTGCTCGGCAAGGCCGCACAGGCGCGCGAGCGCGGCATCGACTGGATCGTCGAGATCGACCCCGCCGCTCCGCGGAGCACTCTCCCGCCCGTCGATGCCGTCTCGGTGGTCGGCAATCTCATCGACAACGCCCTCGACGCCGCCGCCGCCGGCGCGGAGCCGCGCTGGGTCCGCGTCGAGCTCTCCCCCGCACCGCGGGACTCGCTCGCGATCGTCGTCTCCGACAGCGGCGACGGCATCCCGTCGGCGATCGCCGACCGCGTGTGGGAGCACGGGTTCTCGACGAAGCCCGCCGACGCCGAGGGCCGCGGCGTGGGGCTCGCCCTCGTCCGGTCGATCGTGCAGGGTGCCGGCGGATCGGTCGAGGTGACGGCATCCCCCACCGCCTTCCGTGTCGTGCTGCCCCGGAGGCCTTCGTGATCAGCGTCCTGCTCGTCGACGACGACGCCCTGACCCTCGAGCTGCACCGCTCGTACCTCGAGCGGATCGAGGGATTCCGCGTGGTCGGCGAGTGCACGGGCGCGCGGGCCGCCGTGACGGCGATCCTCGAACAGCCGCCGCGCGAGGGCATCGACCTCGTGCTGCTCGACATCACGATGCCCGACGGCACCGGGCTCGACGTCCTGCGGCACGTCCGCGCACGGGGCGGCGACGTCGACGTCATCGCCGTGACGGGTGTGCGCGACGCGGAGGCCGTTCGCCAGATGGCGTCGCTCGGCGTCGCGCAGTATCTCGTGAAGCCGTTCTCGTTCGGCGTCTTCCGGGAGCGCCTCGAGCAGTACCGCACGTTCCGGCAGAAGGCGCAGGATGCCTCGGGCCAGGCGACGCAGGCCGAGATCGACGCGATGCTCGGCGCGATGCGCACGGCGGCACCCGTCGCGCTCCCCAAGGGCCTGTCGTCCGAGAGCCTCGAGCGCGTGAGCGCCGAGGTGCGCGCGCACGGACCGCTCTCGGCGAGCGAGGCGGCAGAGCGGCTCGGGATGTCGCGGGTCGCCGCCCGCCGCTACCTCGAGCACCTCGCCGAAGCGGGACGCGTCAACCGGTCGCCGCGCTACGGGACGGCGGGAAGGCCGCAGTCGGAGTACCGCTGGCGCGGCTGAGGCCTCAGCGGCTGAGGCCTCAGCGGGCGGGCGCCGTCACCGGCTTCGTGCCGCGACCGGGCAGCTCGATGTAGCCCGTGTGCTTCGCACGTCGCCCGTCGCCCGCCGTGCGCCCCCGGAGGCGCCGCCACACCCACGGCAGCGCGTCGCGCGCGAGCCACGACGACGAGGGCTCGGCCTCGTCGTCGGCGTGCAGGGCGGCGTCGAGCTCGCCGAGCGCCTCGGCGTCCCGGACCCCGAGCGCCTCCGCGGCGCGGTACGCGAGGAACCGGTGCCCGCGCGAGCGCAGGTGAACCTTGTCGGACGCCCACAGCGCGACGTCGCCGATCGCGGGCTGCGCCTCGAGGTCGAGGAGGATCGCGCCGGTCTCGCGCGCGATGCGCCGCAGCTCGCTGTTGAAGACGGCGAAGCGCCGGGCGAACAGCATTGCGGCGCGGCGGCGCGGCAGGAACGGCGTCACGAGCAGGACGTCGGCGCCCGTCGCCCGCAGGGCGCGGACGGCTCCCTCGAGCTCCGCCGCGAGCGCGATCGGCGCTGCCCGGCGGGCGACGAGATCGTTCGAGCCCATGAGGATCGAGACGAGGTCGGGTCGCAGAGCCAGCGCCTGCGGAAGCTGCTCCGTCGTCAGGTCGCGGATGCGCCGGCTGCGCACGGCGAGATTGGCGTACCGGAATCCCCTCGCGCCATCGGCGGCGAGCAGCTGGGCGACGCGGTCGGCCCATCCGCGGTACTGTCCGGGGAGCATCCGCGAGGTGTCGCACAGCCCCTCAGTGAGCGAGTCGCCGAGAGCGACGAAGCGCCCGAAGCGGCGCCGGGCCATGCCTTCCACGGCAGGAGGGACCGACGGCCGCGTCGCGCCCCGGGCGAGCAGGGCGTCGTCGATGGGACGCAGCATCCGTGCCTCTGCATAGTGCTCGACGAGCTGACCGGAGAGCGCGTGCCACGTGCGGTCGCGAACGGATTCGCGCGCCGCACGGCCGAAGGCGCGGCGCTTGGCCTCGTCGCCTGTGAGGTCCTCGACGCGGGCGCGCAGGTCGACGAGGTCGCCCGGACGGTAGAGCCAGCCGTCGATGCTGCTGCGAACGAGGTCGACGGGACCGCCAGTGCCCGTCGCGACGACCGGGACGCCGCTCGCGAGCGCCTCCTGGATCGTCTGGCCGAACGTCTCGCTCTCGCCCGGGTGGACGAAGACGTCGAAGCCGGCGACCGCCTCGGCGAGCGCCTCCCCCGAGAGATGGCCTGTGAAGACGGCGGTGGGCAGGAGGCGCTCGAGAGCGGCGCGCGAGGGGCCGTCGCCGACGATGACGAGCCGCGCACCGGGGATCCCGACGAGCGCCCGGAGGTCCTCGACCTGCTTCTCGGGTGCGAGGCGTCCGACGTAGCCGACGACGAGCTCGCCGGCGGCGACGGACTGCCGCCACGCGTCGCTGCGGCGGGCGGGTGCGAAGCGCTCGGCGTCGACCCCGCGCCCCCAGCGCCGCAGCCGGTCGACGCCGAGCGCCTCGAGCTGGCGCGCCGACGCCGACGACGGCACGAGCGTGAGGGTCGCGCGTCGGTGCAGCCGCGACACGTGCGCCCCCACGAGAGCCGTGGCCCGCGGCATCCCGTACTTCTCGGCGTATGCGACGACGTCGGTCTGGTACACCGCGACCGACGGGATGCGCAGCGCATGCGCGGCAGCGATGCCCTGCCAGCCGAGAACGAAGGGCGATGCGAGGTGTACGACGTCGGGGCGGAACTCGCGCAGAATCGCCGTGAGCCGCGCCGCCCGCGCGAACACGACGCGCACCTCGGGATACGACGGGAGCGGCACCGAGCGCAGGAGTTCTGCACGGGCGCCGTGGAGCTCGCCGCCGGGGTCGCCCGCGCGGGGAGCGATGACGAGGGTCTCGTGGCCGGCGTCGGCGAAGTGCCGCAGGATCTGGAGCACCGATCCCGTCACGCCGTTCATGTGCGGGAGGAAGGATTCTGCGAGGATCGCGACTCTCACGCCTCCAGCGTGGCGGTCAGGAAGACGACGGATGCCGCGAAACGGCCCGCGGCGCGGACTGTTCATCCGATGCACCACGCCGCGTCACCTGTCGTGCGCCGTTGGGTAGCCGTTCACGCTCGACTGGTAGCCACGACGCGTGACCGATGACTGGCTCACGGCGCTCGCGGGGAGTCCCGTCGCGCTGCCGCTGCTGTTCGCGCTCGTCCTGGGGGACGCCTTCCTCGTGCTCGTCCCCGGCGAGGCGGCCGTCACGGCGTTCGGCGCGCTCGCGGTGTCGACGGGCGCTCCGCCGCTCGTCGCCGTGGTGACGGTCGCCGCCCTTGCCGCCGGGTGCGGGGACGCCTGCTGCTACCTCGTGGGCCGGCGCGTCGGCCTGCACCGGTGGCGCTGGATGCGCGCGGCGCGCACGCAGGCGGCCTTCGCGTGGGCGCGCACGCGCCTCGACGAGCGCACGGCGCTCGTGCTCTTCACAGCGCGGTTCATCCCCTTCGCGCGCCTCGCCGTCAATCTCGTCGCGGGTGCCTCGCGGCTGCCCGCACCCCGCTATCTCGCCGTCGCGGGCGGCGCCGCCCTCGCGTGGGCGCTCTACCAGGCGCTGCTCGGGGCGGCCGTCGCGGCGATCCTGCCGGGCGGCTCGGTGGTCGCGGTCGCCGTCTCGGTCGTCGTCGCGGTCGGGATCGGGCTCGGGCTGGACGCGGTGCTCGCGCGCAGCCGGAGGCGCTCGACCGAACCGTGAGCGGATGGTGTCACCGGCCCACGGCAGGATGGGAGCCATGGCGGAGCCGAGCGACGACTGGACCGGATACGATCCCGACTTCCTCGGGGCTGCGGTGCCCCTCCCCACTCCGCTGGGCGATGAGGAGGTCGTCGCCCTCACCTACCCCCGCTTCACGGTGCTCGTCGAGACGGCGCGGCGGTTCGCGATCTCGACCGGGGTCAACATCGACGGAGCCGCGCTGCGCGACCTCGCACGGCGCGGCGACTGGGATCTCGACCCGCGCCTCCCCGCCTCCGATCAGGCCGGCCCCGGCGTCTACACGGCCAACGACCTCGACCGCGGGCACCTCGTGCGGCGGCGCGACCCGGGCTGGGGAACCGAGGCCGAGGCCCGCGCGGCGATGGGCGCGACCTTCTTCTACCCCAACGCCGCGCCGCAGGCCGCGGGCTTCAACCAGTCCAAGGAGCTCTGGCTCGGACTCGAGGATCACGTCCTGGCATACGCCGACGCGACGGATCAGCGCGTCTCGGTGTTCACGGCGCCCGTGCTCGCGGCCGGCGACCCGCCGTACCGCGGCATCCGGGTGCCCCGACGGTTCTGGAAGATCGCGGCCTGGTCGACGGGCGACGGGAACGGAGAGCTCGCGGCGGCCGGCTTCGTGCTGGATCAGACCGAGCTCGTCGATGCCGCGATCGGGCAGGGCGCCGTCGCGCCGCTCGGCGGCTTCCGCACCTTCCAGGTGCCGATCGCCGACATCGAGCCGCTCGCGGGGATCGATCTCGGCCCTCTCGTCGCGGCGGACGTGCTGCCGAACGCCGAGACGGCGCGCCCCACGGCATGGAAGCCGCTGAGCGCGCCGTCTGAGATCGAGCTGAGCTGAGCCCTACTCCCCCGCGAGACCGCCGAGCAGGTGGCCGAACGAGCGGCCCTCGCCGAGGTAGCTCGCCGGGTCGAAGGGGTCGAGGGATGTCTCGGCCTCACGCCGCGCGATGGCGTCCGCGAGCTCGCGGGCTCCGCGCGAGATCCGCTCGCCGAGCGGAGCGACCTGGTCGGCCGACCCGCCCCAGTCCGCCGAAGCCGCGAAGACGCCGGTCGAGACGGCCTCGGCGTGCAGGTAGGCGAACAGCGGCCGGATCGCGTAGTCGATCGCGAGCGAGTGCCGCGGCGTTCCCGCGTTCGCGCCGATCAGGACGGGCTTGCCCGTGAGGGCGTCGGGGTCGATCACGTCGATGAACGACTTGAAGAGGCCCGAGTAGCTCGTCGAGAAGATCGGCGTCACGGCGATGAGGGCGTCGGACGAGACGACGGTGTTGATCATCGAGTCGAGCGCGGGCGGAGCGAACCCCGTCAGCATGTTGTTCGTGATGTCGTGCGCGTAGTCGCGCAGCTCGAACACGTCGACCTCGGCCTCGATGTCGCGCTCCGCGAGAGCCTTGACGGTCGCCGCCGCGAGGCGGTCGGCGAGCATGCGCGTGGACGAGGGGTTCGAGAGTCCCGCCGAGACGACGGCGATCCTGCGAGCGGTCATGTCACGCCTCCTTACGGCCGAGGCCGAACGCCGCGCCGGCCGGCGCGGGGGTGTCCTGATAGGGGCTGTCGCCGACGAGGTTGTCGCCGCGGTTCGCACCCGGAACAGCCTGGCGCGGGGCCTCGTCGCCGTACTTGGCGGCCACGAGGTTCGCGTGGGTCGGGGCATCCGGAATGTTCTCCGGGCGGTTCTTCGCGAGCTCGCGACGCAGCACCGGGACGACCTCGCCGCCCAGGATGTCGAGCTGCTCGAGCACCGTCTTCAGCGGCAGACCCGCGTGGTCGACGAGGAACAGCTGACGCTGGTAGTCGCCGTAGTAGTCGCGCATCGAGGCGTAGCGGTCGATGACCTGCTGCGGCGAGCCGACCGTGAGGGGCGTCATCTCGCTGAAGTCCTCGAGGCTCGGGCCGTGTCCGTAGACGGGCGCGTTGTCGAAGTACGGGCGGAACTGCGTGACGGCGTCCTGCGACTTCGCGGCCATGAAGACCTGGCCGCCGAGACCCACGATCGCCTGCTCGGGCGTCCCGTGGCCGTAGTGCGCGTAGCGCTGACGGTAGAGCGCGATGAGGCGCTGGTAGTGCTCCTTGGGCCAGAAGATGTTGTTCGCGAAGAAGCCGTCTCCGTAGTACGCGGCCTGCTCGGCGATCTCGGGGGTGCGGATCGAGCCGTGCCACACGAAGGGGGCGACGCCGTCGAGCGGGCGGGGTGTCGAGGTGAAGCCCTGCAGCGGAGTGCGGAATTTGCCCTCCCAGTCCACGACGTCCTCCCGCCACAGACGGTGCAGCAGGTTGTAGTTCTCGATCGCGAGCGGGAGTCCCTGGCGGATGTCCTGGCCGAACCAGGGGTAGACCGGACCCGTGTTGCCGCGGCCGATCATCAGGTCGGCGCGGCCGCCCGAGACATGCTGCAGCATCGCGAAGTCCTCGGCGATCTTCACCGGGTCGTTCGTCGTGATGAGGGTCGTCGCGGTCGACAGGACGAGTCGCTCGGTCTGGGCCGCGATGTAGGCGAGCGTCGTCGTGGGTGAAGAGGACCAGAACGGCGGGTTGTGGTGCTCACCGACGGCGTAGACGTCGAGGCCCACCTCCTCGGCGTGCTTCGCGATGGTCACGGCGGCGCGGATCTTCTCCGCCTCGCTGGGGGTGCGTCCCGTCGTCGGGTCCTCGGTGATGTCGCTCACCGAGAAGATGCCGAACTGCATTCCGGGCCACGTTGTGGTCTCGCTCACGATCTCTTCCCGCTTCCCGGATGTTCGTGACATCCGTTTCTATGCATCTGAATGTATCTCGTGCAACGCATCCCCTGCAAAGTTATTCCCGAGATCTGCGGAGGATCTGAGAACTATCGCGCGGGGAGGCCCCGCAGCTCGTCCGCCCTCGGCGCGTACTCGGTTGCCCCGCCCTGGCCGTCGAAGACGCGCACGGGCCGGCGCGACGACCACGCCTCCCACCCCGGATCGCCGTCTGCGACGAACGCGACCCAGGCTGCGTGCATCTCGCGACCGAGATGTCTCGGGCCGTCCGTGCCGCCGAGGGCGACGGCATCCGGGATGTCGAGGTTGTCGAAGACGAAGCCGAGCTCCATCGCATGCGCCGCGCCGAGCCCGTCGACGGGGCTCCGCCAGCGGAACTCGTAGACGTGGGTCGAGGCGGGAGCGCCGATGCGGCTGTCGGCGAATCGCGTGTGCGGGCCGCGCAGGATCATGTCGGTCACGACCTCGCCGAGGATCTCGCCCGGCAGCGCCTCGGGGCGGCGGCGCCGGTGGGCCGCCACGATGCGCCGGGGCACACGCGCCGACGCGCGGGCGATCTCGAGCGTCGCGCGCCCGACCTTCGTCAGCACACCCGTCGGAACGAACCAGAGGCGGTACTCCTCGCTCGTCGTGCCGATGAGTACCGGGATGCCGCGGCCCGCGCCGCGCAGCAGCGTCGTGTACGGATCGGCGGGCACTGCCTCGCCGCCGATCGCGAGGGCGACGGCGGGGCCGCCTCCGATCGGCGACCCGCCGGACGACAGCGCCGTCTGCGCGGCGACGAGGACGGCGGGTTCGACCGACGAGAAGCCCGCCCGCGTCGCCGCGATGCGCAGCCGTTTGGCGACGAGGCGCGAGAAGCGGGCGGCCTTGCGGAGCGGCTGGGCCTTCATGGGGCCGCTCTGCAGGATGACCTGGTCGAACAGCTCGCGGGCCTGCGGCAGCGCAAGCAACGCCGTGAGCGTCGCGGCGCCGGCGGAATGCCCCATGGCCGTGACCCGGGCGGGGTCGCCGCCGAAGGCCGCGATCTCGCGGCGCACCCAGCGCAGCGCCGCCTGCTGGTCGAGCACACCGAGATCGAACGGCGCGTCGTCGAGCACGGCGAAACCCTCCTGCCCGACGCGATACTGGATCGAGACGTAGACGACGCCGTCGCGCGCGAAGGTCGAGCCGTCGTAGCCCTCGAGCGCGGCAGACCCTCGAGTCAGGGCTCCCCCGTGGACGAAGACGAGCACGGGCAGCGCGGTCCCCTCGGCGCGATCCGCGGGTGTCCAGACGTTGACGGTCAGGATGTCGTCCCCCGCGATCTCGACGGTCGGCAGGTACTTCTCGAGTCCTCCCCTGTACGGCGCCTGCGGGGCCGTGGGACCGAAGGCCGCGGCATCCCGGACCCCCTCCCACACATCGGGCGGCTGGGGCGGCGCGAAGCGCCGGTCGCCGAACGGCGGGGCCGCGTACGGGATGCCGAGATAGCGGTCGACCGCGCCCTCCCGCGTGCCGCGCACCTCGCCGGTCGACACGGTCACGACGGCTGCGTCGACTCGGGGCATTCGGGCTCTCCTTCGAATCCGCAGAGGGTCGGGATGCGACGCTCCCCGCGGGAGTCGCGCGCATCCGGCTCTCGGACGACGTGACGCCAAGGTCCCCAGGATAGGGTGGCCATCGCCCTCATGAGCGAGAAGAACGATCCGCCGCCCGACGCGAAAGCTCCGCCCGTCGCCCCCGCGACCGGGTCGGTCGGAGTGCCGCGACCCAAGCGCCGCGTGCCGTTCTGGGACAACGCGCGCTTCGCGTGCATCGTGCTCGTCGTGCTGGGGCACGCGACGCAGCGTCTGACGTACGACTCCGATATCGCGCTCGGGCTGTACCTGCTGATCTACGCGTTCCACATGCCGGCGTTCGCCGTGATCTCGGGCTATTTCTCACGCAGTGGCGCGCCCACCCGCACGCAGATGGCGCGCGTGATCACCGACATCCTGCTCCCCTACTTCATCTTCGAAGCTGTCTGGACCCTCACGAAGTGGATCGTCGAGGGGCAGGCGAACCCCAATCCGACGCAGCCGTCGTGGACGCTGTGGTTCCTGCTCGCGCTCGGCATCTTCCGTCTCGTGCTGCCGTACCTCGCGCTGCTGCGCTGGCCGCTGCTGTGGACCGTCGTCATCTCGATCGGCGCGGGCTATCTGCCCAACATCGATTCGACGCTCTCGCTCTCGCGGACGCTGGGGCTGCTGCCCTTCTTCACGCTCGGCTGGTGGCTGCACGAGCACGACGTCGTTGCGCGCTTCCGGCTCCTCGGCCGGCGGCCGTGGTGGGTCTTCGCGGCGTCGATCGCCGTGTTCGCCCTCGCGGGGCTGAGCGCGTGGCTCTTCGTCGACGACTGGCGCGCCATGAACCTGCGGGAATGGCTCTTCTACGACGAGAACTACTCGGCGATCGGCGGGACGCAGTGGTGGGCCGGCGGCGTGCGCCTCGCCCTCATGATCGTCGCGATCGTGCTGGGTACGGCGTTCTTCGCACTCGTCCCGCGCGGCTCGCACTGGTGGACCCACTTCGGCCAGTACACGATGTACGTCTACCTGCTGCACTCGTTCGTGCTGTACCCGTTCCGCGAGTCGGGGCTCCTGCGCGATCTCGAACCGACGTGGCTGTGGCTGCCGATCGTCGTGGTCGCGTCGGTGCTCGTCGCGCTCGCGCTCGCGACGAAGCCCATGCGGCGCGTCTTCCGGCCGCTCGTCGAGCCGCGACCCGCGTGGCTGTTCGCCGATCCGGGCCTCGCGCGACGCGAAGGACACCGCAGCGACCCGACGGGGTCGAGGCGCCCTCGCGGCGCTGAGCCGAGGCATCCGGATCCGCGCCGCAGCAGCTGATCAGCGGCGCGGCACGGGCACGACGCGGCGCAGCAGTGCGTCGAACGCGACGTCGGGAAGCACCCGGCGGGCCGTCAGCAGGATGTGCGCGGAGGGCGCGACGCGATAGCGCGTACGCGGACGACCGGGGGATGCCGCGGCCTTGACGATCACGCGCGCGACGTCGCGCGGCTCGCACGCAAGGGCTGACATCGGCTGCTCGGAGGCGGCGAGCGCCGACGCGACGACGTGCGCGTTGTAGTCGGCCCACACGCCGTCGGCCGCGGGATCGCGTCGCGCGACCGCCGTCTCGGCGAGCGGCGTCTTGACCATGCCGGGTTCGACGAGCACCACGTCGATGCCGAAGGGCCGCACCTCGAAGCGCAGGGCGTCGGTCACCGCCTCGATCGCGTGCTTCGTCGCGCTGTACGCGGACATGCCCGGGAAGGCGAAGCGGCCATTCATCGAGCCCACGTTGACGATGAGCCCCGCGCGCTGTGCGCGCATGCCGGGCAGGACGAGCTGCGACAGCCGCATGAGGCCGAAGAGGTTCGTCTCGAACATCGCGCGGACGCGGTCGATCGATACCGACTCGAACGCGCCGAGCTCGTTGAAGCCCGCGTTGTTGACGAGCACGCCGACCGCGCCCTCCACTGCCGTCACGGCCTCGACGGCCGCCGTGCACGAGGCCTCGTCGGTCACGTCGAGGGCGAGGATGCGGCATCCCTCGTTCTCGAGATCCGCGATGGCCTCGGGATCGCGCGCCGTCGCATAGACGGTCCAGCCCTGCCGCGCGAAGAGCGTCGCCGTCTCCCGCCCGATGCCGGACGAGCAGCCCGTGACGAGCACGGCGCGCGAGATCGAGGTCATGCTCCATGGGTAGCGCGGCCGGGCGCCCGAGCGCAACGGGTCGTCCGGTAACGCTCGGCAACATACGGCGACGGATGCCGCGACCCGCCTAGCCTCGGGAGCATGAGCGAGCTCAACCTTCCGATCCTCGACCTGTCGCTGCTGGACCAGGGCCCCGAAGCGGCCGAGCGGTTCCGCGACGAGCTGCGCGCCGCGACGCACGACGTCGGGTTCTTCTACCTGACCGGAACGGGCGTGACCCCCGAGCTCGAGGCGCGTCTGCACGGCGCGGCGCGGGACTTCTTCGCACTGCCGGAAGAGGACAAGCTCGCGATCGAGAACGTCAAGAGCCCGCACTTCCGCGGCTACACCCGGATCGGCGGCGAACGCACGCAGGGCAGAATCGACTGGCGCGAGCAGATCGACATCGGCCCCGAGCGCGAGGCGATCACAGACCCCGCGGCGCCCGACTTCGCCCGGCTGCTCGGACCCAACCTGTGGCCGGATGCGCAGCCCGAGCTGCGCGAGATCGTGGCCGAGTGGCACGCCGAGCTGTCGATCGTCGCGCGCAGGCTGCTGCGCGCGTGGGCGCTCGCGCTCGGTGCGGCCGAGTCCTACTTCGACGACCACTTCGGCGAGCCCTCGACGCTCATCAAGATCGTGCGCTACCCCGGCAAGGACGACCCCGAGCCGCAGCAGGGCGTCGGCGCCCACAAGGACTCCGGCGTCCTGACCCTCCTGTGGGTCGAGCCCGGCAAGGGCGGGCTGCAGGTGCAGCGCGACGGCGAGTGGGTCGACGCGCCCGCGGTCCCCGGCGCCTTCGTCGTCAACATCGGCGAGCTGCTGGAGTACGCGACGCAGGGGTATCTCATCGCGACGAACCACCGCGTGATCTCGCCGCGCTACCCCGACGACCGCATCTCGGTGCCGTTCTTCTTCAACCCCGCGCTCGACACGCAGCTGCCGATCATCGAGCTGCCGGCAGGGCTCGCGGCGCAGGCGCGGGGCGTGACGCAGGATCCGTCCAACCCCATCCACTCGCTCTACGGCGAGAACGCGCTCAAGTCGCGCCTGCGCGCGCACCCCGACGTCGCCGAGCGCTGGCACGCCGACCTCGTCGCTGCGCGGGCTGCTGCCGCCGTCTGACCCCCGGGGATCGCATGTCCCGGGAACGACGAAGGCCGCCCCACACCGTGGGACGGCCTTCTAAGAAGTGCGATGTACGCTGGGTCGCTCTAGCGGCGAAGACCCAGGCGCTCGATCAGCGAGCGGTAACGCGCGATGTCGATGTCCTGGAGGTAGCCGAGCAGACGGCGGCGCTGACCGACCATCAGGAACAGACCACGACGCGAGTGGTGGTCGTGCTTGTGCTCCTTCAGGTGCTCTGTGAGGTCCTTGATGCGCTGCGTCAGCATCGCGACCTGCACCTCGGGGGATCCGGTGTCACCGGGGTGCGTCGCGTACTCTTCGATGATCGCCTTCTTGGCGTCAGACTCGAGTGGCATAGATGGGATCCCCTTCCTCGTCGTTGCGCGGCGCCCGACGCCTGATGCGTGGGCTCTCTTTATCCGCGGCCGTTCAAACGGCAACCTCAAGAGTCTATCAGCGCATCGGCCCCCGGCGCGAACCGGGCGCCTGAGCGGCGGGTAGCCTCGAAGGATGCGCCTCGGGGATCCCTCATGACCGACGAGAAGCAGCGCAGGATCCCCCGGCTCCGCCGCGACCACTTCATCGATCTCACGCCCTTCCGGGTGAGCCCCGCGTTCACGCGGATGTGGATCGGCTCGACGCTCGCGGGCCTCGGCGGCCAGCTCACGATCGTCGCCGTCATGCTGCACCTGTACGACCTGACCGGCTCCACCTTCGCGGTCTCGATGATCGCGGTCGCCGGCCTCCTGCCGATGATCGTGGCCGGCCTGTACGGCGGGATGCTGGCCGACGCCTTCGACCGGCGCCGCGTCGCGCTCATCGCGGCGACCGTCACGTTCGCCTCGACCCTGCTGCTCGCGGCGCTCGCCTGGATGGGGGGCGAGACGGTGTGGTGGCTCTACGCCCTCAGCATCGTGAACTCGGCCGCCAACTCGATCGTCTTCGCGGCGAAGCAGTCGATCGTCCCCCGGCTGCTCCCCCGCGAGCTGCTGCCCGCCGCGTCGGCGCTCGGCGGCATCACCGTCGGCGTCATGGTCATGATCGGACCCGCGCTCGCGGGCGTCCTCGTGGCGCTCACGGGCTACGCCTGGACGTACACCCTCGACGTCGTGCTCATGACCTCGCTGTTCCTCGGGCTGTGGACGCTCCCGTCCATCCGGCCCGAGGGCGAGATCGTGCGCCCCGGTCTCGAGTCGCTGCGCGACGGATGGCGCTTCCTGCGACGCGCGTCGAACATCTCGCTGCAGTTCGGTCTCGACATCATCGCGATGACCTTCGGACAGCCGCTCGCCCTCTTCCCCGCGATCGGCGCCGTGCTCCTCGGCGGCGGGCCGATCACGACGGGCCTGCTCACGGCCTCGGTCGCGGCGGGCGCGTTCCTGTCGAGCCTCTTCTCGGGGCCCGTGGGACGCGTCCGGCGGCAGGGCGTCGGCATCGAGCGCGCGATCCAGGTCTACGGGGTCGCCGTCGCGGCGTTCGGAGTGGTCCTCCTCGTCGCGGCGCTCGGCGGGTTCGCGCCGGGCGTGGTCGACGAGCACACGCCGAACGTCGTCCTCATCGCGGCCGCGGCCCTCTTCCTGGCAGTCTCGGGCGCCGCCGACAACGTGAGCTCGATCTTCCGCAACACGATGGTGCAGGCGGCGGTGCCCGACAGCATCCGGGGACGCCTCCAGGGCATCTTCATCGTCGTCGTCACGGGCGGCCCGCGCCTCGGCGCGCTCTACGCCGGCACCCTCGCGACGCTCACGACGCTGTGGTTCCCGCCCCTCCTCGGAGGCTTCATCATCATCGGGCTCGTGACGCTGCTCGTCCGTCTGAGCCCCCGCTTCCGCGCCTACGACGCCGAGTCGCCGCAGCCATGAGAAGAGCGGATGCCCCGACCGAGGCATCCGCTCTCTCGAAGCTGTCGTCAGGCCTGCTCGAGGGCACCCTGCAGGTCGAGCGTGATGGTGACGTCCTTGCCGACCAGGACTCCGCCGGTCTCGAGCGCGGCGTTCCACGTGAGGCCGAAGTCCTCGCGGTTGATGACGGTCTTGGCCGTCGCACCCGCCTTGTAGTTGCCCCACGGGTCGGCGCCGAAGCCACCGAAGTCGAACTCGAAGGTCACGGGCTTCGTGATGCCGCGGATCGAGAGGTCGCCGTCGACGAGGAAGTCGCCGTCCTCGACGCGAACACCGGTCGACACGAAGTCGATCGAGGGGTGGTTGTCGACGTCGAAGAAGTCCGCCGAGCGCAGGTGCGTGTCGCGACCCTCGTCCTTGGTGTTGAGCGACGTCGCATCCACGTGCGCCTCGACCTTGGCCTCGAGCGGGTTCTCGGGAGCGATGAGGGTGGCGCTCTTCATCGCGAAGTGGCCGCGCACCTTCGAGATCATCATGTGGCGCACGCTGAAGCCGACCTCGCTGTGCGACGGGTCGAGCACCCAGGTGCCTGCGCGGTAGCCCGGAACGTCGATCGTGGGAGTGGTGTCGGTCATGTCTGTCCTTCGTCGATGGGGCCGGTGGGAGTGCCGGCGGCTTACGTGTGTCAACGTCGGGCGGCGCGCGATCTATTCCACTGAATAGAAAATTTCTTTGCGGATGACGCAGACGGCCACACATCGGCGGATTTCGGACGTCGCATCCACCCTCGGGTCGCAGCGTGCGCAGCGCGGTCTAGAGTCGCGGGGTGACCTCGACCACTCCCACCCCGACGACATCGCCCTCCACCGCGGCGAGCGTCTCGGTCGCGGTCGGGTTCGTGCTGACGGGGATCATCTGGGGATCCAGCTTCCTCTTCATCAAGGTCGCCCTCGGAGGCCTCTCCCCCGCCCAGGTCGCGTGGTCGCGGCTCGTGCTCGGCGCGCTCGCACTCGGGCTGTTCGTCGTGATCCGCCGGGAGGCGCTCCCTCGCCGGCTCCGGGTGTGGGGCCACATGACAGTCCTCGCTGTCTCGTTCTGCGTCGTGCCGTTCCTGCTGTTCGCGTGGGCGCAGCAGCACGTGACCTCGGGGCTCGCGAGCATCTACAACGCCACGACGCCGATCATGACGGCCGTCATGGCCGGGGTGCTCTTCCGCGTCGAGAAGCTCAAGGCCGCGCAGATCGCGGGCATCGTGCTCGGCATCCTGGGCGTCGTCGTCATCATCGCCCCGTGGCAGGGCCTGGATCTCTCGCAGAGCCTCGTCGCGCAGTTCGCGATCCTCGGCGCGACCGCGTGCTACGGCTTCAGCCTCGCGTACATGCGCAGGTTCGTGTCCGACACGGGGATGAGCGCCCTCATGTTCTCATTCCTCAACATCGGGATCGCCGCCGCCATCATGGTGCTGCTGACCCCCGTGCTCGTGCTCACGCCGGTGACGCTCGACCCGTGGATCGTCGTGAGCGTCGTGCTCCTCGGATGCCTCGGCACGGGTGTCGCCTACATCTGGAACCAGAACACGGTGCGCGCGTGGGGGCCGACCCGCGCCTCGACCGTCACGTACATCACGCCGCTCGTGGGCGTCGCGCTGGGAGCGGCCGTCCTCGGCGAGCGCCTCAGCTGGAACGAGCCGGTCGGAGCGCTCGTCGTGTTCCTCGGCATCCTGCTCGCACAGGACCGACTCCGGTTCGGCCGGCGATCCGAGACGGTGTCGGTCTCGGGTTGAGTCGCCGCCCGCAAGACGAAGGGGGACGGATGCTCCCCACGCCCACTCCACGCATCGCTACGCGCTGCGCGGAGCCTCGGGGCGCGTGGGCCCGAGCATCCGTCCCCCTCCTCCGTGCGTGGGGTCAGCCGACCTTGATGAGGTCGATGACGAAGATCAGGGTCTTGCCGCCGAGGAAGTGGCCGCCCGCGGGGCCGTAGGCGAGGTGCGGCGGGATGACGAGCTCGCGGCGTCCGCCGACCTTCATGCCGGGGATGCCGTCCTGCCAGCCCTGGATGAGGCCGCGGAGGGGGAACTGGATGCTCTCGCCGCGGTTCCAGGACGAGTCGAACTCCTCGCCCGACTCGTACTCGACACCGGCGTAGTGGACGGTCACGGTGTCGCCGGCCTTCGCCTCGGCGCCGTCTCCGACGATCAGGTCGCGGATGACGAGGTCCTCGGGCGCGGGGCCGGTGGGAGCGTCGATCTCGGGCTTGGTGCGGTCATCAGTCATGCATCCATCCAACCCGACGAGGTGGAGAGATTCAAACGGAGCGATCATGAGGATCTCGTGACGGACCGTATTGGGCCTTGACGGCGTGACGCGATCTTGACACGCTGGGTTGCAAGAGACCAGCTCAGCGCTCGGGAGTTACGCAGGCATCGCCGCGGCACCGAGCGCTGAGTTTTTGACGCGACGCGGATCAATGCGAGCGCAGCCCGCGTTGATGCGCGTCGGGTCAAGATCGAGTAGCCCCGCCGAAGGCGGCGCCTACAGCGAGAGGAGGGCCTGCCGCGCCGCCGCCGTCTTCGCGAGCAGCTCGCGCTCCTCCTCCGACGCCTGCGGGTCGCGCCCCGTGACGGCGCGCTGACGGGCCATCGCGAGGGCCGTGGCATCCGTGATGAAGCTCTTCATGATCGGGGTGCGATCGCCCTGCAGCGTCTTCGCCCAGCGCAGGCCCGCCTTGCGGCCCGCGGGGGTCGCGAGCATGTCGACCTCCTGCGGCGTGAACCAGCCCGCCGTCGCGTACTCCCCGAGGCGCACGCGCGTGAGCCGGGATTCCTCGCGGCGCAGGGCGAGCACTCCGATGATGAAGAGCACGAACAGCGGCACCTGCAGCATGAGGTACACCGAGAAGAAGTCGGTGAACACGGCGGAGCCGTTCCAGAACGCGTGCAGCAGGATCGCGCCCGACAGGCCCAGCAGCCACGGTCCGATCGCCTGTCCCGTCGTCGCGCCCCGCCGCGCCGCGAGGCCGAGCGCGAAGCCCGTCACGCTCGTGAACATGACGTGCGCGAAGGGCGACATGATGCCGCGGACGAAGAACGTCACCGAGGCCTGACCCGCGCCGCCCTCGATCCAGCTGATCGCGAAGTACTGGATGTTCTCGGTGAAAGCGAACCCCGCTCCGATGAGCGCGCCGTAGACGATGCCGTCGACGGGTCCGTCGAACGCACGCTTGGCCGTCGCGAAGATGATGAGGACGCCGAGGCCCTTCGCGAACTCCTCGACGATCGGCGCCTGCACGACGGTGCTGAACACTTCGGCCGCATACGTGTCGGGGCTGCCGAGCACGACCGAGAGCAGGAGGTCGACGAGGAGCGCTATCGCGACCGACGCGATCGCGCCCCACGCGATCGCGAAGATCACGAGTCCGCGCGGCTCGGGCTCCCAGCGGTCGACGATGCGGATCGCGACGAGCACGCCGGCGAGCGGGATGAGCGCGAGGACCGCGCCGAGCGCCGACGCCCCCGTGCCGATGAACGTCAGGAAGTAGCCCACGAGGGCGATGAGCAGCAGGACGAGGATGCCGATGATCCACACAGGTGCGCTGCGACCCGACCGCTTGGTCGCTGGTGCCGGAACGCGTGCCGGCGAGAAGGCGGGCGTCGTGATGGGAGCCGGCGGCGTGAGGCTCGGCTGGGCGAGCGGCGACGGGAACCCGCCCGCACCGGCGCCGGAGTTCTGGTCGTATTGGTCGGGCCCCGGGGCAGTCATGCACACAGCCTAGAGATCGGCACCCCTGTAGCGTGGAGGAATGCGCTTCGCCCACGTGACCCGTGCCGGGTCCGACGAACCGCGGCTCGCCGTGATCCAGGACGGCGAGGCCCTCGTCGTCGCGGACCTGTTCGAGGGCGCCCCTCGATTCCTCGAGGATCTCATCGCGGGCGGCGACGAACTGCTCGAACGGGTGCGGGAGGCCGCGGCCCGCGCGGAAGCCGGACAGCCGGTCGCCGATCTCGGCTTCGCCTCGGCGATCCTGCGCCCGCCCGTGATCCTCGCGATCGGCCTCAACTACGCGGCCCACTCGAGCGAGCTCGGGCTCAAGACGGACTCGACCCCCACGGTCTTCGTGCTGTGGCCCAATTCGCTGGGGGCCCACGACGACACGATCGCGTGGCCGCGGTCACTCAGCGAGTCGGTGGACTACGAGGCCGAGCTCGGCGTCATCATCGGCCGCCCGGCGAAGGACGTCACTCCCGAGGCCGCCCTCGCGCACGTGTGGGGCTACACCGTCGTCAACGACATCACGGCTCGCGACATCCAGTACTCCGAGGCGCAGTGGTCGCGCTGCAAGTCGTTCGACGGCTTCACCCCGACCGGCCCCTACGTCGTGACGGCCGACGAGGTGCCCGACCCGCAGAATCTGCACATCTGGACCGTGCTCGACGGGCGCACGCTGCAGGACGCCTCGACCGACCAGATGGTCCGGCCCGTCGCGACGCTCATCTCGCACCTGTCGCGCTCAGCCACACTCCTGCCGGGAACACTGATCTCGACGGGCAGCCCCGGCGGCGCCGGCTACTCCCGCGATCCGCAGGTGTTCCTGCGCGACCGCTCGACCGTGACGGTCGGCATCGACGGCATCGGCGAGCTCACGACCCACTGCCGCATCCTCGACTGACGCGAGAACGGCGGGCCCCGGTGGGGCCCGCCGTTCTGCCGCTGTCGCGGGTGTCAGTCGAGGACGTCGGAGCAGTCGACCGGGACGCCGCCGATCTCGTGGATGCCGGGGCCGAGCTCCTGGCACTGCCGCAGGATCTCCTGCGTCAGCTGAGCGGCCTGCGGAATGATGATCGCGATGATCACGATCGCGAGGATGATCCCCACGACGATGAGCACGCTGCTGATGATGATCGCGGCGACGGCGAAGCCGTTCTTCTCGCCGGCCTTCCTGCTCTGCACGAGGGCGACGATGCCGAGCACGATCGCGATGACCTGGGCGAAGAAGGACAGGACGAACGCGACGATGCCGAGCGTCCGGCCCGGGCGCGACGTCGTCGGGGGCGCCGCGTACTGGCCGGCGGGCGGCGGCGCGGCGGCATAGGACGAGTACGGCGAGCCCGCCGCGGGGGCACCGTAGGCGGGCGGGGGCGTGTAGGCGGGAGGCTGCGCGCCCTCCGGCGGCGGTGTGTAGGCGGGCGGCTGGGTGCCGTCGGGGGGCGGAGTGGTCATGCGAGCCTCCAGATGGGGGGAACGGTTCTTCTCGAACCTAGCGAGTCCCGGCCCCCGCCGCACCGCGGAACGTCGGCGGGTCAGCCCCGCCCGCGGGAGTCGGCGCGCGGCCCGGCCGCGGGAGCGCCATCCGGATCCGTCCCCCGCACGACGTCGGCGACGTCGTCCTCGTCGAGTCCCGCACCGGGGAGGATGATGGGGATCGCCTCCGTGATCGACTCGAGACCCGACAGACGCGCCGGCGAGAGCTGCTTGGCGACATCCTCGCGCGACATGAGACCCGCCTCCACGACGAGGTCGCCGACACTGTGCCCCGTGAGCAGCGCCGTCTTGGCGAGGGCCGCCGCCGCCGCGTAGCCGATGAACGGCGTGAGCGCCGTGATGACGCCGACGGACGAGCCGACCATCGCGCCGAGTCGCTCGTGGTTCGCCGTGATGCCGTCGACGCAGTTGATGCGCAGTGTCCGCATGCCGCGGCGCATCCACGTGATCGACTGGAAGATCGAGTGCGCGATGACGGGCTCGAACGCGTTGAGCTGCAGCTGCCCGCCCTCGACCGCCATCGTGACGGTCAGGTCGGCGCCCGCGACGGCGAAGGCGATCTGGTTGACGACCTCGGGGATGACGGGGTTCACCTTGCCGGGCATGATGCTCGAGCCGGCCTGGCGCGCCGGCAGGTTGATCTCGCCGAAGCCGGCCTGCGGTCCCGACGACAGCAGCCGGAGGTCGTTGCAGATCTTCGACAGCTTGATCGCGTTGCGCTTGAGCGACGCAGAGAACGACATGAACGAGCCCGTATCGCTCGTCGACTCGACGAGGTCGTCGGCCGTCGCGAGGTCGAGGCCCGTGATGCCGCGCAGGTGGCGCACGACGGCCGGCGCGTAGTCGCGGTGCGTCGTGATGCCCGTGCCGATCGCCGTCGCGCCCATGTTGACCTCGTAGAGGAGGTAGGCGTTCTCCTTGAGTCGCTGGTGGTCGTAGCCGAGCGTCGTGGCGAAGCCGTGGAACTCCTGCCCCAGCGTCATCGGGACGGCGTCCTGCAGCTGCGTGCGGCCGATCTTGAGGACGTCGCGGAACTCGACGGCTTTCGCGAGGAACGACCTGCGCAGCAGATCGAGCTCTTCGAGGAGCGACCGCAGGTCGAGGCTCAGGCCGATCTTGACCGCGGTCGGGTACACGTCGTTGGTCGACTGGCTGCGGTTGGTGTGATCGATCGGCGAGAGGAACGCGTAGTCGCCCTTCTCATGGCCCGCGAGCTCGAGCGCGATGTTGGTGATGACCTCGTTCGCGTTCATGTTGGTCGACGTTCCGGCGCCCCCCTGGATCACGCCGACGACGAACTGGTCATGGAACTGCCCGTCGATCACGAGCTGGGCCGCGCGGTCGATGAGGTCGGCTCGCTCCGGGTCGAGGACGCCGATCTCGCGGTTCGCGCGAGCCGAGGCCTGCTTGACCATCGCGAGCGCCTTGACGAGATCGGCGTAGACCGAGATGGGCCGTCGCGAGATCGGGAAGTTCTCGAGCGCTCGGGCGGTGTGGATGCCCCAGTACGCGTCGGCGGGGATCTCGAGGGATCCGAGGGAATCTGTCTCGGTGCGGGTGCGCGGCGTTGCGTCCAGAGCCATGGGATGAAGTCCTTGTGGGTCGATCACGGCGGTGTGCGGGATGCCACGAGCCTAACTCTGCAAGCCCTCGAGCGGTCTCGACACAGCGGACAGCCGAGCCGCTCAGGCTCGCCGCCGCGTACAGCGATGCTCAGGCCGGACGCTTGCGCGAGAAGGCCTCGAGCCGCTCCTCGGGCGTGAGCTGCGCCATGCTCTGCACCCACTCCGCGGAGAAGTATTCGCCCGTGGGTGCATCGACGACGGGCACGACGGCGTGCGTGATGGTCTCGTCGTAGACGTGCACGAGGTGGAACGACTGCCCGGCATCCATCCCGTTGACCTCGACCGCGGGGCGCGCGAGGTTCATCGTGTAGCACGTCGCGGCCGCGACGCTCACGGGGACCCCCGCGAAGGTGCCGCTCGTCGAGTAGTGCAGGTGCCCCGCGAGGATCGCCCGCACGTCCGTGCCGCGGACGACCTCGGCGAGCCGCGGCTGGTCGCGCAGTTCGAGGATGTCGAAGAGCGGGATGTGGCTCGGCAGCGGCGGGTGGTGCAGCGCCAGGATCGTCCCGAGCGGCGCGGGAGTGGACAGGATGCCGCGCAGCCACGTCAGCTGCCCCTCATCGAGATCGCCGTGATGCCAGCCGGGGACGGACGTGTCCAGCGCGACGAGGCGGAGCCCGTCGAGATCCCGGACGCTCGTCACGGGCTCCTCGCTCGGGTCCTGACCGAGGAGGTCGCGCCGCAGCGCCGTCCGCTCGTCGTGATTGCCCGCGACCCACACGATGGGGGCGCCGAGGCGTGCCGCGAGGGGCTCGACGGCGTCCTTCAGCGCCGCGTAGGCCTCGGGCTCGCCGAGGTCGGTGAGGTCGCCCGTGAAGACGATCGCGTCCGGCCGGATGCCCAGCCTCTCGACCTCGGCGAGCGTCCTGCGGAGGTTGGCGGCGGTGTCGTAGCGTCCGCCGAGCGGCCGGTTGCCCGCCATGAGGTGCGTGTCGCTCACGTGCACGATCGTGCGGCGCGCGGGCGGATACTGGCCGAACTGCACGGGCTCCATGCGCCCGAGTCTATTTCCGAGCGTCGGCGCCGTCGGGCGCGCAGGCGGGGTCGTAGGAGCGGCCTGGGAGTACACCGCGCCACTCCTCCTCGCTCAGAGCCCGCCCTGCGACGGCGCATGCGCGCTCGAGCCAGATCGCCGGATCGGCCGACACTCCGATCCGTCTGCCGTCCGAGAGGTCGTAGACGAGGGTGCGCTCATCCTTGGGCACCACCGTCAGGTCTGTCATGTCTCGAATCGAATCGCGGAACGAATCGGACCAATCACCGAGGGTCCAGGTGAACAGCGCCCCGTCCATTCCCGCCGTCACGAGTTCGTCGTTCGTACGGAACGCCACGGCGCGGACGACGTCGACATGCCCTTCGAGGGTCTCTTCGAGGTCCCCGCTGTCCGCGCCCCACACCCAGGCCCGATCGCCCGCCGCTGTGGCGACGTGTGTGCCGTCGGGGCTGAACGCGCCGTCCCACACGTCGTCCGGCATCTCAAGCAGTCGAGATCGAGCCGGATCCGCGATGTCGACGATGCGCGCCGCTCGATGGCCCTCGCGCAGGAGGAGGGATTGCCCATCGGGGCTCACGGCGAGGAGCCCGTCCCCCTCGATCTCGTCGAGGACGGCGCCGGTCGTGGTGTCGAAGACGGCGGTGGGCCCGAAACCGCTCGCGTAGAGTCTCGTGCCGTCGTGCGAGAACCGCACTCGTCCGAACGAGTTCGCCCAGCTCGGTGGCCCCGGATTGGTCCCCGCGTGCGGAAGGTGCAGCAAGAGCGGCTCGTCAGGGGATTCCACGTCCCAGACGGCGATGTTTGCCCCCTCTGCGGTCTGCGGCAACGGCGCGATCACCGCTCCCAACGACCGGTCCGGCGAGTACTCGACGTCGAGAGCCACCGCACCGAACGCGGGGAAGGTCAGTTGGCCGACGGTGAAGCCGCCGGAGTCGAGCGTGCGCAGATCGGGAGCATCGCACACGTCGACGGGCCAGCAACCCTCCTTCAGCACGCTGAGCGCGATCCTGCCGCCGGGTCCCTCGGCTGCGTCCAGGACGATGCCTCCGCCTACATCGGCCGAGCCGACCTGGATGCGACGATCGAGGTCGAACACTCTCGCATTGATCGCGTCGTCGATGACAAGCGCTGCGGAATCCTCCGCGCCGAGCATCATGGTCTCGATGCCCATGCCGTCGGACAGTCGCACCACGCTCACGATGCGCGGACTCCGGCCCATGACATCCAGGAGAGCCCGTCGCGTAGGTCCCCCGTCCCAGAGACGAATCGCTTCAACTGCCATGAGCAGGGCGCGCTCGAAGACGGGCTCCGCCGTGGCGAGCGCGGCCACACGTCCTGCGTCGTCCATCACGGCCCGCTTGCTGGCCTCGGACGCCTGCACTGCTGCGAAGGCACCGGTCGCGAACGCCACCACCGCGAGCGAAGCGGTCGCTCCCGCCAGCCATCGCAGACGCCGCACGGAGCGCTGCTCCCGACGCAGCTGATGTCGCGTGGCGTCGAGATCCGCCACCTCCCGTTGGACCGAGGCGTCCAGGAACTCCATCTCCACCTGCGCGAGCACCGGCCTCGCCGACTCTCGCCACTGGACGGCGGCGCTCAGGCGCGTTCCGCGATACAGCTCGCTGTCGGGTCGCCCCATCCCTTCCCACGCGGTCGCCGCGGAGTTCAGGTGGCGCATGATCCGCTGACCGGCGACGTCGTCCGCGAGCCATTCCCGCAGACGCGGCCATTCGCGGGCGACGGCCTCATGTGCCAGCTGGAGGGACTCCTCGTCGCTGGTCACAAGGCGGGCGTCCACCAGTCGCTCGGCCACGCGCGCGTGCGCCTCGTCGATTGCAACGGTCGCGCGGTTCACGCGCTGACAGATGACCCCTCCACCGCGAGAAGGCTCGACAAGTCGAAGGAGGATGTCGCGCACGTTCTGTGCGGCCTCCTCGGACAGATCCGCGAACAGCTCCTCGGCCGACTGAGCGACGGCACCGTGGATCTCTCCCGACGCGCGGTAGCCGTCAATGCTCAGCACGCGCCCTTCGCGGCGCTGCCACACCTGGTAGAGCGCATGCGAGAGAAGCGGCAGGTTGCGCCCATCCGCGTCACGCGTCAGGACTTCCACCAGCCCCGGTTCGAGGATGAGTCCTGCCTGCCGCGCAGGCTTCTCGATGACGGCGCGCAGGCCATCGGCCGTGAGCGGGCCCAACATCAGCAGGTGGGATTGGATGAGGCCGGCGAATCCGTGGTGGTCTGCGAGGTCACCGAGCCGATCCGCGCGGACCGCCACCACGACGGTGCAACGGAAGACCATCGCCCGCAGCTCCTCGAAGAACCGTCGGGTTTCGTCAGGGTCGTCGTTCGCGAAAGCCTGCTCGCACTGGTCGACGATCAGGAGCGAATCGCGATCGGCCGCATCGACGTCTCGCAGGGTCTCGACGGGACGCTCCCCCGGTGTCACGACGATCACTCGGCAACCGCGAGCGGCGAATCGCGAAGCGATTCCGGCGCGGACGAACGACGACTTGCCGACCCCAGAGGAGCCGGAGACCACGAGGACGCCGTGCTGCTCCAGCTCTTTAGTCGCACCATCCAATTCCGCCTCGCGTCCGAAGTACCGCTCTCCATCCTCGATGCCGGCGGACGGCAGGCCGAAGTACGGGCATTCGACGCTCTCTGCTCGGAACGGAGCTCCCGACGCCAGCGCGGGATCCTGCACCAGGATCGCCCGCTCGAGCGAGGCGAGCTCAGCGCACGGATCGAGACCCAGCTCTGTCGCGAGGAGCGCCCGTCCACGGCGGACCGTCGCGAGCGCTTCGGCTTGCCGGCCTTGCCGATACTGCACGAGGCCGAGGATGACCCACCGGCGTTCGCGCATCGGCGCTTCGGCGACTCTGGCTCGAGACCCGGCCGCCGCCTCGACGAGGTTGCCCGATTCGAGCAGCGCCTCGAGAAGCGACTCCTCCGCGGCGAGGCGGATCTCGTCGAGACGCGAGGAGGCTATGCGGGCCGGTGCCCAGTCGTGAAGCTCCGCGAAGGGCTGCCCCCGCCAGAGGGCGAGCCCTTCGGATAAAGAGTGGACCGCGCGATCGGGCTCGCCGAGTTCGATCAGCTGAACACCGCGCTCAACGAGCCGCTCGAATCGCTCCGCATCCAGCTCGACGTTCCCCGGCACGAGCCGATAGCCGAGTGACGTGGTCTCGATCGCGGCCGGAGGCAGTTCGCGCCGCAAGCGCATGATGCAGCCGGGGATCACCTTCGGCCAGGATGCCGGGAGGTCGTCGCCCCACAGGGCCGCCGCGATGGACTCGATCGTGACAGACCGGCCGATGTGTGCCGCCAGTGCGCCGAGCACAAGTCGATCACGCGGAGCCGGTGCGACCCGGCCGTCGTCCAGGGTCAGAGCCCCCAGCACCCCGATGTTCATGACGTCACTGTGATCTTCGTCCCGATATGCGTCAAGTGCGCTGATATCGCTCTGATATCACCGCCCGTCGTGCTGATATCGGCCTGACAGCGGCTGGACGCGTGTGGGGAGACCGGGCACGTGCACCCTCATGTCGCAACCCGCAGGCTGCGGCATCCGGTGGCCGCGGCATCCGTCGTCAGTGGTTGAAGAGGATCAGCAGCAGGCCGCCGAGGACGGCGAGCGCGCACACGCCGAACGAGCCGTATGCGGCCCACAGGGCGAGGCGCTTCTGGCCCTCGGTGAGGGGGCTCTTCCTCGCGGCCTTGGCGGCCGCCTTCTCAGCGCGGGCGAGCTCCTTGGGCGTCACGACGGCGATCGCGTCGGTGAAGTCGGCCGGCGCCACGACGGGGGCGCGGCCCGCGCGCACGAGGAGACGCAGGCCGAGGGCGTAGAAGCCCACGACGAGGACCGCTGAGATCATCGCCGCGACGAAGACCTGCCCGAACGCGAGCCAGTCGATCGTGATGCTCACTTCGAGGCCTCCTTGTCACGACGCTCCTGCTCGCGCTTGATGGCACGCGACCGGCGGGTGGGCGGCGGATTGCGCTTGACCTTGACGGCCATCCCCGAGTCGGCGACCTCGCTCATCGCGTTGGCGGCCGTGACCGAGTCGCGGCGCGAGCGCAGGAACAGGCCCACGATGATGAGCACGGCCGCGATGGCGTCGATGAGGATTCCCCAGTCGCCCAGCCACACGACTACGAGCGCCGCGAGTGCGCCGACGGCGCCGGCGGCGGGCAGCGTCAGGAGCCAGCCGATCATGATGCGCCCGACCGTGCGCCAGCGGACCTTCGATCCACGACGCCCGAGTCCCGATCCGATGACCGAGCCGGACGCGACCTGCGTCGTCGACAGGGCGAAGCCGAGGGCGCTCGAGGCGAGGATCGTCGAGGCCGTCGAGGCCTCGGCCGAGAAGCCCTGTGCGGGCTTGACCTCCGTCAGACCCTTGCCGAGCGTGCGGATGATGCGCCAGCCGCCCATGTAGGTGCCGAGGGCGATCGTGATGGCGCACGCGAAGATGACCCACGTCTGCGGCTCGGGGCTCGTCTGCCAGCCCACCGTGATGAGCAGCAGCGTGATGATGCCCATCGTCTTCTGCGCGTCATTGGTGCCGTGCGCGAGTGCGACGAGCGACGAAGTGAAGATCTGGCCGAAGCGGAAGCCGTCGCGGCCGTCGGGCCTGGTGTCGTAGCGACGCGTCAGGACGTAGGCGAGCTTGGTCGACGTGAAGGCGATGATCCCCGCGGTCAGAGGCGCGATGACGGCCGGCAGGATGACCTTCGAGATGACGACGCTGAAGTCGATCGCGTATGCGCCGACACCGACGATGGTCGCGCCGATGAGGCCGCCGAAGAGGGCGTGGGACGAACTCGACGGCAGGCCCAGGAGCCACGTGAGCATGTTCCACGTGATGGCGCCGATGAGGCCCGCGAAGATGACGGCAGGGAAGATCGCCGCGGATATGTCGTCCTCGTGGATGATGCCGTTCGAGATCGTCTTTGCGACCTCCGTCGAGAGGAAGGCTCCGGCGAGGTTCAGCGCCGCCGCGAGCAGCACCGCGGTCTTCGGCTTGAGGGCGCCCGTCGCGATGGGCGTCGCCATCGCATTCGCGGTGTCGTGGAAGCCGTTTGTGAAGTCGAAGAAGAGGGCCAGTGCGATGACCAGCACCACGAGCAGGGCTGCGGTTTCCACCGTTCGCTTTCCGTCAAGTGAATTCAGAAGGGGTGCCGACGCGATCGGCGTGCGAACGAACAGTTCAGCGGGGGTTCTTGCTCCGTTTACCGAGCCAGGAGGTATCCTCGCACATCCTCCCGAGAATCCGATAACCCTCGCGACCCATGGTCAGGACGCCTCGGCTAGCGTGAAGTGGTGACTCTGACAGACGCGCAGGGCGCGGCATCCGTCGTCCCTCCCATCGCTTCTCGCAACCCCGTCCCGCGCAGCCATCACGGCGACTCGTTCGACGACCCGTACGAGTGGTTCCGGGCGAAGGAGGACGCCGCCGTCATCGGTCATCTCGAGGCCGAGAACGCCTACACGGAGGCCCGTACGGCGCACCTCGCGGGACTGCGCGAGCGCATCTTCGACGAGATCAAGGGGCGCACGCTCGAGACCGATCTGTCGGTGCCGAGCCGCCAGGGCGACTGGTGGTACTACGGCCGCACGATCGAGGGCAAGCAGTACGGCATCCAGTGCCGCGCACCGCTCGCGTCGCCCGACGACTGGACGCCGCCCGTGCTCTCGACCGATGCGCCCGTGCCCGGCGAGCAGGTGCTCCTCGACGCGAACGTCGAGGCCGAGGGTGGCGAGTTCTTCTCGCTCGGCAGCTTCGAGGTCTCCAACGACGGCCGCCTCATGCTCTACGGCGTCGACGTCGCGGGCGACGAGCGCTACACCGTCCGCGTGCGGGACCTCGAGACGGGCGAGCAGCTCCCCGACGTCATCGAGGGCACCTTCGCGGGTGCAGGTTTCTCGCCCGACGGACGGTTCGTCGTCTACAGCACCGTCGACGACGCGTGGCGCCCCGACACCGTGTGGCTGCACGAGCTCGGCACGCCCGTCGAGGACGACGCCAAGCTCTTCCACGAGCCCGACGAGCGGTACTGGGTCGGCGCGGGCTTCACGCGCAGCGACCGCTACCTCGTCATCGGGCTCGGGTCGTCCATCACGAGCGAGGAATGGCTGCTGGATGCCGACGACCTGCGCGCCGAGCCGCGCATCGTGTGGCCCCGTGTCGAAGGCGTCGAGTACGAGGTCAACCACGCGGTCGTCGACGGCGAGGACGTCCTCTACATCGTGCACAACGACGGAGCCCTGGACTTCGAGATGGTGCGGGTCGCGGCATCCGACCCCGCAGGCCCCCGAGAAGTCGTGCTCCCCCACGAACCCGGCCGCCGGCTGCTGGGTCTCTCGACGTTCCGCGACTGGGGCGTCGTCGCATACCGCCGCGGCGGGCTCGCGCGCCTGGGCCTGCTCTCGTACGAGACGGGGACCGTCGACGAGCTGCAGTTCGACGAGCCGCTCTACGCCGTGGGCGGCGGCGGCAACCCCGAGTGGGCTCCCCCGCTGCTGCGGATCGGGTACGGCTCGTTCACGACCCCCGGCACGGTCTACGACCTCGACATCGCGACGCGCGAGCTGCTGCTGCGCAAGCGGCAGCCCGTGCTCGGCGGCTACGACCCAGAGGACTACGCGCAGGCCCGCGTGTGGGCGACGGCGCAGGACGGCACGCAGATCCCCATCTCGCTCGTCTGGAAGCGCTCGTTCGGCGATGCCGGCTCCGCTCCCCGCCCCGTGCACCTGTATGGCTACGGCTCGTACGAGCACTCGATCGAGCCCGGCTTCTCGGTCGCCCGCCTCTCGGCCCTGGATCGCGGCGTCGTCTTCGCCGTGGCGCACGTGCGCGGCGGCGGCGAGATGGGCCGTCAGTGGTACGAGGACGGCAAGCTGCTCAGCAAGCGCAACACGTTCACGGACTTCGTCGACTGCGCCCTGCACCTCGTCGACAACGGCTACACGACGCCGTCTCAGCTCGTCGCTGAGGGAGGCTCGGCCGGCGGGCTCCTCATGGGCGCCGTCGCCAACCTTGCGCCGGAGCTCTTCGCCGGCATCCTCGCGGATGTGCCCTTCGTCGACGCGCTCACGACGATCCTCGATCCGTCGCTGCCGCTCACCGTCATCGAGTGGGACGAGTGGGGAGACCCCCTGCACAACGCCGACGTCTACGCGTACATGAAGTCGTACTCGCCGTATGAGAACGTGCGGACGGATGTCGCCTACCCGCGCATTCTCGCCGTCACGTCACTCAACGACACGCGCGTGCTGTACGTCGAGCCCGCCAAGTGGGTCGCGCGGCTGCGCGAAGTCGGCGCCGATGCCCTGCTCAAGTGCGAGATGGTCGCGGGCCACGGGGGCGTCTCGGGGCGGTACAACGCGTGGCGCGAGCGTGCGTTCGAGCTCGCGTGGCTGCTCGACGTCCTCGGGGTCGCCGACGCCTGACCCTCGCGGGCGATGTCGCGCGGCATCCCAGCCGGTTCGGCCTGTCCCCGTTCCCTCTCGGTCGTGTCCCGCTTCCTCCCTGTGGTGTCCCGCTTTCTCCCCTTCGTGTCCCACTTTCCGCTGGATGGATGCCGCTATCTGAACGAAAGTGGGACATGCGACGCATGACCCGGACGCCACCCGGCCCGGATCAGCGCCTCACGCACCCTCGCGACGGCTGAGCGGCCGCCATCCCGCATGTGGTGGTTGAGGATGCGGACATGGTCCCAGCCGAGATCTCGGATCAGATCCCAGCGATCGGCGTCCTTCGCGAACTGCAGCGTGTCTTCGGCGTGCGCTCGCCCGTCGTACTCGGCCGCAACTCGCCATCTCGGGTAGGCAAGGTCCAATTCGAGGATCGCGGAACCGCGATGATCTCGGATGGTCACGTTGACGTCGGGCTCAGGAAGACCCGCCCGGACGAGGCGTAGACGCAGGTGCGTCTCTCTCGCTGACCGTGTGCCAGCCCGGACCTCGACGAGCGCTTTGCGCAGTATGCCGCCGCGCGTGTCACCCATCGCCTCGACTTCCGCGGCGAGGTCGTCGAAGGAGGCGATCGCCGTTCGTCCTCGATCCGAAATCAGAAACTCGGCGGTGGCGATGAGATCATCGAGCGCCCATTGCCTGCCCGTCTGCCGCCACGCCCGAACAGGATGCTCGATCGGCAGCCCGTTCGGCAGCAGCAGGGTCGCGGGCTCGCGCAACTGCAGACGATGGCCGGCGACTCCCGCTGTGCGCGGTTCCCGCGCGGGTCGGTGGGCTGAGATGTGGATGCCGGGGCGATAGGGCCACTCGGGCGTGGGCGCACCCAGGAGCGCGAAGACAGTCTCATGACTGAAGAACTGCCAGGGCGCCAGCCGTGGCGCGTAGTCGAGACACAACTGCAGGAGTGTCGAGTCCCCGCCGCCCTGGACGGCGCGCACGCCATGGAAGGGCCGACGGATGTCGCCGCGGGTCAGCCTCGACGGTGAGACGCCGAGCGCGACCGCCTCTGACACGCTGAAGCGGGACGGCAGTTCCGGGGGCAAGGGCGAGCGACGCGGCATCCGTTCACTCTCCCTGGGAGGCGCCGGACCGCGCCCTTTCACGGACGATCTGTCAGCGGACTCGGCAAGGGAAGGAGCGAGGGAGGAGAGGGCGGAGCACCCCGCGCGAGCGCGGAACAACCATGTCCCGATTTCGGCTGCTCAGCGGCTCGCAATCAGATGATCTTGGGACACGACGGCGATAGATCGGGACATGCGTGACTCGCCGGGACGAGATCGACGGGGCCCACCCAGAAGCAGACGCAAACGAAGACGGGATGCCTCGAGCCGAGGCATCCCGTCCGTCGAAAGCGGCTCAGCCGAAGAGGGCGGCGGCCTCGTCGTAGCGGTGACGCGGCACGGTGTTGAGCTCGCCGAGGGCGTCCTCGAAGGACACCCGCACGATGTCGGTGCCCTTGAGCGACACCATCTGCCCCCAGGCTTCCGACACGACGGCATCCGCCGCCGCGAGACCGAGGCGCGTCGCGAGGACACGGTCGAAGGCCGACGGCGACCCGCCGCGCTGGATGTGGCCGAGCACCGTCGCGCGGGTCTCGATGCCCGTGATGCGCTCGATCTCGGGCGCGAGCATCTCGCCGATGCCGCCCAGGCGCGGGCGGTTGAAGGCGTCGAGGCCCTTGTCGCTGTAGGCCTCGTCCATGCCCGTGAGGGTGAAGCCCTCGGAGACGACGACGAGCGGAGCGCGGCCGCGGTCGTGGGCCTTCGAGACCTGGTTCGCGACCTCGGTGATCGACAGCGGCACCTCGGGGATGCAGATGACGTGCGCACCCGCCGCGATGCCCGCGTGCAGCGCGATCCAGCCGACGTGGCGGCCCATGACCTCGGCGACCATGCAGCGCTGGTGCGAGTCGCCCGTCGTGCGCAGGCGGTCCATGGCGTCGGTCGCGATGTTGACGGCGGTGTCGAAGCCGAATGAGTAGTCCGTGGCCCGCAGGTCGTTGTCGATCGTCTTGGGGACGCCGAGGACGTTGATCCCGTCGCCTGCGAGTCGGTTCGCGGCCGCGAGGGTGCCCTCGCCGCCGATCGCGATGATGCCGTCGATGCGGTGGCCGTAGAGGGTCTTGGAGATGTTCTCGGCGCCGCCGCGCGGACCCTCGTAGGGGTTGGTGCGGCTCGTGCCGAGGATCGTGCCGCCGACCTTCGAGAGGCCCTTGACCTCGTGCCTCGAGAGGGGGAAGAAGTCGCCGTCCACGACACCCCGCCAGCCGTCGCGGATGCCGACGAACTCGAGGTCGTAGTGCGTCGTCCCCTTCAGGACGACGCCGCGGATGACCGCGTTGAGTCCCGGACAGTCGCCGCCGCTGGTGAGGATGCCGATCTTCATGTGTGGTCCTTAGGTCGGGAGGTTTCGAGCGGCGTCGCTGCCTCTCCCGACACTATCGCCGGATGCATCGGCCGTGCCACACACGCGACCGTCAGTATCCGCGCGCCGCGCGAAGAGACGGCCGCCCCTCGGGGACGGCCGTCTCGGGTCGCTCAGATCTCGCCTTCGGGCAGACCCTTCGTGCCTTCGCGCGCCGCCTGCTCGTCCGCGGCCGCGCCGTCCACGAGGTCGCCGTCGAGATCCTCGTCGAGCGGCTCGTCGCGGTCGCCGTCGAGCGCGCCGTCGTAGGCGTTCTCGAGCGCGGCGTCGATCGTGCCGGCGACGGTATCCTCGTCGGCCCGCCCACCCTGCTTCGGATCGGACATCTCTGCCTCCTTGCCTCGGTGGCTCGACGGTACGAGCCCACGGAGCACCGAGGCGAGGGGTTGACGTCGTCTCTCGCGCGGTCTACGCGGCGCGAGAGAGGCAGGCGAGGCGCCTGACTCCCTATGCCGCGCCGAGCGCCTTCCGCAGAAGGTGCATGAGGGCCGACAGCTGCACCGAGTCGCTCGACTGCGGATCGACGGCCTCACCGTCGAGCGCGCGCGCCGCGAGACCCTGCTTGGAGTCGATGAGCTCGGCGATCTTGGTGTCGATCGTGTGCGCCGCGATGATGCGCCACGCCGTGACGGGCTCGTCCTGGCCGATGCGGTGCACGCGGTCGATGGCCTGCGTCTGCTCGGCGGCCGTCCACGACAGCTCGGCGAGCACGACGTTCGACGACGCCTGCATGTTGACGCCGACGCCCGCCGCCGTGAGCGAGCAGACCGCGACGCCGACCGCGGGGTCGTTGTTGAACGCGTCGATCGCCGCCTGACGGGCGAGAGTCGTCTGGTCGCCGCGCAGCGACACCGTCTTCAGCCCTGCCGACGCGAAGTGCGCCTCGGCCTGGTCCATGACGTCGATGTGCTTCGCGAAGAACACGACCTTGCCGACCGAGCGCTGCAGCTGCACCGTGTAGTCGGCGGCGAGCTGAGCCTTGGCCTGACCGATTCTGCGGACCATCGTGAAGACGTTCTCGGCGCCCGTGCCTGCCGCCTTGGACTCCTCGAGCTCGTTGTGCGCGACGAGTCGCACGATGTCCTCGTCGATCTCACCGAAGGCCGTGCTCGAGCCGGACCGTGCCGAGCTGCGCGCCTCGATGATACGGCGGTACTTCGCCGCGAGCCGCTCGCCGAGCTCGCGCTCGGCCTGGCGGATCGAGCGTCCGAACTCGTCGTCCAGCTCGACCGGCAGGTCGGCGATGAGCTTGTCGGGCAGATCCGCTGCGACGTCCTTCTTCTTGCGACGGACGATCCCCATCGAGATGACGGCTTCGCGTGCCTCGGGGTAGAACGCCTTGTCGGCGGGCGTGAGACCCGTCTCGTCGAGCTTCTCCATGAGCAGCGGGCCGGGCTTCTCGCCGTTGGTCCACCCGAGGAAGCGCCAGATGGCGTCGAAGTCCTCGACGTCGTTGATGAGCGGCGTACCCGTCAGTGCCAGCAGCAGCGGGTTGCGCACCTGCTGACGGATGCGGTTCGCGAGCGCGAGCACGTTGCGCGAGCGCTGCGAAGTGAGGTTCTTGATGAAGTGCGCCTCGTCGACGACGAGGCCCTTGAGCCCCAGGTCGCCGAGCCACGAGAGGTGCCGGTCGAGGATCTCGTAGTTGACGATGAAGACGTCCGCGAACGCGTCGACTCCCTCGCCGTCGCCGTGGATGACCGTCGCGCGGCGCTGCGGCGTCCACCGCTCGACCTCGCGCGCCCAGTTCATCTTGACGACGTTGGGCACGACAGCGAGCAGCGGGTAGGCGTCGGCGACGGATGCCGCGAGCACCGACTCCGCAGTCTTGCCGAGGCCCGGCTCATCGGCGAGCAGGAACGTGCGGTGCCCCTCGCGGACAGCCTCGAGGAACCGCGACTGGTGCGGCATGACGTCAAGGCCCTTGGGCGAGAGACGGTCGAACTCGGGGACGGGCGGAAGCGGCATCGTCGCGGAGCCGCCGCCCGCGCCGGTCTCGAAGGCCTTGTAGAGCGGCCCCATGATCTCCCACCCGTCGAGGCGCCGACGGGGCGTCTCCTTCGCGGTGCGCATCGTGAGATCGGGCGCGAGGAACGGGTTGGACTCGCGGCGCGACACGACCTGGGGCGGCACGACCTGCCGCTCGGCGAGTGCCGCGGGGACGACGGGTGCCGCGGCGGGCGCGGCGTCGGTGATGATGAGCTCGTCCGGCGGCAGTTCGGCCCCCGACTCGAGCAGCCAGTCGCGGCGCATGCGCCGTGCGACGGGGGACGTCGCCTGGTCGACCTCGAGCAGCTGGATGAGGCTCGTGTCGCGCGCCGCGGTCTTGGCGAGGATCGTCGCGACGCCGTCGAGGCGCTTGAGGAGCTCCGCGCGCGCCGCGTCGGTGATGGCGGTGTCGGCCTTCACACGGGCGCGCTCTTCGCGCACGAGGAACGCGATGACCTGGAACTTGACGCGGTTCGTGGGCCCGAGCTTTCCGCGCTGGGCCTTCGCCTCGACCTCGCGCACCTTGCGGGCGAGGATCGGGATGACGGGCGCCTCGTCGTCGCGACGCGACGTCGTGGGCTTCCTGCGCCGCTGAGCCGAACGGGCGGACTGAGCGGCGGATGCCGTGGGCGGCATGCTCCTCCTGAGCGTAGGTTGCCGGATACTCCGGCCAGGCGACCGGTCTGACGACCGGCTGTGGTCTGCAACAGCTCCCGCGGGCGGCGCGCGCGCCGTCACGGACGCGGGACGGGAAACCTTTGTCCCCGGTCGCTGGCACTCGCTTCTGCGAGCCGCGACCCCGGGATCGGGATTCCCCGCCGCCAGTCTAGCGGCATGCGCGCGGTTCAGCCCCAGAGCGTGTCGGCGATGTCTTCCGTGTACCCTTCGGGCGCGAAGTTGAGCCAGGATGTCGAGACCCAGCCGTTCCCCCTCAGGAAGTGGGTCTCGCCGAAGGCGACCTCTTGATCGTCGAAGTCGAGCCGCTTCTGCTCGATGCGGCAGATCGTGCCTCCCGCGTAGTCGGCGCAGCCCAAGCCTGAGCTCTGCACCGCCGCGAGGATCGCGGCCGACTGCCCCGCATCGATGATCGATACGTTGGTCGCCAGGCCGAATTCACTCGGCCCGCCCCACGAGCAGCGGATCGTCGGGATGCCGGAGCCCATGATCTCGAGCAGCTCGGCGTTCTGCGTCGAGAGCATCGTGACGCCCGGGTCGTTGAGCGGCGGCGCCTGCGCCATGAGCGTCGCGAGCATGGCTGCGGAGTAGATCTGCTCGCACGCCGCAGGGAGCGCGATGTCGTCCGCTGCCGACGATGTCTCACTGGGCGAAGGCTCGGGCGTCGCGGACGCGGAGCCGCTCGACGAGGGCGACGGGCTCGACGAGCCGCTCGGAGCGGGATCCGCAGGTTCTGGGGCGCATGCCGAGAGCGCCAGCAATGCCGTGAGTGACGCGACGGCCACGATCACGGACGGACGACTTCCCACGGTTCACCCACCCTCGCTCGGTGGTTCAAGGCTACTCGTCGCCGCTCGCGATCGCGTCCTGCCATTCGAGAAGGCGTCCGGGTTCGTCGGTCACGATGCCGTCCACGCCCGCGGCGATCGTGTCCTTCCACTCGCCGTCGCTGTTGAGCGTGTAGACGACGACCCGCAGGCCCAGTTCGTGCATCTCGGCGACGACCTCCGGGCGACGGGCGACGGCCTTCCAGTCGACGATGATCCCACGCGCATCGGCGCCCTTGACCGCCTGCTCGATGTCGCGGGGCAGTCGGCGCAGGATGAGGAGCCGGAATGCCAGCTCCGACGCGCCGCTCGTCGTGAGCAGCGCGCGCGGGTCGAAGCTCACGATCGCGACGCGGCGCTCGAGGTCATGCCGGCGGAGCGTCTCGATGAGCGCGGCGCCGGCCGCGGCATCCCACTCCCCCTTCAGTTCGAGCATCGCGCGACGGCCCGAGGGCGCGAGCACCGTCAGGAACTCCTCGAAGGTCGGCACGGGCGTGCCGGCGTACTCCGCGGCGAACCACGACCCGGCGTCGAGCTGCTGCACTTCGGCGAGCGTGAGGTCGGCGATTCGGCCGTGTCCGTCGGTCGTGCGGTCGACGCTCTTGTCGTGCATGAGCACGGGGACGCGGTCGGCGGTCAGGGCGATGTCGACCTCGAGGTAGTCGAAGCCCGCGTCGATGGCCGCCGTGACGGCGGGGATCGTGTTCTCGGGGGCGAGGGCTCCCCCGCCGCGATGGCTCACGACGAAGGCGCGTTCGGCGGGTGCGCGCTCGTCGCCCATGAGCTCGGTCGCGCTGACCCGTGCGGGGGCTGCCCCCAGGAACGCGATGACGAGGCTCACGACGGCGAGCACGCAGACGGTCACAAGGGCCTGGATCCGATCTCGGGTATCGGATGCCGGGTGGGCGGGCATCGGGCATGTCCTCCGGGTGGTCACGTCCTCTTCGACGTGGAGACCACCCTACATGCACCGTTACCTTTTCGTTACCTCGAATTCACCAGGTGGTCAGACGAGGGATTTCGGATGCCACACCGTCTTGATCTCGGTGAACGCCGCGATCCGCTGCAGGCTGGGGGCCGCGGCATCCGGACCCTGCTCGGGCGGCAGGACGCGCGTGACGGAGTCCGCCGCCGCGATCTGCAGATCGACCCAGTCGAGGTCGCCCGCGCCCACGAGGTCGAGCGCGTGCACCTCCGGGTGCGAGGCGAGCCACGGCGCGATCTCGGCGGGAGATCCCGTCAGGACGTTGACGACTCCGCCGGGGACGTCCGACGTCGCGAGCACCTCGGCGAGGCTGATGGCGGAGAGCGGATACTGCTGCGACGCGATCACGACGACCGCGTTGCCCGTCACGAGAGCCGGCGCGATCGCCGAGACGAACCCGAGGAGCGCCGTGTCCTGCGGGGCGACGATGCCGACGACGCCGGTCGGCTCCGGCACCGAGATGTTGAAGTACGGACCCGCGACGGCGTTGCCGTTGCCGGCGACCTGCGCGAACTTGTCGCACCAGCCCGCGTACCAGACCCAGCGGTCGATCGCCTCGTCGACCTCGGCCTGCGCGACGGCGGACGACGCCCCGGTCTGCTGCACGATCTCGTCGACGAACTGCGCACGGCGCCCCTCGAGCAGCTCCGCGACGCGGTACAGCACCTGCCCGCGGTTGTACGCGGTCGCACCCGACCACCCCTTGACGGCGCCTCGGGCTGCGACGACGGCATCGCGGGCGTCCTTGCGCGACGCGAGGGCCGCGTTCGCGAGGAACTCCCCCTTCGCCGAGACGACCTCGTAGATGCGCCCCGACTCGCTGCGCGGGAAGGCGCCGCCGATGAACAGCTTGTAGGTCTTGGGAACGGTCAGCCGCTTGCTCACGAGGAGACCTCCTTCTTGACGGAGCGCGCATCGACGCGCTTCGCCTGCTCGATCGTCCCGCCAGGGCCCTGCAGATACGCGAGCAGTCCGTGCCGCCCGCCCTCGCGGCCGAAGCCCGACTCCTTGTAGCCGCCGAACGGGCTCGACGGATCGAACCGGTTGAAGGTGTTCGCCCACACGACGCCCGCGCGCAGACGGTCGGCGACCGCGAGGATGCGCGAGCCCTTTTCGGTCCAGATGCCGGCCGAGAGGCCGTAGGGGGTGTTGTTCGCCTTCTCGATGGCTTCGGCGGGCGTGCGGAAGGTCAGCACCGACAGGACGGGCCCGAAGATCTCGTCGCGCGCGATGCGGTGGCTCGACTGCACGTTCGTGAAGATCGTCGGCGCGAACCAGAAGCCCTTGTCGGGGATCGCGCACTCCGCCGTCCAGCGCTCCGCGCCCTCTTCGTCGCCGATGCGGCTCAGTTCGCGCACGCGCTCGAGCTGCTCGCGCGAATTGATCGCCCCGATGTCGGTGTTCTTGTCGAGCGGATCGCCGAGGCGGAGGGTTGACAGACGCGACTTGAGCCGGTCGACGACCTCGTCGTGGATCGCCTCCTGCACGAGCAGACGACTGCCCGCGCAGCACACCTGGCCCTGGTTGAAGAAGATCCCCGTCACGATCCCGTCGACGGCCTGCTCGATGGGGGCGTCCTCGAAGATGATGTTCGCGGCCTTGCCGCCGAGCTCGAGGGTCAGCTTCTTGCCCGTCCCCGCGACAGCCTTCGCGATCTCACGGCCGACGGCGGTCGAGCCCGTGAAGGCGACCTTGTCGACATCGGGATGCCGCACGAGCGCCGCTCCCGTCGCACCCGCGCCCGTGATGATGTTGACGACGCCCGCCGGGAGGTCGGCCTGCTGGAGGATCTCGGCGAAGATGAGCGCCGTGAGAGGCGTGGTCTCGGCGGGCTTGAGGACGACGGTGTTGCCCGCGGCGAGCGCCGGTGCGATCTTCCACGCGAGCATCAGCAGCGGGAAGTTCCACGGGATCACCTGACCTGCGACGCCGAGCGGCCGAGGGTCGGCGCCGAGGCCGGCGTGGTCGAGCTTGTCGGCCCACCCCGCGTAGTAGAAGAACCATGCGGCGACGAGGGGGACGTCGACATCCCGGCTCTCCTTGATCGGCTTGCCGTTGTCGAGACTCTCCGCGACCGCGAGCTCCCGCGCGCGCTCCTGCACGAGTCGTGCGATGCGGAAGAGGTACTTGCCGCGGTCGCGGCCGCTCATCTTCGACCACGTCCTGTCGAAAGCGCGTCGCGCGGCCGCGACGGCGGCGTCGACATCCGCTTCGCTCGCCGAGGCGATCGTCGCGATGTGGGATTCGTCGGCGGGCGAGATCGTCGCGAACGACGTCCCGCTGCCGGCGCGGAACTCGCCGTCGATGAAGAGCCCGTACTCGTCGCGCAGGTTCAGGATCGCGCGCGACTCGGGAGCGGGGGCGTACTCGAGGAAACTCATCTGTTCGTCTTCTCTTCCGGTTTCGAGTCTGCGTCAGTCGATCGTCACGTAGTCGGCGCCCGAGTAGTGCCCCGTGCGCAGCTTCTGCCGCTGCAGGAGCACGTCGTTGAGCAGGCTCGACGCGCCGTAGCGGAACAGGTGCGGCTGCAGCCACTCCTCCCCCGCGATCTCGGCGACCGTCACGAGGTACTTGATCGCATCCTTCGAGGTGCGGATGCCGCCCGCGGGCTTGACGCCGATCTTCTCCCCCGTCGCACGGTGCCAGTCACGCACGACCTCGAGCATGAGGAGCGTCGTGGGCAGAGTCGCGGCGGGCTGCACCTTGCCGGTCGAGGTCTTGATGAAGTCGCCGCCCGCGAGGATCGCGAGCCACGACGCGCGCTTGATGTTGTCGTACGTCGTCAGCTCGCCGGTCTCGAGGATCACCTTGAGGGACGCGTAGGTGCCGTCAGCGCGGCGGCACACCTGCTTGACGCGGGCGATCTGGTCGAAGACGAGTCCGTACCGGCCCGAGAGGAACGCGCCGCGGTCGATGACCATGTCGATCTCGTCCGCGCCGTGCGCTACCGCCTCGGCGGTGTCGGCGAGTTTGATCTCGAGCGACGCGCGGCCGCTCGGGAACGCCGTCGCGACTGCTGCGACGCTCACGCCGCCGTCGTCGGGATCGCCGTGGGCGGAGCCGAGCGCCTCGACGGCGTACGGCACCATGTCGCCGTAGACGCAGACCGCCGCGACGCGCGGGCAGGTGGGGTCGGAGGCATCCGGATTCAGTGCCTTCGCGACGAGCGAGCGCACCTTCCCGGGGGTGTCTGCGCCTTCGAGGGTCGTGAGGTCGATGAGCTCGATGATCTTGTCGAGCGCCCACGCCTTGGAGGTGGTCTTGATCGAGCGGGTGCCGAGGTCGGCGGCGCGCTGCTCGAGGCCCACGGCGTCGACGCCGGGGAGCCCGTGGAGGTAGCGGCGCAGCGTCGTGTCGTCGGGCTGGCCGCCGAGCAGCTCGACAGCGCGCTCGGGCAGCGTCTGCAGTTCGGTGCGGCTCATGTCTCTCCTTGTCGGGAATGCGTGACTTGCGGATCGGCGGGGATCTCCCGCGTCATCCTCCGGGCGGTGCCGTGCGGGCGAGCGCCCTCGAGTGTCTCAGCAGCACGGCGAGGCCGATCGCGACGACGACCAGGAAGGCGATCGTCAGGCTCGTGAAGGCGAACCAGTTCTCGTCGAGTGCGAGCACGATGGCCGCGGCGACCACGGCGATCGCGGCTGCCGCGATCTTCGACCCGAACTTCAAGCCTACCGCCGGGGTGAGCCGCCCGGCGGGCGAGTCGGCCCGCGCGAGGATCCAGTCGGCGAAGGCGTCGAGCGTCGCGAGCAGCGAGGCCGAGTAGGCGACGGCGCAGCCGAGCGCGCCCCACAGATTGACCGATGGCGCGGCGGACGGATCCGCGACGGCGAGGAGGGCATCCACGGTCTCGATCGTAGAGCGGGCCCCTCACGGGGTCTACGGCGCGGGGCCGGGATCAGGCGAGCAGCGTGCGGACGCGCCGCACGTCGTCGGCCATCTGCTCGATGAGCGCGGGGATCCCCTCGAAGGCGACCATGCCGCGCACGCGCGCCGTGAACTGCACTTCCACGAGCCGGCCGTACAGATCGAGATCGGTCTCGTCGAGGATGTACGCCTCGACCTGCCTCGTCGTGACGTCGTCGAACGTCGGGTTCGTGCCGACGCTGATGGCTGCGGGGTACCGCGTCGTGCGGCGGGGCTCGGCGAGGGGCGATCCGTCGGCGACCCCCTCGTCGACGAGCCATCCCGCGTAGACGCCGTCCGCCGGCACGAAGCCTTCCAGGTCGATCGAGAGGTTCGCCGTCGGGAAGCCCAGTTCGCGGCCGCGCTTGGCACCGTGGACGACCTCGCCCCACACGGCGTGCGGGCGCCCGAGCAGCCGCGCGGCGGACTCGACGTCGCCCTGCGCCAGGAGGTCGCGGACCCACGTCGACGAGACGCGGCGGTCGCTGTCGATCGAGCGCACATCGCCGATCACGTCGACCCGGAACCCGAGTTCGGCGCCGAGCTCCGTCAGGACCTCGGGGTTGCCGGCGCCACCGCGGCCGAAGCGGAAGTCGGTGCCGACCAGGACGGTCCGGGCTCCCAGCGCGTCGACCAGGATGCGCTCGACGAACTCGCGCGGGGACAGGCCCGCGAGCGCCTCGTCGAAGCGCAGCATGAGCGTCGCGTCGATGCCGGTGCCCGCGAGGAGCTGGATCTTCTGCGTGACGCCGATGAGGTCCTCGGGGCACAGTTCGGGGCGCAGGAGGCTCAGCGGATTGCGGTCGAACGTCACGGCGACGACCTTCGCGCCGGCGGCCGCGTCGACCTTCGCGCGCTCCAGCACGGCCCGGTGGCCCGCGTGCACGCCGTCGAACTTGCCGATCGCGACGACCGAGGGCCCGAAGCCGGCGGGGACCTCGGCCGGATCGCGGAAGACGATCACGACGTCACCGCGGCCGACGCGGACGGGCCCCCGTCCCCCGAGGCTCCGGGCGCGGCGTCAGCGGCCTCCGGAGTGGGGATGGCGACCGCCCGCTCGTCCGTCGAAGGCGCGGGCGGGTGCTTCACGAGCCACCACAGGCCGAAGAAGGGCAGAACGAGCGGGATGAAGACGTACCCGAACCCGAACAGCGACCAGACTGTCGGATGCTGGAACAGCTCCGGCAGCGCGAGGCTCAGTGTTCCGATCACGAGCACGCCCACGAGCTCGAAGAGGATCGCGACCCACGCCACGATGTACCAGCCGCGGCGGCCCGCGAAGACGAGCGCGAGCGTCGCGACGATGTAGACGACGGCCGAGACCGCCGACAGCGTGTACGCGAGGGGCGCATCGTCGAACTTCTGGACGATCTGCACGAACGAGCGACCGGTCGCCGCGAGCGCCATGATGCCGTAGACGAGCACGAGCACGCGGCCGATGCCGGTCATCCGGCGGGAACGGGGGGTGGGGGAAGACATCGCCTGACGATTCTATTCGCTGGCGCGGGCGGGCCCGGCGCGGCCCCCGGCGCCGCCCCACTCGCGCCCGCTGCGGCGCCCGGGTGCGGGTGCTCAGGCGAGCTGCACGGTCCAGATGATGTGCATGCGCCATGTCATGACGGCGACCGAGAGCGCCGCGACGCCCATGATCACAGTGCTCCAGCGGCTGCGCTCGAGGAGCGCCCACACGACCGCGGCGGGCGGCAGGAGCGCGGCCGAGACGAGATAGACCCAGAACTCCAGGAGCGACCCCGACGGAGGGTTGCCCACGAGCGGCGCGATGATCGCGACGACGATCTGGATGATCAGGAGCAGCTCGAGCAGCGCGATCGACCCGACCGTCCAGTCGCTCGGACGGCGTCCCGCGAGGCCCGCGATGACGCAGAACAGGCCCGCGGCGACCGCGACCCCCACCTGCACGAGGGTGAACCACAGGATCATCGGGACTGCTCCTCGGGCATGTTCATGGCGCTCTTGAGGTCGTCGCCGCGTCGCTCCACGATCCCGACGAGGACGCCCTCGGGATCGATCGCCGCCGCATGCTTGCCGCCCATGCGCACGGCGGCGCCTGCGAGCCGCTTGCCGTGACGCAGATCGCGCGCCTCGTCGGCGGTGACCTCGAGCCCGCCGATGACCGCCTGGGCCGCCGACGCGGGTGAGAGCCTGCGGGCGTCCGCGAGGTCGTCGAGGGATGCCGCATCCGCGACCTCGAACGGACCGATCCGCGTGCGGCGGAGGGCCGTGAGGTGTCCACCGACGCCGAGGCCCGCGCCCAGGTCGCGGGCGAGCGCGCGGATGTAGGTGCCGCTCGTGCAGTCGACGACGACGTCGAGGTCGATCACGCCGCCTTCGCGCCGCTCGGCGAGCACGTCGAACCGGCTCACCGTGACCTGCCGCGCCGCGAGCTCGACCTGGAAGCCCTCCCGGGCGAGGTCGTAGGCCCGCTTGCCGCCCACCTTGATCGCCGACACGCGGCTGGGCACCTGCGAGATCGGGCCGGTCAGCGCCGCGATGCCGGACAGCACGTCGGCGGAGCGGACGGCCGAGGCATCCGTCTCGTCGGTGATCTGTCCGTCGGCGTCGTCCGAGTCGGTCGTCACCCCCAATCGGATCGTCGCCTCGTAGGTCTTGTCGAGTCCCACGATGAAGGTCAGCAGTCGCGTCGCGCCCTCGACGCCGAGGACGAGCAGGCCCGTCGCCATGGGATCGAGGGTTCCCGCATGGCCGATCTTGCGCGTGCCGAACGCGCGGCGCGCACGGGCGACGACGTCGTGGCTCGTCATCCCGCCCGGCTTGTCGACGAGGACGACGCCCGCCGCGGGCTTCTCGCCGGCCATCAGCAGTAGTCCTGGTAGACGCGGACGGGATGCTCGGGGTCGATGGCGTCGACGATGGCCGAGGCCGCGGCACGCGGGTTCGCCTCGCGCAGGTACAGCTCGTGGCCCTCGCGAACCCGCGTGTTCGAGGCCGCGAGGAAGTCCGGGTCCGACCCGTCGCGCTGCGCGAGCCGTTCGAAGGCGACGTCGACCGGCACGTCGAGCCACACCGACCAGTTCCACGCTCCCCGCAGCTCGGGACGGTGCAGGAACGTCCCGTCGACGATCAGGACGGCGTCGCGGGATGCCGTGACCCAGGTGGACTCGAGGGGTTCGTCGCGGAGGAGGTCGAAGGCGGCGAGCTGGAACCCCGTCGATCCGCCCGTGCGGCCGCCCTCGCGGAACGGGTCGAGCAGCACGCGACGGAAGGTCGCGTAGTCGAACGAGTCGAGGTAGTAGCCCTCCGGCGAGGTGCGCCCCCGCGCCTGCCGCTCGACGCGCGGCCGGTGGAAGTCGTCGATGCTCGCGCGGAACACGACGGACCCGTCCTCGGCGAAGACCGCCGCGAGGCCGTCGGCGAAGGCCTTCTCGCCCGCGCCGTCGCGCCCGTCGACCGCGATGACGACGCGTCCGGCACGGGAGTGCTGGCGCACCTCGCCGCGGAGCCCCCGCCACAGAGTCGTCGCGGGAGTCGTGGGGAGGCGCATGGTTCCAGCCTACGGCGGCGCGACTCCCGCGCTCAGCGCGCGCTTAGGGTGGAGCGCATGCCCGACCTCGCTCCCGCGCTCATCGCGTGGTACCGCGAGAACGCCCGCGATCTGCCGTGGCGCAGGCCAGGGTTCGGGGCGTGGGGCGTGCTCGTGAGCGAGTTCATGCTGCAGCAGACGCCCGTGAGCCGCGTCATCCCGCATCTCGAGGCATGGCTCGAGCGGTGGCCGACCCCGACGGCGCTCGCGGCGGATCCGCCGTCCGAGGCGGTGCGGCAGTGGGCCAACCTCGGCTATCCGCGCCGCGCGCTGTGGCTGCACCGCGCGGCCGTCGAGATCCGCGACCGGCATGCGGGCGTCGTGCCGAGCGACGTCGATCCGCTGCTCGCACTGAGCGGGATCGGCGACTACACGGCGCGCGCCGTGGCGGTGTTCGCGTACGGGATGCGGCATCCCGTGGTCGACACGAACACGCGACGCGTGCTCGCGCGCGCCGTCGACGGACGGTCCCAGCCCGGTCCCCCGGCGCGCCGCGACCTCGCCGCGATGGACGCGATCCTGCCGCAGGGCGACGCCGAGGCAGCCGTCGTCGACGCCGCGGCGATGGAGCTCGGCGCGACAGTCTGCACGGCCCGCGCTCCGCGCTGCGAGGCATGCCCGATCGCCCATCTCTGCGCATGGCGCGCCGCGGGGTATCCCGACACGGGCGATGAGCGCCGCAGGCAGGCGCGGTACGAGGGCAGCGATCGTCAGGCGCGGGGTGCCGTGCTGAAGACGCTGCGGGATGCCGCGTCCCACGCCGTCGCGATGGACGACGTGATCCCGGACTGGCCCGACGCGCTGCAGCGCGACCGCGCGATCGACTCGCTCATCGCCGACGGCCTCGCCGAGGCATCCGGCGGAATGCTCTCGCTCCCCCGCTGACCCCGTGTCAGGCGTCGAAGCCCTCGCCGACGGTGCGGTGCGGACTGACTACTCTTCCTCGTCGAACTCGCGAGGCTTGAGGTACGGGTCGGCGTCGCCCGCATAGGTCGCCGATGCGGCGATCCCTGCGACGGCCTGGTCCCGCTCCCGCGCTTCGCGCAGAAGGTCCTCGATGTGCCCCGCGTTCTCGGGGATCGCATCGGGGATGAACTCGAGGCTCGGGGTGAGCCTGACGTTGAGGTGCTTGCCCACTTCGGAGCGCAGCATCCCGGTCGCCGACTTGAGCGCCTCGCCCGATGCCGCGCGCTCCTCAGGGGTGCCGAGCACCGTGTAGAAGACCGACGCGTGCTGCAGATCGCCCGTGACGCGGACGTCCGTGATCGTCACGAAGCCGAGGCGCGGGTCGCGCAGCCCCTTCTCGAGGCGCTCGGCGAGGATCACGCGGATGCGGTCGCCGAGGCGTGCTTGACGTTCGCTGGCCATGAGTGTTCCTTTCGACAGGTGAGGGACGCACCGTACAGATCAGTACAGTGGCGCCCCTCACCGAGTGCGATCAGCCGCGCGGCTTCTCGACCATCTCTGTGGTCTCGATCTCGTCGCCGATCTGGATGTCGTTGTACTTGCCGAGGCCGATACCGGCTTCGAAGTCCGTGCGGACCTCGGTGACGTCGTCCTTGAAGCGGCGCAGCGACTCGATGGCCAGGCCATCGGCCAGCACGACGCCATCGCGGATGACGCGCGCCTTGGCGTTGCGCGTGATCGTGCCGGAGCGGACGATGACACCCGCGATGTTGCCGAACTTCGAGGAGCGGAACACCTCGCGGATCTCGGCCACACCGGACTGGACCTCTTCGTACTCGGGCTTGAGCAGACCCTTGAGCGACTGCTCCACGTCGTCGATCGCGTTGTAGATGACGGAGTAGAAGCGGGTGTCGACACCCTCGCGGGCCGCGCGCTCGCGGGCCTTCGTGTCGGGCCGGACGTTGAAGCCGATGATGATCGCGTTGTCGATCGTCGCCAGGTTCACGTCGGACTCGGTGATGGCGCCCACACCGCGGTGGATGATGCGCAGCTGCACCGAATCGTCGACCTCGATCTTGAGGAGCGACTCCTCGAGCGCCTCGACGGCACCCGACACGTCACCCTTGATGATGAGGTTGAGCGACTCGACCTTGCCCTCTTCGAGAGCGCGGGTGAAGTCCTCGAGCGAGATGCGCTTGCGGGCCTTGGCCAGCTGGGCGTTGCGCTCGGCGGCCTCGCGCTTCTCGGCGATCTGGCGGGCCAGGCGGTCCTCTTCGGTCACGATGAACGTGTCGCCGGCGCGCGGCACCGAGTTGAGACCCTGCACCTGCACGGGGCGCGACGGCCAGGCCTCGAGGACCGGGTCGCCGTTCTCGTCCGCCATGGCACGGACGCGGCCGTAGGCCGTGCCCGCCACGATGGCGTCGCCGACGCGGAGCGTTCCGGACTGGATGAGCACCGTGGCCACGGATCCGCGACCCTTGTCGAGCTTCGCTTCGATCGCGACACCGCGGGCTGCCTTGTTCGGGTTGGCCGTGAGGTCCAGACCCGCGTCGGCGGTCAGCAGGACGGCGTCGAGGAGCTCCTGGATGCCGGTGTTCTGGCGCGCCGAGACGTCGACGAACATGACGTCGCCGCCGTACTCCTCGGCCACGAGGCCGTATTCGGTCAGCTGCTGACGAACCTTGGCCGGGTTGGCGTCGGGCTTGTCGACCTTGTTGACCGCGACCACGATCGGCACATTGGCCGCCTGGGCGTGGTTGAGCGCCTCGACCGTCTGCGGCATGATGCCGTCGTCGGCCGCGACCACGAGGATCGCGAGGTCGGTGACCTGCGCACCACGGGCACGCATGGCGGTGAACGCCTCGTGACCCGGGGTGTCGATGAAGGTGATGGCGCGCTCGATGCCGTCGTGCTCGGTCCACACCTGGTAGGCACCGATGTGCTGCGTGATGCCGCCGGCCTCGCCCGCGACCACGTTGGTCTGGCGGATGGCGTCGAGCAGTCGCGTCTTACCGTGGTCGACGTGGCCCATGACGGTCACGACGGGCGGACGGATCTCGAGGTCGTCTTCGCTCTCGGCTTCCAGCTCCGCGTCGAGGTCGAGACCGAAGCCCTCGAGGAGCTCCTTGTCCTCGTCCTCGGGCGAGACCATCTGGATCTTGTAGCCGAGCTCGACGCCGAGCACCTCGAACGTCGCCTCATCCAGCGACTCGGTGGCCGTGGCCATCTCGCCGAGGTTGAAGAGGATCGTGACGAGCGTGCCGGGCTGCACGGTGTAGCCCGTGATGGCCTCGATCTTGTCGGCGAAGTCGGCGATCGATGCGCCGCGGCGCATGCGGATGATCTCGCCGTTGCCGCGCGAGACGTTGACGCCGCCGACGACCGGCGCCGACCGCATCTCGAATTCCTGCCGCTTCGCCCGACGCGACTTGCGCTGCTTGGACTTGCCGCCACCCTTGCCGAAGGCACCTGCGGTGCCACCGCCGGGACCGCGGCCACGACCGCCGCCACCGCCGGGACGACCCGCGAATCCGCCTGCCGGAGCACCCGCTCCGGGCGCTCCACCGGGACGCTGGAAGCCGCCGCCGGCGCCGCCGGGACGGCCGGGGCCGCCGGGACGCTGCTGGAAGGGCGCGCCGGGACGACCGCCGCCACCGGGACGACCCGCGCCGCCCGGACGCGGAGCGCCGGGACGGGGGGCGCCGGGGCGCGGAGCCTGCGGACGCGGGATGTTGCCGGGGCTGGGTCGCTGGCCCATGCCCTGCGCCGAGGCGAAGGGGTTGTTGCCGGGGCGGGGGCCCGCGGGACGCTGGCCCATGCCCTGGCTCGACGCGAAGGGGTTGTTGCCGGGGCGCGGAGCTCCACCCGGACGCGGCGGCTGCGGCGACGGCGCACCGGGCTTCGGCGCGGCGTCCGGAGCGGCCGGGGTCGCCTCAGCGGCGGGCGCTGCCGGAGCTTCCTGCGCAGCCGGGGCTGCGGGAGTCGTGGCGGGCGCGGCCGGAGCAGCCGGCGCTGCCGGACGTGCGGGGCCGGGCGTCGGTCCGGACGAGGTCTTGCGAGCAGGCGCGGCCGAAGCCGGAGCGGCGGGTGCCGAAGCGGCCGGCGCCGCAGCGGCCGGGGCCGCCGGTGCCGCAGCAGCCGGCGCGGCGGGTGCCGCGGGCGCTGCCGGACGAGCCGGGCCGGGACGGCCGGCGGGGCGCGCGGGCGCTGCCGGCTTCTGGGCGGCACCCGCAGCGGCGGATGCTCCCGCTCCGTCCGCCTCGAGGGCGGCGCGGAGCTTGCGAGCCACGGGGGGCTCGATGGTCGATGAAGGGCTCTTGACGAACTCGCCGAGCTCCTTCAGCTTCGCGAGCGCGACTTTGCTGTCGACGCCGAGTTCGGAAGCGATCTCGTGCACGCGTGGTTTGGCGTTTACCACAATTCTCCTGTCTGGGGGCCTACCCAGACAGGGCAGGCCGTTCTAGCGGACGGGACTCATTTCGAGCCGTTCACTTTGTTTCCATAGCCATTCAGCCGTTTCTCGATGGTGTGCGTGTCGAGCGGACCCGACACACGCAATGCCCGTACGAAGGCGCGGCGCCGGATCGCGGCATCCATGCACTCGTAGGTCTCATGCACCCACGCACCCCTCCCCGGCATCGACGCGCGCTCATCGGGGATGAGGACGGAATCGATGGCCACCACTCTGAGCAGAGAGGCACGGGGGGCACGCGTGCGGCATCCGACGCACGTTCGTACGGATTCCATTCTACACCTCCGGCTTGAGCCGCCGGTCCGCTCGGCACCCCGCAGCGCGCAGCGCTCGCAGAGCTCGATGCGCTCGCCGGCGCCCGCTGCTCGATCTCGAGTCGTGACGCGTCAGCGCGGACTGCACGCGCATCGACCTGTCACGACTCGAGGATGCTGTCGGGCTGGATGTCGATCTTCGCGCCGGTCAGCTTCGCGGCGAGGCGGGCGTTCTGGCCCTCCTTGCCGATCGCGAGCGACAGCTGGTAGTCGGGCACGAGCGCGCGGACTGCCTTGATCGAGGCGTCCAGCACGAAGCTCGACGTCACCTTCGCGGGCGACAGGGCGTTCGCGACGAACTTCGCGAGCTCGGGGTCGTAGTCGACGATGTCGATCTTCTCGCCGCTCAGCTCTTCGGTGACGGCGCGGACGCGGCGTCCGAGCTCGCCGATGCAGGCGCCCTTGGCGTTGATCGTCGGGTCGTTCGCCTTGACGGCGATCTTGGAGCGGTGGCCCGCCTCGCGTGCGAGCGAGACGATCTCGACCAGGCCCGACGCGATCTCGGGGACCTCGAGCGCGAAAAGCTTGCGGACGAGGCCGGGGTGAGTGCGCGAGACCGTGATCTGCGGGCCCTTCGTGCCCTTGGCGACCGAGGTCACGTAGACGCGCAGCCGCGAGCCGTGCGTGTACTCCTCGCCGGGGACCTGCTCCTCGGGCGGGAGGATCGCCTCGACCGAGCCGAGGTCGACGTGCACCATGCGCGGGTTAGGGCCCTGCTGCACGACGCCGGCGACGATGTCGCCCTCCTTGCCGCGGAACTCGCCCAGCACGGCGTCGTCGGCGATGTCGCGGAGGCGCTGGCTGATGACCTGTTTGGCGGCGAAGGCGGCGATGCGGCCGAAGTCCTCGGGAGTGCTCTCCTCCTCGCCGATGACGACGTCCTCCTCGTCGAGGAGGGGGATGAACACGGCGACGTGGCCGGTCTTCCGATCGAGCTCCGCGCGCGCGCCGGCGGGCAGCTCGCCCGTGGGCGAGGTGTGCTTGGCGTACGCCGTGAGGATCGCCTGCTCGATGATCCCGACGAGCTCCTCGAAGGGGATCTCCTTCTCGCGCTCGACAGTACGCAGCAGTCCGAGATCGATATCCACCGGGACCTCCCTATTCAGCTCTCGCCGGCACGCCACACGCGCCTCGGCATCCCACATACGTTACCGGATGCCGCCTCCCGCGAGCCTGGGAGCTGGCTCTAGGCTGGCGCCATGGTGGACTCCTCGACCGAAGCCCGCGCGCGGGCGCGCACGGCGGATCCCGGGCTCATCGGCCTGCTCGGCTTCGTCATCGCGACGATGACGGCCCAGCTCGCCCACCTCGGCGTGCAGGACGAGCACCCCGTCTTCTGGGTCGGTGCGGTCTTCGGCGGGGTCGTGCAGGTCACGGCCGGGATGCTGTCCTACTTCATCGGCGACGACTTCCACTTCATCGTCTACAACGCGTTCGGGTGGTACTGGATCGTCGTGCCGGGGTTCCTGCTCGGCGAGGAGCTCGGGTTCTTCGAGGTCACGAGCGTCGCGCGAGGCCTGTTCGCGCTGACCTTCGCGATCCTCGCACTCGCGTTCGCGCCGGCCGGCGCGGTGCACAACACGGTCCTGCCGATCACGCTGCTCTGCGTCTCGGCAGGTCTCACGCTGCAGGCGATCGGGGCGTTCGCGGGGGCTCCGGGCATCGCAGCCGTCGGATCGTACGTCCTCATCGCGGCCTCCGCCCTCGCCGCCTACATGCTCGTCGAGAAGTTCTACTGGCGCACGATGGGCCGGCGCGTCGTGCCGCTCGGGCGTCCCTGGGTGCGCGGCAACCCCGACCCGGAGTCCTGAGCGCGTGTCAGCTGCCGCGGCATCCCTGACACCGAAGCGCTCCCCCGCCACACGACTCCGCGGCACCGGCTGAAGCGTGCGTCCTCGCGGCGTCTCATGCGCGGCGCAGTATCCCCGCGAACGGTCACCCTGCGACGGGGCCATACTGGTGCCGCCGGCCGCCGGTGGATGGCGGCCTCGAGCGTGAGGAGCCGATCATGGCCAGGTCGCACGTCAAGAAGCCGCGGTCCGAGCTGAAGAACATCTCGTACGAGATCTTCATCGGCGTCCTCTCGGTGCTCTCGATCGTGAACCTCGTGCTGCTGTACGTCATGAACCGCAGCGAGGCGCTGGAGCTCATCCTCTACGTCATGAACGCGCTCTTCAGCGCGATCTTCCTCGGCGACTTCATCTACCGCATCGCGACGGCGCCGTCGGCCTCGCACTACTTCTTCCGGAGCTTCGGCTGGGCGGACCTGCTCGCGAGCCTCTGGTTCCCGCAGCTCAAGGTCCTGCGCGTCTTCCGCCTGTGGCGCGTCTTCCGGCTCATGCGCGAGGTCGGCCCCCGCACGCTGTGGAACACCCTCATCCACGATCGCGCGAACAGCGCCCTCATGACGCTGCTGCTCATGGGCATCCTCGTGCTGCAGTTCGGCAGCATCTCGATCCTCTTCGTCGAGGAGGACGCCGAGGGCGCCAACATCACGTCCGCGTCCGACGCCCTCTGGTACACGGTCGTCACGATCTCGACCGTCGGCTACGGCGACCAGTACCCCGTGACGAACGCCGGACGCCTGCTCGGCACGCTCATCATCGTCGTCGGCGTCGGCATCTTCGGAACCTTCACGGGCTACCTCGCCAACCTCTTCCTGGGGCCGAGCAAGGAGGCCGCTGCCGGTGAGCACAACGAGGAGACGGATGCCGCACCCGCGGCCCCGGCGCTCCCGCCCGTCACGTCCGACCACACCGCGACAGGCCTCGCCGCGGGCGCCGTGTCATCCGCCGTCACGGCCGGCGCGGCATCCGGGTCCGCATCACTCGACGGGGCTGCGGGAGCAGGCGACGGTGCGGCGGCCCCGCTCGCGGTCACCTCGACGGCGCAGCTGCTCGCACTGCTCGAGCAGTCCGAGCGCTTCTCCGCCGAGCTGCGCGCGCTCGTCGCGGCAGCTCCGGCGTCGGGCGGTGCGGCGGACGACGATCGCTGAACCGGCGCGGCCCGCGACGTCAGCGCGCCGCCGCGGCCGGCGGCCGCGCTCGGCCTCCACATCCCACGGCGCGGCTGTCAACCCCTGTCCGCGCACGGGGGTGACGCGTGAAGCTCGGTTCATGACGGAACTGACGGGAAACGAAGCACGCGATCGGCTCAAGGAGCTCGTGGAGGACATCGACTTCACGATGCTCACGACAGTCGACGGGGCGGGCAACCTCGTGGGCCGCCCCATGAGCACGCGCGAGATGGACGAGGCCGGCGACATCTGGTTCTTCACCGCCGACGACTCCAAGAAGGTCGCCGAGGTCGAGGCCGACAACGACGTGAGCCTCTCGTATCTCGATGCGAAGGGCATGCGGTTCGTGGCGGTCGCCGGTCGCGCGCGGATCGAGCACGACCGGGCTCGCATGGAGCAGCTCTACACGCCCTCGCTCGACATCTGGTTCGAGGACGGTCTCGACACCCCCGGGATCGCGCTGCTGCGCGTCACCCCCGTCGAGGCCGAGTTCTGGGAGCCGTCGAAGGGCAAGGTCGCGATGGCCGCCGGAATGCTCAAGGCGCTTGTGACGCACGACACGCCCGACGATGACGTGATGACCCACGGCCGCGTCGGCGGCTGAGCGGCGGCCGGAGACCCCGGTGCAGGCACCCGCTACGCCGTGAGGCGCGCGACGGCCTCGGCGACCGAGAGCACTTCGCGGTCGCCCGAGCGACGGTCCCACAGCTCGACCTGGCCCTCGGCGGCGCCGCGTCCCACGACGAGGATGCGCGGCACGCCGACCAGCTCGGCGTCGGCGAACTTCACACCGGGCGAGACCTTGCCGGCACGGTCGTCGTACAGGACGTCCAGGCCGGCCGCCTCGAGCTGATCCGACAGCGACGCAGCGAGATCGAAGGCGACGGCATCCCTCCCCGTCGCGACGACGTGGACGTCGAACGGCGCGATGGACTCGGGCCAGACGAGGCCCTTGGCGTCATTGTTGAGCTCGGCGAGGATCGCGAGGATGCGGGTGACGCCGATGCCGTACGACCCCATCGTGACGGTGACGAGCTTGCCGTTCTCGTCGAGCACCTTGAGTCCGAGCGTCTCAGCGAAGAAGCGTCCGAGCTGGAAGACATGGCCGATCTCCATGCCGCGCGCGAGCTCGACCGGTCCCGAGCCGTCGGGCGCGGGATCCCCTGCGCGCACTGTCGCGACCTCGACGAAGCCGTCGCTCGTGAAGTCGCGGCCCGCGACCAGGGAGTGCACATGCTTCTGGTCGATGTTCGCGCCCGTGACCCACGCGGTGCCGTCGACGACGCGGGGGTCGAGAAGGAACCGGATGCCGGTAGCCGACTCCTCGCCGAGGATCGGGCCGGTCTCGGACCAGGGCCCGATGTAGCCCTTGGTGAGCAGCGGGTTGTCCTCGAAGTCCTGCTCGGTGGCAGCCTCCACGGCTGCCGGGGCGAAGGCGACCTCGACGCGCTTGTCGTCGACATCGCGATCGCCGGGCACTCCGACGATGACCAGCTCGCGCGTCCCGTCGAGGTGCGTCAGTGCGAGCACGACGTTCTTGAGGGTGTGCGCAGCAGTCCACTCCGTCGCATCGGCGGTGTCAGGGCCGGCGATGCCCGCCGCCGGAGCGGCGAGGTGCGCATTGCAGTGGTCGACGAGGGTCTGGATGGTCGGCGTGTCCGGGGAGTCGAAGATCACGGGAGCCGGAAGGCCGTCGAACGGGATCGCGTCGGGCGCCGTCGTCGTGTACGCCTCGACGTTCGCGGCGTAGCCGCCCGCCGAGCGCACGAAGGTGTCCTCACCGACCGCGATCGGGTGCAGGAACTCCTCGGAGCGCGCGCCGCCCATGAGGCCGTTGTCGGCCGCGACGATGACGTACTCGAGCCCGAGACGCTGGAAGATGCGCTCATACGCGTCGCGCTGCGCCTGGTACGAGGCATCCTGACCCTCGTCCGTGTAGTCGAACGAGTACGCGTCCTTCATCGTGAATTCGCGACCGCGCAGGAGGCCGGCGCGGGGGCGGGCCTCATCGCGGTACTTGTCCTGGATCTGGTAGATCGACAGAGGCAGGTCCTTGTAGGACGAGTAGAGGTCCTTCACGAGGAGCGTGAACATCTCCTCGTGCGTAGGCGCGAGCAGGTAGTCGGCGCCGCGGCGGTCCTGAAGGCGGAAGATGCCGTCGCCGTACGAGGTCCAGCGGCCGGACGCCTCATAGGGTTCGCGCGGCAGCAGCGCGGGGAAGTGCACCTCGAAGGCTCCCGCGTTCGTCATCTCGTCGCGGATGACGCCCTCGATCTTCGCCTTCACCTTGAGCCCGAGAGGGAGCCACGTGAAGATGCCCGGCGCAGCGCGGCGGATGTAGCCGGCGCGGACGAGCAGCTTGTGGCTCGTGACCTCCGCGTCGGCGGGGTCTTCACGGAGCGTGCGGAGGAAGAAGTTCGACAGACGGGTGACCACGAGGGTCAAGTCTAGAGCGGCGGGATGCCGCGACCCGATCCGCATCGCGGGCGGCGGTGCGCGTGCGCAGCCCCCGTCAGCGGACGGTGGACTCGATCGCGGCAGCCGCGGCCGCGGTGACAGCTGCGACGATCGCGGCCCGGCGCCTGCGGGTGCGCGTCGCGGCGTCTCCCGCGTCGGGCACGATGAGCGCGTCGAGCTGCGGCAGCACAGGCCACGCGTTGACGAGACTGACCACGGTCAGCAGCAGCTCCCCCGCATCGACTCGGTCGAGGCCCGGCAGCATGCGCTGCATGCGCGTGACCTTCTCAGCATGGAACGCCGCCCGCACGGGACTGTCGGCCGCCGCGATGCCGCGCTCGAGTCCCTCCCAATAGACGAGGCGCGGAATCTCGCCGTGCGCGATGTGGTGGTCGAAGAGCCGCGCGGCGTAGTCGCCGACCGCCTCAGGCCCGGTCCCCTCGGCCTGGACGGCCTGCAGCGCCTCCTGCAGCGCCTCCGCCAGCACGGTGGCGAACAGCTCGTCCTTCTTGCCGAAGTACTGGTAGATGCGCTCCTTGTTGACACCCGCCGCAGCCGCGATGCGGTCGACGCGGGCTCCGGCGAGCCCGTGCTCGCTGAATTCCGCCGTCGCCGCCGCGAGCAGCAGCCGCTTGGTGCGCTCGGTGTCCCACGCCATGCGACACATGGTACCGAAGAATCCAACTAAATGGTTGCGGAATAGACCCGACGGTGGTTCACTTACAACCAACCAGTTGCAACCATTCAGTTGGACTGTTCGAAGGATGCATGAGATGACCGCTTCGCCCACGACCCAGCCCACCCGCACTCCGGCCGCCGCACCGTCGATCCACGTCCGCGCCGTGATCACGTGGCTCGCGATCTTCCCGCTCGTCTCCGTGGGGATGCTGCTGATCGCGCCGATCTCGGAGTCGTGGCATCCACTCCTCCGCGCGTTCGTGCTGACGGCGGTCGTCGTCCCGCTCGCGGTTTACGTCGTCGTGCCGCGCCTGCTGCGCGCGTACGGGGCGCTGATGCGCCGCCGCGCGTCGCGCTGACAGGCGCCGCCGGCCGAGCTCAGGCCGTGACGACCTGCGCCGTGCCGACGGGGGCCTCGGGGCCCATCTCGGCGGCGAGGCGATTGGCCTCTTCGATGAGCGTCGCGACGATCATGGCCTCGGGGACGGTCTTGATGACCTGCCCCTTGACGAAGATCTGGCCCTTGCCGTTGCCCGAGGCGACGCCGAGGTCGGCTTCGCGGGCCTCGCCGGGGCCGTTGACGACGCATCCCATGACCGCGACGCGCAGCGGCACCGTCATGTCCTTGAGACCCTCTGTCACGTCGTCGGCGAGCGTGTAGACGTCGACCTGCGCGCGGCCGCACGAGGGGCACGAGACGATCTCGAGCTTGCGCTCGCGCAGATTGAGCGACTGCAGGATCTGGTGGCCGACCTTGACCTCTTCGGCGGGCGGGGCGGACAGCGAGACGCGGATCGTGTCGCCGATCCCCTCCGAGAGGAGGATGCCGAACGCCGTCGCGGACTTGATCGTGCCCTGGAACGCGGGACCGGCCTCGGTCACGCCGAGGTGCAGCGGCCAGTCGCCCATCCCCGCGAGCAGGCGATACGCCTTGACCATGACGACGGGGTCGTTGTGCTTCACCGAGATCTTGAAGTCGTGGAAGTCGTGCTCCTCGAAGAGCGACGCCTCCCAGCGCGCGCTCTCGGCGAGCGCCTCGGGCGTCGCCTTGCCGTACTTCTCGAGCAGGCGGGGGTCGAGCGAGCCCGCGTTGACGCCGATGCGCAGCGACACGCCGGCCGCCTTCGCGGCGGCGGCGATCGCGCCGACCTGGTCGTCGAACTTGCGGATGTTGCCCGGATTGACGCGGACGGCGGCGCACCCCGCGTCGATCGCCTGGAAGACGTACTTCGGCTGGAAGTGGATGTCGGCGATGACCGGGATCTGGCTCTTCGCCGCGATGATGTGCAGCACGTCGGCGTCGTCCTGCGACGGGACGGCGACGCGCACGATCTCGCAGCCGGAGGCCGTGAGCTCGGCGATCTGCTGAAGCGTCGCGTTGATGTTCGTCGTCGGCGTCGTCGTCATGGACTGGACGCTGACGGGCGCATCGCCGCCGACGAGCACCCGGCCGACCTTGATCTGGCGGGACTTGCGTCGCGGGGCGAGCACGTCAGTGGTCTTCGGCATCCCGAGGTTCACAGCTGGCACGGCTGACAGCCTACGCCGCGGAAGCGTCGAGGGGCTGGGAGCCCGCGCCCCCGGGGCGCCGGGACCCGGTACCTTCTCGACCATGACCGTGAACCGTGTCTACGCCCGCATGACGGGTCGCGACCCCCGCGAGCACCACCGCGCCGCAACGCCCCTCGAGCTGCTCTTCGACCTCGTGTTCGTCGTCGCGTTCAGCCAGATCGGCTCGCAGATGGCGCACTATCTCGAGCTCGGCCACGTGTCGACGGCGCTCATCGCCGCGTCGTTCACGACCTTCGCGGTCACGTGGGCGTGGATCAACTACTCGTGGCTCGCCTCGGCGTACGACACCGACGACGTCTACTTCCGCGTCGCGACGATGGTCGTGATGATCGGCCTCATCGTCGTGGCCCTCGGCGTGCCGAACGTCTTCCACTCGATCGACGAAGGCCATTACCTCGACAACACGGTCGTCGTCGCGGGCTACGTCATCATGCGCATCGCGACGATCGCCCTCTGGGTGCGGGTCGCGCGCGAGGACGAGAAGCGGCGGCCGACGGCGATCGCCTACATCGTCAACATCTCGATCGCCCAGCTCGGGTGGATCGCGCTCATCTTCCTCAACCTTCCGGTCGCCACGACCCTCGTCTTCACGACGATCCTGTCGCTCTTCGAGCTCGCGGGGCCGCTCTTGGCCGAGCTGAGGTTCGGCCGCACGCCGTGGCATCCGCATCACATCGCCGAGCGCTACGGCCTGCTCGTCATCATCACGCTCGGCGAGGTCATCCTAGGCACGGTCCTCGCGATCTCGGCGGTCATCGAGCAGCAGCACGGCTGGACGCTCGACGCGGCCCTCGTCGCGTTCGGCGGAACGGCGCTCGCCTTCGGCATGTGGTGGATCTACTTCGCGATCCCGTGGGGGCGTGTGCTCGAGGTCCACCCGAAGCGGGCGTTCGCGTGGGGCTACCTGCAGATCTTCCTCTTCGGCTCGCTCGTCGGAGTCGGCGCGGGCCTGCACGTCGCGGCCTACGTCATCGGCGGCGAGGCCCACGTCGACGCGACGTTCGCGGCGCTGTCGATCGCGATCCCCGTCCTGCTGTTCGAGACGCTCCTCTTCGTGCTCTACTCGCTCCTCGTGATGCAGCTCGACCCGTTCCACATCTGGCTCTTCTTCGGCGTCGTCGCCGTGCTCGTCGTGGCGGTCGGGGCCGTCGCGCTCGGCGCATCGCTCGGTGTCGGCATCCTGCTCATCGCGTGCTCTCCGATCGTCGTCGTGGTCGGCTACGAGACGATCGGCTGGCGGCACGCGACGGAGATGGTCGCCCGGTCGCTCGATGACTGACACGGGCGACCGCCGCGGTTCTGCTATCGTGACCGCATGCTCGCGAACACCTCCTGGTGGCCCACCCGCTGACGGCGGTGTGTTCGCGTTCCCACAGACACAGACCGCCCGAGGGCGGTCTTTCTCGTTTGAGCGACCGTCCGACCCGATGAAAGGCCGGCGATGACACCGAGCCCCTTCCCCTTGACCGCGGCGCTCGCGAAGGCCGACTCCTTCGCGCTCATCGCACGCGACGGGGCGACCGTCGAGCTGCTGACGGGCGAGGTCGTCGACGTCGCGCTGCTCGCCGACATCCCGCTCGTCCAGGACGGCGTCCCGCGCGAAGTGCTCGCGCTCGTGCCGTTCCGCCAGGTCGTCGAGCGCGGCTTCGTATGCCACGACGACCACGCGCCGCTGCGCTGCCTCATCGTCGGCGAGCACACGGCGTTCCCGCGCGACGAGGCGCTCGCCGAGCTGCCGTCGGCGCCCGTCGCCCTCGCGGACGCGGGCTTCGACATCCCGGACGACGAGTACGCCGAGATCGTGCGGCGCGTCATCGCCGACGAGATCGGGCGGGGGGAGGGCGCGAACTTCGTCATCCGCCGCGACTTCACGGCGACCGTCGACGCGGATGCGCGCACGACGGCGCTCACGTGGTTCCGCGCGCTGCTCGAGTACGAGCGCGGCGCGTACTGGACGTTCGCGATCGTGACCCCCGACCACATCGCGGTCGGCGCGAGCCCCGAGGCGCACGTCAGCGCGCAGGACGGGGTCGTCACGATGAACCCCATCTCGGGCACGTTCCGCCACCCCGCGGGCGGTGCGACCCCCGAGACCCTGAGCGAGTTCCTCGAGTCCACGAAGGAAACCGAAGAGCTCTTCATGGTCGTCGACGAGGAGCTCAAGATGATGAGCGCCGTCTGCTCCGACGGCGGGCGCATCACAGGCCCGCACCTCAAGGAGATGTCGCGCCTCACCCACACCGAGTACGTCCTGCGCGGCCGCAGTCGCCTCGACCCGCGCGACATCCTGCGCGAGACGATGTTCGCTCCGACCGTGACCGGCTCGCCCATGCAGAATGCGTGCACCGTCATCTCGCGCCACGAGCGCACGCCCCGCGGCTACTACTCGGGGGTCGCGGCGCTGTTCACCCCACGGGCCACGGATGCTCCTGCCGACGACGACCCGACGCACGACCTCGACGCGCCCATCCTGATCCGCACGGCGTATCTCGTCGACGGACGCCTGCGTGTGCCCGTCGGCGCGACGCTCGTGCGGCACTCCGACCCGTACGGCGAGGTCGGCGAGACGCACGGCAAGGCCGCGGGCGTCCTCGGCGCGATCGGTGCGATCCCCCGCGACACGGCGGTGCCCGTCGCACCCGACGCGATCGACGAGGACGCGCCCGCCGCTGCTCCGAAGCCGCTCGCCGACGATCCCGCGATCGCGGCACTCCTCACTTCGCGGAACGCGCGGCTCGCGTCGTTCTGGCTCAACCCCCAGGCCGCGGGCGAGGGCCCCTTCGCGGGACGCTCCGCGATCGTCGTCGACGTCGAGGACCGCTTCACGACGATGCTCGCGCACCAGCTGCGCCACCTCGGCCTGACCGTCGACATCGTGCCCTGGAGCGCCGTCACCGACGAGCAGGTCGACGAGGCCGAGCTCGTCGTGTGCGGCCCCGGGCCCGGCGACCCGCGCGACCTCTCGAGCGCCCGCATCCTGCGCATGCGCGAGGTCGTGCGCCGCCGGCGCGATGCCGGCAGGCCGCTGCTCGCGGTGTGCCTCAGCCACCAGATCCTCGCGGACTCGTTCGGCATCGACCTCGCGCCGCTCGCCCGCCCGCACCAGGGACTGCAGAAGTCCGTCGACGTCTTCGGCACGCCCGCGTCGATCGGCTTCTACAACACCTTCACGGCGCGCGTCGCCCCGGGGACGGCCGTCGTGGGCGAGGCCGAGGTCTCGGCCGACCCCGGGACCGGCGACGTCTACGCGCTGCGCGGCCCCGCGTTCGCGTCGGTGCAGGGGCACCTCGAGTCGATCCTCTCGCGGGACGGGATGTCGACCCTCGAGCGGCTCGTCGCGCAGGCGTTCTCGCCCGTCGAGGCGTAGGCCGGGTCAGCGGGCGATGCGCGCCTCGATGAGCCGGCGCTCGGCGGCGTTCGCCGTCAGCTCGAGTGCGCGCAGGTCGGCGTCGGTCGCCTCGGCGTCTCGGCCGAGCCCCCGCAGCAGGTGCGCCCGCACGGCGTGCCACAGGCGGTAGTCGGCGAGCGCCGCCTGAAGATCGTCGACCTCCGCGAGGGCCGCCTGCGGTCCCTCCACCTCGGCGAGCGCGACGGCGCGGTTGAGACGCACGACGGGCGAGCCGTCGAACCGCAGCAGCATGTCGTAGAGCGTCAGCACCTGCAGCCAGTCCGTCTCGGCCGAGGTCGCGGCGTCCGCGTGGCACGCCGCGATCGCGGCGTGCAGCTGCCACCGGCCGGGTCGGCGCAGCAGCGCGGCGCGCGCGAGCGTCCTGCGGGCGTCCGCGAGCAGCGCGGCATCCCATCTCGTCCGATCCTGATCGCCGAGCAGCACGAGCTCGCCATCGACGGCGCGGGCGTTCTCGCGCGCGCGGTGGAAGAGCAGAAGCGCGCGCAGTCCGTGCGCCTCGGCCTCGCGGGGCAGTGCCGCCGCGACGACGCCCGCGAGCCACAGCGCGTCGTCGGCGAGATCGCGGTCGGCCGCGGCATCCCTCCCCGCCGCCAGATGCGCCTCGCTGTACATGACCGAGACGACGCTCAGCACGATGTCGAGCCGCGCCGCGCGATCCTCGGGCTCGGGGATGCGGATCGGGATGCCGGCCTCGCCGATCTTGCGCTTGGCGCGCGAGATGCGCTGCCCGACGGTCGTCGGCGTCGACAGCGTCGCGCCCGCGATCTGCGCCGTCGTGAGACCGCACACGGCCCGCAGCGTGAGGGCGAGCTGCGCGTCGGGCGAGAGCGCGGGATGGCAGCATCCGAACAGCAGCGGCAGCCGCTCGTCGGCGTCGTCCGCGTGCGTCGCCGGAGGGGTCTCAGCGATCGTCGCGAGCTTCTCGCGGTAGCGCTTCTCGCGCCGGATCCGGTCGAGCGCGTTGTGCCGGGCCGCCTGCGTCAGCCAGGCACCGGGATTGGGCGGGATGCCGCGTCCTCGCCACTCCCGCAGCGCCTCTTCGACCGCCTCGGCGACAGCCTCCTCGGCGAGGTCGAGACTGTGCAGCGACGCGGTCAGCGCCGCGACGATCCGGCCGGACTCCTCGCGGACAGCACGTGCGAGCGCCGCATCGGAGGCGCGAGGGGATGCCACAGCCGAGCCGGCCGCGCCGGCCGCGGCATCCGTGTCGCTCACTGCTGCATGTGGCTGTAGTCGACGACCATCGGCCGGATCTCGACGGCCACGCCCGGGTGTTCGAGCATCGGCCAGGTCTTCACGATGGCGATCGCGGCGTCGAGGTCCTCGACGTCGAGCACGCTGAAGCCGCCGATGACCTCCTTGGCCTCGGAGAACGGGCAGTCGGCCACGACCGGAGCGCTCCCGCCGTACTTGACGGTCGTGGCCGTCGACACGGGATGCAGCTCGGCACCGGAGTCGGAGATCTGCTCGCTGTTCTCGCCGAACCAATCGAAGACGCGCCGGTACACCGCCTCCGCCCGCTCGGGCGGCACCGCCGCGTCGAGCTCGGGAGTCGAGGTGAACATGATGACGTACTTCATGATGCTGGTCCTTTCGTCAGGGAACCGTTTCATGAGTACAGCGAACGGACAACCGGCTTTTCGACAGGACCGCGAGATTCCTACGGACCGAAGAACGAGATCGGGTTGAAGATGTCGGCGAGGATCAGCACGCCGCCCATGACGATGAGGCCGATGACCACGACGAAAGTCACCGGCACGAGCTTGGTCGCGTCGACGGGCTTCGGCGCGGGGAGCCCGAAGATGCGCGCCCACACGCGCTTGATGCCCTCCCACAGCGCGACGGCGACGTGCCCGCCGTCGAGCGGGAGCAGAGGGATGAGGTTGAAGACGAACAGGGCGAGGTTGAGCGAGGCGAGCAGCCCCAGCATCGCCGAGACCCTGTTGAGGATCGGCGCGTCGACGGCGGCCACCTCGCCCGCGAGGATCCCCGCGCCGACGACGCTGAGCGGACCGTTGGGGTCGCGCTCCTCCCCCGTCACGAGCGACACCGCGGCGTCGTAGACCTTGACGGGCATCTGCCAGATGATGCCCGCGACGGCGCCGACGTTCTCGATCGTCGCCTGTGCGCCCGACCAGATCGGCTGGCGCACGTATTCGACCTCTGGGCGGATGCCCGCGAAGCCGACCTCCGTCGTGGCCCCGTCAGCGTCCGTCGCACCGATCGTCGCGGGCGTCAGGACGATCGACTGCTCCGCGCCGTCGCGCTCGACCACGATCGTGAGGGGCACGCCCGGGGACTGCCGGATGATGGCTGACGCGTCGGCGAAGGTCGCGACATCCGTCCCCTCGACCGACACGATGACGTCGCCCGGCTGGATCCCGGCCTCGACGGCCGGCGGTGCGGGGTCTTCGGACGTGCACTCGGCGGCGACCGTCTCGGGAACGCATGCGGACAGCCCCGCGACGGTCGTCGTCGCGGTCTGGACGCCGATCGCGCTGAAGACGATCGTGAACAGCACGACCGCGAACAGCAGGTTCATCGTCGGCCCGCCGAGCATCACGACGATGCGCTTCCAGACGGGGAGCTTGTAGAAGACGCGCTCGTCGTCCTCGCCCAGCAGCGTCTCGTCGTTCGCGGCGCGCGCGTCCTGCACCATCGTCGCGAAGAAGCCGCCGCCCGCACGCCCTTCGCGGCCGCCCGCGGCGACCGCGGCGCGCTCGCGGGGCGATGGCGGATACATGCCGGCCATCGAGATGTAGCCGCCGAGCGGGATCGCCTTGAACCCGTACTGCGTCTCTCCGCGGCGGCGCGACCAGATCGTCGGTCCGAAGCCGATCATGTACTGGCCGACGCGCACGCCGAAGCGCTTGGCGGGCCACAGGTGGCCGAGCTCGTGCAGCGCGATCGACACGGCGAGGCCCACGACGAGGACGACGACTCCGATGGCGAACGCGATGGCTGTCACACGGCAACGGTACCCGCGCGATTCTTTGATTTGGCCGTGGATGCCGGGGGCCGGTGCGAGGATGGGATCGCCATGCCGTCCCGCGCCGTTCCGACCTCGCCCGCGCCGGCGGCGAGCGCCCGCCTCACGGCGCGGCAGCTGCGGACCCTGCGGGGCATCTCGGCGGCGGGCGTCGCGACCGTCGTCGCTTCGACGGCGCACACCCTCGCGGGCGGCGGCGCCCCCTCAGCCGCGCTCGTCGCGGTCGTGATCCTGCTCGCCGCGCCCGTCGCGGTCGCGCTCGCGGGCCGCACGCTCGCGCTCTGGCGGCTCGCGCTCACGGTGCTCGCGAGCCAGCTCGTCTTCCACGTCGCGTTCGCGCTCTCCGCCGGCGCGACCGGCGCGGCCGGCGCGGCCGCGGCGCACGCGCACCACGGCGCCCTCGTGCTCGACTCCGGCCCCGCCGCCGCGTGGACGCTCGACCCGCTCATGCTGCTCGGCCACGCGGTCGCCGCGGTCGTCACGATCGCGGCACTCCACCGCGGGGAGCGGATGCTGCGCTCGATCGTGCGCGGCCTCCTTCGGCTGCTCGCGGCGCGGTGGGACGTCCCGCGTCCCGACTTCCCCGCGCTGCTCGCCCCGTCCGTGCCGGGCGAGCGCGGCATCCGTCCCCCGCTCTTCGTCACCGAGGTCTCGCGCAGGGGTCCGCCCGTGGGCTGCGCGGCGCTGTAGCGCCCGCGCCCCGACCACCTCCTCTGCGGCGACTCGCCCTCTGCGCGCGTCGCCGACCCCTTTCGCGCTGCCACGGCAAATGCCGTCGCGCGCACCCCGACGAAAGAGCACGTCCATGAACCGCACCACCCTGCCCACGCGCCGCACGAACACCCGCCGCACGACCCTCGCCCTGGCGGGCGCCGCGGCGGGCATCGCGCTCGCCCTCGCCGCTCCGCTCGCGGCCTCGGCGCACGTCCACGTCGACCCCGGCACGGCCTCCGCCGGAGCGAGCGAGACGCTCGCGTTCACCTTCTCGCACGGCTGCGACGGCTCGCCGACGACCGCCCTCGCGATCGGCATCCCCGAGGAGGTCGCGACGACGACACCCGTCGCCCAGGGCGGCTGGACGATCCAGCGCGAGCTCGGCGCAGACGAGCAGCCCACGCGCGTGATCTTCACGAGCGATGCGCCCGTCGAGTCGGGCATCCAGGCCTCGGTCTCCCTTGCCGTGACCTTCTCCGAGGATGCCGCGAACGCGACGCTCGCCTTCCCCGTGACGCAGATCTGCGTCGACGGGGAGACGGCATGGGTCGATGTCGCCGAGGACGGAGCCGATCCCGAGAGCCTCGAGGCGCCCGCGCCGACGGTCGTCGTCGGGGATGTCGTCGCAGAGGGCGACGGCCACGGGCATGCCGACGGCGCGGCCGACGCCGCAGCCGCGGCCGACCACGACGAAGCGCCCGCGCCCGCGGCCGCCGATCCCGTCGCGCGCTGGCTCGCGGGCGGGGCGCTCGCCCTCGCCCTCGCGGCGCTCGTCGTCGCGGTCGTGTGTCGCCGACGCGCCTGACACCCGGGCGCCCCGGGAGGCCGACGCACGTCGCCTCCCGGGGCGCCGCTCACAAGGCAGTGTCGACGGCGGCGCTCGATGAGAGGATTGATGCGCCATGCCGATCGACATCCCCTCGAACCTGCCCCCCGTGCTCCGGCCGGAGAATCCGCCCGTCCGCTCCCTCGCCGAGCTCGCGAAGCGGTTCGCCCGCGACGTGCGCGGCGACCTCGACGGAGTGTCGCTCAGCGGCATCACCCTCGCGACGGGCGATCTGCGTCCCGGTGAGGCCTTCGTCGCCATCCGCGGACTCAACCGGCACGGGGCCGAGCTCGCGCAGGTCGCCGCCGACAAGGGCGCCGTCGCGATCGTGACGGATGCCGCGGGCGCCGATCTCGCCGCCGCGACGGGGCTGCCGATCGTCGTCGTCGACGATCCGCGCGGTGAGCTCGGCGAGCTGTCGGCCTGGGTCTACGGCACGGGCGCGGACGACGCGCTGCCCATCCTCTTCGGCACGACCGGCACGAACGGCAAGACGAGCGTCTCCCACCTGCTCGAGGGCATCCTCGGGCAGCTCGGCGTCGTGACGGGCCTCTCCTCGACGGCCGAACGGCACATCGCGGGCGAGGTCATCGTCTCGCGCCTCACGACCCCCGAGGCATCCGAGTTCCACGCTCTCCTCGCGCTCATGCGCGAACGCGGCGTCGAGGCCGTCGCGGTCGAGGTCAGCGCGCAGGCACTCAGCCGCCACCGCGTCGACGGGCTGCTCTTCGACGTCGCGGGCTTCACGAACCTGAGCCACGACCATCTCGACGACTACGCCGACATGCGCGAGTACTTCGAGGCGAAGCTTCCGCTGTTCCTTTCCGACCGGTCGCGGCGCGCCGTCATCTCGCTCGATTCGGCGCCGGGTCTCGAGGTGGCCGAGCGCTCCGAGGTCCCCTTCGTGACGGTGGGCACGCCCGCCATCGCGGTGGATCCGGATGCCGCATCGGCCGCCGACTGGACCGTCGACATCCTCGACGAGCGCCCCGCCGGCACGCGGTTCGCGCTGACCTCGAAGGACGGCCGCTCGCTCACGACTGTCGTGCCCGTCATCGGCCGGCACATGGCCGCGAACGCGGGTCTCGCGATCGTCATGATCCTCGAGGGCGGCTACTCCTGGGAGTCGCTTGTCGCTGCGCTGGACGGCGGACGCATCGACGCCTACCTGCCGGGCCGCACGCAGCTCGTCTCGGGCGACCGCGGTCCCGCCGTCTACGTCGACTTCGGGCACTCCCCCGACGCTTTCGAGAAGACGCTCGCCGCCGTCCGGCGCGTCACGCCGGGCAAGGTCGTCATGCTCTTCGGCGCCGACGGCGACCGCGACGCCACGAAGCGCCACGACATGGGCCGCACAGGCGTCGAGGGCAGCGACATCCTGATCATCACCGACCACCACCCCCGCAACGAGAACCCGGACTCGATCCGCGCGACCCTCATCGAGGGCGCGCGCCTCGCGCAGCCGGAGGCCGAGATCCTCGAGTTCTCGCCGCCCGAGCGCGCCATCATCGAGGCTGTGCGGCTCGTCGGCGACGGCGACGCCATCCTCTGGGCGGGGCCCGGGCATCAGGACTATCGCGACATCCGCGGTGTCCGCACGCCCTATTCGGCGCGGGAGCTCGCGCGCCGGGCGCTCGCTGCCGAAGGCTGGCCTGTTCCCGAGCCGCACTGGCCCGTGCCTTACCCCGCCGACGAGACGCCTCTCTCGGACCCGACGCGCGACTGGCGCTGATCCCCGCTTGTGGTCTGACCACAAAATCCGGTCTTCTCGAGAGGCCGGATGTTGTGCTTTCCGTGCACACTCTTCTGTGGTCTGACCACACGCGGTAACCTCTTCGCATAGGCGCGCAGCGCGGATCCCTCCAGGGAATCGCCCGCGACCTGGCTCCACGAGAGAGGGAAGTACGATGAGCACCGTCAGCCAGACCCGCACCCGCGAGACCGAGGATCATGCAGACGTCCTCCCCGCCGCTTGGGCCGGCTTCGCCGCAGGCCCCTGGCAGGACGGCATCGACGTGCGCGACTTCATCCAGCGCAACTACACGCCGTATACGGGCGACGACTCCTTCCTCGCCGGCGCCACCGAACGCACGACCCGGGTCTGGGGCACGATCGCCGCGATGTTCCCCGAGGAGCGCGAGAAGGGCGTCTACGACGTCGACCCGCACACTCCCGCCGGCATCACGGCGCACACCCCCGGCTACATCTCGCGCGACGACGAGCTCATCGTGGGGCTGCAGACCGATGCTCCGCTCAAGCGTGCCATCATGCCCAACGGCGGCTGGCGCATGGTCGAGGGAGCCCTTGACACCTACGGCTACGAAGTCGACGAAGCCGTCAAGAACATCTACACGCAGCGCAAGACCCACAACGAGGGCGTCTTCGACGTCTACCCCCCGAACGTGCGCGCCGCTCGCAGCTCGCACGTCATCACGGGCCTCCCCGACGCATACGGCCGCGGCCGCATCATCGGCGACTACCGCCGGGTCGCGCTCTACGGCGTCGACGCGCTCATCGCCGCGAAGAAGCTCGACAAGCTGACACTCGACACCGCGCCGTTCGGCGAGGAGATCGTCCGCCAGCGCGAGGAGCACGCCGAGCAGCTGCGCGCCCTCGGCGAGCTCAAGCAGATGGCGGCCTCGTACGGCTTCGACATCGCGCGCCCCGCCCGCACGGCCCAGGAGGCGGTGCAGTGGCTGTACTTCGCCTACCTCGGCGCAGTCAAGGAGCAGAACGGCGCCGCCATGTCGCTCGGGCGCACCTCGACCTTCCTCGACGTCTTCATCGAGCGCGACCTCGCCGCGGGCCACCTGACCGAGACCGAGGCGCAGGAGATCATCGACGACTTCGTCATCAAGCTGCGCATCGTCCGGTTCCTGCGCACCCCCGAGTACGACGCCCTCTTCTCGGGCGACCCCACGTGGGTCACCGAGTCGATCGCCGGCATCGGCGAGGACGGCCGCCCCCTCGTGACGAAGAACTCCTTCCGCTACCTGCAGACGCTGTACAACCTCGGCCCCGCACCCGAGCCGAATATGACGGTCTTCTGGAGCGCCGAGCTCCCGCAGGGCTTCAAGGACTACTGCGCGCGCGTCTCGATCGACACGTCCGCCGTCCAGTACGAGTCCGACGACCTGATCCGCGGCGCGTGGGGCGACGACGCCGCGATCGCGTGCTGCGTCTCGCCGATGCGCGTCGGCAAGCAGATGCAGTTCTTCGGCGCCCGCGTCAACCTCGCCAAGACCCTCCTGTACGCCATCAACGGCGGACGCGACGAGGTCAGCGGCAAGCAGATCTCGCCCGCGGAGCAGCCCGTCGCCGACGGACCCCTCGAATTCGACGACGTCATGGCGCGCTTCGACCACACGATGGACTGGCTCGCCGCGACCTACGTCGAGGCGCTCAACTGCATCCACTGGTCGCACGACAAGTACGCCTACGAGCGTCTCGAGATGGCCCTGCACGACAAGGACGTGCTGCGGACCATGGCGTGCGGCATCGCGGGCCTCTCGGTCGCCGCCGACTCGCTGTCGGCCATCAAGCACGCGACGGTGACGCCCGTGCGCGACGAGCGCGGCATCGTCGTGGACTATGAAACCTCGGGCACGTTCCCCGTCTTCGGCAACGACGACGACCGGGCCGACGCCATCGCCGTCGACCTCGTCGAGCGCTTCATGGCGAAGGTCCGCACGCACCCCATGTACCGCGATGCCGTCGCGACGCAGTCGGTCCTGACGATCACCTCGAACGTCGTGTACGGCAAGGCGACGGGCAACACGCCCGACGGGCGCCGCGCGGGCGAGCCGTTCGCACCGGGTGCGAACCCCATGAACGGACGCGACACGCACGGGATGCTGGCCTCGGCCCTCTCCGTCGCGAAGCTGCCGTACGACCAGGCGCAGGACGGCATCTCGCTCACGAACACCGTCGTGCCGAGCGGCCTCGGTCGCACGGAGGACGAGCGCATCGCGAACCTGGCGGGACTGCTCGACGCGTACGTCGGGTCCAATGGGTACCACATGAACGTCAACGTGCTGAACCGCGAGACGCTCCTGGACGCGATGGAGAACCCCGAGAACTACCCGCAGCTCACGATCCGGGTCTCGGGCTACGCCGTCAACTTCGTGCGGCTGACGCGCGAGCAGCAGCTCGACGTGCTCTCGCGCACCTTCCACGGCGCAGTCTGACGACGATCATGGCCGCCCTCCTGCTCCCCACGCCGCTCCCGGCCGACGCGACGCGCCTCGACGCGCCCGTGTCGGCCGGGCCCGGCCGGGCCGACGCGGGCCTCGACGGCCTCGCCGTCGCCGAGCTGGAGCGGACCGAGCGGCTCTCCGCGATGCGCGAGGGCCGACTCGGCTCGGTCCACTCGTGGGAGCTCGTGACGGCCGTCGACGGCCCCGGCACGCGCCTGACGGTGTTCCTCAGCGGCTGCCCGCTGCGCTGCCTGTACTGCCACAATCCCGACACGCTCGCCATGAAGGACGGCAAGCCCGTCACGGCGGACGAGATCCTCGCGCGCATCGCCCGCTATCGCGGGGTCTTCCGCGCGACGGGCGGCGGCGTGACGCTCTCGGGCGGCGAGGTGCTGATGCAGCCTGCCTTCGCCGCACGGATCCTGCGCGGCGCGAGGGAGCTCGGCATCCACACGGCGCTCGACACGTCGGGCTACCTCGGCGCGCACGCGAGCGACGCGATGCTCGACGACACCGACCTCGTGCTGCTCGACGTCAAGTCGGGCGACCGCGACACGTACCGGCGCGTGACGGGGCGCGAGCTCGAGCCGACTCTCGCGTTCGGCGAGCGCATCGCCCGCCGCGCCCAGGGCCCCACCATGTGGATCCGGTACGTCCTGGTCCCGGGGCTCACCGATGACACCGAGAACGTCGAGGCGGCGGCGCGCTACGCGGCCTTCCTCGAGGCGCTCCGGCCCGGTGCCGTGGCCCGCGTCGAGGTGCTCCCGTTCCACCAGATGGGCCGCTCCAAGTGGGAGGCCATCGGCCGCACCTACGAGCTGGAGGACACTCCGGCCCCGAGCCCCGAGCTCGTCGAGCGCGTGCGCGGGCAGTTCCGCGCACACGGCCTCACGACCTACTGAGCCTTCGCGATCGCCCGATCGGCGGCAGCCCGCGCCCAGGCCTCCGCCGCAGTTAGCGACTCGCGCGTCAGTGCGCCCGACTCCTCGTGCGCCTCGACGACCCGCTCGATCGTCTCGAGGATGCCGAGGAACGACAGCGCGCCTTCGTGGAAGGCGTCGACGGCCTGCTCGTTGGCCGCGTTGAAGACGGCGGGGTAGGTGCCGCCCGCGCGCCCCACGCGCTTGGCGAGGCGCACGGCGGGGAACGCGTCGTCGTCGAGCGGCTCGAAGTCCCACGACGAGGCCTTCGTCCAGTCCAGCGGACGCCCGACGCCGGCGACACGGTTCGGCCAGTCCAGTCCGAGCGAGATCGGCAGCCGCATGTCGGGCGGCGACGCCTGCGCGATCGTCGATCCGTCGACGAACTCGACCATCGAGTGCACGATCGACTGCGGGTGGACGACGACGTCGATGTCTTCGAGCGGGACGTCGAAGAGCAGGTGCGCCTCGATGACCTCGAGGCCCTTGTTGACGAGGGTCGCGGAGTTCGTCGTGACGACCCGCCCCATGTCCCACGTCGGGTGCGCGAGCGCCTCGGCGGGCGTCACAGTCGCGAGCGAGGCGCGGTCGCGTCCGCGGAACGGGCCGCCGGATGCCGTCAGGACGAGCCTGCGGACCTCTTCGGGGGCGCCGGAGCGCAGCGCCTGAGCGATCGCCGAGTGCTCCGAGTCGACCGGCACGATCTGTCCCGGCTTGGCGCGCGAGGTCACGAGATGACCGCCGACGATGAGCGACTCCTTGTTGGCGAGTGCGAGCGTGCGCCCGCACTCGAGCGCCGCGAGGGTGGGGCCGAGGCCCACCGAGCCCGTGATGCCGTTGAGCACGACATCCGCCTCGACGTCCCGGACGAGCTGCTCGGCCTCGTCCGCCCCGAATGCCGTGTACTCGACCTCGAACTCGTCGGCCTGCGCCGCCACGAGTTCGCGATTCGAGCCCGCGGCGAGACCCACGACCTCGAAGCGCCGGGGATTCGAGCGGATGACGTCGAGCGCCTGTGTCCCGATGGAGCCGGTCGAGCCGAGGATCAGTACGCGCCGCACCTGGTCACCTTACTGCGAGGGGTCTGCGCCTGCGGGGCGGGGCTCTCGCCTACTGGGCGGGAGCCTTCGCGACGCCGAGGATGTCGATGACGAAGACGAGCGTCTGACCCGTGAGGTCGGACTCGTTGATCTCGCCCTCGCCGTACGCGACGGAGGGCGGCAGGATCGCGATGATCTGCGAGCCGACGGTCTCACCCGTCACGGCGTCGCTGAAGCCCTGCACGACGCCGCTTCCGACCGTGAAGCTGAAGGGCTGCTTGCCCCACGACTCGTCGAAGACCTCGCCCGTGTTCCACGAGACGCCGTGGTACTGCACGAGCACCGCATCGCCCGTCTCGACGACCGCGCCGTCGCCCTTCTGCAGGGTGGCCTTCGCGAACTCCGTCGGCATGTCGCCCTCGGGCAGCGTCACCGTCGGCGAGCCGTCGCTGTCGAGCTCGACGGTCGGGAACCCGTCCACGGGGTCCTGCGCCTCACCGGATGCCGCGGCCGGCGCGGTGCCGAAGACGTCGATGATGTACACCTGCGCCGGCGAGCCCTGGGAGTCGTCGCCCGGGATCGTCGCGACGTAGCGCGATCCCGGCTTGGGGCAGCCGAGCAGCTGGCCGAGGACGCTCTCGGGCGAGATCTGCTGCGGGAGAAGGTCGTCCTCGAAGCCCTGCGCGACGAGCTTCTCGCCCGTCGAGGCGTCGAAGCCGGTCAGGGCGATCGACACGAGGTCGCCCGCCTCGGCAGGGTCGCCGTCGCCCTCGTCGACCGTCGTCGACTGCAGCTCGGTGACCTCGAGGGGCGACTCGAAGGTCGCCGTCGACTCGGTGCCGACCTCTCCGTCGACGGTCACCGCGTCGGATGCCGCACCGGAGGGCACGATCGCGCCGCACAGGTCGGCCGCCGACGCCGTGGGCTCGGGCGACCCTTCGGACTCGGACGGCGTCGCAGTGCATCCCGCAAGCAGGACGACGGAGAGCGCGACGGCGGACAGAGAGACGAGCGAGCGAGTGCGCACGGAAGACCTCGTTGATCGATGGGCGGAACCTCCATCTTCTCCCACGTTTGCCACGTCTGTGCTGAGAAACCGCTATGCCGTGGACGGAATGCGAACGGGAGTACCCTCGACGGGTGACTTCCGCGGACCCTTCCGACCTCGCGTCGACCCGCGAAGAGCCGCCCGCGACCCGCATGGGGTACACGTACGCCATCGGCCGCTTCCTCATCTCGCACCTCGGGCGCTTCGTGTACCGCCCGCACGTCGAGGGGACGCATTCGGTGCCCGGCGACGGCCCCGTCATCTTCGCGAGCAACCACCTGTCGTTCCTCGACTCGATCGCGATCCCCGTGGCGGCACCCCGGCCCGTCCACTTCCTCGCGAAGGCGAGCTACTTCGAGGGCAAGGGAGTCTCGGGGTGGTTCTCCCGCGAGTTCTTCACGGCGATCGGCGCGATCCCCGTGCAGCGCGGCGCGGGCCAGGCCGCGCTCGACGCGCTCGGCCAGCAGCAGCGCCTCCTCGAAGAGGGCAAGGCCGTGGCGCTGTACCCCGAGGGGACCCGCTCGCTCGACGGACGCCTCTACAAGGGCCGCACGGGCGTCGCGTTCCTCGCGCTCGAGACCGGCGCGAAGGTCGTCCCCGTGGGCCTCATCGGAACCGACAAGGCGATGCCGGTCGGCGCCAAGATGCCCTCTCGCAAGGAGCGTGTCACCGTCCGCTTCGGCGAGCCCCTCGATCTGTCCCACCACGGACCCGCGTCCTCGGGCCGCGCCCGACGCCTCGCGACCGACGACATCATGGCCGCGATCCACGCTCTGTCCGAACAGGAGCTCGCGAACGCCTACAACGAGTCCCCCGCGCACGGCATCGACCGCATCAAGCAGGTCCTCCCGCACGAGCGCCGGTGACGTTACGCGCCGGCGACCTCGATCGTCGGCTCGTGCCGCACGGGGAAGTTCACCGAATTGGCGATGAAGCACCACTCGTTCGCCTGAGTGTGCGCCGCGGTCGCGGCATCCGTCATCGACGCGTCCGCCACCGTGACGTGCGGGCGCAGGACGACCTCGGTGAACCGGCCACCGCCGCGTCCGTCCTCGACCATGAGACCGGATGCCTCGTCGCGGTACGCGACGACGACCACTCCGGCCTGCACGCACGCGTGGAGGTACGACAGCAGGTGGCACTGGCTGAGGGAGGCGACGAGCATGTCCTCGGGGTTCCACAGCGCGGGGTCGCCGCGGAACGGCTTGTCGCTGGACGCCGCGACCGTCGCCTTGCCCGCGATCTCGATCGAGGTGGACCGGTCGTAGTCGCGATAGCCCGTCGTGCCCGGGCCGCGGTTGCCGGTCCAGGTCGTCTGCAGCCGATAGCGGTGCTCACCCCACATTCCGCCAGTCTCGCACGACGGCGATGGGCCGGGACTCGGCGGTAGGCTGGCGTGGTGCCGCAGACCTTCGCCGCAGCCGACGCCGTCGAGCTCGCCGTCGTCGAACGCAGCGGATTCGTGGAGTCGCGGCATTCCGGATCCGCGATCGTCCTCGGGCCCGACGGCGTCGTCGTCCAGCAGCTCGGCGCGGTCACCGCTCCGATCCTCCCCCGCTCGAGCCTCAAGCCGCTGCAGGCCCTCGCGTGCCTCACGGCCGGTGCGCCGCTCGAGGGCGAGCGCCTCGCGCTCGCGTCCGCGAGCCACTCCGGCACCGACCGCCACGTCTCGGTCGTCCGCGACATCCTGGACTCCGCGCGCCTCGGCGAAGAGGCGCTCGCGTGCCCGCCCGCGTGGCCGACGGATCAGGCGACCCGCGACGAGATGGTGCGCGAGCACTACGAGCCCTCGCGCATCCGCATGAACTGCTCCGGCAAGCACGCCGCGATGCTGCTGACCTGCAGCGTCAACAACTGGGATCCGCGGGGCTACCTCGACCCCGGACATCCCGTGCAGGCGCACATCCGCGACGTCATCGAACGGCTCATCGGCGAGAAGGCCGCGGTGACCGCGATCGACGGATGCGGCGCCCCCGTCTACGCGATGAGCCTCTCGGGCCTCGCCAAGGCGATCCAGCGCGTCGGCACGTCGTCGCAGACCTCGCCGTTCGCGCTGCACCGCAGCGCCGGGACGCTCGTGCGCGCCGTACGCGAGCATCCCTGGGCCATCGACGGCCCGGGCCGGCCGGACACGATCGCGATCGAGCGGCTCGGCGTCTTCGCGAAGACCGGCGCCGAGGGCGTCATGGTCATGGTCGCGCCCGACGGCACGACCGTGGCCCTCAAGATCCTCGACGGCAGCGCCCGCGCGGCGACCGCCGTCGCCGTCCGGCTGCTCGAGCGCGCCGGCGCCCTCGCGCCCGCCGACGTCGCCGAGACGCTGGCTGCGCTTCCGCTGTCGATCCACGGCGGCGATTCGACGGTCGGGGCCATCCGCCCCGCCTTCTAGCGCGCTCCCAGAAGGAGCGGAAAGGAGAGATCGATGAGGATCTGCGTCCCCACCGAGGTCAAGAACAACGAGTACCGCGTCGCGCTCACGCCCGCGGGCGTGCACGACCTCGTCGCCGCCGGGCACGAGGTGTTCGTCCAACGCGGCGCGGGCCTGGGCTCGTCCATGCCGGACGCCGAATACGAGCATGCGGGAGCGACGCTGCTCGACGATGCCGCCGATGTCTGGGCCCGTGCCGAGCTGCTGCTCAAGGTCAAGGAGCCCATCGCGAGCGAGTACGGGCACTTCCGCGACGACCTCGTGCTCTTCACCTACCTGCACCTCGCGGCCGACCGCCCCCTCACCGACCGGCTCGTCGCCGACGGCGTCACGGCGATCGCCTACGAGACGGTGCAGGTCGCGGGCGGCGGTCTGCCGCTCCTCGCCCCCATGAGCGAGGTCGCGGGCCGGCTCGCCCCGACCGTCGGCGCCGCGACCCTGCTGCGCTCGGCCGGCGGACTCGGACTCCTCATGTCGGGCGTCCCCGGCACGAGGCCCGCGCGCGTGACCGTCATCGGCGGCGGCGTCGCGGGAGCCAACGCGGCAGTCATCGCGGTGGGCCTCGGCGCCGACGTGACGGTGTTCGACACGAACGTCCAGCGGCTGCGGTACCTCGACGACCACTTCCAGGGACGCGTCAAGACCGCGGCATCCAATCCTCTCGATCTCGACCGCGCCGTCGTCGACAGCGACCTCGTCATCGGGTCGGTCCTGATCCCCGGCGCGAAGGCTCCCAAGCTCGTGACCAACGACATGGTGCGGCGCATGCGGCGCGGGAGCGTCCTCGTGGACATCGCGGTCGACCAGGGTGGATGCTTCGAAGACACGCGCCCGACGACGCACGCCGATCCGACGTTCCCCGTCCACGGCAGCATCTTCTACTGCGTCGCGAACATGCCCGGCGCCGTGCCCAACACGTCGACCTCCGCGCTCACCAACGCGACGCTCCCCTACATCAGGCAGATCGCGCGGCGCGGCTGGAAGGACGCGCTGCGCGCCGACCCGGCTCTCGCCGCGGGCCTCAACACGGTCGGCAGCGGGGTCGTCAACCCCGGCGTCGCGACAGCGCACGGGCTGGAACTCGCTCCGCTCGAGACTGCTCTGGTCTGATTCGCGAAAGGAGGCTCCCGGATGCCGCAGCCGCGGCGTCCGGGAGCCTCCTCTTGTCGAGAGTCCTGCGTCAGGCCAGCCCGCCGTCGACCGAACGCACGAAGTCGCCCGGCTCTTCAGGCACCAGGACCTCGGTGTCTTCGTTGAGCGACTCGCCGCGGAAGAACGGCTTCGACCGCGGGAAGAAGAACCACAGGAACATCAGCAGCACGCCGACCGCGAGCGCGCCGATGCCCATGACGAACGTGCCGCCGATCCCGAGCAGCACGCTGTAGCCGTATTCGGGGTCGTACATGTCGATGGCCGACTGCACGAACGCGTACGTCAGCATGAGCCCGCCCAGCAGCGGGAAGAGGAACCGGTAGAAGAAGTTGCGGGGTGTGTCGAACAGCGAGCGGCGGAAGTACCAGACGCACGCGAAGCCCGTGATCGCGTAGTAGAACGCGATGGCGAGCCCCAGCGAGAGGATCGAGTCCTGGAGGATGTTGTCGCTGATGAGCGAGATCCCCACGTAGTACGCGATCGCCACGACACCCATCACGAGCGTCGAGAATGACGGCGTCTTGTACTGCGGGTGCACGGTCGCGAACCTCCGCGGCAGCGCCTTGTAGGCCGCCATCGCGAGCGTTCCCCGCGCCGTCGGGAGGATCGTCGTCTGCGTCGACGAGATCGCGGAGATCATGACCGCCACGACGAGCAGCCAGCCCATCGGGCCGAGCAGACCATCCTTGATGGCCAGGAAGAAGTCGTCGGCGTTCGCTTCGTTGCCGAGACCGCTGCCCGTCTCGCCGAGGCCCGCGTACATCATCGCCGCGACCGTGACCGAGACGTAGGTGACGAGGAGGATGACCGTCGTCAGCAGGGCTGCCCGCCCGGGGATGCGCTTGGGGTCCTTCGTCTCTTCATTGAGCGCGAGGCACGTGTCCCAGCCCCAGTAGATGAAGATCGCGAGCAGGATCGCCTCGATGAAGGCGCCCCAGTCGGTGAACGCGAACGGGTTGAACCAGGCCCAGTCGAAGGGCGTCGGGTTCGGCGCCGTTCCTGCGAAGAAGTGCCACAGCGCCGCGACGACGAAGATCGCGAGGGCGAGGTACTGGATGCCGAGCAGCACGTTCTGGATGCGCTCGCCGATCTCGACACCGCGCCACGACACCCATGTCATGGCCGCAATGAAGATGACGCCGACGAGGAGGATGCGCCAGTCGTTGTTCTCCTCGAAGCTGAAGCCGAGGAGGTCCCAGAAGTAGATGGAGGCGATCTGGGCGAGGTTGGCGAGCACGACCATGCCGGCCACTGCCACGCCCCAGCCGCCCATCCAGCCGATCCACGGTCCGAAGGCCTTGGTGCCCCACGTGAACGTCGTGCCGCAGTCGGGCACGGCGTTGTTGAGCTCTCGGTAGGCGAACGCGATGAACAGCATCGGGATGAATGCGAGGACGAAGGCGATGGGGGCCTGGCCGCCGACGGCGAGCACGACCCAGCCGAGGGTCGCGACGAGGGAGTAGGCGGGCGCTGTGGAGGCGAGGCCGATGACGGTCGAGCCCCAGAGCCCGAGCGCCCCCGCCTTCAGACCTTTTCCGTCGGGCCGGTCCAGGTTGATGGGGGTAGTAGACACAATGCGTAACGTAAGCGCCTCGCTCGCCCGCGGTCAAGCGATCCGCCCCGCTTCCCCACCGGGAAGGGTGATGCGCGCGGCCGGGAGGCCGTCCCGGCACAGCCAGGCCCGCGCGCGCCCCGGCGCGCAGTACGGCGGCAGGGTGCGATCGGCACTCAGCGCTCTGAAGTCGGCCGCGACCGACTGGTCGATGACGAGCGCGTGATCGTTGCGGATGCCGGTCAGGAGCTGCCAGCTGCGCTGCCAGTCCTCGGCGTCGCCCGCGAGCACGACCCCTCCCACAGGCTGATCAAGGGATGCCTCGGCCACCGGGACGATCCGGATGCCCTGCCGCTCCCACTCGGCGAGCGCGGCCCGCGCCGCCGCCGATCGCCGTGCGACGAAGCCCGTGAGCCCCTCGCCGGGAGTCCAGGGCGCGTCGGCGTGCGCAGGCGCGGACGCTCGCCCGTGCTCCACCGCGATCTGGAGCGCGCGCCCGTCGAGCCGTGCGCGCCCAGGAGGCTGGCCCGGTGCATGGTGCGCGGCCTCTCCCCCGGCCGCGATGTACTCGGCGCGCGTGGGCGCCCCGAGCAGCACGCGCCGCGGCAGCAGCTCGGCGATCCGCGCGGCTCCTCCCGTCAGCCGCTGCGCGGAGGCGAGGACGAGCAGCCCCGAGTCGCCCGCGCCGCGCACGACCCGCTCGAGCCGCTCGAGGAGCTCGGCGGCGTATTCGTGCGGGAAGCGCGCCGCGAGGGCATCGAGGTCGTCGATCACGACGACCGTGCCGCGCGGTCCCGGCGATTCGGCGAGCGCCGCGACGGCATCCCAGGCGCCCTCCGGATCGGAGGGGAGGATGATCGGCGCAGCGGCCTGTGCGGCCAGCGTCCGCAGCGCGGTCGACTTGCCCATGCCCGCGGCACCGACGACGAGCACGCCCCGATCCCGCGCAGCGATGCCGATCGCGACCTGGCGCTGCCGTTCGGGCTCGTCGGCGAGTCCCAGCACCAGCTCATCGGACGGCAGGTCGCCGCGGGCGAGCTCCGCGAGCTCGATGCGGCGAGGGAGGTCGGGCAGCCACGGCCGGCGCGGCCGGTGGTCGTCGGCGGTCGCGGCGATCGCCGCGATGTCGTCACGTGTCGAAAGCGCGATCCGCACGCGCCGCGGGGCGGGATCGCCTGAGCGCCGCACGAGGGCGAGACCCCTCCCGGCCGCTCCGCCCGGGAGCCGGGCAGCGTCATCCGTTCCCACGACGGCGCGGCTGTCGGCGGTGTCGGCGACGCGCAGGCTCACGCGCAAGGGGCAATTCGCGAGGAGGGCGTCACGGACGACCCCGGCGACGCGCTGCGTGCCCAGCACGAGGTGCATGCCGAGCGCCCGGCCGCGCGCCGCGATGTCGGTGAAGACGGCATGCAGCTCGGGGTGATCGCCGAGGAGCGCCGCGAACTCGTCGACCACGACGACGAGCCGCGGGAGGTCGACCCGCGGATCGAGGATGTCGCGGGCGCCGCATCGCGCGAGCTCGCCCTCGCGCCACCGCACTTCGGCGCGCAGGCTCTCGATCGCACGCCGCGCGCCCGCGCCGTCGAGGTCGGTGATGACGCCCGTCACGTGCGGCAGGCCCGCGAGGGCGTCGAACGCCGTCCCGCCCTTGAAATCCGCGAGCAGGAAGCTCACTTCGCGGGCCGACCGCGACGCGCACAGCGCGAGCACCCACGTCACGAGCAGCTCGCTCTTGCCGCTGCCCGTCATCCCCGCCACAACGGCGTGCGGCCCGTCCGCCACGAGGTCGACCACCGCGGGCGCGCCGTCGTCGAGCCCGATGACGGCGCTGAGTCCCGCGGCGTGCGACCCCGGCGGGAGCGCGGCGAACAGCACGGCCGGCTGGTCGATCGCGCCGTGTCCGGGCAGCGCCTCGGCGAGCGTCGCGAGCCGGCGCGCGATCTCTTCGGCCTGGGCGAGCGACACGCCTTCGATCGCGACCTCTCGCACGTCACCCCCGGCATCGAGTCGCGCGCGCCCTGGCGAGTCCACCGTCAGGTGCGCGGCGCACGGCGGCGGGGTGCGCGCGGCGGGATCGGCGCGGACGATCGCCATCTCGGCATCGGCCGGCACTGCGGCGCCGGCCCCCACCACGGCGAGCGCGATGCCCGTCGTCGCGCGCCGATGCGGCAGGCGCTCCACCCACCGATCCTCGTCGCCGAGCGTCCCCAGGATCCGCAGCTCACCCGGCGGATGCACGAGGCAAGCCTGCAGGACGAGGGCTCGCACAACGGCGGCCGCGAGCGCCGGGGGTCCCGCCACGGCGATCCCGCCCGAGGCGGGGATCACAACCGGTGCGTCCGACACGATCCGCGCGCGGCGCCGGAGCGCCGTGCTGCGCTCGTCCGCGCCGCCGCCCGACACCTGCATGGCGCTGGGTACGGCGCCCGTCCCGACGACGAGTCCGAGCCCGCGCGTGGGAACGGGTCTCCAGATCTCGCCTGTGCTCGCGAGAAAGCTCGCGACATCGGGATGCTGCTCCCTCCGCCGCGCGCGCTCACGATCGTGTCGCGCATCGATCGCCGTGGCGATGCGGGCGTGCGCGGCATCCGTCTCGGCGGTCGCCCGGCGTCGCTCGCGGCGCGCCGCCCGCCTGCCGTCGAGGAAGCTCGCCCCCGCGAGGAGCGGACCGAGGAGCGCGAGCCACAGCGAGAGGGCGGAACCCGTCACGAGCCACAGCACCACGGCGCCCGCGAGCGGCACGATCATGGCGAGCACGGGGACGGGAGCGCGCGCGGCGGTCGTCGGCTCGGCGGGGAGTGCCAGCGGCTCGTCGAGGAGATCATCCGGGTCGGCGTGGAGCGGCGGCGGGGCGATGGGCGACACGGCACCAGTGAAGCCGCCGCCACCGGCGCCGGGCCGGGCCCGCACCGATCGGTGGATGGCGCCGCGTCAGCCTGCGGCTGTGGAGGAGTCCGTGCGCACCGCGACATCCAGGACGATGATCGTGACGTTGTCGCGACCGCCGTTCTCGAGCGCCGCGTCGAGCATCGCCGTGACGGCCTCGGCGGGATCGGGATGCGCGTCCAGGAAGTGCTGGATGCCGTAGTCCGTGAGCTCTTTCGTGAGCCCGTCGGAGCAGATGACGAAGCGATCGCCGTCGGCGACGTCGAGGCGGACGTAGTCGGGCGTCGCACCCTCGCTCGGCCCGACGGCGCGCGTGATGACGTTGCCGTACGGGTGGTTCTCGGCCTCTTCGGGACTCAGCCGCCCTGCCGCCATGAGCTCCTGGACGACCGAGTGATCGGTCGTGACCTGAGCGAGGACGCCGTCGCGCAGGAGGTAGACCCGCGAGTCCCCGATGTTGAGTGTCACCCACTGGGGCGGCGTGTGGGAGTCGTCGAGGTAGACCCCCGTCAGCGTCGTGCCCGTGCCGTCGTCCGTCGTCTCGGGGTGCGAGGCGATGTCCTTGACGGCCCGCGCGAGGCCCTTCTCGATCGTCTTCGAGGTCACGCGACCCGCGTCCACGACACCGCGCATGCGGTCGACGGTGCTCGCGCTCGCGATCTCGCCTCCGAGGTGACCGCCCATTCCGTCGGCCACGACGAAGAGCGGGAAGGCCGTGAGCAGCGCGTCCTGATTGATCTCGCGCCGGCGACCCGTGTCGGTCACGGACGCCCACGTCAGGTCGATCGCGCCGCTCTGCGCGCGATCGCCGAACCGCACTGATCGCTGCTGGGCGGATACTCCGGACACGCCGCAATTCCTCCCGTGGCCTATGGCGGACGGACGATCCGCCGATGTGCTCACATACTAGTGGACGGTCCCTCGAGGGCCTCGAACTCCTCCTCGTCGGTCGCGGCTGCGAGCAGCGTCGCGGCCGTCGGCAGCTGCGGAACGGGGGCCGGAGCGGGCGCGGCCGCTTCCTCGTCGTCGATCGCGGCCTCGAACTGTGCGTTGTAGAGACGCCAGTACGCTCCCCGTGCGCGGAGGAGCTCGTCGTGCGAGCCCTGCTCGACGATCGCGCCGCTCTCCATCACGAGGATGAGATCCGCATCCCGGATCGTCGAGAGGCGGTGCGCGATGACGAACGCCGTCCGATCGGCGCGCAGCCGCGACATCGCGCGCTGGATGAGCAGCTCCGTGCGCGTGTCGACCGACGACGTCGCCTCGTCGAGGATGAGGATGCGGGGGTCGGCGAGGAAGGCGCGCGCGATCGTCACGAGCTGGCGCTCGCCGACGCTGAGGTTCGTCGCCTCGTCGTCGAGCATCGTGTCGTAGCCGTCCGGGAGCGCGTGGACGAAGCGATCGACGTAGGCGGCGGTCGCGGCCTCGATGATCTCCTCTTCGGTCGCGCCGGGCCGGCCGTAGGCGATGTTCTCGCGGATCGTGCCGGCGAACAGCCACGTGTCCTGCAGCACCATGCCGGTGCGCGCGCGCAGGTCGTCCCGCGTCATGAGCCGCGTGTCGACGCCGTCGAGCGTGATGCGCCCGCCGTCGACGTCGTAGAACCGCATGATGAGGTTGACGAGCGTCGTCTTGCCGGCGCCCGTCGGGCCGACGATCGCGACAGTGCTCCCCGGCGTCGCCTCGAGCGAAAGCTCTTCGATGAGCGGCTTGTCGGCGACGTAGCGGAACGAGACGCCCTCGAAGGCGAGGTGGCTCGCCGACTCCGGGGCGGTGTCGGGCGACTCGGGGTCGACGGGCTCCTCCTCCTCGTCGAGCAGTTCGAAGACGCGCTCGGCGCTCGCGACGCCGGACTGCAGGAGGTTCGCCATCGAGCCGAGCTGACTGAGCGGCTGCGTGAACTGGCGCGAGTACTGGATGAACGCCTGCACATCGCCGATCGACATGAGCCCGGCCGCCACCTGGATGCCGCCGATGACGGCGATCGCGACGTAGACGAGATTCCCGATGAACATCATCGCGGGCATGATGATGCCGGACAGGAACTGGGCGCCGAAGCTCGCGCGGTACACCTCTTCGTTCTCGTCGCGGAACTCCGCCTCGACCTCTCTCTGGTGGCCGAACACCTTGACGATCGAATGGCCCGAGAAGGTCTCCTCGACGCGGGCGTTGAGCTTGCCCGTCGCCGCCCACTGCGCGACGAAGAGCTTCTGCGAGCGCTTCGCGACGAGCACCGTGATGACGATCGTGAGGGGGATCGTCACGAGGGCGATGGTCGCCAGGAGCGGCGAGATGATGAACATCATGACGAGCACGCCGATGACCGTCAGGAGCGAGATGACGACCTGCGAGAGCGTCTGCTGCATCGTCTGGCCGATGTTGTCGACGTCGTTCGTGACGCGGCTCAGAAGCTCGCCGCGCTGCACCCGGTCGAAGTATCGCAGCGGCAGGCGCTGGATCTTGTCCTCGACGTCCATGCGCAGCCGGTTCATCGCGCGCTGGACCACGCCGTTGAGGATGCGGGCCTGCAGCCAGCCGAAGAGGCTCGCGAAGACGTAGACCGCGAGGGTCACGAGCACGATCATCAAGAGCTTGTCGAAGTCGATGCCCGCACCCGGCACGAAATCCATCGCCGAGAGCATCTCGGCCTGCTGCTCGTTGCCCTGCGCGATGAGCCCGTCGATGACCTGCTGCCGCGTCATGCCCGGGGGCGTCTGGAGCGAGACGAAGCCCGCGAAGACGACGTTCGTCGCCTCGCCGAGCAGCTTGGGCCCGATGACCGACAGCGCAACGCTCAGGACGGCGAGCACGAGCACGAGGATCAGCAGCGGCCGATCGCTGCGGAGCGTGCCGAGCAGTCGCCGGGCGCTCGGTCCGAAGTTCTGCGCCTTCTCCCCCGGTCCCGCCTGACCCATGGGCCCGCGCTGCATCGGGATGCGCCGCGGTGCCGCCTGCGTGGTCGCGGCGCCGGTGTTCGCCTGGGAGCCGCTCATGCCGCCGCCTCCGCCGCGAGCTGCGAATCGACGATCTCGCGGTAGGTCTCGTTCGTGTCGAGGAGATCGTCGTGGGTTCCCACGCCGACCATGCGACCGTGGTCGAGGACGATGATCTGGTCGGCCTGCTGGATCGTCGTGACCCGCTGGGCCACGACGAGACGCGTCGTGTCGGGCAGGTGCGTGTCGAGAGCGCGCCGGAGCGCGGCATCCGTCCTGAGATCCAGCGCGGAGAACGAGTCGTCGAAGACGTGGATCGCGGGCTGTTTGACGAGCGCGCGTGCGATCGCGAGCCGCTGGCGCTGGCCGCCCGAGACGTTCGTGCCGCCTTGCGAGATGGGGGCGTCGAGGCCGCCTTCCATCGCCTCCACGAAGCCCTTCGCCTGCGCGAGCTCGAGCGCGCGCCAGAGCTCCTCGTCGGTCGCGTCCTCGTCGCCGTACCGGAGGTTCGAGGCGACGGTCCCCGAGAACAGGAACGCCCGCTGCGGGATGAGCCCGATGCGCCGCCACAGGAGGTCGGGGTCGTACTCCCGCACGTCGAGGCCGTCGATGCGGACGACGCCTCCCGTGACGTCGAAGAGCCGCGGCACGAGGCCCACGAGAGTCGTCTTGCCGGCGCCCGTCGAGCCGATGATGGCGGTCGTGGTGCCGGGGGCGACGGTGAAGGTGAGGTCGTGCAGCACGGCCTCCTCGGCAGCCGGGTAGGCGAAGTCGACGTGCTCGAACTCGATGCTCCCGCGCATCGCCGGCGGCGCGGCGGGGTCGGCGGGTGCGGCGACGGAGGGCTCGGTGTCGAGCACGTCGCCGATGCGGTTCGCACAGACGGCGGCGCGCGGGATCATGACGAACATGAAGGTCGCCATCATGACGCCCATGAGGATCTGCATGAGGTAGTTGAGGAAGGCGAACAGCGTGCCGATCTCGACGCCGTTGTTCTGCACCTGGAACGCGCCGAACCAGATCACCGCGACGCTCGAGACGTTCATGACGAGCATGACGGCGGGGAACATGAGCGCCATGAGGTTGCCGGCGCGCAGGCCCGTCTGCATGACGTCGAGGCTCGCGTCCTCGAAGCGGGCGCGCTCCTCGCGCTCGCGCACGAAGGCGCGGATGACACGGATGCCGGTCAGCTGCTCGCGCATGATCTGGTTGACGCGGTCGATCTTCTTCTGCATCTGCGTGAACGCGGGGACCATCCGCACGACGATCAGACCGACGATGATGAGCAGGATCGGGATCGCGACCGCCATGAGCCACGAGAGCCCGGCGTCCTGACGCACGGCCATGATGACGCCGCCGATCGCGAGCATCGGCGCCGAGATCATGAGCGTCGCCGAGACCTGCACGAGCATCTGCACCTGCTGCACGTCGTTCGTGTTGCGGGTGATGAGCGAGGGCGCCCCGAACTGGCCCACCTCGCGCTGCGAGAACGCGACGACGCGGTGGAAGAGGTCGCCGCGCAGGTCGCGCCCCATGCCCATCGCGAGGCGGGAGCCGAAATAGACGGCGACGATCGAGCACACGACCTGCACGAGGCTGATGCCGAGCATGACGACGCCGGTCTGCCAGATGTATTCGATGTCACCCGTGACGACGCCGTTGTCGATGATGTTCGCGTTGAGGGTCGGCAGCATGAGCGACGCGATCGACTGCGCGAGCTGGAAGAGGACGACGCCGATGATGAGGAGCCACGCGGGGCTCAAGTAGCGGACGAGCAGCTTGCCGAGCACAGTGGTCCTTTCGCGCGCGGCGACATCCGCATCGAGCGGCCGCGCACGTCGAATGACGCTACGCCAGTCCCCCGCGGTCGTCCAACCGCGGGGCGTGCGCTGAGAGCGAACCGGGGAGCGGATGCCGCTCCCGCTCCCCCGCGGAGGTCACATGTCGGCGGCGGGCGACGGCGCGAAGATCGCGTCGATCGCCGCGAGGTCGGCCGCCGTCGGAATCCACGCCGTCGCGGCGGCCGCGTTGGCGCGCACCTGCTCGGGGGTCGTCGCCCCCGCGATGACGCTCGCGACCGAGGGCCGCGCCAGGAACCACCCGAATGTCGCCTCGAGCATCGTGATCCCCTGCTCGTCGCAGAAGGCCTGGTACGCCTCGAGCGCGTCCCACGGCGCGTTCTCGTACAGATGCGGGCGCTGCCGCATGATCCGCGAGTCGGCGGGCGCGGCATCCCGAGTGAACTTGCCCGTCAGCAGGCCGTTGTGCAGAGGGAAGAACGGGAAGAAGCCCAGCCCGTACCGCTCGACGGCCCGGAGCACGTTGCGCTCGGCACCCCGCGCGAGCAGGCTGTACTGGTTCTGCGCCGACACGAACGGGATCGCACGGCGCTCACGCGCGACGAAGTGCGCCTCGGCGATCTCCCACCCCGCGAAGTTGGAGTGGCCGAAGTAGCGCACCTTGCCCTCCCGGACGAGGTCGCCGAGCGCGTCGAGGGTCTCCTCGATCGGGGTCGCGGAGTCCGGTGTGTGCAGCTGGTACAGATCGATCCAGTCGGTCTGAAGACGGCGGAGGGATGCCTCGACCGCGCGCCGCACGTGCGTGCGCGACGCCTTCGCCCCGCCGAGGACTCCGGGTGCGAAGTCGGCGTGGCCGAACTTCGTCGCGAGGATGACCTGATCGCGACGCCCCACGAGCGCCTCGCCCATGAGGGTCTCGGACAGACCGGGCTCGCGTCCGTAGATGTCGGCCGTGTCGAGGAACGTGACCCCCTCGTCGATCGCGGCGTCCAGAACGTCGCGTGTTCCGCCGATCGTCTCGGTCTTCGTGCCGGCGCGGCCGAAGTTGTTGCAGCCGAGGCCGACGGCGGAGACGAGCAGGCCGGACGAGCCGACGCGACGGAGGGGGACGGCAGCGGAGGTCATGCCCTCACGGTATCCCGCGCGCCTGCCCAGACGCGCGTGAACCCCCGCCGGGGCGGGGGTTCACGGTGGCGATCAGGCCTTGGGCGCGGGCGGCTCGTCGGGCTCGGGAGCCGCCGGCGATCCGAAGTCGATCGTCGGCTCGTCGGGCGCCGCGGGCGGGACCGGCGGCTCGGGCTCGGGCGCGACGGGCGGCTCCGGCGTCACGGGAGGTGCCGGCTCCGGAGTGACGGGCGGTGCCGGCTCGACCGGCGGCTCGGGGACGACGGGCGGCTCGGCCGGTGCGACGGGAGTCTCGGGAGCTGCCGGCGGCTCGGGGGCTGCCGGGGGCTCGGGTGCGGCGGGCGCCTCCGGGGCTCCGGGGGCCGCGGGCGGCTCGGGAGCCGAGGCCGCGGCGGGCGCAGGCGTGTAGCCGGCGGGTGCCTCCGGCGCAGTCGGCGGCTCGTATGCGGGCGGCTCGGCGGCGGGCGCTGCGGACGGGGCGGGCGTGTAGCCCGCGGGCGGCTCACCCGCGGCCGGCGGCGCGTAGGCGGGCGGCTCGGTGTACGCCGTGGGGGGCGGGGTGTAGCCGGCCGGGGGCGGCGGGTACGCGCCCGGGGCGGGTGGCGGGTACGCGCCGGGGGCCGCGGGCGGGTAGACGCCGGGGGCGGCGTAGCCCGCGGGCGGCGCGGCGTAGCCGCTCGACTGGGCGGGGACGCCCGCCCAGACCGTCCTGTCGCCGAGGAATCCGTTGCCCGCCCAGGGAGCCGGGGCGACGGCGGTGTTCCAGCGCGACTTGTCGAAGCCCGCGATGCCGAGCCACACGATCGGGAGGAAGAAGTACAGGACGACCCAGGCGGCTTCCTTCTGCAGCTTGAGTCCGACGCGCCACGCGGCGAGCAGGGTCACGACGAACGCCGCGAGCGAGCCCACCCAGCCGAGCCCGACGAAGCCGAGGAGGAAGGCGGCGCCGATGCCGTACAGCACGAGCCACGGACTCAGGTCGCCGAGCTTCGAGAACACCATCGTGTTGTAGACGGGAACCCACGCGCGCCAGCGACCCTGGACGCCCGCCTTGTCGAAGATCTTCATGAGGAACCACGAACCGATGACGTAGAACGCGATCCCGATGATCCATGCGAATAATGCGAAGACGGCCAGGAAGAGGCCGAACCCACCGTCGCCATAGTCGTACATGGTGTCCCTTTCCGGAACAGACGGACGTGTCACCACGCCGCGGGACGCTCCGCCCCGACGACTCACATGCTAGCGATGCGGATCGGGCCGTGGCAGTCTTCGCCGCGGCGACTCGCCGCGGCGCCCCGCCCTCGCTAGCCTGGCGATGAACCCTCGCGGAAGGAGCCTCCCATGAGCGACACGACCCCCACCCCTCCGCCTCTCCCCGAACAGCCCGCGGGCGAGGCGGCTGCCCGGCGATCCGCCACGACGCCCGGCGCGGCCGGCACAGGCCCCGCGCGGACGTACGACCCCGCCGTGGACCCCGACGACACCGGCGTCCCGCGTGCCGTCGGCGACGCGTCCGACATCGGCCGCGGCTTCCTGAGCGCGCTGTTCGACATCTCGTTCCGCACGTTCATCACGCGGCGGCTCGCGAGCGCGTTCTACGTCGTCGGCCTCATCGCGATCGGCATCGGATTCCTCGTCTGGTTCGTGCGGGGGATCGTGGGCGGCATCGACCTGCTCTCGTTCAACGTCGGCGCGGGTGTCTCGCTCCTCGTCGCGACGATCATCCTCGTGCCGATAGCGACGTTCCTCGCGATCGTCGTGCTCCGCTTCATCATCGAAGCGGTGGTGGCGCTCATAGCGATCGCCGAGAACACGCAGCGGACTGCCGACAACACGCGGCGCTGACCGCTACGCGAAGAGCTCGAGCGCGCCCGCCGCGCCCTGGCGCACGCGGATGCCTGCGGCATCCGCCCACTTCACGAATCCCGCGCGCGAGCCGATCCGCGGACGTTCGAGGGCGAGCCGGCGAACGAGCGCGCCCTTGGCGTGCTTGTTGAAGTGGTTGAGCGCGCGCACCGCGCCGCCGTCGCCCTCGGTCACGATGCGCACATAGGCGGAGGGGACTGATGCCGCAACCGGCCCGAGGGCGACGTACGCCTCCGAGCGCAGATCGAGCACGAACCCGGGCGCGGCCTCGGCGAGGGCGTGCGAGACGGATTCGGCCCAGAGGCGCCGCAGCGGCGGGACGCCGGGGAGCGACGTCGACGCGCCCAGCCGATACGTCGGGATGCGGTCGAGCGCCCCGACAGGGCCCAACGGGGCGGAGTGGATGAGGACGTTGCGTCCCAGCCACGAGCGCGCCCTGCCGTCGAGGGATGCCGCGTCCAGCGCGTCGAAGAGCACCCCCGTGTAGCGATCGACGGCGGCCATGGTGGGCGCCGTCGTCACGCGGGCGTTGTCCTCGATGTCGCCGAGCTGCGTCGCACCGAGCTTGAGGACGCGGGCTGCGGTCGCGGCATCCGTCGACAGCTCTTCGAGGGCCGCGAGCACCCGCGCGCGCTGCGCGCGCAGGGACGGGAGCGCGAGCGCCTCGAGGTCGACGGGTCGAGGCGTCCCCCCGGGACTCTTCGTCTCGGACGGGGGCAGAAGGATCAGCACGTCGGGTCCTCCACGAACGGCGCGCGCCGCCCGGAGTGATCCGGGCGGCGCGCGTCAGATGATTCGATCAGGCGATGAGCGCGGCGTTTCCTGCCACGATCGAGATCTCGTCGCCGTCCATCGACAGGAAGCCGTCCTGCGCGTTGGCGATGATCTTCGTGCCGTCGGCCTGCGTGATGCGCACCTGGCCTTCCGCGAGCACCGCGAGGACGGGCTCGTGACCGGGCATGAAGCCGATCTCGCCGAGGACGGTCTTGGCGACGACGAGCGACGCCTCCCCCGCCCACACCTCCGACTCTGCGGAGACGAGACTCACCTTGAGCGGCATGTCAGCCGTTCTCCTTCTGGATCTGCGACCACTTCTCCTCGACGTCGGAGATGCCGCCGACGTTGAAGAACGCCTGCTCGGCGACGTGGTCGAAGTCGCCCTTGACGATCGCGTCGAACGACTCGATCGTCTCCTTGATCGGGACAGTGGAGCCCTCGACGCCGGTGAACTTCTTGGCCATGTAGGTGTTCTGCGAGAGGAACTGCTGGATGCGGCGTGCACGCGACACGACGACCTTGTCCTCTTCCGAGAGCTCGTCGACACCGAGGATCGCGATGATCTCCTGCAGTTCCTTGTTCTTCTGGAGGATCTGCTTGACGGCCGTCGCGACGCGGTAGTGGTCGGCGCCGATGTAGCGCGGGTCGAGGATGCGGCTCGTCGAGGAGAGCGGGTCGACGGCCGGGTAAAGGCCCTTCGACGCGATCTCGCGGCTGAGCTCGGTCGTCGCGTCGAGGTGCGCGAACGTCGTGGCCGGCGCCGGGTCGGTGTAGTCGTCGGCGGGGACGTAGATCGCCTGCAGCGAGGTGATCGAGTGGCCGCGCGTCGACGTGATGCGCTCCTGGAGCACACCCATCTCGTCCGCGAGGTTGGGCTGGTAGCCCACCGCGGACGGCATGCGGCCGAGCAGCGTCGAGACCTCGGAGCCCGCCTGCGTGAAGCGGAAGATGTTGTCGATGAACAGGAGGACGTCCTGCTTCTGCACATCGCGGAAGTACTCGGCCATCGTGAGGGCCGAGAGGGCGACGCGCAGACGCGTTCCCGGCGGCTCGTCCATCTGGCCGAAGACGAGGGCCGTCTTGTCGAAGACACCCGCCTCTTCCATCTCGTGGATGAGGTCGTTGCCCTCACGCGTGCGCTCGCCAACGCCGGCGAACACCGAGACGCCACCGTGGTCCTGCGCGACGCGCTGGATCATCTCCTGGATGAGCACCGTCTTGCCGACGCCTGCGCCGCCGAAGAGGCCGATCTTGCCACCCTGCACGTACGGGGTCAGGAGGTCGATGACCTTGATGCCCGTCTCGAACATCTGGGTCTTCGACTCGAGCTGGTCGAAGCTCGGCGCCTTGCGGTGGATGCCCCAGCGCTCGGTGATCTCGATCTTCTCGCCCGGCTCGGCGTTGAGGATCTCGCCGGTCACGTTGAAGACGCGACCCTTGGTCACGTCGCCCACGGGCACCGTGATGGGGCCGCCGGTGTCGCGCACCTCCTGGCCGCGCACGACGCCGTCGGTCGGCTTGAGGGCGATGGCGCGCACGAGGTCGTCGCCGAGGTGCTGCGCGACCTCGAGCGTGAACTCGGTCGTGACGCCCTCGACCGTGACGGTCGTCTTGAGCGCGTTGTAGATGTCGGGGATCGAGTCGTGCGGGAACTCGATGTCGACGACGGGACCCGTGACGCGGGCGACGCGGCCCGTGGCGGGGGCTTCCGTCTTCTCAGCGGTGAGGCTCATGGCTTCTTCTCTTTCTAGGTCTACTTGCTCGACGCCAGAGCGTCGGCGCCGCCGACGATCTCGGCGATCTGCTGCGTGATCTCGGCCTGCCGCGCGTTGTTGCGCAGGCGCGTGTAGTCGGTGATGAGCTTGTCGGCGTTGTCGCTCGCCGACTTCATCGCCTTCTGGGTCGCGGCGTGCTTCGCGGCCGACGACTGCAGGAGCGCGTTGAAGACGCGGCTCTGGATGTACACCGGCAGAAGCGCATCCAGGACGACGCCCGCCTCGGGCTCGAACTCGTAGAGCGGGTACACCTGCGTGCTCGATGCATCAGCTTCCACGACCTCGAGCGGCAGCAGCCGCACGGTCTCGGGCGACTGCGTCATCATGCTGATGAAGCGGTTGTAGACGAGGTTGATCTCGTCCACGCCCCCGGCGTCGCCGCCGCGGTCGTACGCGTCGAGCAGGACGTCGGCGATCTCCTCTGCCGTGTGGAAGTGCGGCGTGTCGGTGTCACCCGTCCACTCGGCCGCGCTCTCCATGCGACGGAACTGGAAGTACCCGACGGCCTTCCGGCCCACGAGGTAGTAGACCGGCTCCTTGCCCTGCGAGCGCAGGAGCTCCGCGAGCTGCAGCCCCTCGCGGAGGATCTGCGAGTTGAACGCGCCCGCGAGTCCGCGGTCGGACGCGAAGATGACGACGGCCGAGCGCCGGATCGTCTCCCGCTCCGTCGTCAGCGGGTGTTCGACGTTCGAGTGCGTCGCGACCGCCGAGACGGCGCGCGTCACGGCGCGAGCGAACGGCGCCGACGTGCGCACGCGCGCCATCGCCTTCTGGATGCGCGAAGCCGCGATGAGCTCCATCGCCTTCGTGATCTTCTTGGTCGTCTGAGCAGAAGCGATCTTCTGCTTGTAGACCCTGAGTTGAGCGCCCATGGTTGCTGTCCAGGGGTGCCGTTAGCGGCGACCCTTGACGATCTTCTCCTGGCTGACGTCGGCGGCTGCTGCCGCTTCGAACTCCTCGTGACCGGGGTTGTCGATCGCCTGACCGCCCTTGCCCGACTGGAACTCGAGGATGAACGCGTCGGTGACCTTCTCGAGCTCGGCGGCGGTGTCGTCGTCGAGCACGTTGGTGTCGCGCAGGGTGTCGAGGATCGTCGTGCTGCGGCGCAGGTAGTCCAGCAGCTCGCGCTCGAACCGCAGGACGTCCTCGACCGCGAGCGAGTCGAGCTTGCCCTTCGTGCCGGCCCAGACCGAGACGACCTGCTCCTCGACGGGGTACGGCGAGTACTGCGGCTGCTTGAGCAGCTCGGTCAGGCGCGCACCGCGGGCGAGCTGACGACGGGATGCCGCGTCGAGGTCGCTCGCGAACATCGCGAATGCCTCGAGCGAGCGGTACTGGGCGAGCTCGAGCTTGAGCGTGCCGGAGACCTTCTTGATCGACTTGACCTGCGCGTCGCCGCCGACGCGCGACACCGAGATGCCCACGTCGACCGCGGGACGCTGGTTGGCGTTGAACAGGTCGGACTGCAGGAAGATCTGACCGTCCGTGATCGAGATGACGTTCGTCGGGATGTACGCCGAGACGTCGTTGGCCTTCGTCTCGATGATCGGGAGGCCCGTCATCGAACCCGCGCCGAGCTCGTCCGACAGCTTCGCGCAGCGCTCGAGCAGACGAGAGTGCAGGTAGAAGACGTCACCGGGGTACGCCTCGCGGCCCGGCGGGCGGCGCAGCAGGAGCGACACGGCGCGGTACGCCTCGGCCTGCTTCGAGAGGTCGTCGAAGATGATCAGGACGTGCTTGCCCTGGTACATCCAGTGCTGGCCGATGGCCGAGCCCGTGTACGGGGCGAGGTACTTGAAGCCGGCCGGGTCGGAGGCGGGAGCCGCGACGATCGTCGTGTACTCCAGCGCGCCGGCGTCTTCGAGCGCACCCTTGACGGAGGCGATCGTCGAGCCCTTCTGGCCGATCGCGACGTAGATGCAGCGAACCTGCTTGTTCTCGTCGCCCGACTCCCAGTTGGCGCGCTGATTGATGATCGTGTCGATCGCGATCGCCGTCTTGCCCGTCTGGCGGTCGCCGATGATGAGCTGACGCTGGCCGCGGCCGATCGGGATCATGGCGTCGATGGCCTTGATGCCCGTCTGCATCGGCTCGTGGACGCTCTTGCGCTGCATGACGCCGGGTGCCTGCAGCTCGAGTGCGCGGCGGCCGTCGCTGGCGATGGCGCCGAGTCCGTCGATCGGGTTTCCGAGCGGGTCGACGACACGACCGAGGTATCCGTCGCCGACGGGAACCGAGAGGACCTCGCCGGTGCGCGTGACCGGCTGGCCCGCCTGAACGCCGGAGAACTCGCCCAGGACGACGACGCCGATGGCGTGCTCGTCGAGGTTGAGCGCGAGGCCCGAGGTGCCGTCTTCGAACGTCACGAGCTCGTTCGCCATGACGCCCGGCAGTCCCTCGACGTGGGCGATGCCGTCAGCCGCGTCGACGACGGTGCCGACCTCGGTCGCCGCCGCCCCCGTGGGCTCGTACGCGGCGACGAAGTCCTTCAGCGCGTCACGGATGACGTCGGGGCTGATAGAGATTTCTGCCATTGTCTTCCTTCGTTCAGTGAGGCCGTCCGTGAGTCGGGCCCCGAAGCCTCCGCCGTTGAGGCGGGAAGTAGTGGATTAGCCGGCGAGACGCTGGCGGAGGTCGGCGAGGCGCGATGAGACGCTCGCGTCGATGACGTCGTCGGCGATCTGCACCCGCACGCCGCCGACCACCGAGGGGTCGACGACGGAGTTGAGCGTCACTGACGCGCCATAGCGCTTGCCCAGGGCGGCGGCGAGTCGCTCGGACTGCGACGCGCTCAGCGGGACGGCGGAGACCACCGTCGCAACCTTGCGGCCGCGCTCGTCGGCCACGAGGTCCATCGCCCGGATCAGGAGCTGACGGATCCGCCGCTCGCGCCGGGACTGCGCGAGGGAGGACACGATGAGGATCGTCGCGGCACTTGCGCGACCACCGAGGATCGAGCGCACGAGCGTGGCCTTGGCCGCGTCATCGCCGAGTCGGCTGCCCAGTGCCAGCTCGAGCTCCGGGTTGGCGGCGACCGTGCGCGAGAACTCGAAGAGCTCGCCCTCGATGTCGGCGTCGGCCCCCGCACGGGCGGCGGCCCGCACGGCGAGCTCTTCGATCGCGTCGACGAGGTCGGATGCCGACGACCACCGCTGCGCGACTGCCGTGTTCAGCAGCGACAGCGACGTGGGCGCGAGCGCCGTGCCGAAGACGTCCGCGACCACCTTCGCGCGGGCCGGACCCGACGCGGCCGAGTCGGCGAGGGCGCCGGACAGGTGCGGGGATACGCCGAGCGCACGGGCGGCTGCGAACAGCTGGTCCGCGGTCGCCAGGTCGACTCCGGCGGCGCTGTCGAGCGCCGCCGTCGTCGCGGCGAGAGCCTGCGTGGTCGCACTGCCCATTACTTCGACGCCTTCTCAGAGGCCTCGAGGTCCGCGAGGAAGCGGTCCACGACGCCCTGCGCCTTCTTGTCGTCGGCGAGCGACTCGCCGATGACTCCGCCGGCGAGGTCGATCGCGAGCGTGCCGACCTCACTGCGCAGCGACACGAGCGCCGTCTGGCGCTCCGCCTCGATCTGCGAGTGCGCGGACGCCGTCAGGCGAGCGGCCTCCGAGGTGGCCGCATCCTTGGCCTCGGCGATGATCTTGCGGCCGTCCTCACGGGCGGCGTCGCGGATCTCACCGGCCTCCTTGCGGGCACCGGAGAGCTGCGCCGTGTACTCCTCGAGTGCGGCCTCGGCACGTCGCTGAGCCTCGTCGGCCTTGGCGATGTTGCCTTCGATGACTGTCGCACGCTCATCCAGCAGCTTCTTGAGGCGCGGCAGCGCGACCTTCCAGAAGATGAAGAGGATGACGACGAAGCACACCGACGACCAGATGATGTCGTACCAGGCCGGCAGAAGCGGATTGGGCGTCTCCTCTTCGGCGGCGAGTGTGACAAGAGCGTTGAGCATCCTGTCTCCTTACGTCGAGAAGCGGATCAGTAGCCGAAGATGAATGCGGTCGCGATGCCGATGAAGGCGAGCGCCTCGGTGAAGGCGATACCGATCCACATCAGGACCTGCAGGCGACCGGCGAGCTCGGGCTGGCGAGCGACGCCCTCGATGGTCTTGCCCACGACGATGCCGACGCCGATGGCGGGGCCGATCGCGGCGAGACCGTAGCCGACGGTCGCGATGCTGCCGGAGACCTCGGCGAGAACCGTAGTTGCGTCCACGGGGGTGTTTCCTTTCGGTTATGGGCGGCTTGGCGCCGACCCGCTCAGTGCTCTTCCGCCACCGCGAGCTGGATGTAGACCGCGGTGAGGAGGGCGAAGACGTAGGCCTGAAGGACGGCCACGAGGATTTCGAAGAGTGTGAAGGCGAAGCCGAACGCGAGACTGCCGGCGGCGAGGATCGACCACCAGCCCCCCATCGTGAGGAGGAAGAACGAGGTCGCCGAGAAGAACAGGACGAGCAGCAGGTGGCCGACCATCATGTTCATGAGGAGTCGGAGCGTCAGCGTGATCGGCCGGATGATGAACGTCGAGATGAACTCGATGGGCGTCACGATGAAGTAGATCGGCCACGGGACGCCGGCCGGGAAGAGCGAGTTCTTCAGGAACTTCCCGGGGCTCTTCTTCAGACCCGCGTAGATGAAGGTCACGTAGCTCACGACGGCCAGCGTCAGCGGGACTGCGATGATCGCGGTGCCCGCGATGTTCAGGAACGGGATGACTCCCGTGATGTTCATGAACAGGATCATGAAGAACATCGTCGTGAGGATCGGCAGGAACCGGTCCCCGTCCTTCTTGCCGAGCAGGTCGTGCGCGATGTTCGTCCGGACGAATCCGAGTCCCATCTCGACGAGGCTCTGGAAGCGGCCGGGGATGACCGTCATCTTGCGGGTCCCGAGCCAGAAGACCAGCACGACGGCGATCGTCGCGAGGATCTGGATCAGGTGGATCCGCGTGATGGGGACTCCGAGGACGGTCGTGATGACGTCCGGGAAGAACTCATTGATCGAGGGGGCGTGAAATTCGCCCCCGTCTTCGGCGGTGGGGGCGATCAGTGTCGCAGCTTGAGTAAACAGCGCTGGCTCCAGCTTCGGGGCATCGGCGTGAACCGTTGCGACGATGGTCGATGAGCGTCACTCCGCAAGAGTGCTCACATGATGCGAGCGGGCGGGCGCAGGACAACCCTACCAAACTCGGGAGCCTCCTGAATCCGCACTGAGTGTCAGCTGAGTGTGTGGTCGGACCGCTCGCCCTCTTCGGGGTCGGTCGGAAGCTCGACATCGCTCACATGCGGCACCCGCATGCGCAGCAGGACCACGACGTCCACGACGAGCGAGGCGATGACGCTCGCGACGAGCGAGAGGAAGAAGACGGTGGGCTCGATCCACGGCTGTCCGCGCAGCACGACGAGGGCCACGATGAACACGACGAACTTGAGGATCCAGCCGCCCAGGACGACGCCGAAGAAGATCGGCACGTAGAGATCGTCGCCGTACCAGCGGTTGGCGATCAGGATGCTGAGTCCTGTGATCGCCAGGAAGACCGCCGCGACCAGGACGCCGGCCAGGCCGCTCCATAGACCCGTCTGGCCCGCGACGAGGTACCCGATGACGGCGGCGGCGACCGCGAGGACTCCCGTCACCACGCCCGCCCACAGGAGGGTCGTGCGCAGGATCGGGGTGCTCGAGACGGGGCTGGGGCTCATGGAGCGCTCTCCAGTGCGGGTCGGGGCGCCGGACGGCGCGAGGGCAGGAAGGTCACGACGAGGCATGCGGCGACGCCCAGAGCGACGTAGGCGACTCCGGGGAGGTAGTCCCCCGGCCATCCACTCGTCGTCCCGATGTACATCAGCAGCACGCCGAGTCCGAAGATCGCGGTCCACGCGTAGAAGATCAGCACGGCGCCGCGGTCGCTGTGGCCCATGTCGAGCATGCGGTGGTGCAGGTGCTTGCGGTCGGGCGAGAACGGCGACTTCCCGGCGCGCATGCGCCGGATGACGGCGAGACCGAAGTCCAACAGCGGCAGCAGGACGACGACGACGGGCAGCAGGATCGGGATGAAGGCACCGAGCAGCTGCGAGCGGCCGAAGTCCTCGGGGTCGAGGACGGAGGGGTCGAGCTGGCCCGTGATCGCGATGGCCGAGCACGCCATGAGCAGGCCGACCATGAGGGCGCCGGCATCGCCCATGAAGAGCTTGGCGGGATTCCAGTTGAGCGGGAGGAACCCGAGGCACGCGCCGATGATGACGGCGGCGATGAAGGTCGCGAGCGAGAAGTTGCTCGCCGCGAAGTCCCGCGACAGCATGTACGAGTAGGCGAAGAAGACGCTGTTCGCGATGAGGCACACACCCGCGACGAGCCCGTCCAGACCGTCGATGAAGTTGACGGCGTTCATGACGATCACGATCGAGAAGACGGTGAGCGCGAAGCTCACGGGCCCGGAGCCGACGATGAGCCCGCCGATCGGCAGCGAGTAGATCTGCAGCTCGCCGAACCACGCGATGATCCCGGCCGCGAGGAACTGGGCGCCGAGCTTGACGAACCAGTCGAGGTCCCACAGGTCGTCCGCGATGCCGACGAGCACGATGACGACGGTCGCCGCGAGGATCGCGTAGACGGGCCGCGGGTCGGCCCAGAAGATCTCGAAGAAGGGATTGGCGGCCGAGACGCCGATCGCCGCGACGACGCCGAAGAACATCGCGATGCCGCCCAGGCGCGGCGTCGGCGTCTTGTGGACGTCGCGTTCGCGGATGCCCGGGTAGAGCTTGTACTTCATGCTCAGCCGCCAGACGGCCCAGGCCAGCACGAAGGTCACGATCGCCGTGAACAGGATCGTGAAGACGTACTGCTTCACGCGCCGCCGCCGTGCGGCCGCGACCCGGCGTCCTGCGGGTCGGGGGCGTCCGTGTCAGGAGCGTCGGCCTCGACGGGCGCCTCCTCCGCCGCACCGGCGGGCTCGGGGCCGGCGGGCTCCGCGCCGGCGGGCACGGTGCCGTCGTCGAGCAGGTCGCCGAGCACCTCCCGCAGCCGCGCGAGGTCGATCGCGCCCTCCCGCAGCACCCGCACGCGCGGGTCGGCGCCGCCCACGAGGCTCGTCGCGTCGACGATGGTCGAGGCGACCCCCGTCTGCGACGATCCGCCGTCCAGGTAGACGCCCACGGAGTCGCCGAGCATGTCGCGCGCATCCTCGATGCGCACCGCCGCGGGCCTGCCCGTGAGGTTGGCGCTCGAGACGGCGAGCGGGCCCGTCTCCTCGAGCAGCTCGAGCGCGATGCGGTGGTCCGGCATCCGGACGGCGACCGTGCCGCGCGTCTCGCCGAGGTCCCACGACAGCGACGGCTGCGCAGGCAGCACGATCGTGAGGCCGCCCGGCCAGAACGCCTCGACGAGTCGCTCGACGGGCTCGGGGACCTCTGCCACGAGGGCGCGCAGCGTCGTGAGACCGGCTACCAGGACGGGCGGCGGCGACTGGCGATCGCGCCCCTTGGCGTCGAGCAGGCGCTGGACCGCGCTCGCGCTGAAGGCGTCGGCGGCGACGCCGTACACGGTGTCGGTGGGGATGACGACGAGCTCGCCGCGGCCGATCGCCTGGCGTGCCTGACGCATGCCGGGGAGGAGCTGGGCCTCGTCGCGGCAATCGAAGACGGAGGACATGTCGAATCCAGTCTATCGGCGCGGTCCGCGGCGACCCGTCTGGTGGGATCCGGGTCGCGTCACGGCCGGACGGCGGTGGTCGCGCGATCACGCAGCGTGAGGTCGGGATGCGTCGCGGCTGCGCGCCATCCGTCCGCCGTCAGGAGGTCGCGGATGGGCTCGCCCTGCCACTCGCCGTGCTCGATCACGAGGGTGCCGCCCGGGTGCAGCAGCCGCATGCCGACGCGGCTCAGCACGCGCACGACATCGAGGCCGTCCTCCCCGCCGTACAGCGCCGCCGGCGGGTCGAACAGGCGCACCTCGGGATCGCGCGGGATCGCGGCATCCGGAACATACGGCGGATTGGAGACGACGACCGACACCGTCCCGTCGAGCTCGGGGAACGCGTGCTCGAGGTCTACGAAGGCGAGGCGCGCGTTCGCGGCTCCGACGGCGCGGAAGTTCTCCGCGGTCCACACGAAGGCGTCGACCGAGTTCTCGGCGGCGTGCACCTGCGCGTGCGGCACCTCGGTCGCGAGGGCGAGGGCGATGGCGCCGCTCCCCGTTCCGAGGTCGACGGCGATGGGAGAAGGGGATGCCGCTGCCGTGAGCGCATCGATCGCGAACTGCGCCACGACCTCGGTCTCGGGGCGCGGGACGAAGACGCCCGGTCCCACCCGGAGCTCGAGGTGGCGGAAGGGCGCCGTGCCCGTGATGTGCTGCAGGGGCTCGCGCGTCGCGCGGCGCTGGACGAGACCCGCGAGCCGTGCCGCGGTCTCGTCGTCGATGTCGTCGCCGCGGATGCCTGCGGCCTGGACGGCGCCGCGGCTGACGCCGAGGGCGTGCGCGACGAGGAGCTCGGCGTCGACGCCCGGATCGGAGACGCCGGCGCGGGCCAGCTGCTCGGTCGCGAGGCGGATCAGGAGAGCGAGGGAGTGGGGGGCGGGCGCCGCTGCAGGTTCCATGAGCGCCGTCCAGCCTACGCACCCGGCCGGGCCCGCTGGAATCGGCCGCACCCGCAGCGGGCCGCGGAGAGAGCGAGGCATCCCGGTCATCTCCCTGCTCCAGCGCGGAGGCGGCAAGCGCCCTCGTCACACGCCGTAATGCGCGGGAAGCGCTCCCTTAGGCTGAGCAACGTTCTGATCACCCGGCGCCGCTGATCGCCCGGGGAAACCTGCTCACCCGAAAGGCACGCCATGCCCGGCATCCACTCCGACATCACGAGCGCGTTCGGCAACACGCCGCTCGTCCGCCTCAACCGTCTGACCGAGGGCCTCCCGGGAACGGTGCTGGTCAAGCTCGAGTTCTACAACCCCGCGTCCAGCGTCAAGGACCGGCTGGGGATCGCGATCGTCGACGCGGCAGAGGAGTCGGGACAGCTCCAGCCCGGCGGGACGATCGTCGAGGCAACCAGCGGCAACACCGGCATCGCGCTGGCGATGGTCGGAGCGGCACGCGGCTACAAGGTCGTGCTGGCGATGCCCTCGTCGATGTCGATCGAGCGCCGGCTGCTGCTGAAGGCCTACGGCGCCGAGCTCGTGCTCACCGACCCGGCCGGCGGCATGAAGGGGGCTGTCGCGAAGGCCGAGGAACTCGTCGCCGAGATTCCGGGCGCTGTGCTCGCGCGCCAGTTCGAGAACGAGGCGAACCCCGCGATCCACCGCAAGACGACAGCCGAGGAGATCCTGAGCGACACCGACGGCGAGATCGGCTACTTCGTCGCGGGCATCGGCACGGGCGGCACCATCACGGGCGTCGGTCAGGTGCTCAAGGAGCGTGCACCTGACGCGAAGGTCGTGGCCGTCGAGCCCGCCGATTCGCCCCTGCTCACGAAGGGCACCCCGGGGCCCCACAAGATCCAGGGCATCGGGCCGAACTTCATCCCCGCGATCCTCGACCAGGACGTCATCGACGAGGTCGTCGACGTCGAGCTGGACGACGCTCTGCGCGTGGCCCGCGAAGTCGGCGTGAAGGAGGGCATCCTCGTCGGCATCTCGAGCGGCGCAGCCATCTGGGCCGCGCTTCAGGTCGCGGCGCGGCCCGAGGCGGCCGGGAAGAACATCGTGGTGATCGTGCCGTCCTTCGGTGAGCGCTACCTGTCGACCCTCCTCTTCGAGGATCTGCGCGAAGATTGACACGTCACGACGGCGCGCCGGCCTCCGACCCGTTCGGGCGCCGGCGCGCCGTCGTCTTCTCTGACCGCACGAGCCTGGGAGCATCCTCTTGCCCGGTATTCATTCCGACATCACGACGGCGTTCGGCGACACCCCGCTCGTCCGGCTCAACCGGCTGACGGAGGGCCTCGCCGCCGAGGTCCTCGTCAAGCTCGAGTTCTACAACCCGGGATCGAGCGTCAAGGACCGTCTCGGCGTCGCCCTCGTCGCGGCGGCGGAAGCGTCCGGCGAGCTGAAGCCCGGAGGCACGATCGTCGAGTCGACGAGCGGCAACACCGGCATCGCTCTCGCGCTCATCGGCGCCGCGCGCGGCTACAAGGTGATCCTCACGATGCCCGCCTCGATGTCGAAGGAGCGGCGGACGCTGCTCAAGGCGTACGGCGCCGAGCTCGTCCTGACCGATCCGTACAAGGGCATGACCGAGGCGGTCGAGACGGCCAAGCGCATCGTGGCCGAGACACCCGGCGCCGTGCTCGCGCGCCAGTTCGACCACCCCGCCAATCCCGAGATCCACCGCCGCACGACGGCCGAGGAGATCTGGCGCGACACGGAAGGCCGCGTCGACTGGTTCGTCGCCGGCTCAGGCACGGGCGGCACGATCACGGGGGTCGGCCAGGTGCTCAAGGAGCGCAACCCCGACGTGCGGGTCGCGCTCGTGGAGCCTGCAGACTCCCCCGTCCTGACCGAGGGCCGCGCGGGCGGTCACCGCATCCAGGGCATCGGCCCCAACTTCGTGCCCGAGGTGCTCGACCGCTCCGTCGTCGACGAGATCTTCGACGTCCAGTTCGACGACGCGATCCGCGTCGCTCGCGAACTGGCGACGCGCGAAGGCATCCTCGCCGGCATGTCGGCCGGCGCCGCTGTGTGGAGCGCCCTGCAGATCGCAGCCCGCCCGGAGGCGGCGGGGAAGCGCATCGTCGTGATCATCCCGGATGCCGGCGAGCGCTACCTGTCGACCGCGCTCTACGAGCACCTGCGCGACCCCGAGGAGGCGAAGGCATGACCGGCGAGTCCCCCTCGATCGTCCGCGCCGTCGCGCGCGTGCGCGAAGACCTCGTCGCGGCCAAGCTCCGCGACCCCGCCGCGCGCAGCGCTGTCGAGATCTCGCTCCTCTACCCCGGGCTGCACGCGATCTGGGCGCACCGCGTCGACCACTGGCTCTGGCAGCGCGGATTCCGCTTCCTCGCGCGCGCGGGATCCCAGATCACGCGGTGGCTCACGGGCATCGAGATCCACCCCGGCGCCACGATCGGACGCCGCTTCTTCATCGACCACGGCATGGGCGTCGTGATCGGCGAGACGGCCGAGGTCGGCGACGACGTCATGCTTTACCACGGCGTCACGCTCGGCGGCCGCACGCGCGACGGCGGGAAGCGCCACCCCACGATCGGCGACGGCGTCGCGGTCGGCGCAGGCGCCAAGGTGCTCGGCCCCATCACGATCGGAGCGGGCTCGGTCATCGGCGCGAACGCCGTCGTGACGAAGGACGCGCCGGCCGACAGCGTCCTCGTGGGAGTCCCCGCGAAGCCGCGGTCGCGTCGCGTCGGCGACGATACCCGAGCCCTGCTGACGGTCCCCGAGTACCACATTTGACGCGTGCCGGATAAATGCGAGCAAAGCCCGCGTTTATGCGGCACGGGTCAAGGTTGAGTAGGCCGCGCGGAGCGCGCCCGTATCGAAACCCCAGCGACATCGCGGCGCGGGATGCCTCGGCCGCGGCACCCCGTCACCCCAGTGTTGCGAGCCACGCGTCCACGGCGCGCTGACTCTGCAGGCGCAGTACGGGCCACCCCTCGCCGACGTAGGCGAGCATGTGCTCACGCGTGGGGGCGTGCTGCGTCCACGACCACAGCATGATGTTGGTGTCGGGATCCCGCGAGAGCCACGTCGACGGGCGCTCACGGTTGCCGTGCCACAGCTCACGGCGCAGGACGCCGCGTCCCAGCGTGCGCGAGACGACCCGGCGCATGACGATCGAGCGCGGGTGATCGAGCCAGACCACGAGGTCTCCCCCGCCCGGGGTGCCGGGATCCAGCATCCCGTTCAGGCGCGAGTGCCAGTTGCCGTCGATGACCCAGCCCTCGGGATGCGCGGCGACGAACTCCCGAACGAGCTCGCGGGCTTCGTCCAGGTCGCGGAAGGTCCAGTCGGCGCCCCAGAAGACGGCGTCCAGTTCGAGGCGCGCGAGTCCGGACCGGGCGGCGATCTGCGACGCGAGCCTCGACTTGCCCGAGCCCGAGACGCCCACGACCCGGATGCGGCGCGGGATCACGGCATCCGTCCTTCGACAGTCGCTACGCGTCTCTGCGGCCCGCGACCTTCTTCTTGATGAACAGGGGCGGCAGCAGCCACGTCGCGATGGCCGTCACGAGCCACACGATGAGCGTTCCGATGATCCACGCGACGGGGCCGTCGATGCCGATCCCGGCGGCGGGGATGAGCACGGCGACCAGCAGCGCGACGAACGTCGAGAGCAGGCCGATGCCGCCGACGAACGCCTCGGCGTGGCGGCGGGTGATCTTGAAGAACCACGGCGTGAGGATGCTCTGGAGGACGGCGAAGATCACGACGGCGACCAGGATGCCCCACCAGTCGTTCCAGTAGAGGGTGAACCCCTCGAGGATGAGGTCGGCCGCGATGAGTCCCACGAACGCGGAGACCAGGAAGATCGCCGCGCGGATGAGGAAAGTGATCACGCGCTCAGGCTAGCGGCTCGCCCGCCGCTCCCACGGGAGCAGTGCGCCCAGGCGAGGCGTCGCTCCTCCTCGCGGGATGAGCCGCCTCGTCGTGCGCTCAGTCCCCGCCGAGGGCGGCGAGCCGCGCCTCTTCGTCGGTCTGGATCGCGGACTCGACGATGGGGCCGAGAGCGCCGTCCATGACCTGGTCGAGGTTGTACGCCTTGTAGCCTGTGCGGTGATCCGCGATGCGGTTCTCGGGGAAGTTGTACGTGCGGATGCGCTCCGAACGGTCCATGCCGCGGATCTGCGACCGGCGGGCATCGGATGCCGCGGCCTCGAGCTCTTCCTGCTGCTTCGCGAGGAGGCGCGCGCGCAGGACGCGCATGCCGGCCTCGCGGTTCTGCAGCTGGCTCTTCTCGTTCTGCATCGACACGACGATGCCCGTCGGGACGTGCGTGATGCGCACGGCGGAGTCCGTCGTGTTGACCGACTGACCGCCCGGGCCGGAGGAGCGGAAGACGTCGATCTTGAGGTCGTTCGGATCGATCTGGATCTCTTCGGGCTCGTCGACCTCGGGGAAGACGAGCACGCCCGTCGTCGAGGTGTGGATGCGTCCCTGCGACTCGGTCGCGGGCACGCGCTGCACGCGGTGGACGCCGCCCTCGTACTTGAGGTGCGCCCACACTCCCTGCGAGGGATCGCTCGACGAGCCCTTGATCGCGACCTGGACGTCCTTGTAGCCGCCGAGGTCGGACTCGTTGCGCTCGAGCAGCTCGGTCTTCCAGCCCATGGATGCCGCGTACTGGATGTACATCCGCAGGAGATCGGCCGCGAACAGCGCCGACTCGGCGCCGCCCTCGCCCTGCTTGATCTCCATGATGACGTCGCGCGCATCGTCGGGGTCACGCGGGATCAGGAGCCGCCGAAGCTTCTCCTGCGCGTGCGCGAGCTGCTCCTCGAGAACAGGCACCTCCTCGGCGAACGCGTCGTCCTCCTTCGCGAGCTCGCGCGCCGCCGCGAGGTCGTCGGACGCCGCGACCCACGAGTCGTGGGCCGCGACGATCCGCGACAGCTCCGCGTAGCGGCGGTTGACGCGCTTGGCGCGGGAGGCGTCGGCGTGCACGGCGGGGTCGGAGAGTTCCTCCTGGACCGCTTTGTGCTCGTCGATCAGCGCCTTGACGGACTCGAACACTCGAGAGACCTCAGCAGGGTCTCAGCGGATGCTGTTGTCGTGCGCGTGGCTGTGCCCGCCGCCGGTGGGCGCCGGGATCGACTTCTGCATCTGCACGAGGAACTCGACGTTCGACTGCGTCTCCTTGAGCTTGCCGAGGACGACCTCGAGGGCCTGCTGCGGGTCGAGGCCCGCGAGGGCGCGACGCAGCTTCCACGTGATCTTGACCTCGTCGGCCGAGAGCAGCATCTCTTCGCGGCGGGTGCTCGACGCGTTCACGTCGACCGCCGGGAAGATGCGCTTGTCGGCGAGCTGGCGGCTGAGGCGCAGCTCGCTGTTGCCCGTGCCCTTGAACTCCTCGAAGATGACGTCGTCCATCTTGGAGCCGGTCTCGACGAGCGCCGTCGCGAGGATCGTGAGCGATCCGCCGTTCTCGATGTTGCGCGCCGCGCCGAAGAAGCGCTTCGGCGGGTAGAGCGCCGAAGCGTCCACGCCGCCCGTCAGGACGCGACCAGAGGTCGGCGCCGAGATGTTGTAGGCGCGGCCGAGGCGCGTGATGGAGTCCAGCAGCACGACGACGTCGCGGCCGAGCTCGACGAGCCGCTTGGCGCGCTCGATGGCGAGCTCGGCGACCGTCGTGTGGTCTTCCGCGGGGCGGTCGAAGGTCGAGGCGATGACCTCGCCCTTCACGGTGCGCTGCATGTCGGTGACCTCTTCGGGGCGCTCGTCGACGAGCACGACCATGAGGTGGACCTCGGGGTTGTTGGTCGCGATGGCGTTCGCGATCTGCTGCAGGACGATCGTCTTGCCCGCCTTGGGCGGAGCGACGATGAGGCCGCGCTGACCCTTGCCGATCGGGGCGACGAGGTCGATGATCCGCTGCGTCAGCTTCTCCGGGGCCGTCTCGAGGCGCAGGCGGTCCTGCGGGTAGAGCGGCGTGAGCTTGCCGAACTCGACTCGGGTCGCGGCATCCTCGACCGAGAGGCCGTTGACGGCATCGACCTTGACGAGAGCGTTGTACTTCTGACGGCTCGACTGCTCGCCCTCACGGGGCTGCTTGATCGAGCCGACGACGGCGTCGCCCTTGCGCAGGTTGTACTTCTTGACCTGGCCGAGCGAGACGTAGACGTCGCTCGTGCCGGGCAGGTAGCCCGTCGTGCGCACGAAGGCGTAGTTGTCGAGCACGTCGAGGATGCCCGCGATCGGGACGAGGACGTCGTCCTCGCCGATCTCGGTCTCGAACTCGTCGGCCGGGCCCTGACCGCGGCGCTTGTTGCGCTGACGGTTGCGGGCGTTGCCGGACGCCGAGTCGTCGTCCTGCTCGGTCTGCTGTGCGGCGCCCTGGGGCTGACCGCCCTGTGCCTGAGCACCCTGCTGGCCGCCCTGCGGGGGCGCCTGCGGCTGGCCGTTCCCGTTCTGCGCGTTCTGGCCGTTCTGGGCGTTCTGCCCGTTCTGGGCCTGACCGCGGCTGCGGCTGCGGCTGCGTGAGCGGCTGCGCGAGCGGGACGGGGTCTCGTCGCCGGAGTCGGCACCGGATGCCTCGCCCTCGGCGCTCTGCTCCGCATCCTCGGCGGGGGCGCTGTCGGCGGTCTCGGCGGGCGACTCGTCGGCGACGGCCTCGACCGGCGCGTCGGCCGTCTCGGCGGGCTGCTCCGTCGCGGGCGCCTCGACGGCGGGCGCCTCGGCGACCTCCGCGGCAGGGGCCTCCGCGGCAGGGGCCTCCGCGGCAGGGGCCTCGGCGGCGGGGACGTCGGTGCTCTTGGCACGACGCGGCGCACGCTTGCGCGGGGCACGCGCGGGCGGCGCGGCCTCGACCGGCGCCTCGACCGGCGCAGGCTCTTCAGCGGGCGCGACAGCCTCGGGGGCTGCCTCGACGGGCGCCTCGGCAACGGGCGCCTCGGCGGGGGCCTCATCGGCGGGCGCGTCCTGCGCAGGAGTCTCCTCGACGGGCGCCTCGGCGACGAGCGCCTCCGCGACGGCGGGCTCCTCAGCGGGAGCCTCCTCGATGATGGGCTCCTCAGCCGGCGCCTCGTCGGCGGGGGCGGCTTCGGACTCGGCCGGGGCGGCCTCGGACTCGACGTGCTGGTTCTCGGCGACGACGTCGCCGGTCACGGCCTCCTCTGTGCCTTCGGGCGCTTCGGTGCGCTCGTCGGACGATGAGTCGACAGTGTGGATCTCGGAGATGGACTCCACGAGTTCTCCCTTGTGAAACGAATGGACATGCACGAACGCACAGTCACAGCGCGTGGCAGGAGACTGCCCGCGCGTACCCCTGCGAACTGCTCAGAGACCGGAAGGCTTCTCAGCGCTCGGATGGGGCGGGGGGTGTGCCAGGGTTTCGCAGATTTGCGACGGAGGCCAGATTCACGTGCTTACGTGGAACCCTCCGCGTACTCCCTCACTGTACCACCCTTGACATCGACGGCGAGCATGAGGGCGTCCCACGGGGTGTCGGTCGCGGCCTCGGCGACGCGGGCCGCCTCGAGGCGCTGACCGGGCCCGTCGGCGAGCACGAGCACGCTGGGACCGGCGCCCGAGACGACGGCCGCGAACCCGTGTTCGCGCAGCGTGCGCACGAGCCGATCGGTGTCGGGCATCGCCTGCGCGCGGTAGTTCTGGTGCAGCTTGTCCTCGGTCGCCGCGAGCAGCAGCTCGGGGCTCTGCGTGAGGGCCGCGATCAGCAGCGCCGAGCGCGAGACGTTGAAGACGGCGTCCTCGCGCGGCACCTGCAGGGGCTGCAGGCTGCGGGCGAGCTCGGTCGACATCGTGAACTCGGGCACGAACACGAGCGGCGAGACCCCGCGGTGCACCGCGAGCTTCTTGTGCTGCGGACCGGTCTCGTCCATCCACGCGATCGTGAGGCCGCCGAACAGGGCGGGCGCGACGTTGTCGGGGTGCCCCTCGAGCTCGGTCGCGAGGCTCAGCAGCGTCTCGTCGCCGAGGACGACGTCCCCTTCCAGCAGGCCCTTCGCCGCGAGCAGGCCGGAGACGACCGCCGCACCCGACGAGCCCATCCCCCGCCCGTGGCGGATGACGTTGCGCGCCTGCAGCCGCAGTCCCGGCATCCGTCGCCCTGCCGCCTCGAACGCGTACGCGATCGAGCGCACGACGAGGTTGGAGGAGTCGCGGGGAACGTCGTCGGCACCCTCGCCCGCGACCTCGATCTCGAGGCCCCCGTGGTCGAGCGCTGTCACGACGAGCTCGTCGTAGACGCTCAGCGCGAGGCCGAGGGTGTCGAAGCCGGGACCGAGGTTGGCGCTCGTCGCCGGCACGCGCACGACGACGGAGCGCCCAGCGGGCACCGTCGAGGCCGCGGCTGCGCTCACGCGGTGGCCTCGGCGCGGGCGAGTCCGAGCACGGACGCCACCTCCGACGTCGCGGCGTCGACGACCGTGGGCTCGACCTTCGAGCCGTCGGCGTTGCGCAGGGCCCACTGCGGGTCCTTGAGGCCGTGGCCCGTGACCGTCAGGACGACGCGCGCGCCAGGCGTGACGACACCGGCCTCGACGCGGTCGAGGAGGCCCGCGACGCTGATCGCGGATGCGGGCTCGACGAAGATGCCGACCTCGCCCGCCAGCAGCTTCTGCGCCGCCAGGATGCGGTCGTCGTCGATGGCGCCGAAGTAGCCGTCGGTCGCGGCACGCGCCTCGAGGGCGAGGTCCCACGACGCGGGGTTGCCGATGCGGATCGCGCTCGCGACCGTCTCGGGGTTCTTGACGACCTCGCCGCGCACGAGCGGCGCCGATCCCTCGGCCTGGAAGCCGAACATCCGCGGGATGCGGGTAGAGACGCCGCCCTCGTTCTCCTCGCGGTAGCCGCGCGTGTACGCCGTGTAGTTGCCGGCATTGCCGACCGGGATGAAGTGGAAGTCGGGCGCGTCGCCGAGCTGCTCGACGATCTCGTACGCCGCCGTCTTCTGGCCGTCGATGCGGTCGGGGTTGACCGAGTTGACGAGGTGCACGGGGTAGCTCTCGGCGAGCTCGCGCGCGATCTCGAGGCAGTCGTCGAAGTTGCCGCGGACCTGGATGAGGCGTCCGTTGTGCGCGACGGCCTGGCTGAGCTTGCCCATCGCGATCTTGCCCTCGGGCACGAGGACGGCCGCCGTGATGCCGGCGTGCGCCGCGTACGCGGCGGCCGAGGCGGAGGTGTTGCCCGTCGAGGCGCAGATGATCGCCTTCGCACCGTGCTCGATCGCGCGGGAGACCGCGACTGTCATGCCGCGGTCCTTGAACGAGCCCGTCGGGTTCATGCCCTCGAACTTCACCCAGACGTCGGCGCCCGTGCGCCGCGAGAGTGCCGGAGCCGGAAGCAGGGGCGTGCCGCCCTCGCCGAGGGTCACGACGGTCGAGGTGTCCGTGACGCCCAGTCGATCGGCGTACTCGCGGAGGACTCCGCGCCAGACGTGTGCCATGTCAGTCTCCTTCTACCCGCAGGACCGAGACGACGCGCTCGACGACGCCGCTCGCGGCGAGCCGATCGACGGTCTCGCTGAGGTCCTGTTCCAGTGCCTTGTGTGTTCCGATGACGAGGCGGGCGACGCCCGGCTCTCCGTTGCCTTCGTGGACGACCGTCTGCTCGACTGTCGCAATCGAGACGCGGCCTTCGCTCAGGATGCCGGCGACCGTCGCGAGCACGCCGGGCTCGTCGTCCACCTCGAGAGTGATCTGGTAGCGCGTCGTGACGCGGCCGACCTCGACGATCGGCAGGTTCGCGCGCGTCGACTCGCCGACCCCCACGCCGCCGGCGATGTGCCGGCGGGCGGCCGAGACGACGTCGCCGAGCACGGCGGAGGCCGTCTGCACGCCGCCCGCACCCGCACCGTAGAACATGAGGTTGCCCGCGGCCTCGGCCTGCACGAACACGGCGTTGTTGGCGCCGTGGACGCTCGCGAGCGGGTGCGCACGGTCGATGAGCGCCGGGTAGACGCGGACCGAGATCGACTCGCCCGCGTCGTCCGTGAGCCGCTCGCACACGGCGAGCAGCTTGATGACGTAGCCCGCGTGGCGCGCGGCATCCATCATCGCCTTGTCGATGCTCGTGATGCCCTCGCGGTGCACGGCCTCGAGCGGAACCGTCGTGTGGAACGCGAGGCTCGCGAGGATCGCGGCCTTCTGCGCCGCGTCGTAGCCCTCGACGTCCGCCGTCGGGTCGGCCTCGGCGTAGCCCAGGCGCTGCGCGTCGGCGAGCACGTCGGCGAAGTCGGCGCCCTCGGTGTCCATGCGGTCGAGGATGTAGTTCGTCGTGCCGTTGACGATACCCATGATCCGCTGCACGCGGTCGCCCGCGAGCGAGTCGCGCAGGGGCCGGATGATCGGGATGGCGCCGGCGGCGGCGGCCTCGTAGTACACCTGCGCGCCGACCTGGTCGGCGGCGTCGAAGATCTCGGGGCCGTGGGTCGCGAGCAGGGCCTTGTTCGCCGTCACGACGTCGGCGCCGGAGTTGATCGCCTGGTGGACGTAGGCGCGCGCGGGCTCGATGCCGCCCATCAACTCGATCACGATGTCGGCGCCCACGATGAGCGGCTCGGCGTCGGTCGTGAACAGCTCGCGCGGCAAGTCGACGTCGCGCGGCGCGTCGACGTCGCGCACGGCGATCCCGACGAGCTCGAGCGTCGCGCCCGCACGATCGGCGAGCTCGGGACCGTGACGCAGCAGCAGGGACGCGACCTGCGAGCCGACGGCGCCGGCTCCCAGCAGCGCGACGCGAAGGCGACGGTAATCGGTCACTTCGACCGCCCCTCACTCGATCCAGGCATGCGGTTCCCTTCCGTGGTGGCGGCGAGCCCCGCATCGCGCGCGAGCAGGTCGTCGACCGTCTCGCGGCGCACGATGACACGGGCCTCTCCCCCGCGCAGCGCCACGACGGGCGGGCGGGGGACGTGGTTGTAGTTGTTCGACAGCGAGAAGCAGTAGGCGCCCGTCGCGGGAACGGCGAGCAGATCGCCGGGGGCGACGTCGGCGGGCAGGTACTCGGCGTCCACGACGATGTCGCCCGCCTCGCAGTGTCTTCCGACGACGCGCGCGAGGGCGGGCTCGGCGTCGCTCACGCGCGACGCGAGACGCGCCGAGTACTGCGCGCCGTAGAGCGCGGGACGCGCGTTGTCGCTCATGCCCCCGTCGACGCTCACGTAGAGGCGCGTGAGCGTCTCGTCGACCGTGACGGGCTTGACGGTGCCGACCTCGTAGAGCGTGACGCCGGCGCGCCCGACGATCGCGCGTCCCGGCTCGAACGCGAGATTCGGCACCGGGATGCCGCGCACGTCGCACTCCTGGGCGACGGCTTCGACGATGCCCGCCGCGAGCTCTTCGATCGGCGTGGGATCGTCGCTCGCGACGTACGCGATGCCGAATCCGCCGCCGAGATTGAGGACCGGGATGTCGCCGCCCGCGAGAAGCTCGGCGTGCAGCTCGACGACGCGGGCGGCCGACTCGCGGAACCCCGCCGTGCCGAAGATCTGCGAGCCGATGTGGCAGTGCAGCCCGACGAAGTGCAGGCCGTCGATCTCGCGGATGCGGGCGACGGCGGCCGCGGCATCCTCCAGCGCGAAGCCGAACTTCTGGTCCTCGTGCGCTGTCGCGAGGAAGTCGTGCGTCTCGGCGTGCACGCCGCTGTTGACGCGGACGAGCACCGCCTGCGTCGCGTCGAGGCGCTCGACGATCGCCGCGAGGCGCTCGAGCTCGATCCAGCTGTCGATCACGATCGAGCCGACGCCCACCTCGACGGCGCGCTCGAGCTCGGCGACGCTTTTGTTGTTGCCGTGGAACCCGATCCGTGACGGGTCGGCGCCCGCCGCGAGTGCGACGGCGAGCTCGCCGCCCGTGCAGACGTCGACCGCGAGACCCTCGTCGGTGACCCAGCGCACGACCTCGCTCGAGAGGAACGCCTTGCCCGCGTAATAGACCCGCGCCTGCGCGCGCTGCACGGCGGCCGCGGCGCGGAACGCCTCGAGCGCGCGGCGCGCGTGCGCGCGGACCTCGTCCTCGTCGAGGACATAGAGAGGCGTTCCGAAGCGATCGCGCAGCGCGGTCGCATCGATGCCGCCGAGACGCAGCACTCCGTGCTCGTCGCGGTCGGCGCCGGTGGGCCAGACGCCTGCGGCGAGGTCGTTCGCATCGACCGGGGCGGGCGGGAGGTCGACTCGGCTCGACGGGGCGGCGGACACGGGTGGGACCAATCGGTGGGGGCTTCGACGCGACGCCGTCCGGTGCGGACCGGCGGCGGATGCCGCGGCCGGATGACTCACGCGCCGGGCAGTCCTTGCAGTCTAGGGCACGGAGTATGCCGGTCCCGGCCTACGCCGGCAGTGGGGCAACGGGTGCGCTCAGGAGCACGTGCCGTTCTCCTGGAGGGCGGAATCGCTCAAGATGCTCCCGTCGATGTCGACGGCGGCGACGAGCTGATCGCCGACCACCTCGACCGACGTGAGCGTCATGCCTGCCGGCACATGCTCGGCGATGCACACCGTCCAGTCCTTCAGGACGAGGTCTGCGACGGCGCCGAAGCGGTCGCGCAGGTCGTCGGCCGAGACGTCGGCTCCCGCGAGCTGAAGGCGTGAAGGCGTCAGGACGAGATCCCCGTCGACCGCCGAGGGTGTCAGTGCGACGCCGACCGGGATGCCGACGCCGAAGAAGCTGAGCTCCGTCGCCATCGTGACATCCGGCTCCGCCAGGCCCAGGCTGTCGACAGGGAAGTCCTGCACTCCCGCGAGGAGCGCCTGGAGCTGGGCCGTGTCGAGGGCGAGGGTCGCCGTCGCGGCGTCGGCCGCGGCATCCCCCCGGATCGCGATGCCCTGCGCGTGCACCGTGACATCCCCCGTGACGGTGCCGATCGCGACGTCGTCCGACGCGACGGTGACGTCGTCGAGCTCACCCGCGATGAGCTGCGGGATGACGGCGCCCGCGACCGTGACGTCGATCGGCTGATCGGCGGGCAGCGCGAGGTTCGTCACGATCTGATCGCGGATGGTGCGCTCGACGAGCCCCCGTGCGACCCACTCCGCGACGAACCATGCGGCGATCGCGAGGGCCACGACGATGAGCGCCGAGATGATCCACGGCCACGCGCTGCGCCGCCGGCGCGGCTCATGCGGCGCCGTCGCCCAATCGGGGAGCGGCTGGGTGGGCTGCGTGTCGGCGGCGCTCATATCGCTACATCCGTTCGGGTGCCTGGACGCCGAGCAGCTGCAGGCCGTTGCGCAGAACCTGCCCCGTCGCGTCGTTGAGCCACAGCCGCGTGCGGTGCACGGGCTCCACGGGATCGTCGCCCTGCGGGATCACGCGGCAGTTGTCGTACCAGCGGTGGTAGAGGCCCGCGAGCTCCTCGAGATAGCGCGCGATGCGGTGCGGCTCGCGCAGCTCGGCGGCGAACGCGAGGATCCGCGGGAACTCCTGCAGCGCGCCCAGGAGCGCCGACTCGGTCTCGTGACCGAGCAGCTCGGGCGCGAAGTCCGAGCGGTCGACGCCGGATGCCGCGGCATTGCGCCCGACGTTGTGCGTGCGGGCGTGCGCGTACTGGACGTAGAAGACGGGGTTGTCGTTCGAGCGCTTCTGCAGCACGTCGAGGTCGACGTCGAGGTTCGAGTCGGTCGAGCTGCGCACGAGGGCATAGCGCGCGGCATCCGTCCCCACGATCTCGACGAGGTCCTCGAGCGTCACGACGGTGCCCGCGCGCTTGGACATGCGCATCGGCTGTCCGTCCTTGACGAGGTTCACCATCTGTCCGATGAGGATCTGCAGGTTGACGCGCGGCTCGTCGCCGAACGCGGCGCACATCGCCATGAGGCGCTGCACGTAGCCGTGGTGATCCGCGCCGAGCATGATGATGCAGCGGTTGAACCCGCGCTCCCGCTTGTCGAGGTAGTAGGCCAGGTCGCCCGAGATGTAGGCCGGCTGCCCGTCCGACTTGATGACGACGCGGTCCTTGTCGTCGCCGAACTCGGTCGTGCGCAGCCACGTCGCACCGTCGGCCTCGAAGATGTGGCCGAGCTCGGTGAGGCGCTGCACGGCGCGCGCGACGGCGCCCGTCTCGTGCAGGTGGTTCTCGTGGAAGTAGACGTCGAAGTCGACGCCGAAGTCGTGGAGGCTCTTCTTGATCTCCTCGAACATGAAGCCGACCCCGAGCTCGCGGAACGCCTCCTGCTTGCCCACCGGGTCGAGCGCGTCGATGTCGCCGTCGTAGGCGAGCGCGACGCGGCGCGCGATATCGAGGATGTAGCCGCCGCCGTAGCCGTCCTCGGGCGTCGGGAGACCCTCGTGGGCCGCGATGAGGCTGCGGGCGAAGCGGTCGATCTGCGCGCCGTGGTCGTTGAAGTAGTACTCGCGGGTCACGGAAGCGCCCTGCGACGCGAGGATGCGCGCGAGCGAGTCGCCGACGGCGGCCCAGCGCGTGCCGCCGAGGTGGATGGGGCCGGTCGGGTTCGCCGAGACGAACTCGAGGTTGATGACCTCGTCGGAGCGGCTCTCGTTGGTGCCGAAGGCGGCGCCGGCGTCGACGATGGTCTTCGCGAGCGCACCGGCGGCCGCGGCATCCAGTCGGATGTTGATGAAGCCGGGTCCCGCGACCTCGACGCTCGCGACGCCCTCGGTCTCGGCGAGGCGCTGCGCGATCTCGGCCGCGAACTCGCGGGGATTGACGCCCACGACCTTCGCGAGCTTGAGCGCCGCGTTTGACGCCCAGTCTCCGTGGTCGCGGTTCTTGGGACGCTCGAGCGGCAGCTCCGCACCCGTCAGCCCATCCGCCGATCCAGGGCGTCGCGCCTCGGCGAGGGGGACGATGACAGCGGCGAGGGCGGCGGAGAGTGCGTCTGGAGTCATAACCGCACCAGTCTACGTTCGGGCGGCCACGCGATCCTGTGCGCGTGGCATGAGGAAGGCGGGGGTTTGTCCGCATCCGGCGCGCGGGTGCGGGCCCTCGGGTCAGGAGATCTGGACGAGCGACGTGAAGTCGTCTGCCGCGGGGTCGGATGCCTCGATGAGCGCAGGCTCGAGGGGCGCTCCGGCGTCCAGGGCGTCGCCCGATGCGTCGTCGGGGACAACTGTCGCGTCGACGTGCATGCGCTTGAGTCCCACGTGACCGCCGTGGTAGCTGAGGAACGCGCAGTCGGCGGCATCCCGCCCCGTCGCAATGCGGACGAGCGAGTGGCGGTTCGCGAGACGCGTGCCGTCGATGACGTACCAGGAGCCGTCGAGGTAGGCCTCGGCGACGGCGTGGAAGTCCATCGGCCGCAGCCCCGGCGCGAAGCACGCGGCGTAGCGGGCGGGCATGTCCATCGCCCGCAGCAGCGCGATGACGACGTGCGCATAGTCGCGGCAGACGCCCTGGCCGGTCATGAGCGTCGTGACCGCGCTGTCCGTGCCCTGGCTGAGCCCCGGGGTGTATGTCGTGCTCGTCGCGACGAAGTCGCTCACGGCGGCGATGAGCTCGTGGCCGTGCAGACCCTTGAACTGGCGACGCGCCTGCGAGAACACCTCGTCGGACTGGCAGTAGCGGCTCGGACGCAGATACGTGATGGCCTCGAGGTCGCTCGTGCGGCTCGCCGCCATCTGCCCCTCGACGGTCGCGGCATAGCGCACCTCGAGGCGTCCCGCCTCGCCCGTGAGGCGGTGCAGCCGGCTTCCGGACTGGTCGACGATCTCGGTCGGGGTGTAGACGCGGTCGCCCTGCGTGAACGTCAATTCCTCGCTCACGAGGGGCACTTGCTGGGCCGCCGTGATCTGGAAGATGAGGTCGACGGAGGACCCCAGATCGAGGTCCAGTTGGGCGGTCACGACGCGTTGCACCGAAGTATCCTCGCACGCCGGATCGGGTGCTCCCTCCGGGTGTGCAGAACGGATGCCGAGCACTCGCTGTGACGGTCCTGCGAACGTCGATCGCGCCCGTCGAACGGAGGCCTCTGATCTGCGGTTTTCGCGCGGTTTCCCGCGGATGCGGCGATCGGCGGATTCTGACGTACACTCGCCGCGTGAACCCGCACGGACCCTCCCGCGGGCGGCATCCGGGGCGGCTCCTGCTCACGTCCCTCGCCGCCGTCGCGATCGTGTGCGCCATCGCGGTGTGGCACGCATGGTCCGCACCCGCCGAGCCGGTCCGTCCCGTCGCGCAGGCGGAGTCCGCGGCGATCGCCCCCGCGCCGATCAGCCTCCCCGACGAGCCCACCGTCCTGGTGTTCGGCGACTCGTGGACCTACGGCTCCGCCGCGACCCTTCCGACGCTCGGCTATGCGTATGTGCTGGGCGAGACTCAGGGGTGGAACACGATCGTGGACGGGGTGCGCGGCAGCGGCTACCTCAAGCCCGGAATCGACGGCGGGAGCTACGGCGAGCGCATCGCCGCACTCGACCCCGCGCTCCACCCCGACCTCGTGATCGTCGAAGGCTCGATCAACGATCGGCGCCTGTATCCGACGGGATTCCGGGATGCCGTCACCGCCGCGTGGGACGCGCTCGGCGCCCTCTACCCCGACGCCGACTTCGTGATCCTGGGGCCGGCGCCGCAGGTGCTGCCCGTGGAGAAGGCGACGGCGCGCATCGACGCCGACCTCGCGGAGCTCGCGACGGCGCGCGGCTGGTGGTACGTCTCCCCCATCGCCGACGACTGGATCACGGACGCCAACTACGCCGCCGTCATCGACTCCTCCGACTTCGGCCGCGACCACCCCTCGACCGAGGGGCACGCGTATCTCGCGGCGCGCGTCGCCGAGGCGCTCGACGGGATGACGGCGCTCGACGCCGTCGCGGCCGACGCCGGCTGACCCGGCCGTCGGGAACCCGTATGCCGCGGTGATACCCTCGATCGGTACGCCTCCGTAGCTCAGGGGATAGAGCGTTGGTTTCCGGTACCAAAGGTCGCAGGTTCGATTCCTGTCGGGGGCACAACCGCGAAAGGCCGTCCCCAAGGGGCGGCCTTTCGCGGTTCTGACGTCGGCGGGAATCGAACAGCCCGCGAAGCGGGCGTGGTTCGCGGGCCCCACCCACCAGATCGTCGCTAGTCGTACTCCTCGGCCGACGGAACCCCTTCGTCAGCGGAGGACGCGACCGGGCGGAGGCGGCGCGTGAGCCGGCGGAGCACGTCCACGACATCGCCGTCGATGAGCTCGTCATCCGACGTCCCCGCGTCGATCGCGACGATCTGACTCGCGGGGCCGACGAGGAAGGTCGCCATCACACTGTGGCCGGCCGCGGTCCGGATCGGGATCTCGACACTCCCCGCGGTGCCTACCTCGGCGAGCGCCGCGCCGTACTCGAAGAGCGCCACGACGATCTCGTCTCCGGTGAGGAACTCACCGCCTGCGTACGTCACGATCTTCACCCTTCATTGCTACCGCAGGCCCACTCGTCACGCCCCGGGGTTGCCATCTGACGGGGTCGGCGCTACGGCGCACGCGTTCACGGTGTCGTTTCGGTGATCCGTTACTCGAGCGAAACCTCGTGTCCAGGCCCCGCTCGTACACTCTCGAGGGATGCCAGGCCGAGATCGAGTGACGAAGACGGCGGGACGCGATCCCGCGATCGACGTTATCCGTGCTCTCTGCATCGTGAGCATGACGTTCGCCCATGTGGCATACGGAAGCCCCGCCTACCGCGCGACGCACGGACTGCTGTGGTTCGACGGCGCGATGGGATTCGTGCTCCTGTCGGGCTTCGTCGTCGCGATCGTCCAGCGCAGGACCCTCGAGCGGGTCGATCTCGGCGCGGCCCAGGCGAAGGCGCTGCGTCGCGGCCGGCTCGTCTATCTCGCTCACGTGGGCATCTGCGCGCTGGCGTTCGTCGCCGCGTCGCTGAGCGTCGCTCAGAGCGTCGACTACGCGGGCGTCGACGACTTCACCTCGTGGTGGGAGCCGATCGTCGCGGCGCTGACGCTGCAGATCAATCCGAGGAACGCCTCGATCCTGTCGCTCTACGTGATCCTCCTGCTGCTGACGCCCCTGGCCACGTGGGCGCTCGCCCGTGGACGCACGATGCTCCTGGCCGTTCCGGCAGCGGGGCTCTTCGTGCTGGGTACCCTGCTGCCGGGGCTGTTCACGCTGCCGCGGGTGCCCGGCATCCCGGGCCTGATCAACTGGGCGACGTGGCAGACGCTCTATTTCGCGGCCTTCCTGGCGGGGTGGCACTGGACGCGGATCCGCGGCGCGCTGCTGCGTCCGGCCGTGTGGATCAGCCTGCTTGGCGCGGCGATCCTCGTCGGCGCTCTCGCTCAGGCTCGCGTCCGGCTCTGGCCGGCCGAGGGCGACGGCTTCTTCGCGATGCTCGACGCACTCTTCGACGACGGCACGCTGGGCGTGGGAACGATCGCACTCGCGTTCACCGTCGTCGCGGGACTCTACGGCGCGCTGTCGCCGTTCGCCGAGCGGTGGCCGCGCCTGGCCGCCGAGGTCGGGCGCGTCGGCCGGCGGAGCCTCGACTGCTACATCATCCTCTGCATCCTCGTCCTGGTCGTCCCCGCCTTCTGGCAGTACGAGACGAGGAGTCTCGCCGCGATGGTCTACGGCGCGGGGGTGCTCACGCTCATGTACGGCTGGTGCCGGGTGCGCGACGCGCGACAGCACCGCAGGCTCTCGGCAGCGGCATCCGCCTCCGGACACGCGTCGGCGACGATCTAGCCGGAACCCGCGGCGAACCGGAGAACGGGCCGGATTCATTGAAGGAACCGCCCGTACAAACAGGTCACCCCGGGGCCGGAGCCTCGGGGTGATCGGTCGCAGTCGTGGTTTCTGTGTATCCGCCTGTCTTTCGATGGGCTACGTTTCTGTTTTCTTCTGCATGCCTGACGATACTCTCCGCGCGGACGTCGTCAAGAGGTCCCGTCGAAGTTGCTTCACCGTCACGCTGAAGGTGAAGGATCAGACCAGGAACAGCCCGTCCAGGAGCCCGGGATTGTGGGCGTGGACGAGCACGAGGAAGACGATCGCGTCGAAGAGCAGGTGCACCGTCACGACGTAGGCGAGCGACCTCGTCACCATGAAGATGAAGCCCTGCAGGAGCGCGAACGGGATCGTCAGGACGGGACCCCACGCCTGGTAGCCCAGCTCCCACAGGAACGACACGAAGACGATCGTCTGCAGGATGTTGGACTGCCAGTCCGGGAAGTGCCGGCGCAGCAGCGCGAACACCGTGCAGATGAAGAAGAGCTCGTCCCAGATGCCGACGGAGCCCACGCCCACGAACAGGCGCGCGATGAGCGCGGGGGTGTCCACGACGGGCCAGTTGAGGTAGACGCCCGACGTGATGAAGTAGAACGGCAGGATCAGCCACCCGAGCGCCAGCACCGCGACGAGCCACGACCACTGGAAGGCCGTCCAGCGTCCTCCCCCGCGCCACGGGAACCGGATCGCCCGGTCGCGGTAGACGAACCGTGAGACGAGGTAGGGCACGGCCACCGCCCCGCCCAGCGCCGCGCCGAACCGCACGAACGCGAGGTCGTCGAGCTCGGCCTTGAGCGGGATGGCGCTCACGATGAGCAGTCCGGCCGCGATGAGCGACAGATCCCGCAGCAGACCCGGTCGGCGGACGGATGCCGCATCCCCCGCCGGCGCCGATGCCGCGGGCGCGGCATCCCGTCTCCGCTCGAAGAGCCAGGCCGCGGCGAGCGCCGCCGCGAGCAGCAGCCAGCCCAGCCAGGGAATGCGCAGCACGAAGAACGCGGGCGCCGAGAGGCACGCGAGCAGGGCCGGCACGAGCCCCACGGACCACGCAGGGCGCGCGAGCGGGAGGGCGGAGGGGGCGGCGGGCATCAGTCTCCGAGTGGGTGGGCGAGCTCGTCGCGGGGCATCCGGGCGATGCGCAGGACGAGGAACGACAGCAGGAACGGGATGAGGCCCGCCGCGAGGAAGATGATCGGGATCGGGACGACCTGGGCGAGCGGGCCCGCGAGCGCCATCGACACCGGCATGAGGGCGAGCGAGACGAAGAAGTCGAGGCTCGAGATGCGGCCGAGCATGTGCCTCGGAACCCGCCGCTGCAGGAGCGTCCCCCAGATGACGTTGCCGTAGCTGAAGCCGAATCCGACGGCGAACAGCGACAGCACCATGAGCCAGTACAGGTCGGTGAAGCCCACCACGATGAAGGGCAGGGTGCTGAACCCCCATACCGAGATCATGACGGTCAGATAGCGGCGCGGAAGCCTCAGGGACGACACGACGATCGACCCGAGCACGCCCCCGAGGCCGTAGGCCGCCAGCAGGAAGCCGAACCAGCGAGGATCGTCCCCGACGCGCTCGCGCGTGATGAACGGGAGGAGGACCTCCTCGGGGCCCATCCACACGAGCACCCACACCGTCGCGTAGAGCAGCGTCCACAGGAGCCAGGGCGTCCGCACCGTGAAGGCCACGGCTTCGCGGAGGTCGTGGAAGACACTCCTCGTCGAGGATGCCTCGTGGTCGGGCGGATCGTCCGTGGCCGGTTCGGGATGCACGAACAGGAGCAGCACGAACGCGAGCGCGTGCGCTCCCACGATGACCCACGCCGCGTGAGCGGGCGCGACGACCGCCGCGACGACCAGGCCCGCGACGGCGGGGCCGGCGGCCTGCTGCAGGGCGGGGCGGATCGCACCCTCGAGCCCGTTGGCGGCGAGCAGCTGCGCGGGCGGCAGGATGCGCGGGAGGATCGCGCTGTAGGCGGGGAAGAAGAAGCCGGCGCTGGCGCCCAGCACGAACGCGGCGATCGTGAGGTGCGGGATCGAGACGGGACCGAGCATCCCGGCGATCGCGACCGACGTGATGGCGGCGAGGTTGACGAGTTCGACGGTCCGGAGGATGAGCCGGCGCGAGACGCGGTCGGCGAGGATGCCGCCCGGGATGGCGCAGGCGAGGAGACCGACCGCGTTGGCCGCCGCGACGATCGAGAGCTCGACCGGCCCGCCGCCGGAGTCGATGACCGTGTAGACCATCACGACGGCCCACATGCCGGCACCGAAGATCGAGAGCACGACGGCGGAGAACAGCATCCGGAAGTCCCGGTGCGCGAGGGGGCGGACGAACCGCCAGCGGTCCCGGCGCGCAGGCTCGGGCGCGCCCTCGCGCCCCGTGTCGCGCGGATCCGCGGGCTGCGTCACGCCCGCACGACCCGCCGATACGCGAGGTCGCGGATCGCCCGGCCCGCACGCGCGCCCTTGCGCTCGAACGCCGTCAGGATGCGGCCGTCGAAGCGCTCGGCCCACTCGCCCTCGAAGACCCGCTCGAACTCAGGGGCCTCGTCGAGGACGTCGCGCATCTGCAGCGCGTAGTCCTCCCAGTCGGTCGCGAGGCGCAGCATCCCGCCCTCTCGCAGCGCTCCCGCGGCGATCGGCGCGAACCCCGGCGTCACGAGGCGCCGCTTGTTGTGCTTGTTCTTGTGCCACGGGTCGGGGAAGAAGACCCAGAGCTCGTCGAGGGATGCCGCCGGGAGCAGGTGCTGCAGCACTTCGGGCGCGTTCGCCTCGACGAGCCGCAGATTCTGCAGTCCGGCGCGCTCGGCGTCGAGCATCGTGCGGGCGAGCCCCGCGCGGAAGACCTCGATCGCGAGGAAGTTGCGGTCGGGAGCGGATGCCGCGGCGTGCACGATCGCGTGACCCTGCCCCGATCCGATCTCCGCGACGAGCGGCGCCTCGCGCTCCCACACGGCGGCGGGGTCGACCGCGGTGCCGGCGAGGATGCTCGTCGCGGCGGCATCCCGTTCGACGTTCAAGACCATGTGCGGTGCGAGCTCGGCCCACGCGCGCTCCTGCGCATCGGACATGCGGCCGCTTCGCCGGACGAACGAGACGGGCCTGGATCGGAACGGACGCGGCTCGGCGGGACTGTCGGTGGCGGGGTCGGACACCACTCCAGGCTAACGACCCGCCTGCGCAGTCGCGGCCGGGCGCCCGCGGTGGAGAAAACCCCGCGAGACGTCACCTTTGTCACCGCAGCTCGGCGAGACAGCGACAAGGCGAAGCCTCGCGGGCATCTGCGCACGCGTCAGACAGACGACGCGGTCAGGCGGTGACGTAGTCGATGAGCTCTTCGACGCGGCCGAGGAACGAGGGCTCGAGGTCGCGATAGCTCGAGACGCGGCCGAGGATGCGCTTCCAGGCGCGCGCGATGTCGGCCTGATCCTCGGCGGGCCACCCGAGAGCTCGGCAGACGCCGACCTTGAACTCGATGCCGCGCGGCACTTCGGGCCACGCGGCGATGCCGAGCGCCCGCGGCGTGACGCACTGCCACACGTCGATGTAGGGATGTCCGACGATCCTCACGTGCGCGCCGTGCGGGCCACGGGAGATCGCGTCGGCGATGCGGGACTCCTTCGAGCCCGGCACGAGGTGGTCCACCAGCACGCCGTAGCGGCGGTCCGCCGTGGGCGGCTCGTCGTCGAGCAGATCCGCGAGCAGGTCGACGCCCTGCAGGTACTCCACCACGACGCCCTCGACGCGGAGGTCGTCGCCCCACACCTTCTCGACGAGTTCGGCATCGTGCCGGCCTTCGACGAGGATGCGGCTGGGTCGCGCGACGCGCGCGCGGGCGTCTTCGACGGCGAACGAGCCGGACGCCGTGCGCGAGGGCCCTGCGGGGGCCTTGGGCGCGGGCGGCACGAGGACGACGTCGGCTCCGTCGACGAGGAAGCCGGGGCCGAGCGGGAAGACGCGACGGCGTCCGTGGCGATCCTCGAGCTCGACGGTCCCGGAGCGGGCGTCCGTCACGGCGCCGCAGAACCCGTCGTCGGCGACCTCGACCACGAGGTCGCGCTCCGCGGGAACCCGCTCCAGTGTGCGCTGGAACTGCGTGCGCCATCCCGCGGCGAGCACGTCGGTGCCGTATCGATCGTCCATAGGGGTCCTCCCGGAGGGGTCATCGTATCCGCGGATGCGGCAGCCCCGCGGGAGCGACCCGCATCGGGCCGAATGCGTCCCGCGTCCCTTTCCCCGTCCGCGCACGCGTGAATAGACTCGGCGACGGGGCGGCTTCCACGGCTCGACCTCGGAGGGGGAAGCGATGCGCGCGCGCCGGACACTCGCGCTCACGGCGGCTCTCTCGCTGCTGTTCGCCGGCGGCGCCGTCGCGGCATCCGCGACACCGCCCGTCCAGCTGGAGTCGAACAGGGTCGTCGACGAGGCGGGTGCGCTGTCGAGCTCCGACGCGGCCACCGCGGAGGAGCGGCTGCGTCAGCTCTCGGACGAGACGGAGGCCGACCTCTGGGTCGTCTACGTCGACGAGTTCACCGACCCGTCGTCCCGCGAGGAGTGGGCCAACCAGACCGCGCAGGACAACGGCCTCGGACCCAACCAGTATCTTCTCGCCGTCGCGGTCGAGGGGCGCCAGTACTACCTCTCGGCGGACTCGTCGGGTCCGCTCACCGAAGAGCAGATCGCGACGATCGAGCGGGATCAGATCCAGCCCGCGCTCGCCGACGACGACTGGCTCGGCGCCGTCGAGGGGGCGGCGGACGGCATGACGGCGGCCCTGAACGGCCAGACCGGCGACGCCGGTACAGGCGGAGGGGGCTTCACCGGCATCCTCGTGATCGTCCTGCTCGCCGTCGTCGTGGGCGGCATCATCTGGATCGTCGTGCGCCGGCGCCGGGCGAAGGCAGCGCCCGGGGGCAGAGGCGGCGGGCCCGCCCCGGTCGAGGAGATCAGCACCGAAGAGCTCGAGCGGCAGGCCTCCGCGGCCCTCGTCGAGACCGACGACGCCGTCAAGACGAGCGAGCAGGAGCTCGGATTCGCGCGCGCCCAGTTCGGGGATGCCGCGGCCGCGGAGTTCGAGCAGGCGCTCGAGAAGGCCAAGAGCGACCTCGAGAAGGCCTTCCGCCTCAAGCAGCAGCTCGACGACGCGATACCAGACACCGAGGACCAGGTGCGCGCCTGGAACTCGCAGATCATCCGACTTCTCGAGGGCGCCAACAGCGGGCTGGACGAGAAGGCCGAGGCGTTCGACGAACTGCGCAAGCTCGAGCAGAACGCGCCCGAGGCGCTCGCCCGCGTGCAGGAGGACCGCATCGCGGTCGCGGCGCGGCTCGACCAGGCCGCGGCACAGCTCGCGGAGCTCGCGCAGTCCTATGCGCCCACAGCACTCTCGACGGTCGCCGACAACCCCGCCCAGGCGAAGGATCGCCTCGAATTCGCCGACGCGCAGCTCTCGGCGGCGCAGACCGCGATCGGCGCGGGCGACGGCGGCGAGGCGGCCGTCGGCATCCGCGCGGCGGAAGAGGCCGTCGGGCAGGCGAAGCTCCTCGAAGACGCGATCTCAGGGCTCGCGCGCGATCTCGCGGAAGCCGAGCAGCGGGCCGGGGCGCTCGTCGCCGAGCTCGAGCAGGACGTCGCCGCGGCGTCCGCTCTCCCCGACGCCGACGGTCGCGTCGCCGCCGTCGTGACCGCGACGCGCCAGCAGCTCGACACGACCCGTGCGCTCCTGAGCGGCACGCAGAAGCGGCCGCTCGCCGCGCTGCAGGCCCTCGAGTCGGCGAACCAGCAGATCGACGCGATCATCGCGGGGGTCCGGGATGCCGCAGCCCAGGCCCAGCGCGCGCAGCAGCTGCTCGGCCAGGTCGTGCTGAAGGCGCGGGCCCAGGTCTCGGCGGCGGAGGACTACATCACGACCCGCCGCGGCGCCGTCGGCGCGGAGGCGCGCACGCGACTCGCCGAAGCGGGGGCGTCACTCGTGCAGGCCGAGCAGCTCGCCTCGGTCGACCCCCAGCGCGCGCTGCAGTACGCGCAGCGCGCCGACCAGCTCGCGGGGCAGGCGATCCAGTACGCGCAGAACGACGTCGGCTCGTTCGGCGACGCGGGCGGAATGGGCGGGGGCATGGGAGGCTCCGGCGGAGGAGGCGGCATGCTCGGCGCCGTCCTCGGCGGGATCGTGCTCAACTCCGTCCTCGGCGGCGGAGGCGGCCGCTCGTCGGGCGGCCTCGGCGGCATGCTCGGCGGAGGAGGCGGCGGCGGGCTCGGGCGGATCCCCGGGTCGGGCGGCGGCGGATTCCGCCCCGGCAGCTTCGGCGGCGGCGGGACGCGCGCCCGCCGCGGAGGCGGCCGCTTCTGACAGCCTCGTCCGTGCCGCCCAGGAGGCGGCATCCCGATCCACAGACTCTTCGATAGCCACAGACTCTTCGATAGGAAGGAAACACCCATGGCAAAGCAGTCCATCTTCGGTCGCATCTCGACACTCGTGAGGGCGAACATCAATTCGCTGATCGACTCGGCGGAGGACCCGCAGAAGATGCTCGACCAGCTCGTGCGCGACTACACGAACAGCATCTCGGATGCGGAGTCGGCGATCGCCGAGACGATCGGCAACCTGCGCCTGCTCGAGCGCGACCACCAGGAGGACATCCAGGCGGCCGCCGAGTGGGGAAACAAGGCGCTCGCCGCTTCGCGCAAGGCCGACCAGCTGCGCGGACAGGGCAACGCCACCGACGCCGACAAGTTCGACAACCTCGCCAAGATCGCGCTGCAGCGTCAGATCAGCGAGGAGAGCCAGGCGAAGGCCGTCGAGCCCACGATCGCCGCGCAGACGGAGGTCGTCGGCAAGCTCAAGGACGGCCTCAACGGCATGAAGCAGAAGCTCGAGCAGCTGAAGTACAAGCGCTCCGAGCTGCTCGCCCGCGCCAAGACCGCCGAGGCGCAGAACAAGGTCGCCGACGCCGTCAAGTCGATCGACGTGCTCGACCCGACGAGCGAGCTCGGCCGCTTCGAGGACAAGATCCGTCGCCAGGAGGCGCTCGCGCAGGGCAAGCAGGAGCTCGCGGCGTCGAGCATCGACGCGCAGTTCAACCAGCTCGAGGACGTCGGCGAGCTGACCGAGGTCGAGGCGCGGCTCGCCGCGCTCAAGTCCGGCGGCCAGCCCTCGCAGGCGGCGATCGACGCGCCGAGCGCGCCGTACACGCCGTAATACGCGGGGCTCGATCGAGCGCCGCGACCTCCCGGTCGCGGCGCTCCGTCGTTCGCGGGGAGCGGATGCCTCGCCCCCGCGGGCGCGCCTGGGCAATGATGGGGGCATGGCCCGATTCGTGATCGTCCCCCAGTGGCAGGGCTCGCCTTCGGCGCGGGCGATGCAGCTCATCGATGGAGCGCAGGCGATCGCGGGCGATCTGCCCCGCAGCGCCTGCACGGTGATCGACGTTCCGCTCGAAGCGGGAGAGGCGCTCGAGACGGGAGTCCTGCGGTACTCCGCCCTGTCTCGAACGCGCGACGCGATCGCGCTGCAGACGGCGGGCGACACCGAACCGGCCATCGTCGTCGGCGGCGACTGCGGCGTGAGCATCGGGGCGATCGGGATCGCGGCGGACCGCGCCGAGTCCCTGGCCGTCGTCTGGTTCGACGCGCACCCCGACCTGCACCTCCCCTCGACCTCGCTCTCGGGAGCCTTCGGCGGCATGGCGCTCAGCGCCGTCCTGGGTGACGGGACGACCGGACTCGCCCTCGAGCCCGGCGCCGTGACGCCCGACCGCGTCGTGCTCGCGGGCGCGCGCGACTACGAGACCGACGAGGAGTCCCGCGTCGCGGAGCTCGGCATCCGGGCCATCGACGTCGCCGACCTCGTCGATCCCGCAGCCCTCGCCGCCGCGGTCGCGGCGACCGGCGCCACCGAGGTCTACGTGCACGTCGACCTCGACGTCCTCGATCCGTCGGTGCTCGCGAGTGTCACGGCGCCCGTGCCGTTCGGCCTGACCCTCGCGCAGCTCACCGCCGCGATCGCCGCCGTGCGGGACGTTCTGCCCCTCGCGGGCGCGACGATCGCGGGCTTCGCACCGGGCTCACCGGACGCCGCGGCCGGCGATCTCGGCACGATCCTGCGCGTCGTCGGGGCCCTCGCGTGAGCCCCATCCCCACGCCGCCCGCGGGCTGGGAGGCCGTCGCCGAGCGCGCCGTCGCACGCGGCCGCTCGCGGGACCGCCTCATCCCGGGGTTCCTGCTGGACTCCCCCGTGAGCCGCGTCGGCTACTGGTACGGCACGACCGTGGGCTGGATCTGGGGTGGCCTGTGGAGCACGGGCCCCGTCGAGCGACACGGCGAGCTGTGGGTGTTCCGCGGCATGCCGTCGTGGGCGTTCAAGCGCGGCGGCGTCTGCGTCGGCGGCTGCTTCCTCACGGGCGACGGCCGGATCGGCGAGCGCCTGCTCGCGCACGAGACGGTGCACGCGCGCCAGTGGCGGCGCTACGGCCTGCTCATGCCGCTGCTGTACCTGCTCGCGGGGCGGGATCCGCTGCGCAACAGGTTCGAGATCGAGGCGGGGCTCGAAGACGGCAACTACGTGCCGCGTCGCCGCACACGATGAGCGAAGGTGGCCGGAGCAGTGCTCCGACCACCTTCGGATGGGTCACTTGTTCGGGTAGAGGTGTGCGTTGCACCCCTGCTCGCCGAACGGGGTGTCGACGACCGACGCGCCCCGCGTGCTCCAGTCCTTGCGTGCCTCCTGGGGGATGTGGCCCCAGTTCTGCACCTGCTGTCCGGTCTCCTCGGGGGCGTCTTCGAGCCCCGAGAACGCGCAGAGCGAGCGCGAGTGCGCGGCCCCCTGCGTCGGCTGGCCATTGCCGCCGATCTCGCCCGCGAACGCGCCGCCCGCGGATCCCACTACGAGCACGGCCCCGACCGCGACTCCCCAGAGGATATTCTTTCGTGCCATTTCCACCATCTCCCAAGATGAGGTGCAGCGAGCATCTTTGCTCGCACTCCACATCGAACTGCGGGCGACGGAGGGCGTCAAGAGGGTGCGCCGCGACCCTCTCGCGAGGATCTGTCGGCCGCGATCGCGGCGGAGCCGCGTCAGCGGGCGGTCGTGAGACCGAAGCGCTCGGGGGCGTTGATCGCGGCGAGCGGGATGCCGCGTCGCTCGGTGAGGTGATCGATGATGTCGGCCGTGCCGAGGTAGCCGCCCAGCAGGTGGATGCGGGTGTGATCGTCGTCGGCGCACAGCATCTCGTCGGCCCACGCCGTGACGGCGCGGGCGACGGCCTGTCCGGATACGCACGCGCGTCCCGAGCCGGGGGCGCCTGAGCGGAGCGAGCGATCGAGCCACGTCACGACCATGCGGGCCGGAGCCGAGATCTCGGCCTGCCACGAGGCATCCGGGATCTCGATGAACACGCGACCCGTCGAGCAGATCGGAAGCGTCGCCAGCAGCGCCTCGAGATCAGCGAGCGACGTCTCGTCAGCAGTGATGAGGTGCTGTACGCGCGTGTGCCGCGATGCCCGGCAGGCGGAGGCGTTGTGCTCGGTGGTCTCGGTCATGTCACGACGAGTATAGCGCGAACCAAGGGTTGCCTAACCTGAGTTGCACGAGATCGAAACGAAGCGTCACGCTTCCGACACGAGGACCCGCCGCAGCTCCGCGATCTCGTCGTCGCCGAGGCCGTGCGCGCGCAGGTAGTCCGCGACGGAGCCGTAGCGCTCGGCGACCCCCGCGAGCAGCCCCGCCATGACGGGCGCGGGCGAGCGCGTCGCGAGGTCTTCGAGGTGGACGGATTCGGGATGCATCGCCCGCAGCCGCGCGACGACGCGCTCGTTGCGCCACTGCGGCAGCAGGCCCTCGGTGCGCGCATAGTCGGCCACGACGGCCTCCTCGTCGACGCCCGCCGCCGCGAGGGCGAGAGCGACCGTGACGCCCGTGCGGTCCTTGCCCACGGTGCAGTGCACGAGGACGGGCTGATCGGCGAGGATGCCGCGCACGACCGCGACGACGCCGTCGGAGGACTCCTCGACGAGCAGGCGGTACATCTCGGGCAGCGCGATGTCGTCGGCGAAGAACGACTCGACCGAGCCGAGGAACAGCGGGGCGCGCTGCGTCGTGATCGCGAGATCGCCGAGGCGGCTCGGCGCCCACCTCACCTCGTCGTCGGCCCGCAGATCGATGATGCGGCGCAGGCCCAGCCCGCCGAGCGCAGCGACGCCGGCCTCGTCGAGCTGCGCGAGGTTGCCCGAGCGGAAGAGGACGCCCGAACGCGTGCGACCCGTCCCCGCGGGGAGGCCGCCGACATCGCGGAGATTGACGGCTCCCGGGACGAGCGGATCGGTCATGCCGAGTGCGGTGTGCGCGGCGGGACGGGGTACCGGCCCGCGATCGCGACGCGGTTGAAGGCGTTGATCGACACGAGGATCCAGCTGAGGGCGACGTATTCGTCCTCGCTCAGGACGCCGCCGACGTGGTCGTAGACGTCGTCCGCGACGCCGCCGTCGTGGATGAACGTGAACGCCTCCGCGAGCTCGAGACCCGCCCGCTCGCGATCGGTGAAGACGCCCGACTCCCGCCAGGTGGGCAGCTGCGCGATGATGTCGGCGTCGAGGCCCTCCTTGACTGCGCGGTCGACGTGCACGCGCACGCAGTAGGCGCAGCCGTTGAGCTGCGACGCGTGGATCTGGATGAGCTCCTTGAACCGCGCCTCGATCCCGGCATCCGCCGCGATGCGACCCACGGTCTTCGAGAACGCGTCGAGCGTCTTGTAGGCGTCGGGCGCCGAACGCGACAGGTGGACGCGACGTTCTTCGCTCATGTGAATCACCCTATGACGGACGGATGCCGCGGGGCCCGGCCATCGCGGCAGAATGGCGGGGTGAGCGCCCCCATCGACGAGTTCTCGTTCCTTCCCGCCCAGGCGGCGGACGCCGGCATCGCAGGCCCCCTCCCCCGCGGCGAGCGCCTCTCGCTGACCCTCCCGGACGGGCGCGTTCTGAGCGCGCTGCGGTACGGCCGCACGGCGGACTCGGGGGCCATCCGGCCCGAGGTGACGTTCCTGCACGGCGCGGGGCTCAACGCGCACACGTGGGACACGACGATCCTCGCGCTCGGCCTCCCTGCGCTCGCGATCGACCTGCCCGGTCACGGCGACTCGTCGTGGCGCGACGACCTCGCCTACGTCGGCGGCGCGCTCGCGCCCGACGTCATCGCCGGCATCGAGGCGTGGACCGAGGCGCCGCAGGTGCTCGTGGGGCAGTCGCTCGGAGGCCTGACCGCGGCGGCGGTCGCGGCATCCCGTCCCGATCTGATCCGCGAGGTCGTCGTCGTCGACATCACACCCGGCATCGACCCGAACGGCGGCGCGGCGCAGCTGCGCGCGTTCTTCGCGGGGCCGACCGACTGGGCATCGCGCGACGAATTGGTCGAGCGCGCGCTCTCCTTCGGCCTGGGCGGCTCGCGAACGGCGGCCGAGCGCGGCGTCTTCCACAACTCCCGCATCCGCCCCGACGGGCGCGTCGAGTGGAAGCACCACTTCGCGCACCTCGCCAACGCGACGGCCTCGACGCCCGGCGCGGGAGAGGCGGCGGCGGCTCAGCAGGACGCGCTGCGCTCCGTCCTCTCCGAGAGCGGATGGGCGGACCTCGCCGGGGTGCAGGCCCCCTTGACACTCGTCCGCGGCACGCGCGGGTACGTGACGGATGCCGACGCCGAGGCGTTCCGCGAACGCGTGCCCGCGGCATCCGTCGTCGATGTCCCCTCGGGTCACAACGTGCAGGAGGAGATCCCCGCAGAGCTCGCGCGACTCGTCCGGGAGCGCGCGCGGAAGGGTTAACGCTTCTGTTGCGTTGTGCGTAGCGTCGACGATCGGCCCCTTGCCGGTTGCCTAGGCTGGGTTACCGCCGACAAAGCCCTGGGGGCTCTGCTCGGGGCCAGCTCTCTGACTCCACCGGATGTCCACCCGAAAGGACGGCCATGCTTCGCCGCACCGCCCTCGCCGCCTCGGCGCTCCTCGCCGCCGGCGCCCTCCTGCTCACCGCCTGCTCGGGCGGATCCACCGAAGCGCCGACCGCCACGGGCGAGCCCGACCCGGACGCCTCGGCGATCATCCGCCTCGTGCTCGAGCCGGACAACCTCGACATCCGGCAGACCGCGGGCGCCGCGCTCGACCAGATCCTCGTCGACAACATCTACCAGGGCCTCGTGGCGCGCACCCCCGAGCAGGAGATCGTGCCGGCCCTCGCGAGCGACTGGACGGTCTCGCCCGACGGACTCACGTACGAGTTCACGCTCCGCGAGGGCGTGACGTTCCACGACGGCCAGGCGCTCACCCCGCAGGACGTCGTGTGGTCGCTGACGACGCGCCGCGACACCACGACGTGGAGCGACTCGTCGCGCCTCGCGAACGTGTCGTCGATCGGCGCGGAGGGCCAGACGATCACGCTGACGCTGGCGGCGCCCGATTCGACCCTGCTGTGGAACCTCACGGGCCGCGCCGGGCTCGTCTTCAAGGAGGGCGACACCGTCGACTACAAGACGGCCGCCAACGGCACGGGGCCCTTCATCCTGGACGACTGGCGCGAGGGCGCAAGCATCACGTTCGTCCGCAACGACGCCTACTGGGGTGAGCCCGCGCAGGTCGCCGAGGTCGTGCTCGACTACATCCCCGACAACCAGGCCGCGCTCAACGCGGCGCTCGCGGGCGAGGTCGACGTCGTCACGGGGTTCGACGCGAACCTCAAGGACAAGATCGAGGCCGACGGCGCATTCGAGCTCGTGCTCGGCAAGTCGACCGACAAGGGCACGCTCGCCTTCAACCAGACCTCGGGCCCGCTCGCCGACAAGCGCGTCCGTCAGGCGATCCGCCAGGCGATCGACCACGAGGCCTTCATCGAGGCGGCCGCGTCCGGCGAGACGCTCTACGGCCCCATCCCCGAGCTCGACCCGGGCTACGAGGACCTCTCCGACGTCGCGCCGTACGACCCGGAGGCTGCCAAGGCCCTCCTCAAGGGGGCGGGTGCCGAGGACCTCACGCTGACGCTCACGATCCCCTCGTTCTACTCGACGTCGATCCCGATCGCCCAGATCCTCGTGTCGGACCTCAACGAGGTCGGCATCACGCTCGAGGTCGAGTCGGTCGACTTCCCGACGTGGATCAACGACGTCTACGTCAACAAGGACTACGAGTTGAGCTACGTGCTGCACACCGAGGCGCGCGACTTCGAGAACTGGGCCAACCCCGACTACTACTTCACCTACGACAACCCCGAGGTGCAGCGGCTGTACGCGGAGTCCGTCGCCGCGACGGACGAGGCCGAGGCGGCCGACCTGCTCGCTCAGGCCGCGCGGATCGTGTCGGAGGACGCAGCGGCCGACTGGCTTGCCAACGGCGCCTCCGTCGTCGCGGTCGGCACTAACATCGCGGGTATGCCGTCGACCAACGTGAACGCGCGTCTCAATCTGGCAGAGCTGTCCAAGAGCGACGGGTGATCCGATACACGCTGACGCGCCTGGCCCTGCTTCTGCTCGGGCTCTTCGTCGCCAGCGTGCTGATCTTCCTCTCGCTGCGCGTGCTGCCCGGCGACGTCGCGCAGCTCATCGCAGGGACGAACTCCTCGCCCGAGCAGATCGCGGCCATCCGCACGGAGCTGGGGCTCGATGAGCCGCTGATCTCGCAGTACATCGACTGGATCGGCGGGGTGCTCCGCGGCGACCTCGGCACGTCGCTCCTGACGGGCACGAGCGTCACCGAGGAGCTCGTCGAGAAGGCGCAGGTGACGGTCCCGCTCGGGATCTTCGCCCTCACGATCGCCCTCGTGTTCAGCCTCCCGCTCGGAGTGATCTCGGCGATGCGGCGCGGCCGCTCGTCGGGCACAGCGCTCAGCGTCGGCGCTCAAGCGCTCGCGGCGGTGCCGGTCGTCTGGGCCGGGATGCTGCTGGTCGTCGTCTTCGCCGTGTGGCTCGGCTGGCTCCCCGCGCAGGGCTTCCCGCGCGCGGGCTGGTCGGATCCCGCCGCGGCCGTCCTCGCCCTCGTGCTGCCCGCGCTCACGATCGGGATCGTCGAGGGCGCGATGCTCCTGCGATTCGTGCGCAGCGCGACGCTGCAGGCGGTCGGCCAGGACTACGTGCGCACGGCCGCCGCGAAGGGCCTGACGCGCGACGCCGCGCTGCTGCGGCACGGCCTGCCCAACGTCGGACTGTCGGTCGTGACGGTGCTCGGCCTGCAGGTCGCGGGCATCATCGTCGGCGCCGTCGTCATCGAGCAGCTGTTCACGCTGCCCGGCATCGGACGCATGCTCGTCGCCGACGTCGGCGCGCGGGATCTGCCGAAGGTGCAGGGCGAGCTCCTCGCCCTGACGGGCTTCGTCCTCATCGTCGGCTTCTTCGTCGACCTCGCGCACCGCGCGCTCGACCCGCGGCAGAGGGAGGCGGCATGAGCGACGACCGCCGCAACCCGTCGGGCACGTCCCGGAGTTCGTCGCCCGCGACCCCTCAGCGCGACCGACTGCGGGACACGGCTGGCCGGGCGGGCAGCCGCAAGGAGCGGCGGCGCGCGCGGCGCGCGCGCTCGCGGTGGGCGTGGCTGCGCCGGCTGTGGGCGCTGTCCACGGGGCGCTTCGGGCTCATCGTCGTCGCGGTGGTCCTCGCGACGGCGATCGTCGCCTCGTTCTGGACGCCGTTCGACCCGCAGCAGGTCGAGATCTCGAACCGCTGGGCGCCGCCCGGCTGGCCGCACCTGCTCGGCACGGATGCGTCGGGACGCGACATCCTGAGCCTTCTCATGGCGGGCGCGCGCACGACAGTCATCGTCGCGGTGGGCGCGGGGATCGTCGCGTCGATCGTGGGGATCTCGCTCGCGGCGCTCGGCGCGCTGACGGCCCGGTGGGTCCGCGAGTCCGTCGCGGTGTTCGTCGACATCCTGATCGCCTTCCCCGTGCTCATCATCGCGATGATGATCTCGGCCGTGTGGGGCGGGTCGCTGTGGGTCGTGATCTGGTCGGTCGGGATCGGCTTCGGCGTCAACATCGCGCGCGTCACGCGTCCCGAGCTGCGACGCGTCCTGCAGAGCGACTTCGTGCTGGCGGGTCGCATGGCGGGCCTCACTCCCGCGCAGAACCTCGTGCGCCACCTGCTGCCGAACGTCGCACCCGTCTTCATCGTCCAGCTGTCGTGGGGCATGGCGGTCGCGGTCCTCGCCGAGGCGGGCCTGTCGTACCTCGGCTTCGGCGCTCCGATCACCGAGCCCTCGTGGGGGCTGCTGCTCGCGGAGCTCCAGCAGTTCATCACGGTGCATCCGCTCTCGGTCGTCTGGCCGGGCCTCGCGATCACGTTCACGGTGCTGGGCCTCAATCTGCTGGGCGACGGCCTGCGCGAAGCGACCGACCCGACCCTCGCGCGTCGCGGCGGTGCGGCGCGCACCGCCCGTACGCACGTCCCGGAGGTCGTCGCATGACGCTCGAGGTGCGGGACCTCACGATCGACATCGACGGTCGGCGCGTCGTCGACGGCATCTCGTTCGACGTGCCCGACGGCGCCCGTGTGGGCCTCATCGGCGAGTCCGGCTCGGGCAAGTCGCTCACGGCACTCGCGATCCTCGGGCTCCTCCCCGACGGCGCGAGCGCGAGCGGATCCATCCGCTGGAACGGGCGAGAGCTGCGGGGCCTCGCCGACCGCGAGCTCGCGCAGCTGCGCGGCGACGACATCGGGATCGTCTTCCAGGAGCCCCGCACGGCGCTCAACCCGATCCGGACGGTGGGCCGTCAGATCGCGGAGTCGGTGCGGATCCACGAGCGCGTGAGCCGTGCCGAGGCGAAGGCGCGCGCCGTCGAGGAGGCGCGCCGCGTCGCCCTCCCCGATCCCGAGCGCATCGTGGCCCGCTATCCGCATCAGCTGTCGGGCGGGCAGCGGCAGCGCGTCGCGATCGCGACGGCGCTCGCGTGCCGGCCGCGCCTGCTCATCGCCGACGAGCCGACGACGGCGCTCGACGTCACGATCCAGGCCGAGATCCTCGATCTGCTCCTCTCGCTCGTCGAGGACGACGGCATGTCGCTCGTGTTCATCACGCACGACCTGGCCGTCCTCTCGCGCATCGCGACGCACGGCATCGTCCTCGAGGACGGGCGCATCGTCGAGGAGGCGCCCGTCGCGACCCTTCTCACGACGCCGTCCTCGCCCGTCACACAGGGACTCCTGCGCGATGCGACGGCGACCCTGTGGCGTCCGGGAGGTGCCGCGTGAGCGCGCCCCTGAGGCAGGACGGGACCCCGCTCCTGCGCGCGAGGGGCCTGACCCGGCGGCATCCGATCCCGAAGGCGACCCTCTTCGAGCGCGCCCGCACGATGACGGCGCTCGAGGACGCCGACATCGACGTGCACGCCGGCTCCGCGGTCGGCATCATCGGCGAGTCCGGCTCGGGGAAGTCGACCCTCGTGCGACTGCTGCTCGCGCTCGACACCCCGTCCGACGGCGTCGTCGAGTTCGACGGAAGGGAAGTGGATGCCGCCGCCGGCGCCCGCGCGCTGCACTGGCTGCGCCGCGACACCGGGATGGTGTTCCAGGACCCGTATTCGTCGCTCGACCCGCGCATGAGCGTCCGGCGCATCGTCGGAGAGCCGCTGTGGGCGCTCGGGCTCGGCCACGACGGCGAGCCCGGCGCCGAGGGACGCCGCGAGCGCGTCGACGAGGTGCTCGCCGAGGTCGGCCTCGAGCCGGACATGGCCGACCGCTACCCGCACGAGTTCTCGGGCGGCCAGCGCCAGCGGATCGCGATCGCCCGCGCGATCGTGCACCGTCCGCGTCTGCTCGTCGGCGACGAGCCGATGTCGGCTCTCGACGTGACGGTGCGCGCGCAGATCCTCGAGCTGCTCGCCGACCTGCGCCGCCGCGACGACCTGACGCTCGTGCTCGTCTCGCACGACATCGGCGTCGTCCAGAGCCTGTGCGACGAGGTCGTCGTCATGAAGGACGGCCGCATCGTCGAGGAGGGCCCGACCGAGAAGGTGCTGCTCGAGCCGCAGGTCGCCTACACGCGCCGGCTGCTCGCGTCGATTCCCGTGATCGACCCGGGCCCCGCGGCATCCTGACCCGCGCGAGACCCCCGCACTATCGTGAGAGAAGCCCCTCGCCAGGGGGCGCGGACCCGCCCGGAGGTGTGCCATGCCCAGACTGTCCGACGGATGGGCCCGTGACGTCGAAGAGATCGAGCGCCTCGCCTCCGTGCGCGCGGGGTCGTTCGACGCGGCGTTCGCGCAGCGCTTCGCCGAGCACTTCCCGACGCTGCACGGGCTGTTCGTGCAGCTGTACGGCGAGCGTGACGACGGGCTCGAGCAGCTCGCCGCCGTCGTCGCCGATGCCGCGGCATCCTGGACCGCGCGTTCACCGGAGCTCAAGGAACGCGACCTCGCACGCGAATCCGATCCGGGCTGGTTCCTCTCGAACGGGATGCTGGGCGGCGTCTGCTACGTCGACCGCTTCGCCGGCTCGCTCGCGGGCGTGCGCGAGAGCATCCCGTACTTCCAGGAGCTCGGGCTCACGTATCTGCACCTCATGCCGCTCTTCGAGAGCCCCGAGGGCAATTCGGACGGCGGATACGCGGTGTCGAGCTATCGGCGCGTGAACCCCGCTCTCGGCACGATGGACGAGCTCGCCGCCCTCGCGGACGACCTGCGTCGTGCGGGCATCTCGCTCGTCGTGGACTTCATCTTCAACCACACCAGCAGCGAGCACGAGTGGGCGCGGAAGGCGGTGTCGGGCGAGCCCGGGTACGAGGACTTCTACCTGATCTTCCCCGATCGCACGATGCCCGACCGCTACGAGGAGACGGTCCGCGAGATCTTCCCCGACGACCATCCGGGCTCGTTCGTGCAGCTCCCCGACGGCCGGTGGATCTGGGCGACCTTCTACCACTTCCAGTGGGACCTCAACTATGCGAATCCCGCGGTGTTCCGCGCGATGGCGGGCGAGATGCTCTTCCTCGCGGGACAGGGCGTCGAGATCCTGCGGATGGACGCCGTCGCCTTCATCTGGAAGCGCCTGGGCACCGCGTGCGAGTCGCTCCCCGAGGCGCATCTGCTGCTGAGGGCCTTCAACGCCGTGCTGCGGATGGCGGCGCCGAGCCTGCTGTTCAAGTCCGAGGCGATCGTCCACCCCGACGAGGTCATCGAGTACATCTCGCTCGAGGAGTGCCAGCTCTCGTACAACCCGCTGCAGATGGCGCTCACGTGGGAGGCGCTCGCGACGCGCGACCCCCGCCTGCTGCAGCAGGCGCTCGAGCGGCGGCACGCGCTGCCGGCGGGGACGGCGTGGGTCAACTACGTCCGCAGCCACGACGACATCGGCTGGACCTTCGCCGACGAGGACGCCGCCGAGTTCGGGATCGACGGATACTCGCACCGCCGGTTCCTCAACGACTTCTACGTGGGCCGGTTCCCCGGCACCTTCGCGCGCGGCGTGCCGTTCCAGGAGAACCCGAAGACCGGCGACGCCCGCGTCACGGGGACGACGGCCTCGCTCGCCGGGATCGAGTCCGGCGACGCCGGGGGCGTCGACCGCGTGCTCCTCGCGCACGCGATCGCGCTGTCGACGGGCGGCATCCCCCTGCTCTACCTCGGCGACGAGGTCGCGCAGCTCAACGACTACTCCTTCGCCGACGACCCCGCCAAGGCGGCCGACAGTCGCTGGGTGCACCGGCCGGCGCGGTCCGCGCACCGGTACGAGGAGCGATCGGATGCCGGCACCGACGCCGCGCGGGTGTACAGCGGGCTCACGGGGCTCATCCGCACGCGCCAGGCGACTCCCGAGTTCGCGGGCGGCGAGCTGATCGGGTTCGATGCGCGGCACCCCTCGGTGCTCGCGTACCAGCGCCCCGGCGACGGGGCCGTCATCCTCGTGCTCGCGAACGTCGGCGACGACCTCGCCGTGATCGACCCGGTCACCCTGAGCGGCTTCGACAGCGCCGCGACGGACGTCGTGACAGCGGCCGAGGTCGATCTCGCCCGCGGTGTGGCGCTGCCGCCGCACGGCTTCGTGTGGCTGCGGGCACGCCCCGTCTGACCGCGATCGCCGCGCGTGCGGCCGCGCCCGGCACGGGAGCCCGGGATGTCCCGAGCCGCCGCTAGCCTCGGACCATGACGCACGCGATCGTTCCGCCGTATCTGCTCGCACGCATCGCCGCGGCCCAGGAGCCGCACCTCGCGCACGCCGCCGCCGCGGCGCGCGCGACCCTCGCGGCGCAGCGCGAGTACACCCCGACGCGCTCGCGACTGCGGCTCTCGATCGACGAGGCGGGCGCCCTGGTGGCCGAGAGCGCCCCCGCCCCCGATCGCACGATCTACGACGCGCAGCAGCGCGAAGTGCTCCCCGGCGTGAAGGTGCGGGGCGAGGACGAACCGCCGACGAAGGACGCCTCCGTCGACGAGGCGTTCGACGGGCTCGGCGCGACTTTCGACTTCTATTGGGACGCCTACCGCCGCAACAGCATCGACGACGCGGGCGGGGCGCTGCTCGCGACGGTGCACTACGGCCGCGACTACGACAACGCGTTCTGGAACGGCGAGCAGATGGTGTTCGGCGACGGCGACGGCGAGATCTTCACGGGCTTCACGCGCTCGCTCACCGTCATCGCCCACGAGCTCGCCCACGGCGTCACCGAGTACTCCGGCGGGCTCGACTACCAGGACCAGTCGGGGGCGCTCAACGAGTCGCTCTCGGACGTGTTCGGCGCGCTCACCGAGCAGCACCAGCTGGGTCACACCGCCGACGAGGCGACGTGGCTCATCGGCGCGGGCATCTTCACGCCCGCCGTGCAGGGCCGCGCGCTGCGGTCCCTGCGCGCGCCCGGCACGGCGTACGACGACGACGTGCTCGGCAAGGACCCGCAGCCCGCGCACATGCGCGACTACGTCGTGACCGCGGGCGACAACGGCGGCGTGCACATCAACTCCGGCATCCCGAACCGCGCGTTCGCCGTCACTGCGCTCACCCTCGGCGGACGGGCATGGGAGCGGGCGGGGCTCATCTGGTATCGCACCCTCACGGCGGGCACCCTCTCGCGCACGACGGACTTCTCGGCGTTCGCCGCCGCGACCCTGGCCACGGCCGAGGCGGAGTACGGTGAGGAATCGGAGGAGGTGGCCGCCGTCCGCGCCGGCTGGGCCGACGTGGGCGTCGCACACGATGCACGACTCGCGCAGCCCCGAGCCTGACGAACCGGCCCAACCGGCTCCCGCGCTCGTCGTCGCCGTGACCCGCACAGGCGGGTTCGCGGGGATAGCCCGCGCGTGGACCGCCGAGCCGCGCGAAGCCGAAGCGCCCGAGTGGATGGCCCTCATCGCCCGCTGCCCGTGGGACGAGCGGCTCGAGAGCGACCCGCGCGGCGCCGATCGCTTCCAGTGGAGCATCCGCGCGCAATGCGGTCCCGAGGAGGACAGAGAGGCCGAGCTTCCCGACAGGGCCGTGCAGGGTCCGTGGCGCGACCTCGTCGACGCCGTCCGGGAGTGGAGCGCGGGCAACCCGTCGCACTGACGTCGCGGTACCGGGCCGCGCCGGCTCACGCGTCGGACGAGCGTCCGAACAGGCCCTTCTTCTTGACCGGCTTGAGGTGCTTCTGCAGGTAGATCGTGCCGAGCCAGCGGCCGAACTTGAACCCGACACGGCCCATGCGGCCCACTTCGGTGAACCCGAGCTTCTCGTGCAGCGCGATGGACGCCTCGGCGCCCTTGTCGCTGATGACGGCGACCATCTCGCGGATCCCCACCTGCTCGCACGCCACGATGAGCGCTTCGAGCAGCGCGCGCCCGAGGCCCTTGCCTGCCGCCGCCTGGCCCAGGTAGATCGAGTTCTCGACCGAGAACCGGTACGCGCTCTTGGTCGACATCGGCTGCACGAGGGCGTAGCCGAGGATCTGCCCCGTCGGCCCCTCGGCGACGAGGAACGGCATCTTGAGCTTCCGCAGATGCGCGACCTTCTCGCGCCACTGCGCGATCGACCAGCGCTTCTCGTCGAAGGTCACGACCGAGTTGGTGACGTAGTAGTTGTATATCTCGCGGATGTCGGGGATGTCGGTGTCCTCGACCGGCCGGATCGTGTACGAGAAGGGCCGCTCGGTCTCGGGCTTGCGCAGGTGGAGCGGAAGCCGCCGACGCGTCTTCTCGTACTCCTCCTCCAGCATGTCGACCAGCCTAGACGCCCGCGTCAGGAGGGGAGAGCCCACTCGACGGGGGCGGCTCCCTGCTGAGCGAGCAGGTCGCCTGCGCGCGAGAAGGGGCGCGACCCGAAGAAGCCGCGACTCGCCGACAGGGGCGACGGATGCGGCGATTCGATGATGGGAGTCGCACCGAGCAGCGGCCGGAGGTTGGCGGCATCCCGCCCCCACAGAATCGCGACGAGCGGCGCATCGCGTGCCGCGAGGGTGCGGATCGCGTGCTCCGTGACCTTCTCCCAGCCCCATCCGCGATGCGAGGCGGGCGCGCCGGGCGCGACGGTCAGCACGCGGTTGAGCAGCATGACGCCCTGATCGCTCCAGCCCGACAGATCGCCGTGCGGGGCGGGCGGGATGCCGAGGTCGGCCTGGAGCTCCTTGTAGATGTTGGAGAGGCTGCGCGGGAGCGGGCGCACGTCCCGGTCGACGGCGAAGGACAGCCCGATGGGATGCCCGGGCGTGGGGTACGGGTCCTGCCCGACGATGAGCACGCGCACATCCGCGAGCGGGCGCTGGAACGCGCGCAGGACGCGGTCCCCCGCGGGGAGGTAGTGGCGCCCCGCCGCGACCTCGCCGCGCAGGCGCTCGCCGATCGCCGCGATGTCGGGCGCGACGGGCGCGAGCGCTTCCGCCCAGCCGGCGTCGATGAGCCCCGCCGAGGCGAGCTCGGGCAGCGTCAGCGCCACAGGTCAGGCCGACCGTTCGGCGGCGGCGGCGGCGGCGGCGGCGGCGGCATCCTCCTCGGCGACCGAGCCCTGCCACGACCACGGGAAGTCGATCCAGAGGTCGGTGGCCTTCCACGAGTAGTCCGGCTGCACGATCGTCGTCGGCTTCGTGTAGATCGTGACAGAGCGCACCTCGGCGCCGCGCTCGATGAGCAGCTTGACCGCGAGATCGAGCGTGCGGCCGCTGTCGGCGACGTCGTCCACGAGCAGCACGCGACGACCCGCGAGGTAGGTCATGTCGAGCTCGGGCGGCAGCACGGCCGGAGCATCCAGCACCGTCCCGATGCCCGTGTAGAACTCGACGTTGATCGCGCCGCAGTTCTTGATGCCGAGCCCGTAGGCGATCGATCCCGCCGGAAGGAGGCCTCCGCGCGCGATCGCGACCACGACGTCGGGGATGAACCCGTCCTCGAGGATCGCCCTGGCCAGGGTTCGGGATGCCTCACCGAACCCGTCCCACGTCAGCTGCTCGCGCTCGGCCACCTGCCCGTCCTCCCCTGCCCACGCGCGCGGGCTCCGGCATCCAGGTTACGGCCCGGTCCGATCCGAGCCTGCTCCGTCCGTGCACCCGGCAGGCGGGCTCGGATCAGTCGAGCCCGCGAGGCCGCAGCGGTCCGCGCGCGAGGAGGTGCTGGGCGGACTGCGCGACGGGGCGCATCGTGATCAGGTCGAGGTTGACGTGACCCGGCGCGTTGAGCGCGTAGGCGATGACGTCGGCGACGTCGTCCGCCGTGAGGGGCGCCTCGACGTCCTGATAGACCTTCTCGGCCGCGATGCGGTCGCCACCGAGGCGGTTGAGGGTGAACTCGGGCGTGTGCACCATGCCCGGTGCGACCTCGACGACCCGGATGGGCTCGCCGTTGAGCTCGAGCCGCAGGGCGTGCGCGAGCATCGACTCGGCGGCCTTCGCGGCGTTGTATCCGCCGCCGCCCGGGTAGGCGGTCTGGGCCGCGGTCGAGGTGACGAACACCACGTCGGCGTGGCCGTCGTCGGCGGCGGCGCGGCGCAGCCGGCTGATCAGCGCCGAGACGAGCCGCTGCGCGCTCAGGACGTTGACGTCGAACATCCACTGCCAGTCAGCCACGTCGCCGTCCTCGACGCGCTGCGTGCCGCGCGCGCCCCCCGCGACCTGCACGAGGGCGTGCACGCCGCCCGTCTCGTCGAGCCATTCCGCGAGCGCGTCGACATCGGCCTGCTGCGTGAGGTCCGCGGCGAAGGCGACCGCTCCCGTCTCGGCCTCGAGCGCCGCGAGCCGGTCCGCGCGGCGCGCGACGGCCACGACATCCCATCCGGAGGCGCGAAGGTGGCGCGCGGCCGCCTCGCCGATCCCGGAACTGGCACCTGTCACCACTGCACGTCGAGTCATCCCTCCACGCTAGCCCGAGAGCGCGTTACGTAACATTTCCCGCTCGTTGTCGCGCGGACGGGCGAGACCTACTCTCGGACGAGGCCGCGCAACCCGCTGCGCGCCGCCAAGACACGCAGGAGTCATGATGTCCGCAGCCGAGAACTGGCGCTTCGAGACCAAGCAGATCCACTCGGGCGCTCAGCCCGATCCGGTCACGAAGGCTCGCGCCACGCCGATCTACCAGACGACGTCGTACGTCTTCGACAACACCGACCACGCCGCGAACCTCTTCGCGCTGGCCGAGTTCGGCAACATCTACACGCGCATCCAGAACCCCACGCAGGCGGTCGTCGAAGAGCGCCTCGCAGCCCTCGAGGGCGGCACCGGCGCACTGCTGGTCGCGAGCGGGCAGGCCGCGTCGACCTTCGCGATCCTCAACATCGCCGAGGCCGGCGACCACATCGTGTCGTCGAGCTCGATCTACGGCGGAACGTACAACCTCTTCAAGTACACGCTCGCCAAGCTCGGCATCGAGACGACGTTCGTCGAGAACCAGGACGACGCCGAGGAGTGGCGCGCGGCGGTTCGCCCCAACACGAAGCTCTTCTTCGCCGAGACGATCGGCAACCCGAAGATCAACGTCCTCGACATCCGCACGGTCGCCGAGATCGCCCACGCCTCGGGCGTGCCGCTCATCGTCGACAACACGATCGCGACGCCGTACCTCATCCGCCCCTTCGAGCACGGCGCCGACATCGTCATCCACTCGGCGACGAAGTTCCTCGGCGGCCACGGCACGACGATCGGCGGCGTCATCGTCGACGGCGGCACGTTCGAATGGTCGAAGAACGTCGACCGCTTCCCCGGCCTCACCGTTCCCGACCCCTCGTACCACGGCGCCTCGTACACGGCCGCCGTGGGCGACGGCCTCGCCTACATCATCAAGGCGCGCGTCCAGCTGCTGCGCGACCTCGGTGCCGCGATCGCCCCGAACAGCGCGTGGCTGCTCATCCAGGGCATCGAGACGCTGTCGCTGCGCGTCGAGCGCCACGTCTCGAACGCGCAGGAGATCGCGGAGTGGCTCGAGAACCACGCCGACGTCGCCTCGGTCAACTACTCGGGCCTGCCGACCTCGCCGTGGTACGCCGCCGCCAACAAGTACGCCCCCAAGGGCGTCGGAGCGGTGCTCTCGTTCGAACTCAAGGGCGGTGTCGAGGCGGGTCGCGCCTTCGTCAACAGCCTGACGCTGTTCAGCCACCTCGCCAACATCGGCGACGTGCGCTCGCTCGTCATCCACCCCGCCTCGACGACGCACTCGCAGCTCACGCCCGAGCAGCAGCTCACGACGGGTGTCACGCCCGGCCTCGTGCGCCTCTCGGTGGGACTCGAGAACATCGACGACCTCAAGGCCGACCTCGAGCAGGCCCTCGCGGCCGCCCGTCGCGTCTCGGAGGCTGCTCGCGCCTGACCATCAGTGCGACACGAGGGATGCCTCGGACCCGGCTGGGTCCGAGGCATCCCTCGTTCCCCGGCCTCTCCGTGAGGGCCTGGGCTCTCGCGGCTGCCGTGGCATCCGGCCGCTGAGCTGTCGATGTCAGTCCGCGTCGCCGAGGTCGGCGGCGAGCTCCTCCGGCGTGAGGCGCGCACCGGGCACGGGCGGACGGAACGGCGGAGCCGGGGTCTCGGCGTCGAAGGCAGAGCCGTCCGGCGCCTCGACCGCGGCGTCGTCCGGGAAGACGTCGACATCGTGATCGATGTCGCGTTCCGTGTCCGGCCGCGGCGCAGGCGGCTCGTGTTCGGGCATGAAGGGTTCGGCGCTCGACATGCGGGCATGATCTCACGACCGGATGACGCGCACGCGTGTAATACGACGCCCGCCGCCACCGCGACCCGGGACAATGGACCGATGGACTGGCAGACCTCCGAAGACACGGTGCCCTCGGCGCCCGTGACGGAGGCCGATGCGCGGCTCCTGCTCGGCCGCCCGCCCGCGACGGGCGCGTGGCGCGACGGCGATCCCGCCGGCGACCGGCACTTCGCGGCGTTCGGCGCCTTCCGCACCGAGGGCGGTCGCGAGCTGCCCGGCTACCGGCTCGCGTACGAGACGTGGGGCGAGCTCAACGCGGCGCGCGACAACGCGGTGCTCGTGCTGCACGCCCTGACGGGCGACAGCCACGTGCGCGGACCCGCGGGACCGGGGCATCCGACCGCCGGATGGTGGGGCGACATCGTGGGCCCCGGGGCCCCGATCGACACGGACGAGTGGTTCGTCATCGCCCCGAACATGCTGGGCGGCTGCCAGGGCTCGACGGGCCCTGCGAGCATCTCCCCCGACGGCTACGAGTGGGCGTCGCGGTTCCCGTACCTCACGATCCGCGATCAGGTCGCTGCGCAGGTGCGCCTCGCCGACGCGCTCGGAATCGACCGCTGGGCCGCCGTCGTGGGCGGCTCGATGGGCGGCATGCACGCCCTCGAGTGGTCCATCACCCTGCCCGAGCGCGTCGCGCGCGTCGCGGTGCTCTCGGCGCCGCCCGTCAACACGGCCGACCAGATCGCGCTCAATTCGGTGCAGCTCGAGGCGATCTCGATCGACCCCCGCTTCCAGAACGGCGAGTACTACGACGCCGACGCGGGCGACGGCCCGCACCGCGGCCTGGCCCTCGCCCGGCGCATGGCGCTGCTGAACTACCGCAGCCCCACCGAGCTCAACCAGCGCTTCCAGCGCTCGTGGCAGTCCGGCGTCTCGCCCCTCGGCCACGGCGGGCGCTTCGCAGTCGCCTCCTACCTCGACTTCCACGGCAATCGCTTCACTCGCCGGTTCGACGCGAACACCTACATCACACTCGTCGAGGCGATGAACTCGCACGACGTCGGCCGCGACCGCGGCGGCGTCGAGGACGCCCTCGCACGCGTCACCGCGAAGGCGCTCGTCCTGGGCATCGACTCCGACCGGCTCTTCCCGATCGACGGTCAGCACCGCATCGCGCGCGGCATCCCGAACACCCTCGACGGCGACCGCTCCGTCGTGCTCACGAGCGACTTCGGCCACGACGGCTTCCTCATCGAGACGACGGCCGTCGGCATGCACCTGCGGCGCCTGCTCGAGGCGTGACTCAGTCGCTGCGCGTATAGACCCAGGGCAGCGCGCCCAGTTCGAGGCGATGCCTGGTGGCGGATGCCGCTCCCCCGGCCTCGTCGTACTCGGCGTCCTCCTGCCACAGCAGCATCGGCCCGGCGTCCGTCTTGCGCGCGATCGTCTCGAACCGGCGGAACCCCGCGAGCCGCAGCGCGCCGAGAAGCGCCTCGACGTCGGGCTGCCCCGAGAGGGCGTGGAGGGTGACCCACGTCGGCGGGTAGAGCGTCGCCTCGCCCCGCGCGTGCCGCTCGAGCAGCGTCTCGGGCCGCACCCATTCCGCCGCGACCGCCTCGTGCTCCGAGAGGATGAGCTCATCCTCGGCGCCGCGACCCGCGAAGAACCACGTGCGGATGCGCAGCGCGAGCCCGGGCGGCGGATCCCACACCGACACCGTGAGGAGCGCGTCCGGGTCCAGCCTCAGGCCCGCTTCCTCCCACGTCTCGCGCACGCCCGCCCGGCGCGCGGCATCCTCCTCGGCCTCATCCTCGGAGCCGCGGTCGGCGGGTTCGAGCTTGCCTCCCGGAAACACCCACGCCCCCGCGAACGAGCCGCGGTCGGGGCGCTCGATCAGGAGCGCCTCGGGCCCCTCCGCACCGTCGCGCAGCAGGATGACCGTCGCGGCGACGGGGATGCCGGGGTCGGTGCCGTCGCCCGGCAGACGGGGCCGCGACTCGCCGATCGCGTCTCCCAGAGCGCGGAGGGCCCGGTCGGCTGAGGTCGGCTCTGACATCCGCTCAGCCTACGGGGAGCGCCTCCACAGGGGCGCACCGTCCGCCGTCCGGGAAACGAAGGAGTCCGGCACCGGGAACCCGGCAGGCTCGCGCCGCGAGCCCCGAACGCGATCCCGGTCAGGCGGCGAGCACGACGCGCCGGCGCTCGACCGAGAGGCTCACGATCGCCAGGACGAAGCCCGACAGCGCGAGTGCTACGCCGACCCAGGCGGGCGCGACGAAGCCCCAGCCGAGGGCGATGACGGTGCCGCCCAGGAAGGCGCCGAGGCTGTTTCCCATGTTGAGCGCGGAGTGGTTGAGGGCTGCCGCGATGGACTGGTTGTCCTCCGCGACATCCATGAGCCGCGTCTGGATGGCGGGGCTCAGGCACGCCGAGATGAAGCCCGTCGCGAAGATGAAGACCGCGAGCGCCCACACGGTCTGCGCCGAGAGCGCGAGCAGCGTCTGCACGATCGCGAGTCCGACGAACCCGCCGAGCAGCGTTCGCTTGAGGTCGATGTCGGCCACGACGCCGCCGACGAGATTGCCGATCGTCATGCCGAGGCCCATGATCACGAGGATGATCGGCACCGCCCACTGCGGCGATCCCGAGACCTCGGTCACGAGCGGCGCGACGTAGCTGTAGACCGCGAAGAAGCCGCCGAAGCCGATCGCGCCGACGGCGAGCGTGAGCCACACCTGGCCGATCCGGAAGACGCGGAGCTCCGCGCGGAACGTGCGGGCGGAGTCGCCGTCGTGCGCGGGCACGAAGAAGGCGATGCACACGGCGGCCGCGCCGAAGATCGCGGCGACGACCACGAAGGCCGCTCGCCAGCCGACCTGCTGCCCGAGGAACGTGCCGAGGGGCACGCCCACGACGTTGGCGATCGTGAGCCCCGTGAGGACGAACGCGACGCCCTTCGCGCGCTTGCCGGGCCCGAGCACGTCTGCCGCGACGAGGGCGCCGATGCCGAAGTACGCGCCGTGCGGAAGACCCGCGAGGAATCGCGATGCCGCGACGAGCTCGAACGTCGGAAGCAGGAAGGTCAGCGCGTTGAACACCGTCAGGGCGATCGCGAGCCCCAGCATGACGCGGTGGCGCGGGTACTTCGCGACCGCGCCGGCGATCGTCGGAGCCCCGACGACGACGCCGAGCGCGTAGAGAGTGATGAGCCAGCCCGTCTGCGCGATCGCGCCTTCGGGGTCGCCCGCCCAGAGGGTGGGAAGCAGGTCCTGCGCGATGTCGGGCAGCAGGCCCATCACGACGAACTCGGTCATGCCGATGCCGAAGCTGCCGACGGCGAGAGAGAGGAGCGCCCACATCGCCGCACCCCTCGAGAGATTCGAGGAGGTCACGCCGTCATGCTAGCGGCCTGCGCGGCATCCTGTCGAATCGATTCGAGGCGCGCGGCCGGCGGTCGACGCGGGACGGCCGGGAGCCGATGTCAGGCGTCGGGCTGGGCGTCGATCGCGGCTTCGAGTCGCTCGATCTTGCCGTCGAGCTCGCCTGTCCAGCCCGGGCGGATGTCGGCCTTCAGCACGAGCGAGACGCGCGAACCGAAGGGCAGCACGGCCTCGGTCGCGCGCTTGACGACGTCGAAGACCTCGTCCCACTCCCCCTCGATCTCGGTGAACATCGAGGTCGTGCGGGCGGGCAGTCCGCTGTCGCGGACGACGCGCACGGCCGCTGCGACGGCGTCGTGCACCGAGCCGTCGGCATTGCCGGTGCCGCTCGGGGCGACGGAGAAGGCGACGATCATGGGGTTCCTCCAGGGATGGGGCGGGCGTTCAGAGCTGCGCGGCGCGGACTGTGGTGCGGACGGGCACCCGGACGAGGCGCGCGACGATCCACGCGAGCATGACGGCCAGGAGCAGGTTGCGGATCGTGAGCAGGGCGCCGGGCCCCGCCTCGGCGAGCAGGAGCCCCCGGTAGGTCATGGGATACACCGCGAAGGTGAGCCCCGCGATCGCGAGGCCCAGGACGGCGGGCTTCCACCAGCGACGCCGGTCGATCACGAGCCCCACGACGAGCGGGGCGATGATCCAGGTCACGTACTGCGGCGAGCCGACCTTGTTGAACACGATGAAGGCGAGGACGAGACCGAGACCCAGATTCGGGTACAGCGAGACGAACGCGGCGCCTCGCCACGCCTTGTACCCGCCCACGGCCGCGACCGCGAGGACGGCGATCGCGAGCAGCGGCGTCATGAGCGCGATGAGCGCGTCGACCTCAGGTCCCGTGACCTGGAAAGTGAGCAGATCCCGGTCGTAGTAGATGAAGGACCCCGGGATGCCGGCCACGGCCCGCCACAGATAGAACGTGCTGACGGGAGCCTCGAGCTGCAGTCCGCGATCCGTCTGGTCGGTCACGAAGCCGAGCAGGTTCGCGGCTCCGCCCGCCGCGACGACGACCGCGACGATCGCGGCCGAGACGACGGCTCCGCTCGCGAAGACCGCCAGGCGCCGACGCACGGCGATGAGGGCGGCCACGACGAGCGCGGCGGGCCACACCTTGATCCACGTCGCGGCGGCGAGCAGGGCAGAGCCCAGCCACGGCCTGCCGATGAGCCACAGGCTCCCCGCGATCGCGAGGGCGACGGTGAGGCCGTCGAGCCGATACATCCCGACCGGGCCGAGCACCGCGATGAAGACGAGCCAGTACCAGCCGCCGAGCCACCGCCCCGTCGAGGTCGCGCGTCCGATGAGCACCGCGAAGGCGAGCGCATCGCATGCCGTGACGAGAAGGGCCCACGCGACGAGGTAGCCGGCGATCCAGGCGAGGCCCTGCGCGATGACCATCGGCAGCAGCGCGAGCTGCGGGTACACCCAGGGCGCGGTGATCCCGACGATGCCGTGTCCTTCGAGCGCCCGCCTCGACCACGGCTCGTAGACGTTGGTGACATCGCCCATCGGCTGGTTCGGCAGGAGGAACCCGAGCACGGCGACGCCGACATGGACGACGGCGAATGCGATCCACAGCACCGCCCGCCTCGACACCTCCCCATCCTAGAAGGCACGATGGCGGCGGCTTTCCGCCCGTGTCACGGGCCGACGCCACCCGCGTGAACGCGTGGCCGCTGCGCGCCGCGTCCCCCGGCTCAGAGCAGCTCGGCGACGGCGAACGGCAGGACTTCGGCGACATCGAGCGCCGTGATCGGCCCACCCGCGGGACCGAGGCGCTCCGCAGCGAGGCGTGCCGCGCGGCCGTGGAGCCACGATCCCGACGCGGCGAGGGCTGCGAGCGTCTCGGCATCGGGGATCGCATCCGTCGCCGCGGCGGCCACGAGCGCGCCGATCACGCCGCCCAGCACATCGCCCGTTCCCGCCGTCGCGAGCCACGGCGTGCCGGCCTCGACGAAGCGCACCGATCCCGACGGGGCGGCGACGATCGTCGTGCCGCCCTTCAACAGCACCGTCGCACCGAGCGCCTCGGCCGTCTCGATCGCCGCGGCAGCGCGCCCCTCGCGGTCGTCCTGTGATGCGTCTGCCAGCCCGAGCGCCTTGCGCAGCCGCGCGTGCTCGCGGTCGTGGGGCGTCACGATCCGGGGAGCTGTCGCGCCCGGCGCGAGATCGAGGGCGCCCGCATCGACGATGACGGGGAGCTCGCCGGACAGGATGCCGCGCAGGGCATGCGTCTCGACGGACGCGCGGGAGGCGGCATCCGTTCCCGACCCGATGAGCCACGCCTGCACCCGCCCGTCGACCGTCACGGTCTCGGGGCGGCGCTGCAGGACGAGGTCGCGGGCAGGCCCGACGTAGCGCACCATTCCGAGGCCCGTGCGCCAGGCCGCCTCGACGCCGAGGACGGCGGCACCCGGGTATTCGACCGACGCGGTTCGGACTCCGAGCACGCCACGGGAATACTTGTCGTCGGCGGCGGTTGGCCTCCTGAGGAATCCCGCAACGTCGGAAGCCGCCCACGATCCGCCCATGGGCCACACACTACGCCGGAGTGCACGAATGACGACGACCCTCTTCTCGCCCCTCACGATCCGCGGGCTGACGGCGCGCAACCGCCTGTGGGTTGCCCCGATGTGCCAGTACAGCGCCGTCGACGGCGTACCGCAGGAATGGCACCACACGCACCTCGCGCAGTTCGCGTCCGGCGGAGCGGGCATCGTCATGGCCGAGGCGACGGCCGTCCTCGCCGAGGGTCGCATCTCGCCCGAGGACACCGGCATCTGGAACGACGAGCAGCGCGACGCGTGGGCTCCCATCACGGCCGCGATCCGGGCACGCGGCGCCGTTCCGGCGATCCAGCTGGCCCACGCGGGCCGCAAGGCCTCGACGTGGTCGCCCTTCTCCACCGGGCGCGGGAGCGTCCCCGTCGGCGCGGGCGGCTGGCCGACCGTCGCGCCGTCCGCCGTCGCGTTCGAGGGCTACGCCGAGCCCGCCGAGCTCGACATCGCGGGCATCGACGCGATCGTCGACGCGTTCGCCGCTGCGGCGCGCCGCTCGCTCGAGGCGGGCTTCGAGCTGCTCGAGATCCACGCCGCGCACGGCTACCTCGTCCACGAGTTCCTCTCGCCCCTCGCGAATCTGCGCACCGACGAGTACGGCGGATCGCTCGAGAACCGCGCGCGCCTGCTGCTGCGGATCGTCGATGCCGTGCGGGATGCCGCAGACCGCTGGCGCGCAGACGCCTCCTCCGCGGCCGAGGTGCCGCTGTTCGTCCGGTTCTCCGCGACCGACTGGGCCGACGGCGGCCTCACGGTCGAGGAGACGGCGGTCGTCGCGGGCTGGGCGGCCGAGCGCGGCACGGACTTCTTCGACATCTCCAGCGGCGGCCTCGTCGCCCACCAGCGGATCGTCCCCGGCCCGGGGTACCAGGTGGGTCTCGCGCGTCACGTGCGCGATGCCGCGGGCGTGCCCGTGAGCGCCGTCGGCATGATCGACACGGGCCGCCTCGCCGAGGACGTCCTGCAGCGCGGCGATGCCGACGCGATCATGTCGGGACGCGAGTGGCTGCGCGACCCGCACTTCGCCCTGCGCGCCGCGGGCGAGCTCGGCGCCGACATCGACTACTGGCCGAAGCAGTACGTGCGGGCCCGCCGCCACCGCTGACCCGCGCGTCCGGCGCCGGGAGACGGCACGAGGGGCCGGTCGGAATCTCCGACCGGCCCCTCGCTCGGCTCAGCTCGATTCACCCGGCCCAGCGGCGGCGCCGCGTGGCGTCCTGGATCTCGCCGACGAGCTCCTCGATGATGTCCTCGAGGAACAGGACGGCCGTCGTCTCGCCGGCCGCGTTGCGCACCTGGGCGAGGTGGCGCCCCGCGCTGCGCATGAGCGCGAGGGCGTCTTCGAGATCTGTCGACTCGAGCACCGGCACCATGTGGTGGATGCGCTTCGTCGGCAGAGCGCGCGTCACTTCGGCGCCGGCGGCGCCCGCGGCATCCGGAATCTCGGCCGCCCGCAGGACGTCCTTCAGGTGCACGTACCCGACGGGCGCGCCCTCGTCGTCGACGATGACATAGCGCGAGAAGCCGTGCTTCGCGACAGCCCCCTCGATCGCGTCGGCCGTCGTCTCGGCGGGCAGCGTCACGATGTCCGCGAGCGGCACGGCGATGTCCTTCGCCTTCTTGTCGGTGAACTCGACCGCCGCGGCGACCGTTCCCGACATGTCGTCCAGGACGCCTTCGATGCGCGACTGGTTCACGATCGTCGCGACCTCGTCGAGCGTGAAGGTCGAGGCTGCCTCGTCCTTCGGCTCGACCCGGAACAGCCGCAGCACGCTGTTGGCTGTCCAGTTGAGCGTCACGATGACGGGGTGGAAGACCTTCGAGACCCACACGAGCGGCGTCGCGAGCATCAGGACGGCGCGATCGGGGACCGAGAACGCGAGGTTCTTGGGAACCATCTCGCCGAAGACGACGTGCAGATAGGACACGACCAGCAGCGCCACGATGAAGGCGATGACGTCGACCGCCGTCTCGGTGAGGCCCGTGAGCCCGAGCGGCACCGCCAGGAGGTGGTGGATCGCCGGCTCGGAGACGTTCAGGATCAGCAGCGAGCAGATCGTGATGCCGAGCTGACACGTCGCGAGCATGAGCGTCGCGTGCTCCATCGCGAAGAGCGCCGTCTTGGCCGACCGCGATCCCTTCTCGGCGAGCGGCTCGATCTGCGATCGACGCGCCGAGATGACGGCGAACTCGGCGCCGACGAAGAAGGCGTTGAAGGCCAGCAGCACGACCAGCCATGCGATTCCCGCCCAGTCGTTCATCGCTCGCCTCCTTCCTCGTCGTCCGTATGGGGCATGGGCTTGGGGATGAACCTCACCCGGTCGACGCGGCGGCCGTCCATGCGCTGGACGACGAGCGTGCCGTCCTCCACTTCGACCTCGTCGCCGACGGCCGGGATGCGCTCGAGCTCGCTCATGAGGAACCCGCCGACCGTGTCGTACACCTCACCCTCGGGCACGCGGATGCCCGTGCGGTCGAGCAGCTCGTCGGGGCGCAGCTCGCCCGGGAAGACGACGCGGTCGTCCTCGCGGACGATGCCCGCGCGACGGCGGTCGTGCTCGTCGAGCACTTCGCCCACGATCTCCTCGACGAGGTCCTCGAGGGTCACGACTCCCGCCGTGCCGCCGTACTCGTCGACGACGATCGCCATCTGGTAGCCCCGGGCGCGCAGCTCCGAGACGAGAGCGTCGAGGTGCACAGCCTCGGGAATCCGCAGCGGCTCGCTCGCGAGCGCGCCCACCGGCACGTCCGAGCGACGATCGCGCGGGACGGCCACGGCCGCCTTGAGGTGAACGACGCCGACGATGTCGTCCATCGAGTCGCCGTACACGGGGAAGCGGCTGTGGCCCGTCCGCCGCGCGAGCTGGATGACGTCCTCGGCCGAGTCGCCGGCCGCGAGGGCATGGATGCTGGGGCGGGGCGTCATGACGTCGTCGGCTGTGAGCCGGGCGAAGGTGAGGCTGCGGTCGAGGAGCGACGCGGTGTCCTCCTCGAGGACGCCGGCGCTCGCACTGCGCCGCACGAGGCTCGAGAGCTCCTCAGCCGTGCGGGCGCCCGACAGCTCTTCCTTCGGCTCGATGCCGATCGAGCGCAGCACGCCGTTCGCGCTCCCGTTGAGCACGACGATCGCGGGTCGGAAGACGGCCGTGAAGCCGACCTGGAAGGGCATGACGATCTTCGCCGTCTGCCGCGGCAGCGCGAGGGCGAAGTTCTTGGGCACGAGCTCGCCGAGGATCATCGAGAGGATCGTGGCGATCGAGACGCCCACGAAGACGGCGATCGGCGAGACGAGCCCGGAAGGCACGCCCCACGCCGTGAGCACCGGTGCGAGCAGGCTCGAGATCGCCGGCTCCATCGTGTAGCCCGTGAGCAGGGTCGTGAGCGTGATGCCCAGCTGCGCGCTCGAGAGATGCGTCGAGGTGATCTTGAGCGCGCTGATCGTGAGTGACAAGCGGGATTCGCCGCGGTCCCGGCGCGCTTCGAGGTCGGCGCGATCGAGGTTGACCAGCGCGAACTCGCTGGCGACGAAGAGGCCGGTTCCGATTGTGAGCAGAAGCCCCACGCCCAGCATGACGTATTCCATCAGGCATCACCCCCCATCGTGGTGGGTGCGGGTCGGTGGGGCGAGCGTCTATGACTAGGAGGGTCGTCCATCGTGCCGATCATTCTACGGCAGGCGGCGAAGACGCCGCAGATCCGGGATGCCGCTGCCCCGGTGCGGCGGAGGTCCCTTGACGCGTCGCACGCCGCACGGGACGATGAGCGCGATCGGGTGTGCAATGGCGCACGCCCCGCGTGGAAATTGGGGTCCACCATGGTCCGTCGACTCGCATCGTCCGGAATCGGAACGGCAATCGCGTGCGGGGTCGTCCTCGCGCTCGCGGTTGCGGGTGGAGCGGCGGGCGCCCCACCCTCCAAGGACGGGATCGGCGATCCGTACTTCCCGACCGACGGAAACCCCGGCTACGACGTGAGTCACTACGACCTCGACGTCTCGTACGACCCGTCGACGGACCTCCTCTCGGGCACTGCCATCGTGACGGCCACGGCGGCCAAGAACCTGTCGAACTTCACCCTCGACCTCGACGGGCTCGTCGTCTCGTCGGTGAAGGTCGGTGGAGCATCCGCCGCCTCCTCCCGCTCCGACGGCGAGTTCACGGTCACGCCCGCGGCGAAGATCAAGAAGGGCGCGACCTTCGTCACGACCGTGGCGTACTCGGGCGTCCCCGTCTCGCTCGAGGGCGCGGGCTTCCTGCACACCGACGACGGCGCACTCGTGGCCGGACAGCCCCACGTCGCGTCATCCTGGTTCCCCGTCAACGACCACCCGGCCGACAAGGCGACCTACTCGATCAGGGTCACCGTTCCCGCCGGGCTCCAAGCCGTCTCGAACGGCCGGCTCGTGTTGCAGACCGACCAGGGCGGCTCTTCGGTGTGGCAGTGGGAGGTCGACGCGCCGATGGCGAGCTATCTCGCGACGATCGACATCGGCGAGTTCGACATCCACTCCTATGAGGCGGGGGGCGTCCGGTATCTGGATGCCGTCGATCCCGACCTCACGACCCCGTACGCCGCCCACTCCGGGGACGCCTTCGCGTACTCAGGGGCGTTCGACAACGCGTACGAGCGGCTCGCGCGCACCATCACGGTAGATCCCGGGTCACCCGAACTGTCGTTCTGGACGAACCGGGGGGTCGAGCGCGGCTACGACTTCGTCATCGTCGAACTCGCGCCGACGGGCACGGACGACTGGACGACGCTCCCCGATCTGGGCGGGGTCCTCGGGCAGGATGCCGGCTTCGCGGCGTGCTCCGACCTCCTCGGCCAGCATCCCTTCCTCGAGCACTACCTCACCCCGGCTGATGACGGCTCGTGCGCTCCCACCGGCACGACGGGCGAGTGGTGGGCGGCCACGGGAGCCTCGGACGGATGGGAGCAGTGGGTCTTCGACCTGTCCGCCTACGCCGGCGACGAGGTGGACGTCGCCGTGACGTACGTGAGCGACTACGCCGTCCCTGCCGACGGCGTCTCCGTCGACGACGTCGTGACGCCGGGAGGAGTCGGATCGACCTCGTTCGAGAACGACGGCGACGTCTACGACGGGTGGACGCAGGACTGGGCGACGGCGACCGCCGGGCCAGCGCCGATCGGGGACAAGATCGAGGCATCCCTCGCGCGGCAGCCCGAGATCATCGCGGCCCTCTCCGGCTGGTTCGGCCACTACCCCTTCGCAGACGCGGGAGCGATCGTCGACGACTACTCGGGGCTCGGATTCGCCCTCGAGACGCAGACCCGGCCCGTGTACGCGAAGGAGTTCTGGTCGGACGGCCAGAACGACGGCGTCGTGGTGCACGAGCTCGCGCACCAGTGGTTCGGCGACAGCGTCGCCGTCGACCGATGGGCCGACATCTGGCTCAACGAAGGCTTCGCGACGTACGCCGAATGGCTGTGGCTCGAGCACGACGGCATCGCGACGACGCAGGAGGCCTTCGACTTCTACTACAACGCGATCTGGCCCGAGGACGACCCGTTCTGGACCGTCGTGATCGGCGATCCGGGCCCAGACGCGATCTTCGACAACGCCGTGTACTACCGCGGTGCGATGACCCTCCACGAGCTGCGCCGGGCGATCGGCGACGACGCGTTCTTCTCACTCCTGCAGCAGTGGGTCGACACGCACCGAGACGGGAACGCGTCGATCGATGAGTTCATCGACCTCGCCGAGGAGGTGTCGGGCCAGAAGCTCGGCAAGCTCTTCACGGCATGGCTCTACACGCCGAGCAGGCCGGACGTCGCCGAACCGGGCCTGCGGCTCTTCAGCGTCGAGCGCGCGCCGAAGCTCACGGTGCCGCAGGACGCGCCGCGCCATTGAGGCGCTGACACAGGGGGGATCCGGGAGGCGCCCCATGCGTTCTCCACGCATCGCTTCGCGCCGCGCGGAGCCTCGTGCGCGTGGGGCCGGCAGGCGGCATCCCGGATCTCACCAGCTGACCGGCAGAGCCTTGCCCTCTTCGTAGCCCGCGGCGGACTGCAGGCCGACGCGCGCCCGCTCGTGGAAGTCGGGCACCGTCGCGGCGCCCGCGTACGTGAACGACGAGCGCACGCCCGACGTGATCATGTCGAGCAGGTCCTCGAGGCCGGGGCGCAGCGGGTCGAGGTAGATCTTCGACGACGAGATGCCCTCGGCGAAAAGCTCCTTGCGCGCGAGCTCGTACGGGTCGAGGCGGCCGAACCGCTCGTGCACGGCCTTGGTCGACGCCATGCCCCACGACTCCTTGTAGGCGCGCCCCTGGCCGTCGAGCTGCAGCTCACCGGGCGCCTCGATCGTTCCCGCGAACCAGGATCCGATCATGACGGATGCCGCTCCCGCGGCGAGCGCCAGGGCCACGTCGCGCGGATAGCGCACTCCCCCGTCGGCCCAGACGTGGGCGCCCATGAGGCGGGCGGCCTCGGCCGTCTCGAGGACCGCCGAGAACTGCGGGCGGCCGACGGCCGTCATCATGCGCGTCGTGCACATGGCGCCGGGGCCCACGCCGACCTTGAGGATGTCGGCGCCCGCGGCGACGAGATCGTGCACGCCCTCGGCCGTCACGATGTTGCCCGCCGCGATCGGGATGCCGAGGTCGAGCGCGGCGACGGTGCGCAGCGCCGCGAGCATGCCCTCCTGGTGGCCGTGCGCCGTGTCGACGACGAGGACGTCGACGCCCGCGGCGGCGAGCGCCTGCGCCTTGCTCGCGACGTCGCCGTTGATGCCGACGGCGGCCGCGACGCTCAAGCGGCCGTCGAGGTCGACGGCGGGGCGGTAGATGTTGGAGCGCAGGGCGCTGCGGCGCGACAGCGTGCCGACGAGGAAGCCGTGGTGCAGGACGCACACCGTCTCGGCCTCGGCGCCGACGATGAGGTCGAACGCGTGACGCGGGCTCGTGACGTCGTCGGCGTCGATCGATGTGATGCCGCCGCGCGCGAGGTCGCCCAGGCGCGCGTCCGGCAGCGCCGTGCCGAGGCGGGTCGCGGGGACGATGCCGAGGATCTCGTCGATGCGCAGGCCCTCGGGGCTCGCGGGCGACGGTGCCACGACGATGCCGTGGCCGTCCGTCGCAGGCAGCAGCCGCGCGGCCTCGGCGACGGTGGACTCGGGCGGGAGCACGACGGGCGTGTCCCACACGACGGGCTGGTCCTTGACCCAGCGGATCGCGGCATCCAGCCCTTGAAGCGGCATGTCCTGCGGGAGGACGCCGAGTCCGCCGCGCCGGGCGAGGGTCGCGGCGAGCCGCGCCCCCGTCACCGAGTTCATGTTCGCCGACACGATCGGCAGCGTCGCGGGGGTGCCGTCACCCGGGGCGAGGTCGACGTCGAGTCGACTCGTCACCCCTGACCTGCGCGGCACGAGGAAGACGTCCGAGTAGGTCAGATCGACGTCGGGCCGCTCACCGTAGAACTCCACGCATCAAGGTTAGTGATTCTTACCTGTGCGAATAATGATGCCGTTTCATGCGCCGTGCGGCCTTCTGCACCAGGAAAGGTCACGGAAGACTGGGTTAGGCTTAACAGTCGTGCATGCGGGTGCCCTCCTGCCTCGCGTGTCCAGCACACTTCACCGATGAAAGCAGGCGATCCAGCGTGTCGAGCCAGGTGACGGGTCTCGGGGTTTCGAACGAAGGCGAGTTCGGAGCCAACGAATGGCTTGTCGAGGAACTGTACGAGCAGTTCACAATCGACCGGAACTCCGTCGACAAGGCGTGGTGGCCCATCCTCGAGGCCTACCACCCCGCGAACGGGACGCCGGCACCGGCCGCCCCCGCCGCACCAGCGACGCCCGTCTCGGAGGCCGCCTCCCCCGGCGCGACCACCGTCTCGGAGCCGCGGCCTGTCACGGCTCCGATCCCCGTGATCGGCGCGCAGCCCGTCGCGCGGACGACGGCCAAGCCCGCGGCGACCCAGCCGATCCCGGCGCAGGCGCCCGCGGTCGTGCCGTCCACGGGTGAGGCGTCGAGCGAAGAGGACCAGGTCACCGTCCTGCGCGGCATGACCAAGACGCTCGCCGCCAACATGGACGAGTCGCTCACGGTCCCCACCGCGACGAGCGTGCGCACGGTCCCCGCGAAGCTCATGATCGACAACCGGATCGTGATCAACAACCACATGGCCCGCACCCGCGGCGGCAAGGTGAGCTTCACGCACCTCATCGGGTGGGCGATCATCCGGGCGCTCAAGGAGTTCCCGAGCCAGAACGTGTTCTACGCCGAGGTCGACGGCAAGCCGTCGGTCGTCGCGCCCGCGCACATCAACCTCGGCATCGCGATCGACCTCCCCAAGCCCGACGGCACGCGCGCCCTCATGGTGCCGAGCATCAAGCGCGCCGACACCCTCACGTTCGGCGAGTTCCTCGCCTCGTATGAGGACCTCATCACGCGCGCCCGCGGCGGCAAGCTGACCGGTGCGGACTTCCAGGGGACGACGATCTCGCTCACCAACCCGGGCGGCATCGGCACGGTGCACTCCGTCCCCCGCCTCATGAAGGGTCAGGGATGCATCGTCGGCGCCGGCGCGCTGGAGTATCCCGCCGAGTTCCAGGGGTCGAGCGAGAAGACCCTCGTCGAGCTCGGCATCGGCAAGACGATCACGCTCACGAGCACCTACGACCACCGCGTCATCCAGGGTGCAGGCTCGGGCGAGTTCCTCAAGAAGGTGCACGAGCTGCTCATCGGCCAGCGCCGCTTCTACGAGGACATCTTCGCGGCGCTGCGCATCCCGTACGCGCCGATCCACTGGGCGAGCGACATCAACGTCGACCTCGCCGAGCGCGTCGACAAGACGGCCCGTGTGCAGGAGCTCATCAACTCGTTCCGCGTGCGCGGCCACCTCATGGCCGACATCGACCCGCTCGAGTACGTGCAGCGGACGCACCCCGACCTCGAGATCGAGCAGCACGGCCTGACCTTCTGGGACCTCGACCGCGAATTCGTCACGGGCGGCTTCGGCGGCAAGCGCATCATGAAGCTGCGCGACATCCTCGGCGTCCTCCGCGACTCGTACTGCCGCACAGCGGGCATCGAGTACATGCACATCCAGGACCCCGGGCAGCGCGCGTGGTTCCAGGAGCACGTCGAGGTCAAGTACCAGAAGCCCGGCCACGACGAGCAGCTCCGCATCCTGTCGAAGCTCAACCAGGCCGAGGCGTTCGAGACCTTCCTGCAGACGAAGTACGTCGGCCAGAAGCGCTTCAGCCTCGAGGGCGGAGAGTCCCTCATCCCGCTGCTCGACGAGATCCTCCAGGGCGCGGCGCAGGCGGGCCTCGACGGCGCCGCGATCGGGATGGCGCACCGCGGCCGGCTCAACGTGCTGACGAACATCGCGGGCAAGACGTACGGCCAGGTGTTCCGCGAGTTCGAGGGCGCCGTCGCCGTCGGCAGCAAGAGCGGGTCGGGCGACGTCAAGTACCACCTCGGCACCGAGGGCACCTTCGTCGATGACCGCGGCGAAGAGCTCCCCGTCCTGCTCGCGGCGAACCCGTCGCACCTCGAGACCGTCGACGGCGTGCTCGAGGGCATCGTCCGCGCCAAGCAGGACCGCAAGCCGATCGGCACGTTCACCTGGCTGCCCATCCTCGTCCACGGCGACGCGGCCTTCGCGGGCCAGGGCGTCGTCGTCGAGACGCTTCAGATGTCGCAGCTGCGCGGCTACCGCACGGGCGGCACGATCCACGTCGTCGTCAACAACCAGGTCGGCTTCACGACGATCCCCGTCGACAGCCGCACGTCGATCTACGCGACCGACGTCGCCAAGACGATCCAGGCGCCGATCTTCCACGTGAACGGCGACGACCCCGAAGCCGTCGTCCGCGTCGCGCAGCTGGCCTTCGCGTACCGCGAGGAGTTCCACCGCGACGTCGTGATCGACGTCGTCTGCTACCGCCGCCGCGGGCACAACGAGGGCGACGACCCCTCGATGACGCAGCCGCTCATGACGAACCTCATCGAGGCCAAGCGCTCCGTGCGCCGCCTGTACGTCGAAGCCCTCGTCGGCCGCGGCGACATCACGGAAGAGGAGTACGAGAAGGCGAAGCTCGACTTCCAGAACGGACTCGAGATCGCGTTCGCCGAGACGCACGCGGCCGAGACCGGCACGAACCCCGTCATCTCCGCCGCGCAGGCCGACGAGCCCGTGCACGGAACGCCCGAGACCACCGGCGTGCCCGCCGAGGTCGTCCGCCTCATCGGCGACGCGTTCGTCAACAAGCCCGACGGCTTCACGGTGCACGCGAAGCTGCAGCAGCTGCTCGACAAGCGCCTCGACATGAGCCGCAACGGCGGGATCGACTGGGCGTTCGGCGAGCTGCTCGCATTCGGGTCGCTGCTCCTCGAGGGCACGAACGTGCGACTCGCGGGCCAGGACTCGCGACGCGGCACTTTCGTGCAGCGTCACTCGGTGCTGCACGACCGCGCGAACGGTCAGGAGTGGATCCCGCTCTCGAACCTCGCCGAGAGCCAGGCGCGATTCTGGGTCTACGACTCGCTGCTCAGCGAGTACGCCGCGATGGCGTTCGAGTACGGCTACTCGGTCGAGCGGCCCGACTCGCTCGTGCTGTGGGAGGCGCAGTTCGGCGACTTCGCGAACGGCGCGCAGTCGGTCATCGACGAGTACATCTCGGCCGCCGATCAGAAGTGGGGCCAGCAGTCGAGCGTCGTGCTGCTGCTCCCCCACGGCTACGAGGGCCAGGGCCCCGACCACTCGTCGGCGCGCATCGAGCGCTATCTGCAGATGTGCGCACAGGACAACATGACGGTCGCCCGGCCTTCGACGCCCGCGTCGTACTTCCACCTCCTCCGCCGCCAGGCCTACGCGCGTCCGCGCCGCCCGCTCGTCGTCTTCACGCCGAAGGCGATGCTCCGGCTGCGCGGCGCGACGAGCAAGGTCGAGGACTTCGTGAACGGCACCTTCCAGCCCGTGCTGGACGACGACCGCGCCCTCGACAAGTCGGCCGTCAAGCGCGTGCTGCTGCACGCGGGCAAGATCCACTGGGATCTGCGCGCCGAGCTCGAGAAGAACCCGAACCCCGAGATCGCGCTGGTCCGCCTCGAGCAGTACTACCCGGCGCCCATCGCCGAGCTCAACGCGGTCATCGACAGCTACCCGAACGCCCAGCTCTACTGGGTGCAGGACGAGCCCGAGAACCAGGGTGCGTGGCCGTTCATCGCGCTTGAGGTCGTCAAGCACCTGCACGGCCGGACGATCCGCCGCATCTCGCGCAGCGCCGCGGCATCGCCCGCGACCGGCTCGCCCAAGGTGCACGCCGTCGAGCACGCGAAGCTCATGCAGAAGGCGCTGACTCTGTAGTCCGCTCCTGCGTCGTCGCGGGCCGCGTCCGGTTCTTCGGGCGCGGCCCGCGGCGTTGTGCCGCGCGTCCTCGAGCGCGGCGCACGAGGGTCACGACGACGGCGGCCGCGGCGAGCAGTGCCGCGGGCAGCAGCGAGCCGATCGCGAGGACGAGCATGCCCGCGCACAGCACCGCCGCGACGACGGCGAGCCACCAGCCGAGTGTCCCGCGCTCGAGCAGGCGCACGGCGGCGATCATGCCGAGGGTGTAGATCGCGACCATGCTGCTCGTGTGCACGAGGATGAACGGCGTCAGGTCGAGCCCCGACGCGACCATGAGCGCGAAGTAGCCGAGCGCGACGACGCCTGTCAGGGCGAGGGCGCGCCGGGCGACGCCGCCCGCCTCGACGCCCTTCGCGAACCACCGCGGCAGGTCGCGATTGGCGGCGAGGGATGCCCCGAGCTTGGCGAACGCAGCGAGATACGCGTTCATCACCCCGAGCGCGACGATCGCGGCGATGATCCCGACGGCGGGAGCGCCGAGGTCGGGCGAGCCGAGGCGCGCGAGCTCGAGGAGCGGAACCTGCCCCTCGCCCGCCGCGGATCCGAGCGCGCCGACCGTCACGATCTGCAGGACGAGGTAGCACGCACCCGTCACGACGAGCGCGATGGCGGTCGCGAGCGGGATCGCGCGCCGCGGGTCGCGGAACTCGCCCGAGATGTGAGTGCCGACCTCCCACCCCGCGAAGGCCCACACGAAGAGGCTGATCGCCGTGCCGACGCCCGCCCAGCCGTGGGGCAGGAAGGGCGTGAAGCTCGGGGCCTCGACGGCGGGCGCGGCGAGCGCGACGACCGCCACGACGACGGCGAGCAGGAGCGCCGTGAGGACGAATTGGATGCCGCCCGCGACCCGCACCCCGAAGGCGTTGACGAGGAACGGGGGCACGAAGATCGCGGCCGCGATGACGGGGACCATCGCGTGATCGATGCCCGCGACGGCCGCGACGTACTCGGCCCCGAGCACCGCCACGACGGGGGCGCCCGCGCACACGCCGAACATGAACCAGTACCCGGCCATCCGCGCCGCCGTGTCGCCGAGTGCGCGTCGCACGTAGCTCGCGACACCACCGGGATCGGGATATCGCGCCGCGAGCACCGCGAATGTGCCGGCGAGCGGCACCGAGAGGACGAGCACCGCGAGGACCGCGACGATGCTCGCGGGCCCCGCGACCTCGGCGGCGAGCCCCGGGAGCACGAGCAGGCCCGTCCCGAGCACCGACGCGATATACAGGGCCGTGCCCTGGACGAGTCCGAGCCTGCCGTGGCTCGTGACAGGCGAGGAGGATGTCACCGGTCCATTCTGATGTGGGCCTCCGACGCCCACGAGCTGGCGGTCAGCCGCCGCACCGCGGAATCCTGCCAACGTCGCCGCGCCTGCGCGCGCGAGGGTCAGGCGGGCTCGACGCCCGCCCGCGCGAAGGCGGCGGCCGCGGCATCCGTCGACTGCTCCCGATCGGAGGCGACGAGGCCGAGCCGCGTGCGGCGGTCGAGCAGGTCGTCCACCGTGAGGGCGCCCTCGACGGCGACGCCCCAGTGCAGCTCCTGCGCCGTGACGCCGCGCGCCGCGGGCGGACCGTCGGGCAGCGCGGCCGTGAAGGGCGCCTCTGCACCGAAGCGCCGGACGAGCCGTCCGGGCGCCGCGATCTCGTGCAGCCGGTGCCGCGGCCACGCCCCCACGAGGGGGAGGCTCCGCGTGACGGAGGGCCGGGCGGTCGGCAGGGCGCGGCGGCGCACGGCTTCGTCGATACCGTCCTGCGCCATGCGCCGGTAGGTCGTGAGCTTGCCTCCGACGACGCTCAGCACGCCGTCGGGCGACTCGAGGATCGCGTGCCGGCGCGACAGGTCGCTCGTCTCGTCGGCATCGTCGGCGGAGGTGAGCAGGGGCCGCAGCCCCGCGTAGGCGCCGAGCACGTCGTCGCGCGTGAGCGGCGCCGTCAGCACCGACCCCACGACCTCGAGGAGCATGTCGATCTCGGCCTCGGTCGGCTGCGGCACGTCGGGGATGGGCCCGTCGGCAGGGACGTCGGTGAGCCCGATGTAGGTGCGTCCATGCTGCGCCGGCAGGGTGAAGACGAAGCGGCTGCGCGAGCCGGGAACCGGCACCGTGAGCGAGACGTCCGATCCGCCCAGCCGTGCCGTGTCGACGACGAGGTGCGTGCCGCGGCTCGGACGCAGCCGCACGTCGGGGGCGAGCGCGCCCGCCCACACGCCCGTCGCGCTTACGACGGCCCGCGCCTGCACCGTGATCTCGTCACCCGTGAGCGTGTCGCGCAGGACCGCCGACTCGCCCGTCGCCTGCAACGCCTCGACGCGGGTGAGGACGGATGCCCCGTACCCCGCCGCCGTCCGGGCGACGGCGACAACGAGCCGGGCGTCGTCGATGAGCTGACCGTCCCAGCCGCGCATCGCACCGCGCAGATCGTCGTGGCGGACGGCTGGAGCGAGCCGGAGGGTCGCGGCCGGGCCGATCGGGCCGGGCGAGCGGAGGACGGCGTCGGGCGTGCCCACGAAGCGGCGCAGCGCGTCGCCCATCCCGTAGCCCGCGCCGATGAGGGCGCCGTGCGACACATGGCCCGGCGCGTAGAGGGGCAGCACCTGGGCGACAGCCCGCGTCAGGTGCGGTGCGAGCCGGGTCATGAGCAGGTGCCGCTCCGCCGCGCTCTCGTGCGCGATGCCGATCTGGCCCGACGCGAGGTAGCGCAGCCCGCCGTGCACGAGTTTCGAGCTCCAGCGGCTCGTGCCGTGCGCGAGATCGTGCCGCTCGACGAGCACCGTGCGCAGGCCGCGGCTCGCGGCATCCAGTGCGAGTCCCGCCCCCGTGATGCCGCCGCCGATGACGAGCACGTCGACGACGGGATCGTCGGCGAGACTCTCGAGCTCGCGCGTGCGCCGCGCGGCGCTGAGCGCCGACGACGACGGGGTCCGTCCCACGATGCGCGAGGTCATCTCGACTCCCCCAGATACCCGGCGAGCGCTGCGCGCAGTTCGCCGCTCCACGCGTCGCCGGCGAGCCACTCCGCGACGAGGGGCGCCGACTGGACGGCGGACTGCATGATGAGCAGCACCATCGCCGCGAGTGCCGCGGGCGCGCCCGCCCGCACGAAGCCGCGCTCCTGTCCGCGCGCGATCCGCGTCTCGAGCTCGGCATGCATCGCGCGCTGGCTCGTCCCCACCCGCGTCAGGATGTAGCGGCCGAAGAGCTCGGGGTCGGTCGTGCGCAGGCGATCGAGCAGGGGCATGCGCCGCATCCCGTCCGCCGTAGCGACGAGCAGCCCGACGAGCCCCTCGAGATCGTCCGGATCGTCGGTCCGCGGCGGCAGCGCCCCGACCAGCTCGCGCGTGATGAGGGCCGCGAAGACGGCGTGCGCGTCGGGCCAGTACCGGTACAGCGTCTGCCGCGAGACGCCCGCGCGGCGCGCGATGTCGGATGCCGTCGTCCGGCGGATGCCGTGGGCGAGCAGTTCCGCGAGCGCGGCGTCGAGCAGCACCGCCTCGGTCTCGGGAGTCCGCGAGGGTCGGGTGTCGATCGGCTTCACCGCCATGTGACAACCATACATAATGTGTCATACTGTCGCCCATGTCATCGCCGACTCCGACGCCGATCGCGATCGCCCTCCCGCCGCCTGCCGGCCGGTCCGATTGGGACGCCTGGGGCGACGAGCCTGCACGCCTCCCCGCCGGGGCACGGGCGATCGTCTCGACGCTCCTGCCGGGCAAGCCGCATCCCGTCCCACGCCGTAAGCGCCCCACGCTCACGGCCTCGCGCATCGCCGCCGACGACCTCTCCGCCCTCACGGACGCCGCAGGGCGCGCGACCGCCGACGACGACGTGCGGGTGCTGCACCTCGGCGGCAAGAGCACGCCCGACCTGCTCGCCCGCCGCACGGGCGAGCAGCAGGCCGCGCCCGACGCCGTCGTGTCGCCCGGCTCGCACGACGAGGTGCTCGCGGTGCTGCGGCTGTGCGCGGAGCGCGGCATCGCCGTCGTCCCCTTCGGCGGCGGCACGAGCGTCGTCGGCGGAGTCGACCCCGTGCGCGGGTCCCACGCGGCCATCATCGCGCTCGACCTGTCGCGCACGGCGGCGCTCATCACGCTCGACGAGGTCTCGCTGCTCGCGACCCTCGGCGCGGGGACGACGGGCCCGCAGGCCGAGGAGCTGCTCGGCGAGCGCGGTTTCACCCTCGGACACTTCCCGCAGAGCTTCCGGTACGCCTCGATCGGCGGATTCGCCGCGACCCGCTCGAGCGGGCAGGCCTCGCGCGGCTACGGCCGCTTCGACGACCTCGTGCACGCGCTGCGCGTCGCGACGCCCGCGGGCGAGCTGCGGCTCGGGCGCGCTCCCGCGAGCGCCGCAGGACCCGACCTCCGGCAGCTCTTCCTCGGCTCGGAGGGCGCCTTCGGGGTGCTCACCGAGGTCACGGTGCGCATCCGCCCCGTCCCCGCCGCGACGGCGTACGGCGCGTGGACCTTCCCTGACTTCACGTCGGGCGCCGCGGCCCTCCGGTCGGCGACGCAGCGCGGCATCCGTCCCACTGTCCTGCGGCTCAGTGACGAGACGGAGACGCGCGTCAACGCCGCCCTCGGCGGCCACCTCACACGCATGCGCGGAGTCCTGGCCGTCGCGACCTTCGAGGGCGAGTCGACCGCCGCGGCGGCTGAGACGCGCGCGACGCTGCACGACGTGTTCCGCAGCCACGGCGCCCGCTCGCGCGGCGAGGAGCCGGCCCGATCCTGGGAGCGCGGACGCTTCGCCTCGCCGGCACTGCGCGACACGCTGCTCGACATCGGGGTCCTCGCCGAGACGCTCGAGACCGCCACGACATGGGCGCAGCTGCCCGAGCTCAAGCGGTCGGTCACGGCGGCCCTCACCGACCGCCTCACGGCCGAGGGCACCAAGCCGCTCGTCCTGTGTCACATCTCGCACGTCTACCCCGCGGGCGCCTCGCTGTACTTCACCGTCGTGGCCGCGCTCACCGCCGATCCCGCGGCGCAATGGCAGGGGGCGAAGGACGCCGCGTCCCGCGCCATCGGCGAAGCGGGCGGCACGATCACCCACCATCACGCCGTCGGCCGCGACCACCTCCCGTACCTCGAGGACGAGATCGGACCGCTCGGGATCGCGGTGCTCCGCGCCGTCAAGGACACCCTCGACCCGACCGGGATCATGAACCCCGGCGTGCTCGTCGAGGCGCCCGGCCCGGTGGCCGGGTGAGTGTCACCCTGCTCCTCAACCCCGCGGCGCGCACGGGCGCGCACACGGGCGCCGCGACGCGCGCCGCCGAGCGGCTGCGCGAGCACGGCCTCCGGACGACGATCGTGAGCGGGGGAAGCGCCGCCGAGTCCGCCGCGCTCCTGCGCACTGCGATAGAGCTCGGCACGGACGCCGTCGTCGTCGCGGGCGGCGACGGCACGGTCGGCCTCGCGGTGCAGGAGCTCGCGGGGACCGGCGTCCCGCTCGGCATCGTGCCCTCGGGGACGGGCAACGACTTCGCGGGGGCGCTCGGCCTGCGCGAGCTCGACGCCGACGCGGCCGCCGACCTCGTGATCGGCGGTGAGACGCGCACCGTCGACCTCGCCCGAATCACGCGAGAGGACGGCTCGACCCGCCACTTCGCGTCGGTGCTCGCGAGCGGCTTCGACTCGAAGGTCAACGACCGTGCGAACGCCATGACGTGGCCTCGGGGCGGCTCGCGCTACACGATCGCGATCCTCCTGGAGTTCCTGCGGCTGCGCGGCATCCCGTTCCAGCTCGAGCTGACGCTCGCGGACGGCACGCTCGAGCGCATCGACGGCGACCTCGTGATGGCGACCGTCGGCAATACGAGCATGTACGGCGGCGGCATCCCGATCTGCCCCGACGCCGACCCCTCGGACGGCCTGCTCGATGTGACGCTCGTGCGCCCCGCGGGGCGCCTGCGGCTCGCCCGTCTGCTCCCCCGCGCCTACCGCGGGACGCACACGGTCCTCGACGAGGTGGTGACGCGGCGCGTCACGCGCATCAGGATCGCCTCGCCCGGCGTGACGGCGTACGCGGACGGCGATCCCGTCGGTGCGCTGCCGCTCACGATCGACGTCGTGCCGGGCGCGCTCTCGGTCTTCGCGAAGAAGGTCTGAGAGGGCGACCGCTCAGCGCCAGGTGGATCGGCGCTCGAGACGGACCGCCGTCCGCGTCAGTGCGACGCCTGCACCTCGCGGATGCGGGCGAGCACGACGTCACGCAGCTCCTCGGGAGCTGCTTCCTTGCAGGCCCGCGCGACGACATCCGTCAGCGTCCGTGCGACGAGGGCCTCGTCGCTGCACTCCGCGCAGTTCTCCAGGTGCTCGGCGATGTCGGAGTGCTGCGTCTTGCACACTTCGTGCCGCAGGTACTCCTCGAGGTCGCGCCGCGCCTTCTCGCAGCCGCAATCGGTCATCTCGTGCTCCTCGGTGCGGCCTTCGCGCCGCGCTCTTTTGCGGACGCGGTGTCGATGCCGCGCTCCTTCGCGTAGTCGGCGAGCAGTTCACGAAGCATCCGTCTGCCGCGATGCAGACGGCTCATGACCGTGCCGATGGGGGTCTTCATGATGTCGGCGATCTCCTGGTAGGCGAAGCCCTCGACGTCCGCGAGGTACACCGCCAGCCGGAAGTCCTCCGGGATGGCCTGCAGGGCGTCTTTCACGACGGATGCCGGCATCCGATCGATCGCCTCGGCCTCCGCGGATCGGCTGCTCGTGGCCGTGGTCGACTCGGCGCCGCCGAGCTGCCAGTCCTCGAGCTCGTCGATCGTGCCCTGATAGGGCTCGCGCTGCTTCTTGCGGTACGTGTTGATGTACGCATTCGTGAGGATGCGGTACAGCCACGCCTTGAGGTTCGTGCCCTGCGTGAAGGTCTTCCACGAGGCGAACGCCTTGACGAAGGTCTCCTGCACGAGGTCTGCCGCGTCGGCGGGATTGCGCGTCATGCGCATCGCCGCGGCGTAGAGCTGGTCCATGTAGGGCAGCGCCTGCTCCTCGAACTGCGTACGAGGATCCGTCTCGGCCTGGGCCTGGGCCTGATCGTTCATCACGCGCCAGTCTATGCCGGGGGCGTCCCAGGCCTCTGGCGCACCGATATCGACGCGATCGAGTGTGGCGATCATGGGCTCCTCTGAGGGGGTTTGCGCGAGGCGTTCAGTAGGGTAGAAACCGATGACCGGCGACGTGTATTCCCCCGTTCCTCCGCGCGGTGTGCGCGGCCACTGGCACGCGCCTGTCGCGAGCGGCCCGCTGAGCGCCTCCGTGACGGTGCCAGGCTCGAAATCGCTCACCAATCGGGAGCTCATCCTCGCGTCGCTCGCCGACGGTCCGAGCCGTCTCTGCTCGCCCCTGCACTCCGAGGATTCGCAGCGCATGATCGAGGCGCTGCAGTCGCTCGGCGTCACGATCACGCCCGAGGAGGGCGCCGGTCCGTTCGGTCCCGACCTCCTCGTGACCCCGCGCTGGCCCCTGCGCGGCGGCGGCGTCGTGGACTGCGGCCAGGCCGGCACCGTCATGCGGTTCGTCGCGGGTCTCGCGGGCTTCGCCGACGGCGAGGTCACGATCACGGCGCACGAGACTGCGCTGCACCGCCCCATGGGCGCCATGATCAAGGCGCTCCGCGACGTCGGCGTCGACATCGACGACGGCGGCCACTGGGCCCTCCCCTTCTCGGTGCGCGGCCACGGACATGTCCGCGGCGGCGAGGTCGTGATCGACGCGAGCGCCTCGAGCCAGTTCGTGTCGGGACTGCTGCTCGCGGCTCCGCGCTTCGACGTCGGGCTGCACCTCATCCACCGCGGCGAGCGGCTGCCGAGCATGCCGCACATCGACATGACGGTCGAGGCGCTGTCGCACCGCGGCGTGCACGTCGAGCGGCCGACGGCGGGCGAATGGGTCGTCCCGGCGGGTCCCCTGCGCGGCAAGGACATCGCGATCGAGCCCGACCTGTCCAACGCCGCACCGTTCCTCGCGGCGGCGATGGTCGTCGGCGGCTCCGTCTCGGTGCCGGGCTGGCCCGCGCACTCGACGCAGCCGGGTGCGATGCTCGGCGACATCCTCTCCCTCATGGGCGCCCGCGTCGCCAGGCGCGGCGGCGCGCTCACGGTGACGGGCGGCGCGAACGGCATCCAGGGCGTCGACCTCGACCTCTCGGCCGCCGGCGAGCTCACTCCGACGATCGTGGGCCTCGCGGCCTTCGCCGACAGCCCGACGACGCTCTACGGCATCGGGCACATCCGCGGCCACGAGACCGACCGCATCGCGGCTCTCGTGAGCGAGCTGCGCGCCCTCGGCGGCCACGCGGAAGAGCTGCCCGACGGCATCCGCATCTTCCCCCGCCCGCTCCAGGGCGGCCGCTGGCGCGCACACCACGACCACCGCCTCGCGACGACGGGCGCCCTCGTGGGCCTCGCCGTCCCGGGCGTCGAGATCGACGACATCGGCACGACCGCCAAGACGATGCCCGAGTTCCCGCAGCTGTGGCAGCGCATGCTCGAGGGCGGATCCGACGGCGCGACCCCGCGCCCGGAGGCCCTGCAGGCATCGTGAGCTGGCTGGACGACTCCGACGACGACGACGACGAGTTCGACGAAGCCGACGTCCGGGTCCGTCCCAACCCCAAGGCCAACCGCCCCCGCACCAAGAGGCGTCCGGCCCACTCCGACGCCGAGATCGCGCGCGTCCTGGGCGTCGACCGAGGCCGCTACGCGGTCCTCGTCGCGGAGGACACGGATGCCGAGCACGAGGCCGTCGCGATGCGCGCGCGCGAGCTGCGCAAGCAGCCCATCGTGACGGGAGATCTCGCACGGGTCGTGGGCGACTCCTCGGGCGACGAGGGCACGCTCGGACGCATCGTCGGGATCGAGCCGCGGTCCTCTCTCCTGCGCCGCAGCGCGGACGACACCGACCAGGTGGAGCGCGTCGTGGTCGCCAACGCCGACCAGATGCTCGTCGTCGTCGCGGCGGCCGACCCCGAGCCGCGGCCGCGGCTCGTGGACCGGTACCTCGTCGCGGCGCTCGATGCCGGCATCCGTCCCCTCCTGGTCGTGACCAAGACCGACCTCACCGACCCCGCCTCCTTCCTCGCGCACTTCGACGGCCTCGATCTCGAGGTCTTCACGAGCGCACGCGAGGAGATGCCGATCGAGCGCATCGGCGCGGCCCTCGTCGGGCACTCGACGGTGTTCGTGGGGCATTCGGGCGTCGGCAAGTCGACGCTCGTGAACGCCCTCGTCCCGACGGCGCAGCGCGCGACAGGACACGTCAATGTCGTGACGGGGCGCGGGCGGCACACCTCGAGCTCGACGGTCTCGCTGCGCTACCGCGGCGAAGGCGGCGGCGGGTGGGTCATCGACACGCCGGGCGTCCGGTCATTCGGCCTCGGCCACGTCGACCCGGCCAACATCCTGCGCGCCTTCACCGAGCTCGCCGAGATCGCCGAGGAGTGCCCGCGCGGCTGCACGCATCTGCCCGACGCCCCCGACTGCGCCATCATCGAGGCCCGCGACGAGGGCCGCCTCGGCCCGCGCGGCGCAGCCCGGCTGGACTCGCTGCAGCGGCTGCTGCTGACCTTCGCCGACAAGGCGTGACCTGATCGCCCTCGCGCCCGACTTACGCCCCACCCGCTCCCCCGCTCCCCCGCTCCCGCTCTCCAGCCCCGCCCTATTCGGATCGTTCTACGGGATTCGGATGCTTCGACCCACGGCATCCGAATCTCGTAGAACCGTCCGATCTCGGTACTGTCGCGGCGACCCTAGGCTGGAGGGATGACCTCCGCGCGCCTCGAACCCGGCCGCCTGGCCCCGGCCTTCACGCTCCTCGACCAGGACGAGCAGCCCGTGACGCTCCGAGACCTGCGCGGCGGGCCCGTGATCCTCTTCTTCTATCCCGAGGCCATGACGCCCGGGTGCACGAAGGAGGCGTGCGACTTCCGCGACAGCCTCGCGCCGCTGCAGGCCGCCGGCTACACGATCCTGGGCATCTCACGCGACGCGCCCGAGAAGCTCGCGCGCTTCCGCGAACGCGACGGCCTGACCTACGACCTCCTGAGCGACCCCGATCACAAGGTGCACGCGAAGTACGGCACGTGGGGCGACAAGATGAACTACGGCAAGGTCATCAAGGGCGTCATCCGCTCGACGTTCGTCTTGAACGAGAAGGGCCGCATCGAGCACGCCCTGTACAACGTGCGCGCAACCGGGCATGTCGCCCGGCTGCGCGCACTGTTGAAGGTCGGCTAGCAGCTGATCACTTGCTTCGTGGCGCGTCGGTGTCGAAAGCCACCCTCGGAATGCGAGGAGGCCCCAGGCTCTTGAGCCTGGGGCCTCCTCCGCGCGGATGGCGTTGTGTGGTCGGTCGTGATGGACCGATCCGAAGAGTCAGACCACGCAACCGCCCAGAGCGATCGTGCCGTCGATCGCCTTGATCTGGGTCTGGATGCTGCCGAGCTTGTCCTGCAGGACCTTCACGGTCGCCGCCTGGGCTGCGATCGCGTCCTTATTCGTCTTCTTCTGCGCCTGAAGGTCGCGGAGCACCCCCTGGGCGGCGGTGACCTGACTGTCGAGCGACGTCAGCTGGCCCTGCAATGCGGCCAGCTGAGCCTCACTCTCGGAGACCTCGGCGTTGAGCTTGTTCAGCTGTGCCAGCAGCGGAGCGACCCGGTTCTGCAGGTCGAGGACGGCAGCCTCGGCGGCCGTGATCTTGGTGTTGAGGTCGGTGAGCTGGGCGACCAGCGTGTTGATCTGGCCGTCGAGCTTGGCGATCTCGACCTCCTTGGCGCTCACGGCCGTGTTGGCGGCGTCCACCGCCGCCTGCAGGGCGGGCAGCTGGCCCCGAAGGGAGGTGATCTCCTCCTCCTGGGCGTGGACGGCCTGGGTGGCCGTGGCGAGCGCGTTCTGTGCCTTCACCAGGTCCGCCTTGCGGTCCGCGAGCACCGCCTGCTGGTCGGCGATCGCCTGCTTCGCGGCCTCGACACCCTCGGACAGTCCGGGGAGCGCGGCCTCGAGGTCGGCGACGACCTTCTCCTGATCGGTGACCTTGCTGTCCGCGAGGCTGACCGCGTCCTGCAGTGCCGGGAGCTGACCACTCAGCGCGTCGATCTCGCCCTGCTTGGTAGTGACCGCCCGGTTCGCGGTGGTCACCGCCGCCTGGAGGGCGGGGAGCTGGCCCTGCAGGGTCGCGATGCCATCCTGCTTCGCACCGACCGCGGCCTTGGCAGCGTCGAGAGTCGCCTGGAGCGGGGCGGCTTGCTTCTGCAAGTCGCTGCTCTGGGTCTGCTTGGCAAGCAGCTGGGCGTTCAGGTCGTTGACCTTGTTCTGCAGAGTCGCCAGGTCACCGGAGAGCCCTGCGATCAGCGTGGTCTGGTCGGTGATCTGGGCATCCACCGTCGCCAGCTGGGCTTGCTTGGCGGTGCGCTGCGCAATCAGCTCGCGTTTCTTGGACGAGTTTGACGTCTCGGGGAATTCCGCGATCTGAGCGGTGAGCGACGCGATGTCCGTCTCGAGACCCGTCTTCGTGGTCTGCAGGGCAGCCAGTTGGCCCTGCGCCTGGGTGAGCGCGGCCTGCTTGGTGGCGATCTGCGAGTCGACCTCAGCGATCTGGCCCTGCAGGCCAGCGATCTCGGTGTCGAGCTTGGCGATGGCGGCCTGGTTCGCGGCGAGCGCAGTGGAGGCGGTCTTCTCGGCCGTCTGCAGCGTGGCGAGCTCGCCCTGCGCCTGGGTGATCTCCGTGTTCTTGGCGGCCACCGCGGCGTCAGCGCCCTTCGCGGCGTCCTGCAGCGTGACCAGCTCGCCCTGCGCCTGGGTGATAGCCGCCTGCTTGGTGGTCACGGCGGCGGCTGCAACCTTGGCTGCCGCCTGCAGGGATGCGAGGGTGTCCTGGGCGTCCGACACCTTTTCCAGCTGGGCATCCAGCTCGGCCTGAGCCGCGGCACCGCTGTTCTTCAGCTCCTCCAGCTTCGACTCCGCGTCGGTGACCGCGGTCGTGGCGGTGTCGACAGCGGTGGATGCGTTCTCGGCATTCGCCTTAAGGCTGACCAGCTCGCCCTGCGCTGCGGTGATCTCGGCGTTCTTGGTTGCGAAGGCCGCGTCAGCTGACGCGGCGGCCCCCTTCAGCGTGGTCAACTGGCCGTTCGCCATGGCGATGTCGGCGTTCTTCGCGTCGATCTGGCCCCTCAGGGCGTCTGCCTGCTTGCCCAGGTCCGCGGACTCGGCGCGCGCGCCGGCGAGCTGTTCCTGGAGCTCGCCGATCTGGGACTGAACGCCGCCCCGCTGCGACTTGAGGTCGGCGAGCGCCTTCTCGGTGTTGGAGATCTTGACGGCGACGACGGCCTGTTCGTCCGTAACGGAGGCCAGTTCGTCCTGGGTGGTCTTGAGGTCCGCGTCGAGCTTGGCGCTTTCCGCCTCGAGGACTGCGAGCTGCTGGTTGATCTGGTCGATCTGCAACTTGAGGTCGGCGCTCTGTGCCTGCAGGGCGGTGCGCTGCGCCGTCAGGGACGCGATCACGTCCGCGTTCTTCTTCGCCGCGGCCTTGAGCAGGTTCTCCTGCACCGCGCCGCGGTGGGCGAGCTGGTTCACGACTCCGTTGCAGATGCCTTTGGTGTCCGCGGGGTTGGTTCCCGCGAAGGCCGGGCTGCCGGCGAAGAGCATGCCGGCGAGGGTCGCCGGGAGCAGGATCGCCGCGGCGGCGCGACGACCGGGTGACGTCCACGGGGTGGCGGCTGCGGGGGCGACTGCGGCGTCCTTGCACGCAGTCTTGTTGATGCGGCGCATCGGGTGGTTCCTATCTTCTCTGTCGGGGTGGTTCGATGCCCGGCTGACCGTCGCATCGAATGCGGGGACTCTAACACTCTTCTAATTAAAAGTTAACGGCCTTTTCCCGAGCTGTTTTGGAGGCGCTATCAAGTAGCTAATGAGTGGATAAGGCCAAATAGAGTGGCCGCAAAAGTCCACGCGCACAGCCGCTTGGCCCTCACCGGACTGGGTGACTGGCGGACGCCGACGGTTACACGGCTTAGCAGCGAGCCCGCCCGGGCGATGACGGCACCGCTGTGAGCCCAGCAAGCAGGCGCGACGAACGCGCTTTCCCCATGGAATGCATTCCACTCCCCAGTGCATGCGCCGGTGGGGACGGCATTGTCCGCGACAGCCGGCACGCGATCCTAACTGGGGAATGACTCAGATGAGAAACCTCTCATCGAGCTGGCTACGGGTTCTCCGAATCGGCGTCCGCGGCATCCTTCCGCGCGTCCCGCGCAGCGAGCACGAGCAGCACGAGCACGAGGATCGCCGGGCCCGCGAGGGCGAGTGCCGTCAGGGGATGCGCGTACTCCCCCGTCGCCGCGCCGAGCGCGACGGCGACGATGAGCAGCTGGGCGACGATCCCGCCCGAACGGCCCCAGGACCGTCCCCGCCGCACGGCGACCCCGAACGCCACGAGGGCCGCAGCGCCCACGAACGTCAGCACGAGCAGCGCGATCGCACTCTCGACCGACCCCGTGTCGCCCGCCGTGAGCGCGGCGATCTGCCACGCCGCGATCCCCACGAGTGCGACGCCCTCGAGGATGAGAAGGACGGCGGCCGCGCGGGCCGGGGTTCTTGTTCGCATACTTCGACGGTTCCTCGGTCGTGGGACGGACGGCTTGTGCGGTTCCTCCATGCCGTGGAGGGAATGCCCAGCCAGTTCAACAGAATCGGGGGGCCTCAGGCCTTGATCGGGCACGGCTCGTCATGGGATCATAGGTGAAGCCGTGTGCTCCCACAGCGACGTGGGGCGAGCATCGCTCGCATCTCCCACAGGGTATCGGACCCGAATCCGGGCTCTGGAACACCCGACACTCTTCTGTCACAAGGAGCACAACCATGGATTGGCGCGACAAAGCCGCCTGCCTCACCGTCGACCCCGAACTGTTCTTCCCCGTGGGGAACACAGGGCCTGCCGTCGACCAGATCGAGAAGGCCAAGAGCGTCTGTGCCCGGTGCACGGTCACGGAGATCTGCTTGCAGTACGCGCTCGAGGCCGGTCAGGACTCCGGCGTGTGGGGCGGCCTCTCCGAGGACGAGCGCCGCGCCCTCAAGCGCCGCGCCGCGCGCGCCCGCCGCGCCAGCTGATCCACGCGATACGGGTCGGCGCCGTTCGACGGCGTCGACCCGAAGCATGTCAGAACACCTGCGCCGCGCACATCGACACGACCTGGTGGTTCCGGGATGCTTCGCCGAAGCATCCCGGATCCCTCACTTGACGCGCTCGATGTAGCGGAGCGGGATCTCGATCGTGACCTCGGTCCCGCTGCCCATGATCGTGTGCCAGTCGATCGTGCCGCCGAGCTCGCCCTGGATGAGGGTGCGCACGATCTGCGTACCCAGACCCCGGCCGACCTGACCCTCGGGCAGGCCTGAGCCGGTGTCGCGCACGCGCACCTCGAGGCTGTCGTCGGTGCGCTCGGCGATCACTTCGACATCGCCCTCCTGCCCCGCGAGTCCGTGCTCGACGGCGTTCGTGACGAGTTCGGTCAGCGCGAGTGCGAGCGGCGTCGCGTACTCGCTCGGAAGGATGCCGAAGCGGCCCGTCGTGCGCGTCCGCGCGCGCGTGTTCGGCGCTGCCGCGACCTCGGCGACGAGTTTGACGGCCCGGGTGAAGACGTCGTCGAAGTCGACGTTCTGAGCGAGGCCCTCCGAGAGCGTGTCGTGCACGACCGCGATCGCCGAGACGCGGCGCATCGCCTGCGTCAGCGCCTCGCGCGCCTCGTCGGTGTGCGAGCGCCGCGCCTGGATGCGCAGGAGGGACGCGACGGTCTGCAGGTTGTTCTTGACGCGGTGGTGGATCTCGCGGATCGTCGCGTCCTTGGTGATGAGCTCCTGCTCCTGGTGACGGATCTCGGTCACGTCGCGGCACAGCACGACGGCGCCGGTGCGGTTGCCGTGGTCGCGCAGCGGGATCGTCCGCAGGCTCACCGTCACGCCGCGGGACTCAAGGTCGGCACGCCAGGGTGCGCGCCCTGTCAGGACGACGGGAAGCGACTCGTCGAACTGGCGCTTCGCGGGCAGGATGCTCGTGACGACCTCCACGAGCGACTCGCCCTCGAGTTCGTCGTCGAAGCCCAGGCGGTTGAACGCCGAGAGCGCGTTGGGGCTCGCGAAGGTCGTGATGCCGTCGACATCGAGCCGGATGAGGCCGTCCGAGGCGCGTGGCGCACCGCGTCGCGGAGAGGTCGGAGCCGTGAGATCGGGGAATTCGCCCGAGGCGATCATGCCGAACAGCTCGTCGGCGCAGTCGTTGAACGTGATCTGCTGGCGCGACGGCGTGCGGGCCTCGCCGAGGTTCGTGTGGCGCGTCAGGACGCCGACCGCGTGCGGCTCCTCGCCCCTCCCGGTGCGCACGATGGGCACGGCGCGCACGCGCGTGGGAGTCTCTTCGAACCAGTCCGGCGACGCGGAGTCGATGATGCGCCCCGTCTGGAAGGCGTCCCGCACCTGCGTCCGCCACTGCGGCCGCACGCGATCCGAGACGATGTCGCGGTAGAAGAGCGTCGCCGCGCCGCTCGGGCGGGTGTGCGCGACGGCGATGAAGGAGTCGTCAGCCGTCGGCACCCAGATCACGATGTCGGCGAAGGCGAGGTCGGCGAGCAGCTGGCCGTCGCCGGCCAGCCGGTGCAGCCACTCCACGTCCGCTTCGCTGGATCGGCCTTGGGCATACACGAGATCGCTGAGGGTCGACACCTGTTCACTCTAGAGCCGCGGGGCTGTGCGTCCCCGCTGTGCGACGGCCACGCCGTGCGTGTGCTGCGGCGGGATCTGCTCAGGCCGCTGCGCGTGACGGACGGCGGATGCCGCGCCGCGGCGTCCGTGCCGCGAGGCCCGGCGCCTGGGCGATCGCCTCGCCGACGAAGCGGCGCACGGCGAGCGTGAGCGGCGACTTCGGCGCGACCTCGGCGATCGGACGGGACGCGAGGATCGCGGCATCCGTCGACCGGGCGTCCGTCGGCAGGAACCAGACGTCGCGGATCCCGCCGAACCGCTCGAGCGTGCGGCGGACCTGGCCGCGCGCGTCGACGCCGAGCGTGCCGGGGCGCAGCCGGTTCGCGACCACCGCGACGGGGGTCGCGCCCACGAGGGCCCGCAGCTCGGCGTGCGCGCGGAGGAACCGGGAGATGCCGACGGGGTCGGCGGCCGCGACCGCGACGATGAGGTCAGCGCTCTCGAGGGCGGCGATGGTCGCGGCGTTGCGCCGCGGCCCGTCGAGGTCGCTCACGATCTCCTCGTCGCGCTCGAGCGGCGCCGCGACGTCGACGACCGTGTAGTCGCACCACTCGCGGCACGTCTCGAGCGCGCCCGCGACACGGGAGGCCGACAGCTCGGGCCAGCGCGACGGCCGGTTGAGGCCCGTCAGCACATCCACGCCCGTGCGGCCGAGCGGCGAAGCGATCCGGGCGAGCTCGCGCGCGTCGAGTCCGCCGAGCTGCGCGGCGCGGCAGGCCGCCGCGAACCCCGGTCCCTCGTCGGCGAGCCCCAGCTGCAGGGCGATCGACGGAGCGTGCGTGTCGGCGTCGACGAGCGCGGCCCTGCGTCCGCCGCGTGCGAGCTCGACGGCGAGCTCGATCGCGACGGTCGTGCGTCCCGGAGCCCCTGCGGGACCCCACACGGCGACGACCCGCGGACGCCGGGGCGAGTCGGGCTCGGTCGCCGCGACGGGAGCGGGCGGGGCTGCGAGCACGTCGGCGAGCCGCCACGGCTCGATGTCGAGCGGCCACGGCCCCGTGAGTCCGAAGGCCGAGACGAGCGCGCCGTCGCCGTCGCCCGCGACGAGGGGCACGATGCGCACGCCGGCGCGGTCGCACATGCTGACCGCGCCCGCCGTGAGGCTCGTGCGGTCCGCCTGCAGCACGACGGTCTCGGCGGCGGCGAGCGCGTGCAGCGTCCGCTCCGCCTCGATTCCGCGCGCTTCGTCGGCCGCGACGGCGGCGAGCGCCGAGGCCGCGATCGTCGTGACGACCGCGATCCCCTCGCGCTCGAGTCCCGCCTCGAGGACGCGCGCGTGCGGCTCGTCGACGGCGAGGACGATCGTCATCGCGCGAAGCCCGCCGCCGGGACGATCGACAGTGCCGACTCGTCGGAGGTCGCGGCCAGCACCGCGGCGACGTCGGCGCGCGGGATGACGAGCTCGAGCGAGGCCGCGCCGCCGCCGATGACGGACTCGTCGCGGGTCACCGAGACGACAGTCGCGTCGGGCACGAGGATCCTCGGCGCGTCGTAGCTCCCACGTTCGATGAGCGGGGCCTCCCACACCTCGACGACCGTGCCGGCCTTCACCGAGGCGGGCACCTCCACGGCACTGCGCAGCACGACGGTCGTCGTGGCGGCGGCCGAGGCGGCTCCGACGGCGCTCTGCGGGACGAGCTCGCCCTCCGTCACGGTGCGCGTCGCCACGAGGCCCTCTTCGAGCGCATCCGCCGTGAGATAGGAGTCTTCGAGACGCCCGAGCGCGACATCCACGAGGCGGACGTCGTCGGCGGCGACCGCTTCGCCCGGGACGATCGTGCGCGTCGCCGCAAAGACTGGCACGGTCTGCCGCGAGGCCGAGACGACGAGCCACACGCCGGCGACGGATGCCGCCACGAGCAGGATGCCGAGGAAGAACCGTGCGTCGCCCCAGAAGGCGCGCGGACGTGGGCGTGCGGGCTCGAGTGCCGTCATGCCGTCCATCGTCGCCCAGACGCCGGAATGCCCTACAGGATTATCCACAGGCGTGTCAGCCCCTGCCGCCGCACCCGGTCCCGCCGCCATAATTGGGGCATGCCCGACAGCCCGGCTTCCGCCATGCGCCAGCTTGCTCCGGCCGAAGCGGCCGAGCTGCTCGGCGTGTCGGTCGACGAGGTCATGGAGCTCGTCCACACGGCTCAGTTGCGCGGCATCCGGGTCGGGTCCCCCGCGCGCTGGCGCATCGACGCCGACTCGCTCACGCACTACCTAGACGATCGCGCCGAAGAGGCGCGTCGCATGGCGCTGTGGCGCCAGTCGAACGAGGCGAGCTTCCCCGAGCTGTGGAGCTCGGGCCGCATCCGCCACGGCGACTAGAAGCCCTGCTCCCGCTTCGCCGAAGCGAGCGGAGCAGCCGCGCGACCGCGAACGGAACGACTCAGAGCGGCCGCGCGCCCGCCTCGAGCCGGATCCACAGCACGGCGTCGAAGGGCACCATGCGGTGCCCGCTGACGTCTCCCGTCCGGCGGGGCGTGCCGGGCTCGTGCAGCGCGAGATCGAGGTGGTCGGCGCCCGCGCGGTCGATGGTCCCGGCGAGCGCGCGGCCGCCGACGAGGTGCAGCGTCACGCCGACGCGCCGGCGGACGAGGTCGCGCAGCGCGAACCCCAGCGTCATGCGGTCGCGCACGGCGGAGGGGGCGACGGCCCGCGCGCTGCGCAGCAGCTCGGCGTGCGGCATCCCGATGCTTGCGATCGCCGATATGGGGACGAGTGCGGCACCCGCGCGTCCCTCCGCCGGCTCGAGCGCGACCCAATCCGCCCCCGCGCCTCCCACTCGGGCGACGAGGACGGTGCCGTCGCGCAGCTCGAAGGAGCTCGGCGGCGACGCGGCCTCCTGCTCGGCGAGCACCGTCAGTCGGTCGCGCAGCGGCACCCGTGAGAGGCGCAGCCGCTCGGCCTCGCTGTCGAGCGCGGCACGCTCCGCCTCCCACTCGGAGGCGAGCTGCTCCTCGAGGTCGTCGAAGAACCGGTCCCAGCGCACCCAGTGAGGCTAGGGCACCGGTCCGACACGGCCGGCGAGTTATCCACAACCCCTTTCCTGACTTTTTGCTGTGAGTCACGGATGTGATGTAATCGCCAGATCGTTCCCCCGACGAGATAGGCCCCTGATGGCGATGATGCCTGCGGTCCACCCACGCCGCTTTGCCGACGATGCGTACGAGGATTACTTCGCTCCGCAGCGCACTCCCTCTGCCGACCTGCCCGATCCGGAGCCGTTCCTGCGCAACCTCACGATCGGCGTCTTCGAGACGCTGTCGGGCGTTCGCGAGGTCGAGCAGCTCGCGCGCTGGGTCACCGAAGAGGCCTTCCGGGCCCTCGTGGTGCGCTCCAACCTCACTGCCCGCGCACGGAGTGCCCGCGGCGTGCCGGCGAGGCGTCCCGTCCACTCGATCCTGTCGATCCGCCACTCCGCCCCCGCAGACGGCGTCGTCGAAGCCGTCGTGATCGTCGCGAGCCCCGCGCGCACGCGCGCCGTCGCGATGCGCCTCGAGGGCATGGACGGGCGCTGGCGCGCGACATCCCTCGCCGTGCTCTGACACCCCTGCGACGCCCGCGGGTGCGCGGTTTCGCGGTCCGCGGGTCAGGAGTCGGCGTCGATGAGCTCGAGAAGCGCCTTGAGCGCGTCCCTGATCTCCACATGGTCGTACTGACCTGCCCGGCTCTCCCCCGCGATGACCCCGCCGCGATGCACGCGACGGAAATCGCCGAACGGGAACGAGTAGGCGCCCTTCGTCTCGCGGTCCGCGCTCTTGTCGATGCCGAGATGCCAGTGGGAGTACTCGGTCCAGCCGTCGCGCTCGATGAAGGAGTTCTCCTCGTCGGCGGTGGGCGCCGCCTCGGACCAGTCGTCCCGCTCGTCGCGCACGACCTTGCCCTCGCGCACGAGCGAGCGCGCGTGGCGCAGCGCCGGTTGGTTCAGTTCGATGGACATGCGCGCCACGGTAGGCGTGCGCCGCACGCTCCGGCGAGGGGGTTGACGGATGCCGCGCATCGGCCCGGCGGCACTGCGCCCGCTCCGGCCGGGGCCGGACCTACTGCCGGTACGACGAGAGGAAGTTGCCGAGCCGCTCGATCGCCTCGGTCAGGACGCGCGCCTCGGGCAGCGTCACGATGCGCAGATGATCCGGCGTCGGCCAGTTGAAGCCCGTCCCCGGCACGAGCAGCACGTGCTCGGCCATGAGGAAGTCGAGTACGAGCTTCTGGTCGTCCCGGATCTCGTAGACGTTCGGATCGAGGCGGGGGAAGGCATAGAGCGCACCCTGCGGCTTCGCGCACGAGACACCGGGGATCGCCTCGAGGCCCTGCCACGCGGCATCCCGCTGCTCGTGCAGTCGTCCCGTCGGCGCGATGAGCGCGTCGATCGACTGGACGCCCGACAGCGCGGCCTGCACGGCGTGCTGCGCCGGGACGTTGGGGCACAGCCGCGTCGAGGCGAGGAGCATGATGCCTTCGAGCAGTCCCGCGGCGTGCTTCTTGGGGCCCGTGATGGCGAGCCAGCCCGAGCGGTAGCCCGCGACGCGATACGTCTTGGAGAGCCCGTTGAACGTGAAGCATAGGAGGTCGGGCGCGATGGCCGCGGTGGGGATGTGCTCGGAGTCGTCGAAGAGGATGCGGTCGTAGATCTCGTCCGACAGCAGCAGGAGCGAGTGCTCCCGTGCGATGTCGGCGATGCCCTCGAGCACCTCGCGCGTGTAGACGGCGCCCGTCGGGTTGTTCGGGTTGATGACGACGATCGCCTTCGTCCGGGGCGTGACCTTCGCGCGGATGTCGTCGAGGTCGGGCTGCCAGCCGTTCTCGCTGTCGCACACGTAGTGCACGGGCGTGCCGCCGCCGAGGCTCGTCATCGCCGTCCACAGCGGATAGTCGGGCGCCGGGATGAGGACTTCGTCGCCCTCGTCGAGGAGGGCCTGCATCGTCATCGTGATGAGCTCGGAGACCCCGTTGCCGAGGAACACGTCATCGGGGTCGACCTTGGGGAAGCCGGGGACCTCTTCGTAGCGGTAGACGACGGCACGGCGCGCCGACGCGATGCCGCGGCTGTCGCTGTAGCCGTGCGCGTACGGCATCGCCTCGATCATGTCGCGCACGATCTGGAACGGCGCCTCGAAGCCGAACGTCGCGGGGTTGCCCGTGTTGAGCTTGAGGACCGTGTGGCCCTCGGCCTCGAGCCGATCGGCCTCGACGAGGGCCTGCCCCCGGATCTCGTAGAGGACGTTCTTCAGCTTGCTCGACTGATCGAGCGTTCGGAGGTTGGCGGTCGGGCTCATCGGATCAGAATAGCCGTGGGCGCATCGGGCCAACGCACGACGGGTGGCCCGGACCCGCCGCATGCGGGCACGGCGGCACTCCGGCCCTCCACGGGCTCGGGATGCTCAGCGGGTCGACGCCGCGGGCGCGGCGTCGACCCGCGCAAGGTTTCGATACGCGCCGCTTCGCGGGGCTACTCAACCTGACCCGACCCGCGTCAACGCGTGCTTCGCTCGACGAGCCCCCGGCGCGAGGGGCCCCGCGCGTCGCGAAGCGACGTGTGGGGTAGCGCCGGGGATGACCCCGGTCGCGTCATTTCTTCTCGGCGGCCCGGCGCTGGGCGCGGTTCTGCGGCGCGGCGGCGGGGGCCGCGGCATCCGTCTTCTGCCCGAACGCCCCACGCGGAGCCTCCGCCTGCTGCGCAGGCGCGGCGGGAGCGGCGGATGCTGCGGCGGCGGCCTGTCGCAGGCGGTTGGTCGCCGACTGCTGCACCTGGCCGCGCTCGTTGCGAACCTCGACCTCGCCGGCGTCGTTCGCCGCGGAGTACTGCAGACGCTGGCCCTCGATCGGCGTCGCGCCGAGCCCCTTGGCGTCGACCTCTGCGGCCTCGCCGTCGGCACGACGCACCTCGACCTCGAGGTTGTAGAGGTAGCCGACCGACTCCTCCTTGATCTGCCCCATCATGGCCTGGAACATCTGGTAGCCCTCGCGCTGATACTCGATCAGCGGGTCGCGCTGGGCCATGGCACGCAGGCCGATGCCGTCCTTGAGGTAGTCCATCTCATAGAGGTGGTCGCGCCAGCGGCGGTCGAGCACCTGCAGGACGACGCGGCGCTCGAGCTCGCGCGTCGCGGCGCCGCCCAGGCCCTCCTCACGCGCGCTGTAGGCGATGCGCGCGTCCGAGATGAGCTCGCGCTTGAGCACCTCGGGCGTGATGCGGCCCTTGTTGCCGGCCTCGGCGACGACCTCGTCGATCGTCACCGAGACGGGGTAGAGCGTCTTGAGCTCGGTCCAGAGGGCGTCGAAGTCCCAACTCTCGGTGTGACCCGTCGAGGTGTGGTCCTCGACGACGGCCTCGATGGCGTCCTCGATGAAGTGCTGCACGCGGTCGGCGATGTCGTCGCCCTGCAGCATGTGCCGGCGGTCGGAGTAGATCGCCTCGCGCTGGCGGTTGAGGACGTCGTCGTACTTGAGGACGTTCTTGCGGATCTCGGCGTTGCGCGCCTCGACCTGCGACTGCGCGCTCTTGATGGCCCGCGAGACCATCGACGACTCGATCGCGACGTCGTCGGGGAAGTTCGTGCGCGCGAGGATCGCCTCGGCCGCACCGGACTGGAACAGGCGCATGAGGTCGTCGGTCAGCGACAGGTAGAAGCGGCTCTCGCCGGGGTCTCCCTGACGGCCCGAGCGACCGCGCAGCTGGTTGTCGATGCGGCGCGATTCGTGGCGCTCCGTGCCGAGCACGTAGAGACCGCCGGCCTTCACGACGTCGTCGGCCTCGCCGGCCACCGCGTCGCGCATGCCCTCGTAGACGGCATCCCATTCGGCCTCGTACTCGTCGGGCGTCTCGACGGGGTCGAGGCCCTTGGCCTTCATCTCCTGCACGGCGAGGAACTCGGCGTTGCCGCCGAGCATGATATCCGTGCCTCGGCCGGCCATGTTCGTGGCGACGGTGACGGCGCCGAGGCGGCCCGCGCGCGCGACGATCTCGGCCTCTCGCGCGTGGTTCTTCGCGTTGAGGACCTCGTGCTTGATGCCCTTCTTCGCGAGGAGCCGCGAGAGGTACTCGCTCTTCTCGACGCTCACGGTGCCGACGAGGACGGGCTGGCCCGTCGCGTGGCGCTCCGCGATGTCTTCCACGACCTGCGCGAACTTGGCCTGCTCGTTCTTGTAGACGAGGTCGGGCTGGTCCTTGCGGACCATGGGCCGGTTCGTCGGGATCGGCACGACGCCGAGCTGGTAGGTCGACATGAACTCGGCGGCCTCGGTCTCGGCCGTGCCCGTCATGCCCGAGAGCTTTTCGTAGAGGCGGAAGTAGTTCTGCAGCGTGACGGTCGCGAGCGTCTGGTTCTCGGCCTTGACCGGCACAGCCTCCTTCGCCTCGATCGCCTGGTGGATGCCCTCGTTGTAGCGACGGCCGACGAGGATGCGGCCGGTGTGCTCGTCGACGATCATGACCTCGTCGTTCATGACGACGTAGTCGGTGTCGCGCTTGAACAGGGCGAGCGCCTTGATCGAGTTGTTGAGGAACGAGATGAGCGGCGTGTTCGCCGACTCGTAGAGGTTGTCGATGCCGAGGTAGTCCTCGACCTTCTCGATGCCGGGCTCGAGGACGCCGATCGTGCGCTTCTTCTCGTCGACCTCGTAGTCGACGCCGACCTCGAGGGTCTTGGCGATCTTGGCGAACTCGACGAACCAGCGGTTCGCCTCGCCCGACGAGGGGCCCGAGATGATGAGCGGCGTGCGCGCCTCGTCGATGAGGATCGAGTCCACCTCGTCGACGATCGAGAAGAAGTGACCGCGCTGGACGAGGTCCTCCTTGCGCCAGGCCATGTTGTCGCGCAGGTAGTCGAAGCCGAACTCGTTGTTCGTTCCATACGTGATGTCGGCGTTGTACTGCTCGCGGCGGACGGCGGGCGTCTGCCCCGCGACGATCGTGCCCGTCGTCATGCCGAGCGTGCGGTAGATGCGGCCCATGAGGTCGGCCTGGTACGACGCGAGGAAGTCGTTGACCGTGATGACGTGGACGCCCTTGCCCGCGATCGCGTTGAGGTAGGCGGGGAGCGTCGCGACGAGCGTCTTGCCCTCACCGGTCTTCATCTCGGCGATGTTGCCCAGGTGCAGGGCTGCGCCGCCCATGATCTGGACGTCGTAGTGGCGCTGGCCGAGCGTGCGCTTGGCGGCTTCGCGGACGGCCGCGAAGGCCTCCGGCATGAGCTGGTCGAGCGTCGCGCCCGCCTCGTGCCGCGCGCGCAGCTCGGCGGTCTCGCCGCGCAACTCGTCGTCGGTGAGCTGCGCGTAGTCGTCCTCGAGCGCGTTGACGGCCTTCACGACCTGCTGCAGGCGCCGGAGGATACGGCCCTCGCCGGCACGAAGCAGTTTCTCGAAAGCGTTGGCCACGAAGTGTCTCCATCTGTCGGGTCCGGCGCGGGAAGGCGCCGGTGCCGCCCGCGCGCCCCAGCGCCCAGGCATATCTGCCCATGTTACCCGCCCGTGACCTTGGAACGGGCTGTGGAGAAGTGCGCAGACGCGAGACGATCGGGGCATCCCTGACACAACCCTGATATGACCCTGAACGGGCGATCGACGGGCGTGTCCGCGAGGCTCGGTGGGTAGGTTCGAAAGGACGGCGCGCCATGCGCCGGAGAGCCTGGCGCGTGCGCCGGAGAGGATGTCATGGTCGTCTGGCGTCGGTGGATCTTCCCGATCCTCATGGTCCTGATCTTCGGCGCGATCGCCGCGGCACTCGTGAAGGTCGCCTTCTTCCCGGACGAGGCGGAGGCGGTCGTCGAACCGTCGGCGCAGATCTCCGACACCGTCGTCACGGTCGATCGCAGCGACGTCGTCAACGCGCTGACACTCCCGGGGACGATCGCTCGGGATGCCGCGTACCCCCTCAAGTCCGAGATCGACGGTGCCGTGACCGTCGTGCACGTCGGGGAGGGGCAGACCGTGGCCGCGGGCCAGGTCCTCGTGACGATCAAGCAGACCTACCCCGTCAAGAACATCGACGTCCTCGCCCCGGAAGCCGGCGAGGTGAGCGAGATCTCAGTTGTGAAGGGCCAGCCGGTCTCGGTCGGCGCAGAGCTCATGACGCTCACACCCGCGCGCTATCACGTCCTCAGCACCGTCGAGCCCGTGCAGCTGTACCGGCTCCTGGGCGCGCCGACGGAGGGCTCCGTCACGATCCAGGGCGGTCCCGCCCCCTTCACGTGCACGGGCCTCAAAGTGCAGGTCGCGGAAGACGGCACGACGAGCGTCGTCTGCGCCGTGCCCGCCGACCAGGTCGTGTTCGCAGGCCTCCAGGCGCAGCTCGGCATCGACATCGGCACCGTGACGGGCGCGCTCGTCGTGCCTACGACGGCGGTGCGGGGCGGCGCCGGGACCGGCGTCGTCTGGGTCGACGCGGGCGACGGGTCGGAGCTCGAAGAGCGCACGATCGCCCTCGGCGTGACCGACGGCGCGATCGTCGAAGTGACCGAGGGACTCGCCGAGGGCGAGCAGATCCGGCAGTTCGTCCCCGGGCTTGCGGCGCAGACCGAGCCGGTCTGCTACGACGACGGCATGGGCGGGCAGATGTGCGAAGAGCCGGGGTGGAGCTGGTGACGCTCGTCCTCCTCGAGGCCGTCACCAAACACGTCCTGCTTCCCGATGACACGCGGCTCGACATCCTCCGCGGCGTCGATCTCGACGTCGCAGCGGGCGACCACGTCTCGATCGTGGGGCGCAGCGGGTCGGGAAAGTCGACGCTGCTGAACATCCTCGGGATGCTGGACGCCCCGTCGTCGGGATCCGTCGCGTTCCGCGGCGAGCCGGTCGGCCGCATGGGTCCCGCGAAGCTCGACCGGCTGCGCGGGCGCAACGTCGGCTTCGTCTTCCAGCAGTTCAACCTGCTCGCGGGGCGATCGGCTCTCGAGAACGTCGCGATGCCCCTCAGCTACGCGTCGGGCCGCGCGTACTGGACGCGCAATCGCGTCGCGGCCGAGATGCTCGACCGCGTCGGCCTCTCGCACCGCCTCGACTCGCCGCCGGAGCAGCTGTCGGGAGGCGAGCAGCAGCGTGTCGCGATCGCGCGCGCCCTCGTCCGGCGCCCCGCCCTCATCCTCGCCGACGAGCCCACCGGCGCCCTCGACGTCGAAACCGGGACGAACGTCATGACGCTGCTCGACGACGTCGCATCCGAGGCGGATGCCGCACTCGTCACGATCACGCACGACGTGCACGTCGCCGCGCGGGCTCGACGGCACTATCGGCTGGAGGACGGCATCCTCTCCCCCGTCCAGCTCGAAGCGGCGTTCCGCGAGACGGCGCTCGGATCGGTGTCGGCCTTGTCTGCCGAGGCGATCGCAGGCGCGGAGGACGGCGCGTGAGCGGCTTCTTGGGCGCGCTCACCGACGCATGGTCCGAGCTTCGCCACCACAAGCTCCGCGTGCTGCTGAGCCTCATCGGCATCGCGGTGTCGGTCGGTGCCATCGCGGCCGTCGTCGCGCTCGGCGAGTATCAGCGCCAGGTGCAGGCCGAGCAGTCCGATCGCTACGGCGGGCGTCTCGCGACGGTCTCTGTGTCGGCCTTCGCGAACGACGGCATGCCCATGGACTGGCTCGCCTTCGACGAGCGGGTCGATCGCGTCAGCGAGCGCTTCGCGTTCTCGCACCGCACGCGCGTCGTCGACGGACTCTCGGCAGAGGTCCAGACCCCGCAGCAGGTGCAGCCCGTGACCCTGCGACTCGTGGACCCCGCGCACCCCCTGATCCACCGCTCCGCGCTCCTCGAGGGACGATGGTTCCGCGCGGGCGACGAAGAGCTGCTCGCGCCGCCCGTCGTCATCACGGAAGCCATGTGGGACACCTTCGGCCGGCCCGCGCTCGGCACCTTCGCGATCACTCTGCAGGGCGGGCTCGCGGGGGCGTACTCCGTCGTGGGGGTCACGCCGCGCCAGTACGTCGGCGACGAGGAGAAGCTCGTCACGATGATGTTCGACAGCTATGCGAGCGAGGTCGACAGCTTCCCCCAGGAGGCCTTCGTCCTGTGGGAGATGTGGGTGCCCGAGGACCGGGTCGCCGACATCGGCCCGGTGCTCGCGATGGATCTGCGCGCCGGACTCGAGGGTGTAGACGTGTCGGTCTCGCGCACCGACTGGGGCTCGCGGCCCGACATGGAGAGCGCGGCGCTCATGTTCGAGCTCATCACGGGCGCCATCGCGGGTCTCGTGCTGCTGCTCGGCGGGCTCGGCCTGGTCAACATCCAACTCGTCGCGATGCAGCAGCGCATCCGCGAGATCGGGGTGCGCCGGAGCTTCGGCGCGACGGGTGGACGCATCTTCACCGCCGTGCTCCTCGAATCCGTCGTCGCGACCGCCGTCGCGGGGATCGTCGGCATCGCGATCGCCGTCGCGATCATGCGCGCTCCCTTCGTCCTGCAGATGTTCGGAAACCTTCAGGACGTCCCGCCGTTCCCGCTGCGCGCTGCTGTCGTCGGGCTCGTCGCCGCCGTGGCCATCGGCGCCCTGGCGGGATTCATCCCCGCGCTCGTCGCGGTGCGGTCGAAGGTCATCGACGCGCTGAGGTTCTGACCCCCCGAGCGCGTGCGGGCGCCGCCCGGCGAGGCATCCGCCCGCCGTCGTCGGCGTTCTCTAGGCTCGCAAGTGCATACCGGGTATGCAGAAGGAGATGACATGTCGGTGCGCCAGAGCCTGCTCGCGATCCTCGACCAGGGGCCGTGCTACGGCTACCAGCTGCGGGCCGAGTTCGAGCGGCGGACGGGCGGCACCTGGCCCCTCAACGTCGGTCAGATCTACAACACGCTCGATCGGCTCGAGCGCGACGGGCTCGCCGCGAAGGGCGACACCGACGAGCAGGGTCATGTCTACTGGCAGATCACGGATGCCGGCAGAGCCGACGTGCAGCGGTGGCTGGGCGCCCCCGTCGAGCGCCCGAGTGCGACGCGCGACGAGCTGGCCGTCAAGCTCGCGGTCGCCGCGACGCTTCCCGGCGTGGACGCCCGCGCGCTCGTCCGCGCGCAGCGGACCGTGTCGGCCGCGCGCCTCGCGGCCCTCACACGCACGGCGCGCACCGAGCAGGGCGGCCCGGAAGGGCTTGCCGGCGCACTCGTCGTGGACGCGCTCGTGTTCGCGGCCGAGGCCGAGCTGCGCTGGCTCGACCACGCCGAGCAGCGCCTCGCGGATCAGCCCGCGAACGCATTCGCTCTCGAGCTCTCGGACGAGCGGCCCAAGCGGGGGCGGCCCGTCCGGGCCGAGGCATCCGCCGCCTGAGGCCCGTCGTCAAGGCCCTCGCCTGAGGGCTAGTTCGCGGCCGCCGGGAAGGCGGCGATGGCCTTGTCGAGGTCGTCGAAGATGTGCTGGGGGCTGATCCGCTCCATGAGGTCGTAGCGCTCGAACGTCTCGAGCAGCTGCTTCTCGGGACGCGCGAGGATCACGTGGATGTCGCGCTTGTGCAGATAGTCCGTGACGTCGGCGAGGCTCTGACCCGCGGAGTAGTCGACGTCCGGGATGCTCGTGCAGTCCAGGATGAACCACCGCACGGGGTCGGGCGCCGACGAGACGAGCGCCTCGACCCTGTCGGTGAATCCGCTCGCGTTCGCGAAGAACAGGTCTGCGTCGAAGCGGAAGACGATGAGGCCCGGCGCGCTCTGGGTCCCCGGTGCCGCGTCCTCATAGGTGTAGCCCCCGCCGGGGTTCGGCTCGACGACGAGGGCGCGTGCCTTGTACTGACGCTCGATGACGTCGAGCAGCGACAGCACGAGGGCCAGCACGATGCCCGCTCCGACGCCCACGACGACGACGGTGAACGCCGTGATGATCGCAATGACGAGTTCGCGCGGGCGACGCCGCGACACGCGCACGAGGCCCTTGACGTCGATGAGCTCGAGACCGATCACGAAGACGACACCGCCCAGGACCGCCTTGGGAAGATCGGTCAGCAGATCCGTGAGGAACAGCAGCACGATGAGGGTCACGAGCACGACGACGAGGTTCGCGACCTGCGTGCGTCCCTTCACGCCGTCGAGGATCTGCGTCTTCGTCGGCGACCCGTTCACGACGAACGTTCCGCTGAGCCCCGCAGCGATGTTCGCGGCGGAGAGGCCGATGATGTCGCGGTTCACGTCGGCGCGGTCGCCGTGCTTGAGCGCGAAGCTCCGAGACGTCGCGGCGCTCTGCGCGATCACGATGAAGAAGCACGAGAACGCGGTCGGCAGGAGCGCCGCGATGTCGGAGAGCTCGATCCCCTGCGGCAGCCCGATGGGCGGCAGGCCGCCCTGGATGGCGCCGACGACCTCGACGCCGTAGGACGAGGCATCCGTCAGCGTCGCGAGCGTCAGCAGACCCACGACCGCGACGATCGCGCCGGGGATCTTGGGAAGGAACGCCTTGAATGCGAAGATGATGCCGATCGTCGCGGCCCCGTACGCGAGCGTCGGCCACGAGACGGCGCCGAGGTCGCTCATCCAGGCCCACTGCTGCTGGAACCAGTTGCCGCTGCCCTTGGGCACGCCCAGGATGTCGGGGATCTGGCCCGTCGCGACCTGGACGCCGACACCCGTCAGGAAGCCGATCAGGACGGATGCCGAGAGGAAGTCACCGAGGAATCCGAGCCGCAGCAGCCGGGCGATCAGGAGGATGACCCCCGTGATGAGCGCCGTGAGCCCGCACAGCGCGACCCACTGCGGGGACTCGGGCTGGAGTCCCGCGATGCCCGCCCCCGCAAGCCCCGCCGCGAGGATCGCGGCCGTCGCGGAGTCGCCTCCCACCACCAGGAGCTTCGACGAGCCGAGCAGCGCGAAGGCTGCGAGCGGAAGCAGGATCGTGTACAGGCCCGTCACGATGGGAGTCTGCGAGATCGAGGTGTATCCCATGACCTCGGGGATCGCGACGGCTGCGAGCGTCACGCCCGCGAGGATGTCGGGGCCGAACCACGCTGCCTTGTAACCGCGCAGCGAGACGGGGATGAGCGCTTTCGGGAAGGGCATGGCGGCCTCCGATTCGGCGAGGGCGCTCCAAGCTGGGCGCCGGGTTGGCTCAGAGAGCCAGGATGAGGGTCCGGTTCGGCCGGCGGGTGCCGATCGCGACGGAGTAGCCGAAATTGTGGTGCTACGCGGGTGCGCGCCGCCAGTGGCCCGCGCGTTCCGCTCACCCGTTCCGGGTGTTCGCTCGCGGAGCCGAGTGCCGAGCGCCGCGAAATAGGATCGAGTCATGGCCGGATTCTGGGGAAAGCGCAAGCGCGACCGCGATGAAGTCGAAGCTCAGGACGCCGACCTCGCGCGGCGGGCCCGCGCCGCGCTCGTGGCGGCGGACGAGCGGATCCGCGTGACGAACGACGAACTCGTCTTCGCAGACGCCGAGCTGGGCCCGGACGCGACCAAGGACCTCCGCGATGCCCTCGAGGCCGTGCGGCAGCACCTCGGCGAGGCGTTCCACCTGCACCAGCTCAACCACGACGAGATCCCCGACACCCCCGAAGAGCTCCGGACGCGCAATGCGCGGATCGTGCAGCTGTGCGAGTGGGCCGAAGAGCTCCTCGACGACCGCACCGAGGCGCTCGCCGCCCGCATCGCGCGCGCGCGCCGGGCCCCCGAGATCATCGCGGGAGTGCGGACGGATGCCGCGCGCCTGCGCGCGCTCGTCCCCCAGGCGCGCGACACGCTCGGCCGCCTGAGCTCCCGCTACTCGACCGACGCGCTGCGGCAGATCGAGGCGAACCCGGCCGAGGCCGAGCAGCTGCTGAGCTTCGCCGAGCACAGCGCCGGCGTCTCGGAGCGCCGGCGCGACGCCGAGCAGCGCGAGCAGGCGAACCTCGCGCTCGAAGCGGCGACTGAGGCGGTGCGCCGCGCGGGGACGCTGCTCGAGGCCGTCGAGACGTTCGAGGTCGAGGCGCTGCGCGCCGAGTCGACCCTGGCGGCGATCGTCGAGGACTCCCGCGGCGATCTCGTTGCAGCGCGGCAGGCGCCGCAGGTCCCCGCCGTGCTCGAGGCCGTCCGCGAGCTCGAGAGCGCACTCGCGGCCCTGCCCGCCGCCGGCGTCAACACCGACCCGTTCGCGCAGCTCACGCGTCTGCGCGAGGCCAACGCGGGGCTGGATGCCGCGATCGATGCCGCCCGCGAGCGCGCCGCGCGCGTCATCCCGGACTTCGCCCACGTGCGTCACGCGATCGACGACGCCGACCGGCAGCTCGCGGTCGCGCGCGACGTCATCGCGGGGCATCGCGGCTGGATCGGCGCGGACGCCCGCACCCGCCTCGCCGAGGCGGAGCGCATCCGCGTCGACCTCGACCGCTTCCTCGGCACGTCCGCGGCAGCCGCGATCTCGATCCCCGAGGACTCGCGCGAGCAGGCCATGGCCGTCGCGCGCCGTGCCGCGTTCCTCGCGAGCGAGGCGCTGCAGCTCGCGCAGCGGGACATCGACCAGTACCGACCGCAGGGCTGGGGCGACCCGGCCGGCGGCTCGTGGGGCCAGGGTCAGAGCGGCTGGGGCGGGCGCGGCGGACGCGGCGGCGGCGGGGGCGACATCATGACGGGCGTCCTCGGCGGCCTCGTGATCGGCGGCCTCCTGGACGGCATGTTCGACTGACGCCCCCTCCCCCTCCCCCCACACGAGAAAAGGGACGGGATGTCGCGGCCGCGGCATCCCGTCCCTTCTTCGTGTCTGCTACGAAGCCAGCTCCGCAGGGGCGGCCTGCGTCGACAGCGCGATGACGCCGTAGTCCCAGCCCTTGCGCCGGTACACGACGCTCGGGTGGTCACTGCGGGCGTCGATGAACAGGAAGAAGTCGTGGCCGACGAGCTCCATGCGGTCGACGGCCTCCTCGACCGTCATCCATTCGGGGTCGAAGCTCTTCTGCCGGATGACGACGGGCGTGTAGTCGTCCTCGGCGGCGTCCGTCGCGATGACGGGGATCGCCCCGGTCGCGACCGCATGGAGGACCTCGACGGACGCCGGCTGGATGTCGATGCCCTGCAGGGCGCCGCTCTCCTTCTCGAACTTCGCGCCCCGCGGGTGGTTGCGGGAATCGACGCGCTTGTCCTTCGCGCGGCGCAGCTGCTCGCACAGCTTGTCGACCGCGAGGTCGAGCGCTGCGAACTTGTCGCCGTCCGTCGCCTCAGCGCGGACGATGGGCCCCTTTCCGGTGAGCGTGAGCTCGACCGTGTCGTCTTCGACGCGCCCGTTGTGATAGGCGCGATGCGTGACCTTGACGTCCACGCGCTGAGCGCGGGGCGCGAGGTGATCTATGCGGAGGGCCTTCTCTTCGACGACCGTCCGGAAGCGATCCGTGATCCCCACTCCCACGCCGACGATGCTGGTTTCCATCCTTGACCTCCTTGTACCGGTCCGCCCGGGTCAAGGGCGGACCTTCAGTCGCCTTGGACCTCCCACGCTATCCCGGCACCCCCTCCCTGTCACCTGTGAGTTTCCGTTCATTCACCTCTTCTTCCACGAAGAGGGGTCGCGGCGACGACGGCGCAGCCGACGACCTCGAGTCCCCCGTCGCGAAGCGTGCGCGCCGCCTCTGCGAGGGTCGCTCCGGTCGTCAGGACGTCGTCGACGACGAGGATCCGGATGCCGGGGGCAGGCGCGCCACGGACGCGGAACGCGCCCGCCACGTTGCGGCGGCGCGCGTCGCGGCCGAGGCCGCGCTGATCGGCCGTCGTACGCGCGGGAGCGAGCAGCGGCACGACCTCGAGCCCCGCGCGGCGCGCGATGAGATCCGGCACGCGATAGCCGCGACGTCGGAAGGCCGCGCGCGAGGTGGGCACGGGGACGACGACGACCGGCGCGCCCGCGGACGACGCGCGGACCGCCGCGGCGAGCGCAGGGGCGAGATCGCGTGCGAGGCCCGTGCGCCCGTCCTGCTTGAGGGCGCGGATGATGCGGGCGGTCACGCCCTCGAACGCGAGGCCGCTCCACACCGCGTCGCCTCCGACCGTGCGGCGGTGGGGCGCGGGCTGCAGGAGCCGACGGCACGGATCGCACAGGACGGTGTCGGGCTCGTCGCAGCCCGCGCAGTCGACGGGGATGACGAGGGCGAGGGCGTCGGCGAGGGCTTCGCCGACCGAGCGGGGCAGCACGGGCATGCCCGAGGATCCCCCGGCCCTCTGACGAGCGCGCGGAGTGCGCGGGAACCGTGGACGGAATGGGCCGGCGCCGCCGCTGGGGAGACGACGACGGACGGGATGCGGCATCCCGCCCGTCGTCCTCAGTCGCGGCGGTGCCGGGTCACTGCGGCGATCCCTGCTGCGTCGCGAGCACGAGGATCCCCGCGGAGGTCTGCGGCCACGTCGCACCCCGCTTCGAGAAGAGCCCGCCGTCGGCGTCCTTGACGCGCCACGTACCCTGAGAGCCCGCCAGCTGCGCCGACGACGCCGGGGCGTCCGTCGTGATGGCGGGGCCGCCCACGAGGAGTTCGACGAGCTCGGACTCGTCCCCCACGCCGGTGAGCACGCCCACCGTGACATCGTCGACCCACGCGACCGACGTCGCCTGCGCGGGCAGGGTCGCGAGCACGAGCGAGGGCTCGCCGAGGGCCGAGGGCACGCCGTTCCCATCGCGGATGACGCCCGAGATCTGCACGGACGCGCGACCCCCCGACACGACGATGGCGGCCAGGCGCGTCCCGTCGCGCGAAAGCGACATCGCGGCGACCTGCGTCGCCTCGGGCCAGGCGCCCGCGATCGCGATCTGCTCGCTCCCCGCCGCGAAGGCGGCGAGCTGGCCCGGCGCGTCGCGCGGGACGCTCCAGCTGTATCCCGACGGATCGACGGTCGGGTCGATGAGCCCCGCGCGCTGATCGAACTCGAGCACATCGCCGTCGGTCTCGACGCGGACGACGGCGCCGCCCGTCGTGCGCACGGCGGCGAAGTCGCGGTCGGGCGAGACCTGGATCGCGGCGGCGTCGACCTGCATGATCGCGGGCGTCAGCTCGATCGTGTCGACCTGGTCGCCGCTGAGGAACCCGAAGCTGTCGTCGGTGCGGACGAGCGGCAGCGAGTTGACGCGCGTCGACCGGGTCGCGGCGGGCTCGACGTCGAGGGGAGTCGTGCCCGCCCACATCTCGACAGTCGAGACGTTCCCCGCCGTCCGAAGGCTCGCCGTCAGCTGCGCCTGCATGCGCGAGAGGATGTCGGGACTCACTTCGAGCGCCGCCGCGTCGAGGACGACCTCGGCGACCCCCTCCTCGACGGGGACCGAAGGGCGCAGCGTCACCGCTTCTGGGAAGGCCGTCCGCACGGAGGCCGCGAGCCACGGAGCGGGGGGCTTGTCGACGAGCGCGTCGGCGATGTAGGTCGCCGCGTTGATCGCGGGGAACCAGCGGATGTCGGGCACCAGGAAGGTCCACGTCGAGTCGAAGTACATGAGCGATGCGCGCCGGAAGACCGTCGAGAACTGCGACGTGTCCAGGACGAGCCCGTCGGGCGCCTCGGTGATGCGCCACTCGCCGTCGCTCTGCAGGGCGAGCTGGAAAGGCAGGTCGGCCGAGAGCTCCTCGGCGGGCGAATACGCGCCGATGTCGTCGATGTTCGCGACGGGCGCGAGGGTCAGCACGACCTCACCCTCGGCGGGCTCGGAGAAGATGCGATCGCCCGGCCGGTCGACCGTCACCCCGGCGTTGGGATCCCACGGAGTGTCCGGCGCGAGGTACTCCCGCGCGACCTCCCAGCGGCCGTCGCTGCCGGGTCCCGTGCCCGCGCGGATGAAGCCGTCCACGATCTCCTCGGGCGTCGCCCCGGGCTGGGGGCTGTCGGGCTTGAAGGCGAAGTCGGGCTCGCCCGCCTCGGCGTCGGCGGGCATCCCGGGGGTGACGGGACCCGTCGTAGGCAGGCCCGCGCAGCCCGCGAGGACGAGGGCTGCGGCGACGAGGACGGCGGCGACCCTGCCGCGCCGCCGGATCACGACACACCTCGCCCGGAGGCGGTCTCGCTCGGCAGCACGATCGGCTGCGTGCGCCCCAGTTCGTCGGGCGCGTCAGTGTCGGGCTCGAGGCGGATCGGCGACGGAGCCGTGAGCCGGCCGCCGCCGCGCGGCAGCGTCAGCACGAAGTGCGAGCCCCGGCCGGGCTCGGACCACACGGCGAGCTCGCCGCCGTGCAGCCGCGCGTCGCCCAGAGCGATCGACAGCCCGAGTCCCGTGCCGCCGATCGTGCGCGTGCGCGAGGGGTCGGCGCGCCAGAAGCGGTCGAAGACGTGCTCGACCTCCTCGGGCCGCATGCCGAGCCCGAAGTCGCGGACACTGAGCGCGACGGCCTGCTGATTGCTGTCGACCGTCACAACGAGCGGCCTGCGCTCGCCGTGCTCGATCGCGTTGCCGAGAAGATTGCGCACGATCCGGCGGATGCGGCGCGGGTCCATGTCGACGGGGGTGTAGCCGCCGGGTGCCACGAGGCGGACATCGGTGCCGTGCTGCTCAGCGAGGGTGTGCATCGAGGCGATGACGTCCTCCGCGAGGGAGGCGAGGCTCGTGGGCTCGAGCTCGAGCTGCACCGAGCCCGCGTCGTAGCGGCTGATCTCGAGCAGATCAGTGAGGAGGGTCTCGAATCTCTGCACCTGCGCGTTGAGCAGCTCGGCGGCACGCGCCGTCGCGGGATCGAACTCGTCGCGCTGGTCGTTGATCATGTCGGCCGCGAGGCGGATCGTCGTGAGCGGCGTGCGCAGCTCGTGCGAGACATCCGACACGAATCTCTGCTGCACGAGGGACAGGTCGGCGAGCTCCTTGATCTGCGACTCGATGCTGTCGGCCATCGCGTTGAACGATCGGCCGAGGGTCGCGAGCTCGTCCTCGCCGTGCACGGGGAGGCGCACCGTGAGCTCGCCCGCCGCGAGCCGCTCGCTCGTCTCGGCCGCCTCGCTGATAGGAGTCGTGACCGAGCGCAGCACGAACCACGCGATCCCGCCGATCAGCACGATCAAGCCGATCCCGACGACCCACAGGATGCCCTGGATGAAGGCGAGCGTCTGGGCCGCACTGCCGAGGTCGTACGCGAAGTACAGCTCGTACGCGCCGACGTCGGGGAGGACGAGCTGCTGGCCGACGAGGATGCCCGGCATCGTCCCGCCGCTCTCGAGCGGCAGCCCGACCGACTGCCACCACTGCGGCACGGCGTTGGAGCGCACCGCGACGCGCATGCCCTCCGTGATGAGCGCCTCGTCGAAGCCGCCGACCGTGAAGTCCTGTGGCGCCTGAGGCGCCGTGCGGTCGATGCGCGCCGCCGCGATCATGTCGGTCGAGGACTGCTGCACGAGGATCGCCAGGACGCTGTTCATGAGGCTCTGCAGCTGCACGCTGTCGCCCGTCTGCACCGCCGCGTTGTCGAGCGTCTGCTGCGCCGCCGTCGTCGCGCGGCGCGCGTCGGCGAGCACCTGCTCCCGCCGCGAGACGAAGAGGTCGTTCTGGATGACGAGCGCCATCCACACGCACGCGATGAGCACCGCGACCGCGGTGAGTCCGATCGTCACGAGGACGATCCGGAACCGCAGCGACCGGCGCCACAGCTGCGTGAGGTCGTCGGGCCACCCGCGCCATTCGCGCCAGCCGCCGAAGGCCCGGCCGGAGGTCGTGGCCGTCGTCGCGCGCGCCGACGTCACGATGGCCTCACACGACCGCGCCGGCCCGGTAGCCCACTCCGCGGACCGTCGTGACGATCTTGGGGTTGTCGGGGTCGAGCTCGACCTTCGCGCGCAGGCGCTGCACGTGCACGTTCACGAGCCGCGTGTCGGCCTTGTAGTGGTAGCCCCAGACCTGCTCGAGCAGCATCTCGCGCGAGAAGACCTGCTGCGGCTTGGAGGCGAGCGCGACGAGCAGCTCGAACTCGAGCGGCGTGAGCGCGATCGGATCGTCGCCGCGCCGGACCTCGTGCGCCGCGACGTCGACGGTCAGGTCGCCGATCCGCAGCGTGTCGTTCGCCGGCTGGGATGCGGGGCGCAGCCGCGTGCGGATCCGGGCGACGAGCTCCTTCGGGTTGAAGGGCTTGACGATGTAGTCGTCGGCTCCGGATTCCAGCCCCTTCACGACATCCGCCGTGTCGGTGCGCGCCGTCAGCATGATGATCGGGATGCCGCTCTCCTGGCGGATCCGCGTGCACACCTCGATCCCGTCGATGCCGGGGAGCATGAGGTCGAGCAGCACGAGATCGGGGCGCTCGTCGCGCCACGCGTCGACGGCCTTCGCTCCGTCGGCGCAGAAGGCCGTCTCGAATCCCTCCGTGCGCAGCACGATGCCGATCATCTCGGCAAGGGCGGTGTCGTCGTCGACCACCAGGATCCGTGAAGTCATCGCGTGCGTTCGTCCTATCGTCCAGCCCCGAGTGACCGCGGCTCGCGGCCGCTTCCTTCCCCAAGGCGCACTCTTCCACAGACTAGTCGACGCTTCCTGATACCAGCCGCCGCCCCGCCTGTGGAGCCGCCGAACGTCCCGAGCGGGTGTGACACGATAGGGACCTGCCGACACACCTGCCGTGGGGCGCGGGTCGAGGCACGAGGAGGACCTGTGACCGCGTATCCGGCTTGGACGCCGGCATCCCGCCCCGGGATCATCCCGCTGCACCCGCTTTCATTCGGCACGATCCTCGGCCGGGCTTTTTCGGCCCTCCGCCAGAATCCGCGTGTGCTGCTCGGGTTCGCGCTCGTCGTGCAGTCGCTCGCCTACGTCGTCGTGCTCGTCGCGATCGGCGGTGTCGCGTGGGCGTCGTTCTCGCGACTCGCGACCCTCCCGCCGGGCTCGGAGGACTACGAGTCGATCCTCGCGGGCTCGATCGCGATCACGGCCGCGGCCGGGATCGTCCTGGGGCTCGCCGCCACGGCGCTCGGGGTCATCGTCCAGGCCGTCGTGGTGACCGAGGTCGCCCACGCCGTCGTCGCCGAGAAGCTGAGCCTCGGCGCCCTGTGGAAGCAGGTCAAGCCCGTCGCGTGGCGACTCATCGGCTATTCGCTGCTGCTCATCGCAGCCATGATCGCCGCGATCGCCGTCGTCGGCGTCGCGCTGTTCGGGATCGGCACGGCGGCGCCTCCCGCCGCGATCGCGCTCGCGGTGGTCGTGGCGCTCGGAGCGATCCCGCTCACCCTGTGGCTCTCGGTCAAGCTCATTCTCGTGCCGTCCGCCATCATCCTCGAGCGGGCGACGATCGGCGGCGCCATCGCGCGATCGTGGCGGCTGACGCGCCGCCGGTTCTGGCCCATCCTCGGCATCGTCGTCCTGCTGAACCTCATCTTCAGCGGCATCGCGCAGGTCGTCAGCCTTCCCTTCTCCTTCGTCTCGGCGGGACTCTCGACCGTCATCGCCCCGACCGGCGACGGCGGCGTGTCGAGCATCATCGCGCTCATCGTCTCGGGCCTCCTGACGCAAGCCGTCGTGCTGCTCATCCAGTCCGTCGCGATCGTCGTGCAGTCCACGGCCGCCGCGCTCATCTACATCGACTGCCGCATGCGTCACGAGGGGCTCGACCTCGATCTGCTCGCGTATGTCGAGCGGCGGGATGCCGGCGCCACGGCCCTCGCAGACCCCTACCTCGAGCACATCGGACGCGAGATCGCGCCTCGCGCGACACTGCCCGGGTACGCACCGCCGTACCCCGGCGCAGGCGGATACCCGCAGCCGTACCCGGGCGCGCCCGGCTACGCGTACGCGCAGCCTTCCGCGTACGGGCAGCCGCCTGCGTACGGGCAGCCGCCTGCGTACGGGCAGCCACCGGTGTACGGGCAGCCGCCCGCGTACGGGCAGCCCCCTGCGTACGGCCAGGCCCCGGCGTACGCGCAGCCACCGGTTCAGGGTGCGCAGCCGCAGGGCGCGCCGTCCGCCGCGTATCCACCGGCCGCTGCATCGAGCGCGCAGCCCGCGACTCCGGCCGCTGCCCCGCAGGCGGACACGGCTCGACGTGCCGACGCGGCCCCCGTCGCCGACGGCGCGCCATCCGGCGAGACGAAGGCCGATGGCGAGTCCCCGCCGCCGACCGCGTGGACGGCGCCGGGAGGACCGGCGGACGGCACGGACCGCGAGTCGCCGTGGGCCTGACGGCGACGATCGGCGCCGTGCTCGCGGAAGCCGTGCCGCCCCTCACGCCGGACGGCGACGAGGCTCGCGAGTGGGCGGAGCGGGAACTGTCCAAGCCCGCCTACGCGCAGGCCGAGCCGACGCTCTTCGACCGAATCGCCCAGGCGATCGGCGACTTCTTCGCGAGCCTGTTCTCGACGGAGCTCTCCGGCCCGTGGGGCGGAGCGTTCGCCCTCATCGCCGCGATCGTCGTGGTCGTCCTGATCGTCGCCGCCTTCCTCGTGTGGGGCATGCCGCGCGCGACGCGGCGATCGCGCATCGCGGTCGGCGAGCTCTTCGGCGAGTCCGACGCACGGTCGGCGGCCGACCTGCGCTCCGCCGCCGAGGTGCACGCGCAGCGCGGCGAATGGGACGCCGCGATCGTTCATCGCTTCCGCGCCCTCGCGCGCGGTCTCGCGGAGCGCTCGATCCTCGAGACGCCGCCCGGAGCCACGGTGCACGGGTTCGCGCGGCGAGCCGCCCGCGCCTTCCCCGCGCAGGCCGCGGCCCTCGAGGACGCCGCGCGCGCCTTCGACGACGTCCGGTACCTGCGCCGACCGGGAACCGCGGAGCTCTACCGACGCGTCGCCGCGGTCGACGACGCCGTCGCGACGGGGCGGCCGCGCGTACTCGAGGAGATCTCGCGATGACGGCGGCGATGACGCGGGATGCGGCATCCGGAACCGCCTCGTCACCACGACCGACGCGCCGGCGGCGGATCGGCGGGTGGATCGCGATCGGCATCGCCCTCGTGGTCGTCGGGGGCGTCGGCGCGGCTCTGACAGGACTCGCCCAGCTCGCCGAGCGCGACGCCCTCGACCCCGAATCCCCCGCTCCGGGCGGAGCGCGCGCAGTCGCCGCGATCCTGCAGGAGCAGGGCGTCGAGGTCCTCGTGCTGCGCGACCGGGGCGCGGCGCGCGAGGCGCTCGGGCCGGGTGCGACACTCGTCCTGCCCGACGCGCCCGCGCTCTCCGACGCGGCGCTCGAGACGCTCGTCGCCGACGCGGCGGACGTCGTCCTCATCGAGCCGCGGGCGCGGACGCTGCGCCTGCTGCTCGATGGATCGAATCCGGCGGGGTACGCCGACGACGCGCCCGTCGAGCCGCGCTGCGATCTGCCCGAGGCGCAGCGATCCGGCCCTGTCGCACCCGGTGCCGTCTACGAGGCCGGCTCCGGCGTCGACGCGTGCTACGCCGCGGACGACGCGAGCGGACTGCTCATCTCCGACGACACCGGTCGCCGCGTGAGCGCGGTCGACGGGCGAGCGATCTTCGCGAACGACGTGCTCGCCGAGAACGGCAATGCGGCGCTCGCGCTCAACCTCATGGGGCGGCATCCGCTCGTCGTCTGGTACGTCCCCGGTGTCGGCGAGACCGACCTCGAGGGCACACCGACGCTCGGCGAGCTCACGCCGCCGTGGGTGAGCCCGACGATCGTCCTGCTGCTGATCGCGGGGATCGCCGCCGGCGTCTGGCGCGGCCGCCGCTTCGGCCCGCTCGTGCCCGAACGCCTGCCGGTCACGGTGCGCGCCTCCGAGACGACCGAGGGGCGCGCGCGCCTCTACGCCCGCTCGCGCGACACCGTCCACGCCGCCGACCAGCTGCGCATCGACGCGCTCGGCCGGCTCGCACGACTGCTGGGACTCGGCCCCGCAGCCTCCGCACCCGAGATCGCGGATGCCGCGGCCGGCCGTCTCGGGTGGGACCGCCGCGCCGTCCGCGGCATCCTGATCGACGAACTCCCGCACGGCGACGCGCAGCTCGTCTCGCTGCGCGACCGGCTCCGCCATCTCGAGGAGGCGGTCAGGCAGACCGTCCGCCCGGAAAGGAACGCTCCATGACCGACGCCACCCCCACTGCTCCCCCGCCGGCCGAGGCGCCATCGGCGACGCCCGCCGTCGCGCCCGCCGTCGCGAGCTCCGAGCAGCTGCGCGAGGCGATGAACCGCGTCCGCCTCGAGGTCGGCAAGGCCGTCGTCGGCCAGGACGGTACCGTCACGGGACTGCTCATCGCGCTGCTCTCCCGCGGCCACGTGCTGCTCGAGGGCGTACCCGGCGTCGCCAAGACGCTCCTCGTCCGCTCCTTCAGCGCGGCGCTCGGCCTCGACACGAAGCGCATCCAGTTCACGCCCGACCTCATGCCGGGCGACGTCTCGGGATCGCTCGTGTACGACGCGAAGGCCGGCGAGTTCGAGTTCCGCGAGGGACCCGTCTTCACGAACATCGTCCTCGCCGACGAGATCAACCGGACGCCGCCCAAGACGCAGTCCGCCCTGCTCGAGGCGATGGAGGAGCGCCAGGTGTCCACAGACGGCGTCACGCGCCGCCTCCCGGAGCCGTTCCTCGTGGCGGCGACCCAGAACCCCATCGAGCACGAGGGAACCTACACGCTGCCCGAGGCGCAGCTCGACCGGTTCCTGCTCAAGCTCATCGTCGAGATCCCCGCGCGCGAGGCCGAGCTCGCGGTGCTCCGGCGCCACGCGAGCGGCTTCGACCCCCGCGATCTCGCGGGCGCGGGGCTCACGCAGGTCGTGACGGCCGACGAGATCCGCGCGGCGCAGCGGGCAGCGGCATCCGTCACCGTCGCGGACGACGTCCTCGGCTACGTCGTCGACCTCGCGCAGGCCACCCGGCGCAGCCCCTCCGTGCAGCTCGGGGTGAGCCCGCGCGCCGCGACGGCGCTCCTGGCCGCGTCGAAGGCGTGGGCGTGGCTCGGCGGATACCCCGCGATCACGCCCGACCACGTGCAGACGATGCTCGTGCCGACCTGGCGCCACCGCATCCGGCTGCGCACCGACGCCGAGCTCGAGGGCGTCTCGGTGGACGCGGTCCTCGGCTCTGTGCTGCAGCAGACCCGGGTCCCCATTTGACGCGTGCCGGATCAATGCGAGCGAAGCCCGCGTTGATGCGGCTCGGGTCAAGGTTGAGTAGCGCCGCGAAGCGCCGCGTATCGAAACCCCTCTGACAAAGGAGCAAGTCCAGGCCCCATGTACGTCACCGGCCGCCTCCCCCTGCTCGTCGCCCTCGGCGCCGTGCCCGTCGTGCTGCTCTCGCTCGCGGGCGTCGACGCGTGGGCGTCGGCGGGAGCGTGGGTCGTGCTGTGCATTCTGCTCGCGGGAGCGGATGCCGCGGCCGCGCCGTCGCCGCGCACGCTGCGCGTCGACCGCCGCATCCCTCGACGGGCTCTCCTCGGCCAGCAGGTCGAGGCCGAGCTGTGGCTGCAGAATACGGGCGACCGTCGTCTGCGCGGCCGCGCGCGGGACGCGTGGCAGCCCACGGCGGGGGCGCCGCCCGAGCGGCTGGCGGTCGACATCCCCGCGGGCGAGCGGCGCCGGTTCGCGGTGCCGCTGCTCCCCCGCCGGCGCGGCGAGCTGCGCTCGGAGTTCGTCGTGGTGCGCTCGGACGGACCGCTGCGCCTCGCGGGCAGGCAGGTGCGCCTCGACGCGCCGGGCGCGCTTCGCGTGCTCCCGCCGTTCACAGCGCGCAGGCACCTGCCCTCGCGTCTCGCGCGGCTGCGTGAGCTCGACGGCTCGACGAGCGTCCAGGTGCGCGGGCAGGGAACGGAGTTCGACAGCCTCCGCGAATACGTGCGGGGCGACGACGTGCGCTCGATCGACTGGCGCGCGACGGCCCGCGCGGGCACGACGATGCTCCGCACGTGGCGCCCCGAACGCGACCGCCACGTCGTGATCGTGATCGACACGGGCCGCACCGCCGCAGCCCGCGTCGGAGACGGCGTCCGCCTCGACGCCGCGATGGAGGCCGCGCTGCTGCTCGCGGCGCTCGCGTCGCGGGCGGGCGACCACACGCACCTCCTCCTCTTCGACCGGGTCACGCGCGGCCGCGTGACGCGCGTGGACGGACCCGCGCTGCTCCCGGCGCTCGTGGACGCGATGGCGCCGGTCGAGCCGCAGCTCATAGACACGGATTGGGATGCCGCGTTCGCCCAGGTGCGCGCCCTCACGTCGCGCCCCTCGCTCGTCGTGCTGCTGACGGCGCAGGACGCCCCCGACGCCGCACGCGGCTTCCTCGGCTCGCTGCCTGCCCTCGCCCACCGCGCACACGTCCTGGTCGGCACGGTCACGGTCCCCACGCCCTCTCCACCCGATGCTGGTGCGCCGGGCGGAGCATCCGGGCGCGTGGGCCCGGCGGCATCCGCTCCCGAACCGCGTCCCGACGCGGCGGAGGTCTATCGCGAAGCCGCCGCCGCCCGCACGGCGCGCGATGCGGCCGCCGTCGCCGACGCGATCGGCCGCGCGGGAGCCGAGGCGATCGCCGACACCCCCGAGGCTCTGCCGCCCCGGATCGCCGACCGGTACCTCGCGCTCAAGGCGGCCGGGCGTCTCTGACGCCCCGCGTCGCCGTATGACCCCGCGTGGCGGGATACCGGCTTGCGCGGCGGGGATTCCTGAGAGTCAGCTGAGCATGCCCTAGGCTCGCGATCGGACGGCAAGTCGGCCGTCTCCCCTTGCGAAGGAGTCTCATGCCATGAGCGATCCGCGACCTGAGAAGCCGATCGAGCCCACGCCCCTCGATCACACGCCCACCGCCCCGTCGACCGCTGCGACCCTCGCCGCGGAAGGCTTCGGCACCTTCCTGCTCGTGCTGGGCGTCATCGGCACGGCGCTCTTCGCCGCCAACTTCGGCGCGAGCTCCAACGGCACGTCCCTCGGCGTCGGATTCCTCGGCGTCTCACTCGCCGTCGGTCTCACGGTGGTCGCCGGCGCCTACGCCTTCGGACCGATCTCGGGCGGCCACTTCAACCCCGCCGTCACGCTCGGCCTCGCCGCGGCGGGTCGGTTCCCGTGGCGCGACACACTCAGCTACATCGTCGTCCAGGTCATCGGCGGCCTCGTCGCGACGACCGTCATCGTCCTGATCGGCCTCTCCAAGCCGGACTGGCTGAGCGCTGCACAGGACGGCGGCTTCGCGAGCAACGGCTGGGGCGAACTGTCGCCCGGAGGCTTCGGCATCCTGGGCGCGATCGTCGTCGAGACGCTGTTCACGGCGCTCTTCGTCATCGTCATCCTCGGCGTGACGCACCGGACCCGCGGCAACGCCGCCTTCGCGGGCCTCGTGATCGGTCTCACGCTGACCCTCATCCACCTCGCGACGATCCCCGTCGACAACACGTCGGTCAACCCGGCCCGCTCGATCGCGACGGCGATCTACGGCGGCGGCGAGGCGCTGGCCCAGCTGTGGGTCTTCATCGTGTTCCCGATCCTCGGCGCCATCATCGCGGGCTTCGCGTACCGCGCGCTGTTCGACGGCACGAAGAAGTCCTGACGTAAGTCGCGAAGGCCCCGGTCGCTGCGGCGCCTGGGGCCTTTCGCTGCCCGGCCCGCGGCATCCAATCCCGCCCGGGATTCCTTGCATCTCGCGGGCGCACCACACCGCCTCGAAACCTCACCTCTGTCATGCCGCGGCCGCGAACGCGAGACACACGGGAAGTCTCGCGACGATCTCGACCGACGCGAGCGCCTCAGCCCGCGACGAGCGTCGGCGTCCCCGCCTCGAACTCCGTCAGATCGCCCGCCTCGCCGAGGCGGTGGGCGCGACGGCCGACGACGAGCATGTACACGAGGAAGGCGCCGAGGGCTGCCGCCCCGATGCCGATCTTGAGCGGCCACGGCCAGGGCTGAGCCGTCACGAAGCCCTCGATCGCCCCGGAAAGCGCGAGGGCGAGCACGAGGCCGATCGCGATCGTCGCGAGCGAGCGGCCCGCCGCCGCGAGCGCCTCGCCGCGCGACCGGCGACCGGGCGCGACCCACGCCCAGAAGATGTGCAGCCCCGCCGCGCCCGCGACGAAGATGCTCGTGAGCTCGAGCAGCCCGTGCGGGAGGATGAACAGCAGGAAGACGTCACCCTGGCCGAAGGCGTTCATGACGGCCGCCGCGACGCCGACGCCGACGGCGTTCTGCACGAGCACCATGAGCGGCCAGATGCCCGTGATGCCGAACAGGACGCACTGCGCCGCGATCCACGCGTTGTTCGTCCACACCGTGCCCGCGAACACCGCCGCGGGGTTCTCGCTGTAGTAGTTCGTGAACTCGTTCTCGGCGTAGTACGACAGCTCGGCGTCCGATCCGAGCGTGGCGAGCAGCACGGGATCGTTCGAGATCCACAGCGCGACGACCGTCACGACCGCGATGAACGACACCGCGATCACGAGCGTCGTCCAGCGCACGCGGTACAGCGCGGCAGGCAGCTGCAGCACGAAGAAGCGCGGGATCTGCCGCAGGACGTTCTCGGGGCCGCCCGTCAACCGGAGCCGCGCCCGGGCGAGCATCGTCGAGACGTGGTCGCCGTGGGCCGTGCGTCCGGCGGAGGTCTTGATGTCCGCGAGATCGGCGGATGCCGCGCGATACCGCGTCACGAGCTCGTCGACCTCCGCGCCCGTGAGCGAGCGGCGCCGGCTCAGCTCGTCGAGCCGCGCCCACTCCGCGTGGCGCGCGGTCGTGAGGGCATCGAGGTCCATTTGGTTTACTTTACGCATGACACAGGCGCCGACCCCGATCGTCGTCGATGTGCGCCAGGACGAGATCCTCACGGGTGAGGCCGTCGCCCTCGACGTCCAGCCGATCGGCTTCTTCCTGCGCGCGCTCGGCTGTCTCATCGACGTGACCCTCGGGATCGGGATGCTGGTCCTCTTCGGACTCGTCGCCTCCTGGCTGCTCGGCTCGAACATCGTCGACTCGGCGGTCTTCCCGATCATGCTCGTCGTCGGGCTCGTGCTCGTCACCGTCGTGCTGCCGACTGTCGTCGAGACGGCGACGCGCGGGCGCAGCCTCGGCAAGCTCGCCGTCGGCGGCCGCATCGTCCGCAGCGACGGCGGAGCCTCGGGATTCCGGCAGGCCTTCATCCGGGCCCTCGTCGGCGTCTTCGAGATCTGGTTCACGGCGGGCGCCGTCGCGGCGATCGTGGGCGCCTTCACTCCGCGGTCGCAGCGGCTCGGCGATCTGCTCGCGGGAACCTACTCCGAGCGCACCCGCACCCCCGCGCTGCCCAACGCCCCGCACGGCGTACCGCCCGCACTCGTCCCCTGGTCAGGCGTCGCCGACGTCGCGCGACTGCCCGATCGCCTCGCGCGGCGCACGGCGCAGTTCGTCTCGCACGCCGAGAGCATGGAGCCATCCGCGCGCACGCGGGTCGCGACATCCCTCGCCCTCGAAGTCCGGGTGTTCGTCTCACCCGTCCCCGCCGTCGACCCCGAGACGTTCCTGCGCGGCGTCGTCGCGGTGCGCCGCTCCCGCGAGGTGCGCGCGCTGGGCCTCGAGGCGCAGCGCGTCGCGGCGCTCACCGCCGGCGCGACGGGCGCGCCGCGGGGTTTCCCGCAGCGCTGACCTGCGCGACGTCGACCCGGCGCAACGCAGGCCCCGTCAGGGCCCGTTTCTCCGGCGGTCGTTCGGATCGGCGGGAGTCTCACAGACCGCGAGTCGTGGTCTCGATACGGCGCTGGCGCGCCTACTCGACCTTGACCCGCGACGCGTCAACGCGGGCTTCGCTCGCGATGACCCGTCGCGCATCAATACCGGTAGTGGTCGAGCTTGTAGGGGCCGTCGACCGGGATGCCGAGGTAAGCCGACTGCTCGGGCGTGAGCTCGGTCAGCTCGACGCCGAGCGCCGCGAGGTGAAGGCGGGCGACCTTCTCGTCGAGCGACTTCGGCAGCGTGTAGACGCCGACGGGGTACGCCTCGCGGCGCGTGTAGAGCTCGAGCTGGGCGAGGACCTGGTTCGAGAACGAGGCGCTCATGACGAACGACGGATGCCCCGTGGCATTGCCGAGGTTCATGAGGCGTCCCTCGGAGAGGACCAGGACGCTGCGGCCGTTCGGCAGGCGCCACTCGTGCACCTGGGGCTTGATCTCGACCTTCACGACGCCCGGGATCGCTTCGAGCCCCGCCATGTCGATCTCGTCGTCGAAGTGGCCCACGTTGCCGACGATCGCGAGGTGCTTGAGGCCGAGCAGGTGCTCGGGCGTCACGACGCGCGTGTTCCCGGTGCCCGTGATGATGATGTCGACCTGGTCGATGACCGACTCGAGCTTCGCGACCTGGAAGCCGTCCATCGCCGCCTGCAGCGCGCAGATGGGGTCGATCTCGCCGACGATGACGCGCGCACCCTGCCCGCGCAGCGCCTCGGCCGATCCCTTGCCGACGTCGCCGTAGCCCGCGACGAAGGCGACCTTGCCGCCGATGAGCACGTCCGTCGCGCGGTTGAGACCGTCGGGCAGCGAGTGGCGGATGCCGTAGGTGTTGTCGAACTTCGACTTCGTGACCGAGTCGTTGACGTTGATCGCGGGGAAGAGCAGCTCGGAGGACGCCGCGAGCTCGTAGAGCCGGTGCACGCCGGTCGTGGTCTCCTCGGTCACGCCGATGAGCTCGGCCGCGATGCGCGTGAAGCGCTGCGGGTCCTCTGCGAGGCTCGCGCGGAGCGTCTCGAGGATGATGCGGTACTCGCCCGACGCGCCCTCCGCGGCGGCCGGGACGGCGCCCGCCTTCTCGAACTCGACGCCCTTGTGCACGAGCAGCGTCGCGTCTCCGCCGTCGTCGAGGATCAGGTTGGGGCCGTCGAAGCCCTCGGCCGACCAGTCGAAGATGCGGTCGGTGCAGCGCCAGTACTCCTCGAGGGTCTCGCCCTTCCACGCGAAGACCGGCACACCGGCAGGCGCGTCGACGGTGCCCGTCGGGCCCACCGCGATCGCGGCGGCGGCTTCATCCTGCGTCGAGAAGATGTTGCAGCTCGCCCAGCGCACCTGCGCGCCGAGAGCCGTGAGGGTCTCGATGAGGACGGCCGTCTGCACCGTCATGTGCAGCGAGCCGGCGATGCGCGCACCTGCGAGCGGCTGGGCCGCACCGAACTCGGCGCGCAGGGCCATGAGGCCCGGCATCTCGTTCTCGGCGAGGCGGATCTGGTGCCGGCCGGCCTCGGCGAGTGAGAGGTCGGCGACCTCGAACTCGAGCGGACGCCCTTCGGCGGACTGGGCGGGAGCGGCGACGGGCGCGGAAGTCGACATCCGGCCATTCTCCCATGCCCCGCTGGGGACTGCCTGGCTCAGACCCGAAGCGTCTCGTGCCGGACCACGACCCAGCCCTTGGGCACCGAGAGCCGATCGGTGTGGATCGCACACAGATCGTGCGCGTGCGGGTCGCCGTCGCGGCCCAGCGGGCCGATCACGGCCATCTGATCGCCGTAGTCGTAGGTCAGGGTCGAGACCGCCTCGCGGGCGCATCCCACTTTTGAGCAGAGTCTCTCGCGCATCGCCCCGACCCTAGCCGCACGGGCGCACATCGACCCGGATGCCGCGCCGCCGCACGCTCGGCCGGCAAGGACCGCCCACCCCGGCGAGGACGCGCGCACCGGTGTGGGGTGATCCGCGGTCGCCTCACGGCCCGCGACCCGGCCACAACTCACCCCGCCGGCCCTGCCCGCGCCGATCCGGGGTGAACCGCTGCCGCGACATGTCGCACGACGCGGCATCCACTCACCCCTTCCCGCCCCTCGGCCGGGGACCACCCGCCCGCCTAAGATGGCTCCATGGCATGGCGGAGGACTCGGGATGCTGCGCGCAAGGCGCGGCGACCTTCGCGTCACGGCCGCCACGGCCGCGAGGGGCGCAGCTCGGTCGTGAAGCCCCCTCTGCCCCCGCTCGACACCCGCGCCGAGCGATTCGACCTCGCGGTCGGGACGGCGGCGGAGTTCCTGCGATCGTCGTGGGAGGAGCTTCGCGACGTCAGCTTCGAGATCGCCGACATGCCGGCCGCGACCGACGAGGACGGCATCCCGCGCTGGCACGTCCTCTCGCAGGAGAAGCGGATCGTCCTGTACCGCCTCCCCATCGAGCGGCTGAGCCATCTCCACCGCAACGACGACCTGCATCGCCGCATGATGATCGAGGGATGCGTCTTCCGCGCCGCCGCGGAGTACCTGGACCGCGATCCGTGGGACCTCGGCCCGGAGCGCTTCCGGTACTTTTGACGCGCCGCGGATCAATGCGAGCGAAGCCCGCGTTGATGCGCGGCGGGTCAAGGTTGAGTAGCCCGCCCGCAGGGCGCGCGTATCGAAACCCGGCCCGGATCCGCCTGGCTACGGGTAGACCACGATCGGCTCGGCCGCCGTGTCGGCCGACCAGACGGGGAATCCGGCGAGGGCGCCCTCGCCCGTGAGTGACACGCCTGCGCGCACGGGCGCGCCATCGGCATCCAGCTCGTAGACGGTCTCGGGCCGCAGGCTGAAGCGCTCGGATCGTCCCGCGGGGACCGTGACGGTCGTCGAGCTCGTGCCGTCGACCGCGTCGACGGCGACCTCGACCGCGGCATCCGTCGGATTCATGACCGTGAGCGCGGGCGACGGTCCCGCGGGGGTCGCGAAGAGGCTCGGAACGGAGATGTCGGGCGCGGGCACGAACCACGCGAAGTCGGCGCCCTCGGCGAATCCGGTCGTCTGCCACAGGGCGCCCACGAGCGGCGCATCGGCCTCGATCTGCACGGTGTACTCCCGCGGGTCGAGCCCGCTCAGGTCGACGTCGACGGGCAGTCCGGCGCTCAGAGGGACGACGATCGGCTCGGCGCCTGCCGCCGCGGTACCCGTGGGGAGCGCCGTGACGGAGGCTGTCGCGTCGGAGGAGGGCGAGAGGAGCCGCAGGACCGTCGGCGCTCCGATCGCGGGTCCGTCCGCCTCTACGACGGACACGCCGGGGATCACGAGACGCCGCTGGGGCGTCGCGATCGCGCCGACGACGTCGACGCCTCCCGCGATCAGGGTGCGGGTGATGCTCGCCTGCAGCGCAGCCGTCACGGGCGCTCCCGTCGCCGTGACGCGGATGACGGGGCTCGCCTCGCCGAGCGCGAGACCCGCGATCGCGACGGCCTGCTGCGTGCCGGCCGGCACGACCAGCTTGCCCCCCGGGGGCACGACGGGTCCGTCGGTGCCGTACACCGTCAGTTCCACCGTCGCGGGCACTTCTCCGGGGTTGCCGAGCAGGAGGATGTCGGCCGACCCTGTCGTCGTGGCGCCGCCGACGATCCACGACTCCATGAGCGGCGGGCGGCACGCCGACGCGGCGTATCCCGAAAGGTCGGGGTCGCCGATCTGCGACGAGCCGGAGGCCGCGACATCCGTCCGCGTCCGTCCGTCGGGCTCAGCCGTGTAGACCGGCACGAACGAACCGGGCGTCGCCGAGAGGAGGTCCGACTCGACGAGCGGCGGCGATCCTTCGCGCACGCCTGCCGTGACCTCCTGCGTCGCGGAGACCGAGATCGCCTGCGCTGCCGCGGCATCGCGCCCGAGCGCGAGGAGCGATCCCGAGCAGCCCAGGATGCTCGCCTCGGGTGCCGGCGTCGCGACGATCTCGACGGGCTCGCGCGTGAGCGTCGGCCACGGTACGACGATCCCCGTCACGACGGCGACGACGAATCCCGCCGCCACGAGGGTGCCCGCGAGCATGCGCGCGCCCGTCGTGGCCCAGCGGAAGGGTCTCCGGTCGCTCATCGTCCCTCGCTCCAGTACGGCCCGACGACGCGGGGCGTGCGCTGCGCGGCGCGACGCGCGGCCGCCGTCGGCAGCGCGAGCAGCAGGGCGACGACAAAGGCCGCAAGCTGTCCGAGCGCGATGCTCCGCGTGAGACCCGGATCGGAGGCCTCAGCGCGCGGCGCGAGCGGAACGATGACGCGCCACAGGGTGCCCTTGGGCGTGTCGCCGACGGCGTCGAGCCCGTCCCGCTGGTCGAGCGCCGTCTGCGCAGAGAGCCCGAAGGCGCGGGCGGCATCGGATTCGGGCGCGGCGGCCGGCGCGAGCAGGACGAAGCCGATGCCCTCCGCGGCGACGCCGGCGACGGCATCCCCCGCGGATCCCGTGATGAGATCCGCCGACAGGTTGGCGACGGTGCGGTCGGCGGCGGTCGCCTCGGTCTGCGTCGAGACGATCGTCGCCTGCCCCCCGAGCGTCTCGCTGCCGCCCCACACAACCTCGGCAGCGACGCCGCCGCCGTTCTGCGGCGTGAGGACGAGCGTCCCGACATCGGGGTCGTCACGGCCTTCGGCGGCGACGTAGGCGGGCAGGGTGCTGTCGGGGCCGTTGGTCAGGAACGTCTCGCCGCGCGACGACGCCGTGAGCCCCGGCACCGCCAGCAGGCCCACAGCCGCGACGACGCCGAGCGCAACGAGGGTCCGCACGACAGCGAGCCGCGGGGCGAGGCCTGAGTCGAGTGCGACGAGCGCGCCTCCGAGCGCGCCGAGCCACGCAAGGCTCACGCCCGCGCCGGGCCAGATCGATACGGTCGCCGATTCCGCGAAGGCGACCGCGATGCCCGCCGCCGCGAACGCCGTCGCGATGCCGGTCGCCGCGACGATGAGCAGCACGACGCCCGCGGCCCAGCGCTGCGTCACGGCGGCGACGAGCGCGAGCACCGCGATCGGCGCGCACAGGAGCGGCACCCACCACGTCGGCGCCTCGGGTCCGAGCAGCGACTGCCATCCGCCCGGGTCGGTCGTGGGGAATCCCGCCGCGAGGAGCGCGCGACCCGCGACGTCGGGAGCGACCTGGGGCCCCGCCCATACGACGCCGGGGTCCGAGGCGAGCGCCCACAGATCGCCGCCGACCACTTGATGCCAGACGAGCGGCGCGGCGAGCGCCGCCGCCGGCACGAGCACCCACACGAGCTGCGCGATGCCGCGGCCCGCGCGCCGGGCGACAGTGATCGCGAGGGCGACGACCCACAGCACGATGAGGGCGGGGGCGAGGGAGGGAGCGCACGCGACGACCGCCGCGAAGAGGACGGATGCCGCTCCCGCCGCGACCCACGAGCGGTGCGCCGCCGCTCCCGCGTAGAAGAGCCACGGCAGCAGGAGGTGCGCGAGGACCGCCGTCGGCCGCCCCAGCACGAGCGCCGCGAGGAACGTCGGCGCGAGCGCCCACACCGCCCCGCCCGCGATGCGCAGCATCGATCGCTCTGTGACGCGCGTCGCCGCGAACCACCCGCCGAGTGCCGCGAGCGGAAGCGCGAGGACCCACACGAGGACGAGCGCGCGCGAGGGCTCGGCGGGCCACAGCGAGCCGACGACCGCGACGACGGCCGCGAACGGGTCGGCGGGACCCGTCTCATCGAGACCGAGGGCGCGCTGCCCGTAGAGGGTGTCGGCCCACAGCTGGCCGACGACCTCGCGCAGCGGCTGCAGGGCGCCGCCGCCGAGCACGTTCCATGCGAGGAGCGCGGGGAACGCCGCGACCGACGCCACGAGGGCCGCGAGCACGAGCCAAGCGCCGCCGCCGGAGAAGAACCGCAGCTCGGTGCGCCGCGCGTCGCCCAGATGCTCGTGGTCGTCGTCGAGGCGCTCGCGCAGCGCGGCGCGCGTCACGCGCAGCGGCGCGAGCTGCGTCCACGAGACGCTCCGCGTGCGGCGGATGCGCCCGCGCGATCGGGCGATCGCGCCGAGACGGACCGCCGCGAGCGCCGCGGCCGCCCACTCCGGCGCGATGAGGCCCGGCTGCTTGCCGACCAGGAGCACGATCGTGCGCCAGACGGCGAGCGGCAGGAGCGCGAGCCACAGGAAGGGCACGGCGATCGGGTGCGCGTAGGCGAGGCGGCGATGCAGCTGGGCCGTGCGCTCGGCGACGGCGCGCTGCATGCGGCGAGCGCGCGTGACGGGGGCGGTGGGCCCGGCGACCCCGTCACCCGACACCGCGACGAGCGCCGTCGGCACGAGGGCGATGCGCGATCCCGCGAGTCGTGCGCGCACGCCGAGGTCGAGGCCTTCGTCGGCTCCGCGCATCCCGCGGTCGAGGCCCTCGAGTCTGCGCCACTCGTCGGTGCGGATCAGGATGCCGCGCACGTCCGTGCCGAGGACGTCCTCCCGCACGTCGTGCTGGCCTTGGTCGAGCTCGCCATCCGCGAGTCCGACGGTCCGGCCGAGGCGTGTCATGCTCACGCCGAGCGAGACGATCGCGGAGCGGTCGTCGGCCCGCACGAGCTTCGGCGCGACGAAGGCGACGGAGGGTGCGAGCTCGAGCGCGCCCGCGAGCTTCGCAAGGGCGTCCGCCTCGGGGGTCGTGTCCTGCGCGAGCAGCCACACGGAGTCCCCCGCGAGGCGCCGCGTCGCGATCGCCGTCGCCTCGGCGAAGCGAGTGCGCGCCGGCGCCGTGATGACCGATTCAGCGGGGGCGGATGCCGCGACCTCGGCGACGATCTCGTCCTCGCCGCATACGACGATCGTCAGGTCGTCGATGGGACGTGTCTGGGCGGCGAGCGCCGCGAGAGTCCTGCGAAGGTGGAACGCGGCTGGCGTGCGCCCATCGGGGCGCACGACGAGGATCGCATGAACTCGGCCGGGCATGACGTCGTCAGCCTAGGCGGGCGGCATCCGTCGACCCGGGCGCACGCGCCGCGTGCGCCCGATCGCGGACGTCGCGCGACTCAGCTCGCGCGCCGCTTGAGCTTGCGCCGCTCGCGCTCGCTCAGGCCGCCCCAGATCCCGAAGCGCTCGTCGTTCTGCAGCGCGTACTCGAGGCACTCGTCGCGCACGTCGCACGTCGTGCAGACGCGCTTCGCGTCACGCGTCGAGCCGCCCTTCTCCGGAAAGAAGGCCTCGGGATCGGTCTGCGCGCACAGCGCATCCGTCTGCCATCCGAGCGGATTCTCGACATCTGTCTCGACTGGCCGACGAACCCCCGGAACGCCCAGATGGACCGGATCGACGAACCAATTGTCGGGAACGCCGGAACGGTACTGTGAGCCCGCCATCTCGTTCTCCCACCTGTGAACCCCCCACGCTGGTTCGCGTGTACGAGCAATTACACCCGTGTAATTCGCCCCGGTCAAGTCGCGAACCATAAAGCCTCAGGCGGCCCTTGAGGGTTCACGACGCGCCGACGGCGTGTCACGCGCGGATAACGCCTGGCCGGCACACGGACCGCGCCGAGCGTGCACGCAGGCGCGGCACAGCCGTACGGGGCGTGCGGGGCGCCTCAGCGCCCCGGCGTCGCGACGAAGAGGTCGCCCGTCCCGCGGGCTCGGAGCGTCCCCTCGTCGGGCGTCACGAGCACCGCGCGGCCCGGGATGAGGATCTCGCGGGCACCCGTCGCGGCTCCCTCGATCTCGACCTCGCCCGCCGTCACGAGGGCGATCGCGACGCCGTCGAGTGCGACATCCGTCCCCGTACCCGGCGTCGAGGCGTGCAGGAGCGCGAAGTCCGCGATGCCCTCCGCCGCGAACCGCTCGATGCCGCCCGCGAGGACGGCGGGACGCAGCACGGGCGCGGGGCCGGGCGTCGAGTCGAGCACCGAGAGAAGCTCGGGGACGTCGATGTGCTTGGGCGTGAGACCCCCGCGCAGGACGTTGTCGCTCGCCGCCATGAGCTCGACGCCCAGCCCCGCGACGTACGCGTGCAGCACACCTGCCGGCACGAAGACGGCCTCGCCCCGGCGCAGCTCGACGAGGTTCATGAGCAGCGCCACGACGACGCCGGGGTCGCCCGGATACGCGTCGTCGAGGTGACGCGACAGGGCGAGCTCCGCGGCGAACTCCTCGCTCTCGGCGGATGCCGCCGCCCCGATGAGGGCCGCCACCTCGGCCTGCGCGGTGCCCGAGAGCAGCCACGCGATCGTGTCGCGCAGCGAGGCTGCGGCATCCGTCCCCGCCAGTCGTGCGGTGAGCGGCTCACCCGCCGCGCCGAGCGTCGCGACGAGTCGTCGCGTCGCTTCGAGGTCGCGCAGCCCCGCGAGCGCCGTGAAGGTCTCGCTGACGGCGACGATGAGCTCGGGCTTGTGGTTGTCGTCGCGGTACGTGCGCTCGGCGGCGTCGCGCGGGATGCCGGCGGCCTCCTCGCGTGCGAACCCCTCCTCCGCCTGGGCCTTCGACGGGTGCGCCTGGATCGAGAGGGGGGATGCCGCCGCCAGCACCTTGAGCAGATACGGGAGGCGCGCCGGCGCGCCCGTGCCGGCGCCCTCGTCGGCGAGCCACTCGCCGAGCCCGCGCCCGTCGGGGACGACGGCGGGATCGGCGGGGTGGTCGCCGTACCAGACCTCCGCTTCGGGACGCCCGTTCGGTGTGCGCCCTTCCAGCTCGGCGATGAGGGTCGTGGACCCCCAGGCGTAGTCGCGCGGCTCGTTGATGAGAGGTACCAGCATGGCTCCAGCCTATTCACGCGCACGAGGGTGGCTCTCACGGCCGCGGAGGTGCCTCGCGGTACCCTGATGACACGATGGCGGTCCACTCGAAGCACCCCGCGTCGGCACCGCCGGCAGCGCCCGTCCGAGAGACGACGGGGCACCTCATGCTGCGCGCATGGTGCGTCTTCGTGCTGTTCCAGGCACTCGCGGGAACCGCCCTCGTGCACGCGTTCGACGAAAGCGGCGCCGCCGCCATCGCGATCGGCAGCGCGGGGTTCTCGCTGCTGCTGTGGTTCATCGTCCGCCCGCAGGTGCAGTGGCGGCGCCTCCCCGAGTTCGCGCTCGCCTACGTGCTGTGGGCGGGCCTCTCGATCTTCTGGTCGGCGTGGCCGCAGACGACCGCGCTGACGCTCCTGCTGCTCGGCATCACGACGGTGCAGGCACTGTTCGTCGGGAGCGTCCTCACGTGGCGCGAGCTCGTGCGCGCGATCGCGTCGGGCCTCAAGTGGGTCATCGCCCTCTCGGTCGTGTTCGAGCTGTTCGTCTCGATCTTCATCCAGCACGCTGTCATGCCGGGCTTCGCGCCCGTCCCCGAGGGCGATGTCGACCCCATCGTGTACTGGTCGCGCAACAACCTCTTCGACGGTGGGCGCATCCAGGGCATCGTCGGCAACGCCAACCTGCTGGGACCGCTGTGCCTCCTCGCGATCATCGTCTTCGCGATCCGCATCGCCGCCGGCGCACCCCGTCGCGTGCTTCTCTACATCTGGATCGGTGTCGCGACCTACCTGCTCATCCGCGCGGGCTCCGTGACGACCTACCTCGCGGCCGCCGGCGTCGCCGTCGTGCTCGCCACGATCCTCCTCATGCGCCGGGCCAAGCGGCCGGGGCAGCGCACGCCGTACTACATCGGCTACGCCGTGATCGGGCTCGGCGGCGCCGCCGCGCTGTGGCTCCTGCACGATCGGATCTTCGAAGCCCTCGGCCGCGGATCCGACCTCACGGGACGCACCGATATCTGGGCGACCGTCCTCGAGAAGGCGAACGAGCGGCCCTGGACCGGATGGGGCTTCGCGACGCCTTGGAACCCGAGCGACCCCGCCTTCGACGGCTGGATCATCGATCACGGCCAGACGGTCATGCAGGCCCACAACATGTGGATCGACGTCTATCTGCAGCTCGGCATCATCGGCATCGTCCTCATCGCGCTCACGTATCTCGCGTTCGTCTGGCGGGCCTGGTTCTTCGCCGTCGATCGTCCGCAGTGGGACCTCCGCGCCGACCGCCCCTACTCGTCGATGACGCTGCTTCCCTCGCTCGTGGGCGCGATCCTCCTCGTGCAGGGCTTCTCGGAGTCGGGCCCGCTGCTGCTGTGGGGCTGGATGTTCGTCGTCATGTTCAGCTTCAAGATCAAGCAGTCACCGCACATCGGCGAAGGCCCCGCCGAGCAGACCCTCGCGATCGAGCGCGGGGAGCTCACCCGAGAGGCGACGTGACCGATCAGGCGGCGGGGCGCGGCCCCGTCGCACTGCTGGCCTCTGCCGCGCTCGCGCGCGCCTTCAGCCTCGCCGTCTTCGGCGCGGTGTTCGGCGCCGTCGCCATCGAGCGGCTCGCGGGCCGGGTCACGTACGCCACGATCGTCACAGGGCTGTGCGTCATCGCGATCGGGATGCTCGTGGCCCGCCGCCGCGAGATCTCGCTGCTTCGCCTCGTGCCCACGACGCTCGTGCTGTTCGTCGGGTGGGTCGCCGCGAGCATCTTCTGGAGCTCGGATCAGACCCGGAGCTTCTGGAGCTGGCTCTCGCTCGCGGGGCTCACGATCCTCGCCGTCACGATCGGGCACGTCCGCGACACGCTGCAGACGGTCCGCTCGCTCGCCGACGTCATGCGCGTGCTGCTGTCGGTCTCGCTCGCGCTCGAGGTGCTGTCCGGCATCCTGCTCGACACACCCCTCAAGTTCCTCGGGATCCAGGGCAACATCGCTGCCCTCGGACCCATCCAGGGCATCTTCGGCACCCGCAACCTGCTGGGGTTCGCAGCGGTCCTGGCCCTCGTCACGTTCCTCGTCGAGTACCGCACGCAGTCCGTGCGTCCCGGCGTCTCGCTGTACTCGGTCGTCCTCGGCGGAGTCCTGGCCGTCCTGTCGGACTCCCCCACGGTCGTCGTGCTCGCCGCGGCGGTGGCCGTCGCCGCGGGCGCCCTCGCGCTCGTCCGGCGCGCCACGCCGCACCGGCGCTCCGCTCTGCAGTGGACCCTCGCCGGCGCGCTCGTCGTGGGCCTCGTCGCGGCGTACATCGCGCGGCATCCGATCATCGCGTGGCTCGGCGCGGGCAGCGACTTCTCCACGCGAGCGGGCCTGTGGGCGACGATTCTCAACTACGTCCGAAGGGACCCCGTTCAGGGCTGGGGCTGGTTCGGGCCCTGGGCGCCGAGCGAGATCCCGTTCATCGCGATCAACTTCCAGTCCGGCACCTCGCACGCCTCGGCCCTCAACGCCTACTTCGACGTCCTGCTCCAGCTCGGATGGGTCGGCCTCGTGCTCTTCCTCGCACTCGCCGGCTTCGCCTTCGTGCGGTCGTGGCTCGTCGCGAGCGAGCGCCGGTCGATCATCTACGCCTGGACGCCGCTCATCCTCGTCGCGCTCCTCGTGGACTCGATGTTCGAGAGCTTCACGCTGTGGGGCTTCGGCTGGCTCCTGCTCGTCCTGTGCGCCGTGCGCGCGGGTCAGTCACGGTCGTGGCGCGAGCGGATGGACCTCGGCGAGGGCGGCTCGGGGCTCCCGCACATCCCCGAAGAGCGCACATAGGGAACGTCCATGCGGGTCACGGTAGGATTCTCGGGCCATGCCTCTTGCCGCTGACAGCCCTGTGAAATCTATGACGACTGACTTCGACCCCGCGTCCGCGACGATCGCCGTCGTCACCTACAACCGCTCGGGACTGCTCACGCGCCTCCTCGAGAGCTTCGTGACGATGGACCCCAAGCCCGGCCATTTCGTCATCGTCGACAACGCCTCCGTGGACGACACGGCCGAGGTCGTGGAGTCGTTCCGCGAGCGTCTCGGCGACGGGCTCGTCTACCACCGCCTCGACACGAACACGGGCGGCTCCGGCGGCTTCAGCGAGGGCATGCGCGTCGCGTACGAGCTCGGCTCGACCTGGATGTGGCTCATGGACGACGACGTCGAGGTCATCCCCGACGGCCTCGCCAAGATGGGCAAGTGGGCGCCGCGCTTCAAGAGCATCCAGGGCCGCCGTTACGACTACGACGGCAGCGAGTTCTACTGGCAGTACCGCGTCGCCGAATCCCTCGGCATCCCGATTCCCTTCGCTCCTTCCGGATTCGACGAGTCCGGCTTCAAGGAGATGAATTCGGGATGCTTCGAGGGCATGTTCATCCACCGCGACATCGTGACGCAGATCGGCCTTCCCGACCCGCGCTTCTTCATCTATTGGGACGACCAACTGTACGGCTGGCTCGCCTCCCGCAAGACGACCTCGGTCATCGTGAACGAGTTCGTCCTGCGCCGCACGCGCGAGATCAAGCAGTGGGACATGGGCATCCGCCACATGAACGCCTCGAGCGACGCGTACCGGTACTACATCATGCGCAACCGCGCGCTGATCAAGCAGTACTACCGCGCACTGGGCGTCTACCACCGCATCCCGTTCGCGCTCGGGACCTCGCTCACCTTCGGCAAGGAGCTCATCCGGCTCCTGTTCGTCGAGCGCAAGGTCCGCGGCACGTCGAACCTGTTCCGGGGCCTGCGCGACGGCGGGAAGATCGCCCGCGACCGCTCGTGGCGGCCGATGCCGGCGCTCACGCCCGGGGGCTGACCCCTCAGGATGTGGACGCGCTTCGCCGCCCGGCGAAGCGCGTTCGTCAGTTGACGGGGTAGTCGGCGTTGTAGCGGTCGATCACTTCGGCGATCGGCGCGTCCATGACGAGCTTGCCCTTGTCGAGGTAGAGCCCGCGCGTGCAGAACCGCCGCAGATCCCGTTCGCTGTGGCTCACGAAGAACAGCGTCCGGCCGTCCGCGAGCAGCTCGTCGATCCGCTTGTAGCACTTCTCGCGGAATGCCTTGTCGCCGACCGCGAGCACTTCGTCGACGAGCAGCACCGGCTCGTCGAGCTGCGAGACGACCGAGAAGGCCAGACGCACCTTCATGCCGTTGGACAGGTGCTTGTAGGGCGTGTCGACGAAGTCGGCGATCTCGGCGAATTCGATGATCCCGTCGAACCGGCGGTTCACCTCGGCGCGCGACATCCCGTGCAGTCCCGCCGTCAGGCGGACGTTCTCGCGTACCGTGAGGTCCCCCACGAAGCCACCCGTGATCTCGATGAGCGGCGCGACTCCCCCATTGACCGTGACCGAGCCCTCATCCTGCAGCAGGACACTCGCGACGAGCTTGAGGAGCGTCGACTTGCCCTGGCCGTTCCGGCCGACGACGCCGATGGACTCCCCCGGCGCGACGGTGAACGACACATCGCGCAGAGCCCAGAACTCGCCGGGGCGCGAGCGGCGCTTCGAGCCCGCGAAGAGGTCCTTGAAGCTCCGGCGTCCGCGCCGGTTGCGACGGAAGCGCACGCCGAGCCCCTCGACCTCGATCGCGTGGACGGATGCCGCTGCCATCACAGCTCCTTCAGGACGGGTCGCTCGAGCCGGCTGAAGACCCACAGGCCGAGGGCGAGGAATCCGAAGCTCATGAGGGCTCCGACGACGACGACGAACGTGTCCCACGTCTCGGGGAAGAACGCCGCGCGGTACATCGTGAAGATGCCCGAGAGCGGGTTGAACGCCGCGAGCTGCTCGAAAACGCCGGGGAGGTCCGAGACGCCGTAGATGACGGGCGACGCGTAGAAGAGCGCGCGCAGGATGAGCCGCGTCGTGCGCTCGAGGTCCGTGTAGAGCACGCAGAGCGGTGCGACGAGCAGTCCCAGACCGACCAGCAGCACGGTCTGCAGGAAGACCGCGAGCGGGAACCACAGGATGCCCCAGCCGACCGGCGCCCCCGTCACGATCGCGAACAACGCGAGCACGGGCAGCGAGCACAGGAACTCGATGCCCTTGCTCAGCACGATGCGGTTGACCCAGATGGACCGCGGGATGGCCGTGGATCGGACGAGTCGGGCGTCCTTGCTGAAGGCCTTCGTGAAGTCCGAGACGGACGAGTTGAACCACACCCACGGCAGGAGCGCCGTGATGAGGAAGACGATGTACGGCTCATGGCCGACGGTGCGCTGGAAGACCTGCGTGAAGACGAACCAGTAGATCGCGCTCATGACGAGCGGATCGAGCACCGACCACAGGTACCCGAGAGCGCTTGTCGCGTAGCGGACGCGCAGGTCGCGAGCCGAGAGCAGCCACAGCGAATGGAGGTAGCGCCGGGGCGATCCGGGGGCGCCGACGGCGGCTGTGGTCACGCTGTCGATCCTATGCTGTGCCTCGGGACGACCCGTTCCGGCGCCCTCACCCGCGCATGCCCCGACCCGCTTCGACCCGACCCGTCTCGGGGCTCGGCGATGTCCGCAGTTGTCGCCCAGAGAGTCTCGATATCCTTTCAGGATGAACTACGCCAGAAATCTCTTCACATGGATGGTGCGTAGTTCTCGATCCGCGTTGCGATCCGTCGCCGTACATCTTGGCGGGCTCCCCCACTCGGTCGGGACTGTCGACAGCCCGCCGCCAGATGTCGCGCATGACATCACACGGCTGTGGCTGCGCAATCTGCGTTCTGCGGAATCGGCTGTCGACTCCCGCGCGGCCGAGGTCGTCACGATGACGACCCACGGCGCGAGGATCCGCGACGTCTGGCTCGCGATCGAATCGATCGCACGAGGCACCGTACGCCCGGGCCGGATCATCCTGTGGCTCAACGAGCCCGCGCACCGAGTGCCGTGGCGATTGCGCCGCCTCCAGCGTCGCGGTCTCGAGGTCATCTTCACGCCCTCGGGGCTGGCTGTGCATACCAAGTACTGGCCTTACGTCTCGAGCCAACAACTCGATCGACCGCTCGTCCTGAGCGATGACGACATCGTCTATCCGCCCAGGTGGCTGGAGGGGCTCCGGGAGCAGTTCATCGCGACGGGCGGCCGTCATGTCGTCGCGTATCGCGCGCACGTCGTCGGCATGACCTCGCCGGACGAATTCACCCCCTACGCAACGTGGACGCCGTGCCGCTCTGATGAACCGCGGTACACCCACCTGGCAACCTCGGTCTCCGGCCAGATTCTCCCACCGTCCCTGCAGACCGCTCTTCTCGCGGCAGGCACCGAGTTCCTCATGCTCGCACCGACCAATGACGACATATGGCTTCATCGCTGCGGCGTTCTCGCAGGCATCCCGACGCAACAGGTGACCGAACATCAGCAGCACTGGTACTTCACCCCGGGATCGCAGACCTCCGGTCTCAACCTCGTGAACGTCGCCGGAGGAGCCAACGACGTCCAGATGGCGACAGCACACAACTCGCAGACACGTGAGCGGATCTGGCAGGCCAGCATCGCTTCTACGACGAGCTCGACGGAGGACGCCGCGAACTAGGGCATCAGCCTCGTAGCGAGCGCCGTTCTCAGAGCTCGCAACGCGGCCCGAACCCCCGTTTGCGACTGGACCAGGGCTTCGGTGCGAGCGAGGCTACTGGTCAGTCGATCGATCTCCGCATCGAGAACCTCTCGCTGCTTTTCGAGCTCCCTGGTCACCGCGACGGCTGCTTCGAGCTCCTCGTTGCGACGCGCGAGTCCCTCGACGCGAAGCAGCGCACGACGAAGGTCTGCGACGAGGGGCCCTGCCGGCAGAGGAGCGGCCTTACCGCGCGATATGCGGCGGTCCGGTATGACGGGCCATTGATGCGACGGGGCGTCGAAGTTGTCGAGAGAGGTGACCCGATACGAGACGCCCCCCTCGCAGAGAGCGACAAGGATGGACAGCTGATCTCGTCGCGAATAGCGGAGGACATGATCCGCCCAGATGCGCATTGCCGTGGAGACAGCGGGAGTCCGACGCCGCGCCAGAATACCGGTCCAAAGCGGCTTGGCGACGAGGGCATCCGGATGGCCCATGGCGTAGTCCGTCAGCTGTTCGTAGACGCGTGCGCGGTCATCGTAGTTGAGCTTGATGATCTCATCGAACTCGTCGACGAGCTGATCCCGATAGCTATGCGCTGCCAGAGCCATGTCCACACCTTCCACCAGCCACTCAGCAAGGATCTCCTCGGGAGGCTGCCGGAGGACGACGGACGCGTCAATGTAGAGGGTGGCGTCGAATTCACGGAGGCGCTCGTGTCCGAGAATCTTGATCAGCCGTGCACTCCGGATGGAGTCCTGCGCAAGGGAAGGCTCCACGACCTGGATCTCCCAGGTTTCGCTTGTCAGCGCTGGATCGTCAGTAAAGCAGATGAAATCAAGATTGCTCTGCGTCGAAACGGGCTGCTCAAGCAGGCCGTCGTAGCTGCCGAAGAGCGCGGTATATACGCACGCTTTCATCGAACCCACCTCGTCCGCCTTCATTGCACGGTTATGTCAGCGAAGACCGTGCCCGTCTGACGCTGCTCGGCCGGGACGAAGAAAGAAGCAGCCTGCCACTCCACGTCGACGGAACCCCCATCCTCGTCTTGCACCGTTGCATTCACGAAATACTGCCCTCCCCCTAGATGCAGATCATGAAGCACGTATACGACCTCGGACTCACCCGGCTGAGCCGGACCGTGCGTCGTATCAAGCCTCCGGCTGCCTGTGCCCAGAACCTGTTGCCCGGAGGACGTGTCGATACTGATTCCGGTATTCCAGACCGAGACGGGGGTAGGGTGCTCGACGCGAATCCTGATGCGGACATCTTTACGGGGCAGGATCTCGCTGAGCTGATTGCCGTCCGCATCCTCGACGGTGACGGCAAGGATCTCTGCGGTGCGGCGGGGCGATTCGTGCGCGCCGTGACGCTGCGACTCCAGCTCCTCAGCCATCGCGACGGCCACTTTCCGCTTGCCTTCAAGTATCTCGCGGTGCACCCTCGTGGCCTCGGCCGCAGAGCCAATGAAGGCGACTTCGCCGTTTCTCAGAACGACACCCTCGTCACAGACCTCCATGACCTGCGCTGCCGAGTGCGAGACGAGCACGATGGTGCGACCCTCGTTCTGGAACTGGCGGATCTTGTCCATGCACTTCCGCTGGAATGCTTCGTCGCCGACCGCGAGCACTTCATCGACGAGCAGCAGATCCGGATCGGTGTGCACTGCCACAGCGAACGCCAGCCGCACATACATCCCGGACGAGTAGAACTTGACCTGGGTGTCTATGAAGTCTCCGATCTCGGAGAACGCGAGGATGTTCTCGAACTCGGCATCGGTCTCTTCCTTCGAGAGCCCCAGGATCGCAGCATTGAGGTATACGTTGTCGCGACCCGTCAGATCCGGGTGGAATCCGGCTCCGAGTTCGAGGAGCGCTGCAAGGCGCCCTCGGCGATGTATCGTCCCCGATGTGGGGTCGATGATGCCGCCGATGAGCTTGAGCAGCGTGCTCTTGCCGGAACCGTTGGTTCCGATGAGTCCGATCGATGACCCCGCGCGGATGGTCAGCGAGACGTCCTGAAGAGCCTGGAATTCCTCCTGAAAGGTGCGGCCTCGGCGGCCGAGCGTGACTACCCGCTCCTTGAGAGAGTTGTCCTTGCGGAGGGTGAATGTCTTCGACACCCGATCGATCTTGACTATGTCGGGGGTGTGTTCCGGCAGCATCCGGTCGACTTGGCTCATGTCACAGCTCCTGCGCAAAATTACCCTGCAGACGAGCGAACGCACGTTGGCAGAACCAAAGAATGACGAATCCGATCGCCAGGGCGATCAGCATCCGCACGCCGAGGAAGGCGGGGTAGTCCTCGGGACCGCCAGCGGTCCAGAATGCACGGTGAAAGCCGAGCACAGCGAGCGTCAGCGGGTTGTTGGTGTACAGCTCCAGCACCCACGAGGGCAGACCGGCATTGTGGATCAGATCCCTCACCATCGTCCAGGTGTACACAATGGGCGACGCCCATAGGGCCAGCATCAGAATGATCTGGGTGAGGTATTGGACATCGCGAAGGTACACATTGAGTGCAGAGAGGAGGATCCCGAACGCTCCGGCATAGAGCACGACGAGGAGCACGGATGGAAAGAAGAAGAGGACATCCAGGTGCAAGGGAGGCGAACCGAGGACAAAGCACGCGGCGACGAGCACGAGCATCTGCACACCAGAGGTGAAGAGGGCGGAGCCGACGCTCGAGAGCGGGAACACCTCGCGGGGGACGTACACCTTCTTCACAAGCCCTGAGTTGGCGACGATCGATCCGGTGGATGACGACAAGGTGTCGGAGAAGAGCCCGAAGATGGTCAGCCCGGAGAACACATAGATCGCGAAGTCCTCAACTCCCCGAGCGGCACCCAGAATCTGGCCCATCACGAGGTAGTAGACCGCGAGCTGGACGATCGGGTTGATCAAAGTCCAAAGGAGCCCCAGCGCGCTGTCCTTGTAGCGCGCCTTTACGTCGCGCCGAACGAGCAGACCAAGCAGTTCACGGTGGGCTAGAACGGCTCGCATCGCTCCCCACGTACCGCGCAGGCCGGCGGGACCAGATGTCGCAAGGAGCGGCTCGATCTCGAGGCGGGCGAACCGCGCTTGGGCAGTGTCACTCAATGTGGGTCTCTATCTTCTTGCGCATGGTCGAACATCGCCGAACTTGCTTGGGGCGCGCGCGCCTGCCGAGACGCGAGGGAAGGCCGGCGAATTACTGCCCTAGGCATCACAGCAGCTGATTTTTCCACATGGACAGCGCCGATCCGATCGCCATGTGCATGTCGAGGTACTGGTAGGTGCCGAGTCGGCCACCGAAAGCCACATCCTTCTCCTCCTTCGCCAGCACGCGATATGCCTCGAGCTTTTCGCGATCGGCAGCAGTGTTCACCGGGTAGTAGGGCTCGTCATGGGGATCCGCGAACCGTGAGAATTCGCGCATGATCACCGTCTTATCGTGGGGGTATCGGTCTGCGCGCTCAGGGTGGAAGTGGCGGAACTCGTGTATGCGGGTGTATGGAACCCCGGCATCCGCGTAGTTCATGACTGAAGTGCCCTGGAAGTCGCCGATCGGCAGTACCTCACGATCAAAGTCGAGCGTGCGCCATGACAACGGACCCTCGACGTAATCGAAGTAGCGGTCGACAGGGCCGGTATAGACGATGGGAAGCTGGCCGACAGTTGCCCGTTTACTGAGCGGCTGAGACTCGTCGAAAAAATCCGTGTCCAATTTCACCTCGATGTTCGGATGGTCTGCCATCCGTTCGATCCAGGCAGTGTAGCCGTCTGTCGGGAGGCCTTCCCAGCGATCGTTGAAGTAGCGATTGTCGTAGGTGTATCGCACGGGGAGCCGGCTAATGACTTCGGCTGGGAGGTCTTTCGGATCTGTCTGCCACTGCTTCGCCGTGTAGTCGCGGATGAACGCCTCGTACAGCGGCCGACCGATCAGGGCGATGCCCTTCTCCTCCAGATTCGTCGCCGCCCTCACGTCGAACTCACCTGCCATCTCCTGCACGAGGGCTCTTGCCTGATCGGGCGTGTAAGCGGCTCGGAAGAACTGGTTTATCGTGCCGAGGTTGATGGGCAGCGGAAAGACGACGCCCATGTGGTTCGTATAGACGCGATGCGTGTAGTCGGTGAAGGTCGTGAAGCGGTTGACGTAGTCCCACACCGCAGGGTTGGACGTGTGGAACAGATGCGCGCCGTACTTGTGCACCTCGATGCCCGTCTCGGGATCGTCCTCGCTGTACGCATTGCCGCCAATGTGCGCCCGTCGATCGATGACGGTGACGACACGGCCCGCTGAGGCCGCGCGTTCTGCGATCGTGAGCCCGAAGAAGCCCGATCCAACGACGAGAAGATCCATAGAAATGCCTGAGGTCAGTGCTTCGCGCGAAGTGCTGCCATCTCGGCATCCACCATGATGTGCACAAGAGCCTCGAAACCGACGCTGGGAGTCCATCCGATCTGCCTGAGGCGGGCCGGATCTCCGACCAATTGCTGCGGGTCGGCAGGGCGATAGAACGCCGGATCGATCCGCACGAACTTCTCCCAGTCGTCGATGCCGACGTAGCCGAATGCCGTCGCTACGAACTCCCGCACCGAGTGCGCCACACCGGTTGCAACGACGTAGTCACCTCCGGTCGGCTGCTCGATGATGCGAATCATGGCATCGACGTAGTCAGGCGCGTAACCCCAGTCCCTGAAGACGTCGATGTTCCCGAGAGCAAGTTCGTCCTGAAGGCCCAGCGAGATCCGTGCCGCGCCCATCACGATTTTGCGGGCCACGAAGGACGCCGGCCGGCGTGGAGATTCATGGTTGTAGAGGATCGCGGCGCTCACGTGCATTCCGCGCTCACGGTAGATAGCCGCCATGTCATGAGCGAACGACTTTGCCGCACCATAGGGCGTAACCGCGCGCCGCGGAGTGGACTCGTTCTGGGGGACCTGCACGGCGTCCCCGAAGATCTCGGCGCTCGAGGCTTGGACCACGCGTACGGGACGCCCCGCGGAGGTCTGCCTCCACGCCGCATCGAACAGCCTCACGGGTCCCAATCCGAGTACGTCTGCCGTCTCCGCGGGGAACTCCCATGACCTCGCTACCGACGTGTTGCCTGCGAGGTTGTAGATGTGCGTGGGCTCCACGTCAGCGACGAGTCGGCCGATCGCCGTGGAGTCGGCGAGATCCGCGACGTGACCGACGACGACGGGATGTTCGACGGACAGGCGGTCGACTCCGTCGCGGTTGTGGCACATCGCGTGCACTTCATGACCGGCTTCGAGCAGGCGTTCGACCAGATAGCCGCCGTCCTGGCCGTTCGCACCCGTGACCAAATGTCGCTGGCTACTCATGCGACAGCTCGGTATACATCGACGTGGACATCGCGACAACGCTCCCATGTGAACATTCGAACCTGCTCGAGGCCTTTGCGAGTGAGCTCCCCGGATCGCTCCAGAGCGGTGAGAATGCCTGCAGCGATCGCCGCGGGTTCCCCCGCGTCGAACAGGACAGCCGCATCTCCGCACACCTCGGGCACCGAACCCGCGTCCGTCGCGGCGACCGGGCATCCTGAGGCCATGGCCTCCAGAGGAGGCAGCCCGAACCCCTCGTAGAGGCTGGGGAAAGCGAGAACTGCCGCAGAGCGGTATAGCGCACGAAGCTCTGCGCTCGACACCAGGCCGCGTACCTCGACCCAGTCGGGCAGCTCGCCCAACGAATCCAGACCCCCGCCCGTGAGGACGAGACGCATCTCTGGACGATCGGCGCGAACTGCGCGCATGGCCTCGACGAGCCGGGCGTGATTCTTGTGCTTCCAGCCGCGGGCCGGATAGAGCACGAAGTCCTCACGATCGGCCGTGTTGGGGATGAAGCTGTCCACGTCGACACCGAGGTGAGCGACGTGCACTCGGTCGGCAGGAATGCGCAGCTGCTCGATCATCCGTGTTCGCGCGAACTCGCTGATCGTGATCACGGCGTCGGCACGCCGTGCCGCACCCTCATAGAAGTGGCGCCGGAACGCTAGCTCCGCACGCCCGAATAGCTGGGGCAGATCCAGATGCTGGACGTCCAGCAGCGTCTGGACGAACGCCTGCGACCGAGCTGGCCTCGGCGATGGAATCGTGAAAGGAAAGTGCACGACATCCGCGGAACGCAGCGACGTAGCCAGGCTGCGCCGCCGAACGTTCGCAGCAGCGATCGCGCCGAGCCGCCCGACCGCGGTCGACCCTGTTCGAACCTGCGTAACCACGACCTCAGGGATACCCTCGCTGAAGCCCGCGGCGTTCGACGGCACGAAGGCTGTCGCACGTACACGATCGGTCGTCTTGAGTTGACGTGTCAACTCACGCGAATAGGTCTCGCTGCCGCCCATGGCACCGGGTACAAGCGTGAGCATGGAGACGGCTACCGTGGGCGGCATCCCCATCTCAGACGCGCTGGACCGCATCGACGTAGGTGGATCCCTGAAGCTCGAGCGCCGCGACATCAGCATCGACCATGATCTGCGCGAGTCGGGGGGTGAGGATAGTCGGCGTCCAGCCGAGAAGTTCCTGAGCCTTGGCAGGGTCGCCGATGAGCGAGTCGACTTCGGTCGGCCGCAGGTAGCGCTCATCGAACTTGACGTAGCGCTCCCAATCCAGCCCTGCGTGCTCGAAGGAGAACTGCAGGAAGTCTTTCACGGTGTACGCCGTGTTCGTCGCCACCACGAAGTCGGTGGGCTCGTCGTGCTGGAGCATGCGCCACATGGCCTCGACGTATTCAGGTGCGTATCCCCAGTCACGGACGGCATCCAGATTGCCCATGTAGAGCTCCGACTGCTCCCCCGCCTTGATGCGAGCGACAGCACGCGTGATCTTACGCGTCACGAACGTCTCACCGCGACGCGGAGACTCGTGGTTGAAGAGGATGCCGTTGGTGGCGAAGATTCCATACGCCTCGCGGTAATTGCGGGTGATCCAGTAGGAGTACAGCTTTGCGACTCCATACGGAGAGCGGGGGTAGAAGGGCGTCTCTTCGGTCTGCGGCGGGGGCGTTGCACCGAACATCTCGGAACTGCTCGCCTGATAGAACCGGGTCTCGAGTCCGACTGCGCGAATCGCCTCGAGGAGACGGATGGTGCCAAGGCCAGTCGCGTCACCGGTGTACTCCGGCTCATCGAAGCTGACGCGCACATGCGACTGCGCAGCCAGGTTGTAGACCTCGTCGGGATTGATTTCGCTCAAGAGCGTAACGAGCCGCGATCCATCGGTGAGGTCTGCGTAGTGCAAGAACAGGTTGGGCTGGTCCGAGTGCGAGTCCTGATAGATGTGATCGATACGGTGAGTGTTGAACGACGATGACCGGCGGATCAGACCGTGAACTTCGTAGCCCTTCTCCAGGAGCAGCTCAGCGAGATAACTCCCATCCTGACCGGTGATTCCTGTGATCAGGGCGCGCTTGACTGGGGGGGTGCTCATGGTGTGAAGACTCCGACGTTTCGGTGGGGGGCGGCCAGACGGGCCCGTGCCCCGCTGGGGACAGCCAGACGGGTGGTCCCAGCCTAACTCATCCTTCTGGGCCACGAGAAAGTCAGGACTGGGCCAGCGCCCGTGCCCGTGCGGTCACGCGTCCGGCTGCGTAGCGCGATGCCCACCGGACGGGGAGGTCCCACACGAAGGAGAAGGGCCGGAGCGGCGCGGGAAGATGCCTACGCTTGACGGCCTCGGATTCGCGGCTGGAAGCGCGCCTGTTCGCCACGGTGAGCGAATCGGGATGCCATCGGAACGCTGCCACCGACTCGCGGGTCGAGAGGAATCTCCCGTGGCGTCGAAGGGATAGGAAGGCATCGAGATCCATGGCGTAGCGAAGCCTCTCATCGAAGCCGCCGATGGCCTCGAGCGCATCGAATCTGATGAGCGCGGCCGGATTGGGGATCAGGTCCGGACCCCAGGGAAGCAGGATCGTCGCGAGTTTGCCGGCAGCACTCACCCATGCCACGGCGCCGTTTGGGTCGACGTAGTCGCATCCCCCGAAAGCGACGACCGCGCGACTGTCGGACTCGAGCATGGACTTGAGGCGCGCGAGGCCTCCGGGCCGGAACAGATCGTCATCACCGATCCATGCGTAGAAGCTCTCCGTGGTGCGAGCCTTCAATCCGCAGTTGATCGCAGCGCTGATCCCCTGCTTGGGGTCATCGACGAGAAGGGCGCCGTAGTGCTGCGCCAGAGCGCGCGCCTCGGTCGCGGCCGGAGGAGAAACCACCACGAGGGTGAGATTCACCGTCTCGCTCTGCAGGGCCACGGAGTCCAGCGTCTGTCGAAGGAACTCGAGCCGGTCGCCGAGGGTAGGCAGAACGACGAGTATTTGGGAGTTGGAAGAGTTCAAAGGAACCTCAGGAGTGGGTGCGGTGATCGACGTGCGGGGTAACTCAGCCGCGCAGATCCGCACGGTGCTCGCGATACCACGCGATCGTCGACTCCAGGCCCTCCTTCAAACCGATGGAGGCCGTCCAACCGGCTTCTGTCAGTTTGGTCACGTCCAGCAGCTTCTGTGGCGTGCCATCCGGCTTGGATGTGTCCCAATCGGTCCCGCCTTCATACCCGGTGGCTGACGCAACGAGTTCGGCGATCTCACGGATCGTGGTGTCGCGGCCGGTCCCGACGTTGACCTGTTCAGGACCATCGAAATGATCGAGCAGGTACAGGCATGCGGATGCCATGTCGTCGACATGGAGGAACTCGCGGCGAGGGGAACCCGTCCCCCAGTTGGTCACCGAATCGGCTCCGGCCGCCAGGGCTTCGTCGTAACGCCGGATCAGGGCGGGTAGCACGTGGGATCCGATCGGTGAGAAGTTATCGCCTGGTCCATAGAGATTGGTGGGCATCGCCGAGATCCACGCCAGTCCGTACTGGCGGCGAACGCTCTGAACCTGCATGATGCCGGCGATCTTCGCGATCGCATACGCGTCGTTCGTGGGCTCGAGGTGACCGGTGAGAAGACTGTCCTCCCGAATCGGCTGCTCCGCATCGCGCGGGTAGATGCAGCTCGAGCCCAGAAAGAGGAGCCGCTCGACGTTCTGCTCCAGCGCGGCATCCATCACATTCACCTGGACGAGGAGGTTGTCGCTCAGGAAGTCCACGGGGTAGGTGCTGTTCGCGAGTATGCCGCCCACCTTGGCCGCTGCGAGCACGACGTAGCGGGGTTTGTTCTCACGGAAGAACGCAAAAGTCGCATCCCGGTCCCGCAGATCGAGTTCTTTCGAGCTTCGCCCGATGAGGTTGGAGAAACCCGCCTGCTCCAACCCCCGCCAGATCGCGGAGCCTACGAGCCCATTGTGTCCGGCCACGTAGACCAGCGCATCCCGGTCGATCGGGGTGCGCTCATAGGTCAGCTCGCTCGACATGGTGGCAGGTGCTCCGTTCCATTGATTGCTCCGAAATTATACGTGGAGGGTAGGTACGGCCGGCGCCGAGGCCTTTCCTCATGGCTTCGCCGGGTCGCGTGACACTCGCGGACGGATTCCGCAGAGATGGACGAAAACGCCGGAAAGCGGTCCGGTCACCAGAACGGTGAGTGTTCTGGCAACTGGATCGAGAGGCAGGAGGAAGGCAAGCACCGTCACCGCAGCCGCGACGACCCAGCCTGCGACGTAGAGGGCATGCCTGTTGACACTGAGGAGGGCCGGTCCCGTCAGGCACAGCAGCGCCACGAGACCTGCACTCGCAACCACGCAGGCGATGACGGATCCTTCGACGAAGTAGCGGCCGTCGGAGATCAAGAGGATCAGCCACGGCCCGACGAAGTATGCCACGACGCTCGCCAGGACGGCCGCCCCTCCAACCCACGCCATAAGTCGCAGAAGTCTGGAAACGATGGACGGCTGTTCGCTGCGGAACACGACGATCAGGTAGCTCTGCAGCGCCATTAGCGGAACGATCAGCGGCGCACGTGTGATTGTGATGACGACGATGAGTGAGGCCGTAAGCGTTGCCGAGACGTGCGGCATCATGAGTCGGATCAGCAGAGGCATACCCGTGACGAGCACGCCCGTCGCGGCAGCCGCCGCCACGGTCCCGACGGCGTTGGCGGACAGGCGCTTGACCCCAACGTCCAAGTCGAAGCGTCCGGCGACCCTGCCGCGAACAACGAGCCAGACCAGCCCGAACGCGGCGATGAATGGCACCGAAATGAAGGCAGCTAGCGTCTGGGGCGCAACACCCAGAAGAAGACCCGTGGACACCAAACCGCCGCGGATCAAAGCGTCTATGATCGTCAACCCGGCGATCGGCGACCACAGCGCCAGACCATACATCGCTCCGGAGAGCACAGCGCACCCGAGGTATCCGAGCAAGCCCACGCCGAACCAAAGGGTAAGTCCGACAGGGTCGATGGAGAGTGCAGTCGGCGCAAGCAGGAGTCCCACCACGATGCTCACCGCGATCAGGACCACTCCGGCCGAGATGGTGAACACCCGCAAGCCCGATCGCGTCGCGCCGGTGGTCGCGGGTGTGACCGCGCGGGTGACTTCCTGCTGGACGCCACCGATCGCACCGACGAAGAGGTACAGCGTCGACCAGAACACACTGAAGGTGACGTAGGCCTCGGCATCCTTGAGAACGGCCGCTGCAAGGATGAGGATCGCATACCCGCACAGTCCGGCGACTCCGGTGGCGATGAGTATGTAGAGAAGGCCCCGGCCGCGCCCGTCAGGAGGGTTCGACATCGTCCGCCGCTTGGGAGCGACGATTCGCCTCGGCCGATTCCGGTTGCGACCCGACCCCTGCATCGGGGATCTCCGATCCCCGGTCGGTCCGCAACTCCTCGACATCGACGCGAAGGATCGCGATCTCTTCAGCGACGCGGCGGATCTCTTCCTCAGCTGCGGACAGCTCCCACGAAAGGTGGAGGGCGACACCGCTCAGCAGCGCGATGGCGAGCGCGAAGAAGAGATTCGATGGAACCTCGACGCCCAGCACACCTGCCAGTCCGCCGAGGAGGCCCGGGAATAGAGCGAGCACAAGAATGGCCACGCCTATCACGAGCCATAGGAGCGCGTATTTCTCTCGCAGCTGCCTGCGAGTCAGCAGGATGACGATTATCGCCAGGACGAGGAGGGCGAAGCCGACGCCGATCGGTGCGATCATGCGCGGGGTCTCTTACGTAGTGCGCCGCGGATCAGCGCCAGAGAGAGGGCGAATACCGATCGAACGAGGTAGACCGTGGATCCGAACGGGTTCTGACTGGGACGTCCGCTCATGCGCGCCCGCATAGCCACGGGCACTTGGGTCACGTTCAATCCTGCGTGCACCGCCTCCACCAGAGAGTCCAAGGTATCGCCGAGATACTCGGCGGGGTAGTAGCGCACATACTGATCTATCGCCCGACGGTTCGCGGCACGAAAGCCGCTCGTGACATCCGTGAGGCGAGCCCGCGCGACACGCGACACGACAGCGGCCAGAAACACCATCGCCCACTTGCGCGGGCCGCGGACGGAATAGTCGCCGACTTGATCGAATCGAGCCCCGATCGAAATGTCCGCAGCGACGAGGCCACCCAGCACCCGCACGATATCGCGCGGATCATGCTGCCCGTCGGCGTCCACCTGGATCGCACGCTCGTAGCCGTGCCGCTGGGCGTAGGTGAAACCCGTGCGCATTGCGCCGCCGACGCCCATGTTGAACGGAAGCCTGAGCACGCGAGCACCCGCCTCGGCGGCGACCTCGGCAGTGGCATCCGTGGACCCGTCATCGATGACGACGATGTCCATGCCCTCGATGCGCTTGCGGATCTCGCGCACGGTGTTTCCCACGTTGCCGGCCTCGTTCCACGCAGGCACGATGATGAGCGTGCGCTCCGGGTGATCAGGCATGATCCGCCCATTCTACGCAACACGCACCAGCTCATCGTTCGCCCTCCGCGCGGATGACTGCGCGCTCAGGAAGCGGGAAAGTGCAGCGTGTTATTCTTCCCGTGCCCGCAATCACCCCCTCGCAACATCAGGACGTCACTTTGTCAGCTTCATCCGCGGAGGGCACCATTGCGGCTTCTGCAGGTCCCACAGCGACCGCGAATCCGCAGCCAAATGGACGGGATGCGAGCCGGCTTCGACGCCGGCTTCCGATCGTCGTTCCCGTCATCGCCTATCTCATCCTCGTTCTCCTGGGCGTCACGACGTCCAACATCGGAATCGGCTCTCTCCGCGAGGATCCGGCGGACCCGGAGGGCCTCCAGTTCGGGTACAACCAGCCGATCAGATCCGACGAGTACGGAACGGGATCTCCGCTCTGGCTCGGCGAGATCGCACGCGGCGGAGCCGAACCGATCACACCGCTCAGCGCCCCCGAAGGACTACTGGCGCAGCTGCCCGAAGGGGTGATCTCGGGCATCGTGTTCTTCGACGGCAGCGCGCTCGCCCTCGGAGAGTTCATTCCCGCTCAGATGCTGTTCGCGATGAAATGGTGGCTGCCGACGCTACTGCTGTTCCTGGGGTTGCCCCTGTGGTTCCGGCAGATCACCGGCAGGCTGCGGTGGGGTTACCTCGCCGCCGTCCTCATCGCAGTCGCGCCGGGCAACGCATGGTGGTCGGGGCTCGCGATCAACACGATCGGATTCGTCGCAGCGGGCTGCGCGCTCACGATCTACTCTGCATCCTGGCTGTCACAGCGACGCCATGCCAGAGCCGTCGTCGGCTTCGTGTTGGCGGGGATCCTGTTTGCCCGGACACCGACCTACTACCAACCGTTCGCGATCATGCTGTCGATTCCGTTCGTCGTAGCGACAGCACTGTTCATCGTTCTCCAGACTTATCGACTCCGCGATCGGATAATCAGCGTCATCGCGATAACCACGTCGAGCCTCGTCTGGACAGCCGCACTCTTCTGGGAGAGCCGTGACGCGCTCGCGGCCGGACTCACCACCGTCTATCCCGGTACCCGGCTGAGCTCCGGAGAGCCCATCGGACCTGGCTTCGCCCTCGGGGCCACCAATCTCGGCGGGATCGTCGATGCGTCCACGGTTTCGATCACGAACCAGTCCGAGATCTCGACCTCGTTCACGCTACTCCTCCCCGTCACCCTCGTCCTCTGCGCTCTCGGTGGCCGATGGTGGGTCGCCGGAGGCAAGGCCTTCACCGCAGTATTCGTGACGATGGCCGCCGCCGCCGTGTTCTGGACCGCCTGGATCAGCTTCGAATGGGGAGCGTGGAGTGCGGCGATTCCCTTGGTCAATCGGGTGCCCGCGCACCGGGCGGCGTTGGGGGTCGGCTTCCTCGCCACGATCGCCTTCTGTCTCCTAATGTCTCATTTCGCGCCCCGTTGGGGAGCGAAATGGATCGTGCCCTCGACCGCTGCCGTCGTCGCGGGCGGACTGTCCTTCGCCGGTGGATTCCTGCTGCGGTCGGAGGGTTACCTTCCGGGTCTCCGACTCGCTTCGATGCTCCTCGCGTCAGTGGTCTGCGCCGCCGCGATCTTCGCACTGGTCCGATGGCCTGGACGCGTCTGGAGCATGATCGGCGCAGGTCTCGCGGCCCTCACGCTGACGGCCGCCGTCAGCCCGGTCATTTTCGGGGTCGGGGATTTTCGCGACAGCGCAACCGCCCAGAAGTTCCTCGACTGGGCGAAGGCGAGCCGAGCAGACGGCGCACTGTGGGCTTCCGACAGCGGGAGCGTCGATTCTCTGCTGATGGCGAGCGGGGCCCCATCGCTCAGTGGCCGCCAGATCATCGGTCCCGTTGTAAGCGAATGGTCGAAGCTCGACCCAGGTCGAGCCAACGAGAATGTCTGGAACAGGGGCGGCGCTCATATCGCATTCGAGTGGGCGGACGAAGGTCTGCGATTCGAACAGCCCTACCCTGACGTCATCAAAATCATCGCTTCGCCATGCGAGGTCCAATCCCGTCTGACGGACCTGCAGTACGTCGTCTCATCGCGCGAACTCGAGGCTTCTTGCCTGACCGAGATTGACGCCGTGCAATGGTCAGGGCAGCAGCACTTCGTCTACGAGGTCACCCCGTCGGAGTGATCGGGGCCGCATGTCCATGCGCGGCCGGATCACGGATCAGAGGTCGTACCGAAGGCCGGCCCAGATTCCCCGTGAGGCCGCGCGGATCTTCGACCATCGTTCGCTCTCGAGAAGAACCAGCTTTACCCAGGCCTTGCCGGTGAACCAGAGGTCCTCCCAGAACCAACGGCCGAACCCGTATCGACGCACCACGACGATGCGATTCCGCGCGGCGTAGAAGTGGCGCAGCGTGGAGTAATTCGCCAAGTAGACGGCGCGGCCGAACAACCTCACCGGCTCGGCATCTCCGAAGCGGTGGTCGAGGATCGCGTCGAACACCTTGAGATTTCGGAAACCGCTCTTCCTCGCTCGCAGGCAGATGTCATGGTCTACGTAGTCGATGAACAATGGCTCATCGTGCAGGCCGATCTGCTCCAGCATCGACCGGGAGAACAGGGACCCCGAACTGATGATGACATCGGTCTGAACCGCCCCGCGACCCGACTCCCGTGCGTACACGACGCCGGTGGCATGCGAACGAAGCGCCGGTCCGACGACTCCAGCACGATCGCCGAACTGCGCCCGGGCGGTGCGTAACCGTGCAAGCATGCCCTCCGTGACGGTGCTGTCTTGATCGAAGATCCATACGTCGTCGTAACCGTGGTCCAGCGCTGCGCGCATCCCCGCATTGAATCCGGCCGCGACACCGACGTTCTCGCCCTGGGGTAATAGCCGGACAGACGGGTCCAGAGCCAACTCGGCCAGTACCCCATTGGAGGCCTGCTCGGATGAGTTGTCGACGACGTAGACCCGGTCGACCTGCTGACTCAGAAGCTTGACGTTCACGAGGATCTCGGGTTCAGGGTTGTACGCAAGGACCACTCCGGCTGTTCCGGTTACGATGGCCACGGCTCTACCTCCGCCCCGCTGAACGCCCTCGGCGATCCCATCCCCGCCGCGATCGAGCCAGGACACGTCCCAACAACGGTCTTCTGCGCACGACGCGTCGAAGTGCAGCACCGACCCCTGGAAAGTGCAGCCGGACGTACATCCGCGCGAAGTCGATGAGCCGACCACGCCCCACATGCCCTACGCCGCGAAGGTAATGGATCGCTTCGACCGTGTCTCCGGGCAGGGCGGAGGAGATCTCATCGAGCTTGTAGTCCAGCATCGTGTGGCTGATCGCCATGTACTCGGCCGTTGCCACGGTGCGCGTGTGATAGCCGAGTTCACCGGCGGCGTACGAAGGGAGCCGTTCGAGAATGTGCGCAAGGCTCCCATCGTTGTAGGCATCCTCACTGCCGAACTGCTCGTACGTCCACGCATGCTCGACGAGCAACCGCAGCGCCTCGGGCCTCGCGACGAACATGGAACCGTAAGGGGCGAGAGGCGACGCGTGGTCGAGCGGCACCCTGATGCCGAGCTCCGCGCACATAGCTTCCACCCCGGGCTTGTTCGCCCACCACGCGTGACCCATTGTCGGATACCCGATGTGAATCATAGGGGGATAGACGAGACCGAGTCCCGGCTCGCGCAGGAACAGCGCGATGAGGTTCGCGGTATAGCCGTCGCCATCGAGCAGGTTCTGGAACTGCTGACCCTTGAAATGACGCCCGATGTTGAAGCCGTCCTGAGGCGTCTTCTTCGAGTGGAGCTTCACTACGAGGTCGTATCCGCCGTCGAGAAGGATATCGCGACATCCGATCAGAAAAGCACTCTGGTCTCGACCTGCATTCGAATCGACGACGCGGACCTCGACCGACCGGTCGATGCGCGGGCGGAGAGCGAGAATACCCCGGATCTCCTGTGCCCGCGCCGAGTCGGGAGTCGTCACCACGAGGTCATAGGGACCTGGCAGCGTGTCGACCCGATCGAGCATCTCATCCGTCATCTCCGGGTAAAAGACGTGCAGGATCGCCACGACTCGCAGGGTGCGCCCCACCCCCCCTGACGCGTCAGCCTGCGGCAGCACCTCGAGCATCCCTGCGTCCGCGTTCAGAACCTTCGGGGCGACGTTCCGAGCGAGGTTCTGCCACATCATCGCCACGGGATACCCGTACGCCTCGACCCCCCGCGCGATCTCGCGGCCGATCACGGCGTGCCTGTCGAGAAACGGCGGATAGTGGAAGAACGGTCTGCGTTTGAGCACGGGACAGCCATCGGCGAGCAAAAGATCCGGATTGAACAGCGCGGGATGGTCGGTGGGGTAGTTCTTCGACGGGAAGGCGACGTCTGGGCGGAAGCCGAGTGACGCGAAGTGGTGCGTGAACACGGCCTCATGCTTCAGCACCGCATCGAAATAATCAGGCATCTCCGGCAGATCGTGCCAGTATGCACGCCATGCCTCAGACAGGAACAGGCTCGGCCTCACGGCGATCCAGAACGACTGGAGGTGATAGTGCAGCACTCCCCTACCCGTGAAGGGATTCGGCTCCTGCGCGGAGTGGTCCGTCAGGCCCCAGAAGTCGACTTGCCGTGCGGCCATGCGAGCGAGTACCGGACCATACGGCCGAACGGGCCCGAACCATGTGTCGTTCGTGAGGATGATCTCGTCGAACTCGGAGATTCTGTCACCGAGGTGCGCAAGTGCGTGCTTGTGGGCCCAGATGTCATAGCCGGTGTTGTTCCTGACGAGAATCTCGTCGCACACCGGTTCGAGCTTCGCTCGACCTTCGTCGCTGAGCGTTCCATTCACTACCACCAGAATGTGGGCGGCATCCTCCCGCATCCCGTCCAGTGCGTAAGGAATGTAGTCGTCAATACCGCCGCGGCGATCCCACACGACGTAAACGAATAGCCGGCGTCCGCCTACGGGAAGCGCGACGGCGTCAGCATCGACCATCGGTCAGCGCAACCCCTGCTCGAGCGCCTTCAGCAGATAGCGACCGTACCCGCTCTTGATAAGAGGTTCCGCTCGCTCCCTGAGTTCGTCGTCAGTCAGAAAGCCCATTCGCCAGGCCACCTCTTCGGGACACCCGATCGAGAGCCCCTGCCGCTTCTCAACTGTGCGGATGAAGTCTGTCGCCTCAGCGAGGGAGTCGAATGTTCCTGTGTCGAGCCACGCTGTGCCTCTTGGAAGCAACTCGACGTGCAGCGCACCGCGCCGCAGGTACTCCAAGTTGACGTCCGTGATCTCCAACTCGCCACGAGGAGACGGCTTGAGATTTTTTGCGATCTCGATGACGCCGTTGTCATAGAAGTAAAGCCCCGGAACGGCGTAGTTGCTCCTGGGAGCGAGGGGCTTCTCCTCCAAGGAGACCACGCGGCCCTCGGAGTCGAATTCGACCACGCCGTAGGCCGTGGGATCATCCACCCAATAGCCGAACACGACGCCGCCCGACAGGTTCTCATACTGTCGCAGCCGCGTGCCCATGCCCTGCCCGTAGAAGATGTTGTCTCCGAGGACGAGAGCAACGGAGTCCCCACCGATGTGATCCTCGCCAAGGATGAATGCCTGCGCCAGCCCGTCGGGTGATGGCTGCGTCTTGTACGAGATAGAGATCCCGAATCGCGTCCCGTCCCCGAGTAGGCGCTGGAACTGTTCGGAGTCCTGCGGCGTGGTGATGATGAGAACATCACGGATTCCGGCGAGGAGCAGCGTGGCCAGCGGGTAGTAGACCATCGGCTTGTCATAGACAGGGACCAGCTGCTTGGAGACGCCCAGAGTGATCGGATGGAGGCGCGAGCCTGTGCCGCCGGCGAGAATGATGCCACGCATGGTTCCAGTCTCCCTGATCCGGGTGATGCCCTCCAAACCGGAGGGTCGTCGTCATACAGGCGCTTGCGAGAAGTCGAGCAACGCGTCAGCAACTCCCCGGACGGCGGCCGCCGCAGCACGTGATGCCGAGGCATGGCCGTTGGAGCGGAGTTCTGCCCACACGTCGTCATCTGCCAGCACGTCGCGAAGGGAGCGGCGCAACTGGTCAGAGTCTGCGCGCGAGAACAGCAGTGAGTTGTAGCCGTCCAACACCTCGTGCCCGAGGCGATTGTCAACGGGCGCGAGATACACCGCGCCGAGCGACATCAAGGCGAACGGCAGGAGGCTCGATTGCTGCTCGGCGAACAGGACGACCGCACGCGGGCGGTAATTGGCGACTTCCTCGACCTTCGGCGACGAATCGAGGTGGACGGACACACACCCTTCGGCGACGCACGCATCATCGACTGCCGCCCGACCGTTCGGATCGGCGCCGATCGTGACGACAGTGCGCTCTGCGGTGTCGGGGAGCGGCGGTGGTGCTGTCGCCGGCGCGACGCGTCGTCGGACTTCCCATGCCGCCTCGGCCTGCAGCTGTGCCGCTGTCCACCTGTTCGGCGCGATGTAGTCGAATTCCGGTCGATATCCAGCGATGATGCGGGACTGCAGAGCGGTATCGTCGGGGTGCCAGATACTCTCGACAGCCGGCAGCAAGTACACCGGAAGTCCGCCGCGAACGGTCGCGAGCCATACAGTCTCGGCGACCGTCCGATCACAAGCGACGACGACGCCCCCGCGAGCAGCAAGATCGGCCACGACCGATTCGTCCGTCGTTTCTGAGCGGATCTCGGTGATCCGCGCATCGCGGCCTTCCGCGCGCATGCCGTCGACGAGGTCGGAGATGTACGCCTGCCAGAGTCCGTCTGACCCATGCCCGACGACGAAGTCGACCGTGGCATCGTCGGGCAGTCGCCGTGCGAGGAATCGGTCATCCCACCGGCGCCAGAACCGTCGCATCGAAGCGAGTTCCTGTTTCCCTTGGCTGTACCCGCGCGATGCGGACTCATGATGGATCAGCATCGCGGATGGCTGGTAGTAGCACCGGATCCCGCGCTCCCAAGCCCGAAGGCCGTAGTCGACGTCCTCGAACCCGAGCCAGAACTCATCATCAAGCACGCCCACGCGCTCAATGGCCTCGCGCGTTATGTAGACGCAGGCGCCCGAGATCGACCGGTTATAGCCGGCTACATTGGCCGCGGGCTTTGTTGCAGGTGCACCGACGTGAAGATGCCCGAACCACTGCGGAGCGAGGATGCGCGCGTAGTAGGTGCCGCCGTATTGAATGCGCCCGTCGGGGTACACGAGCTTCGGGCTGACCATGCCGATCGAGGTGTCCAGCGCGTAGGCACTGAACTGCAGAGCCTCAAGCCAACCGGGCTGGGCCACGACGTCACTGTTCAGCAGCACGACATCGTGACGGGCTTCCTGGATGCCGATGTTGACGGTTCCCGCGAAGCCCAGCCGGCGGTCCTTGAGAATGACCCGAATTCGGTCGTTCTCGAGCTCCTTCAACCTCAGCGCAACACCGGAGTCGATGTAATCGTCGACGATCAGGACCTCGTAGTCGACGTCGGCGCATGTCCGCTCGATGCTCGCGAGCGCCTCAGTCAAAAGCGGAACATCGTTGTAGCTCGGAATGACCAGGCTCACGGGGCGCGCGTGCTGTGCGAACCATGCCTGCATGTCGGCGTTCGGTGATATCCCCAGGGTGTTGAGAGTATAGGAGCGTCTGCTCCGCGAGGACCGTATCCGATCCTGCATTCGCGGGGGCAGCTTCGCGCTTGCGGTGCGAGCGACGCGCCTGAAAAGGTCTGACACTGGTTACGAGCCCCTCGAAGAGATCCGGACGCCCCAATGGTATCGACTCCTCTCCCCGGATCCCGCCGACCGCGGATGGTCATTGTCGCCGCGGACGTCGTCGGCGCACACATGGCAGGTCCGGGCATCCGGTTCGTCAAGATCGCCGAGCAGATGGCCACTGTCGCGGAGGTGACGCTCGCGGTAGGGATCGAGGGCAGTGACACGGAGTACCTGCAGGATCGCGGATTCGCGATCGCGCCGTATCAGCACCGCGACGAACTCATCGAGATCGTCGGCGCGCACGACATCGCGTTCTGCCAACTCATTGATGAGGAGGTCGTGCGTCAGGGCGCCGCCCTCGGATGCAGGTTCGTCTTCGATCTCTACAACGCGCTTCCTGCCGAAGCGATCGGCGCGGAGCGGATTGGAGGATTCGACACCCAACCGGAGATGGACGACGTCTTCCGTGGCGTGCTCGGATTCTTCCGATTCTGCCTTCGCGCAGGCAGCTACTTCGTGACCTCGAACGAACGACAGCGGGATCTCTGGATCGGATATGCGCTCTCCGCGGAGGCGTTGCTTCCGGGGGAACTGCGAGGCCGTCGTCCTGAGGACGTCATCGGGCTCCTTCCCTTCGGCATGGAGGACGGCGAGCCATTCGCTGCGGATCATGGGATCCGCGGACGGATGGGAATCGGTGCCGACGACATCGTCCTGCTCTGGGCGGGCGGAATATGGGACTGGTTCGACGCCGAGACGCCGATCCGTGCTGTGGCGGACCTGCGGCGGACGCGATCCGACCTCCACCTCGTCTTCTATGGAACGACGCACCCGAACGCCGCGATCGGGAAGCCGAAGTCGGTAGAGCGCGCTGAGGCGCTCGCCGCGGAGCTCGGAGTATTGGGGACGGGTGTGCATTTCATCGACGGGTGGGTGCCGGCCGACCGTCGCGCCGACTATCTGCTCGACGCGGACATCGCCATCTCCGCCCACAAGGAGTCGTTCGAAACCCGGTACGCCTTCCGCACCCGGATCCTTGACCATTTCTGGGCGAAGCTGCCGAGTATCGTCACGCGCGGGGATTGGTTCGCCGAGTACATCGAGGAGCACGGCCTCGGAGAGGTCGTCGAGCCCGCGGATGTCGAGGCGACGAAGCGGGCGATCGCCGCGCTGTCGGAACCGGCACGTAGGGTCGCCGCGCGCGAACATGTGGTGAGAATCCGGGATGAGTGGCGATGGTCTCAGAACACAGCACCACTCAAACAGGTCGTCGCCAACTGGGACACCCAGCTGGTCATGCGAGAGATCCCGCCGTCGATCCACGCGTCGGAGCCGGCACCGGCGCGACGCAGCCGTCTGCGCGAAGCCGCTTCGCGATCATTCGTCGGAGGCGCCTACCGAGGCCTCCGCAAGGGGCGCGCCGGCTGATCCCGCGATAGCGAGGGAATCGTAGAACGCGGCGACGGAATCCAGCACGACGGGCCAAGCGTATTCTGCCGCGGTCGCCAGTCCGGCCACCGCGAGGCGGGCCCGTTCCGCCGGGTCTCCCAGCAGCCGAGCGATCACGGATGCGAGTGCCTCATCATCGTCCTGACCCACGATGACGCAGTTCTCGCCGTCGCGGCAGAAGCCTCGGTTGCCGTGCGAGTCGGTGGCCACCACGGGGCATCCCGCGGCCATTGCCTCGAGGATGGGAAGGCAGAATCCCTCATGACGCGAGGTCTGAACGAACACGGCCGCGGTGTTGTACAGCTCATTGACCTCAGCATCCCGGGGCCTCGTTATGTAGTTGGCGCGCTCGTCGTCGAGTATGTCCGGCTCCGTTCCGAACAGCTGAAGCGTAGGTCTGTCCTCCCCGAGGCGACGCCACGCGCGCTCCGTCATGGCGAAGTTCTTCTGGAAGAACGAGCGCCCCAGGGCGAGCACGGTGTCGTCATCGCGCTGCCAGTCGGGCAGAACCCGGAAGACAGAGCTGTCGTAGCCGTGCGGAATCAGTGTCGCGGTGACCCCGACATCGGCGAGCTCATGCTGTTGATAGTCCGCCTCAGTGATGCTCGCGAACTCATGACGGTAGCTTGCGACGACCGCCGACTGCGCTACCTCATCGTCAGGGTAGAACCATGTCTCGAATTCCTGGATGAGGTAAACCGGTATCCCGTGATTCACCGAAGCGAGCCACACGATCTCGGCGGTCTCCCACCATGTCGCCACCTTGATGGCATCCTCGTTGCGAAGCGAAAGGAGAAGATCCTCGTAGTTGCGATACGTGACCACAGGAACGCGCAGATCGAACCACGTCGGCTCGCCCTGGAGCGACCAGATGGCCACATCGAATCCCCGGTCCGCCAATCCGTTCGCGAGCTCGAACACGGCGCGGATGCCTCCGCTGATGGACGTGGCGTTGAGCACAAAGATGATCCGTCTGGCGCCGTCGGCGGTGGCCACCCCGCGCTCGAGGATCCATTGGCGCTGCTCCCCCGCGATTTCGAGACGTGGAAGCTCTTCTACCCGGAAGACCGTGCTGCTCAAGCAAAGAGTCCGGAAGTTTCCCGCCCACGCATGGCGGATGAGACGCCCGACCTGGGCATCCAGGTCGAGGTCCGCGAGGTGCCTCCCCGCGATATCGATGCGATCGACTGCGTCCGAGGTGAGGTAGAGGCCGTGCGCGGCGGCTGTCAGCACGTACCTCGGGATTCGATGTTCGGCATAGTCGCGACGACCGGGGACGGCGGGGACGACCGACCCTGTCCGCCGATCGATCTGATAACCAGCCGCCAGCCCCTCCGGAGAACCGTACGCGGGAGTGACCACGCCGATCTCCTGGTCGTGGTGGTACTCATGCGCCGCATGCTGAAGCTGAATGACGGCGTCGGGTCCAGGGAGAGGATGCCGAGTGTCGATGAGCACGAGGTCCCACCGCCTGCACTCACGGTGCATCCATTCGAGGATGCTCGCGAGATCTATGATCGGCGCACCGTCCTCCCCATCTGCGATCGTGCACGGCTGCCCGGCAACGCGTGACGCCTCGGACGCAAGTTCCGGGGCGAGCACCACCCGGGCACGAAGCACGGCGCTCACGCGCGCGATCCAATCGCCGAGTTCAGGTCGCGGCGCACCGTGCACCACGATCACCAGATGGTTCCAATGCACTCGGTGCCACGCGGCCGCCCGTTCGGGCGTGAGAGTCGTAGTGACGCCGTTGGCGTACGTCGCGCCTCGGCGAGTATGCGCGACATTCAGTGCCTTGCGGTGGCGCGAATAGCCGCGTGGTCCGAGGCGCAGGAAAGTCGCTGACTCCCCTAACCGCCTCGCGACCCCGTCCACGATCCTTGCAACGCCTCGCGCCCCGCGCTTGATCACTCTCTCCAGCATGAGTTCGCGCCCGCCCTTCTTGTGGTGGATCAGCACCTCCGAGTCTAGGTCGGGCCCGTAGATCATCGTTCTTGAGCCGTCACGTCGCATGCATCGCTGCGGTTATCCTGGAACGATGCGCAGACTCCTCGTCACGGGAGGGGCCGGCTTCATCGGCTCCAACTTCGTGCACCACGTCATCGAAAATACCGACGACCAGGTGACGGTGCTCGACAAGCTGACTTACGCGGGAAATCGTGCGTCGATCGCGGGCCTCCCCGACGATCGCGTGACGTTCGTCAAAGGCGACATCGCCGACGCGGACCTGGTCGACGATGTGTTCGGCGGCGTCGACGCAGTCGTGCACTACGCGGCAGAATCACACAACGACAACTCGCTGAACGACCCGCGGCCGTTCCTCGACACCAACATCATCGGCACCTACACGCTCCTCGAAGCAGCCCGTCGACACGGGACACGTTTCCACCACATCTCGACCGACGAGGTTTACGGCGACCTGGAGCTTGACGACCCCGAGCGGTTCACCGAGTCGACGCCGTACAACCCGTCCTCGCCCTATTCCTCGACGAAGGCCGGCAGCGACCTGCTTGTCCGTGCATGGGTCCGTTCGTTCGGCGTGCAGGCGACGATCTCGAACTGCTCGAACAATTACGGCCCGTACCAGCACGTTGAGAAGTTCATCCCCCGGCAGATCACCAACGTCCTCCGCGGCATCCGTCCAAAGCTCTACGGAGCGGGCGAGAACGTGCGCGACTGGATTCACGCCGACGACCACTCCTCTGCGGTGCTCAGCATTCTCGACCACGGGGTCGTCGGCCAGACTTACCTCATCGGGGCCGACGGTGAGATGAACAACAAGAATGTTGTCGAACTCATCCTCAGTCTCATGGGACGGAGAGCCGACGACTACGATCACGTGACGGACCGGACCGGCCATGATCTGCGCTATGCGATCGACTCGACCAAGCTGCGCACCGAGCTCGGCTGGCAACCCGCATACAGCGACTTCACGGCAGGTCTTGCCGCAACCATCGAGTGGTATCGCGCACATGAGGGCTGGTGGTCGCCCGCCAAGGACGCCACAGAGGCGTTCTACTCCAGTCTCGGCCAGTGAGTGCGGACGCCCTCGATGACTGAATACGGCAAGCGGCTGGCTGCTGTGGAGACCGGCATCCCGGGTCTTGTGCTGTGGGAACTGCCCCTCCACGGAGACAGCCGCGGCTGGTTCAAGGAGAACTGGCAGCACGCCAAGATGACCGCACTCGGGCTCGACGACTTCGGCCCCGTGCAGAACAACATATCCTTCAACGACGCGATCGGCACCACACGAGGCATCCACGCCGAACCGTGGGACAAGTGGGTGTCCGTCGCGACGGGCCGCATCTTCGGCGCCTGGGTCGATCTTCGCGAGGGGCCCACTTTCGGTCGGGTGTTCACCGCGGAGATCGATGCATCACGGGCGATCTTCGTGCCGCGTGGCGTGGGCAACGCTTATCAGACCCTCGAGCGGGACACCGCGTACACCTATCTCGTCAACGACCATTGGTCGCCGGATGCCGCCTACACGTTCCTGAATCTCTCCGACGAGACGGCCGCTATCAGCTGGCCGATCCCGCTCGCCGACGTCGAGATCTCGACCAAGGACCTCGCCCATCCCCGCTTGCGCGACGTGACGCCGATCCCACCACGGAAGACGCTTGTCGTAGGCGCGAACGGTCAACTTGGACGGGCGCTGCGCGTCGAACTCGGCAACTCTCCTCAGATCGAGTACGCAACGCGCGCGGACCTGGACCTCACCTCCCCTCAACTCGTGGAAGCACGCCGCTGGCGCGATTACGACACGATCATCAACGCCGCCGCGTACACGGCGGTCGACCACGCGGAAACGCCACAGGGACGGGCGGATGCGTGGGCGGCCAACGTCAACGGCACGGCGGCCCTCGCACGGGTGGCCGCGCAAAATGGTGTGACGCTCGTGCATGTCTCAAGCGACTACGTCTTCGACGGCGCGCTCGACCGAGCCTATCGGGAAGACGACGCTCTGTGTCCGCTCGGCGTCTACGGTCAGACAAAAGCCGCCGCGGACGCGGTCGTCAGCACTGCACCGAAGCACTACATCGTCCGCACCTCGTGGGTGATCGGCGACGGCAAGAACTTCGTACAGACGATGGCGTCGCTGGCGGACCGCGGCATCGACCCGAAAGTCGTCGATGACCAAGTCGGACGCCTCACCTTCACCGAGGACCTCGCCCGCGGCATCCTCCATCTGCTCCGATGTGGCTCACCCTTCGGCATCTATAACCTCACCGGCGGCGGCGAGCCCACCTCGTGGGCGGACATTGCCCGGAGCGTCTTCGAGGCCAGCGGACACGACCCGTCGAGGGTCACGGGCATTTCAACTGACGACTACTTCGCGTCCAACATCGGCCCGGTCGCACCGCGGCCTCGCAACAGCCTGCTCGACGTCGGAAAGATCGAGGCGACCGGATTCACGGTCCCAGACGCCCTCGGCACGTTGTCGACCTATCTGACTCGCTGAGAAACCGCCCCGAGCGCCTCACCGGAGGCTATTGCCAACCCGTGGGGGCACGCACGCCTGTAGTGATCTGAGTAAGGCGATCGGTGAACCCATCAACAACGAACGGACTTGGCAACCGCGTCGTTGAGGCTGGGGACACCTCCTAGGAGTGTCACGTTCGTCACTCCCGCGGCGAGCATCCAGTCTTTCGTTCCGCCGTCGAGGCACGTCGCCGGCGTCGTGAGCAGGGGGCTCAACGTCCGCGCCGACAGGACACCGCCCACGAGCGCGTCCGGGAAGTTCTCCCCCGTCGCCATCAGCACCTTGGGCGTCCCGTTGGGGTACGCAGCAGCAACGAGGAGCCGGGCTGTCTCGTACCGACTAGTGCCGGCGATCCGTTGCGCCGCGATCCCCGTAGCCGTGATATCGGCTACAACACCAGCGCTCACCCGATCGGCGCCCCCCACCACGATGACGCTCCCAAACCCCGCGGATCGGAGCGTCACCGTGGTGGACGGATCGAGCCGCGGAGCGGCACCATTGACGAGAATCACCGGGCGCCCTTGCGCCCCGCCGAGGGAAGCCGCGACGATCGCGTCGGGGAAAGCGTCCCCGGTGGCGACGTAGGCAGCGGTGGCACCGGGGAAGAACTCGGTCGCGATGAGCCGACTAGTCTCATATCGATCTCGCCCGGCGATTCTCTCCATCGCGGCGTCAGGTAGGAGCGCAGCGATCTGCGATGCGATATCGCTGGAGATTCTTGCCTCGCCACCGATCAGGACAACCCTGGCGGGAGCAAGTCTCGCGATCTCCGCAGCGGTCGTTCCAACGAGAGCGGTGGGCTCTGTGAGCAGCAACGACCCGCCGATACGCCCGGCCGCGGCGCTGGCCGCGAGAGCGTCCGGAAAGTCGATCCCAGAGGCCAAGAACACCGTGGATGCCCCGCTCGGATAGGTCCGCTTCGAGACCTCGACCGCGGTCTCGAACCGATCCGCGCCAGCGACCCGCGAGGTGGTGTACGGAACCGCCTGAGTCTGCGTGAGATAGGCACCGTACACCCAGAAGTGTTCTCCGCTAATCCGGATTCGCCACCAATCGCCGTACACGCCTACGCGCGTCACAATGGTGCCTGCCGCCAGCGAGCGTGCGACAGGTTCACAAGCGGTTGAGGGAGCAGTTCGAGCATTGAGCGCAGCGACAGCAACGAAGTACTCGCCGTCAGCTGGCATTACCGCAGAAGATGACGGTTGCGAGCATGCATTCGCGGGGACATGGGTCGAGCCGAACCAGTCGGTGAAGTACTGGTAGAAGTTCCTGTTCCCGTATGCCGAGCACCCGTCGCCCTCGCTATAGCCCGCGCGGAGCGCCGCGGCGTTGGGCTGGTAGGGCGTGTAGTAGTAGAGGTTCGCGGTCGCCTGATTCTGGATGAATACGGGCGACGACCCACAGGCGGCATTCGGGTTGTATCGCACGTTCCATGTCTTGCCGGGGGCGTACCACGTGAAGTACTGCGAGGTTCCGGGCGGGTTGGCGTAGCGCTTGAACTGCCAGGCCGCGCCATAGACCTGGTTGAAGAAGCCGTAGTACCTCGTGTCGCACGCGGCCGTGTCGGGGCATCCCTGGCCCATCGCGATCGTGTACCGCCACTCGGAGGGCCACGTGTGCAGGACGAGTCCCTGCTCCTTCTGGAGCGTCGCGAGCAGCACTTGCGGGTTGATCCCGCATGCCTGGGCGACCTTGAAGATGATCGCCGAAGCGCGTTCCCGGATGCCGCCGGAGTACGCGCCGCACATGGCGTCGGGCGTGGTCGTGCGCGACGTGTCGTACCAGTCCTTGAGGCACGTGTAGCCCGCCTGGCAATTCGGGACCTTCGCCTGAAGGAAACTCTGGATCTGTTCGGCCGACATCGTGTCACGGTCGAAGAACACGGCATCGCTGATGATGTTCCCGGCCTCGAACTTCGTCAGGTCAGCTGTCTTCACGACCATGTCTGCGGTGTGGGCTGCCGTACCGACGCTTGCGGTGGCGGGGACAGCGCTCAGCAATCCCAGCACGACGAGAATCGCTGTGAGGAGAGCCATTGGGGACGCCACGCGAGCGCGAGGGCGTCGGGCTTGCGCCGTCGCCATGTGAACAGTGTGACGGAAGTTGCAGAACTAAATCAACGTTACACAGCAAGGCCGTTACAGGTCGGCGTGCAGCTGCCACACCCGGTCGGCCGCAGCGCGCCACGAGAACACGCGCCCTCGGTCCCCCGAGAGCACCCCGAGGCGGTCCGCCGCGGCGGTCGAGCCGAGCGCCGATGCGAGCGCCTCACCGAGCGCTTCGGGCTCGGGAAGAACAAGCAGACCCCCGTCGACGATCGTCTCCCGGTGCACTGTCGACTCCGCCGCGATCACCGGCACACCGACCGCGAGCGCCTCGACGACCCGCCACGGGAACGCCGATCGCACCGAGGGCGCCAGCAGCGCCACGGCCGCTCCGAACACCGCGGCGCGGTCGGGCGCCGAAAGCGCGCCCCGCACGTGCACGTTCCGCTCGGGGATCCCAGCGGCGGAGGCGAGCTCTGCGACAGCAGGCTCCTCCCCCTCGCCCGCGTCGATCACGAGCACGGGGACGTCCAGCCCAGAGCGAGCGACCGCCGAGAAGCCGAGCGACAGAGCGTCCGACGGCGCTGAGCCACCAGACAGGAGGACGAAACCCTCCGGCACATCGAGCACGCGCCGCCGCCCGACCTCGTCCGACGGGACGGCGAAGCCGGCGGGTGCAGCCCCGGCGATGACCCGTACGCGCTCCCCGAGACCCGGCGCCAGGTCCGAGAGCGATTCGGCCATCGAATGCGTCGGAACGACGATCGCGTCGGCGTGCTTGACGGCGCGCTTGAGCATCGCCCGCTGCCAGCCGACGACGGTGCGCGAGAGCTCCGAGGGCGCCTCCCACGCGCGGAAGTCCCACAGCGTCACGACCGTCTGATCGTTGTCGTGCACACGATCGTGCTTGACGAGCGGGGCGAAGAGCGACGGAGAGTGCAGCATCCCGCCCCCGATTCCCGTCGCGACGCCGAGCTGGAGCGCGGCCGACAGCTCACGGCGCGCGAGGGCGACCTTGTGCAGTCGTGCGAGGCCCGGCAGCTCGAGCGCGATCTCGTCGACGCGCGCGGCGGCGACGCCGGGCAGGATCCCCTCGACCTCGCACCCCGCCGGCGCGGAGGCGATGAGCGCCCGCGTGAGCTCCCGCGATGCGGTCGCGAGGTCCTCGTCGAGGGGGGCGGCGACCTGATCGAGCATGAGGCGCAGAGTCGCGACCACCGCTCAGCCCTCCGGTGACGGCGACGGCGGATGCAGCGCCGTCTGGATGAGCTGCCGGATGTACGCGAAGTCGGGCTCGTATTCGTCGATGCCGCCCTCGGGCGTGAGCTCGATGGTCGAGACGAGCTGCTCCTTGGACTTGACGGCGAGGTCGGCGAAGTACGGGAGTATCGACTGCGGCAGGTCGGTCTCGACGATCGCTGTGCCCGCTGCCGCGATGTCGCTGAAGCGCGTCAGGACGGTCGTAGGCGTGAACTGCGCCAGCATCGCCTCCTGCAGCTGCCGTTGGCGCTTCATGCGGTCGAAGTCGCTCGTCGTGTAGCGCGAGCGGGCGTACCACTGCGCCGTGTCGCCGTCCATGTGCTGCGCTCCGGCTTCGATCCAGCCGGTCGCCCACTCGTCGGCGGGCTGACCCTCCCACGCGGGTCCGCCACCTTCGGGCAGGCGCTCGGCGACCGTGATGTCGACCCCGCCCAGGGCGTCGACGAGCGCTGCGAAGCCGTGCATGTCGATGAAGACGTAGTACGGGATCTCGATGCCGAGGATGCCTTCGGCCGCGTCCTTGGTGGCCTCGACGGCCGGCGTCGAGCCGTTGGCGACGGCATCCGGATACAGCGCGTTTCCATCGCGACACACCTCGACCTCGGTGCGCAACTGGTTGATGCCGCTGCTCCACCCGCAGGTCTGATCGGAATGGCCCTCGTGAACGTCGGGATAGAGGTCCTTCATGGGCCCCTCGGCGAACGGGAAATGCGGCATGTCGCGCGGGATGCCCGTGATCGTGACGGCGCCCGTGTCGGCATTGACCGAGACGACCGAGATGCTGTCGAACCGCATGGAGTCGCGGCCCTCTCCGCTGTCGGCGCCCAGGAGCAGGATGTTGTAGTACCCGTCGGAAGGGGGGACGGATGCCGCGCTCGCGCCGAAGATCGACCCCAGAGTGTCGCGCACCGTGCCGACGGCCTGCGACGCATAGACGGCGCCCCCGCCCGAGAGCACGAGGAGGGCGACCGAGACCAGCCCGATGCCGAACCGCGCCGCGCCGCCCGTCCGAACGAGCCGCACGAGCCGCAGCGTGTCGATCGTCAGGACGACCCACAGCACGGCGTACGCGATCAGCACGATCTGCGCGCCGAGCAGGAAGAACCAGTTGGTCGCGAGCGTCACGAGGGCTGAGCGCCACAGGACGGCCGAGAGGATGCCGAACACCACGAGCACCCACATCGTGAGCGTGGCCGCGATCCCGATGCGACCGAGACGACGGTTGCCTGCGACGACCTGCGCCGACCCGGGCATCAGGAAGTTGAGCCCCACGAGCCACCAGCCGCGCTGGGTCATGAACGGCCGCGACGAGGCGTCGGGATAGCGGAGCGGCTGCTCCTCGACGAGATGACGAGGAGCAGCGGATGACGCGCCGGCCGCCCGCGGCGGGCTCAGGACGCTCACAGAGACTCCTTGAGCCGCCGGTTCTTGGCCTCGACCTGCGACTCGAGGTCGCGCGCGTACTCCTCGACGCGATCGCCGAGTGCGGCATCCGTCGTCCCCAGGATCCGCGCCGCGAGCAGGCCCGCATTCTTCGCACCGCCGATCGAGACGGTCGCGACGGGGATGCCGGCGGGCATCTGCACGATGCTCAGGAGCGAGTCCATGCCGTCGAGGTAGGCGAGCGGCACGGGCACGCCGACGACCGGAAGAGCCGTGAGAGAGGCGAGCATGCCGGGAAGATGGGCGGCGCCGCCGGCGCCGGCGATGATGACGCGGATGCCGCGACCCCTGGCCTCACGGCCGTAGCTGACGAGCTTCTCAACGGTGCGGTGGGCCGAGACGACCTCGACCTCGTGCGGGATGCCGAAGTCCGTGAGCACCTGCGAGGCGTCGCTCATGACGCGCCAGTCCGAGTCGGACCCCATGACGACGCCGACGAGAGGGGCTTCGGAGGAGTGCAGGGGGCGAGTCACCCGTCAAGGGTAGGCCGCATGGCTGGAAGAAGCCCGCAACGGCGCGGCCACCCCCGCCTCCCGCACGGCAATCGGCCAGAGAGGGTCAGTCGAGGAAGTGGGATGCCGCGGCACGCGCGACGTAGGCGACATCGTCGAGATCGTTCCCCACGGAATTGACGTGCCCGACCTTGCGACCGGGGCGCGGCGCCTTGCCGTAGGTGTGCAGCTTCGCGGCGGGGTACTCCTCGAGCGCCGCGGGGAACCGCGCCTCGAGCGGCTCTTCGGCGGGCCCGCCCAGGATGTTGACCATGACCGACCATGCGGCCAGCGGCGACGGGTCGCCGAGGGGCAGGTCGAGCACGGCGCGCAGGTGCTGCTCGAACTGGCTCGTGACGGCGCCGTCCTGGCTCCAGTGACCGCTGTTGTGCGGGCGCATCGCGAGCTCGTTGACGAGCAGGCGCTCGTCGGTCGTCTCGAAGAGTTCGACCGCGAGCATGCCCGTGACGTCGAGGCCTTCGGCGATCGCGATGCCGATCTGCTCGGCGACCTCGTGGCAGCGGTCGCTCGCGTGCGGAGCGGGCGCGATGACCTCGGCGCACACGCCGTCGCGCTGGACTGTCTCGACGACGCGGTAGGCGCGCACGTGGCCCGATGGCCTGCGTGCGACCTGCTGCGCGAGTTCGCGCGTGAAGTCGACGAGCTCCTCGACCAGGAGGGCACCGCCGCGCGCATCCTCCGCGAGCGCCGCGAACCAGTCGTCGGCCTCGGTGGCGGCCGAGACGACACGGACTCCCTTGCCGTCGTAGCCTCCGCGCGGCGTCTTGACGACGGCGCGGCCGCCGTGGGCGTCGAGGAACTCCTGCAGCTGCGCGGCGTCCGAGACGGCCGCCCAGTCGGGCTGGGGCATCCCGAGCTCATCCAGGCGCGCGCGCATGAGCAGCTTGTCCTGCGCGAAGCGGAGGGCGCCGGGCCCCGGCCGGACGGCGACGCCCGCCTCGACGAGGGCGACGAGCACGTCCTGCGGCACGTGCTCGTGGTCGAAGGTGATGACGTCGACCTCGCGTGCGAAGGCGAGGACCGTCTCGACGTCGCGATAGTCGCCGACGGCGGATGCCGCGAGCGCGGCCGCCATCCCGTCGTCCTCTGCGAGCACGCGCAGTTCGACGCCGAGCTCGACAGCGGGTGCGATCATCATGCGGGCGAGCTGGCCGCCTCCGACGACTCCGACGCGCAAAGGCATGGGACTCCCTCTCTCGGTACACTCCATCATCCCGCACGACGCGGGGTGACGGGACCTCACGGTGCGGGAGGCGCCGGCGGCGCGGGCGGCGCCGTAGGGGCAGCGGGATACTGCGGGAGCGGCAGCTCGCGGTGGGCGAGGATCTGGTTCACCTCGACCTGGTCGACGAGGCATTCGTTGACGAGATCGACCGTCGGCACGTTCATGAGCCGCATCGGCTCGTCGACCCCGTTGGAGAGAATGAGCGTGCCGGCGCCCCACATCCGCTGGAGCGGCCCGCGCGTGAGCTGGATCGCGTATCCGCGCACGTGCGTCAGCTCGCGGCGGCGCGGCACGAGGACACCGGACCGCTCGATGACGCGCTTGGTCGTGATCGTCCACGTGCGCGACCACCACGCGAGGAACGGCCAGAGGGCGAGCAGGAGCAGCACGACGGCCGCGGCGGTCAGCAGCATCCAGTTGCGGAACGGGGCGGGCAGGTTGCCGTAGAAGAAGCCGACGGCACCCGCGACGGCGACGACCACGAGCGACGGCCATACCAGCCGCCGCGCATGGCTGCGGAAGCGCGCGACCCGCAGCTCGGGCGTGGGCACGCCGGGAGCCGGCGTGAGGGGGCGGCCCCCGAACGACACCGGCTGGGTCATGCTCCCATTGTGGACGGCACCGGCGACACTGTGCGCCGCCTCGCCGCAGGATCCGGGTCCCGCCCGGGCCCCGGCTCAGCGCACGTGGACGACATCGCCCGCCGAGACCGCCGTCTCGATCTCGCCCGACACGACGACGAAGCGCCCGTCCGGGTCGATCGCCTGCGCACGCCCCTCGAGCTTCGTCCCATCCGGGAGAGAGACCACGACGTCGCGCGCGAGAGTCGAGCACAGCCCTTCGACACCCGCGAGCACGCCGGCCGCGACGGCGTCTCCCCCGGCCGCCCCGAGCGCCGTGAGCTGCTCGTCGAGGGCCGTGAGGTAGTCCGCGAGCAGGCGGTCCTCGTCGCACACGAGGCCCGCGGCCTCGAACGAGGTCGCCGTGGGCACGGGAAGGTCGATCTGCGGCATCCGGGTGTTGACTCCCGCGCCGATGACGACGGCGTCGGGCATGCCGGGTACGACCTCCGCGAGGATGCCGCAGATCTTCGCACCGTCGAGCAGGACGTCGTTCGGCCACTTGAGGCGCGCGTCGTGCCCCGTGCCGAGCACCTGCGCGGCGATCGCGCGCGTCATCGCGGCCCCCGCGACGAGCGGGATCCATCCGCGCGCCTGCACGGGAAGCCCCGGAACGCGCACGACGACGGAGACGGCAAGGGCGGTCCCCGGCGGGGTCGTCCAGCTGCGGTCGAGCCGGCCGCGACCCGATCGCTGATCCGTCGTCAGCAGCAGCGCGAGGTGCGGCCAGTCCTCCGGGGCGCCGAGGAGGGCATCCACGACATCCGCGTTCGTCGAGCCCGTCGAATCGACGACCTGGACGCGGGGGCTGACAGCGGCGGCGAGCGGGAAGCCTTCGGCGGGGATCGACATGCCGACACCCTACGCGCGCAGGCTGACGGGAGGGACGGCTTGACAGTCGTGCGAAGGTGCCGTCAGCGGTTCCGCAGATCGTGAACGGTCGCCCAGAGCTCTCCGTTCCCCCATTGCACCTTGTACCAGGTTCGATTCGCATCATTCACCTGGATGGGCGTTCCTGCGGGCACCACCACCGTCATTGCGCCTCCCGGTGAGGTTCGCAACGCGGTCGCGCGGACTGTCGCCATCTGCTGCGCGGGATACACCATCGCAGCGCCGAAAGGTCCGTTGAAGTGCTCATAGACCGTCCGTGAGACGGCTCGCAGCGCGGCCTGCGGCGGCCCCGCATCACCGATCATGGAGATCATGTACGGACCTGCAGGGCTGTACACGATAGCTGTGTCCGCTTGAAGCAGCCCCGACGCAAGCCACAGTGCGCCTGGTTTGCTCACCTGGGCCACGCCCGGCGGAATTCCGGACGCGATGCGTGTGCGAAAGATCTGGATTCCCATGAGGGAGAGCAGATGGTCGGCGTACGGGCGAGAGAGGGCCGTCCCTGCGGTGAGCTTCTCGAGCATTCCGACGAGATCATTGGTCGTCGAGCGATTGCCGGCGTAGAGCACACTCGCACCGTTCGGCACCGTTCCGTAGGAGGTGTTGGGAAAACCGGCATCCGCGATCATGCGATTCAGCTGGCCGATGCCGATCCAGTGAACGATGTCGGAGTGGCAATAGTTGTCGGACGCGTGAATCATCACATGCAGGCAATTGTTGAGATCCACCCCGGATGGCAACATCGTGCTGAATCCGGCAGCCCCTGATTCGATCTTCTTCAGCGCGGCCCACGCAGCGAAGAGCTTCATCATGCTCGCCGGTTCACGCCGGATAGCCCCGCCGATGTCCGTCACGGCGTCGAGACCACCCCACTGCCGGACTGATACCGAAAACGAACCAGGGTACTGCGCCAGGGTGGCCCGGATCTCTGAGTTGAGGCTGGTCTGACTCGCCAGTCGCTCGGTCGTGCACGATCGGTTTGCGAGCACAGCTGCGCCGAGCCACTCTGGACCGCCGACAGCTGTAACGGCGAGGGCAGCCGCCTCGACAGTGGCCGAGACTACGTCTGGCATGCACGGCTTGAGCGCGTAGAAGAGTGCCTGACCAGATGCGGCGGCGAGCGCAGCCGCGACCGAAACGTCTGGGGCCGACATCGAATTGGCGACGATGGCGCGCTCCGCTGGCTCCGTGCGCTCCCGGCTCATGAGGACAGCCGTCTCATGGCGGTCGGCGCCGGCTCGGCGCGTCAGGGTGAACCCGGCGCTACGAAGCGACTGCTCATACGCCGCGCCGATATTGGTGAGGCCGCCTGCGAGCACGAGCGAGTTTGCCCCGACATCACGGAGCGCATCGAGTGTTGCGGCATCGACCGCTGGGGCGACACCGTCGACCAAGAGGGCTCCGTTACCAGTCGCAGCCGCGGCGACCGAGGCGAATGGTGCGTCCACGAGGTTCGCCCCATTGGACAGGTAGACCGTGGGAGCCGGGGTCGTCCGGTCGACCAGGGCCATACGGGAGGTCTCATAGCGGTTAACGCCCCCGAACCGGCGGACGTCGGGCGCCAAGGCACGCAGACTCTCGAAGACTGCTGACGAGACTGAGGGCTCGCCTCCGACAACGATTATCGACTCCGGTCCGAGGCGAGCGACCTCGGCGGCGACACCGTCGGGAACTGACGACTGGTTCACGTATAGGAGTGGCGCCCCCTGAGTCGCCGCGATGCCGGCGGCGATGATCCCATCAGCAGGTGAGTACCCCGACGCGATGAGGACAGTCGCGGCGCCGTCGGGAAAGGCTGCTCGCGCGGCGGCCGTGCTCGTGGCAAAACGATCTGCTCCTGCGAGCCGCGGCTCCATCGCACCCGTCGCTGTGGCGCGGTCCAACTGTGAGTTCACAAGCGCGTCTGAGTCCGGCTCACCGCGCTGCATCGACTCGACGGCCGGCGCCGAGGGCTCTGGATTCGGTGAGGGCTCCAGGACTTGGCCCAGATCCGGGGTCGGAGTCGCGTGCGGGGTGGCTGTAACACTGCCCGATTCTTGCGGGTACGGGCTCGGATGAGGTTCGCTCGTCGCCCCCTCGGCCGGCGCGTCGGCCAGACCGACGAGGAGCACGATCGCACCCAGCACCGCCGTCAACCTCGTCAGCGGCGCCCGATCGCCCATGCGTCTTCGCATCACCGGGACCGACCATACCCCCGCTGCGCCGATGCTGCGCGGGCGAATTTCGACGAGCGGCGATGAATGGGCTCGATCCGGGATCGAGACAGCGGATGCCACGTCCCCTTGTGCGAACCCTCCAACCTTCTCGGATCCGCCGCCGATAGTGTGGAATCCGTGACCGACAAGCCCGACCTCTCAACGACTGCCGGCAAGATCGCGGACCTGCGCGCTCGCTACCAGGAAGCCGTGCTCGATGCCGAAGAGGCCGCCCAGACCAAGCAGCACGCGAAGGGCAAGCAGACGGCCCGCGAGCGCATCGAGCAGCTCGTCGACAAGGGCTCGTTCGTCGAGTTCGACGAATACGTGCGCCACCGCACGACGGCATTCGGCATGGACAAGTCCCGCCCCTACGGCGATTCCGTCGTCACGGGCGTCGGCACGATCCACGGCCGCACCATCGCCGTCTACGCGCAGGACTTCTCGACCTTCGGCGGCTCGCTCGGCGAGGCGGCCGGCGAGAAGATCATCAAGATCATGGAGTTCGCGATGCGGGGCGGCATGCCATGCGTCGGGATGCTGGACTCCGGCGGCGCCCGCATCCAGGAGGGCGTCATCGCCCTCGGCAAGTACGGCGAGATCTTCCGCCTGAACACCGCGGCATCCGGCGTCATCCCCCAGATCTCGATCGTCATGGGTCCCGCCGCCGGCGGCGCGGTGTACTCCCCCGCCCTCACCGACTTCGTCGTCATGGTCGACAAGACCAGCCAGATGTTCGTGACCGGCCCCGACGTCATCAAGACCGTCACGGGCGAGGACGTCGGCATGGAGGAGCTCGGCGGCGCCTACACGCACAACACGCGCTCGGGCGTCGCCCACTACCTCGCCGAGGACGAGGACGACGCGCTCGACTACGTCCGCACGCTCCTGGGCTTCCTCCCCGACAACAACATGTCGGAGCTCCCGGTCTACGAGTCGGACTTCGAGTGGGAGACGACGGATGCCGACCGCACGCTGAATTCCGTCATCCCGGACTCGCCGAACCAGCCCTACGACATCCACGGCGTCATCCGCTCGATCGTCGACGCCGGCGACTTCCTCGAGGTCCAGCCGCTCTTCGCGCCCAACATCGTGATCGGCTTCGGCCGCGTCGAGGGGCGCACAGTCGGCATCATCGCGAATCAGCCGTCCCAGATGGCCGGCACGCTCAACATCGAGGCGGGCGAGAAGGCGAGCCGCTTCGTCCGCTTCTGCGACGCGTTCTCGATCCCGATCGTGACGCTCGTCGACGTCCCCGGGTACCTGCCCGGCACGGACCAGGAGTGGACGGGCGTCATCCGCCGCGGAGCGAAGCTCCTCTACGCGTATGCCGAGGCGACCGTCCCCCTCGTGACCGTCATCCTCCGGAAGGCGTACGGCGGCGCGTACATCGTCATGGGCTCCAAGCAGCTCGGCGCCGACGTCAATCTCGCATGGCCGACTGCCGAGATCGCCGTCATGGGCGGCCAGGGCGCCGTCAACATCCTGTACCGCGGCGAGATCAAGCGCGCCGAAGAGGCGGGCGAGGATGTCGCGGCCGTCCGGACGCGCCTCGCGAACGAGTACACGTACAACGTCGCGTCGCCGTTCCTCGCCGCCGAGCGCGGCGAACTCGACGGCATCATCGAGCCGGCCCAGACGCGCGTATCGATCGCGAAGGCGCTGCGCGCGCTGCGCGGCAAGCGCGCGAGCCTCCCGCCCAAGAAGCACGGGAACATCCCGCTGTGAGCGCGGCCGACGGCACGAGCCACCTCGACGGCATCACCGTCGAGGTGCTGGGCGGCGAGCCGACCGACCTCGAACTCGCGGCGCTCATCGCCGTCGTCAGCGAGGCCTACGTCGAAGAAGCGCAGGGCGCCGTCGCGGACGAGCCCCCGAATCGCTCGGCGTGGGCCCTCTCGCAGCGCTCGTTCCGCGAGCCCCTGCGGCGCGAGCTCGGGTGGGTGCGGGGCGGATGACGCCCCCGGGGGACGCCGCATCCGTCGTCGGGGAACCTGTCCCCCACGATTTCCGGATTTGTCCCCCGAAATACCTACAGACGGATTGCTTGCATCCCTGAATACTTGATCTTGCTGGAACGCATTTGCGTTCGGCTGGCCTGACTGTCCCAAGCAGCCCAGGTTCGGCCACGCGGACGGTTTTCGGGTAACTGTCCGCATGGCGGGGGGCTGGCGTATCGCCGCCCCCCGCCCCTTCAGATTCCGCTCCCCGCCTCGGTTCCCCTCCCCCACCGAGACGGGGAGCGAGTTCCTTAACGGCCTGCTGGGCTGCGATCCGCGTCACCGCGCCGCTGCGATCCGCGTCACCGCGCCGCTGCGATCCGCCTCAGCGCGGGTGCGCGATCTCGTGCCAGAGATCCACGACATCCTCGTCGGCGACGCCCGAGCCGGTCGCCGACCGGCCGACGATCGTGACGGCGACGCGTTCGTCCGGCGACGTGCGGATGTAGAGACGATCCGAGGCCGATGTGCGAAGGGTGTCGGCCAGCTGCGTGCGGATGAGGGCGAGGGATGGCTCGGCCAGATCATCGAGACCGCCCTCGTCGAGTACCGTCGCGGCGCCGCCCCGACGGCGCACGGCCTCGAGCTCCGCGCGGACGTCGTCGTCGAGCAGCCGGGGCGCGCGCATCTCGTCGCGGAGCGCACCTTCCGCGATGCGCGCCTCGAGCCGCTGTGCATCGTCGAGGGCCCCGCCCGTCGCGACAGTGCGGCTGAGGACCGGGCCCGCAACGGCGAGAGCCCGCTGCACCTGCACGCGGCGTTCGCGCTGACGGACCACTTGAGAGGCCTGCCAGGCGGATGCGGCGCGCTGAAGCTGCGCGAGATGCTCCGTGTCGCGTGCGGCGCGGTCGATCGAGTACAGCAGCAGCTGCGCGGCCCCGACCCACACGATCGAGCCGACGAGTCCCAGATTCAGCGCCTCGAGGGGGCCCATCCACGCCATGGCCGCGATGCTCAGCACGACGATGCCCGTCCACGCGACCCACGGCCGTCGCCGCACCATGACGATCGCCATGAGGGCGCCGATCCCACCCAGATACCACGTCGCGAACGGCTCGGTCTCGGAGCCGGGCCCGACGGCGAGCGCGACGCTCGTCGGCACGAGCGCGGCGCACGCCAGCGACATGACGCAGGCCCACAGCGGGAGCGCGGTCGGCCCCTGGATACCGATCGGAGGCGTCGGCGCCGGCCCGCGGTTGCGCCGCGGCGGATTCCAGAAGATGCACAGCCACGTCGTGACGAGGTAGAGGCTCAGGGCGAGTGCGAGGACGAACGGGTAGGCGATCTCGCCTGTCCAAGGCAGGCTCCGGGCAGGGAGGTACGCCGTGAAAGCGACCCCGAGCCACACCAGGACCCTTCGGACGCTGATCACGGCCCGCCCTCCCGCCATTCGATGCGGACCGTCGTGCCGCGCTCTCCCGAGGTGATCGAGGCGGTGCCGCCGACAGCCGCGACGCGCGCGAGGATGGACCCTCGGATGCCGAGCCGGTCGTCCGGCACTTCCTCCAGGTCGAATCCACCACCGCGGTCGCGCACCTCGATGCGGACCCGCACGGGGTCCGGCGCGGCGTTCACGCTCACGGCGAGCCCGTCGCCGTCCGCGTGCTCGATCGCGTTCGTGATGGCCTGCATCGCCGCGAGCGACAGCGCCCGCGCGATCCGGCCCGGGACCGAGGGATGGTCGCCGACGATCGAGCGCTCGGTCGTGATCGCGACGCCGAGCTCGAGAGCCGCCTTCTCGATGCCGTCGGCGATGGCAGCGGCATCCGTCGGCTCGTCACTGCCCTCTTCGGGATCCTGCTCGGCGTTCGCGAGCCGGGTCAGCGCCTCGCGGGCCATCGCCGCAGCGAGCGCGCGCTGACGGTCGGTGTGCGCACGCTCCGCCGCGATGAGTGCCGCGAGGACGCTGTCGTGCATGAGGGCGGCGACCTCGACGCGCTCCTTCTCGACCGCGTCGGCAGCCGCGGCGAGGGCATAGGACTCGACGGCCCGCAAACGTGTCTCGTCGACGTTGACCGCGACCGAGCGGAACAGCCACGCGAGCGTGAAGAGGATGCCGCCGAGGATCAGGGCGAAGGCGACGTCGCTCAGCACGGGGATCCAGTACTCCTGCGCGAAGTCGCCCTGCATGAGCCGGACGACGCCGAAGACGACCGGCAGGAGCACCGTCCACACGAGCTGCATGCGCAGGGAGAACGCGAGGATCGCCGCGAGGGTCCCGACGTTGACGAGGTACCAGATCCACGGCTCCACCGAGGGGTCGGATGTCACCCCCTGCGTTGCGAACGGCCACACGATCAGCGCCGCGAGGTACACGAAGGCGAAGAGGCCCGCGAAGAGCTTGACGCCGCGTCCGACGAAGCACACGAGCACCATGACCGCGAGCGGCGCGAAGGTCACCACGACGAGGAGATCGTGCCAGCCCGGCGCCTCTTCTCGTGAGGTGAGCGCCGCGAAGAAGGCCTGCAGCCCGAGGGCGAGGCATCCGAAGCCGATGACGATGTCGAGCGCGCGTTCGATCCGGCGGCGTGTGAACGATCCGAGCCCGGCCGTCGTCTCGCGCGTCTGCGGGATGTGGCCCCAGGCGTCGTCGAGGATCGTCCGCGCCGGATCAGTCGTCACCCGCGGCGCCCCCGGTCGACTGGGAGAGGATGCCGTCCTCCATGGCGCGGCGCAGCAGATCGACCTTCGTCGGCGCGGGACGGCCGACTTCGACGTATTTCACGCGCACGCGCGTGATGTTCTCCTTGGCCGTCGAATACGCGACCCCGAGCCGGTCGGCGACAGCTTTGAGCGGCAGGCCCGCCGCGTAGAGCCGGAGCACTTCACGCTCCCGTGCGGACAGCTGCGCGTCGGCGAAGGCGCGGTCTCCCTCGACGGCGCTGGCCCACTCGACGTTGTTGAGCGGCTCACCGTCGGCCACGGTGCGGATCGCGGCGATGACGTCGCCGATCGGCGAGGACTTGCTCACGACGCCGGCGGCTCCTGCGGCGAGCGCTTCGCGGACGGCGGAGGGCCGGTCGGCGACGCTGTGGATGATGACGCTCGATCCGTCGAACGTAAGGTTGCTGACGTTCTCGGTCACGGTCGTGCCGTCGCCGAGGGTCAGGTCGAGCACGACGACGTCGGCGGGCGCGGCGCGGCTGAAACGACGCCAATCGAGGTACGCGGTGACGTTGCTCCCGGAGAAGACGACAGTCTCGGTACCGCCCCTTTCGCACGCCGCCTCGAGCCCGAGCCGCACGGACTCATGGTCGTCGATGAGGGCAACTCGGGTCATGCGCTCAGATTAGCGTGGCGGCGTTCCCCTGGTCAGCGTCGCGATCGCCTCGACATGGTGGGAATTGGGGAACAGATCGACGGCGCGGACTGCGGATGCCTCATACCCGGCATCGCGGAAGGTCGCCAGATCGCGGGCGAGCGCCACGGGGTCGCACGCGACGTAGACGACCGTTGCGGGGCCGAGGGCTGCGACGGCCTCCACCACCTCGCGTCCCGCCCCCGCCCGGGGCGGGTCGAGGACGACGACCCCGCGCGAGAGACGCTCGCGCTGCGCGTCGGATGCCTCGTCTGCGAGCCAGGGAATCCACCGGTCGACGCGTGCCGTCTCGGCGCGCGCTCCGACCCACTCGGCGAGGTTCTCGCCGGCGTGCTCGGTCGCCCGCTGATCCGACTCGACGCTCGTGACGCGCGTGGCAGGACCGCCGAGGTCTCCGATGGTCGCGGCGAAGAGTCCGACGCCGCCGTACAGGTCGAGGTGCCACGCGTCGGGGTCGACACCCGCCTCGCCGAGGTCGGCCGCCACGAGCGTCGACAGGGTGTGCGCGGCGAGGCGATGAACCTGCCAGAACCCGCCCGCATCGACGCGGAAGTCCCGGCCGTTGACGCGCTCGATCACGACCTCGTCGGCAGGACCCGCCTTGAGTGCCGGCTGCGCCGGACGCGCGGGACGCCGCGAGCCCTTCCTCCCGGGCCGGCCGCGCGGAGCGGGCTCGGGACGCGGGATGACGCGCACACGGCCGTCCGCGGGCTGGACGAGATCGACGCGGCCCACGCGGCCCGGGCCCAGATGCAGGGCGGCGCGCGCGACGGCGGGCGTCGCGAGCGGGTGCTCGTCGACCGGGATGACGCGGTGGCTGCGCGCGGCGAACGGTCCCACGCGCCCCTCATCGTCGACGTGGAGGCTCACGCGCGTGCGCCAGCCCGTGCCGTCCTCCGTCTCGACCGTCTCGGCCGTCTCGCCGTCGGCCGTGGCGATCCCCCGCGCTCCCTCGATCGTCACGGGGAGATCGAGGCGGCCCATGCGCGTCAGCGCGTCCACGACGACGCGCCGCTTGAGCTCCCGCTGATGAGCGAGGTCGATGTGGCCGAAGTCGGCGCCCCCCGGTCGCTGCTCGGGCGGCACGTCCACGTCCGCCGCGCGCCACACGTGCGGGCGGCGATGGGGCGAGGCATCCAGGACCTCGATCGTCTCGCCGCGCCAGAACGAGGCCTTGCCGGTGTCGGTGAGCCGCACGCGCACGCGTTCGCCCGGAATCGCGTCGGGCACGAACACGACGCGCCCCTCGTGCCGCGCGACGAAGACTCCCCCGTGTGCGACGCCGGTGATGTCGAGCTCGAGGAGTTCGTCAGCCATGCGATCGACTCTCGCACACTAGCGTGGGCGCATGCGCGTGCTGCTCGCCTCGACCTCTCCCGCCCGGCTCATGCTGCTGCGACAGGCCGGGATCGAGCCCGAGACGGCCTCGCCCGACGTCGACGAAGAGGCCGTCGTCGCGGCCGTCGAGGCGGCCGAGGGCCGCACCCTGGCTCCCGACGAGCATGTCCTGCTGCTCGCGCGCAGGAAGGCGGCGGATGTCGCCGCCCGCGTCACCGCGGAAGACCCGGGCTTCGACGGCATCGTGATCGGCGGCGACTCGATGTTCGAGCTCGACGGCGAGATCCTCGGCAAGCCCCACACGCCCGAGGCCGCGACGGCCCGCTGGGTCGCGATGCGCGGCCGGACGGGCGTGCTGCACTCGGGGCACGCGGTGTACCGCCTGCGGCCGGGCGCTCCAGCCGAGGAGGCGGAGGCGGTGGCCGCGGCATCCGTCTCCTTCTCGGCCGACGTCACGGACGACGAGATCGCGGCCTACGTCGCGTCCGGCGAGCCGCTGCACGTCGCGGGCGCCTTCACGATCGACAGCCTCGGCGGCGCTTTCATCGAGCGCATCGAGGGCGACCCGTCGACGGTCGTCGGGATGTCGCTCCCGACGCTGCGCGGACTCGTCCGCGAGCTCGGCGTCGCATGGCCCGACCTCTGGTCGCGCTCGTAGACTCTCCACACGTTCTGGGATGTTTCTTGTGCAGGTCGCCCAAAAGGGCGGGGGTCGCGGTCGGTAGGCTGGCTCACATGCCCCAGATCGCAAAGGTGCTCGTCGCGAACCGCGGCGAGATCGCCGTCCGTGTCATCCGCGCGGCGCGCGACTCGGGGAAGGCGTCGGTCGCCGTCTACGCCGACCAGGACCGCGACGCGATGCACTCGCGGCTCGCCGACGAGGCGTACGCCCTCGAGGGCACGACGAGCGCCGACACGTACCTCTCCATCGAGAAGATCCTCTCGATCGCGCGCCGCTCCGGCGCCGACGCCGTGCACCCCGGCTACGGCTTCCTCGCCGAGAACGCCGACTTCGCGCGCGCCGTGATCGGAGCGGGCCTCGTCTGGATCGGCCCCTCCCCTGAAGCCATCGAGGCGCTCGGCGACAAGGTCACGGCCCGTCACGTCGCCGAGAAGGTCGGCGCGCCGCTCGCGCCCGGCACCCCCGGCCCCGTCGCAGGCGCCGAAGAGGTGCTCGCGTTCGTCGAGGAGCACGGCCTCCCCATCGCGATCAAGGCCGCCTACGGCGGCGGCGGACGCGGGCTCAAGGTCGCCCGCACGATCGACGAGGTTCCCGAGCAGTTCGACTCCGCGACGCGCGAGGCCATCACGGCGTTCGGCCGCGGCGAGTGCTTCGTCGAGAAGTACCTCGACAAGCCGCGCCACGTCGAGACGCAGTGCCTCGCGGATGCCGCGGGCAACGTCGTGGTCATCTCCACGCGTGACTGCTCGCTGCAGCGCCGCCACCAGAAGCTCGTCGAGGAGGCGCCCGCGCCGTTCCTCACCGCCGCTCAGAACGAGATCCTCTACTCCGCGTCGAAGGCGATCCTCAAAGAGGTCGGCTACGTCGGCGCCGGCACGTGCGAGTTCCTCATCGGAGCCGACGGCACGATCTCGTTCCTCGAGGTGAACACGCGCCTCCAGGTCGAGCACCCGGTCTCGGAAGAGGTCACGGGCATCGACCTCGTGCGCGAGCAGTTCCGCCTCGCCGAGGGCGAAGAGCTCGGCTACGACGACCCCGCCCCCGAGGGGCACTCGATCGAGTTCCGCATCAACGGCGAGGACCCGGGTCGCGGCTTCCTCCCCCAGCCCGGTCCGATCAAGGTCTTCAAGACGTTCGGCGGCCCCGGCATCCGTCTCGATTCCGGCGTCACCGCCGGCGACAGCGTGAGCGGCGCGTTCGACTCCCTGCTCGGCAAGATCATCGTGACCGGCCGCGACCGCGACGAGGCGCTCAGCCGCGCGCGCCGCGCACTCGACGAGTTCGAGGTCGGCGGGCTGCCCACCGTCCTCCCGTTCCATCGCAAGGTCGTCCGCGACCCCGCCTTCACGGCCGAGAACGGCGAGTTCGGCGTCTTCACGCGCTGGATCGAGACCGAGTTCGTCAACGACATCCCGCCGTGGGACGGCGAGCTCAGCGACATCGCGCCCGCCGAGACCCGGCACACGGTCGTCGTCGAGGTGGCCGGCAAGCGCATCGCCGTGAGCCTCCCCGATCGCATCGTCGCGGCGCCCGTCGCGGCGGGCCGCCCCGCCGCCGTGCCGCCGTCGCGCCGCTCACACGCACCGACCGCCATGGCCGGGGCATCCGGAGACGCCGTCAAGTCGCCCATGCAGGCGACCATCGTCAAGGTCGCCGTGCAGGACGGTCAGCAGGTCGTCAAGGGCGACCTCGTGGTCGTGCTCGAGGCGATGAAGATGGAGCAGCCCATCCAGGCCCACAAGGACGGTGTCGTCGGCTCGATCGACGCGAATCCCGGCACTACCGTGTCGTCGGGGCACCAGCTCCTGACGATCTCCTAGGCTCGGCGTTCTGGCGGAGCCTGGCGCCTCCTCCCGCCCAACCATCCCCCGTGGCGATTCTGGCGACTCGTCACAAGGCGCTGTCTCAAGCGACACATTCTGGCGACTCGCCACAATGCGCGAAGCGAACGAGGGGCGGGTACCGGGTCGGTCAGGCGCCCGGAACCGGGTCGGTCAGGCGCCGTAGATCGCGTGGTCGACGACGTGCATCGCGCGCGCGGCGTCGGTGATGCTGCCCGAGAGCGACGGGTAGACCGCGAAGACGCGCGAGACCTGGTCGACCGTGAGGCGCCGCTCGACGGCGATCGCGATCGGGTAGATGAGCTCGGACGCGCGGGGGCCGACGATGACGCCGCCGATGACGCTCCCGCTGCCCTGGCGCGCGATGAGCTTGACGAAGCCGTCCTTGATGCCCATCATCTTGGCGCGCGGGTTGGCCGCGAGCGGCAGCTTGTGCACGACGCCCTGGATGAGGCCCTCGGCGATGTCCTTCTCCTGCCAGCCGACCGTCGCGATCTCGGGGGCCGTGAAGATGTTCGACGTGATGCGGCGGCGCTCGAGCGGGATGACGACGTCGCCGAGCGCGTGGAAGACGGCGGTCCGGCCCTGCATCGCGGCGACCGACGCGAGCGGCACGAAGGTCGTGCAGTCCCCCGCGGCGTAGATATTCGGGACCGAGGTCCGCGCGACGCGGTTCACCTGGATGTGCCCGGACTCCGTCATCTGGATGCCGGCCTGCTCGAGGCCGATGCCCTTCGTGTTGGGCACCGAGCCGACCGCCATGAGGCAGTGGCTGCCCTCGACGGTCCGGCCGTCCGACAGGGTCACGCGGACGCCGTCGCCCGTGTTCTCGACCTTGTCGGCGCGCGACTTCGACAGCAGGGTCATCCCGCCGCGCTTGAAGACCTTCTCGAGAACCGCCGCGGCATCGGTGTCCTCCCCGGGGAGCACCTGGTCACGGCTCGAGACGAGCGTGACCTTGGAGCCGAGGTTCATGTAGGCGCCGGCGAACTCGGCGCCCGTGACGCCGGACCCCACGACGATGAGGTGCCCGGGGAGTGCCTGCATGTCGTAGAGCTGCGTCCACGTCAGGATGCGCTGCCCATCGGGCTTGGCGCTGGGCAGCTCGCGCGGGGACGCGCCCACTGAGACGACGAGCGTGTCGGCGACGATGCGGTCGAAGTCGGTGCCGCCGGGGCCCGTCGAGACCACGACGGCGTTGTCGCTCTCGAGGCGCCCGCAGCCCGGGATGATCCGCACGCCGGCCTCGATGAGCGACGCGCGCATGTCGTCGGACTGCTGCCGCGCGAGCGAGAGGAGCCGCTTGTTGACGGCCGTCAGGTTGATGGCGACCTCGGGCTTGAGCGGCTTGCCGTCCGCCCCCTTCGCGAAGAGCTGCACGCCGAGGTCGCCCGCGCCCTTGATCGCGACGGCGGCGTCGGCGGTCGCGATGAGCGACTTCGAGGGGACGACGTCGGTGATGACCGCCGACCCGCCGATCCCCGCCTGCTCCACGAGGGTGACCTCCGCGCCCAGCTGCGCCGCGGCGAGCGCCGCTTCGTAGCCACCGGGCCCGCCGCCGATGATCGCGACGCTCTGGGTGACCTCGAAGCTGACAGACATGGTTCCTATTCTCACAGTCCGAGGGCCTCATCACGCATTCACGGCGACGGATGCCGCGTCCCGCGCCCGTCGCGGCCGTCTGGCCAGGCGGCATCCGGTCTCCCTAGAGTGGGCTCATGTCAGACCAGACCGGCAATCCTCTCGACGACCCCGCCGCCGACCCGTTCGCGATCGCGGCCCAGGCTGCGTCCGATATCGCGCGCATCACGGGCGTCGAGCGCCATGACATCGCGCTGACGCTCGGCAGCGGCTGGGGAGCGGCCGCCGACATCATCGGCGAGACGACGGCGAACTTCCCCGCGACCGAGGTCACGGGATTCAGCGCGCCCGCGCTGGAGGGCCACGTCGGAACGCTCCGCAGCATCCTGACGCCGCGCGGCAAGCGCGTGCTCGTCATCGGCGCGCGCACCCACTTCTACGAGGGTCACGGCGTGCGCCGCGTCGTCCACAGCGTGCGGACGGCCGCCGCGACCGGCGCCAAGACGATGGTGCTGACCAACGGCGCGGGGGGCATCAAGCACACGTGGAAGCCCGGAACCCCCGTGCTCATCAGCGACCACATCAATCTGACCGCCGCGACACCGCTCGAGGGCGCGACGTTCATCGACCTCACAGACCTCTACTCGATGCGGTTGCGCGACCTCGCGCGCTCGATCGATCCGAGCCTCGACGAAGGCGTCTACTGCCAGTTCACGGGGCCGCAGTACGAGACGCCCGCCGAAGTGCAGATGGCGAAGGCCATCGGCGGCCACATCGTCGGAATGTCGACGGCGCTCGAGGCGATCGCCGCCCGGCAGGCGGGCATGGAGATCCTTGGCTTGACGCTGGTCACGAACATGGCAGCGGGCATCCAGACGACGCCGCTGAGCCATGAGGAGGTGATGGAGGCGGGCCGCCTGGCCGGCCCCGTCATCTCGTCGCTTCTGGCCCGCGTGATCGGGGCGCTGTGAGCGGCTCGCTCGAGCAGGCGCACGCCTGGCTCGCGCAGGACCCCGACCCGCACACGCGGGCCGAGCTGGCAGAGCTCATCTCGTCGGCGGAGGGCGGAGATGCCGCGGCCGAGGCCGACCTCGACGACCGCTTCGCCGGGCGCCTCGCCTTCGGCACGGCAGGACTGCGCGGGCGGCTCGGCGCGGGCAGTAACCGCATGAACCGCGTCCTGGTCGCGCAGGCCGCGGCCGGGCTCGCCGCGTACGTGCGCGAGCGCGCCGGAGCCGACGCCGAGCCGACAGTCGTCATCGGCTACGACGGCCGCCGCAACTCCGACGTCTTCGCGCGCGACTCGGCCGAGATCTTCGCAGGCGCCGGCATCCGGGCCCTGCTTCTGCCCCGCCTCCTGCCGACCCCCGTCCTCGCGTTCGCCGTGCGGCACCTCGGCGCCGACGCCGGGGTCATGGTCACGGCGAGCCACAACCCGCCGAACGACAACGGCTACAAGGTCTACCTCGGGGGCGCCGAGGACGGCGCGCAGATCGTGCCGCCCGCCGATGCCGACATCGCGGCGCGCATCCAGCGCGTCGCGGACGAGGCCGACGCGCCCGCGATCCCGCGCTCCGCCGGGTACGAGACGGCGCCCGAGTCCGTCATCGACGCGTACGTCGCCGCGACGGCTGCCGTCGCTCCGGCCCCTCCCGGTGCCGAGGGGCTGTCGTGGGCGTACACCGCGATGCACGGCGTCGGGTGGGAGACGCTCGAGCGGATCCTGGATGCCGCGGGCTACCCCGCACCGACGCTCGTCGAGGCGCAGATCGCGCCCGACGGCGCCTTCCCCACTGTCGCGTTCCCCAACCCCGAGGAGCCCGGCGCGATGGACCTCGCGTTCGAGACGGCGCGGCAGTCCGGCGCCGAGCTCGTCATCGCGAACGACCCCGACGCCGACCGCCTCGCGGTGGCGCTCCCCGACGAGACCGCCGACGGCGGCTGGCGGCGCCTCACGGGCAACGAGATCGGGCTGCTGCTGGGCTGGCGCGCCGCGCAGCTCGCGAGCCTCAGCGGCGGCGCGAAGGCCGCGGCCGAGGGTTCGGATGAGGCAGAGGGCTCCGAGGACGACCGAGAGCCTCAGGATGCCGCTCCCAAGCCGTCGCTCGCGTGCTCGCTCGTCTCGTCCCCCGGCCTCCAGACGATCGCGGAGCACTACGGCCTCGACTTCCACGCGACGCTCACGGGGTTCAAGTGGATCTCGCGCGCCCCCGGCATGGTGTTCGGCTTCGAGGAGGCCCTGGGCTATCTCGTGAACCCGGAGACCGTCCGCGACAAGGACGGCATCTCGGCCGCGATCGCGATGCTCGGCCTCGTCGCCGACGCGCGCGGCCGCGGCGCGACGCTCGGCGACCTGCTGCACGAGTTCGAGCAGATCTTCGGCTTCTTCGCGAGCGACCAGATCTCGGTCAGGGTCGACGACCTGTCGATCATCGGCCGCATCATGGCGGGGCTGCGGGAGCAGCATCCGTCCCACCTCGCCGACATCCCCGTGACGCGCGTCGACGACCTGCTCGAAGGCGTCGACGATCTGCCGCCGGGCGACGTCCTGCGGCTGTGGCTCGAGGACGGCTCGCGCGTCATCGTGCGCCCGAGCGGCACCGAGCCGAAGCTCAAGGCGTACCTCGACGTGCGCGGCGACTCGGCCGACGACGCGCGGGCGCGGATCGGGGCACTCGCCGCGAGTGTGCGGACGCTGCTCGACGACCACTCCTGACGCGGCCGCACTCTAGGCTCGGGACCGTGCGCTTCACGGAACCGATCACGCTCGAGAACGACTGGGTGCGTCTCGAGCCGCTCTCGCTCGCCCACACGGAAGACCTCGCCGAGGCCACGAAGGGCCTCGAGTACGCCTGGTACACCTCGGCGCCCGCTCCGGACGGCGTGGCCGCCGAGATCGAGCGCCGCCTCGCGTGGCAGGCGGACGGCGAGATGAACCCGTGGGCCGTGAGACGGCTCTCGACGGGGCGCGTCGTGGGCATGACGACGTTCTGCAGCGTCGACCAGCCCAACCGGCACGTCGAGATCGGGTACACGTGGCTCTCGCCGTCGGCGCAGCGCTCCGAGGTCAACTCCGCCGCGAAGCTGCTGCTGCTCGGTCACGCGTTCGAGGCGTGCGACGCGATCGCCGTCGAGCTGCGCACGCACTGGCACAACCGCCAGTCGCGGGAGGCGATCGCCCGCCTCGGGGCCAAGCAGGACGGCGTGCTGCGCAACCACCGCCTCGGTCCCGACGACAGCCTGCGCGACACCGTCGTGTTCTCGATCCTCCCGCACGAGTGGCCGGCCGTCCGCCTGGGCCTGCAGGAACGGCTCGCGCGGCGCTGACCCTCCCCCCTCGCGAAGAGCGGAGACGAACCGGCGGGTGGAGATCCGCACCGCGGGCTTGGGCGGGCGCAGCCGTCGGCGGGCTCAGCCGTCGATGACGGCGACGAGCTCGTCGAGGAAGGTGGCGAAGTCCGTCCCGCGGCGCAGGATGCGCTGGACGCTCTCGCGCTCGGAGAACACCTCGACCAGCTGCTCGAACACCGTCTGGAACGCCTCGCGGTCGGTCTCCGAGAACGCGACGAGCGCGACGACCTGCACGCGGCCGTCGCCCCACGGGATCGACGGGTCAGCGATGCCGACGGCGATCGCGGTGCGCGTCGCCGTCATGCCGAGGGCGTGCGGCACCGCGAGCGCATCCGTGAACGCGGTCGAGGAGAGGTGCTCGCGCTGGATCGCACGCTGCACGTAGTCATCGTCGATCACGCCCCGGGCGACGAGCGGCTCGCCGAGCAGACGGATGACGTCGTCCTCGCCGCCGGCCGGATCGAGGCCGCGCACGAAGGCCGACTCCTCGAACCATCCCTCGAGCTCGGTGCGCAGCCGCGCGAGCCGGCGTCCGCGGCGGATGCGCCCCGCCGCCGCCTGAACGCGCTCGACGTCGCCGTCGGTGAGGAACGGCTGGATCCGCACGAGCCGGTCCCCCGGCATCCAATCCCCCGCCGGCGGCTCGATCGTCGTGAGCACGAGGTCGGTGTCGATCGAGGCCCAGTCCGGGTCGACGCGGGTCTCGACGCCCGTCACCTCGATCGCCTGCCCGAGCGAGCGGTCGACCGACGAGCGCAGCAGCTCGTGCAGCTCGTAGTACCCGGGGCACACGATCGTCGCCGTGAGCAGCTGATCGGCCCGCCGGCTGCGCTCCAGGCGGCCCCCGACATGCATCGCGATGTACGCGATCTCGTCGTCGAGCAGCGGGATCCCGAGACTCTCGTGCAGGCCGTTCGCGATGTACACGGCGACCTCGAAGATCATCGGGTACGACGCCTTGAGCGAGCGCGTGAGCGGATTGCGCGACCACGCGTCCTCGCGGGCGCGCAGGCGCAGGTTCTGCACGTGCAGCGCGAGCCGCAGGATGAAGTCCTCATGCAGGATGTCGACGAGGAACTCGGATGCCGCGGCCTCGACGATCGCGCGCACCGCCTGCTCGACCTCGGCGTCGAGACGTTCGCGCACGTGCATCTGCGGCGCCGTGGCGCCCGGCGCGACGACCCGCGTGAGCACGAGCGACGAGAGGTGCTGCACGTCGGCCGTCCCGAGCGCGACGCCCAGGTGCGCTTCGGCGAGCTCGGCGAGGATCGCGCCGACCTCGGCGCTCGCCGGTGACGCCGAGGCGGTGTCGCTCTCGAGGGGGCGGTGCTGCGCCGTGCGGTCGGCCGAGATCGCGATGTGCATGACGACGTCGGCGATGCCGTACTCGTTGACGAAGTAGCCGAGCGCTCCGAGGCGCGTCACGAGGTCGGTCTTGAACGGCCCGAAGGCGCGCGCCCCGACGGAGGCGTCGCCCAGCGTGCGGCGCAGCGCCTCGAGGTCGAACGACCCCGCGTCCATCTCGTCGTGCGCGAGGCGGCTGAGCAGGCGCCGCTGCGCGCCTTCCGTCCCCCGCAGCCGCGCCTGGGACGCGGATCGCTCGAGCGTCAGCTGCGTGCCGCCGAGGAGCGAGCGCACCCGCGCGAGGTCGGCGTCGAGCGTCGCCGACGACACGTGCAGGCGCTCGGCCGTCTCGAACACGTCGATGCCCTCGGGTTCGTCCAGGAGGGCGCGCACGAGCGTGTGCAGGCGGTCGCGGGGGGTCGCGGCATCCGTCGTTCCATTCGTCCGCAGGGCCGAACCCGCCTCGGACCCCGCGCGGTAGCCGAGCGGGCCGGATTCGATCGCGGTGCCCGGGAGGACGCGCGCGTTGACGGCGGTCACATACGACCGGATGCTGCGCGGAGTCACCCCCAGCGCATCGGCGAGCGTGGACGCCGTCGCCCACTCGCCGTCGCGGGCGAGCAGGACGAGCAGGACGAGCAGGCGGTCCTGCCTCGCTCTGGTCACGATCCCCCTCCGCGCCGCGCACTGCACCGGCGCGCGCGTCCAGTCAACCACGCACCGCTCGCCCGACGGCCGCGGCCTTCCGCAGGGGCGGAAAGAGACATGGTTGTCCCCTCCCAGCGTTTTCACAAGAATGGCCACACGAAGGAAGGCTGGTCGATGAGGATCCTCGTGGTCTGCGGTGCAGGGGCGTCGAGCACCTTCGTCGCGCAGCGCGTGCGCCACGCCGCGAGTGAGGTCGGGCTCGCGTATTCGGCCTTCGCCGGCACCGAGCACTCCCTGCCGATCGACCTCGACTCGGCCGACGTCGTGCTCGTCGGACCCCATCTCGCCCACGCGATCCCCGCGATCGAGAAGGGCGCCGCGGCCCGCGGCACGACTGTCGTGCTGCTCCCGCCCGACATCTTCAACGACCTCGACGGGAAGCGCACGCTGCAGCTCGTCCGCGACGCCCTCGCGAGCGCGGGCGAAACCGACCCGCCGCCCGCCCAGCGGGCCACCACGCCGCCCGACACTTCGACGCTGTAACGACTGAGAGGAAACGACATGCCAGAGATCTCCCGCACCGTGCGGATCGGCTCGTCCCACGGGCTGCACGCCCGGCCCGCGAAGCTCTTCGCGCAGGCCGCCAAGGGCGCCGGCATCCCGATCACGATCGCGAAGGACGCGGGCACCCCGGTCAACGCGGCGAGCATCCTCGGAGTCATCGCGCTCGGCGTCGAGCACGGCGACTACGTGACCCTCACGGCCGACGGCGAGGGCGCCGAGGCGGCGCTCGACACGCTCGCCGAGCTCCTCACGACCGATCACGACGCGGAGTAGATCATGGCAGAGCTGCGAGGAGTCGGAATCGGCCTCGGGGTCGCACAGGGACCTGTCGCGCGGATGGCGGAGCCGCTGCCCGCGCCGAGCGACGGGCCGAGCGCGCTGAGTGCCGACGAGGAGAAGGCGCGCGTCAGCGAGGCAGTCGCCGCGGTCGCGCGCGAGCTCGAGGAGCGCGGCGCACAGGCCGGCGGCGCCGCGAGGGACGTGCTCGAGGCGCAGGCGATGATGGCGGAGGACCCGACCCTCGAGGACGAGGTCGCGTCGCGCATCGCCGCGGGCAAGACGGGCGAGTTCGCCGTGTTCGACGCGTTCGCGTCATTCCGCGACCAGCTGACTGCCCTCGGCGGGTACCTCGGCGAGCGCGCCGCCGACCTCGACGACGTCGCCCAGCGCGTCATCGCGCGGCTGCGCGGCGTGCCGGCTCCCGGCGTGCCCGACCCCGGGCATCCGTTCGTCCTCGTCGCCAAGGATCTCGCGCCCGCCGACACGGCCCTCCTCGACCTCGACAAGGTGCTCGCGCTCATCACGAGCGACGGCGGACCGACCTCGCATACCGCGATCCTCGCGCGCGAGAAGTCGATCGTCGCGATCGTCGGCGTCGCCGCCGCGAAGGACCTCACGGACGGCGAGGAGGTGATCGTGGATGCCGCAGCCGGCGTCGTCACGACCGCGCCGACGGCCGAAGAGCTCGAGCGCGCACTCAAGCGCGCGGCCGACCGTGCGGCACAGGCATCCGCCCCGCTCACGCCGGGCGCCCTCGCCGACGGCACTGCGATCCCGCTGCTCGCGAACCTCGGCAAGCCCGAGGGCGCGGCCGAGGCCGTCGAGCTGGGGGCGGAGGGAGTGGGGCTGTTCCGCACCGAGTTCCTCTTCCTGAGCTCGAACCAGGCGCCGACCGTCGCGCAGCAGAAAGAGGCCTACACGGCGCTCCTGTCGGCCTTCCCCGGCAAGAAGGTCGTCGTGCGCGCCCTCGACGCGGGAGCCGACAAGCCGCTCGCCTTCCTCAACGATGCGCACGAAGAGAACCCGGCACTGGGTCTGCGCGGCATCCGCGCCCTGCGCGCGAGCGAGGACATCCTGCGGGAGCAGCTCACGGCGCTGGCAGAGGCGGATGCCGCGACCCGCCAGACAGCGGATGGCCCGGCCGATCTCTGGGTCATGGCACCCATGATCGCGACCGTCGAGGAGACGGAGTACTTCACGTCGCTCGCACGCGAGTACGGGATCAAGACCGCCGGCGTGATGGTCGAGGTCCCCTCCTCGGCTCTCCTCGCCGACCGCATCCTCGGGATCGCCGACTTCGCGTCGATCGGCACGAACGACCTGACGCAGTACACGCTCGCGGCGGACCGCCTGCTGGGATCGGTCGCGTCCTTCCAGGACCCGTGGCATCCCGCCGTCCTGCGGCTCATCCGCGAGGTGGGTCAGGCGGGCCGCGAGAACGGCAAGCCCGTCGGGATCTGCGGCGAGGCAGCGGCCGACCCGCTCCTGGCCGTCGTGCTCGTCGGTCTCGGCGCGACGAGCCTGTCGATGGCCCCCACCGCACTCGCCGACGTCCGCGCGTCGCTGCTGGAGTACACCCTCGCCGAGGCGCGCGGAATCGCCGAGGCGGCCCTCGCCGCCGATGATGCGGCATCCGCCCGGGACGCGGCGCGGGACGCCGCGGCCGCGAAGGGCACCGTAGCGGCCGGGTAGGCCGTCACCCGAGATAAGGAGAACAGCCATGACAACGGCGTCAACGCCCACTGCAGCCGGCAGAGCGCGGGTCGGAGTTCAGCGCTTCGGAACGTTCCTGTCCGGCATGATCATGCCCAACATCCCCGCGCTCATCGCGTGGGGCATCTTCACGGCCTTCTTCATCGAGGTCGGCTGGACACCCAACGCGGCCCTCGCGACGATCGTCGGCCCCTTCATCCACTACCTGCTGCCGCTGATCATCGCCTACACAGGCGGCTCGATGGTCTACAACATCCGAGGCGGCGTCGTGGGATCGATCGCGACGATGGGTGCGATCGCGGGGTCGGACTACATCGTCGCGCAGTTCAACGCGGGCCTCGAAGAGGGCGCCGCGCAGCTGCCGCAGGTGCATATGTTCATCGGCGCCATGATCCTCGGCCCGCTGGCCGCGTGGACGATGAAGTGGCTCGACTCGCTGTGGGAGGGCAAGATCAAGGCGGGCTTCGAGATGCTCGTCAACATGTTCTCGGCCGGCATCTGGGGCTTCGCGATGGCGATCGTGGGCTTCTACCCCGTGGCCCTGATCGTCAACTGGATCATGGCGGCGCTGGGACGCGGTGTCGAGTGGCTCGTCGACATGAACCTCCTGCCGCTGACCAGCGTCCTGATCGAGCCGGCGAAGGTGTTCTTCCTCAACAACGCGATCAACCACGGCGTCCTGACGCCGCTGGGGCTCGCGCAGGCCGCGGAAGACGGCTCGTCGATCCTGTTCCTGCTCGAGGCCAACCCCGGCCCCGGTGTCGGACTCCTGCTCGCGTTCACGTTCTTCGGCATCGGCGCGGCACGCGCGTCGGCACCCGGCGCGGCAGTGATCCAGTTCTTCGGCGGCATCCACGAGGTGTACTTCCCGTACGCGCTCATGAAGCCGATCCTGATCCTCGCGCTCATCGCGGGCGGTGCGACGGGTGTCACGACGAACATGCTCCTCGGCGGTGCGCTGCGTGCACCGGCGGCACCGGGCAGCATCTTCGCGGTGCTGCTGCAGACGGCGCCAGGGGCGTACTTCGCGGTGATCCTCTCCGTCATCCTGTCGGCGACCGTGACGTTCCTCATCGCAGGCGTCATCCTGCGGGCCTCGCGCAAGCGCGACCTCGAGGCGATGGCGGTCACAGACGACGCATTCGGCGCCGCGATCACGCAGACCGAGGCGGCCAAGGGCAAGAGCTCGGATGCCCTCGCGAACCTGCGCGGCGGTGCGGCGACCGAGGCCGACGGCCGCGGCGGCCCCGCGACCGGCACGCTGCCCCTGATCAAGAACGTCGTGTTCGCCTGCGATGCGGGCATGGGCTCGTCCGCGATGGGCGCGAGCGTCCTGCGCAACAAGTTCAAGAAGGCGGGAATCGAGGACGTCACGGTCGTCAACAAGGCGATCGCGAACCTCGACAAGACGGCCGATCTCGTCATCACGCAGAACCAACTGACGGACCGCGCGCGGCAGCAGACGCCGAACGCCGTCCACGTCTCGGTGGACAACTTCATGAATTCGCCGCGCTACGACGAGGTCGTGGACCTGGTGAAGGGCCAGCACGAGACGCAGGCCTGATCGGAGGCTCTCCGGGGTCGGATGCGCGCGATGCCCCGGCCCCGGAGTCCTCTCCCTACGGCATCCCGAATCAACGAAAGGCGGCAGACATGGCACGTGAGGTTCTCGGCATCGGACAGGTGCGGATCCACTCTTCGAGGTCGTCGAAAGAGGACGCGATGAAGGAGGCCGCCGACATCCTCGAAGCGGCCGGCGCCGTCACGAGCGCCTATTTCGACGCGATGCAGCAGCGCGAGCAGACAGTGTCGACCTACATGGGTAACGAGCTCGCGATTCCGCACGGCACGAACGAGACCAAGAGCACGATCCTGGCCTCGGGGCTGTCGGTCGTGCGCTACGACGGCGGCGTGGACTGGGACGGCGAGCCCGTCACGTTCGTCATCGGGATCGCCGGCAAGGGCGACGAGCATCTCGAGATCCTGTCGCAGATCGCGATCCTCTTCTCGGAGGAGGACGAGGTTGAGCGCCTCAAGAGCGCCCAGACGCCCGAGGAGCTCTTCGAGATGCTGAGCGCGGTCAACGAGTCATGAAGGCCGTCCACTTCGGCGCCGGCAACATCGGCCGGGGCTTCGTCGGACTGCTCCTGCACGAAGGCGGCTACGACCTGGTCTTCTCGGATGTCGCAGCCCCGCTCGTCGACGCCATCAACGAGGTCTCGTCCTACACGGTGCACGAAGTCGGCGAGGGCGGGCACGACACCGTCGTGACCGGCTTCCGCGCGATCAACAGCGCGGACGATCCCGACGACATCGTGGACGAGATCGCGACGGCCGACGTCGTCACGACGGCCGTCGGCCCGACGATCCTGAAGTTCGTCGCGCCGCACATCCTCAAGGGCCTCGCGCTGCGCGACCCCGCGGCACCGCCGCTGCACGTGATGGCGTGCGAGAACGCCATCAACGCGACCGACCTCCTGCGCGATGAGATCCGCGCGCAGGCTGGCGACGCGTGGGACGCGATCCACGGGCGCGCCGTGTTCGCCAACACCGCGGTCGACCGCATCGTGCCCGCCCAGCCTCCCGGCGGCGGCGTCGACGTGACGGTCGAGCCGTTCTACGAGTGGGCGATCGAGGGCCCTCCCTTCGGCGACGCGCCGCCGTCGATCCCCGGCGCGCACTTCGTCGACGACCTCGCGCCCTACATCGAGCGCAAGCTCTTCACCGTCAACACGGGACACGCGACGACGGCCTACTTCGGTGCGCAGGCGGGAGTCGAGACGATCGCCGAGTCGCTCGCGGACGACGCGATCGGGGCGAAGGTCGCGGCGGCGCTCGAAGAGACCTCCGCCCTGCTCGCGGCCAAGCACGGCCTCGACCCGGACGACCTCGCGGCGTACCGCGCGACGATCCTCGGGCGCTTCCGCAACGCGGCTCTCCCCGATACCGTGTGGCGCGTGGGTCGGCAGCCGCTGCGCAAGCTGTCCCGCAACGAGCGGTTCATCGGACCCGCCGCGGAAGCCGCCGAGCGCGGGCTCGCGACGGCCGCCCTCGTCGCCGCGATGGGCGCGGCCCTCGCGTTCGACGACGCCGAGGACGAGCAGTCGGTGCAGCTGCAGGCCCAGCTGCGCGAGCAAGATGCCGCGACCTTCACGGCAGCGGTGACGGGGCTCGAGCCGGAGCATCCGCTCTTCGCCCAGGTGCAGGCCGTCGTGGAGGCGCGACAGGCCGATTTAGGCTGAAGGCATGACCGCAGACGAGACCTCGCCCTCGACCGCAGCCGATGCATCCGACGCGCCTCCCGTGAAGAAGCGCCGCGGTCTGCGGATCCTGTGGTGGGTGCTCGGGATCATCGGCGGTCTCATCGTGGCGGCCATCGTCGGGATCCTGATCTGGAGCCAGGTGGGCGTGATGCAGGCGGAGGCCGAGCCGCTCGCCGCTGTGCAGGCCGATGACCGCATCGTCATCACGGACGACTCCGCGGCCTTCATCCTGGAACCGGCCTCGGGTGCGACGGGCGTCGGCCTCGTCTTCGTGCCGGGCGCCAAGGTCGAGGCCGCCGCGTACGCCGCGAAGCTCTCGGGGCTCGTCGCCGAGCAGGGTCTCACCGTCGTCATCACGAAGCCGTGGCTCAACCTCGCGTTCTTCGACCTCCGCCCGCTCGACGCTTTCACGAGCCTCGCGCCCGACGTCGACACGTGGATCGTCGGCGGCCATTCGCTGGGCGGCGTGCGGTCGTGCATGCTCGCGACGCAGGCCGACGCCCTCGCCCTGTTCGCCTCGTACTGCTCGACCGACCTCGCCTCCTCAGGGCTCCCGGTCCTCAGCATCAGCGGCAGCGAGGACGGACTCTCGACCCCCGAGGACATCCAGGCGGGCAGCACGCAGCTCCCGCCCGACGCCGAGTTCTTCGAGATCGAGGGCGCGAGCCACTCGTCCTTCGGCGACTACGGCCTGCAGGCGGGCGACGGAACTCCCACCATCTCGGACGACGAGATGACGGCCCAGATCACCGAACTCGTCGGCGCACTCGCGGCATCCCTCCAGTGATCCGCACCGCCGCGTGCGGACTCCCGGTTAACGGCGGCTAACATCGAGAGGCCGCTCATCCGGGGCGGGCACGACGGAGTGTGAAGATGCAGGAACACCGGTACGCGATCATCGGCGCGGGCCCGTCGGGCCTGGCCGCGGCACGGGCGCTGCAGAAGGCGGGCATCGCGTTCGACGGGTACGAGGCATCCCGCGGCGTCGGAGGCCTGTGGGACATCGAGAACCCGCGGTCGACGATGTACGAATCGGCCCACCTCATCTCGTCGCGCACGACGACGGAGTTCGCCGAGTTCCCGATGGAGACGGACGCCGACTACCCGAGCCATCGCGTGCTCATCGGGTACTTCCGCGACTACGCGGCCCGCTTCGGGCTCACCGGGCACTTCCGGTTCGAGACACGCGTCACGGCGCTCGAGCGTGAGGGGGACGGATGGATGCTGCGCGCCGACGGCCCCGATGGCGCGACCGAGTCCCGCTACGACGGCGTGGTCCTCGCCAACGGCACGCTCGCCGAGCCGCACATCCCGGCCTTCGCCGGCGAGTTCTCGGGCGAGATCTTCCACACGAGCCAGTACAAGCGCGCGTCGCAGCTCGCGGGCCGGCGCGTGCTCATCATCGGGGCGGGCAACTCGGGATGCGACATCGCCGTCGACGCGGTCCACCACGCGGCATCCGTCGACATGAGCGTGCGCCGCGGCTACTACTTCGTGCCGCGCTACCTGTTCGGCAAGCCGTCGGACACGCTCAATCAGGGCAGGCCCCTGCCTGCGCGCATGAAGCAGTTCGTCGACCGACGGGTGCTGCAGGCTTTCACGGGCGATCCCGTGCGCTTCGGATTCCCGAAGCCGGACTACAAGATCTACGAGTCGCACCCCATCGTCAACACCCTCATCCTCAATCACCTCGGTCAGGGCGATCTGCGGATCAGGCCCGACATCGAGCGGTTCGACGGTCAGACGGTGCACTTCCGCGACAGGACGAGCGGCGAGTACGACACGATCCTGCTCGCGACGGGCTACACGCTCGACTACCCGTTCGTCGCACGGTCCGAGCTCAACTGGACGGGATGGTCGCCGAAGCTCTTCCTCAACGTCTTCCCGCCGTCGTTCAACGGCCTCTACGTGATCGGCATGCTCGAAGCATCCGGCATCGGCTGGCAGGGCCGCTACGAGCAGGCCGAGCTCATCGCGGGCTACCTGTCCGCCCTCGCGCGGCACCCCCAGCGCGCGGCGGCCCTGCGTGCGCGCGTCACGACCCAGCCCTGGCCCGACCTCACGGGCGGATACAAGTACCTCGGCCTCGCGCGCATGTCGTACTACGTCAACAAGGACGCGTATCGCGCAGCCGTGCGGCGCACCGTTGCCGAGTTGAACGAGGCTCCGGATGCCGCTCCCCCGCGCGGCGCCGCGCTCCCCCGGCGCGCGCGGACGAAGGCGCGCGCGTGAACATCGACGACGTCGTCCTGAACTTCACTCCGGGCACGCTCGTCATCCTCAACGTCGTCCTCGCGCTCATCATGCTGGGGATCGCGCTGGACACCTCACCCGAGGACTTCACGGTCGTCGCGCGCAAGCCGAAGCCGTTCGTCATCGCGATCCTCGCTCAGCTCATCGTGCTGCCCGCCGTGACGTTCGCGCTGACGCTGATCCTGCCCGTGACGCCGTCGATGGCGCTCGGCATGATCCTCGTGGCGTGCTGTCCGCCGGGGAACATCTCGCAGGTGCTGACGCACCGCTCCGGCGGCAACGTCGCTCTTTCGGTCTCGATGACGGCTGTCTCGAACCTCGTCTACATCGTCGTGCTGCCGCTCTCGGTCGCCTTCTGGGGGTCGCTGCACCCGACCGCGCGCACGCTGCTCGAGACGGTCGAGCTCAACCCCCTGCAGATGCTGCTCGACATCTTCCTCATCATCGGGGTGCCGTTCCTCGCGGGCCTCGGCATCCGCGCCCGCTACCCCGCATTCGCCGCCCGCGTGCAGCCGTTCGTCAAGTGGTTCTCGCTCCTCGCCCTCGTCGGCTTCATCGTCGCGGCGCTCGCGGGCAACTGGGCGTACTTCGTCGCCTTCCTCGGAGTGATCCTCGTCGTCGTCGCGATCCATGACGCCGTCGCCCTCGCGATCGGCTACTCGACCGCCGTTGTGGGAGGCCTCGGCACGCGCGAGCGGAAGGCGATGACCTTCGAGGTCGGCATCCGCAATGCGGGGCTGGGCCTCGGACTCGTCTTCACCTTCTTCGGGGGCCTCGGCGGCATGGCTATCGTCGCGGGCTGGTGGGGCATCTGGGACATCATCGCGGGGCTCATCGTCGCCGCTCTCTGGGCGCGGCACACGCGGCGCCGCACGGGCTCCGCCAAGGGGGACGCATCACGCCACGCGGCACCTGAGGCAGCGCCGGATGCCGCACCGGAGGCCTCGGCGTGAGCGGGGCGCGCGTCCTCGTGACGGGCGGGTCGGGGTTCCTCGGCTCGCACGTCGCCGCGGCGCTCGTCGCCCATCCGGGGGTCGAGCTCGTCGTCGCGGGCGATGTGCGCCGGCCCGCGCTGGCCGTGGAGGGGGTGGTATACGACGACTGCGACGTGACGCGCGCCGACGGACTCGCGCCCCTGCTACGGCGCCACGGCATCGACGTCGTCGTGCATCTCGCCGCGATCGTGAGCCCCGGACGCGATCATGCGCTCGAGTACCGCGTCGACGTCGACGGCTCGCGTCACGTCCTCGAGGCGTGCGTCGAGGCGGGAGTGCGGCGCGTCGTCGTGTCGTCGTCGGGCGCCGCCTACGGCTACCACGCGGACAGCCCCGAGTGGCTGCGCGAGACCGACCGCATCCGGGGCAACGACGAGTTCCCGTATTCGAAGCACAAGCGGCTCGTCGAGGAGATGCTCGCGTCGTACCGCGCCTCGCACCCCTCGCTCGAGCAGGTCGTGTTCCGCATCGGGACGATCCTCGGCCCCACGGTGCGCAACCAGATCACGGCACTGTGGGACGGCCGCCGCATCCTCGCGATCCGCGGCTCGGACTCCCCCTTCGTCTTCGTGTGGGTCGACGACGTCGCCGCCGCGATGGCGCGGGCCGCAACCGACGGCCCGCCCGGCGTCTACAACGTCGCCGGCGACGGCCGGCTCACGGTGCACGCGATCGCCGCGCGCCTGGGCAAGCCCGTCCTCACGCTGTCGCCGGGGCTGCTCGCGTTCGCACTGCGCATCGGACGGATGCTGCGCCTCACCGTCCACGGACCCGAGCAGGTCGGCTTCCTGCGCTACCGCCCCGTCCTCGCGAACGAGTCCCTCAAGCGGGACTTCGGCTACGCCCCCGCCAAGACCTCGGCCGAAGCCTTCGAGGCCTACCTCGCCACCCACGCCGGGGTCGCCCGGCGCTGAGGTGCTCGGCCCGCCCTGCTCGGCGTGTCCCACTTGGGGCGGATGTGCCGTGTCGAGGTCCGGCCCAAGCGGGACACCAAGCACCACCGCTCGGGCCCCGAGCTCACCCACTCCGCGTGTCCCATTTCAGCCGGACCGGCCCTATCGAGGTCCGGCCCAAGTGGGACATCACCACGGGGTATCGAGGTCAGCCACGCCAACCCGCCTGCACGAGAGCCTGCCTCACGAGGGCCACCGCCAGTCGTCCGTCGCCACGGAGATGCTGCTTGACGATCTGCACCTGGCTCCATCCCAGCGCACGAAGGCTCGCGCGGCGCTCGACATCGCGAAAGTACTGATCGGCATCCTCGGCGTGCTGTCGGCCGTCGTACTCCACGTCGACCTTCCATCGGACGAAGGCGAGATCCAGTACTGCGACAAGCACGCCTCGCTCGTCATGGACCACCCAGTTCAGATCGGGCTCAGGCAGTCCCGCGCGCGCAAGGACCAAGCGCAGCCGCGTCTCCTCTGACGATGCCGATCCGGCTCGCACGTCGAGCAGCGCACGCTCGAGGGCCCTGTGCCTCGGTCCCCGCATGGTGCGCGCCTCGTTCCGCAGCTCCTCGACCGTCGTCAGTCCCCCTCGTCCGACGATGAAGTCGGCCGCGGCGATGAGATCGTCGATCCGCCACGATGTCGCGGCCTGGCGCCAGGCTCGAGCGGCACTCTCGACGCGAAACGACTCGATCACGACGGATGCGTCGTCCCGGGTCTGCAGCCTATGCCCAACGATCCCGTCGATCCGCGGTTCTCGTGCGGGCCGGTGTGCGGAGACGTGGATCGCCACCCTGTGCGGAAAGCGCGGAGTCGGGACCCCGTGCAAGGCGAGCGCCGTCTCGTGGCTGTAGAACTGCCACGGCTTGAGTCGCGGCGCGTACTGCCGGCATCTCTCGAGCGTGTCGCGCGGGCCTTCTCCCTGCAGCTGTCGCAGTCCGCGGTATGGGATGACAAGATCCTTCGCGTCGAGTCGTCCCGCAGTGACGCCTGTGGCGAGCGCCTCATGGACGGAGAAGGATCTCCCGGACAGCGAGGGAGGCAGATCGGAGCGACGAGGCATCCTCGCACTCTGGTGCGCACTGCGGTGCGGTCGCCCGCACCAAATGCGATCTGTGGAGTCCCGTTGCCCGTCGCGCGCTGGGGAGAAGCCGCCGCTCAGATCCATGTCCCACTTTGGCCGGACCACGGCCCTCGAGGTCCGGCCCAACTGGGACACGCCAATCCCGCCTCGCATGTCCTCCTAGGACGCGATCCCTCCGCCGTGGACGATGTCCCACTTCGGCCGGACCCCGGAGGGCGACGTCCAGCCCAAGTGGGACACGAACAGCAGGATCAGGCGTCGAAGCCCTCGGCGATGATGTCGATGAGCTCCTCGCGGTCCTCGACCGGCAGGAACGAGCCGGCCGCGGCGTTCAGCTGGAACGTCTCGAGGTCGTCGAGGTCGTACTCGAAGGTCTCGGCGAGCAGCGCGAGCTCGCGCGTGATCGACGTGCGACTCATCGTGCGGTTGTCGACGTTCACCGTGACGCAGAACCCGAGCTGGTACAGCAGGTCGAAGGGGTGATCCTCGAGCGTCGTCCCCCAGCGCTCGATCGCGCCCGTCTGGAGGTTCGACGACGGCGACAGCTCGAGCGGGATCTCGCGATCGCGCACCCAGCGGGCGAGGTCGCCGAACGTCACGAACACCTCTTCGTCCTCGCGCGAGACGACCTCGAGGTCCTCGGCGAGGCGCACGCCGTGGCCGAGCCGCAGCGCGCGCCCGTCGAGCAGCGCCGAGCGAATCGAGTCGAGGCCCGCCGCCTCACCGGCGTGGACGGTCACGGGGAAGAACTCCGACGCGAGATAGTCGAAGGCCGCCTTGTGGTTCGAGGCGGGGAAGCCGTCCTCGGGGCCCGCGATGTCGAAGCCGACCGCCCCGCGACCGCGGAAGTCGACAGCGAGGCGCGCGATCTCGAGCGACCGGTCGGTGTGCCGCATCGCCGTGATGAGCTGACCGGTCCGGATGTCGCGACCCGCGCGATCGGCGGCGTCTTCGGCCTCCTCGATACCCTCCTGGACCGCCTCGACGGCCTCCTCGAGCGTGAGGCCGCGCGAGAGGTGCTGCTCGGGAGCCCACCGCACCTCGCCGTAGACGACGCCGTCGGCGACGAGGTCCTCGACGAACTCGCGCGCGACGCGACGCAGTCCGCCGGCGGTCTGCATGACGGCCGTCGTCAGGTCGAACGTCTTGAGGTACTCCACGAGCGAGCCCGAGTCGCTCTTCTCGGCGAACCACTCGCCGAGGGACTCGGCGTCGTTCGTCGGCACCTCGAGGCCGATCTCGTCGGCGAGCTCGATGATCGTGCCGGGCCGCACGCCGCCGTCGAGGTGATCGTGCAGCGACACCTTGGGCAGGCTCCGGATCGAGACTCCCTGAAGGACGGCGTCGCCGTTCTGGTCGATGGGCATGTGAGGCTCCTCGGTGGTTCGAAGGGGAATCGGGATGCTGGAGGCGCGCGCCGGGCCGGTCAGGCCGTGATGCGCTCGAGCACGAGAGGGGTCGGGACGGGCGGCTCGGCGCCGATCTGCCACGACCCTTGGACAGCAGCGAGCGCCCGGTCGAACCGAGACGCATCCTGCCCGAGCAAGGTGAACAGCGGCTGACCTGCCGAGATCGCATCGCCGGGCTTGACGTGCAGGTCGATGCCCGCGGCGTGCAGGACGGGGTCCTGCGCACGGGCGCGGCCCGCGCCGAGACGCCAGGCGGCGATGCCGAACGGCAGCGCCTCCATGCGGGTGACGAACCCGTCGGCGTCGGCCGTGACGGTGTGGGTCTCATTCGGAGCGGGGAGCGCGGCATCCGGATTCCCGCCCTGCGCGTGGATCATGGCGCGCCAGGAATCCATCGCGCGCCCGTCGGCGAGTGCCTTCTCGACGTCGGCGTCGGGCTGGCCCGCGAGGGCGAGCATCTCGCGCGCGAGCGCCACCGTGAGCTCGACGACGTCCGCCGGACCGCCGCCCGCGAGCACCTCGACGGACTCGCGCACCTCGTTGGCGTTGCCGATCGCGAGGCCCAGCGGCGTGTTCATGTCGGTGAGGAGGGCCGTCGTCGCAACGCCCGAGTCGGTGCCGAGCGCGACCATCGTGCGGGCGAGCTCGCGTGCGCGGTCGACGTCGCGCATGAAGGCGCCCGAGCCGAACTTGACGTCGAGCACGAGCGAGTCGGTGCCCTCGGCGATCTTCTTGGACATGATGCTCGAGGCGATGAGCGGGATCGCCTCGACGGTGCCCGTGACGTCGCGCAGCGCGTACAGGCGCTTGTCGGCGGGCGCGAGGCCCGATCCTGCGGCGCAGATGACGGCGCCGACATCCCGCAGCTGCGCGACGAGCTCGTCGTTGGTGAGCGCGGCGCGCCACCCCGGGATGGACTCGAGCTTGTCGAGCGTGCCGCCCGTGTGACCGAGGCCGCGGCCCGACAGCTGCGGCACGGCGACGCCGAACGACGCGACGAGGGGCGCGAGCGGCAGCGTGATCTTGTCGCCGACACCACCGGTCGAGTGCTTGTCGACGGTCGGCTTGCCGAGCCCCGCGAAGCTCATGCGCTCACCTGAGGCGATCATCGCGTCGGTCATGACGCGGATCTCGTCGCGCTGCATGCCGTTGAGCAGCACAGCCATCGCGAAGGCCGCCATCTGCGAATCGGCGACGTACTCGCGCGTGTAGGCGTCGATCATCCAGCGCAGCGCGTCCTCGGGGACTGCTCCTCCGTCGCGCTTGAGGCGGATGACGTCGACCGCGTCGAAGGGTTCGACCCGTTCGGATGCGGGGTCGGTCATCGCGAGACCTCCTCGAGGTCTCGCGGACCGAAGGCGTCCGGCAGCACTTCGTCGATCGTGCGGATGCCCGAGACCGTCTCGAGCAGCATCCCGGGAAGCGCGTGCTCGTAGAGAAGCTGGCGGCAGCGCCCGCACGGCATGATCGTCTCGCCGTCGTTGTTGACGCACACGAATGCGACGAGCCGCCCGCCCCCAGACATGTGGAGCTCCGAGACGAGCCCGCACTCGGCGCACAGCGTCACCCCGTACGACGCGTTCTCGACGTTGCAGCCCTGGATGATGCGGCCGTCCGACACGAGCGCCGCAGCGCCCACTCGGTAGCGCGAATAGGGCGCGTACGCCCGTTGCATGGCCTCGGTCGCGGCAGCCCGCAGCTCGTCCCAATCGATGTCGGTCACGCGACTCACCCCTTGATGTACGGTTTGCCGTCCGCGGCGGGAGCTCTCGACTTCCCGACGACGCCGGCGACGACGAAGATGGTGACGACGTACGGCAGCATGAGCATGAACTCGCTCGGCACCGGCGAGCCGATGATGTTGAGCGTGTTCTGGAGGCTCGACGCGAATCCGAACAGCAGGGCGGCGAGTGTCGCCTTGATCGGGTCCCACTGACCGAAGATGACGGCTGCGAGCGCGATGAAGCCGGCCCCCGCCGTCATCTCCTTGTTGAACGCGATCCCGTTGCCGATCGTGAAGACGGTGCCGCCGATCCCGGCGATCGCACCCGCGAGCAGGACGTTCCAGAAGCGCGTCGCGTTGACCTTGATGCCGACGGTGTCGGCGGCCTGGGGGTGCTCGCCGACGGCGCGAAGGCGCAGACCCCAGCGGGTGTGGAACATCCCCACGTAGACCGCCGCCACGGCGACGTACACGAGGTACACGATGATCGTCTGGCGGAAGAAGACAGGACCGATGACGGGGATCTCGCTCAGAAGGGGGATCGGGATGCGCGGGAATCTCGGCGGCGCGTTGAGCTGCGCGGCGTTGGGCTGCAGCACCTGTGTGAAGAAGAAGCTCGTGAGGCCCGTCACGAGCACATTGAGGACGACGCCGATGATGACCTGGTCGACGAGGTACTTGATGGCGAACGCCGCGAGCACGGACGCGACGAGAACCCCGGCGAACGCGGCCGCCAGGAGCCCGAGGATGGGCTGGCCTGTGATCGTCGCGACGATGGAGGCGGTGAAGGCCCCTGCGAGCAGCTGCCCTTCGATCGCGATGTTGACGATGCCGGCGCGTTCGCCGATGACGCCGCCGAGCGCGCCGTAGATGAGCGGGATGGCGAGCCCGAGCGACCCCGCCAAGAGTGCGGTGACGGGAATCGTCGCCTCCGCGGCGGCCCACGTCAGGAAGCCGAAGACGCCGACGAGGACGTACACGATCGTCACCCACAGGGGCGTACGGCCGCCCGCCCGCACGAAATACGCGGCGGCGAGGGTCAGGAGCACGAGCACGACGAAGCAGATCCATGCCGTCGTCATGACGGGCACAGCGACATCGGGAAGCTGGATCGCGTCGGCGTCGGTCGACAGGCGGAAGGTCGTCACGCCCTCCCGCGGCGCGAGCACCAGCAGCAGACCGTAGAGGGCCGTGAAGACGAGCAGTGCGATCGGCGTCTTCCAGCTGCGGATGACGGTCCTCTCGGTCGCCGCGGGCGGCATGAGTCCCTCGACGGAGACACGCGGCGATGTCACTTGGACACCCCCTCGAGCTGGACGTCGGCCTTGACCTCCGCCTTGAGCGCCTTCCGTCGCGCCTTCTCCGCCCTGCGCCGGTCGCGCTCGGGCGACGGCAGGAAGAAGATCGTCCGCACGAGCGGCGGCGCGGCGATGAACAGGACGATGAGCGCCTGCACGACCGTCACGATCTCGATCGGGATCTGCTGCGACGCCTGCATCGAGAAGCCGCCGGCCTTGAACGCGCCGAAGAGGATGCCGGCCGCGAACGTGCCCCACGCCGTCGATCGGCCGAGGAGCGCGACCGTGATCGCGTCGAATCCGATGCCCGCATCGATGTCGGCTCCGAAGCCGGTCGTGACCGTGCCGAGCACCTGGTGGACGCCCGCGAGGCCGACGAGGGCGCCGGAGATCAGCATCCCGTAGAGGTACATCCTCTTGACGTTGATGCCCGCGACGCGCGCGGCGTTCGGGTTCACCCCGACGGCGCGGAATTTGAACCCGAGGCTCGAGCGGTTGAGGATCCACGCCACCAGGAAGGTCGCCGCGACCGAGAGGATGAATCCGAAGTGAAGGTTGAACTGCGGACCGAGCAGCTCGGGGAACACCGCCGTGTCTTTCATGGGCGGCGTCTTCGGGGTGTTGGTCCCCGGCGCCTGGAGCAGACCCTCCGTGCGCAGCATCCAGGCCACCAGGTAGTAGGCGATGTAGTTGAGCATGATGGTCACGATGACCTCGTGCGCGCCCGTCTGCGCCTTGAGGAAGCCCGCGATGCCCGCCCACAGGGAACCGGCGATGAGGCCTGCGATCAGCGCGAGGATCATGTGCAGCGGGAATGGCATGTCGAAGGCGAAGCCGACGTAACCGGCCGCCGCCGCCGCGAGGAGCATCTGGCCGCGGCCGCCGATGTTGAACATGCCGATGCGGAATGCGAGCGCGACGCCGAGACCGGCCGCGATGAGCGGAGTCGCGAAGGTGAGCGTCTCGGTCAGGGGCCGGATCGCACGGGCGAACGTCGGCGCCCCGAAGTTGTAGATCGCACCCTGGAACAGCGCGCTGTACGCCCCCCACACGGCATCCCAGCTCGCGGCGAGCGTGTCGCCGGGGCGCGCGAAGAAGTACTTCGCGGCCGCCTGGACGTCTTCGTCCGTCGCCGCGATGAGGATGCCGCCTCCGATGAAGGCGAGGAGCACGGCGAGCACCGAGATGATGGCATTGCCCTGGGTGATCTTGAGGAAGGTCTGATGCCACCTCGACGGCGGCGGAGCCTCGGTCGGCTCGGACGGCGTGCTCACGCGGCGGCCCCTTCCCCAGCGGGGGTCTCGCCCGCCATCATCAGTCCGAGCACTTCGCGCGGGGTGTCGCCCGGAACGATCCCGACGATCCTGCCGCGATACATCACCATGATGCGGTCGGCGAGCGCGGCGACCTCGTCGAGCTCGGTCGAGACGACGATGACGGGCACGCCTTCGTCGCGCGTCGCGACGATGCGCTTGTGGATGAACTCGATGGAGCCGACGTCGACGCCGCGCGTCGGCTGGGCCGCGACGAGCAGCGAAAGGTCGCGGCTGAGCTCGCGCGCGAGCACGACCTTCTGCTGATTGCCGCCGGACAGCGCGCTGACCGGGCTCTCGATGCCCTGCGCGCGGACGTCGAACTCGGTGAACTTCTCCTGCGCGAACGCCGCGAGCGTGCGCCGCTGCAGGGTCCAGGACCTCACGAAGGGCGCTCCGCTGGAACGATCGAGCATGAGGTTCTCGGCGATCGTGAACTTTCCGACCAGCCCGTCCTCGTTGCGGTCCTCCGGCACGAAGCCGACGCCGTCGTCGAGGATGTGTCGCACGCTCTTGCCGACGAGCTCCTCGCCGTCGAGGGTGATCGACCCGCGGACGCGGTCCTGCAACCCGATGAGGGCCTCGGTGAGCTCGGTCTGGCCATTGCCCTGAACCCCCGCGACGGCGAGGATCTCTCCGCCGCGCACGTCGAAGCTGATGTCATTGACGACGAGCTGTCCGAGCGGGTCGATGACGGTGAGCCCCTCGACCACGAGTCCTCGGTCGTTCGGCTCGGGTGGAGCCTTGTGCACCGTGAGTTCGACCGCTCGACCCACCATCATCGAGGCGAGCTCGGCGTTCGAGGCGGTCGGCGATGCCTCGCCCACGACCTTGCCGAGCCGGATGACGGTGATGCGGTCGGCGACTTCGCGCACTTCGCGCAGCTTGTGGGTGATGAAGACGATGGATGCCCCGGACGCCTTGAGCTGGCGCATGATCTCCATGAGCTCGTCGGTCTCCTGCGGCGTGAGGACCGCCGTCGGCTCGTCGAACACGAGCACCTTCGCGTCGCGGGACAGCGCCTTGATGATCTCCACCCGCTGCTGCACGCCGACCGGCAGATCCTCGACGACGGCGTCGGGGTCGAGGTGGAAGCCGAAGCGCTGCGAGATCTCGCGGACGCGCTCGCGCGCCGCCGCCACATCGAGCAGCCCGCCGGCGCGGGTCGACTCGTGGCCGAGCATCACGTTCTCGGCGACGGTGAAGACGGGGATGAGCATGAAGTGCTGGTGCACCATGCCGATCCCGGCGCGCATCGCGTCGCCGGGGCCCTGGAAGTTCTGCACGTGGTCGTCGAGCAGGATGACGCCCTCGTCGGCGGTGTACAAGCCGTAAAGGACGTTCATGAGCGTCGACTTGCCCGCCCCGTTCTCGCCCAGCAAGCAGTGGATCTCGCCCGGCTCGACGACGAGATCGATGTGGTCGTTTGCGACGAGGGTGCCGAACCGCTTGGTGATCCCGCGGAGTTCGAGCTTCATGGTGCCGATCCTAGTGAGAGGGGACGCGGCGGCGCACGGGACGTGTGCGGCGATCGCCGGGGTCCAGACAGGCGTGGGGGGAGGCCGGCGAACCGGCCTCCCCCCACATTCAGTGGATCACTTGTTGAGGTAGGACTCGACCTTGATGGAGCCGTCCATGATGCCGGCCTTGATCGCGTCGAGCTCACCCTGGAGGTCGGGCGAGACCTTGCTCTCGAAGTCGTGGAACGGGGCGATGCCGACGCCGTCGTTGTCGAGCGTGCCGACGAACGGCGTCGTGTCGAAGTCGCCCTGGCCGGCCTTGAGGACCGCTTCCTCGACGCCGACGTCGACAGCCTTGAGGACAGAGGTCAGCAGGAGCTCGCCGACGGTGGGGTCGGTCTCGAACACGTCGGCGTCGACGCCGAGCAGCGCGATGTCCTTGCCCGAGTCGCGGATGACGGACGCCGCGCTCTGGTAGATCTCGCCACCGACCGGCAGGATCACGTCAGCACCCTGGGCGATGAGACCGCTCGCGGCGTTGATCGCCTCCTGGCCGGCGACGAACGAGCCCGTGAAGAGTCCATCCTGCTTCGCGCGGTCCCAACCGAGCACCGTGACGCTGTCGTCCTTCTGCTCGTTCCAGTAGTCCACGCCCTGGGCGAAGCCGTCCATGAAGATCGACACCGTGTCGAAGTTGCCGCCGCCGAAGGTGCCGACGATCTTCGACGTGCTGTACGACGCCGACGCATAGCCGGCCATGAACGCAGCCTGAGCCGTGTCGAAGATGACGGGCTTGATGTTCGGGGCGTCCGTGGCTCCGTCGAAGTCGTTGTCGACGGTGGTGTCGACGGTGACGAACTGGATGTCGGGGTTGGCGATGGCGGCCTCACCGGCTGCCGCGCCGAGGTCGAAGCCCGTCGTGACGATGAGCGTGCAGTTCTGGTCGATCAGGCTCTGGATGTTGGGCGCGAAGTCGGAGGAGGACGTCGACCGCACGTCGAGGAAGTCGATCCCGAGCTCGTCTGCGGCACGCTCCAGCCCCTCGTAGGAGAGCTGGTTGAACGACTTGTCCTGGAATCCGCCCGGGCTCGCGCCGGACACGACGCAGGGCAGGAAGCCCTCGACCACGGTGGACGTGGCCTCATCTGTGGGCGCCGTCTCCTCGGGCGCCGATGCGCAGCCTGCGAGGGCAACGAACATGCCGGCGGCGACCAGGCCGCCGGCCACTCGCTTGCGGGTGGAAAAAGTCACGTCTGCCTCCACGGAAGTAGACCCGCGGACATCGCGGGTGATGAAGCGAAGTTACCTACTGTGACCGCCGAGTTGCATTCCTGCAAGGCCCCGGGGCCCGAATGGTTACAAAGACGCAACACGGACGGAACCGGATGCCGCATTCCGCGCGACTGCGGATCGTCAGAGCACTTCGTTCCGGCCCGTGACCTTGAGCGCGTCGACGACGCCCTTGACGCGCTGCGCATGCTCGCTCGTCGTGACGAGGAGCGCGTCCTCGGTGTCGACGATCACGATGTCCTGCACGCCGATGACGCTGATGACGCGGTTGGTCTGGCTCACGACGATGCCGCTCGAGGCGTCGGCGAGGATGCGCGCGTTCTTGCCCAGGATCGCGAGGTCGTTGCCGCGCCCGTGGGTGTTGAGCTTGGCGAGGCTCGCGAAGTCTCCGACGTCGTCCCAGTCGAAGTGACCGGGAATCACTGCGAGGCGCCCCTTCTCCGCCGCGGGCTCGGCGACGGCGTAGTCGATCGCGATCTTGGTGATCGTCGGCCACACGCGGTCGACGACCGGCCCGCGCGCGTCGCGGTCGTCCCATGCCTCGGCGAGGTCCATGAGACCCGCATACAGATGCGGCTCGTTCTCGGCGATCTCGCCCAGCAGCACGTCGGCCCGCGCGATGAACATGCCGGCGTTCCAGAGGTACGAGCGATCGGCGTAATAGGCCTTGGCCGTCTCGAGGTCGGGCTTCTCGACGAAGCGCCGCACGAGGGCCGCCTCGGGAGCGCCCTCGACCACGAGCTCGTCGCCCTTCTGGATGTAGCCGAAGCCCACGGACGGCTCCACGGGCGGGATGCCGATCGTGCAGATGTAGCCCTCGCGCGCCGTCGCGACGGCCTGCCGGACCGCCCAGTCGAACACCTGCGCGCCGCGGATGACGTGGTCGGCGGCGAACGAGCCGATGATGACGTCAGGCTCGCGCTTGACGAGGATCGCCGCCGCGAGACCGATCGCCGCCGCCGAATCGCGCGGCTCCGACTCGAGGAAGACGTTCTTGTCGGGGACGCCGGGAAGCTCCCTCTCGACCGCGGCGCGATGCGCGCGACCGGTCACGACGGCGATGCGGTCGCTGCCGGCGAGCGGTTCGAGTCGATCCCACGTGTCGCGCAGCAGCGTCTGCCCCGACCCGGTGAGGTCGTGCAGGAACTTGGGCGCGTCGGCACGCGACAGCGGCCACAGTCTGCTGCCGATGCCCCCCGCGGGGATGACGGCGTAGAAGTCGTTGATCGGCTCGGGCATGACTCCAGGCTACCCAGGGGTGTTGCGCGCGGGTGTCGGGGAGTTGTCAGCCCCGTGAATCGCGTGAGGATCGGCATCCGTCGCCGTAAAGATATCTCGACGTCGAGATACTTCCGAGAGGCCCATCCCTCCGCGCGACATGACGGGAATAGGATGTACGGCGCGCCCGCGTGACGCAGGGGGACGCCATTCCCCCGGGGCAGAGTTCGCCCCCGCACAGTGTTCTAGTCAGGGAGGACGGCCCGTGTCTGCACCAGCACGCATCACCCCGTCGGTCGCGGAGACCACGTCCCGAGTGCCGCGCGGCACTCTCTATCGAGGCCACGAGGGGATGTGGTCCTGGGTCCTGCACCGCATCACGGGTGTCGCGATCTTCTTCTTCCTCCTCGTGCACATCCTCGACACGGCGCTCATCCGGGTCTCCCCGGAGGCGTACAACGCCGTCATCGGCACGTACAAGAACCCGATCATGGGCGTCGGCGAGATCGCACTCGTCGGCGCGATCGCGTACCACGCGTTCAACGGCCTGCGCATCATCGTCGTGGACTTCTGGTCGAAGGGCGCGCGCTACCAGCGCCAGCTGTGGTGGATCGTGCTCGGCGTCTGGTTCGTCACGATGGCGGCATTCGTGCCGCGCCAGTTCATGGTCATCATGAGCGAGATCACCGGGGGGCACTGAGATGACTGCCGACACCATCGCCGACCCCCGCGCTCCGCGGACGACGCCGCGCAAGGGCGCCAACCTCGAGAAGTGGGGCTGGATCTACATGCGCGCCTCGGGCGTGCTGCTCGTCGTCCTGATCTTCGGCCACCTCTTCGTCAACCTCGTGCTGGGCGAAGGCGTCAAGCAGATCGACTTCGCCTTCGTCGCGGGCAAGTTCGCGACGCCGTTCTGGCAGTGGTGGGACGTGCTGATGCTGTGGCTCGCGCTGATCCACGGCGCCAACGGCATGCGCACGATCGTCAACGACTACGTCGGCCACGAGCGCACGCGCCGCGTCCTCGTGTGGGCGCTGTGGCTGTCGGCGGCGTTCCTCATCCTCCTCGGCACGCTCGTCGTCTTCACCTTCGACCCGTGCCCCACCGGCTCCCCCGCCGACCTGCTGCCCAGCTTCTGCGCTGAGCTGTGACCTGGTCGCGCGCGGACACATCGACTGAGACAGAGGCATCCCACACGTGAGCACCCAGACCACCGCCGACAGCTATGTCAAGGACGGCGTCCACTACCACCAGTTCGACATCGTCATCGTGGGAGCCGGCGGCGCCGGCATGCGCGCGGCGATCGAGGCGGGGCCGGGCGCCAGGACGGCCGTCATCACGAAGCTCTACCCGACGCGGTCCCACACGGGCGCGGCGCAGGGCGGCATGGCGGCGGCGCTCGCGAACGTCGAAGAGGACTCGTGGGAGTGGCACACCTTCGACACCGTCAAGGGCGGCGACTACCTCGTCGACCAGGACGCGGCCGAGATCCTCGCGAAAGAGGCGATCGATGCCGTCATCGACCTCGAGAACATGGGCCTGCCGTTCAACCGCACGCCCGAGGGCAAGATCGACCAGCGCCGCTTCGGCGGTCACACCGCCGACCACGGCAAGACCCCTGTGCGCCGCGCGTGCTACGCCGCCGACCGCACGGGCCACATGATCCTGCAGACGCTCTTCCAGAACTGCGTGAAGCTCGGCATCAACTTCTTCAACGAGTTCTACGTCCTCGACCTCGTCACGGTCGGCGAGGGCAAGGACCAGCAGATCGCGGGCGTCGTCGCGTACGAGCTCGCGACGGGCGATCTGCACGTCTTCCAGTCGAAGGCCGTCATCTTCGCGACGGGCGGCTTCGGCAAGATCTTCAAGACGACCTCGAACGCCCACACCCTCACGGGCGACGGCGTCGGCGTCATCTGGCGCAAGGGCCTGCCCCTCGAGGACATGGAGTTCTTCCAGTTCCATCCGACGGGCCTCGCGGGACTCGGCATCCTGCTCACCGAGGGTGCGCGCGGTGAAGGCGCGATCCTGCGCAACGTCAGCGGCGAGCGCTTCATGGAGCGCTACGCGCCGACCATCAAGGACCTCGCACCGCGCGACATCGTGAGCCGCTGCATGGTGCAGGAGGTCGCCGAGGGCCGCGGAGCGGGTCCGCACCGCGACTACGTGCTGCTGGACTGCACGCACCTCGGCGCGGAGGTGCTCGAGACCAAGCTCCCCGACATCACGGAGTTCGCCCGCACGTACCTCGGCGTCGACCCCGTCGTCGAGCCCGTGCCGGTCATGCCCACGGCGCACTACGCGATGGGCGGCATCCCGACGAACAACGACGCCCAGGTGCTCGCGGACAACACGACTGTCGTACCGGGTCTCTACGCCGCCGGCGAGTGCGCGTGCGTCTCGGTGCACGGCTCGAACCGCCTCGGCACGAACTCGCTGCTCGACATCAACGTCTTCGGCAAGCGCGCCGGCCGCAACGCCGTGCAGTACGTGCAGACCGCCGACTTCGTGCCGCTGCCCGAGGACCCCGCCAAGGAGGTCCGCGAGCTGATCGAGGGCCTGCGGAGCAACCCGGGCACCGAGCGCATCGCGGTGCTGCGCAAGACGCTGCAGGACGAGATGGACCGCAAGGCGCAGGTCTTCCGCACGGACGAGTCGCTCAGCGAGGTGATGGACGTCATCGCCGAGCTCCGCGAGCGGTACCGCAACGTCCACGTCGACGACAAGGGCAAGCGCTACAACACCGACCTCCTGGAGGCCGTCGAGCTCGGGTTCCTCCTCGACCTCGCTGAGGTCGTGGTCGTGACCGCGCGCAACCGCAAGGAGAGTCGGGGCGGCCACATGCGCGACGACTACCCGAAGCGCGACGACGAGAACTACATGAAGCACACCATGGCCTATCTCTCGGGCGACGCGCAGTCGTCGCATCCCGAGGACCACATCCGGCTCGACTGGAAGCCGGTCGTGTTCACCAGGAACGCGCAGGGCGAGTTGAACTACCCGCCGATGGAGAGGAAGTACTGAGCATGGCCACTTCCGCGACCGACATCATCGAGCGCACCGACGAGGACGCGCAGGAGACGGCTCAGGATGCCGCGGCGAACGACACCGGCATCCAGTCGTTCCTCGTGACCTTCATCATCCGGCGCTTCGACCCCGAGGTCGATGAAGAGCCGCGCTGGGTCGACTACGACGTCGAGCTCTACTCGACCGACCGCGTCCTGGACGCCCTGCACAAGATCAAGTGGGAGGTCGACGGCTCACTGTCGTTCCGCCGCTCGTGCGCGCACGGCATCTGCGGATCGGACGCCATGCGCATCAACGGGCGCAACCGGCTCGCGTGCAAGACGCTCATCAAGGACCTCGACATCTCGCAGCCGATCTACGTCGAGGCGATCAAGGGCCTGCCGCTCGAGAAGGACCTCATCGTCGACATGGAGCCGTTCTTCGCCTCCTACCGCGAAGTGCAGCCCTTCCTCATCGCCTCTTCCAAGGTCGAGCCCGGCAAGGAGCGCATCCAGTCGATCGTGGACCGCGAAGTGTTCGACGACACGACCAAGTGCATCCTGTGCGCCGCGTGCACCTCGTCGTGCCCCGTCTTCTGGACGGACGGCCAGTACTTCGGGCCCGCCGCGATCGTCAACGCCCACCGGTTCATCTTCGACTCGCGCGACGACGCGGCCGACGTGCGCCTCGACATCCTCAACGACAAGGAGGGCGTGTGGCGCTGCCGCACGACCTTCAACTGCACCGAGGCGTGCCCCCGCGGCATCGAGGTCACCAAGGCGATCGCCGAGGTCAAGCAGGCGGTCCTGCGCGGTAAGCGCTGACGCTCCTCGCCGCGCCCTTCGCGGCGCTGCGTCACGCGCCGCCGGTTCCTCGCCCGGCCCGGGCGGGACGCCGGGCCGCGGCATCCCGTGCTCGCTAGTCTTTCAGCGTGACCGTCTCCCGTGACCGCTCCCCGGCGCCCGCGGCGCAGGACGCCGCCGACGCGGCGGCGGCCGAGGAGGAGGGGCTCCGGCGCAGCTGGGATCAAACGCAGGCAGTGCTGCGCGAGCGCTTCGAGCCGCGCATCGAGCAGGCGCGCGGGTTCACGCAGCGGACGATGCAGTGGTTCCCGATCCGGGTGTGGATGCATTTCCTGCACCACAACGGGTTCCTGCTGGCGGCGGGCGTCAGCTACCAGGCGCTGTTCGCGAGCTTCGCGGCGATCTACGTCGGATTCGCGATCGCCGGGCTCTGGCTCGGCGCGAGCCCCGAGGCGATCGATGCGCTCATCGGCGTCATCAACACCTACATCCCGGGGCTCATCGGCGAGAGCGGCCTGTTCACCGAGGCGGAGGTCACCGAGATCGCGACGAGCAGCGCGACGACCCTCGGCATCACGGGCATCATCGCCCTCGGCACGTTGATCTGGACCGCTATCGGCTTCGTGACCTTCGCCCGCCGCGGCGTGCGCGACATCTTCGGGCTTCCGCCCGACCTGCGCAGCTACTTCTTCCTCAAGGCGCGCGACCTGATCGGCGCCGTGCTCTTCGCCCTCGCCCTGATCCTCGGCTCGGCCCTCACGTCGTTCGGCACGTGGGCGATGAACGGGATCATCACGCTGCTGGGCCTCAGCCCCGCCTCGGGCTGGTCGGAGTTCACGCTGCGGATCGGCACGATCGTCATCTCGTTCGTCGTCTACACGGGCGCGCTCGCGGGACTCATCCGCTTCCTCACCGGCACGAGACTCGCCTGGCGACGGATCTGGCCGGGCGCGCTCCTCGGCGGCGGCGCGATCACCGTCCTCCAGCTCGGCACGGCGTGGCTGTTCCTCTACACGCCGTCCAACTCGCTGCTCGCCGCATTCGCGATCTTCGTCGGCCTGCTGCTGTGGTTCCGCATCATCGGCGTCATCATGCTCGTCGCGGCGGCGTGGGTCGCCGTTTCGGCGCACGACAACGACGTGCCCCTCATGCCCCTCTCGGACGCCGAGCGGCTCGTGAAGGAGCACGAGGCGCTCCTGCTCGCCGCGCAGGTGCGGCTGCGCACGGCCAAGACAGCGGCGGAGCAGGCGCCCTGGTATCGCAAGTGGACCGCCGACAAGGCAGTCCGGGATGCCGTCGACGAGCTGCAGCACGTCGAGTCGGTCGCTCCTCCCCCGCTGCCCAAGCTGCGCGGCACGATCCTGGAGTGACGCCTCTCGGCGTCGGAGGCCGAGGCTAGGCTGGCCGACGTGCCACGCCGCCTCCGCATCGCCTCCGTCAACGTCAACGGCATCCGCGCCGCCGCCCGCAAGGGCATGCTCCCCTGGCTCGAGCAGGCGGACGTCGACATCCTCGCCCTCCAAGAGGTGCGGGCGACGCTCGACGAACTGAGCGCCTCGCTGCCCGGGTGGGAGCTCGTCAACGACGAGGCGCTCGCGAAGGGGCGCGCCGGCGTCGCGGTGCTGTCGCGCTCGGGCTCGGTCGATGTGCGACGGGTGCTCGGCGACGCCGAGACGCTCGACTCGGCGGGCCGCTGGATCGAAGCGGACTTCGACGTCGACGGCGAGACCGTCACGATCGTGAGCGCGTACGTCCCGACGGGCGAGGCGGGCACCGAGCGCCAGGAAGCCAAGTGGGCATTCCTGGACGCCATGGAGAAGCGGATGCCGCTCCTGCGCGCGGAGCGGCCGCTGAGCCTCATCATGGGCGACCTCAACGTCGGGCACCGCGAGTTCGACATCCGCAACTGGAAGGGCAATGTGAAGAAGGCGGGCTTCCTGCCCAGGGAGCGCGCCTACTTCGACCGGTTCCTCGGCGCAGACGGAACCGACGTGACGGGCGTCGACGGCTCGGTCGGGCCGGGCCTCGGTTGGGTCGACATCGGCCGACGGCACGCGGGCGAGGTCGACGGGCCCTACACATGGTGGTCGAACCGCGGGAAGGCCTTCGACAACGACACCGGGTGGCGCATCGACTACCACCTCGCGACGCCCGACCTCGCGGCGCGCGCGACCGACTACCGGGTCGTGCGGGCTCCCTCGTGGGACACGCGGTGGAGCGACCACGCGCCGGTCGTCGCGGACTACGGCGTCGGGGCCTGACAGCTCCACGGCACGCTCTCGCCGCCCGGGCGTGCCCCGCCGTGCCCGCGCTGCGCCACAGCGGCGGGTGAGGCATCCATCTTGAATAGGATTGCCGGGTGACGAAACCGCGCCTCTATTCCGGCATGCAGCCCTCGGCCGACTCCCTCCAGATCGGCAACTACATCGGGGCGCTCATGCAGTGGCGCGACCTTCAGCAGTCGTACGACGCGTTCTTCTCCGTCGTCGACCTGCACGCGCTCACGCAGCCGAACGACCCCGCCGAGCTCCGCGCCAAGACCCGTCGAACGGCGGCGCAGTACATCGCGGCGGGCATCGAGCCGTCGAAGTCGACGCTCTACGTGCAGTCGCACGTTCCCGCCCACACCGAGCTCGCGTGGATCCTCTCGACGCTCACGGGCTTCGGCGAGGCCGGGCGCATGACGCAGTTCAAGGACAAGTCGTCGCGGTACGGCGCGGATGCGACATCCGTCGGTCTGTTCACGTATCCCGTGCTGATGGCGGCCGACATCCTGCTCTACCAGACCGACATCGTGCCGGTCGGCGACGACCAGAAGCAGCACGTCGAGCTCACGCGCGACCTCGCGGAGCGGTTCAACAGCCGGTACGGCGAGACCTTCACGGTGCCGATGCCCGTCATCCAGAAGGAGACGGCCCGCATCTACGACCTGCAGAACCCGACGTCGAAGATGTCGAAGTCGTCCGAGTCGGATGCCGGCACCCTCTGGCTGCTCGACGACCCGGCCGTGTCGGCGAAGAAGGTCATGCGCGCGGTCACGGACTCCGAGGGATCGGTGCGCTACGACCGCGAGGGCAAGCCCGGCGTCTCGAACCTGCTCGTCATCTACGCGGCGCTCAGCGGCCGGCAGATCGGCGCGATCGAGGACGAGTTCGCGGGCCGCGGCTACGGCGACTTCAAGAAGGGCCTCGCCGAGGTCGTCGTGAACGAGTTCGGCCCGGTGCGCGCTCGCGCGCTCGAGCTGCTCGACGACCCCGCCGAGCTCGACCGTGTGCTCGCCGCCAACGCGGCCAAGGCCGAAGAGGTCGCGCGCGGCACGCTCGCCGACGTGTACGACAAGATCGGGCTGCTCCGGCGCGTGTGATGGAGGTCGTCACCCTGCGCACGGCACGGCTCGAGCTGTCGCTGCCGCACGACGGCGACATCGACGCCGTGTTCGCGGCCTGCCAGGATCCCGACATCCGGCGGTACACGCCGGTCCCGTCGCCGTACGAGCGACGGCACGCGGAGGAGTTCGTCCACCGCGTCGCGAAGCACTGGACCGACGGCGTCGACCAGACATGGGCGATGCGCGACGGCGCAACGCTCGCCGGGATGATCGGGCTCTACCGCCACGCCGCCGGCGCCGCAGAGATCGGCTTCTGGGTCGCCCCGGGATCACGGGGGCGCGGGCTGGTGACCGAGGCTGCGGCATCCGTCATCGACTGGGGCTTCTCGGCCGAAGGGCTCGACCTCGACCGCATCGAGTGGCGCGCGGTGGTCGGGAACATCGCGTCGGCGCGCGCCGCGCGGACGCTCGGGTTCCGCTACGAGGGCACGCTCCGCCAGGCGCTGCGCAACGGCGTGGGAGATCGCGACGACGGCTGGATCGCGGGCCTCCTCGCGACGGACGACCGCACGCCGCAGACCTGGGGCGTGCTGGGCGCGTGAGGCGCGCGGGCGCCGTCCCGGCGCGATCCCGCGAGCCCGCCGCGTGCGAGTGACGAGAGTCGCGGCATCCCGAGCCTGATGCCGACGAGTCTCGACGCCTGAACCACCGGGCGCGGCGTCTGCGCCGCGTGCGAGGATGGGCGCATGCCGGAGATGCCGGAGGTGCAGGGGCTCGTCGACTTCCTTCGCGAGCGCGTGACGGGGCTGGAGATCACCCGCGTCTCGGTCGCGAACATCGCGGCGCTCAAGACGTACGACCCGCCCGTGCAGGCGCTGCAGGGTTCCGAGATCACGGGAGCGGCGCGGCACGGGAAGTTCCTCGACCTGAGCGCGACCACCGAGGCGGGGTCCGTGCACCTCGTGTTCCACCTCGCGAAGGCGGGCTGGCTGCGCTGGTACGACCAGCTTCCCGCGACGCTCATCAAGCCGGGCCGCACGCCCATCGCGCTGCGCGTCGCGCTGAGCGACGGATCGGGGTTCGACCTCACCGAGGCGGGCACCAAGAAGTCGCTCGCGGTCTACGTCGTGCGCGCGCCATCCGACGTGCCGGGCGTCGCGCGCCTGGGTCCCGACCCCCTCGACCCCGCGTTCGGCCGCGCCACGTTCGCCTCGCTGCTGGCGGGCAAGCGCACGCAGATCAAGGGTGTGCTGCGCGACCAGATGATCATCGCGGGCGTCGGCAACGCGTACTCCGACGAGATCCTCCACGCCGCAAAGATGTCGCCGTACGCCCTCGCGGCGAGTCTGGATGAGGCCGACGTCGACCGTCTCTACGCCGCGATGACCGAGACGCTCGCCGAGGCTGTGGCCGAGGCATCCGGCAAGCCGCCCGCCGAGTTGAAGGATGCCAAGCGGCGCGGCATGCGGGTGCACGGCCGGCGCGGCGAGACGTGCCCCGTGTGCGGTGACACAGTGCGCAGCGTCTTCTTCGCGGACAACTCGCTCGAGTACTGCCCGACGTGCCAGACGGGCGGCAAGATCCTCGCCGACCGGCGTCTGTCGCGCCTGCTCAAGTAGGCCGACGGCTCGGTCGGACCGCGCATTCCGGCGAGTCGCCGGAATCGGCAGGTGCGCGCCGCGCATTCTGGCGAGTCGCCGGAATCGGCGAGTGCAGACCGCGCGAGGACGCGAACGGGAGCGGCGTGTCAGGCCGTGACGTCGGCGTCGACCCAGTCGAGGGCGCGCGACACGGCCTTCTGCCACAGCCGGTAGCGGCGGGCCCGCTCGTCGTCGGGCATCGCGGGCTCGAAGCGAACGTCCTCCCGCCAGTGCTCGCGCAGTTCGTCGAAGCCCGACCACAGGCCCGTCGCGAGTCCGGCCGCGTAGGCGGCGCCGAGCGCCGTCGTCTCGACGACCTTCGGGCGGATGACCGGCACTCCCAGGATGTCGGCCTGGAACTGCATGAGCAGCGCGTCGCGCGTCATCCCGCCGTCGACCCTCAGCTCGGACACCACGCGGCCCGTGTCGCCGATCACCGCGTCGATGACGTCGCGCGTCTGGAACGCCGTCGACTCGAGGGCTGCGCGCGCGATGTGGGCGCGGTTGACGAAGCGCGTGAGACCCACGAGCGCGCCGCGCGCGTCGGGGCGCCAATATGGGGCGAAGAGCCCCGAGAACGCGGGGACGAAGTAGGCGCCGCCGTTGTCGTCGACGGTCGCCGCGAGCGTCTCGACGTCTTCTGACCGCTCGATGATGCCGAGGTTGTCGCGCAGCCACTGCACGAGCGATCCCGTCACGGCGATCGAGCCCTCGAGCGCGTAGCGGGCCGGATCGTCGGCGCACCGGTAGGCGACCGTCGTGATGAGTCCGTGCTGCGAGCGCACGATCTCGGTGCCGGTATTCACGAGCAGGAAGTTGCCCGTACCATAGGTGTTCTTCGACTCGCCCGCGTCGAACGCGGCCTGGCCGAACGCGGCAGCCTGCTGATCGCCGAGGATGCCTGCGATCGGGATACCGCGGGCGATCCCCGGCAGCTGCGCCACGCCGAGCACCTCGGACGACGAGCGGATCTCGGGCAGCATCGCGCGCGGGATGTCCCACACGGCGAGCAGCTCGTCCGACCAGTCGAGGGTCTGCAGGTCCATGAGCAGCGTCCGGCTCGCGTTCGTGACATCCGTCACATGGATGCCGCCCCGCCCGCCGCCCGTGAGGTTCCAGACGACCCACGTGTCGGGCGTGCCGAAGAGCAGGTCGCCCGCCTCGGCCGCCGCGCGGGCCCCGGGCACGTGCTCGAGGATCCAGGCGATCTTGGAGGCGGAGAAGTAGGTCGCGAGGGGAAGCCCGGTCTGCTCCGCGAAGCGGTCGACGCCGGCCTCGGCCGAGAGGCGGTCGATGTGCTCCTGCGTGCGGGTGTCCTGCCACACGATCGCATTGGCGACGGGCCTGCCCGTGCGGCGGTCCCAGACGATCGCGGTCTCCCGCTGGTTCGTGACGCCGATGCCGACGACATCGCCCGCGCCGAGTCGCGCGCGCGACAGCGCCGACGCGACGACCCACTCGGTGTTGGTCCAGATCTCGACGGGGTCGTGCTCGACCCACCCGGCGCGCGGGAGCACCTGCGAGTGCTCGCGCTGGGCCGTCGCGACGATCGCGCCGCGCGCGTCGAACACGATGGCCCTCGTCGAGGTCGTCCCCTGATCGATCGCCAGGACGTGGTCGGCCACGGCGCCTCCTCTTCGAGTTCGTCGGGATCCGCCCGGCAGGGGCGGTGCGGTCAGGCTATCGGTCTGCCGAGACGGCCGAGGATGCCGCGGGGCCCGCGGGGTCGGCCGCGTGGACGCGGGCGATCGCCCGCTCGACCTCGGCGAGGCGCCGGCGCGGACTCCACCCGAGGACGGGCGCGATGGCCTCGGCGATCTCGGCCGCCGACTCCTCGGTCGCCTCGCCGACGAAGGCGAGGCTCGTGCGCCGCAGCAGGATGTCGTCGAGGTGCACGACCGACTCCGTGCGGGCGAGATGCCGCAGCTCACCGGTCGAGTAGGACGGCACCGTCTCGAGGGGTCGATCGTCCTCGTCGTCGGCGATCGCCTCGATGACGTCGACGGCGACCGTGCCGTAGCGGTCGAGGAGCGTCTCGGCCCGATCGGGGCCGAATCCGCCCTCGTGGGTCGCGATCCACTGGCGCCTCGTTGCTTCGGTCGTCGGGTAGCCGCGGCCGCCGCCGATCGGCGTGCGCTTCGTGGAGCGCAGCCGGGGGCGGGAGAGCACTGCGAGCACGCGGTCGGCGAGGTGCTCGGCGGACGCGCGGAACGTCGTCCACTTGCCGCCGACGAGGCTCAGGACCGTCGTCCCAGGGCTTCCCTCCAGGGGCGCCGTCTCCACGCGGTAGTCGCGCGAGACGAAGCCGGGAGCGACATCGCCGTGCCCGGGGAGAGGACGCACGCCCGCGAACCGGAACACGATCTGGGAGCGATCGACCCGGATGTCGGGCAGCACGTTGCCGATGAGATCGATGAAGTAGTCGACCTCCTCGTCGGTGCACACGATGGGGTCGTCCATGTCGTGCTCGAGATCCGTCGTGCCCACGAGCACACGGCCCTTGATCGGATAGATCAGGACGATCCGGCCGTCACTGTGCTCGAAGAAGAGCTCGCGTCCGCCGGTCGCCGCGAGCAGCTCGGGGTTGTCGAGCACGACGTGCGAGCCCTTCGTGCCGCCCATGTAGGAGGTGGGGTCGCCGAGCGCCGCATTGGTGAGGTCGGTCCAGGGGCCCGTGGCGTTGACGACGACGGATGCCGCGAACGGCGTCTCCTCGCCCGTCTCGAGGTCGCGCAGCAGGATGCCGCCGCCGGCGACCCCGACGGCCGCCGTGTAGTTGGCGGCGCGCGCCTTCCCGCGGCCGGTGGCGATGCCGTCGCGGAGGACGTCGATCGCGAGCCGTTCGGGATCGTGCAGCGAGGCATCCCAGTACGTCGCCGTGTACTTGATGTCGGGATTGAGGTGCGGGAGCGCGGCGAGCGACTTCGCCCGACCGACGAAGGAGTGGCGGGGCACGCGCCCGCCACCGCGCGAGAAGGAGTCGTACAGCACGAGCCCGACCTTGATGAGCAGTGCGCCGCGCTCACGGTGCGCCTTGCCGCCGTGGCGCAGGAAGCGCAGGGGCGCGCTCAGGACGCCCGAGAAGGTCGAGTAGATCGGGATCGTCGTCTGCAGCGGCCGCACGAAGTGGGGCGCGATCCGCAGGAGCGCGTTGCGCTCGGTGACGGCCTCGTGGACGAGGCGGAACTCGCCGTTCTCGAGATAGCGGATGCCGCCGTGGATCATGTGCGAGGAAGCCGCCGATGCGCCGCTCACGAAGTCGGCGCGCTCGACCAGGGCGACGTCGACGCCCTGCAGCGCGAGGTCGCGGAAGGTCGCGAGACCGTTGATGCCGCCGCCGATGATGAGCACGTCGGCGCGCGGACGCGCCACGAGCTGCTCGAAGCCGGTTCCTGCCTCTGTCATGTGCCGCACTCCCCCTCTTCCAGGCTACTTCCGCCGCACGACACCGGCTCCGGCCGTGCGGTGATTCCCATGATCCTTCCGGGGAGACCCCGGTCGCCGGCCGCGGACGCCGGCCACCACCCCCGCCCCGCGGGCACCGACGCTGACGCCGAGGCTCGCGAGGCGGGGGTCGTGGATCATCCGGCTGCTACTTCGCGACCGGGATCGACTGGGCCTCGAGGGCCGCGATGGTCGACTGCTGGGCCGCGGCGAGCGCGTCCGCCAGCGTGCCCGAACCCGAGACGGCCGCCTTGAAGCCGTCCGAGACGTCCGCGTAGGTCTGCGTCATCGTGGGACCCCAGACGAAGTCGGGGTTGACCTCGCCGGCGGCCTGCGCGAAGACTTCGTAGATCTTCTGCCCTCCGTAGAACTCGACGCCCTCCTGCAGTGCGGGCAGGTCGAGTCCGGCCTTCGTGGCGGGGTAGATCGCCGCTGTCTCGTTGAGCGACGTGAGCGCCTCGTCGGACGTGTTCAGCCACAGCGCGAACTTCGCGGCCTCATAGAGGTGGTCGGTGCCCTTGAATACCGCGATGGACGAACCGCCCCAGTTGCCTGCCGCGCTCTCGCCGGCCTTCCACTGCGGCCCCTGCGCGACGGACCAGAGTCCCGACGTGTCGGGCGCGCCGCTCGCGATGGAGTTGGCACCCCAGACGGCGGAGTTCCAGGTCCACACCTCGCCCGAGTTGTAGGCGTTGTTCCACTCGTCGGTCCAGGCGGGGTACGTCGAGACGAGGTCGTTCTCGATGAGGTCCTGCCAGTAGTCCGCGACAGTCGTCGACGCGTCGCCGGTCAGGTCGACCGTCCACTCGTCTCCGTCGTTGGCGAACCACTGCCCGCCCGCCTGCCACACGAAGCCCGCGAACTGGTTGATGTCGGTCTGCGAGAAGTTCGTGATGTAGCCGCCGAGCTCGCGGACCTTGACCGCAGCCTCGCGGTACTCGTCCCACGTCGTCGGGACCGCGATGCCGTTCTGCTCGAACAGGTCGCTGCGGTAGAACAGGGCCATCGGGCCGGAGTCCTGCGGAACGCCGTAGACCTCGTCGGTCGTGCCGAGCGTGACCTGGCCCCACGTCCAGTCCACGAACTGGTCGGCCGCCGCGACGACGTCCTCGCACGCGGCGAGGTCTTCGAGGCCGTCCTGCACGCGGAAGTTCGGCAGCGCGTCGTACTCGATCTGGCCGAGGTCGGGCGCGTTGCCCGCCTCGAGCTGGTTGAAGAAGTTCTGGTAGGTGCCGGCGTTGCCCGAGGGACCGGTCTGAACCTCGACCTGGATGTCGGGGTTCGCGTCGTTCCAGAGGGCGACGGCATCCTCGATCCCGGGGATCCACGATGTGAAGGTGAGCGTGACATCCTCACCGGCCGGCTCGCAGGCGCCGCTGGAGGAGGCGTCGTCGCCTCCGGCCGCGGAGCATCCCGCGAACGCGAGTGCGCCCGCGGTGAGCAGGGCGACGGTGGCCGCTCGTCTCATGTGCTGCATTTCTTCTCTCTCTCGGTTGGCCGTCGGGGGTGCCGACGGGGGTTTCTCACTTCAGCGCGCCGGTCCCGAGACCGGTGCGCCAATACCTCTGAAGCAAGAGGAACGTGATGATGAGGGGGATGACCGACAGCAGCGACCCGACGAGCACGAACGTGCGCAGCTCGGGGAACTGGTTGATGGTCGAGTTCCACGCGTAGAGCCCGAAGGTCACGGGGAAGAGCTCCTCGCTGCGCAGCATGATGAGCGGCAGGAAGAAGTTGTTCCAGATCGAGACGAACTGGAACAGGAACACCGTGACCAGGGCCGGCATCATGAGCCGGATCGACACCGTGAAGAACGTGCGGATCTCGCCCGCGCCGTCGAGACGGCTCGCTTCGATGAGCTCGTCCGGGACGGATGCCTCGGCGAAGACCCGCGCGAGGTAGACGCCGAAGGGGCTCACGATGCTCGGGAGGAGCACCGCCCAGTAGGTGTCGGTGAGCCCCACGCGGCTGAAGAGGAGGAACAGCGGCAGGGCGAGCGCCGTCGCCGGGACGAGCACCCCGCCGAGCACGGTGTTGAAGAGCGTCTCGCGGCCCGGGAACCGGTATTTCGCGAGGGCGTAGCCGCACATCGCGGCGATGACCGTGGCGAGCACGCCACCGACGCCGGCGTAGAGGACGCTGTTGAGCATCCACTTCAGGTAGACGCCGTCGTTGTAGGCGAAGAGCCCCGTGATGTTCTCGATGAGCTGCGGGTCGGCGAACCACAGGGGGTTCGTCGTGAAGAGCTTGCCGCGGCTCTTGGTCGAGGCGACGAAGAGCCACCACAGCGGAATCAGGAAGTAGAGCGTGAAGACCGCCATGACGGTCATGGCGCCCGCGCGCCCGAGGATGCTCTCGCGCGGTCCGCTTCCGGTCGCGGGGCGGCCTCCGCGACGGCCCGTCGTGATGACGCGCGTGTCGGCGGTGTCGGTGAAGCTGGAGGCGGTCATGCGCCCTCCCCCCGTCGGCTGAGCTTGAGGAACGTGAACGAGAGCACGAAGGTCGCGAGCGCGAGCACGACCGAGAACGCGGCCGCGAGCGACACGTTCGGGATCGCGCTGGTCGCGTAGATCGTCATGTTGGGCGTGTAGGTGCTCGTCACGGCGGAGCTGAAGGCGCGGAAGGTCTGCGGCTCGGCGAGCAGCTGCAGCGTGCCGATGATCGACAGGACGCCTGTCAGCACGAGCGCGGGGCGCACGAGCGGGATCTTGATCGACCAGGCGATGCGGGCCTGCCCGGCGCCGTCGATGCGCGCCGCCTCGTAGATCTCCTGCGGGATCGCGAGCAGCGTCGAGTAGATGATGAGCATGTTGTAGCCGACGAACACCCACGTGACGACGTTCGCGATGGCCCACAGCACCCACTCGGCCGACATCAGGTCGACGCTGCTGGTGAGCGCCGTGAAGGGCGAGAGGTTCGGCGAGTAGAGGAAGCCCCACATGATCGCCGCGATGACGCCGGGCACGGCGTACGGCACGAAGAAGGCGAGCCGGAAGAACGGCTTGCCCTTGATGAGCGGCGAGTCCAGGAGCAGTGCGAACAGCAGGGCGAGCCCGAGCATGACCGGCACCTGCACGACGCCGAACAGCAGCACTCGGCCGACCGAGGTCCAGAATGCGGTGTTCTGGAACACGAGCAGATACTGCTGGATGCCGCCGAAGACCTCGCGCGCTTCGCCGAACGTGCCCTCGCGCTCGATCACCAGGAGCGACTGCCACACGGCGTAGCCGATGGGGATGAGGTAGAAGAGCAGGAACAGCACGGCGAACGGCGCGACGAAGGCGATGATCGCCTTCTTGTGTGGCACATGCCGACGGCGTGCGACCGCCGGCGCCGATGTGGACGTCTGGGTCGTCATGCGACCAGCTCCTCTCGTACGATGCGCACGGCGCCGCCGGGCACCTGTGCGACGCCTGCCACCGGCATCCCGGTGATGAGTTCTGTTCCGCTCGCCTGCACGGATGCAGCCGCCGACCCGTGGTTGACGACGAAGAGGTACGACGTGTCGCTCCCGCGGCGCCGGACCACCTCGAGCGCACCGTCCGCGCCCGTCGCGGGTGCGGCCGGGCGCACGTCCGCGGCGTCCGCGAGCCGTTCGATCAGGCTGCGATACGCGTCGGGGGCGAGGTGCGTCGCGGCATACCAGGCCTCGCCGTCGCCCCACGCGTTGCGCGTGATGGCGGGCCGCCCCTGCGAGGGACCGTCTGCGAAGGATGCCGCGACGGCGGCCGTCGTGACGCGCGAGCGCTCCGACCACAGGGTCGCGCTCGAGCCATCCGTGAGGGTCAGCGTCTCGCCCGGCGCGACGGGGGCGAACTCCTCGACGCGGATGCCGAGCGCCTCGCGGAGCGGCCCCGTGTAGCCGCCCGCCCAGACGCGGTCCTGCTCGTCGACGGTGCCCGAGTAGTACGTCACGAGGGCGATTCCGCCCGCTGCGATCCAGTCGGTCAGGACCGCCGCCTCCGCGGCGCGCAGCAGGTGCAGCCCCGGGACGACGACGAGGCGGTAGTCCGACAGGTCGGCGCCCGGCGCCACGACATCCACCGTGATCCCCGCGGCGTGCAGCGCCCCGTAGGCTGCGTGCACCTGGTCGAGGTAGCCGACGGCCTGGCTCGGCCGCGACTCGGTCTGCGTCGCCCACCACGACTCCCACGAGAAGACGAGCGCCGCGTGCGCCTCGACGCGGGTGCCCGCGACCTCTTCGAGTCGCTCGACGATCCCGCCGAGCTCGACGACCTCGCGCCAGAGGTCGGTGTCGGTTCCCGCGTGCGGGAGCATCGCGGAGTGGAACTTCTCGCTCCCCTGCAGGGACGCGCGCCACTGGAAGAAGCAGACGCCGTCGGCGCCGCGCGCGACGTGCGTGAGCGAGTTGCGCAGGAGCTGGCCCGGCGCCTTCGCGAGATTGAGCGGCTGCCAGTTGACGGCGCCGGTCGAGTGCTCCATGAGGATCCAGGGCGCACCGCCCGAGAGGCCGCGTGAGAGGTCCGCGGCGAACGCGAGCTCGGCGGTCGAGTCGGCGAGCCGGCCGTCGAGGTAGTGGTCGTTCGCGATGACGTCCATGTCGGCCGCCCACGACCAGTAGTCCATGTTCTCGATGTGCGCCGTGACCATGAAGTTGGTCGTGACGGGCTTGTCGCTGAACCGGCGGATGACCTCGGTCTCGGCGCGGTAGTAGCCGAGCAGCTCGTCGGAGCTGAAGCGGTGGAAGTCGAGGGACTGCGCGGGGTTGCGGCTCGAGAGGGTCGCGCGGGGCGGGAGGATCTCGTCCCACTCGGAGTACGTCTGGCTCCAGAACGCCGTCCCCCACGCCGTGTTGAGCGCCTCGAGCGTGCCGTACCGGCGGTGCAGCCAGAAGCGGAAGGAGTCGGCGCTCACGTCGCAGTAGCAGAGCGCGTTGTGGCATCCGAGCTCATTGGAGACGTGCCACAGCTCGACGGCGGGGTGGTCGCCATAGCGACGGGCGACCGCCTCGACGAGCCGCAGTGCCGCGTCGCGGAAGAGGGGCGAGCTGGGGCACCAGGCCTGGCGTCCACCCTGGTAGCGGCGCGTGCCGTCCTCTGCCATGGGCAGGATCTCGGGATACCGGCGCGTGAGCCACGCGGGCGGCGACGCGGTCGCGGTGCCGAGGTTGATGCGGATGCCGGCCGCGTGCAGCAGGCGGATGATCTCGTCGAGGCGCGCGAAGTCGAACTCCCCCGAGCGCGGCTCGATGTGCGACCACCCGAAGATGTTGACGGCGACGAGATCGACTCCCGCCTCGGTCATGAGGGCGATGTCCTCGTCCCAGACGTCAGGCGTCCACTGCTCCGGGTTGTAGTCGCAGCCGAAGGCGATGCCCCGGTGCGAGAAGGAACGGGCGGTGGAAGTCATTCGATCCTCTGGTCTGTGAACGTGCACAGACTAGACCGTTGAATCTCAACGATGAGTTTCTGTGAACGTGTACAGAGTAGGAACCCGACTCCCTCCTGTCAACACGGCAATCCAAATCTGTGCTCGTGCACATAGGATCGTGGCGTGGAGAGCAACGGTCGCCGCCGCCCAGCCACGGTGAAGGACGTCGCCGTGGAGGCCGGCGTGTCGCGCGGCACCGTGAGCCGGGTCCTCAACGGGCAGCCCTACGTGTCGGACGAGGCGCGGGAAGCCATCGAGGCCGCCATCGCCAAGGTCGGGTTCGTCCCGAACCGCGCCGCGCGCAGCCTCGTTATGCGCAGCTCTCAGGCCGTCGGCCTCATCGTGCACGAGCCGCACTCGCTCTTCGTCGAGGATCCGAACATCGGATCGATCCTGCTCGGCGCCAACGCCGCGCTGTCCGAGGCCGACTACCAGCTGTCGTGCCTCATCGCCGATTCTCCCCGCGACATCGAGCGGCTCTCCCGCTATCTGCACGGCGGACTCATCGACGGCGTCATCATCGTCTCGGCCCGCGTCGGCGATCCGATCACGCGCGCCGTCGCCGACCTCGGCATCCCGGCATCCTTCGTGGGAAATCCCCGCGACATCGGCGATTCGCCGCACGTCACGATCGACAACCGGGGCGCCGCCCGCGAGATCACGGCGCGCCTCGCCGCAACGGGGCGCGCGCGCATCGGCATGATCGCCGCCGCGCTCGACCGGGACTCGGGCGCGGACCGCCTCGCGGGCTTCGTCGATGCGCTCGGCGCACGCTTCGACCCGCAGCTCGTGCAGAGCGTCCCGCTGTACTCCTACTCGGAAGGGCAGGCGGGCATGCGCGAGCTGCTCGCGCGCTGCCCCGACATCGACGGTGTCTTCGCCTCGAGCGATGCCGTCGCGGCGGGTGCGATGGAGGTGCTCAAAGAGGCGGGGCGCTCGATCCCCGGCGACGTCGGCATCGTCGGATTCGACGACAGCACGTGGGCGCTGCGGTGCGACCCTCCCCTCTCGACCGTGCATCAGCCGGCGACCGAGCTGGGCCGGGCAGCGGCGGAGTCGGTGCTCCGCCAGATCCGCGGCCAGGACGCCGACGCCGGGCTGCGCGTGCTCGAGTGCCCCGTTGTGTGGCGCGCGTCGGCCTGACGTTTCTCGGATGGCGCGGCGCCACACGGCGAAACGGAATGAATCGCCCGCCGGCGCGTTTACTACAATCGAGAGCATCGACGTGCTCCGGGGTCGGTGAGAATCCGAACCGGCGGTGATAGTCCGCGAGCCGAGGCATCCGCTTCCCGTCCGGGAAGCGCGCCGAAGCCGATCCGGTGGAAATCCGGAACCGACGGTGATGCAGTGCACATGCGCTGCGAGTCCGGATGGGAGGCGCACGGGCGACGCGGCGTATGCCGTTGTCCGCCCTTGCCTGTGACCCCGCAAGCCAGGCAGGGAAGACGGATGAAGGTCACCGACGTGGAGCAGGGCGCCATGCGCCGCGCTTTCGCGCTCGCCCTCAACGGGCCCCGCGGGATCAACCCGCAGGTCGGCGCCGTGCTGCTGTCGGCCGATGGCCGCGTGATCGCCGAGGGCTGGCACCGCGGTGCGAGCACTCCGCACGCCGAAGTCGACGCGCTTTCGAAGCTCTCACCCGGCGCCGCGCGCGGCGCGACCGCGGTCGTGACACTCGAGCCCTGCAACCACACGGGCCGCACCGGCCCCTGCGCCGAAGCGCTCATCGCGGCGGGCGTCGCCCGTGTCATCTACGCCGTCGACGACCCGGGCGATCACTCCTCCGGCGGCGGCGAGCGGCTGCGCGCCGCCGGCGTCGACGTCGTGCCCGGCCTCCTCGCCGACGAGGGCGCGGCGCTGCTGGACTCGTGGCTCACGGTGCAGCGCCTCGGCCGCCCGCACGTCACGGTCAAGTGGGCGCAGAGCCTCGACGGCCGGGCCGCGGCCTCCGACGGCACGAGCCAGTGGATCACCGGGCCCGAAGCGCGCGCCGACGTCCACCGTCGCCGTGCGCTGGCCGACGCGATCGTCGCGGGCACGGGCACCGTGCTGGCCGACGACCCTGCCCTGACGGCTCGGGATGCCGCGGGCGCGCTTCTCCCGCACCAGCCGCGCCCTGTGGTGCTGGGCATGCGGCCCGTCCCCGAGGGAGCTGCCGTGCTGCAGCATCCGCTCCCCCTCCTGCAGTACGACGGACGCGATCTGCGCGCGACGCTCGCCGACCTCCGCGACCGCGGCGTGCAGCGTGTCTTCGTCGAAGGCGGCCCCGTGATCGCGAGCGCCTTCCTGCGCGCCGGACTCGTCGATGAGGTGCTCGCGTACGTCGCGCCCGTGCTGCTCGGGGGCCACCGGCTCGCACTGGGCGACATCGGCGTCGGGACGATCGCCGACGCGCAGCGCCTCGACATCGTCTCGATCGACCGGCTCGGCGACGACCTGCTCGTCGTCGCGGCACCGCCGACCGCCCCGCCCCTCGCCGTCGGCGCCCCCGCACGCACACACGAAGAAGGAGACGCCTGATGTTCACAGGGATCGTCGAAGAGATCGGCGAAGTGACGGATGTCGCAGCCTCGGGCGACGGCGTGCGCCTCACGGTGCGCGCACCCAAGGCCGTGTCGGACGCGGGGCACGGCGACTCGATCTCGGTGAGCGGCGTATGCCTCACGGTCGTCGATCAGGGCGAGGACTGGTTCACGGCCGACGTCATGAAGCAGACCCTCGACATGTCGACCCTCGCGGGCGTCGCGAGCGGCCGTGCCGTCAACCTCGAGCGCGCGACGCGCGCCCACGGACGCCTCGGCGGACACATCGTGCAGGGCCACATCGACGGCACGGGCGAGGTGCTCGAGGTGCGCGACGGCGCGCAGTGGCGCGTCGTGCGCATCGCGGTGCCCGGCCACCTCGCGCCCCTCGTCGTCGACAAGGGCTCGATCGCGGTCGACGGCGTCTCGCTCACCGTGAGCTCCGTCTCGCCCGCCGGCGCCGCGCAGCAGTGGCTCGAGGTGTCGCTCATCCCCGAGACCCTCGAGGCCACGACGCTCGGAGCGCGCACTGCCGGCGACCGCGTCAACCTCGAGACCGACATCCTGGCGCGCCATGTGCAGCGCCTGCTTTCTTTCGCGGCACCGGCCGCACCCGCGCTCCGCGTGGCCGCATTTGGAATCCCCGCGGCCGATGCCGCCCTCGCAGACCCCGCGGCGGATGCCGCGGCCACGGAAGGAGGCTCTCGATGAGCCTTGCCACCATCCCCGAAGCCCTCGAGTCGCTGCGCGCGGGACGCCCCGTCATCGTCGCGGACGACGAGAACCGCGAGAACGAGGGCGACGTCGTGCTGTCGGCCGAGCTCGCGACCCCCGAGTGGGTCGCGTGGACGGTCCGCTGGTCGAGCGGCTTCATCTGCGCGCCGATGCCCGCCGAGTGGGCCGACCGCCTCGACCTGCCGCCGATGGTCGCGGTCAACGAGGACGCCCGCGGCACCGCGTACACCGTGAGCGTCGACGCCGCCGACCGCCAGTCGACCGGCATCAGCGCCTCGGACCGCGCGCACACCCTCAACGTGCTCGCCGATCCCGCGTCGACGCCGACGAGCGTCATCCGTCCCGGGCACATCCTGCCGCTGCGCGCCGTCGACGGCGGCGTGCGCGAGCGCGGCGGCCACACCGAAGCCGCTGTCGACCTCATGCGTCTCGCGGGCCTCAAGCCCGTCGGCGCGATCGCCGAGGTCGTCGCCGAGGACGGGTCGATGATGCGGCTGCCGGGGCTCATCGATCTCGGTGCGCGCGACGACGTGCCCGTCATCACGATCGAGCAGCTCGTGGCCTACCTTCAGGAGAACGAGCCCGTCGAGACGCCCGCGCACTCGGCGCACAAGCGCCGCGTGAGCCTGCGCGCCGAGGCCAACGTGCCGACGGCGCACGGCGCTTTCCGCTTCCTCGCCTACAAGGACCGCATCACGGGCACCGACCACGTCGCGGTCGTCTCGGGCGAGCTCGAGGACGCCCCTCTTGTGCGCGTGCACTCGGAGTGCCTGACCGGCGAGGCGTTCGACTCGCTCAAGTGCGAGTGCGGCCCGCAGCTGCAGGCGGCGCTGGATGCGATCGAGCAGGACGGCGGCGTCGTCATCTACATGCGCGGCCACGAGGGTCGAGGCATCGGCCTCATCAACAAGCTCCGCGCGTACAGCCTTCAGGAGCGCGGCCTCGACACCGTCGACGCGAACCTCGCGCTGGGCCTGCCTGCCGACGCCCGGGACTACGCGGCAGCCGCCGGCATCCTCGCCGACCTCGGCGTCGAGAAGGTGCGCCTGCTCACGAACAACTCCGACAAGGTCAAGCAGCTGCGCGAACTGGGCCTCGACATCGTCGAGCAGGTCCCCCTGCTCGTGGGCGTCGGCCCGAACAACCACCAGTACCTCGCCACGAAGCGGGACCGGATGGGTCACATCATCGACGAGCAGGAACTCAGCGACGCCCTCGCGCAGATGAAGGAGTCGCACCTGGCAGGAGGAGCAACCGCATGAGCGGCAAGGGAGCGCCGATCACCGGCGGCACGGACGCGACGGGCCTGGACATCGTCGTGATCGCCGGCACGTGGCACGACGTCATCACGGACGGGCTCATCGCGGGGGCCGAGCGGACGCTCGACGCCTCAGGCGCCTCGTGGCGGCTCGTGCGCGTGCCCGGATCGTTCGAGCTGCCGGTGGCCGCGAAGGCTGCGCTCGATGCCGGAGCCGACGCCGTCGTGGCGCTCGGCGTCATCATCCGGGGCGGAACGCCGCACTTCGACTTCGTCTCGAACGCGGCGACCGACGGCCTGACCCGCGTCGCGCTGGACACGGGCAAGCCCGTCGGATTCGGGGTGCTGACCCTCGACGACGAGCAGCAGGGCATCGACCGGGCGGGACTGCCCGGCTCGAAGGAGGACAAGGGCGCCGAGGCCGCGGATGCCGCGATCCGCACGGCGCTCGTCCTGCGCGAGCTGCGCGCCGCGCAGCTCCGGCCCGCCGGCTTCTGACGGCTCCACCTTCAGCCTTACGTAAGGTAGCCTGAGGCCATGGAGATCCTGCGCCACGTCGTTCTGCTCGTCCACCTCACCGGCTTCGCGATCCTCTTCGGCGCGTGGGTCGTCGAACTCGTGAGCGGCCGCCGCCAGGTGACGCGCCTCATGAGCTGGGGCCTCGCGATCGCAGCGGTCGCCGGCCTCGCCCTCGCGGCGCCGTGGGGCATCGAGTACGACCTGAACTACACCAAGATCGGCGTCAAGTTCGTGATCCTCCTCGCGATCGGCGCGCTCCTGGGCATCGGCACGGGCCGCCAGCGCAAGACCGGCTCGCTGCCGCCCGCGATCTTCTGGTCGGTCGGCATCCTGACCTTCGCGAACGCCGCCATCGCGGTGCTCTGGCGCTGACGCTTCCCCGCACCACGTAGAGCGGATGCCGCCCCTCGGGGTCGCGGCATCCGCTCTTCTCTTTCCCGCTCTCCCCACTCCCGTCCGCCGTCGGCCCGGTCGACGTCACACAGTGACACGCGGGTCGGCCGGGCATCGCGGGTGCTCGTAGTCTGATCCGGCGCCGGACCCGTGGCGCGAGCGAGGAGCGATCATGTCGGAGCAGCAGAAGGTCGTCCTGGACTGGTTCCTGCCACTCACGGGCGACTCGCGCACGAATCTCGCGCTCGGCAGCGCGACCGACAACGACCCCGCGCGGCTCAACGCGGCATCCCGTCGCCCCGACCTGCCGTATCTGTCGCAGATCGCGCAGGCCGCCGAGAATCTCGGCTTCGAGTCGGTGCTCGTCCCCACGGGCGGCGGCAACGAAGAGAGCTGGACGATCGCGACGGCCCTGACGCAGCACGCGCGGCGGCTCGAGTACCTCGTGGCCGTGCGACCGGGGCTCGTATCGCCGACACTGCAGGCGCAGGTCACCGCGAGCTTCCAGAACGTGAGCGGCGGGCGGCTGCGCATCAACCTCGTCGCGGGCGGCGAGGATGCCGAGCAGCGGCGCTTCGGCGATCGCATCGGCAAGGAGGGGCGCTACGCGCGGGCCGCGGAGTACGTCACGCTCCTGCGCCGCCTGTGGACGGGCGAGCGCGTGACCCACCGCGGTGAGTTCTTCGACATCGAGGACGCCTACATCCCGCAGCTCGCGAAGATCCCCGAGGTCTACCTCGGCGGATCATCGGATGCCGCGATCGACGTCGCGGCGGAGCACGCCGACGTCTACCTGACGTGGGGAGAGCCCCCGGCGCAGGCGGGCGAGAAGATCGCGCGCGTCGCCGAGCGAGCGGCGGCGCACGGCCGCACGCTGCGCTACGGCGTCCGGCTGCACGCCATCGCGCGCCCCACGTCGGACGAGGCCTGGGCGATCGCCGACGGGCTCGTCGCGGGGCTCGATCCCGAGGTCGTCGCGGATCGCCGCGCGGCGTTCGCGGCATCCGGATCCGAAGGCCAGCGCCGTCAGTTCGCCCTCACCGACGGCGGCACCTCGCGCGGTGAGCTCGAGATCCACCCGGGCCTGTGGGCCGGTGCGTCGCTCGTGCGCGGCGGCGCGGGGACAGCGCTCGTGGGCAGCTACGCCGAGGTCGCTGCGCTCATCGAGGAGTACCGCGCGGTCGGGTTCAGCGAGTTCGTGCTGTCGGGGTATCCGCACCTCGAAGAGGCGTACTGGTTCGCCGAGGGCGTGCGCCCCGAGCTCGCGCGGCGCGGCCTGCTCTGAGCACGGTCCTCACGACATTCGGACGATTGCACGAGATTCGGATGCTGTGCGCCGAATGATCCGATTCAGGCGCACTCGTCCGCACTTCGCGGGTCGGGAGCCGCCGACTCGGCTTCGACCGCTCGGCAGCGTGCTGATCGTGGTGCCGTCAGTCGAGGAAGAGTGCGCGCAGGCGCTTGGTCGTGAAGATCAGGCCCACGGCGATCATCACGAGGTAGTACAGGACGTGCCACCACATCGCGGGCGCGAGGACACCCGTCGTGAGGCCGCGGATCAGCTCGACGCCGTGCCACAGCGGAAACGCCATGACGATCGTCTGCACCCACTCGGGGTAGACCGTGATGGGGTACAGCGTCGCCGAGAACAGGAACATCGGCAGCAGCACGAGGTTGATCCAGTCCATCTGCTGGAACGTCTTCATGTAGCTCGTGACTGCCATGCCGAGCGCCGCGAAGCCGAACGCGATGAGCAGCACAGCGGGGATCGCGAGGATCGCGGTCGGCGCGAGATTCAGGCCCAGGATCTGCATGATGATCATGAAGCCCGTCGCGTAGAGCAGTCCGCGCAGCAGCGCGTAGAGGATCTCGCCGAGCGCGACGTCGAGCGGACCGAGCGAGGTCGCGAGCATGCCCTCGTAGAGCTTGCCGTAGTTGAGCTTGAAGAAGACGTTCCACGTCGAGTCGTAGATCGCGCCGTTCATCGCCGAGACGGCCAGGAGCGCGGGCGCGATGAACGCCGCATACGACACCTCGACCCCGCCGGACGTCTCGACGTCGCCGATGAGCGCACCGAGGCCGAGTCCCATCGACGCGAGGTACAGGACGGGCTCGAAGAACCCCGAGACCACCACGACCCAGCTCGATGAGCGAGCCGCGACGAGCCCGCGCTGCACGACCGCGCCGGGGTTCCCCGCCCACAGGGCCCGCACGCCGCCGCGACGGGTCGGGGCATCCGTCGTCGTCGCCGTCATTTCGCGAGCCTCTTCGTGAAGACGCGGCGCCCCGCGATGAATCCGCCGACGGTCAGGACGAGCAGGTAGGCGAGGTGCACCCACGCGAGCGGCTCGGCGGACCAGTCGCCGTAGGTCACGATGCGGCCGAGCTCGGACGCGTGCCACAGCGGAGAGATCCACCCCACCCACTGCAGCCAGAGCGGCAGCACGGCGAGCGGGTAGAAGGTGCCCGAGAAGAGGAACATCGGCATGAAGACGAACCGCTGCACGAGGGCGAACTGCCCCTTGTCGTCTTCGAGGGATGCCGCGTATGCCATCAGCGGAATGCCGAACGAGAGCCCCGCGAGCACGCCGATCGGGATCATGAGCCACGACGTCGAATCCGCTGTCGCGTCGGGGTACAGCCACGCGAAGAAGACCCAGATGAAGACGTAGTAGAGCCCCACCGTCAGCAGCATGCGCGCCGCGGCGCCCAGCACGACGCCCGCCGCGATCTGCGGCGAGGACAGCGCCGACGAGCTGAACCCGAAGAAGTACCGCCGCCACTTGAACCCCGCCATCACGGGGTAGGTGAACTCCTCCGACGCGACCGAGATCGCCGCCGTCATGAGCAGCGCCGGCGCGACGAAGACGAGATACGGAACCTCCATGCCGCGGTCGTCGACGGGCGCCTGGATGAGGGCCGCGAGCCCGACCGCGAGCCCGAGGAGGTAGAGGATCGGCTGCCCGACGGCTCCGACGATGATCGTCCAGCCGTACGCGCGCATCGCGCGGACCATGTGCTCCGTGACGTACCAGGTGCCGAGACGGCGCGGCTTGCGCCCCCATTCCATCGCCTCCGCGCGGAGCTCTTCGAGGGTCGGCTGCGCGAGGGCGGATGCGGCTCCCGCGGCGCCGCCGGGACCCGGCATCCCGTCCCCCGTGTCGCCGCCGGACTGACTCGGGTCGCTCATTCGATCAGCGACCTTCCCGTCAGGCGCAGGAACACGTCCTCGAGGCTCGAACGGCGGACGAGCGACGTGAGCGGCTCGAGCCCCGCGTGCGTGACGCGCTCGAGCGCCTGCTCGCCGTTGGACGCGTAGATGAGGATGCGGTCGGGCAGCACCTCGATGCGATCGCCGATGCCCTGCAGCTGCGGCGCGACCTCGGCGTTTCGATCCGAGCCGAAGCGCACCTCGAGCACCTCGCGGCTCGAGTGCTCGCGGATGAGCGACGCAGGGGTGCCCTCGGCCATGATGCGGCCCTTGTCCACGACGATGAGACGGTCGCACAGCTGCTCGGCCTCGTCCATGTAGTGCGTCGTCAGGACGAGTGTCGTGCCGCGCTCCTTGAGGCGGAAGAGGCGGTCCCAGAGGACGTGGCGCGCCTGCGGGTCCAGACCCGTCGTCGGCTCGTCGAGGAGCAGGATGCGCGGGTCGTTGATGAGGCCGCGCGCGATCGTGAGGCGCCGCTTCATGCCGCCCGAGAGCTGGTCGACCTTGCTCTTCGCCTTGTCTTCGAGAGCCGCGAAGGCGAGCAGCTCGTCGGCCTTCTCGTGGCAGACCTTGGCGGGCAGGCCGAAGTACCGGCCGTAGATGTAGAGGTTCTCGCGGGCGTTGAGCTCGCCGTCGAGGTTGTCCTGCTGGGGCACGACGCCGAGGCGGGAGCGGATCTCGGGCCCGTACTGATCCGGGTCGAGACCCAGGATCGAGAGGTCGCCGCGCGTGCGGGTCGAGACGGCGCCGACCATCTTCATCGTGGTCGACTTGCCCGCGCCGTTGGGGCCCAGAAGGCCGAAGGACTCGCCCGGCGCGACCTCGAAGCTCAGCCCGTCGACCGCGAGGAAGTCCGGCTTGCCCTTGACCTTGTAGGCCTTCACGAGATTCTTGGCTTCGATGACAGGGGCAGGCACCGGACAACCCTATCCCCGGCCTCCGACGCGGGCGCGGGCATCCCGAGGTCCCGTCCGCCGGCCTGCAGCCGCGCCGCCCGGTCTCCCGGGCTTGGGATGCGGATGCCGTCAACCTGAGTTGACGACATCCCGAACCGTCAACTATGGTTGACGACCATGAGCGACGACATCCGCACCGCGATCGCCTCGGCACAGGGCGGCGACCCCCTGCCGGAGCTGCGGCGGCTGCGCGCTCTGCACGCCGAACTCGCGCGCGCCGAAGCCGAGCAGGTGCGGCGGGCGCGAGGCCTGGGCTTCTCGTGGGTGGCGATCGCCGACGCCCTCGGAGTGAGCAGGCAGGCAGTCCACAAGAAGTACGGTCGAAGGTAGGGCCATCGCCCTCCTCCCCCGGACGAACGACGGAGAATCCCGCATGTCCACCACGACCTCCCCCGCCCGCGGACGCCGCGGACGCCGCGCCCCCGAAGACGGGCCGCGCGCGAGCCTCAAGCAGCTGCTGCCGTTCCTGCTCGAGCACAAGCGCGTGCTCATCCTGGTCGCGATCCTGAGCATCATCGGCGCCGTCGCGGTGCTCGCGCAGCCGCTGTTCGTCGGAGTGCTCATCCAGCGGGTCGAAGCCGGCGAGCCGCTCGGGATGCTCGTGTGGGGCATCGTCGGGCTCGTCATCGTCGCGTCGCTCATCGGCGGCTACCAGCACTTCCTGCTGCAGCGCACCGGCACGGCCGTCGTGTACTCCTCGCGGCGCAAGCTCATCGGCCGGATCCTGCACCTGCCGATCGGCGAGTTCGACTCGCGGCGCACGGGCGACCTCGTCTCGCGCGTCGGCACCGACACGACACTCCTCTACGCCGTCCTGACGCAGGGCCTCGCGGACGCCGTCGGCAACTCGCTCGTCTTCCTCGGTGCGCTCGTCGCGATGGCGCTCATCGATCCCGTGCTGCTCGGGCTCATCGTCGTCGTCATCGGCGTCTCGATCGCGGTCGTGACGGTGCTCAGCGGCCGCATCCGCGAGGCGACGGCGACCCAGCAGGAGCGCGTCGGCGAGCTCGCGTCGGGCGTCGAGCGCGCCGTCGGCTCCATCCGCACGGTGCGCGCCGCGGGCGCGAGCGACCGTGAAGAGGCAGCCATCGCCGACCTCGCCAAGGACGCCTATCAGCAGGGCGTGCGCATCGCGAAGGTCTCGGCGCTCGTCGTGCCGATCGCGAACATCGCCCTGCAGGTGTCGCTGCTCGTCGTCCTCGGCGTCGGCGGCCTGCGAGTCGCCTCGGGTGCGATCCCGGTCGCGGCCCTCGTGACCTTCGTGATGTTCCTGTTCCTCCTCATCGCGCCGCTCGGCTCGTTCTTCGGCGCGATCACGTCCGTCAACCAGGCGCTCGGCGCGCTCGGCCGCATCCAGGAGGTCATGGACCTCCCGACCGAGACCCAGGACGATCCGCAGGTTGCGGCGCGCGTGCGCGAGCGCACCGACGAGCGGACGGATGCCGCGCCCGGCGCCGCGGCCGCGATCGAGTTCCGCGATGTGCGGTTCCGGTATCCCGAGGCCGTCGTCGCCGCCCGCCGCAAGGCCGAGGACGCGGCACTCGCTGCCCTCGAAGACGCCCACGTCGACAAGTCGGTCGCCGACGATCTGCGCCGCCTCGCCGAGACCGAGGGCGCACCGGCACCGGAAGAGGACACGACGGCCGACGTGCTGCGGGGCGTCTCGTTCACGGTCCCGCGCGGGTCGCGCGTCGCGCTCGTCGGGCCCTCGGGCGCGGGAAAGAGTACGACGCTCGCGCTCATCGAGCGCTTCTACGACCCGACCGACGGCGCCGTCCTGCTCGACGGAGCCGACGTGCGCACGCTCGACCGCGGCGCCCTGCGCGCGCAGCTCGGCTATGTCGAGCAGGACGCTCCGACCCTCGCGGGCACGATCGCCGAGAACCTGCGCCTCGCCTCTCCCGCGGCATCCGACGACGACTGCGAACGCGTGCTGCGCGCCGTCAATCTCGGCGAAGTCCTCGAGCGGTCGCCGCTCGGCATCGAGGCGCCGGTCGGCGAGTCGGGTGTCATGCTCTCCGGCGGAGAGCGTCAGCGGCTCGCGATCGCGCGGGCGCTGCTCGCGGCTCCCCCGATCCTGCTGCTCGACGAGTCGACCTCGTCGCTCGACGGCCTCAACGAGCAGCGCATGCGCGACGCGATCGACGCCGTCGCAACGGGCCGCACGCTCATCGTGATCGCGCACCGCCTGTCGACTGTCGTCGACAGCGACCACATCGTCGTGATGGATCACGGCCGTGTCATCGGCCAGGGCACGCACTCCGAGCTCGTCGAGACGACTCCGCTCTACCGCGACCTCGCGCGGCACCAGCTGCTCGTCTGAGATCGGGCCGCGCGACGCGGTTCCATCTGCTCGCCTGCGGCAAAGTGCGAAACCCACGCACCCGCACGATTCCGCGGGCGAGCCGGCCGGGAGTGCCCCGGCGCGGGACGACGGATGCCTCGCCCTCCGCGAGGGCGGGGGCGAGGCATCCGTCGGCCGTCGTCAGGAGCGCTGGGCGACCTTCAGGCGGTAGCGGAGCGCGGCGAGCTCGGCGTGCAGGGCGGCGGGGACGCGGCCGTCGAACTCGGCGTAGAACTGCTCGGTGAGGTCGGCTTCGTGCTGCCAGAGCTCGGGGTCGACGGCGAAGAGCTCGTCGAGGTCGGCCTGCGGGACCTCGATGCCGTCGAGGTTGAGGTCTTCGGTGCGGGGCAGGCGTCCGATGGGGCTGTCGACGGCCGGCACCTGGCCTTCGATGCGGCGGATGATCCAGTCGATGACACGAGAGTTGTCGCCGAAGCCGGGCCACAGGAACCGGCCGTCGGCGCCCTTGCGGAACCAGTTGACCTGGAAGATGCGCGGGGCGCGGTCGAAGCGCAGCTTCTGCCCGACCTTGAGCCAGTGGCCGAAGTAGTCGGCCATGTTGTAGCCGCAGAACGGGAGCATCGCGAACGGGTCGCGGCGCAGCTCGCCGACCGTGCCCTCCGCGGCGGCGGTCCGCTCGGAGGAGATGTTGGAGCCCATGAACACGCCGTGCGTCCAGTCCGTGGCCTCGACCACGAGCGGGACGTTCGTCGCCCGCCGTCCTCCGAACAGGATCGCGTCCAGCGGAACGCCCTGCGGAGCATCCCAATCGTCCGCGATCTGCGGGCACTGCGCCGCGCCTACCGTGAAGCGGGAGTTCGGGTGCGCCGCGGGCCGACCCATCGCGGGCGTCCACGGGTTGCCCTCCCAGTCGGTCAGGTGTGCCGGCGGCTCGTCGGTCAGGCCCTCCCACCACACGTCGCCGTCCGGGCGGAGCGCGACGTTGGTGAAGATCGTGTTTCCCCACAGCGTCTCGACCGCTGTGACGTTGGTCGACTCGCCGGTGCCGGGTGCGACGCCGAAGAAGCCCGCCTCGGGGTTGATCGCCCACAGGCGGCCGTCCTCACCGGGGCGCAGCCACGCGATGTCGTCACCGAGGGTCTCGACGCGCCATCCCGGGATCGTGGGGCGAAGCATTGCGAGGTTCGTCTTGCCGCACGCTGACGGGAACGCGGCGGCGACGTGGTACGCCTTGCCCTGCGGGTCGATCACGCGGATCAGCAGCATGTGCTCGGCGAGCCAGCCCTCGTTCCGGCCGATCACCGACGCGATCCGCAGCGCGAAGCACTTCTTCGCGAGGATCGCGTTGCCGCCGTACCCCGACCCGAACGACCACACCTCGAGCGTGTCCGGGAAGTGCACGATGTACTTCTCGTCGTTGCACGGCCACGCGACATCCTGCTCACCGGGTGCCAGCGGGGCGCCGACCGTGTGCACCGTCTTCACCCAGTGCGCACCCGCCGCGATCTCGCGCAGCACGTCCGCGCCGACGCGCGTCATGATCCCGATCGAGGCGACGGCGTAGGCACTGTCGGTGATCTGCACGCCGATGTGCGACAGCGGCCCACCGACCGGACCCATCGAGAACGGCACGACGTACATCGTGCGGCCGCGCATCGCACCTTCGAACAGCGGGTTCAGGATGCCGCGGATCTCCGCCGGCGCGATCCAGTTGTTCGTCGGCCCCGCGTCTTCCTCCCGCTCCGACGCGATGAACGTGCGCGCCTCCGTGCGGGCGACATCGCTCGGGTGCGAACGAGCCAGGTACGAGCCCGGACGCCACTCGGGGTTGAGCTTGATCAGCTTGCCCTCATCGACCTGCTGGCGCAGCAGCGCCTCGTTCTCAGCCCGCGATCCGTCCACCCAGTGGACCGCCGCGGGCTGGAGAAGCGCCGCGAGATCGTCGACCCACGCGACGAGCTCCGCCATGCCCTCGCCCGAGATCTGGGGGCGTGCTCCGACCGTCGGGGTCGTGGGGGCGGTGTGAGTGGTGGAACGAGGGGTGGGACGCGTGAAGATTTCGGCGATTGCCATTTCGGAGTCCTCCTCGGACAGTGGTTGTGCTTCGCTGCTCCCTTCCACTGTGCGCCGATGGAACAGAGGTTTCGATGAAATCCGCGTTCAAGAAACGTGATTCTTTCGATATCCTCAAGGAATGCCCCCCACCTCCCTCGAGCTGTCGACCCTGGGTCACCGCATCCGTCACCAGCGCGTCTCGCACGGCTTCACACTCGACGAACTCGGCGAGAAGGTGGGTGTCGCGGGCAGTCAGCTGAGCCTCATCGAGAACGGCAAGCGCGAGCCCAAGCTTTCGCTTCTGCAGGCCATCGCGCAGGTCACGGGGGTCGACGTCGCCGAGCTGCTCTCGACTGAGCCGCCGAACCGTCGCGCCGCCCTCGAGATCGAACTCGAGCGCGCGCAGTCCGGGTCGGTGTTCCGGCAGCTCGGCATCGCGCCCGTCAAGGTCACCAAGACCATGACCGACGACACGATCGAATCGCTCCTCGGTCTGCATCGCGAGCTGCAGCGTCGCGAGCGCGAAGCCATCGCGACGCCGGAGGAGGCCCGCCGCGCCAACACCGACCTGCGCCTGCGCATGCGCGCGCACGACAACTACCTTCCCGAGATCGAGCGGCTCGCCGAGAAACAGCTCAAGTCGGCCGGCCACATCTCGGGCGCGCTCACGCACCGCACCGTGAGCATCATGGCCGAGCGGCTCGGCTTCGAGCTCATCTACGTGAACGACCTGCCGCACTCCGCCCGCTCCGTCACGGATCTCGAGAACGGCCGCATCTACCTGCCGCCCGCGTCGATCCCGGGCGGGCACGGCCTGCGCTCGATGGCGCTGCAGGCGATGGCGCACCGACTGCTCGGGCACAAGCCGCCCACCGACTACGCGCACTTCCTGCAGCAGCGCCTCGAGATCAACTACTACGCCGCGTGCTGCCTCATGCCCGAGAGCGCGTCGGTCGCCTTCCTGCAGCAGGCGAAGAAGGACCGCAACCTCGCCGTTGAGGACTTCCGCGACGCGTTCGGCGTGACGCACGAAGCCGCAGGAATGCGCATGACGAACCTGCTGACGCAGCATCTCGGCATCCCGCTGCATTTCCTGCGCGTGGACGGATCGGGCGCCATCTCGCGCGTGTACGAGAACGACGACCTGCCGGTGCCGATGGATGTCACGGGCTCGGTCGAGGGCCAGATCGTCTGCCGGCGCTTCCTCGCGCGATCGGCCTTCGAGGAGCAGAACCGCACGACCGAGCACTACCAGTACACCGACACCCCGAGCGGGACGTTCTGGTGCTCGACGCAGACGGGCACGACCTCGGCGGGCGAGTTCTCGATCACGGTGGGCGTGCCCTTCGACGACGCGCGGTGGTTCCGCGGACGCGAGACGCAGAAGCGCGACGTCTCGCGCTGCCCCGACGAGTCGTGCTGCCGCCGCGCGACGCCTGAGGTCGCCGAGCGCTGGGGCGGGAAGGCGTGGCCGAGCGCCCGCGTGCACATGCAGATGTTCTCGCCGCTCCCCCGCGGGGCCTTCCCCGGCGTCGACGACAACGAGGTGTACGCCTTCCTCGAGCGGCACGCGTAGCTCCCGGGCGCGCGGGAAGGCACCCCGCCATTTCGGGGTGAGCGGATGCCGCATCCACCCCTCAACCCGACACCAACCCACCCCAGCCCGCCACACCCCGACGCTCCGGGGTGAGCGGATGCCGCATCCACCCCCTCAACCCGACACCAACTCACCCCACCGGCCACACCCGGCCACACCCCGACGCTTCGGGGTGAGCGGATGCCGCATCCACCCCCTCAACCCGACACCAACTCACCCCAGCCCGCCACACCCCGACGCCTCGGGGTGAGCGGATGCCGCGGTTGCGTCCGTCAGAGTGGTGTATCGGTAGCTCGGTGAGCGTGTCGCTGTGAATAGCGACGGTCACCGCGTGATCCTTCGAGGAAACTCCTACATCCCTCTCGAAAGGAACCACGACGATGACCGTCGTACCCAGTATCGATCCTGCTCGCTTCCTTGAAGAGCAGCTGTCTCAGGCGTCGCCGGATCTGCTGCGGCAGATGCTGTCCACGTTCATCAACACGCTGCTCTCGGCGGACGCGGACCAGGTCTGCGGCGCCTCGTATGGCACGGTGTCCGAGGACCGCACGAACCGGCGCAACGGTTACCGGCACCGGGACTTCGATACCCGCGCCGGGACTGTCGATGTTGCGATCCCGAAGCTTCGGCAGGGCTCCTACTTCCCGGAGTGGCTGCTCGAACGCCGTCGCCGCGCGGAGGCCGCGCTG
>NZ_JAKWJP010000007.1 GCF_022761035.1 Microbacterium sp. SS28
TTCAAGGAAGCGAGCAGGATCGATACTGGGTACGACGGTCATCGTCGTGGTTCCTTTCGAGAGAGATGTAGGAGTTTCCTCGAAGGATCACGCGGTGACCGTCGCCATTCACAGCGACACGCTCACCGAGCTACCGATACACCACTCTGACGGACGCAACCGAGCACCTGCCGCCTCCGCAGGCCTCACCCGGCGCGAATTCACCCCACGGGCGATGGCCCCGGTGATTCGGGGTGAGCACCTGCCGCCTCCGCAGGCCTCACCCGGCACGAGCTCACCCCACGCGCCTTGGCCCCGGCGCTTCGGGGTGAACACCTGCCGCCTCCGCACGCCTCACCCGGCACCAGCTCACCCCACGCGGACCAGACGGATGCCGCGCGCCAGACGGATGCCGCGCGCCAGACGGATGCCGCGCGTCAGACGGATGCCGCGCACCAGACGGATGCCGCGCACCAGACGGATGCCGCGCGCCAGACGGATGCCGCGCGTCAGACGAAGGCGCTCATCCCCGTGATGTCGCGGCCGATCAGAAGGGCCTGGATCGACTCCGTGCCCTCGTAGGTGTGGATCGCCTCGATGTCGGCCATGTGCTGCATGACGCGGTTCTCGAGCAGGATGCCGTTGCCGCCCAGGAGGTCGCGGGCCGTGGCGGCGATCCTCCGCGCGGCGCGCGTGTTGTGGTACTTCGCGAGCGACGCCTGCGTGGGGCGCAGGCCGCCGGACAGCTCGAGGTCGGCGAGGTGGCGGCAGTACAGCTGCATGCCCGTGAGCTCCTCGAGCATCTGCGCGAGGCGCTCCTGCACCATCTGGAACTTCGCGAGCGGCTTGCCGAACTGCGTCCGCTGCTGTGCGTACGTCAGGGCCGCCTCGTAGCAGGCTGTCGCGTGCCCGAGTGCCGACCACGCGACGCCCGAGCGGGTCGAGTAGAGCACGGTCGAGGCATCCTTGAACGACGTCGCGCCCGGAAGCACGGCGTCGGCGGCCACGCGCACGTCGTCGAGGACGATGTGGGCCTGATGGATGCCGCGCAGCGACGCCTTGCCGGTGATGACCGTGCCTGTGTAGCCGGCGCGCTCCTGCTCCACGAGGAAGCAGCGCACGCGCTCGTGGTCGGGCGAGCCGGGGGAGTCCACGCGCGCCCAGACGAACGTGACGCCGCCCGAGGCGCCGTTGCCGATCCACTTCTTCGCACCGTTCAGGACCCACTTCAGGCCGTCGCGCCGCGCGGTCGTCTCGAGCGACACGGAGTCCGAGCCGTGGTCGGGCTCCGTCAGGGCGAAGGCAGCCGGCACCTCGAGGCGCGCGATGGGCTGCAGCCAGCGCTCCTGCTGCTCGGGGCTGCCGAAGAGGGCGAGCGTGCGCAGGGCGAGCCCGCCCTGCACCGCGATGACGGTGCCGAGCGAGCCGTCGCCGCGCGAGATCTCCATGTTGACGAGGCCCGCTGCGAGAGGGGAGAAGTGCGTGAGGGACGGATGCTCGATCCCGTCGTTCAGCAGGTCGAGCTCGCCCAGCCGCTGCGCGAGGTCGAGCGGGTACTCCGCGCGATCCCAGGCGTCCAGCATCCGGTCGCCGACCTCGTCGACGAACGACTGCGCGGTTTCCCAGACGGCACGGTCTGCCTCGGGGATGTCGGCGAACACGGCGTAGTAGTCGGTGCCGAGGCGACGGGTGACGTCGTAGCCCTCGGTGTTCTCGCCCGGGCGCGCGCGGAAGTCGGTCATGCCTCGATTCTAATGGGACTGAATGTCACATGCGGTAGGACTCAGTCTCACCGAGCAGACAGGGTGCCGGCGCCCGGCACCCTCGTCGCGCTCTCAGGCGGCGAGCGCCCGCTTGGCGATGCGGCGTCGGCGGATGAGCTTCTCGACCTCCACGAAGAGCGGCACGACGAGTGCGAGGCCGATGGCGATGAGCCACTGCTGACCGGTGAGCGACGTCGTGAGGATGAGGTTCTGCATGAACGGGATCTCCACGGCGGCGACGGTCAGGGCGAGCGGGATCGAGAGCCACTTGACGGCCGAGAGGATCGGCGCCGACAGGCCGTTCTCGGGGTCGCGACGCATCGCGAGGCCGCCGAGGATCGCACCGAACGCGGCCACGACGAAGGTCATCGTCACGGGGAAGTTCGGTTCGGTGGGGCTGAGGTCCTCGGGGTAGAGCAGCAGCGGGATGAGGGTCATGAGGAACAGCAGGCCGCCGTAGACGAACCACAGGATGACGGCTCCGCCGTTGGCGATGGTCTTCTTCGGGTCGCGCGGGGGCTTCTGCATGATGCCGTCCGGCACGGGATCCTGCAGGATCACGATCACCGGGAAGATCGACACGAAGAAGTTCAGGAACAGGATCATGATCGGCTGCAGGGGCACGCCGCTGTTGATGTCGAACAGGCTCGCGACGAGGAAGAGCAGCACGAGCGAGAAGAGCTGCGACATCTGGTAGCGGACGTAGCTGACGATCTTGTCGTAGATCGCGCGGCCGAGGCGCACCGCGGTGACGAGAGTGCCGAAGTTGTCGTCGACGAGGATCATCTTGCCCGCCTGCTTCGTCACCTCACTGCCCGAACCCATCGCGACGCCGATGTCGGCCTGCTTGAGCGCGGCGGCGTCGTTGACGGCGTCCCCGGTCATCGCGACGACATCGCCGGTCTCCTGCATGAGGCGCGCGAGGCGCAGCTTGTCTTCCGGCGTGACGCGTCCGAAGACGTGCAGCTCGGGGAGCTTCGCCTTGAGCTCGTCGTCGCTCATGGCCTGGATCTCGGCGCCGCTCGCGGCACCCGTCCCGAGGCCGAGCTTGGCGCCGATCGCCGCCGCCGTGATGGCGTGATCGCCCGTGATCATGCGCACCTCGATGCCCGCCTCGCGCGCGATGCGCACGGCTTCCTTCGAGGAGGGGCGCAGCGGGTCGATGATGCCGACGAGTCCCGCGAGGGTCAGGTCCTTCACCTCGGCCATCGGGTCGGCGGGGATCGCCGTGCCGGGCTCGAAGCGGCGGAACGCGAAGGCGAGCACGCGCAGGCCCTGCTCCGAGAGGCTGCGGTTGGCGTCGAGGACGGCCTGGCGCTGCGTCTCGATCGGCACCGGACCGTCGGCGGTGAGCACCGTCGCGCAGCGCTCGAGGACGACATCCGGTCCGCCCTTGACGAGTTCGATGAGCTGGACGGCGCCGTCCCGCGGGACCTCGTGGAAGGTCGCCATGAACTTGTACTCGGAGTCGAAGGGCACCTCGGCCGCACGCGGGAACTTGGCCCGCGTGAGCTCGGCATCGGCGCCCATCTTGGCGGCGAGCACGACCAGCGCGGCCTCGGTCGGGTCGCCGATGACGACGCCGTCGTCCGACACCGTCGCGTCGCTGCACAGCGTCAGCCCGAGTGCGAGAGTCGTGAAGTCGGGGTTCGGCGTGCCGGCGACGCGGCGGATCTCGCCCGACTTCTCGTAGCCGCTGCCGGCGACCGAGAACCACTCGCCCGCGAGGTAGAGCGACTCGACCGTCATCTCGTTCATCGTGAGCGTGCCGGTCTTGTCGGAGTTGATGGCGCTCGTCGCGCCGAGCGTCTCGACGTCGGTGAGGTTCTTGACGACCGCGTTGTGCTCGGCGAGCTGCCGCGAGCCGAACGACAGCATCGCCTGCACGAAGGAGGGCATGCCGGTCGGGATGGCCGAGATCGCCATCGAGATGCCGAGCAGGATCACCGAGGTGATCTCCTGGCCGCGCACGAGGCCCGTGATGACGATGATCGCGACGGCTCCCCACGCGATCCAGCCGAGCACGCCCGTGAGCGAGTCGAGCTCGCGCTGCAGCGGCGACTTGGCGGGCTTGACCGCCGAGAGCATCGACGCGATCTGACCCATCTGGGTCTGCAGGCCCGTGTCGGTCACGACGACGGTCGCGGTCCCGCGGGTCACCTGCGTGTTCTGGAACACCATGTTGGCGCGGTCGCCGAGGGTCGTCTCGGGGTCGGCGAGCGTCTCGGCATCCTTCGGGATCGGCGCGCTCTCGCCCGTGAGTGCCGCTTCCTGCGTCTCGAGGGTCGCCGAGCGCAGGATGCGACCGTCGGCCGGGACGATCTCGCCCGCCTCCAACACGACGATGTCGCCGGGGACGAGCGTCGCGGCCTCGACCTGCACGAGCGCGCCGTCGCGGATGACTCGCGCCTGCGGGATCTGCATCTTGGAGAGTGCGTCGACGGACGCCTTGGCCTTGAGCTCCTGGCGGGCGCCCATGACGACGTTGAGGATCACGAGCACGCCGACGAGGATGCCGACGCTCACCTGGCCGATGAAGAGGCTGATGACCGCGACGGCGATGAGCATGACGTTCATCGGGTCGATGACCTGCGACCAGGCGACCTGCCAGATCGAGGGCGAGGGCTCGGCGGGGATCGAGTTGGGCCCGTGCGCGGCGAGGCGCTTGCTCGCCTCGGCCTGCGTCAGTCCGCGTTCCCGGTCGGTGTCGAGGGAGGAGGTGACGGCGGCGGCGTCCTGGGCGAACCAGGGGGCTGCGGGCGAGGCGTCCACGGTGCTCATGGCTCGAACCTACTCTGCGCTCCGAGCGCCCGGGCGGGAATCAGCCACGGTGGGTGAGGCGCCGCCCGGCGCGCGCGGTGAGGCGTTCGAAGGACGCGCTCAGGCGAGGTGCTCGCCGAGCCGCCGCGCGATCTCGGCCTTCGGCATGCGGCGCGGGAAGACTGCGACGACGAGGTCGTCGGGAGCGGCATCCGTCCCCTCGGGGGCCACCCCGAACCGGCGCATCGCCTCGTCGAGCGCGCGGCGCAGCTCGGCCACGGGCACACGCTTGGTGCTGCGCAGAAGCTGGCGCAGGACATGGTTGTGGATCGCCGTCACGACCGCGGCGAAGCCGACGGCGTCGATCGGGTCGATACCGGGGAGCGACTCGCGCAGGTACTCGTCGAAGAGCCGCTCGTACCGGAACACCGTGACGATCTCGCGCTCGCGCAGGGCCGGCACGCCGCGCACGATCGCATAGCGACGTCGCGCGAGCTCGGGGTCCGCCGTGAACTGGCGGAAGACGCGGATGGATGCTTCGCACACGGCCGCCCACGGGTTCTCGTGCGGCTGGGCGAGGTAGGCCCGCAGCCCCTCGAGGATGAGCTCGTGGTCGGCGAAGACGACGTCGTCCTTGCCGCCGAACTGGCGGAAGAAGGTCGAGCGCGAGATGCCCGCGGCCTGCGCGATCTGCTCGACGGATGTCGCCTCGAACCCCTGCTCGGCGAACAGGTCCAGCGCGGCGGCGACCACCGCGTGTTGCGCAGTCGGAATGGAGGCGGTGTCGCTCATGTGCAGAGCCTAATGCGCGCCTGCGTTCGCGCACGGGGAGGCGGCCCTATCCTGACGGCATGCCGGGGGCGGGGCAGGTCTCGCGGCGGCGTCGTCGGCGCATCGTCCCGGCCGCCGTCCTCTGCGGAGTGGTCGCGGTCGGCACGCTCGCCCTCGTCGCGGCGACGGATGTGCGCGCGTCGACGGCAGGGGGTGCGGCGGCGGCCTTCACCCCCCGTGATGGCACGGCCGGGTGGTCGCAGATGCCCGGGGGAGTCGCGCAGCATGAGCATCGGCGCGCGCCGGGCCTTTCCGCGCTGTTCGCGCTGCCCGAGACCGCGTACGAGATCGCCGTCGGCGGCTATCCCGCCGATGCCGTGTCCGTCCCGCACTGGGGGGTGTATTCGGGGCCCGAGGCGGGGCGCGCCGGCGGCATTCCGCGAGAGCTGTTCAGCGTCGGCGGAGACGGGATCCGCCAGATCGCCGCCATCGGCTTCCCCACCGATTCCGTCTTCGTGCCGGGACTGCTCGTGCTGCCCGCCGACGTCGAGCGCGGAGCGGAGTGGTCGAGCGAGGGCGACAGCGTCTGGGCCGGACTGGGCGCCGACGGCATGCCGTTCTCGGCCCTGTACGCGTACTCCGCCGACTCCACCGCGCGCGAACCCGAAGACCCCGCGCTCGCCCCATACGCCGAGGACGGATGCCTCGAGACGGCGTCCACCCTGACACTCACCCCTGACGAGGGCGACGACCTCATCTACCGTCAGACGTCCCTGTGGTGCCCCGGCGAGGGGGTCGTCGCGAGCACGGGAGCCGTCGACGGGTTCGAGCCCGTCACGATCTCGCACGCAGAAGAGCCCCACGTGGCCATCCAGCTCGGCGGACGGGTGCCGTCGTGGCAGCATCCGGAGCACTGGGATGCCGCCCCCGTCGCGGCGCGTCTGGCCGACTCCGTGTGGGGTGACACGGCCTTCACGACGACGCCCGCCCTGAACCCGGTGATGGTCGGATCGCGTCTGGCGGTGGCCGATGCGAACTCGGCCGACCTGAACCTGTTCGAAGAGGACGCGCAGGGCCTGTTCGTCGCTCGGATGCTGGGGCCCGGCGGCGACGTCACAGCGATGGGGTCGCAGGGCGAGGTGCTCATCGTGGCGACATCACGGCGCGACCTCATCGCCTACACGGCGCGCGGCGATCGCGTCTGGACGCGCTCGACGCCGGACCTCGTCGTCACCGCCCCGCTCGCCGGCGGCGCGAACTGCTTCGTGGTCGCCGGGCTCGACGGCAGCGTGCGCCTCGTGGACGCGGCCACGGGGGAGGACCGCTGGGTGGCCGACGTGTCCGCGGACGGGCTCGAGACGCTCGCGGTGTCGGGGTCCCTCGCGGTGGCCGGCGACAGGGTCGGCAGCCTCGCGGCCGTCGACCTGACGGACGGCTCCGTCGTCTGGACCGGAGCCGACGACTGGAAGGCCGACGCCCTCGCCGCCGATGCCGAGTCGATCTTCGTCGCCCGCGACGACGGCATCGAGCGCCTCGATCCCGTCACCGGCGCGACCCTGTGGAAGACCGGGGTGGGCACGGGCCTGGACGACCTCGCGATCGTGGGCGACCTCGTCGTCGCGCAGACCTGGGAGGACCTCGTGGCGATGAGCGCGGAGGACGGCGGGATCCGCTGGCGGGCGCCGCGGGCGACCGCGATGACGAGCGACGGCACCTCGCTCGTCGCCGCCGGCGGGTCGAGCATCCGTCTGATCGGCTCGGACGGCACGGATGCCGCGACCTGGCCCGTCCCGGCCGAATCGCTCGGCTCGTACCGCTACCTCACCGCCGCGACCAACGCCGTGTGGATGCTCGACGGCAAGGCCGGGATCGTGAAGGTGGGGCGGTGACCGCCGCAGGGCGCGTGCGCGCCGTCGTGCGGCCGGTCGTCGGAGTCGTGCGCGACTTCATCGGACACGTCGTCGTCGGTCCCGTACGCGAGGGGCGCCTGCGCATCGAGCGCTGGCCGAGGGGCCTCGGCCCCGTGATCGCCATCGCGCTCGCGGGATACGTGCTCGCCGCCGTCGCGGTCGTCGCCGCGGGCGCGATCCGCGAAGCGAGTGAACTGACCGCCTCGGCGGGCACGTATGCGCTGTCGCTCCCGGCGTGGACGGTCGGCCCGATCCTCGCGCTCGTCGTGCTCGCCCTCTCGCTCGCACAGACGGCCGCCGTCCGGGTTCCGCTGTGGCTCGGCATCATCGTCACGGCGCTCTCGACTCTCGTGATCGTGTCGACCGGTGTGACCGACACGTCGCTGGACAGCGCGGTCACCCCAGGTCGCGTCGCCGCGGTCGTGGCCGTCGCGGGACTCTGGGTGCTGTTCGTCGTGCGCCGGCGCCGCCGGTACGCGTGGGGCGAGTTCGCGGCCGTCTTCGTCCTCATCACGATCGGGATCGGCGTGCCCGCGTGGAACATGACGCGCGCGGCGGCGGCCTTCGGGATCGAGGCGGGGCCCGTGACCCTCGCCTCGCTCATGCAGAATCTCGCACCCCTCGCCTATCCCGCCGCCCTCGCCGCGGGCGCCGCGGTGGCGCAGCTCTCGTGCGCGATGGCGACGCAGTCGGCGGCCTCGGTGCGCCGGCACCTGCCGGTCGCCGTGGGCGCGGCGCTGCTGGGCGCCCTCGTGCTGTGGCGGCTGTGGGCGATGGTCGCCGGCTTCGCCTCGGGCGAGGCGACGGAGGCCGTGCCCTTCCTGACGGCGACCCTCCTGGTGGTCGCCGTCGCGGGCTCCTGGGCCCTCGTCGCGCGCCTGCGCGGATCGTCCGCGCCTCCGGAGACGGCCGCGCTCGAATCGCGGTTCGGCGAGATCTCGCAGGGGATCGCGGCACTGCTGGTCGTCGGCATCCTCCCCACGACGGTCCTGTACATGCTGACGTCGATCCTGTTCACGGTCACGTTCGACGACGGGATCGCGGCGCCCCCCACCGCGCTCGCCGACGCCATCGGCGGTCGGACGGTCACGTGGGGGCTGCGCCTCGCGATCGGCCTCGCACTGCTCGTGGTCGCCGCCCGCGCCGCGCGCCAGGGGCGGACAACCACGCCGGAGCTGTACGCGTCGATGGGCGTCGTCGTCGTCGCGATGTCAGCGCTCGCGCTCGCGGGACTCGAACGCCTGATGTGGGTGGGCTTCGCCCTCACCGTCGTCATCACCGTTGCCGCCCTCGCGCTTCTGACCGCCTGGATCGTGCGCAGACGCCTCACTCCGGCGCGGGGCGCCGCGATCGGCGTGGCCCTGCTCATCGCGGCCCTGTTCGACCAGCGCACGTTCGTCGAGGATCCGCTGAAGTGGGCCTTCGGGTTCGCCGGGTCGGCCTTCCTGCTCTTCGGATTCGTGTGGGCGCTGCTCACCGGCGGCGGCCGGGCGAATGGGACGTCTCGTCGCTACCCGCGGTCGAGCCGAGTCCTCCTCTTCATCGCCAACGCGCTCTTCGGTGTCACGGTGCTCGCCTTCGGGGCCCTCGCCCGCGATCCCGACGCGGGGGTCGATCTCAACGCCCCCCTCCTGCTCGGGGACGAGATGCTCGGCACCGGCTTGCTCACGGCGGCGCTCCTCGCCTCGCTCGCGGGGGCCGTCGCGCCGAGGCGCACGCCTGCCAGGCCGCCCGCCGAGACCGCGCAGGGAGCGGATGCCGGCGCCGCGGCATCTGCGTCGATCCGGCATCCTGATCGGAACTGATCCGGCGGGTTGTCCGGTATGTGCGGGAACGGGCCGCCCGGCGCGCGGTAGTACGCTAGGGGATTGGCCGGTCTCTTGACATCAAGAGATCTTCCGGGCCATCTTTCCCACATTCGCCCCCAGCGAAGGACTGCACTGTGGATCTGTTCGAGTATCAGGCACGCGATCTGTTCGAGAAGTACGAGGTGCCGGTGCTTGCCGGCATCGTCGCAGACACGCCGGAGGAGGTGCGTGCAGCGGCCGAGAAGATCGGCGGAGTCGTCGTGGTCAAGGCCCAGGTCAAGGCCGGCGGTCGCGGCAAGGCCGGCGGCGTGAAGGTCGCGAAAACACCCGAAGAGGCCTATGAGCTGTCGAAGGCCATCTTCGGCCTCGACATCAAGGGCCACATCGTCAAGCGCGTGATGGTCGCCCAGGGCGCCCGCATCGACAAGGAGTACTACTTCTCGGTGCTGCTCGACCGCGCGAACCGCTCCTACCTGTCGCTCGCGAGCGTCGAGGGCGGCATGGAGATCGAAGAGCTCGCCGTGGAGCGCCCGGAGGCGCTCGCCCGCGTCGAGGTCGACCCGCTCACGGGCATCGACGAGGCCAAGGCCCTCGAGATCGCGAAGGCCGCGAACTTCGACGACGAACTCGCCCCCAAGGTCGCTGCCGTCTTCGTCAAGCTCTTCCAGGTCTACAAGGGCGAGGACGCGACGCTCGTCGAGGTCAACCCGCTCATCCTGTCCGAGGACGGCGAGATCATCGCCCTCGACGGCAAGGTCTCGCTCGACGAGAACGCCGAGTTCCGTCACGCCGGGCACGCGCTCCTCGAGGACAAGGACGCCGCCGACCCGCTCGAGGCGAAGGCCAAGGAGAACGACCTCAACTACGTCAAGCTCGACGGCCAGGTCGGCATCATCGGCAACGGCGCGGGCCTCGTGATGTCGACGCTCGACGTCGTCGCCTACGCGGGTGAGAACCACGGCGGCGTCAAGCCCGCCAACTTCCTCGACATCGGCGGCGGCGCCTCGGCCGAGGTCATGGCCGCGGGCCTTGACGTCATCCTCGGCGACCCGCAGGTCAAGAGCGTCTTCGTCAACGTCTTCGGCGGCATCACAGCGTGCGACGCCGTCGCCAAGGGCATCGTGGGCGCGCTCGCCGAGCTCGGCTCCACCGCGACCAAGCCGCTCGTCGTGCGCCTCGACGGCAACAAGGTCGAAGAGGGGCGCGCGATCCTCCGCGACGCGAACCACCCCCTCGTCACCCTTGCCGAGACCATGGACGAAGGCGCCGACAAGGCCGCCGAGCTCGCGAACGCATAAGGACCCAGAACATGTCGATCTTCCTCAACAAGGACTCCAAGGTCATCGTCCAGGGCATCACGGGCGGTGAGGGCACGAAGCACACAGCCCTCATGCTCAAGGCCGGGACGCAGGTCGTCGGCGGCGTCAACGCCCGCAAGGCCGGCACGACCGTGCTGCACCACGACGCCGACGGCAACGCCGTCGAGCTGCCCGTCTTCGCGACCGTCGCCGAGGCCATGGCCTCGACCGGCGCCGACGTGTCGATCGCGTTCGTGCCGCCCGCCTTCACGAAGAGCGCGATGGTCGAGGCCATCGACGCCGAGATCCCGCTGCTCGTCGTGATCACCGAGGGCGTGCCCGTCGGCGACACGGCCGAGGCATGGGCCTACGCGCAGTCGAAGGGGAACACGACCCGCATCATCGGGCCGAACTGCCCCGGCATCATCACGCCCGGCGAGTCGCTCGTCGGCATCACGCCCGCCAACATCACCGGCAAGGGACCGATCGGCCTCGTGTCGAAGTCGGGCACGCTGACCTACCAGATGATGTACGAGCTGCGCGAGATCGGCTTCTCGACGGCCATCGGCATCGGCGGCGACCCCATCATCGGCACGACGCACATCGACGCCCTCGCGGCGTTCGAGGCCGACCCCGAGACCAAGGCGATCGTCATGATCGGCGAGATCGGCGGCGACGCCGAAGAGCGCGCGGCCGACTTCATCAAGGCCAACGTCACGAAGCCCGTCGTGGGCTACGTCGCGGGCTTCACTGCTCCCGAGGGCAAGACGATGGGCCACGCGGGCGCCATCGTCTCGGGCTCGGCGGGCACGGCGCAGGCGAAGAAGGAGGCCCTCGAGGCCGCCGGTGTCAAGGTCGGCAAGACGCCGTCCGAGACCGCCGCTCTCATGCGCGAGATCATCGCTTCGCTGTAAGCACCGACAGAAGAGGGGGACGGATGCTCGGGCCCACGCGCCCGGAGGCTCCGCGCAGCGCGCAGCGATGCGTGGAGTGGGCGTGGGGAGCATCCGTCCCCCTCTTGTTCGCGTGTCAGGCGCCGAGCGCGGCCTCGATCGGCCCGCGTGCGAAATAGATGACGAAGCCTGCCGCGACGACCCACAGGAGCGGGCTGATCTGCTTCGCCTTGCCCGTGAGCGACCGGATCACGACCCACGAGATGAACCCGGCGCCGATGCCGTTCGCGATCGAGTAGGTGAACGGCATGACCGTCACCGTGAGGAAGACGGGAATGAGCACCGACAGGTCGCCGAGGTCGACGTGGCGGATCTGCGACATCATGAGCGCGCCGACGATCACGAGAGCGGCGGCAGCGACCTCGGAGGGCACGACGGACGTGAGCGGCGTCAGGAACATCGCGAGCAGGAACAGCGCGCCCGTCATGATGTTCGCGAGCCCCGTGCGCGCGCCTTCGCCGATGCCCGATGCGGACTCGATGAACACGGTGTTCGACGAGGACGACGTGAAGCCGCCCGCGACGGCGCCCACGCCCTCGACGATGAGTGCGGATCGCAGTCGCGGGAAGTCGCCCTTCTCATCGGCGAGCTCCGCCTCGCGCGAGAGGCCCGTCATGGTGCCCATCGCGTCGAAGAAGTTCGTGAAGACGAGGGTGAAGACGAGCATCGTTGCGGCGAGGCCGCCGATGCGTCCGAAGGCGCCGAAGAGGTCGACCTGACCGACGAGGCTCAGGTCGGGGACGCTGAACCAACTCGCGGGCAGGGCGGGGACCGAGAGCGACCACCCGCCCGGGTTCACCACCGCGCCGTCTGCGCCGGACTTCGGCCCGATGTGCCAGACGGCCTCGATGACGACCGCGAGGACGGTGCCCGAGACGAGGCCGATCAGCAGCGCGCCCTTGACGCGCAGCGCCATCAGGACGGCGCACAGCAGCAGCGTGATGACGAACACGAGCGTCGGGATCGTCGCGATCGAGCCCTCGATGCCGAGGCCCACGGGCGGTGACGCGACGCCCGTCGACGTCACGAATCCCGCGTCGACGAAGCCGATGAAGGCGATGAAGAGGCCGATGCCGACCGTGATCGCGGTCTTGAGCTGCACCGGGACGGCGTCGAAGATGAGCCGCCGCAGGCCCGTCGCGGCGAGCAGCACGATGATGAAGCCGTTGATCATGACGAGGCCCATCGCCTCGGGCCACGTGACCTGCCCCACGACGCTCACGGCGAGGAACGAGTTGATGCCGAGACCCGCCGCGAACGCGAACGGCAGCCGGGAGACGAGGCCGAAGAGGATCGTCATGACGCCCGCCGTCAGCGCCGTGACGGCGGCGACCTGCTGGAATCCGAGGCTGTCGCCCGCGACATCCGTCCCGCTCGACAGGATGATCGGATTGAGGATGACGATGTAGGCCATCGTCACGAACGTGACGAGGCCGCCGCGCACTTCGGCGGCGGGCGTCGATCCGCGGCGCGTGATCTCGAAGAAGCGGTCGAGCGCTCCTCGCTCCTGCGGGGTGACCTGGGATTCGGTCGATGGTGCTGTGCTCACGGGGGAACCTCCGCAGAAGACGCTAGTCGCACAACGGGCCTCGTCGTCGCGGGCGCGGTTAGTGTGGGGCCATGCCGCTCACGGGAGAATACGCACCGTCCACGTCCGACCACGCCCGCAAGCAGGCGGAGGCCTTCGAGGCGAGCGAGGGGGAGCGCGCGAACCTTCTGCGCGGCCGGCCCATCATCGTGCTGACGACGGTCGGGGCGAGCACGGGCGCGCTCCGCAAGACGGCTCTCATGCGCGTCGAGCATGGCGGCCGCTACGCCGTCGTGGCGTCGAAGGGCGGAGCACCCGACGAGCCGAAGTGGGCCGGCAACATGCGCCGGCAGCCGCACGTCGAGCTGCAGGACGGCGCCGACAAGCGCGACTACACGGCGCGCGAGCTCGCGGGCGACGAGCGCGACGAATGGTGGGCGCGCTCGCTCGAGACGTGGCCCGACTACGCGAACTACCAGACCAAGACGGACCGCCTCATCGCGGTCTTCCTCCTGGAGCCCCACGAGGCATAGCCCGCGGGGGCCGCGCCATCCGGAGCCGGGTGCTCCGCGCGCTGAGCCGGGGATCCGCTGGACACAGGCGTGGTCGTCCGGCACGCCCGGAGGCGCTGGGTAGGGTCGAAAGTCGCATGCATCGCCTCATCGTCGCCCTCCTCTCCGCCTTCGACGCCGCCATCGCGGTCGCCGCGGGGGTCGCGGCGGTGCTCGCTCCGTTCACGGTCCTGTGGGTCGTCGCCCTCGGCGACACCGCCGACTGGGGCGCCCTGTGGCCCGCGAGCGCCGCGGTGTGGCAGCTGGGGCACCTCGTCCCGCTCGCCCTCTCGCTGCCCGGCGACTACCTCGCCGCCGCCGGGGTCTCTGAGGACGCGGCATCCTTCGCCCTCTCGCTCGCCCCGCTCGCCTTCGCGACCTTCACGGCGATCTTCGCGGCGCGATCGGGCGCCCGCGCGTCCCGCGCCGATGCGTGGCTCACGGGCGTCCTGACGGGCACCGTCGTGATCGCCGCGCTCTCGGCGCTCATCGCCGTGAGCGCGCAGAACTCCGTCGCGACCGCCGCCGTGTGGCAGGCCGTGCTCTTCCCGACGCTCCTGTTCGCCGTGCCCGCGCTCGCGGGAGCCGTCGCGACGGAATGGCGGGAGGCGGGGTACGGCGCACTCGCGCGGCTGCGCGACCGCGTCGAGGCGTGGCCCGGATGGTGGGGCGCCGTCCCGGGCGTCTCGGTGCGCGCCTCCGCCGCAGCGGTCGCGGGACTCGTCGGCGCGGGCGCACTCTCGCTGGCCGCCGCGATCGTCCTGCGCGCGGGGGACATCGTCGCGCTCTATCAGGCGGGCAACTTCGACGCGCTCGGGGTCGTCGTCATGACGCTCGCCCAGTTCGCGTACCTCCCGACGCTCGTCGTCTGGGGCCTGTCGTTCGTCGCGGGACCCGGCTTCGCGGTGGGCACGGACACCGCCGTCTCGCCCTCGGGCACGCAGGTGGGAGTGCTGCCCGGGATCCCCGCGTTCGGGCTCGTGCCCGAGTCGTCGAGTCCGTGGCTCCTGCTCGTCGTCCTCCTGCCGATCGGGGTCGGGGCGCTCGCGGGGTGGATCGCCCGCTCGCACCTGCTCGCGGCGGCGGGCATCGCGCCTCGCGCGCGGGCGCGCAAGCCGGCGCGGGCGCGCAAGGTGGAGGCGCTGTCCGACCCGGCATCCTCGACCCCCGTTGCACCCGAACCGGACGACCTCGACCCGACCGACGAAGCCCGCCGCGCGGCGCTCGAGGAGCTCCTGGCCCGTCCTCGCGCGACGAGCGCATCGGCGGCCGCGGCAGACACGACGGCGAGGGAGACGGATGCCGCACCCGCCGTCGCCGCAGAGACCCCCGACACGCCTTCCGCCGCGCCGACGTTCGCGTGGGCGCCTGCCCCGCTCGCCGAGCCGCTCCTGCCCCGGCTCGTCGTCGCGGTCGCGATCGCTCTGCTCAGCGCGGGGTCGGCGGCGCTGCTCGCGGTGTTCGCGTCGGGCTCGATCGGTCCGGGGCGCCTCGCGGAGTTCGGCCCCGAGCCCGGGCCCGTCGCACTCGCGGTCGGGCTCCAAGTGCTCGTCGGCGCGTCGATCCTGCTGCTGTCGTCGCGGTCGGCGGCGGACCGAGAAGCGCAGGGGGATGCGACAGCGCCCGACGCTGCGGCAGCGCCCCCCGTGCCCGATGCGGCTCCCGCCTCGCCCGCCGAATCGGAGCCGCCCGCGTGGGCCACCGCGCTCGCGGCGGTTCCGGCATCCCTCGTGGACCGCACCAAGGACCCTCTGCCGCAGCCGGACCGCCCGCAGGGGTCGCCGGCGTTCCCGGGGCCGTCGGTCGCGCCCGGACCTGCTCCGAGCGCGAAGCCGCCGGCCGCGGCCCCGAGTTCGGCGCCCGGGGCCCCGAGCGAGCCGGCCCCGAGCCCGAAGGTCCCGACCACGCCCGCCCCGACCCCGCCTGCTCAGACCCCGCCTGTTTCGAGCCCGAAGGCCCCGGCTCCCGGCCCTGAGCCGGTCGATCCCGACGCCGACACGGCTCCTATCGACCTGCCGTGAAGCGGCGCGGCGCGGGCGGCGAGCGCGCGTCGGTAGACTAGGCGGGTGCTCACGGTCGCCGTCCTCATCTCGGGTACCGGCTCCAATCTGCGGGCCCTCCTCGACGCCGCGGCCGACCCCGGCTACCCCGCGCGGATCGTCGTCGTCGGCGCCGATCGCGAGGCCGAGGGCTTCGCGCACGCGGAGGAATACGGCATCCCGACCTTCCTCGTGCCGTGGCGCGAATTCGACACGCGCGACGAGTGGGGCGCCGAGCTCGCGGCGCAGCTCGCGGTCTGGCAGCCGGATCTCGTCGTTCTGAGCGGTCTCATGCGCCTGCTGCCGCCCGCCGTCGTCGAGGCGTGGGCTCCGCGCATCGTCAACACGCACCCCGCGTATCTGCCCGAGTTCCCCGGCGCCCACGCCGTGCGCGACGCGCTCGAGGCGGGCGTCGTCCAGACCGGCGCGAGCGTCATCGTCGTCGACGACGGCGTCGACACGGGCCCGATCGTCGCACAGGAGCGCGTCCCGGTCCTGCCCGGCGACGACCTGCACAGCCTCCACGAGCGGATCAAGCCCGTCGAGCGCAGCCTGCTCATCGACGTCGTCCGCCGCATCGCGACCGGCGAGCTCGATCTCGCCGCCGCATCCACCACTTCCTGACCCGCCGGCTCCCGGCGCCCCGACTTTCCGCGAACGACCCCACCCCGAGGAGTCCTCCCCATGGCCGGACCCAGCCACGACCCGTCCCTCTACCGCGACCGCGACGTCGTCGCGATCCGCCGCGCGCTCATCTCGGTGAGCGACAAGACGGGTCTGCTGCAGCTCGCGCAGGCGCTCGCCGCGCAGGGCGTCGAGATCGTGTCGACGGGCGGATCGGCGTCGCTGATCCGGGATGCCGGCATCGACGTCGTCGACGTCGCGAGCGTCACGGGCTTCCCCGAGTCGCTCGACGGCCGCGTCAAGACGCTGCACCCCGGCGTGCACGCGGGCCTGCTCGCCGACCTGCGCCTCGAGGACCACGAGCGTCAGCTCGCCGACCTGCACATCGACCCGTTCGAGCTCGTCGTGGTCAACCTTTACCCGTTCGTCGAGACGGTCGCCTCGGGCGCCGAGGGTGACGACGTCGTCGAGCAGATCGACATCGGGGGCCCCGCCATGGTGCGCGCCTCCGCCAAGAACTTCGCGAACGTCGCGATCGCCGTCTCTCCCGAGTCCTACCCCGCGCTCATCGACGCGCTGGCTTCGGGCGGCACGACGCTGAGCCAGCGTCGCGAGCTCGCCGCCCGGGCGTTCGCGCACACGTGCGAGTACGATCGCGCCGTCGCGACGTGGTTCGCCGAGCAGACCCTCGGCCAGGCCGAGCTGCCGCAGCACCTCACGATCAAGGCCGAGCGGCTCGCGACGCTGCGCTACGGCGAGAACTCGCACCAGCGCGCCGCGATCTACACCCGCGCGGGCGCGCACGGCATCGCGCAGGCGACGCAGCTCCAGGGCAAGGGCATGTCCTACAACAACTACGTCGACGCCGACGCGGCGCTGCGCGCGGCGTTCGACATGGTCAAGCCCGCCGTCGCGATCATCAAGCACGCCAACCCCTGCGGCATCGCCGTGGCGGCGCCGAACGCGCTCGACCCCATCGCGAGCGCGCACCTGCGCGCGCACGAGTGCGACCCCGTCTCCGCGTTCGGCGGCGTCATCGCGGCGAACCGCACGATCACGCTCAAGATGGCCGAGAACCTCCGCGACATCTTCACCGAGGTCATCGTCGCCCCCGACTTCGCGCCCGAGGCGCTCGAGGTCTTCAAGCTCAAGAAGAACCTGCGCGTCCTGCAGCTCCCCGCCGACTGGAAGCAGGAGCCCATGGACGTGCGCCTCCTGTCCGGCGGCCTGCTGCTGCAGGATGCCGACCGCTTCCCCGACGACATCGAGTCGGTCGCGAAGGACTGGCAGCTCGTCTCGGGCGAGCAGCCCTCGGAAGACGAGATGACGAACCTCATCTTCGCGTGGAAGTCCTGCCGCGCCGTCAAGTCGAACGCGATAGTCCTCGCAAAGGGCTCGGCGACCGTCGGCATCGGCATGGGCCAGGTCAACCGCGTCGACTCGTGCCGCCTCGCGGTCGAGCGGGCGGGGGATCGTGCGGCCGGCTCGGTCGCGGCATCCGACGCCTTCTTCCCCTTCGCCGACGGCCCCCAGGTGCTCATCGACGCCGGCATCACGGCGATCATCCAGCCCGGCGGCTCGGTGCGCGACGGGGAGGTCATCGAGGCCGCGCGCGAGGCGGGCGTCACGATGTTCTTCACGGGCGAGCGCCACTTCTTCCACTGAGCCGGGCGGGCTCGCCCGTGCGGCGGCGCGCCGCCGTTGCCTGACCAGGTGATGTCACCGGCGCAGGACGATGCGCGGCGCTTTCTCCTGTCCCGGTGAGATCACCTGATCTCGTGGCGCGAGGCGAATCGGGATGCCGCGTCAGCGGCCCGAACCGCCGTGTCCGATTTCCGCCAGTCGATGTCGGCAGGGCGTGTCAGGCTAGTGGCATGAGCATCGCGATGACCTTCGACGAGCGGTACCGCGCGATCGACTCGCGCGACGTCCGGTTCGACGGTCAGTTCGTCACGGCGGTGCGCTCGACCGGCATCTACTGCCGCCCCAGCTGCCCCGCCCGCACGCCGAAGCCCTCCAACGTCACCTTCTATCCGACCAGCGCCGCCGCGCACGAGGCCGGCTATCGCGCGTGCAAGCGATGCCTCCCTGAGGCGGCTCCGGGGTCTCCGCAGTGGAACCTCCGCGGCGACGTCGCGGGCCGCGCCATGCGGCTCATCGCCGACGGGGTCGTCGAGCGCGAGGGGGTGCCGGGTCTCGCCCGGCGCCTCGGCTACTCGCCTCGCCACCTGACGAGGCTGCTCACGACCGAACTCGGGGCGGGACCGCTCGCACTGAGCCGCGCACACCGCGCCCAGACGGCGCGCATGCTGCTCGTCGGCACCGACCTGCCGGCATCCGAAGTCGCGTTCTCAGCCGGATTCGCGAGCGTCCGCCAGTTCAACGACACGATCCGCGAAGTGTTCGGGATGCCGCCGCTCGAGCTGCGTGCACGGCGCCGGCGCAGCGCGTGGGCGTCCGGGCAGCCCGACGCCTCGGGCCTCGAGGCCGCCGTCACGGGGTCGATCGACCTTCTGCTGCCGTATCGCGGGCCGCTCGACGCGGCGGGGCTCTTCGCGTGGATGACGGCGCGTGCGATCCCGGGCATGGAGGTCGCGAGCCCCGACTCCTACGCCCGCACGCTGCGCCTCGACGGCGGCCCCGCGTGGTTCGAGCTGCGGCTCGACGACGCCCGCCGCGTGCACCTGCGCGCGCGGCTCACGGCCCTCCGTGATCTCCCTGCGCTCGTGGCCCGGGCTCGACGGCTCTTCGACCTCGACGCCGACCCCATCGCCGTCGACGAGGCGCTCGCGGCGCAGCCCGAGGTGGCTCCGCTCGTCGCACGACTCCCCGGCATCCGCGTGCCCGGAGCCGTCGATCCGCACGAGATGCTCGTGCGCGCCATGGTGGGCCAGCAGATCACCGTCGCGGCTGCCCGCACGGCGCTCTCGGCGGTCGCCGAAGCGCTCGGCGAGCGCGTGACGGGGTTCGGCGAGACGACGCTGCTCTTCCCGACCATGGCGGCGATCGCCGAACGGGGGAGCGACGTGCTCCGCGGCCCGGCTGCGCGCACGCGCGCGCTCCTCGGCTCGGCGGCGGCACTCGCCGACGGCAGTCTGACGCTCACGACGGGCGACGACGGTGCCGACCAGCGCGCCGCCCTGCTCGCGATGCCGGGCATCGGCCCGTGGACCGCCGACTACGTCCGCATGCGCGTGCTCGGCGACCCCGACGTGCTGCTGCCGGGCGACGTCGCGGCACGCGCAGGCGCCGCGGCATCCGCGATCCCGTCCGACCCCGTGGGGCTCACGGCATGGGCCGCGCGCACCGCGCCGTGGCGCAGCTACCTCACGGCCCACCTGTGGGCCGCCGCCCCCGCGACCCGCCCCCGACGCGCGCGACCCGCATCCGACCACCCGCTCGAGGAGCACTCATGACCACCGCGACCATCCAGACGATCGACACCCCCGACGGCGCCTTCACGATCCTCGCCGACGAGCGCGGGCGCGTCCTCGCGTCGGGGTGGACCGCCGACCCTGAGGCGGCCCTCGCACGCATCGCCCCGAGACTGCGACCGGCTGCCGTCGTCGATGGCGAGACGGATGCCGCGGCCGCCGCCGTCGCGTACTACGCGGGTGATCTCGACGCGATCGCGTCGGTCGAGGTCGCGCAGGCCGGCACCGAACTGCAGCTCGCGGGGTGGCGCGCGCTGCGCGGCATCGAGCCGGGGGAGCCGCTCACGTACTCGCAGTTCGCGGCGGCGCTCGGCCAGCCGAGCGCCGTGCGGGCCGCGGCATCCATCTGCGCGCGCAACGCCCCCGCGCTCTTCGTGCCCTGCCACCGGGTTCTCCGCTCCGACGGCTCGCTCGGCGGCTTCGCGTGGGGTCTCGACGTCAAGCGCTCGCTCCTCGCGCGCGAGGCGGCGTAAGCCGCGGTCCAGCCGGAGCGACCCGCAGTCGTTGAGCGCGGGGAGCGAGACGAAACACCCGAGCGCGCACGCCCGTTCGCGCCCCGCCGGCTCCCCGCCGATCCCGGCTTGCGTTCAGCCGACTCCCAGGTTTACTCTGGAGGGCTGTCGCGCGGTCGCGCGGCTGACCACGATCCGAGGAGGAAGTCATGTACCAGGCAGTCATCGCCACCCAGCCGGTCGTCGTCTTCCTCACCCCGGGTGCGGCCCTCGGCAAGGCCCGCCCCGCCGTCGGGGCAGCGCGCAGCTAGTTCTCAGCGGTCCGGCATACGCCCGGGCCCCCACGCGTTTCCTCTCGACAGGCCGGGTGACCGGCCTCACCCTCGCGCTCACGCGCTCCTCGCTGTCTCGTCGCGTCGCCGCGGCATCCGTCCCCACAAGGATCATGACCAACACCGCTCATTCCTCGCCCCTCTCCACTCCGCGCGCCCTCGCGCGGCTGCTCCCTTTCGCGCGCCCCGTCCTACCGCGCCTGATCCTCGGCGCCGTGAGCGCGCTCGTGGCGAGCCTGCTCGCGCTCACGATCCCGCTCGTGCTCGAGGTCGTCGTGCGCGGCCCGATCGCCTCGGGCGACTTCGCCCAGATCGCGTGGGGCTCGGCGCTCATCCTCGCGCTCGGGCTCGCCGAGGCGCTCATGGTGTGGCTGCGCCGCTGGTTCGTCCTCGGGCCCGCGACGAAGGTCGAGTACGACCTGCGGCAGACCTTCTACGCGCGTCTGCAGCGACTGCCCGTGTCGTTCCACGACCGCTGGCAGTCCGGCCAGCTGCTGAGCCGCATGATGCAGGACATCAGCATGCTGCGCCGCTGGATGGCGTTCGGCATCGTGCTGCTCGTCGTCAACGTCATCACGATCGTCGTCGGCACGGCGCTGCTCTTCCGCTGGCACTGGCTGCTCGGCACCATCTTCCTGGTGTGCTCCGCGCCCCTCTGGTACGCGGGCTACCGCTTCGAGAAGTCGTACGGATCGCTCGCACGTCAGTCCCAGGACCAGGCGGGCGACCTTGCGACGTCGGTCGAGGAGTCGGTGCACGGCATCCGCGTCCTCAAGGCCTTCGGCCGCGGCAAGCACGCGCTGCAGAAGTTCGCGCGACAGGCCGAATCGCTGCGCGAGACCGAGCTCAGCAAGGCGCGCGCCGTCGGCTGGATCTGGTTCTGGCTCGTGATCCTGCCCGACATCGCGTTCGCGCTGTGTCTCGGTGCGGGCATCTACCTCACGGCCCTCGGCCAGCTGCAGCCGTCCGAGCTCATCGCGTTCTTCGCCATGGCGACAGTGCTGCGCTGGCCCATGGAGTCCATCGGATTCCTCTTCTCGTTCCTGCTCGACGCGCGGACGGCGACCGACCGGATCTTCGAGGTGTTCGACGAAGAGAACACGATCACCGATCCCGCCGAGCCTCAGACGATCGAGACCCCGCGCGGCCGGCTCGCGTTCGAGGACGTGCACTTCCGGTATCAGGATGCCGCGACCCGCGAACGCGATGTGCTCGACGGCGTCGACCTCGTGCTGCGGCCCGGAGAGACGATGGCTCTCGTGGGCCTCACGGGCTCGGGCAAGACGACCCTCACGACGCTGCCGACGCGTCTGTACGACGTGACGGCGGGGCGCGTGACACTCGACGACGTCGACGTGCGCGACCTCTCGCTCGCCGAGCTGCGCGCCCACATCGGCATGGCGTTCGAAGACGCGACGCTCTTCTCGCAGACGGTCCGCGAGAACGTCCTGATCGGCCGCGAGGACCTCGTGCCGGGCAGTCCCGAGGCGGAGATCGTGCTGCGCGAAGCGCTCGCGGTGGCACAGGCCGCGTTCGTCGACGATCTGCCCGACGGGGTCGACACGACCATCGGCGAGGAGGGCCTCTCGCTCTCGGGAGGCCAGCGTCAGCGGCTCGCGCTCGCACGCGCCGTCGCGGCGCGGCCCGCCGTGCTCGTGCTCGACGACCCGCTGTCGGCGCTCGACGTCGACACCGAGGCCCTCGTCGAGGACGCCCTGCGCGAAGTGCTGCACTCCACGACCGCGCTCGTCGTCGCCCACCGCCCGTCGACGGTCATGCTCGCCGACCGCGTCGCGCTGCTCGAGGCCGGCCGCATCACGGCAGTCGGCACGCACTCCGAGCTGCTCCGCACGAGCGAGCACTACCGCCACGTCATCTCGAGCCTCGAGGACGCCGAGCGTGAGGGCCGGCAGCTCGCCGAGTTCGACGACGATCTGAAACCGCGCGAGCTTCGCTCCGAGGCCGACGCCTCTACTCAGGAACCGACGGAGGTGACCCTGTGAGCACCGTCACGGTCACAGGAACCAGCGGCGAAGACCGCTCCGACTACACGCGCGCCGAGAGTCGTGCGATCCGCAAGCGCTCGCTGCGACTGCTCGGGTCGCTCGTCACGCCGCTCAGGGGCCACCTCGCGCTCGCCGCCGTCGTGCTCGTCGTGTCGACGATCCTGCGCGTCCTCGGCCCCGCCCTCATCGGGTACGGGCTCAACACGGCGCTGCCGGCGGCCGTCGATGAGGCGGACTGGATGCCGACGATCCTCGTCGTCGCGGTCTACCTCGTGACGGCGCTCGGCGGGGCGGCTCTCATCGGCTGGTACGTCGTCGTCGTGGCACGCCTCACGCAGGCGATCATGCTCGACCTGCGCAAGCGCATCTTCCTGCACACGCAGCGGCTGAGCCTCGAGTTCCACGAGTCGTACACGTCGGGCCGCATCATCTCGCGGCAGACGAGCGACCTCGACACGATCCGCGAACTCCTCGACGGCGGCCTCAACCAGCTGCTGTCGGGCCTGCTCTACGGCGGGTTCACACTCGTCGCGCTGCTCATCGTCGACTGGCAGTCGGGCGTGATCCTCGCCGTCATGATCATCCCGCTGCTCCTGCTCATGCGCTGGTTCTACTCGCGCTCGCAGCTCGTCTACCGTGAGTCGCGCGTCATCAGCGCCAAGGTGATCGTCAAGTTCGTCGAGTCGATGACGGGCATCCGCGCCGTCAAGGCCTTCCGCAAGGAGCCCCGCAACGACGAGGAGTTCGGCGGTCTCGCGAGCGACTACCGCGACGTCAACATGCGCTCGATCCGCCTCTTCGGCACCTTCGAGCCGGGTCTCATGGCGATCGCGTCGGTGACCGTCGCGGTCGTGCTGCTCTGGGGCGCGATCCGCGTCGTCGACGGCACGCTCCTCATCGGAACGCTGCTCGCGGCCGTCCTGTACGTCCGCAACTTCTTCTCGCCCATGCAGGAGGTCGCGTTCTTCCTGAACTCGTACCAGTCCGCGACGGCGGCGCTCGAGAAGGTGTCCGGCGTCCTCGAGGAGGAGCCGACGGTGCCCGAGCCGCGGACGCCGGTCGACCTGTGGAACGCGCGCGGCGCCGTGCGCTTCGACGGCGTCCTCTTCGGCTACTCGAAGGACCGCGTCATCCTGCCCGACTTCTCGCTCGACATCCCGGCCGGCCAGACGATCGCGCTCGTCGGCACGACGGGCGCGGGCAAGTCGACGCTCGCGAAGCTCGTGTCGCGGTTCTACGACCCGACCGAGGGTCGTGTGACGCTCGACGGCGTCGACCTGCGGTCGCTGCACCCGAAGGACCTCCGCCGCGCGATCGTCATGGTGACGCAGGAGGCCTACCTCTTCAGCGGCACGGTCGCCGACAACATCGCGCTCGGCAAGCCCGACGCGACGCTCGACGAGATCAAGTCGGCCGCGCGCGCCGTCGGCGCGGACGCCTTCATCGAGGCGTTGCCGGACGGCTACGCGACCGACGTGAACAAGCGCGGCGGGCGCGTCTCGGCGGGACAGCGCCAGCTGATCTCGTTCGCGCGCGCCTTCCTCGCCGACCCCGCCGTGCTGATCCTCGACGAGGCGACGGCCTCGCTCGACATGCCGAGCGAGCGCCTCATCCAGGATGCGCTGCAGTCGCTGCTCGCCGACCGCACGGCGATCATCATCGCGCACCGTCTGTCGACTGTCGCGATCGCCGACCGCGTGCTCGTCATGGAGCACGGCCGCATCATCGAGGACGACAGCCCCGAGAACCTCATCGGGGGGACGGGCAAGTTCGCGCAGCTGCACGCCGCGTGGCGCGAGTCGCTCGTGTAGCAGTCGATTCAGGCGACGGATGCCGCGTCCCGCGCTCAGCGCAGGGCGCGGCATCCGTCATTCCGCCACGTCCCCGTAGCCCTGACGCCGTCTTCTTCGGACCGTTCAACGGGATTCGGATGCTTCGTCCTCACGGATCCGAGTTCACCGGGCGCGATGGAGCCCCGCGGCGAGTGCGCGGCCGATCGCGCGATCGACGGCCGGCCAGTCGTAGATCAGCTGCGCGTACGTGAAGCGCAGGATCGTGTACCCGCGGGCGGCCAGTTCGGCGTCATGGGCCACATCGCGTCCTCGATCAGCCGCGGACGAGTGGAATTCGAAGCCGTCGATCTGGGCGATGAGTCGCTCGCCGATCAGCGTGTCGACCGGATGGCCGCCGATGACGATCTGCTGGCGGACGCGCACGCCGCGGCGGCGCACGCGCGAGACGAAGAGCGTCTCCAAGCCGGAGTCCGCGAGCGCATCGGCATCCTCCGCCAGGTTGCGAGCATCGGGGGAGCGCCAGTCGACATTCAGCAGATAATCGCGTGACAGCTTCTCTCGATGACACGCGGATTCCCAGAGGATCAGGGCCTGCTCGCGCGGGAGGCAGTCCGCGACGTGCTGGAGGGTGTCTTCGACCGACTCCAGCAGTGCGAAGGAATCGGGCCGGACGATCGGGCGCGACCAGTGCACGCGAAGATGGCCCTGCGGCACCGCGCTGTGGGGTGCCACAGCGACGTGAACGCGCTCGTCCTCGGCGACGGCCGGTGGAATCCACCATCCACGATGCTGCGCCGCCGACACGCAGGCGAGTCGCCCGCCCGCGGCCACCGCCGCACGCAGGTCGTCGTCCACGGTCGCGAGCGTCAGCCAGTTGCGGCGCACCCTCATGATCGCTCCGCCCGACACGGCCGCGCGGAGCGCGTGCGGTGGGTAGCCGGCGGCGAGCGCGCGCGAACGATGCGCGATTCCGCCCACCTGTTCGAGCCAGTCCGGGACGGGTGATCGGGGTCGGCGGAGTCGATGCGGGTGCCTGGTCATCTGGAGATCATGGATGCCGCGTTGCGACCTTGCCCGGAGATCTGACTCACCCGGGGACAACCGCCTTGTCCCCTCCCGCTGTGGAGGACACCTCCACCTCACGTGCTTCGGATCGCTCCACGAGATTCGGATGCCTCTGCCCAAAGCACCCGAATGAGGTAGAACGATCCGAAGCGAGTGAGGTGAGCTGGGCGAAGAGCCGCAGCTGATCGCCGTGATGGGGCCCCGAGACCTGACGTCGCTCAGTTCGGACCGCTCAACGAGGTTCGGATGCGTCTGCCGAATACGTCCGAATGAGGTAGAACGATCCGAATCTGCTGCTGGAAGTCAGCCGGGAGCGCCGGGAGGCGGAGCGTCGTGTCGAGCGCCGGATGCTACAGGCGGATCTCGGCGACGACCTCGCCGTACTCGGTCTCGCCGACGGCGGTGAAGCCGACGCGCTGGAAGAACGCCTCGGGACCGGCCTCGCCTGCTTCGTAGATGACGTCGACGTGGTCCTTGCCGCGGTTTCGGGCCTCTTCGAGGAGCTTCTCGACGGCGAAGCGGCCGACGCCGCGGCCCTGGTCGTCGGCGTCGACGTTGATGCGCCACAGCACCGACCGGAAGTGCTCTTCAGGAGCCTCGTCATCGAAGTTCGCGCTCACGAACCCGACGACCTCGTCCTCGTCCAGGACGACGCGCTGCCACGCGGTCGCGGGGTTCGAGACGGCGCCCGCGACGGCGTACGAGATGGGGGCGAGGAACTGCTCCTGACCGGGCTTGAGCGACAGATTGTTGACCGCCACGATCGTCGCCGCGGACAGTTCCACCAGTCGAAGGTCACCCATAACGCACAGGCTAGCCCGGATCAGCCGCATCCGGCACGTCGAGTTTCGCCCCGTGGCAAAGTATCTCGATGTCAAGATAGTTTCGCCGGTGCGATAGGCTGAACCGCGACCCGAACGGAGACGACACAGGTGACCGACTCGACCATTTTCTACACGTACACCGATGAGGCGCCTGCTCTCGCGACGGCGTCTTTCCTGCCCATCGTGCAGGCCGTCACGCGTCAGGCCGGGGTCGACATCGAGACCCGCGACATCTCGCTCGCGGGCCGCATCCTCGCGGCGTTCCCGCAGGGGCTCACGCCCGAGCAGCAGGTCGGTGACGCGCTCGCCGAGCTCGGCGGCCTCGCGACGCTGCCCGAGGCGAACATCATCAAGCTCCCCAACATCTCGGCCTCGGTCCCGCAGCTCAAGGCCGCGATCGCCGAGCTGCAGAGCCAGGGCTTCGACATCCCGGACTACCCGGAAGACGCCGAGACGGTCGAGGCGAAGGACGTCCGCGCGCGCTACGACCGCATCAAGGGCTCGGCCGTGAACCCGGTCCTGCGCGAGGGCAACAGCGACCGCCGCGCGCCCCTCTCGGTCAAGAACTATGCCCGCAAGCACCCGCACCGCAACAAGGCGTTCGGCGAGGGATCCAAGACGCGCGTCGCAACGCTCGGGCACGACGACTTCAAGTCGAACGAGAAGACGACGTTCATCGCGTCCGACGACGTCCTGTCGATCCAGCACGTCTCCGCGGACGGCGCCGTGACGACGCTGAAGACGGGCGTCAAAGTGCTCCCCGGCGAGATCGTCGACGCGACGTTCCTCTCGGCCAAGGCGCTCGACGCGTTCCTCGCCGACACGCTCGAGGCCGCGAAGGCCGACGACGTCCTGTACTCGGTGCACCTCAAGGCCACGATGATGAAGGTCAGCGACCCCATCATCTTCGGGCACGTCGTGAAGGCGTACTTCGCCGACGTCTTCGCGACCTACGGCGACAAGATCGCGGAGGCTGGGCTCACGCCGAACGACGGTCTCGGTGCGATCCTCGCGGGCCTGACGGCCGTCGAGGGCGGCGACGCGATCGCGGCCGCGATCACGGCCGACCTCGCGAGCGGCGCGCGCCTGTCGTACGTCAACTCCGACAAGGGCATCACGAACCTGCACGTCCCTTCGGACGTCATCGTGGACGCCTCGATGCCCGCGCTCGTCCGCAACGGCGGCAAGCTCTGGGGCGTCGACGGGGGCGAGGACGACACGCTCGCCGTCATCCCGGACTCGTCGTACGCGAGCGTCTACCAGACGGTCATCGACGACGTCATCGCGCACGGTCCCCTCGACCCGGCGACGATCGGCACCGTCCCCAACGTCGGCCTCATGGCGCAGGCCGCCGAGGAGTACGGCAGCCACGACAAGACGTTCGAGATCGCGGCGCCCGGCACCGTGCAGGTCGTGAACCAGGCCGGCGACGTCCTGATCGAGCACGCGGTCGAGGCCGGCGACATCTGGCGTGCGACGCAGACGAAGGACATCGCGATCCGCGACTGGGTCAAGCTCGCCGTCACGCGCGCCCGCGCGACCGGCTCGCCCGCCGTCTTCTGGCTCGATGAGAGCCGTTCGCACGACGCGGCCCTCATCGGCAAGGTGCACGAGTACCTCAGCGCCTACGACACCGACGGCCTCACGATCGAGATCCTCGCGCCCGCGGCCGCGACGCAGTACTCGCTCGACCGCCTCCGCCAGGGCGAGGACACCATCTCGGTCACGGGCAACGTCCTGCGCGACTACCTCACCGACCTCTTCCCGATCCTCGAGGTAGGCACGTCGGCCAAGATGCTGAGCATCGTCCCGCTCCTCGCGGGCGGCGGTCTGTTCGAGACGGGCGCCGGCGGATCGGCTCCCAAGCACGTCCAGCAGCTCCTCGAGGAGGACTACCTGCGCTGGGACTCGCTCGGCGAGTTCTTCGCGCTCGCGGCCTCGCTCGAGCACTACGCCGACTTCACGGGCAACGTCAAGGCGCAGGTGCTGGCCGACACGCTCGACGCCGCGACCGGCACGTTCCTCGAGAACGACAAGTCGCCCGGCCGCGCCCTCGGCACGATCGACAACCGCGGCAGCCACTTCTACCTCGCGCTGTACTGGGTTCAGGAGCTCGCGAAGCAGCAGGCTGACCCCGAGCTCGCGACCGTCTTCGCGCCCGTCGCCGAGGCGCTCACGGCCGCCGAGCAGCAGATCGTCGAAGAGCTCATCGCGGTGCAGGGCACGCCGGTCGACATCGGCGGCTACTACCGTCCCGACCCGCTCGCGGTCGAGGGCGTCATGCGCCCGTCGGCGACCTTCAACCGGATCATCGAAGACCTCGCCTGATCCCGCACGAGTAAAGGGGCGACCGGATGCCGCGGCATCCGGTCGCCACTTTCGTGTGCCCGGGCGCTACTCGCGGGGAGTCTCGCGGACCACGGCGACCTCGCCCGCGGGCAGCGTGACGGCGCCCGAGACGGGCGTCTCGGCGACGAGGTCGTAGCCGTCCGCCGGCACGAGCGCGTCGGTCGTGCCGTGGTTGACGAGGAAGAGCCACGACGACTCCCCGCTCACGCGCCGGATCGCCTCGACTCCCGCGACGACGGGCACGCGCGGTGCGACCCCGGCGGCCGCCGCGACGTCGTCCACGAGCGGGCCGAGGCCTTCGTTCAGGTCGGCCGAGACGTACCAGGCCTGACCCGCGCCGACACGGCGGCGGGTGACGGCGGGCAGTCCCGCGAGCGGTCCCTCGGCGTAGGTGTCGAGCACCTCGGCGTCCGTGGCGCGGATGCGCTCGGTCCAGTCGACCGCGATCGCGCCCGACGCGAGCGCGACACGCTCCCCGTCGAGCAGCGGCGCGAACTCCTCGCCGAACACGCCGAGCAGGTCGCGGAACGCGCCGGGGTACCCGCCCGTGCGCACGCGGTTCTCTTCGTCGACTATGCCCGAGAGATGGCCGATCACGACAGTCGCGCCGGCGGCCGCGGCATCCGCGATGCGCGCGGCCGACGCGTCGTCGACAGCGTAGAGCCCCGACACGACGAGCAGGTCGTACGCCGACAGGTCCGCGGTGGGCGGCACGACGTCGGGCACGAGCCCGCGCGCCGACAGTTCTTCGTGCCAGCGGCGCCCCGCGAGCTCGAGGGGGTGGTCGTTGAGCGGCTTCTGCCCCTCCTCCCACGCCCATTTCGCCGGGAGGTCCGCGACGAGCGCGACGCGCGAGGGCTCCACGAGACTGCCCGCGACTTCTGAGATGCGGTCCAGGATGCCGCCGAGCCGCACGACCTCGCGCCACTGGCGCGTGTCGGTGCCGGCGTGCGGCACGAGGCCCGAGTGGTACTGCTCGACGCCCGAGGCGGAGGCCCGCCACTGGAAGAAGAGCGCGCCGTCCGAGCCGTGCGCGATGTGCTGCAGGCTGTGCCGCGTCGCCTCGCCGGGCCGCTTCGGCGCGTTGCGCGGCTGCCAGTTGACGGCGCTCACGGCGTGCTCCATGACGAGCCACGGCTTGGTGCGATCCAGGCCTCGCGCCCGCGAGGCGACGAAGGCGAGTTCCCGCTCGCGGTGCGGATCGGCGGCCAGCGTGTACTGGTCGATCGCGATGACGTCGAGGTCACCGGCCCAGGTCGCGTAGTCGGCGACGCTGCCGCCGACCCCGAGCATGAGGTTCGTCGTGATGGGCGTCTGCACCCCTGCGGCGCGCAGCGCGTCCTTCTCCCGGCGGTACTGGTCGAGGTGGGCGTCCGAGCTGAACCTGTCGTAGGCGAGCAGGAGCGACGGGTTCTGCCCCGACTCGCTCGCGAGGGGCGCCGTCACGTCGTCGAACGACCGGTAGCGCAGACCCCACACCGCCGTGCCCCACGCCCGGTTGAGCGCGTCGATCGTGCCGTAGCGGGCCCGCGTCCACTCGCGGAAGGCGGCGGAGGATGCCTCGCAGTAGCAGATGCGGTTGCCGCCGCCGAGCTCGTTGCCGACGTGCCACATCCGCACGGCGGGGTGCGCGCCGTAACGCTCGCCGAGCGTCCGGGCGATGCGCGTGGAGTAGGCGTGCCACGTCGGGTGGCTCGCGCACCAGCCGAGGCGGCCGCCCGGGAAGTACCGGATGCCGCGGCGGTCGACGGGGATGATCTCGGGGTGGTCGCGGTGCAGCCACAGCGGGGGAGCCGCCGTCGGCGTCGCGAGGTCGATCCCGATCCCGGCCTCGGACAGGAGGGCGATGACGCGGTCGAACCAGCCCCAGTCCCACACGTCGTCGTCGACCTCGAGGAACGCCCACGAGAAAACCCCGAGCGTCACGATGTTGACGCCGGCTTCGCGCATGAGCGCGACATCCTCGATCCAGACCTCTTCGTCCCACTGCTCGGGGTTGTAGTCGCCGCCGAAGAGCAGCCGGCCGGGCGCCGTCACGCGGCTCCCGCCCGGTAGACGGCGGACGACAGCGGATGCCCCGCAGCGAGGTCGGCGAGCGCGAGGGCCCCGTCGATCCCCTCGCCGCGCGGGGCGACGAGCGCGACGTCGGTGCGCGTGCCGCCGTCGGTGAGGGCCGCCGCGAAGGCGTCGTGCAGGCGAGTGGAGCGGAAGACGCCGCCGATCGCGCAGACCGCGAAACGCTCGTCGGCCTCCCGCCGCACGTTCGCGAGCGAGGTCGTGACACTCGCGGCGAGCTCCCTCGCGGCGCGGTCGGTGATGGCCTGCGCGACGGCATCGCCGTCGGCGGCGAGCCGTGCGACGTGCGCCGCGAACGAGGCGACGATCCGCACGCGGTCCTCGGCTGCCTGCAGCTCGATGTAGGCCTGGGGGAGGCTCGGCCACAGCTCGCGCACGGGGTCGGTGAGTGCCGTCGCCGGCCCGCGGCCGTCGTATGCGCGCATGACCGCGTCGAGCGCTTCGCGCCCGATCCAGTAGCCGCTGCCCGCGTCGCCCATGATGTAGCCCCAGCCGTCGACCCGCGAGACGGCGTCCTGTCCGACCGCGAGGGTAACGACCCCCGTGCCGGCGGCGACGACCGCGCCGCGGGCGTCGCCGAGCGCACCCAGGAACGACGTCGTCGAGTCGTGCGCGAGCGTCGCGCCCCGCACGCCCGTGCCGTGCACGAGCGAGAGCAGCTGCGCGGCATCCGCGTCCCGATCCGTGAGCCCCGAGATGCCCGCCGTCACGAGGTCGGGCACGGCGCCCGTCTTCGCGATCGCGGAGCGCACGACCTCGGCGAGCTGCGGCAGCAGCGGCTCGTGCGTGTCGATGCCGCGGAACACCGCCTCGGCGTGCTCGTGGGGCGCCTCGAGGCGCACCTTGATGCCGGTCTGACCCGCGTCGATCGCGAGCACCCGTGTCGTCGTCATCGCAGCTCCCCACCGCTCATGACCGCATACGTCTCGCGCAGGTACTCCCCGGCGGGCTTCGCGTACGGGCAGTAATCGTCGTTCCGGGCGGCGTCCTCGGGCTGATACAGCCGCGCGGGCCAGTCCCACAGCATGAAGCCTTCCACCCAGGGGCGCTCGGCGCACGCCTCGAACATCGCGCGGTAGTAGCGCAGCTGCTCGTCGCCCGACGGAGCGCCCGCGAGCGTCCAGTCGTTCGGCCGCGCCGCCGAGCCCTCGCGGCTCGGGCAGCCCGCCTCCATGAAGATGAACGGCTTGCCGGATGCCGCGACCGCGGCTCCGATGCGGTCGAGCTGCTCGTCCCACGCGTCGATCGGGTAGTAGCCGCTCGACGACACGACATCGACGGCGTCCCACCACGTGAGGCGGTCTTCCTGGTACTTGTCGCAGTTGTAGGTGACGAGCCCGCTGTAGACGAGCCGGATGTCCGCGATGAGCGCGCGCCACTCCGCCTCGCGCGCGTCGGCGCGCACCATCTCGCAGCCGATGCAGAGCATTTCGCAGCCCTCCGCCTCGGCGATCGCGGCGGCGTGCAGCAGGAACGCGCGGTAGGAGACGAACCACTCGCCCCACGTCGGCTCGCCCGGAACGTCCTGGTCGAAGAACCCGATGTGGGCGCGCCACGTGCCGTCGGCGCAGTTGACGACGGGCTTGAGGCACACCTTGAGCCCGTGGCTCTTGGCCTCGCGGATCGCCCACACGATCTCGTCGTCCGTCACGGTCGGCGCGTCCTGGAACGGGATCTCGGTCGAGAACGGCGTCGCCTGCAGAGCCGAGTACGCGAGCGCGGTCCAGTTGACGGCGTGGTCGGCCATGGCCGCGACGGATGCCGCTGCCTCGGCCGTGCCCCACGTGCCGCGTGTGCCGACCCACCCCCACGTCATGCCGCAGACGGGGCCGCCGAGCATGTTCACCGCGCGACCAGCTGGTTGGCGCTGCGCAGCACCTCGGGCGCCCCGAGACGCGCCGCGTCGAGCGTGCCCTCGTGGCGGATCAGCATGCCGGCGCTCTCGCCCGGCAGCAGGGTGACCAGTCCATCGGTCGCGACGGCGGACGGGTCGACCTTGTCGGCGAGGATCGTCAGGTCGCGCACGAGGCTGTGCGCCGTCACCGTGACGAGCGTGCCGCCGTCGGCGGGCGCCGTCTCGACCTCGAGAGCAGCGGCGCCGAGCGCCGAGTCCCGCGGCTCGGCGAAGAACCACTCGCCGCGGACGCCGTCGATCTCGGCGACGACGAGCTCGCTCGCCGCGTCACCGGGGGCAGCGACCGTCGCCTCGATCGCCACGGTGACCGTGCCGCGCGACGGCACCTCGAGCGCGGCATCCGTCTCGGCCAGCACCGTCCCGTCGAACGCGAGCCGGCGGACGCGCAGCGTGCCCGCCCAGTCCCCGCCGGTGTCGTTCGACACGATCGCGGCGAGACCCCCCTCGCGCGGCTGCAGCGTCACGAGCCGGGGCGCGAAGGCGCGGCGCAGGCCGTGGAAGAGCGGCTTCGGACGCTCGTCGCCGTCGATCGCGGCCCACGACGTGACGGGCCAGCAGTCGTTGAGCTGCCACACGATGGCGCCCTGCGTGTGCGGCGCCCACGAGCGGAAGTGCTCGAGCGCCGTGCGCACCGCGATCGCCTGGTTGAGCTGCATGGCCCAGTGCCACGTCTCCATGTCCTCCGGCACGCGGAAGTGCGGCAGGAGTCCGTTCGTGAGCTTGACGTTGCCCTCGGTCGCCTTCTGGTGCACGATCATGCCGGGCGACTCGGGGGTCAGCGGGTCGTCGCTCACGGAGCGCAGCAGTGTCGACCACGCGGGCGGTCCCTGCCAGCCGAACTCCGCGACGAAGCGCGGGCGGTGGTCCCGGTAGGTCGTCCAGTCCAGGCGGTTCCACTGCTCCCAGAGGTGCATCGAGCCGGACGTCTCGTCGTTGGGGTGCAGGCCCGTCTGCTGCTGCCCGTCCCAGCCGCCGCCGGGGCTGAAGGGGCTTCCGGGGGCATAGGGCACGTGCGGCGCGAGTTCGGACACGAGCGCGGGGAACAGATCGTAGTAGTAGTACGCGCCCCACGTCTTGCCGTCGAGGCGCTGCTTCCAGCCCCAGTCCTCGTAGCCCCAGAGGTTCTCGTTGTTGCCTGTCAGGAGCACGAGCGAGGTGTGGTGCGCGAGGCGTGCGATGTTGTCGCGGGCCTCCGCCTCGACCTCGGAGCGCAGCGGCTCCTCCTCGGCGTACGCGGCGCACGCGAACAGGAAGTCCTGCCACACGAGCAGGCCCTTCTCATCGGCGAGCTCGTAGAAGTCGTCCGACTCGTAGAGCCCGCCGCCCCACACGCGGATGAGGTTGAGGTTCGCGTCGAGGGCCTGGTCGAAGCGCCGATTCAGGCGGTCGCGCGTGATGCGCACGGGCAGGGCGTCGTCCGGGATCCAGTTGGCGCCCTTGACGAAGACGGGCTGATCGTTGACGACGAGCGTGAAGGGCGTGCCGGACTCGTCGGGCGTGACGTCCCAGCGCACGTCGCGGAAGCCGACGGTCCGGTGGGTCGCGTCGAGGACGTGAGGTTCGTCGCCGCGCAGGCGGACGTCGACGACGTACACGGGCTGCGCCCCGTAGCCCGCGGGCCACCAGCGCTCGACTGCCGGCACGTCGAGGGTCACACGCGCACGAGCCCCCTCGACCTCGACGGTCGTGCCCGGCAGCACGTCGCCGAGCCCCGGCCCGTTGACCGCGACGCTGACGACGAGCGGCCGGGATGGCGCATCCGTCGTTCGCTCGACCTCGATGTCGACCGTGACGATGCCGCCGTCGCCCTCCGGGGTCGCGACGACGCGCGCCTGCGCGATCCGCGCGATCGACCACGACTCGAGCGCGACGTCCTTCACGATGCCGCTCGTGTAGGTGGCGATGCCCCAGTCCCATCCGAAACTGCACGCCGACTTGCGGATCGCGTCGTATGGGAGCGGGTAGGGGCGCTGGCGCGCGCCGAGCGCGACGCTCTGCGCATTGGCGTACTTGACGGGGGATCGGAAGGCGACTTCGAGGTCGTTCGCGTCCTCGACGAGCACGTCCGTCACATCGAACCGGTACGACCGGTGCTGGTTGGCCGTCTCGCCGAGGACGCGGCCGTTGAGCGTCACGCGTGCGACGGTGTCGAGGCTCGCGAAGGTGAGGTCGGTGCGCTCGGCGCCGTCGGGAGTCCACGTGAACGACGTGCGATACGTCCAGTCGACGAGCCCGATCCAGGCCAGCGCCGACTCGTTGTCGTCGAGGAACGGGTCGGGGATCAGGCCCGCCGCGAGCAGGTCGGTGTGCACGCAGCCGGGGACGGTCGCAGGCACGACCGCGCCGGCGATCGGTGCGGGCGCGGGCCCGGCGGCAGCGCGGAGGGTCCAGCCGTCGTGGAGGGGGCGGCGGGTCAGGGTGAGGGTCATTTGACGGCTCCCGCGGTGAGGCCCTTGTAGATCCAGCGCTGCAGCAGGAGGAAGGCGATGAACGTCGGGATGATGACGAGGATCGTCCCGGCGGCGATGACCTCCCACTGCGCCCCATAGGGGCCCTTGAAGCGGAACAGCGCCGTGGAGATGAACTGCTGGGACGGCAGATAGAGGAAGGGGAGGTAGAACTCGTTGTAGATCGCGATGCCCTTGATGATGACGACGGTCGCGATCGCGGGCCGCAGCAGCGGAAGGATGATGCGCCAGTAGATCGTCCAGCGGTTGGCGCCGTCGATCATCGCCGCTTCGTCGAGCGACACCGGGATGGATTGCATGAACTGGATGAACAGGTAGATCGCGATGATGTCGGTGCCCATGAACAGGATGACGAGAGCCGCCATCGAGTCGTAGAGCCCGAGGGCGCTGATGAGCTGGAAGGTCGCGACCTGCGTGGTCACGCCGGGGATCAGCGTGGCGGCCAGGAAGAGCACGAGGACGAGCCGCTTTCCGCGGAAGTTGAACCGGTCGAGGGCGTAGGCGGCCATCGTGCCGATGAAGATCGTCCCCACGAGGGAGACGGCCAGGACGATCGTCGTGTTCACGAAGCCCTGGAGCATCTCTCCGCTGACGAAGGCGGTGACGAAGTTGTCGAAATTGAGCCAGTCGGACGGCGGCGTGAAGGGGCCCGTCTCGGCGTATTCCTTGCCCGTCTTCAGCCCCGCGAACAGGAGAACCGAGAGCGGAAGGATCGTGATGATCGACGCCACGACGAGGCTCGTGTATTTGGCAGTCGTCGCGCTGCCTGAGCGCAGGCGCTCGAGCGGCGATCGACCGCGGATCTTCCGCGGTGGGGTGGTCCGCATCGGCATCGTGGTGAGAGGCTCTGTCATGGTGTGCTCTGTCGTGGTCATGTCAGGTCGACCTTCTCGTCGGGGAATACTTTGCGCTGAATCCAGGTCACGACCAGCACGATGAGGAGCAGGACCACCGCCATCGCGGAGGCGAGCCCCACGCTCCGATAGGTGAATGCTGTCTGCAGGGTCTGGATGACGAAGGTGTTGGAACCGTTTGCGCCTCCGGTCATCACGAAGGGCACTTCGAACACGCTGAGGCTGCCCGCGATCGCGAGGATGACCGTGAGGCCCACGACGCGGCGGATGCCGGGGAAGATGATCGCCCAGAACTGGGCCCAGCGGGAAGCGCCGTCGATCTCGGCGGCCTCGTACAGCTCGTGCGGGATCGACTGGATCGCGCCGAGGAACAGCACGAAGGCCATGCCGGTATAGCGCCAGACGGACGTGGCTGCGAGCGACCAGTTGACGACAGACGGATCGCCGAGCCAATGCGGCGGGTCCGTCACGCCGAACCACGAGAGGACCGTGTCGAGTGTCCCGCCGGGCTGGTACAGGTAGAGGAAGACGAAGCCGACGGCCACGCCGTTGATGAGGTAGGGGAAGAAGAGCGCTCCGCGGAAGAAGCTCGAGAACCGTGTCGAAAAGCTCAGGATCGTCGCGAAGTAGAGGGCGATCGCCATCTGGACGAACGAGGCCGCGAAGTAGTAGAGGCTGACGAAGAAGACGGAGAAGATCCGCGGGTCTGTGAAGACCTCAAGGTAATTCTCGAAGCCCACGAGGTTCTTCTGCTGATCGATGCCGTCCCAGTCGGTGACGCTGTAGTAGAAGAGGTTGATCGCGGGCCAGTACGTGAAGACCAGGAGCAGTCCGACGGCTGCGGCGAGGAAGAGCCAGGGAGTGAGCCCACGGACGAAGCGCCCCTTGCGTGGGGTGAGGGGCCGGCCCTCGCCGGTTCCGCGCATGACTCCGCGGAACCGGCGAGAGCTGACCGCCGGGGAGAGGACGGCAGGCGCTCCGGCTGGAGCCCCACCGGGAGAAGTGATCGACATTGTGCCTACCGTCCTTTCGGTCAGCCCGCGAGATTCTCGACGGCCGCGCCCCACTTGTCGTTGAGCTCGGCGAAGTAGCTCTCCTTGTCGCCGTCGGCTGCGCCGCGTGCGATGTCGACGAGCTTCTGGCGGTAGATCGGGCCGTAGAGGTCGATCTGGGCATCGTTCGACGTCTCGTTGAGCAGCGCTTCCTTGCCGGCCGGCGCCGGGTTGATCTCGAGCAGGTTGACGCCCGCGGCTTCGAACGCGACCAGGGAATCGGGGAGCGGGTCGGAGATCAGCGTCGAGATCATGCCCTGCGTCTGGGTGTAGCCCGACTCCTCGACGAGCCACTGGAGCCACGCCCACGCGGCGGCCTTGGACTTGGAGTGCTTGCTGATTCCGAGGTTGTAGTCACCGCCGATCACGGCGTACTGCTCGTCGTCGACGTTCGCGGGGAACGCGAAGAATCCGATGTCATCTGCCGAGGCGCCGTTCTCTTCGGCCTTGGCCTTCATCTGCGAGACGGCCCAGGAGCCGAGCGTCATGGCCGCGATCTTGCCCGTGCCCAGGTCGACCTTCGACTGCTCCCAGTCGGTCGTGAGGGGGTCTTCCTCCGTCAGGCCCGCCGCGACCGATTCGTACAGCAGTGAGTCGATGGCGTAGACATCGGTGCCCTCTGTCCACGGCGCAGGGTCTTCCGCGAGCGTCACGGGCGCGTCGGGGTCGTTCGTGACCCCGCCCAGGTTGCCGAAGCTCTGGCTCAGGGGCCATCCGTCCTTGTAGTTCGTGTACAGGGGGATCGCGTCGGTGTTGTCCTTGACCTTCTGGAGAGCGTCGAGCCACTCCTTCTCGGTCGTGGGCAGTTCGGTCACCCCGGCCTCGTCGAAGATCCGCTTGTTGTAGACGACCCCGTTGGCGTTGCCGCCCCACGCCACGCCGTACTGCGTGCCTTCGAAGCTCGAAGACGGGAGGAAGCGGTACTTGTCCTCGAAATCCGCCGTCTTGCCCAGCGGCTCGAGGAACTGCTCGTACTGGTCGGGCTGGATCGTCGGAATGCCGAAGACATCGCCGTAATTGGTCGTCGACATGCGGGTCTGCATCTGGGCCGGGTAGTCGCTCAGTGCGTCGACCGTCACGTTGACATCGGGATACTTCTTCTCGAACTCCTCGACGTACTTGTCGAACGTGCCGTCCTGTTCGAGGTCCGTGCGCCAGGTGAGGAACGTGATGTCGCCCTTCACCTCGCCGTCGATCGTGTTGTCGGCGTCGCTTGCGCCGCCTCCGCCCGAGCATCCGGCCAGCAGGATGCCGCCCGTGGCTACGAGCGCGATCGCAGCCGATGACTTCTTCGCCATGTGTCTCTCCTTCTCAGGTTCACCCTTGAACTGGGGATGCGGGTGCCGCCGCATCGTCGCGTGGGTTGTCGCACGAGCAGATTACGCACCGTGGGAACGGTCTCGCAAGGGTTGAATGTCAACGCTGTCTTGTCGTGTCCTGTCACCGAAGGCCTAGAAAATAGATCGCTTGATCTGGGCTTTATCAGACCCATGAATACGATGAACTGAGCAGATGTCCGACAAATGTCCTACGTCGACATTCGCTGCCACGATGCTATGCTGGGCGGCGTTCCGACGAAGGAAGGCCGCCGATGACGGTGCAGAACCGCGCGACTCTCGACGATGTCGCGCGTCTGGCGGGGGTGAGCTCGAAGACCGTCTCGCGCGTCTTCACGAGTCGCGAGCTCGTCGCCCCCGAGACGGTCGAGCGGGTGCTCGCAGCCGCCAAGCGCCTGCGCTTCCGGCCGAACACGCTCGCGCGCAGCCTGCGGCGCGGAGGCGCGACCAACACCTTCGGCTTCATCATGGGCGAGCTCGGCAACCCCTTCTACTACAAGGTCGCGGCGGGCATCGAGAAGGAGCTCGCCGCCCACGGCTTCGCGCTCGTCGTCGCGACGACCGACGACACCGCGGAGGGCGAGGAGCGCGTCGCCGACGCCCTGCTCGCGCAGCGCGTCGGCGCGCTGCTGCTCATCCCGGTCGCCGACGACCAGTCCTACCTCGAGGGCGAGCGCCATCTCGGCACGCCCGTCATCGCGATAGACCGGCCGGCGCGCAATCTCGTCGCAGACTCGATCGTGATCGAGAACCACCGCGGCGTGTACGACGCCACGATGCGGCTGCTCGCACGCGGGCACCGCCGCATCGGCTACGTCTGCAACCCTGCCTCGGTCTACACGCAGGCCGAGCGCCTGCGGGGCTACCGAGACGCGCTCGCGGTCTACGGCGTCCACGACAGCGCGCGGTGGGAGCGCCTCGTCGACGACCTCAGCATCCGCCCCGACGGCATCGTGGCCGATCTGCTCGCCTCCGACGACGCCCCGACGGCGCTCATCACGGGCAACAACCGCGTGACAGTGGGGGCGCTGCGGGTGCTCCGCGACCGGCACGACGACGGCCGCACGGCGCTCGTCGGCTTCGACGACTTCGACACCGCCGACGTCCTGGGGGTCACCGTCATCTCGTACGACCCCGTCGAGCTCGGCCGCCGCGCCGCGATGCTCGCCCTCGAGCGCGGCGGAGACCCGTCCGGCTTCACCCGGCAGATCGAGCTGCCGACCTGGATCGTCGAGCGCGGCACGGGCGAGCGCCCGCCGCGAGAGGAGAACGCATGACCACGCGCCACGTCCACCTTCAGGCCGAGGGTGTCTCCGTGCTGCTCGAGCACCGTCCGCGCGGGCTCCCGCGCGTCCTGCACTGGGGCGCGGCGCTCGGCGCCGTCACGGACGACGACGCGGCCGCTCTCGCTGCGGCCCTGAGCCGCCAGTCGTCCAAAGGCACGCTCGACGCGGCCTGGCAGGTCTCGCTCTCGCCGGCCGAGGGCGACGGCTGGACGGGGCGCCCGGGCATGCAGCTGCGCCGCGGCGGAGTGCTCCACCACGCCCGCTGGGTCGAGACCGATCATGTGGCGACGGACGACGCCCTGGTCGCGCGGGCGCGGGATGCGGCATCCGATCTCGAACTGACCGTGCGGGTGTCGATCGAGACCGGCGGCGTCGTGTGGGTCGCGCAGTCGCTTCGGCACACGGGGGATCCGGTTGCCGCGCCCCCTCCAGGCGCCGCTGACGCGACGCCCGGAGCCTCCGGGCGCGTGGGCCCGTCCGCGCCCGTCGAGATCGAGTGGCTCGAGTCGGCACTGCCCGTGCCGACGACGACCGACACGCTCACGACGTTCGACGGACGGTGGGCGCGCGAGAAGCGCCCCGTCACGACGGCCATGCCCGCGGGTTCGACGGTGCGGCAGTCGCGCCGCGGTCGGCCCGGCCACGACGCCCCGACCGTCGTGATCGCCTCGGAGCGCGCACCCCGGTGGGGGAGCGGGCGGCTCTGGGCGGCGCACGCCGCGTGGTCGTCCGACACGACCTACCGCGTCGACCGCGTGACCGACGCCGTGACGCTCATCGGCGCCGGCGAGCTGCTGCGTCCCGGCGAGATCGTCCTGGCGCCCGGCGACGAGTACGCCGCCCCGCGCGTCGCCTTCGTGTGGAGCGAGGCGGGGCTCGACGGCTTCTCCGCCCGCACGCACACGTGGCTTCGCGGACGTGCGCAGCATCCGCGGACCCCTCGGCCGCTCATCCTCAACACGTGGGAAGCGGTGTACTTCGAGCACGAGACCACGCGACTGCTCGCGCTCGCCGAGCGGGCCGCCGAGGTCGGGATCGAGCGGTTCGTGCTCGACGACGGCTGGTTCCAGGGTCGCCGCGACGACACGACGAGCCTCGGCGACTGGGTCGTCGACCGCACCGTCTGGCCCGAGGGACTCACGCCGCTCGCGCAGCGCGTGCACGACCTCGGCATGCAGTTCGGTCTCTGGTTCGAGCCCGAGATGGTCTCGCTCGACTCGGACGTCGCCCGCGCGCACCCGGAGTGGCTGCTGCACGACCCGGGTCACCTCGATCACGAGCCCGAGCTCTCGTGGCGCACGCAGTACGTGCTCGACCTCGCGAACCCCGGAGCGTACGCTCACGTGCTCGGTCAGATCGATGATGCCGTGCGCGAGGTCGGCGTCGACTTCATCAAGTGGGACCACAACCGCGACCTCGTAGAGTCGACGCACGACGGCAGGCCCGGCGGGCACGTGCAGATGCTCGCGGTGTACCGCCTGATCGCGGAGCTCAAGGCCCGGCATCCGGGTCTCGAGATCGAGTCGTGCTCGAGCGGCGGAGCCCGCACCGACCTCGGGATCCTCGAGGTGTGCGACCGCGTGTGGGCGAGCGACTCGAACGACCCCGTCGAGCGGCAGGACATCCAGCGATGGACGAGCCTGCTGCTGCCGCCCGAGATCGTCGGCGCGCACATCGGCCCCACGACCTCGCACAGCTCGGGGCGCACGACCGACCTGTCGTACCGCATGGCGACGAGCCTCATGGGGTCGTCCGGCTTCGAGTGGGACATCCTCTCGTGCGATGACGACGAGACCGCCGCGATCGCCCGGTTCGGCGCCCTCTACAAGGAGCTGCGCGGAATCGTGCACGCGGGCGCCGTCGTGCACCCCGACCTGCGCGACCCCGCGTGGCGCGTGACGGGCTTCGCGACGCCGGATGCCTCGGTCGTCGTCGTCGCGACGATCGCGAGTCTCGAGGACGCCCGCGCCGAGCGGCTGCGGCTCACGTGGCTCGACCCCGACCGCCGCTACCGCGTGCGCGTCCGCCGCGAGATCGGCGAGACGCAGTACGGGTGGATCGCGCCCGAGTGGTACATGGCGGGCGAGATCGAGCTGCCCGGCCGCCTCCTGGTCGAGGCGGGCCTGCAGCTGCCGACGCTGTGGCCCGTGCAGGCGTTCGTCCTGCACGTGACCTCGGTCGACTGACGCCGGCGCGGACGCCCTGACCCGGGACGACGCCCGGCCGCGGCATCCGTCGACACGCGGATCGTTCTACGAGATTCGGACCATCGTGCGCCGATGGTCCGAATCTCGTCGAATGGTCCGATCTGGCGGAGCGCGCTGGGGCTAGACCCGCTCGCGCAGGAAGCGCGCCTGCTCGGCCCACTGGTACGCCTGGCCGCCTTCGTGCCCGTTGTGCGTGTAGACCTCGATGCGCTTGTCGGCCGCGCCGTAGCGGTTGAAGGCGGCGAACACCGTCGACGGCGGGCAGATGGTGTCCATCAGCGCGACCGAGAAGAGCGCGGGCGCGGTCGCGCGCGTCGCGAAGTTCGTTCCGTCGAAGTACGACAGGGTGCGGTGCACGCGCTCGTCCGCGCCCCGGTGCACCGAGAGGTAGCGCACGATCTCCTGGTACGGATCCGCATCGGTGAAACCCACGGCGCGCGAGAAGTGGCACAGGAACGGCACGTCGGGGAAGACCGCGACGAGGCCCTCGCTCAGGCCGGCGGCCGCGAGGGCGATGCCGCCGCCCTGGCTCGCGCCGGCGACCGCGACCCGCGCGGCATCCACCTGGGGGAGCGAGCGCATCGCGTCGACGGCGCGGACGGCATCCGTGAACACGCGCCGGTAGTAGTAGTCGGCGGGGTCCTCGATGCCGCGCGTCATGAAGCCGCTCGACGACGGCCCCGTGCCGTGGGGGTCGGCCGTGCCTCCGCCCGAGCCCCACATCGAGCCCTGGCCGCGCGTGTCCATGAAGAGGTACGCGTACCCCGCCGATGCCCAGCCCAGCCGCTCGAAGGGCAGGCCGCGCCCGCCGCCGTACCCGTTGAACTCGACGACGGCCGGGAGCGGGGCTTCCGCACCCGCGGGAAGCAGCAGCCACGCCTTGACGGGGTCGCCCGCGTACCCGGGGAAGGTCACGTCGAACGCGTCGAGCGTCTCGAGCGGACTGTCGACGGGCGTCACGACGACCTCGCCGCCCGCGGCGCGGGACTGCGTCAGGGTGTCGGCCCAGAACGCGTCGAAGTCCGCGGGCTCGGCGATCTCGGGGGCGTACGTCTGGAGCTCGGCGAGCGGCAGGTCGAAACGGGGCACGGAAGTCCTTCGGGAGGAGGGATGCCGGTGGCCGGAGGCGCCGCCGGGCGCGGCTGACGCGGCGCACTGCTCACGATAGGCAGTCGCCGTCCGGGCGCGCAAACGCGCGGCATCCCGTGCCTGCTGCCCGCGTCAGGGCTGGATCAGCTGTGGATCCACACGTCGGTGCCGTACGGAGACCAGTTGTAGATCTGCTGCGCGCGCCACTCGGGCATGCCGACGCAGCCGTGGCTCATGCGGTTGCCGTAGTTGCTGTGCCAGTAGACGCCGTGGAACGCCTGGCCGCCGTTGAAGTACATGGGCCACTTGACGTTCGGCGTCGAGTACGTGCCGGTGATGTTGCCCTGCGCGTCGCGGTCGTAGCCGTTCATCGTCTGCACGGTCGCCTTGGAGTTGATCGTGTAGTGCCCCGTGAAGGTCGGCGTGTTGCCCTTGCCGCTCGAGATGAGCCACGAGTCGACGACGACGCCGTTCTCCTTGAGGTAGAGCCGCTGCTCGCTCAGGTCGACCTCGAGCAGCCGTGCGAGGGTCGTCGTGTTGAAGGGCACCTCGGCGGTGGGCAATGCGTAGACCGCGTTGCCGGTCGCGAGCTGCTCGGCGTACGAGTTCGCGATGCCGTCGGTGGACTCGAGGGTGCGACCGACGACGCCCTCGGTCGGCGTGCTGAGCGTCTTGCCCGAGGCGTTGACGATCGTCGTGGAGTCGACCGGCGCGCGGTTCACGGCGGCGGCGAGTCCGTCGACGACGGGCTGGATCGCGGCGGGGTCCGCGCTGACCTCGAACGTGCCGCGGTCGGCGGGCTCGACCGTGAGCCACGCGGCGAGCGTCGCGCGATCGATCGGGACGGTGCGCTCGGCGCCGACGTAGAAGCCGGCGGTGTCGAGCATGCGGTTGAGGATGACGGCCTGGGCGTCGGCGACGAAGGTGGACCCCACAGGCTCGACCGGCGCGGTCGTGGCCGCGAGGTCGATCGTCGCGTCGCCGGCGGCGAAGGCCTCGGCGACGGCGGCGTGCACGGCGTCGACATCGACGCCCGCGCCCTCGATGGCGGGTGTCACGACGTAGGTCGCGGTCGCGGGGTCGAAGGCGATCGTCGCATCGGTGGGGTCGACGTACATCGAGGGGACGGCGGCGCGCAGCGCCGCGACGGCGACGGCGGTATCGATCGCGACGGGAGCGTCGACGGGCTCGGCGAACCAGGCGCCGAGGTTCCACGCGGGGCTCGCGGCGAAAGCGGAGTCGACGAGCGCCTCGGCATCGACTGAGACGCCCAGCTCGGCGCCGGTCAGTTCTGCGTCGCCGCCCGTGCCGGTGAGCACGACAGTGGTCTCGGCGAGGCGCTGGCCCACGACTTCGGCGGCGGCGCCGGGGGTCAGGCCCCCGACGGGCACGCCGGCGATCGAGGTGCCGGGGGCGATGAGAACCGTGGATGCCGCACCGAGGCCGATGGCGACGGTGGCGACGGGGATGCCGATCCACAGCCAGAGGCGGCGCTTGCGGGGGTGCGGCTCTGCCGCTGCCCACTCGTACGCGGGGGAGTCGGGACCCTCGTCGGAGGGCGCGCCGACGGTGTCGACGTCACCCGCGATCGCAGTGGTCTCGTCGTCCGGCGAAGACGCGTCAGCGTCAGGCCTGGCGGCCAGATCGGTCATGCCAAACCCCCCGGCTCCCGAATTTCCCCTTCCATGGTAAGGGATCCGCTCAGCCGGCGGGTGACGGTCCGATCACGACCGGGAGGCTCACCCGGCGGCGCAGAGGTCCTGGAAGTCCTGGACGGTGCTCTGGAACGTTTCGCCGAGCGCCGCGAGATCGGCGATCTTCGAGACGTCGCCGTCGACGATGCCCTGCATGATCTCGGCGGTGTCGGCGAACATCTGCTGGACACCCGGCAGCACGGCCGCGACATCCTTGTTGGTGATCTCGTCCGCCGCGGCGGCGAGCTCGTCGGCGGCCGACTTCATCGCCCCGACGACGGCGGCGGGATCGTCGGCGGCCTTGCCGAAGTCCTCGGTGGCCTGCTGCATCGTGTCCTGGATGAGCGCGCACGCATCGGCGACGCTCTGCCCGTCGCCGCCCTCGGGCGCCGCCTGCGCGGTGGACGAGCTCGACGGCGCGGGGGAGGCCGTGCATGCCGTGAGGCCCAACAGGGCGAACGCGGTGATCGTGAGTGCGGCGATGCGGCGGTTCATGGAGTCCTCCGGCGCCCAGCCTAGGTGACGGCGGTGGACGGGCGAAGGGGAGTGGATCCGGCCCGAAGGTAACAAGTTTGTAAACGATCCGTCCAAATCGCCCCGCCGGCTTGCGCATTGTTTGTTCGTAAGGTGTACTAACAAACATGTCTTCACCGGACGTGCAACGCGGCTCCTCCACGATCGAGCCGCCGCACCCTCAGCAGGGAACCGCGAGCTCTCGCGTTTTCGGCCCTGGGCGGGCTCTCCGCCAGGGCGCCAAGGTGCTGCCCGAGCACGCTCGCGGGCACAACCGATCGCTCGTCCTGCAGACCCTCTTCCACCAGGGCGCCATGAGCCGGGCCGACCTGGCGCGTGAGACGGGCCTCACACGCGTCACGATCTCCGACCTCGTCGCCGAGCTCATCGCAGACGGCTTCGTCGCCGAGATGGGCATGCGCGAGGCATCCGGCCCCGGCAAGCCCGCCATGCTCGTCGATCTCGACCGCGACGGCCACCGCATCGTCGGCCTCGACCTCTCGGGGAGCGACGAGTTCATCGGCGCCGTCCTGACGCTCGACGGCGACATCGTCGCCCGCCGGTCCGCTCCCGTCGCAGGCGCGCAGGACCTCGTCGAGACGGTCGTCGCCCTCGCCCGCGACCTCGTCGCCCAGGCGCACGCGCCCGTCCTCGGCATCGGCGTCGGCACACCGGGTGTCGTCGACGATCACGGCGTCATCCTCACGGCGCCGAACCTCGGCTGGGTCGGCTTCGACCTCGAGAGCGCGCTGCGTGAGGCGCTCTCGCTGCCCGTGCTCGTCGCGAACGACGCCAACGCCGCGGTCCTCGCGGAGTACACGTTCGGCGGCGCCGGCGACGACGTCCTGCTCGTCAAGGTCGGCCGCGGTGTCGGCTCGGGCCTGCTCGCCGCCGCTCAGCCCATGCGCGGCGCGCACTTCGCGGCGGGTGAGATCGGCCACGTCACGGTCGGCACCGACGGCGGTCCCGTGTGCGTCTGCGGGAAGGTCGGGTGCCTCGAGGCATGGCTCGCCGTGCCCGCGCTCACGGCGCGGATCGGCGCGGCATCCGCCTCGGAACGCGAGGGGATCCTCCGCGACGCGGGGGAGCGCCTCGGCATCGCGCTCGCGCCCATCGTGGGCGTTCTCGACGTGTCGGAGATCGTGCTCTCCGGCCCTACCGAACTTCTCGACGGACCCCTCGCGGAAGCGACCGTCGAGACCCTCCGTGCACGGACGCTCGCCGAGTTCCACGACGGCGTCCGCGTGCGGATGACGGAGCAAGGCCAGGACATCGTCCTGCGCGGCGCCGCCGTCATGGTCCTCTCAGGACAACTCGGGGTGTCGTAGCACCGGCATCCCTCCCTCGTCGGAGGTTCTCCCGGAACCTCCGCACAAAACCCCCCGGATGGGCCACCCGGCCCCTTCGAATCACCAAGAGAAAACACACGAAGGAAGACACCATGATCAAGAAGCTCGGAGCCTTCGCGCTCGTCGGCGCTTCGGCTGTCGTTCTCGCAGGCTGCGCGGGCGGTGGCACCGATGCCGCTGCTGAGGCCGAGACCGGTGACCTCACCGTCTGGGTCGTCGGCACCGACACGCCGCAGACCGCTCGCGACTACCTCAAGGACACGTTCGAGGCCGAGAACGACGGCTGGACGCTCACCATCGAAGAGAAGACGTGGGCGGATGTCTCCGACACGTACACGGCCGCGCTCTCGTCGAGCGACTCGCCCGACGTCGTCGAGGTCGGCAACACGCAGGCGCTCGGCTTCGCCGACGCGGGCCTGTTCGTCGACATCTCCGACATCCAGGACGAGCTCGGCGGCGACGACCTGCTCCCCGGCCTCGTCGAGGCGGGCACGCTCGACGGCACCTTCTACGCCGCGCCGTACTACGCCGGTGGCCGCATCGTCTTCTACACGCCGCAGATCGTCGGCGACACGCTCCCCGAGACCCTCGAGGACTACGTCGCCCAGGGCGTCGCGCTGAAGACCGACACGGTCTCGGGCATCTACGCCCCGGGCAAGGACTGGTACAACGCTCTTCCCTACGTCTGGGCCAACGGCGGCGAGATCGCGGTCCAGGACGGCGACGAGTGGGACGCTCAGTTCTCGAGCCCCGAGAGCCTCAAGGGCCTCGACATGCTCCAGGACGTCTACCTCAACGCGTCGGTCGCCCCGGCGGACGGCAACGAGCGCATGGGCAACATCGCGTTCTGCAACGGCGAGGTCGGCTTCCTCTCGAGCCCCGCATGGGCCGCGGGCAACATCACGGGCGCATGGCCCTGGGGTGACGAGGCCGCTGGTGAAGAGGTCTCCGAGGGATGCCCCGACACGTTCGGTGCCGACCTGAGCGCCTTCGCGCTGCCGGGCATGAAGGCCGGCGAGACCGCTCCGATCTTCGCGGGCGGCTCGAACATCGCCGTCGCGACCAAGTCGGACGCGCAGGACAAGGCCAAGGAAGCCCTCAAGATCATGCTCTCCGAGGACTACCAGAAGCTCCTCGCCGAGCAGGGTCTGACCCCGGGCTACGTCCCGGCGTCGTCGTCGCTCCCCGACACCGACATCGCCAAGGCGCAGGCCGCGGCCCTCGCCAACTCGAAGTTCACGCCCACGAGCCCGAACTGGGCCGAGGTCGAAGCGGCGCAGATCATCCCGGACGCGCTCGTCAAGATCGCCCAGGGCGGCGACGTCAAGACGATCGCCGAGGAGCTCGACGCTCAGATCGAAGCGATCCTCAACAAGTAGCAGGTCGAGGGGGTCCCGGTCCCATCGGGACCCCCTTGCCCCGCTCCGATCTCTCGGACAGGCTCAGGAAGCGCGAGCCCCCTGCGCCCGTCCCGGAGACCGGAGTCCCCGACCGTCGTCGGGCCCTGTCGATCCCCGCGCTGCGCAACGGCTGCCTTCGGCGCGTCCTTGCCCGGCATCCATTCCCCCTCACGTCACGCAATCCACAAGAGAGGAGGCGAGAGATGAGCAGCACCGCCACCCTCGCGCGACCGTCCGCAGACGGCGAGCACGACGAAGCGTTCGCGCGCGCCGAGCGCCGCGACCAGCGGCGCAAGCGCCGTGAAGCGCGCAATGCCTGGACGCTCCTCGCCCCGTCGATGATCATCCTGGGCGTCATGGTCGGCTATCCCGCCGTCCTCATGGTGATCCAGTCCTTCACCGACTACACCGTCAAGAACAAGGTCCTCGGGACGACGCCGAACTTCGTCTGGTTCGAGAACTACGTCGACCTCTTCTCGGAGTCCGACTTCCCCCAGGTCCTGATGCGCAGCCTCGCGCTCATGATCGTCCTGACGGTCCTGAACATGACGCTCGGCGTGCTCGTCGCGGTCCTCATGACGAGGCTCGGACGGGCCTGGCGCATCATCGTCTCGGTCGGGCTCCTGCTCGCGTGGGCGATGCCGCCCCTGACCGCGACCGTCGTGTGGGGCTGGATCTTCGACACGCAGTACGGGCTCGTGAACTGGACCCTCAACACGATCAGCGGCACGGACGACTGGAACAACCACTCGTGGCTGCTCAACCCGTGGTCGTTCTTCTTCGTGCTGACGATCATCATCGTGTGGCAGTCGGTTCCGTTCGTCGCCTTCACGACGTACGCGGCCCTCGGTCAGGTGCCCGGCGAGGTCCTCGAGGCCTCTTCGCTCGACGGTGCGACGGGGATGTCGCGCTTCCGCCTGATCGTCTTCCCGTACCTGCGCAGCGTCCTCACGGTCGTGCTGGTCCTGCAGATCATCTGGAACCTCCGCATCTTCACGCAGGTGTACGCGCTGCAGAGCCGCGGCGGCATCGCCGCCGAGACCAACGTGCTCGGGACCTACCTGTTCCGTCAGGGCGTCGGTGAGTTCGGCGCGACGGCCGCCATCGGCGTCGTCATGGTGATCCTGCTGCTCGCCCTCTCATGGGGCTACGTCCGCACGACGCTCAAGGAGGAGGAGCTGTGAGCACTCAGATCAACGCGGCCAATCAGCTCGGCACCCTCGGTGTCGAAGAGATCCTGGGCGAGGGCGGCGAGCCCAAGGCGCCCAAGAAGCGCTCGATCACGGCACGCCGTCCCTCCGCCAAGCGCGTCGCGACGCGCACGCTCCTGAACATCGCGGCCGCCATCGTCTTCGTGTGCTCGGCGTTCCCGGTGTACTGGATGGTGAACATGTCGTTCACCCCCAACAGCGAGATCACGAGCCGCAACCCCACGTTCGTCCCGCTGCCGTTCACGATCCAGAACTACATCACGGCGTGGACGCGCGAGGCGGCCCCCGGCCAGACGGACTTCCCGCACGCGCTGCTCGCGACCCTCACCGTGACCTTCGGCGTGCTCATCGCGACCCTCCTGTTCGCCTTCCTCGCCTCCGTCGCGATCGCACGGTTCCGCTTCGGCGGACGCCGCATGTTCATCGTGGCCGTGCTCGTCGTGCAGATGATCCCCGCCGAAGCCATGATGTTCACCGTCTACGGCATGATCGACGACTGGCGCCTGTTGAACACGCTGCTCGGGCTCGGGATCGTGTACCTCGCCGGCGTCATCCCGTTCACGATCTGGACGCTCCGCGGCTTCGTCGCGGGCGTGCCGGCCGACCTCGAAGAGGCCGCCATGATCGACGGCTGCACGAAGTCGCAGGCGTTCTGGAAGGTCACCTTCCCGCTGCTCGCGCCGGGCCTCATCGCGACGGGCATCTTCGCCTTCATCCAGTCGTGGAACGAGTTCACGATGGCGCTGCTGCTGCTCAAGGGCTACAACCTGACGCTCATGCCATGGCTCAACGCGTTCCAGTCGTCGTCGGTCGGCGGCGCCGTGAACTGGGGTGCCGTCATGGCCGGCTCCACGCTCATCGCGCTCCCCGTCATCATCTTCTTCCTCATCGTGCAGGGTCGGATGACCGGCGGCCTGGTCGCTGGGGCGGTCAAGGGCTGATGCGCGCGCGAACACCCGCCGCCTCCCGCCGGGAGGTCGGGCGATGAGGGTCGGGCTGGACGTCGGCGGGACCAAGACCGACGCGGTAGTGGTCGACGACGCGGGCGACATCGCGGGGCGCGTGCGCCTCACGACCGGGTGGGGCGGCGAGCAGATCGTCCGCACGGTCGTCGCGGCGGTCCACGCGGTGGCGACGGATGCCGGAGCCGACCTGTCGCAGATCGACTCGGTCGGCATCGGGATCCCCGGTCAGGTCGACGCAGAGACGGGCCGCGTCGCGCACGCCGTCAACCTCGGGGTCGACGACCTCGACCTCGCCGCCGAGGTGGCGCCGATGCTCGGCGTCGCCGTGCGGGTCGAGAACGACGTCAAGGCGGCGGCGCTGGGCGCGTACGCGCTGCGAGGCCATGCCCTCGGGCTCGGTCTGCGGCACGGCTCGATGGCCTACCTCAACCTCGGGACCGGCGTCGCGGCGGGCATCGTCATCGACGGCGAGCTCTCGCGGGGCGCGCGCGGCACGGCGGGGGAGGTCGGGCACATCTCGATCGATCCCGCGGGGCCCCTGTGCCGCTGCGGACAGCACGGCTGCGTCGAGGCGCTCGCGGGCGGCGGAGCCGTCGCGCAGCGCTGGGGCCGCCCCGGCCGCTTCCCGGTCCTGGACGTCTTCGACGCCGCCGACGCGGGAGACGAGACCGCCCGCGAACTGCGCGCGGGCATCGCGCGCGGTGTCGCGTCGGCCGTCCGCATCCTCATCCTCACCGCCGATGTCGACGTCGTCGTGCTCGGCGGCGGGGTCACGGCCCTCGGCGACCGGCTCATGGCGGATGTCTCCGCCGAGCTCGCCGCGAGCGCCGCAGCATCGCCGTTCATGCGCTCGCTGCGTCTCGAGGAGAGGGTCGAGCTGCTGCCCGCCGGGTCGCCCGCCGCGGCGCTTGGCGCGGCGCTCATCGGTGCGACCAACGACCCCCACACCGAGGAGGCACTCACTCATGGCTGAAGTCATCATCGTTCCGGACGCCCAGGCCGCGGGCGGCCTCGTCGCCGACGAGATCGCCCGGCTCATCCGCGCGAACCCCGAGGTCGTGCTGGGCCTCGCGACGGGCTCGACGCCCCTTCCGGTCTACGAGGCCCTGCCCGAGCGCCTCGACGGCGTCGACGTCTCGCGCGTGCGCGGTTTCGCGCTCGACGAGTACGTCGGCATCGACCCGGCGCACCCCGAGTCCTACCGCTCGGTCATCCACCGCGAGGTCGTCGAGCCGCTCGGGCTCGATCCCGCGCTCATCCGCACGCCGGACGGCTCGCTCGAGGGCATCGAGCACGCGGGCGCCGACTACGAGTCCGCGATCGCCGCGGCCGGCGGGGTCGCGCTGCAGATCCTCGGCATCGGGACGGACGGCCACATCGGCTTCAACGAGCCGGGCTCGTCGTTCGCCTCGGTCACGCGCGTCAAGACGCTCACGCAGCAGACGCTCGAGGACAATGCACGCTTCTTCGACTCGGTCGAGGATGTGCCGATGCACTGCATCACGCAGGGCCTCGGCACCATCCTGCGGGCGCGCCACCTCGTGCTGCTCGCGTTCGGCGAGGGCAAGGCCGAGGCCGTCGCGGGCGCCGTCGAGGGCCCCGTCACGGCGTCGCTGCCGGGGTCGGCGATCCAGCTGCACCCGCACGTCACGGTCGTCGTCGACGAGGCAGCGGCATCCCGTCTGCAGTTCGCCGACTACTACCACTACACGTACGACAACAAGCCGGCCTGGCAGGGCCTCTAGGCGCGAGGAGTCGACGGGCGGCAAGCGCCCGGACTCGACCGGGTCGGGGGAGCCCAGCGTCGCGCCCCTTGGCACGGTTCAGCCCGGGCGCTTCCCGCGCGTGCGCATCAGTACGATGCAGGCATGACGGATGCCGCGGCCGCTGCCTCACGCGATGACGAACTGGGTCGCACGCTCACGGTGGGCGGTGTCCTCCTCATCGCGAGCGCCGTGCTCGCCTTCGTAGCACCGCAGATGATGTCGATGGCTCCCGTGCTGCGCACTGTCGTCTTCTGGGGCGCGGTGGTCGCGTTCTCCTGCGCGCTCGTCGTCTACGCGTTCGGTCTGGGGCGGGGAGGCAGCATCGTCGCCCGCAAGCCGCTCGGTCTGGGCGCGATGGTGGGCCTCGCCGCGTGGCCGCTCATCGAGCGGATCATGACGCTCTTCCTTCAGGTGACCTCTGACACGACGCAGTTTTTCATCGCGTGGGGCTGGATCTCCATCGCCGTGCAGCTCGCCGCGGCGATCGTCATCGTCGTCCAGATCGCCCGAGCAGGCGTCATCACGGGACAGCTCAGGTGGGCGCCGCTGTGGGGCCTCATCGCGGTCGCCGCGCCCCAGATCATCGCGCAGCTCCTCGTCGTGGCGACAGGCACCGAGATCAGCCGCGACGAGAACGACGTCGTGTGGATCTTCTTCGGACTCGGTCAGCTCACGGACTTCGCGGCGCCGGTCATCCTCGGCATCCTGTCCATCGTCCATGCCCAGCGCCGGGTGCCGCGCGCGGCCGAGCCCGTGCAGGTCTACCCGCCCGAAGCCTGACGCGGCAGCCCTCAGCGGCGGGTCAGGCCGAGAAGACCTTGCCGGGGTTCAGGATGCCGAGCGGGTCGAAGACCTGTGTGATCCGGCGCTGCAGCTCCCACTGATCGTCGCCGAGCTCGTCGGCGAGCCAGCGGCGCTTGAGGATGCCGATGCCGTGCTCGCCCGTCAGCGTGCCGCCGAGGCGCAGGGCCGAGCGGAACAGGTCGTCTGCGGCATCCCAGATCGCCGGAGGCACCTCGACCGTGCCGTCCTCGCCGACCTCGCCCTCGAAGATGAAGTTGGGGTGCAGGTTGCCGTCGCCCGCGTGCGCGACGGTCGGGATCACGATGCCGTGCTCGCGCTCGACGCGGGCGATCTCGTCGAACATCGCGGGCAGTGCGCTGCGGGGCACCGAGACGTCCTCGATGAGCGTCGTGCCGAGGCGCTCCATCGCGGGATGCATCGAACGGCGGATCGCGAGCAGTCGCTCGCCCTCGGCACGGTCGTGCGTGACGGCGACCGTGCCGCCCACCGCGCGCAGCGTCGCCGCGATGGCGTCGGCTTCGACGTCGGCGGCGGGGCCGTCGGTCTGGATCGTGAGCTGCGCGGCGCCGGGCGACGGCGCATCGAGCGAGAGCAGATCGTGGACGGCGCGCAGGGACGCGGCATCCATGAGCTCCATGATGGAGGGCTGCACTCCCGACGCGGTGACGGCGGCGGATGCCGCGGCGGCAGCCCGCACATCGGGGAACGTCGCGGCGACCGTGCACACGACGCCAGGCACGACGCGCCGGAGCTTGAGGGTCGCGCCGACGACGACGCCGAGAGTGCCTTCGGAGCCGATGACGAGCGATGTGAGGTCGAGGCCCGTGACGCCCTTGACCGTGCGGTGGCCGAGCTGGAGGAGCCGTCCGTCGGCGAGCACGAGGTCGACGCCGAGGACGGCATCGCGCACGACGCCGTACTTCGCGCACAGGAGGCCGCCGGCGCCGGTCGCGATGTTGCCGCCCACCGTCGAGATGGCGCGGCTCGCGGGATCGGGCGCCCACCAGAGGCCGTGCTCCGCGAGGGCGGCGTTGAGGTCGGCGTTGAGGATTCCCGGCTCGACGACGGCGAGCAGGTCGTCGGGGCGCACCTCGAGGATCCGGTCCATGCCGCGCACCGAGAGCGCGATCTCACCCGCGCCCGCGTTGGCGCCGCCCGCGAGTCCCGTGCCGGCACCGCGCGTCACGACGGGCGTGCGGGTCTCGGTCGCGATCCGCAGGGTCGCCTGCACGTCTTCGACGGAGCGGGCGTGGACGACGGCGATCGGGAGACCGGATGCCGCGTGCCCCGACTTGTCGGCCCGCGCCGCGTGCCGCGCCGCATCGGACGTGTCGACCCGCTCGCCGAGCGCTGCCTGCAGACGTGCTGCGACGTCGGGGGCGGTCGTCACGCGAACCGGCGCCGGCCCGCGATGACGCCGACCGTCACAGCGACGATCGCGAAGCCCAGGCCGATCCACGGCTGGCCCATGCTCCACCACGCCATCGTCGCCGTCGCGTACACGAGCAGCTCGACGAGGGCCCGGACGAACGGGTGCACCGCGAAGACGGCCCGTGGCGAGACGAAGAGCGCCCACACGAGGATCGCGAGGACGGGCGCGGCGATGCTGACCACGATGTTCCACGGGAACTGCCACATCGCGAAGCCCCACAGCGCGAGCGATCCGAAGGCGAACAGCCCGCACACGAAGGCGAGGATGTCGATGGCCGAGAGCGGCGCGCGCGTGCCTGGCTCGGGTTCGGCGGGCGGCACGGGGCGGACGTGGGGCATCTCCGACATGGGTTCCAGTCTAGGCGCGGCCTGACCTGCAGCCCGGGCCGGGGGAGCGCTCAGGGCTTGACGTTGCCGTTCGCGTTGCCGTTCGCGTTGCCGTTTCCGTTGGCGTTTCCGTTCGCGGCGCCGTTCCCCGCGCCGTTGGCGTTCCCCTTGCCGCCCGAGGCGGTCTCATCGCCGGCCCCGGGGGCGCTGCCCTGCGTCGCGCCGCTGCCGCCTGCCGCACCGTTCCCGCTGGCGGCGCCGTTGCCGCTGTTCCCGGTCGTCCCGTTGCCGTTGTTCCCCGTGCTGCCGTTGCCGTTGTTCCCGGTACTGCCGTTGCCGTTGCCGTTGTTCCCGGCGTTGCCGTTCCCGTTATTCCCCGCGTTGCCGTTCCCGTTGTTCCCCGTGTTCGCAGCGCCGTTGCCCGTGCCGCCTGTCGCGGGCGTGCTCGGGTGCGTGGGCTTCATGGCGGCGAGGATCGGGGCGAGATCCGCGAGGTCGCTGAGTCGCAGGCTCAGAGCCGTGCCGATCTCGTCGCCGGCGCGGTATCGCAGCTGCACGCGGGCATCGGATGTGACGTTGCCGTAGTTGGGCAGGATCGCGGCGGAGCCGCTGCCGTCGCCGTCGAGGAAGGCCGCGGACTGCACGGCGCCGTTGAGCAGCACTTCGACCATGGCGTTGGGCGCACCCGAGACGGCGAGCGTGAAGATCGGCTGCGTGCCGTCGACGGCGACGCTGGCACTCGCGAGCGCGGGCGTTCCCGACGGCAGGGCGCTCCCGCCCGAGCCGCCGGCCTCCGCGGCGTCGGTGCCCTCCCCCGTCGGGGTCGCGAGCGGGTCGATCACGCCCGCGCCTGCGGCATCCTCCGAGCCTTCGGCCATGCTGACGGCGCCGACCGAGAGCTCGGATTCCGGGGCGGAGGCGGGCGTCGCGAGCGATGCCGTCACCGACGATCCGACGATGACGACGGTCGCCGCGGCGACGCCGATGATCGTGCCGATGCCGCCGAAGATCCCGCCGCCCGCCGCAGTCGCGGCTCCGACTCCTGTAGCCACGGCGCCGGCGCTCGCCGTGCCGCCTGCGGCGGCCGCGGACGACGCCGCCGCCGCCGAGCCGCTCGCGGCGGACCCGGCCGCGCCGCTCGTCGCGGACGACCCGCCCGTGAGCCCCGCTCCCGATCCGCCCGTCGTCGCCATCGCGGGTGCGGCGAGCGGCGCGAGCGCCGACGCGGCGTTCGCACCGGCTCCCGCGGCGAGGGCGATGATGGGCGCCCCGCCGCCTTGGAGCGTCGCGAGGTATCCCGCGGCGCCGACGGCGCCGAGCGTGAGCGGCAGCAGCACGAGGGCGAGGCGACTCGACACGGCTTTGGCCTCGGCGGCCACGATCGTGCAGCGCGGGCACTCCGCGAGGTGCTCCTCGACCTTGCGCAGGTCGCGGCGCGCGAGCGTCTCGCGGGCGTGGGCGCCCAGGTGCTCGATCGCCCACTGGCAGTCGGACCCGTCGAGGACCGACTGCAGGTGCGCCTGGATCCACGCTTCGCGCAGCCCTTCGCGCGCGCGGAAGGCGAGCTGCGCGACGGCCGTCGCCCGGATGCCGAGCAGCGGCGCGATCTCGGCAGGCTTCATCTGCTCGATCTCGGTGTACCAGAGCACCTCCTGCCAGCGCGTGGGGAGGCTCCGGAACGCGCGATGCGTCAGGCTGCGGTCGAGCGCCGCCTCGGTCGCCTCGTCGCTCGTCGCGGGGTCCTCGATCGTGTCGAGCAGGTCGACCGTCTGCTCGTGCGAGGACCGCCCCCACGCTGCGGCGGTGTTGCGGATGCTCGTGAAGAGGTAGGCGCGGAACGAACCCGTCGGGCCGCCTCCGCGGAGGATCGACTGGTAGATGCGCGCGTACGCCTCCTGCACGAGGTCGTCGGGGTCGATGCTCGAGCTGATGGCGCGCGCGACGGCGATCCCCGAGCGGTAATGCCGGTACCACAGCTCGCCGAAGGCTGCCTTGTCGCCGGAGCGCGTCAGCAACACGAGGTCGGCGTCGGCCCGGTCGGGAACGTCCTCCTCGTCGAGGGCGGTGGGGCCGGAATCGTCAATGGTCGTCACGATGCAGTGGATCTTTCCGGGGGCGTCAGCACGCCCCAAGTCGGCGCCGACCATCCCCCAATTCCTCCCATTGTCTGCGGTTTTCGCGATTCGTGCCACGTCCGGCGGATTCGTTCAGAAAAAAGTCCAGAACCCGCGTAATAGATCCGCAATACGCGCGTCTCATATGCAGGAGACATTGCCCGCTCCCTTCCCGGGAGATACCCGCGGGCACGACGACACGAGGACCGGAACGCCTCGAGTCGTCCGCGGGAGGAGAGACACCGGGGGGAGGCTTCTCCGCCCCGCAACTCTCCCGGGAATCTGCGGCCGTTGCATCTTGGGGATGCAACGGCCGCATTCCATCTGCCCGCGCAGCGCGGCGCATCCGCCCCCAGCCGACGCCGCCTTCCGGCGCGGCGGACAGCGATCAGACGCGCTCGCCGCTGAACCACACGGCGCGGACATCGAGCTCGGACGAGAGCAGCACGGCATCCGCGAGCGTCCCGGCTGCGAGACCGCCGAGGTCCGCCCCGCGCCCGATCGCGCGCGCGGGCACGGTGCTGAGCGCCGCGACGGCGTCCGCGAGCGGCACGCCCGCCTGCACGGCGAGGCGGAGTGCGGCATCCTGCGTCAGTGTCGACCCTGCGATCGCGCCGCCCTCCGCGAGCCGCGCGACGCCGCCTGTGACGTCCACCGCGAGGGATCCGAGCTCGTAGTGGCCGTCAGCGGCGCCTGCCGCCGCCATCGCGTCCGTCACGAGCGCGACCCGGCCGGGCGCGGCCGCGAACGCGATGCGGACGATCTCGGGATCGAGGTGCACGCCGTCGGCGATGATCTCGAGGGTCACGCGGTGGTCGGATGCCGCAGCCCCGACGGGTCCCGGATCGCGGTGGTTCAACGGGGCCATCGCGTTGAAGGCGTGCGTCAGGATCGTCGCGCCGGCGTCGAACGCCGCGCGGGACTGCGCGGCATCGGCGGAGGTGTGGCCGACGGCCGCCGCGGCGCCCGCCGCCACGACGGCGCGGATCGCCTCGATCCCTCCCGGCAGCTCGGGCGCGAGCGTCACCTGCCGCACGGTGCCGCGGCCCGCGGCGAGGAGGCGCTCGACGTCGGTGAGAACGGGTGCCCTCAGCAGCGACGGGTCGTGCGCGCCCTTGCGTGCGAGGTCGAGGAAGGGGCCTTCGAGGTGCGAGCCGAGGATGTCGGCGTCGGTGGCGACGAGGTCGGCGACCATCGCAGCCCGCCGCTCGAGGGTCTCGAGAGGCGCCGTCACGAGCGAGACGACGGCGCGCGTCGTGCCGTGCGCGCGATGCAGGGCCCGTGCGGTGCGGATCGCGTCGGGTCCGTCGTCGTACGAGGCGCCCGCCCCGCCGTGCCCGTGGATGTCGATGAAGCCTGGCGTCAGGATCGCGCCGGGGCCGGCGAGCGCCGTCGCGTCGACGGAGGCCGCGGCATCCGCTCCGTGCTGCCAGTCCGCGCCCGTGCCGGTCTCGACGACGCGTCCGTCCGCGAAGCGCACCCAGGCGTCCTCGACGATGCGGTCGCCGTCGACGAGCCGGACCGAGTGGACGACGGTGCTCATTCGCTGGCCCAGGGGATCTCGGAGGACGCCTGGAAGCCGATGCCCAGACGGGTCCAGAGTGGGCCCAGCCCGCCGACACGCGTGCGGAACGACTCCCACGTGCGCAGGTCGCTGTCGGCGGCCGGGGGTGACCATGCCGCTTCGGCCGCCGCCGCGATGCGGGGGAAGGCGAGCTCGTCGATGTCGCTCAGATCACGGACCGTCTCGGTCCACATAGGCGCCTCGACGCCGAGGATGTCGGCCTCGCCGACGCCCGGGACGATGTCGGCGGGCTCCCACGCGTAGGCCCGTTCGACGCTCGTGGGGCCGTTCGCCCACGTCAGGCCGAGCCGCGCGTCGGGGGCGTACTTCATGTCGAGGTAGATCGCGTCGGCGGGCGAGAGGATCACCTGCGCGCCGCGCCGCACGAAAGCGCGGGTCTTCTCGTCCATGCCGTCGGTCGGCGTCGTGAAACCCCAGTACTGGCCGATCGTGTCGGGGTGCAGACCCGCCGCGGCGCCCGCCTCGTGCCACGCGACGGGCGTCTTGCCGAGGTCAGCGATGATGGTCGACGCGCGCTCCACGAACAGCGCGAAGTCCTCCGGCGCCGTGCCGAGGGCCTCGTCGCCGCCGAGGTGCAGATACGGTCCCGGCGTCAGTGCCGCGAGCTCGCCGAAGACGTCGGCGACGAAGTCGTACGTCGCCTCGTCGTGGATCCGCAGCGACGAGAAGCCGACGGCCATCCCCTCGTACGGCTCGCCCGCCGTCGGCATCCCGCCGCCGAAGGCCTCGACGACGTCGGTGATGTGCGTCGACAGCACGGGCGCCTCGGCGAGCTCGGGATAGGCCAGCCCCACCGCGTGCGTGTGACCGGGCATGTCGATCTCGGGAACGACGATCATGTGGCGGGATGCCGCATACGCGACGATCTCGCGGTACTGCTCGGCCGTGTAGAAGCCGCCCGGGTCGCCGCCGACCGACGTGCCCGAGGCGAACTCGGTGAGCTTCGGCCGCGAGCGCAGCTCGAGCCGCCACCCCTGATCGTCGGTGAGGTGCAGGTGCAGCGCGTTGAACTTGAGCCCCGCGGCGCGGTCGATGTAGGCCTTCACCGTCCCGACCGGCTGGAAGTGGCGCGCGACGTCGAGCATGACTCCGCGGTACGCGAAGCGCGGGGCATCGTCGATCCGGACGGCCGGCAGGCTCCATGCGTCGCCGTCGCGGGCGATGAGCTGCACGAGGGTCTGGACGCCGTAGAAGAGGCCCGCGGCGTCGGCGCCGGTCACGACGACGGATGCCGCCTCGACCGTGAGGCGGTACGACTCGGCGGTGCCGCCCTCAGCATCAGCCGACGCGTCGATCCGCAGGTCGATCGAGGGGCCGCCGGATGCCGCGTCGCCCGCCGACTCGAGGGCCAGGCCCGTCCGGGCCTCGACGAGCGCGCGGAGCGTGGCGGCGGAATCCGGATCTCCCGAGACGACAGCCGAAGCGAGCGGGAACGGGCCCGACGGCGAAGGCTGGAGCGAACGGGGGACCGGGACGACGGCGAGGGGCGACATGGTGTCTCCATTCTTCTCGCCGGCCCTGCGCGATACCTGGGCGGCGATGGATCCGCGGCGTGGCAGCCCGCGACGGCGGTGTCGTCGTCGACTGCAAGTGTAAGGATCCCTAACAAAAGGCGTGACAAGCCTATCAGTGCGCGCGGGCGGGGGAGCGTCATCCGTTATGCTCGAACCGTCGCGACTGGCGTTGAGGTGGGCAACCACCGGGGAGCGACCGACAACGGCATCCGACCGCACGCCTGGGCCGGAGCGATTCCCGGCACCCTCGCGCGCCGCACCCCGAACAGCCGTCGTCAAGGAGATCGTCATGACCGATCGTTATTTCAACGCCCCGCTCGCCGAGATCGACCCCGAGATCGCGCAGGTGCTCGACCGAGAGCTCGACCGCCAGCGCGGATACCTCGAGATGATCGCGTCCGAGAACTTCGTGCCCGTCTCCGTGCTGCAGTCGCAGGGCTCGGTCCTGACGAACAAGTACGCCGAGGGCTACCCGGGCCGTCGCTACTACGGCGGCTGCGAAGAGGTCGACGTCGCGGAAGAGCTCGCGATCGCGCGCGCCAAGGAGCTGTTCGGCGCGAAGTTCGCCAATGTCCAGCCGCACTCGGGCGCGACCGCGAACGCCGCCGTGCTGCACGCCATCGCGCGCCCCGGCGACACGCTGCTGGGCCTCTCGCTCGACCAGGGCGGCCACCTCACGCACGGCATGAAGATCAACTTCTCGGGCCGCCTCTACAACATCGTCGCGTACGGCGTCGACCCCGAGACCTCGATCATCGACATGGACGAGGTGCACCGCCTCGCCGTCGAGCACAAGCCGAAGGTCATCATCGCGGGCTGGTCGGCGTACCCCCGCCAGCTCGACTTCGCCCGCTTCCGTGCGATCGCCGACGAGGTCGGCGCGCTCCTGTGGGTCGACATGGCCCACTTCGCGGGTCTCGTCGCGGCGGGCGTCCACCCGTCGCCCATCCCGCACGCGCACGTCGTCTCGTCGACCGTGCACAAGACGATCGGCGGACCCCGCTCGGGCTTCATCCTCACCAACGACGAAGACCTCGCGAAGAAGATCAACACGGCTGTCTTCCCGGGGCAGCAGGGCGGCCCGCTCATGCACGTCATCGCGGCGAAGGCCACGGCGTTCAAGCTCGCCGGCACCCCCGAGTTCAAGGAGCGCCAGGAGCGCGTCCTGCGCGGCGCGCACCTCATCGCCGAGCGGCTCTCGCAGCCCGACGTCGAGGCCGCCGGCATCTCGGTGCGCTCGGGCGGCACCGACGTGCACCTCGTGCTCGTCGACCTGCGCAACGCCGAGATCGACGGCAAGCAGGCCGAAGACCTGCTGCACGAGATCCACATCACGGTCAACCGCAATGCCGTGCCGAACGACCCGCGCCCGCCGCTCGTGACCTCGGGCCTGCGCATCGGCACGCCCGCGCTCGCGACGCGCGGCTTCGGGGACGCCGAGTTCGCCGAGGTCGCCGACGTCATCGCGCTCGCGCTCCTGCCGGGCGCCGACCTGCCCGCACTGCGCGCCCGCGTCGCGACGCTGGCCGACGCCTTCCCGCTGTACCCCGGCCTGCAGCACTGACCGCTGTTTGCGGCATCCCGTGGCATCGAAGCAGGGGATCTCGCCGACGCGGGTGAGCATGACTCCCCGCCTCGGCAGGATCCCCTGTCTCGGCGAGATCAAGGACGAGAAATGACGGCACAGAAGCTCGACGGCCGCGCGGCAGCGGCCGAGATCAAGGCGGAGCTCAAGGTCCGCGTCGAGGCCCTCGCGGCGCGCGGGATCACACCGGGCATCGCGACGGTGCTCGTCGGCGCCGATCCCGCGTCGCAGCTGTACGTGGGCATGAAGCACCGCGAGTCCGAGGCGATCGGGATGAACTCGATCCAGCGCGAACTGCCGGCCGACGCGACCCAGGAAGACGTCGAGGCCCTCATCGACGAGCTGAACGCCGACCCGTCCTGCCACGGGTACATCGTGCAGCTGCCGCTGCCCAAGCACCTCGACACGGACGCCGTCCTCGAGCGCATCGACCCCGCGAAGGACGCCGACGGCCTGCACCCGACCAACCTCGGGCGCCTCGTGCTCAACGTCAACGCGCCGATCACGACTCCGCTGCCCTGCACGCCCCGCGGCGTCATCGAGCTCCTCGTGCGCAACGGCTACGATCTCGCCGGCAAGCACGTCGTCGTCGTCGGCCGCGGCGTCACGATCGGCCGCTCGGTCGGGCTGCTGCTCACGCGCCGCGAGTACAACGCGACGGTGACGCTCACCCACACGGGCACGACCGACCTCGGTGCGCACCTGCGCGAGGCCGACGTCATCGTCGCTGCGGCGGGTGTCAGGCACATCGTCCGCGCGGAGGACGTCAAGCCCGGGGCCGCCGTCCTCGACGTCGGCGTGACGCGCGAGAGCGACCCCGAGACGGGCAAGCACAAGGTCTACGGCGATGTTCATCCGGATGTCGCAGAGGTCGCCGGCTTCCTCTCGCCGAACCCCGGCGGCGTCGGCCCGATGACGGTCGCGCTGCTCATGACGAACGTCGTCGAGGCCGCGGAGCGCGCCGCCGGCTGACCCCGGAGTCGCCGGCAGATCGCGTGCTACCGCGGGGTCGCGACGGCGACCACGTTGTCGCGGTAGTGTCCCGTCGAGCTGTCGAACGGGCCGCCGCACGTGATGATGACGAGCGCGGGAGCACCCGTGCGCGCGAACAGGTCGGAGGTCGGCAGGGCCGACTTCTCGTAGTACGTGAGCGAGTCCACGGCGTAGGTCCTGGTCGAGCCGTCCGCGGCCTCGACGACGACGGGTGATCCGATCGGCACGTCCCGCAGGCGCGCGAGCGGGCCGATCGGATAGTCGATCGCGTCGACATGCGCCGCGAGCACGACGTGTCCGCCCGTCGCCGCCGCATCCGGCCCGTACCGGTACCATCCGGCGATCGCGGGGTCGACCGGCAGTTCCATCTGCCCGGTCGGCTCGACGCCCACGGGCGTGACGGTCATGTCGACCCCGAGCGCTTCGATCACGAGCCGCGACGGCGCGATCGTCGCGACGGGCGGCGGCACCTCGGCGGAGGTGACGGGCACATCGACAGCCGCGGTGGGCGGTGCGGGCGCCGAGGTGGATGCCGCGGGCGACGGCGGGACCGCCGTCGGGACCGCCTGTCCGCACGCGGCGAGGCACGCCGCGAGGACGGTTCCGACGAGCGCAGCCACTGCGGACCGCTGCCGTCGGTGCCCTCGCGGCGTGCCGCCGCGCATCAGCGGCGCGACTCCTGCCGGCGCCGCGCGCCGATTCCTGCCATCGCGGCCAGCGCGATCACGACGGCCCCGACCGCGCCGATCCCGACCATGGTCGTGACGGAGTCACGCTGGGCGAGGTATCCGGCGGTTCCCGACGGCACTCCGCCGGGGTTGGAGTGCCCCACTGTGACGGACTGCACGGCGAGGGCGAGATTGTCGTCCTCGGCGCTGCCCCACGCGTACACGATGGTCAGCACGCCGTCCTGGATCGGGACATCCGCAGGCCCGAGGACGGGTTCCGTGGTGCCGGCGAGGGCGACGGATGCCGCGACCGTGCCGACGGGCAGGTTGAGCGTCTGCTCGTTCGGGTTCGTCAGGCCTTCGATGACGGGGGAGCCGCCCGCCAGGATGTCGACGGCCGGAGCCGCGGCGATGTGGCGCACCGTGAGCCGGCCCTGACCCGCGGCGGTCGTCGCGATGTCGTTCTGGAACAGCTTGAGCGACGGCGCGCCCGCCTCGCTCAGGTAGGCGGCGGCCGTGTAGTTCGCGCCCGCGGCGAGGGTGAGCGTCACCGGCCCGAGGACCGGCGAGCTCGCGTCGGCTGCATCGGGAGCCGTGAGCGCCACCTCGTAGTCGCCCGCGGGAAGCTCGAGCGGACCCGCGAGGTCACCGGGCCGGAAATCGTCGAGCGTGCGCTCGCCGTTGACGTACACGTCGACCGGAGTATCCGGGATGCCGTGCAGCACGGAGAGCTGCGCGGAACCGCTCGTCTCCGCGGATGCGGGAGCGGCGAAGCCGAGGGCGGCGATGAGGCCGACCACGAGGCCGGCGGCTGCTGTCTTGCGCACTGTCTTCCTCCTTTGTCGTCGAGCGATCGGTGACCGCCCTTCAAGGGTGCTTTCCGGGAGGAACGCCGCCTTGGATGCACGTCGGGCGGAATCGCCGCGATCGCGGGGCGCCGGCGCGCCGCCTCGCGCCGCTCGCTCGAGGACAGGTGGGGCGCCGCTCGACGGCCGGGTCAGGCGGTGAAGCGGGCGAGGAATGCGCGTGTGCGCTCCTGGCGCGGGGCGCCGAACACCTCGGCGGGCGGACCCTGCTCGAGGATGCGGCCCGCGTCGAGGAAGACGACGCGGTCGGCGACGTCGCGCGCGAAGGCCATCTCATGCGTCGCCATGACGATCGTCATGCCGTCGTCGGCGAGCGCGCGGACGAGATCGAGTACTTCGCCCACGAGTTCGGGGTCGAGCGCCGACGTGATCTCGTCCAGGAGCAGCAGGTCGGGCGAGGTCGCGATCGCGCGCGCGATCGCGACGCGCTGCTGCTGCCCGCCCGAGAGCCGGTCGGGGTGCGACGAGGCCTTGTCGGCGAGGCCGACGCGTTCGAGCAGCGCGAGGGCCGCGGCATCCGCCTCCCTCTTCGAGCGCCGGTGGACGTGCCGCAGCGCGAGCGTGATGTTGCCCTGCACTGTGAGGTGCGGGAAGAGGTTGTACTGCTGGAACACGACGCCGATGCGGGCGCGAACCGTGTCGGCGTCGACGCGCGGATCGCTGATGTCGTCGCCGCCCAGCCAGATGCGCCCGTCGTCGATGGGCTCGAGCAGGTTGACGGTGCGCAGCAGCGTCGACTTGCCGGATCCGCTCGCGCCGATGAGCGCGACGACCTCGCCCGCACCGACCTCGAGGTCGATGCCGCGCAGCACCTCATGATCGTCGAAGGACTTCCAGACATCCTCGAGGCGCAGCACGGCGCTCATACGATGCCGCCGACCTGCTCGCGGGCGCGCACGCGGGCCGTGTACCAGTCGGTCAGGCGGATCGTCGGGATCGCGAGCAGAACGAACAGCAGTCCCGCCACGACGTACGGCGTGAAGTCGAAGTACTTCGCCGTCTCGATCTGGGCGGCGCGGACGGCATCCACCGCACCGAGCACCGAGATGAGGCCGACGTCCTTCTGCAGCGCGACGAAGTCGTTCATGAGCGCCGGGGTGACCTTGCGGAACGCCTGCGGCACGACGACGAGCCGCATCGTCTTGGCATGGCTCAGTCCGAGCGACCGCGCCGCCTGGCGCTGCGACGGGTGCACCGCCTCGATGCCCGCGCGGAAGACCTCGGACACGTAGGCCGAATAGGTGAGCGTGAGTGCGACGGTGCCCCAGAAGGCGTACGGCAGGCGCACGGGGATCAGTTCGAGACCCGGGATGCCGAAGCCCACGATGTACAGGACGATGATGAGAGGCATCCCGCGGAAGAGATCCGTGTAGCCCGCCGCGAGCGCGCGCAGCGGCAGCCACACGGGACCGCGCAGGGTGCGGATCGTCGCGATGAGCAACCCGAAGACGAGCACGAGCACCGCCGAGATCGCGAGCACCTGGAGGTTGAGCAGGAACCCCTTCCAGATGCGCGGGAACGCCGCTACCGCGACGTCCCAGTCGAAGAACATCTCGGTGACGCGCGACCAGCCGGGCGTGTTGATCAGCGTCACCCAGACGATCGCGGCGAGCACGAGCGTCGAGATGATCGAGATGACGACCGACTTCGTTCCCTGCCGCTTGCGGAAGGCGCGACGCTCGAGTTCGACCGCGCTGACCTGTCGAACAGGCGGATCGGATGCCGGTGCCAGGGTCATCGGGCCAGGCTAGTCGAGCGGGTGGGCGTGCGATCCGGTCGCCGCCCCGGCCTCACTTCAGGAGCGGGGCGGTGTCGTCGCCGCCGAGCCATTCGGTCGTGATCTCGTCGAGCGTGCCGTCCGCGCGTAGGGCGTCGACGGCCGCCGTGACCTTCGCCGTGAGCGGCGATCCCTTCGCGAGCAGAAGGCCGAACTGGTCGCCCGATGCCCCCTCGGGGTTCGGCAGCTGGCCCACGATGACGCCGTCGCTGAGCTCGGCGCCCGCGATGTAGAAGCCGGTAGGCAGATCGACGACGATCGCGTCGACCTGACCGTTCTCGAGCGCGAGCTTGGCGTCGTCGTTCGTGTTGAACGCCTGCGCGCCCTGCGTCGGCTGGATGACCTCTTCGATCGTCGTGAAGCTCGTCGTGCCGGTCTGCGCGCCGATCAGGAGGTCCTTGAGGTCGGCGATCGAGCTCGCGTCGGCGGCGGGGGAGGAGCCGGTGGTGATGACGACCTGCGTCGTCTCGTAGTACGGCGAGCTGAAGTCGACCGACTGCTTGCGCTCGTCGCTGATCGAGAACTGCTGCAGGTTGAAGTCGAAGTCCTTGGGGCCCGGTGCGATGGCCTCTTCGAAGCTCGTGCGCACCCAGACGACGTCGTCCTCGGCGAAGCCGAGCTGCTCGGCGACCGCGTACGCGACGGCGGCCTCGAAGCCCTCGCCGCTCTCGGGAGCGTCGTCGATGACCCACGGGTAGTACGCGGGCTCGCCCGTCGCGATCGTGACCTTGCCGGGGGTCACCCAGCCGGCGTCGTCGGCCGTGCTCTCGGTGTCGGGCGAGCCGGCGGTCCCCGCGCAGCCGGCGAGGACGAGGGCGGCGGCGATGGATGCTGCGATGAGGGCGGGGCGCAGGGAACGCGACATGGGGGCCTCCGGTGGGGTGGCGCCGTGCTGTCGGCGCGTCTTCATCTTGGTCGGGCGGGCGGCCGGTGCGGCATCCCGCGTCACTTTGTTACAGCGGCGGGGCGGATCTCCGACGAGGAGTGGCGCTCGGGCGGGGAGCGGCTCAGCCGTTGCCGAGCTCGTCGAGCATGCGGCGCTGCTCGGGCGTGAGGCCGTCCTGGACCTCGGCGCGCGTGTCGGCGGCGGGAGGGGCGGCGGCATCCGTCGGTCGCTTCCCGAGCTTCGTCGACGCCTGGTCGTAGAGGGCGTCGGCGCGCGCCTCGAGGCGCGTGTCGATCGCGGCGTAGATCGCCCACGCGATGAGCAGGAAGATCGGCGGCACGAGGTAGCCGAAGAACCAGTTGTGCACCGTGACGCCCGACAGCGCGACGACGATGATCCAGACGACGAGCTCGACGACGAACACGAGGCCGATCTGCACGAGCGTCTCGCCCGCCTTCGTGCGCTGGTGCGCCGACTTGGCCGTCATGCTGCCGAACCACTTGCTGATCAGCGGCTTGAGCCAGATGACGGCGGCTGTGAGGATGACGCTCGCCCACAGAACGCCCCACCCGACGCGGACGCCCGGCGTGAGCAGATCGATCAGCAGCAGCACCGCGAGGTTGAACACGTAAAGCGTCGCGAACCGGACGACCCACTTCTTCATGCGTCTAGATTCGCACGCCGCGGACGCGGACGCCCGCGGCGTGCGCCGATTCAGGCGACGGCGACGGCTTCGCGGGAGCGTGTGACGGATGCCGCGGCATCGCGGCGCCCGAGCCTGCCGGCCTCGGCGACCCACCCCGAGCGCTGCTCGTCCTCGCTGAACCGTACGGGTGTGAACCGTGTGACACCGACCGTCTTGACGCCGCAGTAGCCCAGGATCGCGCGCTTGAGGCTCGTCTCGGCGGCATTGCGGTACGCGAGGCGGTTCCACAGGCGGGGCGAGTCCATGGTCATGACGATGCGGGCCGTGCGCCCCGCCAGCAGCCGCTCCGACAGGGCGCTCTTCGCGCGGTAGCGGAACGCGAAGCCCGAGAGGAACACGCGGTCGATGAACGCCTTGAGCGCCGCGGGGTAGGTGCCCCACCACTGCGGGTGGAAGAACACGATGTGATCGGCCCACCGAACGTCCTCGATATAGGCGGCGACGTCGGCGTCGAGGGGCGTGTCATCGTCGGTGCGGGGCATCCGCAGTTCGTCCCGGTGCGTCGGGTGCCCCGGGATCGGGTCGTTCGCGAGATCGATGACGCGGACGTCGGCGCCGCCGGCCCGCGCGTCGTCGACGTACGCCGTCGCGAGCGAATGGTTGAGACTGCCGGTGATCGGCGTGCCGACGATGACGAGGATGCGAGGGTTCATTGCGGGATTCCCTTTTCTGTGACGAGGACCATGAGTGTTTCGAGCTGACGATTGAGGACGTCCACGTCGATGCCGTCGGCGCCCAGCCGCGGATCGGCGAAAAGCGAGGTGAACTGATCGTCGAGACCGCCGCCGGCCTGCACGACGAGCTGGAGCGCCCGCGGCGTCAGCGTCAGCAGCACGCGGCGGCCGTGGTTCGGGTCGCCTTCTGCGACGATCCAGCCGTCGGCGACGAGCGAGGGGACGCGCTTGCTGACGGCCGCCTTGGTGACGAACAGGCACCGGGCGAGGCTCGTGATGTCGACCGGCTGCAGGTCGGCGACGGCCGCGAGGAACTGGAACTGGCTGAACGTGACTCCGTGCCGGGTCTGCAGCATCTCGTCTGCGTACGCGTCCATGAGCGACACGAGATGGTGCAGGGTGACGGTGATCCGGTCGGCCATGCACAGAGTCAACCTGTTGACATCTTGAATGTCAACAGGTTGACACGAATTCGTCCTACGCGATCGAGACGAGCTCCGTCACGTCGTCGAAAGGCAGCGAGTCCACGACCGCCGAGATCGTCGTCTCGACCAGGTCGGCGCGTCCCGACATCACGTTGAGGAACGCCGTGTCGGCGGCATCCCGTCCCGTCGCGATCCGCACGAGCGAGGCGCGCGGAGCGAGCGCCGTCGCATCGACGACGCACCAGCGTCCGTCGATCCACGCCTCAGCGACGGCATGGAAGTCCATGGGCGCGAGGCCGGGTGCATAGACCGCCGCGAGGCGGGCCGGGATGCCGAGCGCGCGCAGGAACGCGACGCACAGGTGGGAGTAGTCGCGGCACACGCCCTGGCGGTTGAGCAGGGTGCGTACGGCCCCGTCCGTCGGGAGCGACGAGCCCGAGACGTACGCGAGGCGCGTGCCGACCCACGACGACACGGACGCGAGCAGGTCGGCGCCGGTCTGGATGCCGCGGAACTCCGCCGCCGCCGTGGGCAGCAGCGCATCCGACTCGGCGTAGCGGCTCGGCCGCGAGTACGCGAGCAGGTCAGCCTCGGTCGGCTCGTCGGCATCCGCCTGCCCCGCGACGGCGGCGGAGTACTCGACGACGAGCCGGCCGGTTCCCGCCTGGACGCGGTGCAGGCGGGTCCCGTGCGCATCGCTCACCTCTCGCGGCTCGAGGGGAACGCCGTCGAGTCGGACGGTCAGTGACTCGACCGCCGGGATGTGCTGCTCGGCGACGGCTATCGCGAACACGAGGTCGGCGGGGTCGGTGATGTCCAGGACGATGCGGCTCGAGACGTTGCGCTCCATCGGTCCAGCGTCGCACACGGGGGATGAGATAGGGCGAATGCCCGATGCGCGGGGCCGAGTGCGCGTGGTGCGCTTCGACCGGGGACCACCGAAGGGGACGAGAATGAAACTGCTGCACGTCATCGCGAGCCCGAGGCTCGAAGGATCGACGACACTGCGCATCACGGATGCACTGCTGAACGAGCTGGGGTCGCGGCGTCCCGATCTCGAAGTCGAGACGCTGGATCTCTTCCGGTCCGACCTCCCCGCGATCGCGGGCGACAACATCGAGGCCAAGTACACGCTCCTGGCCGGGATGCCGATCGGCCGGGACCATGCGGAGTCCTGGATCGAGATCGAGAACGAGATCGACCGCTTCCGGGCGGCCGATGCCTATGTGATCACGGCGCCGATGTGGAACTTCGGCGTGCCCTACGCGCTCAAGTACTACATCGACTGCCTCGTGCAGCCGGGCTACCTCTTCCGCTTCGACGAGCAGGGCTACCCGCTCCCGATGCTCGAGGGCAAGCGCATGGTCGTCGTCACGTCGTCGGGCAGCGACTACAGCGAGCAGAGCCCGCTGCGATCGCTCGACTTCTTCGAGCCCTACGTGCGCGCGATCTTCGGCTTCGTCGGCATCCGGGACGTGACGTTCATCCGCGCGCACGCCGTCGACATCGCCGCCAACCGCGAGGCGAGCATCGAGCGGGCGCTCGACCAGGCGAAAGAGGTCGCCGCGGACGAGGAGTGGCCGACCTTCGCCCGGTCTGACGCCTGAGATGACGCGCCGCGCGCCGTCGTCGCTACGCTGAGCCCAGCACGCGGCCGGCGCCGTGCGTCGACGTGGAATCCCCCGAGTCCACCGCACTGCCGGCCTGCGGCGCGGCAAGGGGGCCGCGTGGATCTCATGGTTGGTCGCAAGGGTGTGCCGGCGGCGTTCGCGATGTCGGCGATATTCGGCGCGCCGGAAGGAGGGATTGCGCGGATGTCTCGCCCCGCCCGTTCCGGACCCTTGTGAGCCTCGACCACCCCGCCGACGTGCGCGCCGCACGGGGGATGCTCACTACGCGCCACGACGACCTGCTTCGGGACCTCGTCCTGTTCGGCGGGCCGTTCGAACTCGCGGCCGCGACGGCCCTGTGCGGACGGTCGGCCGATGAGGTCGCCGGCGATCTGGCGCGACTCGTCGCTGCCGGCCTCATCGAGCGCCTCGGCGCCGAGCCCGACTCCACCGAGCCCTCGCGTGACCCGGCCCTGGCGGTGGCCGTCTTCGAGTCGACGGTCGCCTACCGGATGCCGCCCCTCACCCGCGAAGCCGTGCTGGCCGACGCCGGCGAGCACGGTCCGCTGGCTCCGGCACTCGTGGCTTATCTGCACGCGATCGCGCGGAGTGCGGCATCCCGACCGGAAGAACCGCGGATCATCCGGTACCCGTCCACCGTGGGGCAGAGCACGGCGCCGCTCGAGGCGCCCAGGCCCGCCATCACTCCGCGCGAGCGGGACGTGCTTCTCCACCTCGCGACGGGGCGGACGAACAAGGAGATCGCGGTCGCCCTCGGAGTGTCGGTCAAGACGGTGATGCACCACTCGATGGCGATCTACCGCAAGCTCGGCGTGCGCGGTCGCTCCGAGGCGACGGCGTTCGTGTACCGCACGGGCCTGCTCGGCGGCCGCGTCGAGGCGCCGTAGTGCGCGGTCGCACGACCCCGTCTCGGCGTGAGCGTCGAGACGCTAGGCGTCCTCGGCGCTGAGCGGCGTGGACTTCCTGCGCTCGAGCCGCCAGTGGATCTGGTGGGTCTCGGGATGCCGCCACTCGACCATGCGGTACTCGAACCCCGGCAGCAGCACGATCGGGATCGGGTCGGGCGAGGCGGGAGCGACCACGCCGACGACGATCCGGGCGTCGGTCGGGATGAACGGGGACTGTGCGGGGACTGGGCCGGTGATGATCTCGACCGGGTCTCCATAGGGGCGCGCCATGGCACGCGATCCTATCGAACGATCGACACAGCTGCCATGCTCTCTCATTAGAGATGGATTAGAGACCTGTTAGACTATGCAAAGGCGTCGCATTGGGGCGGCGGCCGAAGCAAGAGAAAGTGATACGAAGCCGTGCGCAAGACCATCCTCGGCATCGCAGCCTCCGCTGCGATCGCCATCCCCCTCGTCGTGGGCGGAGCTGCCGACGCAGCCGTCATGTATGACACGACCTGCACCCCCGTCGCCGCCACCGCCTCGACGCTCAAGACGCTGTACAAGTACTCGCCGGTCAAGAGCAGCGAAGGCCCCACGCAGTGGGCGGAGAAGGACGCGCCTGCGGGCACGCCCGCGACGTACGTCGTCAAGGGCAAGAACGTCGCGTACTTCCGCGACGGCACCAAGACGAGCACCGTCGGCGTCGCCGGCACCGAGGCCACGACGTGCGGCGTCAAGCTCAGCGACCCCACGGGAACGCGTGTCAACCTGCCCGACGTGTTCGAGGTCGAGCAGAAGTTCGACGGGCTGACCTACTGGTCGACCCAGGTCGCGGTGACGGTCACGAACGACACCGCCGCCGACCGCGAGTTCCGCATCCGCTATGCCGACCAGCAGGACGGCAACCGCGTCTGGGTCGAGCGCGCGATCTTCACCGATGGGCAGCCGGGTAACGTCGTGCCGACGGGCAGCAGCCGGGTCATGGTGTTCGACGTCTGGTACGACGTCCCGAGCACCACGTCGGATGTCCCTGACGACCTCATCCTCGACTTCGGCTTCGAGCTGGGCTGACCCCCACTCCGCCGCGATCGCAGCCCGTCCCGCCCCGCGGGGCGGGCTGTGCTCGTTCCCGCCGCGGTGGGCGGCTTGTGCACGCCGCCGACACCGCGCGCCGACGTCGGCTGCCCGCCCTAGGCTCGGCTCGTGGCCACCCTCGACGACCTGCGCCGGATCGCGGCGGGACTCCCGGGCAGCGAGGAGCGCGCCACGACGGGCGGTGCGGCGTGGTTCGTGCGTGGAAAGCTCTATGCGTGGGAGTGCCATCCGTGGCCCAGCATCCCCGCCGACATCCGCGCGATCGTCGCGGCCGAGCTCGTCGTCGGGGTGAAGGTCGCAGATCGGGTGGACGCGCTCGCCCTCGTCGAGATGGCGCCCGACGTGTTCCTGCGCACGACGACGAGTTGGGGCGAGCCGAAGGTCGCGTTCCGCATGGCAGGCGTCGACGACGACCACCTCGAGGAGCTGTTCACCGAGGCATGGCGCGTGCAGGCCCCGCGGTATCTGCGGCGCGAGTTCGACGACGCCGGCTGAGACCGGTGGCGCGGGCGACGCCGGCTGAGACCGGCGGCGACGGTCAGGAGTTCACGCGGATGATCTCGCGCTGATAGGGCGCGATGACGGTGGGCGAGATGCGGCAGTCGAGCACGAGGAAGGGACGGGATGCGGCATCCGTCGCCGTCCACTCGGCGAGGCGATCGAGGTCGGCCAATGCCCGCACGACGACGCCCTCGGCGCCGACGGCCGCAGCGAGGCCCGCGAAGTCGACCTCGGGGATGAGCATGGGCGCCTGCGTGACGCCCTTGAGGCCGTAGAGGTTGACCTCGGCGGCATAGGCGCCGTCGTTCCAGACGACGGCGATCCCGCGGCCCGCGGCGACGCGGACGGCCGACTCGAGGTCGGCGAGCGCCATGAGCCCTCCGCCGTCGCCCGTCGTCAGGACGACCGTCGACGACGGCTTCGCGAGCGCGGCGCCGGGCACCGACGGGAAGCCGAGCCCGATGGACTGGTACGCGGTGCCGACCATCATCATGCGGTCGGGGGAGGCGACGGCCCAGTGCATGTTGGCCCAGCCGATGAAGTGCCCGCCGTCCGAGACGACGACGCGGTCGTCCGGGAGCAGCTCTCCGATGCGAGCCGCGATCGACCGGGGGTCGAGGCGCCCGTCGGGTGCTGTGCCGTCGCCGCGCTCGTAGGTCCGCAGCGACGGGACGTCGACGGATTCCCGCCAGCCCGACGGCGTCGCGCCGAGCGCCCACAGCTCGTCGACGAGCGTCTCGGCCACGACCCGAGCGTCGCCGCGCAGATAGCCGCCGACGTGCGGATGGGTCGCGGCGGGCGCGATGTCGACCTGCACGACCCTCGTGCCGGGGGAGAACAGCTCGCCGAACCTCATCGTGAACTGGTTGAGGGACGCCCCGAACACGACCGCGACATCGGCCTCGCGGACGAGGTCCATCGCGCCCTCGGCGCCGAAGCCGCCCGTCACGCCGAGGTCGGACTCGCGCCGCGGGAAGATGCCGCGGCCGAGCGCCGTCGAGGCCGTGACCGCCCCCGTCGCGTCGGCGAGCGCACCGAGGGCGTCACCGGCCCCCGCAACCCACGCGCCGTGACCCGCGAGCAGGAAGGGACGCTCCGCTCCCGCCAGCAGGCGGGCGAGCTCGTGCACCGACTCGGCGGCGAAGGGGCCCGCGGGTGCGAGGGGAGCGGGGAGGACGGGCGCGGGGACCTCCGGCACGGGCCCCGCCTCGCGCGTCGCGACGTCGTACGGGATCGCGAGGACCGTCGGCACCCGGTAGGTGAGGGCGTGCTCGACCGCGATGACGGTCGTGGCAGCGGCATCCGTCCGTCCGACCGTGTACGTGCGCGCACCGACCGCCGACGCGAGGGCGATCTGGTCGACGCCCCATGGGCGGGGCCCCGACGTCGGCTCGTCGCCCACCACGAGGACGAGCGGCACATGGGCCTGCCGCGCCTCGGCGAGCGCCGTGAGGGTGTTCGTGAAGCCCGCGCCGTAGGTCGCGGTTGCGGCCGCGAGGCCCCCGCCCGCGCGGTAGTGCGCGTCGGCGGCGACGACCGCGCCCGCCTCGTGCCGCATCGCGGTGTAGGTAGCGGGCGTCGAGCGCTCGAGCGCGTCGAGGAACCAGGCGTTGCCGTTGCCCATGACTCCGAAGACGTGATCGACGTGGTGGGCGAGGGCGATGGCGACGTGCGCGGAGACGGTGGGCATGGAATCTCCCGGAGACAGTGAACGGATCCGTGGGCCGTGTGTGTCTCGCGCCTGCGCGCTGTGTGCCCCTTTTTCGAGCACCGGCGGGAGCGACCCAGCCGGACACGACGAGTATAGGCAACCCCGCGGCGTGGGAGGATGCCACGGTGAGGACGATTCAGCTCCGCCGGTACACGCTCGTCGAAGGACAGTACGACGCCTTCCTCGCCTGGTGGGAGGAGTGGATGCCGCGCGTGCGGCCCGCCGCGGGGTTCGTGATCGAGTTCGCCTATGGGGTGCGCGAGACGAACGAGTTCGTCTGGGCCGTGAGCGCCGAAGGCGACCAGGAGGCCTTCCTCGCGACCGAGCAGGCCTACCTCGCGTCGGACGCGCGCGCCGAGGCCTTCGCCGGCGTCCCGCAGCGGATCGCGGAGTACAACATCCGCTTCGCCGACGACGTCGCGATCGCGGGCGTCTCGGGCTGAGCCGCGCGGCGGCGATGGATGCCTCGGCGAGGCATCCGTCCTTCGTCGTGTCCGCCGTGCGGATGCCCGCTGACAGCTGACACGAAAGGGCCGGCTCCCGCAGGAGCCGGCCCCTCGTCGACGTCAGCTGATCGACAGCTCGATCAGCGTCCGATCGCCTTCAGTGCGTTGATGATGCCCTTGCCGTAGAAGCCGTTCGACGCCTTCGTCCCCTCGCACGTGTGGGTGGCGGTCGCGACCGCACCCGACGGCAGGTGACGCGTGTACGTGAACGCCGCCGGCACGGGGCAGGCCGTGTCGATCGCGCTCTGCTCGAGACGCGCCTGCGTGACGATCGGCGGGAGGTAGTCACCGCCGCGGACGAAGTCGCGCACGCCGTACTTGCCGACGATGAGGGCCGAGACCCCCGCCGCGTGCGGCGACGCCATCGAAGTGCCCTGCAGGTACTGGTAGTACGCGCAGGTGGCGCCGCTCGCGTCGCAGCTCTTCACAGCCCAGGGGGCGATGACCTCTCCGTTGGCGTCGATCGCGCCCTCGGCCTCGGCCACGACCTTGGGATAGGCGGCGAGGATGCCCGCGCTGAGATCACGCGTGCCGGCGGGCGTGTCGTACACGTCGCCGCCGGGGGCTGCCACGTCGATGTACCCGTTGCCGTAGTCGGAGTAGTACGCCTTGCGCGACGACGGGCCGGTGCTCGAGACCGAGATCACGCCGCGGCCCTCGGACGGCATCGAGGTGCACGTCGCGGGGTCGAGGAGGTCACGCGCGTAGGCGACTTCACCGGGCACGTCCGCGAAGTCGGGGCTGCTCGCGTCCGAGATCACCTTCGTGTAGTCGCTCGCCCCGTTGCCGGCGGCCGAGACGAGCGTCACGCCGCGGTTGCGGGCGTAGTCGAGCGCGCGCTGCATCGCCTTGACGATCGTCTGCTGCTCCTGCTGGTCCGCGGGCGAGTCGGCGGGGTGGCTCGCGCAGTTGAACAGCCACGGATCGACGTAGTAGCTCATGTTGACGACGTCGACGCCGATCTTGCCGGCGTACGTCAGCGCGTCGATCGAGGGCTGCAGGAAGAAGTAGCCCGAGTCCTGACCCGCGCGGAGGTTCACGATCGTGGCCTCCGGCGCGACGCCCGCGATGCCGATGCCGTTGAGCGGCGACGCGATCGTGGAGGCGACGTGCGTGCCGTGGCCGTCCTCGTCGACGTTCGCCGGGTCCTCGCAGGAGCCGTCCGGGTCGTCCTCGCACGCGCCGTCGATGACATCGCCGTTCGCGTCGAACGGGATGTCGACGGTGAAGTTGCGGCTGAGCGTGGTGCTGAAGTTGGGCGCGATGTCGGGGTGGGTTCCGTCCACACCGGTGTCGAGGATGCCAACGACGATGCCCTTGCCCCGCTCGTACTTGTACGAGCCGTCGGCGGTGGCGCCGATCGCCTTCATGTCCCACTGCAGCGAGGCTAGCGGATCGGCCGTCGGGGTGGCGCCCGTTCCGCGGCTCTTCGCCCCCGCCGCGGCCTGTGCCGCCGCGCTCGCGTCGCTCTTGAGGTCGGCCTCCGCGGCGTCCTCCTTGGTCGCTTCGCCCGTCGCCTTCTGCGCGTCGGGCACGTCCGCGATGACCCGGTTCTGAGCCGTGCCCTCGATCGCGCCCTGCTCAGCCGCTGCCGCCGCGAACTCCGAGTCCGTCGTGGTCACGGTCGCGACTCCGACGTCGGTGTTCTGGCTCACGATCGTGCCGCCGGCCGCCTCCACAGCTGCCTTCGCGGCCGCGGCGGAGGTGCCCTCGGTGAACAGCACGACGAATTCCTGTTCGCCGGTGACATCGCCCGTTGCCGCGCTGACCGGTGAGCCGCTGAACGCCGTGATGGCGAGCGCGAGCGCGCAGGCGCCGGCGATGCCGGCCGCGCGCCTCGATGCGGGTGTCTTCATTGGGGGGTTTCCCGTCTCTGGATGGGCGACGGTCGGATAGACCATCATGCGAGATGCTTCCATCGCCTACGCTCAGGGTTCAACCCTTGCAATCCCGCGGCGATTGACCTATGCAGCTCGCCTCGGGCCTCGTGAGCACGCAGCGGCGTGTACGTGACGGCGAGTCCGGATCGTCGGATAGACACCGCGTATGAAGACCCGGAGGCGTCTCGCCGCACAGAATGCTCGTAGACGATTCGACGAGGGAGTCCCATGAGCGAGAACCGTGAGACCGAACTGCTGGCGAAGGTGCCCGACGGGCTCTTCATCGGCGGCGAGTGGCTGGCCGCCGACGGCGGCAGGACGCTGAAGGTCTACGACCCTGCGACCGGCGAGGTCGTCAAGGAGATCGCGGATGCCGCTCCCGGCGACGGCAAGGCCGCGCTCGATGCGGCGGTCGACGCTTTCCCGTCGTGGTCGCAGACCCCCGCGCGTGAGCGCGCCGAGCTGCTGCGTCGCGCGTTCGACCTGCTGCAGGAGCGCAAGGAGGAGTTCGCGCTCCTCATGACGATCGAGATGGGCAAGCCGCTCGCGGAGGCGCGTGGCGAGGTCGGCTACGGCGGCGAGTTCCTGCGCTGGTTCAGCGAGGAGACTTCGCGCATCCAGGGCCGCTACGGGGCGAACCCCGAGGGCACGGGCCGGATGATCGTGACGCAGCATCCCGTCGGCCCCTGCTTCCTCATCACGCCGTGGAACTTCCCGCTCGCGATGGCGACACGCAAGATCGCGCCGGCGCTCGCCGCGGGCTGCACCGTCGTGATCAAGCCCGCCGAGCTGACGCCGCTCACGACGCTGTACTTCGTCAAGCTGCTCGAAGACGCGGGACTGCCCAAGGGCGTCGTCAACGTCTTCACGACCTCGACATCGGGTGCCGTGTCCGAGCCGATCATCCGCGACCCGCGGCTGCGCAAGCTCTCGTTCACGGGCTCGACCGAGGTCGGCCGGCGCCTGCTCGAGCAGTCCGCGCAGGGCGTGCTGCGCACCTCGATGGAGCTCGGCGGCAACGCGCCGTTCATCGTCTTTGAGGACGCGGATCTCGACAAGGCGGTCGACGGGGCGATCCTCGCGAAGTTCCGCAACATCGGGCAGGCGTGCACGGCCGCGAACCGGTTCATCGTGCACCGCTCGGTCGCCGAGGAGTTCGCGCGGCGCGTCACGGAGCGCGTCGAGGGCTTCCGCATCGGCCGCGGCACCGAGGACGGCGTCGTGATCGGCCCGCTGATCGACGACCGCGCCGTCGCGAAGGCCTCCGCGCTCGTCCAGGACGCCGTCTCGCGCGGCGCGACAGTCACGACGGGCGGCAGCGCGGTCGACGGCCCCGGCACGTTCTACGAGCCGACCGTCGTCACCGATGTGCGGCCCGGCAGCGACATCCTGCGGGAGGAGATCTTCGGCCCGGTGCTCGCGATCATCCCGTTCGATGACGAGGACGAGGCCGTGCGCGTCGCCAACGACACGGAGTTCGGCCTGATCTCGTACGTGTTCACCGAGAGCCTCTCCCGCGGTCAGCGGATGATCGAGCGCCTCGAGACCGGGATGATGGGCCTCAACGTCGGCGTCGCGTCGAACGCCGCCGCGCCGTTCGGGGGCTGGAAGTCCTCCGGCCTCGGCCGCGAGGGCGGCTTCGAGGGCATCCACGAGTACCTGCAGACGAAGTACACCCTCACGCCGAACCCGTTCTGACGGCCGGGGGGCACCTCACTCACCCGCACCCCGCAGGTGGGGGCAGTTCACTCACCCGCATCCGCGGGTGCGGGCACCTCTGCTCGGAGGACTGTCCGGTCCGCCCAGGGCGGCGAGGCGAAGGTCGATCGCTGCTCCCAGAGCGCATCGATCAGCAGCCGGGCGTAGCGGAGGCGCTCCGCCCGGTCTCCGCGCAGCAGCACCCACGATTCACCCCTGCGGGTGAGTTCGGCCGTGAACCAGGACGTCATCTCCGCCCGCAGATGCTCTCCGTCCCGCCATCCGTCCTGCTCGAACGGCACGCCGACGTGATCGGTCACGAGATAGACGGCACGCGGAGGCAAGCCGGCTCGGTTGACGGATGCCGCCGCCGTCGAGTCCTCACCGAGGTACCGGCGCTCCCACACCTCCGTGGCGAGCGGGTCGGTGTCGGCGATCACGAGCGGGCAGGCGAGCGCGGCCTCCTGCTCTCGCTCGAGCTGCGTGGTCGCAGCCTCGGCGAAATGCTCGGGGCGCCACGCGATCGCGTCCATCGACGCCGTCGCACCAGCGGCGCGGGATGCCTCGGCATGCAGTCGGTAGGTCAGCTCGCGGCCGTACTCCTCGACGTCGCGCAGGTGCGGGAAGCCGTTCGCGCGATAGTGCTCGCCGAGATCCCGGGCGAGTGTCGTGGTTCCCGTGGATTCCGCACCCACGACGATGACGCGCGTCGCGAGGTCGAGTCTCGCGATCGGCGCAACACGATCCCAGCGCCGCACGAGATCCCGCCGTACGGCCGTCCCGCTCACTCTGTGCCCGGTGCGGTCGATGTCGTACAGCACGGGCTCGGCACCGAATCGCGCGGCCAGCTCGACGCCGTAGAGCTCCGAGCTGAACACCCCGGTGACCGGGGGCGCGCCCCCGGCATCCAGCGCCTCGCGAAGGATCGCGGCGTTCGCGTGCCACGCGATGTCGGCGCCGTAGTCGACGGGCGCGTCGCAGGGAACGGCGAGGACGCGGGCGTTCCCGAGTTCGGCCGCGGCCGTGCGCAGCCACCGCTCGCGGGTGCCGCGAGGGATGGACTCGAACTGCGACCACATCAGGACGATGGTCAGCCGCTGCGATCTCTCCGACGCGAAGCGCAGGAGGGCGAGGTGCCCGGCGTGCAGCGGATAGAACTTGCCGATGACGAGGCCGTGGGCCGTCTTCCGGGTCACGCGATCACCTCGATCGGCTCGTCCTGGTCGACCGACCGCTGCGGGTCGCGGAGCTGCCGCGTCCAGCTGCGCAGACCATAGATGCACAGAGCCAGGAAGCCCGTGTAGAGGAGCGCAGTCAGCCAGAGGCCCTTGTAGGCGTAGAGCGGGATCGAGACGACGTCCACCGCGATCCAGACCCACCACTGTTCGAGCATCTTGCGCGCCTGCCCCCAGGTCGCGAGCAGCGAGAACGCCAGGATGAACGCGTCCGGCCACGGCACGATCGAGTCGGTGAGGGCGTTGAGAGCGAACGCGATGACGCAGGTCGCGACGCCGGCGATCGCGACGCCGGCGACCGCTTCGATCGTCGTCGCCCGACGGATCGGCACGACGCTCGATCCGAGGGCGCGTCCTTGGCGGCTCCATGCGATCCACCCGTATACGCCCAGTCCGAAGAAAGCCACCTGCAGCACCGCGTCGGCATAGAGTCCGTAGCCGAGGAAGAGTGCGAGGAAAGCCAGGTTGTTGAGGAGGCCGACGGGCCAGTTCCATGAGTACTGGCGGGCGACGGCCCATACGCACAGCGCGCCGGTGACGAAGCCGAACGCCTCGATCCAGCTGATCCGCTGACCGGCGATCGTCGTCATCGTGTGGCTGAGCGCCTGCAGGATGAGATCCACGTCCCCGTACTCCCTCTGTCGTGACGCTCGACGCTATACGCGTCCTCGAGCATGCGCGAAATCCCGTGCGCGGGTCGAATCCGCGGGCGCGCGATGTCCGCCCCGCGGAGCACAATGAGGGCATGGTTCCGACGCTCTCACCAGACGCCGCCAGCGCGTCGCGCGGAGACGCGGGGCGCGGGGGTCGGGTCGCGTCCCTGCGCTCGGAGCGTCTGCGATCGCATCGACTGAGCGCCCCGGCGCCCACCGTGCTCGCCGCGGCGGAGCACATGCTCGCGACACAGGCGCAAGAGTTCTGGGGCGGGCGCTGGGCGCTCGCCGCGCGCACGCGCGGCGAGCCGACGCTCCGCGACGTCGACGCGGCGTTCGACCGCGGCGAGATCATCCGCGCCTGGACGATGCGCGGCACGATCCACGCCCTCCCCGCGAGTGATCTCGCGTGGGTGCTCTCCGTCACGGGCGAGCGGCAGTTCCGCAAGGCCGCGGCCGTGCATCGCGCCGAGGCTATCGACGCCGACGAGCTCGCCCGCGCGGAGCGGCTGGCACGCGCCGCCCTCCGCGGGGGCGATGGGCTCGCCCGCAAGGAGATGTTCGCCGTCTGGGAGGCCGGGGGAGTCTCGACCCGCGCACAGCGGGGGTATCACCTGCTGTTCGCGCTCTCGGTGCGCGGCATCCTGTGCCAGGGCGGCGTCGTGCCGCGCGAGGCGGGTCCCACGCGCGAGCAGTTCTGGGTGCTCGCCGAGGAATGGGCTCCCGACCAGGCCGCGCCGGCAGACGCGCTCGCCGAGTTCTTCGTGCGGTACATCCGCTCGCACGGCCCGGCCGGGGCGCGCGACTTCGCGTGGTGGTCGGGGCTGCCGCTCGGTCTCGCGCGGAAGGCTGCGGAGGCGGCATCCGGTCGGATCGACATCGTCGACGACGAGCCCGAGCCGCAATACGTCGTCGCGGGTCCCGCGCCCCGGCGGAGCGCGTCCGCGCACGAGGTCCACGCCCTGCCGCCTTTCGAGGAGTACTACCTCTCGTACGTCGACCGCACCGTGCCGTGCGCGCCCGGGTTCCTCGCCGCGATCGGGCCGAGCATGAACGGGATCGTCCGCCCCATCCTCGTCGCCCGCGGCGAGGCCGTCGGCGTGTGGACGCACTCGGTCGCCGTCGGCAGGCACGCCGACGACCCGATCCCCGAGCTGTTCAGTCCGGATGCCGCGACCGACGCCGAGATCGCCGCCGCCCTCGACCGCTACAAGGCCTTCATCACGGCGTAGCCCGCGCGCTTGCCGTGCCCGGGTGCATCGGCGTGGGTTGGTGTCGGGTTGCGGCCCGGCATGCGGCGTCTGTCCACCCCGATCGGTCTGGGCGTGGCCGGGTGGGGTGGGTTGGTGTCGGGTTGCGGGGGGTGGATGCGGCATCCGCTCACCCCGAAGCGTGGGGGTGTGGCCGGCTGGGGTGGGTTGGTGTCGGGTTGCGGGGGTGGATGCGGCATCCGCTCACCCCGAAGGGTCGGGGTGTGGCGGGGTGGGGTGAGGTGGTGTCGGGTTGAGGGGGTGGATGCGGCATCCGCTCACCCCGAAGCGTGGGGGTGTGGCCGGGTGTGGCCGCTTGAGGTGAGTTGGTGTCGGGTAGAGAGGGTGGATGCGGCATCCGCTCACCCCGAGGCGTCGGGGTGTGGCCGGGTGGGGTGAGTTGGTGTCGGGTTGAGGGGGTGGATGCGGCATGCGCTCACCCCGAGGCGTCGGGGTGTGGCCGGGTGGGGTGAGTTGGTGTCGGGTTGAGGGGGTGGATGCGGCATCCGGTCAAGTCCTTTTGAGTGGTGTATCCGGTCGCGTGTGATCCCTCGTGTTGTTATGCGGTGAGGGCGCGGTAGTCGGGTTCGGGGATCT
>NZ_JAKWJP010000008.1 GCF_022761035.1 Microbacterium sp. SS28
GGCGACCGTCGACGGGTACGCGAACCCGCGCCGCGGATGGGAGCGCCTGTACGTCGACCACGTTCTGCAGGCCGATCAGGGCGCGGACCTGGACTTCCTCGTCGGATCGACCGGATCGAAGGTCTCCCGTGAGTCGCACTGACACGCTCATCGCACCGGATGGCGCGCTGATCGCTGCGCTCGAGAAGGAGGGCGCGCAGGTCGGCACGCGTGCGACCGACCGGCTCGCCGGCGCCCACGACGCGTCTCACTACCTGCTGACTCCGCAGGCGGTCGTCACCGCCCGCGACATCCACGACGTCTCGCGCATCATGGCGACCACGCGGGCCGCGGGCGTGCCGATGACCTTTCGCTCCGGCGGGACGAGCCTGTCGGGGCAGGCCGGCACCGACGGCATCCTGGTCGACACTCGCAAGGGCTTCCGGCGGATCGACGTCGTCGACGGGGGCCGCCTGGTGCGCAGTCAGCCCGGCGCCACGGTGCGTGCCGTCAACACTCGCCTCGTTCGCCACGGCCGCAAGCTCGGGCCGGACCCGGCCAGCGAGATCGCGTGCACCATCGGGGGAGTGGTCGCGAACAACTCCAGCGGCATGTCGTGCGGCACGCACGCGAACACGTACCAGACCCTCGAGTCCGCGGTGCTCGTGCTGCCGTCCGGGACGGTCGTCGACACCGGCGCACCGGACGCAGATCACCTGCTCCGACAGAAGGAGCCCGCTCTCTACGCAGGCCTCGAGCAGCTCCGCGACCGCCTGCGCGGCAACTCTGACTCGGTCGCGAGCCTGCGCCGGCTGCACGCGATCAAGAACACCATGGGGTACGGGCTGAACTCCTTCCTGGATCACACCGAGCCGGTCAAGATCCTCGAGCATCTCGTGATCGGCTCCGAGGGCACCCTCGCGTTCGTCGCCGAGGCCACCTTCCGCACCCTCCCGCTGCTGACGCACCTGGCCACCGGGCTGCTCGTGTTCGAGACCCTCGCGGACGCGACGGCGTCGCTGCCCGCACTTGTCGCGGCGGGATTCGCGGCGATCGAATTGATGGATGCCGCGTCCCTCCGCGTCGCGCAGCGCGACCCCGAAGCCACCAGCGACCTCGTCGATCTCACCGTCGCCGGTCACGCGGCGCTCCTCGTCGAGTACCAGGAGGAGACCCTCGAAGCCCTCGACGCCCGACTCGCCGAAGCGCCAGGCGTGTTCGCTGCGCTGCCATTGGCCGGCCCCGCGGTGCTGTCCACCGACGCAACGATCCGCGCGCACCTCTGGCACATCCGCAAAGGGCTGTTCACGGCCGTCGCCGGAGCCCGGCCGTCAGGGACGACCGCGCTCCTGGAAGACATCGCGGTGCCCGTGGATCGGCTCAACGAGACCTGCACCCGGCTGATCGGCCTGTTCGACGCGCACGGCTACGAGGGCAGTGTCATCTTCGGGCACGCCAAGGACGGCAACATCCACTTCCTCATCAACGAACGCTTCGACGACCCCGCCAACCTCGCCCGCTACGAAGCGTTCACCGACGACATGGTCGACCTCGTCCTCTCGCAGGGCGGCACGCTCAAGGCCGAGCACGGCACCGGCCGGATCATGGCTCCGTTCGTGCAGCGGCAGTACGGCGCCGAACTGTACGAGGTGATGTGGGAGGTGAAGCGACTCTTCGACCCCGAGCTGCTGCTCAACCCCGGTGTGCTGCTCACCGACGACCCGCAAGCCCACACTCGCAACCTCAAGATCGCACCCACCGTCGAATCCGAGGTCGACCGCTGCGTCGAGTGCGGCTACTGCGAACCCGTCTGCCCATCCAAAGACATCACCCTCACACCGCGGGAGCGGATCGTGCTGCGCCGTGAGATCCAGGCCGCCCGCGACCGAGGCGACGACACGCTCGCCCGCACGCTGGAGAGCGAGTACGGGTACGACGGTGTGCAGACCTGCGCCGTGGACGGCATGTGTCAGACCGCCTGCCCCGTGCTCATCAACACGGGCGATCTCGTCCGCCGCCTCCGCGCCGAGAACCAGAACACCGTCATGCAGGCGGGCTGGAAAGCCGCCGCGCACGGGTGGGATGCGGTCAGCAGCGTCGGCGGCGTCGCCCTGTCCATCGCGAACGCTGTGCCGACCGCGCTGCCCGCACTGGCCACGAAGGTGGCACGCGGCATCCTCGGCACCGACACCGTCCCGCAGTACACCGCGGACCTTCCCGGCGGCGGCAAGCGTCGCAAGACGGTCACGGCCGCGCAACCCATCGCGGTCTACTTCTCCTCCTGCACCACGACCATGTTCGGACCCGTGGAAGGCGACGGCGTCTCAGAGTCGTTCCTGCGGCTGTGCGACCGCGCGGGTGTCCAGGTCTCCACCCCGGACGATCTGCCCTCGCTGTGCTGCGGCACGCCCTGGAAGTCCAAGGGCCTCACCGACGGGTACGCCGTCATGAAAGCCAAAGTCACCGCCTCGCTGCTTCGCGCGACCGACGGGGGCCGACTTCCCGTCGTCTGCGACGCATCCTCCTGCACGGAAGGCCTCGAGATCCTCCTCGACGCGGCAAAGACTGACCGCATCCGGGTGATCGACGCGGTTGCCTTCGTCGACCAGCACGTCCTGCCCCATCTCCCGGCGGGCGACAAGGTGCGGTCCGTGACCCTGCATCCCACCTGCTCGTCCACCCACCTCGGCATCAACCCGGCACTGAATCGCGTCGCCGCGGCCGCAGCCGAAACGGTCGTGATCCCCGAGGACTGGGGATGCTGCGCCTTCGCCGGCGACCGTGGCATGCTCCACCCCGAGCTCACCGCATCCGCGACCGCGAAGGAGGCAGCTGGCGTCGCGGTTGCCGCATCCGACGCGCACGCCTCGGTCAACCGCACCTGCGAGCTCGGGATGACCAGGGCGACCGGGAACGACTACCAGCACATCCTGCAGCTGCTGGATGCCGCCGTGAACCGCACCCCGACGGGAAGGACCCGATGAACCCGTTCGAGCGCATCCCCACGATGGGCACCCCTCGCGTCGCGACGGGTGTCCCGCACTTCCTCGGCGAAGGACCCACCTGGGACCCGATCCGAGGGCACATCCTCTGGGTCGACATCATGTCCGGCGACGTGTACCGCGGAAGCTTCGCGCACGGCGGCGGCATCCACATCGAGGAGCGCATCGCCTTCCCGGATACCGCCGGCGCCGTCGCGATCTCACGAGACGGCGAGCTGGTCGTCGCGGGCACCCACCGCCTCTACTTCCGCGCCCCGGATGGCGCAATCACCGCCGGGCCGGAAGTCCTCGACGGCGACGAGCGACGGTTCAACGACGGCAAGCCGGATCCGGCCGGCCGCTTCATCGTGGGAACCAAGGGACCGACCTCTGCGGAGCAGCTCATCCGCTTCGAGCACGACACGAGCGTCACCGTGCTCGACGACGACCTCACGCTCTCGAACGGACTCGCCTGGACCGGGGACGGTCGCCTGCTCTACAGCGTCGACACCCTCACCCGCCGCATCCTCGCCCGCGACTACGACCCCGAAACAGGCGCCGTCGGCACGCGGACGCTGTTCGCCGAACTGCCCGGCGACGGGTATCCCGATGGGATCACGACGGACGCCGATGACCACCTCTGGGTCGCGGTCTGGGGTGGCGGCTGCGTGCTGCGCTATTCACCCGCCGGCGAGCTGGTCGGGCGTATCGACGTGCCCGCCCCGCACGTGTCGTGCGTCACCTTCGCCGGACCCGACCTCGACACGCTCGTGATCACGACCGCCACCGAGAACCTCACCGAAGAGCAGCTGGCCGAGTACGCGCTGGCCGGCCTGCTGTTCACTGTCAAACCCGGTGTCCGCGGCAACCATCCGAACCTCTGGGCGGGCACCGCCACGCACCTCGCCCCCATCTCCCTGGAAGGATCAGAATGAAGCTCCTGCGAATCGGCGCACCCGGCACCGAGAAGCCCGCAGCCCTCGTCGACGACACTCACTACGCCGACCTGTCAGACGTCGTCAGCGACTTCGACGAAGAGTTCTTCGGCTCGGGCGGGCTGAACCGTATCGCACCCATCGTCGCTCAGCGCGCAGCATCCGGAGCCGTGCTCCCGCTCGGCGATCAGCGGATCGGCTCACCCATCGCGAGGCCGCATCAGATCATCTGCGTCGGCCTGAACTACGCCGACCACGCCGCCGAGAGCGGACAGGCCGTCCCTGACGAGCCCATCCTCTTCACCAAGTCGCCGAACACCCTCATCGGCCCCAACGACGACGTCCGCATCCCGCGCGGCGCGACGAAGCCAGATTGGGAGGTCGAGCTCGGCATCGTGATCGGCAAGCGCACCACCTACCTCGACACGGTCGAGCAGGCGGCCGAGCACATCGCCGGGTACGTGCTCGTCAACGACGTCAGCGAGCGAGCCTTCCAGATGGAGCGCGGCGGACAATGGCTGAAGGGTAAGTCCGCCGAGACGTTCAACCCCGCCGGTCCTTGGCTGGTCACACAGGACGAGGTGGCCGATGTGCGCGATCTGGGAATGTGGCTCGACGTCAACGGCATCCGTCGCCAGACCGGCTCGACATCCACGATGATCTTCGACCCGTATTTCATCGTGCACTACATCAGCCAGTTCATGGTCCTCGAGCCGGGAGACCTCATCAACACCGGCACCCCGCCCGGAGTGGGCTTGGGATTCAACCCCCCGATCTGGCTTCAGGTCGGTGACGTGATGACCCTCGGCATCGAGGGGCTGGGAACGCAACGACAGACGGTGATCGCGCCACGATGAAAGCCCTCGTCATCTCAGGGCCGCATCGCGCCACCGTCGAAGACATCGAAGCACCGGTTCCCGGACCGGGCGAAGTCGTCGTCGATGTGCAGCGGGCCGGGATCTGCGGAACGGACATCGAGCTCTTCACCGGCGAGATGCAATACCTGCACGACGGCAACGCGTCGTACCCCATCCGCATCGGCCACGAGTGGATGGGAACGGTCGCGAGTGTCGCGGAGGACGTGGATGCCTCATGGATCGGCCGCCGTGTGACCGGCGACACGATGATCGGCTGCGGGGTGTGCGACAGATGCCGCACCGGCTTCCACCACGTCTGCGACTTCCGATTCGAGCTCGGGATCCGTGGCGGCAAGCCGGGCGCCCTGGCCGAGCAGGTCGCGGTGCCTGCGCGGTCCCTGCACCCCCTCCCCGACACCGTCGACGACGCCGCCGGCGCCATGGTCGAACCCGGAGGAAATGCCTGGCGGTCCGTCGACGGAGCCCAGCTGCGCCTCGGCGACAGGGCGCTCATCCTCGGCCCGGGCACCATCGGTCTGCTGTGTGCCATGTTCGCGCGCGCGGCAGGCGCGGAAGTGCATCTGATGGGGCGGCCGGGGCGATCCCTGGAGTTCGCCCGGTCTCTGGGATGGGACGGGGTGTGGGCCGCCGATGAGCTGCCTGACCTTCCCTGGAACACCGTGATCGACTCCTCAAACGCTCCTGAGCTCCCCGCGCGGGCCCTCGAGTTGGTCGAACCGGGTCGCCGCATCGTGCACGTGGGGTTGGCGGGCAGTCCCAGCTACGTCGACACCCGGATCATCGCCCTCCGGGACGTCACCGCCGTCGGCATTCTCGGCGCGTCCGCTGGGCTCGCGCCCACCATCGCCGCATACGCAGATGCTTCCGTCGACCCCCGTCCGCTCATCTCGACAGCTGTCACCCTCGCCGAACTTCCGGAAGTCCTGGCCGGCCATCGCCCGGCAGGAGCCGGCCCCGGGCCCAAGATCCATGTCGACATCACTGCATCCTGATCGGAACGGAAACCCATGAAACGAGCACTCATCACCGGCGCGGCCAGCGGACTCGGCGCAGCCTCCGCCGATCGCCTCCGCGCGGAAGGCATCGAGGTCGTCACACTCGACGTCGCGGGCGAAGTCGACCTCCACGTCGATGTGACCGACGAAGCCGCCGTCGCACGTGCCGCTGAAGCGGCCGGCCCCATCGACATCCTCGTGAACTCGGCAGGTATCGTCGGCCCCAACGTGCCGCTGCTGGAGACGACCCCCGAGGCATGGCGCCGCACCCTGGAGGTGAATGTCATCGGCGTCGTCAACACGATCCATGCGTTCGCCCCCGGAATGGTGCAGAGCGGATGGGGACGCATCGTGAACTTCGCGAGCATGGCAGGCAAGGACGGCAACCCGAACCTCGCCGCCTACTCCGCATCGAAGGCCGCGGTCATCGCGTTGACGAAGTCGGTCGGCAAGGAACTCGCCACTACCGGCGTACTGGTGAACGCCATCGCGCCCGCGGTGATCGCAACGCCGATGAACGAGACGACGGCGCCCGACGTTCTCGCGCACATCACGAGTCTCATCCCCATGAAGCGCGTCGGGCGGGCCGAAGAGGTCGCCGAGCTTGTCGCCTGGCTGGCCTCCGACAAGGTGTCCTTCTCGACCGGGGCGGTCTACGACATCAGCGGCGGGCGCGCGACCTATTAGGGGCGGCGCTCCACTGGTTCAACGTATGTGCGGATCGTCGTTCCGAACGCGAAGCACGTCTTCGCGACGGTCGCGATCCTCACGATCCTGAGTTCGTGGGGACAGGTCCTCTGGCCGTCGCTGGTCACCTCGGATTCTGCCTGCCCATGCCGTCCTGCTATTTCATACCGTAGGTATATATCACTGGTATGCTTATCGAGTGAGCCGCGACCATGACATCGAAACACTCATTGTGGCGGCGCACGCGCTGACGCGCGTCGCCGCTCTCGAGACGCGAAGCGAGACCCCCGCCGCGCAGTGGCGCACGCTCACGATCCTTCGGGATCGCGGACCGCTGCGCGTCGGCGACCTTGCCCGCCTGAGTCGAGTCACGCAGCCCGGCATGACTCGGCTTGTGGGCCAGATGGACGACCTCGGCCTTGTGGAGCGGTCGACGGATGCCGTCGACTCGCGCGTGACGATCGTCGCAGTGACGCAGCTCGGCCGCGAGGCCCTCGACACGTGGCTCGTGCAGCTGACGGCGGCGCTGGCCCCGCATTTCGAAGACCTCACCGATGCCGAGTGGGATGCGCTGCGAACGACGGCCGCACTCCTCGCCCGTAAGACCGCGGCCGTCGAGGTCGCCCGGTGAGCGCCGGAACGGGGGTCAGCGTGTGGCGTCAGCCCAGCCAGGTGTGGGCCGTCGCTTTCGCGTGCGTCGTGGCATTCATGGGGATCGGACTGGTCGACCCGATCCTGCCTGCGATCGCCGAGTCGCTGCAGGCGAGCGCGGTGCAGACCGAACTGCTCTTCACCAGCTACCTGCTGGTCACGGGGCTTGCGATGCTCGTCACGAGCTGGATCTCGAGCCGCATCGGCGCCAAGGCGACGCTGCTCATCGGGCTCGGACTCATCGTCGTGTTCGCGCTGTTGTGCGCTCTGAGCGGCAGCGTCGACGCGATCATCGCCTTCCGGGCGGGGTGGGGGCTCGGCAACGCGCTCTTCATCTCGACGGCGCTCGCGACGATCGTCGGCGCGGCGTCGGGCGGGAGCGGAGCCGCGATCATCCTCTACGAGGCGGCCCTCGGCCTCGGCATCGCGATCGGGCCGCTCCTGGGTGGCATCCTCGGCGAAGTCAGCTGGCGCGGACCCTTCTTCGGCGTCGTCGCGCTCATGGCCATCGCGTTCGTCGCGGTGCTCACCCTGCTGCGCGGGCCGTTCGAGAAGCGGGAGCCCATGCCGCTCTCGGCGCCGTTCCGTGCGCTGCGCCGCCCCGCGCTCGCGATCCTCGCGATCGCCGCGCTGTTCTACAACATCGGCTTCTTCGTTCTCCTGGCCTTCTCACCATTCCCGCTCGGCTTCGGCGCGCTCGGCATCGGGCTGACCTTCTTCGGGTGGGGCGTCGCGCTCGCCGTGGCGAGCGTGTGGATCGCCCCGCTGCTGCTGCGCCGGTTCGCGCGGACGACCGTCATGCTCGGCGTCTTGCCCCTCCTCGCGATCGACCTCGTCGCGGCGGGCATCCTGGTCGCAAACCCGGCTGCGCTGGTGGCGTGCATCGTCGTGGGGGGCCTGGTGCTGGGTGTCATGAATACCGTCCTCACCGAGTCCGTCATGGAGGCGACGGACTTCCCGCGGTCCGTGGCCTCGTCTGCGTACTCGGCGGTGAGGTTTCTGGGCGGTGCCGCCGCTCCGCCGATCGCGGCTCTCCTGTGGCACGCGTACGGCCCGTCCATCCCGTATCTCTTCGCCGCGGCATCCGTCGCGGTCGCGGCTCTCGTGATCGCCGTGGGCCGAAAGACCCTCCGCCGCATCGATGACACAGAATCGGACGCCGCCGAAGAGGCGATCGCTCTGCTCATCGGCGAAGCGGCCTGACAGCTGCGATGGTTCCCGCGCGGCGTCAGGTCGTATCGCGCGCGATCACCGTGGCGGCCCTGCCGTCATCGTCGTCGACCGCGAGGCCGAGGAGGGTCCGCGCCGCGCGCCGCCCGAACATGCCGCCGTCGATCCGGACGCTGGTGAGCGCGGGTCGCCAGGCGGCGGCATAACGGCTGTCGTCGAACCCGATCACGGCGAGGTCGTGCGGCGCGGAGAGTCCGAGGTCGGCGAGCGCCGCGAGCGTACGGAAGGCCGCTTCGTCGTCGAAGGCGGCTACTGCCGTGACCTGCGTCTCGTGGCGCAGTTGCGCGAGGGCGTCCCGGGCCTCTTCCGGATCGGCGGAGAGACGGATCGTTCGGGGGGCATCGATCCCCAGGCGGCGGCTGGACTCCTCGGCGAACCGCCGGCGAAGTGCGGCGAGTCCATCGAGGTCCTGCTCTGCGGGGAGGGCGAACGCGATCGTGCGGTGTCCCCGGTCAGTGAGGTGCCGGAGCTGCGTCAGGGTGTGCGCCGCGACGCCGTCGACCCAGCCTCCGTCGTCGATATCGCCGTGAGCGGTGTAGATGCGTGCGAGGTCGATCACCGCGTGCGGGCGCAGGTCGCGCACCAAGTCGGAGTGCCCGGAGTCGCTCGCTGCGCCGGGATAGACCAATAGCCCGTAGCCGTGCGCGTGCAGCTCGCCGCTGATGCCCTGGATGAAACCCTCCAGGCTGCGCCCGCCTCGCAGGCCTCCGATTGCGAGCAGGACGATCCGGCTCTTGCCTTCGCGCAGTGCGCGCGCGAGCCCATGCGGCTGGTAGCCGAGAGCCGCGGCGGCGGCGCGCACGCGCTCCTGTGTCGCCGGGGGCAGGGTCTGGCCGGGCGTTTCGTTCAGCACGAAGCTCACCGTCGCGGTGGAGACACCGCTCGCGCGGGCGACGTCCTTCAGTGTCGCGCGACGCTCCGGCATGCTCTTCCCCTTTGCTCAGAAATCTACGGTACCGTTAACTAATTCGATTTAGTAACCTTGGATGCGGCGGCCGCACCGTCCGCTGCCCGGGTCCGACATCCATCCCGAGGAGCATCGCCATGAAGTCCGTCTACGTCACCGGTCCCGATACCGAATCCTGGGTCGACATCGCCGCCCCCGAGATCGGCCCCGCCGACGTGCTGCTGAAGATCAGGGCCTGCGGCATCTGCGGCTCCGACGCGATGTACTCGCACAACGGCGGCATCCCGCCGCGGATCGGGGCCACCCCGCTCGGCCATGAGCCGGCGGCCGAGGTCGTCGAGGTCGGCGCCGACGTGACGGGTTTCGCCGTCGGCGACCACGTCGTGATCGACACGATGGCCTTCACCGACGGACTGCTGGGCTCCGGTGGCGAGCAGGGCGGCTTCTCGGAGTACGTCGTGGTTCGGGATGCTGCGCCCGGTCGCCAGCTCAAGGTCATCCCGAACCACATCCCGTGGCATGTCGCGGCCCTCAACGAGCCGATGGCCGTGGCGTATCACGCTGTCAACCGCACGCAGCCGAAGCCCGGCGACAAGGTGGTCGTCTTCGGCGCGGGACCCATCGGCCTCGGTGCGGTGCTCGGCTACCGGCGCCGCGGGGCCTCGCACATCGTCGTGGTCGACATCATCCCGAGCCGCCTGCAGAAAGCGCTCGAGATCGGTGCGGATGCCGTCATCAATTCGGCTGAAGAGGATGTCGCGGCCCGCCTGGTCGAGGTGCACGGTGACGGCGCGACGCGCATGAACCGCGGCATCCGTCCCGGCACCGACATCTTCCTCGACGCCGCGGGTGTCGCCGTCATCCCGCAGACCGTGACGCGCATGGCCAAGCACGGCGCGACGCTCGGCATCGTCGCGGTCCACAAGAAGCCCGTCGAGCTCGACTTCGGTGCGGTCCTCACGAGCGAGCTGAACCTCGTCTGGTCGATGGGCTACCCGACCGAGATCTTCGAGGTGACCAACGACATCGTGCAGAACTGGGAGAAGTACGCGCTGATCGTGAGCCACACGTTCCCGTTCGACCAGTCGCTCGAGGCGCTGCAGCTCGCCAAGACTCCGGGCGCCGCCGACAAGATCGTCGTCACCTTCGACTGATCCCGACCCCTTCACGGAGACACCATGGCACTCACCGCACCGCTGATCGACACCGCGCTGATCGTCGTCGACATCCAGCGCGGCACCGCCAAAAACCCCTTCATCACCGCGTTCGACGATGTTGCCGCCCACGCGGCAGAGCTTGCGGCGGCCTTCCGCCGGCGCGGCGCACCCGTCGTGATCGCGACGTTCGCCCTCAGCCGCCCCGCGGCCGACGGACAGCCCGACCGACCCGAGCCGGAAGGGTTCCGCGAGCCGCTCGGGGTGCTCGATGTGCACCCCGACGACCTGACCGTCACCCGGCCGGCGTGGAGCGCGTTCTCGGGCACGGGCCTGGACCGGATGCTGTGCGACCACGGCATCACGCGTCTCGTCCTGGCCGGCGTCGCCACGAGCATCGGGGTGGAGTCGACGGCTCGCGAGGCGCGCGATCTCGGCTACGAGCTCGTGATCGCGTCGGATGCCGTCACCGACCTGCGCGCGGAGACGCACGAGAACAGCATCCAGCGGATCTTCCCGATGATGGCCGAGATCGCGACGACCGACGAGATCCTGTCCGCGCTCGGCGTCTGAGCAACCCGCTGCTGCCCTACTAAACGCGACGGCCGGCTGGTCAGGGCGGCGGCCGCGTCGCTAGGACGGCGACGCGGTCGTGCGCCGGCAAAGGCGTGCGCCGGCACAGTAGACGGGTTAGCGGACGTACGGGCGTCAGGACGCCGAACCGGCCAGCTGCGAGTAGAGCACCTCGATGGGTGCGGCGAGCCCCGCCTTGAGGCGGGTCGAGGTGTCGTCGGCGAGCACTTCGAATTCGCCCGCTTCCGTCGCATCGAAGACGCGGGTCACGAGCACAGCGGGCTCCAGCTTGGCGCCCGCGGCGTTCGCCGCCATCGCCGTGTCGACGTAGCCGACGTGCACGCCGACCACCTGCACGCCGCGCGGGGCCAGCTCGAGACGCAGCGCATTCGTCGCGGACCACAGTGCCGCCTTCGAGACGCTGTACACGCCTGCCACCGCCCACCAGCTCAGCGCCGAGTGCACGTCGATGATCGCCGACGGGCCGTTGGATGTGAGGACCGGGGCGAACGCACGTGCCAGGAGCACGGGGCCGAAGAAGTTGGTCTCCATGTTCGCGCGCAGCTCGTCTTCGCTGATCGTCAGCAGGCTCGATGTGGACGGCGAGACGCCGGCGTTGTTGATCAGCACGGTCACGTCCGGGGCTGCCTGCACGGCGGCTTCGACGGAGGCGGGATCGGTGACATCGAGAGCGAGCGGAACGATCCGCTCGTCGTCCCAGGCGCGCGGTGTGCGTGCCGTGGCATAGACCTTGGCCGCGCCTCGTGCGAGTGCTTCGCGGACGAAGTGGGTGCCGATCCCGCCGTTGGCTCCCGTGACGAAGACGATAGCTCCATCGAGTGTTGTCATATTGCTCTCCCTTTCCCTGCGGCATACGTGACTACACTCATAAGTGAGTCTGGTTCAACCCTATTCCCGGAGGAATGACCTCATGAGCACCACGAGCCCGGCACCGCTCGGTCGGCGAGAGCGGAACAAGCAGCAGAAGCTCGAGCGCATCGTCGCCGCCGCGGGCGAGCTGTTCGCCGAGCGTGGTGTCGATGACGTCACGACGCAGGAGATCGCCGATCGCGCCGACATCGGCACGGGAACGCTCTTCCTCTATGCCAAGACCAAGGGGGAACTGCTTCTGCTCGTGCAGAACTCGCTGTACTCCGAGGCACTTGCGCGCGGCGAAGCGGCGGCGGAGGGCACCGAGGGCGTGCTGGATGGCCTCCTCGCGGTGGCACGGCCGATCGTCGAGTGCAATCGGGTCCAGGTCGACAACGGCCGCACCTACCTGCGCGAGATGGTGTTCGGTGATCCCGCCGAGCCGCACCACGCCGTTGCGCTGGCCATCGTCGCCGAGACCGAGGCCGTCCTCGCTGCGGTGCTCCGCCGGGATTCGCGCATCGACGAACGCGATGCGTCGAAGATCGCGCGCGTGATCTCCGCCGTGATGTTTCTGAGCATGGCGGGAAGCGCCGATGCCGGGGTGACCTCGCTCGATGTCCTCGCGGAGATCGAGAGCCAGCTCCGCGCGATCCTGCCGCGCTGACGCACGGCCGCGAGTCGGCGGGGCATCGGAGGGAGGAGTCGCTCCTCACTCCGTCGTCTGCGCACCGCTCCTTCGTCCACGAAGCGCGCGATCCGTCGCAGCCGGCCGCCACTCGCAGACATCAGCAGGCACTCGCAGGTGTCGCCGAGCCTCGCTGCCGCCCTCCGGCGCTCGCGTGGGGGAGCACCTTCTGCCAGAGTGCATCGGCGGCTCGATAGCATCGTCCCGTGCCGCAGCTGCAGACGAGATGGGCGGTCCTCGGACCGGGTGCGATCAGCCGAGACTTCGTGGTGGGGCTTCGCGCCTCACGACACGGCGTCCTTCACGCGGTGGGCAGCACGTCGGTCGACCGCGCCGGTGCCTTCGCCGCTGAGCATGGGGGAGCGGCGTTCGGAACGTACGACGAGATCCTCGCGCGCGACGACGTGGACGCCGTGTACGTCGGAACCGTCCACACGACTCACGCCGACCTCGCGGTCCGGGCCCTCGAGGCGGGCAAGGCCGTGCTGTGCGAGAAGCCCGCCAGCCCGACGCTCGACGAGGTCGAGCGGATCCTCTTCGCCGCGGAGCGTGCACAGCGCCCGTTCCTCGAGGCGTTCAAGACGCGGTTCGGACCCTTCGCCGATGCACTCCGCGAGCTCGCCGGCGGCGCGGAGCTGGGCGCGCCGGTGCGCTTCGAGGGTGCGTTCGGCTTCGACGCGGGCACCCGTGAAGGCCGTCTGTTCGATCCGTCGCTCGCGGGCGGCGCGATCCTCGACGTCGGGTGCTACCCGCTCGCCCTGGCCATCGATCTTGCGGCAGCTGCCGGGCAGCCGATCGACCCGGACTACCGCTCCTTCGAGGCAGAACTCGTCGACGGTGTCGACGGCACGGCCTCGGCCGAGCTCGCGTTCGGCGACCTGACGGCGGCGATCGCGACCTCCGTGGTCGAGAACCTGTCCGACACCGGCATCCTTCACTTCGCAGATGCCGAAGTGGTGCTTCCGAACGTGTGGGGGAGTCGCACCCAGAGCCCTTCGCAGCTCATCGTGCGCCGCGGCGGCGCGGAGCGGGTCATCGACCTGCCCGTCGTCCAGCCGATGGGCGCCGAGGCCGACGCGCTCTCGCTCGCGATCGCCGAGGGCCGCCTCGAGGTGCCCGAGATGCCTTGGTCGCACACCCGCGCGGCGGCTCGCGTGCTCACCGACTGGCGGGCGGCGGCCCTCGCGGGCTGACTCCGGCCCTTCCGGGGCGCCGACGCGAGTCGGGCGCCGGAGATCCGCCAGTGTGCCCGCACCTCCGCTCAGCGCAGGCGGCGGCCCCGCGCGAGGTCGGTGAGCCGCGACAGCACGTCGCCGGCTCGCAGGCCGTTGTGCTCGTGCTCGGTGGTGATCCAGGGCTTGACGCCCGGCACGAGCGCGGCGGTCTCCATGGCGAACTCGAACGGCACGTAGACGTCGTTGACGTAGACGGCGGTCGCCCCGCGCGCCCCGGATGCCGCGATCGCGGCCGCATCGTAGAGCTGCGGCCACTCGTGCTCGGCCAGCGCGAGCGTGACGTCGCGCCAGGGTCGCAGGCCCGGCACCGTGTCGAGCCACTCGCGGCGCGCGTGCTCTCCCGTGAGCAGCGTCGGATCGGTGCGGAAGTCTTCGGGCTCGACCCGGTCCGCCGACCATCGGGTGGCGTGGCCGTCGGCGTAGCTCGACTCGTGGAACACGTAGTACAGCGGGTTGCGGACGCTGAACGGGAGTGCTGCACCGAGGTCGTGCCGGAAGGCGTTCGTCGCCGGGTCCGCCTCGAGCAGCGACCAGAGGGTCTGCCACTCGTCGTTCGAACCGAGGAGCGTCCCGAGCGAACGCAGCCTCGACACCGAGACGACCTCGCCGTCCTCGAGCACGAGGCGCCCCGCAGCCGCGCGATCGACCAGGCGCCGCATCGCGTCGCGGTGGCCGGGGAAGCGGCGGTAATAGCGCTCCGACTCCGCGCGCATCTTGTCGTAGGTGAGGGAGTAGACATCGTCGGGATGCCGCCCCACGGCGCTGAGCCCGCCGGTGATGTAGACGTCCGCCAGGGATGCGGCATCCGTCGTCAGATAGGCGAGCGTCGTGAAGCCGCCGAAGGACTGCCCGAGCACACTCCAGGTCTGGGCGCCGAGATGCTCGCGCATGGCCTCGCAATCGCGGACTATCGCATCCGCGCGCAGGTGCGTGATGTACTCGGCGAGCACGTCGGAGCCGCGCTCGAGGTCGGAGTCGCTCACCGGCGTCGATCGCCCGGTGCCGCGCTGGTCGAGCAGCACGACCCGATACTCCGCCAGCGCCGCGTCGAGCCACGCCGGCTGGGTCGGCGAATGGAAGGGATGCGGCGCTTCGTGGCCCGGTCCGCCCTGGAGGAAGACGAGGTGCGGAAGCGCCTCGCCTCCGGAACGCGTGACGACGGCGGCATGGATGTCGATCGTGCGGCCGTCGGTCGAGTCGGACCAGTCCAAGGGGACGGTGAGCGTGTGGTGATCGATCGTGAGGTCCAGCATCGTGTGGCGCGTCGTCGGCATGTGACGAGCCTATTCAGGGGTTCGCGATCTTGAGCCGGCTGGATCTCCACCAGATCGATCGGATGACCTCCGGCGGGCGCGCGTCATCGAGTCGCCGGTCAGGGCGAGAGGACGGATGCCGCGGACTCGACGTACTCCGCCGGATCCCGGGGTCCGAGGATCGCGGTGTTCGCGATGTAGCCCTGCGCCAGAGCGGCGATGGTGCGCGCGGTCTCTGCCGCGAGTGCGTGGGCGGCCTCCTCGGACGCTGCCCGAGCGCGCGCCCAGGGCAGTGCGGCCGTCGCGAGCCCTCCGAACAGACGCCCGACCGTCCTGGTCATCTCGCCGTGGAGGTCGGGGTCGACCATCGCCTCGCCCCAGAACTGCAGGACGAGCCCGGGGGAGAGCCCGGCCGTGCTGAAGACCCCCAGCAGCGACTGCAGGATGTCGCGCGGTGCGACGAGTTCGCCGGCCAGACCGCGGGATTCCAGCTCGTCGATCTGCACGACGAGGAACCTGCCGACGATGTACCGCGCGAGCTCGGCCTTGTTCGTGAAGTGCGAGTAGATCGCCCCGGTCGAAAGACCGGACTCCGAGACGATGTCGGCGATCGAGGTGTCGCGCACGCCGTTGCGCTCGAGGCAGCGGATCGCGGCCTGCGCGATCTCGTCGCGCCGAGCCTCGCGATACGCCTCCGTGACCTTGGGCATGGAAAAAGAATAGCCGTTCTGTTATGGTCGCAAACAGAATAACCATTCTCTTTCAGGAGGGCATCATGTCCCACACCTCAGAGGTCACCCCTCGCCCCACCAAGTGGGGATTCGCCGCGCTCTTCGGAGTGCTCGGTGCGCTCATCGTCGCGATCGTCGTCATGGCGTTCGTCTGGCCCACTGCGACAGCGCAGGCCCAGAACCTCCCCGTCGGCATCAGCGGACCCGCGCAGGCAGTCTCCGCGATCGAAGACGTCCTCGCCGAGCAGGACCCGTCGCCGCTCGCGCTCGAAGCCGTCGACTCGCGCGCGGACGCCGTCCAGCGGATCGAGCAGCGCGAGATCTACGGCGCGATCCTGCTCGGTGACCAGCCCGAAGTGCTCGTCGCGAGCGCGGCGAGCCCCGCTGCCGCTCAGGCGCTGCGGGCGATCGCGACGCAGCTGCAGACGAAGATCGACGACACCGCGCAGGAGGCGCTCACGGCCCAGCTCACCGGGATCGTCGGCGCGCTGCAGGCCGGGCAGATGCCGCAGCTTCCCGAGGGCGCCGCGGGCGGCATCCCGCAGGTTCCGACGGTCACCGTCACGGATGTCGTGCCCCTCGCCGACGGCGATCACACGGGTGCCGGCATCGGAGCGTCGCTGTTCCCGCTCGTGCTCGGAGGCATGCTCGCCGGCATCCTGCTGACCCTCCTCGTGCAGGGCGTCGTCCGTCGCCTCGTCGGACTGATCGTCTTCGGGGTCGCCGCCGGTGTGCTCATCGTCCTCGTCATGCAGATGTGGTTCGGCATCCTCGCGGGCGACTGGCTGCTCAACGCCGCCGTCGTCGCGACGAGCGTCACCGCGACCGGCGCGTTCGTCATCGGAATGAGCGCCCTGATCGGCCCGCGCGGAATCGGCGTCGCCGCCGCCATCACGATGCTCATCGCGAACCCGCTTGCGGCTGCGGCGATCCCCGTGCAGTTCCTGCCCGAGCCGTGGGGCGCCGTGGGCCAGTGGTTCGTGCCGGGCGCCTCGGCGAACCTGCTCCGCTCCACGAGCTACTTCCCCGACGCGCCTACGACGGCGCAGTGGCTCGTCCTCGCCGCGTGGATCGTGGGCGGCGTCATCCTCGCCCTCATCGGCCACCGGCGCAACGCAGCCGAAATCGCGCCCGCACCTGAGCAGCTCGAGCACGAGCCGGCACTCGTCGCGGCCTGAACACGGCATGGCGGGCGGTCGCGCCTGGGCTGCGGCAGACTCAGGCGTGCGGGCGGTCGTGGGCCGCGATCGAACGGCGCCTGGTCCGAGCAGGATCAGCGGGGCCGGGCGCGATCGCTTGCGTCTCGACGGTGCCCGTTCTACGATCGGACAGACGGGTTGACATCGTTGTCAAGATGCGATCCAGGAAGAAGGACTCTCCATGCCCCGACTCGCAGCAGCGGCATCCCCCGGCGACTCGGAAGCCGACACCGCAGCCCGAACCGTCGACCGCTCGTCTGAGACAGCGGTCGAGGTGCTCGTCATCGGAGAGGCCCTCATCGACATCACGTCGGGTCCCGACGGCAGCAGGGAGGTGCCCGGCGGGGGACCGGCGAACGTCGCGCTCGGACTGGGGCGTCGCGGCGTCGACGTCGCGCTGCTCACGAACCTCGGACGCGACGCGCGGGGCAGCGCGATCACGCGCCATCTCGAGAAATCCGGCGTCTGGGTGCTCGCCGAGTCCTTCGTCCGCGACACCACCTCGACCGCCGTCGCGACGATCACCGCCGACGGCTCTGCCCGGTACGACTTCGACGTCCGATGGGCTGCCTCGCAGGCTCCCCTTCATGTGCGACCGCGCGCCGTGCACACGGGCTCGGTGGCGGCGTTCCTCGGTCCGGGCGACGCTGTCGTCCTGCAGCAGCTCGACCGGCTCCAGCCCGACATCGTGACCTTCGACCCGAACATCCGTCCTGCGCTCATCAGCGACGCTGCGCATGCGCGGTCGAGGTTCGAGGAGTTCGCCCGGCGTGCGACCGTCGTCAAGCTCTCGGACGAAGACGCCGAGTTCCTGTATCCGGATGTCGCCATCCCGGGCGTGCTCGATGCGATCGGCTCCCTCGGACCGCGCCTGGTCGCCGTGACGCGCGGCTCCCAGGGCGCCGTGCTCGCGGCGGAGGGGCTCGTGGTCGAAGTGCCCGGCAGAGCTGTGTCCGTCCTCGACACGATCGGTGCGGGGGACACGTTCATGTCGTCGCTCATCTTCGACTACATCGCGCTCGAGGAGCAGGCACTGTCGGCAGAGACCCTCGCCGACATCGGCGGCCGTGCGGCCACAGCAGCATCCATCACTGTCGCGCGAGCAGGGGCCGACCTGCCCTGGCAGCACGAACTGGCTGAGCTCGCCTGAGCCGCCCTCCGCGGCCTCCCGCCCTGTGCGACGGAGTCTGCTGACGGACGATCGCTTCGCGCCTCAATGAGGATGGGGAGCGCGCCGTGCATGCGGCGCGCTCCCCATCGGGGTCCTGCTGGTCAGGCTGTCGCCGGCTCCGCGGCGGGGGTGAGGAAGGTGAGCTGCGAACCGTCCTCGACGATCAGCTCTCTGAGCGCACGATTGAACGGTTCTCCGTATGGCGCCGAGATGTGCGCGGCGAAGGCGGCATCGTCGCGGTAGACCTCGAAGACGAAGAACCGGTCCTCGGCGTCCTTGACGCGATACGCGTCGAAGACGACGTTGCCCGGCTCTTGTCGCACGTCGATCACGAGCGCCGTGAGCAGCTCCTCCACGCGATCGGCGAGACCCGCGCGGGCGGTGAACTCGGCGTACAGGACCACAGGGTGGGCGTCGGTCATGAGATCTCCTCGATTCGATGGAGCGGCGCCGCGCGGAACGTGACCCAGTTCCGCGCGGCGCCGGTCGGTCAGGCGGCGGCTGCGCCCGTCATGATGGCGACGGCATCCGTCATGCTGTGCGACTGCGGCGTGATGGTCGCCGCGCGCTTGCCCAGACGCTGGATGTGGATGCGGTCCGCCACTTGGAACACGTGCGGCATGTTGTGCGAGATGAGGATGACCGGCACCCCCTGCTCGCGGAGCCGCTCGATGAGCTCCAGCACCTGGTTCGACTCGCGCACGCCGAGGGCGGCGGTGGGCTCGTCGAGGACCACGACCTTCGACCCGAATGCCGCGGCCCGGGCGACCGCGACGGCCTGGCGCTGTCCGCCCGAGAGGTTCTCGACCGGAACCGTGACGTCCTGCAGCGTCGAGACGCCCAGCCGTTCGAGGTGGCCCCGTGCCTCCTTGCGCATGCCCGAGGTGTCGAGCGCGCGGAAGACGGAGCCGAGCACGCCCGCCTTGCGCCGCTCTCGGCCGAGGAAGAGGTTGGACGCGACATCCAGCGCCGGTGAGACCGCCAGATTCTGGTAGACGGTCTCGATGCCGGCGGCGCGGGCGTCCTGCGGACGCTTGAAGTGCACCTCCTCGCCGTCCAGCAGCAGCTGGCCCTCGTCGGGGATGTACGCGCCGGTCAGGCACTTGATGAGCGTGGACTTGCCCGCGCCGTTGTCGCCGATGATGGCGAGCACTTCGCCCGGGTAGAGCTGCAGGCTGACCCCGTCGAGGCCGACGACGCGACCGAAAGTCTTGACCAGCCGCTTCGCCTCGAGGACCGGCATCTTCGTGGGGACGGCGGAGCCCGCCGGTCCCGTCTGGGGGAGTGTCATTTCCGAACCTTTCTGATCCACTGGTCGACGGCGACCGCGACGATGACGAGGATGCCGATGGCGAGCGTCTGATACAGCCCGTCGACGCCCGCGAGGAACAGCCCGTTGCGGAACACGCCGACGATGATGGCGCCCAGCAGGGATCCCCAGATGATGCCGCGTCCGCCGAACAGCGAGGTGCCTCCGATGACGACTGCCGTGATCGAGTCGAGGTTGAGGTCGGCGCCGGCGTTGGGGCTCGCCGCTCCGGAGCGGCCGATCTGGATCCAGGCCGCGACAGCGAGGACCGCGCCGGCGGCCACGTACACGCTCATGAGCACGCGGCTCGTCGCGATACCGGCCAGGCGGGCCGATTCGACATCGTCTCCCACGGCGTACACGTGACGACCCCACGAGGTGCGACCCAGGATGTAGGCGATCACGCCGTACAGCGCGAGCATGATGATGACGCCGACCGTGAGCCGCACATCGCCGATCGGCAGCGGCGTGGCCGTCCAGGTGAGCAGCTCGGGCATCTCCGACTTCCGCACCGTCTGGCCTCCGCTGTAGAGGAGCGTCAGCGCCACGAACACGTTGAAGGTTCCCAGCGTCGCGATGAACGGAGGGAGCTTCACTCGCGTCACGAGGAAGCCGTTGAGGGCTCCGGCCGCGAGGGCGGCGACGAGGCCGGCGAGGAGGGCCAGCACGGCGGGGAAGCCGTTCTGGTAGGCGGTCTGCGCCATCACCATCGACGCGAGGATCATCGAGGCGCCGACCGAGAGGTCGATGCCGGCGGTGAGGATGATCAGGGTCTGCGCGATCGCGACGGTGCCCACGACCGAGACCTGGTCGAGGATGAGCGAGAGGTTGGCCGGCGCGAAGAAGCGCGGGTTGATCGACCCGAACACGATGATCGACAGGACGAGGACGATCGCGGGGCTGATGGCCGGGTAGCGGTGGAGGATGCCGCGGATGCGGTCGAGCGGCGTGCGCCGATCGAGGAACTCCGCGGCGAGATCAAGGGTGCTGGTGGGTGGTGCCTGCTGGGTCACGAGGTTTCACTCCGTCTGTGTGGATTCGGGAGGGTGGGGGATGCCGCTCGCGACATCCCCCACCCCGCTGGTTACTTCTCGCCCCAGCAGATGCCGGCGGCTTCGGTGGTGTCGATCGAGTCCACGCCGTCGACGGGCGCGTCGGTCACGAGCGAGACGCCGGTGTTGTAGAAGTCGAGGCCCGGCGTGACCTCAGGGGCCTGACCCGTCTCGACCAGGTCGACGATCGCCTCGACGCCGAGCTCGGCCATCTTGACCGGGTACTGCTGGCTCGTCGCGTCGATGATGCCGTCGGCGACCTGCTGGACGCCCGCGCAGCCACCGTCGACCGAGACGATGATGACGTCGCCCGGGTCCTTGCCGGCCGCCTGCAGGGCCTGGTACGCGCCGTAGGCGGCGGGCTCGTTGATCGTGTACACGACGTTGATGTCGGGGTTCTTCGCGAGGAGGTTCTCCATCGCCGTGCGGCCGCCGTCCTCGGCGCCCTGCGACGCCTCGTTGCCTACGATCGTGTAGCTTCCCCCGCTGTACGAGCCGGTCGGCTCCTCGTCGCCGTTCGTCTGCGCGTCGGCGAGGTCGATGCCCATGCCGTCCAGGAAGCCCTGGTCGCGGCTGTAGTCGACGGTGACGACCTTGTCGTCGAACAGGTCGATGAGGCCGATCACTGCATCGCCCCCGTCGAGGGTTCCTGCCGTCCACTGGCCGATCAGCTGCCCCGCGAGGAAGTTGTCGGTCGCGAACGTGATGTCGACGGCATCGGCGGGGTCGGGCACGGTGTCCAGCGCGATCACGAAGAGGCCGGCATCCCGAGCCTTCTCGATCGCGTCGAGGACCGCGGGGCCGTTGGGGGTGATGAGGATGCCCTTGTCGCCCTTGGAGATGGCAGCCTCGATCGCCTGGATCTGGGTGTCTTCGTCGCCGTCCTCTTCGCCCGCGGCGAGCGTCAGGTTCACGCCGTGCTCCTCGGCCGCCGCCTTCGCGCCGTCCTGCATCGCGATGAAGAACGGGTTGGAGTTCGTCTTGACGATGAGCGAGACGCCGATCTCGTCGGACGCCGCCTCGGACGAGCCTGCAGAGCCGGACGACGAGCAGCCGGCGAGCGTGAGCCCTGCGACCGCAGTGAGGGCGGCGAGCGCGACCGCGCCCCGCCGGATCGGGTGCAGCATGTGATTCTTCATCGAATTCCTCTCGGTTCGCGTTGTCCCGCTGACAACGATGTCAGGAGCAATGTCTAGCCGACATCCATCGATATAGTCAAGACGAACTCAACGAATCGAGACCTGACCGTGACACCGATGTCAACTTCCGCCAATGCGTCCGGGCGTCGCCCGCACGCCACGATGAAGCACGTCGCTGCGCTCGCCGGCGTCGGCATCAAGACCGTCTCCCGGGTCATCAACGACGAGCCCAATGTCGCGCCTCAGACGGCCTCGCGCGTCTGGGATGCGATCCAGGCGCTCGACTACCACGTCGACATGCAGGCGGGCAGTCTGCGTCGAGCGGGTGGGCGCACGCAGACCCTCGGCCTGCTCGTCAGCAGTGTCGACAACCCGTTCGCGAGCGCGATGCACCGCTCGATCGAGGATGCCGCCCTGGCCCGGGGAGTGGCGGTCTTCGCGTCGAGCCTCGATGACGATGCCGAGCGCGAGGATCTCGCGGTCAAGGCGTTCCTCCGCCGTCGCGTCGACGGCCTCATCCTGACGACGGCGTCGCGCGCCCAGCCCTATCTCGCGTCGACGGCCGCGCGCGACATCCCCGTGGTGTTCGTCGACCGCGAGCCGGCATCCGGCGGTGTGGACGCGGTCGTGAGCGACAACCGGGCGGGCGCCGCCGAGGCGACCGCGCACCTCATCCGCCGCGGTCACCGCCGGATCGCCCTGCTCACCGACCGCGCGAGCATCCAGACAGCCGCCGAGCGTCGCCGCGGGTTCCTCGATGCGCTCAGCGCGGCGGGCATCCCCGCCTCCGACGGCGAGGTCGTCTCGGAGCTGCACGATTCGCAGACAGCGCAGGAGGCGATGACGGCGCTCCTCGCGCGCGACGAGCCTCCGACCGCCTTCTTCAGCGCCCAGAACCTCATCACGGTCGGCGTGCTCCATGCCCTGCGTGCCGCCGGTCGCACGCGCACCGCGGCGCTCGTGGGGTTCGACGACATCCCGCTCGCGGATCTCGTCGAGCCGGGGGTGACCGTGGTCGCACAGGATCCGCACGAGATCGGTCGCCTCGCCTCGGCGCGGGTGTTCGCCCGCCTCGAGGGGGACGACAGCGAGCCGCAGCGCATCCTCGTTCCGACCCGCCTCATCGAGCGCGGCAGTGGAGAGATCCCTCCGCCGCGTCCCTGAACTTTCCGAGGTCCGCGAGCAGCGGGCGACATCGATGCCAATCGATCTCGCCGGGCGGCTTGCTTTGTCCGGTGGACACTCCTTACGATCGGCCGCGCTACAACTGACATCGATGTCACGTCGATGCGCCACCGCTGGTGCATGGACGTTCGTGCGAAGGAGGACGACCGATCATGGCGATCACTGCCACACCGAGACGACGGAAAGACCGCCCCTGGCGTATAGGGGCGACAGCGCTCGTGAGCGCCGTCGCACTGCTGCTCACCGCAGTGCAGGCGATGCCCGCAACCGCGATCGGGGACGACAACCCCGCGGACCAGCAGTACCGTCCGCTCGTGCACTTCACGCCCGAGCGCAACTGGATGAACGACCCCAACGGGATGGTCTACGTCGACGGCACGTACCACCTCTTCTTCCAGCACAACCCGTCGGGCACGCGCTGGGGCAACATGAGCTGGGGCCACGCGACCTCGCCGGACCTGCTGACCTGGACCGAGCAGCCCATCGCGATCCCGCAGACCTTCAACGACGCCGGCGAGTCGATCGAGGACATCTTCTCGGGGTCCGTCGTCGTCGATGAGCAGAACACCTCGGGGTTCGGCGTCGCGGGCGGCCCAGCGCCGCTCATCGCGCTCTACACCTCGGCCTACACCGACCGGCACCCCACGCACGCGGGCAAGCAGGCCCAGTCGCTCGCGTACAGCCTCGACAACGGTCAGACCTGGACGAAGTACGCGGGCAATCCCGTCGTCGACCGCGGCTCGGCGAACTTCCGCGATCCGAAGGTCATCCGATACGAAGGGCGCGACGGGGCGTACTGGGTCATGGTCGCCGTCGAGGCGACGGACCACAAGGTGGTCATGTACCGCAGCGACAATCTGCGGGACTGGACGTACCTCTCGGAGTTCGGCTCGGCCAACGCCACCGGCGGCATCTGGGAGTGCCCCGACCTGTTCGAGATGCCCGTCGACGGTGATCCCGGCAACACGAAGTGGGTGCTCGTCGTCAACCTGAATCCGGGATCGGTCGCGGGCGGAAGCGGGGGACAGTACTTCGTCGGCGAGTTCGACGGCGTCACCTTCACGAGCGAGAGCACCGTGGCGGGCACGCCCGCCCCGGACGGCGAGACCTTCGCGAGCTTCGACGACGGCACCTACGGCGACTGGATCGTCGGGAACGAGCCGGGCAACGGGAAGAACGGCCCGTGGGGCGCCGCCCCCGCGGGGGGAACGCTGCCCGGACAGAACCCGGTCGGCGGTTTCATCGGCAGCGGACTCGTGAACGGCTTCCTCGACGGCGACTGGCCGCTCGGAACGCTGCAGTCGCCGGAGTTCACCGTCTCCGACCCGTTCATCAACCTGCTCGTCGGCGGGGGTCGCCACCCCCATGTCGCCGGCTCACAGCTGCGCAACGACCCGCCCGCGGGTACGACGCTGTTCGATTTCGAGCTGCCCGATGGGCAGACCCTCGCGGACTCCGGCTGGACCCTCACGGGTGACTTCGCGTCCGAGCCCGGGCGCAACCCGTCGACCGCCGGCGGCGACTACTACCTCGGCGCCAAGCGGATCAACACGTGGGAGGGAGGGCCGCGCGGCGACGACAACGTCGGCACGATGACCTCTCCCGCGTTCTCGATCGACGGGGACTACATCTCGTTCCTGATCGGCGGCGGCAAGCGGGGCGACGGATCGCTCCAGGCGGAGCTGGTCGTCGACGGCGAGGTCGTGCGCGCGCAGACGGGGCCCGAGGCCGGTCAGCTCAACTGGCGCTCGTGGGACGTCAAGGACCTGCAGGGGCGGGATGCCGCCATCCGCGTCCGCGACGAGGCGACGGGAGGCTGGGGCCACCTCACGCTCGATCACTTCGTGATGGGCGACGCTCCCGCCACCGTGCGCTCGGACGAGACATCCGTGAATCTCGTCGTCGACGGCGAGATCGTCCGCTCGGCTACCGGTGCCGACAGCGAGACGCTCGACTGGGCGAGCTGGAACGTCAAGGAGTTCGAGGGCAAGCAGGCCCACGTCCTCGTGATCGACAACAACCGCTTCGGGTGGGGCCACATCCTCGTCGACCAGGTCATGTTCGCCGACGCCGCCGCAGGAACGCGACTGGAGGGCTACGACTGGCTCGATTGGGGACGCGACTACTACGCGTCGGTGTCGTATTTCGGCGCGCCCGACGGCAAGCGGATCATGCAGGGCTGGATGAACAACTGGGACTACTCCCAGGACACGCCGACCACGACGTGGCGGAGCTCGATGGCGCTCCCGAGAGAAGTGCGCCTCGTCACCACCGACAAGGGTCCGCGACTGGCCCAGTCCGTCGTCAGCCAGCTCGACGCGCAGGTGGATGCGCCCAAGGCGCGGACGGTCGAGGACGTGTCCCTCGAGGGCCCCACCGAGCTCGGCCTCGAAGGCGATGTCGTCAAGATCGAGGCGGTGCTGCGTCCGTCGGAATCCGACCGCGCGGGGATCACGGTCTTCGAAGGCGGGGGCAAGGGCACGCGGATCGGGTACGACAGCGAGACCGGCCGCGTGTTCGTGGATCGTCGCAACTCGGGTGAGGTCGGCTTCCACCCCGCCTTCGCGTCTCTCGAGGATGCCCCGCTCGCGCTCCGCGAGGACGGGACCGTCGCGCTCGAGGTCTACCTCGACCGCGCGTCGGTCGAGCTGTTCGCCGGCGACGGTCTCGTGACGATCACCGATCAGGTGTTCCCCGTGGCGGGCGCGAAGGGGATCTCGGCGTGGTCCGAAGGGGGAGGGGCGACGCTGGAAAGCCTCACGGTCACGCCGCTGATCCCCACGATGTGGCAGCGCGCCAGCAGCGTTCCGGCCGACATCTCGATCGTCGGCGGCGACGCGCAGTCGCAGACGGCGGGTGCGGCCTTCGCCACGCCGCTCGCGGTCGTCGTGCGCGACGCGAAGGGCGCGCCTGTCCCGGGACGCGACGTCGTGTTCACCGTCGCCTCGGGGTCGGCGAGCTTCGACGGAAGCGGATCGACGACGGTGCGAACGGGCGCCGATGGCACAGCCGCCGCGCCGCTGAACGCCGGCTCGACGGCGGGGGCAGTCACGGTCAGCGCCGCCGTCGGCGGAGCTCCCGGCATCCCGGTCGCGACCTTCGCCGAGACGGTGCTCGCCGTCACGCACGCGCGAGCGGACCTGTCGGTGGGCATCGCGAATCTGCCGGCCACTCTGGCGGCGGGAGCGTCTCGCACGGTGACCGTCACGGTGACCAACAGTGGGCCGAATGCGGCGTCGTCGGTCCTGACGTCGATCAACGTCGGGCCGAAGCTGACGATCACGGCGGTGCCGGGCGGCAAGAAGTGGCTCGGCAACGCGGCGGCGACCTGGACCGCCTCGAGCCTCGGCTCCGGCAAGACGCTCACCTACACCCTGACGGTGAAGGCCGCGGATTCCGGCGGATCCTCGTTCGTCGCTGCCGCGGTCGTCTCGAAAGTCCCCGACCCTTCGCTCGGGAACAACGCGCTGGCGAGGACTGTCCGCGTCCGCTGACCGCCGGGGCAGCCCGCCCGGGGCGCCGAGGTGCGCCGTCCCACCGGTCGGGCAGGATGATCGTCATCCTGCCCGACCGGCCACGCCGGCACCCCAGAGCTCTTCGCCCCGGCACTGATACCATGAAGTTATACGATTAACCGCGCGTGCGACATCCGCCCCGACCAACGAGTACGAAAGCCGACGATGATCTTCGACCTCAGCTTCTCCGACGACCCGGTGACGGTCGTGGACGCGACACCCGGACGCGCATCGATCGTGGTCGACGCGCGGGCGTCGCAGCAGCGTGCCCTTCGCAGACCGCGTCTCGGGCCCACGCCCGGCGAGGCGGCGCTCTACTTGGACGGCTGGTCCACGTGGGTCGAGCATCACGGCCGAGCTTATGACGACATCGAGATCCGGCTCGCGACGTGGTTCGCACCCCGATCGATCGGGCGGGGCGACGCGCGAGGCTTCACCGCCTTGATCGACGCGACCGACGCCGACGAGGGAGTCGCGCTCGGCCACGCGCACACGGGGCACATAGCGGCCGTGGTGGGCGGTGAACTGCATGTGGGGGATGTGCGGCTCACAAGAGACCGATGGCATCACGTGGTGCTGGCGGTGACGGGAGGGGCTGCGCATCTGCTGCTGGACGGTGCGCTCGCGGGGCGGTTCGCGTTGCCGCGCAGGACTGTCTCCATCCCGGCGATCACCCGCATCGGCCGCCTCGGCGAATCGCCCCTCGTGGACGGGCTGTTCGTGCGCGGCGCAGCGAACGGTCTCATCGCTCGGACATCGGCGGAAGTGCTACGCGCGTGGAGCCCGAGTGACGAGACTTCTTCGTCGACGGAGACTCGCGTCATCGGCGCCTCTGCCGATACGGCTCCCGACAGATCCCGCTACGGGGCCGATCCCCATCGCCCCATCGCTCACGTCACCGCTCCCCAAGGCTGGATGAACGAGCCGCATGCTCCCATCGAGATCGACGGGACCTATCACCTCTTCTCCCAGCACAACCCGGCGGGTCCCTACTGGGGCGGCATCGCCTGGGCGCACACCGTGAGCGAGGACTTGGCGCACTGGCGCGACGAACCCCTCGCGCTCGCGCCGGCCGACACGACGGTCGCGCCCGATGGGATCTGGAGTGGCAGTTCAGTCAGCGGGCCCGACGGTGAGCACCTCCTGTACTTCACCGCGGGCGACATGTCGTCCTCGCCTGACCAGACGATCGCGGTCGCCAGGCCGGATGCACAGGGCTGGGCGGCCGATGGCGAACCCGTGCTTCGCATGCCCGATAGCGTCCCCGGCAGGCCTGAACCTCTGGTGGAGGGTCAGTTCAGGGACCCGTTCGTCTGGCGTGAGGGTTCGACGTGGTTCATGCTCGTGGGCGCCGGGCTCGAAGTGGCCGGCGGGACTGCTCTGCTGTTCGAGTCGAGCGACGGCAGGAACTGGCGACAGCTCGAGCCGCTGCTCGTAGGTGACGTCGAGCAGTTCCCCGCTTCCGGGGTGATGTGGGAACTGCCCGTCCTCCTCCCGATCGGCACCGGCGCGGACGGGCGTGACCGGCACGTTCTGCTGGTCGCCCCCTGGTGGGCGGGGCCGAGCGAGCACCACCTTCAGCACGTATGGCACTGGGTCGGCATCTGGAACGCGGCCGACCGGCGATTCATCCCTGACCACGCCGAGCCCCGCGAGTTCGACGGCGGCGGACACCTGACCGGGCCCAGCGGAACCGTCCTGAGTGACGGCCGATCGATCCTCTGGACGATCGCGCAGGACAAGCGAAGCCTCGAGGAGTTCGCCGCCTCGGGCTGGGCTCATAACGCGGGCTGGCCGCTTCACCTGGGTCTGCACAGCGACGGCCGGCTGTCGGTGAAGCCGGTCAGGGAACTGGAGGCGCTCCGCGGCGCGCGGCTGGCTGCGGGCCCGCATGGCGAACTCGCTCGCGGACGCCATCTGGACATCGAGCTCGATGTCGCCGGGGGCGGGTTCGAGCTGGAAGTCCTGCGTGCCGGCGATGGAAGTGAATGCACAGTCGTGGGCGTCGCGGGCCGCGACGTGTGGATCGATCGCAGCCGGAGCAGCGTGGCCGCCGAGCACCGGGAAGGCCGCAGGGGCATCGTCAGGCCGGACACCGACGCGATCCGGGCGCGTGTCGTGGTGGATGGCTCGATGGTCGAGTTCTACGTCGACGACCGCGTCTCGTTGACGTCGCGCGCGTACCCCCTCTCGCCGGACGCCACCGGCGTGCTGCTGCGTCTCGAGGCCGGCTCCCGCCTCGAGCGCCTGAGCATCCACCCGCTCGAATCGGCGTATCCATCAGCGGGTGCGGCACACGATGACCGTGGACGTGAGCGGCCGGCGGCGAAACAGTTGCATCGCTGATTGCCGGGTGTTACAGTCGGTTATACGATTAACACGATCACAAGGCGGTGAGCACGATGGCACGCAAGGCGACGGCGACGATGTGGCAGGTTGCCGAGCTCGCGGGCGTTTCGCAGGCCACCGTCTCTCTCGTCCTCAACAACACCGGCGGAAGCCGGGTCAACGAGGCGACGCGCGAACGTGTGATGGATGCGGTGCGCCAGCTCGGCTATCGCACCAACGCCTTCGCCAGATCTCTGCGCAGCGGCGAGTCGGGGATGATCGGGTTCATCTCGGACGAGGTGGCGAGTTCCCCGTTCGCAGGCCGTCTTCTGAAGGGCGCGCAGCTGCTGGCGTGGGAGACGGGAAACGTGATCCTCAGCGTGGACACCTTCACCGAACCCGATCTCGAGGCGGCCGCGATCGACATGATGCTGTCGTATCGCGTCAAAGGTGTCGTCTACGCGTCGATGTATCACCGGATGCTCGATGTCCCGACGGGGCTCGATGCCGTCCCCACCGTCATCGTCAACGCGCAGGACCGTGCGGGGCGGGTGCCCAGCGTCTTCCCGGACGAAGAGCTCGGCGGCTATTCCGCCACGCGCCAGCTGCTCGAGGCGGGGCACACCCGCATCGCAATGATCAACATCCAGCCTCCTGAAAGCGATCTCCCCGCAGGCATAGGCCGCCTCGCCGGCTACCGGAGGGCACTCGCAGAGGCCGGCATTCCCGACGACCCCCGCCTGCTGCGCAGCGGGAACGGGATCGTCGAGGATGGGCTCGCTCTCACTCTCGACCTCTTCTCGGGAGAGGATCCGCCCACGGCGATCTTCTGCGGAAACGACCGCACGGCCTGGGGTGCGTACCGGGCGTTGGAATCGTTGGGGCTGCGCGTTGCCGAGGACTGCTCGATCGTCGGCTTCGACAACCACGAGATGATCGCGCCGTTCCTCGATCCCGGCCTCACCACCATCGAGCTCCCGTACGAGCAGATGGCCCGCCAAGCTCTGAACTACCTGTTGGGCGATGTGTCCACGGCCCCCAAACAGACCCTCGTGGAATGCTCGCCGATCCTTCGCGGGTCGGTGGCGAATGCAAAGGTGCACGCATGAGAACAACACCCCCCACGCCCGCGGTCGACGTCGCGGACCCTCGAGCTGTCGGATCCGATGCACCGCGTCCGCGACCCAGCAGGGTGCGCTCGCACCTTCGCCGCGCCCTCCATTCCTGGCAGTTATACGTACTACTAGCGCCGGCGGTCGTGTACGTCGTCATCTTCAAGTACTGGCCCATGTACGGCGCCCAGATCGCGTTCCGTGATTACAACCCCGCACTGGGATTCGCCGGCAGCCCCTGGGTCGGGTTCGAGCACTTCGCGCGCTTCCTCAGCTCGTTCCAGTTCGAGCGACTGATCGTGAACACGCTCACGGTCAACTCCCTGGGACTGCTGATCGCCTTCCCGATTCCCATCATCCTGGCGCTGATCGTGAACCAACTGCAGAGCGACCGGTTCAAGAAGTTCACCCAGACAGTCCTCTACTCGCCCTCGTTCATCTCGGTGGTCGTGGTGGTGGGCATGATCTTCCTGCTGTTCTCGCCCCGCTCGGGCATCGTCAACAACGCGATCGTCGCGTTCGGCGGGCAGCCCGTCTTCTTCATGGGGTCACCGGAGTGGTTCCGACCGCTCTACATCGGCTCGGACATCTGGCAGACCGCCGGGTTCTCGATGATCGTCTATCTGGCCGCCCTGACGGCGATCGATCCCGCACTGCATGAGGCCGCGCGCGTCGACGGTGCGAGCAAGTGGCAGCGCATCCGGCACATCGACATCCCGGGCATCATGCCGGTCATCACGATCCTGTTCATCCTCGCGATCGGGAATCTCTTCAACCTCGGGTTCGAGAAGGTCCTGCTGATGCAGACGGACCTCAACCTTCCGACCTCCGAGGTGATCCAGACCTATGTGTACAAGATCGGTCTCCAGCAAGCGCAGTTCAGCTATTCGGCCGCCATCGGCCTGTTCAACTCCCTCATCAATCTCGTCCTGCTGCTGACCTTCAACTGGGTCGCGAAGCGGGCCGGCCAATCGACCCTCTGGTGATGACGCCATGACTCACACGATCCCCGCACCAACGACCGCCGCCCCGTCGGTGTCTGACACGCAGCCGCATCCTCCCCGCCACACCGCCCCCCGCCGACCGCGCAGCAGGTGGCGAGACCGCGCAGCCGACCCTGTCTTCAACTTCTTCGCGATCGGGATGCTGCTGGTGGCGATCCTCGCCATCCTCTACCCCCTCTACTTCATCGTGATCGCCTCGGTCAGCGAGCCCTCCGAGATCCTGAACGGGAACGTCTGGCTCTGGCCGCGCGGGTTCACGCTCGAGGGCTATACGCGGATCTTCTCCGATCCGACGATCCTGCGCGGATTCGGCAACTCCGTGCTCTACACCGTGCTGGGAACCGCCATCAGCGTCTCCGCGATCCTGTGCGCCGCCTACGCGCTGTCCCGCAAGGATCTCTACGGCCGCACGTTCTTCATGCTGCTGTTCATCATCACGATGTTCATCGATGGCGGACTGATCGCCCGCTACCTCGTGGTCCGCGATCTCGGGATGCTCGACACCATCTGGGCGATCGTCCTGCCCGGCGCGATCGGGGTGTGGAACCTCATCATCGCCAGGGCCTTCTTCGAGAACAACGTGCCTGCCGAGCTTCGGGAGGCGGCTCAGCTCGACGGAGCCAACGACTTCCGGTTCTTCCTGCGAATCGTGCTCCCGCTGTCGAAGCCGCTCATCTTCCTGATGATCATGATCCACCTCGTCGCGAACTGGAACGCGTTCTTCGACGCGCTCATCTTCCTCAACGACGAGAGCAAATACCCCCTCCAGCTCGTGCTGCGCAACGTGCTCATCCAGTCGGAGGTGTCCGCCGCGGGCGGCACCGGCGCAATGGATTCCTATGCCGCCGCTCAGCGACTGGGCGAGCTGATCAAGTACGGAATGATCGTCGTCTCCACGATCCCCCTGCTGATCGTCCTCCCCTTCATGCAGAAGCACTTCACCAAGGGCGCCCTCCTGGGTGCCGTGAAGAGCTGACCCCTCCATCCCTTCTCCCGACCCACCAAGACCGACCAACCAACAAGGAAGAACACCATGAGACATCGTCGTTTCCTCACCGCCACAGCGTTCGCCCTGACCGGCGCGGTCCTCCTCGCGGGATGCACCGCCGGAGGGAGCACGGAGACCGAGGACAAGTCCGCCGACTACGGGTTCAACGAAGAAGGACTGCCCATCGTCGACAAGACCCTCACCCTCACGTACGGCGGAACGAAGGCGCCGCTCGCACCGGACTACTCCGAGATGCAGCTGGTCCAGCAATGGCAGGCCGACACCAACATCGCGATCGAGTGGGAGAACCTCCCCGACCAGGTGTACGCCGAGAAGAAGAACCTCATGCTCGCGAGCGGCGACCTCCCGGACGTGCTGTTCAACACGGGGCTGTCGGACGCAGAGATCGTCGAGAACGGGAGCAACGGCACCCTGCTGCCGCTCGAGGATCTGATCGAGGAGTACGCGCCCACTCTCACGGCGATCCTCGACGAGCGGCCCGATATCCGTGCCGCGATCACGGCCTCGGACGGGCACATCTACACGCTGCCCAATGTCGAGGAGCTCGGCATCGTGCAGTACCCGAACTTCCTCTTCATCAACACGGCATGGCTGGACGCGCTCGGCCTGCCCGTCCCCACGACGATCGACGAGTACCGGGACGCGCTCGAGGCGTTCAAGACGCAGGACCCCAACGGGAACGGCGTCGCCGACGAGATCCCGCTCTCGTTCCGCACCGACTCGTTCTGCGCCAACCCGCACGACCTGATCGCGGCGCTCGGCGGACAGCCCGAGAACAACGACCATCGCATCGTCCGTGACGACACCGTCGAGTTCACCGCGAACACCGACGAGTACAAGGCGGGAGTCGCCGCCCTCGGAGACTGGTATGCCGACGGGCTCATCGATCCGGAGTCGTTCTCGCAGGACGACACCGCGTACCTGGCCAAGGGCAAGGCCGGCACCCCGATCCTCGGCTCGTTCTTCTGGTGGGAGCTGAAGGAGATGGTCGGCGACGACCGACTGGGCGACTACGCGCTGCTCGGCATCCTGGACGGCGTCGACGGCGACAAGCTTGCCAGCGTCTCGAACTACCCGGACGTGAACCGCGGTGCGATGGCGATCACCCGCGCGAACGAGTACCCCGCCGCCACGATGCGGTGGGCGGACCGTCTGTTCGACCCGGTGATGTCGGCCCAGTCGAGCTGGGGACCGATCGGCGTCACGCTCGAAGAGAACGCCGACGGGATCCTCGTCCAGATCCCCGTCGGGCCCGGGGAGTCCGAAGGAGAGCGTCGACAGAGTGTGGCCCCCGGTGGGCCGAGGGTCGTGACGGCCGAGGACTTCGAGACGGTGGTCGCGCCTGAACCGCGGGCGAAGGAGCGCCAGGATCTGGTTCGCGAGTACTACGCACCGTACAAGGCCAATGACGGCTACCCGCCGGTGATGCTCTCGAACGAGGAGCTGGACCAGGTGTCGTTCGCGAACACCGACATCAACACGCTCGTCAAGGAGAAGTTCGCATCGTGGGTCGTCAACGGCACGATCGACGGCGAATGGGACGCCTATGTGTCCCAGCTCCAGACGCTGGGCGTCGAGGACGTCATCGCGACCTACCAGCAGGCGTACGACCGGTTCCAGCAAGGCGGCGAGTAACCGCGAACGGGGGCGGGCTCCTCTTCGCCCGCCCCCGTTCGCCGCATCCGCCCATCGATCATCGCCACTCAAAGCAGCCAGGAGCGCTCATGACCACGCCCCCGACCACAACGACGTCCGCCCTTCGTCCCGCCGCGCACTTCACCACCCGCAACACGTGGCTGAACGATCCGAACGGGCTGCTCTACCACGCCGGCACCTACCACCTCTTCTTCCAGACCAACCCGCACGGGACGACGTGGGGGAACATCTCGTGGGGCCACGCGACCTCGACGGACCTCGTCACGTGGATCGAGCAGGATGTCGCCATCCCGTACACGTCGGAGGAGATGGCCTTCTCGGGAAGCGCCGTCGTGGACGCGCACAACACCGCAGGCTTCGCCGGTCCAGGGGAGACGGCGCTCGTCGCCGTCTACACGAGTGCGCGTCCCGGTCGGGCGGGGGAGGCGACATCCCAGTCCCAGTCGCTCGCCTTCAGCGTCGACGAGGGAGCGACGTGGAGCCGCTACGCGGGCAACCCCGTCCTGGACATCGGGTCCGACGAGTTCCGCGACCCGAAGGTGTTCTGGTACGGCGGCGCCGACGGCCACTGGGTGATGGTCGCCGTCGAAGCCGTCGCGCGACGGGTCGTGGTCTACAAGTCCCAGGATCTGATCACCTGGACGTTCGCGTCGGGATTCGGGCCGGCCCACGCCACCGACGGCGTGTGGGAGTGCCCCGACCTCTTCCCCCTCACCGTCGCCGGCACGGATGAATCGCGCTGGGTGCTCGTCGTGAGCATGAACCCGGGAGGAATCGCCGGCGGCTCGGGCACCCAGTACTTCGTCGGCGACTTCGACGGAGCATCCTTCGTCCCGGACCACGTCAGCGACTCGATCGACCCCGTCGAATTCGACTGGCTCGACTACGGCCGGGACTACTACGCCGCCGTCTCCTTCAACAACGTCCCGGACGATCGCCGGCTCATGATCGGCTGGGCGAGCAACTGGGACTACGCGAACGACACGCCCACACATCCGTGGCGCTCGGCGATGTCGCTCGTCCGCGAAGTGAGCCTCGTCCGCTGCGCCGACGGAAGGCTGCGCGTCGCGCAGCGCCCCGTCCTGCCCGAGGATCGAGCCGGCCTGCACGTCTTCGAGCTCTCTCTGCCCGCCGGTCCGCACGACCATCACGCACTCGTGCTGACGGGAGCCGGAGACGATCGGCTCGTGATCACGGTCGACGGTGAGGATCGCAGCATCACGTGCGACCGGACTCGGAGCGGCGACACCGCGTTCCACGGCGACTTCCCCTCCGTGGACTGGGCGCCCCTGCCGGTCGGGCCCGACGGCGCCGTCGATCTGCTCATCGTCGTCGACGCGATGATCGTCGAGATCTATGCCGGCGACGGCCTGGTGACCATGACCGAGCAGGTCTTCCCGAGCGAGCCCCTTACGACATTGCAGGTCGAGACCCGCAGCGCTTGAGATGAGTCACCCAGGATGATGCGGAGTGAGCACCCCGAGCGGGCGGTGCTCACTCCGTGCGCTCAGGGAGTCTCGGTCTCGCGCAGCCCGAGCGCATCGAGCATGTAGGCCATCTGTCCGACGACGTCGAGTGAGCGGTCGTACATCCACTGGATCACGAAGCCGTCGAAGGCGGACGCGATGACGGCGGCCGCCGCAACAGGATCCGCATCAGCGGGGAACTCGCCCCGCGTCTGCATCTCGGTCAGGGCAGCGCTCGCGACCTCGCGGAACGACTCGTAGCGGTAGCGGATGAAGTCGTGGGCGATGTGATCTTCGCTCGTCGCCTCCATCGTGACGCTCAGCATGAGTCGGCTCCGCCCCGTCTCCTCGAGGCTGTCCGAGAGCGCTGCGAGGATGCGGGCGAGCAGCCCTGCGGTGAAGTCCGTGTGCTCGGGATCCACTTCGACGTTCACGATGTCGCTGTGAAACCGGAGGATCTCGAGGAACAGGGCGTCCTTCGATCCGAAGTAGTGCAGCAGTCCGTTCTGGCTCAGGCCGACGGCATCCGCCAGCTCCTTCACCGTCGCGCCGCTGTAGCCGTTCTGCGCGATCACGTCGAGAGCGGTCTCCAGGATCTCGGCGCGCTTCGCGACGCCCTTCGCGTACGGACCTCGAGCTGCCATAACCGCATGATATGCGGTTTCTGCTTGACGCGCACGAATCCCGCATGTCATGCTCTTTTCAGTTCGAGCGTGAGCGACCCCGAAGCCGACCGTCGAACTGCCCAGTCATCACCGAAGATGGGAGCCCTCCATGGCGGAGACCACGGCCACCGCGCCGAAGCAGAAGGGGAACGTGTTCCTCGACCCGATCGATCCCGGCACGTCGCCGATCCTGATCAAGGGGCCGCTCTCACGGCGCTACCTGACCTGGTACACGATGGTGACCCTCGCGATCACGGCCGTGTGGGGCGCGTCGAGCATCCTGCTCGCCAACCACGTGCAGATCCTCGAGTTCGGGCAGTGGTTCACGGGCAACGACGCGGGAGTCGACCTGCAGGCCCTGACGCTCCTCAAGCAGCAGATCGACGCCGGCGCGGCGACCGCCACCCCCGAGCAGGCGCGCCAGCTCGAGATCCTCGCCGGCTTCGACGCCTCGCGCGCCCAGTCGCTGTCGATCATCGCGTCGATCGGCGTGATCCTCACGATGTTCATCCAGCCGCTCGTCGGCCTCGCGTCCGACCGCACCCGCAGCCGGATGGGTCGTCGTGCCCCATGGATCCTCTTCGGGACGCTCGCCGGCGCCGTGCTCCTCGCGGGCCTGCGATTCGCGCCGACCGTCGCCGCGCTCGCCCTCATCTGGATGCTCGCGCAGGCCGTCCTCAACACCGCGTCGGGACCGCTCGTCGCGACAGTCGCGGACCGCATGCCCGAGAACCGGCGCGGCACTGCCTCCGCTCTCGGCGGCTTCGGCAACTTCTTCGGCGGCGTCCTCGGCGGCGTGACGGCAGGCTTCCTGTTCGGCGCCGTCGGCCTGGACTTCTACTTCCTCATCGCCGCCGCCGTGGCCCTCGCCGGGGTGCTGTTCGTCATCTTCGCCCGCGACGCTTCGTCGAAAGACCTCGAAGTCCCCGAGTTCAACTGGAAGGAGTTCTTCGTCGGCTTCACTGTCGCCCTCCGCTCGCGCAACTTCCGGTTCGTGTGGTTCGCACGCATCCTGCTGACCTTCGGCTACGCGGTCTCGACGGCGCTCAGCCTGTACATGATGCAGAGCTACGTCCAGCCGGCGCTGAGCTCTGCCGAGGCGACGCAGACGGCGGGGCTGCTGGCGCTCGTCGGCGTGCCGTTCATGATCATCGCGGTCCTGGTCGCGGGCAGGCTCTCGGACAAGCTGCAGAAGCGTCGCTCGTTCGTCGTCTTCTCGTCGGCGCTCATGGCGCTGTCGATGCTCATCCCGATCATCTCGCCGACGCTTCCCGCCCTGTTCCTCCAGGCGATCATCGGCGGCATCGCGTTCGGCGCCTATCTTCCCGTCGACCAGGCGCTGTTCATCGATGTGCTCCCCGACCAGAAGGCCGCCGGCCGCGACCTCGGCGTTGCAGCCCTCGGCTCGAACCTCGGTCAGGCGCTCGGCCCGGCGCTCGCCGGCGCCGTCGTCGCGCTCACCGGCGCCTACCTCGGAGTGTGGATCGCGGCCTTCGTGCTCGTCGCGCTCGCGGCCGTCGCCGTCATCCCGCTGAAGGGCGTCAAGTGAGCACCCCGCCGACCGCGGCGATGATCGCCGTCACCGGCGGCACCCACCAGCACACGGCGCCCACGCCGCGACTCATCACGACGGAGGCCCTCCGATGACCACCCCGCTCACGACCGATCTGCTCGACACCGCCTGGATCCTCGACGTCCCGGACTTCGGCACCCCCTACGTCGACATCGACGAGACCCGCGGGACACCCGTCCCGCACCGCTACGTGCACGGCGGATTCGCGGGCACCGACACGCGGTTCTCGTTCTACTTCCCGGCCCCGGAGGCCTACGAGGGTCGCTTCTTCCAGCACGTGACGCCCGTGCCGCAGAGCGAGCACCTCGCGCAGCACGCGACGGGCGAAGAGGACAAGATCACCTTCACGCTCGCGAGCGGGGCCTACTTCGTCGAGACGAACGGTGGGGGACCGGATGCCGCGAACCCCTTCTCGGGCATCGACCCGACGATCGGCGCCTACCGTGCCAATGCCGCCGCCGCGCAGTTCTCGCGCCTGGTCGCATCGGCGATCTTCGGCGAGCACCGACCCTTCGGCTACCTGTACGGCGGCAGCGGCGGCGGGTTCCGCACGATCGGATCCGCCGAGAACACGACGGGGGCCTGGGACGGCTACGTGCCCTACGTCATCGGCAGTCCCATGGCGATGCCCAACGTGTTCAGCGTGCGGATGCACGCCCAGCGCGTGCTGCGCGACGTCTTCCCGGCGATCGCCGACGCGTACGACGTCGGCGGCGACCCCGCGTCGCTGCAGCTGACCGACGAGCAGCGTGCCGCGTTCGACGAGGTCACCCGCATGGGATTCCCGCCGCGCTCGTGGTTCGGCTGGCAGACGATGGGCATGCACGGGTTCAGTGCGCTGTACCCCGGGGTGCTCGCGGCAGATCCGACCTTCGCGCAGGACTTCTGGTCGGTTCCCGGCTACCTCGGCGCCGACCCGTCCTCGTCGGTCCACGCCGACCGCGTCGTGCACTCCACGACGGTGGCGGAGCTCGGATCGCGCGATGCGCACGCGGGTGAGAACACCGGTGGAGTGGACGAGTCCTACCAGCACGCGGCGGGGACGGATGCCGCTCCCGCGGGCCTGCGCCTCGCGCTCGCTCCGACCGGCTGGATGCTGGGCGCCGAGCTGCGCATCACGAGCGGCGCGGCATCCGGTCAGACCCTCCGCGTCGAGTCCGTCGACGGCGACCTCGTCACCCTCGAGCCCGGGCAGTCGCACGTCGTGGAGGCGCTCGCGGCGGGCGATGCCGTCGTGCTCGACAACTCGAGCTTCCTCGCGGCGCAGACCTACCATCGCCACCAGGTGCCGGGAGCGGACTACCCCGTGTGGGACCAGTTCCGTGACGAGGACGGCGCCCCGACGCATCCGCAGCGCCCGATGATCCTCGGGCCGCTGTTCACCGCGAACGCCTCCGGTTCCGTGCCGACCGGCGGCGTGGAGGACAAGATGATCATCGTCGCCTCGCTCCTCGACCGGGAGGCCTTCCCGTGGCAGGCCGACTGGTACCGCCGCCGCGTCGACGAGCACGCCGGCGGCGACGCCTCCGACCGTCTGCGCCTGTGGTTCATGGACAATGCGACGCACGGCGACGACGAGACGCAGCAGAACCAGACGCACACCGTCCCCTACGTGGGCGCGCTGCACACGGCGCTGCGGCAGCTCGCGGCGTGGGTCGAGGACGGCGTCGAGCCCGCGGCATCCACGGCCTACATCGTCGAGGACGGACAGGTCTCGATCCCGGAGTCCGTCGCCGAACGCGCGGGCGTGCAGCCGATCGTGCGGATCACGGCGAACGGGGCAGGCTCGGCCCGTGTGCGGGTCGGCGAGACGGTCGCCGTCGAGATCGCCGTCGACGCACCGGAGCGCGGCCTGCCGGTCGTCGGGATCGCGACCGATCTCGAGGGCAGCGGCCTGCTGAGCGAGATCGTCAGCGTCGCGCCCGCGAGCGATCTCGTCCTGACCGAGCGCACGTCGTTCGACCGAGCCGGCACGTACTTCCTCGCCGCGCGGGCGACGACGCAGGCGATTCGAGATGCCGGCACCGCTGCGGGTCGCGTGCACAACATCGCGCGGGCGCGCGTCGTCGTGACCGACTGACACCTATGCCTCGGCGGGTGCCGTTCGGCGCCCGCCGAGGGCCCGCACCGCCTTGGGGCGGCTCAGCGGCCGAGAGTGGCGGACGGATTCTCCCCGAACTGGGCGCGATATTCCGCGGCGAAGCGCCCGAGGTGGCCGATGCCCCAGCGATGCACGACCGCGGCGACCGTGGTCTGCGTCGGATCCGAATCGCGCAGCTCGGCGTGAACCTGCCGCATCCGGGCTTCGCGAAGGTGCCTGCTGGGGGTGACCCCGAACTGACGGATGAAGCCGTACTCCAGCGATCGCACCGAAACGCGCGCGGCCTCGGCGATCTGGGTGATCGAGATCGGCTCAGCGAGGTGCTCGTCGATGTAGTCGACGGCACGGCGAAGCGCGCGGGGCAGAACGTTCGCGCCCACCGGCGGCGACACGTCTCCCAGGACAGGGAACGCGACGAGCAGCGTCGTGATCACCAGGTCCTGGAGCACGCTGGCGCGGATGGGGGAAGCGCCGTCGTCGTCGGCGACCATGTCCGCTGTCGCATTCCACAGCCGCGCCCCGTGCGGGGAGGGCTTGCTCAGGCCGGCTGTGGGGGAGAGCAGCTTCCGTCCGGAGCCCTCCAGGTGGCGATCGGCGAGGCGGCGAACGACCGCGGGCTGAAGGCTGATGAGCTCGGCGCGCGAGTCTTCGAAGCGGACGACGGACTGGCCCTGCGGGCGCAGGTAGGGCCGAGTCGTGTCGATCCTCTCCGGACCGTATTCCAACGCGATCTTCCCGCCGAGTCGGCGAACCAGGGCGAACTCGTCCGGGTAGTACCCGGAGCTGTGGATGACACCTCCCACGTCGACGCGCGAGTAGGTGATGAAGCCCCTCTGCTCACGCGAGTGGAAGAAGCGGAACGGGCGTCCATCCGGACTCGGTGAGAGACCGAGTCCGGGGAAACTCCGGCTGAGCGCCTCGGCCGCGACATCCCGGTCCGACGTGTCGACGATCATCGTTCACCCCGTTCACCCGTGTCACGCCCAGGGTACGTCGCCGCACCGCCGTCCCGACAGGCATCGGGTGCACGAGTCCGCCGTGCACTGCGGGCATCGGCGCTCCGAAGATCAGCCGACCTTCTCGGCAGCACCCGCGATGAGTTCGACCACGCGTGCGGGCTCATCGATGCCCACTGAGAACACATACGTGGCGGCGAAGCCGAGCTCGCCCAGCGACGACACCACCGCTGCGATCGAGTCCGACGTCGACGCGGGGTTCACGCCGATCATCGCGGTCTTCTCGATGTCGTCGTAATCACGGCCGACGTCGTCGCAGTGGGCGCGCAGAACGTCGAGCTTGTGCGTCGGCATCTCGTCGCGCACGCCGAGGTTGCAGGCATCCGCGTACTGGGCCACCAGCCGCAGGGTCTTCTTCTCGCCGCCGCCGCCGATCATCAGGTATGGATGCGGCCGCGTGATGCTCTGCGGTGAGTTCAGCGCGCGCTCGAGCCGGTAGATCGCGCCGTCGTACGGCTCGTCTTCTTCGGCCCACATCTGCAGGCAGATCTGGATCGTCTCCTCGAGCTTGACGAACCGCTCCGCCAGCGGCGGGAACTCGAAGCCCAGACCCTTCGATTCCTCCTCGTTCCACGCGGCGCCGATGCCGAGGCCGACGCGACCGCCTGAGAGCACATCCAGCGTCGTGACCTGCTTCGCGAGCAGCGCAGGCTCACGGTAGATCACCCCCGTGACGAGCGTGTGCAGCAGCGCCTTCTCGGTGTTCGCGGCGATGAAGCCGAGCGTCGCGTAAGCCTCGAGCATCTCGTGCTCGACCGGACCGATGCCGGGCAGCTGCCAGAAGTGATCCATGACGGTGATCCGCTGGATGCCCGACGCCTCGGCGTTGCGCACGTGCCGCGCGAGCGCCGGCCCGAGGTCGCGCTGACCGCTCGACCACGTGAAGTCTGCGATGTGAAGACCGAATTCCATGCTGTGAGGGCTCCGTTCCGTCCACGGATCCGGATGCCGCACCCGCCCGCCCTTGTCACTTTAGGCGTCGACTCGAGGGGTGTCCTCGTTCGCGCGCAACCCGTCTCCGCTGATCGTCAGCGGACTCGCCGCGGATCAGCGCTGGAGCTGAGCGACCGGCGCAGGCGCGAGCGCGCCGAGCTGCAGCCAGGTCGCGATGACGGCATCCGGATTCAAGGACATCGAGCGGATGCCCCTCTCCATGAGCCATGCCGCGAAGTCGGGATGATCCGACGGCCCCTGTCCGCAGATGCCGACGTACTTGCCACGCCTGTTGCACGCCGTGATCGCGCGCTCGAGGAGCACCAGGACTGCCGCATTGCGCTCGTCGAAGGCGTCCGCGACGAGCTCGGAGTCGCGGTCGACGCCGAGCGTCAGCTGCGTCAGGTCGTTCGAGCCGATGGAGAAGCCGTCGAACAGATCGAGGAAGTCGTCCGCGAGGAGCGCGTTGGCCGGGATCTCGCACATCATCAGGACCTCGAGGCCGTTCCGGCCGCGGCGCAGGCCGTTGTGCGCCATCGCCGCGAGGGTCCGTTCGCCTTCGCTCCGCGTGCGGACGAAGGGGATCATGACCTGGAGGTTCGTCAGCCCCATGTCGTCCCGCACGAACCTGATCGCCTCGCATTCCATCGCGAAGCACTGCTCGAAGCTCTTCGTGGCGTAGCGGGATGCGCCGCGCCACCCGAGCATGGGGTTCTCCTCCTTCGGCTCGAAGAGATCACCGCCCAGAAGACGCGCATACTCGTTGCTCTTGAAGTCGCTCAGTCGCACGATCACCGGCTTCGGAGCGAATGCCGCCGCGATGGTCGACACGCCCTCGGCGACCCGTCGCACGAAGTAGTCCCGCGGCGATGCGTAGGCGGCTGTCCGTGAGGCGACCTCCGTGCGCAGCGGCTCGGCGAGCTCGTCCGCCTCGGCGAGCGCGCGCGGATGGATGCCGACCATCGTGCTGACGATGAACTCGAGCCGGGCCAGTCCCACGCCGTCATTGGGGAGCTGCGCGAGCGAGAACGCCTGGTCAGGCACCGCGACATTGAGCATCACTTCGATGGGGAGGTCAGGCAGGTCGTCCACCACCGTCTGCTGCACGTCGTACTCGAGCGCTCCGCGATAGACGAGCCCGTCCTCGCCCTCGGCGCACGAGACGGTGATGCCGACGCCGTCGTCGAGGAGGCGCGTGGCGTCCGCCGTGCCGACGACGGCGGGGATGCCGAGTTCTCGCGCGACGATCGCCGCGTGACACGTGCGCCCGCCGCGGTCCGTGACGATCGCGGAGGCCCTCCGCATGATGGGCTCCCAGTCCGGGTCGGTCCGGTCGGCGACGAGGACGTCTCCCTCGTGGAAGAGGTGCATCTCGGCGAGGTCGTGCATGACGCGCGCCGGGCCGGCGCCGATCTTCGAGCCGACGGCCCTGCCCCGCACGAGGACGTCGCTGCGCTCGCGCAGCGCGTACCTCTGCAGGACGCCCCTGTCGAGATGGGCCACGGTCGTCTCGGGACGGGCCTGCACGATGTACAGCCGCCCGTCGATTCCGTCGCGGGCCCACTCGATGTCCATCGCGCGGCCGTAGTGGCCCTCGATGACGAGGGCACTGCCCGCCAATTCCTCGACGTCTTCGTCCGAGATGCTGAACCGCGCGCGATCGTCGGCGGGCACCTCCACCGTGACCGTGCTCGCCCCGACGCGGGTGCCCTCGGCGAACCGCATGGCGATCGCCTTCGTACCCAGCTCGCGTTTGATGATCGCGGGCCGCCCGACGCGCAGAGCCGGCTTGTACACCGAGAACTCGTCCGGGTTCACGGCGCCCTGGACGATCGTCTCGCCGAGGCCGTAGGCGCTCGTGATCACGACAGCCTCGTCGAAGCCGGACTCGGTGTCGACCGTGAACATGACGCCGGACGCCCCGACATCGGATCGCACCATCCGCTGTATCCCCGCCGAGATCGCGACGGACTCCGCCGCGAACCCGTGCTGCGCACGGTAGACGATGGCCCGGTCGGTGTAGAGCGACGCGAACACGCCGCGCACGGCATCCAGCACGTTCTCGACGCCTGCGATGTGGAGGAAGGTCTCCTGCTGGCCGGCGAACGAGGCATCCGGCAGATCCTCCGCCGTCGCGGAGGACCGCACAGCCCACGTCACGCCGTCCGGGTGCGCCTGTGCGGCGACGAGCGTCGCGTGCGCGGCGCGGATCTCGCGTTCGAGCGTCGCGGGGAACGGCTGCGCGAGGATCCACCGGCGGATCTCAGCGGCGGTCAGGGCGAGCATCGCGACGTCCTCGACGTCCAACGATGCGAGCGCGGCCTCGATCCTATGGTCGAGGTCCTCGTGCTCGAGGAACGAGCGGAACGCGCCGGCGGTCGTCGCGAATCCCTCCGGGACTCGCACCCCCGCACGGGCGAGGGTGCCGATCATCTCGCCGAGCGAGGCGTTCTTGCCGCCGACCACGGGGAGATCCGCCATCGTGATCTCACGGAACCAGAGAATGCTGCTGTCCTGCATGAGACCAGGATTCCCGGCATCCCCTGGCCGCCGAAGGGTCGAAGGTCCTGCGAGCGGAGCGGGCAGGATCGCTTCAGGCCTCGAGCTGCGGGCGTGCGCTCAGCCCCACCGCGATCGGCGCGGCGGAAGGCGCGAGGTCGATCGGCCGACCGCTCAGGGCGCGCAGCGCGAAGAGGATCGTCGCGAGATCCACGAGCTCCTGGGTGAGCGCGCCCGCCACCGCGGGAATGGCGCCGGTCGTGGCGACGAGCATCAGCCCCAGGCTCACGCCCATGCCGATCCAGATCGCGGTGAGGGCGACCGTGAGCGTCCGGCGTGCGATCGAGACCGCCTCGACGACCTTCGCGAGCGAGTCGACGAGCACGACGATGTCGGCCGCCGCGCCGGCCGCCGTCGCGCCCTTCGCGCCCATGGCCACGCCGACGTCCGATGCCGCGAGCACCGGGGCATCGTTGATCCCATCGCCCACCATGACGACGGGCCGTGGCTGCAGTCCCGCGGCCAGATCGATCTTCTCGGCAGGGAGCAGCTCGGCGTGGACCTCGTCGATCCCGACGGCGCGCCCGATCTCCTCGGCGGTCGTCCGCGCGTCCCCCGTGAGCATCGCGACCCGCTCGACGCCGTGCGAGAGCAGCCAGTCGACGACCGCGCGCGACTCGGGGCGGGGATCGTCGGCCAGGATCAGGGTGCCCGCGAAGCATCCGTCGACGGCGACGTACGCCGCGGCCTGTCCCGGATCGATCTCGGCGGTCGGGACGCCTCGCACCAGATCCTGGATGAACCGCCGCTTGCCCACGGTGACGGAGTGGCCTTCGATGTCCGCCATGACCCCGTCGGTGGCCGCTTCGCTCGCCTTCTCGGCATCCGCCAGCGTCATTCCCCGCTCGACGGCCGCGTGTCTGATCCCCTCCGCGAGGACATGCGTCGAGTACTGCTCCGCGGACGCTGCGAGCCGCAGCAGTTCGCGAGCCTCGAATCCCGGTGCGGGGCGGACGGCGATGAGGGCCGCCTTGCCGCGGGTGAGGGTCCCGGTCTTGTCGAACGCCGCCGTCTTCGCCTGCGCGAGACGCTCGATGGCGGATCCGTCCTTGACGACGACGCCGTTCCGCGCGGCGCGGGACATGCCGCTCACGAAGGCGACAGGTGCCGCGATGAGCAGCGGGCAGGGCGTCGCGAGCACCAGCACCTCGGCGAAGCGCGTCGGGTCGCCCGAGAAGAGCCACGCGAGCCCCGCGATCGCGAGCGAGACCGCCGTGAAGGGGATCGCGAACCGGTCGGCGAGTCGAACGACGGGCGCACGCGACGACTCAGCGTCGCGCACCAGTGCGACGATCTGCTGATACTGGCTGTCTGCGCTGAGCCGCAGCGCCTGCACGCGCACCACCTGCCCCCCGTTGATCGCTCCCGACATCACCTCCTCGCCGGGCGATCGAAGGACGGGCATGCTCTCGCCCGTGAGCGAGGACTCGTCGAAGCTCGCCTCTGCGCCGAGCAGCATCCCGTCGACGGGGACGATCTCCGACGGCCGCACCAGCAGCACGTCGCCGATCGCGACATCGTCGACGGGAACGTCTGCGATGGCGTCGCGTCCCGAGTCCCTGGATCGCGTGAGCACGTGGGCGATGCGGGGCGACCGGTCCAGGAGCGCAGTGAGATCGCGCCGAGCGCGACGCGACGCGAATTCCTCGAGCGCTTCGCCCCCGGCGAGCATGAGGACGATGATGAGCGCCGCGACGTACTCGCCGACCGCGAGCGTCGCGACCATGGCCACGACCGCGAGCACGTCCAGGCCGACATGCCCGCGCATCACATCGCGCACCATGCGTGCGATGGTCCAGCCGACGAACGTGATCACCGCGGCGACGGCCACCCACCGAGCCGACCTGTTCGCGCCGACGGCGGACAGGCCCACGACGATCCCGAGCGCCGCGAGAGCTGCCACGATGACGGCGTTTCGACGCCCCGGGCCCTTCACCGCGGCACCGGCGCCAGCGCGCACCACTCCGCGGTCCGGCCGCGGGCGGCAGCGCGGCCGTCGTGGCCGAGAACCACCCGTTCCATGATGACCTCCGAGTGCGGCGCCGCCCGACGCCCTGTGCCGACGCTAGGCCGCGTGTGGTCACGCCGATGGGCCGAAGGTCCTGTCGACGCGACACCACGGGACCTTGGACCCGATCCGCCGCCTCGGAGAGGACTCGACTGAGGGGAAGAGAAGGGAACTCTGATGTCGGACCTCGGCCATCGCTTCACCGACTGCGCGATCATCGTCACGGGGGCCGGCTCCGGGATCGGCCGCGCGACCGTCGAGCGGCTCGTCGCCGAGGGTGCCCGCGTGGTCGCGGTCGATCTTCTGCCCGACCGTCTCTCGACCCTGACCGACGAGGTGGCGGGCGAGATCGTTCCCCTGGCCGTGGACATCACCGAGCCCGCCGCAGCCTCCGCCATCCTCGAGGCCGCGGGACCTCAGGTCGACGGCCTCGCCAACGTCGCCGGGATCATGGACGGATTCGAGCCGACGGCCGAGATCGACGATGCGACGTGGGACCGGGTCCTCGCCGTCAACCTGACCGCGATGATGCGCCTTACGCGGGCGGTGCTGCCGGGGATGGTCGAGCGCGGGCGCGGCAGCATCGTGAACGTCGGGTCGGAAGCAGGACAGCGGGGTTCGGCCGCCGGCACGCCGTACACGACCTCGAAGCATGCGGTGAACGGGTTCACCAGGAGCACGGCGTTCTTCTACACGCCGAAAGGCGTCCGGTGCAACGCTGTCGCGCCCGGCCCGGTCGCGACGAACATCGAGGCCCCGTTCCGCTCCGAATGGGCGCAGCAGCGCCTCGGCCCGCTCTTCCAGACGAACATCCCGGCGGTCGCGCGTCCCGAAGAGCTCGCGTCGGCGATCGCCTGGCTGCTGAGCGATGACGCCTCCAACGTCTCGGGGTCGGTGCTGTCCGTCGACGGCGGATGGGCGGCCATCTGATGGCCCGCGGATCGACCCTCCGATTCCTCGGTGCCACCGACACGGTCACGGGATCCCGATATCTGGTCGAAAGCGGCGGACGCCGCATCCTCATCGACTGCGGCCTGTTCCAGGGCTACAAGAAGCTGCGCGAGCGCAACTGGGGGTCCTTCGGCGTCGACCCCGCGAGCATCGACGCGGTCGTCATCTCACACGCCCATCTCGACCACACCGGCTACCTGCCCGCCCTGGTGCGCGACGGATTCCGCGGGCGCGTGCACGCGACGCACGGCACGACCGAGCTGAGCCGCCTCATCCTGACCGACAGCGGCCGCCTTCAGGAGGAGCAGGCCGCGTACGCCGAGCGACACCGCACGTCTCGGCACTCTCCGCCGCGGGCCCTCTACACGGAGGACGACGCGGAGGACGCGCTCGAGCGCTTCGTCGCCCACCCCTTCGACGAGGACATCGACGTCGAAGGAATGCGTGCGCGGTTCCTTCCGGCGGGACACATCCTGGGCGCTGCCCAGGTGCGGATCGAGGCGGACGGCAGGTCCGTCCACTTCACGGGCGATCTCGGTCGCGTCGACGATCCCCTCATGCGGCCGCCGCGCCCGTTCGGCGGCTCGGACGTGCTCGTGTCCGAGTCGACGTACGGCGACCGGGCGCATCCCGCGGTCGAGGCAGCGACCGCGCTGGGCGACATCATCACGCGAGTATGCCGGCGCGGCGGTGTCGTGATCATCCCGTCCTTCGCGATCGGCCGGGCCGAGAGCCTGCTGCTCCAACTCAGCAGGCTGCGTGCCGCCGACGCGATTCCGGAGGTCCCGATCTTCCTCAACAGCCCTATGGCGGTCGATGCCTCCGAGATCTACGCGCGCTACCCCGAGGAGCATCGCCTCTCACCGGGCGAGTTCGACGCCGTGTACCGGGTGGCGACGCTCGTGCGCTCGGTGGAGGAGTCCAAGCGGCTCAACCTCCTCGCGGGCCCCGCCGTCATCATCTCGGCCAGCGGCATGCTCGAGGGCGGACGCGTGCTGCACCACGTCGCGGCGTATGGCGGGGACCGTCGCAACGCGATCGTCCTGACCGGGTTCCAAGCGGGCGGCACCAGGGGCGCGGCACTTCGGCGCGGCGAGAGGTCTCTGCGGATCTACGGCCGCGACATCCCGATCCGTGCAGAAGTCCACTCGCTCGAGATGCTGTCGGCGCACGCGGACGCCGCTCAGCTGACGGACTGGATGGCCCATGCCGAGCGGCCGCCCGACGCCGTGTATCTCACCCACGGCGAGCCGACCGCGGCGGATGCGCTGCGCGTGCGCATCAGGCAGACGCTCGGCTGGACGGCGCACGTGCCCGAGTTCGGCGAGACGGTCGACCTGGGAGTGACGGGGGATCGGCGCTCGCCGGAGCCCGGACCGGCAGCCGAACCACGCCGAGGTACTTTCGGCCCGACCCTCGTGCGAGAAGCGACGTTCGCTGGAACCAGCGATCGCGATGCGGCGATTCGAACCGACGGAGATGACGCCATGAAGACAGCAGGCGATGAGACTGTGGTCTCGCTGACCGAGGACGAGTGCTGGGACCTGCTCGCGCGTCACGAGCTCGGCCGGCTCGCCCTGGCCGTTGCGGGCGAGCCGGAGATCTTCCCCGTGAACTACGTGGTCGATGGCCCCCGCATCCTCTTTCGAACGGCGCCCGGCTCGAAGCTCGCGGAGCTGACCGTCAATCCGCACGTGGCCTTCGAGGTCGACGAGTACGACGAGGATGCCGCGGCGAGCGTCGTGGTGAAGGGGACCGCCCACCGCCTCGAACTGCAGCGCGAGATCGACGAGGCCGACGCCCTTCCGCTCATGCCGTGGATCCCGACCCTCAAGTACCGCTGGGTGCGGATCGCTCCCACGGCGGTCACCGGCATCCGCTTCGCACGCGTCCCGGAGCCGGATCGGTACGTTGCGTCGACGACCGACGCGTGATCCGCCGTCCGGTCGCGGAGGGAGATTCCGCCACGACCACCGGAACGAACCCCGAAAGGTGAAGAAGATGAATGCACTGATCGTCTACGAGTCGATGTTCGGCAACACGAGGCAGGTCGCGGACGCCATGCGCGAGGCGCTCGAGTCGACCGACGTCGAGGTGACCCTGACGACCGCGGCCGGTGCGCCGGCGGATCTCGGCGGGTTCGAGCTCGTGATCGTCGGAGCGCCGACGCACGCGCACACACTCCCTCAGCCGACGTCGAGGGTCCAGGGCGGCGCATGGGCCGATGACCCCGAGAAGGATCTGCGGCTCGAGCCGGGCGCCCACGAACCGGGCGTCCGGGAATGGATCGAGCGCATCGCGACACCCGACACCGCCGCGCGCTTCGCATCGTTCTCGACGCGCGTCGACATCCCGCGTATCTTCTCCGGCGATGCGGCGCTCGCGATCGCGAAGCGTCTGCGCAAGCGCGGCATCGTCGTGACGCTCCACGCCGACTTCCTCGTCGACCGCGACAGTCACCTGCTGGAGGGGGAGGTGGAGCGCGCGCACGACTGGGCGACGCAGCTCCTGGCAGTGCCCTCGCGGTGAAACCCGGGCGGCGGACCCCCGCGGCGGCACGAGGTCGCGTCGCGGGGAAGAGCCGGCTTCTTCAGCGCAGTCCGCCTGCGAGGGGCCGGAGATGCGGGATGGGATCGGGTCGCTCAGCGCGGCTGGAGTGGTTGGGCGTCGGTCCCGCGAAGACGAGCCACACGTCTTCCGCGGTGATTGCTGACGTGGGCGTGGTCGGTGGGACCGGCTCGACGGGGCTTCCCTCTCGGGGGAGCAGTTCTTGTGCATTCATGATCGAGTCTCCTTCGTGCTTCCATCCCACCTCCGCTGCCCTTTCGGCGAGGGGACGAAGGTCCCTCGGGTGCGGTCCGGCCGCTCCCTCCCGGCGCCGCCCCGGGCGCACTGGCTACGGCGGACGCCGGAGCCTAACCTGACAGGTGACGGCGATCATGGGAGGTGACGCGGTGTCCGAGACCGACGCGCTCTCCTTCCCGGATGGGCCCAGGGCCGACCTCGAAGCGGCGATCACGAATCTGCTGGCCCAGGGCGAGCGGGTGATGCGGACCCAGGGTCGACTGCGCTCGCTGCTGCGCGCGAGCCAGACCGTCGTCGAGCAGATCGACCTGCCTCAGGTGCTTCGGCGCGCGGTGGAGGCCGCGATGGATCTCGTCGAGGCCGACTACGGGGCGATCGGAGTGCTCACGCCGGAGAAGGATGGGCTGGAGAAGTTCATCTACGTCGGGATGACGGAGAGGGAGGCCGAGGCGATCGGCCACCAGCCCTCGGGACAGGGTCTGCTCGGAGCTCTCATCGACGATCCGAATCCCATCCGACTGGACCGCGTCGCGGACGACGCGCGCGCCGTCGGGTTCCCCGCGGGGCACCCGCCGATGGACGCGTTCCTCGGGGTGCCGATCCGAGTCCGGGGCGAGGTGTTCGGGAATTTCTATCTCACGAATCGGCGACAGGGGACCTTCACCGAGGAGGACGAGCAGCTGCTGAGCGCCCTCGCGGCGACCGCCGCGTTCGCGATCGACAATGCGCGCCTCTTCGCCGATGTCGAAGTGCGCGAGCGATGGGCTTCCGCGGCTGCCGAGCTCGCCTCCGCGATCGTGTCGACTCCGAGCGACTCGGTGCTCGATCTGGTCGCCGGCCGCCTGCACGACGTCGCCGCGGCAGACCACGTCGCGATCCTGCTGAGGGGTTCCGACGACCGGCTTCGGGTCGCGGCATCCCGTGGCGACTCGCCTTCCCTCGTCCCGGGGTCGGTGGTCGAGCCTTCCGGCCTCGTCGCGTCCGTCCTGATCGACGGGCAGCCGCACGCTGAGGGGCGGAAGCCGGAGAGCGGCGAGGAGCCGCTTCTCGTATCGGGCGGCGGGGTCAGCGGTCCCGCACTCGTGACACCCCTCCATTCACGCGCCGGCATGTGGGGAGTGACGCTGCTCGCGCGCGCGCCCGAGGGGAGTAGGTTCTCGGCCGCCGAGATCGGCAGCGCAAGCGACCTCGCCTCTCGGGCGAGCATCGCGCTGGACCTCGCCCGCGCACGCGAGGACGCGCAGCGCGCCCTCCTCGCGGACGACCATCGACGTATCGCACGGGATCTGCACGACCACGTCATCCAGCAGCTCTTCGGCACGGGCCTCTCCCTGCAGAGCGTCTCGGCGCGCCTCGGCCCGGGCCTCGACAACGATGAGATCGGCGACGCGATCGACCATCTCGACGACGCGATCCGGCAGATCCGGACCGTCGTCTTCGCCCTCTCACAGCGAGACGAGGCATCCCTCCGGCATCGCCTGCTGGATGTCGTGGGTGAGCTGTCGTCGCACGGTCATCGTCCCCCCGCAGTGCGCTTCACGGGGCCCGTCGACCACCTGGTGCGCGACACGCTCGCCACAGAGGTGGTCGCCGTCTCGCGCGAGCTGCTGAGCAACGCCCTCCGGCACTCGAACGCGGATCGCGTCTCACTCGACGTCGCCGTCGCCGAGGATCAGGTCACGGTCGTCGTCGTCGACGACGGCGATGGAATCCCACCGGATGCCGCGCGACGCGGCCTCGCGAACCTCGACGAGCGGGCGCGCGCCCTGCGCGGCCGGTTCCACGTCGAGACGAGCCCACTCGGCACCTCTGCCACGTGGATCGCGCCACTCGGACAGCCCCTGGCAGTCGATGCGGAGGGTGTCGGGTGATCGGCGTCTTCCTGGTCGATGATCACGAGATCGTCCGGCGCGGGCTCGGCAACCTGATCGACGGCGAAGCGGACATGCACGTCGTCGGTGAAGCGGGCACCGCGCGCGAGGCGCTGGGCCGCATCGAGGCGACGCGCCCTGACGTGGCGGTCCTGGACGTCCGGCTCGCTGACGGCAGCGGGATCGACGTATGCCGAGACGTCCGCTCTCGCATGCCCTCCGTCGCCTGCCTGATCCTCACGGCGTACGACGATGACACCGCGATGTCGGCGGCCGTGCTCGCGGGTGCAGCCGGCTATGTCCTGAAGAACGTGCGGGCGTCGCACCTGACCGATGCGATCCGCGCTGTCGCGAGCGGTCGCACGCTGCTCGACGCCGACGCTCTGCGCACTGCCCGCTCGCGCATGCAGGATCCGGCCGACGACGACCCTCGGCTGGGTTCGCTCGGTCTGCGCGAGAGGCAGATCCTGCGCCTCATCGCCGAGGGCATGACGAATCGCCAGATCGGCGATCAGCTCGGGATCGCCGAGAAGACGGTGAAGAACTACGTGTCGTCGATGCTGAGCAAGCTCGGACTCGAGCGGCGCACCCAGGCCGCCGTCTTCCAGCGCGACCACCCGGATCCGGCCCGTCCGCGCGGCTTCGGCTCGTGACGACGCTGTCTCACATGCCGCACATCGGATCCGGTTCTAGGCTCTGACCGAGCCGACAGGGGAGCGAGGGTGTCCGAGATCACTGACGCAGCACGCGCCGAGCTCCTCTACGTCGAGGACGACGCCGACATCGCCGGCATGACCGTCGAGGTGCTGTCCGAGGCGTATCACGTCGACCATGCCGCGACGGGCGAAGACGCTCTGCGGCTCGCCCTCCGCGGTCGCTACGACGTGATGGTCGTCGACCGGCGGCTGCCGGGAATGGACGGCGTCGAGTTCATCCGAGCGGTGCGGACCGCCCGCATCACGACGCCGATCCTCATGCTCACGGCACTGGGCTCTGTCGACGACCGCGTATCGGGACTGGACGGGGGAGCCAACGACTACCTCGTGAAGCCGTTCGACTACGACGAGCTGCTCGCGAGGCTGCGTTCACTGCGGCGGGGATTCGCCGCGGACGCCGGTCGGCGTCAGCTCGGCGAGTGGGCGTTCACTCCGGCGTCCCAGGCGCTCTACGATCCGAGCGGCTACCGCATCGCGCTCACGGCGACGGAGAGCGCGCTGCTCGAACTGCTGAGCGGCAGTCCGGAGCACGTCTTCAGCCGCGAGGAGATCCTCGGGGCGGTGTTCCGCGAGGGGGAGACGGCGAGCTCCGTGGACACGTATGTGCACTACGTGCGGCGCAAGTCCACGCGGGACATGATCGAGACCGTCCGCACCCGTGGCTATCGCGCAGGCAACCCCTCATGAGCGACGAAGACGACCGCCGCAGGGTGCAGCGCGCGGCGCTGTCGATCGGGCTGTACGTCGGGATCGCGTCCGCGATCGCGATCGCCTGCGGCGTCGGCATCCTGATCGCGGTCATCCTGCTCAATCGCAGGGTCGAATCGGTCGAGCATCCGGGGGCGTTTCCCGGCAGTCACGGACCCGGCGACGATTTCGTCATCGACGTCGACAAGCTGGTTCCCGTCGTGGTCGTGCTGGGACTGCTGGGGGTGCTGCTGCTCGGCGCGGTCGCCTGGTTCGCCGCGCGCCGATCGGTCGGGCCTCTGGCCGAGGCGCTGCGGCTTCAGCGCAACTTCGTGGCCGACGCCTCCCACGAGCTGCGCACGCCGCTGACGACGCTGACGAGCCGCGTCCAGTTGCTGCAGAGACGCCGGCAGCGCGGCGAGCCGATCGACGAGACCATCGTCCAGCTGCGAGGCGATGCCGCGATGATGTCCGACGTGCTCGACGATCTGCTGCTCGCGGCGGAGGGAGGGGCCGCGGGCGCCGGAGCGTCGGCCTCCGTCTCCGCCGCCATCGGAACGGCCTTCGAGATGCTGCGCCCGCTCGCGGACGAGGCGGGCGTGGCGCTCGCCGTCGACGCGCGACAGCAAGCCGAGGTGCAGCTGGCCCCGGTGACGCTCGTGCGGCTCGTCGTCGCGCTCGTCGACAACGCGGTGCAGCATTCGCCGACGGGCACCACCGTCGCCGTCACGGCAGGGGTCGAGAACGGGATGGCCGAGATCCGCGTCTCCGACCGCGGCGCGGGCATCAGCGGGATCGAGCCCGATGCCGTGTTCGACAGGTTCGCGCGTTCGTCCGAGAGCGGTCGGCGCCGGAGCTTCGGGATCGGGCTGTCCCTCGTGCGCGACGTCGCGGTGCGCGCGGGCGGCAGCGTCGTCGTCGAGAGCACCTCGGGGGAGGGGGCGACGTTCCTGCTCCGGCTGCCGTCGGCGCGCTGAGCTCAGGGCACCGGGGCCGGTGCGGAGGTCAGCGTCGGGTCGGCGCCGACGACGTCGACGCCGGTCCCGCCGAGCCACCGCGCGACGCGGCCGTCATCGGCGATGAGGATGCCGGTGCGCGTGCCGGCGTGCGCGATCCACGAGCGGTCGTCGAAGCCCGCCACGACGGCGGCGGTCGCCCAGAGATCCGCGCGGGCGAGACTGCCGTCCACGACCGATGCGCTCGCGACGCCGACAGCAGGGTCTCCCGTGCGCGGGTCGACGATGTGATGACCGCGCTCCGCGGAACCGGATGTCGCGACCGCTCCCTCGACGATCTCGAGCTGTGCGACGATCTCGCCGGGCCGGCTCGGGTCGGCGATGCCGACCGTCCAGCGCCAGTCGGCCGTGGGGGCCGTGAACAGCTGCATGTCGCCGCCGGCGTTGATGCCGACCGCGACGTCGTCGATCGCGCGCGCGACCAGGGGGGCCAGATGCCGCCGCGCGGCGTTCTCGACCGACCAGCCCTTGACGTAGCCGGTGGGATCGAACCAGCCCTTCCAGTGCGCTCCGAAGAGTCCGCCTGTCTCGATCCGCGCTGCTCGGCAGGCCGCTGCGACCTCCGCGACACGCGGGTCGGCGTCAGCGAGGTCGAGCTCACCGCGCGCGATCCGACGGATGTCGGAGTCCTCACGGTAGGTCGAGAAAACGCGGTCGATGTCGCGGAGTTCGGCAAAGCATCCGTCGATCGCTCGCTGCGATGTGCCGCTGAGCGCACCGCTGTCGTTGAGCACATGGATGCTGATCGGCATCCCCATGATCTCTTCCACGCGCACGATGCGTCGCGGCGTCAGGCGGTCGGATCCGATCCGGGTCATCAGGAGCTCGCCTGATCGATCGCGCTCTGGAGCGAGGCGATGTACCCCTGACTCGTATAGGTGGCGCCCGAGACCATGCTGATCTGCGAGCTCTGCGCGCGAGTGGTCTCAGAGACCAGCACGGGGATCGCGCGCTGGTTGATCGCCTGATCGCGGCCGTTGCTGTGGGGGTAGTCGATGACCTGCACATCGGCGATCTGACCGTCCGACACGGTGATCTGCACCTGCACGGGGCCGTAGCGCGTGTTCGCGGACCCACCCGTGTAGGTGCCGTCGCTGAGGCCCGAAGTGGTCGAGTCGCTCCCCGACGACGAGGTGCCGGTGTCCGACGACGAGCTGTCGGACGAGTCCTTGTCCGACGCCTCGCCCGAATCCGATTCGTCGTCGGACCCGGACGCGTCGGAGGTCGTCGGTCCGGCTGTCGTCGTCCCGCTCGACGAGACAGGTTCGAGCGCGGCTCCGGGCTGGACAGCCTCGAGCGATGTGCGGTAGCTGAACAGCAGCACGAGCCCGCTGAGGGTCGCGAGCAGTGCGTAGACGATCTTCTTCATGATGGCTCCTGCTTCGGCGGGTCAGACCGTGAACGCTTCGGAATGGATGCGGTCGGGCGCGACGCCGGCGTCGCGGAGGTCGGCCTCGACGGACGCCATCCAGGGGATCGGTCCGCAGAGGTAGACGTCGTAGGCGTCGAGATCGGGCGCGACGTGGCGGATGAGCTCGGCTCCTCGCCACGCGCCGTGGCTCGCGGGAAGCCACGACGACGGCCCGGGCGAACGCGGCCCGGGCAGCGGCGCGAAACGGATGCCGCGCTGCGCGACGAGGTCGCCGATCGCGCCCAGGCGCAGCGCATCGCCTTCCGCGTGGTCCCGGGTGATGAGCATCGCGTCGCCGGGCGCGTAGGGCTGCTCCTCGAGCAGCGAGACGAGGGGCGCGACACCGGCGCCGGCACCGATCATCAGCAGCTTCGTCCCCTTCCGGGCGGCGCCGGTCATGTGTCCGTAGGGGCCCTCGACAAGCACCCGTGTGCCGGGGCGGAGGCGCGTGAGCCGCTCCGTGCCGTCTCCCGCGATGCGCGCCGAGATCGAGAGTCCCGCGGAGGCCGGTGCGCTCGAGAGCGAGAACGGGTGTCCGCGGGTCCAGCCGGGTCCGTCGGCGAATCGCCAGACGAAGAACTGGCCCGCCCGGGCTCCGAGCCTGTGAAGTCGGCGCCCCGACATCCGCACGGTCACTCCCTGGTCTCCGTCGCGCTCGACAGCCGTGACACGGATGCCGTGACGCGCTGACTTCAGCAGCGGCATCCCGATGCGGAAGATGACGACGGATGCCGCGGCCGCAGCCCAGAGCGTCCACCAGTACGCGGTGGCCAGGGGTGAGGAGAGGAAGTCGGCGCCGGTCCACAGCTGGTGAGGGAGGGCGAGCCCGACGCCGAGGTACGCGTAGAGGTGGAGGAGGTGCCACGATTCGTAGCGCAGCTTGCTCCGCGCCTTCCGGATCGACGTCACTACGACCAGCACGATCAGGACGGTCCCTGCGGTCGCGAGCAGCATCCCGGGGTAGTCCACGACGAACTGCCAGAGCTGCACGAACGGGTTGATCGCGGCGGTCGCGGCGTAGCCGAGCATGAGCAGCACGATGTGGGCTGCCAGCAGCCAGAACGACCAGAACCCGACGAAGCGGTGCATGCGGGTCATGGCGTCGCGACCGAATCCTCGCTCGAAGAGGGGGATCCGCGCCATGAGGAGCACCTGGTACAGCAGCAGGTTCGCCGACACGAGTCCCGTGAGCCGGCCCAGCGTCGTGAGCGTCTCGGCGGTGAAGCCGATCGTCGCCGTCACTCCGCCGCCGACGACCCACAGGGCGACGACGAACAGGCTCGTGAGCCAGATGACGATCGTCGCGCACGCGTGCCAGACGGCGGTGCGCGGGTTCTGCGGCACGAGGAGACGTGCCGGCGACGCCGTCGTCGCGATCCTTCCGGTGCGGGGAGCGAGTGCGGTCATGGACTCATGGTCGACGCCGGATTCTGAGGCGAGTCCAAGAATCGGCCCGACACAGTCACCTCATAGGGAACGCTCGGCTCGCGGCGAGAGGGACTGCCCGTTGTGCGCTCTCCACGACGAGCTCGGGTCTTCTGCCGTGCAGCCTGACTCCGCGAGAAGGAGGTCCTACGGTGGTGGCGTGAGCATGCATGGTGGCGAGCCGCACGTCGCGGGGATCGCGGGAAAGCTGAACTGGTTGCGCGCGGGAGTACTCGGCGCGAATGACGGCATCGTGTCGGTGGCGGCGATCGCCGTCGGTGTCGCCGCGGCGACACCGGATCTCTCGGCGATCATCCCCGCCGCTTCGGCGGCGCTGATCGGCGGTGCCCTCTCGATGGCGCTGGGCGAGTACGTGTCGGTGAGCAGTCAGAGCGACAGCGAGCGGGCGCTCATCGCGAAGGAGAGGGAGGAGCTGCGCACGATGCCCGAGCAGGAGCTCGCCGAACTCGCGAGCCTCTACCGGGCGCAGGGTCTGAGCGCCGAGACCGCGCAGCGGGTCGCTGTCGAGCTGACCGAGCGGGATGCGCTCCGCGCGCATCTGTCGATCGAGCTCAACATCGATCCCGACGACCTCGTGAGCCCGTGGCGCGCGGCCGCAGCGTCCGCGCTGGCCTTCGTCTGCGGCGGCATCCTGCCCTTCCTGACGATCCTGCTTCCCGAACCGGTGCGCATCCCCGTGACCTTCCTCATCGTGCTGGTGGCACTCGCGATAACGGGAGCGCTGGGCGCGCGCATCGGTGGAAGTCCCGTCACCCGGGCGACCGTCCGCGTCGTCGTGGGCGGGGCGATCGCGCTGGCCGCCACCTTCGCGATCGGGGCGCTGCTCAATACGAGCGGGATCGCCTGATCGCCGGCACCACCGGCTCGGCAGCGAGGTCGACCGAGGCGCCGGACCTCAGGATGCCGGGGGCGAGCCGTTCCAGGTGCACGCGCACCATCTCGGCGAAGTCGATGGTCCCGCGGGAGAGCACCCACTGCAGCTGGAGGCCGTCGGCGACGGCGACGCACTCGCGCGCGAGCGCATGAGCGTCGAGATCCTCGCGGAGGAGCCCCGCATCGACGTCCTCCTGGAACGCCGAGGCGATCTCGTCGATCGTCCGCTCGTAGCGTTCCGAGAACACGTCGTGCGCCGCGCTGGACGGGTCGGCCGCCGCGGCGGACACGAGCACGAAGAGCTCCATCAGCTCGGGCTGGGACCCGTAGAGGCGAGCGACGTCGTACATCATGCGCAGGGCGCGGGTGCCGTCGTGGGCCGGCGCGCGGTCGAGGGCCCGCGCCGCCGCGAGATCGAACCGGCGCTCGGCGAGCGCCAGCAGCAGATGGTCTTTCGTCGCGAAATGATGCTTCAGCCCCGGGGTCGTCAGTCCCACGGCGCGGGCGATCTCGGCCAACGACGTCGGCGAGTAGCCGGCATCCCGGAAGCAGCGCTGCGCGGCATCGAGAATCCGGTCGCGACGCTCGCGACCGACCTGATAGCTGCGCCGGCCGGTGTCGCTCACGCCGTCACGCTATCCCAGATCCTTAAAACCTTCGACGTAAGGTTTTGATGCTACGCTCCCGAGTGGCCAGCAGGGCTGCCGCGACGAAGGAGACACCCATGAGCACCGACGGATGCCGCGACCTGCGCGTCGAACTCCTGCAGGAGCCCCTCGCCTTGGCGACCGCCGAGCCGCGCTTCTCGTGGATCGCCGGCCACGCGCAGACGGCGTACCGGCTCACGGTCGAGACCACGGCCGGCGACATCGTGTGGGACAGCGGCCGCGTCGATGACGCCGACACCTCGCTGCGGTCCTACGGCGGACCGCCGCTCGCGCCGGACGCCGACTTCGTGTGGCGCGTCTCCAGCTGGTCCGGCGATGACGTTCGCACCGCGACATCCACATTCGGAACCGCCCCGTCGCTGACGGACTGGACGGCATCGTGGGTGCGTCCCGTCCAGGAGCCGACCGTCGTCGAGCGGTGGACGCTCCTCGACTGGATCCGGGGTGCCCAGCCCGATGCCCCCGTCGCCGAGCGGCTGCGCCCCGCGCACCTGCTGCGCCAGCGCTTCACGCTCCGCGAGCGGCCCGTCCGGGGTCGGCTGCACATCACCGCGCGCGGCATCTACAGCGCGCACCTCAACGCGCAAGCCGTCGGCGACGAGGTGCTCGCGCCCGGCTTCGACAGCTACACGCACCGCATCAGCGTCCAGACCTACGACGTCTCGGCGCAGCTGCAGGCGGGCGACAACGCGCTCGGCGTCGCGCTCGCGGACGGCTGGTGGGCGGGACGGATCGGCCTCACGGGGTCGAGTGCGCAGTTCGGCGACACGACGTCGGCGACGTGGACGCTCGTCGCGACCTTCGCCGACGGCACGACGCAGACCGTGACCTCCGATGCCGGTGTGTGCAGCATCCCGGGTCCCTGGCGGTATGCCGACCTGTTCGTCGGCGAGCACTTCGATGCCCGCGAACTGGCCGCGGGGTGGGATGCGGCGGACTTCGACGACGCGCAGTGGGAGCCGGTCGAAGACGCCGGGGTGGACGCGAGAGTGCTCGTGCCGTTCCGCGGCGAGCCGGTGCGGCGGGTCGCCGAGCTGTCGGCGCGATCGGTCACCGCGGCCGACGCCGGCTGGGTCGTGGACTTCGGCCAGGTGATCGCGGGCCGTGTCCGACTGACGGTGCGCGGACTCCCCGCGGGGCACGCGGTCGCCGTCGAGCACACCGAGACCCTCGACGCCGACGGGCGGTGGTTCGTCAACATCGCCGGCATCAACAAGGAGCAGCGGGACGTGTTCGTCTCCGCCGGCCTCGATGAGACGCGGTGGGAGCCGGAGTTCACGTTCCACGGCTTCCGCTACGCCCGCGTCACAGGACTCGATCGGCTCGACCCCGCCGACGTCACGGCGATCGTGCTCTCGAGCGACCTCGAGCAGACGGGCCGCTTCTCGAGCTCGGACGCGCGCCTGAACCGCCTGCACGAGAACGTCGTGTGGAGTCAGCGGGCCAACTTCCTGTCGGTGCCGACCGACTGCCCGCAGCGCGAGCGCGCGGGGTGGACCGGCGACCTGCAGGTGTTCGCGCAGGCGGCCACCAACAACGCCCTGGTCCTGCCGTTCCTGTCGCGCTGGCTGGACAACGTCCGAGCGGACCAGCGCGCGGACGGCCGTGTGACGGTCATCTCGCCGTACACGCCCTACGACGCCGAGGCTGCCGCGAAGGGGCAGGGGATCGGCTCGATCGTCGCGGCGGCCGGATGGAGCGATGCGATCGCGATCGTCCCGTGGGTGCTGTACGAGCGCTACGGCGACGTGCGCGTGCTCGAGGAGAACTTCGACGCGGTCCTGGCCTGGATCGGCTACCAGACCGACGTCGCCGCCGCGGGGCTGCCGGCCGGCATCGATGCGGGGCAGCTCACTCCGCAGCGCCGCGACCGACAGCGGCTGCTCTACAACACCGGGGAGCACTTCGGCGACTGGCTCACCCCGAGCACGCTCGAGGGGCGCCCGACGCACGAGGCGATCGGCATCGCGCCGGCGCTCACGTCGGAGCTCGTCGCACCGATGTTCCAGGCCCATACGCTGACGCTCGCCGCCCGCATGGCGACGGTTCTGGAGAGGGATGCCGCGGCCGGCGAGCTGGCCGCGCGCGCGGCGCACGTGCGTGCCGCGTTCGCCGCGGAGTACCTCGATGCCGACGGCGCCCTGCCGGTCGAGCTGCAGGGGATGTACGCGCTCGCACTCGGTCTGGACATCGTGCCGGCGCACCTGCGCGATCGCGCCGGCGACCGGCTCGCCGAGCTGGTGCGGGCTCGGGGGAATCGCCTCGACACGGGCTTCCTCTCGGTGTCCTACCTGCTCGACGCGCTGTGGGACACGGGTCACCGGGATCTCGCGCGCGCCGTGCTCTGGCAGGACGAGTCGCCGTCGTGGCTGTACGCCGTCGACCACGGCGCCACGACGATATGGGAGACGTGGGACGCCATCGCGGCGGACGGCACGATCCGCGCCATGTCGCTCAACCACTACGCCTTCGGATGCGTCGACGATTGGCTCTACCGCCGTGTCGCGGGCATCGCGCCGTCAGCGCCCGGATGGCGCCGTGCCCGGATCGCGCCGGACGTCGAGGCCGGGGTCGACCACGTGAGTGCAGAGGTCGGCACCCCGTACGGCCCGCTCGCTGTGGCGTGGGAGCGCCATGCGGACACCCTGACCGTCGAGGTCGCCGTCCCCTTCGGGATCGATGCCGAGCTGCTCGTCGACGACCGGACAGTGCCACTCGCCCCGGGGCGCTCGAATCACACCTTCACGCCGGCCCGATCACTCGTCTGACGCGTGTGATTTCCGATCCGTCACCGCAGCGAAGTCGGTGCGGGTGAGCGGCGAGCGCGCCTTCCCCCGCACATCCTGCAGAGCGGCGCGCAGACCGGTGTGGGCGAACGTGAAGCCCGCGTCCGTGAGCGCTCCCGGCAGCACCCACCGGCTCTTCATGACGAGCTCGGATTCGCTGCGCAGCGCCCACATGCCGAGCTCCAGCATCCATCGCCTCGTCGGCAGCCCGATCGGGGCCCCGACGACGTCCCGCAGGGTGCGCATGAGCGTGCGGTTGTCGGACGGCTGCGGCGCGGCGATGTTGATCGGCCCCGAGAGGCTGTCGTCGTCGCGGATGAACCGGATCGCCGCCACGACGTCGCCGAGGTGCACCCAGCTGAACCGCTGGCGTCCGCCCGTGCGATGCCAGGGCGCCCGGCCGGAACCCGTCGGGCGATCGCCGATTCCGCGGTAGCGCCGGTGCGGCGGGCACCATCCGTCGAACTGGGTTCCGCCGAGGCCGGCGCGCGCGAGGCCCAGCAGCATCCGCGTCGCAGGCCCGTCCCCGATCACGATCGCCATGCGCAGTGCCGCGCGCCGCGTGCGGGGGAGGGAGCCTGCGAAGAGCTCGCGCTCCCACGCGGCGGCGACGTCGACCGAGAAGCCCGTGCCGAGCTCGCCGTCAGCCTCGGTGTTCGGGCGGTCCATCGAGTGCCGGTAGATCGTGGCCGTCGAGGCGTTGAGCCAGACCCGCGGCGGACTGTCCGCCCCGGCGATCGCCTCGCGCAAGGCGCGCGTCGTGCTGACCCTCGACTCGAGGATCGCCTCGCGGTTGCGATCGGTGTAGCGGCAGTTGACCGACTTGCCGGCGAGGTTGACCACGACGTCCGCGCCGTCGACCGCATGCCGCACCGCATCCGGATCGCTCCACCGGACGGACTCGCTGCGGCCGATGAGGCGCAGCGTGTACCCGTCGGCAGCGAGCGCCTCGGCGACGGCGCGCCCGACGAACCCGCTCGCACCCGCGATCACCGCGATCGGCCTGCCCCTGTCGTCCATGAGACGACAGTACCCGTTTCTGAACATGTTCAGAAATGAGACCTGCTCCACGGCGACGGGATCGCGGAGGCGATCCCGTTCCCCATCGAGATGCTCCCTTCGGTCGCCGCATAACTCGGGCCGCGACGGGCGTCCGTCGCGGCCGAGTGCGAACGAGGGAGGCTGTCAGTGGCCCACCGCCTGGAAGTGATGGGCCGCGCCGTAGTTCGCGACGTTCGCGCCCAGGATCTGGCCCTGCACGTCCGCGAAGCGGAAGTGCAGGCCCGCCCAGATGCGCGCCTCGATGAGCTCGGCCATCGGCTGCGAGAAGGAGGCGAACGTTCGGACCCTCGGGTCGCCGGGCTGGAGCGCCCCCGAGAAGCTCGTGATCTGGAAGCCGCCCGCGATCACGTCGCCGAAGTACATGCGCAGGATCGTGACGTGTGCGCCGTCGTTGCAGTTGTGGCCTGACGGAGCCTCGGGGTAGGGCGCCGTGATGAGGGCGGTCCAGCCGGTCTCGGCGGTCGTTGCGGCGTTGCCGTCCTCGTCGGCGCGCTGGATCGCGTTCCACGGCCGCCAGAAGTCGTAGTGGTACTTGTCGTTCCAGCAGTTGATCAGCGCATCTGCGCCGCTCATGTTCTGGAGGGCCAGCAGCCGCGCACTGTCGCCGGCGCTCATTCCGCTGCGTTCGATGAGCTGCCTCGAGACCTCGTTCCAGCTGAGGATGGGCGCGCTCTGCCACCACCGCGCTATCCAGGTCTGCTCGTCCGTGCGGGTCGACCCCGTCGCCCTGCCGAGCATCTGGACCTCGTTGACCTCGGCCGCATAGGCCGGGCTGTCGAGCGCGAGCGGCGGAGCGCTGCGGAACTGCGACTGGCTCTCGATCAGGAACGGCGTGACGTTCCCCGCCCACGGGGTCGGGTCGAGGGCCGGCAGGCCGTTGGCGCCGATGAGCGGCGACCAGTGACCGGGCAGCGGGTTCAGCGTCCACGGGGATGGGCCGAACCGTCCGTCGTCCGCACGCGCCGCGAGCATGGCGTCGGCTGCCGCATGCCCCGCCGCGATGCCCTGCCGCTTGAAGGGGCCGTCCGCCACGGCGGCGAGCGACTCCGCGTATTCCGCGGCGAGTGTCGCCTTGAGCGTGTCCCGCGCGGGGAACGCCGGCGTCGGAGGTGCAGTATCGACCAGTTCGTAGAGCATGTCGTACGCGGCCGTCGCGGCTGCGGCATCCGTCGACGCTTTCGCGCCGAAGCGCCGGTCGAGCAGATACGGCTGGTACCGCTTGGGCCCGATCGCATTGACCGCGTCGTAGACGGCGCCCTGGGTCATGCCCATGTTGATCTGGAACGCGGGCGGCGCGCCGCCGCTCGGCCCCGGGAAGGCGGCGAGCGTGGTGGTCGCGACTTCGTTCCAATGGACGACTTCGCTCGCGTCCGACGGGACGGGCGGTGCGGCCGATGCGCCGGGTGCGCCGAGGGCGGCGGATGCGACGAGTGCTACGGCCAGCAGGATGATGGATCGACGATGATTCATGACTCCCCCAAGTGACGATCCGAGGGGAAGGCCTCGGGTACCTCCGACTGTCCCACTGATGCGAAGCCGTGTCTATAGCACAGGTGGAGCGGCGAAGTCCACTGGAATCTTTTCGTGGATGTCGCGGCGACGAGCCCCGCGACGCCCGGTCAGGGCCGGGTCGACGCCTGGACCGCCCACAGCGCGAGCCGACGCAGCAGCTCGCGGTGCCCTGCGGATTCGTACGAGCGCTCGTCATGGCCGAGGACGTCGACGGCGACCCTCGAGGCACCCGCTTCGCGGATCCACGCAGCCGGCTCGGGACTCCCGTCGCCGGGGTGCTCGGCGACCACGGTCGAACGCCCCAGTCGCTGCAGGCGGCAGTAGCTCTCGTCGTGCACCTCGAACGACGAATGCGGCTGCCCGGGGAGGCCGCCGACAGCCACCGAGATCACGCCCGCCGTGGGGTGGTAAGAGAGCCCCGGCACCCACATCGCGCCGATCGCGGGCGCCCATTCCGGGTAGTCGCGCAGCGACGCGACGGCGCAGTGCAGCGCGATCACGCCGATCCCGCGCTCCAGGGCGGCGGCGAGGGCGTCCGGCGCGGGCGTCGCGCCCGTCTCGTCGTGGTCACGCCAGGGGTCGCCCGCGTTGACGACGAGGAGGTCCACGTCGTCCAGGTGAGCGACGGCGTGATCGACATCCGGATCCACAGCGACCTCGAATCCTGCGTCGCGCAGGATCTCGGCGACGAGAGGGGACGTTTTGGGGAACGGATGCCACGGGTCGGCGTACCGTCCCGTGCCGCTCGCGATGACTGCTCGCATGGTTCTCCTCCGGGGCTCGGTGTCGATCCTCCCGCAGATGAGAGCGAAGAACCCTCGATCGTGCGGTTCCCGGCGGGATCTTGACGGCCATGACGCAGCGGAGGAATCTGGAGCAGCCCCCCGGCGGATGGATCGCCACCGGGCCCGGGTCGATCGGCTCTCGATTGGAGATCAGAAGCGTGAAGCGAATCTGGCTGTTCGTCGTCCCGGGCGTCATCCTGGTCCTCGTCGGGCTCGTATGGACCTTGCAGGGTGTGGGCGTGCTCGGCGGATCGGCCATGAGCGGCTCGACGCTGTGGGCCATCATCGGTCCGATCGTGCTGATCGTGGGCGTCGTGCTCATCGCGGTCGGCATCGCCCGGCGCCGGCGCTGACCTGAGGCGGCTGGGACGCCTCAGGGCGCCTCCGCCCCTCCGTCGTGCAGTGCGCGGTGCAGTCCCACGCCGACGTCGCGTGGAGCGAAGTGCACGGGCGACGCCAGGAACGCGGCGGTCGCGACGGCTCCCAGCACCGACCCGACCACGAGGATCCGCTGCAGGATCCCGCCCGCCCGCGCCCGCAGCAGGCGGTGCGCCCCTGCACAGAGCCACAGCCCGACTACGCCTCCCGCCGTGTTGACGATGACGTCCGTCACATCGGTGCTTCCGACGGCGAGCACGAACTGCGCCGCCTCGAGGGCGAGGCTCGTCGCGGCGATCACCGCGGCGGCCTTCCACCACCGCCACGTCGGCGCAAGCAGACCCAGGTAGAGGCCGAACGGCACGAACAGCAGCAGGTTCGCGACGACGTCGAAGGGCGTGCTCGCCCCGTACGCGGCGCTGTGAGCGAAGGGCACGAGCTTGATGCGGCGCATCTCGCCCAGGCCGACCCACGGCGCCTCGAGCTTGAACAGCACGAGCCACACGAGCAGGAACACGTAGACCCCGAAAAGCGCCACCAGGAGGCCGTGACGGCGGGCGGGGGTCTCGATCGCGGTCACGACCGCATCCGCGGGTCGTGCGTCGGGTCGATGTAGAGCGCCGGGCATCCCTCGTCGACGGCGCGGGCCCGCAGCTCGAAGTGCCAGGGCTCGTTGTCGTAGATCCGGCACAGGCCGTACGAGGAGCCGTGGGCGTCGAGCCAGGCCGCGGCATCCCATCCTCCGATGTCGATCGCGGCGCCCTGCACGTGCAGCGACGTCTCGGAGGTCGCGACCCACCGGGCCGCCTCCTCCGCCGAGCCGTAATCGGCGACGGCTTCGCGCAGCAGGCGGTCCTGGTAGGCGGCGGAGCGCCAGCCGCTGTTGACCGAGAACGTCACGCCCTCACGGGCAGCGGCCGTCGCGGCGCGGCGGAGGGCATCGCGCAGGTCGGCGTCGAGGTTCGCGACAGCGGGCACGGCGTCGTCGAAGACCGTCACGCCCGCGCCGACGCCGCCGTCCTCCGCTGAGACGCCGCCGGGGCCATCGAGCGGCGCGGCTGCGGGGAAGGAGTCTTCGGTGTCGGAGGCCGCGGCCGGCACCTCAGCTGCGCGAGTCCCCGCGGTCGGCGACGCCTGCGAGGGCTGGACGCCGAGCACCCCGGCGACCGCGACGCCGATGACGAGGGCTGCGGCGACGAGGCCGGCGAGCAGGGACACGCGTGTACCGAGGGGTCTGGGGGAGGGCATGCTCTCCACCCCACACGCGCGCGTGTTGCGAGAGCGTATGCGCGGGACGATACGCCCGCGATATGTGCCGGCTCGTAGGATCGGCAGCGTGCGCGTGCTGATCGTCGAGGACGAGCCGCTGCTGGCGGAGGCCATCCGCGACGGTCTGCGACTCGAGGCCATCGCGGCCGACATCGCGGGCGACGGCCACACGGCACTCGAGCTGCTGAGCGTCAACGCCTACGACATCGCGGTCCTCGATCGCGACATCCCGGGGCCGTCGGGCGATGAGGTCGCCGAGCGCATCGTCGCGTCGGGCAGCGGCATCCCGATCCTCATGCTGACGGCGGCGGACCGGCTCGACGACAAGGCGTCGGGCTTCGAGCTGGGCGCCGACGACTACCTCACGAAGCCGTTCGAGCTGCGCGAGCTCGTGCTGCGCCTGCGTGCGCTCGACCGGCGGCGGGCGCACCTCCGGCCGCCCGTCCGCGAGCTCGCGGGCCTGCGTCTCGACCCGTTCCGGCGCGAGGTCTACCGCGACGGCCGCTACGTCGCCCTGACCCGCAAGCAGTTTGCGGTGCTCGACGTGCTCCTCGCCGCGGAGGGCGGGGTCGTGAGCGCGGAAGAGCTGCTCGAACGCGCGTGGGACGAGAACGCCGACCCCTTCACGAACGCCGTCCGCATCACGGTCTCGGCGCTGCGCAAGCGACTCGGCGAACCGTGGCTGATCGCGACGGTCGCGGGGGTCGGCTACCGGATCGATGCGGATCCGGATGCCGCACGCCGCCCCGGTGACGATGGCTAGGCCGCCGGGGCTGAGCGTCCGCCAGAAACTCGCCCTCAGCTACGCGGGCTTCCTCATGGTGGCGGGCTTCCTGCTGCTCGCCGTCGTGTGGGTGTTCCTGCTGCGCTACGTGCCGCGCGATGCCGTCCCGACGATCGGCGGCTTCGTGCCGGGCCGCGACGATCTCATCCGCGCCTTCCTGCCGGCAGCGGGCTGGATGCTCGTCTTCCTGCTGGCCTTCGGTCTCGTGGGCGGGTGGATCCTGGCGGGCCGCATGCTCGCCCCGCTCGAGCGGATCACGGATGCCGCACGCCGCGCCGCGAGCGGCTCGCTGTCGCACCGCATCGCGCTGCCCGGCGCGCAGGACGAGTTCCGCGAGCTCGCCGACGCCTTCGATGCGATGCTCGCGAGACTCGAGGCGCAGATCGCCGAGCAGCGGCGGTTCGCGGCCAACGCGTCGCACGAGCTGCGCACGCCGCTCGCGATCTCGCAGACGCTGCTCGAGGTCGCCCGCAGCGATCCGGACTCCGACACGGCGCAGCTGCTCGAGCGGCTCTCCGCGATCAACGCGCGGTCGATCGAGCTGACCGAGGCGCTGCTCCTGCTGAGCCGGGCCGATCAGCAGGCGTTCGCGAAGGAACGGGTCGATCTCTCACTGCTCGCGGAAGAGGGTGCCGAGACGCTCCTTCCGCTCGCGGAGCAGCGCGGCATCACCCTCGAGACGACGGGCGACCTCACGCCGGTCGAGGGGTCGCCCGCGCTCCTGCTGCAACTCACGACGAACCTCATCCACAACGCCATCGTGCACAATCTGCCCACCGGCGGGACCGTGCACGTCGGAACGACGGCGCGGGCGGGACGCGGCATCCTGACCGTCGAGAACACGGGTGAAAAGCTGACTCCCGCGCTCGTCGCGACCCTCGCCGAGCCGTTTCAACGCGGCGCGGAGCGCGCGAAGAGCGGCACCCACGCGGGTGTCGGCCTGGGCCTCGCGATCGTCGCCGCCATCGTGCGTGCCCACGGCGGATCCCTGACGCTCGCTCCCCGGGACGCAGGGGGTCTGAGGGTCACGGTGGAGCTGCCCGGATAGCCGCGTCAACCGACGCGGCGGCGGTCAACTCGCGACGGGCTGCTCGAGCAGCGCGCGGGCCTCTCGCTCGATCAGAACGGGCACGAAGTCGCGCACCTTGGCGCCCTCGAAGCGGGCGTGCGACTCGGCGACGGCCGCCGCGATCCGCTCCCTCGGGAGCGTCGGGAACCGCTCGGCCAGTCGGTCGACGACGTCGGCGATCGCCGCGTCTTCATCGGGGGTTTCGCGAGTCATGGCGAGGCGCTTCCGGAGGTGGGGCGTGGAACGATTCAGAGCCTAGCGAGGAAGGCGGCTGCCATGCGCGGGATGACGAGGGGTCGCGGGTGCGGGTGCCATGATGGGCCGAAACCCGTCAGTTCGAGTTCGGAGGCAGCGCGTGAACACCCCTCGCACCAGGGTCCCCAAGGCCCTCGCCGTCAGTGCGGTCTGGCTCACCGCCGCCGCCGTCGTGCTCTCCGGCTGCGCGAACATCGAAGGACCCGATGCCGTGGACCGCGCTCAGGCGCGGGTCAGCGCGAAGGAGAAGGCCGTCGCCGAGGCGCAGGCCGAGCTCGCGGCGGCGTCGAGCGAGTTCTGCGATGCCGCGAAGACCTACATCTCGGCGCTCGACGTGTACGGCGATGTGCTCACCGCCACGGCGCCGACGGTCGGCGATGTCCGCAACGCGGGCGCGGATCTCGCGGCGCCCCGCGACGACGCGTTCGACGGTGCGGAAGCCGCCGTCACGGCGCGCGACGACCTCGCGACGGCCGAGCAGGAGCTCGCCGAGGCGCAGGCGGCGCTCGCCGCGGCGCAGGGATCCACCGAGGAGCCCGCCGCGCCGGACGCGGAACCGACCACTCCTGCACCGCTCGCGCCGACGGCATCCGTCGACCGTGTCACGCAGGCGGAGGCGGACTTCGCGAGCACTTCGGCGGGCATCACCGATGAGACGCGCCTGACCGACGCCTCCGAGCAGTTCAACAGCGCCGTCGTCGCGCTCGAGCTGGCGTGGCTGCGGCTGTTCCTCGACACGGGCTGCGTCACCGACGAGCAGCGGGTGCAGGCCGACGCCGCGGTCAGCGCGTACACGGCCGCGCTGCAGCAGGAGCTCGCGACGGCGGGGTACTACACGGGCCCGATCGACGGCATCTACGGACCGCTCACGGTGCAGGCCGTCGAGGATCTGCAGGCCGCCAACGGGCTCCCCGTCACCGGCGCGATGGACAAGGCCACGACCGAAGCGCTCCAGGCCCAGCTGCTCGCCCTCGGCGGCGCCGCGGCGCAGGCGTCCGTCGCATCGACCGCCGCGATCCAGCAGACGCTCAAGCTCGTCGGGTTCTGGGACGGACCCGTCGACGGCATCTGGACCCCCGAGCTCACCGAGGCGATCATCGCCTTCCAGACCGAGCTCGGTGTCGAGCCGACGGGGATAGTGGATGCCGCGACCGTCGCCGCGTTCCAGCAGGCGATCGCCGACCTCACTCAGCCCGAGCCCGAGCCCGAGCCCGAGCCGTCGAGCGAGCCGACGAGCTGACGCGGTCCGCTCGCCGCGAACGACCCCGCGGGCTGGAAAGGCGCGGGGAACAATGGAGGGGATGACCTCCGATCTGCACGGCGTCGGCAAGACCGCGGTCGCGGTCGCCGCGGCGCGAGCCCTCGAGTCCACCCGCGCCGACGCGCTCGTGCGCGATCCGTGGGCCGCCGCCTTGGTCGCGGCATCCGGATTCGACGTGCCGTACCCCGCGTCGTGGCCCGCCGACCCCGACAACGTCCCGCCGCTCGAGCAGTCGCTGCTGCTGGGCTCGCTCTACATCGGCCTGCGCACACGGTTCGTCGACGACGCGCTCGCGGCGGGCGGGCTACGGCAGATCGTGATCCTGGGGAGCGGACTCGACACGAGATCGTGGCGCCTCGGGTGGCCGGACGAGACGACCGTCTTCGAGTTGGACCACGCGGACGTCGTCGCGTTCACGGGCCGTGTGGCCGAGGCATCCCGTGCCGTCCCGCGCTGCCGGCGTGTCCCGATCGCCGCGGACGTCACCGGGCCGTGGGCCTCGAACATCGTCGCGCAGGGCTTCAGACCGTCCGAGCCGACGCACTGGGTGCTCGAGGGTCTGCTGCCCTACCTCGCGGCGCACGACCAAGGGGCCGTGCTCGACGACGTCGTGCACCTTTCGGCGCCCGGATCGCGCGCCGTCATCGAACGCGCCGTGCCGATCGAGGACACGCCCGAAGCGCGGGAGCGGCTCGAGACCTTTTCGCGCGCGACGGGGCTGCCGATGGACGACGTGCTCGCGCGGGCGGATCCGCCCGACCCCGTCGACCTGATCGTCCGGGCGGGGTGGAGCGCCGAGAGCACCCCGATCGCCGAGCTCGAGCATCGGTACGGGCGTGCGCTGCGGCCCGGCGACGACCGCCAGGCCGCCGGTGCGTCGCGCGGCGGATTCGTGACGGCAGTGCGACCACGAAAGGACGCGTCATGACGCAACGACGGATCGTATTCCTGGATGTCGACGGCACCCTCGTCGGCCACGATCAGCAGGTCTCTCCCGCGGTGGCACAGGCACTCTCCACGGCGCGCGACCGCGGAAACCTGCTGTTCCTGTGCACGGGTCGCTCGCGAGCCGAGATCCCGACGCTCGTGACCGACCTCGGCTTCGACGGCGTGGTCTCAGCGGGTGGCGGGTTCATCGAGATGGACGGCGAGCTGCTCGCGCGGCGCACGATGCCACCGGAGGCGGTCGACGAGCTCGAAGCGCTGTTCGGGTCGTTCGGCATCGAGTACGCGATGCAGGCGTACGAGGCGGTGTATCCGAGCGCGGGACTCCTCACGCGGTTGGTCCCTGTGTTCGCGCGGCTCGGCATCCACCTCGAGGACGACGAGGGCGAGGGCGCGCGTATGGCGCAGGAGTTCACCCGCCGAGGCCCGGTGCCGCGCGAGGGCATCGCGAAGGCGTCCTTCTTCGGCGAGCACGAGACGACGTTCGCGCACGTGCGGGACGCCCTCGGCGACCGGTTCCACGTCATCACGGGCACGATCCCATACCTCGGCGAGGCGGGCGGCGAAGTGACGCTCGCCGGGATCAACAAGGGCAGCGCAATCGTCCAGTTGATCGATCAGCTGGGCCTGCGACTCGAGGACACGATCGGCATCGGCGACAGCGTCAACGACCTCGAGATGCTCGACGTCGTCGGTGTCGGCATCGCGATGGGAAACGCCGACGGCACGGTGAAGGCTCGCGCGGATGAGATCACGGCGTCCGTCACGGACGACGGGGTCGCTGTCGCGTTCCGGAGCCACGGGCTGGCGTGAGTTCTCTCTCGAGGGGTCAGATCTTCCCCGGTCGTTGAGCGAGGAGCGCAGCGTCGAGACGAAACGCTCAGGCCCGGAAAACTGCTCTTCACCAGGCTAAAACGGGCGTTCCAATGTCGGAGCCCCCGAGCAGAATGGGGTGATGAAGCAGTCGATCGCCGCACTCCGCGACACGGTCGAGCAGGTTCGCGGGCTCGCCGCTGAGGTGGTCGGGGCGGGCGGAATGCGGGGCGCGTTGGACACCGAGTTGGCCGACGCGACGGTGCTGATCGGGGAGCTCGGCCGGTTCGTGGATGCGCTGCTGATCGAAGCGACCGGTGAGGTGACCCGCCGCTCCCGCACCCCGGAGCGGGACCAGCGGCTCACGACCCGGATGGGCTGCCACGACGTCAGCGAACTCCTCCAGCGACTCACCCGTATCGGCCCGGGATCAGCCGCGCGGCTGCAGCGCGGAGCGCGGGCGGTGCTCGTCGAGCAGCGCCTGGACGGCGCGCCGCAGCCGCCGCGGCTGCCCGCGATGCGCGACGCGCTGATCGACGGGGAGGTCGGGCTGGACGGGCTGCTCGCCGTCGCCGGCCCGCTGGACGCGATGGGCGACCGGGTCGGACGCGACGACCTGCTGCTGGCCGACACCGTACTCGCTGCCGAGGCGCGCGGCGAGGGTCCGGATGCCGCACCCCCGGCCTGCGCCGACCTGCTCCGCGTGCAAGCGCTGGCCTGGGCGGCGGCGCTCGACCAGGACGGCGCCGAACCCCGCGAGGAACGCGCCGCCCGACTGCGCGGCATCACCCTCGGCCGCGCCCGCGACGGGGTGGTCCCGATCACCGGCGCCCTGCTGCCGGAGGTCGCCGCCCAGTTCCAGCGGATCTGCGACGCCACCGGCGCCTCCCGCTCCAGCGGCGCTGTCGGCTTCCGGCCCGATCAGCCCGACGAGGACGCGTTCCTGCCCGACCCGCGCACCCAGGCGCAGCGCCGCCATGATGCGCTCGCGACCGCACTGACCACCGCGGCATCCAGCGGACTGCTGCCCACGATCGGCGGCGCCGCCCCCACCCTGGTCGTGTCCGTCTGCGCTCAGGACCTCGCCACCGGCACCGGCTGGGCGCACCTGGAGGGCACCGACGAGCCGGTCTCGACGGCCGCGGCGCGGCACGCGGGCTGCGCGGGGCTGATCCAGCGGGTGCTGCTCGGACAGAACGGCCGCATCCAGCGCCTGGGCACCGAAGAGCGGGTCTTCAACCGGCATCAGCGCCGCGCGATCGCGCTCCGCGACGGCGGCTGCATCATCCCCGGCTGCGGCATCCCCGCCGGCTGGTGCGAGATCCACAGAGAGCATGGACGTGGGCCGGTCCTGGTGGCGGCCTGACCCCGAGATCCATTGACACTTTCG
>NZ_JAKWJP010000009.1 GCF_022761035.1 Microbacterium sp. SS28
ACCACGAGGTAATTTGGCATTTGACAAGTGCACGCTGTTGAGTTCTCAAGGATCGGATGCTCCTACCGCTCGGCTTCTCAGCCTCGCCAATAGGGCAACTTCCTGTTCCCAGCTCCGGCAGTCCGCACTCAAGCGGCACATCACGAAGCTGGATGAAGAGGCCCGCGTTCCCGGCTCTAGGCCGTCGCGCTGGGCAACTTCACTATCTTATCCCTTCCGCGCAGCTTGTCAAATCGGCTATCCGAGGCCGTATTCGGCAACTCAGTCAGCACTCTTCGACAGTCTCGAGGAGGGGAACCTCCATCCTAGACCCGAAGGCACGCGACCCTCAAGGAGGATCAGGATGGGGGGTGGTTCTCCACTTGAGGGGGGTGAGGCTCTCGGCCTCTCCGCTTCCCTGTGGGGCGAACAAGTAATAAGTTACGTGGCTCCCCACGGTTCGGCAAATCCTGCCCGCATCCCGGGCGTGTCATCGCGCATTGCCGCGGAAAGTCGCCGTTCTGCGACCTGCCCGTCACGACGTCCGCGACGGGGCGTATCGTCGGCGCATGACGACGGGTGACGTGCGGTGAGCACCGAGCGAGTGCGCGACATCCTCGCGGGTATGGGTCTCGAGCTCTCCGCAGTGGTCGGTGAGCCGCGGCATCCCGTGCCGTTGTCCTCTCGACTCGCCGTCGGTGAGCTCGCGTGGTCGGCCGTCGCGGCGGCGTCGGCTTCCGCGGCGCAGCTCGCGGGAGCCGGCGCTGTGACCCTCGACCCCGACCGCATCGCGCTCGCCTACGCGAGCGAGCGGTTCGGCATGGTCGACGGCGTGGCCCCCGTCGCGTTCGCGCCGCTCTCGGGGTTCTTCCGCACGGCGGATGGATGGGTGCGCACGCATGGCAACTATCCGCATCATGCCCGCGCGCTGCGCGAGGCTCTCGGGCTGGGGGACGAGGCGGGCACCGAAGACGTCGCCGCTGCTCTCGGCGACATCCCGGCGGACGAGGCTGAGCGAGCGATCACCGCGAAGGGCGGCATCTGCGCCGCCGTCCGCGAGGAGCAGCCCGTCCTCGACGCCGCCCTGTGCGCCGAGCCCCTCGTGCGGATCGACCGACTCGGCGATGCCCTCCCTCGCCCAGGACACGGCACTCCGGATCGGCCGCTCGCGGGCGTGCGGGTGCTCGACCTGACGCGCGTCATCGCGGGACCCGTCGCGACGCGCACGCTCGCGCTCTTCGGCGCGGAGGTGCTGCGCATCGATCCCCCGGCGATGCCCGAGATCCCGTGGCAGCACCTCGACACGGGTCACGGCAAGCGGTCCGCTCTGCTCGACCTGGACGAGCCGGCGCGGCGCGGCCGCTTCGACGAGCTGCTCGAGCAGGCCGACGTCGTCGTCCTGGGGTATCGGCCGGAAGGACTCGCCCGGCTCGGACTCTCCCCCGACGAGATCGCGGCGCGCCGTCCCGGCGCCGTCATCGCGCAGCTCTCCGCCTGGGGAGCGCGCGACCGCCGGGGCTTCGACAGCATCGTCCAAGCGGCGTCGGGCATCTCGTGGGTCGAGTCGCGCGACGGCGAGACTCCCGGGGCGCTGCCGGCGCAGGCGCTCGACCACTCTGCGGGCTACCTGCTCGCGGCGGCCGTCATGGCACTGCTCGAACGGCGCGCGCGCGAGGGCGGGTCGTGGGTCGCCGAGACGTCGCTGCGTCGCGTCGCGTCGGAACTGCTCGGGATGCCGCGCACCGCCGAACCCTCCCCGCACCGTGTCGTCGACCCCGCCCCGCACACCCAGACGTTCGAGATCGACGGGGCCGCCGTCACGACGGTCGGGCCGGCTCCGGCGTTCGAGGGCGGTCCCACCGCGTTCGCTGCGCCGCGGCCTTGGGGGCGCGACGATCCGTCGTGGCGCTGAGCCCGGGGAGCTGCCGGGTCACGCCTCGAGTGAGAGCGAGGCCGAGATCGGCACGATGCCTTCGCGCAGGCGGAGGATCTCTCGCGTGTGGTCCCACAGGCGCACGTCTTCGGCGGTCGCCGGCTCCCACGCCGGGACGGTCAGCGCGACGCCGTCCTCCCCCGGCACGACGAAGACGCTCAAGCACTGGGTCGTGAGCGTGAGCTCGCGCGGCGTCCGAGGATCGGACGTCGACACGCGGATGCTCAGATGCATGCTGTGCGCGCTCGTGTAGACGATGCGCGCCTCGACCTCGACGAGATCGCCGATCCGCACGGGCGCGAAGAAGTGGATGCCGCCCGAGTACACGGCGACGGCGGCACTCGCGGCATCCCCGTCCCTCGCCCAGGAGGCGGCGCACGCGTAAGCCGCCTCGTCGATCCACCGCATCACGGTGCCGCCGTGCGCCTTGCCACCCCAGTTGACGACGCCCGGCGGCACGAGGAAGCGCATGGTGACGCGAGGGGCACGCGTCGGCGCGCCGTAGTCCTCGCCGAGCATGAGCCGCTTGATCTCGGTGCGCGACGGGATGCGTTCGAGGGCGGCAGCCGCGAGCTTGTGATCCGAGCGGGAGGCGGGCTGCCACGCGGGCACCTCCGCCGGGCGGCCGTCGGGTCCCTTCGCGACGAAGATCAGGATGCAGGTCGTCGCGGGCGTGTAGCGGCGGGTCTCGACCTCTGCCGAGGAGACCGTCACGACGACGTGCATGCTCGTGCGGCCCGTGTGCACAAGGCGCGCCTGCACCTCGATGAGGCTCCCCGGCGGGATGGGACGGCGGTGGCGCACGTTGCCGACGTAGGCCGTGACGCAGTACGCGCCGGCCCAGCCGACGGCGCACGCATAGCCGGCCTTGTCGATCCACTCCATGACGCTGCCCGCCGCGATCGAGCGCCCGCCCGCCGCCGTGTCGGCGGGGGTCGTCATGAATCGGAGTGTGATGCGGTCGTCGCGCCCGGCGGCACGAGACGTGGGGAGGTCGGTCACGGCGTCAGCCTAGGAGCGGGCAAACCGTGGGGACCAGGGCGTCGTCCGCCGGTGTCCGGCCGCGCTTGCCGCAGAGGAAAGAATCACGGTTCTCGCGCGCTTCGGCTCGGTCAGGAACCCGTGCCGGCGTCTTCCGCGAGCACCTGCGCCGCGATGCGGAACGCCGTGTTCGCTGCAGGAACCCCGGAGTAGACCGCCGACTGCAGGATGACCTCACGGATCTCGTCGACCGTGAGCCCGTTGCGCAGCGCCGCCCGCAGGTGCATCGCGAGCTCTTCGTGGTGGCCGTGCGCGATGAGCGACGTCAGCACCGCGACCGACCGCGAACGGCGATCGAGACCCGGCCTCGACCACACGTCTCCCCACGCGACGCGCGTGATGAAGTCCTGGAAGTCCGCCGTCAGGTCGCTCGTTCCCGCGATCGCGCGGTCGACGTGCGCATCCGAGAGCACGGCGCGGCGCACAGCCATGCCCTGCTCCCAGCGCTGCTCGTCGGTGAGTCCCTCTCCGTCAGGCCGCGGCATTCGTCTGTCCTTCCGTCTGTGAATCGAAGAACTCGCGCAGCACGGCGGCCATCTCGTCCGGGTCGTCGGCGGGCGGCAGGTGCGAGGCGTCGGCGAGTCCGATGACGTGCCCGTTCTGGACGGATTCGGCGATCAGTCGCAGCGACGCCTCGGGCGTGACCTCGTCGTGCGCGCCCCACACGGCGAGGACGGGGACCTCGATCTCCTCGAGCAGCCGGCGCACGTCGTACTGGGCGAGGGCTTCGCAGCACAGCGCGTAGCTCTCGTCGTCGGTGTCCTGCAGGGCGTGCAGCAGGCGGCCCGTGATGACGGGGTTGCGCTCGATCGACCCGGGCGCGAACCACCGCTGCGCCGAGCCGATGATGAGCGACGACGTGCTCTGCGCGCGCACGTCGGCGGCGCGCGCGGTCCACCCTTCGGGATCGCCGATCTTGGCTCCCGACGCGATGATGGCGGCGGCCGAGACGACATCCGGATGCCGCAGCAGCAGCTCGAGGCCGACGGCGCCGCCGAGCGACACTCCCGCGTAGTAGGCGCGAGAGGCGCCGAGCGCGGTGATGGTGCGGGCGACGGCATCCGCGATCCCGCCGATCGTGAAGTGCTCGCGCGCGGGCGCGGCTGCGCCGTGCCCCGGCAGGTCGAGGAGCGTCACGCGATAGCTGTCGACGAGCGACGGGACGACGGCCTCCCAGAGGACCGACGACGTGCCGAGCGAGGCGGCCAGCACGAGGAGCGGTGCGTCGGCGGGGCCTGTGGGAGGCGTGAGGGCGATGGGCGGGATCGTCATGCTTCCTCGATCTCTGCGGTGGAGCCGGTGACCCGGTCGACGAGCTCGCCGGCGAGACCCGTGTAGCGCGCGGGGTCGAGCAGCGGGCCGACGTCGACGCTCGACGTGCCGGCCTCGATGAGGGCCTCTTCGATGAGGGCCTCGAGGTCTTCGCCCTCGGCCGCGGCGCTCACGATCGCGGCGACACGCGCGGCGCCGACGACGGGGCCGAGCACGAGCGAGACGCGCTCGGCGAGCAGCAGGCCACGCGTGAGCGCGAGGTTTCGGGCGACGGCGTCGCTGTCGACCCGCAGCCCGCGTGCGAGGGACGCGGCGTGCGCCGAGGCGCCGAGCGCGAGGCGGAGCAGGTCGCGCAGCGCCGGCCACTCCGCATGCCACGCGCCGTCGGGTCGCTCGTCGACGGCGAGCGCCGCCGCGAGGTGCAGGGTCGCGCCGAGCTGGGGAGCGCGCAGCGCCGCGGACCGGATGAGGACGGATGCTGCGGGGTTCTGCTTCTGCGGCATCGCCGAAGATCCGCCGCCCGATCCTTCGGCGAGCTCGCCGATCTCGGTGCGGCTCAGGGTCGCGACATCCGCCGCCAGCACCCCGGCGGCGTCGATCGCCTGCACGAGCGCGTCGCCGAGCTCGGTGACGGGCCAGCGCGTCGTGTGCCACGGCGCTTCGGGCGCAGCCAGGCCGAGTCCGCGCGCGAAGGCGCCCGGCAGGCCCGAGGCGACCTCGGGCCCCGCGTGCTCGACGAAGGATGCGAGGGTCCCGCCGGCGCCGCCGAGCTGGGCGGGCAGCTGCGCGGCCGCGGCATCCACTCTCTCGATCGCCCGGCGGATGCCGCGCACCCACGTCGACGCGCGCAGTCCGACAGTCGTGGGGACGGCGTGCTGAGTCAGGGTGCGGGCCGCCGCCACCTCGTCGCGATGCGCCGCGGCGAGCGCCGTGAGCGCGGCCTCGGTCTCCCGGAGCGACGCCGCGATGAGTCCCGTGGCGCGCTTCGCGACGAGCATGAGGGCGGAGTCGAGGATGTCCTGGCTCGTCGCACCGCGGTGCACCCACGCGCGGTCGGCGGAGGGGACGCGAGCCTTGAGGAGCCGGACGAGCGGGATGACGGGATTGCCGCCCGCGACGGATGACTCGGCGAGCGCTCGCGCGTCGATCGGGTCGGTGCCGCCGGGGCGTGCGTCCTCGAGCGCCGCGGCGACGGCGGCTGCGGGGGCAGCCACGCCGAGCGAGGCGTACGCGTGGACCAGGGCCACCTCGGCGTCGACGAGCGCGGCGAGGATCGCGGCATCCGTCACGACATCGTCGTGCCCCACGGTGACGGGAGACAGCAGACCGACGTCGCGGGCGTGCTCGCTCACTTCTCCACCACCCCCATCAGAACGTCAGGAAGACGGTCTCTCCCTCGCCCTGCAGCCGGATGTCGAAGTGGAGTCCGCCGTCGGGCGTGCGCGTCGCGATGAGCGTAGCGCGCTCGTCCTCGTCGAGGGAGGCCAGCAGCGGGTCGGCGGCGAGGGCCTCGGCGCCCTCGGGCAGGTAGGCGCGCGTGTGCAGCTTGTCGGGCAGCCCGCGCGCGAACACGATGACCGCGAGGAACGGCGCCTCGCCGGAGGTCGAGCCGGGATTGCGCGTCCAGAACTCGTAGCGTCCTTCGTCGGTCGTGTAGGCGCGGCCGTATCCCGTGAACGTGTGGTCGTCGCGGCGACGCGAGCCGCGCCCGCGCGGGATGCTGCCGTCGGCGTCGGCGCCCCAGATCTCGATGCAGGCGTCGGGGATCGGCTGGCCCGCGCCGTCATACACCGTGCCGCCGACGAGGATCGCGCCGGGCGAGTGCGGGAACGCGACCTCGTGCATCTTCGGGTAGTTGATGCCGAACGCGAAGAACGGCCCGATCGTCTGGCCCGGCGACTTCTCGTGCGTCTTCGGCGGGCGCGCCGCGAGGGCGGCGGCGGTGTCGTGCGTGCTCATCAGTGTTCGCCCTCCTCGGGCTCGAACCACGTGGCGTCGGGACCGTCGACGACGATGTCCCAGCGGTACCCCATCGAGAACTCGGGCACCGTCAGGTCGTGGTCGTACGTCGCGATGAGCCGCTCGCGGTCCTTCTGGCTGCGGATCGTGTTGTAGATGGGGTCGAGCGGGAACAGCGGGTCGCCGGGGAAGTACACCTGCGTGATGATCCGCTGCGTGAAACCCGGCCCGAAGACCGAGAAGTGGATGTGCGCGGGGCGCCACGCGTTGATGTGGTTCTTCCACGGGTACGGACCCGGCTTGATCGTCGTGAACCGGTATTCGCCCGCGTCGTTGGTGACGATGCGGCCGGCACCCGTGAAGTTCGGGTCGAGGGGGGCGGGATGTTGGTCACGCTGATGGATGTAGCGTCCTGCCGCGTTCGCCTGCCAGATCTCGACGAGCTGGTTGCGCAGCGGCCTGCCCCACGAGTCGAGCAGTCGGCCCTCGATCGTCATGCGCTCGCCCTGGGGCTCCCCCGTGTGCTGCAGCGTCAGGTCGGACTCGATGAGGGCGACGTCGCGCTGCCCGAATGCCGGCGAGAACAGCTCGATCGTCTCGGGATCGACGAGCCGGGGGTTCTTCGTCGGGTGGCGCAGGATGCTCGAGCGGTACGGCGCGAAGTCGTACAGCGTCGCGGGCACCTTCTCTCCCGCGGCCAGGCGGGACTCGGCATCCGCGTGGAGATCCTTGATCTCCTGCGTGATCGCGGCCTGCGTCGGCATGTCGTGCGACGCGAGGAGCGTCTCGGGCGCCGCGGCGGTCTGGTCGAGGACGACGGAGGACGAGAAGGCCTCCTGACTCTGCGGATCGGACTCGACAGCGGTCATGGGTCTCCTTCGACGGCGCACTCTGGTCGTTGAAAAGGGTGACAGCCGACGGAGGGGCGGACGGCAGGGAGTCCCGCTCAGTGGGAATCGAGGAGGGCGGAGCGGATGTCGCGCGCCGCCTGCACGACGAGCGGAGCGAGCCGGCGCTCATCGGCCCGCTCGAGGTGCACGACCACGCCGACGGCCGCGGGCGGCAGTCCGTCGATCGGGCCGAGGGCAGCCGCGACCGAGACGTTGCCGAGCGTCATCTCCTCGTGCGTCGTCGCGAAGCCGCGCGCCCGTGCGCGCTCGAGGTCGGCCCGCAGGTTGGCCTCGGAGGTGATCGAGTGCGTCGTCTCGCGCTCGAGGGGGTGCGCGAAATAGCGCTCGAGCCACAGCGCGTCGCGCGTCGCGAGAAGCGCCTTGCCGACCCCCGTCGTATGCAGTGGATGCCGCCCGCCCATGCGGCTCAGCGTCGGTATCGAGCTCGTCCCCGTGACGCGGCCGACGTACAGCGCCGTTGCGGACTCCGGGGTCGGGGCGTCGAGCACCGCGAGATGCACGTTCTCGCCCGTCGCCTCGTACAGCCGGAGCATGTGCGGGAGCGCCGTCTCGCGCAGCCGCAGCGAGAGCGGGGAGAGCTCGCCGAGCTCCCACAGGCGCGTGCCGATCGTGTAGCGGTGGCCGGGCGCGCGGGTCAGGAGTCCCGCCGCGGTGAGCTGCGCGATGAGCCGGTGCAGGGTCGAAGACGCGAGCCCCGTCCGCGCGCCGATTCCGGCGGCGGTCAGGGCGGGCTCCTCGTCGGAGAAGCACTGGAGCACACGCATCGTGCGCGTCAGCACGCCTTCGCCGTCTTCGGCCACGGGCTCCTCCCGGTCCGAGGGTACCCGCCGGACACGCGGTGCGGCGGGGACGCGGCATCCCGTGCATGCCATCCTGGGGCCATGGCCAACTCGTCGTCGGGCGACTCGATGACGCAGCGCATCGTGCGCGTGCTCGAGACGTTCACGGCGGATCGGACGGCACAGACGGCGTCCGAGATCGGCCGGCGGGCGGGTCTGCCGTCATCCACGGCGCATCGCGTCGTCGACGACCTCGTGCGCGAGGGGCTGCTCGAGCGGGACGAAGAGCACCGCGTGCGGCTCGGGATGCGCCTGTGGGAGCTCGCGCTGCGCGGCTCGAGCGCGCTGCGGCTGCGGCAGGCGGCGCTTCCTTCGATGGAGCGCGTGCAGGCGCGCGTGCGCGAGCACACGCAGCTCGCGGTGCTCGAGCACGACTCCGCGCTGTTCCTCGAGCGCCTGTCGCACCCCGACGCCGGCGCGAACATCACGCGCATCGCGGGGCGGCTGCCCCTTCACGCCTCGTCGTCGGGGCTCGTCCTGCTCGCCTACGCCGAGCGCGAGGTGCAGGATCGCGTGCTGACGGGGCCTCTCGCCGCGGTCGGACCGGGGACGGTGACGGATGCCGCGACCCTGCGGCGCGTCCTCGCCGGCATCCGTCGCTCGGGATTCGTCGTTTCGCCCGGGTCCGTCGAGGCGGTCTCGACCGGCGTTGCGGTGCCCGTCCGGGACGAGACGGGCGAAGTCGTCGCGGCGCTCTCGGTCGTGCTGCCGCGCGAGACGCCGGCCGAGGTCGCGGTCACCGAGCTGCTGCGCGCCGCCCGCGACATCCGGGCTGCGCTCTCTCGGCGCTGACCCCTCCCGTCGGGCCGCGCCGCCGCCCCCGATCGACAGGTCAACCACGCGTTCACAGGAGGAATCGGCGCCCCAAACGTCCTGCAGATGCGTGGTTGACCTGTGGGGCGGGAGGCGGGCGCGATTCTCCGGGCCCCCGTTCAACGGGAAGGATGCTCCGGAGCAGCAGCCGGCGGACGGAGACTGGGCGACAGCATCCCGAACCGCCCGTCGAAGGAGACGAACCATGACCGCCACCGTCCGCACTCGCGTCGCGATCATCGGCGCCGGCCCCGCGGGCCTGCTGCTCTCGCACCTGCTGGCGGGCGCCGGCATCGAGTCGATCGTCATCGACCAGCGCTCGCGCGAAGAGATCGAGACGACGATCCGCGCCGGCATCCTCGAGGAGGGCACCGTCGAGGTGCTCTCGTCGTCGGGCGCTTCGGACCGCGTCCTGACGGTGGGCAACCGTCACGAGGGCATCGAGCTGCGCTTCTCGGGCGAGGGCCACCGCATCGACTTCGCGGCGCTCGTGGGCCGCGGCGTCTACCTCTACCCGCAGCACGAGGCGCTCAAGGACCTCATCTCGGCGCGGCTCGCCGCCGGGCAGGACCTGCGCTTCGGCGTCACGGCGCAGCGCGTCGAAGGCGCCGAGACCGACCGACCGACCGTCTTCGCCACCGGCGCCGAGGGTCAGCCGCTCGCGATCGAGGCCGAGTTCGTCGTGGGCGCGGACGGCTCGCGCAGCGTCGCCCGCGCCGCCGTCACGGGAGCCTCGACCGGCGGCTACTTCCGCGAGTACCCCTTCGCGTGGTTCGGCATCCTGTGCGAGGCGCCGCCGAGCTCGGACGAGCTGATCTACAGCAACTCCGAGAACGGCTTCGCGCTCATCAGCCAGCGCAGCCCCACCGTGCAGCGCATGTACTTCCAGTGCGACCCCGAGACCGACCCCAGCGTCTACAGCGAGGCGCAGCTGTGGGACGAGCTGCAGAAGCGCGTGCCCGGCACCACGCTGCACGAGGGCCGCATCTTCCAGCGCGACGTCCTGCGGTTCCGCAGCTTCGTCGCCCATGAGCTGCTGCGCGGGCGCGTCGCGCTGATCGGCGACGCCGCCCACACCGTCCCCCCGACGGGCGCGAAGGGCATGAACCTCGCCGTCGCCGACGTGCTCGTGCTGGAAAAGGCCCTGCGCGCGCTGCTCCTCGAGGACGACTCGCGCCCGCTCGAGGCCTTCCCCGAGAAGGCGCTGCACCGCATCTGGAAGGCGCAGCACTTCTCGTGGTGGATGACGAGCATGCTCCACGTGGCACCCGATGCCTCGAACTTCGACCGGCGGCGCCAGCTCGGCGAGCTGCGCTCCGTCGTCGAATCCGAGGCGGGTCGCACGTTCCTCGCGGAGGCGTACACGGGCTGGCCGCTGGAGGGTCTCCAGTAGGCTCTACTCCCGATGAGCCTGCAGAACGAGACGCTTCGCGACCACGCCTGCCTGATCGTGCACGGGCCCGATCAGCCGGGCCTCGTCGCGGCCGTCACGGCGCTCGTGACCCGCAACAAGGGCAACATCGTCTCGCTCGACCAGTACTCGGACGACCCCGAGGGCGGGAGCTTCTTCCAGCGCGTCGTGTTCCACCGCGCCGATCTGAAAGCGGCGCTTCCGGATGTCGAAGCCGACATCGCCACGACGCTCGAGCCCTACGGCATGCAGTGGCGGATCACCGACCAGTCGATCCCCAAGCGCATGGCGATCCTCGCCTCGACGAGCGACCACTGCCTGCTCGATCTGCTCTGGCGTCACCGTCGCGGCGACCTGCCTGTCACGATCCCCATGGTCGTCTCGAACCACACGAGCACCGCCGACGACGTGCGCTCGTTCGGCGTCCCGTTCTTCCACGTGCCTTCGCAGGGGGCCGACAAGACCGAGGCCGAAGCCCGCATCATCGAGCTGCTCAAGGGCAACGTCGACTTCATCGTGCTCGCCCGCTACATGCAGATCCTCTCGAGCGACTTCCTCGCGCAGGTGGGCGTGCCCGTCATCAACATCCACCACTCCTTCCTGCCGGCGTTCATCGGCGCGGCGCCCTACCGCAAGGCGAAGGAGCGCGGCGTCAAGCTCATCGGCGCGACGTCGCACTACGTGACCGACGACCTCGACGAGGGTCCGATCATCGAGCAGGATGTCGTGCGCGTGACGCACGCCGACACCGCCGCCGACCTGCAGCGGCGCGGCGCCGACGTCGAACGCGCCGTGCTGTCGCGCGCCGTGCTGTGGCACGCGCAGGACCGCGTCATCCGTCACGGAAACCACACGATCGTCTTCTGACGGATGCCGGGGGTCGGCCCCGCCGCACTCGGGCTGAATCCCGGCCGCGTCCGACGCTCGCACCCGACAACGACTCACCCCACCCGACCCCGCCCGCCGGATTCAGGGTGAATCCGCGCCGCATCCGACGCCCGCACCCGACAACGACGCACCCCACCCGACCCCGCCCGCCGGACTCGGGGTGAATCCGCGCCGCATCCGATGCCCACACCCGACAACGACGCACCCCACCCGACCCCGCCCGCCGCACTCGGGGTGAATCCGCGCCGCATCCGACGCCCACACCCGACAACGACCCACCCCACCCGACCCCGCCCGCCGCACTCGGGGTGAATCCGCGCCGCATCCGACGCCCGCACCCGACAACGACTCACCCCAACACCGTCCCACCCGCGCCCGTAGACCCGGCCCCCACGCGGGCGTACCCTCCAGGCATGGCCAGCCCTCGCCGGCTGCGGATGCACAAGGGGACGATCGTACTCGTCGCCTGCTGCATCGGCTTGCTCCTGATCGTGCCGATCGTCTGGCTCCTCCTGCCTCTGACGATGCTGCAGACCGCGGAGCAGGCGCAGGCCGAGGTCACCTCGCAGGTCGACGAGGTCGTCGCGACGATCGACCCGGAGGACGTCCGCTCCGACGAGCAGACCGCCACCGAGATGCCCTGCCCGACCGACGAGGGGGTTCGCGCGGTCCAGCTGCGGCGCGTCCTCGTCGTCGATGACACCTTCGATGTGGGCGGATGGCCCCAGGAACTGCGCGACCGCTTCCGCTCCTCGGACGGCTGGCACGTCACCGTGCACACACTGGGCGGTTCGGTCGTCATCTCGCTGCGAGGATCCGACCTCGCGCTCGTCACGGTCACGGCGGACGAGACGGATGACGGCAGCGAGCTCACGATGACAGCGTGGTCGTCCTGCACGGCGAACTAGCGCCGCGCTGCCCGGCCGGCGTCAGAACACGTACTCCATGAGGTCGACGCCGAGCGTGCGGAAGGCGTCGTGTGCGCGCAGGCGATGCGCGACCGTCAGGTCGTCGAAGCACACGATGAGGGCGTACGACACGCCGGCCCGCGGCCCCGCGATGACGCCCGCCTCGACGCGGACGCCGGCGTCCCGTCCGGTCTTGTTGATGAACAGCAGCCCGTGCTCGTCGTTCTCGTGCGCGAAGGGATCGAGCCCCGTCGCGGAGGCCACGAGTGAGAGGTCGTGATTGAGGCTCAGCCACTCCGCGACCTGCGCGCTGACGCTCGGCGACACGGCCTGCGCGTTGACGAGCGCCGCGAACACCTCGGCGAGCTCGCGCGCCGAGCCGAGTGCGAAGTGCGGAGCGTCATCCGGGCCCCGTTCGTCGCGGAAGGCGTCGAGGAGCGCAGCGCGCGACAGGCCGAGCTGCTCGATCCGCGCCCGCACCGCCTCGAGGCCGACGCGCGCGATGAGCGCATTGGCGGCGCTCGCGTCGCCCGTCGCGGCCGTCAGGACCGCGAGGTCGCACAGCGGCAGGGCCGGCGCCTTGAGGTGCTGCCACACGCCGCCGACCGAGACACGGTCGACGGAGGACCGCTCGATGATCTCGTACGGGTCGAGTGTCGTCGCCTCGAAGCCCGCCGCGACCTCGATCAGGAGCGGCACGACGCCGAGCCCCGCGATCGGCAGCGTCACGAAATCGTCGCCCGACAGCACGGCGGTGCCGCGGTCGAGGTCGTTGACGCGCACCGAGACGCGGGCGCCGTAGCCCGCGAGCTCGTCGAGCGACTTGAGTGTCGACGCGAAGGAGCGACGACCGATCGCGGCTCGCCTCGGGAGTCTGCGGCTGCTGCGCCGCGACCCTCGGAGAGCTTCGACCGCCGGCCCCTGGGGGGAAGGGCCCGCCGTGTCGAACGGCTCAGAAGAGGTGCCCACGTGGGCGATTCCTTTCGGGGTGCTCGGGTGCGTGGAAAGGCTGCGCCCGGAGGCGCGAGTGACGTGCATCGTGCTGCTGCTGTTCGGTTGTGGGGTGCTGGAACGGGTTTTGCGTCATCGCGCCGCCCGAACGGGAACCCGGGCGGCGCGTTCGCACATCACCAGATGGTGACGCGCTCTTCCTCCGGAAGCCAGAGGGCGTCCGCTTCCGTGACGCCGAATGCGTCGTAGAACGCATCGATGTTGCGGACGATCTGATTGCAGCGGAATTCGTTGGGAGAGTGCGGGTCGATCGTCAGCAGGCGGATGGTCTCGGCATCCCGGCCCTTCTGCTGCCAGATCTGCGCCCAGCTCAGAAGGAGGCGCTGGATGCCGGTGTACCCGTCGATCTCGGGCGCCTCGGCGCCGTCGAGCGACAGCTCGTACGCCTTGAGCGCGATGCCGAGCCCGCCGAGGTCGCCGATGTTCTCGCCGATCGTGAGCGCGCCGTTGACCTTGTACTCGTCGGCAAGGCCCTGCGGGGTGAGGGCGCTGTACTGCGCGATGAGGTTCGACGTGCGCTCCTCGAAGGCGGCGCGGTCCGCGTCGGTCCACCAGTCGCGCAGCGACCCGTCGCCGTCGAAGCGGCTGCCCTGGTCGTCGAACCCGTGGCCGATCTCGTGGCCGATGACGGCTCCGATTCCGCCATAGTTCGCCGCGGCATCCCGATCGGCTTCGAAGAAGGGATGCTGCAGGATCGCCGCGGGGAACACGATCTCGTTCATGAGCGGGTTGTAGTACGCGTTGACCGTCTGCGGCGTCATGTACCACTCGTCGCGGTCGATGGGCTTGCCGACCTTGTCGAGCTGGCGGTCGTGCTCGAGCACGTGCGAGCGGGCGACGTTGCCGACGAGGTCGGCGGGGTCGATCTCGAGGCCCGAGTAGTCCTTCCACTTGACCGGGTACCCGATCTTGGGCGTGAAGGCGTCGAGCTTGGCGTGGGCGCGCTCGCGCGTCTCGGGGCTCATCCACTCGAGCTCGGCGATCGAGCGGCGGTACGCCTCGATGAGGTTCGCGACGAGCTCGTCCATCGCCTCCTTGGCCGCGGGCGGGAAGTGGCGCTCGACGTAGACGCGGCCGATCGCCTCGCCCATCGCGGCCTCGGCGAGGCCGACGCCGCGCTTCCAGCGGTCGCGGATGACGGGGACGCCCGTGAGCTGTGTGCCGTAGAACGCGAAGTTCTCGTCGACGAACGCGTCGGTCAGGAAGGGGGCCGCGGCGTGGACGACCGAGAAGCGCAGCCACGCCTTCCAGTCCTCGAGGCGATCCTCGACCAGGAGTGCGCCGAGTCCCTCGAGGAAGCTCGGCTGGTACACCACGACCTCGGCGAACGCCTCGGGGTGCCCCGGTGCGACGCCGTCGAGCCACGGCTGCAGGTCGACCCCGACGAGCTCGAGCACCTCGGCCCACGTCTTGAGGTTGTACGTCGCCACGGCGTCGCGGCTGCGCACGTTGTCCCAGTGGTGGCTCGCGAGCTCGGTCTCGAGCGACGTGATGCGGTCGGCGGCGGCACTCGCGTCGGCGATGCCGGCGAGCTCCAGCATCCGCTCGATGTGCTGGCGGAAGACGATCCGCGTCTCGCCGAAGTTCTCGAGCCGGTAGTACGACTCGTCGGGCAGCGACAGGCCGCCCTGCACGAGGAAGGGGAGGTAGCGCGTCGGGTTGCCGGGGTCGGGCTCGACGTAGAGCGGGACCATGCCGCCCAGGCCTTCGCGCTCGAACTCTCCGACCGTGCGGAGCAGCTGGGGGATCGAGTCGATCGCATCGACGCGCGCGAGACGGTCGGTCAGCGAGCCGGCGCCCAGCTCGGCGATGCGCTCCGTGTCCATGAAGCTCGTGTAGAGGTCGCCGATCTTGCGCGACTCGGTGCCGGCCTCGGCACCCTGCGACTCTTCGACGATCGCGCGGACGTCCTTCTCGGCCTGCTCGGCGATGAGATGGAAAGAGCCCCAGCGGGCCTTGTCGTCGGGGATCTCGGTTCGCTCGAGCCACGCGCCGTTCACGTGGCGGAAGAGGTCATCCTGCGGTCGGATCTCAGGGCTCAGTTCATCGAGCGTGAGACCAGAGCGGGGGGTCTCGGTCATTGGTACAGGATATGTGGTCCGAGCTCTGTTCATGAGATCGCGGGGCGGTCCCCGCGAGGACTCGCTCGCGCTCGTCGGCGGCTGCGCCGCGCCCCCGCCGTAGGCTCGTGTGATGGCCGCCGAGACCCTGAACCGCGACATCCTGCGGCTCGCCGTGCCGGCGCTGGGCGCACTCGTCGCCGAGCCCCTCTTCCTCATCGTCGACGCGGCCCTCGTGGGGCACCTCGGCGTCGAGCCGCTCGCGGGCCTGGGCATCGCCTCGGCGGTGCTGCAGACGATCGTCGGGCTCATGGTCTTCCTCGCGTACTCGACGACGCCGGCGGTCGCGCGCCGCTTCGGCGCGGGCGATCCGACCAAGGCCGTGTCGGTCGGGATCGACGGCATGTGGCTCGCCCTCGGACTCGGCGCGCTGCTCGCGCTGGGCGGGTTCCTCGCGACGCCGTTCCTCGTCGGACTGTTCGGCGCGACGCCCGAGGTCGCGACACAGGCCGAGGCCTACCTCGGCGTCTCGATGTGGGGCCTGCCCGCGATGCTCGTCGTCTTCGCCGCGACGGGCTTGCTGCGCGGCCTGCAGGACACCGTGACGCCGCTGTGGATCGCGGGGCTCGGCTTCGCCGCGAACGCGCTGCTGAACTGGTTCTTCATCTACGGGCTCGGCTGGGGCATCTCGGGCTCGGCGTTCGGCACTGTGCTCGCGCAGTGGGGCATGGTCGGCGCCTACGTCCTGGTGGTGGGCCGCCTCGCGCGCGTCCACGACGCATCCGTCCGCCCGCATCGCGAAGGTGTGCGGGGGTCCGCGCGGTCGGGCGGCTGGCTGTTCCTGCGGACCGTCTCGCTGCGCATCGCGCTGCTCGCGACCGTCGTCGTGGCGACGACCCTCGGCACGGAGGAGCTCGCGGGCTGGCAGGTGGCCTTCACGATCTTCTCGACGGCGGCCTTCGCGCTCGACGCACTCGCGATCGCGGCGCAGGCGCTCATCGGCAAGGGTCTCGGCGCCGAGGACTCCCCGCTCGTGCATCGCGTGCTCGGCCGCACCGTCGCGTGGGGTGTGTGGTTCGGGGTCGTGGTCGGCGGCATCATCGCGGCGCTCTCGGGAGTGATGGGACTGATCTTCACGGGGGATGCCGCGATCGCCGCCCTCGTCCAGCCGGCGCTGCTCGTGCTCGCGGTGGCCCAGCCGATCTGCGGCGTCGTCTTCGTGCTCGACGGCGTGCTGATCGGCGCGGGCGACGGCCGCTACCTCGCGATCGCGGGAGGCCTCAACCTCATCCCGTTCCTGCCCGCGCTCGTCGTGCTCTCGTGGCTGCAGCCCACGGGCGCCGCGGGCCTCGCGTGGCTGTCGGTCGCGTTCTTCGGCGTCTACATGCTCGCGCGGCTCGCGACGCTCGGCTGGCGCGTCCGCGGCGCCGCCTGGATGACCGCCGGGGCCTGACCCCTCACGCCCAGCGGCGGCACCACTCGTACATCACCACGGCGGCCGCGGCGCTCGCGTTGATCGAGCGGGTGGAGCCGTACTGCGTGATCTCGAGGGTTCCGGATGCCGCGGCGAGCGCCTCGGGCGAGAGCCCCGGCCCTTCCTGCCCGAAGAGCAGGACGCAGTGCTCGGGCAGCTCGGCGCGGTCGACCGCCACGGATCCCTCGACGTTGTCGATCGCGAGGATCGGCAGGCCCGCGGCATCCGCCCACGCGGCGAAGGCCGCGACGTCCTCGTGGTGCCGCACGTGCTGGTACCGGTCGGTGACCATTGCGCCGCGGCGGTTCCATCGGCGCTTGCCGACGATGTGCACCTCGGCGGCGAGAAACGCGTTGGCGCTGCGCACGATCGACCCGATGTTCATGTCGTGCTGCCAGTTCTCGATCGCGACGTGGAACGGATGCCGCCTGCCGTCGAGGTCGGCGACGATGGCGTCCATCGACCAGTAGCGGAACTCGTCCACGACGTTGCGCCGATCGCCGTGGGTGAGCAGGTCGGGGTCGTACCGAGGATCGTCCGGCCACTCGTCCGGGCCGCCCGGCCACGGTCCGACGCCGTACGGCAGTTCGGGCTCGGCGTGCCGCTCGGGGTGCGTCTCGGGCTCGTCGGTCACCGGCCCAGGGTAGTCCGTCGCACACTTCAACGCTTTCGGCATCCCGAAATCTGAGATAGGTTTTCGGTATGCCGAAAACTGCGATGCCGCAGGAGATCCCGACCGCTGCGCCCGGGCGCCTCGGCCTGCCCCGCGCCGCATGGCTTATCGGCCCCGCGCTGGTCGCGGGAGTCGCCTACCTCGACCCCGGAAACGTCGCGAGCAACATGACGGCCGGCGCGATCTACGGCTACCTGCTCGTGTGGGTCGTCGTGCTCGGCAACGTCATGGCGTGGCTCATCCAGTACCTCTCCGCGAAGCTCGGGATCGTCACGGGCCGGAGCCTCCCCGAGATGCTCGGCGCGCGCATCACGAACAAGTGGGGCCGGCGGCTGTACTGGCTGCAGGCCGAGCTCGTCGCGATGGCGACCGACATCGCCGAGGTCATCGGCGGCGCGGTCGCGCTCAATCTGCTGTTCAACGTCCCGCTCCTGTGGGGCGGGATCATCACCGGGACCGTCTCGATCTGCCTCCTGCTGCTGCAGTCCAAGCGCGGCCCGCGCACGTTCGAGTTCGTCGTCATCGGGTTGCTCGCGATCATCGCGATCGGCTTCACCTTCGGCGTGCTCGTCGCGCCGCCCGACCCCGCGGGGGTCGTCGCGGGTCTCGTGCCGCGGTTCGAAGGCGCAGGCTCGGTGCTGCTCGCGGCCTCGATCCTGGGCGCGACGATCATGCCTCACGCGATCTACGCCCACAGCGCGCTCGCCCGCGATCGCTTCGCACCGCGCGCGCTCGGGGTGAGCACGACGACGGATGCCGCATCCCGCACGGGCCTCGAAGAGCTGCGCGGCATCTCGACGACGCGTCTCCTGCGCGCGACCCGCTGGGATGTCACGATCGCCATGATCATCGCGGGCACCGTCAACCTCTGCATCTTGCTGCTCGCCGCCGCGAACCTCGCGGGCGTGCCGGGCACGCAGTCCCTCGAAGGCGCTTACGCGGCGCTCGAAGCGGGCCTCGGACCGCTGGTCGCGACCCTCTTCGCGGTCGGCCTGCTCGCGAGCGGCCTGGCCTCGACGTCGGTCGGCGCCTACGCGGGCGCCGAGATCATGCACGGACTGCTGCACGTCGATGTGCCGCTGATCGTTCGCCGCCTCGTGACGCTCATCCCGGCGCTGTTCATCCTCGCGATCGGATTCGACCCCACTCTCGCGCTCGTCCTGAGCCAGGTCGTCCTGTCGTTCGGCATCCCGTTCGCCCTCATCCCGCTCGTCGCGCTCACCGCGCGGCGCGACGTGCTCGGGTCGTTCCGCAACCGGGCGGCGACGACGGCCGCCGGGATCGCAGCATCCGTCTTCCTCATCGCCCTCAACGCGACGCTGCTGTGGCTCGTCTTCGCGGGGGCCTGATCGGGACCTCCCGGTAGCCTGGGATCGTGCCGTCCCCCGCCGCAGACGACTATCTCAAGACGGTCTTCCACCACACCGAGTGGCAGGACGACCGCATCACGCCGTCGCAGCTCGCCTCCGAACTGGGCCTCGCTCCGTCGAGCGTCACCGAGATGGTGCAGAAGCTCGCGGCGCAGGGCCTCGTGACGCATCGGCCGTACGGTCCCATCGCCCTCACGCCCGAGGGCGCGCGCCGCGCGGCCGCCATCATCCGGCGGCACAGGCTCATCGAGACGTGGCTCGTGCGCGAGTTCGGGTACGGCTGGGACGAAGTGCACGACGAGGCCGAGGTGCTCGAGCACTCCATCAGCGACCGCCTGCTCGAGCGCATCGACGAGCGTCTGGGACGGCCCACGCACGATCCGCACGGCGATGCGATTCCGGATGCCGCGGGCACCGTGCATCGCGAGCCCTTCGTGCTGCTCGCCGCGGCGCGCGCCGGCCACGCGGGCCGCGTGCTGCGGGTGAGCGACCGCGACCCCGCGATCCTGCGCTCGCTCGTCGAGGTCGGCGTCGACGTCGGCAGCACCGTGGAGCTGACGGATGCCGGCACCGTCGCCGTCGACGGCTCGGCGCCCGTCACGCTCCCCGTCGGCGCGGCGGAGGCGGTCTGGCTCACCGCCTGATCCCAGCGACTCGCCAGAATCGTCGCTCCCACCACGCGCATCCCGGCGACTCGCCAGAATCGGCGCCCCCACCCGCGCATCCCGGCGACCCGCCAGAATCGGCGCCCCCACCCAGGGGCCGCGGGATCGGTCAGCGGGCGGCGCGGACCTTCGCGGCCTTCTCGAGCGGCCAGGGCATGCGCGTCGCGTCGGCGCAGACGCGCCAGATGCGCTCGGCGATGTCGGCGCTGCGCACGATCTTCGAGGGCGTCACGACCCGCGGCTCGCCCCGCGTGCCGAAGCGCGGACCGACGAACGACCCGCCCTCGATCGAGGGGTCGACGAGTGCGCGCACGAGCGGCCACGCGCCGTGCTCCTTGGACTGCGCGAACGCCGCCTGCAGGTTGTCGACGAAGCGCGTCGTGCGGGTCGGCTCGTTGACGCCGCGGATGCCGGTGGTGCGACCGCTCGTCGAGTACCCCGGATGCGCGACGACGCTCGAGACGTCCACCCCCGCGGCGCGGAGCCGCCGGTCGGCTTCGAAGCCCAGCACGCTCGTCGCGATCTTCGACTGGACGTACGCGCGCCACGGCGTGTACCCCTCGCGAAGCTGCGGGTCGACGGGGTCGTAGGGGCTGATGGTCGTCGACATGCTCCCGAGCCACACGAGGCGACCGGATGCCGCAGCCAGCGTCGTGAGCAGCTCGCCGGCGAGCGCGTAGTGGCCGAGGGCGTTCGTCGCGAAGACGAGCTCGTGGCCGTCCTGCGTCTCCTCGCGCTCCTTCGGCGGATGCACGATCCCGGCATTCAGCAGGACGCCGTCGTGGGCGCCGCCGCCGCGCGCCGTCGCGGCCGCCGCACGCACGGATCCGAGATTGCTCGTGTCGAGCAGGAGCGTCTCGATCGAGGCATCCGGATTCCTGCGCAGCACCGCCGCACGCGCTGCGGCGAGGCGGTTCGGACTGCGTCCCGTCATGACGACGTGCGCGCCCGCGGCGGCCAGCTGCTCCGTCGAGAAATAGCCGAGGCCCGCATTGGATCCGGTAACGAGGTACCGGCGTCCATGCAGGTCGGGGAGATGCTGGGGGTCCCAGTCGGGGCGGGCCACGGCTTCGAGACTAGAGGCATCCAGCCCTCGATAGGCTGGCCGCATGCGGACCCGCGCCGATATCGAATGCTGGCTCACCGATATGGACGGCGTACTCGTCCACGAGAACCGCCCCATCCCGGGGGCAGCCGAGCTGCTCGCGCACTGGCGCGACTCGGGAACGCCGTTCCTCGTGCTCACGAACAACCCGATCTTCACGCCGCGCGACCTCAGTGCGCGCCTCCGGATGTCGGGGCTCGACGTGCCCGAGGAGCGCATCTGGACGTCGGCCCTCGCGACCGCCGAGTTCCTTCGGTCGCAGCTGCCGGGCGGCACGGCGTTCGTCATCGGCGAGGCGGGCCTGACGACGGCGCTGCACGAGGCGGGCTACATCATGACCGAGTCGCAGCCCGACTACGTCGTGGTCGGCGAGACGCGGCAGTACTCGTTCGAGGCGATCACGAAGGCGATCCGCTTCATCAACGCGGGCGCGCGGTTCATCATCACGAACCCCGACGCGACGGGGCCCACGCCGCACGGCATCGTCCCCGCGACGGGCTCGTTCGCGGCGCTCATCACGAAGGCGACGGGCAAGGAGCCCTACGTCGTCGGCAAGCCCAACCCCATGATGTTCCGCTCGGCACTCAACCGCATCGGGGCGCATTCCGAGACGACGGGCATGATCGGCGACCGCATGGACACCGACGTCGTCGCGGGCATCGAGGCGGGCCTGCACACGGTGCTCGTGCTGACGGGCATCAGCGACCCCGCCGAGATCGAGCGCTACCCGTTCCGCCCCGACGAGGTGCTCGACTCCGTCGCCGACCTGCTTCCGGAAGAGCCCGTCGAGCTCGAACTGTCCGAAGGGCTCTAGATGGGAGCTCTCGACGACGGCGAGCGGGTCATGGCACGGGATGCCGCGTCCTGGCGCGCGTGGCTCGAGCAGCACCATGCGACGTCGAAGGGCGCGTGGCTCGTGCGGCCCCGCCCCGGCTCGGGCCTCGAGCTCGTCGACTACGAGGACGCGATCCTGCACGCCCTGTGCTTCGGCTGGATCGACGGGCCCGTCCGGTCGTTCGATGCCGAGACCGGCGGCCTGTGGTTCGCCCCGCGCCGCCCCTCGAGCGGCTGGGCCGCGACCAACAAGGCACGCCTCGTGCTGCTCGAAGAGCGCGGCCTCATGGCCGAGGCCGGCATCCGTGCCGTCGAACTCGCGAAGGCCAACGGATCGTGGACGATCCTCGACAACGCCGAGGCCCTGCGCGAGCCGGAGGATCTGAAGGCGGGATTGGATGCCGCTCCCGCGGCCCGGGCTGCGTGGGACGCGTTCCCTCCGTCCGCGCGCAAGTTCGGCATCGCCGCCGTCGACGCGGCGCGGCGTGCCGACACGCGCGCCGCGCGGATCGAGAAGATCGTGGCGGACGCTGCCGCAGGGAAGAGACCGAACTGATGCCCCAGGACCAGGCCCTGCTGTTCGGCGTGACGATCGTGATCCTCACGGGGACCCTCATCGTGTGGATCGTCGCCTACATCCGGATGAACCGGCGCGACAAGGACGACTGACCCGCCCCGTACGATCGGGATATGTCGCTCGCCGTCATCCTCCTCGCGCTCGGCTGTCTCGTCGCCGCGACGTTCCTCTGGCAGCGCAACAAGACGGCCGGCATCGACGGCGCCGGCCGCGGGTGGACGCGCGTCGCGATCACGGTCCTCGTGCTGGCGGGCGTCATGCTCGCGCTCGCCTCGCAGACGATCTTCCGCGGCTGACCTCCCGCTCGTCCGATCGGGTTCGAAACCGCGCGTATGACGGGCCGTCCGCCCCGGCGACGGTGATCCGTGCGGTCTCGGCAGGCTCTGCGCCGCTCGCGGGCTACTGCGGGGCGAGCCCCAGGTCGTCGAGGTCGATCGCGGCGAGCCACTCGAGGCCCGCGGCCTCGACGGCGGCCTGCGCGCCGGTCTTGCGATCGACGATGACGGCGACCGCGACGGGCTCGGCACCTTCGCGGCGCAGTGCCTCGACGGCCTTGAGCGCCGACTGGCCCGTGGTCGAGGTGTCTTCGACGACGACGACGCGCTTGCCCGCGACATCCGCCCCCTCGACCTGGCGGCCGCGGCCGTGGTCCTTGGGCTCCTTGCGCACGACGAACGCGTCGAGCGGCGCGTCGGTGCGTGCGGACTCGTGCATGACGGAGTTCGCGATGGGGTCGGCGCCGAGCGTCAGGCCGCCGACCGCGACGATGCCGTCGACGTCGCGGATGAGGTCGAGCATGATCCGCCCGATCGCAGGAGCGGCCCGGTGGTCGAGCGTGAGCTTGCGCATGTCGACGTAGTACGTCGCCTTCTTCCCGCTCGACAGCGTGAAGTCGCCGTGGAATACCGCCTCGTCCTTGATGAGCGCGATGAGCGCCTGACGGTCGGCTTCGAGTGAGGGCGTGGAGGCGGCGGTCATGCCTCGATTCTACGGATCGCCCCCGGCGCGTGATCGCGCGCCCCGGCCCCCGCTCGCCCGGTCGGCGGCCGTCTAGAGTCGGAGATGCACGACCGCCCGCGGTCCGACCCCGGTCCGCTCCGAGTGGCACATCGTCGCGAGCGGAGGAGCCTGCATGGCGCGCATCGGCATCGTCGCGGAGCAGGCCGGCGAGACGCGGGTCGCCGCGACGCCCTCAACGGTCGAGAAGCTCCGCGGCCTCGGATACGACGTCATCGTCGAGCGCGGCGCAGGCAGTGCGTCCGCGTTCCCGGATGCCGCATTCGAGGCGTCGGGAGCGGCGCTCGTGGACCGCGCCGACGCGTGGCACGCCGACATCGTCCTCAAGGTCGACGCGCCCACGCCGGACGAGGTCGGCCTGCTCGCCGACGACGCAACGGTCATCGGCATCCTGAGCCCTGCTCTGCGTCCCGACGTGCGGGAGTCCCTCGCGGTGCGCGGCCTCACGGCGCTCGCGCTCGACGCCGTGCCGCGCATCTCGCGCGCGCAGTCGATGGACGTCCTGAGCTCGATGGCGAACATCTCGGGCTACCGCGCCGTCATCGAGGCCGCGCACGAGTTCGGCCGCTTCTTCACAGGCCAGGTGACGGCGGCGGGCAAGGTGCCGCCCGCGAAGGTGCTCGTCGCGGGCGCGGGCGTCGCGGGGCTCGCCGCGATCGGCGCGGCATCGAGCCTCGGCGCGATCGTGCGGGCGACCGACCCGCGGCCCGAGGTGGCCGATCAGGTCAAGTCGATCGGCGGCACGTATCTTCCCGTCGAGGCGGTCGTCGAGCAGTCGACAGACGGCTACGCCAAGGCCACGAGCGAGGGGTACGACCGCGCCGCCGCCGCGCTGTACTCGGCGCAGGCGGCCGACGTCGACATCATCGTCACGACGGCCCTCATTCCGGGCCGCCCTGCGCCCCGGCTCATCACGGCGGCGGATGTCGCATCCATGCGTCCCGGCAGCGTCATCGTCGACATGGCCGCCGCGCAGGGCGGCAACGTCGAAGGCTCGGTCGCGGGCGAGCGCGTCGTGACGCCGAACGGCGTCGTGATCCTCGGCTACACCGACCTCGCCGGCCGCCTGCCGACGCAGGCGTCCCAGCTCTACGGCACGAACCTGCTCAATCTGCTCAAGCTCCTCACCCCGGCGAAGGACGGCACACTCGTCCTCGACTTCGACGACGTCGTGCAGCGCTCGATCACCGTCGTGCGCGGCGGCGCCTCGACGTGGCCGCCGCCCGCCGTGTCGGTGTCGGCGGCGCCCGCTCAGGCGCCGGCTGCGGCATCCGTCGCCCCCGTCGTGGGGGTCGCCAAGAAGGAGGGCCTCTCGAAGGGCGCCCGGACAGGGCTCATGGCCCTCGGGATCGGCGCGCTGTTCGCCCTCGCGGCGGTCGCGCCCGAGCCGCTCCCGCAGCACCTCACGGTGCTCGTGCTGTCGGTCGTCGTCGGCTTCTACGTCATCGGGCACGTGCACCACGCCCTGCACACGCCGCTCATGAGCGTCACGAACGCGATCTCGGGCATCATCATCGTCGGCGCCATGGTGCAGATCACACTGCCCGACCTCACGGTGCAGATCCTCGCCGCGATCGCCGTGCTGCTCGCGAGCATCAACATCTTCGGAGGCTTCTCGGTCACCCGACGAATGCTCGCGATGTTCTCGAAGGGCGGCGAGAAGTGACTGCTGCATCGATCGCGACCGCCGCCTACATCGTCGCTGCGCTGCTGTTCATCCTGAGCCTGCATGGCCTCAGCAAGCACGAGACCGCCCGCGGAGGTGTGACCTACGGCATCGCCGGCATGACGATCGCGCTGCTCGCGACGGCGTGGCTCACCGCGGAGGGCGCCTGGGGCGATCCGCAGGCGTCGCTCGGGCTGGTGCTCCTCGTCGTCGCGGTCGTGGTGGGCGGCACGATCGGGCTGTGGCGGGCGCGCGTCGTCGAGATGACCGGGATGCCGGAGCTCATCGCCCTCCTGCACTCCTTCGTGGGTCTCGCGGCGGTGCTCGTCGGCTGGAACGGCGCGCTCTACGACACGGGGCTCACCGGCGCGCTCGCCGACATCCACCACGCCGAGGTCTTCATCGGCGTCTTCATCGGCGCCGTGACCTTCACGGGATCGATCGTCGCGTTCCTCAAGCTCTCGGCGCGGATGTCGTCCAAGCCGCTCATGCTGCCCGGCAAGAACGCGCTCAACATCGGCGCGCTCGTCGCGTTCGTCGTGCTGACGGTCTGGTACGTCATCACGCCCGAGCTGTGGCTGCTCGTCGTCGTGACGGTGCTCGCCCTGGCGCTCGGCTGGCACCTCGTCGCATCGATCGGCGGCGGCGACATGCCCGTCGTCGTCTCGATGCTCAACAGCTACTCGGGCTGGGCTGCCGCCGCGGCAGGCTTCCTGCTCAACAACGACCTGCTCATCATCACGGGCGCACTCGTCGGATCGTCGGGTGCCTACCTCAGCTACATCATGTGCAAGGCGATGAACCGCTCCTTCATCTCGGTCATCGCGGGCGGCTTCGGCATCGAGGCGCCACGCTCGTCCGACGAGCAGGTCGGCGAGCACCGCGAGATCGACGCCGCCGGCGTCGCGGAGCTGCTGAGCGCGGCATCCCGTGTCGTCATCACGCCCGGCTACGGCATGGCCGTCGCGCAGGCGCAGTACCCCGTCGCCGAGCTCGCGTCGCGACTGCGCGAGCGCGGCGTCGACGTGCAGTTCGGCATCCATCCCGTCGCCGGTCGCCTGCCGGGGCACATGAATGTCCTCCTCGCCGAGGCCAAGGTGCCGTACGACATCGTGCTCGAGATGGACGAGGTCAACGACGACTTCGCCGACACGTCGGTCGTGCTCGTGATCGGGGCGAACGACACCGTCAATCCGTCGGCGGCCGAGGATCCGACGTCGCCGATCGCAGGCATGCCCGTGCTGCGCGTGTGGGACGCCGAGAACGTCGTCGTCTTCAAGCGCTCGATGGCCTCGGGCTACGCGGGGGTGCAGAACCCGCTCTTCTTCCGCGAGAACGCCGCGATGCTCTTCGGCGACGCGAAGGAGCGGGTCGAGGACATCCTGCGCGCGCTCTGAGTCGCAGAACGAGAGACCGGATGCCGCGGCCCGGGTGGACTGCGGCATCCGGTCTCGATCGACCGAGCCGGGCGCTAGGTCCGCGCGGCGGACCCTCCGCGCAGTCGCGACACGGCGTCGACGGTCGCGGCGAGGATCAGCACGCCGCCCGTCACCATGAGGTTGATGCCCGCGCCGAGGTTCAGCAGGCCGAGGCCGTTCGTGATCGTGGCGATAACGAGGGCGCCGATCGCGGCGTGCGAGAGGCGGCCCTTTCCGCCGAAGAGGCTCACCCCGCCGACGACCGCCGCTGCGACACCGCTCAGGACGATGTCACGGCCGACTGTCGCGTCGATCGAGCCGACCCTCGAGACGCTGAACAGGGCCGATCCGACCGCGAGCGACGAGCACGCGACGAAGGCCCACCACTTGACCCACCGGACCTTGACACCCGAGCGCCGCGCGGCCTCGGCGTTGCCGCCGATCGCGTAGACGTAGCGGCCGAACTTCGTGCGATCCAGCACGAAGGTGCCCACCCACAGGATCGCGAGGATGATCGGGACGATCACCGGCACGCCCTGGACGGCATTCACCGACTGGCCCCGGTTCTCGTTGAGGATGTACACCGCGACACCGCCGATCGCGGCGATGACCGCGAGCTTGGCCCACACGAGCGTGATCGTCCGGTTCGGCACGCCGGCGCGCTTGCGACGGGCACGATCCCAGAACGAGGTGCCGGCCGACACCGCGAGGATCACGGCGAGCATGGTCCAACCCGCCCACGGCGGCAGGTTGCCGTTCTGCAGGGCGATGAGCTCGGGCACTTCGAGGCGGAACAGTCCGCCAGTGCCGATGATGAGCAGCGCGAGACCCTGGTACCCCAGGAACAGGCCCAGCGTCACGACGAAGGACGGAATCCCGACCCTCGCCACGAAGAATCCGATGATGGCGCCGGTGACGATGCCGAAGATGAACCCGACGAGCAGCGCGAGAGGCCACGGGACGTCGTACGTCGAATTGAGCACGACGAACAGCGCCATCGCGACCCCGCCGGTGACACCGGCGGAAAGGTCGATCTCGCCCAGCAGGAGGACGAAGACGAGCGCCATCCCGAGCATCACGAGGGTCGCCGCCTGATTGAGCAGGTTCGCGAAGTTGCGCTCTGTGAGGAAGAAGGGACTCAGGGAGGCGAACAGGACCGTGAGCACCACGAGGCCGCCGACGGCCGGCAGCGCGCCCATGTCGCCGCTGCGCACCCGCTGCCACCAGGCGCGCACCTGCTCCATGAGGCCGCCTTCGACGCCGCTGCCGATGAGATCGCTCGCGACCGGGTCGGGTGCGGCCTCGGTACGCGTCGCGGTCATGCCGCACCTCCGTTGGTCTCGATCGTGCTCGTGCCGATGAGTTCGACGCCCATCGTCTTCGTGCCTGTGATGTAGCCGACGACGTCGTCGCGGTTGGTGTCCTTGGTCCCGATCTGGGCGACCATCTGACCGAGGTACAGCACGGCGATGTCGTCCGCGACGGCGAACACGTCCGCGAGGTTGTGGCTGATGAGGAGGACCGCCACGCCCTGATGCGCGAGGCGGTCGACGAGGTTCAGCACCTGCTCGGTCTGGGCGACGCCGAGCGCAGCGGTCGGCTCGTCGAGGATCACGACACGGGCCTTCTTGAGCACGGCGCGGGCGATCGCGACAGTCTGGCGCTGACCCCCCGAGAGGCTCGACACCTTCTGCCGCACAGACTTGACGGTGCGAACCGAAAGGGACCGCAGTGTGTCGGATGCCTCCTTCTCCATGCGCCCCTCGTCGAAGGTGCCGACCGAGAGCTCTTCGCGGCCGAGGAACATGTTCTGGACGATGTCGAGGTTGTCGCAGAGCGCGAGGTCCTGGTAGACGACCTCGATGCCGTGACTCGATGCCTCACGCGGCGTGTGAAGGGCGACCTGCTGACCTTCGAAGAGGATCTCGCCCTCGTCGTACGGCTGCACCCCCGCGAGCCCCTTGATGAGCGTCGACTTCCCGGCGCCGTTGTCGCCTACGAGAGCCGTGACTTTGCCGGGGTAGATCTTGAGGTCGACGCCCTTGAGCACGCTGACCGGGCCGAAGGACTTCTTAACCCCCCGGAGTTCGATGATGGGTTCTGACATGATCGCTTCCTCGCGATTCCGGGTGCGAGGAGGCGCCGCGTCACGGATGACGCGGCGCCCCTCGCCAGGTGGTCGTTACGTTACTCGGTGACGCCGTACTGCTCGCAAGCCGCAGCGACCTCGGGCGTGCAGACCTCGTCATAGGTCGCGTAGCCGCCGGCAGCGATCACGTCCTTCACCTCGTTCGGACCGACGAGCTGGGGCGTGGCCTGGATGTACGGGGTGCCGTCATCGAGCTCCGCGTCCGCAGTGATCTCCTTGCCCTCGAGCAGCGTGGAGGCGGCGGCCACGGCCTTGTCGGCCAAGTCCTTGACCGGCTTCCACACGGTGGCCGTCTGCCAGCCCAGCAGGATGTTCTGCAGACCCGCGACGTTCGCGTCCTGCCCGGAGACCGCGACCCCCGTCAGGTTGTTGTCCTTGAGCACCTTGATGACGCCCGCGGCGTTGGTGTCGTTGGCCACCCACACGCCGTCGACCTTGCCGCCGAGCGACGTGAGCGCCTGCTCGAAGTTGGTCTGCGACTTCTCCTCGTCCCACGCCCCCGGAGGCTCGGCTGCCGGGCTGATGCCGGCTGCTTCCATGACTTCGACCGCACCGTCGTGGAACATCGCGGCGTTGCCGTCGGTCGGGTCGCCGCCCATGTAGACGACGACCGCGGACGCGGGGTCCTTGCCTGCGGTCTCGAGGCCGTCGAGCACGGTCTGGCCCTGGAGCCGTCCGACCTCGACGTTGTCGAAGGAGACGTACACGTCAGCGCCGCTGAAGGGACGGTCATAGGCGATCACGGGGATGCCTTCGGCCTTGGCCTTGGCTGCGACGCCTTCGGCCGCCTTCTGGATGTCGACGAGGAGCATGACGCCGCAGCCCTTCGTGAGCTGCTGATCGGCGATCGTCGCGTACTTGTTGACGTCGTCCTGAGCGTTCTGGATGTCGACCTCGTAGCCGGCGGCCTCGAGACCCTCCTGGAGGAAGGGCCGGTCGAGGTTCTCCCAGCGGGGCGAGGACGCCGCGTCGGGCAGGATGACGCACGCGCGCGTCGATGCCGCGTCGCCGCCGCCGTCACCGGATTCGGAGGGGGTGCTTCCGCCGGAACAGCCGGCCAGCAGAGCCACAGCCACACTCCCCAGTGCGGTTGCGGCAAGCAGAGATGACTTCTTCATCATGCGCCTTTCATCGTTGAATATGCGAGCGCGCCGTCGCGGGTTTCGCGCCTGAAAGCGATCATGGCGACCACGATTCTTGGCGTCAAGCAGTGAACGTAACGCTTTTGCAACGGCGCTAGTGCGTTCGGCTCCTGAATGCACCGATACCGCGACGGAAGGCCCTTTCCCTTCCGGAAGGCCTCAGGCGCGACCCGACGCGACCCTCGTCCGGCGCGAGAGGGAGTCGATGATGACGGCGAGGATCAGCACGACGCCCGTCACCATGAACCGCACCGACGAGTCGAGGTTGAGCAGCGTCAGGCCCGACGAGATGGACTGGATCACGACGACCCCGAGAAGGGCAGAGAACGCCGATCCGCGCCCGCCGAAGAGGCTCGCGCCGCCGATGACGGCCGCCGCGATGGCGTTGAGGTTCGTGTCGCCGCCGCCCGAGCTCTGGTTCGCCGCCGCCAGGCGGGAGGCCGCAAGAATGCCGCCCACGGCCGCGAGGCTCGAGCAGAGCGCGAAAACCGAGAGGTAGATGCGGTCGACCCGGATGCCGGCGCGGCGCGCGGCCTCGACCGAGCCGCCGACGGCGTAGACGGCGCGTCCCCAGCGCGTGCGGCTCAGCACGAGGTGCATCAGGACGACGAGGCCGATGAAGAACAGGAACATCACCCCGACGCCGCGCGAGAGGTTGAGGTACCACGCCGTGACGAGCAGGAAGACGAGGAGCAGGCCGCTGCGCACGCCGATCTCGAGGTAGCTCTGGCTCTCGAGGTCGGCCGCAGCGCGCCGGCGCGCGCGCCGGATGAGCGACAGCGCGTACAGGGCGACCGCCACCGCGGCGACGCTGTACGACGCCCACGCCGGCAGGAACCACTGCTGCGCGAACTGGACGAAGACCGAGTCGAAGGGCAGGCTGATCGACCCCGTGTCGCCCAGCACCCAGAGCTGCAGCCCGAGGAATCCCAGAAGTCCCGCGAGCGTGATGACGAAGCTCGGCAGGCCGAACCGCGAGTACAGGAACCCGTAGAGCAGTCCCGCGAGCATGCCCGCCGCGATGGCCGCGGCGAGCGCGAAGAGCGGATTCCACTGCAGCTGCACGAAGCTCACCGCGAGGATCGCGGCCGCGAGGCCCGACACCGACCCGACCGACAGGTCGATCTCGCCGACGAGCAGCACGACGACGATGCCGAGGGCGATCGTGCCGATCGCGGCGCACTGCATCGTGATCAGGACGAGGTTCTTGCTCGTGAGGAAGACGGGGTTGAGGATCTGGAAGACCGTCCAGATCACGACGAGCCCCACGATCACGGGGAGCGAGCCGAGGTCTCCCCCGCGCACGCGCTCGACGAGTGACGCCGCCGCGCGGCGCACACCTGCGCGCGACAGCCCTTCGCCGCCGATCTGCTCGATGGGCGCCGTGCGGTCGTCGCGCAGGCCGCTCATGCGTCGCCCCGATCGCGCGTCGACGGCCGTCGGGATGCCTTCGAGGGCATCGGGATGATCGGGGCGCCGGGCCCGGCATCGGGGCTCTCGCCGGCACCGGGACGGGCCTCGATCCGGGAGGCGGGAGGCGGCTCGGCCGCCTTGCCGCCGCCCTGCGTCGCCCCTGTGATGGCGGCGACGAGCGTCTCGCTCGTGGCGTCGACGGCGTTGAAGACGCCGTTGTTGCGCCCCAGACGCAGCACGACGATGCGGTCTGCGACGGCGAGCACGTCGGCCATGTTGTGGCTGATCAGGATGACGCCGTGCCCGCGCTCGCGGAGGCGTTCGATGAGGTTGAGCACTTCGGCCGTCTGAGCGACGCCGAGCGCCGCCGTCGGCTCGTCGAGGATCACGACGCGCGGCTCGCCGATGAGCGACCGCGCGATCGCGACGGTCTGCCGCTGGCCGCCGGAGAGCGCCGCGACGGGGATCCGCACCGAGGGGACCTTCGCCGACAGCTCGCGCAGGAGCGTCCAGGTGCGCTGCTCCATCTCGACCTCGTCGAGGCCGCCGCTCGTCGTGAGCTCGCGTCCGAGCCAGAGGTTCGCCACGACGTCGAGGTTGTCGCACAGGGCGAGGTCCTGGAAGATCGTCTCGATCCCGAGGGCCTGCGAATCCGCCGGGCTCGCGATCGCGACCTCCTCGTCGTCGAAGTCGATCGTCCCGCCGTCCGGCGGGTGCACGCCCGCGAGGATCTTGACGAGCGTCGACTTGCCCGCCCCGTTGTCTCCGATGAGCGCGACGACCTCGCCCTCGTTGACCCAGAAGTCGACGTCGGTCAGGGCCTTCACGGCGCCGAAATGCTTGCTGATCGCGCGCATCGTCAGGACGCGCTTGCGATACGGGGGCGAAGAGACGGGTGTGGACATCGCCTAAAGGATGCCAGCCGCGGTGCACGCCGCAGCGTAATCGGGCGTGCAGATGTCCTCGACGGTCCAGAATCCGTCCGCGACGACCGTGTCGAGCAGGTTGTCGACGGTCACCGCGACGGGATCCAGCAGCGTCGTGGGCGTGCCGTCGATCTCGAGCGGCGCCGTGACGGGCTCGCCGCGCAGGAGCGCGACGGCGACTTCGGCCGCGCGTTCGGCCTGCGGCTTGATGGCCTTGTAGACGGTCATGTACTGGTCGCCCGTCACGATCCGCTGCAGCGCGGCGAGCTCGGCATCCTGCCCCGTCACGATCGGGAAGGGGTCGACGACGGCGGCCTTCAGGGCGGAGACCGCACCGCCTGCCGTGCCGTCGTTGGCGGCGTAGACGCCCTCGATGCGCTCGCCGTACTGCGCGACCTGCCCCGAGACCCATTCCTGGGCCTTGTCAGGACTCCAGTCCGGAGTCTCGTACTCGGCGAGGATGCGCACTCCGCTCGCATCCAGGACGCGATCCGCACCCTCGTGGAACTTCGCCGAGTTGCTGTCGGTGGGCGATCCGTTGACCATCAGGATGCCGCCGTCCGGCGCCCCCGGACCACGGGCCTCGAGCGCCTCGACGAGAGCCGTCGCCTGCAGCACGCCGACCTTCTCGTTGTCGAACGAGACGTAGTACGCGAGGCCCCCGCCCGAGATGAGCCGGTCGTACGAGACGACGGGCACGCCCTGCGCGTTCGCGGCGGCGACGATGCTCGCGGCGGCCTTCGTGTCGACCGCGTCGAGGACGAGCACCTCGGCGCCGGCCGCGAGAGCCGATTCGGCCTGCTGCTGCTGCTTCTCGGCATCCTGATCCGCGTTGGCGTAGAGCACGCGGAAGTCGCCCAGCTCGGCGACGCGCTCCTCGAAGAACGGTCGGTCGAACGTCTCGTACCGCGCCGTCTTGACGTCGGGGAGCAGCAGCGCGATCGTCCCCTCCGTGCCGGTCTCGGGGCCGGGCGCGCACGCCGCGAGCGCGGCGGCCGCGAGCGCGAGGACGATCGCGAGAGCGCCCGCCCGCGCGGGCGCCCGCCGACGGAGCAGCCGGGGCCGCGGCATCCCGAACCCTCGTCTCACGCCGAGACGGCGATGACGTCGGCGTCGACCGTCACGTGGTCGAGGGCGATCGCGATCGCGCCGCGCGTCTCGGCCCACTCCCCGAACGACGCCGCGACGATCTCGGGCAGGCCGTTCGCCGACGCGAGCGCTGACCGCTCGAGCGAGTGACGCATGGGCGACATGAGGATCTCGCCGGCCTGCGCGAGCTCTCCGCCGACGACGATGAGCTCGGGGTCGAAGAGGTTGCACAGGCTTGCCGTCGCGATGCCGATGTGGCGCCCCGCGTCGGCGATGACGCGGCGCGAGCTGCCGTCGCCGTCCTCGGCCGCCTGCAGCAGGTCGCTGATGCGCTGCATGCCGGCGCTCGGCGGGAAGAGCGAGAGCAGCGCGGGGCCGCCTGCGTAGGTCTCGAGGCATCCGCGGTTGCTGCACCGGCAGATGGGGCCGTTCTCGTCGATCGTGACGTGCCCGATCTGGCCCGCCTTGCCGTTGACGCCGCGGAACAGGTCGCCGTTCACGATGAGCCCCGCGCTGATCGTGTGACCGACGCGCAGGAAGACCGACGACGATGCTGTGCGGCCACTCCCCTCGCGCGCCTCGGCGAGGCCGCCGAGATTGGCCTCGCTGTCGACGTACACGGGGCGGGCGATGCGCTCCGAGAGGCGGGCCGCGACATCCACCCCCTCCCAGCCGCGCAGCAGCCCCGGGGTCGAGACCATGCCGGTCTGCGGGTCGATCGGGGCGGGCAGCGCGAGGCCCACCGCGAGCAGGTCGCCTGCGGTACCGCCGAGCGACTCCATGAGCTCGCTCAGCAGGATCGCGAGGCGGTCGAGCTGCGCGTCGTGCCGGTGGTCGAGCGGAAGCGGGAGCGAGGTCTGGCTCACGATCGTGCGCGTGACGTCGGCGATCGCGATGTGCAGCTGGCGCGACGTGTAATGCACGCCGGCGACGAGGCCGAGCTGGCGCGCGAGCGACACGAGCGTCGCGCGACGGCCGCTGCGGGACGTGATCGAGGTGTGCAGCAGGCCCGCGGCCGTGAGCTCCTTGACGATGTTCGAGACCGTCGCGGGCGAAAGGCCCGTGCTGCCCGCGAGCTCGACCTGCGTGAGGCGGCCGTGGCGCTTGAGCGACTCGACGATGCGCGCGCGATTGGCCTCGCGGAGCGAACTCTGCGAGCCAGGCGGAGACATCCTGCGCACCACAGCCACACTGTACCCGACCGGGTTTCGCCCTGGTCCGGTCGGGGTTCCCTGAGCGGGTGGGCCCCAGGGCGGGTTTCGGGATGCCGCGTCGGCGGCCCGCCGTAGGCTGGAGTCCATGCGCCTGGCCACCTGGAACGTCAACTCGATCCGCGCCCGCGTCGAGCGGACCGTCGAGTTCGCCGTCCGCGAGAGCATCGACGTGCTCGCGATGCAGGAGATCAAGTGCAAGGCCGAGCAGTTCCCCTTCGCGGCGTTCGAGGAGGCGGGCTATCACGTCGAGGCGCACGGCTTCTCGCAGTGGAACGGCGTCGCGATCGCGAGCCGCGAGCCGATGCAGAACGTGCGCACGGCGTTCACGGGCATGCCCGGCTTCGCGAAGGATCACGCGGGTCCGGATGCCCCGCTCGAGGCCCGCGCGATCGGCGCGACGATCGCCGGGGTCGAGGTGTGGAGCCTGTACGTCCCCAACGGCCGCGCGCTCGGCGACCCGCACTACGACTACAAGCTCGACTGGCTCGCTGCCCTCGCGGGTCACACGCGCGATGCCCTCGCGGCCGATCCCGACCTCGCGCTCGCGCTCGTGGGCGACTTCAACATCGCGCCGACCGACGCCGACAACGGCGACCCCGCCGTCGTCCCGGGATTCTCGACCCACGTGTCGCCGCTCGAGCGCGAGGCGTTCGCCGAGCTCGAGGCCTCGGGACTGAGCGACGTCGTTCGCCCGCTCGTCCCGAAGGGCTTCACCTACTGGGACTACAAGCGCCTGCGCTTCCCGCGCAACGAGGGCATGCGGATCGACTTCATCCTGGGTTCGCACGCCCTCGCGGACGCCGTGGCCGGAGCATCCATCCACCGCGACGAGCGCAAGGGCGAGGCGCCGAGCGACCACGTCCCGGTCGTCGTCGACCTCGACTTCGCGGGCCCGGATGACGACGATGACGACCGCCCCATGATCTGGTAGCCCCGCGGGGAGCCTTGCGGCCCGGCCGCGCGAACACGCGGCTGCGGCGATGCGCATCCTCCACATCGCCGCGCTGCTGCTCGCGCTCGCGCCGCGCCGCGCGATTCAGGGTGAGTTCCTGCCGCATCCATGCGGCGCACGCGACACCGACTCACCCCTCGCGAAACCCGCCCCCGGGTTCGGGGTGAAGTCCCGCCGCATCCACCCGCCGCACGCGACACCACCTCACCCCACGCGAAACCCGCCCCCGGGTTCGGGGTGAAGTCCCGCCGCATCCACCCGCCGCACCCGACACCACCTCACCCCACGCGACGACCCGCCCCCGGGTTCGGGGTGAAGTCCCGCCGCATCCACCCGCCGCGCGCGACACCGACTCACCCCGCGCAAAAACCCGCCCCCGGGTTCGGGGTGAAGTCCCGCCGCATCCACCCGCCGCACGCGACACCACCTCACCCCACGCGACACCCGCCCCCGGGTTTGGGGTGAAGTCCCGCCGCATCCACCCGCCGCACGCGACACCACCTCACCCCACGCGACGAGGGGCCGAGTCGGGGCTGCCGGCCTCACCCCAGGCGACGAGGTGCCGGGTCGGGGCTGCCGGCTAGACCCCGCGGTCGGGCGCCGACATGTCGCCCGTCGTGGGCTTGCCCGCGGGGGCGTAGCGCAGCAGGACGGCGCCCGACGTTCCCGTGACGGCGGGTGCGACGAGCGTCAGATTCGCCGGGGCCGCGCCGTCGGGGAACACCTTCTTGCCCTGGCCCAGCACGATCGGGTACACCCACAGCGCGAGCTCGTCGTACGCCTCGGCGGCGAGCAGCGTGTGGACGAAGTCGACGCTGCCGATGACCTGGATGTTCTCGTGCTTCTCGCGCAGCGCCGCGACCTCGGCCGCGGCATCCGGACCCAACTGCGTCGTTCCGCGCCACTCCGGCTCGAGCGGCGTGCGGGAGGCGACATACTTCGGGATCTCGTCGAACTTGCGCCCGATCGCGCCGTCGCCCTCGCCCTCCGTGTGATTCGGCCAGTACGACGCGAAGATGTCGTACGTTCTGCGGCCGAGGACGAGCGCGTCGATCTTCGCGATCTCGGTGCCGATCTGCTCGCCGACGACGGCGTCGAACAGCGGCGCCTGCCAGCCGCCGTAGGGGAACCCGCCTGCGGGATCCTCCTCGGGGCCGCCGGGCGCCTGCGCGACGCCGTCGAGAGTGGTGAAGAGCACGATCGTGATGCGTCCGGTCATGACCGGTCCTTTCGATTCACGCCGCGAGCGACGGCGTCAGGGATTCGTCGATGTGGAAGAGGTCCGCGAAGCGGTCGAGGAGCGTCGCATCGCCCGAGACGACGTGCAGCACGCCCGAGTCGATCGCGGCGCCCGGCGTGAGCTCGCCCGAGATGAGGCGACGGATGCCGGGACCCGCCGCGAAGACGAGCTCGGGTTCGGCGACCGGACGCGGCGCGGCATCCCGCGGATCGACCGGCCTGCCGGCGGGCGCGAGCTGCCAGATGCGCAGCACGCCGTCGTCGACGAGGACGCGCAGCACGACATCGCCCACGTGGACCTCGCAGTGCAGCGTGGGAAGGGCCGCCGCGACGTCCGGCTGGAACGCCGTGCGCAGCGCCATCGTGAGCGAGTCGGCTGTCACGACGTCGTCCGCGCCGGGATCGCCCATCGCCTGGAAGCCCCAGCGCCCGAGTGCGAGGACGATGGGCTCCAGCATCCGTCCATAGTCCGTGAGCTCGTAGACGAGCCCGCAGTGCATCAGCGGGACGCGGCGCACGACGCCGCTCTCCTGCAGCTCTTTGAGCCGCGTCGAGAGGATGTTGGTGGGGATCCGGGGCAGGCCCTGCTTGAGGTCGGTGTAGCGACGCGGGCCGACGAGCAGATCGCGGACGATGAGCAGCGCCCACCGCTCGCCGATGAGCTCGACGGCCGTCGTGACCCCGCAGTACTGCCCGTAGCTGCGGGAGGCCACGTCAGGCCTGAGCCTGCTCCGCCAGGTACACCTCGGGGCCCTGCGCGGCGGCCTGCGGGTCCATGTAGAAGAACTCGACGCCGTTGCCGTCCGGGTCTTCGAGGTCGCGGCTGTACATGAAGCCGTAGTCGCTGGGAGCCGTCGGCTCGCTGCCGCCCGCGGCCACGCCCGCCTCGATGATGGAGTCGACCTCTTCGCGCGAGTCGCGGCTCAGCGCGATGAGGACCTGCGCGTGCGTGCGCGGATCGACGGGCTGCTTGTCTGTGAAGGTCGCGAAGTGGTCGTGCGTCACCGCCATGAAGTACACGTCGTCGGACCAGACGATGCACGCGGCGTTGTCGTCGGTGAACGCGGGGTTGAGCGTCGCGCCGAGCGCCGAGTAGAACGCCTTCGAGCGCTCGAGGTCGGACGTCCGGATGTTGACGAAGATCTTGGTGGACATTGCCTGCTCCTGTCTGTCTCCGGGCGTCGGCGCCCGGGCCTGCGTCGATAGTTGCAAAAAGCAAGCGTGCTTGTCAATAGCAAGTAGCGATTCGCGAGAGCGCGGGCCCGCCCGGCGCGTCTGGCGCGCGGAAGACGCTCGTCACGGTGCCGGGGACCCGCGCAATCGCACGAGGATCAGGCCGCGACGGCGACCTGCGTGTAGCGGTCGACGAGAGCGCCGAAGGCCTCGAGATAGTCGACGAGGAAGTCGGCGGTGCGCTCGCTCGTGACCTCGCCCGCCTCGGTGAACAGGCCGGGCGTCGTCTGGACGTAGCCCTCGGGCTGGCCCAGCGTCGGAGCGTTGTAGTGGCTGAGGATCGCCTTGAGGTGCTGCTGCGCGGCGGCGGTCGCGATGGGCCCGCCCGACGTGCCGATGACGGCGGTTGGCTTGCCGTCGAACGAGCCCTCGCCCCACGGACGGGCCGCCCAGTCGAGCGCGTTCTTCAGGACGCCCGGGATCGAGCGGCTGTACTCGGGCGTCACGATGATGACGCCGTCGACGTCGTCGATCGCCTGCTTGAAGTCGCGGGCCACCTGCGGGTAGTCGCCGTCGTGGTCGGGCGAGTAGAACGGCAGGTCCTTGATCGGGATCTCGACGAGCGTCGTGCCCTCGGGGGCGAGACGCGCGAGGGCCGTCGCGAGACGGCGGTTGATGGACGTCGACGAGATGCTGCCGACGATGTAGCCGATGGTGCGCTCGGACATGGGGTCCTCCTTCTTGACGAAAGGCGTCCCCACGGCGGGGCCACCGTGGACGTTCCAGTGTGTCCAAGCGCGGCATCGACATATCTATTCCGCTGAATAGAGATTCGGTGGCCCATGTCGCCGAATGCACGTAGCGTGGAAGCGGGGATGCCGAAGGAGATCCAATGCTGCAACTGTCCGGAGTCACCAAGAGCTACGGCGGGCGCCCTGCGCTCGACGGCGTCTCTTTCGATGTGCTGCCCGGCCGCCTGACGGGATTCGTCGGCGGCAACGGGGCCGGCAAGACCACGACGATGCGGATCGTGCTGGGCGTCCTCGCGAAGGACGGCGGCACAGTGACGCTCGACGGCGCCGAGGTGACGGCATCCGATCGTCGTCGCTTCGGCTACATGCCCGAAGAGCGCGGGCTGTATCCCAAGATGAAGATCCTCGAGCACATCGTCTACCTCGCGCGCCTGCACGGATTCTCGAAGTCGGATGCCACGTCCCGCGCCAAGGCGCTGCTCGAGAAGCTCGGACTCGGTGAGCGCCTCGGCGACAACGTCGAAACCCTCTCGCTCGGCAACCAGCAGCGCGCGCAGATCGCGGCGGCGCTCGTGCACGATCCCGAGGTGCTGATACTCGACGAGCCCTTCTCCGGCCTCGACCCCCTCGCCGTCGACGTCGTCGCCGGCGTCCTGCAGGAGCGCGCGGCGGCAGGCGCCGCCGTGCTCTTCTCGTCGCACCAGCTCGACGTCGTCGAGCGCCTGTGCGACGACCTCGTCATCATCGCGGGCGGCACGATCCGCGCCGCGGGCGCGCGCGACGCCCTGCGCGCCCAGCACTCGCACCGCCGGTTCGAGCTCGTCTCGGCGGGCGACGCGAGCTGGCTCCACGCCGAGCCCGGCGTCGAGGTCGTCGACTCGGACACGGGATACGCCGTCTTCGACGCGGACAGCGACGCGACGGCGCAGCGCGTGCTGCGCAGGGCTGTCGAACAGGGGGATGTCGCGAGCTTCGCGCCGCAGCATCCGACCCTCGCGCAGATCTTCAAGGAGGTCATCCGATGAGCGCCCGCACCCCCGAGACCACGGGCCTGAGCGCCGCACAGGGCCTGTGGCTCGTCGCGGAGCGCGAGATCGGCTCGAAGCTGCGCAGCAAGGCGTTCGTCATCTCGACCGCGATCCTGTTCGTCGGCGCGCTCGCGCTCGTCATCTGGGCGGGCTTCTCGGCGGCGAACTCGAGCGGCACACCGGTCGCCGTGACGCCGGATGCCGCGCAGTACGTCGCGACCGCGCAGGGCCTCGACATCACCGAGGCCGACGACCGCGCCGCAGCCGAAGCCCTCGTCGAGTCGGGTGACGTCGACGCGGCAGTCGTCGGAGACACCGCGTCGCCGCTCGGCTTCTCGGTCATCGCGGACACGAGCGTCCCGACGCAGCTGCTCCTGCAGCTCGCGCAGGTGCCGCCCGTCGAGCTGCTGAACCCCGACGAGGGCAATGCGGCGCTCGGCTACATCGCGGCGGTCGGCTTCGGCATCGTGTTCCTGCTCGCGGCCTCGCTCTTCGGCGGGACGATCGCGCAGAGCGTCGTCGAGGAGAAGCAGACGCGCGTCGTCGAGCTGCTCATCTCGGCGATCCCCGTGCGCGTGCTGCTGGGCGGCAAGGTCATCGGCAACACGATCCTCGCGGTGAGCCAGATCCTGATCCTCGCCGGCATCGCGATAGTCGGGCTCACCGTGACGGATCAGGGCGCGCTGCTGCAGGGGCTCGGCGAGCCGATCGCGTGGTTCGCGGTGTTCTTCCTGTTCGGCTTCATCCTGCTGGCCTCGCTCTTCGCGGCGGCCGCGTCGATGGTGTCGCGCCAGGAGGACATCGGCTCGACGACGATGCCGATCACGATGCTCGTCATGGCGCCGTACTTCCTCGTGATCTTCTTCAACGACAACCCCACCGTGCTCGCGATCATGTCGTACGTGCCGTTCTCGGCACCCGTCGGCATGCCCATGCGCATCTTCCTGGGACAGGCGCAGTGGTGGGAGCCGTACCTGTCGCTCGCAATCCTCATCGCGACGTGCGTCGTCGCGATCGTCGTCGCGGCGCGCATCTACCAGAACTCGCTCCTACGGATGGGCGGCCGCGTCAAGCTGCGCGAGGCCCTCGCCGGCTGAGTCGAGACCCGCGTCCCCGGCCGGATCCCGCAGGCGGGTTCGCGCGGGGTGAGTCGATGCCGCATGCACAGCCCGCACGCGACACGCACTCACCCCGCCCGTCCCACGCGGGTTCGCGCGGGGTGAGTCGATGCCGCATGCACAGCCCGCACGCGACACGCACTCACCCCGCCCGTCCCACGCGGGTTCGCGCGGGGTGAGTCGATGCCGCATGCACAGCCCGCACGCGACACGCACTCACCCCGCCCGTCCCACGCGGGTTCGCGCGGGGTGAGTCGATGCCGCATGCACAGCCCGCACGCGACACGCACTCACCCCGCCCGTCCCACGCGGGTGCGCTCGACCCGCTCGCCGAAGGTGATCGCGGCGTGCGTGATCGCGACGCCGAGCACGGGGCGGAAGGGCGCGAGCCACGCGAGCGGGCCCGCGAAGCGCCAGCGCGCGTCGACAGTGCGCAGGCGGCCGCGCACGGTGTTGTGGGCGCCGACCGCGCCCGCGGCCTCGCGCTGCAGGGTCGGAAGCGGCAGCTTCCAGCGCCCGGGCACGCCGGCGCGAGAAGCTGTCGCGTCGACCTCGGCGATGAGGGAATGGGATGCCGCGGCCTCCGGAATCTCTTCGAAACGGTGCACGAGCCGGCGGTCCTCGCGGCGGCGCCGGGTCGCCGTGAGCTGCTTGGGGATGCCCCAGAGGGCGCGACCGCCCGAGCGGGAGGCGGGACTCGTGACCCAGATCTGCGGGATCGTGATCCAGAGCCGCCCGCCGCGCACGACGGGGAGGGCGACGAGCAGCTCGTCGTAGTCGAGCATTCCGCCGGGGACATACGTCACCGCCGAGACGCCCACGATCGCGCGGCCCGCAACGGTGAGCGGGCGCGCGCCCGGGGGCAGCTCGCTGAGCACGCCCTCGGGGAGCGACCGCCTCGGCACGAGGAAGACCCCGACGCAGAACCACCCGCGCAGGTGCCAGGGCTCGGGCGGGTACGCCTCGTCACTCACGGAAGGCGCGTCCTTCGCGAGCTCGCGCCCGCAGCGCCTCGCTCGGGGCGAGGTGGGCGCCGTAGCGCTCGGCGAGCCCGTCGGCGCGAGCGACGAACGCGGCGGGGCCGGTCTCACCGGTCGCCGAGACGTAGCCGTCGATGTGCTGCAGCGCGCCTCCGAGCAGCGGCGGAAAGCCGATCCCGAGGAGCGATCCGACGTTCGCGTCGGCGACGGAGCGCAGGATTCCCTCGTCGTAGACCTTCGCCGTCTCGAGGCTCATGGCGAAGGTCAGGCGGTCCTCGATATCGGCGAGCGGAACATCGACCCGCTCGCCGTATCGCCCCGCGAGCCCTGTCCACAGCACCTTCGCGCCACCCTCGGGGTAGTCGTAGAACCCCGCCCCCGCCGCCTTGCCCGTGCGGCCCAGCGCGACGAGGTCGTCGAGCACGTGCATCGCGGGCGAGCGCACGTAGCCGCCTCCCGCGAGGCGCTCGGCCTCGCGCTCGATCTTCTGCGGGAGTGTGAGGCTCACTTCGTCGATCATCGCGAGCGGCTGCCCCGGGAAGCCTGCGAGCGACGCCGCCCGCTCGATCGCGACGGGGTCGATGCCCTCGCCGACCATGCGGGCCGCTTCCATGACGAGCGAGCCGAAGACGCGGCTCGTGAAGAAGCCGCGACTGTCGCCCACGACGATGGGCGTCTTCTTGAGCTGCACGGCGAGGTCGAAGGCGCGTGCGAGTGCTTCGTCGCTCGTGCGCTCGCCGACGATGATCTCGATGAGCGGCATCCGGTCGACGGGGCTGAAGAAATGTATGCCGACGACGGCATCCGCGCGCTCCACCCCTTCGGCGAGCAGCGTGATGGGCAGCGTCGAGGTGTTGGTGCCGAGCAGCGCGTCGGGGAGCACGGATGCCTCGGCCTCGGCGAGCACGCGATGCTTGAGCTCGACCGACTCGAACACTGCCTCGACCACGGCGTCGCAGCCCGCGAGGTCGGCGGCATCCGCGGTCGGGCGGATCCGCGCGAGCACGGCGTCCCGCGCGGCGGTGTCGAGCCGACCCTTCCCGACTTGCGCGTCGAGCAGCGCCGCGGTGTGCGCCTTGCCCTTCGCCGCCGCGGCGAGCGAGACGTCCTTGAGCACGACCTCGATGCCCGCCCGCGCCGCGACGTACGCGATGCCGGCGCCCATCATGCCCGCACCCAGCACGGCCAACCGAGCGACGGGCCGGGGAGCGATGCCGGCGGGGCGCGACGCGCCCTTCGCGATCGTCTGCATGTCGAAGAAGAACGCCTGGATCATGTTCGTCGACTGCTGCCCGGTCGCGAGGGCCACGAACGCGCGGGACTCGATCCGCAGCGCCGTGTCGAAGTCGACGGAGGCGCCCTCGACGGCCGCGGCGAGGATCGCGCGCGGCGCCTCGTAGCGGGCGCCCTTGAGCTTGGCGCGGAGCATCGCGGGGAACGCCGGCAGCGTCGCGGCGAGCGCCGGGGTCGTCGGCGTGCCGCCGGGCAGGCGATACCCCGGCCGGTCCCACGGCTGGCGGGCGGCGTCGGGGTCGCCCCGGTGCGCGTCGATCCACCGCACGGCCGCCGCCGCGAGATCGTCGGGCGTGACGACTTCGTCGACGAGACCCTGCGCGAGCGCCGCGTCCGGCCGGAACCGTCGACCCTCGAGGAGAATCTGAGTGAGCGCCTCCTGCAGGCCGCGCATGCGGACGGTGCGCGTGATGCCGCCCCCGCCGGGCAGCAGTCCCAGAGTGACCTCGGGCAGCCCCAGGTCGTAGCGGCCCGCCGCCGCGATGCGGTGGTGCGCCGCGAGCGCGATCTCGAGGCCTCCGCCGAGCGCGGCTCCGCCGATCGCCGCGACGACCGGCACCCCGACCGTCTCGAGGCGGCGGAGCGCCTTCTTGATGCCCTCGACCTCGTCGAACAGCGCCGCCGCGTCGTCCGGCCCCGCGGCCGCGAGCGCCGCGAGATCTCCGCCCGCGAAGAACGTCGACTTCGCGCTCGAGATGACCGCACCGCGCGCGGCGCCGGCTGCGGCATCCCGCTCCAGCTCGTCGGTCGCGTGCTCGAGGCCCGCGCGGAAGGCGGCGTTCATCGTGTTGGCGCTCGCGTCGGGGTCGTCGAGCAGGAGGTGCGCGATGCCGTCGTCGAGCAGGTAGCGCACGGCGAGCGGTGCGTCGGTCATGCCGGGGGTCCTTTCGGGGCGAAGCGCGGAGGTGGCGTGCGCGGTCACAGTCGCTCGACGATCGTCGCGATGCCCATGCCGCCGCCGATGCAGAGCGTCGCGAGGCCGTAGCGGCCGCCCGTCCGCTCGAGGTCGTCGACGAGCGTGCCGAGGATCATCGCGCCGGTCGCGCCGAGCGGGTGCCCCATCGCGATGGCGCCGCCCGAGATGTTGGTCTGCGCGTGCGGGTAGTCGCCGAGGTCGCGCATGAGCCGCAGCGCGACTGCCGCGAACGCCTCGTTGATCTCGACGAGGTCGATGTCGCCGATGCCGAGCCCCGCCCGCTCGAGCGCGACGCGCGAGGCGGGTCCGGGGCCCGTGAGCATGATCGTCGGCTCGGTCGAGACCACGCCGACCGAGACGATTCGCGCCCTCGGGGTGAGTCCGTGGCGCTCCCCCGCACGCTCGGATCCGACGATCACGAGGGCCGCGCCGTCCACGATGCCCGACGAGTTGCCCGCGTGGTGCACGTGGTCGATCGCCGCGACGTGCGGGTACTTCTCGAGCGCGACCTGGTCGAAGCCGGCCTGCTGTCCTATGCCCGCGAACGACGGCCGCAGCCCGGCGAGGGACGCGACGCTCGTGTCGGGGCGGATCGTCTCGTCGTGGTCGAGGATCACGAGGCCGTTGCGGTCGACGACCGGCACGATCGAGCCGGCGAAGCGACCCTCGGCCCACGCCGCCGCTGCGCGCCGGTGCGACTCGGCGGCGAAGGCGTCGACGGCCTCGCGGTCGTAGCCCTCGATCGTGGCGATGAGGTCGGCACTGATGCCCTGCGGCACGAAGTCCGCCGCGAACGCGGTCTCGGGGTCCATCGCCCACGGTCCGCCGTCGCTGCCCATCGGCACACGGCTCATGGACTCGACGCCGCCGGCGACGACGAGGTCCTCCCAGCCCGATCGCACGCGCGCGGCCGCCTGATTGACCGCCTCGAGCCCCGAGCCGCAGAATCGGTTGAGCTGCACGCCCGGCACGCTGTCGGGGAGGCCCGCCGCGAGGGCGGCGGTCTTGGCGATGTCGGCGCCCTGGTCGCCGATCGGGGTGACGCAGCCCAGGACGACGTCGTCGATCCCGGCGACGTCGAATCCCGGATTCCGCTCCCGCAGCGCGTCGAACAGGCCCGTGACGAGCGACACGGGCTTGACCTCGTGCAGGCTCCCGGTCGCCTTGCCGCGCCCGCGCGGCGTGCGGACCGCATCGAAGATGAACGCTTCGGTCATGACGACTCCTCGGATGAAGGTGTGTTGTTCCAGTCTGCGACGACTTCGGCGAGGTCGTCCGGTTCTGAGCGGGGAGGACGGATGCCGGGGGCCGGCGTCCGCGAGAAGCGGGGCGCCGGCGCCGCCTGCACGACGCCGTCGGCCTCGACGAGCGTGCCGCGCGCCGCGAGGTGCGGGTGGGACGCGGCTTCGCCGAGACGGAGGACAGGCGTGACGCACGCATCGGTGCCCTCGAACACCCGCGCCCACTCGTCGCGCGAGCGCGTGAGGAAGGCGCCGGCGAGGCGTGCACGCAGGGCGGGCCATGTCGAGGAGTCGTACTGGGATGCCGCGGCATCCCGTGCGTCGTCCCAGCCGAGTCTCTCGACGAGCTGCGCGAAGAAAGCGGGCTCGAGCGCGCCCACGGCGACATGGCCCCCGTCGGCGCACACGTAGGTCGCGTAGAAGGGGGCGCCGCCGTCGAGCAGGTTGGCGCCGCGGCGGTCCTGCCACTGGCGCGTGCCGCGCATCGACCACACGAGCTGCAGCAGTGACGCGACGCCGTCGACCATCGCGGCGTCGACGACCTGTCCACGGCCGCTCGTCGAGCGGGCGACGAGCGCCGCGAGGACTCCCGCGACGAGGTAGAGCGATCCGCCGCCGAAGTCGGCGAGCAGGTTGAGGGGGACCGGCGGGGGCTCGTCGGCGCGACCGAACGTCGCGAGCGCGCCGCTCAGCGCGAGGTAGTTGATGTCGTGGCCCGCCGTGTCGGCGAGCGGCCCGTCCTGCCCCCACCCCGTGATGCGGCCGAAGACGAGCCGAGGGTTGCGCGCGAGGGCTTCGTCGGGACCGACGCCCATGCGCTCGGCGACTCCGGGGCGGAAGCCGTCGATCAGGACGTCGGCGCGGTCGACGAGTCCCTGCAGCTGCGCGCGCTGCTCGGGATCGCGCGCATCGAGCTCGACGCGGCGCCGGCCGCGCAGCAGCTGGTCGCGCTGCGCGCCCTCGCCGACGCGCAGGACGGCGTCCGGCCGTTCGATGCGCACGACATCGGCGCCCCAATCGGCCAGCAGCATGGCGGCGTGCGGGCCGGGGCCGATCGCGCCGAGCTCGACGACCCGGATGCCCGCGAGCGGGCCCTCACCCGACGGCGGTGTCATACAGCCCCTCGATGCGTGTGCGCTCGGCGCGCTCGACGACGCCCCGCTTGACCTTCATCGACGGCGTGAGGCCGCCCGTGTCGATCGCGAGGTCGGCGTCGAGGATCGACCAGCGCTTGATCGTCTCCCACTTGTTGAGGCGCGCGTTGAGCTGCTCGACGTACGACCCGACGAGCGCCTCGACCTCGGGCGTCCGCACGAGTTCGGCGTACGGCTTCGCGCCGAGACCGTTCTCGGCGCCCCACGCGGCGATCGCGTCGGGGTCGAGCGCGATGAGCGCGACGCAGTACGGATGCCCGTCGCCGAACACGAGGATCTGGCTCGCGTAGGGGCAGAGCGCCTTGAACGCGGCCTCGACGGAGCCGGGCACGACGATCTTGCCGCCGGAGGTCTTGATGAGGTCCTTGAGGCGTCCCGTGATCGTGAGGAAGCCTTCGGCGTCGAGCGAGCCCTGATCACCCGTGCGCAGCCAGCCGTCGGGTGTGAAGGCGGCCGCCGTCTCGGCGGGGAGATTGTGGTACCCGGCCATGATGTGCGGGCCGCGCAGCTCGATCTCCCCGTCCTCGCCGAGGCGCACCTCCGACCCCGGCAGCGCGCGGCCGACCGTGCCGAACTTGTTGTCGACGGGGCGACCGCAGAACGCCCCCGCGGCGGTCTCGGTCAGGCCGTAGCCCTCGACGATCAGGATGCCCGCGGCGTGGAACCATTCCGCGATCTCCTGGTTGAGCGGCGCCGAGCCCGAGATGAAGAAGCGCACGCGGCCGCCGAACCGCTCGCGCACCTTGCGGAAGACGAGCCGGTCGAAGAGGCCGTGCCGCAGGCGCAGCCCGAGCGGCACCTTCGCACCCTCGCTCGTGAGCCGGTCATAGCGCGCACCCGCGGCGAACGCGGCGCGGAACAGCTTCGCCTTGACCCCGCCCTCGGCCTCGATCGTCGTCAGGATGCGGCCGTACGCCTTCTCGAAGATGCGGGGCGCCGCACCCATGAAGGTGGGCTTGACGACCGCGAGGTTCTCGATGATCCGCTCGACCCGGCCGTCGATCGCCGAAGCGAAGCCGACCGCGAGCTGCGCCGAGAGGATCACCTTGCCGAACGAGTGCGACATCGGCAGCCACAGGAAGTTGAGGTCGTCGAGGCGCAGGAACCCGAGCGCCTTGAGCGCCTCCCCCTCGTACACCCAGGCCCGCTGCGTGAGGCGAACGCCCTTCGGGCGGCCCGTCGTGCCGGACGTGTAGATGAGGGTCGCGAGCGCATCCGGGGGGATCGCGTCGGTCGCACGGGTGACGGATGCCGCATCCTGCTCGAGCAGCGCGCGCCCGCGCTCGCGCAGGGCGGCGAGGCTGAGCGTGCCGTCGGTCGCGGTGCCGGCGGGCGCGGCATCCATCATGATGACCTGCTCGATGCCCGCGAGCGTCTCGGGGTGGGCGCGCAGCTTCTCGAGCTGCGCCGCGTCCTCGACGACGACGAACCGGCAGTCCGCGTCGTCGAGGATGTACGCGGCGTCGTCGGCGGACGTCGTGGGATAGACGGTCGTCGTCGCTCCCCCCGCGCTCAGGATGCCCAGATCGCAGAGGATCCACTCATAGCGCGTGCCCGCGATGATGCCGACGCGGTCCTCGGGGGCGAGGCCGAGCGCGAGCAGCCCCGCCGCGACCTCGGCGACGTCGCGCGCCGCTTCGCGCCACGTGACCGAGGTCCACGAGCCGCTCACGAGGTGGCGGTAGGCCTCGGCGTCGGGCGTGAGATCGACGCGCCGCCTCAGCGCGACGGCGAGGTTGGGCGGGAGGTCCTCGAGGAAACGGGTGTCGATCGGCTGTGCCATGTCACTCCTTCGTGATCGGCGGGGATGGATGCCGCGGCTCAGCGCCGGGCGTAGCGGGCGGCCTGCTCGCGGCCGATGATCTCCTTCATGATCTCGGTCGTGCCGCCGTAGATGGTCTGCACGCGGGCGTCGCGGAACGCGCGGGCGATGGGGTACTCGAGCATGTAGCCGAAGCCGCCGAACAGCTGCAGGCAGCGGCTCGTGGCCCGCACCTGCAGCTCGGAGGTCCACCACTTCGCCTTCGACGCCTCGACCGCCGTGAGCTCGCCCAGGTTGAGGGCGAGCGCCGCCTTCTCGACGTACGCGCGGGCGATGTCGCACTCGGTCTCGAGCTCGGCGAGCACGAACCGCGTGTTCTGGAAGTCGCCGATCGGCTGGCCGAAGGCCGTGCGCGAGTGCACGTACTCGAGCGTCCAGCGGACGGCAGCCTCGGATGCCGCGACGGCGGCCGCCGCGATCGACAGGCGCTCGCGGGGCAGGCGCTCCATGAGGTACCGCATCGCCATGCCCTCCTGGCCGAGGATGCGATCCGCCGTGAGGCGCACGCCGTCGAAGAAGAGCTCGGCGGTGTCCTGCGCGTCGAGGCCGACCTTCTCGAGCTGCCGGCCGCGGGTGAAGCCCGCGTCGGACTGCTCGACGACGAAGAGCGTGAACCCGCGCGACCCCGCCTCGGCGTCGGTGCGCGCGACGACGATCACGAGCCCCGCGTGCATGCCGCTCGAGATGAAGGTCTTCGCACCCGAGAGCACCCAGTCGTCGCCGTCGCGCACCGCCGTCGTGCGGATGCCCTGCAGATCGCTGCCGGTGCCAGGCTCGGTCATCGCGATCGCGCCGATGAGCTCGCCCGCCGCCATCGCGGGCAGCCAGCGCTGCTTCTGCTCGTCGGTCGCGAGGTCGAGGAGGTACGGGATGACGATGTCGTCCTGCAGTCCGAGGCCGACCCCGAACGAGGTCGTGTTCGTGCGGGCGATCTCCTCCGCGACGACGAAGCGGTAGCGGTAGTCGGGCTCGCCGCCCCCGCCGTACTCCTCGGGCACCGCGAGTCCCATGAGCCCCGCGGCGGCGGCCGAGGTCCAGACCTCGGCCGGGATGCCGTGCGCGGCCTCCCATTCGCCGTGGTGCGGCTCGACCTCGCGACGCAGGAACTCCGCGACGCTCGCGCGGTACGCCTCGTGGTCTTCGGTGTAGAACGTGCTTCTCATGCGGTGTGCTCCGGGGTGGGGGTGCTCGACAGGCCCGGGGACGCGAAGGGCCGGGCGGGAGGTGACGGGGGCGCGGCGAGGATCGCCGCGGCGGTGCGGTCGGGGGCGTCCGAGAACGGGATGTGCCCGCAGCCGCCCAGCAGGAGGTGCCGCGCGTGCGGCCACGCGCGGCGCGCGCGCTGCGGCTGCGTGAGCCCCCACAGCAGCACGTCGCGACGGCCCCACACGATCGTGGCGGGCACTCTCCGCGCCTCGGGGACCATGCCCTGCGTGCGGAACGCGGTGCGCGCGGGCTCGAAGCCGCGGCTCGCGGCGAGCGCGTGCAGGTCGGAGATCGCGTCGTCGGGATTCACCCGCGTCGGGCGGCCGTTGGTGACGGCGAGCAGCGCGGCGCGTGCGGGGCGCGTGCGCAGCGCCCGCGCGAGCGGACCCGGGAACGTCTCGGCCGCGACCCGCAGCAGACGGAGCATCCCGCGACCCCACCGGCGCTCGGGCTCGTTCCAGAACCCGATCGGCGCGAACGCCGTGACACGGCCTGCGAAGCCGCGGCGCGCGAGCTCGAGCGCGATGCCGCCGCCCATCGAGAACCCGACGACGTGCGGTGCGCGGATGCCGCGCCGGCTCAGTTCGGCCGAGACCCAGTCCGCGAGCCCGCCCAGGCTCATGTCGGCGAGCGGCTCGTCGGCGCGCGCGCCGAACCCCGGGAGGTCCAGCGCGAGCACGCGATGCTCCCGTTCGAGCGCGGGGAGGATCGGCGTGAACGCCTGCCAGCGACTGCCGAGACCGTGCAGCAGGACGAGGTCGGGACCGCTGCCCGCCGCATGCTCGCCGGGGATCGAGGTCATGCCGCCGCCTCGGAAGCGGCATCGGCGGCGTCCGGGCCGGCCGTGGCCGCGGTCTCCGGAGCGGCATCCCGAATCGACGCCTGCGCACCCGGCTTCGCGGCACCCGGCCGCACAATCGGCAGCGGGAGCCGCAGCGCACCGGGGGCGGACAAGGGGACGACGGGATGCCGCGGTGCGACGGCGTCGATGCGCTGGTAGGCGGCGCCGAGCGGGGGCCGCGTGTCGGCGTCGCCCTTGTTGGGCCACAGCGCCATGGCGCGCTCTGCCTGCGCCGTGATCGTGAGGGACGGGTTGACGCCGAGGTTCGCCGTGACGGCGGATCCGTCCGCGACGTGCAGGCCGTCGTACCCGAAGACGCGCTGGTACGGGTCGAGCACGCCCTCGGTGATCGAGGTGCCGATCGAGCAGCCGCCGATGAAGTGGGCCGTCAGAGGGATGCCGATGAGGTCGGCCGACGAGCCGCCTGCCAGCCCGTCGACGCGCTTCGCGAGATCGCGCGCGATGCGGTGGCCCGTCGGGATCCACTCGGGGTTGGGCTCGCCGCGGCCCTGCCGCGTCGTCATTCGCCGCCCGAAGAGCCCGCGCGTGAGGTAGGTCGTGAGCGAGTTGTCGAGCGACTGCATCACGAGGACGAGGAGCGACTGCTCGGCCCAGCGCGGCACGGCGTGCAGCCGCGCCGCGGCGCGGAACCCGAGCCGTCGGTAGGTGCGCAGGGCGGCGCGCCAGCGCGGGAGGCCCTCGACGGGATCGACGAGGTGCGCGTTGAGGAGGGCGAGCAGGCTCGACCCGCGGCCGTAGCGCACGGGCTCGACGTGCGTCTGCGGATCGGGGTGGAACGACGACGTGATCGCGGTGCCGGGCGTGACGTCCGCGTCCTTCGCCGACAGCCGCGCCGACAGGACGGCCTCGGAGTTGGTGCGGCTGAGCTCGCCGAGCCGGGGTGAGAGGCGCGGAAGTGATCCCGCGCGAAGGCGGTGCAGGAGCCGCTGCGTGCCCAGGGCGTTCGCCGCGAAGACGACGTGGGTCGCCGTGAACGTGTGGCGGCGCAGCGGATTGCCCGTCGCGTGCGTCGTGACGGCGTACCTTCCGCCGCGGGCGGGCTTCACGTCCGTCGCGGTCGTCAGGGGATGGATGACGGCGCCCGCGCCCTCGGCGAGGTGCAGGTAGTTCTTGTCCACGGTGTTCTTGGCGTTGTACCGGCATCCCGTCATGCACGCGCCGCACTCCCTGCAGCCCGTTCGCGCGGGACCGGCTCCGCCGAAGAACGGATCCGGGCTCTCGATGCCCGGGCCCTCGCCGAAGAAGACCCCGATCTCAGCCGCGTGGAACGTGTCCTCGGCGCCGAGGTCGCGTGCGACATCCCGCAGCAGCCCGTCGGCGAGTGTGTCGGCGTGAGCCGTCGTGACCCCCAGCATGCGCTTCGCCTGGTCGTAGTACGGAGCGAGTTCGCTCTGCCAGTCCGTGATGTGCGCCCACTGCGGGTCGCGGTAGAAGTCTTCGAGCGGCTCGTAGAGCGTGTTGGCGTAGACGAGCGAGCCGCCGCCGACACCCGTCCCGCTCGCGATCAGCACGTTGCGCAGGAGAGTCAGGCGCATGATGCCGAAGCAGCGCGCCGCGGGAAGCCACAGGTAGCGCCGCACGCGCCACGACGTCTCGGGCAGCTCGCCGTCGCGGAACCGCCGGCCCGCCTCCACGACGCCGACGCGGTAGCCCTTCTCTGTGAGGCGCAGTGCGGCGACGCCCCCGCCGAAGCCGGAGCCGATCACCAGGACGTCGTAGTCGGTCACGGGACCGAGCATAGGCATCTATTGACACTCTGCCAATAGGCGGCGCACACTCGACGCGTGGCAGATTCGACGCGCACGCGCCTGACCCCCGAGGAGCGGCGACTCCAGATCATCGACGCGGCTCGCCGGCTGTACCGCGAGCGGCGGTACGACGACGTCTCGATGGAGGACCTCGCCGCCGAGGCGGGCGTCGCGCGGGGCCTGCTGCACCACTACTTCGGCTCGAAGCGCGAGCTCTTCCTCGCCGTCATGACGCAGTCGGTGCGCCTCCCCGTCGGCGAGCTGCCCGAGCTCGAGGGCCGGCCGCTCGACGAGCGCGCGCACCTCACGATCTCGTGGATCCTCGACGGCGCGGCGGCGTACGGACAGGAGTGGGTCAACGCCGCGGGGGCCGAAGGACTGCACGGCGACGGCGATGTGCAGGCGCTCGTCGACGTCGCCGACGACCGGGCCGCGCGGTTCATGCTCGAGGCGCTCGGGATGCCGGACGACGACGCCCTCCGCGCGCGGCTGCGTCCCGTCGCGCCGTTCCTCAAGGCGCTGTGCCGCGAATGGCTGCTGCGCGAGACGCTCGGCCGCGCCGACGTCCTCGACCTCTCGACGGCCGCCGTCCTGCGCGCCGTCGCGCCTTCGGCGGTCGCGACGACGGCCGCGGCGCCGGCTGCCGCCGCGCCCGGCCCCAGCGGATCCCGCGCCGCCGCGCCCGGCCCCGTCGTTCCCGCGGAGGCATGATGCCGCGCATCGGGATCATCGGCTCGGGGTTCGCTGGCGTCGCCGTCGCGACCGAGCTGCTGCGCCACGGGCACCGCGACATCCGGCTGTGGGAGCGCGCCGCCGACCTCGGCGGCGTGTGGCGCGACAACACCTACCCCGGCGCCGCGTGCGATGTGCCCTCGCCGTTCTACTCCTTCTCGTTCGCGCCGTGGCACGGATGGCCGCAGCGCTACGCGGGGCAGCGTGAGATCCTGCGCTACCTGCACGCCGTCGCCGAGCGCGAGGGCGTCTCCGAGCGCGTGCGGCTCGGCGTCTCGGTCGAATCGGCGACCTGGGATCCGGATGCGGCGGCCTGGACCGTCACGTTCGCAGACGGCGCGACCGAGCAGGTCGAGGTCCTCATCAGCGCCGTCGGCCAGCTCTCGACCCCCGTGATCCCCGACCTCCCGGGAGCCGCGGACTTCGCGGGCGACTCGTTCCACACGGCACGCTGGCCCGAGGGCTTCGACCCCGCAGGTCGCGAGATCGCCGTCATCGGCTCGGCGGCGACGGCCGTGCAGCTCGTTCCCGCGCTCGCCGAATCGGCGGCCCGCGTGCACGTCCTGCAGCGGACTCCCAACTACATCTGGTGGAAGCCCGACGGCGACTACGCCCCCTGGTATCGCCCGTGGTCGCGGATCGAGCGGCCGTTCTTCCGCTGGCTCGGCGAGCAGTTCTCGCGCGCGATCGAAGAGGGCTCATTCGCGGCGCGCGTCTCGCGCGGGGTCACGCAGTGGCAGCTGAAGCGGCAGGTGAAGGATGCCGCGCTCCGCCGCGCCCTCACCCCCGACTACCCCATCGGCTGCAAGCGCATCCTGTTCTCGAACGACTACTACCCCGCGCTCCAGCGGCCGAACGTCGACCTCGTGACGGAGCGCATCCAGCGGCTCGAGCCCGAGGGGGTGCGCCTCGCGGACGGACGGATGCTGCGCGCCGACACCGTCGTGTACGCGACGGGCTTCGCGGCGCAGAGCTTCCTGCACGGCATCCGGATCACGGGAAGCGTCGGCGAGGAGCTGCACGACCGCTGGGCCGAGGGCGCACGCGCACACCGGGGCATGTACGTGCCGGGCTTCCCCAACCTCGTGCTCATGTACGGCCCCAACACGAACCTCGGCGGCAGCTCGATCCTGCTCATGCTCGAGGCGCAGGCGGCGCACGCACGCCGCGTCATCGACCGCCTCACAGCGACCGGCGCCTCCTCGGTCGAGCCGACCGTCGAAGCCGAAGCCCGCTGGGACGACGACGTGCAGGGCGCGCTCGCGACGACGGCGTGGTCGTCGTGCGGCAACTGGTACCGGCATCCCGGATCCGATCGCGTCACGTCCAACTGGCCCGGCGGCACGACGAGCTACGTGCGCGTCATGCAGGGACTCGATCCCCACGAGTTCACGTGGGACAGGGTCACGGCCGTCGTCGGCTGACCCCGCGACTTCGCGCGCCGGTCCGCTCTCGGTCACGCCGACGACGCCCGGCAGTGCCTAAGGTGAACCATGACTGCGAGCATCCTGTCGATCGGCACCGCCGTGCCTCCCGCTCGCGTCTCGCAGTCCGCGGCCCGCGACGTGTTCGCGAATCAGCCGGGACTCTCGCGCATCGCGCAGCGCCTGATCCGCGCGGCCTTCGACGCGTCGGCGATCGAGCATCGCAACACGGTGCTGTCCGACCTCGTCGCGGCGGCGAACGGCACAGCGCCGGTCTCCGGCGACGGGATGCCGGCGGCGGGCGCCGACGCGACGATCCTGGTGCCCTCGACGGGCGACCGGAACGCCGCCTACGTCCGCCTCGCCCCGCCCCTGTTCGCCGAGGCGTCCGCGCAGGCGCTCGCCGAGGCATCCGTCGCCCCCTCCGACGTGACGCACGTCGTGACCGTCTCGTGCACCGGCATGTTCGCGCCGGGCCCGGACTTCCGGCTCGTCAAGGATCTCGGCCTGCCGCTCACGGTCGAGCGGTACCACGTCGGCTTCATGGGGTGCGCCGCGGCACTGCCGGGCCTGCGCGCCGCCGCACGGATCTGCGCCGCGCAGCCCGACGCCGTCGTGCTCGTCGCGGCGGCCGAGCTGTGCACGCTGCACATCCGGTCATCGGAGGATCCGCAGCAGATCGTCTCGGCATCGGTCTTCGCCGACGGCGCAGCCGCAGCCGTGGTCTCGGCGCGTGACTTCGGCGGCGGACCGCGGCTCGCCGTCGAGCGCTTCGGCACGACCCTCACGAGTGAGGGTGAGACCGACATGGTGTGGACGATCGGCGACGAGGGCTTCGACATGGTCCTGACGGCCGAGGTGCCGCGCATCATCGGGCGCGAGATCCGCGGCGCCGTCGACGCGTTCCTCGCGGACGACGTGCCCGACGTGTGGGCCGTGCACCCCGGCGGGCGCAGCGTGCTCGACCGCGTCGAGGCGGGGCTCGCGCTCGACCCGACGGCGCTCGACGCGTCGCGCGCCGTGCTGCGCCGGCAGGGCAACATGTCGAGCGCGACGATCCTGTTCATCCTGCGCGAGCTGCTGCAGGGCGGCGAGGACGGCGAGCGCATCGCCGCACTCGCGTTCGGGCCGGGGCTCACCGTCGAGTCGGCGCTGCTCACACGGGTCGCCCGGTGAACCTCCGCGAGCGGGTCGCCCGGTGAGCCTCCGCGAGCGCGACGCCGATGTGCTCGAGCTCATGGACGACCCTGACTGCGATCCGCAGCGCCTCGCCGCGACGCTGCGACGGTTCGACACCGTCAACCGGCTGTGGAGCGGGTGGGGCGATGTGTACCGGTCGCGGCTCGCGCCGTTCCTATCGTCGCTCGGACGACCCGCGCGCGTGCTCGACCTCGGCTCCGGCGGAGGCGACCTCGTCGCGCGGCTCGCCGCCCTCGCCGAGCGCGACGGCCTCAGCGTGCAGTGGCTCGGCGCCGACCCCGACCCGCGCACGCAGCACATCGCCGCGGAGCGCGCGACGGGGCGCATCGAGTTCCGGTGCACGGATGCCGCGACCCTCCACGCGGACGGCGAGCGGTTCGACGCCGTGCTGTCCAACCACGTGCTCCACCACCTCACGCCCGACGGGCTGCGCTCGTTCGCGGGAGAGTCGCTCGCCCTGACCGACGGGATCGCGCTGCACTCCGACATCCGGCGCGGGCGCGTCCCGTACGTCCTCTACTCCCTCGGAGTCACTCCGTTCGCGCCCGGCACTTTCCTGCGCACCGACGGACTGCGCTCGATCCGCCGCAGCTACCTGCCGGGCGAGCTCGCGGCCGCGCTCGGCGCGCCGTGGCGCGTCGAGGCGGCCTCACCCTTCCGCGTCGTCGCGACGGCGCATGCCTGAGCCCCGCCTCCGATCGCCCCGCCGCTCTCGGCGGCGAGACCCCGTGGAGACCGCGCGAATGACCGCCGCACCCGCCCTCCGACCGCAGTGTGCGCGGTGTGGACGTCATCCGGCCCGGGCGGGTGGGGCGGGCGGGGCCGGAGCGGATGCCCGGGCACGGCGCAGCCGAGGGGCGCGCCGTGGCTGAGGTCGTCATCGTCGGGGCGGGTCCCGTCGGAACACTCCTCGCCGCCGAGCTCGCGCGCCGCGGCGTCGAGGTCGCGCTGCTCGAGCGCCGTACGACGGCGGGCGAGGGCACGCGCGCCATCGGCATCCACTCCCCCGTCCTCGCGGCGCTCGAGGCCTCGGGAACGACCGAGCGGCTCCTCGCGTCAGCGGTGCGCGTGGCGCGCGGTGAGGCCCGGTCGGACGGCCGGGCTCTGGGGGTCGTGCGGTTCGATCGGCTGCACCGCCGGTTCCCGTTCGTCGCGGCGCTGCCCCAGGCGGGGACCGAGGCCGCGCTCGCGGTCGGCGCCCCTCCGGCGCGGCGGGGTGCCGACGTGACGGCGGTGGTGCCGGCGGGATGCGGCATCCGGGTGTCCCTCGCCGACGCCGACGCCCTCGAAGCCCCGATCGTCGTGGTCGCGGGCGGATGGCGCGCGCGCGGGCTCGTGTACCGGAGCGGCGGCGTGCGCGTGAAGCCGTACGCCGACCGCTACCTCATGGCGGATGTCGCAGGTGGCAGCGACGATGAGATCGCCGTCGTCAACATCGACGCGTCGGGTGTGCTCGAGTCGTTCCCGCTGCCGGGCGGGCGACGGCGGTTCGTGGCGTGGGATGCCGCGCCGGCCGACGCGTCGGAGGGCGCCCGCGCCGAGCGGCTGCGGGCGGCGCTGCGCGAGCGCGGCGAGCCCGCCGACGCGGTCACCGCGGCGACGGCGTTCGAGGTGCGCCGCGCCGTCGCGCCGGGCCTGCGCCGCGGCGGCCTCTTCGTGATCGGCGACACGGCGCACGAGGTGAGCCCCATCGGCGGGCAGGGCATGAACCTCGGACTTCTGGATGCCGCGACCCTCGCACCGCTCCTCGCCGACTGGGCGCGGACGGGCGTCGAGCCCGGACTCGAGCTCCAGCGCTGGGAGCGGCGGCGGCTCGCGTCGGCCCGCACGGCCGCAGCGCTCGCGACGCTCAACACGTCGCTGGGACGCCCGCTGGGCCCCGCCGCCCACGCCGCGCGCAGGGCGGGGCTGCGCCTCGCGCTCCTGCCGCCCGGCGCCCGCCTGCTGGCGCACGCCTACGCGATGGGCTTGGACCGCGACGCCTGACCCGCTCCTGCGGCGTCGCCCCTGCGCCCGAGCGGGGTGAGTGGATGCCGCATCCACCCCCACGACCCGGCAGGAAGTCACCCCACCCCGACTTGACCAGCCAGGTGGGGTGAAGACACGACGCCGGTTGCGTCCGTCAGAGTGGTGTATCGGTAGCTCGGTGAGCGTGTCGCTGTGAATGGCGACGGTCACCGCGTGATCCTTCGAGGAAACTCCTACATCTCTCTCGAAAGGAACCACGACGATGACCGTCGTACCCAGTATCGATCCTGCTCGCTTCCTTGAA